>OY969577.1:0-2486370 GCA_963701235.1 Candidatus Dormiibacterota bacterium
GCGAGCCCGATACCTTCGTTCCTTACGGAGTGATCGAGGGGACCACCGATGGACCCCGAGCGGCGGTCGTGGCGGGGGTGCACGGGACCGAGCTGGTCACTCAGGACGCGGTGCAGGCACTCTGGCAGGAGCTGACCAGCGAGAAGGTGCATGGCTCCGTGACCTTCGTCTTCGTCGCCGATGTCCTGGCGGCGCAGGCCGGGAGCCCGGCCGCGAATCCCGTCGACGGCCGCAACCTCAACCGAGTATGGCCCGGTTCAGCGGACGGCAGCTACTCCGAGCGACTGGCAGCGCGGCTCTGGTCGGAGCTCTTGAGCCAGCCAGATCTGGTCATCGACGTGCACGGCGGGGAGTGGACCGAGGAGGTCCATCCTTTCGCCCTGGTGCACCCCAGCGGCGACGCCGAGCGGGACCGGCGTGCGGCCCAGCTGGCGGTGGCGATGGGCCTGCCCTACGTCCAGAGCACAGCGGGTGAAGGAACTCTCTCGGGCGCGGTTATCCGCGGCGGCAGGATGGGTCTGGCATTTGAGGTCGGCGGGGGTGGCCAGCGGCCCAAAGCCGACGTTGAACAGGTGGTCAGCGCCATCAAGGGGGTGTTGGCAGCGGCTGGGTCGATCGAGAACGATGGAGCAGCCAGTACTGAGCCAAGCGTGGTGCTGGCCGGCGGCGAGTTCATTAGGAGCAGCGTCGGAGGGGTGCTGGTCCAAGAGGTCGAGCTTGGCCAGCCCGTGGAGTCAGGCCAAAAGATCGGCACCGTGACCGACTTCAACGGTGACCTCCTGGAGACCATAAGCGCTCCCCGATCGGGACGGGTCCTGCTCCGTTCGCGGGCACGGGTGATCGCGGAAGGAGGCCTGGTGGCGTCGATCGGATGGGCCGAGGATTGACCCGCTAGTACCGGTCTAGCGGGTCAGGCCAGGGCCGCCCCAGATGAGACGGCTGGCACGTCGTCTTCGGTTGCGATGGCGGCCAAGGCCCGGCGCAGCGAGTCGTCGATGTGGTCCGCTACGAATTCCTCGGCAGCCTTCAGATCACGCCGACGGATGGCCGCGACTAAGGCGGCGTGACTGGCCTTCGGAGGCGGATCGTATTTGTCGCGTACGGTGAGGTAGATCAGGAGGCGGAGCTTGCTGGCCATGGTGTCCTTCCAGATCGCCCTCAGCAGTTCGTGCCCTGACAGGTCGTACAGGCTTTCGTGAAACGCGAGATCCGCAGCGATAACCTTGGCGGCCACCCCAACCTCTTCCGCTCGCTCCAAGCGCTGCGCGGCCCGGTCCAAGGTGCGCAGCTTCTCGTCATTCAGCGATGCGATCACCAATCCGACTGCGTAGGTCTCGAGGACCAAGCGCATGCCGTAGAACTCTTCGACGGCGGGCTCGGTGAACGCAAGGACGAACCTGCCGCGACGAGGAACCACCTCGATGAGTCCGTCCTTCTGGAGCAGGGCCAGACCTTCGCGCAGAGGCCCCCGGCTGATTCCCAGTTCTGAGGCCAGCTTGGTCTCGACCAGCCGCTGTCCGGAGAACAGCCGCCCGGTCAGGATGGCATCGCGCAGGACCTCGAAGGCCGACTCACCCAGGGTTCCTTTGGCAATTGAACTCACCCGGCCGTACGGAGCAGCCGCCGCCGACCTAACCAAGCGAGTCCCGCCCCTCGGTCTGGTCGCGGACCTTGCCAACCCGCCTGTGGTTGAACTGGCCATCTGCACCAGCAACGCTACACCCTGGGCGGTAGCTGGGAGGCAATCGGAGGCCCAATGGCTCGGGCTCTGCCTCCGGGAAGCGCCTCCGGGCCAGCACGAGTGGGGTCGCGGACTGCGAGGAAGGTCGAGCCTCCCACTGCCAGTCCGCGGCGCCACGAAGCCCTCCCAGGGCGGCTTCTACTTGGGTAGGCTGGGAGGCCTGGCTCAAACGACCTGTTGACAGTTGACAGTCGCAGAGCACGGCGGTATCGTACCTCGCACTTCGGCCCAAGGGCACAAATCCACAGGGTCGACCATCGACCTTTATCGAGGGGTTTGGTTTATGAAGGTCAGGTTAGCTGTCGGCGCCTTGCTCGCCGCAGCGATTATGGGCAGCTCACTCTCACTGGCCACGGTGAGCGCCTCCAACTCCAGCAGCCACGCGACCGTTACCTTCGCCCTGCCGCCGGGAGAGGACGGGACCTACATCTTCCCCTTCGTCAGTGGTCCGGTCTCCAACAACATCGACCTGTTTCAATTCACGCCCTTTCTCTGGCGCCCGCTCTACTGGTTTGGGATAAATGGCCAGCCGGGCATCAACTACCAGCAGAGCATGGCCGGGCCGCCCACATACTCGAATGGGGGTAAGACGGTTACCGTCACCCTGAACAAGAAGTTCAAGTGGTCCGACGGCCAACCGGTCACCAATCGGGACGTTGAACTCTGGATGAACATCTTCTTCGCCGAGAAGTTGAACTACCTCGCCTACTCGGTGGGAAGCATCCCTGACGACGTCACTTCAATGAGCTTCCCCGCCAGCACCCCGTTCCAGTTCAGCCTCACCTTCAACAAGGCCTACAGCCACCTCTACATCCTCTACGACCAACTCAGTCAGATCGATCCCATCCCCCAGCAGACCTGGGACCGCACCTCCGCGACCGGCCCGGTGGGCAACTACGACACCACCCCCGCCGGCGCCGCCGCCGTCTACAACTTCTTGAACACCCAGTCGCAAGCGGAATCGACCTACCCCAGCAATCCACTTTGGAAGACGGTTGACGGACCCTGGCTGTTGAGCGCATTCGCGCCTTCAACCGGTTTCGCCGCCTTCGTCCCCAACAAGAGTTACACCGGACCGGGCAAGCCCAAGATCGCGAAATTCGAAGAACTGCCATTCACCAGCGCCGCCGCTGAGTACGACGCGCTGCGGTCGGGGGAGCTCGACTACGGATACCTGCCCTCTGAGGACATCTCCCAGAAGAGCTACTTCTCTGCGCACGGCTACAAGGTGGTGACCTGGCCGGACTTTGGATTCAACGGTTTCTTCTTGAACTTCACCAACCCGACTGTTGGTCCAATCTTCAAGCAGCTCTACATCCGCCAGGCGATGCAGGATTTGGTCAACCAGCAGCAAATCTCCAAGGACGTGTATCACGGGTTGGCGTTCCCCACCTACGGGCCGATCCCCATCAAACCTGCGAGCCAATACCTCGACAGTGCCCTGCTCAAGAATCCTTATCCCTACAGCGTCTCGAACGCCAAGAAACTACTCTCCAGCCACGGTTGGTCGGTGCATGCCCAGGGCATAGACACCTGCGCGAAGCCGGGTACTGGCAGTGGTGAGTGCGGCGCTGGGATCACCGCCGGAGAGCAGCTCAACTTCACCGAGGAGGTGGGCTCAGGCTCGGCTCCGTTCACCGCCGAGAACGAAGAGATGCAATCCAGCTGGTCCCTGGCCGGGATCCACGTGACCCTGAAGACCGAAGCAGAGACCCAGATCTACAGTTCCCTGGGCGTTTGCCAAAACGGCGACAGCGGCTGCAACTGGGAGATGGCCAACGGTGGCCAGCCCGGTGGCACCGCCACCTATTCGCCCGAGTATCTCCCGACCCCGGGCCCCTGGTTTGCCACCAACGGGGCCAACAACGTCCAGGGTTTCAGCAATCCAACCTTGGATGCCCTGGTCGCCGCCACCTATGTCAACTCGTCAACCGCCGCCATCCAGGCGGCCTCCGCCTACACCGGCAAGATTCTGCCTTCGCTGTGGCAGCCCGACTACCCGTACCAGTTGTCTGTAATCAGCGACAAGCTGCATGGCGCTGTCCCACAGGATCCGAATCTGAACCTCTACCCACAGAACTGGACACTCAGCTCCTAGTTGCCCGCCGCCGCGCTCATCGAGCGCGGCGGCGCGGCGCGTCGGCGAAGGGCGCGCGAAGCGCGGAGTGACGGTTGAGCTGAGCGGCGAGGTCGTGGTGGTGACCGGAGCCGGCTCCGGTCTGGGCCGGGGTGTGGCGATCCATCTGGCGGGGTTGGGAGCGCGCGTGATCGCCATGTCGCTGCTGCCAGAAGAGCTGGAATCCCTGGCGCGCGAGGGAGAAGCGTTGGGCACCCCGATGACCGCCCTTCCCGTGGACGTCGGGGACGCGGCGCAGGTCCACGACGCAGTGGCCGAGATCCTGGAGCGCTTCCATCACGTCGACGTCCTCATCAACAACGCGGGGATCATCGTGCTCAAGCCGGTCGAGGAAGTGGCCGTGCAGGAATGGGACCGCGTGATGGCCACCAACCTGCGCTCGGTCTTCCTGCTCGCGCACGAGCTGGTGCCGTCCATGAAGGGCAGATCCAAGGGGCTGATCGTGAACGTGTCATCGCAGTCAGGCGTCAAGGGCTTTGTCGGGGAAGCAGGTTATTGCCCTTCGAAGCACGGAGTTGAGGGACTCACCAAGACCCTGGCCCTGGAGCTGGCCCCCTGGAACGTCTTCGCGGTTTCCGTGACCCCGGGCGCCTTTATGCGCACGGCCATGTCGCTCATCACTCTCGGCCCTGAGCAGCAGGCCCAATGGCACGAGCCTGGGGACCTAGCTCCGGGCTTCGCCGTCCTCGCACGCGAGGTGGGCGCTGCGCAGTCCGGCCGCCGCTTTGACCTCTGGCAACTTTCGCAGACCGGGTCGATCACGCAGGGACTCGCCGCCGCAGTTAGCGAACAATGAGCCCGGTTCCTCAATTTTGTCGGGCCGAGCCATGGGCCTTGCGTCCAGGCGAATAGCAGTTATTGGAACATTGGACAGCGACTCGGCCGATCGGTCGCTGCCTCCGCCATGGATGCATCTTGGGAGGATGAATGGATCTTGAGTTGACGGGTCGATCGGTGCTGGTGACCGGGGCCAGCAAAGGAATCGGTTTCGCTATCGCCAGCGCGGTGGCCGCGGAGGGCGGTTCGCTCGCTATCTGCGCTCGCCATGAAGGCCCTCTGGAGCAGGCTGCCGAGCGCTTGCGTGCACTCGGCGCCAAGGTCTTCAGTCAAACAGTTGATGTCACCGATTCGGAAGCGCTGGACAATTTTGTCACTGCCTCGGCCGCCGCGCTCGGTGGCCTAGACGCGGTGGTTGCCAATGCCGGAGGGAGCAGTGGCGGCGCGATCGCTGAATCTACAGCAGCAGACTGGGTGGATACATTCCAGCTCAACGTGGGTCATGCAGCCAGCCTGCTCCGATCCGCGACCCCGTTCCTCGCCAAATCCAGCCTGGGCGCATCAGTCCTGATCTCCTCGATATCGGGCTCCAAGCCGGCGCCACAGGCCCAGTACGGCGTCAGCAAAGCCGGACTCATCTATCTGGCGGCGGCGCTGTCGCGCGAATTGAGCCCCCACGGCATCCGCGTCAACACCGTCAGCCCCGGCTCCATCCTCTTCCCCGGGGGTGGCTGGGATTCACTAAGAGTCCGCGATCCGGAGCGCTTCCAGGCGTTTCTGGACCGCGACTTACCAGCGGGTCGCTTGGGCACGGCCGACGAGGTTGCGAGCGTGGTGGCATTCTTGCTCTCGCCTCGGTCGAACTGGATCAACGGCGCCAACATCGCGGTTGACGGGGCCCAGGGCCGTCCGAGTTCGGCTGGATGGTAGCAGCGGTCGAGTCGACTCGCCACGAGCCTGCTTCCGAACCGCGGAACGGCCTGGTGGTCATGATCACCAGCCCGCTGGAAGCAGCTCAGGTAGGGCGAGTTCGGCACGTTGAAGGAGTGCAGGAGGTCCTCTACGCGCCAGATCTGTTGCCGCCGTCCCGCTATCCCAACGACCACGGTGGCGATCCGCTCTTCCGGCGCAACCCGGTGCAGGAGTCGCGCTGGTTACAAATGCTGAGCCGGGCTAACGCTTTGTTCGGCTACCCCAACGAAGGCTCGACCGAGCTGGCTCAAGTGCTTAGCGCCGCTCCCAAAGTCATTTTCGTCCAAGGCACGTCGGCGGGCATGGGCGCGCACGTCCGACGGGCGAGCCTCCCCGCCGAGGTCCTGGAGAGAGTCACCTTCGCTTCGGCCGCCGGAGTTCACGGCGGGATGCTGGCCGAATTCCTGTTCTTCGGCGTCCTCTACTTGCGCAAGGATGCCGCTCGACTGGCACGAATCAGATCCGAGCGCTCTTGGACTCAGTACTCGATGGGTGAGGTCCAGGGCTCGACCATCTCCATCGTGGGCATGGGACACATCGGCCAGGAGGTGGCGACCAGAGCGAGGACCTTCGGCATGCAGGTTATCGCGGTCACTCGGACCGGCGCAACCCTACCGCTGGCCGATCTGTCCTTACCCACCGCGGAGATGGCCCGGGCGTTCAGGGAGTCGGACACCGCGGTAGTCACTCTGCCTCTCACCACCCTCACCCAAGGACTGGTCTCGAGAGAAATTCTGGCCGAGCTAAGGCCATCCGCGATATTCGGGAACCTGGGCCGAGGCGCGGTCGCCGACCAAGGGGCCCTAGTTGAAATGCTGCAGGCGAACCAACTGGCCGGAGCGGTACTGGACGTCTTCGACCCAGAACCACTACCTGCGGACAATCCGCTCTGGACGCTCGCGAACGTTGTCATGGCACCCCACACAGCCGCGCTCTCTACGCGCGAGAACGAGCGCATCGTGAGCTTGTTCTGCGACAACCTGCGACGCCTGGCCAAAGGCCAGCAGCTGGTCGGAACGCTCAACTTGGTCGAGTTTTACTGAGGGTTGAGGAGGGCTTAGACTCATGTCCGAAAAGCTCAGGTGGGGGATCCTCAGCACCGCCAACATCGCGGTCAAGCGCTTCATCCCGGGAGCGGTCCAATCGCGAAACGGGGTTGTAGAGGCGATCGCCAGCCGGGATCTTCGCCGTGCACGCGACGTCGCGGAAGCGCTCGCAATACCGAGAGCCTTCGGTTCGTACCAGGAACTGCTCGACGATCCCGAGGTCGACGCCATCTACAACCCACTTCCCAACAGCCTCCACGCGGAGTGGACGACCAAGGCCGCCGCAGCCGGCAAGCCAATACTTTGCGAGAAGCCTCTGGCCCTCGACGCTGATCAGGCACAGGGGATGATCGATGCTTGCCAGACTCATGGAGTCCTACTGATGGAGGCTTTTATGTATCGGTTCCATCCCCAGCACGCGAGGGTGATCGAGCTGATCGACAGTGCCGCCATTGGGGAGTTGCGCTTTGTGCGTGCCGCGTTCACCTTCATGCTCGAACCCTTTCCCGCGGGCAACGTCAGACTCAGCTCAGAGCTGGGCGGGGGCGCTCTCATGGACGTCGGCTGCTACTGCGTCAACGCTTCCAGGATGTTGTTCGGCGAGGAGCCGACATGGGCCTCGGCCCAATGGGACTTCCGACCCGAATTCGGGGTGGAGGTGTCGCTGGCTGCGATCCTGGGGTTCAGCGGAGGGAGGCTAGCCATATTCGATTGCGGGTTTCGAGCACCCGGCCAAGGCTCCTATACAGCGGTTGGGACGCGCGGGCAAATTGAGGTGCCCAATGCCTTCGTCCCAGGAGCGACAGATGTCATGATCCGGGTCACGTCGGGCGGCGAGCTCGGCGAGGAGCGGATCAAGGGTGTCGATCAGTACCAACTGGAAGCCGAGGAGTTCGCCGACGCCCTGCTGAAGAATCGCCAACTTCGCATCGGTGCTGAGGACGCCGTTGGCACGCTCCGGACGATCGGCGCTCTCCATCGCTCGGCGCGCAATGGTGGCGGTCGGGAATCCATCGC
Organism: Candidatus Dormiibacterota bacterium; assembly: GCA_963701235.1. Taxonomy (GTDB): domain Bacteria; phylum Chloroflexota; class Dormibacteria; order Aeolococcales; family Bog-877; genus Bog-877. The sequence goes on from OY969577.1 coordinate 7,691, forward strand.
TTAGGGGAGCTGACAGAGTGCGATGCCTGTCAGGCTATTAGTCACGACCGATCGGACTGGGCGCGGCGGTATTCGGCAGCTAGATCGCGGAGATGGCGATCGACACCGCCCATGGCCTCACCAGTTGGCAGAAAGCGCTTAGGGAATTTGGCTACCGACGTGTAGTTGGTGTCGCACACGTTGGCAAGGGGAGCAAGCACCGCCTGCGTGACCAACTGGTAGGCATCCATTGTCTCCAGGCCGTAGTCCTCGCCCAGCCACTGAATCAGATCACTCTGGGCGATCCGAAAGGCGTCCTCCAAGGGCCGGACCGAGCCCGCCGACATGATGTAGTCATCACTCTCGATCCGGGGCCAGGGACAGCGCCGGCCTTTGATGAGTTCGACGGCGATCACCGTGTTCATGGCGGTTTCTACGGCGACTCCGCAGGTTTCGCCCTCCCCCTGGCGAGCATGACCATCTCCGAGTGAAAGCAGTCCACCCGGGACGTTGACTCCCAGATAACAGGTCACGCCGGCCCGCATCTCTGGGGTGTCCATATTCCCGCCGAACGCATCCGGGACCAACGCCGACCGCACTTCGAGGTTGGCGGGTGCCACACCCACTGTGCCATGCATCGGATCCATCGGTAGCTCGACGCTGAAGTTGCCGGAATGTGCTTGAAAGAGGCAGGTTCTGTGTGCACGATCCAGCTGCCAGATCCATACGATCTCGGGCAGCGGCTGGTTCAGCAACGCAGTGAGGTGGGTGGCTGTCAAGGCTCCGAAGAGGGGCACGGTAGTTGATGCACCCCAGTCGCGCGCTGGTTCAATTTCGACGAAATGGACGGCCAAGGTGTCTCCGACCTCAGCACCTTCCACGTAGAAGGGCCCCGTTTGCGGGTTGATGAACGGAAACTCGCAGACCTCCGACACCAAGTCCCGTTCGGTTCGTACCCTTCCCGCGAAGCAGTCCTCGGTGAACAGTCTCAGAACTGCGCCAGGCCGTATGCGCGCCAGTGGCTCCCTGCCTCCGAAGGTCCACGCATACTGCCCGGGCTCCGGCTTGAATGAAAGTACGTCCAGACCGCTCACATCAATACCTCACTCTCCTCGTCGCTGTGGCTCCCCATCGACCCTCGCACTTGCCCCCTCGACAATAGGAGCTTACGCCCTCGGTTCGTGACCAACTGCTGTCACGGGAGTGAGTCGCGAGCTGGAGACGGACCGTGTACTATCGCTCCTCGGCGGCGACCCCCTCAGGATCCGCGAACCGCACTCTCCTCTCGGGCGATGGAGACGCTCAGAGCGCCGGCGCAGGACTTCTCAGTCCGGTCTCAACGCCGCACCCCGCCTCCGAGGTTAGGATGCGTCCATGCGCAGGACGTTTGACCGGTCTGGCTGGTAGACCTGAGGTGGTTTCACTCTGGCTCATCTTTCGGCCGTTTTTCTTCGGAGGCTGGCTCATTCTCCTGATCGTTTTGCTGATGCTCGTGAGCCTGGGCATGCGGATCTACATGTTCAGCAGGCGCAGGCGCTTCTTCAATGGTGGCGGCGGCACGCGACAGGGACCCGAGCAGATCCTGGCTCGGCGCTTCGCCATGGGAGAGATCGATGAGGCGGAGTACCAGCGTCGGCTGGCGGCCCTGAAAAACCCGACCCTTGCGACCAAGTAGCTCGCCTCAGTCCCGGCGTAAGCGACGCATGTCCGGCTAAGAGCGGCGAGGCGGTGTACTTGCCTGGCTAGCTGAACTCGGTCCCGAAGCGCTCGGACGATGCAATCTCAGAGAGCGGCTTGCGGTTCTTCTTCCCCTTGCCAATAGCGTGACTGGGATACCCGAAGGGAAGTACCGCCAACACGGTGTAGCTATCCGGCAGACCGCACCAGCGAGCAACTTCCTCCAGATTGTTGAAGCCCGTCCAATTGGAACCGACCCCTTCCGACCAGGCGGTCAGGATCATCGACTGAATGGCCCGACTAGCATCCGAGACCCCGAACCGACTGGCGGACTCGTACCCGACCACGATCGCCAGCGCCGCTCCGGAGATGTACGGTCCGGTCCGGACGAGAGTGCCCAGTTGGTCCAGGTGTTCGCGCTCGTGTACCACCACAAAGTGCCAGGGCTGGCCGTTCATTGAGCTGGCAGTGAGCCTTCCCGCCTCGACAATCCGGCGAACGAGATCCTCAGGGACGGATTGGTCCTTGTACTCACGAACCGCAAGATCGGTACGGACCGTTTCGAAGACATCACTGGCCATCGCCTACCTCCTCCTTGTTCCGAGCACTCGCCCTGGACGCCGCGAACCATCGTCTCATCCGGCAGTCGACCAGCGCGCCTAGCTTCCGGGCCTCCGGTCGCTCGCCTGGTCAGGCCTACATCAGGTCGCTGAACAGGTTGAGGTAGCGGCCCAGGTATATCGGCGCGAGATACTCACGCCCCACTCGCTGGTGGGCCCTCTTCCCCATCGCGGCGGAACGCCTCCGGTCCAAAAGCAGCCCGGTCACAGCCGCCCCGCACTCCTTGAGGTCGCGGGGATCGTCGACCAACAGGCCGGAGCGACCGGCCTCGATCTGATCTTGGATCCCGCCCAGTCGGCTCCCAACCACGGGTCGGGACTTCCACATGGCCTCGGCGACCGTAAGGCCAAAGCCCTCGGCTAAGCTCTTCTGCACCACCACGTCCGCCCGGCGCTGGAGTGCGTTCACGGAGGCGGCGTTCTGCTCCAGATCATCCATCGGCAAGCAGGCGAGGTGCACCCTCTCCCTCTGGTCTCGCGAGAGGCCCTTCCAGCTCTTCTTCAGCGCTTGGAAGGTCTCCTGGCCTTCGGGGTCGTCGGCGACCGCCTCCGGGTCCGGGCCGGCCAGGACGAGATGGGCCTCAAGTTCCTCCGGGACGTGATCAATGAAGGCGCTCATCACCCCAGTCATGTCTTTGAGGGGATCCCAACGCGAGATCTGGGTGACGATTGGGACATCCACTGGGATGGGCGCCTCCTCGATCACCCGGGCCGGCGTTGAGACCCTGGCTCGGGAGCCGTCCTGGCGTGTGAATTCTGCCTTCCCCTCTGCTGCTGAAGGAACAATCTTGGCCGCGTTGAGGATGGCGGCGACCTTGGGCTTCTCCAGCCTCTGGTTTTTCGGCGAGAAGGCGTCGAGGCAAGGTGGGATGACCACCACCCGCGCTTGGTCTAGGCCTTCCCAGGCGTACTGGGGTCGGGAGAAGGTGCAGATCTGAGCCGCTCTGGCATAGGGCAACAAGGCTCGCCAGGCGCTCCGGGTCAGCTTGTTCGGCTGATCTCTACCGATGTGGCACGCCCAGACAACCAGTGCTCCGGCCTTCTCGAGCGCTGGAGCCAGCCCCAGGGCCTGGGGATCATGCAGAACGACCACGTCCCCAGACTGCATGTGGTCGGTCAACCAGGCCGACTCATCCGTCAGGGTTGCGTCGTAGGTGGCCATCTCCGCCGGGCTTAGGTCGCCACCGTCACCAGCCGAGCCATGGAGCAGGTTGTGGATTCGCTTGGTTAGGTCGAAGAAGTTCTCGTTCCCCTCAATCACCGTCCAGCGGGTGGTGATTCCGGCGCCTACCAGGTAGCAGAGGACCGACTGCAGCATCTCCGCAACACCGCCCCCTTGGGCTGTCGAGTTGACGTGCCAGAGGGTTCGGCCCTGGAATTGGCTCTGGCCCCGCTCCAGTGATCGTGTGAATCCAGACCACTCCCGCTGTCCCATCAGGCGGCGGAACTTGCCCGGGGCAAGTGCCGGCAGCTGGACTTCCTCCACGTCATCCTCCGTCGGGCCCGACGCCGAGCCCAGCTGTGGTGGGGATACGGCCCTTGGGTCCCTGGTAGCGAGGCGGCCGCGATCGCCGCCCCAGGCCAACCTGATAAACGCGATTAGAGGCGTCGAGTTCCACCTGGGCTGAGCGTCACTTCCTCTTGGTACGGGAGGCCTGGCGCCGATTCGATGAATCGCTGCCACCCAGTGGGGGGAGGGTCTGACCACCTTCCAGAGCGGCTTCGAAGAGGTCGCCCTGGGTCTGCGCCCTCTCCACCACCCGGCTGAGGGTGAACTCAGCCGGGTCAAGCCCCTCCAGTTCCTCCCACTCCAGGGGGGTGGATACGCGGCCGCTGGGGAAAGGACGCGGCGAGTAGACGGCGGCCAGGGTCTTGCCGATCACATTCTGGGTGTAGTCGACGCGAATCCTGCCCTGTCTACCCTTGACGCTCCAGCTTTCAGTGAGTAAGGAAGGCGCCGCCTCGACCAGATGGTGAGCGAACTCGCCGACCCAATCCCTCACCTCCTCCTCGACGGGATGGCGCCGGATCGGTACGTAGATATGGAGTCCCTTCTGACCCGTCGTCTTGACGACAGACCGCAGCTTGAGGTGGTCGAGTCCGGCCTTGACCATGTGGGCCACCTCCAGGACCTCGCCGAAGCTGGCTCCGGGGCTGGGGTCGAGGTCGAAGACCGCCCAGTCCGGTTGGGTTGGTCGGTCACGGCGGGAATGCCAGGGATGGATATCGATCGCCCCCTGGTTAGCCGCCCAGGCCAGGGCAGCTGGCTCCTGGAACAGCGGACAGATGGTCGGGGTGCCTGGGGTCGCCCGCCACTTGGGGATCCAGGAAGGCGCGCTCTCGGGTAGCGAGCGCCGCCAGAACGACTTGCCCTCGATGCCGTCGGGGAAGACCTGCAGGACGATCGCCCGATCGCGCAGGTGAGGCAGGAGAAAGGGTGAGATCCGCAGGTGATAGGAAATCAGATCGCGTTTGCTGATCTTGGCCTGTGGCCACATCAGCTTGTCCAGATGGCTGACCTTCAGCTGGCGTTGGCCGATCTCAAGCACCCCTCCCGCAGGTGGCATCTGAGCCAGCTGGTCGAGCGCCGCCGCGATCTCCGGGTCGGTACCCCGCTCGGACGAGCGCGGCTTCTCCGCTGGCGGGCGGCCTCTGGGCGACGCCTCGGTAGATTCTTGCCTGAGCTTGACCTGGGAGACGGCGGGTTCACGGATGCAGGCCTCAGGAGGAACGTCGGGACGAAGGCTGCGAAATGATGGCTGCCGTAACTTTTGTGCCGAGGTCCACCCGGCGTGCTCCACCTCGCAAACCAGATCGGGCCGGGTCCAGACCACGTCACGATCCCGAGTTGACGTCTCCTTGAAGGGGGAGGTTTGGCGGCGGCGAGCCGCCAGCCTCTTCTCCAGATCCCGCAGAAGCTCCTCGGAGAACCCGGTACCCACTCGACCGGCGTCAACCAGTTGGCCACCTGCGTAGACGCCGAGTACAAGAGCCCCGAGCCGAGCCCTGCGGCCCTGTCCGGGCACGTAACCACAGATCACACAGTCCTGGGTGGGTCGGACCTTGAGCTTGAGCCACTCCCGGCTCCGTTTGCCTGGAAGGTAGGAGGAGTCGATCCTTTTGGCGACCAGTCCTTCGAGCCCCGCTTCGCACACCTGGGCGTAGAAGCTCTCGCCCGCCTCCTCGACGTCGTCGGCATACCGGGCCACCCGGCCGTCGCGGAGGATGGAGCGCAGGGCGCGCTTGCGAAGCTTCAGGGGTAGGCGCATGAGATCGTGCCCTTGGACGAACAGCAGGTCGAAAGCCATGAACGTGACCGCCTGGTCTTGGCTTGCCCGCTCCGCCTCCGCCGGTTGCAGGTGCATGCGGTGCTGGAGTCGCTCGAAGGAGGGGTGACCATCAAGGTCGAGGATCACGATCTCGCCATCGATGAGGCAGTCGTCCGCGCTCAGGAGCCCTGGCAGCTCCTGCAACTCCGGGTAGCGGGCGGTCTCGTCTCGGCCCGACCTTCCCTGCACCGAGATCCTCCCCTTCGTCCACTTAACCAAGGCGCGGACCCCGTCGTACTTCAACTCGAAGAGCCAGTCCGGACTGCTGAAGGGACGGTCGACCAGGGTGGCCAGCATCGGCATCAGCGTTGCTGGGAGTTTCGCCTTGGGCGCGTCCTTGACCAGCGCCTTCAGGTCGGGCGCGTCCGGGGAGGCGTCCGCGGCCCCCTCGGCGACTTGATCCAAGTTTCGTCCCGTCTTAGCCGAGGTGTCGGGGAAGACCAGCTCAGGGTCCGCCGCGCTGTCCGGTCTTTTGATCAACAGCCACTCGTCCTTCTTGCCGGATGCTCCGTGATCCATGCGGATCAGGCTGAAGCCACCCTTCAGCTTTGTGCCGTTCAGCTCAAAGTCAAGATGGCCATCCCGGAGCCCCTCGGTCACCTGGCCCTTCGGACCCTCTACCCAGGAGCGCTCGCCCAGGTCCCAGACCAGTACCGTTCCCGCCCCGTAGCCGGACGGGATCTGCCCCTCGAAATCGCCGTAATCAATCGGGTGGTCCTCGACCTGCACCGCCAGGCGCCGCTGCTTGGGGTCCATCGACGGCCCCTTGGGGACCGCCCAGGAGAGGAGAACCCCGGCGTGCTCGAGGCGAAAGTCGTAGTGAAGGCGCCTAGCCCGATGAAGCTGGACACAGAAGCGATGCCCGCGAGGCAGCTGGTCCCACGATCCCGCGGGTAGGGCGGTCTTGGCGCGCGACCGACGCGCACCTGACGGCTCGGGACTGAGGCTAAAGTTGCGCTTGCGCTGGTAGGGACCAAGACGGCTCGCCGAGCCGCTCGCGGTGCCCTCCTCGCTGGCCGATTGCTTCGAGCCCCTCTTGTTGACTCGTTTGTCGCCCGCGGAACCGCGATCGGACATGTTCGGCCTCCGGGACGGATGGATCGGGGCGACCGGCCAACAGGACAGCCCTGCGAATGAGCGCGGCGTAGGTATAACGCAGATTCGAGGGCGTCGGTTTGAGTAGCAGTGTTCTCTCGATCATCGCTGGCGTCTACCCCTTGTCGCTCCCGACCTGCCATCGGGAAGATGCCAGGGCAACTTTCAGCAGGCGAAGTCGGCGTCGTAGGGGCCGCTGAAGAATTGGGTCATCGCCAAGAACGTCCCCGTGAACGGAGGCTGCTGGCAGCCGCTCTCGGCGGTGCCCAGAGATCCTCCGACTGGAATCCAGTCCGCACTCGCCACCAGCGACCCGGACGCCAGCGACACAGACCCGCCGGTGATCTGATCCCACTGAGGAGTGAAGGCGTACACCCCGAGGTGTTTCACCCCGGCCAATTGCAATGCGTAAACCATCCCCTCCAGATCGAAGGTGTTGAGCAGGGTCGAGTTCTGCCAACTGTTGGTGGTCTCCACGTCCAGCCAGAATGGGTAGGCTCCGGGCTGAATGGGGAGCCGGTCGCGTGCGGCGGCGATGCGGAGCCAGTGCACGTCGGCCTCCGCCTTCTGATAGCCGTATTCGAAAGCGCAGGCCGGGGACATTTGTCCCGCCCCGAACAAGCGCGCGTAAATCACAGTCGGCAGGCAGGCTCCGTAAGGAGTGATTCCCGAGTTGGGCCAGTCGGCCACCTCCTGGCCCAGATAGGAGTTACCGGGATCCCCGGTGTTGAGGTAGACCGAGACTCGAGGCTCCGCGCTGGCGCCGCTGGATCGGTAAGCCGCCCAAAGGAGCTCCGCCGCCAGGCACGGGTTAAACGTGTTGGCCCGACCACCGTTGACCCCGACCACCGCGAAAGCCTGCCCCAGGGGAAGAGCCCCGCCACATTCTGGATACGAGACGTCCGTCCCTGCGATGGCCGGAACCGAGTTGGGCTCGACGCCGCCCAACGGTCGGCCCAGGTAAGTGGGAGCCGCTCTGACCGAGGTGGGGACGATGGCCAAGACAAGCCCGAGCAGGGCCGCACCGGCCAGAACTCGTCCCCCTCCCACCGTGCGGTCCATGAGCCGACCTCGAGTCAACCGCGGCGGGACTTCCGGCCCGTTCATCGGAGCGGCGCGATGGGCGGCATTCTACCGCGACCACCAATCCGACGATTGGGGCTGGCGAGATCAGCCCGGAGCCGCCCAGAACCCCGCAGCCAGGTCAAGACGTAGGCCAGCCGCGTCAGATTGGGCACCGAGGTCGCTCGGCGGGTTGTTGAGCTGTAGCGAAGCACCCAGCCCGAGGCTCGTCGCTGTCTACCGGATCCAGGCTCATTGCAATGCGTGCTCCGCGATTCGCGGGATCTTGCCCTTACCCTTACGGGAGTCGCGGGCTGGCGGAGAGGCAGCTTGAGCCTAGCCGCGGCGCAGGGCCAACTCCAATTGGGCCTTGGTCATACCGGAGCGACCCCGCAGGCCGCGATGCCTGGCCTCCTCGTAGAGCTGATCGCGAGTGCGTCCGCCCGGGCCGCGGTGAGACCGCAGCCCGCCCCGGCGCCCAGACGAAATGTCCTTCAGTGAGGTGCGGCTCGCCTCCCGGGACTCCTCTTTGCGGGCCCGCTCCTTATTCACGGTCCTGGCTGCGATCTCCTCGGCCACCTGAGGTGGACGGCCCTGGTCCCGCAGACCATCCTTGATGTGCTCGTACTGGCGCTCACGCTTGGGACTCCATTCCCCACGAGGCATCCGCGATCCCTCCTTATAGACAGTGACCCGCCGCGCTAGCCGTTAGGCAGCAAGAACAGGCGACTCAAGCCCGACCGAGGGCTGCTTCCCGGGGTGCCGGTGACCGCGGCCGCGACTTGCAGCCGCGGGCCTGGCGAGCAGAACCAAAGAGGGTGCGCCTTCGGCGGCCGGCATGCTAGAGCGGATTCCCCGAATGGCGCGATGCACCAGGAGCTTGACCGCCTCGACGCTGCGCCCCATTAGCAGGGCGATCTCTTTAAGTTCCAGCTCTTCGCCGTAGCGCAACCAGAGCGCTAGCCGCTGCGAAGCTGGCAGGGACTTGGAGAGTTCCCAAACATGTCGGACCTGCTCCCTTGATACCACCACATCCGCCGGATTCGGCCCGGAATCGGGAACGTGAGCAGCCTCATCGAGCTCCGCAGTTGGTCGGGATGCTCGGTAGTAATCGGCGACTCGGTGAGCCGCAATCGTGTACAGCCAAGGCAGTGCTGAGGACCGCATGGTGCGGTAGCTCTCTAGCCCAGCGACTGCCTTACAGAACACATCGCTAGTGAGATCCTCAGCCTCGGTGTGACTGCCGACCCTCGCCCGCACATACCGGAATACTTGCGCGTAGTGCTCCTGGTACATGTGCGACGCGTTAGCCTGCACACATTGCGTCGCCTCGTTGTCCGAAACGGTCGCCTCGGTCATGGCGCTGCACTCCTCATCAGTGGGATGCCGTCGTGACTGGCAGCACGGTAGCATTCACTGGCCGGATAATGCAAGCGCTAAAATCATAAAAACCCTTATTTTTTATGGGTATATTGAGATTGCCTGATGTTGCGTCAGACTGCTAATTCGCCCCCCTGAAAAGTACACATGGTTAACCAAGATGACTGGCTCATGACTGGCTCGAGCTCATTCAAGCAGACCTTTTCGGGCCCGAAATATCAGCGGCCAGAACTTCTCTCGGAGTGATCTCTAGCGGGTGTAACGGGCGGCTTCTGGGTGCGTTAGCCGGGGTGAGGGAATAAGAGACGGACCGGGGACCTAGTGGAGGTGATCAAGTGTCGGCAGTCATGACGGCTGGGTGGGGTCGTCGGGAGGAGGGCGGTCTCAGCACCCGTTCCCGCTGGCATCCCACCGATGGTCGGGACGACCGGATGGATCGCGCCAACCGAGAGATCCGAGTGGCGTTAGATCGCGGCCGGCGCAGGCGGTTAGTTCAGTCACAGAAGCGTCGCTGCCTCACCGCAATCGATGATTGCCTCTTCAAGCTCGAGGAGCTGCACGTCAAGGGGGTCCACATCGGCAGGCGAGATCGCTGCCGCAAGGTGGTCGCCGAGCTGGTAAGCCAGGCGTGCGAGGAGGCCCCCGAGGACGTCCAGACCGCTCGGACCTCCTATGACCTCCACTCCGCGCTGCTCAACTGGGAGTCGGCGGTGCTGGACGCCCTCGTGCCACGGCGTCGAGAGCTCTTCCCCGACCTCAACCAGCGCGATGATTGGCCAAGGCCCCGCCGGCCCCGTCGCCGTCGACGGCCAGGGGCGGCGCAGGGAGCTCTGACCCCGGCCGTCTGAGGACGGCCGGGGTGGCCTCTCTAAGCCACCGGCGCGGCCATACTCCCCCGCGTGGCGGCCTCGGTGGTCGGAGTCAGATCCGCTCGCCGATGCTTTGGCCCTGAACAAAGAACAGGAGGTAGTCCGGGCCGCCCCCCTTGGTGTCCGTCCCGCTCATGTTGAAGCCACCGAAGGGGTGAACTCCCATATATGCCCCGGTTGATCGACGGTTGATGTAGAGGTTGCCGACATGAAAACGGTCCTTGGCGGCAGCGATGCGCCCCGGGTCCTGGCTGAAGTAGGAGCCGGTCAGCCCGAACTCGGTGCCGTTGGCGATGGTCAATCCCTGCTCGAAGTCAGTGGCCTTGATGACGGCCAGCACCGGACCGAAGATCTCCTCCTGGGCGATCCGGGCATCCGGGGCCACACCAACGAATATGGTGGGCTCGATCAGGTGTCCTTCCCCGGGTCGGCGATCACCGCCGATGATCAGCTCGCCCTCGCCACGGCCGATCTGGATGTAGTCGAGGATCTTCTCCTCGGCAGCCCCATCGATCACCGGGCCGACGGTGACCTCAGGATCAATGGGGTCACCGACCTTGAGCTGGCGGGTCCGCTCCAGCACTCGACTTAGAACCTGGTCGTAGACCGGCTCGACCAAGACCGCTCTCGAGCCGGCGGAGCATTTCTGGCCCTGGAAGCCAAAGGCAGAGGTAGTGATCCCCTCGGCAGCCAGGTCGAGGTCGGCGGTCTCGTCGACCACCACCGCGTTCTTGCCGCCCATCTCCAACTGCACCCGCTTGAGCCAGCGCTGGCCAGGATGGACCTTGGAGGCGCGCTCATTGATGCGGACCCCGACCTCGCGCGAGCCGGTGAATGCCACGAATCGGATCTGGGGATGGTCGACAAGAGCCTCGCCCACGACCTCACCGCGGCCGGTCAGCAGGCTGATGACCCCAGCGGGCAGGCCCAGCTCGCTAAAGATGTCCACCAGCCATGCGGCGGTGGTGCTCGAGGTCTCGGCGGGTTTGAGAATGACGCAGTTACCGGTCACCACCGCGGCGGTCATCATCCCGGTGGCCAGGGCCAACGGGAAGTTCCACGGGGAGATCACCGCGCCCACTCCCAGGGGCAGGTAGCGGTACTCGGTCAGCTCTCCCGGCCAAGGGGTGATCCCATTGCGGTTCCCGAGCTCAAGCGCCTGGCGGGCGTAGAACTCCATCAGATCGATGGCCTCCGAAACCTCCCCGTCAGCCTCGCTCCAGGCCTTGCCAACCTCGTAGACGTTGAGAGCGGCCAGCTCGCCGCGTCGGCGACGCAGTACCTGGGCGGCGCGGAGCAGGACCGCCGCGCGCTCCTCGACCGGGGTTCTCGACCAGCCGGGGAAGGCCGCCCACCCCGCCGCGACCGCCCGCTCTACGTGCTCGATCTGGGCCGCAGCATGACGCCCGATCACCTGCTCGGGATGAGCTGGGTTGTAGGAATCGATCACCTCGTCGGTTCCGACCCGCTCGCCCCCGATCAGCAAGGGATAATCGCGGCCGAGCTGCCCGCGGACCCGGGCCAGTTCGCCCTCGAACCCGCTGCGAACGGCGGCTACCGAGAAATCGAGGGTCGGCTCGTTACGGAAGGGCGCGAGAGCCATCGGAGATCCTCCTTTAGTAGGTAAACGTTGTGGCCGTCGCCGGCCAAGGTCGCCCGCTCCAGCTAGCGCCGGAGCAGATTCCGGGTCAAGAAGAGCAGGTTGGCGGGCCTTTCCGCCAGACGCCGCATGAAGAACGGATACCAGTGGGTCCCAAATGAGGTTGCGATCATCACCGTGAATCCCTCAGCGACGAGATCTCGCTGCAGCTGGGGGCGGACCCCGTAGAGCATCTGGAACTCGAAGCTGTCCCTCGATATCTGATGTTGATCGACGAAAGCCTTGGCGTGGTCGATCATCCTGGGATCGTGGGTGGCGATCGCGGTGTAACCGCCGCCCAGCAGGGCCCGCTCCATCAGCCGTAGGTAGTTCTCATCCACGTCGGCCTTGTCAGGGAATGCCACCTCCTTGCTCTCTAGGTAGGCTCCCTTGACCAGCCGAAGGTTTGGCTTCAGGGGCAGCAGCGATTCCAGGTCCTGGGCGGTCCGGCGCAGGCAGGATTGGAGCACGGCGCCGACATTGTCGAAACCGCCAGCCCGAAGGTCCCGGTAGGTCTCGAGGGTCGCCTCGACGTGAGAGGAGTCCTCCATGTCGATCCGCATGGTCATCCCCCGCTCGGCGGACAGCTCGAGCAGGCGGGTGATGTTGCCCTGGGCTAGCGCCCGGCTGATGTCGAGCCCCATCAGGGTCAGCTTGACGGCGACGTTGGCATTGAGCTGTTCGGCGGCAATCCGATTGATCAGGTCCTGGTACTCCAAGACCGCCTGATTGGCTTCGTCGGCGCTGGTCACCGCCTCCCCAAGGCAGGTGGCATTGCACTTGAAGCCCTGCTGGTTGAGCTGGCGGATCACAGCCATGGCCTGGTCCAAGGTCTCGCCCGAGACAAAACGCGAGGCGCCCAAGCGCATCCCGTAGCGGCGCATGAAGGCTTCAGTGGCCCGGTTCTGAGCGGCGGCCAAGATCGCGGTCCGCGCCACGCTATTCATCGAGGGCAACGATCAGACCACCTTGGGGAATGTTCGGCTATGAACGTGGCCGAGACTCGCAGACGTGGGATCGGTGTTCACCTTAGAGATCATCGCAGCCCGGCACCTTCGGTCAGTGGCGGGCGCGCGTAGACTCAGGCCGATCCGCGGGCGGGGTCGGGGACGCTAGGGCTTCAGCAGGGGGTGAACCGTTGGAGTGACCGCTCTCAGTCAGACCCAATCCCAGGTGCGCATGCGATTCTCCGCCCCCCGCCTTATCGCCCTCTCGGCCTACTGGCTGGCGATCAACTACCTCTGGCAGGGCATGGGCGCACTGATCCTGCCGCGACTGATCGTGGGAACGGTGGCCTCGGGGCATCGGGGCACGGCGCTGGCAGTCATCTCCGCGGGCGGGGCGATCCTGGCGATTCTGGTCCAGCCGGCTGCGGGTGCCCTCTCCGATCGCTGTCGGCTGCCCTGGGGGCGACGTCGTCCGTTCATATTGGCGGGAACGCTGGGGGACATCGCGTGTCTGTTCGGGCTCTCGATCGCGGGCAGCTACGCCGCCCTGCTGATTCCTTATTTCGCACTCCAGATCTGCTCCAACACCGCTGAGGGCGCCTATCAGGGCCTCCTGCCGGATCAGGTACCCAGCCACGAGCGCGGGCGCGCCGCCGGCTATTACGGCATCGCCGTGTTCACGGGGACGGCGATCGGGTTTCTCCTCACCGGCCAACTGATCGCGGTCGGGCACATCCGCCTCGCCCTGCTCAGCGTGGTGGTGGTGCTGCTGCTGGCGCTGGCCGCGACCCTCAAGTTCGTGCCCGATTCGCCGGCCCGGGAGCCCCGCACGCCCAGACGTACGGCCCTGCTGGGAGTCTTCAGCTTCCGGCCCAAGGAGAACCCCGACTTCACCTGGCTGCTGGCCTCCCGGCTCCTGGCCCTGATGGGCATCACCGGACTCACCGACTTCGCACTTCTCTACATCAAGGCGACCTACTACCCGGGCTCCGGCAGCACGATCGCCAACCGAGCTTCCGGGGCCACCTCGATCCTTCTGGCAGTGGTGGTGCTGGTTGCCATCGTGGTCACCCTTCCTGCGGCCCGGCTCTCCCAGCGGGTGGGCCGCCGGACCCTGGTGCGGGCGGCGGCCTGGCTGGGGGCGGCAGGAACCCTGCTGCTGATCTTTGCCCACTCGCTCCTCTGGGTGTATCTGATCGGCTTCCTGATCGGAGCCGCCTTCGGAATGCTGCTCTCAGTGGATTGGGCCTTCGTGGTCGACCTGGTACCGCCTGCGGCGGCTGGTCGCTACATGGGGATCTCCAACCTGGCCACTGCCGGCTCCGGGATCCTGGCGACCGTGATCGCCGGACCGCTGCTCGACTTCGGCAATGGCATTCACCACAATGCCGGTTTCCCCATGATCTTCGGCTTCTTCTCGATCGCACTCATCCTGGGGGGATGGTTGGTCTGGAAGGTCAGGCTGCCCGGCCAAGGGGCGAAGATTCAAGGCTCGACCTCGGCCGGCGTCTCGCCCGCGGGCGGTTGACCGACTGCTGGATGGTGGTGGGCAAGGCAGCGACTTGAGGGCCTAGGCCGGGGTGGCGTAGGGAGCCTCAGACCCGGCGAATTTGACCGCTGCGACTGCGGTCGCTGGTCCAATTGCCGGGTTCGCAACAGTCACCCATTGGGGTGATTGACAAGTTGTGGGCGACAACATATGCTGCCGCGTGGCCGAGCAGGCGCCGTCCTTGGGGGCGGCCTCAAGTCATGGGCGGGGCGGTAGCCGGGTGGACTGCCGGACCGTGTTGGCGTCCCTTGCTTCGGGGATCTCCACCGCATCCCAGGGGCGAGCTAGAGAGTGGGCCGCGGGCCTGACGCGGTGTTACGGCAGAACCGGCGCACGCAGAAGGGAGGAGTTGAGAAGTATGGGTAGACCATCACCGGACCGGACTTATCGACCTGGGGTGGGTCGCCTCAGCATCCTGGCATTCGCAGCTCTAGCTGCGGTGCTATGCGCGGCGGGAGGCTCGGTCAGCGCCGCCAGTCGGCCTGCTAAGGCGGTCACCGCGGCCTCCACGGCCCTCACGCCCAATTCCTTCAATCGCGACTTCTCTGCCATGGAGGCGCTCAACTCCCTGGTAAAGGCAGGCCACGGCGACATCACCGCGATCCTGCCCGATACGGTCAGCTCGGCACGCTACACCGAGTTCGACGCCCCCTTCCTGACCACGGCCCTGCAGACTGCGGGACTTCCCGCTTCCGACTACACGGTCGAGAATGCCGAGGGCAGTGATGCTACCGAGCTCACCGACGCCCAGGCGGCGATTGCCAGCGGCACCACCGTTCTGATCATGGACCCACTCGATGCGGGTGTTGGCACGTCCATCGAGACCTACGCCAAGGCCCACGGAGTGGACGTGATCGACTACGACCGCCTCACTCTCGGTGGCAGCCGCGAGTACTACGTGAGCTTCAACAACGTCAAGGTGGGCCAGCTCATCGGTCATGGGTTTGTCTCCTGCGTCGCGGCCTGGCACGTCAAGAAGCCAGAAGTTTTGGTGATGCACGGCGCAGCGACCGACAACAACGCCACCCTTTTTGCCAAGGGCTACTTGCAAGTACTCAATCCCTATTTCAAGTCCGGCAAATACGTTGAGGTGTTCAAGACCGGAGACACCTGGGATCCCCCAACCGCGTTGACCGAGTTCGAGCAGGCCTACACGGCACATCCGAACATCAACTCAGCGGTGATCCCCAACGACGAGACCGGCGCTCCGATAATCACCTACTTGCAGACCCTGCACGTCAAGGCCAAGAAGTTCCCCACCACCGGTCAAGATGCGACCCTAGTTGGTCTCCAGAACGTGCTCAGCGGCTACCAGTGCGGTACCGTCTACAAGCCCATCTACGAGGAGGCGCAGGCCTCAGTCGCATTGGCGCTCTACCTCCGCGCCGGCCAGACCCCTCCGTCTTCACTGGTCAACACCAGCACCGAGGACACGAACGAGAGCGTGGCGGTGCCTTCGGTCCTCCTTACTCCGGAGTGGGTG
Organism: Candidatus Dormiibacterota bacterium; assembly: GCA_963701235.1. GTDB lineage: Bacteria > Chloroflexota > Dormibacteria > Aeolococcales > Bog-877 > Bog-877. The sequence continues at coordinate 23,320 of OY969577.1, forward strand.
ACAACCAATAATATGAAGTCGACCGTTATCGCGGACGACTTCGTTCCCGCCTTCCAGCTCTGCGCTGGGAGCACCTTCACCAAGGACTGCAAGGCGAACGGGATCAAGCCCTGACCCACGCTGCCTGAACGTCCCTAACATGCCGCTCTCATGACCGGCCCGGATTGGGCGCCTGGTAGGGGCGGGGACACCGAGTCCCCGCCCCTGCCAGGCAACGGTCAGCCGCTGCTGGAACTCCGCAAAGTCGACAAGAACTTTGGTCCGGTGCAGGCTCTGGTCGGCATCGACCTCACTGTCCCCCGGGGCCAGGTGACCGCCCTAGTTGGCGACAACGGAGCGGGCAAGACGGCCATGATTAAGACCATCTCGGGTATCTGGCCCCCGGACGGCGGCAGCATCCACTGGGAGGGTCATCCCGTTCACATGCACAATCCCAAGGACGCTGCCGCGCTGGGGATCACCACCGTGTACCAGGATCTCGCGCTCTGCGACAACCTGGACATCGTCCAGAACATGTTCCTGGGTCACGAGGTACTCCACTTCGAAATCCTGGATGAGATCAACATGGAGCTCACAGCCCGCAGCACCTTGGACTCACTGGCCGTCACCGCGATTCGCTCCATCCGTCAGCCGGTCGCATCCCTGTCCGGGGGTCAGCGACAAATCGTGGCAGTGGCGCGGGCGGTGATGTCGAACTCCCAGCTGGTGATCCTGGACGAGCCTACGGCTGCCCTGGGCGTTGCCCAGACCGCCATGGTCTTGGATCTGGTCAAGCGGCTCTCCAGCCAGGGGGTCACCGTTCTGATGGTCTCCCACAACCTCAACGATGTCTTCGAGGTGGCCGACCGGCTGGTTATCCTCCACCTCGGCCACCTGGTGGCGGAGGGCCCGGCCTCGGACTTCGATCGCCAGCTGACGGTCGACTACATGACCACTGGCCGGGCGCAACGGGAAGCAAGCTCGGCAGCGAGCAGCGAGGCCAACTGACCATGGCCAGAGCGGGCGGTCCCACCACCGGACTGGAAACCGACGCGGAGGAGGACCTGCCGGCAACCTTCCCAGGAGACGAGCCACTCACAACCGCGGCCGCCACCGAGGCGGCGTTGGCGTTGGCGCCTGAGTTGGTGGCCACCTCCATAAGCGAGTACATGCGGGCGTGGTGGAAAAGGGTTCGCGGCGGTGACGCCGGCGTCCTGCCGATCATGATCGGGCTGGCCGCGATCATCATCATCTTCCAAACTCAGAACAGCGTCTTCCTCTCCGCTGGCAACATCACCAACCTGCTGGTGCAGGGGTCGGTGTTCGTGCTCTTCGGGCTGGCCGAAGTCTTCGTGCTGCTCCTGGGCGAGATCGATCTGTCGGTGGGATATGTCGCGGCAGTGGGAGCCGTGATCGTGGCTCTGCTGGCGGGCCCGGTTGGACTGCCCTGGTTCGTGGCAATTGCTGCCGGGCTGGCCACAACCACCGCCATCGGACTGCTGCAGGGAACGCTGGTCACCCGCCTGCACCTCCCCTCATTCGTGGTCACGCTGGCGGGGCTGCTGGGCTGGGAGGGTGTGATGATTTGGATCGTCGACACCGCCAGTCCCAACACCGGAGGGGTGATTTCGGTCACCAACCCGGTGATTTTCAACCTGGTCAACGGCAACATGAGCGCACTCCAGGGCTGGATCGCTATGCTGGTTGTGTTCATCGCCTACGCGGCATTCACGATCCGCCGTGACAGCAGGCGGCGCAGCAAGCAGCTGACCGCCCCGCCGCTCAGCCTCAGTCTTATCCGTCTGGGGTTGGTCCTGCTTGCAGGCGTGTTGCTGGTCCTTATCTGCGACGCCAACCGCGGTACCTCCGTAAGTCCATTCAACGGAATGCCGCCGGTGGTTCCCGCCATCGTGGTCGTGCTGGCCGCAGCAACCTTCCTCCTCAGCGCGACCCGATTCGGTCGATACGTGTACGCGATTGGCGGCAATGCCGAGGCCGCCCGACGCGCAGGTGTGAACCTGGCCCTGATCCGTACTGTCGCCTTTGGCCTCTCGGGCTTCACCGCGGGGTTGGCCGGAATCGTCTTCGAGTCCCGCCTGGGTTCGATGTCGATAGACATAGATGGCGGAACCTATGTCTTGTACGCGGTGGCAGCTGCGGTAATCGGCGGCGCCAGCCTCTTTGGCGGACGCGGTAAGCCGGTACACGCCCTGTTGGGAGGGATCGTTATCGCTGCCATTTACAACGGTATGGGACTGCTCAACATCAGCACCCCGGTCCAGCTGATGGTTACCGCCATAGTGTTGTTGGCGGCGCTCACGGTGGACAGGGTCGCGCGCCGGGGTCGGGCTTTTAGAAGTTCCGACGCATAGACCATTGCCGCGGCACTAACGTGCTCATGATGTTCGAAGGCGCACGCCGTATCCGCGGCACCACTCCGCTTCAAGGCTGAGGCTGGGCGAGCATGGCCCAAACCGAGCGGGGGGCGACTCAGGAGACGGTTCGTCGTCACAACCTGGCGACTGTGCTGGGCCACTTGCACCGTCACGGTCCGACCTCGAGGGCTCAGTTGACGCGAATCCTGGGCCTCAACCGGGCAACCATCGGTACTTTGGTGGAGGAGCTGGAGAACCGTCGCCTGGCCCTGGAGGAGGCGGAGCCGGAGCGAGGCGCCCAAGGGCGACCATCCAAGGTGGTGAGTGTCCGTTCCGACACCTTCACCGTGATCGCAGTCGAGATCGGGGTAGATGCCATCACCCTGGCCCTGGTGGGCCTGGGAGGTTGGGTGATCGACCGGGAACGGTACCTCTTGGCCAACGACCACGATCGCGGTTTCGATCAGGTGGTCAAGAGCATCGCCGCGCACACGGCCGCTCTACTGCAGCGCTCGCGGGGAGATTTGACGGTCTTGGCGATGGGTGTCGCGGTGCCGGGCTCGGTGCGCTCGGACGACGGCCTGGTCCACTTCGCTCCGAACCTAGGTTGGCGAAATGCTCCGCTCGGAACCCGCCTGCGCCAGGAAACCTCCGGGGACACCGAGGTGCGCATAGGCAACGACGCCAACCTCGGGGCCATGGCCGAGCATTCGCGAGGCATTGCCGGTGGGGTCAACGATCTCGTCTACCTCCATGCCGAGGTGGGCGTGGGTGGGGGAATAATCACCGGCGGACGGATGCTCGAGGGCTTCTCCGGTTACGGAGGAGAGGTCGGACACATCCAGGTCAACCCCAACGGGAGCGCCTGCCACTGCGGCGCGCGCGGCTGTTGGGAGACCGAGGTGGGCGAGGACGCGCTGGTCCGGCGCGCCGGACTGCGGCCGGGAGGCCGCGCTCCCCGCGAGCTGGTGCTGAAGCGTGCCAGAGCTGGTGATGCCACCTGCCTGGCAGCGGTCCAGGCCACCGCGGAATGGATCAGCGTCGGGCTGATCGGTCTTGCCAACAGCCTCAACCCCGAGATGCTCATCCTGGGTGGGATGTTCGAGGACGTGCTGGATCTGGCACGGCCCGCCATCGCCGAGCACCTCCAGCGCGGTATCTACGACGCGGCCAATCGGCATGTGCAGTTGGTCAGCCCCAGGTTCGGTAGGGATGCGGCCCTGATCGGCGCGGCGGAGCTGGGACTCCAACTGATCCTCAACGACCCGGCTGCGGTTCCCCTCCGAGACAATCCTCAGCGGGCCCCCCGCTTCCCCTCCCGACGCCAGCGGGTGAACCTGGCGGGCGTGGAGAAGGATCCAAACTCTGCCGCAGTCGCGCGCGCCGCTGGGGGCGGCTCGCCCCGGCACAACGGCGAGCTTGGCCCTCCTCCATCGGTCAATCCCCCGCCACGGAAAGCTCAGCCAGTCTGAGCCCGCGCCTGCTCTGAGCCCGGTCGCGGGGCGAGGTTATCGCTGGCATCCAGCACCGTTCGGATGGCGTCCGCCAGGGCAAGAGCGGAAGCCGCATCCAGCTCCAGCGCGACTCGAGCGCCCGGACCCAAAGTGGGATTTAGAAAGTCGAGGTTCAGGGTGTGCTCCGATGCGGCGTGCACCGGGTGGTCGAAGTAGACGCTCGCATCGGTAACTGGAAACCAGCCTTGGCCGCCCTTGCCACTGCCATTGAGACTCAGGGTCTCGGTTTGGTAGGTGCACACCTCAGGCTCCTCCGGCAGACAGGTACTCGCCGAAGAATCGCCAGATCTCCTCCCAGCCCTCCTTGGCGGCTTCGGGCCGGTAGGCGGGGCGATCAGCGGCGAAGAAGCTGTGGCCGGCCCCGGGATAAGTGTGGAATTCGAAGTTCTTGCCCTGTGCTTCGAGGACGCGTCCGAGCTCAGCCGTCTCCTCCGGCGAGGGGTGCTGGTCCTCCGCTCCAAACAGGCCCAGTACAGGACAGCGCAGGTCGGGTACTCGGTCGAGGAGGGGGGTCACCTTGAGGGGCATCCCCTCGGGAGGGGTGCCGACGATGAAGGCGCCGTAGCAGACGACGGCGCCGTCCAGGGGAAGGCTGCAGGCGGATAGGAACGACTGCCGGCCGCCCGAGCAGTATCCGATCACCCCGACCTTGCCGTTGCTGGAGGACATGGCGCGGAGGTGCGCGGCTGCACCACCGACGTCTCCCACCAGCCGCTCGTCTGGCACTCCACCGCGGGCCCGGGCGGTGGCAGCGGCGTCGTCGGGACTGGCGCCCGGGGCCTCCCGGGAGTACAGGTTGGGACAGAGCGCCAGATAGCCGTGAGTGGCCAGGGTCCGGGTCACCTCCTTGGACCAGCTGTCGTAGCCGGGCATGTGATGTATGACCACCACACCGCCAAATTTGTCCTGGTCCAGTGGCTGAGCTAGGTAGGCCTCGATCTGGTCACCGCCGTGGCCGCTGATGGTCACCGTCTCGGCTCGGATGTCGTCTCTCATAGGCGCTGCTACCTCCCGTCGGGCGGCGGATGTGTACTGACCCGGTGCGCAGGTCGGTGCGGACTCTCGATTGTTTCAGTTCCAGCGCGTCCGATTCCAGAGCACAGCCGAAACCACTTGAGGTGTAGCAACTGCTCAACGGCAAGGGACGCCAGAGCCGCACGGGTGGACGAACGGCGCCGCGGTCCGGCCACCGTACCGGACCGGGCGCCTCCGGTGAGGAGGGGAGCGTGGGGTGAACTAGCTGGAGGAGCTGGATCCCGAGCTGCTCATGTTCGGGCAGCTACGCATCCCCGGGGACGCAGTCGCGGTCGAGCTGGAGGTGGAACTGGCCAGGACGTGGGCTGACGTCACGACGGGGGACGCGCTGGCGGCAGCGGTGGTCAGAGATGCGACGCCAAAACCAAGCCCGGCCAGGCCGGCGAGCGCGACGCCGACCAAAAGCAGCCGCATAGCGATTCGTCTCATCACTATCTCCCTGGTGTCGGACTCCCCGATCGGTGTGTGTGTCGGGGATGGATGGATTCGGTCTCCCAAGTCAAGCGCAGCCCACTGGGGACTCCCTCATAGGCGCCTGACAATCTGCCGAGAGTTGTCACCGGCGGCACCCGTATGCGATCCGACTCATGCCTACACTGGCCAGCGGATGACCCGCCGTCAATTTCAGCGTCTCAAGCTCTTCGTCTTCCTCGGAGTTCTGGTCACCGACGTGACATTCGGCATCGCGCTGCTCCAATTCGGGGTGTCCTTGCCGTGGTGTCTGATCGTGCTTGCATTTCTCACGACTCTTGCGGGGCTTGGCAACTGGTGGATGCTGCGCAGCCTGCGACGCTCTTTGGACCATGCCTCAGCGGCACCGCGCGCCGACAAGTGATGCCCGCTCAGGGCGCGCTCCGATGGCAATCTAAGTGTCTAGTGACCCGAAGCTCGTGGCCCACCGCGGGGATGCCCTGATGCGATCTGCGTCAGGAGAGAGCGCGCTTGAGTTCCCCTGCGGCAGCAAGCAGCTCCGCGGAAAAGAGGTTGGGATTGCCGAAAGTAAACCCGCCAATCCCCGCATCCAGATAGGGCTGCAGACGCTCTGCGGCCTGGTCCGGAGTGACCGGATCTCCCGATATGGCTAGCCGCTCTGGCGGAATGCGCTCCTTGAGCTGGCGTGCCTGGGCATCATCCAAGGCGAGCAAACATGGCTGCATCACCGTTTTGAGGATGGTGGAGGGATCACGCCCCTCTTCCTCGCAGTAGCGCTCGAGAATACCGACCTTGCGCTTGGTCTCCTCGACGCCGGGAAACCAATTCGAGATGTCCGCGTACTTGGCGACGATCCGAAGGGTGCGCTTCTCCCCGGCACCACCAATCAAGATCTTGGGTCCGCCTGGCTGGATGGGACGGGGCACATTCAGAGCGCGGTCAATCCGGAAGTATTTTCCGGTAAAGCTGGGACGCTCCTCGGTGAACATCAGCCTGGCGATTTGCACCGCTTCTTCGAGCCGGTCCATGCGCCTTCCGATGGGCGGAAAGTCGAATCCATAGCCGACATGTTCGTCCTCGTTCCATGCAGCTCCGATTCCTAGGATTGCCCGGCCCTTGGAGAGCACATCCAGGGTTGTGACCATCTTTGCCAGCAGTGCCGGGTTGCGATATGTCACCCCAGTCACCAAGGCGCTTAGACGGACTGTCTGGGTTCGCTGCGAGAGCGCGGCGAGGGTTGTATAGGACTCCATCATGGGCTCGGTTTCCTGACCGACGCCGCGGATTTGGTAGTAGTGGTCCATCACTGTGACCATGTCGAATCCCGCTGTCTCAGCCGCCACGGCGAGGTTGGCAACGTGGTCGAACAGTGCATCGTCGCCGGTGCCCGGGAAGGTGTAGTTGGGCATGTGATAGCCGAAGAAGGGAGCTGCCACCAGTCGTTCCTCCACTAAACCGAATCAGTGACCTCGGTTGCCCACTGAGCCCCACTCCCGCGGCCGAGCCCGGATGTAGCCAGGTCGGCTTGGCGCGCTGATTGAGCCAAGCTTAGGTCAGTACCTCGGGGTGCGCTCCGCCACCTGCGCCCATGCGACCCGATTGGGGGACCCGCGCCCAGCGGGGCGACCGCCAATTGACTTCGGGGGACGCGTTGCGCCCCCAGGGGCCTTGGGCCAAGATATTGTGTCCAAACTCTTGACAACCCACTATATGTAGCGGAAAATTCCCCCATCCCGAGGCTGGTGCGGAAGGCCACTGGGTTGGTAGTTTGCTGGGAGCACTGAGGGAGGAGGTGCCGTGAGCCAGAGCGTCGCCACGAAGGGCCACATCTACAGGGACGAGGTCCTCGAGATCGAGCCCCAGGGGCTAGAACACGTCACCGAGGCGCAGCGCCACGGCCGTCCCTTCCAGATGTTCACCCTCTGGATGGCGGCGAACCTGGTACTGGCTACCTGGGTGATCGGCAACCTGGCCGTCGGAACTTTCGGCGTGAGCATGATGGGGGCGTTCATCGCGCTCGCCATCGGCAACGTCCTGGGCGCACTCCTGCTGGGCTTGCTCAGCACCTTCGGTCCCCGCCTGGGGGTCCCGCAAATGATCCAGTCGCGGGCACCCTTCGGGCTCCTCGGAAACTTCGGCCCTGCCGGACTCAACTATCTGGCTGGCATCGGATGGTTTGCGGTCAACACCGTCTATGGCACCTTTGCCCTCGCCGAGCTGGCTCATCTCAACTACTTCATCGCCCTGGCCATCATGGTGGTGGGGCAAGTAGCGCTGGCCGTGTACGGCTACAACATGATCCACGCCTTCGAGAAGTGGATGAGCGTGGCGCTGGTCGCCGTCTTCCTGATCCTGGCCGTCTTCACCTTCAAGGCGGGGCACTATGGACTGCCCTTCAACCCCAAGGCTCCGGTTCCCTTCGGCGGTCCCACCGGCGGCTTCATCATCACCATCGGCCTGGCTCTGTCGTACGCCTTTGGTTGGATGCCCTTCGCCTCCGATTACTCGCGCTACCTCCCCAAGACGACCAAGCCCTCGCGGATCATCTGGTGGACCGCGCTGGGCATGTTCATCCCCTGCCTGGTGCTGGAATGGATGGGCGCACTCACGGTGTCGATCGCGATGCCTGCCGCGACCGCCGCCAATCCCGCCAACGCCATCGCCTTTCTCATGCCCGGACCACTGGCTCAGGTCGCCCTGCTCGCCATCGCCGCCGGCACCGCCTGCGCCAACGCTCTCAACATCTACAGCGGCGCGATGTCGGCCTTGGTGATCAAGGTGGAACGCTCGCCATGGGTGCGAGCCGGTATCGCGGCAATGATCTTCGGTGGGGTCACCGCGGGTGTCCTGCTGGTCGCGAATTCCACCCTCGCCACGAACAAGGAGACCCTGATCGCCACCCCTGAGGTGGTGGGGGCGGCGATTCTGGTCGCTGCCGTGGTCGCCGGTGCGGTGCGCTTCCGGCTCCGCCGCTGGCAGGCAGCGATCGTGGTCGGGACCCTGGGTGGATTGCTAGCCATCGGCGGCAGCAATCCCAGCGCGGCGGCGGCCCAATACAGCAATTTCCTACTCCTGCTCTCCTACTGGATCGGGCCTTGGGTGGCCGTTGTACTGGTGGATTGGTTCTTCAAGCACCGTGGCTCATACGAGCTGCGTGCTCTCTACGACCAGAGCGCCAGGATTAGGGTCGGGACCATCGCCTGGGTTGTTGGCCTGGGCGTGTCCGTCCCCTTCATGAACCAATCCTGGTTCGTCGGCCCGATCCCCTCCGCCCACCCCCAGATCGGTGATGTCTCTTACCTGGTGAGCTTCGTGGTGGCGGGAAGCATCTACGCGATCTTTGGCCGCCGCCAGGCCACCCCTGCAGAAGAGCCCCGGGTGGAGGTCACGGGACAGTCGGTGGTCACCACCGATCCGGTGCTGGCAGCCGACCTCGATTACGTCGGCCGGGAGGCCTGAGGCAAGGGCAGACGCACCCGACTCCCCGTAGTTGGAGCACCGCCTGCTCCAGGTACTACTGGCGCGACCGGCTCTATGCCCGCGGGAGCCGCCTGGTCAGTTGACGGTCGGTTGGGCGGGCTGGGGAGGGGCCACGTCGTGAACCCGGAAGCCAACCGAGCGCTCAGGTTGTCCTGCCAACGTCGCCACCACGCGGTACTCGCCGGCCGTGGGGAAGACGAGATTCATCGAGAGCGCCAGGACGCTGCGGATGTCTGAGCCGGTCGGAAGTCCGGGGGGCCGGGCCGAGCTCAGCTGGGTTGTCATCCCCGCGACCTGGTTGCCCACCGGGTCCTGGATCGAGACCGCAAGCGAGTAGGTGTTGCCGCTGGCGATCCAGGGAACCAGCACCGTCACCCCGACCCCGAGGTGGCTCACCACCGGCTGACCAGGGTTGGCGGCCGTCGGTCGCCAGTGGTCGGTCCAGCCGCCGCCGGAGATGTAGAGCAGCCCGTTGACCGCCTCGACGTGGTTGGCCAGGATTAGATTCTCGATCCGGGGCTGGTCCATCTCAGCCAAGGCTCGCCGCCCCCGGGATTTCCATCCGAAGGCTCTGGTGGCCCCAGTCTTTTTCGGCGGGCGCCCCTAGCTCGTTCACTCGGTGAGGACGGTTGCCGGTCGCGGCTCCCGCATCTCCTCCCGCAACTGCTGCAGGCCGATGTTGCCCAGATCCAGCGCCTGGCGGTGAAAATCCTTGAGGTTGAAGCTCGGTCCCCAGGAACGCCTGGCCTCCTCGCGCACCTCCAGCCAGACCCGTTCACCGACCTTGTAGGCGATGGCCTGGGCGGGAATGCCAAGGTAGCGGTCGACCTCGCCGGTGCAGAACTCAACCGACCGTCCCGAGTTCTGCACCATGAACTCCACCGCCAGCTCCCGAGACCAGGTTTCGCCGGGATGGAAGCGCTGCCCTCTGGGTAGCCGGAGCTCTAGGTGGAGGCCGATGTCCACCACCACCCGCGCCGCCCGGAATGACTGGTTGGCCAGCATGCCCAGGTAGTAGTCGGGGTTCTCCAGGTATCCCAGCTCGCCCATCAGCCGCTCGGCGTATAGAGCCCAACCCTCGGCGTGGCCGGATATAACTCCCAGCAGGCCCTGGAACGGGTTTATCCGATCTCCCAGCCAGCAGACGTAGGCCAGCTGCAGGTGGTGACCGGGGACTCCCTCGTGATAGGCGGTGGCGATCTCAGTCCAGAGAGGGAAGCGGGTTCGGCCCAAGGTGGGGTACCAGGTCCGGCCCGGGCGGCTGAAGTCCTCGGCCGGCGGCGTGTAGTACATGGCGGGGCTTCCCCCGGAGGGCGCCAGCATCGCCTCCACGGTCAGGACGGGGTCGGGGATGTCGAAATGAACCCCGTTGAGCTGGGCGATGGTCTGATCGAGGAGGTCCTGGTTCCAGTCGCGAAAGTCTGCCTCGCCCTCGATGGCTCGTCGGGGATCGGTGTCGAGCAGCTCGGTGACCTCGGCCAAGGTGCCGCCGGGCAGGATCCTCTCGGCGGTAGAAACCATCTCGTCCTGGATCTTCTGCAGTTCCTCCCAGCCCCATTCGTAGGTCTGCAGGGGGTCGATCTGAATGCCGTTGAATGCCCGGCAGCCGAGCTGGTAAAGCTCGGGCCCACATCCTTCCCGGGCCACAGCTTTGTCCAGGTAGCTGCGCTCCACGAAGTCGGCGAAGTCCAGGTAAGCGCGGTCGGCGTTGAGGGCGGCCGATTCCAGCCGTGAGCGCTGGCGTTGGCTCCCTCCCGTGTAATCCGCCGCCAAGCCCCTGAAAAAGCCCGGGGTTGATTCGGTGCCGCCATAGTTGCGTGCTTTCACCGCGCTGACGATGGCCTGACGCCGGGCTGAGACCACTTGGCGACTGACTCCGAGTTCCAGCGTCTCCCTGACGCCCTTGAGGCAAGCGGGCACTCCCTCGAGCCGCTCTGAGATCACTTCCCAGTCGTGCTCGCTACTGCGTGCCATCAGGTCGAAGGCCATGCGGGCGGCTTCGATAGGTCCGAGAAAGCGCAGGCTGCGCATCCAGTTTCCCGAGTCGTAGAGGTCGACCTCGACCCCTAGGCGATCGCGCATAACCGAGGCGGCTAGACGGTCTCGGTCATCGCCCAGGGAGATCGCGTCCAGCTGCGAGAGGGCGCTTCGTGCCAGGTCTGCTCGCGCCGCCTCGCCTGCCGGCGAGTAGTCGGTCATCTCCGAGTCGTGGCCGAGGGTACCGCGGCTAGTGGCCTCGATCGGGTCCAACACCGAGATCCGGTCTAGGTAGTCATGAGCGATCTCGTCGACCTTGGACATTCCCTCTCGCTCCTTCGTCCGTGCGGTGCTCGGCTTGAGCGCGCTCCTGGCCCGCGGTGAGATCAGCGCAGGTTCTCGACCACCATCGCGATGCCCTGTCCCACCCCTATGCACATGGTCGCTAGGCCGTAGCGGAGATTTCGGCGTCGCAGCTCATGGATGAGCGTGACCAGAATCCTACTGCCGGAGCAGCCCAGAGGATGGCCGAGGGCGATAGCGCCACCGTTGGGATTGACCCGCTGATCATCCGGCTCCAGACCCAGTTCTTGGAGTACCGCCAGCGCCTGGGCGGCGAAGGCCTCGTTGAGCTCGATCAGATCGATATCGGCAAGGCTGAGTCGAGCTCGTTCGAGCGCTTTGCGGGTGGCCGTCACCGGACCGATCCCCATCAGCCGGGGAGGGACGCCAGCAACGGCCATGCTTCGCACCGCCGCCATGGGGCGGAGTCCCTTGCTCTCAGCCGCTTGGCCCGAGGTCAGCAGCAGGGCCGCGGCGCCGTCATTGAGTGGGCTCGAGTTCCCGGCTGTGACCGTGCCGCCGGCGGCAAAGGCGGGCCTCAGCTGGGACAGTCGTTCCAGCGTCGAGTCAGGCCGAGGCCCCTCATCGGCGGCGACAATGCCCTGCCTGGTCTCGACCGGTATCAGCTCGTCCGCGAAGGTCCCTCGTCGCTGAGCCTCCACGGCACGGCGGTGGCTGTCGAGGGCGAACTGATCCTGGGCCAGGCGGCTGATGGAGAACTGGTCGGCCACGTTCTCGGCGGTCTGCCCCATCGATTCGGTGCCGTAGAGCTCCTCCATCTTGGGGTTGATGAAGCGCCATCCCAGGGCCGTGTCGTGGATGATCCGCTCGCCGCGAGCGTAGGGTTGGTCGGGCTTGGCGGTGACCCAGGGCGCGCGACTCATCGACTCGACACCGCCGGCGATGATTGCCTGACCGTCGTCGTGCGAGATCGCCCGGGCAGCATTGGCGACCGCCTCCAGGCCGCTGCCGCAGAGCCGGTTGACGGTGCACCCGCCCACCTCGACCGGGAGGCCCGCCAGGAGCACGGCCATTCGGGCGACGTCGCGGTTGTCCTCGCCGGCCTGGTTGGCGCAGCCGAGATAGACGTCCTCGAGATCGACCGGGTCGAGACCAGCCCGAGCCACCAGCGCCCGCAAGGCTAGCGCGGCGAGGTCGTCAGGCCGCATCGATGCCAGCGCCCCGCCGTAGCGTCCGACCGGGGTCCGTACGCCGTCGATAATCAGCGCGTCACCCAACACCGACCTCCTTGGCGCTCTGGCCCGGCACCGCCGGCGACCAGGCTAATCGACGGCCTGGCCATGGTTCCTACTCAGCGCCCGTGGAATCAAACTGGCGTCAGGTCAGCTTAGACCCGGCTCCGGGTTGTCGGCGCCCCTACCCTGAGCCGCAGGCGGCGGCCCAAGAGTGCCTCAGAACGAGAAGTCGTCGTAGATGGAGCGGCGACCGCGCTGGTCCCGGTCGCCAGGCTGAACCATCTCGGTCACCCTGCGGGGATGGATGCCGGCGGCGCGACCGCGCCATTCTCGAGGAGCCTTACGCGGGCGGGTCCGGGAGGGCCTCGACCTACTGGGAGGCTGGGGCCGACCAGGGCGGGACGGATGCGGGCTTAGTCGCATCAGCCCGTGCCAGGAAGCATCGAGAAGCGTACCTCCACCTCGAGCCAGGAGCAGGGCCAGCGATAGTAGAACACCGACTGACGCCGGCGTCCGGCGGCGGACCTGGCGCCAGACAGCCCGGTTGTACAGAACCAGCAGCAGGACCGCGTCCACCAGCAGCAGCGGCGGCACCCAGTTACCCAGCTGGTGAAGCGAGGCCTGCTGAGCGGCGATAGCCTTCCGGGCCGCCACCACCTGAGCCTCCGCCCGCTGGTAGGCGACCAGCCTGGTGTCGATCTTGGGGATCTGAGGAGCGTAGGCGAGCATTCCTCTGGCGATCCCGCTGGCGACGGTCGCCCTGAAGCTGGGCTCGGCGAGCAGCTCCGAGTCCTGCTGGTTGCTCATGAAGCCGACCTCGACCGTGAGGGCGGGCATGGGGGCATGCACCCAGAGCTGAGGAAGGAGCTGGACGCCACGGTCGCCCATTCCCCCGGGTGCGATCGCAGCCGCCATGTCCGTGTTCAGGGGCTGGGCCAACGCCATGTCCGTCGAGTGGGGCATGAACACTGTCGCCCCCTCGAGAGAGCCGTCGGTCCAGTCGTTCACCCAGAGACTGATCAGCACCCTGGCATGGGCCTTGACTGCGTCGGACTCCGATTTGGCGACGCTGACGAAGGTGTCGGTGGTCCTAGTCATGACAACCTTAACTCCCTGCGCCTCAAGATCGCGACGAAGGTCGAGGCCCATGGAAAGGGTGACGTTCTTCTCCTTCAGACCGTTGAACGGGGAGATGGCGCCCGGGTCGTAGCCACCATGTCCGGGCATGATCGCCACCACGTACTGCTGGGGCGGCGTGAGGCGATGGGCGACCAGCGCCGGGGCGTGCTGGGACGCCATGACAGTCCCGGTAACGAGACCTCCGCCCAGCGCGGCGATCCCGAGGGCCAGGGCTAGGACGTAGGGAGAGTGGGTTGGCCCCTTTCGCATCGCGACCGCGACAGTATAGGCAGGGCAGCAGATCTCGGCCATCCGCAGCGGAGGCTCGGAGCCCTGGGGCGAACTCAGCCCAAGTGGCCAGGGTCGAGACGGTCACTAAAACTAAACTCGGACCGTGCCAGAAACGGGGTCAGGATCGGCGGAGATGATCGACCCGCTGGAGCGGCTATTCCAGGCTCCGGGGCTGCCCAAGTACCCACTGCCACGCCTCTTGCAGCGGCTCTACGGGAGCGAGTTCGGTTTGCCGGCGGACCTTCTCTACAGCAACTTCGTGACCTCGCTCGATGGCGTCGCTGTTGTGGGGCAGTCGTCGGGCTCGACCCTGAGTGGCAAGAGCCAGGCCGATCGCTTCGTGATGGGGCTGCTGCGCTCAGGCGCCGACGCCATCCTGATTGGCTCAGGGACCCTGGACGCCAGCCCGGGCCACGTCTGGACCGCTGAGCAAGTCTTCGCACCAGGGGCACGCGCTTTCGCGGAGCTCCGCCAAGCTCTCGGCCTACCGCAGTGGCCCACCCTGGCGGTGGTGAGCGGGTCTGGCGCGATCGATCTGAACCACCCCGGTCTGGTTCACCATCCCGCCTTGCTGCTGACCTCGGACCAGGGTCGAAAACGCTTGGGCGCGGCCGGCCACCACGAGGTCATCTCGCTGGGATCGGGACCGGAACTGGACCCGGTCAAGATCACAACGGCCGTCCGGCAAGCCGGCCACCGGATGGTGCTGAGCGAGGGGGGCCCGCGGCTGCTGGCCCAGCTAGTCGCAGCAGGACAGCTGGATGAGCTGTTTCTCACGGTCTCACCGCTCCTGGCCGGCGGCCCCAAGGGGGCGCCGAGGAAGGGCTTCATCGACGGCGTCGACCTCCTCGCTGGGAACGCGCCGCCTTGGTTGACTCTGCTAAGCGCTCACCGGCATGGATCTCACCTCTTCCTGCGCTACCGACTTGGCGAAGCCAGGATCAGTGCCACCTGAGCGAGATGGGTTCATTTCTCCCTGGTGGGTATGATCGAAGGTGCAGGTCGAGGGAGACATCACCATGAACGAAAGAGCCGAAGAGGTCGTTGCCAGCGAGGAGGAGTGGCGCTCACGCCTAACCCCCCAGGAGTACCGCGTGCTCCGAGAGAAGGGCACTGATCCCGCCTTCCGGGGCGAGTACACCCACCCTGGGCGCAAGGGCCTCTTCCGGTGTGCCGGTTGCGGTGCCGAGCTCTTTATCTCGGACACCCAGTTCGACTCGGGCTCTGGGTGGCCCAGCTTCACCGAACCCGTCGCCGAGAGTCAGGTCGAGCTTGACGAGGATCGCAGCCTCGGGCAGCTGCGCACCGAGGTTCGATGCAGCCACTGCGGGGGCCACCTGGGCCATGTCTTCAACGATGGACCGGCCCCCACCGGGGAGCGCTGGTGCATCAACTCAACCAGCATCAAGCTCGACCCCGAGCCCGCCGCCTGAGTCGGCGGGCTGCCTGGGGGCGGGATGTGCTCCCAGATTTTTAGATCCGATGCGGGCCCTGCCGTTCTTAACTTGACCGCCAGAAGCGGGTACTGATTCTCGTCGCTCCACACCCGGCAGTCCATTCCCAGCCTGAGAGTGACGAATTTTCACCATGACGTCATGGAAAGCAAGTCGCTATCGCCATAGGCTCGAACGATGGGTGACTCAGGGATCGAACCTAGCCATGCGTGGGCTCTCAAGCAGCCGGGCAGCGCGGCACAGCAGCTGGCCGAGCTGGAGCAGCTGGTCAGCCGTAATTTTGGATTTCCCGATCTCGACCTAACCGAGCATGAGGTGCTCCGCGCCGTGGTAGCTGAGCTGCCGGTGGCACTCAGTGCGGTCGACCCGCAGGGCAATGTGGTTCTCTGGAACCCAGCCGCCGAGCGACTCCTGGGTTGGCCCGAGGAGGAGGTGCTGGGCCGGGCCCTGCCGGCCGCTCCAGGGGTCCACCACCGCGACTTCCTACGAATGCTGCGCCGGACCGTCCTCACCGGTCAGGGGGTCCGTGAGTTCGAGACCGCGCGGGTGCATCGGGACGGTCATCAGATTCCCATCCTGCTGTCCACCGCCGCCCTCAGGGACCATGGCGGGCGAGTAACCGGGGTGCTCGGCACCTACCTCGACCTCAGCGCCCGCAAGGCGGTGGAGTCTCAGTTGCGGCGGCAGGCTCAACGTGACAGCCTGACCGGCCTCTATAACCGGCGCGGCTTCCAGGATCTGCTCCAGAAGATGCTGGAGAGGGAGGGCCAGGACACCGCCATCATCTCGCTGGACCTCGACGACTTCAAGGCGGTCAACGACACCCTTGGCCACCCCGTCGGGGACCAGCTGTTGCGGGCCTTCGCCAAGCGGCTCCGGGCCGCGGTGAGACCCAGTGACCTGGTCGCCAGGGTCGGCGGCGACGAGTTCACGGTGGTCATGTCCGGGGTCTCCAGAACTGCCCTGCACGCGACCACCAAGAGGCTGTTCGACCGGCTTGGGCAGTCCTACCTAATCGACGGCCGGGAACTGGTCACCGCCGTCAGCGGAGGAGTCGCCCTCTGTCGCAAGGCGTCGGAGGCAGACTTCGCGGTCCGCCACGCCGACATCGCGCTCTACCACGCCAAGCAGGTCGCGCGCGGCCGCTTCCAGGTGATCGACAAGGGGATGCGGAGTGCGTTTCTGGATCGGGTGGAGCTGGCCGGACACCTGGCTCGCGCAGCGGCTGGGGGCGAGCTACGCCTTCACTTCCAGCCCATCGTGTCGGCTGGATCCTCCGAGATGGCGGGCATGGAGGCACTGGTTCGCTGGGCTCGGCCTAAGCGCCGGCTAATGCCCCCTGACCAATTCATCACCCTTGCCGAGCAGACCGGAAGCATCACCGGAATCGGGCGCTGGGTCTTGGATCAAGCCTGCGCCACCCTGCGCACCTGGGATGAGAGTGAACCGCTTAACAAGGGGCTCACGGTGGCGGTCAACCTCTCGATGGTCCAGCTCCGCGACCACCGGCTGCCCGAAGAGGTGGCCGAGGTTCTGGCCCGGAATCAGTTGGCGCCAAAGCGGCTCTGCCTCGAAGTCACCGAGAGCGCCCTGAGCGCAGACCCGGAGGCGGAGGCGTCGGTCCTCGAGCGGCTGCACCGACTCGGGGTTCAACTCGCCCTGGACGACTTCGGGACCGGCAACTCGTCTCTGACGGCGCTGCGCCGCTTTCCCTTCGACATCCTCAAGATCGACCGGTCATTCGTGAGTGGCATCGGGACTGGGGATCAGGACAGCGCCATCGTGGCCGCCACCATCGGCCTGGGCCAGGCTCTGGGCCTGAAGACCATCGCAGAGGGGGTGGAAACCCAGAGCC
Source organism: Candidatus Dormiibacterota bacterium (assembly GCA_963701235.1). GTDB lineage: Bacteria > Chloroflexota > Dormibacteria > Aeolococcales > Bog-877 > Bog-877. Next base: position 40,369 of record OY969577.1, read on the forward strand.
AGGCGGATTTCCTGGTGCGCAATGGCTGCGACGAGCTCCAGGGCTACCTATTCAGCAAGCCGGTCCCCTTCCGGGTTCTCAGCGCCAATCCCCCCATCCTCAAGCAGCCGGCGCTGAAGGTGGTGCGGGGGCGCCCCACCCCCCGCCGCCGATCGGTGGCTCCGGCCTCCTGAGACGAGCTCAGTCGCCGAGCCCTGTCCCGGGCAGAGATTCAGCCGGGATCTCCGGCCTCCAGTTCGCCGCGACCGGCTCCGCTCTCGTCTCAGCTCGGGTCGTGAGCAGAGCCAGGATGGCGGCCAGACCGAGCAACGGGATCTGGGCCATGTACTCGTCCAAACTCCGCCAGCTCAGCCAGAAGGCAGCGAGCAACAGCACCCCGGCGGCGATCCGCCACTCTGGGCGGCGCCATCCCCAGAGCAGGATGAGTGCCATGGCCAGGGCGCTAAGGCCGAGCATCAGGTCGCTTGGTGGCGGCCTCAGGATGCCTGCCAAAACCAACTCGATCGGACCGTATCCGAGTGGGAAGGTGGGAGCGGAAAGGTTGTGCCAGATGGCAGATACCGCGTCGGGGTAGCGGATGAGCCAGGGAACCACGCCGATGATCAGGGTGAGAACCGCACTTGTCAGGCGGGGGGCGCGCCCGGTCAGCCGGTAGCAGATGAGCACATAGGCGGGCAGGAAGAAGAATGCCAGCTCATTGGAGCCGAGGGCGAGTCCCAGACAGACCCCGGAGATGATGGGAAGTCTGACCCAGAGCAATGACAGTGCCATGAACAGGTAGGCGATCGACTCGGCATTGCCGAAACTGGCGAAATTTAGGGCCGAGCCAGGGATGTAGTAAGTGGCCAGGAAGACCGCCAGTGCCGCCGGCCAGAGGCTTCCCGCGGCGAGCGCCAGCAAACTCAGGAAGACCGCCACTGCGAGGAGAGTCCAGAGCGCCCGCGCCACCGCCGGAGCACGGGCGACTGGAATCATCGCCGCAGGATCGAGCGGTGGCTTACCGAGTCCCGAGAAGATGGAACTGGTGCCCCCCTTGGCGTCTGCGGATTGAATCGCCGCCACGATCTGAGCGGGAGTGGGATACCCCTGGACTTTGGCCAGCGAGCCCACCCTGAGCGGGGTGGCCAGAGTGGGCGAGAGGTCCAGCCGCCGCAGGCAACTCAGCTCCGCAACCCGGTAGGGGTCATGCCCGATCGAGATCGCGCGGGCGCCGCAGACGGCCATGGCATTGGCGTCGTCTATGAGCAGGCGGTTGCGCAGAAGTGCTCCGGCCACCGACATCGACACCAGCACCAGGAGGACGGCTAGGACCGCCGGGGCAAGCGCAACCAGCCTCCCCGGTCGCCAGCGCTGGACCCAGTCCGGCAACTCGGCACGGCAACTGACGGCGACGAGGACCAGGAAGACGGCGAAGGCCACTGCCTGGATTACCCAGTTGGCGATGAATGCCAGATGTCCCGGGATTCGGTCGGACAGCCAGGCCCAGTTGGCGAATCTCAGCGCGAGCAGGGCTACGAAGAGCAATACCAGGCGGTGGGCACCATTTCCGGGTCGGTCCCACTGCTCCCGCGTCCAGCTCCGCCAACGGCCCAGGATCGTCAACCGAAATTGGCCTCCTTAGCTCACCAATGTGGTGGGTTGGCGCCGTCGGACCTCCGGTCCAGCAGTTTGTCAGGCTTCGAGTAGGACCCGCTCCCATCCCCGACTCTTGGGCGGGTTAACGCCGGCGACTGGGACGCGGCGGACACCGACCGGCTGGGCGGCAATCAGGCCTTGACGATGCCTCCGCCGACCCTCAGGCCTGCCTCCCACTTGGCTTCGATGTGGCCGAAACGCCAGATGATCAGCGCCAGCGCCCAGGTGAGGATGAATAGTCCCACGATCACAAATCCAGCGGTGTTGATGTCGAAGCCAGACATGAAATGCCAGAAGGGGCCCTTCAGGTGGAGCTCCACTGGTAGCAGGCCGAGGATCTCGATGGTGCCGATCAGGAAGCAGATCGCCACCGAGAGGCCGGTGATGGCGAGGTTGTAATAGACCTTGCGGACCGGATTGAAAAAGGCCCAGCCGTAGGCGATGTTCATGAAGCAGCCGTCGAAGGTGTCCATCAGGGCCATGCCGGCGGTGAACAAGATCGGCAGCGACATGATCGAGTACCAGGGAACCGCCTGTGCGGCCAGCAGCGCGGTAGTCGCCAGCAGGGCCACCTCGGTCGCGGTATCAAAACCCAGTCCGAACACAACACCCACCGGGTACATCTGCCACGGCTTGCTGATGGCTTTCATCCAGCGGCCGAAGAAGCGAAACATCAGCCCGCGGTTGTTGAGTTGATCCTCCAATTCAGCCTCGTTGAATTGGCCCTGACGCATCTTTCGGAAAACCGCGAATATGCCAGCGAGGATGACGATGTTGAGCACCGCGATCAGGTACAGGAAAGAGGCGGAGACGATGGTCCCAAAGACCCCACCGAACTGCTCCAGTCCCGACGAGTGGTGCGAAACCGCAGCGTAAACCGTCTTCTCGGCGACCACCAATCCAGCCCCGATCACGACCACGATGGTGGAGTGCCCCAGCGAGAAGAAATAACCCACGCTCAGCGGCCGCTGGCCGTCGGACATCAGCTTGCGGGTGGTGTTGTCTATGGCCGAGATGTGGTCGGCGTCGAAGGCATGCCGGAGGCCCAGGGTATAGGCGAGCACAGTGATTCCGATGCCGAAGCCTCGGTAGTGCTCGGGCAGCACGTAGAGGATGAAGACGCCGAAGCCGACCAGATGGAGCAGCAGGATGGAGGCAAACATGACCTGCGCCCGTCGCCACTCCGCGGGCGACAGAGCCTGGCGGATGCGCTGGATCCGCCCCTGGGTCGCGACCCCCTCGAGAGCGGCCACTCTGTACTCCTCCCACCTGGGCTCCGGACTTACCCCACCAAGGCGGACGCTAGCACAGTTGCATCTCGGTAGCAAGTAGTTGGAGACAGCAGTTACAGACCTGATGCGGTTGAGTTGGTCTGCGAGGACCAAAGCCGCCGGGCTGAGGTCTAGGAGCGCTAGCGGACTAGGGCTTCGCTCTCCCCAGGATCTCCAAGCCGGGATCTAGCTGGTCGCGGCCAACTGCAGCTCTTCCAGAGCTGGCTTGATCACCGGAGCCGAGAGGCCTCGTCTGGGAGCCAGGATCTCGTCGATGAGCCCGTATCCCAGCGCCTCCTCGGCGGTCAGGTAGTAGTCGCGCTCGATGTCGCGCTTGACCTGGTCGAGCGGTCGGCCCGAATGATGGGCCAGGATCTGGGCCATTCGCTCGGTGTTGGCCAGTACCTCCCGCAGCTGGATCTCCATATCGCTGGGCGCTCCTCGGGTGCCGGCGGAGCCCTGGTGGATCATAATCTTGGAGCTGGGCAGTGCCATCCGCTTGCCCTTGGCACCGCCGCTGAGAACCATCGCCGCGGCCGACATCGCCATCCCTATGCAGAGCGTCGAGACCTCGCACTGAACGTGCTGCATGACGTCGTAAATGGCGAGCCCGGCGTAGGCGAGGCCGCCGGGCGAGTTGATGTAAAGGTGAATGTCCCGTTCGGGGTCCTGGCCCTCTAGATAGAGGATCTCGGCCACCAGCAGATTGGCAATCTGGTCGTCGACCTCCTGGCCGAGAAAGACGATTCGCTCCTTCAGAAGCAGCGAGTAGATGTCGTAGGCTCGCTCGCCCCGCATCGACTGGTCGAGGACTGTCGGAATGACCGAAGCTGCCAGCGGGTCGACTCCAGTCTTGCGCCAGTCCATCTATCCTTGCCTCCAGATACCTGGGTATCTCCAGATCGATATCTCTACTATAGGATATCGAATAAGAGATGCCCACAGGACAGGCAGTTACACTCGCGGAGGGTCAGATGGGCGGTCGCTCCCACGATCCGGTCTTCCCCGGCTTCTCGGAAATGGCGGCTCGACGCCGGAGTCTGTCATCTGAGTTGACGGCGCGTCGGGTAAAGCTGGGGCTGTCGCAGACCGAGGTCGCCGCTCGAATGGGCACATCCCAGTCCGCGGTTGCGCGCCTCGAATCGGGCGCATCCGACGTGCGCTTCTCGACCCTGGAGCGATACGCGGAGGCAATCGACCAGCAGCTGGCCTGGCGGCTGCGAGCGCGCGTGGATGACGACCGGGGCTGAGCCGGCCGATCCCGCACCACGACGCGCAGATCGGGACTTGTCCCAGGCCTGCGGTCGGAGCGACTCCTGGCACCGACGATGACCGACTGGCTCCAAGCCCAAATGTTCGAACGTCGCGTGGTTCTGCTCACTGGTCGCCTCGACGACCTCCTGGCCACCGCGCTTGCCACCCAGTTAATGACCTTGGATGGCCTGGGTGACGAGGGCATCCGTCTTCACCTCAACAGCGCCGAGGGAAGTTTGACCGCCGCCCTCACCCTGATGGACACCATCTCCGCGCTGGGGGTTCCGGTCGAGGCGATATGCACCGGCCGAGCTGAAGGTCCCGCCCTGGGGGTGCTGGCGGTTGCGAGTCGTCGGCTGGCAGCGCCGCACTCGAGCCTGCGCCTGCACGATCCGGGGTTGGCTGCCGAGGGAACCGGAGATGCTCTGATCCAGGCCCTGGAGCAACATCGGCGTCAGCTCGACCGCTTCATCGAGATCGTCGCAGAGGCCACCAGACAGCCGGCCGAACGTGTGGAGGTGGATCTCGGCAGTGGTCGCTATCTCGACGCCCAGGAAGCTCTGGACTACCGGCTGATCGATGCCCTCTGGACCAACTCCTGAGGACATCGGCGGAGCTTCAATCGCGCTCCGAACCCCAAAGGTAGATTGAGATCCAACCTCACTCATGGCGACGTTGGTTTTGAGATCGCCGCACATCGTTTCGAGATCGCGGCGCAGGTGATGGTACGGAAGCGGACCGACTTCTTTTGGTGATCGACCCTAACTTCCTCGACGCGGAGGCGTCTCCACTTCCGCAAATCTCCTTCCCTTCGACAGCCCCGGAGAGGCGTGACGGCTTCTCGAGCGATCTGAGGAGCCGTCACCCCCGGGGTGACGAATTTGAGCCGAAGCTCTCTAATTTGCGGGCGGCCTACTGGTGTCTCGATGAGAACGGCGGGACGTCAGGCCACCAGGTAGGGTCTCCCGAGCTAGCGGCGTATCCGCCAGGAAATCTCAGTGGACTGCAGGCTCGAGGGGCTACTGTCTCGCCGCCGCAAATACGGGAGGCCCCGTGACCTTATCTAGCTCGCTCTTGATGATGCGGTAACACTCGCAGGAGACGTTCTCCAACCCGTGCCTGTCGATGATCTCCACATGGCCTCGGTGGTAAAGGATCAGCCCTGCCTTCTGGAGTTGACCGGCCGAGAGGGTGACCGTTGCCCGGCGCGACCCCAGCATTTGAGCCAGAAACTCCTGAGTGATGATGAACTTGTCGGCGCCCACCCGGTCATGGCTCATGAGCAGCCACCGACTCAATCGCTCCTCATTGGTATGCAGCCGGTTGCATGCGGCCGCTTGGGAAATCTGGCCGAAGAGTGCGAGCACGTATGTCTGGACCAGTTGCTCGATCGCGGGGCTCGCAGCCGCCGCGTCGCGGAAAGCCTCCACCGACATGGTGAGGCAGCGGCCCGCGACCTGCGATATGGCACGAACTGCCAATGCTCCCCCGGGAATGCTCGGCACTCCGACTAGGCCCTCATTGCCAATAGTCGCGACCTCGACGATCGCCCCGTCCTCGAGCGGCGTGACCAAGGAAATAACCCCGTCCAATGGGAAGTAGACCGCGTCCACCACTTCGCCGGGCTCGAACAGCACCGTTTTCACTCTCAGAAAGACAGGGGAGAGCTTGGCGTTCAGGGCCGCCCGATCATCGGCCGGTAGCCGATCCAGGATCCGGTTACCCTGCACCCCATTGCTGTATCCGTTGCCACTTTCGAGCATGATCCGTGCCTCTACGTCCCTTCGCTCGGCTCTGCCTTCGCCCAAAGGTCATGGAACCGAGATGGCGCGCTCCGAGAGCCATTCTACCCCTAGAAACGGGAGATGGTCGTTCATATGGAAGGCCTCGCCGGGCCCGTCGGGCGGCGGCGCCTGGCCGCTCAGGCCGCGCCCCGGCGAGTTGCCTCGATGCCAAGACCGGCTGGACACCGATCCCAACTAGCCTGAGGAGGTGCCAGTCTCCCACCGTTGGCGCCGCGCGCCTTGGCCGGCGATGGCGAGGCTGCTACGACGGGAGCGGGCATGACCGGCTGGCGGGCTAGGCTGCGCTCTGGCCTCCCATACGTACTCGGCATGGGCGTCATCATCGCCCTGGTGCTGGCGGTGAACCCCAGCCGCTTCGCGTTTGCGGCGAGTCGGTTCGATCCCGTCTACGCGCCCCTGGTCGCGGCGCTCTCGCTCAGCTACTACCTGCTCCAGGGAATCCGTTGGCAGCCGCTGCTCCGGGCCGTGGGAGTGCGCCTGCGTTTGCGAGACACCCTGGTGCTCAACTTCGCCGGACAGGCTGCCGGGTTGCTTCCTGCCGGTGAGTTGACCCGCGCCGTCCTGGTGAGTGAGGTCGCCAAGGTTGAGGTGGGAAAGGCGACTGCAACCATCACGGTCCAGGAGCTCATTTACACCGTCCTGCTGATCGCCGCGGCGGTTCCCGGGGCATTCCAACGAACCATCGCAGCGATCGGGGTCTCACTCGCACTAGTTGTGGTAATCGCGGTCACGGCTGTCCTCACGCTGCACCGGCTGTTCGAGAAAATCGCCGCCGGTGTGGCAAAGGTGCCGCTGCTGCGCCGCTTCGTGCCCGACCTGCTGGAGTTGCAGCGGCAGACAGTGAACCTGCTGCGACGCTGGGACACGCTCTACTGGACGCCTTTGAGCGCGCTCCAGGTGGCGGTAACCATCACCATGTTCTGGTTAGTGATACAGGCGCTGGACCCAGGCCGTGTGAGCTGGGCCACGGCCGCCTTCGCGTATGGAGTCGCCGGCGTCGCCGGCGCCCTCTCGTTAGGACCCGGCGGTCTCGGCGGGTTCGAGGCGGCCGGGGTCGGCATGCTCATCGTCGTCGGGGTTCCTTTCCAGATCGCGGTGGCCGCTACCGTCTTGCAGCGAATTGCCGACAAGGGACTGGCCACGGGGTATGGGGCAATCTTCTACATCTACGCCCGACGACATTACCAACTCAAAAACGCCCGGGTGGTTAGGCACCAGCGAAGGCGCACTCACGGCCCGAGTCGCGGAAGGAGCGCAAAGCGTAAGTCCTAATCGCTATCTAGCCCACCGAAAGTTTGACTTCGATGTTGCCTCTAGTGGCGTTACTGTAAGGGCAGACTTGGTGCGCCTCTTCGACAAGTTCTCCAGCGACTCCCGCTTCGACACAGTTGGAATCTCGGCGTTGCTCAGTTAGGCAGACTAGAAGATCGGCGGACAGTGGAGTCGGTCCGCTATCGGGCTGGGAGTCGCGGGACGCGTATGTGACCAGCTTAGGCACGGTCTTTCATCAAAACTGGTGTGCCGACTGGGCGGCAGCTATGCGGTCTGTGAGGCCCGAGAAGCAGGCGCTCGCGCCACAAGCTGGAACCTCCCGCCCAAGCGAAGTCGCTTGTGGATGAGAGCGTAGGCACCCAAGCCCAAGACGAGGGAGAGGCCAGTGATTAGAACTCGCTGGACGATGGCCGCGGCGCCGGCAACTCCACGAGTCAGGCCCAACAACACCAGAGTCGCGGCCACTGTCGCCTCGTTGGCGCCAACCCCACCAGGTAGAAGGCTCACTGCTCCGCCAATGGTGGATAGCGCTAGCACGAAGGCCGCCTGCCACCAACCGAAGTGATTGGCACCCAGCGCGTGCAGTATCAGCCAGAACGAGGTGATGGCGGAGACTACCCGAGCTGCGTCGAGAACCCAGAGGGCGCGGGCGTCACGATGGTGAAGCAGCCTAACAGTCTCCTCCTGCAACTCGTCGATCACGGGCAACAACTTGCTCAGGAAGGGGATGTGCGCAATCAAACTGTGGATACGACAGAAAATCGGAGACACAGTCAGTATCACAATGATCCCCGCGATGCCAATGATCACGGAGATCACCGCTGTCAGCCCATAGCCCAGCGTCAGCACGGTGGGCAGCCCTAAGAGAATCAGAACCAGGGTGTACGTCAGCTCTTGAAAGGTAACGGTGGCAGCAACAGTGCCAAAGTCTGTGCCACCAGCGGTACTCGCAAAGGCGGCTCTGGTCAGGTCCCCCAGAGGCAGGATGGCGGTGATGGTCTGGCCCGCCATGTTGACAAGAATCGTGTCGCGTAGGCGCAACTTGGTCCCTGCATCCCGGAGTAGGAAGTGCCAGCGGATCCCTTGCAGGAGATAAACCAATAGCGACAGGGCAAGGATCGGGATGATCAACACCAGCCGAAAGTGGGTCATGGCGGCGCCGACCCGCTCGGGATTGAGGAATAAGACCACCCCAGCGATCAGCACTAACCCCAGCGCACCGGTAAGTACGTGCCGGACAGTCATCTTCACCGTGGTCCCAAATGAATGCACGGCCGACGGGGCATATTGCGGATGCGATTCGGACGGTTGCTGGCGACGCAAGCCGTACTGCCCATCCCCTGCGAGGAAGGATCGGAGCCAGGCCAGCTCAGAACCAGCACACTATGTTTGGGCCTCGATTGCGCACGCCTCGCCTCCACATCGCGATCATCGCATTGACGCCCGATGAGCTCCCATTGCCAACCTGAGGCCAGCTTCATCGGCGACCGCAGCGCTAGCACCGAAAGAAGGTCCTCTTCAGCCGCTACCATGCCCTCCTGTCGCCCGAGCATCTCGAGGTACCGCCACGACGCTGCCTGTCGAACCCCCCGTGTCACCGATGCTCGCCAAGCTGTCCCGCGAACTTCCGATCAGCCAGGACCTGATCTACGAGCCAAAGTGGGACGGCTTCCGCTGTGTGATCTTCCGAGAGCAGGACCGGCTTGAGCTGACCAGCCGTAATGAGCGTCCCCTCACCCGCTACTTCCCCGAATTGGCCGAACCCCTACTCCGCGCTCTCCCCTCTCGCTGCGTGGTGGACGGGGAAGTGGTTATCGCCGGTCTCAAGGGCCTCGATTTTGATGCCTTGCTCCAGCGAATCCATCCGGCCGACTCGCGCGTGAACCAATTGGCGGCGCTGACCCCGGCGTCGTTCGTCGCCTTCGACCTCCTTGCCCTGGAGGATCGCGACCTCCGAAACCTGCCCTTCGCCGAGCGCCGACGTCTCTTGGAGTCGGCCCTGGCCGCCGACCCCCAGGTCCGGGTGACGCCAGCGACCCGCGACCCCAAGCAAGCCCAGGAGTGGTTTCAGAGATTCGAGGGCGCGGGGCTGGATGGAGTGGTGGCGAAGTCGGAGACGCTCCTCTATCTCGAAGGTCAGCGGGTGATGCTGAAGGTGAAGCACCAGCGCACGGCGGATTGCGTGGTTGGCGGCTTCCGCTGGCACGCCAACGAGGACACCGTGGGTTCGCTGCTCCTCGGGCTCTATGACGATTCGACCACGCTGCAACACGTCGGAGTCAGCGCCTCCTTCACGGCGCAGCGGCGCCGGGAACTGGTGGCCGAGCTCGAGCCCCACCGGGCCCTGGGGGAGGCGGGTCAGCATCCTTGGCTGAACTGGGCTGAAGCCGAAACATCGGACCGGCGCCCAGGAACGCCCAGTCGCTGGACCGGCAAGCGAGACCTCTCATTCGTCCCACTTCGGCCCGAGCTGGTGTGCGAGGTCGCCTACGACCATCTTCAAGGCGACCGCTTCCGGCACGCCACCACGTTCATGCGCTGGCGGCCAGACCGTGCTCCCCGCTCCTGCACCTACCGCCAGCTGGAGGTGACCGTGCCCGCTGAGGTGGCGGAGATCTTCGTGGATGGCACCTCCAAGTTGACCGATCGCAGCTGAAGCCGAAACCGAGGACTCCCTAGCTGGCGGCCACGGCGCGAGTCCAGTCCAGCAGCTGATCCACCGACCAGGCGTTGATGACCCGGCCATCCGGGACCCCACCATCAGCCGCCTGCTGGCAGCCCCGCCGCAGCCACTCGAGCTGTCCCGGGGCATGGGCATCGGTGTCAATTGCGAACATGCAGCCGCTGGCCACTGCCGATTCCAGCATCTCTTTCGGTGGGTCTTGTCGCTCGGGGCGAGAGTTGATCTCCACCGCCGTCTTGGAGCGGACGCAGGCGGCCAGCACGGCAGCAAGGTCAAACGCCGACTGAGGCCGCTGCCGGCCCTGGATGAGTCGACCGGTCAGGTGCCCCAGCAAATCGGTGTTGGGATCGCTGACCGCGGTCACCATCCGCAGCGTCATCTCCTTCTCTTCCATCCGCAGCTTGGAGTGGACGCTGGCCACCACCAAGTCGAGCTGGCCCAGCAGCTCCGGCTCTTGGTCCAGGCTGCCGTCGTCGAGGATGTCGACCTCGATCCCGGTCATGATTCGGAACGGGTGCAGCTCCTGGTTGAGCCGCGCCACCTCGGCGAGCTGGTTCCTCAGCCGGTCCACCGAGAGACCACGGGCCACCGTCAGCCGGGGGCTGTGGTCGGTCAGCACCATGTAGTGGTGGCCCAGCGCGATGGCCGCCAAGGCCATGTCCTCGATGGGGCTACCTCCGTCCGACCAATCGGAGTGGGTGTGACAGTCGCCCTGGAGCTGATTCCGAATCGCGGCGGCCCTTCCCTCCAGGGGCGGAGGAACTTCGGCCTCGAGGCTGGTCAGATAGCTGGATGTCCCTCGATCGAGGGTCTCGACCACCGCCCGGGCGGTTGTCTCCCCAACCTGGGGTAAGGACGTCACGCGACCGCTCGAGCGCAGCTCCTTCAAACGTTGCATTGGCGTCTCCGCGACAACCTGGGCAGCTCGCCGGAAGGCTCTGACGCGGTACACCTCAGCTCCCTGCGCCTCCAGCAGGTAGGCGATCCGGTTGAGGGCTTCCGCGGGCTCCATGCCCCCACCATTGGCGACGCGCCTTCGCGGTGTCAAGGTGGGAGAGCCCGCCACCTCGTCGCCGCCGTTGCGATCGTCGATCAGCCGCTGGCCACCACGCCCTCCCCGCGGTCTGGCACCATCCCCCCATGGCAGCCAAGACCCCGCCTGCCCGGATTGAGGTTGACGGCCGCGTGCTGGAGATCTCGAATCCCGACAAGGTCTTCTTCGCGGCCCGAGGCGAGACCAAGTTGGACCTGGTCCGCTATTACCTGGCGGTGGGGGAGGGAGTCATGAAGGGGGTCAGGGAGAGGCCCACCGTTCTGAAACGGTTCCCGAACGGCGCCGAGGGCCCGTTCTTCTTCCAGAAGCGGGTACCCGAGAACCGTCCCGAGTGGCTCCAAACCGTGACCATCCACTTTCCCAGTGGGCGCAGCGCCGAGGAACTCTGCCCCACCGACGTGGCGCACGTGATCTGGGCCGTCAACCTGGGCTGTTTGGAGCTCAATCCCTGGCCCGTGCGGCGAGCCGACGTCGATCATCCGGACGAGCTCCGGGTCGATCTCGACCCACAGCCGGGGGTTACCTTCGATTCGGTGCGGAAGGTGGCGATGGAGGTCCGGCAGGTGCTGGGCGAGCATCAGTTGGTGGGCTTCCCCAAGACCTCCGGTTCCCGGGGAATCCACATCAACGTACCGATCGCACCGCGCTGGGAGTTCGACCAGGTCCGCAGGGCAGCACTGGTCCTGGCGCGCGAGATGCAGCGGCGACTGCCAGATCTGGCCACCTCTGCGTGGTGGAAGGAGCAGCGCGGCCAGCGAATTCTGGTCGACTACAACCAAAATGCCCGGGACCGGACCGTAGCTTCGGCCTACTCGGTGAGACCCAAGCCCGATGCCCCCGTCTCATGCCCCCTCACCTGGGACGAGGTGCCGAACGTGGAGCCGTCCGACTTCACACTAGCCAGCGTGCCAAGGCGTTTTCAGACCATCGGCGATCCCGGCGCCGGCATCGATGACGAGCGGGGCAGCTTGGACTCACTGTTGGAGTTGGCAGCCCGTGACGAGGCATCCGGGATGGGTGACGCACCATGGCCGCCGCAGTTCGCCAAGCGGCCTGGAGAGCCGACTCGCGTGGCGCCCAGCCGCGCTAAAAAGGAGCGCTGAAGCTCGCTCCCCTCGAGGGCAGGAGGCGCGGCGGGCGGCGGCTCAGCTGGGATTGCTTCGAAGACGTCGCAGCGGCGGGGAGGTGAGCGGAGGGCGCTGTCGGGGTGGCAACTCCGCCAACAAGTCGAACGTCGCTAGGGCAACTCTCTGGACGGCCTTTTCGAATGCCTCCTCGGTACGCGCAGAGGCCGAGTGCACTCCGCTGACCTTGCGTACGAATTGGCGGGCGGCCTCCGCGATCTCCTGTTCCGTAGCTGCCGGCTGCAAGCCTCGAAGCATCGTGATGTTGCGGCACATGGGGTCGATGCTACGCGTCGCCCGCGCCAGCGACCCGCTGGAGCCGGCAGGTCCCGCCGTCCGTCCTCGGCCGGTGCCCCGGTCCCGAAGCGAGCTCGAGGGACACGACCGCTCAGTCTCGGTCCTGATTCACCGCCGCTTCCTCTGCTGGGAGATCGCCATCTTCATCAGCGTCCCCGTCAACGCTGGCGTACGGCTCTTCTCCGTCCTCTTCGGCAAGCTCCATTCCTGCCCGGACCGGGTGGCCAATACGGTCCGGAACTTCCGCGGCCAGACGTTCCTCGAGCGTATCTGCCTCGCCCAGCTCTATACGCTGTTGGAGAGTCACGTCACGTGGGTTGTCCTCGTCACCCAAGACCTCCGCCGGGTCGGGTTCCTCATAGCCGGGCAAGACGTCGCTGTCGGCTGGGGCATCGTTCCATGGCATGTCCTCGTCCGTCGGCCCCGCTCCTGATCGCTGGCCCATACCTTTCACCTCTCGAAATTTCAGCACGTTGATACGACCCAGGTTCGAGTCTTCCGAAGTGGGAAACCCGCCATTTTCATCGTAGACCGAAACTAGATCCGCTGGTGGCTTTTGGGATTTGCGATCGCGCGGCGCATCTAGGCTCCAGTAGCCGTCGGTCTTGGAAATACAGCAACACACTATGGATGGAGCTCGAGCCGTGAGTAGGTCGTGGGAGTGAGCAAATCAAAACGTCCGTCGGACCCTGTCGCCCCAAACCGGACCCAGCGTCGATCTAAACCAGCGCTCTCCCAGCGTCCCGCGCAGTCTGCCTGGCGTGACTACCTCGGCGCCACAGGTCCGGGACTGATCACCGGCGCCTCCGACGACGATCCCTCCGGCATCGCGACCTACTCCCAGGTGGGAGCTAGGTTTGGCCTCGCATTCCTCTGGACCGCCCTCCTGACTTTGCCCCTGATGGTGGGCATCCAGGAGATCTGCGATCGCACCGCACTCGCCACCGGCCACAACCTTGGAGAGCTGGCGGTAAAACGCTTCGCGCGAGTGGGCCGTGCCGTCATTGCTGCCCTGCTCATTGCGCTGATCGTGGCCAACGCACTGAACATAGCCGCCGATCTTGTGGCCATCGGAAGCGGAATGCAGCTACTCCATGCGGGCCCAACCGCGGTTTGGGCACTGATCGCCGGGGTCCTGATCACAGCGCTCATCGTTATGGGGACGTTTGCCCGCATCGCGCTGGTCTTCAAAATCGTCGCCGCCGCGCTGCTGAGCTACCTCGTAGTTGCAGTTGTGGTTACCCACGACTGGGGCAACGTGGTGACCCACACGTTCATCCCCGAAATACGCTGGAACAAAGCGTATCTGGCGCTGCTGGTCGCCGCATTGGGCACGACCATCTCACCCTACCTCTTCTTTTGGCAGAGCGGCCATCGACTCGAGGAGATGCGTGACGAACCACAGGGTGGTTCCGAGGCATTGCCGCTGCGACGGCGGACCTCACGGGCCGCGCGCCGCAAGCAGGGAACCAGCAGACTCGACGTGGTGGCGGGGATGAGCCTGTCCAACCTGGTGATGTTCGCCATCATTGCAACAACGGCCCAGACCCTCCACGCGCACGGCAAGACAAACATCCAGAGCGCCGCTCAAGCTGCCGCCGCACTGCAACCCATCGCTGGACATCTGTCGAGCGTCCTCTTCGCGCTAGGGTTTATCGGCAGCGGCCTGCTGGCGGTTCCGGTCCTGGCAGGCGCTGGTTCAGTGGGATTGGCAGGGCTTCTCGGCAAAGAGTGGGGTTTCTCGCGCTCTGTGCGCAAGGCTCCAGTCTTCTACGGGCTGGTCGCCATCGGATCGCTCGGAGGCACAGCTCTGAGCTTGCTCCACGTCAATCCCATCGAACTGCTGGTACTGGTGGCCGTGATCAACGGCGTCGCGGCCGCACCCTTCCTCGTGGTGGTGATGCTGATCTCCGGCGACCGTCGCATCATGCGAGGCTACGTCAACGGTAAGGTCGCCGCTGCAGTCGGCTGGCTGACGGTTGTGATCATGGCTGTCGCAGCAGTCGCTCTCTTCGCCAGCGGCGGAGTCAGCCTCTAGCGGTGAGCGCGAACGCTACCACGCCGACCCCGCTCGCGACGCCGTGGATTACAACCGCCGGCAGAATTTCTTCCAACCCGGGACCTCCAGCGGCCACTCGGACGTCACCGATGGCCCTGGCTTGCGCACGATCCCCGATAGCTCTCTCTTCACTGATGCACGGACTCCGCAGTTCTAGATCTCGGCGATCATGTCCTCAGCATCCGCCGCCGCCTCATCACCTCTGGCCCGAAGGCTTTCAAGTTCTTCCACCGCAGCTTCAACCGTCCTCACCAGACCTTCGATGCACTGTTCGACCACCTTGGGCTCCTCTCCCAGGAGAGCGGCCCCGAGCGCAGCCAGCGCCGTCTGCTCCCAGACGTTTCCCTTTTCTATGAGCTCTCGGCCTGATTCGGTAGCTGTCAGACAGATAGACCGGCGATCCAGAGCGTCTCTCTCCCGAGTCACGAGCTCCACCTCTACCAGCCGATCGACAACCGTGGTGGTTCCGGCTTGTGTCATCCGGAGCCGGTTCGCCAACTCGCTCATCCGAATTGTCCCTGCGGCGATCACATACAGTGCGTGCGCCTGGCGGCTCGACAGCCCGGGCCCTTCTGGGACGGCGCCGTCGGTGACCGGGCGAAAAAGGACGTGTATATCGTCGTGCAGCCGTGCCAGTTCCCTAAGCACGCGCTCAGCCGCGATAGGCTCGGCTTCCCCATCCATGCTTTGGCCCCCAAGTCGAGTCTCGATACAAACAACCTGGGATGGACGGCTCGACGCGCACAGACCAGTTCTTGGCAACGTAGCACAGACTCGCAGACGGGCCGCCGCAGCAGTTCGAGCCGCGTCCTCGGGATCTCAAATCACGGGATCACCGCCCTCAAGGGGACCTCTTGTCGGCACGCAAGGGATGGGCACGCCGGAGCCAATACCGAAGCACGGTTGTGCCTCCTAGCGGGCCAAACGCGGTACCTGCCCGCACAACTGGCACCCGTTTCGCAAGCTAGCTAGATCCCCCGCGGTCACGCCCCGGCTAGCCCGGGCGCAGCTCGCGGACCGTGTCGATTGTGTCCGCCTCTGCCCAGGATTTGTCGTCCCGGTAGCGCAGTACCCGCGCGAACCTGAGGGCCAACCCGCCCGGGTACCGGGGGGAAGTCTGGACACCGTCGAAGGCGACCTCCACAACTAACCTCGGGAGCACTGTGACAGTGATGCCTTCACGCCCGACCTCTAGCTCAAGAAGTGCCTGCGTCTGCCATCTCAGCATCTCGTCGGTGAGGCCTTTGAAGGTCTTTCCCAGCATCACGAATCCCCCGGCGTCATCCCGGGCACCGAGATGTAGGTTGGAGAGCCATCCCTGGCGGCGCCCGTGACCCCATTCCGCGGCCAGAACCACCAGATCGAGTGTGTGCCGCGGCTTGACTTTGACCCAACCGTCTCCGCGGCGGCCGGCCTGATAGGGCGCGTCTAGTGCTTTGACCATCACCCCCTCATGGCCGCGCGCCAGCGCATCCCTCATGAACTCGGTCGCTGAGTCCAAGGTCGCATCGAGGAGACGAGGAACGGTCGCTCCCACGGGCAGCAGTTTGGCTCCGATGCGGATGCGATCGCGGGTAGGGAGGTCGATCAGATCCTCTCCCTCCAGATGAAGGATGTCGAAGAAAAAGGGCGTGAGCGGCACCGTCGTGCGAAGGGAAGCGGGGTCACCTCGGTAAGCAACCCGGGCGGACGTCTCTTGAAACGGTCGCGGCCGGCCGTCGTCGCGTAGTGCTATCACCTCACCGTCAAGAATGAAGTTGTCGGCGGGTAAGTGCCGCACCGCCTCGACCACTTCAGGGATGCGCTCCCCGATCGGCTCCAAGGTGCGAGTAAAGACGCCGATCGACTCTCCGATCCGGTGCACCTGAGCCCGAAGCCCGTCCAACTTCCACTCCACTGCCGCCGGGGCCGCTCGGAGAAGCGCGGCGTCAAGGGACGATGCGGACTTCGCCAGCATCGGCAGGACGGGTGTGCCGACTCGTAGCCTGAAGCGAGCCAGGCCGGCCTCTCCCTCACCGAGGGCCACTGCCGAAACCTCGACCAGATCACCCGCGAGCATCGCCGCGCGACGCAGGCTGGCGATGCTGACCGAAGCAGCCTTAGCGACCGCTTCGGTGACGACCCCCTGAAGGGCTCCTTGGCGGAGCTCACCGCTCAGCAACTGCTTCAGGAAGCGTTGCTCGAGGGTCGTCGCCTGAACCAGCAGCCGCCCCAGCTTCTCGCGACGCTCTCGGGCGGACCCGGTCCCCCCAATTCGCTCGATCTCCGCGAGCGCTGCGTCGACCTCCGTCAATGTCAGAGTCGCGTTATCGGTCGGCTGCCACGACTGGGTGAGGTCCGACCAAGTGATGCCCAGACGCTTCTGGCGCGGCTCACCGGCCAGGTAACTGACCGCGATGCGCACGTCTGAAGCCGCGGCCTCACGCAACAGGGTCGCGATTCGAGCAACTTTCTCTTTACGGGAGCGGGTTGAGGCGACAGCCTCCGAGCACGCCACCAAGTCCGCGAGCTGCACATGCCCAGTCTCCGACTTCAGCCGCTTGCAGTCATACAGGCGCCACTCAAACGCAAGGACTGAGATCCACCCCGACGCCCAAGGCGAGGTTGCGAATGCTACTCGGTGAGGGAGACCACCTTGCGGGGAAGAGTGACGTAACTGTCGTGACCCTCCTCCCAGGCGACGTAGCTGCTGCCCGCTCTGGTACCGACGCCCGTGTGGTGGCCAGCCATATCGACTGCGACCAACTGAAAGGTTGGCTCCGCGCCGGGAATCTTCAGGTCGCCTAATTCGCGGATAGCCGATTCCGCGGCGGCCTGCAGGGAGAGCCCGGCCGCCATCCCGCTTACCACCGTATGGGCGGTTACTCCGCGGATGGCGAGCTCACCCCAGCCGGTGCAGGCTGCAGCTCCGTATCTGTCGTCACAGTAGTTGCCGGCCCCAATCACGGGGGAGTCCCCGAGTCGGCCAGGATATTTCCAAGCCCATCCGCTGGTGCTGACAGCGGAAGCAACATGCCCGGCCTTGTCAATGGCCAGAAAATTGACAGTGCCGGCGATGCGCTCGGGGTCACGGAAAAGGCTGGAGAGCCGGCTGAGCAGAAGGTAGTGTTCGTCGGTCTCCTTGCCATCACCCTCGACCACGTTGCGCCAGGCCGACTCGGAGTCGGAGGTCAGTAGGTCCTCGGGAACCATCCCGATCTCGGCGGCCAGCCGCGCCGCCCCTTCGCCGACAACCATCACATGGGGCAGCCGTTCCATCACCGCGCGGGCAATCGTGATCGGGTGGCGGTAGCCCTGGACGGCACCAACGGCGCCCGCCCGCCGCGTTGCGCCATCCATAAGAGAGGCGTCGAGCTCGACCGCGCCGAGCAGATTGGGGTACCCGCTGTATCCCACCGAGTGATCTGCGGGGTTGTCCTCGACCTCGCGGGTGGCCGCCTCCACAGCGTCGAGGGCAGACCCTCCGCCGGATAGGATCCGCCAGCCGGCGTCCATCCCGACGGAACCGTTTGCGCTCGCGACTAGCAGCATCTCCGGAGATTATCGCGGAGCGGAGCTCGGCAGGGCAGCGCCCAGCCGGACGGGTGGCCGCTATTCTTTTGGGCCGATGGCAGCCCAAGCAACGGGATCAACAACGGGGGCGGCCGGAGCCAGAATCGCACTTGTCACCGGAGCCGGGCGCGGCATAGGTGCTGCCATCGCCAAGCGGCTGTCGGCCGATGGCTTCGCGGTAGCGCTCGTTGATGTTGATACCCGCGCGGTCGAGGAGGCGGCCCAGGCTCTACCCCTCGCCGTCGCATTCGGGTGCGACGTCAGCGACGCCCGCGCAGTCGGAGAGCTCCGGACGGCAGTTGAGCAGCAGCTGGGACCGCCCTGGTTGCTGGTAAACGCGGCGGGTGTGTTCTTCGTCCATCGGGTCCCAGACCTAGATGAAGAGGGTTGGGACCGCACCATCGATGTTAACCTCAAGGGTCCCTTCCTCACCTGCCGCGCGCTGCTGCCGGCAATGCTCGCGGCCAAGTCTGGATGCATCATCAACATCGCCTCCACGGCAGGGCTTCGTGGTGGCCATGACCGGGCGGCTTACTGCGCATCCAAGGCTGGGCTGGTGATGTTCACCCGTTCCCTTGCTCTCGACCACGGCGCCGACGGAGTACGGGTTAATTGCGTCTGCCCCGGTTTGATCGATACTCCCATGGCCGACTGGATCACGACCCGGCCCCAGGCGCTGGAGCAGTGGCGACAGGGAGTGCCCGCACAAAGAATCGGCGTTCCCAACGACATTGCCGGTGTGGTCGCCTTCCTCGCCTCTCCGGACGCCGACTACATCCACGGGTCGGTTCTGCTCGTCGACGGCGGCGTAAGCGCCTGAGCACTGGCGGCTGGATCGACGGGAGGCGGGGGTGGCTGGCGTGTCCGGTCAGGCCACCGTAGTGATGTAAGCGCCGACGAGAGTTGCCGGCTGCTGGTCCACTTCGCCGGAACGGCGATCCGAGTGGTCCTGCTGAAAATGGTGAAACGCGGCACTGGACGTGATCGGGTTCACCTCGTCATCACCATGGTTGTGGAAGGAGACGTGAACAAAGAAATCGTCGGCGAGCCGTAGGACGATGTAACTGACGTTGCCCGGCCTGGTTGCCGCCAGGTCGGCAAAGACAGCCTCGACTCGTCGCTGATTCTCGTCCGCCGCCTCAGCGGACTTAGTGGCATAGTGGGTAACTAATCGCTTCTGCATTACAGACTCCTCCTCCGATGCGTATGCCATTCCACAAAGCCGGGAAGCGCAGCCTTGGCCAAGGCACGCTGGCCCTAGTAGGGCGCGACCTCCTCCGCCTGCGTCGCGACGAGATTGCATGACCCCAGCAGCTGCATTGTCAGGATATCGACCCCGTTCATGACGATCTTCCACCAAGAGCGTGGACTACCGCAGCCTTTCTCGTGCGTGGTGCTGGAGCGGGAGACGGGTCTCGAACCCGCGACCTTCTGCTTGGGAAGCAGACGCTCTACCAACTGAGCTACTCCCGCGTGCGGGCGCGAGTATAGCGTTCGCTCACTCGCGCCTTGCCCGCGACGTTGGCGCGGTCCATGATCACGTGGGCAGTTGTTCCGAAACAAGCGGCGGCACCGGCAACGTCGCGATGGTGCCATCGGCACCCATGCACCGCTCCACGGTAGTTGCGACAGCCTGAACGTATGCCGCCAGCTCCCGGCTGGCATCCGCCGCGGTTGCCAGCGAGGCGATCACCCGGTAACTGGGCCGGTCGGGGTCGGGAAGGACCAGGACCCAACCGCCCGCGACCGCGACCTTGAGGCCGTCGGTGAGGTCGAGGCGCTCGCTGCGGTGGCTATCGACAAGCAGCCGCATGACCTCGCCCTTGACGTCCCAGGGACAGGCCACGGTCTCCTCCAGGTGGCCGGCAGCGGGCAACTCGCGCCGAAGCTCCGAGAGCCGGGTCTGAGTGGTGACCAGCATCTCGATCGTGGTCAGCAGGGTGTACATGGCGTCGTAGGCGCTCAGATGCGAGGGCCAGACGAATCCGCCCGTCTCGTCGAAGGCGACCAGAGCCTCGCTGCGAGTGGCGGCCCTGACGATCGAGGCGGCGTCGGCCCGGGTCAGGACCAACTTGCCACCATTGCCGGCAACCACCAGCTCCATCCGCCGCGATGCCGAAACCGGGGCGACAACTGCGCCGGGGCCCTTGGCCCGGAGCGTCAGCAGCGCCATCAGGCTGGTCGCCTCCTCGTAGTCGATGATCACGCCCTCATCGTCGATCAGGACCAGCCGCTGCGAGGACGGATCCAAACGCGCTCCCAGCAGCGCCGTCACGGTTTTGGTGATGGCTGAGGCCTGCTCCAGCTCCTCGTCGCGATTGCGAGCCTGAGGCCAGAGCCCCGCGGCCTCCTCGAATCCGGAGCGTAGAGTGATGGCCTCGACGTGAGCCTCCCGGAGCAGGTTGGGGAGAATCATCGACGCGCTGCTGAATCCAAAATCCACCAGCACCCGGGGATGCGCGTCTCGAACCGCGCCCAGATTCAGCTCCGAGGTGGCGTGGGCACCGTACTTCTGGAGGGCGCCATCGGCGAAGCCGATGTCGGTGATCTCCCCAGGGAGCACGCGGCGGAAGTCCTCACGGAAGAAGGTGTTCTCCAGCCGCCTCTCCTGACGCCGGTCGAGTGCCACCCCCTTCTCGTCCAGCACCATGACGTCAGCTGACCTGGCGTCCAGCGGTGAGGCCAGCACGTGCACCGAGCCCAGGACGGCTGACTCGCGAGTGTAGTGGCAGGTGACCGGGACCGGGAGCTCGGACAGGTCGACCACCTGGGCCCCTGCCGAAAGCATCCCCGAGATCATCGCCCGCTTGATCATTCCCGAGCCGGGGCTGCGGTCACGGCAAATGGCCAGAAGGCTCCCACGAGGCTGGGTGGCGGACCAGGCGGCGCCGAGCCGGGCACACCACTCCGGGGTCAGCTCAACATTGATGATGCCGGTGATCCCGGACTTGCTGAAGAGGCTGCTGCGCCAGGTCCCGGCCCAGATGACGGACTCGTGGACCACCGAGCCGGGCTCGATGTCCTTGCCCGGCCAGATGCGTACCCCCTGTTCCACCACCGAACGGGCTCCGATGGTGCAGTCGTCACCGATCACGCTGGCGTCCTCCAGCAGGACGTCGGGCTTGAGGGTGGCCGAGCTGCAGACCACGCTCTGACGCAGTCGACTGCGTTCGCCGATGTAGACCTGGGGCCAGATCACGCTGTTGCTGACCTTGGCCCCGGCGTCGACGACTGCGTAGCGGTCGACCACCACCGGACCGTTGAGGAAGGCGGCGTGCCCTATCACCGCGTCTCGGCCGATAAAGGCGGGGCCTTCGATTCGGGCGGTGTCCGCGACCGTGGCTCCCTCGTTGATCCACTGTGAGGGCCCGGTTCGCTGTCCGGCGATCTCGCACACCACCCGGCCCTCGAGGGCGTCCCAGTTGGCTTGCAGGTAGCTCTGCACGCTGCCGATGTCACACCAGTAGCCCCGTCCCACCGTGGCCCAGAGCGAGTCTCGGCGCCGAAGCATCTCCGGGAAGACGTCCTGGGACCAGTCGCTGGGCTCCCCCTCTGGGCAGTACTCCAGAACCGCGGGCTCCACCACGTAAATGCCGGTGTTGACCTGATCGCTGAAAACCTCGCCCCAGGACGGCTTCTCCAAGAAACGTTCGATGCGTCCGTCGGCGGCGGTGATAACCACCCCGTACTCGAGCGGATTGGGCACTCGCGCCAATACCAGCGTGGCCTGGGATACGTGGTCGCGGTGGAAGGCGACCGCTTGGGTGAGGTCAACGTCGGTGAGGGCGTCGCCGCTGATGACGACGAAGGTCTCGTCCAAAAGACTGGCGGCATTCTTGACGCTGCCAGCCGTGCCCAGGGGCCGGTCCTCGACCACGTACTCCAGGTGCATCCCCAGGTCGGCACCGTCACCGAAGTAGTTGCGGATGCTGGCTCCCAGATACTGCAGGGTGATGATCACCTCGGTGATCCCATGACGACGGAGCAGCCGGAGCACGTGCTCCATGCACGGTCTCCCCACCACTGGCACCAATGGCTTGGGACGGCGGCTGGTGAGAGGGCGCAGGCGGCTGCCCTCGCCTCCGGCCATCACGACCGCTTTCATCCGAGCATTTCCTGACCCGCCCTGTTGGCGCGCGGCCTGCCCCGTGCCCCTCGGCCCCGCAATTCGATCATACGGAGAGGGAGTGGTTCCGACGGCTCAAATACCAGAGCGCTAGCAAGGTCAGGAGGGCTGCGATCAGGGTCACAGCCGCGGTCCCCAGGAGTTCCGCGGTCTGCCCGGACGGACTGTAAACCGGCGGCTCGGGGAGAATCTGGAGCCGATGCAGGAAGAGTCCGGCGGGCGAGGTTGCCACCACATAGCCGCGGGCCTTCGAGCCAAAGACGGGACCGACGGTGGCCAGGGAGGAGATGGCGGCCTCCGGGGGGGCGGCGCGGTACCAGGAGTAGCCGCCGTCCGTCGTCAGCAGAGTGCCGAAGCCATCGGTCGCCAGGTAGGCCGCCCCCTTCCCGTCCGCCGCCAAGGAGGAGGGTTGGGGCACTCCGCCCAGCCCCCCGTAGGGCAGCAGCTGAAAGGCTCGGGACCAGCGCCGGCCGGCGCCCCGCCAGACCAGGCCTCCGGGTTCCGCGACCAGGATCGAGCCGTCGGAGAGCTCTGCCATGACACGGGTTTTGCCATCGAAGAGTGGGGCCCCCGGAGCTGGCGCCCAGGCCCGGCCCGCAGGTCGGGTCCAGAGTTTTCCGGCGACCAGTGCCTGCCAGGCCAGCCCGGGACGGGTTGGAGCCAGCACCAGGCGGGCTGCGCCGGGAGTGACCAGGGAAAGGCGGTCGCCCACCCGCCCGCTGTAGAGGCCGCGGGAGGTGGCGAGCGCGAGCATCAACTGTTGACCACCGAACACAGCCACCGCCCTGGGGACGCCAGGCACCGAAGGGACGAGGTGCCAGGTCCCGCCAGCCTCGGTAACCTCGATCAGAGCGCCCCGGCTGAAGGCGACCACCCCGCGGCCGTCTTCGGCCGCAACGGCCACCGCCAGCCCCGGGGGGTGCCCCGTCCCCAATCCGGGGATCTCGGCGAAGCGTCCGGTACTAGGCCGGTACCACCCGGGGACCCCCTCGGAGATCGCCAGGGTCGTCGACCCCTGGTTGGTGGCCATCGCCGAGATCGATCCGGCGCTCGAAGGAGACCGCACCCACCAAGACCCGGCCGCCTCGGCCGGAAGCAGCAGGGCCGTGAGGGTTAGGCCCACCACCACCAGAGTCCCGGCCACCAGCCCGCGCGCCATGCGCATCTGCTACTGACCGTAGAGGCCACTTACGATGGTGGCCACCAGGAAGAGCTCAGCCACCACGTGGACGACGGCGGCGGGAAGGATGCTGTTGCTGCGCTGCGTCATCCAACCCCAGACCAGCCCGAGCAGGATCACGATCGGGATGAAGCTGTCGGCGGGTCCCTGGTACTGGACCGCAATGTGGGCGACGCCAAAGATCAGCGCCTGGGTCACCAGGGCCACCCGCCGCGATTGCTGCCTCTCCAAGGCCCCGAGCAACACGCCCCGGAACTGGATCTCCTGGGCGATCGCCTGGGTCGCGTTGGCTACCCCGTAGGCCACGCCTGCGGAGCCTCCCAGTGAGAGCAGGGGCACACCCTCTCGACCGATCAGAGGGGCCGGCAAGACAAAGGCCACGACCAGGAACAGCAGCGAGACACCGATCGCCATGAGCAGCGCGGTTCGACCCGGCCGCACCCAGATCCGCAAACGGGGTCGAGGGTTGGGACTCAGCCGGTAGACGACGAAAGCCATGACCGCGGCCAGAACCAGCCAGGCGATCCCGGCGAAGGCGTTGCGAGCCAGCCCGTACGGATCCCCGATCAGTGAGGGTGCCGGACCGCCGTACCCCAACAGCCAGAGCCAGCAGGAATAGGGAAAGGTCAAGGTCAGGAGGGCGAGGGCGAGGGGCGCCATCCGCCGCAAAGAGGGGACCACCAGCGAAGCCGCGGCGAGTGCCCCGAAGTAGCCGGTCAACCGCCAGACGTCCGGGTCCACGCTCTGGGGATCCCCGAACAGGCGGGGGAGCAGCATCACCGCCGCTGCCCCGCCGAGGATCAGCGACAGTCCGGCCCAGCCGGTGCTCCAATCCCGTCCCTGACGCCGAGACTCCGGGGCCAAGCGCTGAGCCAGCCCGGCGATCACGGTCGCAGTTTGACTGCTTCTGGCCTAGGAGGTCGGGTGGTCGCTGGGCGCGCTCTCTGACCTAACCGGGGGCGGCGGTTCCGGGCCGATCCCGTAACCGTCCATCTCGTCATCCTCGCCCCGGATCTTGTCGACCAGGTCGTACACGCGGTCCTGAACCGTCCCCGAGAAGAGGAACGCCACTCCGGCCACCGCGAACACCCCAGCCGCAACCCAGGTCTTGGAGACCCGCTTGCGCTTGCGGGGAGGATCGATGCCAGCCTTGTGCAACGACCCCTCGACCCGCTTGCGAGCGTCTGAGGGCAGTGACTTGGTGGCCTCGTAGGCCGCCTGAATCACCAGCTCCGCGAACTCGGCCGATCGGTCCTTGGCCATCGCCACCACATCAGCGGCCCGCTTCTGGGCGGTGTCCGCGGCCGGTTGCACCTGGGTCGCAATCCGGCTCGCCACCTCGGGCAGCTGCTCACCGACCGCGCTCAGCGCCGGGCCGACCGCCGCCCCAGCGCTCTTCACTCCGCTCCCGATGACCTCGACCACCGCGCCCGCAGCGTCGCCAGCAGTGGTTCCCAGCCGATCTATCGGACGTTGCTTCTGACCGAGCTTCATGTCGACACCTCCTTGCGCCTGACCCGCTGCGAGTGTACCTACGGCCCCGCCTAAAACTGCGTAAGGGATGTGGAAGTTCGACTCCCGACGTCGCCGCTCAGTCGCCACGCTCAGGCCAGCCGGGGGGAAAGTGTTGCAGTGGGCCGTGGCCGCTCCCCAGCCCGGGAGCCGATCTGATCGCCGCCGTAACGTATGCCTTGGCGCGGGCGATGGCCGGAAGCCGGGCCAGTCCCTGGGCCAGCGACGCCGCAATCGCGGCCGAGAAGGTGCAGCCGGTGCCGTGGGTGTGGCGGGTGTCGACCCTGGTGCCGGTGAGGCGGGTGACGGTTTCGCGATTGATCACCAGGTCGTTGGGCTCGCCGCGGGAGTGGCCGCCCTTGACCACGACGTACTCCGCGCCAAGACCGCAGATGGCGCGGCCAGCCCTGACAGCGTCGGCCTCGCTGTCGACCGTCTGTCCGGTGAGCGCGGCCGCCTCGGGCCAGTTGGGGGTGACCACGGTCGCCAGTGGCAGCAGCAACTTGCGCATGGCCTCCACCGCGCTCTCCTCGAGCAGTCGGTCGCCGCTCTTGGCCACCATCACCGGATCCACCACCAACGGTCCCCAATCTCGCCGCCCCAACTCCGAGCTCACCATCGAGATGTGGGGGGCTGAGAGCAGCATCCCGGTCTTGACGGCGGCAGGTCGGAGGTCCACATCAAGGGCCTCGAATTGGTCATGGACGAACTCCAGCGGCACTGGGTGAGTCGAACGCACCCCCAGGGTGTTCTGAGCGGTCAGGGCAACCACCACGCTCACCCCGTAGACCCCGCAGCCGGCGAACGTCTTTAGGTCGGCCTGAATCCCAGCTCCGCCGCCCGAATCGGTGGCGGCTACCGTGGCCGCTATCGCTACGGTCGATGGGCCCGAGCTCATTGGTTGGCCACCACCACGGCTGGAGCAGACTCCTCGGGTCGACTGTCCGGGCCTTCCCGACGCCGGCAAACCAGGTAGGCGGCGGCGGCCACCACCACCCCAATGAACCCCGAGATGTCCGCCGGCTGGCCGGCGAAGAGGTGCTGGGCCAAGGGCGATGCGAATCCCCACTCGCCGGGCGGGGGCGGCTCGTTGAAAAAGAGCACCGTGGCCAGGGTTCCGCAGCCCAGGGCCGCCAGCATCGGCCAGCGAAAGCCGCCGGTGAACCAATAGCCGCGCCGGGAGACGAGGGCCGCCGAGTCGGAGTCGCGATGTCGGACCAAGGAGTCCAGGATCACGACCACGGCCCAGGCGGGAAACCAGACATAGGTGATGGTCAGGAAGTCGACATAGTTTCCCTGGAAGCCGACACCGGCGAAGAGGACCAGGGCCCCTATCAGTCCCCCCAGGACCCCGACTGCGGTGGCGGCGGCCCAGCGCCGGAGCCGGATCCCAATGGCGAGGGCACAGAGGGCCGCCGAATAGACGTTGAGATAGTTGGAGCTGAGCTCGGCCAGGATGATGAAGATTGCGAAGCAGTAGCCGAACCAGACCGGGACCGTGGCCAGGATCAGGTTGGGCAGGAGCTTGCCGGGGTCGATGGTCTGGATCGCCGCCCCCAGCAGACCACAGAGCACCAGGCTGACGGTGCTGCCTCCGCCGCTGGCCAGCGCCACCCGAAGCCCCGAGGTGCCCACCGGCAGGTATCTGGAGTAATCGCCGGCGTAGGTGACCCAGGAGACGATCAGGGCAAAGGTGAGAGTGAAGCCAAGCGCCATCGCCGCCAGATGGGGTCCTGGCGCCAGTCGGCTCTGGTGCAGGAGATCCCAGTGGGGAAAACTGAAGAGCGCCAGCACCCCGCAGACGATTAGGAACGCGGGCACCTGGATGTGTTGGAAGACGGAGATGGTGCGGTGGCCGTAGACAGCCACCAGGAAGGAGATGGCGGCGATCGCCACCAGGAGCAGGGGCTCCACGCTGGCGGGGGCCGAGTGGAGGATGGGGAGCGCCTTGGTGGTGGTCACAGCGATGGCGCAGTCGTAGGCGAACCATCCGATCGCGATCAGCATCGTCAGGAGCCCGCCGACTGCCGCTCCTCGGCGGCCGAAGACCATCCGTGACTGGACGATCTGGGGTGCTCCCGACCGCACCCCGGTAACGCTCAAGAGGCCGAGGAACGCGGACCCGGCGAGCGCGCCGGTGATCAGGACCAGTGCAGAGTCCCAGAACCCGAGCCCGGCGGCAGAGACCAGCAGAGCTCCGGCGAACAGGGAGAAGAAGTCCGACAAGGCTCCAGCCCAGATGAAGAAGAGTTCACGAGGGCGTCCGTGGCGGAGCTCAGGCGGGACCGGCTCCAGACCGCGCAGCTCGACCCTGAGGAACTCATCGTCGGGCTTGGTATCTGCCATCACCGCCTTTCTCAAGACCACACCAACCGTGAGGGACTGGCAGGTCGAGGCTTCCCGACGCTGGTACTAACCAGATCCGGTCATCAGGGTTGGCTCCGAGCCTCTCAGCGCCCTGCCGGCGCACCCCTAGCTGGGAGCCGTGCTCCCAGGCCGAGTATAGGGCCGATCGAGTGCCTAGCTGGAGGTGGTCCAGAGTCGGGCGAATCTGATAATTGCTGGGTGGCGCAGGACCCGCTCACGTTCACGGCCAGGTGGCCGGTTCGCCAGTACGAGGTGGATCGCCAGGGGCACGTCAACAACGCGGTCTACCTGAACTACGCCGAGGAGTTAGCGGCTCGTCACTCCGAGCTCAGCGGCTTTGGCCAGAAGTGGGCCGAGGCCAAAGGCGGTGGATGGGTGATCCGTCGCAACGAGATCACCTATCACAGCCCGGCCCGCGCCGGTGATGAGCTCGAGCTCACCGTGCGGGTCGAAATGGTTCGCGGTACCCGGGGCCAGCGCCGTACCACCATCGTCCGGGTTCCCGATGGCACCCTGATGGCCGAGATGTTCACCGAGTGGGTTTGGGTGAGAGCCAGCGACGGCCGCCCCGCGCCGGCGCCCAAAGAGCTGGTGGCGCTGGCCGCGGCGGCTACCGAAGCCACGTTGCAAGAGCGGCGGCACATGAAGAAATAGTGGCGAGAACTCACACAAACCGAGGCTTGGATCGGGCTTGAGCGCCGGCCCAGCTAAACGAGCGGGCGGTCAGCCTGGAGCCGGTCGACGGGCGCGGCGGCGGGCGCGCGATCGGGCGGTGGGCACGACCGTCGCGGGACCCCGGACTGAGTTACTCGAGGCCGAGTTGGGGCCGCGCTTGGGCAATCTTTTCGGTTTGACCGCTACCGGAGCGCCAAAAGCGGCCTCAATGGCGATCAGAGCCTCCACCTCGCGAGGCTCAAGGGGCTCGGCAAAGAAGAAGCCCTGGAGCATGGGATCGCTGCTCATCGCCTCCAAAAGAGCCACCTGCTCCGCCGTCTCCACCCCCTCAACGACCACCGTCAGGGAGAGAGCCTTGCCCAGGTTGACCACACTCTCGGCGACCGCCGCACCGGCCCCGCCGTCGGTGAGCTTCTTCATGAATGAGCGGTCGATCTTGAGCTCGTCAACGGGCAGGTGTTGAAGCTGGGCAAGCGATGACTGGCCGGTGCCGAAGTCATCGATGGCGATCCGGACTCCGGTCGCCCGCAGCGCGCGCAGCTGATCGGAGGCGTGGTTGACGTCCTTGACGATGGTGCTCTCGGTGACCTCGAGGATCAGCTGGTGGGGATCGAGCCCCGAGCTGACCATGGCACCGCGGACGTCCTCGACCAGACTGGCCTGCTGGAGTTGGCGAGCGGAGACGTTGACCGAGAGCCGCAGGTGCTGCATCGCCGGGTGGGCGCGGCGCCATTCCCCCACCTGGCGGCAGGATTCGTAGAGCACCCACCTCCCGATCGGCACGATCATGCCCGTGGCTTCGGCGATCTCGATGAAGTCGTCGGGGGAGACGATCTCGGTTCGGTCGGGATCCTGCCACCGGAGCAGCGCCTCGACACCGACCAGCCGGTGCTCGACGCCCGTCAGGATCGGCTGGTAGAGCAGCCGCATCTCGCCCCGATCGAGCGCCCGCCGCAGACCGGTCTCGACGTGCATCCGCTGCACCGCCTGCTGGTGCAGGAGGGGGTGGAACTCGACCGTGCGCCCCTTGCCGTCCGCCTTGGCCTGGTAGAGGGCAATGTCAGCGTCGCGGAGGATGGCCTCGGCGTCGGCGGTGGCGTACTTGGTGGTGATCATGCCGATGCTGACCCCCACCGTCACCTCCAGCCCCTCTGCGGCGTGGATTGGCTCCGCAACCATCTCCCCGATCCGGTCAGCGATGGCCGTGACCACCTGGGTGCTGGCCACCTTCTCGACCAAAACCGCGAACTCGTCCCCGCCCAAGCGGGCACAGGTGTCGGCGGGGCGCAGGCACTCGGCGATCCGGCGGGTGACCTCGAGGAGCACGACGTCGCCGACGGCGTGACCGTAGCTGTCGTTGATGGTCTTGAAATTGTCGAGGTCGATCGAGAGCAAGCCCAGGGTGGAGCGGCCGTCACGGCGGGCACGGAGAGCGTGCTCCAGCCGGTCGCGGAGCAGGGCCCGGTTGGCGAGGCCGGTCAGGGGGTCGTGCAGCGCCTGGTGGCGGAGCTGGTCCTCGAGTTCGCGGCGCTCGGTGATGTCCCGGCCGGTGACCACCACCGCCCGGACGTAGGGGTCGTGAAGCAGGTTGGTGAGATAGACCTCGAGGGTCCGCCAGCTGCCGTCGTGATGTAGGACCCTGCATTCCAGCCTCCGCCCTGGGCCTCGCTGGGCCCGGGTCTCCTCCAGAGCCACCGCCACCCGTTCGCGGTCGTTGGGGTGGAGGATGCCGGCCAGGTTGAAGTCCCGCTCGGAGGGCAAGCGACGCCCCAGGAGAGCCTCGACCGAGGGGCTGACGTAGCTGAACTGCTCGTCCTCCCCGATCGCCATGATCAGGTCGGAGGAGTTCTGGACCAGCGAGCGGAAGCGGCCCTCACTGCGGCGCAGGTCGTCCGAGATCGCGGCCCGGCTCAAGGCCAGGGAGCACTCGTCGGCCAAGATCTCCAGGAGCTCGCGCTGCTCACGGGCCAGCGGGCCGGCGGTGGCGATCGCGAATCCCCCCCGGGGCTGGCCGTCTGTGAGCAGCGGGATGACATGGAGCTGGGTCAGTCCAGGAGATATCCGGAGCACCTCCAGGAGCTGCTGGCGAGCCGCTGGGTTGCCGTTCACGGGACGGATGGCGAGGAGGACGTCCACCACCCCCGACACCAGTTGGTCGGCCCTGACCCGGGTTTCCTGGGCGGGACGCTCAAGCGACCGGTCAGAGGTAATGATCCGGAACTCGAGGCCATCCAGCATCGCCAGGGAGACCTGGACCTTGCCTGGCCCGCCGACCACCTCAGCCGCAACCCGCTGCACCGCCCGATAGACGGCCGCGGGCGTGCTGGCCGCGACCAGTTCGATGGCGGCCTGACGGAGGGTGTTTTCCTGGCGTGCTGCCACCTGCCGGCGGGCAATGACCGAACGCAGCAGCTGCATCATCACCGCCACCATGGCCAGCGCCAGAATCCCGGTGAAGCCGCTCTCCAGGGCGCCGGCGGCGTGGTTGCTGCCCGCGACCACCCCGACCGCGGCCAGGTTGGCTGCCATGAAGCCGGCGGCGACTCCGATCGAGCCCTCGGGGCTGGCGTAGAAGGCGCGGAAGTAGAGGGCTGCGTACAGCACTCCCAGCGCGCCTCCAGACCGCCATGACCCCACTCCTACGACGAACAGGGCGAAGATCGCCAGCAGGTCAGTCCAGAGCGGGAACCGCCCGAGTCGGTATCCCGAGAGGAGCCAGAGCACCAGCCAGCCGATGGCTACGAAGGCGCAGATCTTGACCTGGTAGGGAGCTCCGGACTCAAAGCTGATGATCAGGAGCGCCAGCGACAGCGCGATCAGGGCAATGGCCAGGAGCACCCACTGGACGCTGGCCATTAGGCCGGCAGGTGGTCTCAGGCCCTCGCGCCACCTGCTGGGCACCATGGTCATCGCGGGCATTGCTCTCCTCGTGAAGTCAGGCGTCAGTGACGCCGCCAGGCACTCGAACTGACTGTGACCTGCCCTCCCTTCACTACCTGCCACGTAGCGGTGAAGGTTGTGCGCGCAAGCCTTGACACCCTGCAACGGCAGGCCACCTGGGAGACTGGAAGTTGCGCGGGCCGGCGCTGACCCTGTAACGAAAATGACTAACTGACTTGCGGCGAGGGGCTGGAGTGAACCGGCTAGGCAGCCACCTTGGAACTCCGACGGCGAGGATGCCGAGTGGCGGCTAGTCCTCTCCGGCCGCCGCTCCAGCAACCGCCGGGGTCCGAGCCGGCTGGGCGGCACCGAACCGACCCAGGCTGAGGAATCCGGCGAACATGATGGCGGCGCCAATGGCCTCCAGGGCTCCCAGTTCGGTCAGGCTCCCTCCCACCGTCTTGGCCAAGGAGAACCCCAAGGCGACCACCAGAGCGCCAATGGTGAGCAGCACATTGCAGAGGACCCGGTCGATGGTGGCCCGGGAGCGGACGAAGGCAATTGCGGAGTAGGCCGAACCTCCGGCCAAGACCAGGGTACCGAGGATGTTGAAGACGACCGCGGCCACGAAGATCGGGGTCCCATGGCCAACCAGGGCGCCGCCCAGAACCCCGGCGCTGGTCGTGAGTTTGGATCCGTCGACCGGTACCACCGCCATGTCCACCGCCAGCAGCACTGTGAGCACGATTAGGACCGCGGCGCACGCCCTCGCCACCTTGGCGGGAGCCAAGAGGAAGGTGGTCCCCAGAGCCAGATAGATCACACCCAGGACGCCCCCCAGCAGATAGAACGCCCGGAAGAGCGGGACTGAGAAACCGTAGGCCTCCCCCAAGGCCTGGGTGAGGGCCGCCGCCGCGAAGATGGCAAGCCCAGTTCCCCAGGCCGCGAAGGCGGGCCGGCGGGACCGCCACCAGCGGCCCCAGACGACGGCGGAGAAGGCCACCCCCAGCACGCAGGCCGCCACCGCTGTGCCCATCTTCTCCCCACTTTTCTGCGCGCCCAGCCCGCCGCCGCGAGCGTAGCACTCGGGGGTCGGTCCCGCCCCGGCCCCGGGCCATAATCCAGGCGTGCGCTATCTCGATTTGGACGGTCGCCGGCTTTCGGTGCTGGGCTTGGGCTGCTGGCAGTTCGGCGAGAAGCAATGGGGCTACGGGACCGAGTACTCGCACGCCGAGTCTCTCGCCGTGATGCAGCGAGCACTCGAGCTCGGGGTCACGGTCTTCGACACCGCCGAGCTCTACGGGGCGGGTCGGAGCGAGATGCTGGTCGGCACCGCGCTCAGCTCCTGGCAGGGGGACCGCTTCCTCGCCACCAAGTTCCTCCCCATCATGCCCTTGCCTCGGGTGATGGTCGCGCACTGCGGGCGGAGCTTGGACCGGCTTCAGGTCCCCCTGGTGGACCTCTACCAGATCCACTGGCCCAACCCCGTGGTTCCGCTGCCGCTACAGATGGAGGGGATGCGCCGCATCCTGGGACTCGGCCTGAGCCGCTACGCCGGGGTGAGCAACTTCTCTTTGAAGCGCTGGATCGCGGCCGAGGCTGCCCTGGGCCAGCCGGTGATCTCCAATCAGGTGCGCTACAACCTCTTGCAGCGACGCCCGGAGTCCGGCCTCCTGGCATACGCCCAGGCGAACGCGCGGTTGATCATCGCCTACAGCCCGCTCGCTCAAGGGGCGCTGAGTGGTCGCTACCGCGCCGGCCAGGCTCCCCGCGACCTCCGCCGCGCCAATGCCCTTTTCACCGAGCTCGCGCTGACGGCCATGGAGCCGCTCCTGGAAACGCTGCGGGAGGTGGCTGATGCCCACCAGTCCAGCTCATCTCAGGTGGCGCTGGCCTACGTTCTGGCTCAGCCGCAGGTGATCGCCATTCCGGGAGCCAAGTCGATCGCCCAGCTGGAGTCCAACGTCGAGGCGGCAGACCTGCAGCTGGCAGACGATGAGCTGTTGGCCCTGCGCCGAGCCGCCGACCTCTTTCATTACTCAAGGACCCGGGCCGGGGTCCAGGTTGCGGCGCGGCTGCTGCCCACCACCCGCCGTCGCGGCAAATCCTAGGCGGACTCGGCATGGGCTGGGTCGTCGTCGCCAAGCGCCCACCGCTCCAGGCGGCGGCGGACCAAGACCAGAGCCAGGACCGCGAGCACGAGCAGCGCGATCCCGGCCCCGATGCTGAACCAGCCCACGGTCCCGCCGAACCGGTCGTAGGCCCGTCCGAGTTCGAAGCCGAGGAGTCCGTAGGCGGTCGCCCAGGCGGCTCCTCCCAGGGTGTTGAAGAGCAAGAATTTCCGATACGGCATCTCAGCCGCGCCCGCGACCAGAGCCCCGAAAGTGCGGAGCACGATGATGAATCGGGCCACGAAGACTGCCAGTGCTCCGCGCCGGACAAAGAAGCGCTGCAGCAACTGGAGCCGCTCGGGGCTGAGACGAACCCAACCGCCGAAGCGCTGCAAGAGCCGGCTCCCTACCGCGCGGCCGATGCCATAGCCGAGGTTGTCTCCTAAGATCGCCCCCGCCGCGGCCGCGGCCACGACCCCGGCCAGGCTCAGTCGACCGCTGACGGCGGCGTAGACGGCGCCCGCCACCAAGATGGTCTCGCCGGGGAAGGGGATCCCGGTGCTCTCGACCAGGGGAGCGGCGAAGATCGCGGCATATCCGTAAGCGTGGAGCAGATGGTCGGGATTGAGGTCGAGAGCCAACTCAGCCCCGCGGTTCCAGCGGCAACGGTAGCTCCACCACGGGAGTCTCGATCTCATCGGGGCTAGCGGGTCGGCCGTCGGGGAGCTTCTGGCCGAGAATCTCGGCCATCTCGAGACCGTTGAGAACCGCGTAGTTGGACCGGTTGTTGTTGAACAGCAGGTGCACCTCCTCCGCCTCTTCGCTGAGGCGCCGGATGTCGGGGAGCCACTCCGTCAACTCTTGGCGGTTGTAGAGGTAGTTGAAACGGTCCCCAGAACTCTTGCCCTGGACGTACCAGGAGCGGGCGTTGCGGCCGTGATATCGCACTACCGCCAGGCGAGGATCGGTCACCTCCACCAAGCGCGGGAATGATCCGGTCCCCAGTTGGGGCTCGTCGACGACACAGAGGGCAATCTGGGATTCGCGAAGGAGATCGACCACCTGAAGCCAGCGCTCCGGCTCCGTCCAGCTCCGGTTACGAAGTTCCACCACCAGCTGGTCGTCGGGATGGCGGTCACGCAGACGGGCCAGACGGTCGAGATCGAGCGGTGACCACCCAAACCACGGTGGGAACTGGTAGTGCACCGCCCTCAGCTTGCCGCTCGCCCGGAGCGGAGCCAGACATTCGCCGAATTGGCTCACCTCATCCTCGGTGGGATCTCGGGGCACGCCTCCCTGGCGCTCGTGAAAGGTCATCGACTTATAGGCCTTGACGTTGAAGAGGAAGTCATCGGGGGTGCTGCCCGCCCAGTTGGCGGTGCGGTTGGGTGGAGGGATACCGTAAAAGGTGCTGTCGACCTCGACGAGGCAGAAGAAGCGGGCGTAGTAGGCGAGCCGCGAGGTGGACGGGAGCCCCTTGGGATAGAAGCCCTGGTGGTCGCTCCAATTGCAAGTTCCGACCAGGACCCGTCCCGCCATCAGCTCATGCTCTCAGGTCCGGCGGACGAACCCACTCTGGGGAGCGCGAAGTGGCCCAAGCCGGCACAGACTACGATGGGTCCCGGTCAGGCAGTGGCGTTCGACAACAATGGAGGCACTCCCCACGGAGTCGGGTTCGTTCGATCTGAATGTGGTGGCCTCGACGGTCAACGGGTCGGGAAGCCAGTCCGCCAATCTGGTGCTAACGCGGGCCGTGTTCGCGATGGGGATACCGGTGGCGCCCAAGAACCTCTTCCCCTCAAACATCGAGGGCCTGCCCACCTGGTTCTTCCTGCGTGCGACGTCGGCCGGGTACCGGGCGGGGAGGCGCCGAGCCGACCTCCTGGTGGCGATGGATCGGGCCACCTTCCAGGCGGACATCGCCCGGCTGGAGTCCGGCGGTGTGCTGGTCTTCGAGGAGGTCTACGGCTCCCCTGAACTGGACGAGGGGGTTCCCCCGCACCTGTACCCGGTCCCGTTTGCGAGGCTGGCCAAGGAGTCCGTTCTCGACGCGGATCTCCGCAAGTACCTCACCAACATGATCTATGTGGGTGTGGTGGCCGAGATCCTCGGGATTCCCGAGTCCGCCCTGGAGCAGGCCTTGACCCAGCAGTTCCATTCCAAGCCCAAGGCGCTCGCTGCCAACCGGGATGCGATCGAGCTCGGCCGCGACTACTTCCGGACCAATCTGACCAAGACCGACTCGCTCCAGCTCCACTCCTTGGATGCCACCTCCGGCCAGCTCCTGCTGGAGGGCAACCAGGCGGCGGCGCTAGGGGCGATCATGGGCGGCTGCACGGTCCTGGCCTGGTACCCGATCACGCCCAGTTCCTCGCTGGCTGAACACCTGATCGGTCTCGCCGACCGTTACCGGGTCGACCTCGAGACCGGCGAGCGCCGGATCGCGACCATTCAGGCAGAGGATGAGCTGGCGGCGGCCGGGATGGTGCTGGGGGCAGGCTGGGCAGGGGCCCGAGCCATGACCACCACCTCGGGACCGGGTATCTCGCTGATGGCCGAGTTTGTTGGTCTCGGCTATTACGCGGAGATCCCCGGCGTCTTCGTGGACATCCAACGAGTCGGACCCTCCACTGGGCTTCCCACCCGAACCATGCAGGGCGATGTCAGCTTCGCCTACACGCTCTCCCACGGCGACACCCGCCATCCGGTGCTGCTGCCCGGCACCGTGCGCGAGTGCTACGAGTTCGTGCAACTGGCCTTCGACCTCGCCGACCAACTCCAGACCCCGGTATTCGTCCTCTCTGATCTCGACCTGGGGATGAATCTTTGGATGACGGAGGCGCTGCCCTACCCTGAGCACGAGTTCCAACGAGGCAAGGTGCTGCACAAGCAGGAGTTGGAAAAGATGCAGCGCTTTGAGCGCTACCGCGACGTCGACGGCGACGGAGTGCCCTGGCGGACGCTCCCCGGCACCGAGCACCCATTGGCGGCGTACTTCACTAGAGGTTCAGGACACGACGAGGCCGCTCGCTACAGCGAGAACGAGGACACCTACGCGCGAGTCATGGACCGCCTGGCCCGCAAGCTCGAGAACGGCCGGGAGCTCCTGCCGGCTCCCCTGCTCGACGGTTCCAGTGCCAAGGTTGGTCTCATCGCCTACGGCAGCTCGCATCACGCTGTGATCGAGGCGCGGACGATTCTCGCAGAGGATGGTCTGGAGACCGACTATCTGCGACTGCGCGCGCTTCCCACCAGCGCGGCCGTGGCCAGCTTCGTGGCCGAACATGATCGCGTCTACGTCGTGGAGCAGAACCGAGATGGGCAGATGCTGCAGATCCTGCAGGTGGAGTTGGGTGCCGAGCTCGCGGGGCGGCTTCGGTCGGTTCGCCACTATGACGGCCTGCCATTGTTCGCAGCCGACCTAGTGGAGTCGCTGCGCCAATTTGAGGACATCGTTCCGCATGCCTCCTCCCTGCAACCCGCCGCCGGGAGCTCCCGCAGATGAGCGCGGTCACCGTCAAGACCAACTCCTTGGGACTCACCCGGGATGACTACAAGGGCTTGGCCACCACCTTGTGCGCCGGGTGTGGCCACAATTCCATCACCAACCACATCGTCAAGGCGCTCTACGACCACGGGGTAAATCCCTATCACCTGGCCAAGATGAGTGGCATCGGGTGCTCCTCAAAAGCCACCGCCTATTTTGTCGAGCGCTCGCACGCCTTCAACGCCGTGCACGGGCGCATGCCGGCGGTCACCACTGGAGCCGCGGTCGCCGACCGGGAGCTGCTGCTGATGGGCATCAGTGGCGATGGCGATACCGCCAGCATCGGTCTCGGACAGTTCTGCCATCTGGTACGGCGAAATGTCGATTGCACGTACGTGGTTGAGGACAACGGCGTTTACGGACTCACCAAGGGACAGTTCTCGGCCACCGCCGACCTGGGCTCAGTGCAGCGCAAGGGCACGGTCAATGAGCTGGAAACCATCGACATCGCTGGGATGGCGGTGCAGCTAGGCGCCTCTTTCGTCGCCCGAAGTTTCTCTGGGGATGGGCAGCAATTGGTGCCGCTCTTGCGGGCGGCCCTGTCCCACCGCGGCACCGCGGTGCTCGACGTCATCAGTCCCTGCGTCACTTTCAACGATCACGAGGGCTCAACCAAGAGCTATCAGTATGTGAAAGAGCATGAGCTCATCCTCCAGGAACTCGACTTCATCCCTCAGCAAACTGAAGTGGAGGTGGAGTACGCCGAAGGCACCTCGGCCGAGGTGGAGCTGCACGATGGCTCGCACCTACGGCTCCGCAAACTGGGCCGAGAGCACAACCCTAAAGATCGGCTTGAAGCCCTGCGGGTCATCGATCAAGGCAGACAGAAGGGAGAGGTTGTCACCGGTCTTCTCTACGTCAACCCCGAGGCGCTCGACCTCAGCAGCCGAGAGCATCTGCCCCAAGCTCCACTGCGCGACCTCGGCGAGTCGGAGCTCCGCTTGAGCCCGGACCAGTTCGCAGCGTTGCAGCAGGGCTGGCGCTAGGCGAGCAAAAGACGGCTCTCCGTTCTCAGGGTCGTCTCAGGTTAGGACTCCGGGTGTCGTCTAGCCTCGAGTGGTAATGCGACACCTATCGGCGGCAGTCGCACTGGCTGTCCGCTAAGAAGGAGGCAAACCATGCGTAGGATCATCATTCGAGGACTTGTGCTAGCGGCCGGGCTCGGCGTTGCCGCCGCCGCTGGAGCGACGACCGTTGCCGCCGCCACTCCTAGCGCGACTTCTAGCGCCAGCAGCGCCTCATCGACCCCAACTCCCAGCACGTCTTCGATTGTCAACTCTCCTGCCATTCGGAAGTACCCCCGTTTCCGCGCTATCGGTGAGGTCGTCTCAGACACATCCAGCGGCGGATCCTTGGGGGCTGGTCAGCTGGTGCTCAAGGAGCCTGACGGGACTGATCTGACCATCACTCTGGCCCATCGAACCAAGGGCTGGCGGTACCACGGCCTGGGCGTCAAGCCAACCTCCGAAAACCCCGGCGCCATCGCCGACGGCGAGATCGTGGTAGCTGTCGGCCGCAGCCTGTTCGACCTGCATGTCGCGCTGCGAGTTCTCGACCTCGGCTTCGCGGCCAGCTGACCCGCGACTAGCGAAAGCTCAGAGCTGATCCTCCCCGGGGCGGGGCGGACCGCGAAACGGTCCCCCTGCCCTGCGAGGCAGCTGGGCGTCTAGACGTAGCGATAGCCTGGGGGAAGGGGCTGGGGAGGCGGCGGTCCGACGTAGATAGCCGAGGGACGGATCAGACGATTATGGCCAGCCTGCTCGCATATGGCCGCCGTCCACCCCACTGTCCGGCTACACGCGAAAGTGGGAGTGAACATGTCCCGGGGAATCCCCGCAGTGTTCATAACCACCCCCGCGTAAAACTCCACATTGGTATACAGCCTGCGGCCGGGCTTGAGTTCGTTGAGCACCATCAGTGCGGTCTGCTCAACATGCTGGGCCAAATCTGCCTGTTCGCCGCCCAGTTCGAGGGCCACCTCGCGCAGCAGCGTCGATCTCGGATCATCAGTCTTGTAGACGCGATGCCCGAAGCCCATCAGGCGCTCGCCTGAGGCCACCTTCTCGCGAAGGTAGTCGTAGGCTCGATCAGCAGTGCCGATTTCGTCGAGCGTTTGCAGCGCCCGGGAGGGCGCTCCTCCGTGCAGCGGGCCCGACAACGCCCCGATTGCGCCAACCAGTGCTGAACCCAGGTCGGCTCCGGTAGAGGCGATCACCCTAGCAGTGAAGGTCGAGGCGTTAAACCCGTGCTCCATGGTGAGAATCAAGTACTTCTCCACCGCCCGCGAGTGCTCTTCGTCGGGGCGCTTGCCCGTCAGCATTTGCAGGTAGGACGCGGCGTAGCCAAGGTCGGGATCCGGTGCCACTGGTTCGAGTCCTTGGTGAGCACGGTACATGGCCATCAGCAGCACCGGTGCCACCGCGGTCATACGCACGGCTTGTTGACGGACCTCCTCCGCGGAGATGTCCATGGTGGGGCGCAGTTCTGCCGCGCTGGCGACCAGTGAGATCGCCGTGCGCAGTGCGTCCAGGGGAACGAAGGGTTTGATGTGGGCGATCGCGGGAAGCAGATCAGACACCTGCTCGGGCAAGTCGCGTAGCGGGATGGTGTCTGCTCGGAACTTCTTCGTCTGCTCCGGATTCGGAAGTTCGCCCTCGATCAGCAGGTGCCAGACCTGCTCGAATGAACACTCCCG
Source organism: Candidatus Dormiibacterota bacterium (assembly GCA_963701235.1). Classification (GTDB taxonomy): domain Bacteria; phylum Chloroflexota; class Dormibacteria; order Aeolococcales; family Bog-877; genus Bog-877. Next base: position 79,468 of record OY969577.1, read on the forward strand.
AGCAAGCTCCGCGGCATTGTAACCGCGGTAGTGGAAGAAACCTTCTTCGCCTCTGACGTCGCCGATGGTCGTTTCGGCGACGGCGACCCCCTCAAGTCCGGGCGGTGCCAGAATTGGCCCGGGCGCCTTCGCCGCCTCTTGGGTCGCGCTCATTTGTGCCTCCGGTGATTGAGTCAGGCGTGGTCACCCACATGCGATGCCGGTCCACTGGAGGTTGACGCTTCCCGCTCGGTCTTGGCTGCATAGCGGAACAAGAAGATCCAGGCGATCAGAGACCCGCCGCCGATCAGTGTCAGCATGCCGAGAACGATCGCGATCTCACCTGCTGTGGTCATGTGAACACCTCCGTATACAAGTCGTATTCTAGGGAACCCGCGCAGTTAGCACCTCCCCTGAGCATCGACGGACGTGTGATCGGCTGCGCTTGAACGGTGGCCGTCCAACCCCGACCAACCCCTCACCAATGGACCCACGTCTGGTGGCACCTTGAGCTGTCCCTCGATCGATCCTCGCCGTGCTCGTCTGGCCCTCTGGGGATTGGTCGCGGCCACGGCCGCCGACGCCCTCGGCGCGACCATGATCCTGCCCATCCTGCCGCTGTTCGTGCGCCACGCCGGCGCTTCCTTCGCCGAGGTGGGAGTCGTTACCGCGGTGTTCTGGGCCGCTGGTTTGGCGGTTCGCTACCCGGTGGGCAAGCTGTCGGACAGGATCGGGCGCAAGGGACCCATCTTGGTGGCGCAGTTGATCTATGCCGCAGCCACCGCTGCCTTCGCCGTCTCCCCTTCCCCGGTATGGTTCATCGTCCTGCGCGCCGTCCAAGGGGCTGCCGCCGGCGCCGCCACCCTGCTGGCGATGGCGGCGGTTGCGGACTTCGTACCCGTCGACCGCAGGGGCCGGGCATATGGATCGCTGACCGCGGCCAACATGGGGGGTACCATCGCCGGACCGCTGATCGGGGCGTCGCTGTTCCAGGTCTCACTGGCCGCCACCTTCCTCGCCTCCGCGTTCACCGCGCTCGTGGTTGCTGGCGTGATAGCCATCAGCCTCCCCTGGCTCAGGCCGACCCCACTCTCGTCCGACGCCGATCGACCGACGCTCTCACTGTGGCGTGATCCGATCATCATCGGCGTCACCATCGCCTCGACGGCGGTGGGGATTCTCATCGGTATGTACGACACGGTCTGGAGCCTGTTGATGCACGCGCGTCATGCCACCGATTTGGAGATCGGCCTGTCGTTCACTCTGTTCGCGCTGCCCTTCACCCTGGGTTCATGGCCGGCGGGATGGTTGGCGGACCACATGGACAACCGTTGGCTCATCGGCATCAGCTCCTTGGCCGCTGGTTGTTTCGCAATCACCTACCCCTTCCTTACCAGCGTCGCCTGGTTGATCGGGTTGGGGATTTTCGAGGGAATCTTCACGGTCACGGGTACCCCGGCGAGATTGGCAATGCTCTCGCGGCAGGTGCACCCGAGTCAAATGGGAAGGGTCCAAGGCCTGTATGGATCGGCTCAAGTCGGCGCTGCAGCTGTGGCTTCGTTAGCCGCGGGCGCCCTGTTTGGGATCTCAATCGTCCTGCCGTTCCTGGCTACCGCGGTGGCCATGTGGCTGGCGTCGGTGATCCTGGTGCCTCTCTGGCGAGGCGTGGATGGTCATCCGCACGCCGCCCTCCCCACCGCCACTGTTCCCGGTGCCACGGTTGGCCCAGACTGACAAAGAGAGAGCCCGGGCCCGCACGGGCCCGGGCTCTGCGGTGGCGGGTCGACGATTTAGTTGGTTGGCAGGATGATCCGCCGTGCGGTGGCATTAAGCACGTCAGCGAATGACGCGTAGATGGCCGCGATTGCGGTCAGAATCCCAACGTATCCACCGATCTTGGTTAGCGTGGTCCCAGCACCGAACCAGTCCCAGCCCGGCACACCGATCGCCAAGAAGACGAAGGTAATGGCCAGCAGGCCGAACACCAGTTGCACAGCACGGGCTCCATGCAGCGACGCGACGAACATGTAGGCGGTGAAGATCGCCCACCCAAACAGATAGAGGCCCACGATCGGCCCGACCGTCGCCGGGGCCACCCCCTTGATCCAAACTCCAATCAAAAGGTAGTAGCTGAACCAGAAGGCTCCGTAAGAGGTGAACGCCGTAGCCGCGAAGGTGTTGCCCCGTCGAAAGGCCCACATGCCCGCGAGAAACTGCGCGCCCCCACCGTAGGCCGCTGCCATCGGCAGCACGGCTGCCGTCGCTCCGGCGCCAATGATGCCGGCGTTGATGAACGAAAGCATCAAGGTGGTGAAGGCAAACCCAGCCAACCCCAACGGGGCTGGATCGGCAATCGGATGTGGAGCCTCGGTCGTGTGCATGACCGTCGCTGGCCCCGCGGGAGGAGGTGTTCCTCCGGAGTAGGTATTAGCCATTATTTGTGGTCTCCCCTCTGTTGTTCTTTCGCCGAAATCCGAGTCAATCAGAGATCCCTAGTGGTTGCTAGTTCTCTTTACCCTCCTCTGTAACTGCCCGGCTTCGCAGCTCCTCCACCACCGCGGGGTCGGCGAGGGTGGTGGTGTCACCGAGAGGACGGTTCTCTGCTACGTCACGCAACAAACGACGCATGATCTTCCCGGACCGAGTCATCGGCAGCTCGGGCGTGAAGAGGATGTTCGCGGGAGCCGCAATCTTGCCGATTTTCTTGCCCACGTGGGCGCGGAGCTCAGCCAGGAGTTCTACCGATCCTTCCTGACCACCTTTCAGGGTCACGAAGGCAACGATGGCCTGTCCGGTCTGGGCGTCATTGCGGGCACAGACCGCAGCCTGTGCTACCGACGGATGGTCCACCAGTGCGCTCTCGACCTCTGTGGTTGAGATGCGGTGCGCCGAGATGTTCATGACGTCGTCGATTCGGCCCATCAACCAGTAGTCGCCGTCGGCGTCCTTGCGGGCCCCGTCACCGACAAAATAGGTGTCCTTGAAACGACTCCAGTAGGTCTCCTCGTAGCGCTTGGGATCACCGTAAATCCCGCGGAGCATCGCTGGCCAGGGCTTACGAATGACCAGGTAGCCACCCTGCCCGGGCGGCACCTCATTTCCCTGCTCGTCGAAGATTGCCGGGTCGATAGTGGGGAAGGGCTTGGTCGCCGAGCCCGGCTTCAGGGTGGTTATCCCTGGCAATGGTGTGATCAAGATCATTCCAGTCTCGGTCTGCCACCATGTGTCGACGACCGGGGTTCGCCCCAGACCAATGTTCTCGCGGTACCAGATCCAGGCTTCGGGATTGATGGGCTCGCCCACAGTCCCCAGCAACCTGAGGCTGCTCAGATCGTGCTTCTGCGCATGCTGTGGCCCCCACTTCATGTGGGTGCGGATGGTCGTGGGCGCGGTGTAGAGAACGTTGACCTTGTAGCGCTCAACAATCTCCCACCACCTTTCCTCATTGGGAAAGTTGGGCACCCCCTCGTAGATGACGCCGGTGGTGGCGTTGGCCAAGGGACCGAAAAGGATGTAGCTGTGTCCGGTCACCCAGCCGATATCGGCCGCACACCAGTAGACCGTCTCGGGCTTGATGTCGAAGATGTAATAGTGAGTCGTGGCTACGCCCACCAGATAACCAGCCGTGGTGTGGATGATTCCCTTAGGCTTGGCCGTCGTGCCACTGGTGTAGAGCAGGTAAAGCAGATCTTCCGAGTCCATCGGCTCGCACGGACAGCTCGCCGGATCATCGCTCTCGCCTTTGATCATTTCGTCGACATAGATATCGCGACCACTCTCGAAAGCGACATCGCCACCGGTACGCCGAGCGACCACGACCCGTCGGATCGAGGGGGTGGCTGTGACGGCGTCGTCGGCGTTCTTCTTCAGCGGTACCTTGGCGCCGCGACGCCAGCCCTCGTCCTGAGTGATCAGAAATTCGGCCGACATGTCATTTAGGCGCCCCGACAGTGCCTCGGCACTGAAGCCGCCGAAGACGACCGTGAAGGGAGCGCCAATGCGCGTGCAGGCCAACATCGCGATCGGCAAGTCAGGGCACATGCCCATGTAGATGCCTACCGGAGTGCCTTTCTTGACCCCCAGCTTCTTCAGTCCGTTGGCGAATCGGACCACCTCATGCTGGAGGTCTGCGTAGGTGATGGTCCGTTTCTCGTCGGCGGGCTCGCCCTCCCAGTAGAAGGCCACCTTGGACCCCAGGCCAGCCTCAACGTGGCGATCGACGCAGTTGTAGCAGACGTTTAGCTGGCCGCCCAGGTACCACTTGGCGTAGGGCGGGTTCCACTCGTAAAGCGTGTCGAAAGGCTGGAACCAGGAGATCCGCTGGCGCCCCTCTTCGGCCCAGAAGTCCTCGAGACTGCGGTCATAAATCCCAGCCTGGGCATTGGCTTGCGCCGCAAAATCTCGGGGCGGGGGGAATGTTCTGCCCTCCTCTTGGAGAGCATCGATCCTCTTGGCGTCAACGGTCATCTCGCCCTCCTAGCTATCCAGCCAACCCGGAGCGCCATACGGACGCAGCGCCTCTCCGGCCCTAGGCGCGGTGAATCGCTTCCCTTCTGGCAGCAGCGTAGTCGCCCGTTCCGCGGCCGTCAATCTCCGGATCTTGAGTCCCGCGGCTATTTGTCAACGCGCAGCGTGCCCTAGAGCCGGCTGCAGCTATCAGTCGGCAATCTCGATTTGTGCCCAGTAGAGGCCGGTGGCGGCGCAACGGTGACGGCTGGAGGAGCGGTTTCTGTCAATCAAATACTTCTCCCACCTCCGGCTCTACCGCGCCATCATGGTGCTATGGCGATAACAGCAGGACCACTGGTGACGTCGGCTTGGCTGCGGGCGCACCTTGGCAACCCCGACCTCAGGATCCTCGACGTGCGCTGGACCCTCGCCGATGGCGCGGACCTTGAGGGCTACCTCACCAGCCACATCCCCGGCGCCCGGTTCGTGGATCTCGACGAAGCGCTGGCAAGTCCTCCGGGGCTGGGCGGGCGACACCCACTTCCGTCCCCAGAGCAGTTCACCGCGGCCATGCGTGAAGCAGGGGTCTCGAAGGAGAGCCGGGTGGTTGCCTACGACGGCGGAACCGGGGCGGCGGCGAGGGCCTGGTGGCTGCTGCGCGCTGCCGGCCACCCCTGGGAGGCGGTCTTGGACGGCGGATTCGCGGACTGGGTCGCCTCCGGTGGCGAGCTTCGGAGCGGCAAGCCCGCGGCCATCGAGGGTGACTTCGAGGCGAGATCGTTTCGGGGTTGGGTCACGGCCGACCAGACCGCTGACCTGGTGGCGTCCGGAGCTGTCGTTGTGGACGCGCGGACCAGAGATAGGTACGCCGGTGGCCCCTCTCCCTACGATCCCCGCCCAGGGCACGTACCCGGGGCCCGAAGCCACCCCTGGACGGAGGTCTACAGCAACGGCTACGTGCTTCCCCGGACGGAGATCGCCGACCGTAATGCCGAGGCCACCGGGCACCGGGCTCCGGCGGTGGCCTACTGCGGATCGGGGGTAACTGCCTGCGCCCTGATTGTGGCCTTGGAGTCCGCCGGCATCGGGGGGGTGATGCTTTACCCGGGCGGCTGGAGCGAGTGGGCCCAGGATCCCGACCGCCCCTCGGAGCTCTGATCCCGGCGCTGGCAGGTCAGGTGCTGCGCCGGCTCACCTTGTAGGCAGCCGCCTGCTGCACCGGTCGGAGGACGATCTGGTCGAGATTGACATGGGCAGGTCGAGTCACGGCGAAGGCGACTACGTCGGCGATGTCGGCCGCGGTCAGGGGTGTCACGCCGCGATAGACCGCCGCGGCCCGCTCCCGGTCGCCGGAATATCGATTCAGAGAGAAGTCGGTTTCGACCATCCCCGGTGATATCTCGGTCACCCGGATCGGCCGACCGACCAACTCCAAGCGCAGGGTCTGGCTGATGGCGTGAACCGCGTGCTTGGCGCTGGTGTAACCACTTCCCCCCTCGTAGACCTCGAACCCGGCCGTCGAAGAGATGTTGACGACGTGACCCCGCCCGGAGCCTTCCAGAGCGGGCAGCAGCGCCCTGGTCATCTGCATCAGGCCGAGCACGTTCACCTCCCACATCCAGCGCCAGCCCGAGCTGTCGGCCGAAGCTACGGGGTCCCCGCCGCGGGCGCCCCCGGCGTTATTGACCAACACCTCGACCTCGCCGATCCCAGCGCAGAAGGCGGCCACGCTCTGCTCATCGCTGACATCGAGAACGCTTCCCTCGGCGCCCAGTTCACGGGCGAGCTCTCGAATCCGGTCCTCGCGGCGAGCTCCGAGGCGGAGGCGAAAGCCTTCCTGGGCAAGGCGGCGGGCGATGGCCTCGCCAATCCCAGCGCTGGCCCCAGTCACCACGGCCAAGGGCATGCCGGAGACGCGGGACTCGTCGCCCTTCCCGCTAAACGCCAACCCTTTCCCTCCGCGCCCGATCGGATCTGGTCTGGCCAAGCCTATTCGATCGAAGCACCGTCCAGTTCGCGCTCCAGCCCGGCCGCATCTGCGACCGGCATCCGACAAGCGAAGTCCCGACAGACATAGGCGGTGGCAGCGTCCTCCAGCAGCGGCCTGGAGCGGGCCAGTGGTGGTCCGGTCAGGGCCTCGGCCGCGCCGGCGGCAACCCGCCCGACTCCGACAGTCACCTGGGGTCGCCACCGAGACCGGACTTGGCGCAGCAGGGGAAGGTGAGATTCCGCAGACTCCGGAACCACCATTGCCACCTCGACCTGGCCCACATCAAAGCTTGCCGCCACCGCGAGCAGCGCGCCGAAGGCCGAGGGGAAACGCCCGGCTGCGCTCGACAGGATCTCCAGCACCGCCTCCGCCCGGTCGCGCCATGACCCATCGCCCGTCAGGGCGTGTAGCTTGAGACAGAGTTCGGCCATCAGGGAGGTGCCTGAAGGCTGAGCACCATCCTCTAGGCTCCGGGGTCGCATGGCCAGGTTGGCGTCATGGTGGAGCGGGGTGTCGAACCATCCCGGGCCAGCGGGGTCCCGGTACTCCGCCTCGACCACCGAGGCCCACTCCGTCGCCAGCTCGAACCAGCCAGGATCCGCGGTGGCCTCGTGCAGCCAGAGAGCCGCCAATCCCATCCCGGCGAGATCATCGAGGGTAGGGGTGAACCGAGCGGTGGAGCCGTCGAAGAGGTGACGGAGGCGGCCGTCGACACGGGCGCTGTCCAGGACCGCCCGGGCGCACCTGAGGGCCGCGTCTAGGTAGCGGCGCTCGTTGGCGGCGACCGCCAACTCGGCGAGGGCGGTGATCGCCAGTGAGTTCCAGCCCACGATCAGCTTGTCGTCGCGGTCCGGAGCCGGCCTCCGGGAGCGCGCCAGAGCCAGGTCTCGGACCATCGACTCGCGGAGCTTTTCGAGCTCAGTCTCCGAGATCTGGAAGCGGGCGGACAAGAGCTTGGACTCCTCCCCACCCCGCAGCACCATGCCCCCACGCTCGGTGCTGGCGTCTCCCGGCCCGCCGAAGAGGCCTTCTGCGAGTGCCAGTCGCTCCTTGCCAACTACCGCCCCCAGCTCCTCTGGGGTCCAGGCGTAGAAGGCTCCTTCGCCCGCCTCGGTGTCAGCGTCGAGACTGGCGGCGAATCCTCCCTCTGGCAGCTCCAAGTGGCTGATCAAGAAATCGGCGGTCCGAAGGGCGATGTCCAGGTTGGCTGGGTCGTGGTGGGCCTGCCAGGAGTGGAGATAAAGCCGAACCAGCTGGGCGTTGTCATAGAGCATCTTCTCGAAGTGGGGCACCGCCCAGCGCCGATCGACGCTGTAGCGGTGGAAGCCCTCCCCCAGCTCGTCCCTGATGCCGCCCGCGGCCATCGCGTGAAGGGAGCGCGCCACAACCGCGCCGGCGTCGGCGCTCCCGCTCAGGACGTCGCGGGAGAGCAGGAACTCCAGGACGGCGCATTGGGGAAACTTCGGGGCTCCGCCAATGCCGCCGAACTCGGGGTCGGCGTTCCGGACTAGTCGCGCCTCGGCGTCGGCCAGCACCTCCGCCATGCTGCCCTTCGAAGACTCCAGGGGAATCAAGGGCGCCGGAGCCAGGGCTTGGCTCAGCCGCTCAGCGCTGCTGACCACCTCTTGGCGCCGATCTCGATAGGCCGAGGCCGCCATCTCCATCACCCGGCGGAAGCCGGGCAGGCCCCGGCTGTCCTCAGGGGGGAAGTAGGTCCCTGCGAAGAAGGGCCGACCGTCGGGCAGCAGGAACGCAGTCATCGGCCAACCACCGCTTCCGGTCAGTGCCTGGAGCGCATCCATGTAGACGCGGTCCACGTCAGGACGCTCCTCGCGGTCCACCTTGACGCTGACAAAGAGCCGGTTCTGGACCGCGGCTAGCGCCGGGTCCTCGAAACTTTCGTGCGCCATGACGTGGCACCAGTGGCAGGCGGAGTAGCCGACGCTGAGTAGGATCGGGCAGTCCCGCTCACGCGCAAGTCGGAAGGCCTCCTCCCCCCAGGGATACCAATCCACGGGGTTCTCGCGGTGCTGGCGCAGATAGGGACTGGTCTCCCCCTCGAGGTGATTCACACAGCTGAACCTACTCCCTGAGCTCCCCTCGGGGCGATCTGGATGCGGCTGCGACAATCGCCGGGTGCCCGAGACCAGATCCGATCTGCCGCCGCTGGCCCTGAGGGTCGGGATGACCGCGGTGGCCCTAGGGGTTCGGGCCCTGGGCCGGCACCGCTACCGTCTCTCCGATCCGATCGCCAACGCCACCTTCGCACTGCAGACGGAGCGGCGTCGCACCACGATCCGGAACTTTCGAGCGGTCTTCCCCGAGCTCACCCCGCGCCAGGCTCGCCGGCTGGCGGCCGCCAGCTTCCGCGAATACGCACGGACCGCGATTGACTTCCTATACATGCAGCGCCTGCCTCGTCCCCGAGTCCTGTCCGAGGTGAGGGTTTACGGCTACGAGCAGTACATGGAGGGACTGCAGCTGGCGGGGAGGCCAGGCATCCTGGTGATCACCCACCAGGGCAGCTGGGACACTCCCGCGGCGCTGGCGATCGCTCACGATGTCCACCTGTCCTCGGTGATGGCCGACGAGGGCAGCAAGGTCCTGGCCGACCTGGTCATCTGGGCTCGCGCGGAGATGGGGGTCGAGGTGGTACCGGCTTCGAAGTCGCCACGGACCATGCTCCAGAAACTCCGCGCTGGGCAGTGGGTGGCCCTGGTGGTGGACATCCCCGGAGACACCCCCTCAGTCGAGGTCGAGTTCCTCAATCACAGGACGCTGTTCTCGGCGGCTCCGGGCATGCTGGCTGCCCACACCGGCGCCCCTCTGATGCCTGTCACCAGCCTCCGCACCCCCAACGGCGGTTACCTGGTGGAGCTCTTTCCGCCGATCACCGTGGCGCCCGGCACGGACCCAACCGAGGCGCTTCGCCAAGTAATCCCCGTCTTTGAGCGGGCAGTCCGGCGCTGGCCCGAGCAGTGGTACCCGTTCAGCCCGGATCGCCTGCTTGACCTCCCACACGCCTGATCGCACCGTGGGCCGCCTGTGCCTGGCCTGGTTCGGTCATGGGCTGGGCGAGCGCGCCGATGGCCTCACCACCTACTCCACCGAGGTTGTGGGCGGGCTCCGCGGGCGCGGTGTCGAGGTTTGGTTCCATCACGCGACCCGGGACGGACTGATCGCGCCCGTGACGGACGATCATCGGATCGGCTGGCCGACCTGGCGCTTCAAGACGGTCACCGTGCCCCAGTTGGGTTTCCGCCGACAGATGACCTCCTGGCTGGCCAGGGTGCGGCCGGACGTGATCCACACCTCCCTGAGCTTCACCTTGGAGGATGGCTGGCTCGGTCGACAGGCACGGGCCACGGGAGCGGCGACGGTTGCCACCTTCCACCTGCCCTTCGGTCCCGAGGCCAGTGGAAGAGCCCGGGTGATGCGCCAGCTCCATCGCTTCTGGGCCGGGCGGCTGCAGGCATACCAGCGGGTGATCGTGTTCTCGGAGGCGCATCGCGCTCGGCTCGCCGAGGCGGGAGTCGAGCGCTCCCGGATCGCGGTGCTTCCCAACGCCGTCGATACCGAGGTGTTCTGTCCCGGGCCGTCCGTGCTCCGCCAGACCCGTCTCGCCGGTGCGAGCCTGGTCGTGGGGTTCGCGGGACGGCTGGATCCTGAGAAGGGTGTCCCGCAGCTGCTGAGCGGCTTTCTCCGAGCGGATCTCGGACCTGACGCCCGGCTCATCATCGCTGGGGCTGGCGCGCTGGTTGAGAGGGTGAAGGCTGCCCAGAGGGATCCCCGCGTCATCTATCTGGGACGGCTGCTCTCCCTCGAGGAGCGGGTCGACTTTTGGCGGGGGGTGGACATCTTCTGCCTTCCCTCCAACGCCGAGGGGCTGTCGCTGGCCTTGCTCGAGGCGATGGCCACCGGCTGCGCGGTCGCGGCCACGCCGGAGGGCGGGGCGACCCTGGTCGGCGGAGTTGCAGCAGCCCTGGACCCGAAAGCCTTGAGCGAGTCGGTCTCGCAGCAGCTGCAGTTCCTAATGCAAGAGCCCGGAGAGCTCCGACGCCGAGGGGTCATGGCACGTGGAGAGGCGGAGCGTCATCATGGGATGTCGGCCATGCTGGACCGGCTTTTGGGAATCTACGCGGAGTGCCTGGGTCGGGCAGCAGTGGACGTCAGTTCATCCGGAAAGCCGTAGGACCTAGGATCGCGGTGGCCGCCAAGACCCGGCCGTCGGCGGGATGCACGACGCTGATGTGGAGGGGTTGCGTGGGCGAGTCGGCAGGGGCGCGGTGTCCGGTGAGCTCCCTGGCGCGGGGGGAGCAGTCGGCGCTCACTCCCAGGTCACGGCCGCCGGCCGCCCGAATTCTCCTCCGGGGCGCGCGGGCACAGGCTCGGTGGTGACCACACCCAAAACGGCGGTAGTGGTCGATAGTGGCGCCTGCCTGCCTCCCTCGCTGGGGGAATCGCCGTGGGTCAGCGTCGTCCCGATGTCGATCGAGATCGACGGCAGGACGCTGCGAGATGGGCTAGACGTATCGAGCCGCGAACTTTACGCCCGGCTGGTTGGCCCCGGGCCCCTGCCGACCAGTAGCTCACCTTCGCCCGGAGACTACCTCAAGGCCTTTCTCGCGACCTCGATACCCGAGATCGTCTGTCTCACCATCCCCGAGCGGTACTCGACCATGGGCCGCTCCGCCCGAGTCGCGGCGGAGATGCTCCGCAGTGAGGCCCCAGAGAAGCGCGTCGAGATCATCGACACCGGCACCGCGGCGGGCGGATACACCCTGGTTGCCGAGGCAGCGGCCGCCGCCTGTGCAGCCGGTCTCGATCGCGACAAGGTGGCATCTCACACTCGGGAAGTCGCCGAGAGCGCCCGTGTCATCGCCACCCTGGCGACCATGCGCTACTTGATCCGCAGCGGTCGGGTGCCTGCCCTGGCGGGCTTGGGCGGCGACCTGCTCCACGTGCGCCCTCTCTTCGCCTTCACCGCCGGGGATGTGCGCCGCCTGGCGCTGGTCCGGGGAACGAAGCGAGCGCTTCGCGCCGTGGCCGAGCAGCTTCGAGAGCAGATCCCGGCCGAGACCAAGGTACGGTTGGCCGTCTTCTGTGGAGACGCCCCGGACACGGTCCCCGAGCTGATCAAGCAGCTCCGCCAGCTCTTCGGCGACCAGCCGGTGGAGCGGCTCAATCTCACTCCCGTGATCGCTCTCCACACGGGCCCCGGGCTGATCGGCGCTGCCGCCGTAGCTGACCTCCCACTGGTGGGGTGATCGCGCTGGCCTCGGTCGCCCCAGTGGCGACCCCGCTCGGAGTGGTGCTGGTCTGCGTCGGCGCCTATCTCGTCGGCGCCATCCCGGTGGGATGGATCGTGGGAAGGTTAGCCGGGGTCGATCTGCGCCAGGTGGGGACCGGAAAGATCGGCACCAGCAACCTCTTCCACAGTGTCGGTCTCCTGCCGGCCGCCGTGGTCGGTCCTCTCCAGTTCTGCCAGGGCCTGGTTCCGGTTGTGATCGCCCTGGCGCTCCGAGCACCGGCCTGGGTTGCCGCGGCCGCGGGGCTCTGCGCCGTGCTCGGCAACGGCTGGCCCATCTTTCTCCAGTACAACGGGGGCCGGGGGGTGGCCAGCGCCACCGGGGCCGTCGCGCTCTGGTCCTGGTGGGGAATCGGCTTCGTCCTGCTCCTGGTGATCCTTGGCGGCGCCCTTCGCAAGAGCGCGCTGAGTGTGCTGATCGCCTTCGCCGGTCTACCGGTGGTGCTGTGGCTCACCCACGACTCTTCGGCCTATGCAATCACCGCTGTGGGCGTCCTCATCTGTCTGGTGTTGCGCCGCTTCGAGGGGTACCAGGGCGGCCCGGCCCAGCCCGGGCAGGTTCGCGATAGTCTGCTTACCCGGGTGCTCTTTGACCGCCCGCCGGGGCAGCCTGCTGTCAGTACTCAGCCGATAGACTCGAAGTCATGAGCAAGGGCTCGGTCCGCCTGGAGCGGGACTCCATGGGCGAGATGGAGGTCCCGGCCAGCGCCTACTACGGAGCCAGTACCCAGCGAGCGGTCGCCAACTTCCCCATCAGCCAACTCCGGCTGCCCCGGCGGATGATCGCCGCCCTCGGCGACATCAAGCGCGAGGCTGCCCGGGTCAACGCAGAACTGGGCCTACTCCCCGCCGACCTCAGCGCCGCCATCGCCCAGGCGGCCGATCAGGTGAGCCGGGGTGAGTTTGACGACCAGTTCGTGGTGGACATCTTCCAAACCGGGAGTGGCACCTCATCGAACATGAACGCCAACGAGGTGATCGCCAACCGGGCCTTGGAACTGCTGGGGCAGGATCGCGGGTCTCGCAACCGGGTCCATCCCAACGATCACGTCAACCTGGGCCAGTCCAGCAACGACGTCTTCCCTTCGGCCATCCATCTGGCGGCGCTGGCAGCCATGCGCGACGAACTGCTGCCAGGTCTGGAGCAGCTCGGGGCCAGTCTGGAGGCGCAGCGCGAGCGCTTGTGGGCGGTGATCAAGACCGGCCGGACCCACCTCCAGGACGCGACACCGATCCGGATCGGCCAAGAGTTCGAGGGCTACCGGGGCCAGGTGGAGAGAGCCCTGGCCCGCCTCGACCTGGCTCGGCGCCAGCTGGTGGAACTGGCACTCGGGGGGACCGCGGTCGGCACCGGGATCGGCACCCACCCCGAGTTCGCCAAACGAGTTATCGCCCGTCTAGCTCCGTCCTACGACCCCGACCTGCAAGAGTCCAACAACCATTTTCAGGCCCAGAGCAGCCTGGACGCGGTGGTGTTCGCGTCCGGGGCGGTTCGGGGGTCCGCCATCTCCGTCCAGAAGATCGCCAGCGATCTTCGCCTGCTCAGCTTCGGCCCCCGCGCCGGCGTGGCGGAACTGCGCCTGCCCGAGGTCCAACCGGGCTCCTCGATCATGCCCGGGAAGGTCAATCCCGTCATCTTGGAGTCAGCACTGATGGTGGTGGCTCAGGTGCTGGGCGACGATGCCACGGTGGCCTTCTGCGGAGCCACTGGTTCGCTGCTGGAGTTGAACGTGATGCTGCCGGTGGCCGCCTACAACCTGCTTGAGGAGATCGAGCTCCTGGCCAGGGCGGCTAGGAACGTGGCGGGGCAGGCGGTGGACGGGATATCAGCCAGCGACCGGGGACCAGCCCTCCTGGAGCAGGGACTGGCCATCTGCACCGCCCTGGTGCCGGCAATTGGTTACGACGCCGCAGCGGCGATCGCCCATGAGGCGTACCAGAGCGGCAGAACCGTCCGGGAGGTGGCACTGGAGCGATCCCACCTAGCCCCGGAGGAACTGGAGCGGCTGCTGGACCCCGAGCGCCTGGTGGTCCCCGGCCTGGAGGTGCCCAGCGCAGGTTAGCTGGTCAGCTGGGTCTGAGCACAGTGGTGGCGTACCACTTACCACCCAACTCGACGCAGGAGATCACGTTGGTAAGCCCCAGCGGAGCTTGAGAGATCGGGGAGCATCGGTACTGCTTGCCATGGCCCGGCTCGTAACACACCTGGGCGGAGATGGTGACCGTTGCCGAGGCTCTGTCCCCCAGTACCGTCCCCAGGGTGGGAGCTGTGATCGTGGCCCGTTGCCGGGCCAGAGCCCTGAGCAGATCGGCGGCCTGCGATCTCTGCCGGGGCGCCAGGTAGCTACTGACTTGGCTCAAGTCCTTGTGCTGGATGCCGGTGATGTAGCCGGCCACGGCGGCGGCTGGGTTTACGTGGGAAGGCGCCGGAAAGGGATGGTTACCGATCACCCGGATCAGGATCAGCAGCGCCACCAGGGCTGCCAGGAAGAGAGTCCACTGGCGCTGGTTGCGCCTGGGGGTCGGCCGCAGGACCGGAGCCGGCGGGGCTGCCTCCGGCGCTTCGGGGGAGTCCAAGTCGCTCATCCGGCGCTCATCCGCTCCGGGATCGGGGTAGCCCCATCCAAACCCAGGATGCCCACGATCAGAGACTCAGGTTCAGGGTGTCAGAAACCAAATCTCGACCCCGGCGTTCTATAGACGGGCACGGCGCGAGCACGGTGCCTCCCCACCAGGCCGGGTCAAGACCCTCAACGGATGACCCTGGACCGCGCGCCGTGCCCAAACGTTGACTATGGCTGAGTTCAATCCGCGGCGGGAATCTGGCCGCAGTTCGACCGGGCGCACCCGACGCCGCAGCCCAAAGAGCGGGACGGACTGGCGCCGATTGGTGGCGGCCGTGGCTCTGGCGGTGGTGGCGGCGGTCGTGATCTTGGCCGTTCCCTTGACCGCCCTGGCTCGAGCCTACGGAGCCCTGCCTCAGGCGAGCAATCTTGGTGGAGACACCCTGGTCTACGGCCAGGGCGGAGTGGTGATCGCCGACCTCCACCCCAACGGCAGCAGCCGGATCCCGGTCGCCTTCGACCGGATCGCGCCGGTGATGCGCCAGGCCGTGGTCGCGATCGAGGACCACGCCTTCTGGACCTCGCCCAGCTTCGATCTGGGCCGGATCGTCCAGGCCGCCTTCTACGACGTGGTCCACCACAGCGCCTCCCAGGGGGCCAGCACCATTCCAGAGCAGCTGGCCAAGATCCTCTACCTCCACGACAACAGGTCGCTCACCTATAAGGTCAAAGAGATTCTCTACGGCCAGGAGCTGACCGCCAAGCTCTCCCGATCGGCGCTCCTCGACCAATACCTGAACGACGTCTACTTCGGCGAGGGGGCGACCGGAATCGAGGCGGCCTCGCTCACCTACTTCGGTGTGCACGCCTCCCAGCTCGACGCCAACCAAGCGACTCTCCTAGCGGGTCTCCTCCCCGAGCCCAGCTATCTCGATCCCTTCTTGAACCTGAGCGCGGCGCGCCAGCGCCAGCGCCTGGTGGTGGCGGCCATGCGTCGCCAGGGCGAACTCAGCCCCGTCGACGCGACCGCGATCGAGGCCAAGGCGCCGACACTGGCGGCGCCAGGGGGTAGCTCGCTCAACCAAGCGCCGTACTTCAGCGATGAAGTCGAGTCCTGGTTGCAGAGCCGCTACGGATCCGGCTACCCGACCATGGGCCTGCGGGTGCAGACCAGCCTCAACCTCACCCTCAACAACCAGGCTCAGCAGTTGGTCGACCAGACCGTGGCCGCGGGCGCCCATCAGCACATGACCGATGGCGCCCTGATGGCGGAGGACCCCAAGACGGGAGAGGTCCTGGCCTGGGTCGGAGGAGCGGGAGCCAGCGCTCCCGGGGGACAGATCGACATGGTGTCGCAGCCCCGGCAGCCCGGATCCGAGTTCAAGATCTACAACTATCCGACGGCCCTCGAGGACCATGTCATCACCATGACCTCACCGGTGCTCGACGCGCCCCTCACCCTGCCGACCGGAGGCCCGGGCGGCGGACCCTACACGGTAGTCGACTACGAGGGTCACTACGCAGGGCTGGTTCAGGCTCAGGTGGCGCTGGGCAACTCTCTCAACGTGCCCGCGGTCAAGATCGAGCTCAAGACCGGCATCCCCAACATCCTCGCCACCGCGCGGAATATGGGCGTGACCACTCTCACCCAGCCCGACTCCTACTACGGACCCAGCCTCACCCTGGGCGCCTACCCGGTGCCGCTCTGGCAGATGGGCCAGGCCGGCGCGGTGTACGCGACCCAGGGTGTGCTCCATCCCACCACCTTCGTCCTCCAGGTCGCCAACGACCAGAACACGGTCATCTACCGGGCTAACCCGGTGGCGCGCCGGGTGCTCTCCACCCAGGTCAGCTTCGTCATGAACACGATCCTCTCCCGCAACAGCAACCGCCTGATCGCCTTCGGCTCCGACACCCCGCTGGTGGTCCCCGGCCATACCGTGGCGATCAAGACCGGGACGTCGTCGGACTTCCTGGACAACACAGCGGTGGGCTGGACACCGAACCTGGTGGTCGCGGACTGGGTCGGGAATGCCAACGACTCCCCGATGTACGGGGGCGGCGTGAACGGGATCAGTGGCTGTGCCACCCTCTGGCACGACTTCATGGTCGACGCGCTGGCCGGCCAACCCGACACCTGGTACCCGGTGCCCAACGGGCTCACCACCAGGGTGATCGACGGTGAGGTCGACTACTACCTGGCTGGCACCAACTCCAGCACCAACGCTCTCCCCACCCCCAGCCCATCTCCGAGCCCCAGCGCGAGTCCATCAACCGCCCCCTCACCAAGCCCGTCGCCCTCAGGGCCTCCGACGCCCCCGCCGACGCCCCCGCCGACGCCGGCTCCGACCCCCTAGCTCAGGCCGAGCCGGCGGCAGCCTCGGCTCGAGCCAGGACCAGTTCCCGATTGGGCTTGACCTGCAGCATTGGGCCCTGGCTGGCGAGAGCGTCGCCGACAACGGCCATCAGGTTGTCGGCACGAAATGGTTTGGGCAGATAGGCGAACCCCCCCGCCTGCATGCTTACCCGGAGATCGATCCGCGCTTGGCGGGCGCTGGTGAAGATGACCGGGGTCCAGCTCCACTTGCTGCTGGCCAGGAGCCGGCGACAGAGCTCGAAGGCGCTCATCTCAACCAGGTTGAGATCGAGGATGGCGCAGGAGTACCTGCCCAGTCGCGCCTGGGTCAGAGCTGAACGGGCGGAATCCGCTTCGATCACCTCAAACCCCAGACGGCTGAGGATCGATGCAGTGGCGGTGCGAGTGACCTCATCGCGATCTGCAACCAGAATCGCTCGCTCCGACAGCTGCTTGGAAGAAGCCCCCTTCGAGGCTGCCGGGCTTGGCATCTGGGCCCAGTCTAGGTGGGGCTTACCAGCCCCTGGCTGAGTTTCCTGCACCGTTCCAGCAATGGCCTGTAACGCTTGGGGAACCGCCCGCGACAAGGCTGTCGCAAGCCGGGGCCCGCCCCTGGCTTGGGTCCAGGCGGACAGCAACTGCGTATGGCCCGCAGAGCCGACCCGTCCCTGGACTCGATCGCCACTCCGGCGGCACTGGTGGGGATGGCGCTGCTGGCCATGGCTGTCCACCTGAATCAGGCCCGGCCTTCGACCGGAACCGCCCGGGTCATCCTGACTGGGAGTGGCAGCGACCACCTCTCGCTGCTTGATGGCTGGCTGCCCTTGCCTGCGGTCGCAGCCGCTAGCGCACTCGCGCTGTTCTGCCTCAGCGTCTTGATCAGGGTGCACCGGAAGGAACTGGTGGGTGCGGGAGCGCTGGGTCGAGCCCGCCGGGCTCGGGGGAGAGACCTGCGTGGCCTGCGCGGTTCCTTCGACCCGATCAGATTGCTGAGCCGGAACAGATCAGCCGATCTGCCGCGGGCACGAGTCCGCCTCGGAGATCACAGCCGGCGTGCCCTCTGGTTGCCACCCGACGAACACCTTTTGGTACTGGGGCCAACAGGGTCGGGCAAGTCCTCCGCCCTGGCGATTCCAGCTCTGCTGGAGTGGCCCGGCACCTTGGTCGTAACCGATCCCAAGGGTGAACTGGTCCGATCGACTCTCGCCTATCGGATGAGTCTCGGCGCCGCGGCGGTCTTCGCGCCGCTGATGGAACCAAGTGGCCACTGGAACCCTGTCGCTTCAATCAGAAGCTCCGAAGATGCCCTTCGGGTCGCGACTTTCCTCATGGGCCGGGCTCCTGAACGGGAGCCGTTCTGGCACGATCTCGCGCGCCAACTCCTCCACGGACTGCTCGCCGACGCCGCAGAGGAGCGACTCTCACCGGCAGCCATCCTGGAGATGCTCCAGACGGTCCCCGCCGAGGAGCTTCCCGAGGTGGTACGGCATCCCGTGGCCCGGCGGCTGGTCCAAGGCTCTTTGAGCGGCGGCGATCGCACGGCGATGGGCGTGGTAGCAACCCTAGTCGCTCAGTTGGGCGCATACGGCTCGGGCCAGGTGGCGGCGGCGACCGCGGCCAGCGACTTCGACCCTGCCGGGATCGCCACGGGCGAGCTCAGGACCCTGTACTGCGTCGTGGCGCCACATGACGCCCCCGTCCTGCGCGGGCTGATCTCGGCCCTTATCTCCTGCTGTTGGCGAAGCCTGTTCGCGCGCCCGCCGGAGGTCCCGGCCCTATTCGTCCTCGACGAGTTCACCCAGCTGACCAACCTCCCTGAACTGCCAGCCCTGGTGCAGCTGGGCCGGTCCCAGGGAGTGCGGATGATCCTGATGGCCCAGGACCTGGGCTCGATCTCGGCCGCCTACGGTGCCGATGCCGCCGGTGCCCTGTGGTCGAACTGCCGGACCAAACTACTGCTGCCCGGAATCACCGAGCTGGAGCTGCTGGACCGAGCCAGCCGACTGGCCGGGACTTCGACACTGCATCGCCGCTCCGACGGCTGGGAGCGCGAGCCGGTTTCATCCCAACCACTGCTCCACCCGGACGACGTCCGCCGGCTAAAGCCCCGGCAGGCGCTCCTGCTCCGGGGCGGCGAGCAGCCCGCCGTAATCGACCAGCACCGTTGGTTCGCAGACAGCACTTTGAGCCGCCTGGCGGCCGCTGGACCCGCGGCCGAGGCGCCGGTTCCGGCACTGGGCAGGCCGCTTGGTGACTGGATCGACCCGGACAGGTCATGGTCCCCGGGAACCTCCCCCCTTCGCTGGAAGCAAGCGGACGTAGAGCCGTAAGAGCCGCAGGGGAATCGAGACCGAGGCGGGGAGGCGGGTGGAATTTCTGGCGACCTTCAGTACCGGTCTGGACAACGTGATCCACACCGTGACCGGCCTGGCCCTGGGCGCAGTCGCGGTCCTCTGCCTCAGCTTCGCCGCCATCCGATACATGACGGCGCTCGACAACAGCCAGCGCCGCGCGGCCGCAGTTCAGGGTCTGGTCACCGTCCTGGTCGGGGTGCTCTTGCTGGTCAACGAGGGCGCAGTCCTCAGCTTCGTCGAAGGACTGTCCGGCAGCGACACCGCTTGCGCCACAAGCAGCTGCTCCAACATCACCCACTGAGTTCTGGCCACTGTTGCCCGGCTACTACTGATGGCCGGCGCCTCAATGGGGCTGGCGACCCCGCTCTCGATCGTGGTGCCTCTGGCGCCAACAGCACCTGCGGCGGTCACGGCCCGGCCGGTTGCCGCCACCGTCACGCCCTCGCCCCGTCAGGCCTCGACCGCCCAATCATCCGAGGCAGGTAGCACCAGTCAGCAATGCGGGGGAATCACCGATCCCCTCTGCTACGTGATCGACGCGTTCATCAGCGGACCGGTGGCGATCATGGGCAACCTCGACGGGAGCCCTGACCCGGCCCACATCGACCCCGCGACCGGGGCGATAACCTCCGGCCCCTGGCGGATCGTCACCACCCTGGTTGGCAGCAACCCGGCAGTTGACGATTACGACGGAGCCTGGGGAGAGCCTGCCCACGAGTGTGGTCCAGCCGGCTGCATCCCCTGGGCCGAGCAGCTCAACGCCATCCTGGTTCCCCTTTCTCTCGGCCTTCTGGTCCTGGCCTTCGCGGTGCAGGTCTCTCTCTTCATGATCGGCCAGCAGCTCAGTCTGCGGGCGGGGATCGTTCCCTGTCTGATCGCCGCAGGCGTGATCGGGGCCGGCCTACCCCTGCATCTGGCGAGCCGGGTCATTGACGCCGGCACCTGGGCGTCCCAGGCCCTGCTGCAAGCCACGTTCGAGCACCTCGGAGACCAGCGTGGCCAGCCTCTCGACCTAATGACGGTGCTGGCGGTCACCGCCTATTGCCCGGAAGACAGCCCGATAGTCCATCCCGGCATCCACCTTTCCCCGCCGGGCCCGAGCCCGGCGGATCGGGTGCTGGTTCAGCCCTGGATGGACCCTCGTTTCACTGAGTCCCACTGCATCGGCTCGGACGATCCCGACTTCACCAAGGAGGTGCTGGACCGGAGCGAGAACTTCTTCGGGCCCCCGCTTCACGACGCCAACTGCGATCGCGAGGATGCCGCCCCGGACCAGCCACTGTGCACCGACACCGACAACCAGGTGAACGACAACGCGGGCCAGGACTGTCTGGAGGGAGGCGGTGGCTCGGATTTGGCCAGTCAACAGCTAAATCTCTTGCCCCTCCCTGGCGAACCTCACGCCGGCGACGGTCAGAGCCCATCCGATTGCCGTTACGCGGACATCTATTGGGGGACCGTGCCGACCTTCACCGACGTGTGGGCGGGTGTCGGTCCTCACGGCCGCAATGGGTACGACGTACCGGACGGCATCCAGGGAATGCTGGCGTTCACGGTCTTGACCGGGCTAGCGCTGTGGTTGGCACTGACTTACGTGGCCCGCTACATCGCCCTCGCGCTGCTGGCCGCCTGTGCCAGCCTGGCGTTTCTATTACTGGCCCTGCCCGGCGGGAGAGCGACCTTCAGCAGGTACTGGAGGACGGTGGCGGCGCTCTCATCAGTGGTGCTACTGCAGACGCTGGTCTTCCTGGTTTTCGTCGCCATCGTTTCCACGGCTTCGGGCCTGGCTCCCAACCCGGCCGCCGCTCATCTCGGTGGCTGTCCGCTGATCTCGTCCTCGGCGTCTGCGCACTGCGGCGCCGCTAGCTCAGGATTGCTGGCAGAGGTCGGCAGCGGAGACCCGGGCGACCAATTCGCCAAGTGCCTGCTGGCGATTGTCTCGGTCTGGCTGATGCTGGAGGTGCCCAAGCGGATCAGCCGGGGCGAACTGGCCACCACCAGCGGGCTGCGGACTCTGGCCGCGGCCACCGGAGGAGTCATCCTGGGCGGGGCGACCGTGGCCCGGGGGCAACTCCAGCCCCGGGTCTCACGGTTCGGGTCCCAGCTGGTCCCCGCCGGCCGGTCGATCCTCCGTCTGCCCACGGTTCGAGACCATCGAATCGCCGGTCACCTTGAGCAGGGAGAGCCGGGCGTTCCTGCCGGCTGGCCCCTTGCACCTGGTCGCGAGACTCGCGAGCAGTTCATCGGCCGGTCGCTCCTCGAAGGCAAGGCGAGCCCGCGCGAGCTTCGGCAGCTGCTCGGCCTCGGACAGGGCGAGCTCGCCGCCCTCCGGGGCCGGGCCACACTCGATCCTGAGTCAACCATCGATCTGGGTCGCAGGTACGTGGGCGCGGGAGGCCGCCGGGTCCACGAGCTCGACGCGGCCTATCTGAACTCGCTCCGCCGGGGCCGTCTGCGCCAATTTTCCCCCTCGGGTCCGGCCGATCGAGACCAACGCTGATGCAGGCCGAGATTCCCCAGGCGATCTCCGGGACCGCGATGCGCTGGGGCACATTCACCGCGCCGCAGCTGGGCTGGCTCGCAGTGGGAGCGGCCCTACCCTACCTGCTGCTGCGGTGCCACCTCGGGGTATCTCTGATCCTCCTGGCCTCGACACCCTGGCTAGGGTCGGCGCTCGTCTTCGCCTTTGGTCGATGCGAGGGCCGACGGCTGGACGCCTGGGCCGCGGACTGGCTGGCATTCCTGGTCCAGCCCCACCATCTCCGTCACCCTCAGATGGCGGCCATCGACCACCGTTCTAGGTGCTACGTGGAAGTCGATCCCGAGGGGCGGAGAACGGAGAGCGACCCGATGGCGACGGCCAGTTCGCTGCCGTGGGTGACGGATTGACTGGAGGCTGGGGCCGGCTGGATCGATCCTCGACCCTGGGCCTGGTCGATATCGATTACGTGGAAGGCCAGGTGGCCCATCTACCCCACGGCCATCGGCGGGCCGCTCTCGCTGTCGAGCCGATCAACCTGGCGCTCCAGGGTGAGCCCGAACAAGACCAAGTCTGGCGGCGCTACCGGCAGCTGTTGACTTCCCTCGGCGGCCCGATCTCGATCTACTCATGGTCCCGACCCGACCCAGCGTCGGGCGATTGGTCTGCGCCACCAAACGACGCCGGGCCGCTGGAGCGACTGGCAGGCCAGGACAGCGACTTCCGTCGTCAGCTGATTCTTGGCCGCCTGGTCCAGCGGCAGCGGCACATGGTGGTGGTGTGGGCCGGAGAGGTCGCCAGTCCGCTGTCTGGGCTCGCCTCTCAATTTCGGTGGCTGAGACCGGTCCGGTCCCGGGAGTCCGCTGTGACGGGAGGAACCTCGATCGGGCTGGAGCAGCGCTGCCAAGCACTGGCTTCCGGTATCGGCCAGTTAGGGGCGAAGGCCAGGCGAATCACCGACGGGGCGTGGCTCCAGCAACTCCAGGAGCACGGGGAGGGCCGCAGCCAGCGGAGCCCGGCAACTTTTGCCGGCTGGCTGGCGCCAGAGGCAGCTGAGGTGCACCCGCGGGCGTTTCGGGTGGGGGACCGATGGACCAGAAGTCTGTTTCTGGCCTCTTATCCGCGCAAGGTCGTGATCGGATGGCTGGCGCCGCTGCTTCGTGGATTCGAGTGCGAGGTCAGAGTGGCGCAGCACATAGTGCCGCTGCCCAAGCTGCTCAGTCTCAGCCGATTGCGGCGAAAGATCCGTGGCTTCGAGACCAGTCTCGTGGTTGACAACCTCCGAGGACAGCGGCCCGACCGAGGGACGGAGACCGCGTTGGGAGACGCCCTGGCCCTGGAGGACCAGGTGCTGGTGGAGACGGAACGGCTCTTTCAGGTGGAGCTCTTCGTCACTCTGGTGGCCGCGAGCACCGAGGACCTCGACCGCGGCTGGCAGCAACTGCTCACCACGATGGCCGAGCTCGGTTGCGGCGTCGCGCCTCTGACCCACCGGCACGTTGACGGTTGGCGGGCGACCACACCGAGCGGAGTCAGCCCCTTCGGATGGGGCCGGGAGATGACCGCCAGCGGGCTGGCAACTGCCTTTCCCTTCTTGCGCAGCAACCTATCCGCCTCTACGGGTGTGCTGCTTGGTCCCAGCAGCATCTCCCGAGAACTAGTCCTCGTGGATCCTTTCGACCCGGCCAACCCCAATTTCAACGTCGTGGTGCTGGGCACCTCGGGTGCCGGCAAGTCATACACCGCCAAGCTCTTGGCCGCCCGGCTCGCCCTCCGCGGCTGCCGCCTTCGCTGCATTGATCCAGTGGGCGAGTACCGGGGGCTGGTCGAGCTCCTCGGCGGCGCCTGCCGCGAAATCGCTCCTGGGCGCAGCTCTGGCCTCAGTGCGCTCAGGCCTGCGCCGGCATCCGGCCGAGACCCAGCGGAGGTCTACGAGCGAGCGGCTCGGTCACTGGTGGTGATCGAATCGTTGGCCTCCGGCCGCGACGGGCAATGGGACCTCCCCGAGGACGATCTCCAAACCCTGGAGGAGGTCCTGACCCAAGTCCTAACCACCGATGCGGAGCCCCGGCTCGCTGACCTCGTGCGGGCGTTGGAGAGTGCTCACCGCCCTGCCCTGTCGCGGAGGTTGGCCCGCTTCACGCAGGGCATGCTCGCCGGAGTGTTCGACGGCCGGCAGGAACCCGACCTGGAGGGGCTGGTCACCGTGTTCTCACTGGCGGGCTGGAGCGGGGACCGAGACCAGCTGCTGGCGCCAGCGATGCAGATGATCCTGCTCCAGCTGGAGTCGGAGCTGGGACGGCACCAGGGCGTTCCGCGGCTGGTGCTGGTTGACGAGGCTGAAGTGCTGCTGTCGCGGCCCAGGAGCGCGGTGGCCCTGGAGGCGCTCAGCCGGCGCGTGCGCAAGTTGGGTGCGGGCTTGATGGTGATCTCGCAGGTAGTTGAGGATTTCCTCAATTCCCCAGTTGGCAACGTGATCGTTCGCAACTGCCACACCAAGCTGCTCCTCCGTCAGGAGGAGGTGGCTATCCCGGCTATCCGGCAGACCTTTGGGCTCTCGCCGGCCGAGTGCGAACTGCTGCGCGACGCCGATCCTGGGTCGGGGATCGTGATAGTCGGCCGGGAGCGAGCGGCTTTCCAAGGGGCCGCCCCACCAGAGCTGCACCAGGTGCTCTGCACCGATGCGCGTCGACCGGCGGCCTGAACTCGGTCTGGGAAGCTCATGCAAGTCCCAACACGAATCGTCCTGGTCGCCAGTCTTGGCTGCGGCTTGACGATGCTGATGGCGCTGAGCCTGCTCGGCCTGCTCGCCGCCAGCGCCGTGGCGACAGGGTGGAGCTCAGCTGGCGGGCTGCTGCCGGAGCCCGGCGGCTTCATGCTTCCAGAGGGCGCGGATATCCCCGCCGGAGCCGCCGATTTCCCCGACTGGGCCCTGCCCTGCGGCCCCGAGCCTGGAGCCCTCGCGGTCGACCCGTCGGCCTGTACGGGCTCGCCGAGCCCCTTCCCAGCGGATTACGACGGGTTCTCGACCGGACAATGCACCTGGTACGTCGCGACCCGCAGGCGGGTGGTCTGGCACACCGCCTCAGGCCAGCTCGGCGGCAACGGCGGTCAGTGGTTGCAGCTTGCCCACGCCGACGGCTACGAGGTGGGCCCGGCGCCGGAGGTCGGCGCCATCGCCGTCTACGTCGATTCGGGCGCCGGACACGTCGCCTTGGTGGTGGGAGTGGACGCAGGCGGCGCCTACACAGTGGCCGAGGCGAACTGGGTGTTCCTGGGACCGCGGCCACCGTACGTGGACCTCCGCGGGGTGGCGGCGGGTGGCACCGGTGACACATCGGAACGTCTTGACGGTTTCATCTACGGGCCAGCTGCAGGCGGTCACGCCTAGGCGGGCATCTATCCTGAGCCGATGGATTCAGTGGGTACGCCTGCGGCCACGGCCGCGGAACCCACCACCGCTCGCCGAATCCTCTTCCTGGTGTCGGCGTCGCACGCCACTCAGCACATGTACACGGGGCTGTTGCCGCTGACCTATCCGGCGGTGGTGATCGCCTTCCACATCTCGGTGGCGACGCTAGGTCTGGCCGTCGGAGTGGTAGGGGTGGTTGGAGGGCTCAGCCAGATCTCGGCGGGAGCGGTGTCTCGGCGCCTCGAGGCCCGGTGGATCCTCGGCGGACAGAACATCCTGTTAGGGATCTGCGCAGCGATCGGTGCGTGGTCCCCCGTGTATGCCATCTTCGCCTCAGGCCAAGGGATTGCTCAGCTCGGGTCGAGTCAACAGCACCCTGTCGGCAGCTCGATAGTTGCCAGAGCTTATCCGGGACGTCGGGGCATGGCCCTCAGCACCCACAACATCGGCGGCAGCATCGGTTCGCTCTTGATTCCGCTGCCAGCAGCGGTGCTGATTTCACGTCTGGGGTGGCGCCCCACGCTTCTGCTGCTGACGCTACCGCTGTTGCTGGTGGGACTGGTGTTTCTGCTCACCTTTCCCGCGCTTGGCAAAGAACGACGTGCCGCCTCGGGGCCTCGGGATTCCGTGTTTCGAATCCCCCGGCTCAGTCGATCCCAATTCCTTGATCCCAAGGTTGCGGGATTCGCAATCATCGCGGCAACCGTGGCCGCTGGCGGCCGAGGTATCAGCACGCTCAGCACCTACATTCCTCTGTTCCTTCGAGACCGAGTGCATCTCTCTGAGATTGCGGTAGGGGCGATCTTCAACCTCGTCCTCTTGGGGGCTGTGGCGGGGCCGCTGCTCGGCGGTCGGCTCTCGGACCGAGTCGGACGCCTACCGGTGCTCTGGGCAGCCTATGGGCTATCCATTCCCGCGGTTGTCGTATTCGGCCTGTCCGCTAAATTCCCCTTGTGGACAACCGTGGTGCTGGCACTGGCGGTAGGGCTGGTCGCCTACATCGAGAATCCGCTCTTGCAGGCACTGCTCAGCGACGCGGTCAAAGAATCTGCGCAATCATCGATATTCGGTGTGTACTTCGCAGCCGCCTACGGGGTTGGCTCGCTGTGGCTGATATTGCTGGGTTGGGTCATTCAACACTTGGGCTACAGCGTTGCCTTTGGTGTGATGTCCGGCAGCTACCTTGGCGCCGCACTCCTGCTCATTCCCTGCCGCGGCGTCCTGCGACGGCAAGTCCGTGCCTGATTTCAGCGCCCCTGGTGCGGACCGGCTCAAAGCATTGGACGCGCTCGCTTCCGATGTGCGCTCGCTGCTCCGTCGTGCGGCGCGGGTGCAGCGGCAGGCGGCTGATTTAGCCGCACCGGAGTTGACCGAGTCGAGCGAGGAATTGCTAGAAGTAACCGAGCGGCTGCTCGCCGCTGTTGAGGAACGCCGCCAGCACGAACGCCAGCAGGCCAGGCGTCAGTTGCGCGGAATGGCTAGCGAGCAAGAGTCTATCTAGCCTCAGCTTCCTAGCTCTTCCCGGTGCCGTCTTGATTCGCAGTCGTCGCAGTATCGGCAGACGGTCTGCTTGCTTCTGGCCATTCCGCCAACCCGGCGAGGTCGGGTCGCCGGCGCGAGACTTCTTCGACCAATGCGTCAGCGGATCCTCTGTCCAGGCGAAACTCAAATCCGGCGGGCGGATGGCGCACCAGTGCCTCGGCGCTATTGGAGTGCCACGTGGTAAGCCGCTCAACCTTTAGACCGGTCGTGTCGAGTCGGAAGGCAACGATTCGATGACCTGGCACGTTGACCACAAGACGGCGCAGGGAAGGCCAGCTCGCGGTCAGGTCACAGTTGCGGGCGCGGCGCCGAATGCCCAGGGGGCCTACGAAAAGTTCGTTGCGGCCCTGACCAAGATAGGAAGCCACGGTGACCAAGAGCGCGGTGAAGATCGCCAGCGCCAAGGGGCTCCAGGTCCCAATCAGAACGCCGGCGATCAGACCCAGAGGCACCAGCACCGCGGCCATCACCCCGCCGGCGCTGGTCGCCGCTCGGAGGCGGTGGGCACTCGGGGGGCTTATGCGCACCTCGCCGTCGCGTGGGCCGTCCCTTTGATCAGGCATCTGTCCGCGTGGGCAAGCGCCGGCAAGTCATGACGGGGCTCCATGCGCGCGCCCCAGCAACCAAGCGCCGGCGACGGCGCCGCCCGCCAGGGTCGGAACCACGAATGGGTGGTCACCACGCGACCGGACGCTCCTGGGTGCCAGCCAGTCGGCGAGCACCAGGGCGGCAGCGAGTCCACTGCCCGCCCAGGCCCAGCCACGACCCGTCCGGGGGGCAGTCAATGCGACGGCGACGGCGCCGGATCCCAAAAGCAGGTGGCTGGCGCGCCGGGACCCTTGGTCCCCCAACAGCACCGGCAGGCTTCTCCTCCCGGCCAGGCGATCGCGCTCAATGTCCGGCCGGGCGTTCGCCAGGTGCAGACCCACGCCCAGACCAGCGGTCAGCACGGCGACCTGGCCCTGGGCTGGCACTCTGACCCGCACTGCAGCGGGCCCGAGCAGGGGAACCGTCGCGAGCCCGGACGCGAATGGGATGAACGAGGCCGGCGTCCGGCTGAGTCCCAGGCTGTAGGCCCAGCCGCTCGCCAACCCCAATAGCATCACTCGCAGAGCTCGAGACCCGGCTCGGCTGGCCAGCGCCACCGAGGCGAACCCAAAGGTGATGCCTACAAACCAAGCACGGCGCCGCGGCACCGCCCCGGCGGCGATCGGCTTGTAACTCTGGTGGATCCGGTCCCAAGGGGCGTCGAAGGCGTCGTTGAGCACGCCGGTGCTCATCTGAGCGAAAGCCATGGCGGCACTAGCCGCGGCCAGACGCCGCGCCCAAGGGCCGGCAGGGCGGTCCTTTGGGAGAGTTTGGCGCCACGCGCTCCAACCAGAGACGGCGGTCACCAGGGTGCACACCGCTGACGGCCCGGGGTGAAGCAGGACTAGGTAGCCGCGCCACCTCCTCAGCCGGTCCGACTTTGGCATGCTCATCGCCTCATGGTGCTTGCACGCCAGGCAGACCCGCAGTGACGGATGGTCGGGATCGCTTCTTGGCAGCGACTCGGCACGAGAAGTTGGACACCACACCGGCCTGGTTCATGCGCCAGGCTGGCCGTTCTCTGCCCCAGTATCGGGCGCTTCGGCAGCGGTTCTCCTTCATGGAGCTGGCAACCACCTCGGATCTCTGCGTCGAGGTCACATGTCTTCCCGTTGACATCCTGGGAGTGGACGCCGCCGTCGTGTTCGCCGACATCATGCTGCCACTCCATGGCATGGGGGTCGACTTCGAGATTCGCGAGGGGATCGGGCCTGTCATCCGAACGCCACTCCGCTCGCAGCCGGATGTCGATAACCTGCGGGTCATCGAGGCCGAGGAGGCGACTCCTTACCTATTCCCGGCCATCCGGGCCGCCCGGGAGCGGCTCGGTCGCCGGGCGGCGTTGATCGGATTTGGGGGAGCGCCATTCACGCTGGCCTGCTACCTCGTCGAGGGCCACGGATCAAGGGACTTCGCCCGGGTTCGGACCCTGATCCACTCCGAGCCCGAGATCTGGAATCGACTGATGACCACCCTGACCGAGGTCTCGGCCCGGTATCTGAGCGCCCAGGCAAACGCCGGCGCGGACGTTGTCCAGCTGTTCGACAGTTGGGTGGGGGTTCTCGACCGCGCCAGTTTCGAGGTCCATGTCGCGCCTCACCTCCGGCGCTTGCTGGAGCGTCTGCGACACCTGGTGCCCGTCATCTATTTCTCGACTGCCTCGGCCCATCTCCTCGATGCCATCGCAGCCGCCGGTCCCCAGGGCGTCTCGATCGACTGGCGGCTGCCATTGGGCGAGGCCTGGGCGACGATCGGAACCCATAGGTTCATCCAGGGCAACCTCGATCCGGCCCTGGTTCTTGCTCCCTGGCCCGCGCTCGAGGCGGCCGCTATGGGCGTTCTCCGAGAAGCCGGTGGGCGACCCGGCCACATCTTCAACCTGGGTCACGGGGTGCTGCCCTCATCCAGTCCCGAGCAACTGCGCCGTCTGGTCGACCTGGTCCATGAGAAGGGAGCCGGGAAACTAAGCTAGGCCACTCTCGGACACTGGGTTTTCAACCGAATCTGACTTCGATTTAATCGGAAACGAAGATTCGCCAACAGGTGACGAAATGGATCCGGGTTGACCGTGGCCCGCTCCATGGGTTACCTTCGCCCCCTCGAACCGTACGCGCTTATGTGGGAGGACGTATGCGCGGAGCCCGCTTTGTCGGGCACGTATGGCTTGCCGCCAGCGTGGCCGGATTGTTGTGGGTCTCCTCGATCTTTGGAGCCGGCCCCGGGGCCGTGGCTCAGCAGTCGACCGACTCCATCAATCAGCAGGCCCTAACCAATCTCCTCAATCAGCTAGAGGCTCAGGGGCAGGTCGCTGACGTTGGCGCGGTCAAGATCCTGCTGAGCAAGATCGTTGAGAACCAGAGTTATCTCAATTCCCTGAATCAACAGCTGACGACCGACCAGAGTACCCAGCAGGTCCTCCAGGTCCAATTGGCCGGTGACAGCAACGCTCTGGTCAGTCTGGTCAGCACCGCCTACGTCGATGGCAACGGTGCGGCCGAGGTGGCTGAGGCTCTTGCCTCGCCCGACATGACCCAGTTCTTCGACAACTCCACCCTTCCTGACTCCATCGCCTCCCAGGTGGGGCAGTTGGTGGCCTCGATCGAGCACGATCAGCAGTCGCTCACCAAGGCAGACGACCAACTCCTTGCCGATGAGTCCAATGCCGAAGCGGTCGAACAGCGGCTGGGGGTGGAGTCGAACGAACTGATGGGGGACCTGACTCACCCCAGCGCCACCGTGAGCACAGGTGACTGGGCGTTCGCCTTCGGCACCTGCACCTATTGGGCGGCAGGCCAATGGCGGGCCAACGGATGGGACGTCAACTGGGGCGGGGACGCCTACCAGTGGTGGCCAGATGCCGCCGCCGCCGGTCACGCCGAGGGCAGGACTCCGGAGGTGGGAGCGATCGTGGTCTGGCCACCCGGTGCGGGTGGCGCCTCCGATCTGGGCCACGTGGCCTATGTGACCGCGGTCTCAGCGCCCGGGGCCGGCTACCCCAACAACTTTGAGATCTCCGAGATGAACTTCTACGGCGCCCCCGGCGGTGGCTTCGACCGGGTCGACTACCGCGTCATTCCTGACGTTGGTTCCGGCTTCGACGGGTTCATCTACCCGCCAAGCGCCGGCGCCTGATTTGGCACAGCTCACCTGGCCCGCCTACACCCCTCGGCTCGCGCTCACTCTCCGTCACCATCCCGCTGAGGTCCCTGCACCCGGTGTACCCCTGCTGGCCAGCCGACTGCGCTGGATCACGGCCGCCGCGGTGCTGCTGCTGAGCGCGCCCGTGGTGGGCGCCCTCGCCAGCGCGGGCGCCACCGGACCACCCTCCAAGGCCCCGGCTGCGATTGCCCAGGTCGCCAGCGAGGCGCAGGGGGTCCTCTCGGTCAGCGACTACCAGGTGACCCTGCCCCTGCAGGAGTCCCAGGTTCTGCCAGTGCTGGCACCGCCGGTGGCGGCAACCGGGCTGCCTTTCGGATCAAGCTTCTGGCAGTCGGTTCCCGAGCCTCCGGTGGGCACCATCATGCAGATCATCTGGGCCGCCGCCAAGGAGTACAACGTCTCGTACCCGTGGCTCCTGGGTGTCGCGAAGTGCGAGTCCGGGCTGGATCCAACCGATGTCAATCGAACCTCGGGGGCCAGCGGGCTCTTTCAGTTCATGCCCGCCACCTTCCACGGCCACGGCGGCACCGACATCTGGGACCCGGTGCAGCAGGCCGACATCGCGGCCAAGATGTTCTCGATCGGCGAGTCGGGCGAATGGGTCTGCAAATAGGCTGAGCCGGGAGAAGCGGGGGCGCTTGCCGAGGCGCTCGCGCGAACAGGACACATCCCGCAAGGTCTCGCCTGACCGGTGCACGAGCACCAGTAGACTGCTCGCGTGCGCTCCCTGAACGGGTCACTTGATCTGCCATCGCTGCGCGCCTGGGTCAAGCAACGGCAGGGTGGCTGGCTCGAACCCCTAGAGGATCTGGTCCGCTGCGAGTCCCCCAGCGGCGACCGGGAAGGGCTAAAGGCCTGTGCGCAAATTGCCGAGCGATGGTTTCGCTCCGAGGCCGGGATCAGCGAGATTGGTCTGGTCTCGGAGGATCCGGTCCCGGCCCTGGTGATGCGGCTGAGCGGGTCGGGGGGGCCCTCGGTGCTGGTGCTGGGCCACCTGGACACGGTCTGGGACGCGGGCTCTTTCCAGCCGCTGTTCTCCCTGTCCGAGGGCCGGGTCGAGGGCCCCGGCGTGTTCGACATGAAGGGCGGGGTCGTGGTCGCGCTGGCGGCTTTAGCCGGACTCCAGCAGGGCGAGCACCCACCGGGCGATCTGACCATCCTGCTCACAGGGGACGAGGAGGTGGGCAGCTCGAGCTCGCTGGAGCTGATTCAGGAGGAGGCCAAAAGGCACGCCGCGGTGCTGGTGCTGGAGCCTCCGCAGGGCGAGTCGGTGAAGATCGCGCGCAAGGGAATCGGCGGCTACCGAGTCACGGTTTACGGCCGTGCCTCCCATGCCGGACTGGACCCCGAGCGAGGAGTGAACTCCCTGGTCGCGATGGCGCCACTGGTTGCCGAAGTGGCGGCCCTGACCCGCCCCGAGCTGGGCACCACCGTCTCCCCCACGGTGCTCCGGGCCGGGACCCGGACCAACGTGGTCCCCGCCCAGGCCGTGCTGGACGTGGACGTACGCTTTGCTACCGCCGCCGAGGCCGAGCGAGTGGACCAAGCCATGCGACGCCTCGCGGTGGCGGTGCCCGGGGCAAGACTGGAAGTGGCGGGAGGCGCCAATCGTCCCCCCTTCGAACCCAAGTCCTCCAGCCGACTCTTTGCTCTGGCCAAAGAGGTGGCGACCGGGCTCGGGTGGAAGGCTTTGGAGGGGGCCTCGGTCGGGGGCGGCAGCGATGGTAACTTCACCGCCGCGCTTGGCGTGCCCACTCTGGACGGGATGGGGATCGTCGGCGGCAACGCCCACGCCCAGGGGGAGTGGGCCGAGCTGGACTCGATTCCCGACCGTGCGGCACTCCTCGCGGGTTGCCTGGCCGCAGTGTGGGAAGGACGGTTGGCGTGAGCGAAAGCCTCCCCAAACTGCGGGTGGAGCGGGCCCGATTGAGGATGGTCGAGCTGCCGCTGGTCTCGCCCTTCACCACCAGCTTCGGAACCCAGACGGTGCGCCGGGCCCTGCTGGTCGAGGTCGAGGGAGATGGGATATCGGGGATCGGGGAATGTGCCGCGGGGATCGAACCCGGCTACTCGTCGGAGACCAGTGCCGGGGCATTGGCGATCCTCCGAGACTACATCCTGCCCGCGGTCCTTGGGCAACCTCCGGCCGACGTTTCTGGGCAGGCGAGCCGCTGGGAATGGGTCCGGGGCCACAACATGGCCAAGGCCGCGGCCGAGATGGCTCTCCTGGACCAGGCCGGCCGAGCTGCGAAGCGAAGCCTCGCGGAAATCCTGGGTGGGGTGCGCTCGCGCATCGGGTGCGGAGTCAGCATCGGCATCCAGCCCTCGCTCGCCGCGACTTTGACTGCGATAGAAGGCTACCTAGCCGAGGGTTATCAGCGGATCAAGCTGAAGTGCAAGCCTGGCTACGACGTTGAACTAGCCCGGGCGGTGCGCCAGCGCTTCCCCGGCACGCCCATCATGCTCGATGCCAACAGCGCCTACTCGCTGACAGACCTCGAGCGCCTCCGGGCCCTGGACGAGTTCGATCTGATGATGATCGAGCAGCCGCTGGCGCATGACGACCTCATCGACCACGCCGCCCTGCAGGCGCAGATCGAGACCTCGATCTGCCTGGATGAGAGCGTCGAGTCCAAGGCCGATCTTCGGGCCGCGATCGCACTCCACTCCGGTCGCATCCTCAATGTCAAGGCGGGTCGACTGGGCGGGCTGTTGCCCTCGGTGCAGATCCACGACTCCTGCGGCGAAGCGGGCTGGCCGGTCTGGTGCGGAGGGATGCTGGAGACCGGCATCGGCCGCGCCGCCAACCTAGCGCTAGCCTCGCTGCCCGGATTCACCCTCCCCGGCGACACGTCCGCCAGTGATCGCTACTTCGAGAGAGACCTGTTGCAGCAGCCATTCGAGCTCTCCTCGGATGGCACTATGCCGGTCCCGACCGGTCCCGGGCTCGGCATCAAGGTCGACAAGAAGCGCTTGCAAGACACCACGGTCCACCTGGAGGAGCTCGGACCAGGTTGAGTGTCGCGGTCGTGCCGCCCGTGCACGACTCCTTGAGCCTCGGGGTACGATCGACGTGTAGGTGGCAAAGTCCAAGAAGTTGAGCACCCTGGTGGTGGTCGGCGACGCCGATCTGGCTCGGCGCGCCGCCGAATTGGTGCCGTCGTTCCAGGTGATCGGAGCGGTCGAGGATCTGGAGCTGGCCGACCCCGCGACCAGCCTGGCCCGCATCGGCGCCATGCTGGAGCGCGGCCAGGTCCCCACGGCCGTTCTCTGCAGCGGAAACCCCGGCTTCAGCGTGCTCTCGCAGCTGCGCCACTTTCCCGCCAATCGCTGCTATGTGTTTCCGGGCGATTCACCATGGCCGCTGCCGACTCTGCAATGCTTGGTCGAGGCGACCGGCATGACCCTGCTGCAGAACCTGGACAGCCTGGCCGTTGCTCTGGTGGGCAGGACCGTCGAGGGAATCCGCCGCCCCGGTTACGAGGAGATCCCGACCGGCTCTGGGCTGGAGGCGGAGGAGTCGGTCAGCCGGCTCAAGGCGGCCCAGGCCAAGGTGGCGGCTCGGCCACCAGCCGCGAAAGCGCAGGGCCCCGCCCGCGACGACTTCGGCTGGGCGGACGCGCCAACCGTCCAGGTACCCCCGGCCCCCGTCTCCCTGGAGGGGGCGATCGCAGACGAAGAGCTGAGAACGATGGTGCTGGACGCTTCCGACACCCCCCAGCGAGCGACCTCTGCGTACTTGCCGACCGACCTGCTGCGGGTGCTGCGGCCGCGGGCCGGAGAGCGTTAGATGCCCAATTTGCCCAAACGGCGCAAGTCGCCCGACCCCCACGTCATCGAGCGGATCCGCAGCGAGATACGTCGGATCCTGGCCCTGCTCGACGATGCCGCCGTGAGCGGTAATCTCAGCCGCCTGGGTCAGGGCTTTGCCGGGGACGCGCTGGCCGAGCTGAAAGCGCGTTTCACCGCCTACCAGGCGGCCGGAATCCAGGTGAGCCCCTTCCGCGAGTCGCTGAACCTGGAGATCTCCGAGGTTGGGGGGCAGGGTCAGGCCACCGTGCGTCTCCGCTATCGAGATCGCACCAGCTTCCTCACCGCCGAGGATGCTCCCAGCACCGCCAACGACCCGGTGCAACTTGTGATCGTGCTCGACGGTCAGCGGGAACCCTGGCGGGTGACTT
The DNA here is from genome assembly GCA_963701235.1 of Candidatus Dormiibacterota bacterium. Taxonomy (GTDB): domain Bacteria; phylum Chloroflexota; class Dormibacteria; order Aeolococcales; family Bog-877; genus Bog-877. The sequence goes on from OY969577.1 coordinate 113,829, forward strand.
CGATCGCCGAGGAGTGAAGCCGCCACTAAGCCGTTTTAGGCCCCGTGTTAGGCTGGTGGAACTGGAGAGCCGCGCCGCGGCGGTGGCCGCGAGGCAGGCACCAAATGTTTTGTCCTGGTCCCTATGACTCCCAAGCGCACGCCCAAGTCAGCCAAGCCCAGCCCCGGCCGTGAGGAAGACCAAGCTGAGCCCGAGTTGGTGGCCGATGAGAATGACGAGGAGGAGCCGGAGATCGCCGAGGAAGTCGAACCAGAACTGGCGGCGGACGTGACTGAGGCACCGGTCGTGCGACCAGCACCGAGGCCCTCCCCGACCCGTCCCTGGGGCGGCAACCGGGGGGCGGTTTCCCCTGATGATCTGACCGAGGAGGAACTCACTCCGGAGATGCGCTGGCCACCGGGCAGTTGGGTGAAGGTGACAGACGTCGTGCGTCACAGCACCGGCGAGGTCATTGAGGGCATCTCGGTCGGTGACGTTGGCCAGGTTATTGCGGCCCTGTCTCAGACACTGGTCGTCCTCTTCCCCACCCGGGACAATCGACGCGAAGTCGTACACATCGATTCGATTGAGGCGGTGGAGGTGAAGGCCGGCGGGCGTCGCTAGCTTCAACCCGCTTCCGGGCACGAGGTGAGCCCGTTCGAGTTTGAGTCAGCCTTGGGAGAGCGGGCCCACGCGGCGGACCGTCTGCTACTGCGGCAACTCCAGTTTTTCGGTCACCACGGGGTCTCCGAGTCGGAACGACGGGCCGGCGGGGTTTTTATCGTCGATCTCGAGGTTGAGACGGAAACCGGTCTCTCCGCCAGCAGCGACGAAGTGCGCGACACGGTCAACTACGTGGATCTCCACGAGGTGGTCCGGAGGGTGGTCGAGGATGGTGAGTTCCACCTCTTAGAGGCCATGGCCGCCAGGTTGGCCGAGGAACTTCTCAAGCTGCCCAGGGTGGCGCGAGTTCATCTCCGGGTCACCAAGCCCCCGCGGCTGCTGGGACAGGGCGTCGGGTTTGCAGTGGAGATCGACCGGCCAGTCTGATCGCGGCCCTTTCTCGACCGGGTGACGGACTCCACTTGAGCCGGCCGTGCCGGTGCCATCCATGGACAGTTTTCGCTTCTCGGACCACCTGGGCAGTGAGCCCGAGATTGCCCTCGGCCTGACCGCCCCAAGGTTGGGTCTGGCTGGGCTGGGAGCAGTGCTGGCCTGGGCACTCACCGAAGCGCCCGGCCCTGCTGCCATCCACTTGGGGGCGGCCGCCCTGGTATTCACGACCAGCGCGACGGTGGCGTGGGGCAGGGTCCAGGGAGTGTCTCTTGCGAGATGGTCCTGGCTGTCCGTTCAATATGTCGCGCGGGCCCTTGATGGAGGCGGGGAACCAGGTCATCCGGTCGACCTCGGCTCGCGCCTCAGCCCCACCTCCCGGACAGAGGACCTCGAAGCAGCCACCGTCGGGGTAGCCTTCGTCTCACTGCGGCCAGGAGCGGGATGCAGTTCGGTTTGCCGCGCGGTCGGCGTGGAGCTCGGGGCAGCAGCGGAGAGGACCGGCGAGCGCCCTGGTCGTGGGTCGCTCCCGAACCTGATCCTGTACGACTGGGGGCCGCGACAGGCGGAGGAGTGGCGACCCGGTCGGTTGATCGGGCTGGTCTTGGTCTGGGATGGCGTCGAGGTCTACCCCGGAGAGTTGGCGGGCAAGGTAGCTTCTCTGCGCTGCACCTACCCAGAGGCCTACTTGCTGGCCGTGCTCAATCGAGCCGGCCCGGCTGGTGATCTAAGCGCGCGCATCGCCGAGGCCGGAGCTCGACTGGTTTGCACCGTCCCATTCGATCGTAGCTTGGGAAGATCGGCCAAGAGCGCCAGCGAAGACCCGGCGGCGCCCTCGACGGAAGGCGTCCGCTCCCTGGCACTCGCGGTGCTTGCCGCCTCCAAGTCCTGGTGACCCTGGAGGATGCGCCCGCCGGTCCAGATCCCATCTGGCTCACCGGGGCACCCGACATCCTCGATCTGGTCGGCTCTGAGCGCGCCAAGCTGACGGCAGCGCTGGCCAGCTGGCTCGACGAACTCCGGCTGCCGATGCGGTTCCTGATCTGCTCACGGCGCGAGCGATGGTGTCCCAGCTCAACGTTGGTCGATCCCAGTGGGGTCGTCTCGGAGCTACAGGGGGATTTGCAGGAGCAGCTGACGGATGCCATTCGGCAGCGGCCCATCTTCCGGAGACAGGTTTTTGTGACGATTGCCGGCGCGGCCGACTCTACTGTCGCGGACATCCCCGACCTTGCACGCCAGACATTTGGTCAAACCTGGACCAGGCAGGAGTCTCGGCCGCCGGTGCTGGCGGAAGGACCAAGACGCGAGCGGCCGACCTTTCTGAAGGTGGGCGGGCACTGGATCGCATCGCTTTGGCTGGAGCGACTTCCGGGCGCCGAAGTCGAACCGGGCTGGCTCTGGTCGCTGGTGGGGGTACCGGGTGAGTTCGACCTGCTGCTGCAGCTCTGGCCCCGCAGCGACCACGAGGCGGACCGAAGTCTGAGACGACGAACACTGGGACTGAGGGCTCGGCAACTGGCGGCGGCGGAAAGAGACGAAGGCTCGGACCCTAGGCTAGAAGCGGCGCTGTCATCAACCGCTCGGCTGCGAACAGTGCTGGCACAGTCGCAGGGAAAGCTCTTCGATCTCGCGATGACGGTGACCGTCGCCGCCGATAGCCCGGAGGGGACACGCCATCTCGTGCGTTCGATGTGCTCGCGGCTGGCGGGGCTCAGGGCGCTACTGGTTCCCGCCTGGTGTGATCAGGGTCCAGCGCGCTCGCAGACCGAGCTAATCTCGGATCGCGCATCCGGCCCACGTCAAGTGGTCCATAGTGCTGAAGCGGCGTCCTGCTGGCCGTGGCTGGACGACTGGGACGGTAGCGTTGCCGGGGCTGTCAACCTCGGTCGGCACGTCCGGACTTTGGCACCGGTGTGGCTGACCCTGCACGGCGATTCGGCGCTACCGAACGCCAACCTTGGGGTGGTCGCCGCCTCGGGGAGCGGCAAGTCCTACCTGGCAGGCTTGCTTGGCCTGGAGGCCGTGCGGCTCGGGGTCAGAACCGTTGTCCTCGATCCTGAAAACGAACACCGCCGCTGGTGTGACGCGGCTGGCGGGCAATATCTCTCGCTCGGTGAGACCCTCCCCTACAGCTTCAACCTTTTGGAGATGGCCGAGCCCGGCGAGGCCCCCAGCGCAGTGGCCGAGCTGATCTCACTGCTCTGCGGCCCGCTCTCTCCGACTGAGATCGGCCAGGTCGCCGACGCAGTTAGATGGACGCTGAACCAGGCCGAGTCAGCGACGGTGGTCCTGTCGGATTGCTTGCCTCGGCTCCGGCAGAGCGAGGTTGGCGAGGCGGTGGCTCACCGGCTGCTGCCCTGGCTCGACGGGAATGCTGGGGCACTCTTCAACCGGCCTGGTCGGGGCCCAGCGGTGCAGAGCGTGGCCGCCATTGGGCTGCGCGAGCTGCCCGATGCTTGGGTTCCAGCAGCGACCCTGCTGATCTCGCACTGGTTTTGGAATTGGGTGCGCTCCCAGGACGGTCGCAAGCAGGCGATCGTTGATGAGGCGGGGTTACTGGCCGACAACGCGCCCCTGCAACGCCTGATGGCGCAGTTGGCCCGTCGCATCCGCAAGTACCAGGGTTCGCTGGTTCTCTTGACGCAGTCGGCGGGAGACCTCCTCGGCAGCGCACCTGGCGAGGTGATGGCGGTGAACTCGGCGACGATGCTGCTGGGAAGTCAGCATCCAGCCGCGGCGCTCCGCCTACAGCGAGGCTTTCTGCTGGACGATGACCAGCGCCAGTGGCTGGAACGGGCGGGTCGTGGGCAGTTCCTGCTGCTGCTGGGAAGGCGGCGCTCTCCGATTCAGATCGAAGCTCCGCCGCGCTACCACTCCATCTTGGCCGCGGCCACCTCACCCTGACGGGTTGGTCGGGGTACTGATGGGATCGGCCTGCAACTGACCCCGGCTAGAATCCACCGCTATGGGCCGGGTCTTGTTTGTGCGACTGACCAATCCCGGCCGGGGCGACGCCGAGGAGTGGTCCGCTGCGGTGGTCAGCTTCGCCGCCTCGAGGTCATGGCGATCGGATCCGTTGTGGCTGGCGACCGATCGTTCGAAAGGCATTTTCGAGATGGAGTACCTGCGCCACCTGCGTCTGGACTCCCAGGAGCCCATCTTCGGGGGAAGCTTTATCCGCCTAGCCGGGGACGAGACCGATGCCCTGGCGGTGTGTTTCGGTCTGCTGCGCCTAACGCGAGAGATGGGCGGGCGCGTGGTGGTCGCCGACCCCGATAACCCCATCCTCAAGCAACGTCAGCTGGCGCTGGTGGAGGGCAGGGTCAGCGGGCCACGCAACATCGATGAGGTCATGATCTCGGGCCCGATTTTCAAGCGCCTTCCAGGCGGGACGATCGCCTTCTACCCACCGCGCTACCGGGGTGCGACCCTGCCAGGTCCGGCGAGTCCGCCCGGCTGGTGGAGCTTCGCCATCCACGGAATGCGGGACCAAGCCCCCGGCTTCCTGGAGGCAGAGGCCGAGGCGATGCGTATCTACCGCAGTCTGCGGGCGATCGGCTGAGCCGTTGCGGGCGGTGGTCCAGCGCGTCGCTGGGGCCGAGGTTCGAATCGGGGCCGAGCTCGTCGGCGCGATCGACGCGGGGCTCCTGATCTATCTCGGGGTGGCGCCCACAGACAGCGCTGAGGTCGCCCGGCATCTGGCGGCGCGACTGGCCCGATTGCGGATCTTCCCTGACGCCGAGGGGAGGATGAACCACTCGCTGTTGGAAAGCGGAGGCCAAGCCCTGGTGGTCAGCCAGTTCACCCTCTTCGCCGACAACCGGCGCGGTCATCGCCCGGCATTCACGGCTGCCGCGCAGCCGGAGCAGGGACGCCTGCTGTGTCAGCTCTTCGGGGAGGAGTTGCGACGCCTGGGTGTCATCCGCGTGAGCGAGGGCCGCTTCGGCGCCCACATGGTGGTGACCTCGGCGAATGACGGGCCTGTGACCATCGTGGCCACCAGCGCTGAGGATCCCTGGGCGGCCGATTGCGGCTGAACGACTCCAGTTCCCGACCCCAGCGGACATTGGGCTTGGAGGCTCTCGGCAATCTGGGGGATCGCGGCGTGAGCGAGCTGAATTCGTTGCTCAACTCGTGGGTGCTGATTGGCCAGGGCCTGATCGGCAGCCTGGGGACACTGGCCTTTGTCTGCGCCTTTGTCTGGCGCATCGTCGCGCCCAACCCTCACAGCGCCATGGAGGCCCAACGCTGGCTGGCGCGGATCGCCGTAGGAACCTTGGGGGTGGAACTGGCCGGCCTGCTGACCCACGTGCTCTTGGCGGCGGTCCCGCGCAGCCTTGGCTGAGCGGTGCTTGCCCTCACCTTCCCAACCTTCGAGCTCCATCCCCTCTCGCTCATCAGTCACCTCCTCAGTGGCACCCTCAGCCAGTTCGTAGCGTCGGCGCGGGGCACGCTCGACGCGGCGCTGGGCACCTACCTTTTCGGGACCTACGACGCCGTCTCGCCGGCGCGGCATGAGCCGTTCATCGGCACCCCAGGCGTGGCTCAGCTCAACCACCTGTTGTTCGCCGCGGAGGCAGGGCTGCTGCTGGCTGTATTCATCTACAGCTCGTTGCGGACCGTCGTCAGCGCTGGCGATGCCCGTCATCAATTGCAGTCGGTTCTGCCCCGCGCACTGGTGGCGCTCGCTCTGGGCCTGGTCAGCCTGCCGCTCCTGCAGCAGGCGATCAACCTGAACAACGCGCTCAGTGCCGTGGTGGCGGGCGGTGGGAGTGTGAGCCTTGCCGACCTACCCTGGGATGCACCCCTCAGCGGTGCTGCGCTGCAGTCCGCCTCCAACAACGTCTTCCTCCTGATCTTCGCTGGCGCACTCGTCATCGCTTTGGTGATCCTGGTGCTGGCATACGTGATCCGCTACACCATGCTGGCGGTCCTGTGCGCGGCAGCACCGCTCGCGGCGACGGCGTGGATCCTCCCAGAAACCAGGGGCTTTTCGCGCCAGTGGCTGCGGCTTTTAGTGGTCACGCTGTTCATGCAGTTCGTGCAATTATTGGTGCTGCGCAGCGCCATCGCGCTGGCGTTCGCACGTGGCCATGGGGTGATCGGAATTCTCTACGCCTTGGCGGCTCTCTACCTCATGTTGCGTGTACCCGGCGCCCTCAATGTCGCCTCACACTTCGGTAGCAGCGCCGAGGGCGCGGGGAGGCGTTGGGCGCGTGCGGCTCGTAGGCTCGCGGCTACCGAACTTTGAGTCGCTCGTCAGAGGGTCACGTAGGCCTCGCAGAGCGGCGTCGCCCAGAGCTTCTCCAGCTCGACGAAGAACGCCGTGCCTCGTAGCGAGGGCCGACCGTCGAGATCACCGAAGGTCACCTCGGCGCGGGCCACCGGGAGCCGGGGGGACCACGGCAGTGCCGAGACGTCCAGCGCCAGGGCGCAGCGCGGACAGACCGCGGCCATCGGATCGGGTGTGGGAAATCGGAGCCTGAAGAATTCGAGCAGCACGCCGCAGCCGGGGCAGCTGGCCTGGTAAGGCTGGGGCGGATCGGTGTCGAATCCCTCGGGTCCAGGGTCCGGGTAGCACCTCAGCACCCCTGCCTCCAGTCGGACCACTCCTCGCAGAGCGCCGGCCATTGGGATCAATCGTCGATTTAGCAGGAGCTCGGCGAAGGCGGGGCCGGGGGCGAGGAGACCCGTTTCCGGGCCAGCCACCGCCAACTCGCAGGCTACGAGCAGCCTCTCGGTAGCCTCGATCTGTCCTGGCGCCGGCAGGAAATCCGGATCCTCTGGTAGCAGGTGGAGCCAGGTCCGATGGCCGTGGGGATTGTGAGCAGATCCGATCGAGTGCGAGGAGGTCATCGTGCCCGATCGTAACCGGCCCAGATCGAGCAGTCTGAGGGACTTCCTTTCGACGATGAGGGTGAGCAGGATCAAGTCAGCGCTGGCCCTAGTGGGAGCCTGTGCGGCGCTGGCCATTGTGGTCCCGCCGCTGGCCGGGCTCTTGAACGCAATTGGGTCGGTGACCCTGCTCGCGCTCGCGGGCTACTCGGCCTACCGCGGCTGGGCCTGGATGGAATCGGTGGTCGAGGCCTCGCGGCGGCCCACTGCGGTGCGTCGCAACATGGGTCGGTCTGATTCTCCCGACCCGCCCAACCCGTCACTGACCAGGCGGAGGCAAGTGGTCAGGGCTGGGGTCGATCGCGATTCAGCCGGCTCTGAAGAGCGCAGCCTCCACCGGCTGCAGCTGCGGCAGGCGGTCCGCAGCTGGCCGGAGCGTTGACCGCAGCATCCGCGTGAGGAGCGGAGATCGGGTCACTGAGCAACCAGTTTGAGATCGAGATGAGCGCGGGCGACTGCTACGATCGCACTCGTGGAAGTAGTCAAGATCCGACCGCGCGGGTACTGTCACGGCGTGGTAGAGGCGATCCGCGCCCTCCGCCTGACTGCCGACGAGCACGAGGGCGAACCAGTGGCCATGCTCGGCTACCTGGTCCACAACGAGCACGTCACCAGAGAGTTCGCGGAGCGGGGAGTCAAGCTGGTGGACGCTCCCTCCCGGCTGGCGGCGCTGGATGAGGTCAACGAAGGGACGGTGGTTCTGACCGCCCACGGGGTGTCCCCCGAGGTCAAGGAGCGGGCCCTAGCCAAGGGCTTGAATGTGGTCGACGCCACCTGCAGCGATGTGGTTCGTACCCATGACCTGGTCCAGCGACTGACCGGCGAAGGGTACACCGTCGTGTACATCGGCAAGGTGGGCCACCCGGAGCCGGAGGGCGTCTTGGGCGAGGCACCCGGCCTCATCCACCTTGTCCAATCGCTCGAGGATGTCGACGCCCTGGAACTGTCCAGCCAGAAGCTGGCCGTGACCACGCAAACCACGCTCTCGGTCTGGGACACCCAGGCGATGATCGATCGACTGCGGCAGCGGTTCCCCCATATCGAGGTGCATAACGAGATCTGCAGCGCCACCCAGGAGCGGCAGCAGGCGGCGGTGGAAGCCGCCAAGGATTGCGATGTGGTGATCGTGGTCGGCAGCGCCCGCAGTAGCAACAGCCAACGACTGGTGCAGGTGGTGAGCGACCTGGCCAAGCGCCCGGCCTATCTGGTCGACACCGTGGCCGATCTCCAGCCGGAGTGGTTCGTCGGCTGCCGTCGGGTGGGCGTCACTGCTGGGGCGTCGACTCCAACCGTGCTCACCCGCGAGGTGATCGCATGCCTGGAGCAAATGGAAGCCCCCACCTCATCCGAGCCCAGTCTGGTGGGTGCTCGGGCGGTGGTCAGGCCCGGCGGTCCGCCCTCAGCCAACTAGTAACCGAAGCCGCCGCCTGGGGCTTAGCTGTGCCTGGCTAGGGCGCGGTCGGCGGTCGCTACCATCTGATACCTGTTGAAAAACGCGCCCAGCAGTCCGCTGATCGCAGAGTTGGTCGAGCCGGCTCCCCGCCCGGATCCTCGCACCGGCTTGGTCACGCTTCTCTGTGCCGCCGCACCTCTGGCCGCCCGCGCCGCATGGTGGTGGTGGAGCCATAGCCGGCGCCGCACTCTGACGGTTTCCGCTCGTCCGGCGCCGGAGCCGGCAGCGGTCGAGCGCACTGAGATCGAGATGGTCCGCAAGACACTCGGTCGCTGGCGGATTCGAGTGGTGGACACCCGTTGGTCGGTGCCCACCGCGCCCACCGCTGCCGCGCACACCTCCGCCCCTCCGCCCCCAGGCTTGGTGCGAGCCGTCTTGCGGCTGTCGACACTGGCGCTGCGTTCGAGTTCGCCGCCGACGCTGCTAAACCGGCGCCCCGTGGCGCGACTGGCCGCGCCGCAGAGCGAGCGAGAGCCATAGCCCGCGGTCTTGGAGCGGGTGGCGACCCGCGCGGTCTGTTCTGCTAGAAGGTTAGGCAATGATTGCGGTCCGCATTCTCTCGGCGCTGGTGGGCCTGGTCCTGACTCTGGGGACCCTCGGAAGCGTGATCAGGACCGTCATCGTGCCCCGCGCGGTCTCGTCGCGCCTGAGCGCGGCGCTGGCCTGGGTGGTCCAGGGAACGGCCACCTTCGTGGCCCGGACCCGCTCTGACTACAAAGAGCGAGACGGAATTCTAGCCCAAGGTGCTCCGATGTTCCTGGTCCTGCGCTTGGTGGTGTGGATTGGGCTGCTGGTGCTGGGATACAGCCTGCTCTTTTGGGCATCGGGCGGCGGAGACTACTCTGAAGCCATACGTCTCAGCACCTCTTCAATCCTGCCCCTGGGGCTGACGCGCGCATCAACCGGGCTGGACACCGCCATCGCCTTCCTGGAGTCAGCCTCGGGGGTGATCGTGGTAGCTCTCCAGATCTCATACCTCCCCACGCTCTACAGCTCGTTCAATCGTCGGGAGACGCTGGTAACCATGTTGGACAGCAGCAGCGGCTCACCCCCTTGGGGGCCAGAGATCCTGGCCCGCCACGCGCTGATCGACAACCTCGACCATCTGAGCGACCTCTACAAGGACTGGGAGGCGTGGGCCGCCGACATCGCCGAGAGCCACAGCAGCTACAGCACCCTGCTCTACTTCCGCTCTCCCGATCCGCGCACGTCCTGGATCCTCGCGCTGCTTGCCTGCATGGACGCCGCTGCCATCCACCTAGCGCTCAACCCCCTAACTGCGCCGCCCTCGACCCGACCTTTCCTGCGCATGGGTGTGGTCTGCCTACGCAGTCTTTCCAAGGTCAGCAACTTGCCCTACTCGCAAGACCCGCGGCCCGACGATCCGATTGCGCTTACCTACGAAGATTTTGAATTCGGGTTGCAACGAGTACTGGATGTGGGCTGGGAGGCGGAACGAAGTGGTCAAGCCGCGTGGCCACACTTTCATGGCTGGCGGGTGAACTACGAGAGCATGGCCTATCAGCTGGCCTCACTGGTCGACGCGCCTCCGGGGCCCTGGTCGGGGACCCGGAGGGGGACGCTCGAATCCTCGATCGTCCCCCTCCGGCCACCGCACCGGGCCCCTACTGAGGAGCAGGCCAAACTGCTCCGGGTAACGCAGGCACGCCGCTCGCACCGAGCCGCGCGGAAGGGCTCGCCCGCGGCTGGTGCCGTATCGCTTCAGAAGAAGACTGTCGACAAGGCCGAGGATCCCAATAAACCGGGAGAGAAGACCGCGGCCGCTGGTCGCTGACTATCTCCCGTACAGCCTGGGGATCGGCGCGACGCAGTCACACAATGAGGGTGCAGCTCCGCAGGCGATGAGCCACGCGCGAGGGCGCTCGTGTGCGGGTCGCGCTGTTGTCAGATGACGGAAACCGGCAGACAAAACCCTGCGACCCGCTCGCAAGCCAAGGCGAGAGATCAGATCAAGGCTGTCGAATCCGCACCACCAGCGTGTTCGCCATCTTGTCCATCCAACCCTGTTTGCGGGAGTCGAAGAAGGCCCAGATGAACCCGATATAGATGGGAATGGCTGAGATGATGTACCCGATCGCCCGCACCAGCGCCTGGGTCTGGCTTACCGGAGCACCGGTGCTCGCGTCCACCACCCTGACACCGACCACCATCTGGCCCACGCTGGATCCATTGCTGGACCAGAGCAGGGTGAAGTAAGCGAGACCTGCGACCAGGAGGATGATCTCGATAAACGGCGAGATCGTCCGCTCTTGAGTGGTGATCGAGGTCGTCCCAATTGTCGTGACCACATTGGTGGTCGAGCTGAACACTATCGAAAGTGGCAGCCACACGATCCAAAAGATGATGGCGTCGATGATGTAACCGACGAAGCGGCGGCCATTGCCTGCCAAAGGTAGACCCGCTATCGACGGCCCGGCGCCGGCGTTGAAGGCACCAGCGCTGCCGGTTGGCTGAAAACCGCCGCCTGGTGCCGGGGGAACAGTGCCTCCCCCCAGGTCGCTGCTGGAGGACCAACCGGGACTGGGTGGTGAGGCGCCCTCGGGGGTTATCGGACCGCCTCCGCTGTCCTGACCTGCTGACATCTTTCTCCTGAAGCTAGTAGGGCACGAGTCGAACCTCTCGACTCCGCGTCGCGACGAGGGTACTGACGGATATCACGAGTGTCAATGGAGATTGGTAGTCGTGCGAACGAACCAGCGAACCGGGGTGGCAGACGTCTGGCGGAGCTCCCATCGTCGTCCCATCCGCACGACAGATAGAGCAGAAAATCCATGGCTCCCACCCTCTGGGTCACGCACCTGGCTCAACCTGAGAAATTACGAGCCGGGAGGCCGACGCGATGAGAGCGTCTGCCAGCTATCCTGCCGAGGTGCGCGGCCTGACCAAACCCCGTCGCCTCGGCTTGGCGGCGGTAGCCGCCATCTTCTTCCTCGTGGCACTGGCGTTATCGTGGACGGAGGGGGCCGACCACCTCACCTTGCAGCTGGTGGCGATGGTGCTGGGGCTGGTGGCGTTTGTACTAGCAGCGATCGCTGCTCGATCCGATAGCAGACCGTCCCACTAGTTCACTGAGTCGATTCGCTCGGACGCCCGGTCCACCGTCACCGCTTCCGGGGGCGGCGTAGACTCCCGGAGTGGCAGAGCCGCCGGACGCGGCCGAGACTCCGCATGGCCGCCGACTGTGGCGGTGGCCGCGATCGTGGCCGAGGCGGCTCCAGGGCTGTTGCAGCTGCTGCTCGGGCTGCCTGATCGCATTCCTGGTTTTGGCAGTGGCACTCCTGGGCTTCGCCCTGATCCCCAACTCATATCCCGCCTACCCCCGCTCCCCGGTCGGCACGGCGGCGGGGTCTGGCGCAACCTCCGGCCACGGCCTGCCCTGGCTCCACAGCAACGGCAAGGTGATCTTGGACAGCCAGGGCCGACAGGTCCTGCTCCGAGGGATGAATGTGACCGGTCTAGAGCAGGCAGAGGACATGCGGCCCGGCCCCGTGCCGACTTCGCAGGACTTCGCCGAGATGGCGGCGGACGGGTTCGACGTGATCCGTCTCCCGATCAATTGGTCCCGGATCGAACCGACACCTGGACACCTGTCGGCCACCTATATGGCGCTGGTCCGCTCGGTGGTCAACGACGCCGCCGCCCACGGCATCTACACCATCCTCGACCTTCACAACATCGACTGGAGCATCTACTACGGAGGCGACGGCGCTCCCAGCTGGGCCACCGCGGGCGGCCTGCCCAGGAGCTTCCCCCTAGGATCGCCGTGGAACCGGCATCTGGCACCCGGGGTCCTGGCCAGCTATTTCATCTTCTGGGCCGACTTGGGCGGGTGGCAGCAAGACGTGACCCAGGTCTGGAGCTACTTCGCCCAGGAATTTCGCGACGATTCCGCGGTGGCAGGCTTCGACCTGTGGAACGAGCCCCACCCCTTCCCGATCCCGTCGGGGCTATTCGAGAAGAAGTACTTGATGCCCTTCGAGGCCTCGCTGATCACCCACCTGGCTGCCATCGCTCCCCACCAAATGTGGATCACCGAGCAGACCCTAGATTTTGGGCTGCCCACCTATGTCGGTCAGCTTCCCTATCCCAATCAGGTCTATTCCAGCCACGTCTTCGCCACCCTCCTGGAGCCCCCCTGGCAGAAGCCCACTCCTGAATATGCGATCCCCCTCACCCTCCTCGAAGATCAGGCCAGGGAAGCTGGTGCCGCTCCTTGGGTGGGCGAGATCGGCGCCGGACCCGGTTCGTCCAACCAAGACTGGGTGGCTCGAGAGATGAACGAGCTCGACAAGTACAAGCTCGGTTTCGCCTACTGGGACTGGGACGAGGGAGGCAGCTGGGCCTTCAAGAGAATGACTTCAAGGCTCAAGATCGTCGCGCGAGCCTATCCCCGGGCCACCCCGGGCATCCTGGACAGCCTGAGTTACAACTACCAGGATGGTCAGCTGACGATTCAGTTCAGCGGAAGCGCGTCGAGGCAGCCGGTACTGATCGAGGTGCCTTCCTTCTACAAGACTTTCCTGGTTCAGTCCTCCGATCCGGCTGCGAACATCGCGGCGTCGCTTGACCAGAGTGACCACCTCCTCTCGATCAGAGTCCACGACACTCAGCTCCAGCATCGGCTCGTAATCGACTTCGCCAGCTGACCGAAACTGAGCCGCAGGCGGAAGCACTACGGCGTCCGAGCTTGGCCGGGTCGGCAACTCGCCAGGTTGAGGAGCGGGCCACTTGACGACGTCCACAGGCCAAGCTGAACTCGGTGCGGCGAACTTGTCACCGAACTTGCAGTCCATCGCGATGGCTGTTAGTGTCGGGGATCGAGACAATCACACCTCACGTCTCAGCTTATGTCTCAAAGCCGAACCAAGCGAGTGCTACGCGCCGCCGCCCAGGTGGGCGTGTTCGTGGTCGCCGCCATGGCGGCAGGGCTGCTGACGACCGGAACCGCTTCAGCCAGCTACGCCTCGCAGATCGCCGCTCTGCAAGCCCAGCGCTCGGGTTTGCTCAGCCAATTACAGTCCGTCCAGGGTCAGGCGTCGTCCGCGGGCCAGCAAGCAGCCGCCACTCAGACTCAAATAACCGCCATCCAGCAGAAGCTGGCGCAGGGCCAAACTGAGCTCAGCCAGGTCACGGCGGCGCTGGCCGCGACCAGCAATCAGCTTGCTGCTACTCAAGCGCAGATGGCCAAGGACCGAACTCAATTGGCAGCCCTAGTCACCGTCCTCTACCAGCGGGAAAACGGCAATTCCATGGCCGCCGCCATCGCGAACAGCTCAGGTATCTCGCAGTTCGTGGACAGCACCATCAGCCTGCAGACGATCCGGCAGCAATTCGACGCTCTGACCCAGCAGCTCATCGCGGACGCCAACAAGCTCAAGACGCTGCAGGCCCAGCAACAGGCCCAGAAGCAGCAGGTGGCGGCACTGGTGAGTTCGCTTCAGAGCCAGAACAACCAGCTGCAGGCGCAGGAAAATGCCTACAGCGCCGAGCAGAACGACCTCACCGGGCAGGCGGCCCAGATCGCCGCCCAGGTGCAGCAGATTTCCAACCAAATCGTGGTGCTGCAGGAGGAGTCGGCGGCCTCGGTGGGTACAGGCGGCGGTGGAGAGTGGGGGGAAATCATCGGCACCTGTACCCCCTCTGCCAGCAATGCCTGCTATGCAGGGGGCTACCTCAACGACGACAGCTACACGCCGGTCGGACAGTGCACTTGGTTCGTGGCCACCCACGCGTACATCCCATGGCACGCTAATGCTGACGGTTGGATCGCTGACGATGACATCTACCCAATCGGAAGCATCCCCAGAGTCAACTCCATCGTGGTCTTCGATCCCGGCGGTCTCTACTCGGGGTTGGGTCACGTGGCCTGGGTGGTGGCAGTCAACGGCGCCGAGTTCACTGTCGAGGAGGACAACGTCATCGGTGGTGGAACCGAGGACATGCGCATCGTCCCCAACGCGGACGGCACCGAAGGGTTCATCTACCCCAGCTGAAATTATTGAGATATCGCAGAGAGGGGTACCTTTAGTGGTGATGTCGGCGCCGGAGTACACAGAGACAACCAAGCAGTCGGTTTCGCGTCCACTGGTCGTCTATCACGGCGACTGCCCTGACGGATTCGGAGCCGCGTTCGCCGCCTGGAAACGCTTCGGCGAAGACGCTGACTACCTGCCCGTCAACCACGGCGACCCACCTCCCAAAACCCAGGGTCGGCACGTGCTCATGGCCGACTTTGCCTACGATCGGGGCACCACGGAAAAGCTGGCCCTCACCTCCGCCAGCCTGGTGGTCCTCGATCACCATCGCTCGGCTGCGCACGAGCTGGGGGACCTTCCCTACTGCGTCTTCGACATGAACCGCAGCGGAGCCGTAATGGCATGGCAGTTTCTGCACGAGACTCCGGTGCCGGCACTGCTGCGCTACGTGCAGGACCGTGATCTGTGGCGCCATGACTTGCCCGAGAGCGAGGAGGTTTCGGCCGCACTTCGCGCTCACGACTTTGACTTCCAAACGTGGGATTCAATCGATGTGGACCAGCTCCGCGTCGAGGGCCGTGCCCTGCTTCGCTACCAGCGCCGGATGGTGCAGCGAGTGGCTGCGCACGCCGCGCCGGTGGAGATCTTGGGCACTGTGGTACCGACCGTCAACAGCCCGGTCTTGCAGAGTGAGTTGGGGGATGTGCTGGCCGTCGGTCAACCATTCGCTGGGGTCTGGTGGCAAGGCAGCGGCGACGAGGCCCGCTGGTCCTTGCGCTCTACCCCAGGCGGGGTCGACGTCAGCTTGATCGCTGCTCGGTATGGCGGCGGTGGCCATCGCACGGCCGCCGGATTCAAGGGTCCTGCACCGAAGAACGGCAAGCTGTCTCCGCCACCCGAAACCGAGCCCCCGGCACCCGGCTAGGGAAGCTCGGCGACCCCTACTAGCTCCCCTAAAGCTGGTGGCGTCGCGCGCCCAGCCCCGATACCGTCATTCGGGTCCAGGTCGAGCAGGAACTGTCGGCATCGGGAGGCCTCGTCCGCCTCCCCGATGGCGGCCGCCGCCAGCATCAGCATGTACAGGCTGCGCAAGAATCCGCGATTGCTGAGCTCCTCCCAACGCACCTGTCCGGTACCACCCCAGCCGTGCTTCCTGAGCCGGTCCAACCCCCGATGGTAGCCAACCCTGGCATAGGCGTAGGCGGTCACGGCATCCCCACCGGCGTAGGCGGACTGGGAGAGCCGTGCCCAGCCATCCAGGAAGGCCGGGTAGTCACCGCAGACGCGACGCAGCGCTTCGGTGCCCTCGGGCCCGGGGGGTGTGCCCGCCGTAGCCAGAACCTCCGCCAGACGTGCGCGGGCTGGGTCGTCCTCGTCAGGCAAGACCGTCAGATGAGCTGTTTGGATCTGGTGTCCGTGGGGGGCGATGGGCACGCTGGCAAGAGGTCGGGGCGGAGAGGTCGGTTGATCTGTCGTCTCTGTCATGCGCTCCAGTTGACGCCCTTAGTGGGCGGCAGAAGTGGTACCCCGTAGCGGATTCGAACCGCTGATCTCCGCCTTGAGAGGGCGGTGTCCTTGGCCACTAGACGAACGGGGCAAGACTGCTCAAAGCAATCCCTGCTCCTCCGACGCCCAGTATATGGGCGGTTCGCCGACTTCCCCGCCTGGGATGGCGCCTTCTCGTGGCCAGATGGCGAGAGCGGTCTCAATTAGGGCCGCATGGCTCTGCACCTGGGGATAGTTTCCCCAGAGCGCGCCGGTCTCGGGGTCCGCCACCTCTGACAGCTGGCCGGCCGGTCCGGCCAGGCTGGAGATGGCTAGAAAGCGAGCCACGGCAGCGGCGCGGCGACCCAAAAGGACCTCCGCGCTGGCGGCCCAGAAGCCGGGGAAGATGAAGGGAAAGCAGGGAGCTGCGATCCCATCCCGCTCGCCGGCGTAGCGATCCATGAGAGGGCCCTGGCCCAGCTCGGCCGAAACCCGTTCCAGAGTGCAGGCGGAGTTCGCTGCGCCAGGCCTTATGAACCCGACAACGTAGGCGGCGAGCAGCGACGAATCTGCACTCGGCTCCTCAAACGACAGCACCAGCTCTCCATTCGGGCCTGATCCTCGGAGTGCTACGGCTGCTCTGATCTCAGCCGCAGTCTGCCGCCAGCTCATCCAGTCACCCGGCACTCGACTTCGCTCCGCCAGTTCGGCAGCGCCCTGCAACGCGGCCCAGGACATGACCTTGCTGTGAACGTAGTTCCGAGGCTCGCCCCTGACCTCCCAGATTCCATGATCAGGCAGGTGCCATCTCTGGGCAGCCGCGGAAGCTAACCCAGGCACGGCGACCAGCAGCTCGGGAGGGCATTCGCCCGCTCGGTCGAGCTCCTCCGCCAGCCTCACAACCTCACCCAGCGAATCCAGCTGAGCCTGGCCAGAGGCAGAGTTGCCGATTCGCACCGGGGCACCTCCGTAGCCGCGCAGGTGGTTGGCAAAGTGCTCTTGAGGAAGCCGGTCGCCTGACAACCGACTGACCGGGGCTGGCGGATCAGGCCCGGAGCCAAGCACTTTTCCTAGGCCGGATCCGAGACGCTCCGCCTCAGCTCTTGCCCCAGCGCGAGAGAGCGCCATGCCCGCGTCGGCGCTGTCCCGGAGCCAGGCGTAGCGGTAATCCCAGGCCCGGACGCTGGCGGGCCACTGGGGGATGGAGGTTGCCGGCGAAGCCACCACTAGGCCCGTGGTTCGATCCTGGAGCGACCGCAGCGTCAGGAGCGATCGATCTACCAGCCGGGCAGCCCCTGATGGCACCGCCTCGAGGGCTCGACTGTTAGCGCGCAGTCCGCGCAGCCAGGACTCATCCGCCACAACTTGGTCGGATAGCGATCGCGCCAATGCCCGAACCGCCAACTCGGGCGTTTCCCGGGCAAGGGTCAACGCCGGCGGAAGCTCATCCGCCCGCAACGGGGCGCCCAGCCACACCGCGAAACCCGTCTCAGGAATCTGAGCTGTGAAGTCCTTCGAGCGTGGTTTCAGGGGAACGCTACTCACCAGGGCTAGTGGTCCTCCGGGGCCGTCCCTGGCGCCGCCGGCGGGCAGCCAGGCACCTCCTGCTCCCACCGACCAGGCATCACCTCCACCCGCGGTAGGCGATGCCAGCGAGATCCTGACCTCCGCCCCAATTGGACCATCCACCAACCAGGCGAGGGCGCTCCGACCGGCCCCGTCGTCGACAAGAGCGACGCGAATCTCGATGCCAGCGCCGGGACGGAGCCACATGACTCCGGAACCGCCCACCCACCCAGCAGCCCCTCGCTGGTCGCCGGGAATTCCTACCCAGACCCAGCCACCCTGCTCCGTATCGAGTAGACCGGCGAGCCGCATTGGGCTGTCAAAGCTGGGCCAGCACCAAAAATCGCAACGACCGGAGCGGTGGACCAGAGCCGCGGTGCGCCCATCGGCGAGACAGAAGTAGTCGCTAATGGCCCGGCCAAGCATGTTGTCTAGGTGTTTCGTGATTGGCCGCTCTCCGGACCTCACCACGCCAAGGCTAGTGGTCTCCTAGGCCGCCTGAGGCCTCAGCCAGGCATCGTCTGGAGATC
This sequence comes from Candidatus Dormiibacterota bacterium, assembly GCA_963701235.1. Lineage (GTDB taxonomy): Bacteria > Chloroflexota > Dormibacteria > Aeolococcales > Bog-877 > Bog-877. The sequence continues at coordinate 131,789 of OY969577.1, forward strand.
GGAGCCGATGCCTGCGATCTTCAACGCCCAAGAGGGGTCGGTTGCGTAGTCGACGTTCATACCCGCCGGGGTGGGGAGGTGGTAGAACTGGCCGGTAGTCACCGTTGGCGGAGGTGCGGCCCCGGGGTAGTTGGGTACGGAGCTCCCTGGCGGCGTGAGGTAGTTCACTGAGACGTACCAGGAGACGTAGGCGATGCAGGCCTGGTCGCTGGGGAATTGCTTGGCAGCACCAGGGTCTGAGGTGTAGGCCCCGAAGCCGAAGAGATTGTGGTCCTGCGTGTAGATCTGGGAGGTCCCGAAGCCGGTCTCTAGGACCGCGTCCGCGACTAGGTAGATGGCGCTTACGTGGTTGGTCTGCTCCGCCTGCAGAAAGTAACTCGCGTCCGCCTCCAACGCGGGACTCTGCTTCAAGAACTCCTGGATTTGGGCGAGCGAGATGCCACTGGGGAGAGTTAGATTGGTGTTGATACCGAAGGGCCCTCCACTGCCGCCCGGGCCGGGGGGCGCCGGGGGGCCAGGGGGGATCTTAGGCAGTGGTGGCGGAGTGGGGGTCGCCGAAGGCGAATTGGCAACCGGGGTGCCGGCTGCGGCCTTGGCCGCTGCTTCCTGGGCAGCCAGCTTTGCCGCCGCCGCCAGCGCCGCCTGTTCCTCTTGGAACTCGGCCGCCAGTTCCTCGGCGTTGATACGGTTCTCGGTCTGCTGCTCCTGCAACTGCTCCTGCTTCAGCTGAGCCTCGGTCGCCTCCTGATTGCGGACGTTCTGCGCCAGCTTGTCCAACAGCTGGCGCTCGGCCTGGGTGAGCTGCGCCAGCTCGAGCTGAGTGTCGAGGGCCGCACTGAAGTCGGGGCTGGCCAGCACCGCCAGTAGCCCTTCGGGGGCGCCGGTGTACTCGACCGACACCAGGGCCGACAGCTCGTGGCGCTCCTGGGTGGATCGGAGCTGGTCAAGGGCGATCTGCTGGCGCGCGGTCTGCACCTTGGTGCCCAGCTCGGACAACTCTGCCTTCGCCTGCGAGAGCAGGTTGACGAGATAGGCAGGCGGCGTGATTGCCGGGCCCGAGCCGGCCCTCGCCAGGGGCGCGCCGGTACCCGCGATCAAAGCCAGTGCGCCCACACTGGCCGTGACCGCGGCAATCGCGGTTTGCCCCCACTTCCTTGCTCCGCCCACGAGGAGCGATTCTTGGGCCGGGAGCCGAGATCCCATCCCCATGTCGCAGCCCCGATGCCGGAACGTAACCGGCCCTGAAGGCGGATGCCGATAGCAGCCTAGACTCGGTGCGTGGAAGCCGAGGCGCGAGCCAACCTGGTGCTCGCTGAGGACGAGCCCATGATCGGACGGATCCTGGAATTCAAACTCAAAATGGAGGGCCACGACCTCACCTGGGTGCGCAGCGCCAAGGAGGCGGAGGACCTGCTCAGTCGAGGAGGGGTTGACCTGCTCCTGTGCGACGTCACCCTAGAGGAGGATGGCCGTGAGCTCTGCCGCCGCCTGATTCGTGACGGGCTAGAACCACGGTCGGGGATCGTCCTGATGCCTGAACAGCGCGACCCACAGGGTCGGGAGCGGGCGCTGGCGGCTGGCGCCCGAGAGGTGGTCACCAAGCCCTTCAAGCCCACCGTGGTTGCGGCCACGATCAGGCGGCTGCTGGAGCGAGAGCTTTAGGGCGCGCAACTGTTCCTAGGCGAAAGGGGACCGCCGATGCGAAGCCCGGATAGCTGGGGGAGCCATCCCAACAATGGCCGGAAGGACAAGCTTTCCTAGGTCGTGCTGGTGGACCCTGATGGCAATGGGTTCTGCGTTCTCGGCCAGCACGCGTGCCGGTCGTCTGGCCTCAGCCGGCCGAGGCTAGCCGGCTGCCTCTGCCAGCTTCCGCAAGTACTCGTAACGGTAGATCCCGGTGTCGTGGCCGTCTGCCCACACTGCTTTGAGGCCATAGTTGCCCACCAGCTGTATGTCAGCCAGTTCGTCCTCGCCGGGATGGAGATCGGGATCGAGCTGGAACCTGCCTGGTCTTCCCAGCTCGCCCTGGCAAAGCGCGCACGGGCAAGCTCGTCTCAAGTCGGCGAAGGGGATGGCGTTCCCTTCTCCGTTCATCCACTCGACTAACAGGGCCCGGCCCGGTTCGTCGTAGGCGAACCGGCGTGGGGTGGTCCTATGAGATTCCGGCGCTGGATCGTCAGCCATCTCGCAAGTCTGGCAACTCCTTGGCTCCAGCATTTCGACGGGCTGGGCTGTTGTCGATCTGGCGAAGGACAGGGAGAAGTCGAGACCGTATGCTGCCTCTCCGTGACCAAGACGCACCACCTGCCGGACTTGGGTGACATCACCGCCGATCCCGGAACACCGATCGACCGCAACCTCGCCCTGGAACTGGTCCGGGTCACCGAGGGCGCGGCGATGTCGGCCGCCCGCTTCATGGGTCGCGATGACAAGGACGCTGCCGATCGTGCCGCGGTCCAGTCGATGCGTCGCAGCCTCTCCCACGTCGACATGGCCGGTGTGGTCAAGATCGGCGAAGGCGAAAAGGACAAGGCTCCCATGCTCTACATCGGGGAGCAGATCGGCAACGGCAATCCGCCGATGGTGGACGTGGCGGTGGATCCCATCGACGGCACCCGGCTGGTGGCCCACGGCCTACCCGGAGGCATTGCAACAGTCGCCCTGGCCGAGCGCGACAGCCTGCTCCAGACCCACTGCTTCTACATGGAGAAGCTGGTGGTCGGACCCCGCGCCAGGGGGGTGATCGACCTCAGGCTATCCACCACCGAGAACCTGCATCGGATCGCCGAGGCCGAGGAGCGTCACCTCGAGGACCTCACCGTGGTGGTGCTCGACCGACCCCGCCACCTGGACCTGCTCAAGGAGATCCGCGCCACCGGGGCCAGGGTCAAGCTGATCACCGACGGTGACGTCGCGGCCGGGATCATGGCCGCGCTTCCCGAGCGGACCGGGCTGGACGTGCTGATGGGGATCGGCGGCGCCACCGAGGCGGTGCTAACCGCCTGTGCCGTTCGCTGCATCCACGGCGATATGCAATGCCGACTGTGGCCCAGGGACGAGGCCGAGCGTCGCCTGATCCAAGAGGAGGGTTTCACCGCGGAGCAGATCTTTCAGGCCCAGGACCTCTGTGGTGGCGAGAACATCTTCTTCGCCGCCACTGGGATCACCGACGGGGAGCTCCTGCCAGGGGTCCGCTTCGTGGGTGGCACGGTTGAAACTCACTCGGTGGTGATGCGCTCCTACAGCGGTACGGTGCGTTGGATCGACGCCTTTCATGATCTTGCCCAGCTCCACCATCGCAACGAGCTGGCCAAGCAGGCCGGGGCCGGGCTGGCAACCTGACCGGGGGCGGCGTCACATGCCGCCGGGCGCTTCCTCCAACTTAAACCCCCGTCCCTCGGCGCCGCAGACGATGCAGCGCTCAGGCGGCTCCAGCCCATGCTGGGTGGCGCCGCACTTGCCACAGACCCACTGATGGCGTGCGAAGAAGGTCACCAGGTCGGTGCGGGAAATTAGGCCTACCAGCCTGCCGTTGCGGATGACCGGGAGCCGGCGGATCCGCTGCGCCATCAGGATGTCAGCCGCCTCGCTGAGCGGGACCTCCTCCTCGATGGTTCGCGGCTCCTCGGTCATGATCTCGGCCACGGTGGAGCCCCGCTTGAGAACCACATCCATCTCGCTGACCACACCGACCACCCGCTGGTGATCGTCAAGGACCGGCATGCCGGTGATGTGATGCTGGTGAAGCTGCTTCGCAGCCTCGGTCACCTTGGCCTCGGGGCCGATCGTGATCACCGCCCGGGTCATGACGGCAGCCACGGTGGCCTCGACCCGGGAGTGGGGCTTGGTCGGGCTAGCCATCCGGCGATCTCCTTGGGGGGCGATGTAAAGTGGGCCGACGGCGGCCCGTGGTCGCGCAGCTTAACTCCGGGGGGCCGGCCTCGGTGTCGGTGGGTAGGCCGATGGCCCCAGCGTGCGTTTGCTAATGTCCCGCGAGTCAGCAGTTCACGAGTGAAGTGGAGAGGTCGTCAATGAGCAAGGTCGCCGACCCCTATACGCCCATCGCCCAGCACGCCCGGCTAAACCCCACCCAGGAAGAGCTGCGGCGGCTGACGGCGGCGATGCCGACGGCCCGCCTCACTGCCTACGACAACTACAACGTGCAGACCGAGGTGCTCTCCCGCAGCACCGGCTCCACCTACATCATCACCGACACGCCTGAGATCACCTCCAGCCAGACCATCTCGGTAGAGGAGGGGGAGCGGATGGCCCGGCGCCAGGACGACTACCTCCGCGACCAGGACGTGATCGTGATCGACGGATACATCAACAACGACCCCAAGTTCCGCTCTCCGGTGCGACTGGTGATCGAAGAGGCGGGAGCCAACATCGCCGGCATGCAGGACCACCTCCTGTTCAAGGATGCGGACACGGGCGACGACTTCCGCCCCGAGTTCACGCTGATCTACACCCCCAAGCTGACCGCACCAGGCTACCCGGAAGATCGCCTGATCGCCGTCGATCTCGAGTCCGGGATCACCAGGGTGTTCAACTCCGACTACTTTGGCGAGTCCAAAAAAGGGCTGCTGCGGATGTGGAATCAGCTCGTCTACGAGCGGGGTGGCCTCGCCCTCCACGCCGGCTGCAAGGTCATACCCACCAGCCAAGGAGAGCGAACTCTGTTGATAGTGGGGCTCTCCGGGACCGGCAAGACCACCACCACATTCACCCGCCAGAACGACAGCAAGCCGGTTCAGGACGACTTCGTTGCGCTGATGGGGGCGGGCAAGGTCTACGGCTCCGAGAACGGCTGTTTCGCCAAAACCTACGCCCTCAGCGCTGAGGACGAACCGACCATCTATGGAGCCGTGACCTCTCGGGTCGCCTACCTAGAGAACGTCTCACAGAAGGAGATCGGCGGACCGGTTGACTTCTTCGACGAGAGCTACACCCAGAACGGTCGGGCGGTCTTTCCCATGGAGGCCCTGGGTTGGTCTCGGGACGCTCGCGACATCGGCCCGGTTTCAGCGCTCCTCATCCTCAACCGCAATGACGCCATCATTCCCGCGGTCGCGCGGCTCTCGGTGGAACAGGCGGCCGCCTATTTCATGTTGGGGGAGACCAAGGGCACCGCTGCGGGTGGCGCCTCTGAAGCCGGAAAGTCGCTGCGAGTACCCGGCACCAATCCTTTCTTTCCCCTGCTCCACGCCCAGCAGGGCAACCGTTTCAAGGAGCTCCACGCCGCAGGCAACTTCGAGGTCTTCCTGCTCAACACCGGCTGGGTGGGAGGCGGCGACGGTGACCCCAACTCCAAGAAGATTCGCATCCCGCACTCCTCGGCTGTGGTCAAAGCCATCGCAGAACGGACCATCACCTGGGAACGCGATCCTGACTTCGGCTACGAGATTGCCACCACCGTCCCCGGGTTTAACGACCCTGAGCTGCTCCAGCCCCGCCGCCTCTACCAGCGCCAGGGCCGCGCGGACGACTACCAGGCCATCGTCCAGCGGCTCGGTCGCGAGCGCGCCGAGTACCTGGCCGGCTTCCCGGGTTTGGCTCCAGCCATCCAGAAGGCCGTCGCGGGCTGATGTCGGCGCCAGAGCGCTGCGCTCTGGTGGTGATCGATGTCCAAGTTGGCTTCGACGATCCGGTATGGGGTCCGCGGAACAATCCCGCTTGCGAATCCAACGTCGCGGCTTTGATCGGCTGCTGGCGTGCCAAGGGGCAACCGATCGTCTTTGTCCGCCACGACTCCGATGAGGGTCCAGAGTCGCCCTTGGCGCCTGGCCAGCCAGGTAACGATTTCAAGCCCGCTCTGACTGGTGAGCCCGACTTGCTGGTCACCAAACGGGTCCACTCAGCGTTTTACGGCCAACCCGACCTCGACAGCTGGCTGCAGTCGCGCGACATCAAAGCAGTCGCCATCTGCGGCATCGCAACCGATCACTGTTGCGAGACCACCGCACGGATGGCCGGCGACCTCGGCTACCAGACGTGGTTTGTACAGGACGCCACCCACGCTTTCGACCGGGTCGGCCCGGGAGGCGTCAAGGTGACTGCCGATGAAGTTGGTCGAGCCACCGCAGCCAGCCTTCACGAAGAGTTTGCAACCGTTGTTACCACGAGGGAGCTGTTAGGCAACTGACGGGAACTTTTCCCGCCTCGCCGGCGCACCAGGGCTCAGTCGATTCGCAGCGAGCCTCGCCGTACCGCCTCTGTTACGCGGTCACGCTCGCCAGGTTTGACCCACTCGTTCCACCAGCTGAAGCCGGCCGCCTCGAGTGAGCGCAAGTGCTCCCGCTCCTACTCCCAGTCACCCTGCCGCCCCCGCCCGCCGAAACAGATGTCAAAGCCTGGAGAGTCGCGTGCTGACAAAGGCTGTCATGTTGTGAAATCATCCAGCGATGGGGATGCGCCCAGTGCGGCCCGTCTCTGAAGCTGGCCGCAACGGGCGAAGGGGTTGGGTCGACGGCTTGGTCGAACTGATCCGCCCGGATCAGTCCCCTGGCCTCGCGATTGCGCTGCTTCTATTGGTTGCGATCCCGGTCTTCGCATATGCCATCGGAGGCGTGCCACATTTGGGGCGCCTGGGGCTGGCCAGTACCGACGTCTTGAGCTACCACACGGTAACGAGGTTGCTGCTTGACGGCGTGAGGCCCTATAGCACCATCTTTCACGGCCGGCAGCCCTTTATTTACCCGCCCGGAATCTTTGCCTTCCTCTTGCTGCCTGACGTCGCCGGAGCCCGCTATCTCTTGGCTTTCGCCGTTGAGATGTTGGTCCTGGTTGTAATTGGCTCGGCGCTTCTTGCCAGGTGGGCACGAAATAGCGCGGGAGTGGCCGGCGGGGTGGGGTGGCCCACACTGGCACTGCTCTGCGCGGCAGGCCCGGTTACGCTGTGGCGACCCGATCCCGCGATCGGGCTCTTGCTGGGAGCGGCTGCGCTAGCGTGGCACGATCGCCGGCGAACACTAGCTTTTGTGCTGGTGGCACTGGCGGGACTTATCAAAGACTATGGCTGGGTTGCCTTCATCCCCATGGCAGCACTGCAATTAGGGGACAACCAGGCCCTCGCGTCAGCAATTCTCGGTCGGACCATAAGGGCGGCCAAAGCGCTACTGCCGAGTGTGGCTCTTTTGATCGCGTTGGGCGTGGCCTTCACCATCTGGTCCCATGGCGGGCTGATCCACTCCCAACTGCGGAACCTTTCTCGCGGCGTAGAGATAGAGAGCCTGGCCGCGGGAGTTGCGCTAACAGTCATGCTGAGTGGGCAGGTGACCGTTAGGATGGGTGAGCTCGGCAGCATGCAGATCAGCGGCGCGAGTCTGCATCTATCGCTCCTAGCACTGGTCTTCGCCTGTCTCGGCGCCGCCGCGCTATTACTGGTGGCGTGGTACGCATATCACCAACAGATCGGCGCCGGCGCGGCGCTCGCCGCCACGGTTGCGGCGGCCATGGTCGCCACGCCCGTGTTGTCGCCGCAATACTTCGACGCCCTTCTCCCTTGCCTGGTCATCGCAGCCGCGGAGCTGGCGTATCCCGAGCGGGGAAGGCTACTCTGCCTCGGACTGTTGCTGGCGCTTCTAACTCAGTTGGAGTTTCCTTACCTGTGGCTGGCGGTACTGGCGCTGCACCCCTACGCGCTGGCTGTCCTGGAGGCCCGGAATCTCCTCCTGCTGTTGCTGTTGATGGCTCTACTCGTCTGGCACAAACGGAGCCTTGCACAGGCGGTCATGACCCCCGTCAGCGACAAGCCACGAGCGCTCGCCGACCCCTAGGCAACCCTCCGAGATGGGGGCATTCTCCCGGTCACCGTGGCCGAGCAGCTGGTCGTGGCAAACTCACAGGATGCGTTTGTGCAGGGAGGCCCGGCCTCGATGACCAGCCCGGATGTGATCCGGCCCTCAAAGCTCGAGTATTTCTTTCTCCTGGCCCTGGCCGCTCGCACCAGGGCCGACTGCCTGGGCCGCCGGGTTGGGGCCGTTGTCGTGCGGGATGATCGAGTCATCAGCACCGGCTACAACGGCACTCCCATCGGCATGCCCAATTGCTCGGAGGGGGGCTGTCATCGCTGCGCCAACCGGGAGTCCGACGCCTACCCGGCCGGGCGCGGATACGACTTATGCATATGTGTGCACGCCGAGCAGAACTCGATTCTGGCGGCGGCTCGCTTCGGCCAGTCCACCTTGGGAGCGACTCTCTATACCACCATGCGGCCCTGCTTCGGCTGCCTCAAGGAGTCCCTCCAGGCGGGCCTTACCAACATCCACTACCTGGAGGACTGGCCGCTCGCCCCGGGCGACGACGACGCAGCGCTCTCCACCCAGTACGCCGCCCTACGCTCCCGATTTCAAGAGTTCACCCAAGCCCAGATCTCCGATCGGCGGCTGGCTCAACTCCTCGCCGAGGAGCGCATCGGGACCGACAAATGAGCCAGGATGACCGCTGCGAGGTGCCAGAGGTGGCCGGCCGTTGGCCGGTGGCCCTGCTAACGGTCAGCGACCAGGGTGCGGCTGGCGCCCGCACTGACACCAGCGGGGAGTGGCTGGCAGCGCGGCTGCTAGAACTGCCCGGAGACTTGGTAACCCGAGCGCTGCTGCCCGATGAGCCCGATCAAATCGTGGCCTGGCTCCGCCAGACCATGACGCAAATGCACCCCGCCCTGATCGTGTGCACCGGCGGAACCGGCCTGCATCCCCGCGACCGGACCCCGGAGGCGGTGCGCTCAGTGGGCGACTTTGAGGTCCCGGGATTCGCCGAGGCCATGCGCGCGGCGGGGTTGGAGCACACTCCGCATGCAATCCTCTCGCGGCAGATCGCAGTGGTCAGCGGCAGCACCTTGGTACTCGCCCTCCCCGGAGCTCTCAAGGCCACCCAGGAGAGCCTGGAGGCGGTCTGGCCCGCCCTGCCCCACGCCCTGGAGATGGTTGCGGGACTCCCCCGCGCCAGCACCCAGGCCGCCCACGCGGGAACTTCACCGCCGGACTGACCGGGAGTCGCGGGTACCTACACTCGTGCGGTGGTGCTTCGGGGCGTAGTCTTTGACCTCTTCGGTACCCTGATTGCCGGCTGGGGGGAGCAGACAGCTGCCGACAAAATCGGTGAAGTGGCTGAGATTCTTGGCGTCGATGTGCCGCGATTCCGGGAGTTGATGAACACAACCTATACACTTCGCGCCGACGGTCAGCTCGGTGATCCCGCAGAGATGCTGCAGCGGCTCTGCGCCATGATCGACGAGTACCCGTCGGCGGAGTTGGTGCAGCGCGCCGCCGCGCACCGGATAGCTCAGTTTCGCAACGTTTTGCGGGACCCCCTCCCCGAAGTGAGATCGCTTTTGGCTGTCCTGCGAGACCGCCAGATCGGTATAGGCCTGATCAGTGATTGCTCCGGTGAGACTCCGGAACTGTGGGGAGATTTGGATTGGACAGCACCGATCCAGGCGCCGATCTTTTCTTACAGCGAAGGCGTCCGCAAGCCCGACGGCATTCTCTACCGCCGCGTCTGCGACCGGCTTGAGCTGGCGCCGCATGAGTGTCTATATGTCGGCGACGGTGGCAGCCACGAGTTGACAGGTGCTCTGCGTGCCGGAATGATTGCCTACCAATTCAAACCGACTCGACCGGACGGGCAACGGGGTTTGCAATATGACCCCGAGCCTGATTGGCGGGGTCCTTCGGTTCCGACGTTGTCCGCGATCCTGCCGCTGCTGACGCCATATCGCCCTGAAAAATAGGCAAAGAACAGGCATCGCCGGGGGCCTTTGTGGTCCGACGCGACTCTGTGTGTTACGGCAGAGTGTGTGCTGCGGTCGACAACACCTCGGCCGCGTGACCCGCGGGCTGGACGGTCGTCCACACCTGCTCCACCTTACCGTCCTGGCTGATCAGGAAGGTGCTGCGCGCGACTCTGCCGTCCGCACTCCCGGAATCCTCATTCGGCTTCCAAACACCGAAGAGTTCAGCCACGTGATGATCCTCGTCGGCGAGAAGGGGCAGATCCGGGGCACCGCACGCCTCGGCAAACTTGGTCTTGGCGTCGACTCCGCCCACCGAGCAACCGAAGACCTCGACGTTTTGCTTGGCGAATTCGGGCAGCGCCAATCCGAACTCCCTGGTCTCGATGGTGCAGCCAGGAGTGTTGTCCTTGGGATAGAAGTAGATCACCCAGCGCTTGCCTCGCAACGCCTGGGAGTCGACGGTTCGACCAGTGCCAGCGTGGAGTCGAAAGTCGGGCACATCATCACCGGGCTTCAACATCGATGACACCTCCGTGGTATTTGCTGTGGGACGAAACTACCATTCCACGTGGACTCACCTCGCCAGCAACTGCCGAGCCTGGAGGGCGATGCTGAGCACCACCCGGGTCTCGGCGTCGTCCAGCGAGGAGTTGAGGAGATCCTCGATCCGCTGAACCCGGTAGGTCAGGGTGTTGATGTGAACGCGGAGCTGGCGAGCCGCCGCCCGCTGATTCCAGCCCTGCCCCACCAGCGCCTCCAGGCTCGGCAGGAGCGGTGTGCGGTGGCGCTCGGCGTAGTGGAGAACGGGACCGAGCGTCTCTTCTACGAACTTGCCGAGAACCGTCGGGTCCCTCACCTCCAGCAGCAGCCGCAGGGCGCCCAGCGACCGGTAGGACGTGACCTGGCCGACTCTGCCGGCCCGGCGGGACAGCCGCAGGGCCTGCCGCGCCTCCTCGTGGGCACGGGCGAGTTCCAGGGCCGAGCTGGCGAGGTTGCCGACACCGACCGAGAAGCTGAGACGCCGGCCCAAGCCCTGGGCGAGGTCCCGGACGCTTTTTGAAAACTCGTCGATCGCCAGAGAGGTCGGCTCCGCTGCCGTGTTTCTGGCCGCCGGGGGTCGAGCAGGGATCAGGATCACCGAGTAGGTCGCCCTGGCGACCGCCAGTGAGCCCGGATACCGTCGCTGCCCAAGCTCGTTGAGATCGCGCTGCAAGCGCTCCTGGAGTGGCTGGGTCTGGAACATCGACAAGGAAGGCTCGTCGTCCGGCTCCAGCACCAGGAGCCAGGCCTGGTCGGGGATCCGGTAACCCAACCGCTCTGCTCTCACCGCCAGGCGGGCGATGTCCTCGGAGCTCTGCCCTGGGGTCAGCAGTCCCTCCAAGAGATCCCCGCGAAGCCTCCGCTCCACCCCCGCGGCCGCGCGTTCCTTCAAGAGTTCCAGGGCCACCACCGTGGCCCCGTGCTCTAGGGCCCGGCGCTTGCCGGCGGTCGCACCCTCGAGGGTTCCCTCGACCGCGAGGACCGCCACCAGCTCCTCGCCGGCTCGGACCGGCGCCAGGATCAGGTCGAGGCGCGGACGCGCCAGGCTGACCCCAACTGGCCCCGATGGTGAGCGACCGATCAGCGCGGTCGGGATGGTCAGCCGGCGAGCGGCAAGACCGCTACCGGCGCCGTGCTCGAGGTGGAAACCGAGCGGGTCGTAGAGCCCCACCTGGCCCCCTGCCAGGCCGGCGATGCTGTCGAGGATATTGGGCAAGCCGGCCCCGGAGAGCGCCAGCTCGGTGAAGCGCTCGTGTACGGTCTGGGACAACTGGATCTCATCCAGCTGCTGCTCCAGGCGATGCTGCAACTCGCTCCGCTCCAGAACTCCCGCCAGGGCGCCAGCGATGGCGGAGAGGAACGCCAGCTCATCGGCTCGAAACTCTCGGCGCATCACCGTCTGGACGTTGAGGACTCCCACCATCCGGGGCCCGGCCACGATCGGAACCGAGACCATCGACGTGAATCGCTCCTCGTCGAGCCCCTCGATCCATTTGAAGCGGGAGTCGCTGGCCACGTCAGCCACCGACAAGGGTTCACGGGAGACAGCCACGGTGCCGGTGATACCCTGCCCCGGCGCCATCACCACCCGGCCCACCGGCGCCTGATTGAGGCCGTTGGTGGCGGTCAGCACCAGACCGCCACGAGCCTGATCGTATAGGTATAGGGAGCAGACGTCGGCGTCCATGACCCCGGTGGTCTCCCTGATCACCAGCGAGAGCAGCTCATCCCGCTCCATGGTTGAGGCGGCCTCACGGGCCAGCTTCTGGAGGTAGAGGAGCTCCCGCAGTTCTCGCTCGCGAGAGGCTCCTGAGCCACTTGCCGCGGCCATCTCAGCCTGGTTCCGCGCTGTCCGCCTCACGGCCGGGCCGGAGCATCTCGCCGGATCGTCCACCACGCTTGGAGAGCAAAGCAATGGGACCCACCTCTGCCCATGGGTCCAGGCTCTTGACCATGTCGATGACGGTGAGCGCGGCGACGCTTACGGCGGTCAGAGCTTCCATCTCGACCCCGGTGGCGCCTTGGCAACGCACCGTGGCTCGGATCTTGACCTGGCCCGAATCTCCGTCCAGCCAGACATCCACCGCCACATGGGTCAGGGTCAGGGGGTGGCAAAGGGGGATCAGCTCGGGGGTTCGCTTGGCGCCCATGATGCCCGCCAACCTCGCCACCTGGAGGACCTCCCCCTTTGGCACAGTGCCCGCGGCGATCGCCGCGAAGGCCACACGGTTCAGCCTTACCTCGCCTTCGGCGGTTGCCTCGCGATCGGTGGCCGGGCGACCCCCGACATCCACCATCTGCGCCTGACCCTGGCGATCCAGATGGGTGAGCTCGCGACGAGGTCGGTCCTCGTTCATGAGCTGGCGGTGCAGGCGTCCACGCCGGCCGGGGGCTTGCCCTGGCCGAAGGTGACGCCAATGATGAGGTCGTTGGGCCGGGCCGCTTCGCAGGAGAAGGTCAACACAGCGTCACCCGCGATCTGCGGTAGTGAGAAGGAGGGATGGAAGCCTCGAGCCAGTGCTTGCGGGATCAGGCTGGGTAGCGCCATCTGCCCGACCGAAAGCCCGGTGAATCGCAGCCTGATGCGGCTGCCCCCTTGGCCCCCGAAGACGACCGGTCCGCTGATCACCAGCGGGTGGTTGAGGATGCTGGTCTGGCCGCTTACCACCACCCGCCCCTTGAGCGCGTGCACCTCCAGGTTGGATAGGCCGTCGTACCCTCCCAGGCTGCTCTTTAAAAAGTCGGTGGCCTCCGCGTCGGTCAGGTGGACCACCGCAACCAGTTGGCCGCTGGAGAGGGCCCCGGCAACCGCCTGGGCCTCTGCCAGCTGGAGCGCGCCCGGCGGCGCGGGATTGATGTGGGAATAGTCGGGAGAGGTGGTCCACAGGTGAATCGCGTAGGCCAGGAGGGCCAGCGCCAAAAGCGGGATTAGACATCCCATACATCCGCGGCGGATCATCCCGAGCAAGTCAGCTGACCAGCGCCAGGCCCGCCTGCCAGGCTTGGAAGGCGCGCCGATGGGACGAGAACACCAGGGGCGGAATCTCCCTGGGCTCGAACCAAGCCAGCTCGGGAGCCTCCGGAGTTGGTGTCGGCAACCCGGCGATCACCCGACCGCCGTAGGCGAGGACAACCAGAGCCCCATCCTCGGCGACCACGTGGAAGACACCGACGAGGTCGTCCACGGCTGCCTCGCACCCGGTCTCCTCAAGGCATTCACGGACCGCGCTGACGGCGGGCTCCTCCTCGTCGTCGACGTAGCCGCCGGGAAAGGCCCATCCCCCCTTACCCGGCGGGATTCCCCGGCGGATGAGCAGAAGCCGGCCCTGCCAGTCCCCGGCCACCAGTGCCACCGCCACCTTGGGCCCCTTCCAGGCAACAAAATCGCAATTGGGACAGGCGGGAAGGTCGTGGTCCTCGATCCGGCGGGACTGGAGCTCGGACCCGCAGCTGGGGCAGAAGCGGAATTCGGTCTTCACGCCGAGTGAGAGCTCTGCTGGGTCATCGCTGCCAACTCCTCTCACCACGGTTCGCTGGCCGAGCCTGCCTGAGAGCCGGTGCGGCGGGTCCACCTGAGTGCCCAGATCATACGGTCCGCGCTGGGAGACCCACGGAGGCCGTTAACCGTCGCGAAGATGGCGGAGGTGGTCCCGGTTCCAGTCGATCGGATGATCCAGCGACCGGGTCCCTCGTGAGATCGCGCGGCCGCCAAAGCGACCCCGGAGGCCATCCAAGGCCAAGTCCAGGCGCTCGTCGCGCTCTCCTCCATTCGCGAACAGACCCATCTGCCGGACTTCGCTCAAGCTCTCGGCCCCGACCCCCAGCAGGCGGACGGCCTGGCCCTCAGTCCAGACCTCTTCAAAGAGTTCGAGGGCGCCCGACTCCAGCTCCAAATCTGCGAAGGTAGCCTCGGGCAAACGCCTGGTCCTGGTGACGGTTTCGAAGTTCGCAAAGCGCACCTTGATGGCTACCGAGTGCGCCGCCAGCAAGGAAGCGCGGAGACGCGATCCGACCCCTGCCGAAAGTGCCGCCAGGCGGTCCGCCAACTCCTTGCGGGAAGCCAGATCCTTGGAGTAGGTCTCCTCTCGGCTGATCGACTTGGGCACACCGGGCACCACTACTGGTGAGGGGTCGATTCCCCGCGCCCGGAGCTGGAGGGTCTCGGTGTTGGGACCCAGCGTCTCGATCAGGAGGGTGGTGGGAGCGGTTGCCAGCTTGCCCAAGGTGTCGATTCCTAGCAGCTTCAACCTGGCGGTAGTCTTGGGCCCCGCCCCGGGCAGCCGCTCGACCGCGAGCGGTGCCATGAACTCGGCCTCGGTGCCGGGGGCCACCACCACCAGGCCCTTGGGCTTGCGCAGGTCGGAGGCGACCTTGGCGACGACCTTGGTTGTGGCCACCCCCACCGAGCAGGGAAGGCCTAGCTCGGTGGCCAAGCGGGAGCTGATCTCCTTCGCCGTCGCCTCGCCACCGTGGCTGAGATGCTCGTTCCCGGTGAGGTCGAGGAAGGCCTCGTCGAGCGAACCGGGCTCCACCAGCGGCGTGTACTCGGCGAGGATCGAGAAGACCCGATGCGAGATCCGAGCGTACTCGGCGATGTCGACCGGTAGCACCACCAGGTCCGGGCAGTGGCCGAGCGCCCTGGCCAGGGGTTGCGCTGATCGGATGCCATAGGCGCGAGCCTCGTAGGAGGCCGCTGCCACCACGCCCCGGCCCGGCTCCCGATTCTCACCGGGATGGGACTCGTGACTCCCTCCGACCACCACGGGGAGCCCGACCAACTCCGGCCGGCGGAGGAGCTCGCAGGAGACGAAGAAGGCGTCCAGGTCGACGTGGAGGATGGTCCTGGTCCTGGCCAAAGCCTTGCCCGCCGGGTCAGCTCGCCTTGGAGAAGGTCCGGGCGGCGAGCGCCTCGACCGGTTCCAGTTGGGACTTGGCCCAGTCAAGCTCTTGAGCTCTAAGTCCTCTCAACTCATCGTGCACCTCCGCGACAGTTGCCGGCACGGCCACTATGCGAGGCTCGCCGCTGCGTCGCTTGAGTTCGACGCCGTCTGCTGTGAGGCTCCGGGGCGAGACGGTGACTCGGAGTGGGATCCCCCTCAGGTCGGCATCGGCGAACTTGACCCCGGGGCTGGCGTCCCGGTCGTCGAAGAGCACCTCTATGCCTGCCTCCGTCATCTTCCGGTAGGTGGCCTCGCCCAGGTCGCTGACCGCCTGATCGGTGCCCACCGAGATCAAGGCAACCTCGAAAGGGGCCACGCTGATGGGCAGGGTCAGACCGCGCTCGTCGTGGTGCTCCTCGGCTATGCAGGCGAGCAGCCGTCCCACCCCGATGCCGTAGGAACCCATCACCACCGGCAGTTGCTGGCCTGCCTCGTCGTTGTAAAGGGCGCCCAGGGCGAGGCTGTATTTGGTTCCCAGTTGGAAGATGTTGCCGTACTCAATCCCGCGGCGGATCCGCAGCGGTTCGCCGCAGTTGCCGCAGGGTTGCCCCGCTGAAGTCGCGGCCAACCGGATGACCGCATCGACCCGGGAGTCGCGCGCCAGATTGAAGTTGCGAAGGTGCCACCCCCTGCGGTTGGCCCCAGTGACCAGGTTGCGTCTCCGGGCGATCAGCTCGTCAGCCACCACGACGGCGGCCCCCACCGCCAGTCCACGCGGAGACATGTATCCAGGCACGCCTCCCGCCGCCTCGACCTCCTCGGCGGTGGCGGGTCGGAGATCCACGGCATTGGTGGCGTTCCGCAGCTTGGCGAGATTGACCTCGGCGTCGCCCGGTACCAGGGCGAGCACCAGTCGCAGGGCTTGGCCGCGCTCCAGTTCGGCCATATAGGCGATCGTCTTGGCTATCCGAGAGGGGTCGACCTCAAGGAACTCCGACAGTTGGGCCACCGTTTCCGCTCCGGGGGTCTCGACCTCGTCCAATTCGCGCTCAGGCTCGGCTTCGGGCTCGGGTAGGGCTGCCTCCGCCACCTCCTGATTGGCCGCGTAGCCGCAGTTGTCGCAGAAGACCAGGGTGTCCTCTCCTGATTCGGTCAGGTAGGTGAACTCGTGAGCCAGGTGGCCCCCCATCACCCCGACATCGCTCAGCACTGCCACCACCGGGATTCCTGCCCGTGCGGCGATCTTGAAGTAGGCGTGGAAATGGGCTATGTAGGCGCGCTCCAGTCCGGCCTGGTCGCGGTCGAGCGAGTAGGAGTCCTTCATGGTGAACTCCCGGGTTCGCACCAGACCACCCCGCGACCGGGGTTCGTCGCGGAACTTGGTCTGCAACTGGTACACGATCCTGGGCAGGTCGCGGTAGGAGCTGACGTTGGCGGCCGTCAGATCGGCCACCACCTCCTCGTGGGAAAGGGCGAGCACCATGTCCCGTCCCCGGCGATCCTGGAAGCGGAGCAGGACCTCGTCGATGCTGCCCCAGCGCCCGCTGCGCTGCCAGATCTCCCCAGGGTGCACGACCGGCATACGCAGCTCCTGCCCGCCGATGGCGTCCATCTCCTCACGGATGATCCGCCGGATCTTCTGCTCGGTCCGCCATCCCACCGGCAGATAACTGAAGATTCCCGTGGCCAACTGCTGCACAAAACCCGCCCGTAGGAGCAGCTGGTGGGAAACCAGCTCATCGGTCGGGGCACTGCGTCTGGTAGCGCCAAACAGCTGGCTTACGCGCATTTGCTTCAGTGTACGAAGTGCCACGGCGGACCCAGCCCTGGGTCCGCGCCGCTGCTCAGCCCAGCAGCCTCACCAGGTCACCCCACTCGCTGAGCTGGGGCGCCGCGCCGACTGGCGCCTCGGCTGCCGGCGCCAGGATGGCCGGCATGCCCACACCTCGGGCACCTTCGATGTCGGCCCCCCACTGGTCTCCGACAAACCACACCGAGCTGGCGGGAAGGCCCATGCGCATCAGCAGCTCAGAGAAGATGCGAGGGTCCGGCTTGCGCCAGCCGATCTCGCTCGAGAAGAGCACGGCATCGAAATACCGGCGGAGATCAAGCCGGTCCAGCTGTTCGTACATCAGGGACGGTGGGTAAGGCGCGTTGGAACAGAGCCCGATCCGCAGTCCACGCTCCCTGAGCTGATTGACGACCCTCAGGGCGGGTCGGACCGGATTGGCACCCGACACCCAGGCACGCTGCAGGGCGGCTCCCAGCTCGGCATTGAGCTCGGGGTTGAGCACACACCCGAGCAACTGCTGGATCGCCGCCAGTTGGATCGCCTCGATGTCCACCTCGCGTGCACCGAGCTCTCTATGGCCCTCTTCGATGAGGCGGTCGAGCAGTAGGTCCAGGGCTAGTGCGAACTCTCCTGCCGTGCCCTTCCAGGCGCTTGCCGCCAAAGGAAGCTTTGCCCCCAGGCCCTCACCCGCTGCGGCGATGGCAGCGACCGGCCGCGTGAAATCGACCAGGGTGGAGCCGTAGTCGAAACAGATCCCGGCCGGGAGGCCCGGCGCGGTCATGGGGCGGAGCCGGCCTCCGGCCCTCGACGGGTGCCCCGGGGACGGCGACGTCGGCGACGGCGACTGGCCGAATTGGGTCTTGTCCCAGCCTGGGCTTGGGGCGGGCTTGGCGCCGGCCGTCGGGTTTCGCCTCCCGCCGCTTGGGCAGGTGAGCGCCCACCCGGGCGACGTCGGCGACGGCGACGGGTGGGCAAGGAACCGGGTGAGGAGAACTTGGCCAGGAGTCGTTCGTTGTGTTGGGGGTCCCAGCTCCCGCTGTCTCGCTGCCCTGTTACGGCCAGCTTGGCGTCGAACTCTTGGAGGAATTCGGCCAGAGGCCGCTTCTCCTTGGTGGCGTTGGAAATCTGCTTCTCGGCCCAGGGCTGGTAGCGCGGAGATTCGGGATTGAGGAACTCGGGCGGGGGGCCGCTGGCCGGGCTGTCCTGGGTGGCTTCGGGAGCCTCTTGGTCAAGCTGGTCCACCTCTCGAGTATAGGTCGGAGATTTCGAACCTCACTTGGCCCCGCGGTCGGCATACATCTGTCCCCGGACTACGCCGGCTGGGTGCCCTGGTGGGATACGGTGGTAGGCAGAGATCGACCGCAGAGGGAAGGGGGATGGCAGCCATGGACCGCCTGCTGGCACCGGGTATCTGGCAGATCGACACCCTGCTGGGGGGCTGGGAGGAGGTCAACTCGGTCTTCCTGATCGAGGCCGACCAACCCTGTCTGGTTGAAACCGGACCCCAGTTGGACGCCGCCAAAGTCAGAGACGCGCTTGCCCTGCATGGACTCGACGCCGACGACCTGGCCTGGGTGGTCCTGACCCACATCCATCTGGATCACGCCGGTGGGGTCGGCGAGGTTGCTCAGCAGTTCCCCAAGGCGAAGGTGGTGTGTCATCCCCGGGGCCTGCGGCACCTCGCCGACCCCACCCGGCTGATCACAGCCGCCGGCCAGGTCTATGGGCCGGCTCTGGATTCCTTGTACGGCCGCATGACGGCCGTACACTCCGACCGCCTCCTGGCCGCGGAGGACGGTGCGACTCTGGACCTGGGCGCTGGCAAGAAGTTGCTTTTGGTCCATTCCCCTGGGCACGCCAAGCACCACATCGGAGTGCTGGAGACGGGATCGGGGGTTCTGCTGGTGGGGGACGCGGTTGGAGTGAAACTGCCGGGGGCGGGCCCGCTGCGACCAGCCACCCCGCCCGACGACTTCGACCTGGCGCTGGCGATCGGCTCCCTCCACAAGTTCTGTGAGCTGCAGCCCCGGCAGCTGATCCTGACCCACTTCGGGTCAGCGGGTGAACCGGGGCAGGTACTGGGAGAGGCGGAGGAGCAGCTCCGGATCTGGACCACGATCGCCAGTGGCGCCTACCAGGAGCGACCTGAGGTTGATCACATCGAACGGGCGCTGCGCCAGCGCCTCGGCCAGCCAGAGGGCGCGGACCCTACCAGACTGCCGGCGGCAGACACCCTCAACGGCATCCGCTCCAATGCGGCGGGGATGTTTGGCTGGCTGGAGCGCCAAGGGGCATCACCACCGAGCGGGTCTTGAACCGGCCCGGGTGGGGACCAGATGAGAGCCCACTGGAGCCGCCGGGCAGGGGCCAGACTTGGAACTGAGCTTGCAGCCGGTCCAGTTGGTGAATACAATGCGGCTGACCGCCCGGTCCGGAGATCGGGCTCTACTTCAGTGGAGGGGCAACAGGATGGCCGTTACCGGCTTTTGCATGAAGTGCAAGCAGGCGCGGGAAATCTCAAACCCACAGCCGACAACGTTGAAGAACGGCAAGCCGGCGACCACCGGTACCTGCCCCGTGTGCGGAACCAAGATCTTCAAGATCGGGAAGGCGGCCTGAGGACCTTCTCACTCGGCCCGGGCCCCGCCACGGCGAGGGCCTGGGGCCGGTGAGCCGCGTCGACGATCTCGAAGCCGCCATCCGCAGCCGCGAACGCCCTCTGGTCGAGTCCCTCTCGCGCTGGGTAGCGATCCCCTCGATCAGCACCGATCCCGAGCATGCCGGCGACATGCAGCGCTCAGCCGAGTTCCTGCGCCGAGCCGCACTCGATGCCGGCTTTGCCACGGCCGAGATCTGGGAGAGCGAAGGCCACCCCGCGGTATTTGCCGAGCTCCTTCGGGATCCGTCCCTGCCGACCGTGTTGGTTTATGGCCACCACGACGTCCAACCGGTCGACCCCGTGGACGAATGGGAGAAGGCTCCGTTTGAGGCCCTGGAGCGGGACGGATTGCTGCTCGGTCGGGGCACCGCCGACGACAAGGGTCACATCGTCATGCACCTGGAGGCGCTGCGTGGCTACCTCCAGGCTCGCGGCAAGCTCCCAATCAACCTCAAGCTGATCGCCGAGGGGGAAGAGGAGGACGGCTCCGAGCACTTCGAAGCCATCGTCTCCTCGCATCTGGATAGGTTGCGCGCAGACGTCGCCGTGATCTCAGATACCGGGATGCTGGCCGAGACCCTACCGGCGCTGACGGTGGGCCTGCGGGGGATGGCCTACTGGGAGCTGCGGATCGAGGCGGCCAAAACCGATCTGCACTCAGGCGTGTATGGCGGAGCCGTGCTTAACCCGATCACAGTCCTTACCGAGATGCTCTCCAAGCTCCACGACGCCGACGGACGGGTCGCGGTTCCGGGCTTCTACGACGACGTCCAGGAACTCCGTGAGAAGGAGCGACGGGAGATAGCGGCGATTGAGTTCGACGAGGCGGGGTTCCTCGGCGAGGTCGGGGCGGTAGCTGGCGGGGAGAACGGCTACAGCACCATGGAACGCCGGACCATTCGCCCCACCATGGAGATCTGCGGCATCTGGGGCGGATATCAGGGCGAGGGAGCCAAGACCGTGATCCCGGCGCGCGCTGCCGCCAAGCTTTCCTCGAGGCTGGTGCCCAACCAGAACGCCGAGCAGGTCACCGGTGTAGTCGAGACCTACCTGCGCCAGATCGCCCCAGAGGGCGTTCATCTCGAGTTCGAGACCATCCACACCGGTCGCTGGGTCCTGACCTCCTCAAGCCACCCGGCGGTGAGCGCGGCGGCCCAGGTGGTAGCCCAGGTTTGGGGCACGCCACCAGACTTCATCCGCGAAGGCGGCAGCATTCCTCCGGTCGCCACCATCGCCGACGAGCTCGGGGTTCCCTGTGTCATGTTCGGAGTGGGGCTGCCCGGGGATCACATTCACGCACCCAACGAGAGGGTGGTGCTGGCTCAGCTCTTCAAGGGCATGCAGGTGGTGGGCGGGCTCTGGCAGCGCTATGGCGAGCTGGGCGTGGCCGGCCTCAAAGAACAGCCAGATGGCGTCCCAGGGAAAGCTCCCAGCTGACCACCTGCGCTCGACAGCGGGCGCACCCAGCTAGCTGACCACCTTCCTCTTCCGGCGACGAGCGACCTGGAGCCAGACCATCCAGCCAATCACTGCCAAGAGCGCCAGCGCCACCGCGATCAGGAGGGCGTTGCCGCCCACGCGGAGGATGTCTCTGTAGTGGGAGCCGACCGCGTCGCCGACGGACACCACCGTGACGCACCAGACCACCGACCCGGACACCATGGCCGGATAAAAAACCCGGGGACGGATGTCAGCGATTCCAGCCGCATACGAGGCGACGTTGCGCGCGATCGGTAGGACCCGGGTGATGAAGACGCCGACTCCACCACGTTTTCGCATCCAGGCCTCGGTGCTCGCCAACCGCTCCCCCTTGATTCCCACCCGGGCCGCCAACCTGGCGACTACCGGCCGCCCCAAGCGCAATCCCAGGGTGTAGGAGACGCTGGCGCCGATCACCGCCCCGGCCGTGGCGCAGGCGATCGATGGCGCCAGCTGGACCGTCCCCTTGTGGACCAGGTACCCCACCGTGAGCAGCACCGCCTCGTCCGGCAAGGGCACGCCAACCGATTCGGCAGCCAGCCAGAAGAGCAGAAAGCCATAGATACCCACCGCGGGAAGATGGGTCAGCTCGAAGAGGATGTGGGACACGTTGGCCTACGGCTGCATGCCGGGCTCGACGGCCCGGACCGCTACTCCTCCTCGAGATCGCCCGGCGGGGCCACGCCGGCGATCGAGCCCACCAGGTCCCCGTCGTCCAGACGCATCAGGATCACCCCCCGGGTCTGGCGACCGGAAATCCTCACCCCCTCCAGGGGAATGCGGATGATCTGGCCACCCGAGCTGATCAGCATCAGCTCGTCGGTGAGGTCGTCGACGATATTCATCCCCACGATCTCCCCCACCTTGGAGATGGCGTGCTGGTCTAGGGTGTACACGCCCTGGATGGCGCGACTCTTAATCGGATAGTCAGAAATCGGCGTCAACTTGCCGTATCCGTTCTGGGTCACCACCAACACATAACTGTCGGGCCGAACGATGTCCATCCCGGCAACCAGGTCTGCCCCTCGCAGTCGCACCGCCGTGACTCCCTGAGTGTCGCGGCCCATGGGCCGCACCTGTTTCTCGCTGAAACGCAGGGCCTTGCCCCTTCGGGTGACGAGCAGGATCTGGTCACCCCCGGTGCTGATCCGTACCCAGATGAGCTCGTCACCATCGCTGAGACTCATCGCGATCAGGCCATTGCGTCGAACCGATGCGTAGGCCGCGGCGGGGGTCTTCTTGATGTGCCCCCGCAGGGTCGCCATGACCATGTAGGTCTCGTCCGAGTAGGCGTCGACCGACAGCATCGCCGTCACTCGCTCACCCTGATCCAACTCCACCAGGTTGATCACGGCAGTCCCCCTAGCCTGGCGGGAAACGTCGGGGATTTCGTGGGTACGGAGCCGGAAAACCCTTCCCCGATTGGTGAAAAAGAGCATGTCGGAGTGGGTTGAGGCCACTTGGAGATGCTCCACGTAGTCTTCCTCACCCACCCGCTTCGCGCCCATCACTCCCTTGCCGCCACGGCGCTGCGATCGATAGTCGGTGACCGGTGTGCGCTTGATGTAGCTGCGGTGAGTGAGCGTGACCACCACTTGCTCGCGGGGGATGAGGTCCTCCTCGTTGAGCTCGATGTCACCGTAGGTGATCTCGGTACGGCGCTCGTCGCCGTACTTCTTGCGCAGGGCCAGGAGTTCCTCGCGTACCACTCCCATGAGACGCTCACGGGTGGCGAGGATCGCCTCCAACGCCGACATGCGCTCCAGCAATTCAGCGTGTTCTGTCTTGAGTTTGTCGCGCTCCAAGCGAGTCAGACGGCCGAGGCGCATGTCCACAATTGCCTTGCTCTGACGGTCGCTGAGCTGGAAGCGCTCCTCGAGCTGGCGCTGGGCGGTGGCCTCGTCAGGAGCGGCGCGGATCAGTCGTATCACCTCGTCGAGATTCTGCAGCGCTATCCGCAAGCCCTCGACGATGTGCGCTCGCTCGCGAGCACGCTCCAGGTCGTGCCTGGTGCGCCGCTCCACCACCTCGCGGCGATATTCGAGATAGTGCTGGAGAATGTTGCGGAGCGAGAGGACCTGGGGTCGGCCGTCGACCAAGGCCAGCAAAATGCAGGAAAAAGTGGACTGCAGCTGGGTGTGCTTGTAGAGGTTGTTGAGCACGGTGTAGGGGCGCGCGTCCCTCTTCAGTTCAATCACCAGACGGGTGCCCTCGCGGCGTCCGGTTTCGTTGCGAAGGTCGGCGATTCCTTCCAGCTTGCGCTCATTGACCAGTTCGGCAATGGTCTGCAGAACGCGGCTAGGGTTCACCTGGTAGGGCAGCTCGGTGACGATGATCTGCTCGCGGCCGGCCTTGGATTCCTCGAAGATCACCCGTGCACGCTGCACAACTCGGCCATGACCGGTCCCATAAACCTGGGCCAGGTCGCGGGCGTAGATGATGCCGCCGGTGGGAAAGTCCGGCCCCGGGATAAGCTTCATCAGCTCTTCGGTGGAGGACTCGGGATTGTCGATGAGATGCACCAAGCCGTTGCAGACCTCGGTCAGGTTGTGGGGCGGGATGCTGGTGGCCATCCCCACCGCGATTCCGGAGGCCCCGTTGACCAGGAGGTTGGGCATCGCCGCCGGCAGCACTGAGGGCTCCTGCTTGGTGGCGGCGTAATTATCGACGAAGTCGACGGTCTCCTTTTCGATGTCGGCGAGCATTTCCGCCGCTATCGGTGCCATCCGCGCCTCGGTGTACCGATAAGCCGCGGCTGGATCGCCCTCCGGCGATCCGAAATTCCCCTGGCCATCCACCAGGGGATAGCGCATCACCCAGGGCTGGGCCAGACGGACCAAGGTGTCGTAGACCGAGATATCGCCGTGGGGGTGGTAGTTCTTGAGCACTTCACCGACGATGGCGGCGCACTTCTGGTGGCTGGCCCCAGGGGTCATCCCCTGGTCCTGCATGGCGTAGAGGATCCGGCGCTGGACCGGTTTGAGTCCGTCGCGCACATCCGGCAGCGCGCGGGCCACGATCACGCTCATGGCGTAGACCAGGTAGGACTCGCGCATTTCCTGCACCAGCTCGACGCCGCGCACCCCGCCCACCCTGCCGCCGCTCTGGTCGATGGCCACTCCTACTACCTCCCCGGCACCTGGGCCGGCGTCCGCTCTTCCACCGGGGAGTGCCAGGACTGAGCCAGGCCGGAGCGAACCGCGGCGGCGGCAACCCGGATGGCGCTGGCGACAGCACGCGGGTCGGAGCGCCCGTGCCCGATGAAGACCAGCCCGCTCACGCCGAGCAGCGGAGCACCCCCGACTTGAGCCCAGTCGAGCCGCTGACGCAACCGACGCAGGCTGGGGAGGAGCAGAAACGCCCCCAGGCGCGAGCGCAGATTCGAGGTCGCCTCCTGGCGAAGGGCGGCAATGATCGACTCAGCTACACCCTCTGCGGTCTTGAGCGCCACGTTGCCCACGAACCCGTCGGAGACCACCACGTCCACTTTCCCGGAGACAAGGTCGGTACCTTCAACCGGGCCTACATAGCGCAGGTCCAACTGACCGATCAACGCGTGGGCAGCCTGAACCAGGGCGTTGCCCTTGGTGGTCTCCTCCCCGTTGCTGAGCAGACCCACGCGCGGCGCTTCCACCCCCAGAACCCGGTGGCAGTATTCGCTGCCCAGCTGGGCGAACTGGGCCAGCCATTCCGGCCGACTGTCAACCTCGGCACCGGCGTCGACCAAGAGGGTGTGGCCGGTGCGGGACGGGAAGACGGTTCCGATGCCCGGCCTGGCCACGCCCGGTAGGCGATGGAGCTGGAGCAGGGCACTGGCGACGGTCGCGCCACTGTGGCCGGCACTGAAGCAGGCGTCCGCGCGCCCGGTCTGCACCATCTTGACCGCCACCCCGACGCTGGAGAGGGGCTGGCTGCGAACTGCCTTGGCCGGGTGGGCGCCCATGGGGATGGCGCCCTCGGACGCTTCCAGGGTCAGCCTTCCCGCGTGATCACCGCCGTCCTGGAGCAGCGCCACAAGCTGGTCTTTGGGACCGACCAGGATGAGGTGCAGTCGAGGATCGTCGCCGAGAGCGGTCAGGCTGCCGCGCACCAGTGCCTGGGGAGCGTTGTCGCCACCCATCGCGTCGACCGCCACGGTCGGCGAATCCAGGCTCAAATATCCAGGTTCCGGACCGTCTTGGCGTGGGCTTGGATGAAGCGCTTGCGGGGTTCCACCGCCACTCCCATGAGGCGGTCGAAGATGTCATCGGCGCGGAGTGCATCCTCGACCTCGACCTTGAGCAGGACCCTGTGCTCGGGGTCGAGGGTGGTCTCCCAGAGCTGGTCGGCGGTCATCTCGCCGAGTCCCTTGTAACGCTGAACCTTGCTCTTTTCCCCCATCTCCTTGAGGGTTTCCCGGAACTCCTCCTCGCTGTAACACCAGACCAAGCGCTTGCGCGTGCCCTCCACCCGAAACAGCGGAGGCTGGGCGATGAAGAGGTGCCCGTCGTTGATCACCGGCTGCAGGTAACGCCAGAAGAAGGTCAGCAGCAGGGTGCGGATGTGGGAGCCGTCCTCGTCGGCGTCGGCCATCAGCACCACCCGGTTGTAGCGCAGCCTCTCGATGTCGAACTTCTCACCAACTCCGGTTCCCAGGGCGGTGATCAGGTTGCGGATCTCCTCGTGCTGCAGGATCTTGTCCTCGCGCGCCTTCTCGACGTTGAGGATCTTGCCCCGCAAGGGCAGGATCGCCTGGTAGCGACGATCGCGGCCACCCTTGGCGGTCCCACCAGCGCTCTCACCCTCGACGATGAAGAGCTCGCAGAGCTCGGGATCGCGCTCTGAGCAGTCCGCCAGCTTGCCGGGCAGGGTGGCCGACTCCAGCAGTGACTTGCGCTGGACCAGCTCCCGCGCCCTGACGGCGGCGGCTCGGGCCCGGGCCGCGGTGAGCGATTTCTCGATGATCCGCTTGGCGTCGCCGGGGTTCTCCTCCAGGTACTGGTTGAGCGCCTCGGATACCACCGTCGATACCTGGCCAGCGATCTCGGAGTTGCCGAGCTTGGTCTTGGTCTGGCCCTCGAACTGCGGTTCCTGGAGTTTGACGCTGAGCACGGCGGTCAGTCCCTCGCGGACGTCCTCGCCGGTGAGGTTGGGATCGCCCTCCTTGAGGATGGAGGCCTTGCGGGCATAGCGATTCAAGGTGGCGGTGAGGGCGGTGCGGAAACCGGTCAGATGGCTGCCGCCCTCCACGGTGTTGATGTTGTTGGCGTAGGCCAGAACATGCTCGGCGAAGCCGCTGTTGTACTGGATCGAGATCTCCACCGTGCTGCCCTCGATCTCCCGCTCGGCGTACATGGGCCGGGACTGGGCCGCTCCTTTGCCGCGATTGAGGTAGTGGACGAAGGCCTCGATGCCGCCCTCGAAGTAGAAGTTGTCCTCGGTCCAAGGATCGGTGCGCTCATCGATCTGCCGGAACAGCACCCGCTTGTTGAGGAAGGCGAGCTCGCGGAGTCGGGTCGCGATGGTCTCGCGGTTGAGCTCGGTGGTCTCGGTGAAGATCTGAGGGTCAGGCCAGAAGCGCACCACGGTTCCGCGACGGCCGGACTTGGTGTCGGGCTCGCTGCGAAGCTCGGTGCTGGGGATGCCCCTGGAGTACTCCTGACGGTAGACGCGCTGGTCCCGATATACGACCACGTCGATCCGCTCGGAGAGGGCATTGACCACCGAAAGGCCGACGCCGTGCAGACCTCCCGACACCTTGTAGCCACCACCACCAAACTTGCCTCCGGCGTGGAGCTTGGTCATGACCACCTCCAGCGCCGGCAGGCCGGTGGGCTGGTGGATGTCGACCGGGATCCCGCGACCGTTGTCGGTGACCTGGCAGGACCCGTCCGGCGACAGCCTGACCTCGACCTCGTTGGCCTCGCCCGCCAGGGCCTCGTCGACGGAGTTGTCGATGATCTCGTAGACCAGGTGGTGGAGCCCGTGGACATCGGTGGAGCCGATGTACATCCCGGGCCGGCGCCGCACCGGGTCCAGACCCTCCAGCACCTGGATCTGCTCGGCCGAGTAGCCGTTGGCCTCGCCCCTGCGTTGCCTGCCTCCCCTGCGACCACGTTTGGGGGCAGCCGGTGACTGCTCATCCTCAGGCTGAATGGGCAGCCACAATTCCGGATCAGGCTCTGCCAAATACGCTCCTATTGGCGAAAAGCACGGCGCCGCTGGCGCCGCGGGAGGTCCACTGTCGGGGAGGGCGGTTCCGGGACCTCAGCAGTACGGAAGCCACACCCAATTTTAGCAGTCCGGGAGAGGCCTTTCGAAGGGCCGGAGGGGTCGGAATGGAAGATGGCTTGCACGTCCGGGCCCGATTCGCGCTATCTTTGCCCATGCATGGCGGCCCGCCGAGGCGGTAGGGCCTGCCGGAAATAGGCCTCGTGCTCGAGGCTTCGGCCTCAGCCAAGGAGACCGATACCGCTCAGCCTGTTCCAGGCTAGTTCCCAACACACG
Organism: Candidatus Dormiibacterota bacterium; assembly: GCA_963701235.1. GTDB lineage: Bacteria > Chloroflexota > Dormibacteria > Aeolococcales > Bog-877 > Bog-877. The sequence goes on from OY969577.1 coordinate 159,361, forward strand.
GTTCTCTCCGGAGGAAGTGGCGCCCTGACGCCCCCAACCCTGACCCTCAAACAGCTTCATCTAGTGGTGCCCGAGGCAAGTGAAGCGATGTCGTTCCTCGAGGCCCTCAACGGGCATGGCAACGGCGGTGCCCGCGAACACTTCGCGGCCCAGATCGGTGCCCTGGACGACTTCGCGGTGATCGCGGGCCAAGGCGAACCGCCGGCGGTCACGCTCCTGCTGCCGGGCCTGGATGTGTCCTGCACCCCGGTCCGGCCGCTGCGAGCCAAAGCGGAGCGCACCGCGCTGCGGGTGGACAGCGTGCGACCCGCCCCCGCCGAACGCGACGACCTCGGCAACCGGGTCCTGCGGGTCAGCTGCCGGACCCCGATGGTTAGCGCCGAGGACGGTATCCCCAGCGACACCTTCCACTTGATGGACCTGGCCAAGCTGGCCCGGGGCTCCAAGCAGCCCGATCCGATCCTGCTTCAAACCCTGGCCCTGGTGGACGGCCTGGAGAGCGCCGAGCGCAACCGCGCCGCCACCCAGAGGACCCCCTTCAACGGGGTCGTCGAGATCTGGAGGTGCCGTAGTTGCCGGGGTCTCTGGCGTTCCGACCGGGACGAGCGCTGCCCGTCCTGCGGTCGGGAGTTCACCGAGGAGGATCGCCGCCAGCCAGAGCTGGGCCGGATCGAGTTCTCCGTCCCCAAGGATCACACCATCACCCTGGCAGTGGACGCCGCGGTCATGGTCGAGCCTGAGGACGAGCCCCACTACCTGGGCCGTGTGACCAAGGTGGACCACCGGCGCCACCTGGTGGAGGTGGCCTGCAAGGCTTACGAGTCGGCCGGGACCCAGGGCTGGATCACCCCCTCCTTCAACAAGCAGCTCTATGCCACCAAGCGCAGCACCCTGGCCTCGATCGCGTCGGGGGATGCACGCAGCCTGCTCCTGGCCCAGCTCCTCACCGACCCCACCGCCGTCTACGCTCCCGAGGTCGCTCCCCGGAGCGATTGGCTGACGCCGGGGATGCACAGCAATCCCGCCCAGGACCGAGCCATCGGCATCATGGTGGCCCTCGATCCCGGCCAGGCCGCCCTGATCCAGGGACCACCGGGGACCGGGAAGACCACCGTCATCGTGGAGGCGATCAAGCACCGCTTGGCGGAACGGCCCCAGCAGCGGATTCTGGTTTGCTCCCACAGCAACCTGGCGGTGGACAACGCCTTGGAGCGATTGGCCGGCACCCAGGGGCTGCGCGCGGTCCGGGTCGCCAAGGCGGAGCGGGTCCATCCCGCAGTGGACGCTTTCAGAGTCGAGGATGAGGACGACGACCGCCTGATCACCGCCAACGTCTTCTTCGCCACCTGTGCCACCGCCGCCACCTCTTCGATCACCACCGACGAGGTCTACGACATGGTGATCCTGGACGAGGCCAACAAGGCCCGGATCGACGAGGCGCTGCCCTGCCTGCGACTGGGCGCAGCGGTGGTCATGGTGGGCGACCACAAGCAGCTGCCGCCGGTCGAGGATGACGCCATTTACCAGATCGTGGAGGACCATCCCGAGCTCGAGGAGATCGTCGATACCAGCCTCTTCGAGCGCTGCTGGGACAAGGGTGTCCCCGACCAGGCCCGCTGCCTGCTGGTGGAGCAGCACCGGATGCACCCGGAGATCTCCGGCTACATCAGCTCTGCTTCCTACGACAACCAGCTCGAGAACGCACCCGAGGTACTGGAGTACGAGTACGTGACCCGTCGGCCCTTCCCGGTGGCCCTGCACATGGTCGACACCGCGGGGCTGCGAGGCGGGCGGGAGCGCCGCGGGGCCGGAGGCGCCCTGCGCAACGACGCCGAGGTGAGGGTCTGCGCCCAGGTGGTGCGGATCCTGGACGAGCGCGCCGACCCAGAGCTCTCGCTGGCGGTGATAGCCATGTACGCGGACCAGGTGGATCGCCTGCGCCAGGCGCTGAGCCGTCGCCACTTCCGGCGCCAGGTGCGGATCGACACCGTGGACTCCTTCGAGGGGCGCGAAGAGGACCTGGTGGTGATTTCGCTGGTGCGCAGCAACGAACGTGGCCGGATCGGGTTCCTGCGGGTCCCCAACCGCCTCAACGTGGCGATTTCGCGAGCCCGGCGCCTGGTTGTCTGCGTGGGCGACGCCGCCACTCTCCGGGCCGGCGAGGAGACCATGTACGGCCGCCTGGTAGAGGCGGCCAAGGCCTGCGGCGGTTACCTGATGGCGACCGACCTACTCGGCGGCCGCGCCAGCGTCAGGTCCCGGCCCGCCCATCGGGGCCCCGCCGGGGCACCGGGAACTGCCCAGGAGGGTGACCCCAACGCGCCCCGGCGCCACCGCCGGCGACGACGGCGGCATCCTCAGGCGGAACCCACCCAACTAGTTGGGCAGGCCAGTGCGGCAACCCCAACGACGCCCCCGACGGAAGAGGTGCCGGGAGTCGCACGGCCACGTCGCCGGCGCCGCCGCCACCGCTCCAGGGGTGGTTGGATCGGGAACCCGCCGACGGTGAGCGCAGAGGGGACGGTAGCCGGGCAGCCGCCCCAGCGGCCCCCGGGGTCGGTCCCCGAGGGCCAGCGCCGGCGCCGCAACCGGCGTCGCCGCCGAGGGCCTCGACCTCTGGGAGAGCCCGGCATGCCGAGCGGCTCACCCCCCGAGCCGGGCGCCGGGGCAGGCGAAGCCCCCGCGTGACCGATCCCGAGCCGACCAGGCTGTTCGTCGCCGGAGCCGGCCTGATGGGCTCAGGCATTGCCCAGACCGCAGTCCAGAGCGGGTTCGAGGTCGACCTCTTCGACACCCGACGTGGCGCGGCCGACTCGGCCCGCGAACAGATCGGAGCCCGGCTGGACCGAGCCGAGGCCGCAGGGCGCCTCCCGGACGGGGGAGCCCGGTCCGCGGCCGAGCGACTGCAGGTGGCCGCCGAGGTGGAGAGAGCCAGCGCAGCCGAGGTGGTGATCGAGGCGATCACCGAGGAGCTGGAGGCCAAGTTGGAGCTTTGGCGGGAGCTGGATCAGGTCTGCCCGGAAAAGACCATCTTCACCAGCAACACGTCGTCGATACCGATCACCCGGCTCGCGTCGGCGACCGGGCGTCCCGACCTGTTCATGGGTATGCACTTCTACAGCCCGGTCCCGGTGATGGAGCTGGTGGAACTGATCCGAGGGGTGCTGACCTCGGACGACACCTTCAGTGAGATCGAGGAGCTTTCGCGGCGCCTGGGCAAGACCCCGGTCACCTCCTCTGACACCCCAGGCTTCATCGGCAACCGGATCCTGATCCCGTTCCTCAACGAGGCCATGGCAGCCCTCCAAGAGGGCGTGGGCAACGCGGGCGACATCGATCAGGTGGCCAAGCTGGGCTTCCGCCACCCGATGGGACCTCTGGAACTGGCCGACTTCATCGGCCTGGACGTGGTCCTGAGTATCTGCCGGGTCATGTACCAGGGGCTTCACGATCCCCGCTATGCCCCCAACCCCCTGCTGGAGCGGTTGGTGGAGGCGGGACAGCTGGGTCGGAAGACGGGTCGAGGCTTCCACGTCTACGACTCCGCCTGACCGAAGTCGGCCAGGCTGGCGAGCTACCGCGACATAGCCTCGGCGAGGTAGGCAACGGCGATGGGGTAGCGGTACTCGATGCTTGAGTGTCCAGCGTCAAAGAGCTCGAGACGAACGTCGGCAACCCCCAGTCGCCGGAGGGCTGAGGCGACCGCTCCGGCGCCTACATCGAGGTGGTACTCGTCGCGACGGCCCCCCTCCAGGTAGGCGGCGCGAATCGAGCGGGCGGCCTCCGGGCGCCCGGCGATCAGCCGAACTGGGTCCCAGTCGAGCCAGCGCTGCCAGACCGCGGGATTCATGACCCCGGTGGCCTGGTCGAATGGCAACTCAGGGACACCGGAGGACGTCGCCGAGTAGCAGGCCGCCATGCACCACGTGTCGATCAGTGCCATGTCTCCGGGTCGGGAGAGTGGTGAACGACTACGGAAGTCGCTCCAGAAATTGTCGAAAGAACCCTGGTAGTGATCCCGAAGCTGACGAACCACCTCGGGAAACTCCGGCAGATAGCAGTACTCGAAGAGGGCGTCCCCGGCATGGCTGGCCAGCGCCCCGAAGAGGTCGGGGCGGAGCAGCGTGCTGACCAGCGCCCCATAACCGCCGCTGGACTTGCCTGCCACCGCCCGATGGTCCCGATCTGCGATCGTCGGGAAGGTGGCATCGACCGCTGGTACCACCTCCTCGCAGAAGTAGCTGTGGTAGCGCCCCGTCCCCGCCGAGTCGAGGAACTGGCTGCCTCCGAGGCTGGTCCAACAGTCGACGAACACCAAAAGACAGGGCGGGGTTTGGCTGTCGCTGAAGAGTTCGTCAAAGAGCTCGATGGGGGTCCGCCGGAACCCACTCCGAGCCCTCCACATATCGAGCTGCCCCGACATCCCCTGGAGCAGGTAGATGACCGGGAGCCGGCGCTCGTCCTCCCGCACATATCCCGGAGGTAGGTAGATCCAGAGCGGCCGGTCGGCAGGATCACCGAGGTGGTTGTCCTGAAGCAGGCGGCTGTGCAGCACCATCTCGAAAAGCTGTCCCCGCATCGGCCAGGCCCAGGGCCCGCCCGGCGCTGGCGCAATCTCTAGTTGTCGGCTCGGCTGGTCTCCGCTAGTCATCTGTCTCCTTCCGCTGTTGGCCGCCGAGCGGTCCAAGGGAATAGTGAGTCAGAGTAGGGGCCACGACTCGCTGGCCGGCCCTTCCTCTCCGTCGAACCCATCATCGGCGCCGAGCAGGGGCACAAAGCGACACTCACCGAGGTCCATTCGCACCCAGTTCCCGTCCTGCCTTTGCAGGCACCAGAGCCGTTCCGAGCTGCGGCTCGCCACTGGGCAGATCAGCTTTCCTCCTGGCGCGACCTGGCTCAACAGGGCTGGGGGGATCTCCGTCGCCGCCGCGGAGACCACGACGGCATCGAACGGCCCTCGCTCGGGTGCGCCGCGTCGTCCGTCACCGACCAGGATCAGCACCCCCGCCACCCCGGCCTGGTTGAGGTTGCGTCGCGCCTGGACGGCTAGCTCGGGAAGCAGCTCGATCGCGACCACCCGGCCGGCACCCGCGGCCCGCAGAACGGCGGCCAGGTAGCCGCTGCCGGCGCCGACCTCCAGCACTGATGCGCCCGGGCGTAGATCCAGCGCCTGCACTACGACCGCCACCATCCACGGTTGGGAGCAGGTCTGACCGTGGCCGATTGCCAGGGCTCGGTCCTCATAGGCCCGGGCCTGCTGCTCTGGTGGTAGGAACGCTTCTCGGGGAACCCCCGCGAGCGCGGCCAGGGTGGTGGCGGAGGTGATTCCCTGCCGCTGCAGGTTCTCGACCAGACCCAGCCGGTCCGCGCTCAGCTCTCGTTGAGGATCTGAATGCAGTGGTCGACGTCCTGGGCGTAGAGGGTACTGGGCACCCGACTGGGGATGGCGCCATGGGCGACAGGCATGTAGAAGCCGTGCACGGTCGGGCTCACAAACTCCTGATCCACCAGGGCAATCTTGATCGCGGTGTTGACCGGAGGAAAGACCGCCATCAGCCAGACCTTGGCCCCGGGGTTGACATCGGCGGAGCAGACGTCGAGCCGATTGCTGGAGAGCACCACGATCGGGCGAATTGGGTCGTAGTAGGTCCGCTGCTCCGCGGTGCGCACCCCAGGTGGGTCGAGCCGGGAGGTGTGCGACGACTCGAGCACCGTCTGGGTCAGGTCGACAGCCGTCGTGGACTGGCCCGGATTGGTGGCCGTCACCACCACCTCCAGTAGCGGCCCCAACCCACGAAGGGTCTCGGCGTCTTTGGCTTCCGATCCCGACAGCAACGGCTCCACATCATCCAGTTCGACCTTGCGCAGGTAGTAGAAGTGGAGGTAGGTGTCATCAACGTAGAACCCATCGTCTGGGGTGCTGGTGACGAGGGCGCTGTCCAGCGGTTGAGCGTGGCGGTTGATCGGCAGGCCGCTCCCCAATGCCGCCACCGCCGCGGTGGCGCTGGGGCTGGAGGCGCAGCCCGCCAGCAACATCAGGCCGGCCAGCATCACGCCCACGACAGCCTGTGAACGTAGCCTCCGGGGTTGACGGGGTGCGCAGGGATCAGACATTGGCGGCGCCATCAAGCGGCGGCGAAAGGGCTCGGCCCTGGGAGTCGAGCAGATCGGTTCGGAGGAAGACCGCCCGAACCCGGTAACCGGCCTGCTCAAGCCGCTCCCGACCCCCCTCTTGGCGGTCCAAGAGGGTGTAGAGGGCCACGATTCGGGCCCCGGAGTTGGCCACCTTATCGGCCGCATCCAAGAGGGAGCTGCCCGAGGTGAGGGCATCGTCCACGAGCGCCACCGAGTCTCCGGGCTCGGGAGGGGGCCCGGCCCACCAGCCGCCTGCACCGTGGGCTTTGGCCTCCTTGCGGACGATGAAGCCGGAGACACTGGGTCCGCCGTCGAGGGCGCTGCAGATGGCCACCGCGGTCACCATCGGGTCGGCCCCCACGGTCGGGCCGCCAATCTTGGTCAGTCCATCTTCCCGGGCAAACTTGAGCATCGCCCGTCCCACCAACAGCGCGCCCATGGGGTCGAGGGTGACCAAGCGGCCGTCGAAGTAGTAGGGGCTGTGCTGACCGCTGGCGAGGACGAAGTCGCCGACGCGGAACGCCCGCGTCAACATCAGACCCAGCAGCAGCCGGCGGTCGTCTTCCTCTCGACTCAAACGGGTGTCGGGTCGGGGCGCCAGCGCAGCTTGGGATGGCGCGCCGCCGTCACCTCGTCGACCCGTCCCACCGGTGCCTGGTGTGGTGCGCTGTGCAACATCTCCGGGTCCTTTGCCCCTTCCTCCATGATTGCCTGCAGCACGCCCGCAAGCTGGTCCAGCGAGCGCTTGGACTCGGTCTCGGTGGGCTCAAACATCATCGCCTCCGGCACCGTCATGGGGAAGTACACGGTGGGCGGGTAGACACCGTAGTCGATCATCCGCTTGGCGATGTCCAGCGCGCGCAGTTCCGAGTAGGCCGAGGTCGAGCGCTTCGGAGATGCCACGAATTCATGGAAAGAATCACCGGAAACGGCAACCGGCAACCATGGCTCCAATCGCAGGCGCAGGTAGCGAGCAGCCAGTACTGCGTCCTGGGCTACCTGGGAGATTCCGTCGCCATAGGCACGGATGTAGGCGTAGGCCCTCACCAGCATGCCGAAGTTGCCATAGAAGGAACGCACCTTGCCGATGCTGTGGGGTCGTTGGTAATCCCAATCGAATCCACCATCAGTTGTCACAATTCGTGGCACAGGAAGGAAATCCGCCAGTTCAGCGGAGACCCCCACCGGACCCGCACCCGGGCCGCCCCCACCGTGCGGGGTCGAGAACGTCTTGTGTAGGTTGAGGTGAACCACGTCGAAGCCCATGTCCCCGGGACGGGCCACTCCCACCAACGCATTGAGGTTGGCACCATCGTAATAGAGCAGCGCCCCGGCCTCGTGGGCCAGGCGCGCCATGGCTTCGATGTTGCGCTCAAAAATCCCAAGCGTATTCGGATTTGTGAGCATAACCGCGGCCACGCTGGGACCCAACTTGGCGCGGAAATCGTCAAGGTCCACGGTACCGTCGCTGGCGCTGCGAACGGTCACAACGGTCAGGCCGCATTGCGCCGCACTGGCGGGGTTGGTGCCGTGCGCGCTGTCAGGAATGATGACCTCGGTACGGGCGTGGTCCTCATGGCGCAGGTGATGTGCCTGAATCATTCGCAGTCCGGTCCATTCCCCATGGGCGCCAGCGGCGGGCTGCAGGGAAACCGCGTGCATGCCGGTGATCCGGCAGAGGATCTGTTCCAGCTCCCACATCAGCTCCAGCGCTCCCTGGATCGACTCGACCGGCTGGAGCGGGTGGATGTCAGCGAAGCCGTCCAGCGCTGCAGCCTGCTCGTTGACCGCAGGGTTGTACTTCATGGTGCACGAGCCCAGTGGGTAGGCACCTTGCTGAATGTTGTGGTTGCGCCGACCCAGGCGACCGAAATGTCTCGCCAGGTCGGGCTCATTCACAGCCGGGATCTGGGCCCGGCGCCTCCGTCTCCAAGCCGATGGCAATCCGTCAGCTACGCCGGGAGTGTCGACGCCAGCTGCCGGCAGCAGCGGTCCCGGGCTGTCGGGGCCGGCCAGCTCGAAGAGTAGGGGCTCCGGGCCCGCCCACATCGGCTCAGCAGTGGCGCTCATGCCCGGGCCTCCACTGCCGCCGGAGGAGCAGCGACCCGACTGAGGCGTGTGGCGAAGCGATCCATCGCCGCGGTTGAGGTCATCTCGGTGGTGCAGATCAACAGGCATCGATCCAGCTCGGGCGTCACCGCCCCCAAGGGGTAGCCGGCGAGGATGCCCTCACCCGCTAGCTCGCGAGCCAGCGCGGCAGCGTCCACCGGCGTTTCGAGGACGAACTCCCAGAGGAACTCGTGCTGGGGGAACTTCAAGCTGAAGCCTGAAAGTTGACCCAGACGCGAGGCGAGGTCGTGAGCCCGGCGGTAGGAGATGTCGGCTATGCCTCGCAGCCCGGTCTCGCCCATCTTGGCCAGGTAGGCGGTGGCGGCCAGCGCCATCAGGGCGTGGTTGGTGCAGATGTTCGAGGTCGCCCGCTCCCGGCGGATGTGTTGCTCTCGAGTCTGAAGGGTTAGACAGTAGGCGCGCCCGCCCCGGGAATCGGTGGTCATTCCCACCAGCCGACCGGGCAGGCGCCGGACCAGCTCATCCCGGCAGGCCAGCAGTCCTAATGTGGGTCCCCCGAGCTGGGGCGGGATCCCGAGTTGCTGGCCGTCCCCCGCCGCCAGGTCTGCCCCGACTGCGCCTGGGGGCTCGACCACGGCGCTGGCGATGGGATCGGCAACCACCAGTGCCAGAGCCCCTGTCTCGTGGGCCAGGTCTACCATCTCCCGGACCGGCTCGAGCAGGCCCAGGAAGTTCGGCTGAGGTGCCACCAGGACCGCGGCTTCGCCGCCCGCCAGCGCCATCCTTGCCTGGTCGAGGTCGGTTACTCCCTCGTTTTGGGGCAGTCGCACCAGTTCGGCGCCGCGGCCGGAGATGTAGGTTTCCAGAACCGCCAATACCTCGGGGTGAAGAGTGGAGGCGGCTAAGACTCGTGGTCGCCCGGTGTGCAGGGTCGCCAAAAGGGCGCCTTCGGCCGTGGCAGTGGCGACGTCGTACATGGAGGCGTTGGCGACGTCGAGGTCGTAGAGCTCCGCCACCATTGACTGGAATTCGAAAATGGTCTGCAGGTAACCCTGGCTGGCCTCAGCCTGGTAGGGCGTATAAGCGGTGTAGAACTCCGGCCTCCCGATGGTGGCGTGGACCACCGCGGGAATGAAGCGCGAGTAGCTGCCCGCGCCCAGGAAGCAGTCCCACTGCGACAGCGGCCGGTTGCGCCCTGCCAGTCGGCGCATCTCCGCAATCAGGTCCGGTTCCGAGAGGGCCGGTGAGAGCGCCAGGTCAGGATTCTGCAACCCCGACGGCACCTCCCGAAAGAGTTGCTCGACCGACTCCAACCCCAGGGCGGAAAGCATCTCCGCCCGATCGGAGTCCGAATTTGGAAGATAGGCCATGGAAAGGCTGACGCCCCCGGTGAGAAGTCCTGTCGCTAGTGCGAATCCGCCTCCGCGAACGAATCGTACTCGGCGGAATCGAGGAGATCACCGGGAGGATCTCCCTCAACGCGAAGGCGGAGCAGCCAGCCCCGGCCATAGGGATCCTGGTTGACCAGCTCAGGGGAGGCGGTTACGTCGGTGTTGACCGCGACCACCTCGCCGCCAACCGGCGAGAAGAGGTCGCTGGCCGCTTTGACCGACTCGACCGCGCCGAAGCGCGCACCCGCGCCCAGGGTCGCCCCCACCTTGGGCAAATCCAGGAAGATCACGTCGCCGAGCTGGGACTGGGCGGTGTCGGTGATGCCGACCAGGGCTTCGCCGCTACCGTCGTCTCGGACCCACTCGTGGGTCTTGGTGAATCGATACGCGCTAAGGTCGGCCACCAGCCATCCTCCCCATGCGTCCAGCCCCCGGATTCAACTCGCAGGTCTCTTGTAGAAAGGTAGCGCGACGACCGGAGCCTCCGCCCACTGGAGCGGCTCCGCACGCAGCTGGACCCGAAGCTCGGTACCCAGTTCGGCCGCGTCGGGCTCCACGTATCCCATCGCCAGCCCGCTGCCAACCGTGAAACCAAAGGAACCGCTGGTGACCTCACCAACGCGCCGGGACCCCTGGTAAATCGGGTTCCCGTGGCGGGGGATCTCCCTAGCTCCCAGCTTCAGCCCGATGAAAGCGCGGGGAGGGGCGCTGGCCAGCTTTGCCAACGCCTCGTCGCCGACGAAGGCGCCTTTGGCCGGCTTGACCACCCAGCCCAGGCCGGCGCTGAGGGGGTCGGTGGTCTCATCGATGTCCTGCCCATAGAGCCGGAACCCCGCCTCCAGGCGGAGAGTGTCACGAGCGCCCAATCCGGCTGGAGCCAGTCCCATCGGGGTTCCCGCCTCCAGGATCGCCGCCCACACTCGCTCGGCTTCCTCGGCAGCAATGTAGAGTTCGAACCCGTCCTCGCCGGTGTATCCGGTGCGAGAGATGCGCGCCCCTACCCCGGCAACCTCGCCGAACCGGTGGTGGTAGTAGCGGATGGCGTCAAGGTCCTGCCCCTGGCAAAGCGACTGCACGATCGACTTGGCCTTGGGGCCCTGAACGGCCAGGAGCACCGTCTCGGCGGAGACGTCGGTGATCGCAGCATCGTGGCCGGATAGGAGGTCTCTCATCCAATCTAGGTCGACGTCGTGGCGGGCGGCGTTGATCACGCATTTGAAGCGCTCGTCATCGCGATAGACCAGGAGGTCGTCGACGATGCCACCGTCGGGATGGCACATGACCGTGTAGAGCGCCCGCCCGGGGCTGAGTTTGGAGACGTCGTTGGTGACCAGCTGCTCCAGGAACTCCTCTGCCCCGGGACCATTCACGATCGCCTCCCCCATATGGGAGACGTCGAAGAGGCCGGCCCGCTCTCGCACCGCCAGATGTTCCCCGCGGATCGAGCCGTAATGGAGCGGCATCGAGTAGCCGGCGAAGGGCACCATCTGTGCCCCCAGCGAGCGGTGAAGAGCGTCGAGTGGAACCGTCTTGACGTCTGCGCTCATGAGCCTTCGATCTCCCCCAGGATGTCCAGCAGTTCAGCGTCGTTCTGAGTCCGGGCTTCGTCCACCGCCCGGCGCAGTTGAGCCACTCTGGCCAGCGGCCAGCCTAGGTGGGCAGCCAGCTCGGCTTCGCTTGGCACCGCCTCGGACTGGAGGTGGAGCTCGGTCTCGGCCGCCAGCAGGCGCTCCGCGTCGGCGGCCCAGCGAAGGTCCTCGAGCCTTGCCTCCTCCTCCTCCGCTACCTGGGCGTCCATCACCTGACGCACCGCCTGACGGACCCGGGCAAGGAACTCGGCGGGCGAGAGTGGATGTGCCGGGTCGAGCCCGTGCACCAGGGTGACCAGAGCGCTGCTTCCCTCCTGAAAGAGGTCCTCGAGCGGCAAGGTCTCCGACTCGCGGGCTTCCGCCGCCTCCAGCACCAGCCAGAGGTTGCCCTCGACCAACTGCTGAGCCTGAACTTGGCTCATCTCGGGTCCGGTTTGGTCCGCCAACAACCGGGCCAAGCGATCGGAGCGGAGCCGGGGGAAGCCGGAGACCAGATCGCGGATTGCCTGGGGTGTGGCCAGTTCAACCTCTTCATCTTCCGAGCTCGGTCGGCCCCTGCCCACGCTCCGAGTATAGGAGCGGCTGTGGTGCCACCTCGAACGCGCTGGTGGCTTCGCCCGTAAACTCGGGCCGTGCCCCCGACCCGGCTCCGCGTCCCGCCCGACCAAGACCTCCTGGTGTTCGGCGCCACCGGCGACCTGGCGCAGCGGAAGCTGCTCCCCGCCCTCTACGAGCTCAGTCTTCAGGGCCTGCTGCCCAAGAAGTGCGACATCCTGGGTACCGCGACCAAGGAGCTTGGCGATCACGGTTTCCGGGAGATAGCACGCCAGGCCGTGCAACAGTTCGCGCGCACCGGTTACGACCAGACAGGGTTCGAGACGTTTGCCAAGCGGCTCCGCTACGTCAGCACCACCCATGACCAGTCGGGAACCGGCGCCAAGCTCGCCAAGGCTCTAAAGCTGCCCCATCGCCTCATCTACCTGGCAGTGCCTCCATCTGCGTTTGTGCCCATCCTGGAAGAGCTCAAGGGCGCCGGGCTGACTAAGGGTTCCTCGATTGTCATCGAGAAACCCTTCGGCCACGACTTCAAATCCGCAGTAACCCTAAATGTCGCTCTCCAGCGAGTTGTCCCCGAAGAAAGGATCTTTCGCATCGACCACTACCTGGGCAAGGAGACCGTCCAAAATCTGCTGGTTTTTCGCTTCGGCAATACCCTCGTCGAGAGAATCTGGAACCGAGACGTGGTTGCCCAAGTCCAGCTCACTGTTGCCGAGGACATCGGTATCGAGAGCCGGGGCCGTCTTTACGAGGAGACCGGCGCCCTGAGGGACATCGTCCAGAACCACATGTTGCAGCTGCTGGCGCTGACCTGCATGTCACCCCCGAGCTCCTTTGATCCGGCGGCTCTGCGGGACGAGAAGGTCAAGGTGCTCAACGCGATCCGGCCAGTCCAGCCCGCCGAAGTGGTTCGCGGCCAGTACACCAGGGGCTCGGTGAATGGGGTAATCATGCCGGGGTACCGCGAAGTCGAAGGGGTCTCACCGAACTCAACGACGGAGACCTACATCGCGATGCGGCTGGCGGTGGACACCTGGGACTGGGCCGGAGTGCCCTTCTACCTCCGCTGCGGCAAGGCCCTGGTGACCCGGCGGACCGAGATCATGTTGTATTGCCGCGACGTGCCCCTGCATCTGTTCGCCGGTACCGGGATTGAGCGCCTGACCCCCAACCGGGTGACCATCCGCATCCAGCCGGAGGAGGGGATTTCCTTCTCTTTCATGGCCAAGCAGCCCGGCGCCACCGTGGTCGAGCAGCCGGTGCGAATGGATTTCTCCTACGGCCGCTCTTTCAAGACTCAGCCGGCCGAGGCTTACGAACGCCTTCTCCACGATGCGCTCCTGGGGGACCACACCCTCTTTATCGGCCAGGCGGAGACCGAGGCCGCCTGGCGGGCCTTGGAGCCGGTCCTGGAGAACATGCCGCGGGTCACTTTCTACCCCGCCGGAAGTGAGGGGCCGGATGACGCCGATTCGCTGTTGCTCTCAGGTACCTGGCACGAACTGGCGCACCACGGCGAGTCCGAGGACGCCTCGTCGTCTAAGGCCTAGGCATGGCCGCCGCTGACCGGTACGGGGTCCGGCACCAGTTGATCCGCCTCGAGCCACCCGTCCTGGACGTCTTCGCCGGCGCCGGCCCGGACGTGTACCCAGCGTCCGACCTGCTCCAACGCCACCAGGGGGCTGGCGGGTAGTACCGGCCTCCCCCTCTTGGCCGAGTGGTCCGGCCCCAAAAAGAGCGGATACCCGGTCCCGGCCCAGCTCTGAACCATCGTGCATGGCCCCGGGGGGATCGTCCTCAACCGGTAAACCGTGGCCGCGTCACGCTCTCCGCGGGTGAGGATTCGCAATAGATTGACCGCCCTGATAGTGGCGCTGCGCTGACCCTGGGCGACCATCTTCAGCTCGCTGCCTTGAGCACACGGTCGGCATTCGATACGCACTTTGGTCTTGGGCCTTTTGACCTTGCTCCACTGACCGAACAGGCCGTTGGCCAGCACCTGGGCCACTTCGGCTGTGTTCTCGTCAATCACCCGAAAGCTGAACGGGGGCAGTGCCATGACTTGTTCGGCCGTAGCGAACACCTCCCGAGGTGGGGCGAATACGGTCGCCTCCCAGTGATTGGTGCGCGGTCGACCCAGATAGAGCATGGTCAGATTCTAGGCTGGCGTTGTTGCCGGGCTAACGCAGCAACGGTCGACCGCGGAGCATCAGCGCCTCGAGTCCGTGGATGAGTGGATCCAGGGGACCAAGCACGGGCGCAATCATGAGACCGCTGTAGCTGGCCAGCCTACCGCTCCATTTTGTCTTGAATTTGGCGTATCCGTGGGCGGGGTCGGCACGGTTGAACCTCCTCGGCACGCCCCACATGTCGTAGAGGCTGCAACCATGCTCGATTCCCCATTTCATCATCGCCCACTGCATCGCATAGCTGGCATGGGCGCGAGGAACGGCGCGGCTGGTGCCTCCAAAAAGGTGCACCAGCCGCCTGCCAAAGGCGACCGTCAAGCCCCCGGCGAGGGGTTGTCCCTTATAGGACGCGATGAAGATGGTGGCGCCCAGCTCCTCGGCAGCCGCCTGGTAGTAGCTCAGCGGGCGGGTATGGAGCTGCTTTCGATCCACGGTCTCCATGTGCAGCGTGTAGAAGGTGCTCACCGCCTCCGGACTCTGCTCGGCGGTGACCACTACCCCCTCTCGCTCCGAAACCCGCACGCAGTACTTGGTGGCGGCGGGAATTCGCCCCCAGAGCGCCTCGGTGCCGCCCTGGAGGTCGACCAGCCAGGTCTGCCGGTGCTGGACATCGAACCGAGCTGGTCGAAGCCCGCACCGAGAACGGAGGACATCAGCCTCCGGCGAGTCGACGGGCCATTCCGGATCGCACTTGAGCTGGAAGGCCCGCTCGCTCCGCAATCGAGCCGCCGCCGCCCTAAGCAGCGAGCGGCAGCCCTCCTGGTCCGCTAGTGATGCAAGCACCGGGCCTTGGGGGGCATATCCCCAACCCAGCCCCGCATGCCCCAGCCGCTGGCGCAAGACCTGGATGGCACCAACCCACTGAGACCCCGGTTCTCGCACCGCGACGAGCCGAAAGATCGACCAACCGTACCTGCGCCGGAGCTCTCCCCAACCCCAGGACTGGAGGAGGTTGCCGGTGGCCTGCGCGCTTACATATTTGTCCCACGTTTCCCTGGCGTCTTCGCCGACATCCAGGACTCGAATTGGGGCTTCTGGGGGGACGTTCAACCTCCTGCGATCGGGCCGAGTGGCACCGATCCATTATCCGGCCCTGAGTTCGGCGCCGATTTGTCCTCGAGAGCTGGGGGTATGATCAGATCGCCATGCGTCGAGCCCCGATTTTGGGTGCCTCTCTAGTTGCCGGCGCTGGCTTCTTCGGGAGTCAGCTCCAGGCGATGGCAGCCGGTCCAGGGTCGGTGGCGGCGAGCCACCCGTCCGGCTTCCTGGGCATTCTGGCGAACCCCACGGTGGCCTTCGTGCTCTTGCTGATCGCCCTGCTCGGAATAGGACTGGAGTTCATCCATCCTGGATCCTTTGTTTTTGGCTCGATCGGGGTAGTGGCGGGAGCCCTGGCTATTGCCGGGTTACTCAACTTGTCGATCGACTGGCTGGGACTGGTCCTGGTCTCGTCCGCGGTCGCGCTCTTGGTGGTGGACACCTCCGGACAGAGCCACGGCCTGATCAGCCTGGCGGGAGTCGCGGCCGCCGTCGCGGGCGGCCTTCTCCTCTTCCGAACCCCCTCCGGTGAGAGCGGCGTCAACCTCGTTGCGCTGGTCACCGTGCCTGTAGTTGCCGGCGGAATATGGATCACCCTGAGTCGGCGGGCACTGCGGGTACGGCACCTACCCTTTGCCGCTAGCACCCACGAATTGCTGGGATTAATAGCGGTGGTCCGCGAACGTGCTGACCCTTTGGGCATCGCCGCCGTCGAGGGCGAGCTGTGGCGGATCGTATCCCGCCAGGGGGCGCCGATCGAAGTCGGCGCCAAAGTCGAAGTCATGGCCCAGGATGGGCTTACGCTGATCGTGGAACCGCTGCCCGGCCCGACGCCCGTCAGCGACCCGCGGACTGGACCCGGCGTCAGCGCCGGTGTCCCTATCGAATAAGGAGGACGAGGCAGTGGCTGGCGCACTTCTAATAGTGGTGGTGATTCTTGCGGTCTTGGTCTTGACCGCGTTCAGCACCGGTTTCCGAGTCATCAACGAGTACGAGCGAGGCGTCGTCTTCCGTCTCGGAAGACTTCTCGACATCAAGGGACCAGGCCCTCGACTGATCATCCCCTTCGGAATCGACCGGCTGCTCAAGATCGATCTGCGGATCAACGTTCACCAGGTTCCGCCCCAGGACATCATCACCAAGGACAACGTGACGGTGCGCGTGACTGCGGTGGTCTTCTTCCGGGTGGTGGACGCGCGCGATGCCTACGTCAAGGTGAACGACTACCGGGGCAGCATCTCCACTGCCGCCCAGACCACGCTGCGATCGATCCTGGGCCAGTCCACCCTGGACGAGCTGCTCAGCCAGCGCGACAAGGTGAACGCTGAGTTGCAGTCGGTTATTGACGATCAGACCGAGCCCTGGGGAGTCAAAGTCACCGCTGTGGAGGTCAAGGACGTCGATCTTCCCCAATCGATGCAGAGGGCGATGGCGATGCAGGCGGAGGCGGAGCGCGAGAAGCGAGCCAAGATCATCCGCGCCGAGGGCGAGTTCATGGCTGCCGAGCAATTGACGAACGCAGCACGGGTCATTGGCACCGAGCCGGCGACACTGCAGCTGCGCTATCTGCAGACCCTGGCCGAGATCGGCACCGAGCAGAGCACGGTGGTCGTGTTCCCGCTGCCTCTGGACCTGATCCAGCCCTTCCTGGAGATCAGCGCCAAGTCTGGACACCAGAACGGGCAGGCCGCGGCGGCGCTCAAGAACCTCAAGGAAAAGGTGGTTCCAGCGGCCGGCACCCGGTCGCCCCGAATAAAAGCCGACTGATCCAGGGCACGCCTGGCTGAATGGGGGTCGCTATACCGGAGGGGTCCCAACGGACTCCCCGCTGCCTACTCTTGGGCGCCGGGGAGTTCGAGCCCTGGGCCGGTGAAGCAGAGTTGGAGGCCCTGCGCGGCGCTGGCGGGGACGGTTCGGTCGTAGTCCTGGCCACCGCCAGCGCCCCCGAGGGTGAGGCGGTCTTTTCGCGCTGGAGCGCGATGGGAATCGAGCACTACTCGACCCTGGGGCTGCAGGCCGAGGCTCTACCGGTCCGGTCTCGCGAGGACGCCGAGTTGCCGGAACTTGCCCAGAGGGCCGGCGCCGCCAGCCTGATCTTCTTCTCCGGTGGCAATCCCGAGTATCTGGCCCGAACCCTCGAGAACACGCCGCTATGGGAGGCGATTTTGTCGGCGCTGCGCCGAGGGGCAGTCTTCGGAGGTTGCAGCGCCGGCGCCATGGTCGCCGGGACCGCCCAGCATTCCGGTCCCGCCCGGGGGCGGTGGCGCTTCAGCGGAGGCCTAGGGCTGTGCCCCGACGATGTCTTCGGCGTGCACTGGGACTCTCCCTTCATGCGGGTTCTCCGGCCCGCCTTCCTCCGAAGGGTGCCGTCGGGCCACCGCCTAATTGGCATTGCTGAGCGGACAGCAATATTGACGGTCCAGCGCGGCTGGAAGGTGTTCGGGGTTGGAGGCGTCGAGGTACGTGACGGACTGATCAGGCGTTCCTACAAGGCTGGAGAGGTGATCCCGGAGGGCAGGGTCAGCCCCGCTTCCTGAAGCACGAGAAGTGTTTCACGTGAAACCGCGCGCCACTCATATACTGCCGCTCATGTCCCGCCCTCGGGTGATTACCGTGACCAACCAGAAGGGCGGTGTGGGCAAAACCACCACTGCGGTCAGCCTCGGAGCCGCCCTGGCCGAGCGAGGACTCCGTGTGCTCTTGGTGGACTGCGACCCCCAGGGGAACGCCACATCCGGGCTCGGAGTCAGGCCCAGCGAGCTCTCGGAGTCGATCTACGACGTGATCGTCCTCGGTCAGCCGCTGCTCGAGGTCGCAATTGAGATCCGGGAAGTCGCGGGTTTGACCCTGGTGCCCTCCAACGTCTCCCTCGCGGGGTCAGAGCTGGAGCTCGCCGATCTACCGCTGCGGGAGTCTCGTCTCCGGCTGGCGCTGGACGGCCTCGAGGACTACGACTACGTGCTGCTGGACACCCCGCCCTCGCTCGGCCTCCTGACCGTCAACTGCCTGGTGGCAGCAGACTCGCTCCTCATCCCGCTCCAGTGCGAGTACTACGCGCTCGAAGGCCTCAGCTCCCTAACTCAGACTCAGGCCTTGGTGCGCCAGTCGCTCAACCCAACCCTGGCCTTGGCGGGGATCGTTCTCACCCTTTTCGATCCCCGCACAATCCTGAGCGCGCAGGTGGTGAGCGAGGTCAGGCGCCAGTTTGGTGATCAGGCGTTCACCACTGTCATCCCGCGGTCGGTGCGCCTCAGTGAGGCACCCAGCCACGGGATACCGATCACCCTGTATGAGCCAGGAGGCCGGGCTGCCGCCGCCTACCGGGCGCTGACCGAGGAACTCCTTCTGCGTACCGCGCCGGTGCCCGCGTGAGCAAACGTCGTGGCCTGGGTAGGGGGCTGGAGCAGCTGATCCCGACCGGCGGCGCTGGCTTCATGCCGGTGCTCGGAGGGCCGGGCACCCGAGATGTGCCGATTGCATTAATCGACCCCAACCCAGAGCAGCCGCGGACGAACTTCGACGAGGCCTCGCTGCGGGCGCTCTCGGAGTCCATCCAGGCCTTCGGGATACTCCAGCCCCTCGTGGTCGAGGCCAACGGGGAGCGATTCCGGCTGGTGGCTGGAGAGAGACGCATGCGGGCCGCCCAACTGGCGGGGCTGGGAAGGGTGCCAGCGGTCGTGCGGCCGGTCGGTCCCGACCGCGAGAAGCTGGAGGTTGCTCTGGTGGAGAACCTGCAGCGCAGCGATATCTCCGCCCTCGACGAGGCCCGAGCCTTCGCCCGCTTGTGCGACGTGTTCGGCATGACCCAGGAGCAGGTCGGCCAGCGCGTGGGTCGGAGTCGCTCGGCGGTTGCCAACACCATGCGACTGCTCCAGACGGCGCCAGCGGTGCAGGTGGCAATCCAGGGGGGACAGATTGCACCGGCGCACGGTCGGGCGTTGCTCTCTCTGTCTGACCTCGACGCTCAGGTCAAGATGCTGGACCGGATCGTCGCTCAAAACTTGTCGGTGCGCGAAACCGAGCGGCTGGTGGGACAGCGGGTAAATCAGCGCTCGCAGCGTTCGAACGGTTCAGACAGCGACCACGGCGCCGCGCTGGGGGCCATCGAGGAGGCACTGACCCAGCGGCTGAGCACCCGAGTCAAGGTGGTTCCCCTGCGCAAGGGCCGGGGTAGGATCGTGATCGAGTACTTCTCGGATGAGGAGCTCAACAGCCTGCTCGACCGGCTGGCGATCTCAATCTAGGCTGGGAGTCGCGGAGCCCCCTCCCTATACTTCCCGGGTGCCTGCGGACCCCTTGGCCGACTCCCCGACTGATCGGGAAATTGACGGGGGACGCAGTCGACGACGTTCACTGACCAGGGACCTAGTGGAAATAGTTGCCCTGGCGGCTCTCATCTACCTACTGATCACGTTTGCAATTCAGCCGGTGCACGTCGAAGGTACCAGCATGTACCCGACACTGCAAAACAACAATCTCCTCATCGCTGAGCGCGTGTCGTTGTACTTTGGTGGCCCATCGCGCGGTGACATCGTCATCATCAAACCACCGATTGTGTCGTCGGATGACTTCATAAAACGCGTGATTGGATTGCCTGGAGAATGGGTACGGATTGCCCCCAATAGCCATCACGTTGGTCACGTTTACATCAGTGAAAGCAGACCAACGTCCACCACCGCTGGCACCGAGCTGCGTGAGCCGTACATCAACGGCGTGTGGCAGGACGAGGTCGAATGCTGCACCGCCTCAGGCACATTCTCACCGCTGCTGCCAACAACTGGAAAGTGGGAGAAAATCCCGGCCAAGGACTACTTTGTAATGGGCGATAATCGCAACTTTTCCGAGGATTCTCGCACTTTTGGATGGGAGCCCCGGAGCGGCATTGTCGCCATTGCCATCGCTCGCTTCTGGCCGCTCAACAATCTCGGTCTGCTGCCCGGCAGGAGACCAATGCTCAGCGTAATTCTAGGTCTGGGGCTGTGGGTGCCTGTACGTCGCCGGCATCGACGGCGGTTTAGGAATAAATCCAACCCGTCCCGTCGCGCTCCCAGCTGATCAGCTCTTCGGTACCAAAGAAGATCTGAATTTCCTGTTCTGCGCGGGATGGACTGTCGGATCCGTGAATCACGTTTTGACCGATATCGATAGCAAAATCCCCGCGGATGGTCCCAGACGGAGCACCGGCGGGGTTGGTCGGGCCCATCATGACCCGGACCATGCTCACCGCGTTCGGCCCCTCCCAAACCGCGACCACAACCGGGGAGGAGGTGATGAAGTCGATGACCGCATCGAAGAAGGGCCGCTCGCGATGTTCGGCGTAATGCTGCTCCGCGAGCATACGCGTAACAGTGATGAGCTTCAGGCCCACCAGGTGTAGCCCCCGACGCTCGAACCTGCCGAGCAACTCCCCAACCAGACCACGCTGAACGCCATCAGGCTTGATCAGCACCAAGGTCCTCTCCAAGGTCATTCCCTCCTCGTTCCCCGGGTGGCAGCGCCGCTCTCCGGAGCGGACGTCATGCTTCGATCCCGTTTGTAATTGCCTCCAATGCTGCCTCGGCATCAGGGCCCGGCCCCACCGTGGCGAGCCGCCAACCTGCTGAGCCAAACATCGTCTCGGCGAGCGCCTGGATCTCCTCGGCCGTGACAGCCCAGATTGCTTGGATCACCTCTCTGGCAGACATCACCGAACCCGTCAGGGCGGCCTGGTGACCGAGGAACTCCGCCATTGAGCTGGTGCCTTCCAGTTGAAGGCGAAGTCTGCCCTCGATCTGCGTCTTGGTGCGGTCCAGCTCGGCCAGGGTAAGAGTCTCCTGGACCAGGCGGCCAACCTCGTGGAGCGCAGCCCGGATCGCCGTGTCGACGTGATCCGGCTGGGTCGCCATGTAAATGGCAAACGCGCCAGCATCGTGGAAGCGCGCGGCGAATGAGTGTATGTCGTAAGCGAGAGCTTGGTGCTCACGTAACTCGAGAAACAATCGGCTGCTCATGCCCTCACCGAGCGCGGTGTTGAGGATGTCAAGCGCCCAACGCCGGTGATCGAGGTAGGAGGGGCAGTGCACGCCAAGCAAGACGTGGATCTGTTCACCTCGCCGGCGCCGCACCTTCACCACCGGCTCGTGCCCCAGGGGTGCCGGGGTGCCGCCATCGCTGCGGCGTCCCCCGGGTTGGGGGCCCAGCGGCGATTGTCCTTCGAAGCAGCCCTCGACCAGGCGGCGCGCCTCGTCCGGGTCGAAACCTCCCGCGAGCACGACGACGACCCGATCCGGCACGTAGAACGCGCTTCGGTGCGCACGCAGTTCGTCGGATCCGATGCGTGCCAGTGAAGCCTTGGTGCCGGCGGGGTCTCGAGCCAGCGGGTGCGCGCCCCACATCAGTTCATCAAAGTTCATCTGTACCAAGTCACCGGGCTGGTCGAGGTACATGTGTAACTCTTCGACCACGACGTTGCGCTCACGCTCGGTTTCCTCTGGAGTGATCCGAGGCGCGAATGCCAGGTCGAAGAGCAGCCGCATTGCTATTTCGAGGTGGGCGCCAGGCACCTTCACCCAGAAGGTTGTCAGCTCCTTATCGGTGCTGGCATTCAGCACCCCACCGATACCCTCGATCGATTCCGAAACGTCGCGGCTAGTGGGAAAACTATCGGTTCCCTTGAAGACGATGTGCTCTAGGAAATGGGAAACCCCTGCAAGGCGCTTGCTCTCCCACCGGGAACCAACCCGCACCAGAATGGACGCCGCCACTGAATCGCGACCCGACATTGGTGCCAGCACGAGTTGGGCACCATTGCCCAGTTGCACCAGCTCCCAACGGGGTTCGCTTCCCTCGCTCTCGGACGACATCGCGCGGGCCGGATCGGGCAACTAACTGTGTACCTCGGCACGTTGCTGAACGCGAGCCAATGTCAATGCGTAGGTGAGATCCATGGTTGCGGCGTTGCCAGCAACACGGATTTGGTTGACGACATTGGCCTGGCGCCAATCCACCACAAACGACTGGTACTCCGTCTGGTCGAGCGCCTTAGTCTCGGTGAAGCCGAATGACTGCGCGCCCAGGGAACCGGTCGAGATCTGGCTCCACCCGCTCTTGGTCAACTGCGTCTTCGCCTCGGCGAAACCGTCGGACGCACCGGCTTCTGATCCGTATCGCACCGCCGAGCTCTCGATGACCACCGGTCCTATCACTTCCTGCGGGCTCACCTCCCGCTGGAACGTGGCCTGATAGGCCGACTGCCTACCTTCCCTGGCATAGGTCCGCAGTAAGGCGTGGTTGCCGCCGGCCGCCGTCTTGTTGCTAATGACGCCGGTGGTCCCCGATCCTGTCTCGGCCACAAAACCAGGATATGGCAATTGCGACAGCCGGAGAACCAGTGTCTTGGGCGCGCTTTTGATCAGCGCCGGAGTACTACTGCAACCGACCAGCGTGATGGCGACACTCCCGACCAAGAGGGAGCCAGCACAAATCCAGCCACGCCCCCGGATCAGCGTTACGACTCTCGGCTCGGGCGGATCGTCACCCGCCGCTCGGCGTCCACTCCCGTGCTCTCTGTAGAAACACTGCTGTCGCTGGCAAGCGCGAGGTGTACGGCCCGCCTCTCGTAAGGCTGCATTGGCTCCAAGGTCACGGGGCGGCCACTGCGTGCCACACCCGCCGCCATGCGCAGTGCCATCTGGGCCACCGTATTCTCCCGACGCTGACGGTACTTTGCGACGTCCACGATCAACCGCGGGGAACCGGGAGTCTGAGCATTCTCCCCCAACATCAGGTTGATGACGGTTTGCAGTGCCCGTAGGGATTCTCCCCGCCAACCGATGAGAACGCCGAGGTCGGCGCCCTCCACCTCAAGTAGCAGAGGAATGTCCGCTGCCGCTTCGGCTCCCTCGGCCGCGTCGGAGCGTGCGCTGCGCACGTTGACCTCGGCATCAATGCCCATCAACTGAAGCATCGTCTCCAGGTTCCTCTTACCGTGAAGCCCTTCGGTGGGTACGGCGCGGACACGAACGCGGGCGCGAGCTCCAGCAATGCGCTCCCCCGGAACAGCCGCCCCGCCTTCGCTGATGACTTCCACCATCACGGCGTCGGCCGCCAGGCCCGCGCTCTGGCACGCCGCCAGCGTCGCCTCCGCAACGGTGCCTCCCTCGCCCTCAAAAGCGTCCTCGCTCATGGCCTCCCTCGATCAGCGGCGGGGCCGCCTCCGCGACTTGTTCCTGGGCCGCTGTCCCTGGGGCCGGGAAGGAGCGCGGCGGATGGGACCGTCCACGGGCGCCCCACCGGAAACCAAGGCGGCGCCAGCCGGTACCGAGGCCGCCGGAGCGAAGCGCAAAGGTGAGTTCTTGGGGCGCCACCCGGCACCAGGGAACCACGGTGGCACCTTGAGACCGCCCCACCCCATCATGGAGAACACCTGCAGGACCATGACCGCGCTCTGGGTGACCCAATAGAGGCCGATCCCTTGATTGAAATTGAGTGCGAAGACGGCGATCAATACGGGCATCAGATAGGTGGTCTGGGCCATCACTCGGTACATCTGCCGTTCCTGCTCGGTCATGTCCGGGCGCTGCTGCTGCATCATCATCTTTGACTGCATAAACGTGAGCAACCCCGCCAGGATCGGAATGATCAGCAAGGCCGGATGGCTCAGCAGCCCTGCCTTCAGAGGCGATTGATCGAGGTTGCTGATCCACAGGAAACCGGTGTGTCCGTGGAGCTCCCCGGACAGCTTTTTGATGGAACCAAACAGCGCATAGATAAACGGCAGCTGAATCAGCAAAGGGAAGCATCCGGAGAGTTGGCTGAGAGGGTTGATCTCGTGACGCTTGTAGAGCGCCATGGTTTCCTCTTGGAGCCGCCGCTTGTCACCGCCCTTGTACTTGGCCTGCAGCTCGCGCAGCTCCGGGCCGACGCGGCGCTGATCCGCTTGGATCTTCCACTGGGTCCGGATCTGCCAGCGGAACAGCGGGAAAAGTACGCCCCGAATCGCCAGGGTCAGCACTATCACCGCCAAGCCGAAAGCGCCGATGGTGCTGGTGGGACCGAAGCTGCGGAAGACGTGGTCGAGGAACTGCAGCGCCACCGCGATTGGCGTCAGCAGGATGTAAAAGAAGACCGCCTCGAGGGGGTTGTTTGGCGGCGGCGCCGCAGGGTTGACGAAAGTCAGAAACTCAATGCCCATGCGCGAGCTCCTCGGGCAAGGGCACGGGGTCGTATCCCCCCTTGTGGAACGGGTTACACCGCACTATTCGGCAGATTCCCATCCACCATCCGCGCCGGAATCCATACAGCTCGATCGCCTCGAACGTGTAGTGAGAACAGCTGGGCTCGTAGCGACACGAGGACATGAGACCAAAAACCGGGCCGATCGTCAGCTGGTAGAGAACAATGAAGCGCAGGGACAACTTCCTCAACGCTGAGTCCCCGCCTGCAGCAGCGCCCTCGTCAGGGAGGCCGTAATAGCCCCCGAGTCCGCGGCCAGGGCGCCGGAGCGGGGGAACACGACCACGTCGTAGGCCCCGAGTTCAGCCAGCATCCCGGTGGCCGCCGCCCGCACGCGCCGCCGTGTCCGGTTGCGCATCACAGCTCCCGCGAGGTGCTTGCTGACCGCGATCCCGACCCTGGGGTGACCCACCGAGTTGGCTTTCACCTGAACGCGGAGGACCTCATCCCCAGCGCCCCTCCGCTCCGCCCTCACGGCCCGAAAGTCCGCGGAGAGGCGGAGTCGGTACTTGGGCTTCACCGCACTGGCGCGGGTGTGAGACGCCTGCGCCCCTTGAGGCGGCGGCGCTTGAGGACGCGCACCCCTCCCGGGGTGGCCATGCGGGCACGGAACCCGTGCACCTTCCTCCGGTAGCGCTTCTTCGGCTGGAAAGTTCTCTTGATGGTCGAATTCCTTGGCAGACGAGGGGCCATATCCCGACCGGGATCGCCTGCCCGTCTGCGGCGTCTATTGCCTCGGTGTGAACCGGGGCTGAGGATAGCAGACGGGATGGGGACGATCCCGATCGCGTCTCGATCTCGAGCGCCTCGGCCCCAGGTTGCTCCAGCCACCCCTGATGGCAGGTGCCCCAGTCCCTTCGGCCCTGAGCGTGATGAGCCTCGGGTTGGAGAGTACAGCGCGCTGCCGGGGGAGGATATTGAAGGCGCTGCAACTTTGCAAAAAACCCTTGAAACAAAGGCTTTTCGAGGGTGCTGAAGCTGAGGTGCAAGGCGAACATCTGCGCTCCCCCGTGGGTCTTTGTGCGCCCTGCAACTGATTAAGGCGGGCGAGCATTGCGCCACGGTCTGGGCGGTGCTACCATCCCTGAACGACCACAGGGGTGGGTGGGCCATACCCGGTCCCAACTTCTCTCGTCCAAGGGTGATTCTGCTCCTCCGGTGGGTTTTCCACTCCTGTGCACAAGGTGTGAATTGCTCCTGATTCGGTGCGCTCTGACCGCCCCCAGAGGCTCCCGGTGAGTCTCTCCTCTGACCAACTCTGGTCGGCGGCGCAGGAGGAGCTTCGATTCCAGGTCAGCCGGCCCGGCTACGAGGCCTGGCTAAAGAACGCGCGGCTTCTCACCTTCGACGCGGACTCGGCTCGGGCCATCATCGGGGTGCCGACCCCGCTGGCGCGCGACTGGGTCAGTGACCGCTACTCATCTGTGATCAGAGAGACCCTGTCGGCCATCCTCAACCGGGATATCGAGGTCGACTTCACGGTCCAGACCGGTGCCGGCGACGGTTTGACCGCTGACCCTGTCAACGCCCTCGGCCCGGCGGTGATGGCCGACGACCGCCCTGATGGAATCGCCGAACCGGTCCCGGGGCTGAATCAGCGCTACACCTTCAACGCCTTCGTGGACGGCAACAACTCTCGATTCGCCTACGCGGCTTGTCGGGCCGTGGCTGATTCGCCAAGCCGCGCCTACAACCCGCTCTTCCTCTACGGAGGCGTGGGGCTGGGCAAGACCCATCTGATGCACGCCGTGGGCCACGCGGTCTGGCAGAGCCATCGGCTCCGAGTCGCCTACGTGACTTCCGAGAGCTTTATGAACCAGATGATCACCTCAATCCAAGAGAACCGGATGGCCCAGTTCCGTGCCCGCTATCGGACCGTCGACGTCCTCCTCGTCGACGACATTCAGTTTCTGGCGGGCAAGGATCGGACTCAGGAGGAGTTCTTCCACACCTTCAACGCGCTGCAGGAGGTAAATCGCCAGATCGTGATCACCAGCGACCGGCCTCCGCGCGAGATTCCCACCCTGGAGGACCGGCTCCGAACCCGCTTCGAGGGCGGGCTGATGGCGGATATCCAGCCTCCCGACTTCGAGACCCGTCTCGCCATTCTCCGCAGCAAGCTGGACCCGCTGCAAAACCCGCTCAGCGAAGAGGTACTGTCCTTCATCGCCTTCAAGATTCAGAAGAACATTCGTGAGCTGGAGGGGGCCCTGATTCGGGTGCTGGCCCACGCCTCGATCTCCGGCGGCGAGAGCCCATCCCTGAGCCAGGTATCGGAGATCCTGCGCGACATCATCCCGTCGGCGGACACCAAGCCCCTCTCCGTGGACCTAGTGCAGGTGGTAGTGGCCGAGTACTACGGCATCTCGGTGGACGAGATGCGCAGCAAGCGGAGGGACAAGCACATCGTCTTCCCGCGCCAGGTGGCTATGTTCTTGATCCGCGAGGAGATCGCCATGAGCCTACCGGCGATTGGGCAGGCCTTCGGTGGGCGTGACCACACCACCGTCCTCCACTCCTACGAAAAGATCTCCAACGAGGCCAAGGAGGACCCCCGCGTCTCCGACGACGTGGCCCGGCTCCGGGAGCTTCTGCTATCCCGCTAACCGGGTCTGCCCAGCACAGCTTTTCCAGTGTCCCTGTTAGCACCACGCCGAGACCTGTGGGCATGTCGGCTGAGGCGGGATTTTCCCGCCCGGATGGGTTTGGGACAAGACAGTTATCCCCAGGATGTGCACCGCCGCAGCGAGTTCGGCTGCGATCAGTTTCCCCAACCTTCACTCCCCTACTATGGCTACGTTTTTACATATCGCTCCCAAGAGCCGTGAGGGGCTGTTGAAAGGGAAGGGGAGGAGATCTTGATGGCAAGGAGTCCCATCCAATGAAGTGCACGATTTCGCCCCAGCAGTTGGGTGCTGGGCTCAACGCCGTCAGCAGAGCTGTTTCCAGCCGGGTCACCCTGCCGATCCTAAACAACGTTTTGGTGGCAGCCCGATCTGGTTCCCTTCACCTGACAGCCACCAACCTGGACCTCACCATTCACCACTCGCTGGTGGCTGATGTCGACGAGGAGGGCGAGGTTACGGTGCCGGCGCGGATGCTCTCTGAATTCGTCAGCGCTCTTCCCGAGCAGCCACTGCGCTGGCAGCTGGACTCAAGCCACCAGACCGTGGGACTTCAGAGCGGACGCTTTGACGCCCACATCCGCGGCGTGGACGCCAAGGAGTTCCCACCTCTCCCCGATGTTTCCGACGGGGATACGGTCGAACTCGATCCAGGAACCTTGCTGACCGCGATTGACCAGACTGTGATCGCGGCCAGCTCGGATGACGGGCGGCCGATCTACACCGGGGTATTGACCGAGATATCCGGCTCGGAGGTCACCCTGGTCGCCACCGATGGCCACCGCCTGGCCATCCGGGTGGCCCAGGCCAGTGAGGGCGGCCGCCCGATTGAACGGTTGGGGGTGATCATCCCTGCCCGGGCGCTCTCGGAGCTATCCCGACTCCTCAAGCCGGTGGCCTCCAGCCCAGCTTCGGTGAGTCTCACGGTGGGCGCGTCGCGGGCCCAGGTTAAGTTTCAACTGCCTGGCTATGAGCTCACCGCTCGGCTGATTGACGGGGTCTACCCCAGCTACGAGAAGGTGATCCCCACCACCTCGCAGACGGTAGTGCGAGTATCGACTGAGGAGCTGCGGAGGACCACCAAGGTGGTGTCGCTGTTTGCTCGAGACGCTGCCAACGTTTTGAAGATCCGCTGTGAGCCGGCCCAGGTCGTGCTCTCTGCCAACACCAACGAGGTGGGGGACAACGTGGCCACTCTCGAGGCGACGGTGGATGGTGAGAGCCTGGGGATTGCATTCAACGCGCGCTATGTCGCCGACGTTCTCAATCTGATCGACTCGCCAGAGGTGGAGCTAATTCTGAACGGCCCCCTATCGCCGGGACTGATCAGAGCGCCCGGTGACGACTCCTACCGCTACGTGATCATGCCTGTCCGGGTGGCGATCTAGGGGGCTTGGCAGACCCTGCCCGGTGTACCTATCGCAGCTGCGCCTGCTCAGCTTTCGCATCTACCAAGAGGCGGCGGTCGACCTACTTCCCGGGGTGAACTTGGTCTTGGGCCAGAACGGCCAGGGCAAGACCAGCCTGCTCGAGGCGATCTCGACACTGGCGCTGACTCGCTCCCCCCGCTCTGGCTCCCTCGGCGAGTGCGCGACTTGGGGAGAGTCACGGCTAGGCGTCGCCGCCCATCTGGTCAGCGCTCGGGGGGAGGCCGATATCGAACTCCGGGGCGAACGCCAAAACGGCAGCGAGCGCTGGCTGCGCAAGCTCCGCCAGGACGGTGAGCTGCTCCAACCCCGAGAGCTGCTGGGCCGGTTCAGGGCGGTGCTCTTCTGGCCCGAGGACCTGCTCCTGGTCAAGGGGGGCCCAGAGCCACGCCGGCGGCTCCTCGACGTGGTACTGAGCCAGCTCGCACGCGGGTACGCCGAGGCAGCCGTCAGGTATCGACGGGCGGTGGAGCACCGTACCGCTGTGCTGCGCCGGATCAGGGAAGGGCTGGCGGATTCGGCCGAGCTGCGACCCTGGAGCGAGGCCCTGGTGGAGCATGGCGCGGTCGTGATGACGGAGCGTCAGCGCTACCTCGAGGCCGCTCAGCCGATCGCCGCCGAGGCGGTGATCAAGATCGGGGAGACGGCTGAGCTGGATCTGGATTACCGGCCGGGGCTGGGCCGTGGCGGGGACGCCGGTAAAGCCTCTCACCCGGCGGATGCGCTCCGGCGGGCGCTGCAGAACAGCTCCGCCGAGGAGATAGCTCGGGCACAGTGCCTGGTCGGACCGCATCGTGATGACTTCGAAATCCTCCTGGGGGGCCGACCCGCGCGCCAGTTCGCGTCCCAAGGCCAGCAGCGGAGCGTGGTGCTGGCGCTCAAGGTTGCCGAGGTCAGGCAGCATCTGAACGAGGGTGGAGAGGCCCCGCTCCTGCTGCTAGACGACGTGCTCTCGGAGCTGGACCAGGAGCGGCGGAGGGGGCTCATTCAGCTGCTGTCTGAGGAACTGGCGGTTGAGCAGACCCTGATCACCTCGACCGAAGATCCTCAGATTGGCACCGAGGTAGCAGTCGCCCAGACCCTTCAGGCTCGGGGGGGACGGCTCAACCGGCTGTCGCAGGCGAACCTGGAGATCGCCTAGTGGAAGGCATAGAGGCGATCCTGCCCCGGGTCCTCCGTCGGATAGGGGCGACGGGCAAGGTCCGCCAGGTTCGGGTGGAAGCCGCCTTCGCCAGGGTCTGTGGTGACTACATCCGGCCCCACGTACGGGTGTACGCGGTGGAGCGGTCGGTTCTGGTGCTGGCCTGTGCCCACCCTGCCATCGCCCACCAACTGCAAATTGAGTCAGCAGCGATCTTGGATGCGATCAACGCCGAGGTGGGTGGCACCGTGCTTACCCGGCTGCGCTTCGTGCCTGAGGCGGGGACGCAGCCAGCCCCTCGCTCCGCCTCAGGAAGCTGAGGACGACGTTGGCCGCACGGCTGGCGGCGTCGGGGTGCGCCCAGGCCAGAGCCCCGCGCTGGAGCTCGGCCAGGAGCGGGTCGTCGGGCCGGCAGAGTCGGGCAAGCGTTCGCAGAAGATCGAGCCGGCCCTGCACCCGGCGGCCGCCCCCAGCCGCTATCAAGGCGGGGCCGTTGAGTTCCTCCTGGCCAGGAAGTACAGGGCAGACCAGGATGGCCAGCCCCGCCGCCGCCGCCTCGGCCAGCGTGCTCGGCCCGGGCTTGCCCAGGTAGACATCCGCGGCCTGAAACCAGGGCGTCAGTGAGGGCTGGAAGTCGAGGGCGCTGGTGGTCGCGGACGGAGGTTGCCGCCGCAGCCAATTGAGCAAGCGGCGGTTGTGACCGCAGGCCACGACAACCTGGAGCGGCAACCCGCTGGCCCCGATCCAGCGCGCCCAGCGCCTCAGGCCTCCCACGCCCTCGGCCCCGCCACCGACGAGAATGCAGAGCAAATCCGGGTCAAGCCCTAGGCGCTGGCGGAGAGCCTTCCGCTCGCTGGGCGCGGAGTTCCACCCGAGCGCGGCGTCAATCGGCAGCCCGGTCTCGTGGATCAGATGCGCTGGAACTCCACGGTCGAGACACCACTGGGTGGCCCCGGCGGTGGCGGTCAACATAGCGTCGGGCCGAGGCGCAAGCCAGCCCTCGTGTCCACCGACTAGGTCAGTCATGACAGTGACCAGAGCCGGGGTCGCTCCAGCCAAAGTGCCGGAGGCGGCCCGGCGGGCCGCGGGACCGAGCAGAGGGTGACAGTTGATGACTACCCGGGGAGAGCGCAGACGGGTGCGCACCGCCATGGCAGGAACCAATTGTCGAAGTAAGAACCTGTCTAGTCGCGAGCTCAGAACGGGGTGGTTGAAGCCCCGAAAGACCAGGCCCCATAGGGCCGGCGAGGTCCGGACCAGAGGGCCGTAGGCGCCGGCCAGAGCTCGGGAAGTGCGCCCAATCTGGACCTGGGTGGGGTCGTCCAGGGCCACCGTGACCTTGCTCTCGCCCGCCGAAACCAGCCCTCGGGCCAATGCCTGGGCCACGCTGAGGTGGCCGCCGCCGGTCCCCACCGCCCAGATCTGCACGTCGGCGTGGGCTGGTTGTTGCAAGCCTTGGGCGTCCTCGTGCGATGTTTGGCCTCTGGCGGCGATGGTAGAGTCATCTCGCTGGCCGCGGTTTCCGAGGCCGTGGTTGAGTGTCGGGATTTCAGGGTGGAGCAAGCATCGGGGCCTCATGTCCGGCGCCCCTCGGGGCGCCAACCGCACTGAATCCGGGTGACCGTGGCCTGCTGGTGGAGGATCTGACCTCCGCCGCCGAACTACGGGCACTGGGGCCGGCCTGGAACGAGGTCGAGGACGCCGGCCAATCCATCAATCCCTTCCTCTCGTGGGACTGGCAGTTGGCCTGGTGGGAGGCGTTCGGGGCTGATCTCGATCTCCATTGCTTGGTGGTCCGAGACCAG
This sequence comes from Candidatus Dormiibacterota bacterium, assembly GCA_963701235.1. GTDB lineage: Bacteria > Chloroflexota > Dormibacteria > Aeolococcales > Bog-877 > Bog-877. The sequence goes on from OY969577.1 coordinate 190,541, forward strand.
CACGTGGTGCTGGGCATAGTGCCCCTCCAATCTGCCGGGCCAAGCTCGCAGACGGTGGTCTTCGGCGGTGGCGTTGGCCTCTCCGACCACCTGGGGTTCGTCTTCCGGCCCGGCCGCGCCAACGAGGTTGCTGCGGCCGCTCTGCGGCACATGCTCGACACTGCGGGCAAGACGGCCCCAGTCACCTTCGAGCTCCACTACCTGCGGGACGGCTCTCCGGAACTGGAGGCGCTGCGCCGGGCGGCTGACGCACTGGACCTGGTGCAGGAACTGACCCAAGAAGAAGTGAGCCCGAGGGTGACCCTGGAAGGGGATTTCGACGCCTACCTGAGCCGCTCCCTCAACAAGAAGGACCGCCACGAGCTGCGCCGCAAGTTGCGGCGGCTGGACTCCGAACAGCCCGGGTGGAGTTTGGTCTCTCAGGTCGACCTCGGGCTGGAGCCTGCCCTCGATGCCTTCTTCGTCCTCCTGCGGGCGAGCGGAGCCCACAAGGGCGAGTTCCTCAACCCCAAGGTGGAGGAGTTCATCCGCGCCGCTTGTCGCCGATTCGAGGAGCGGGGGTGGCTCCGGCTTCAGTTCATCCGGGCCTCCGGACGGCTGATCGCCGCCACCTGCGGCTTCACCGTGGGCGGCAGCTGGTACCTCTATAACTCCGGCTACGATCCCGAGCAGGCGGCGCTGTCACCGGGCCTGCTCTGTGTTGCCGAGGGAATCAGGAGTGCGATTGAAGAAGGATGCCAAGTGGCCGACTTCCTTCGAGGCAGCGAGGCCTACAAGTACCATCTCGGGGCCAAGGACGAGCCGCTCTGGCGGCTGCGCCTAAGCGCCTCCGGCGGTCGGGAGGGGAACTCGTGACTCCGGTGCCTCCTCCGACTGGCGCCGGCGGGGTGGAAACTATCGCCTTCCTCTCCCTGCACGCCTCGCCGCTGGCCAGGCTGGGGCAGCGGGAGAACGGCGGTCTCAATGTTTACGTCCGCTCGGTGTGCGAGGAGCTGGGCGCCCGCGGGGTTCACACCGACGTCTTCGTGCGCCGCACCGACCCCGACGAGCCCGAGGAGCAGGCGATGGGCCCGCGCAGCCGGGTGGTCGCCGTCGACGCGGGCCCGGCGCGCCGTCTTTCCAAGCACCAGCTGCCGAACACTCGGGAGGAGTACCTCCGGGCGATCCAGGGATTCATGCATCGCTCAGGGCGGCGCTACATCGCCGTTCACAGCCACTACTGGCTGACCGTCGACGTGGCCGCGGACCTGGCCACCCAGCTGCACGTGCCATGGCTGCATACGGCCCACACCCTGGCGGCGGTCAAGTTGGAGTACGGGTTCGATGGGGACGGGCCGCAACGGCTGCTCGCGGAAAGGCGCGCGGTGGCCGCGGGCGCTCGATTGGTGGCCAACACCCCGGGCGAGGCGCACGGTCTGCAGCGACTCTACGGCGCCCGGCCGGGGCAGGTCGTGGTCGCCCCTCCTGGGGTGGACTTGGTGCGCTTCCAGCCCCGCGACCCGGACCGGCTACGGCGCAAGCTGAAGCTGGTGGGGCGCCGGGTGGTGCTATTCGCCGGGCGACTGGAGCCACTCAAGGGGCCGGACACGCTCCTGGATGCCTTCGCCGCCATGCAGCAGAGAGAAGACGTCAACGAGCCGGTTCAGCTGCTCTTCGTCGGGGACGTCAGCAGCGACGGTGCTCAGGTGGACCAAAGAGGTGAGTTGGAGGAGCGCAGTCGCGCTCTCGGTGTCCGGGATCGGGTCTGCTTCCTAGGCGCCCAACCCCAGGACCGGCTGGCACTCCTCTACTGCCTGGCCGATGTGGTGGTTATGCCCTCCCACTCCGAGTCGTTCGGGTTGGTTGCGCTCGAAGCTCAGGCATGCGGCACCCCGGTGATCGCTGCGTCGGTGGGTGGCCTACGAGACGTGGTGGCCGACGGCAGGACCGGGTACCTGGTCGAGGGCCGCGACCCAGCCGGCTACGCCACCGCCATCGCCAAGGTCATCTCGCAGTCTCCGGAGGCGCAGGCGTCAATGCGAAGAGCGGCCCTGAGGCGGGCCCGGAGCTTCACCTGGGACCGAACCGTGGACCTGCTGTTGCCCGAGTACGGCCTGCCAGCGGGACTGGCTGACGTCGCCGATCGCGAGGCCTGAGCGGCTAGCCCCCGGTCCCCTTCAGCCCGCCCAGATGCCAATGGCCAGAAGGATCGAGCTGGCCCCGAGCAACAACTCCATTTGGCGGACAGCCCGGCGCCGGGTGCCGGAATCTGGCGAATCCGAGTTGCGAATCGGTCCTTCCGCCAGCGGCGCTGCCACCCAGGGCAGGAAGCATTCCGCGCCTGCGAGTCCGGGGAGGGTGATCAGGAGCGGTACCGCCAGGGCCAGTGCCAGCAGGCCCAGAAGGAACGTTCGGGTCTGACTCGCGCCCAACCGGACTGCCGCGGTGATCCTGGCTAGGTGAAGGTCGGCCGGGAGATCGCGGAGGTTGATGAGCAGTAGCAGGGCGGCGGCCAGAGACGCAGGCAGGATCATGGCCAGCCCACCGATCAGGGGCAAGCGGTCGAGCTCCACCCAGATCGTCCCCCACCCGGCCAGGAGTTCCGCGACCAGCAAGGAGGCCAGCTCTTGTAGGCCGCGGACTCGGGGCGAGACCGGCCTCCCGACCAGAATCAGCAGGGAGGCGCAGGCGACGGCTCCGACGGCCAGCAGCCACCAGGCGCTCGAGAGGGCGAGCCAGACTCCGACCGCCGCAGCCAGCCCCAACCAGACCAGGCCAGACAGGGGCACCGCGCCGGCCGCTAACCAGGCTGACCGCCGGCTAGAGCGGCCCAAGATGTCTCGGAGGCCGAAGGCCAGGGCCACGGCGACAGCCATCGCGCCCAGGCTTTTGGCCACCCCGGCCGAGTGAAGATGAGCGGCTACCCCGATTCCAACCACCACGGGCGGGAGGGAGATCGCGAGCAGGGTGGCCTGGGAGTCCCATCCCGGGAGCTCCCTCATCAACCGCGGTAAACGGGGCAAGCTAAACCGAGACGATCCACCGCATCTTCGAGAGAGGGTAGCCGGGTTGAAGTGGTAGGCGCGGCTGCCAGGGCGTGGGACCCGGGTCAGATACCAACGAAGCTGGGTGGCCCGGCATCTAGGGGCAGCTTGGCGCTGAAGCCGGTGAGGCTGACGACCCCAGTTCCGTCGTCGTTGGCGAGGTAGACCTGCACCCGCCCGGCGACGCTGAGAGTGAAGGCGATCTGTCGTCCCCCCGTGTTGGCGGCGGCGGCGAGGGGGAACTGGCCGGCCTTGTCCCCGACGATCACGTTGGTGGTCCCGGTCGTTGTCGACACCGCTGCCAAAGCGCCATCAGCTTCGCGTACCAGGATCGTGTCCAGGTCCAGGAAGGCAAGGGGCTGCCCGGCTTGGCTGGCAACCAGGCTGAGCGGCGAGCTGGCGTCAAGCGGTCGGTAGAGCCAGAGCGCCGGAAGGCTGGTGCTGCCGACGCCGAAGGCGAGGCTGCTGCCATCCGGGCCCCACACGGGGTCATTCTCGGCGGCAACAGCCGACCCCGAAGTCGGCAGGAAGGTGATGGCCTTGAGCGCCGGGCTCAGCAGCGCCACCCGAGTCGGATCAGTCGAGGGCGCGGCCACCGCGGCCACCACCTGTCCGTCCGGCATCCAACTCAGGGGACCCCGCATCTGGGGCGACGCAGCGAGTGTGAGTGAGGTGGAATTGCTGACCGCGAAGACGCGCAGGATTCCCCCCACCACGAAGGCAAGCTGCTGCCCATCCGGGCTCCAGGCCGCGCTGGTGCTCCCCGTGCTGCCCAGCACCGTGGTGCTCTTGCCGGTGCTGAGGTCGATCACCTGGATCGGCTGGTTCCCCGCCAACTCGACCGCAACTCGATCACCGTCGGGAGAGGGCCAGGTGTAGAGGTAGTGCTGGCCGGCCGGAGCGGTGGCGAGCACCCGCAGCGCCGGCGGATCTCCCGATAGCTGGGGGGGAGACGCGGCCAGGACCTCGGTGTAGTTGCTGGACGACGGTCCGGCCGGGAAGACCAATGTCGAAGTGCTGCCCAGGCGGCCGACCACGAAGTGGACAAGAGCCGGGCGCTGAAGCTGGTTGCCGTCGATGTCGAGCGCCGACCTGGCGATCGCCAGGGTGTAACTGACACCCGGCTGCAGGGGAAGGTTGGGTTCCAGTAGGAAGCGGCCTGGTACCGAGGAGCTCGCCTGCAGCTGATAGCCGCCCGCTGGCGCCGGGGAGAGCACGACAGCCTTCCTGACCGCCTCAGGGTCCATGTCCCGGCTGAAGTTGATTGAGATCGCCTGATCCGGTCCCACCCGGTCGCCATTGCCGGGAGAGGTGGCAGAGACTTGGGGACCGCCCTCAGTCGAGAACTCCCACGAGTGGGAGAGGGTATTGACGGCGCCGTTGGCTGCCTCGATCCCACCCAGCAGCGCCGCCCGATAGGTCGTGATCACGGCCCAGGGGTGGTGAGGATGGACCAGCCGCATCACCCGACCATCGGTCCAGACGAAGTGGCATCCGGTCTTGAGGCCTGCGGCGGCCCGGCTGATCCGACAGTCGGGCGGGCGGTGGTCCTTGCGGGTGCGCAGGTAGAGACGGGTTTCCACCGACTTCTCGTTCATGGCCATGTTGAAGGTGATCTCCAGCGCATCGCTGGTGTGCACCGACCCCTGACTGGGAGCGGGTGAGACGTCGGTGATCTGTGGCGGGTTGAGGGGGCCACAGCCAGCCAGGCTCGAGCCGGCGAGACCCAGCAGCACTAGGCCGAGAAGTGAGGCCAGTCGTCGGGGACCAGTCGCTCCCGAAAGCATGTCGCGAAGGGTCAGCCGATCTCCGCGAGCTCGATCACAGGCGCTGGACCAGACGGAGCAGCGACGACATCGATCCGGGCGTCGCGCTCGGCGCAGCTGGCAGACGCCACCCCGGCGCCCTCCGTAAGTTCAGGGGTGGCCGAGCTGTAGCTGCCCTTGGGGCGCCCCTCGGCCAGCAGCACCACCGAAACCTGATCTGGGCCGGTGGTGACCAGGATGCCACCCGAGAGAGGCTGTTCTTCGACGAATTCGACGAGCGCGTCGAAGTCGACGATCCGAGACGGTAATTGCAAGAAGAGAGTGTTGGCCACGATCAGTCCACTGACGGAGCCGACCAGGTCGGCGGGGAGCTCGATGGCATCGATCAGACCCTCGCCAGCGGCCACGCCGCGCACGATTTCCTGAAGAGCCGCCTTGCTGCGGCGGTAGGAACCCCCCACCCGCTGCTGGGCCTGGAGGATCGCTCCTTCCCGGAAGAGGATGTGCCCGATGTTGCGCTCATCCTTTTCACCCCGGATGCTGACGTAGCCCGAGAAGCCGTCCTGGCTGAGCGTCTTGAGGAGCATCGGGAAATTCAAGAAGCTGGCCTTGAGGCCGCTGTGCAGCGATGAGCCTGACGGCATTGGAATGACCAGGGAGAGCTGGGAGCGGGTAGCCCCCGCCACCGGCCGGGGTGGTTGGCCTGAATCGGCGACCGGCGGCATCGCCGTAGAGCGAACCTCCGCGGCAGGAACCGCTCCGGCTCCCGCCTTGCGGCTGGTAGGCCAGGCCGTCGGTGCGGTCGAGGTACTGGTCTTGGGGCCGGACGCTGGTGTTGGCGTGGATGAGGAGGGCGCCTTCGCGAACGCCCTGCCCGGGGCCACCGAGGGGGGCACCGGGGCCTGGAAGGTGGGGATGTCTGCGGGCTCGTCCACATCCGCCTCGATCTCGCTGTTGCCGACGGACCCAAGCCAGTCCGTCTCCTCGGATGCGAGGTCGTCCTCGCCGCTGCCGTTGCTGGCGGTGGTCACGGCAGCAGCTGCGACGGTGACCTTGACTTCGCCGGGTGATGTGGTGGCAGAGCCTTCCGGACCCTTCCGCCACAGGGTGAGGAGGTCCTCGGTGGAGCTGTTGATGGTCTCCTCGGGCGGCAGCTTGGCGCGGGGATTGAAGTTGTACTCACCGTCCTGCCAGCTCAGGGCGTCGATCACCGCGGGTTCACCTTCCGAGCCACTCCCGACCGCGTGGAAGAGGTGACCGAATAGGAAGTGCAGGTCGACCTTGTCCCCGTTGCTGGCAAGCGACAGGGTCCCGGTCGCCCGCTCCTGCTGCATGGTCTGGAGCAGTTCGGCGACGGTGGTTGGCCCGAGGCTGCCCTGATTTTGCATTCTGCCGAGTAGCTCCCATAGGGCATACCGAAGTCAATCCGGATCCGCTCTTGCCGCGTGCGGTCGGCGCGATACTAGCATAGGCCAACTTCAGATTTGGGCGGGCCGAGGTCGCTGCCGTGGACCCGTCTGCCAGAATGCCCCGGTGATGTCGCCGACTCGGTGGGAGGCGGCGGAGTGGGATGCCCGCCTCAGTGGCTGGCCCGCGGCCAACCTGCTGCAGTCGTACGCCTGGGGAGAGGTTCAAGCCCGGTCTGGCTGGGAGACCCTGCGGATTGAGATCGCGACCGCCTCCGAGCCCCTGCCGGTCTCAGTCCAGGTTGGGACGACGGGTCTGCCGACGTTTACCAGGATCTACGTCCCGCGGGGTCCCGTCTGTGCGCCGAACGACCTGGCGGCCTTCCGGGCGGTAGCGGACGCCCTGCAGGAGTTGGGTCGAGAGCAGAGAGCCCTGGCAGTGGAGGTGGAGACGCCCTGGCTGGAGGAAGCGATGCCGGCTGGCCACCCCTGGCTGGAATGGACCCCCTCGGCGGCGCGGCAACCGCTGGCCACGGTGGTGGTCGATCTCGAGCCTGCGCCGGACGCGATCCTGGCCAGCTTCCATTCCAAGGCTCGGTACAACGTCAGACTGGCCGAGCGCCGAGGGGTCTCGATTAATGAGGACGCGTCCCTGGCCGACCTGGTCGCCTGCATCCAGGCCACTGAGGAGAGGCAGCGGATCCATCTGCCCAGCCCCGAACACTTGGCGGTTGTGGCCGGGCAACTCGGCCAGGGCGCCCGGATCCTAGCCGCCGAGGTGGAGGGCGAGGTTGTCGCCGCCATCCTGATCGCCTCCTTCGCCGCTGAGGCGATCTACCTCTACGGTGGGGCCACCGGGAAGCATCGCGAACGCATGCCCAACCAGCTACTTCAGTGGCGTGCCATGTTGCGAGCCCGCGCCGAGGGCTGTCACTCCTACGATCTTTGGGGGATCCCCGAGACCGATGATCCCCTTCATCCCTGGCGAGGGCTGGCGCAGTTCAAGCTGGGGTTCGGCGGCCGGCGGGTCCGCTTCGCCGGATCTAGATTCATGCAGTTACGACCCGGCGGCGCCACCATTTTGAAGTTGGCTGACTCGGCTCGTCACAAGGTCCGGACTCGGGGGAGGAGATGAAGCGAAACGGCGGCGAGGAGGCTGGGGACGTCGGCGAGATCTATTTCCCAACCTACGAAGAACTGGCGGCCGAGCTCTTGGAGGGGCTGGAGAGGTGCTCGCTGGTGGTCCACGAAGTTGGCCATGAGATCGAGCCCAGCAGTGGCGAGCGCACCTTCCACGCCACGGTCCGCCTCGCCACCAGCGAACCCCCACATCGCTACGCGGCTTCCCTGCACTTCCACTGGGACGCGCTGCTCACCTACGTTGGCACCTACGGCCCGGGCAGCGACTGCGAGCTCTATCACGACGAGGATGAGGTCTGCTCCCACAAGCAGAATCCGCCTCGTCCCTTCGTCGAGCTGGTGGCTGAATACGACCTTGGGGACGGCGGCTATGAGCTCCGTGAACTGACCGAGCTCTCCGGTTGGATCGGAACCGTGGAGGGTTTGTTGGGGCGGGCCGTGCCGGACCAGGAGGAACGGACGGTCAGACTGGGGCTCTCAGTGCGGCAAGGCGGGTTCTGGGTCGACCGCTTCCACGCCGAGCAGGCTTGGTATCTGGACCTCGCAGAGCCACCCGACCTCAATCCCGTCTGCCACGTCATCGCCAACACCCTCAAAGCCACCCCGGCGCTGGCGGATCGGCTGCCCCTGTAGCACCTGGGGTACAAGGAAATTAAAAGCAAGGGAACACATTCGTACGGAGGTGGAAGCCGATGGACGTCCAGTTCGTAGCCAGCGTCGCCCCGATCGTGCGCGACACCGGCGCATCTCGCTTGTTTTACCGCGACGCCTTGGGCCTGGCCTTTGAGGGCGAAGAGGGCGAGTATGTGTTCACCCAGAATTTGGACGGGACGAAACATTTCGGGCTATGGCCTCTCTTCGGAAGCGGCGAGCGCCTGCTTCGGCACGACCGAATGGCCCGCCGAGATCCCGGTCCCCCAGGCCAGCATCGAGTTCGAGGTCGCTGACGTCGCGGCCGCCGCAGCCGAACTCACGGCCAAGGGCCACCGGCTGATTCACGGGGCCCGTACAGAGCCATGGACCCAGATCACGGCTCGGCTTCTGAGCCCGGAGGTCCTGCTCATCGCCGTGTGCTACACCCCGCAGTTCCACGAGAACGGCGCGCAGCGACCTGCCGCCGGGTAGGCCAAGCCGGGCCCAGGGCTGACCTAGACCGCGGACGGCCTGTCGTCGATGGCGTCGGTCGGCAGCGACGGTCGCCCATCCCCCAACGCCCAGCTGCCTCCCAGTCGCTGCCTGGCCAGCGCCAGGATCGTCAGTTCCTGGCCCGGGAGAACCCACTCGGGAGCCACCAGGGCGGTCCCCCTGAGCAGATAGGGCCTGGTCATAAGCGCGTGGTGGGGTACCCGAAGTTGAGGGGTATCCCAGTGCTCGGCCTCGATCAGGATGACGTCAACATCGAGAGTTCGGGGACCCTGCGCGATCCCCCTTCGGCGCCCCGCCCTTGCCTCCGCCGCCTGGCCCAGCTCCAGCCAGCCCAGTCCGCTGCGCGGGCCCCGTACCAGCACCACCTGGTTGAGGAAATCGGGCTGAGGCGGGGCATCGACCGGGGCCGTGTTCCAGCGAGGCCCGGCGGCCAGTAGCTCGATCCCCCGGTCTTGAAACTCGGTCAGCGCCAGATCCAGAAACTCCTCTCGGGGCTTCTGGTTACTGCCTAGCGCTAGGACGGCGCGGCGTGCTGGCGGAAGCGGCGCCATGGTATCAGCGCCGTCGAACCAGGGCGTCGATGACCCGGGTCACGTCCCGGATCTCGGCGACGTCGTGAACCCGGACAATGTCCGCTCCCGCAGTGATCGACCAGGCCACGGTGGCCGCGGTGCCCATCAGGCGACCTTCGACCGGTCGCTCTTCGAGAAGCCAGCCGATCAGAGACTTGCGAGAGGTGCCGACCAGAATTGGACACCCCAAGGTCCTCAACTCGCGGAGCTGGCGCAGCACCTGGTAGTTCTGGGCGGGGCCCTTGCCAAAGCCTATGCCTGGATCCAGGACCACCCGATCGCGGGGGATACCCGCCTCCTCGGCCAGCCAGAGCGACTGCACCAGCCCTGCCAGAAGATCTCCCATCAGATCCAGATATCGGGTGCCGATGTGGTTGTGCATACAGATCACCGGCACCGTCGCCTCTGCGACCACCCGCGCCATGTCCGGGTCGCGGCGGAGCCCCCAGATGTCGTTGACGCCGTGGGCGCCAGCGGCTAGGGCTGCGCTGGCGACCTCCGCCTTGCTGGTATCGACGAAGATCGGGACCGCGACCTCCGCTGCGATCAGCTCCAAAGCCGGCAGCACACGTCCCAGCTCCTCATCAGCCGAGACCGGTAGGTGTCCAGGACGAGTGCTCTCACCGCCAATGTCGATGGCGTCGGCGCCCTCCTCCACCAGGCGCAGCGCTCGTGCCAGGGCGGCTTCGCGATTGCCTCCAACGCCATCGCCGCTGAAGGAGTCGGGAGTGACGTTGACGACTCCCAGCAGGTAGGTCCGATCGCCGAACTCCCAAACCGAGTTGCCCACTCTCAGCGCCGGAGCTGGTGCGCTCAGCCTCTCCAGTGCCTCCCGGACTGCGATCAGGGGCTCCCCGCCCTGCCGGCCAGACGGGGCCACGCCCACTCTGCCCAGAAGGTCGCCCAGCTTGCCCTCTAGGAGAATCGAGCCGGCGCTGCCCTGGCTCACCGCAGCGGGAGCTACGGCCGCCAGGCTGGCCAGGAGGTGCTCGCTCTGCGCACCAGCCTCGATGGTGAGGCAGACCTGGCTGTCGACGCCCAGGGTTGAGAGTTCGGGGTAGGGCGCCGTCAGGCGGACGATGATTCCGGGCTCGCGATCGTCGAACATCGCTCCCAGTTTGCCGCAGGCTCTAACTGAGGAGAGGGGCTGAGCCTAGAATCAGCGTGCTATGGCAGAGGGTTTGCGGGGACCCAGCTTGAACGTTGCCATCGTGGGCCACAGCCACGACGGCAAGACCAGCCTGGCGGAGTCGCTGCTGTTCGCCGCGGGAGCCTCGCCGCGCCTGGGTTCGACCGATCAGGGAACCGCTCTGCTGGACTACGAGCCCGAGGAGCAGCGCCGGCACATCTCGGTCCAGCTCGGCATTGCCTGCCTGAGATGGAACGAGCTTCCCCTGGCACTCCTGGACACCCCCGGATTCCAGGACTTCGAGGGCGAGGTTCTGGAGGCGCTGGCGGTCGCCGACGCGGCGGTTCTGGTCGTCGGTGCGAACTCAGGCGGACAGCTGCCAGTGGGTGCCGAGAGCGGCTGGGACCTGCTGGCGACTCGCCGGTTGCCGCGGCTGATTGTTGTCACCAAGCTGGACAAAGAGCACGCCGACTTCGACGCCACCTATGCCAGCCTGCAGCGGCAGTTCAGCCCGAGACCGATCGCGCTGCAGATCCCGATCGGGTCTGAGCACTCCTTCAAGGGGGCGGTGGACCTGCTCACGGGAAGGGCGGCGCTCTTCGACCCTCAGGGTGGCTACAGCGAAGTCGCCTGTCCAGCGGACCTGGCCGAGCAGGCCAAGCAACGTCGCCAAGAACTGGTGGAGTCGGTCGCAGAGACCGACGATGCGCTCCTGGAGCGGTACCTGGATGGCCAGGAGCCCTCCGATGAGCAGATCAAGACGGCCCTGGGTGCAGCCACCTTGGCGGGCAAGCTGGCGCCGGTGCTGGTCGCGGCGCCGACGCAGGGCCTGGGGGCGGGGCCAGTCCTGGAGGCGCTGGCGAGCTGCCTGCTTCCGGCACCGAAAAGGGCTGCGGAGCAGAACGGAACGCCATCGCTGTTCTTCTTCAAGACCGTCGCCGATCCCTTCGGCAAGATCTCCTACTTCCGGGTGTTGAGCGGAACTCTGAAAGGCGATGCCCACCTCTTCAACTCCCGTACCGGGGAGGCGGAGCGGATCGCCCGGCCGCTCCGACCCCGGGGCAAGACCCTGGAGCCTGTCGACCAGCTGGTCGAGGGAGAGATCGGCGCCGCCACCAAGCTGGTCCATGTCGTTACCGGCGACACCTTGGGACCGAAGGGCGTCGAGGCCTTCCCCCAATTCGAATTCCCGCCGACCTCCTACACGATGGCGATTCGACCCAAGGCCAAGGGCGACGAGGAGAAGATCCATGCCGGGCTCAACCACATCTTGGAGGAGGACCCGACCCTCAGGATCGAGCGTGAGCCCGGTACTCACGAGACCTTGCTGCACGGTCTCGGTGACGTTCATCTGGACGTCACCCTGGAGAAGCTGCGGCGCAAGTACCAGGTGGAGGCGGTCCTGGCCGTCCCCCATGTCCCCTACCAGGAGGCGATCCGGGGAACCGCCCGACAACAGCACAAGTACAAGAAGCAGTCCGGCGGCGCCGGCCTCTACGGCGACTGCACCATTGAGATCGAGCCGCTGCCCCGGGGCGAGGGCTTCATCTGGGAGGACAAGATCTTCGGCGGTGCCATCCCCCAACAGTTCCGGCTCTCGGTCGAGAAGGGGGTGCGCCAGACCCTGGAGCAGGGCGTGCTGGCCGGCTATCCGATCGTCGACGTCAAGGTCCGACTCGTCGACGGCTCCACCCACGCGGTGGACGGCAAGGACATCGCCTTCCAGCTGGCTGGCGCAATGGCCATGCGCGAGGCAGTCGACAGGGCGGGCGCCTTCCTTCTGGAGCCGGTGATGGAGGTGGTGGTAATCGTCCCGGCCGCCAACATGGGCGACGTCATCGGCCACCTCAACGCCCGGCGAGGCCGGATCGGGGGTATGTCTCCAATGGGCGCCGGGCTGGAGCAGGTCACGGCCAAGGTGCCGTTGGCGGAGATGTACCAGTTCCCCATCGAGCTGCGCGCCGCCACCCAGGGCCGTGGCCGTTACACCATGGGCTTCGACCACTACGCAGAGGTCCCGCCCCAGGTGGCGCAGCCGATCGTGGCCGCCCGGCAACAGCAGTTGCACGGCCGCGAGGCAGCCAGCGCCTGAGGTTTGGGCTTGCTCTGGGCAGGTATAGTTGCATGAGCAATTACTTTGGCGGGCGTGGCCCGTCCCTGAGGAGAACCTGATGCCGGCTATCACTGCGGAAAACCCTCTGGCCCTACCCCGACTGCCCCTGCTTGATCCGGCGCTCACTCCGCAGCGGCCGGTGCTATCGATCACCTCGGCCCCGAGTGCTCTCGAGGGCGAGGGCTTTCCGGTGCGACGTGCCTTCGCCGGCGTCAGCAAGGCCGAGCTCGACCCGTTCGTTCACATGGACCAAATGGGCGAGGTCGACTATGCCCCGGGCGAGCCCAAGGGCACCCCTTGGCATCCCCACCGGGGCTTCGAGACCGTCACCTACATGATCGACGGGACCTTCCAACACCAGGACTCCAATGGCGGTGGCGGGCTGATTACCAACGGCGACACCCAGTGGATGACCGCCGGTTCCGGCATCCTCCACATCGAGACGCCGCCGGAGCGGCTGGTGATCTCGGGCGGGCTTTTCCACGGGATCCAACTCTGGGTCAACCTGCCCGCCGCCACCAAGTGGGCTCCGCCGCGCTACCAGGACATTCGAGCTGGCAAGGTGACTCTACTTTCCTCTCCAGACGGCGGCGCTCTGGTGCGCGTCATCGCCGGCGATCTCGCCGGCCACTCCCGACCCGGGATCACCCACACCCCGATCGTTCTCGTCCATGCCACGCTCAGCCCGGGGGCGCAGCTGGTGCTGCCCTGGCGGCCGGACTTCAATGCTCTGGTCTACGGACTGGCCGGAGCCGGATCCGCCGGGCCGACCGGCGCCAAGTTCGGCATGGGTCAGCTGGTCGTGTTTGGGGCCGGAGAGGCGATCACGATCAGCGCCGACCTGGAGCAGGAGAGTCGCAGCCCAGCTCTGGACGTCCTCATTCTTGGGGGCCAGCCCATCCGGGAACCGGTGGCGCAGTACGGGCCTTTCGTGATGAACACCGAGGCTGAACTGAGGCAAGCCTTCGAGGATTACCGAGCCGGCAAGCTCGGGATCATCCCCGCCGACCAGCTGGATGCCCCTGCCCGAGCCTAGTCGGCCAGAAAGCTGAGCCGAACCCGTCGTTGGTTGTTGTCGCGGTCGGTGTCGACCAGGGCCACACTCTGCCAGGTACCGAGGGCCGGCACTCCCTCCAAAACCGGTACGGTCACCGAGCTTCCCAGAACCGCGGGGACCAGATGATCGGCGCCGTGGCCGTGATGGCCATGCCGATGCCGATAGTCGCCATCTGGGGGCAGGGTCTGCTGCAGCCACCGCAGCAGGTCCACGTCACTGCCGGAGCCGAGCTCGATCAGGACCAGCGCGGCGGTGGCATGGGGCACGAACGCTTGGACCAGGCCGTCTCCCTTACCGGCGCAAAATCCGCGCACCTGATCGGTGAGGTCGACCACTGGCTGGCCCTCGGTGTTCACTCGCAGCTCCTCCGAGATCACCCCGTTGGCTGCTGGGTGGGGAGTCTCATCTAGATCCCCGGCCGCCCGGCTCCAACCACCAGGTCGAGAGCTCCGGCGAGGGCCAGACCCGCCAGGGTCTTGGCGTCACGGAGCTGACCGCGAAACACCAATTCCGCCAGCTCTGACCGGGAGAAGGACCGGGTCTCCAACACCTCGTCAGGATCCGGATGGACCCCGTCCTCAGAACGGGTCAGACCAGTAGCCCGGAAGTACCAAAGAAGCTCGGTGCTGTAGCCGGGCGCCAGAAATGTGGCGCCCACACCCAGCCAGGACTCGGCCGCGTAGCCGGTCTCCTCGGCGAGCTCGCGCCGGGCCGTCTCCAGGGGAGACTCGCCCGCCTCGCGGCCACCGGCCGGGATCTCCCACAGACTCTCCTGGGCCGGGTGCCGGTACTGGCGGACCAGCATTACCGATCCGTCCTCGGCGATGGCCACCACCCCGACCCCGCCCGGATGGTGCACCACCTCCCGCTCAGCCTCCAAGCCGGAGTCGAGCCGAACCCGGTCCACAGTGATGCGGATCAGCCTCCCGGAGAACCGCTCCTGGCTGACGAGCAACACCTCTGGGGTCCGGTCGGAAGGGCTCATCCATACCGGAGGATAGGCGAACTGCGGCGTGCGTATGATGGCGCCCATGTCGCTGGGAGCCGCATACAGCAACCCCTACGAAGTGACTGCGCTGCAGATCGCTGCTGCGCGGGCGCAGCTGACATTTCGCTCCCGGCACCGACGCTCCCCGCAACAGCGCTTGGAGGCGTCCGACCAGCTTTTGGAGCATGTCGAACATTGCCGGCTGCAGTCGCTGCCGACGGTTGCAGACGAAGTGTTTGAGCAGGTGGCGGCGCTGGTGATATCGGTAGACCCCGGGATGCGCCTGGCGCTTGGCGGCAGACGTGACCCCGACCATGTGGGGGAGATCCTGTTTCAGGTTCAGCGGCGCCTGATGCGAGCGGTGCAGGATGAGCGCGGGCGGGGACTTGCCCCAGTCATCCCCCTCTTCCCCTCTCCCTAAGGAGACAGGCGAGCGCGCCGGCGCGGGTTGGGGAATCACCGCCGCCGGCAGCCTGGGCTTCGACGACCTGACCACTCCCGCTGGGCGACGACGCGAGCTGCCGGGCGGCTCGGCCCTCTACTCCTCACTGGCGGCCTCCCGCTTCTGCGCCGTTCGGGTCGCGGCGGTGGTGGGGTCCGACGGCAGCTCCCTGCTGGACCTCCTCGACGCGGCCGCGGTCGACCGCTCGTCGGTGACCCAGCTGCCCGGCGTGACTTACCGCTGGCGCGCGCAACACCATCCCAGCCAGGGTGTCCCCGTCCACGAAGAGCAGCGGCTGGGGGTCTACATGGACTGGCGGCCCCAGCTCACGCCAGCCGCACGTGGCAGCGAGATCCTCTTCCTGGGCTCGATGCATCCCGCGCGCCAGCTCGACGTGCTGCAGCAATGTCGAGCGGCGCGGCTGGTGGCGCTGGACACGATGCGGGACTTTATCGCCGGTGATCGGGAAAAATTGGAGCAACTGCTGCAGCACACTGATCTGCTCTTCGTCAATGAGTCGGAACTGCGCGCACTGACTCCCTCCCCCGGCCAAGGCCCCCTGGAGGCTGCCCGTGAGGCAGTCGAGCGCTGGCATCTGCAAGAGGTGATACTCAAGCTCGGCGCTCGAGGAGCCGCGACAGTTTCTCAGACCGCCACCCGCGAGTTTCCAGCCGCCCCCGGTCCGTCGGTCGTGGATCCAACCGGCGCCGGGGATGCGTTGGCCGGTGGTTTGCTGGGGCGTCTGGCACAGTTACAGCGCACAGACAGTGACGCCATCGACGATGGGATGGCTGACGGCGGGCGTGCAGCTCGCGCTGCGATTGCAGCGTTCGGGGCTCAAGGCTTGATGCCTCTGCGTGAGTGACGACCGCCCCATCCGACCGTCTGCAACTCTGCCGTATCAGATGTTGGGCAGAGACCGCTCACGCGTTGCTAATCTGCCGGCACTCAGACGGGTTTCAGTGGCCGGTAGCAACCTGGCCGATCTTAAGCCCGAGCACCAACACGGCCACCACTAGATAAGCGCGCAAGACGTACATTCCGATGCGCTGACCCTGGGACCAGACTGGAGGCTTCAGTGTTGCCAGGGGTGCCATGCGCCAGTGCCGTCGATCTCCTCCCACTGCACGCAGACGTTCGGTGTTCTTGGCTTGCCGCTTGCGGGATGACAGACCCAACCAAATCAGGCCGGCCGCTCCCAGCAAGACCACAACAGAAGTGAACGGGCCGAGCGGCAAACCGGGGAACACGGTCGTAACGGTGAGGATTAGCGATAGGAGCACCAGAATTCCCACGATCACGCTGGCCACGACGTTCTGGCGGGTGGAGTTGACCCAGGGTCCGAGAACCTCGTGGTCATTGCATAGGAGCACGAGGAAGACGATCGCCGAGGGCAAGAGCACACCGGCCAGAACCTGGACCCCGGTGGTCATCAATCCCAGTGGCGCATTGGGGATGAGCACGACACTAGCGGCAAGAGCGATGAGCAGAGCAAAGGTCAGATAGAAGCCCTTGGCTTCCCTGGGGCTTCTGTGTAGGGAGTGGCGAAGACCGAAGACATCGCCAAGGGCGTAGGAAGTCGCGAGGGTCACCGCTGAAGCGCCGATTACCGATGCGTTCACCAGGATCACCGCAAAAATGGCGCCCGATGCGGAGCCCGCTTGACGGCTCAACCCGTGAGCCACGGTAAGCGCCGACCCAAACTGTCCCGCAAGATTGCTATGCGAAAATGCAAAGGCTGTAGCGATCATCAACGCCGCGGCGCCCGAGGTGGTCAGCACAGCTCCGATGGACGTGTCGGCCAGTTCGTACTTGAGCCATCTGGTGGTGATGCGTTTGTCGATAACGTTTGATTGCTGGAAGAAGAGCTGCCAGGGCGCGATGGTGGTACCCACGACGGCGATCACAAAGAGTACCGATGTGTTGTTGAAGCCTCCTCTGACGCCGGGATGTGTCACGCCGGTCAGGATGGGTTGGGCCGACGGATGGGAGAGCGCGGCCAAGGGGAACATCAGAAGGCTGGTGATGATGAACACGAACATAAAGCGCTCCCAGAGCTGGAAGCTTCCCGTGGTCACCATCGCTAGTAGTCCGACCGCGACGATGGGGACCGAGGCGAGAGGTGTTATCCCGAAGTAGCGCAGTCCAAGGTTGACCCCGATGAATTCGGTCACCAGGGTTAGGAAATTGAGCAGGAAGAGGTCGCCGACCGAGAAGGCCGCCCAGAAGTTGCCGAACCGCTCCTTGATTAGGGTCGCGTGGCCCACTCCGGTGACGGCACCCAGACGCGCCACCATCTCCTGGGCGACGATCAGGGTGGGGATGAGCAGCACCAGCACCCATAGGAGGCTTGGCCCGTAGTCCTGCCCCGCCTGGGCGTAGGTGGCGACCCCCCCGGCGTCGTTGTCACCAACCATCACCACCAGCCCCGGACCCATGATCGCGGCCAGCGTCAGCAGTCGGCGAGACCAAGAGAGGGGCCGATTGCTGGCCCCCGCGGGAACCGTACCGAAGGCGCCGCGAATCTCGTGCTCCGGGGCCGGATCCCGGACCGCGAAGCCCGGTGGCGCCAGCGGGCGTTGCTCCTCCGACATAACGGACCTCCTGGCGTGGTTGCTAGTACTCGACGTGCTGGGCGCACGCCGGGGAGGCCGCCGAAGGTGTCTCTAGGGGCTTACGGCGTGCGCGGTAGGCGGGCCAAGCGGTCTACTTGAACCGTCCATGCGCACCTCCATGCCCTGCTGATCGATACCACCCCAGGTCTGAAGGATTGATTAGGGTGAGTATCGGGAACCGCGCCGCAGCGCCCGCTTATGCTACCAGTGTGAACTTGTGGGGAGGTCCCTCGGGTCCTAGAACGCGCGGCTTCGCCACCAAGTAGAGATGGCCACTTCAGCCCGCGCACCCGGTCAACCGCGCCCAGCGGCTCGCTCCCGCAAACGGAGACGGCGTCTACTTGCGACACGGTCGGTTCAGGCGGCACTGGTTTCGCTGGCCCAGCTGCGATCCCTGGCACCCACCGATGAGGCAGGGCGCGGAGCCGGTCGGCTGGTGGACGTGGTTGTTCGCTGGACCGGTAGCGAACCATATCCGCTGGTCACTGGAATTGTTCTTCAGCTGGGGGATCGCCAGGTTTTTCAGCCCATAGCCAATGTTTTGCGCCTTGATGCGAGGGCGGTCGTGGTGCGCCAGTTCGAGTCTGACGCGGCCGGGTTTCAGCGTCGTGAGGGCGAGTTGCGCCTAGTGCAGGATGTTCTTGGCCGTCAGCTGGTCGACGTCGATGGGGTCAAAGTCCTGTACGCCGAAGATCTCTTCCTCGCCCCTGTGGCCAGCAGGCTGCGCTTGGTGGCAGTGGCAGGCGAAAACCGCCACTGGTGGGCCCGGCTCATACCTGGCTCCGCAGCGGATCGGCGTCGCCTAGTCGACTGGTCCGCAGTTCAAGCATTCGGCGATCCTGGGTCTGAGTTGAGGTTACAAGTCCCCAACGAAGGGCTGCAGCGGCTCCACCCGGGTGAGCTCGCTGATCTACTCGAGGAGCTGGACCAGCACGCCCGCGACGAGTTGACGACCGCACTGGATCCGGGTGCCATCGCAGACGCCCTAGAGGAGATGGAGCCGGAGCAGATTGAGGACATCCTTCGAGATGCTCCCCCGGAGCGTGCTGCTCAGCTGGTTTCCGCGATGGAGCCCGACGAGGCGGTGGACGTCCTCAGGGACATGGAGCGGGTGGAGGCCGACGCGATCCTGGCCCACGTTGCTCCCGAGGTCGCCCGACAACTCACCGAAATCCTTGGCTACCCGGAGACCATGGCCGGGGGATTCATGACCACCGCCTTGGCCAAAGCCAAGACCACTGCCACCGTCACCGAGGTGCGCCGCGAGCTGGCCCAGCAGAGGTCCCATAGTGCCGACATCGACTCGGTGGCGGTGGTCGATGAGAGCGGTCGGCTGGTCGCTGACCTGCCGTTGTTCGAACTCCTGGTGGCCGATGAGAGCACACCGCTCAGCGACCTGGTCCCCGATTCGCGACCGGTGACCATCCACCCCGAGGCGTTCCTTGACGAAGTGGTAGAGCGACTGACCGAGGCCCGCGCCTCGTCGGTGGTGGTGGTTGGCACCGACGGCAAGCCGATCGGCCGGGTCCTCGCCGACGATGTGATCGACGCCCTCAAGGAGGGTGGGCTGAGGCTCAAGCTTCCCTGGCTCTTCCACTGATCGCCTTGGGGGTCACGGAGCCCGTCTGGTCGCTCGATATTCTGGTTCGGAAATGGCCACCGACGAACTGACCCACTTTGAGCGTGCCCTGGTCATCGTCGCTCACCCAGACGACGCCGAGTTCGGCGCTGCCGGCACTGTGGCTCGCTGGGTGGAGCACGGTGTGGAGGTCAACTACGTGATCTGCACGGACGGCTCCTCGGGACTCGCGGATCCGAGCATAAAGCTGGCCGACCTGGTCGCTATCCGGGAGGCGGAGCAGCGCGAAGCGGCCGAGGTCCTGGGGGTGAAGCAGATTGAATTCCTGCGCCAGCCGGACGGGCAGCTCCGGCCAACGGACGAGCTTCGGCGTCAGATCGTGGCGCTAATCCGCAAGTACCGTCCGGACCGGATCATCTGCCAGAACGCCGTGCGCAATTACTCCAACCTCTACGGCAACCACCCCGACCACTTGGCCGCGGGGCAGCTGGCGATCGAGGCGGTCTATCCCTACGCTCGCAACCCCTACGCCTACCCAGACCTCCTGGCTGCGGGACTGGAGCCGTTCTCGGTGCGAGAGGTCCTCGTGTCCGGCACCGACAGCCCTGACTTCGTCGTCGACATCACCGCCACGGTCGGCCGCAAGCTCGCCGCCCTGGCGCGGCACCGGAGCCAGCAAACCCCCGGCGAGGATTTCTCGGAGCGGGTCCTGCAACGGATGGCCGCGATGGGCGAGCCGCACGGGATGGCCTATGCGGAGTCCTTCCGGCGGCTCAAGTCAAGCTGAGAAATGGAAGCCCGGCGCACTATCACCGTGCTCCACGGTGATGAGACTGGCGAAGAGCTGCTGCTGGAGGCACTGCGGATACTCGTAGCCCCGGCGTTGGCGCCCCGGATCATCCTGGAGCATGTCGATCTGAGCCTGGCCTCGAGACAGGCCACCAACAACGAGGTGGTCCATGAGGCGGCTCGAATGATGCGAGCCAGCGGCCTCGGGCTGAAGGCGGCAACCGTCACCCCGCTGGGGTTGGGGGGAGTGGGAAGCCCCAATGCCATCCTCAGGGCGGAGGTGGGGGGCGACGTGATCGTACGTACCGGCCGGCGCATCCCCGGGGTTGCTCCGGTGGGTGGGGTTCACTCCCCGATCACGGTGGTACGGATGGCGGTCGAGGACGCCTACGGAGCGTCGGAGTGGCGGGAGGGCACCGGCCCGGAAGAGGCAGCCTTCCGCACCACTCGGATCAGCCGCGAGCACTGTCGGCGGGTCGCCGAGTACGCGTTCCTGGAAGCGGAGCGGACCGGTGCCACCGTGTTTGGTGGGCCAAAGTTCACGGTCTCGCCGGTGTACGAGGGGCTACTGAAGGAGGAGATGGACGCCGCTGCCGCGCGCTACGCTGGGGTCGTCTACCAACCCCAGTTGATCGACGCCACCTTCGCGCTCATACTCACCCGCGACGATCGCTTGGTGATCCCCGCCCTGAACCGGGACGGCGACATCCTCTCCGACTTGGTGCTCGCCCTTTTCGGGACCCTTGCCGGGAGCGAGTCGCTCTTGATCGGGTTCGATGCCTCGAGCCACCCCACCCTGTTCATGGCCGAGGCGCCCCATGGCACAGCGCCGGCACTGCAGGGACGCCATGTGGCCAATCCCATGGCGATGATCCTGGCGGTGGCGGCACTTCTGGAACACGCGGGAGACCTCGACCTGGTCGCCTGCGGGGGGGCCATCCGGGAGGCCACGCTCCGGGCGGTCTTCGATGGAGTAAGGACCGCCGACCTGGGCGGAGAGGCCAGGACCGAGGAGTTCACCGATGCCGTCCTGGAGCGCCTGCCCCGCTGATCCGCGCTGACGGACTTGCCACAGGCTGATCTCAGGCGGCCTGGGTATACTCGAGTTTGGAAGAGATGGATATCTTGGCATTCCTGCGGGAGAGAGCCGGGGCTTTCCGCTGCCCAATGTGCAAGCGCTCGCTGGCCGATTGCCGGCTGCGTCAGCTTGACCATGAGGGTCAGAAGTACACCGTCGAGGTGACTTGTCGGAACTGCGAGCTGACCTTCCTCGTCGCCCTTGAGCTGGCCACCAGTGATGAGGCCGAGACAGGCGACGGGGAGCAGGAGGTGGAGCTGCTTGGCAGCGCCCAGCCCGAGGCCGAGCCCATCACCAACGACGAGCTTCTCGAGGTTCACCGGGCCCTGAGCGGGCACGCCGGTCCCTTGACGGCGCTGCTCCGAGAGCGCGCCAACGACTGACTCCGGGGTGGGGTCGGGGCCCAGGACGATCTATCTCGATCACGCCGCGAGCACCCCGATCCGGGCCGAGGTACTGGAGGCGATGGCCCCAGCCCTGGACGGAGTCTTCGGAAACCCGTCCAGCGTCCACGTGGCGGGGCGTGCGGCACGGGCCCTGATCGACACCGCTCGGGACCAACTGGCCTCAGTGCTGAGGTCGCGTACTCGAGAAATCGTCTTCACCGGAGGTGGGAGCGAAGCAGATAACCTCGCCCTTAGAGGCGTCGTTGGCGGTGTGGCGGACCGTGGTCGCCACCTCATCGTCTCATCGGTCGAACACGAGGCCGTCCTGGAGACGGCCCGGGAGCTGCAGCAGCAAGGCTTAGAGCTGACCGAACTGCCGGTAGACCCAACCGGCCGGGTTGCGCCTGAGCGGCTGGAGGCGGCCCTGCGGCCAGACACGGCACTGGTATCGGTGATGTGGGCCAACAACGAGGTCGGCACCATTCAACCGATACGAGAGCTGGTTGACCTGACCCACGCCAAGTCGGCGGCGGTTTTCCACAGCGATGCCACCCAGGCGCTGGGGAAGGTCGAGGTGAATGTCGCGGAGGTCGGAGTGGACCTCCTGACCATCTCGGCTCACAAGGTCTACGGGCCCAAGGGAGTGGGGGCCCTCTTCGTGCGTCACGGCATCCAGTTGGACCCGATCATCACCGGCGGCGGGCAGGAGAGAAGCCGACGGTCGGGCACCGAGAACGTGGCTGGGATCGTGGGCTTCGGCGTCGCGGCCCAGCTGGTGGAGACAGAGCGAGCCCTCGAGATGGGGCGCCAGGCCGACCTCGCTGCCGAGTTGGCCCAAAGGATCCAAGCGAGGGTCCCCGACGCCATCCCGACCGGGGGCTCCGGCGAGGGCCGGCTGGCCAATTTCTGCACCTTCGCCTTCCCCAACGTTGAGGGTGAACTGCTCTTGCTGCGGCTAGACCGGGCCGGAATCTGCGCCTCGGCAGGATCGGCATGCACGAGCGGATCCCTGGCGCCATCTCACGTTCTGCTTGCAATGGGATTCCCCCCGCAGCTGGCGTCAGCCCACCTGCGACTCACTCTGGGACGGGACACCGGCCGGGCTGATATCGAGCAGGCGGCCGATGTGATCGGCCAGGAGGTAGCCGCGCTCCGCAGCCACGCTGTCGCGGTCTGACCACAAGCCCCGCTCCACGACGGCCCTAGCGGCACCAAATGCTCGTCGTCGGGGCCGCGCCGGGTAAAATGGTGGAATGCAAGTCGGATTATCCAGCCAGACTCCGGTCGCGATGCGAATCTCCTCCCGGGCCCACTACGGGCTGAGGATGATGACCGAGCTGGCCAAGGCTTACGGAGGACCGCCCCTCAGCCTCACCGAGATCGCTCGGCGCGAAAGCATGCCACTTGCATACCTGGAACAGCTGGTGGCGCCGCTGCGCCGCGCCGGCGTGGTGGATGGCACTCGCGGCCTTCACGGCGGCTACCGACTGGCGAGAGAGCCCCGCGACGTGACAGTTCTTGAGATCGTCGAGCTCCTAGAGGGCCCGGTTGCGCCGGTGGAGTGCCTGGCTGAGGACTACCAGCCCGGATCCTGCTCCCGGGAGCCGGAATGCCTGAGCCGGCCGCTCTGGGCCCGCCTCCAGCAAGCCTTCAAGGAAGTACTGGGCGGCACCACCCTGGCGGACATGATGCATGACCCGGGCATGGTGGAGCCTGAGTGTCCGGTGGCCAGCCTGCCCCCGCATCACGAGCTGAGGCAGCCTGCGGGTGTCTGAGCCAACACAGCGGCCGCCTCAGCTGGAGATCAGCAACCTTGAGGTCCAGGTGGAGGGCAAGCAGATCCTCTCCGGGGTGAGCCTGACCGTTCCCCAGGGCGAGGTCCATGCCCTGATGGGTCCCAACGGGGCCGGTAAGACCAGTCTGGGCTATGCCGTCATGGGCCATCCCAAGTATCTGGTCACGGCTGGGGATATCCGCTGGAAAGACCAGAGCCTATTGGGGATGCTGCCCGAGAACAGGGCCCGAATGGGACTCTTCCTCAGCCTCCAGTACCCCACCGCGATACCCGGAGTGACCACCGTCAACTTCCTCCGGGCCGCGCTCAAGGGCCAGGGCAAGGAGCTGCCCGCGCGAGATTTCCTGAAGCTGGTACGCGAGCAGATGGCGCTTCTGAAGATGGATCCCGCGTTTATGTCCCGCTACATCAACGACAACTTCTCGGGGGGTGAGAAGAAGCGGATGGAGATCGTCCAGCTGGCGGTGCTCCGCCCCGAGCTGGCCATCCTCGACGAGACCGACAGCGGCCTGGATGTCGACGCCCTGCGCACCGTCGCCGAGGGGGTCAATCGGGTCCGCCACGAGGGTATGGGCGTCCTCATCATCACCCATTACCAGCGGATCCTGGACTACGTCGTGCCCGACAGGGTCCACGTCATGGCCGCCGGCCG
This sequence comes from Candidatus Dormiibacterota bacterium, assembly GCA_963701235.1. Taxonomy (GTDB): domain Bacteria; phylum Chloroflexota; class Dormibacteria; order Aeolococcales; family Bog-877; genus Bog-877. The sequence continues at coordinate 214,217 of OY969577.1, forward strand.
GGTGATCGCATCCGGCGGTGGCGATCTGGTCGACCGGATCGAGAAGGATGGCTACGACCCCATGCTGCGCGAGGCCGGTCTCGAAGTCGAAGCAGCCGCCGGGGCGCCGGCGGGGTAAAATACCCACTATCAGGTCGGAATAACTCCCCTCGGTGGGGATTTGCGAGGGAAGATCAAATGGCTGTCGCCGCGAAGGACCTGACCAAGGACTACAAGTACGGCTTCAACGACGGCGACGAGTTCGTCTTCCGTTCGGAGCGCGGCCTGTCAGCCGAGGTGGTGGCCGACATCTCCCGGCGCAAGGCGGAGCCGGCCTGGATGCTGGAGTTTCGACTCAAGGCCCTGGAGCACTTCCGGCAGCGTCCCATGCCTAGCTGGGGAGCCGATCTCAGCGGCATCGACTTCGACGACATCTACTACTACGTGCGGCCCGCGGAGGAGCAGGGTCGGAGTTGGGACGAGGTGCCGGAAGGCATCAAGCGGACCTTCGATCGCTTGGGAATCCCCGAGGCCGAGCGCAAGTTCCTCGCCGGGGTCTCCGCCCAGTACGAGAGCGAAGTCGTCTATCACTCGATTCGCGAGGACCTGGAGAAGCTCGGGGTCCTTTTCTGTGACTGCGATACCGGTCTTCGCGAGCACCCCGAAATCTTTCGCAAGTATTTCGGGACCGTGATCCCCCCCAACGACAACAAGTTCGCCGCCCTCAACTCAGCCGTTTGGTCCGGGGGCTCCTTTGTCTACGTCCCCAAGGGGGTCAGGGTCGAGATTCCGCTGCAGGCCTATTTCCGGATCAACACCGAGAGCATGGGCCAGTTCGAGCGGACCCTGATCATCGCCGAGGAGGGCAGCTTCGTCCACTACATCGAGGGTTGCACCGCCCCCACCTACAGCAAGGACTCGCTCCACAGTGCGGTGGTCGAGATCATCGCCATGCCCAACTCGCATGTGCGCTACACCACCATTCAGAACTGGTCCAACAACGTCTACAACCTGGTCACCAAGCGCGCCATCGCCAAGGAGCACTCGGTGGTGGAGTGGATCGACGGCAACCTCGGCAGCAAGGTGACCATGAAATACCCATCCATCTATCTGATGGGTGAGGGCGCTCACGGTGAGGTCCTCTCAGTTGCCTTCGCTGGCGACGGCCAGCACCAGGACGCCGGCGCCAAGGTCATCCACGTGGCTCCCAACACCACCAGCACCATCGTCAGCAAGTCGGTTAGCAAGGGCACGGGACGGACTTCCTACCGCGGTCACTTGAAGGTTTATCCGAAGGCTCACAACGTGCGCTCCAGCGTCCGCTGCGACGCCTTGCTGCTCGATGAGCAGGCGCGCAGCGACACCTATCCCTACATGGATGTGGAGGCCGAGGATGTCCAGATCGGTCACGAGGCCACGGTGAGCAAGGTCGGGGATGAGCAGCTCTTCTACCTGCAATCCCGCGGCATCACTGAGGCGGAGGCGACGGCGATGATCGTCAACGGCTTCATCGAGCCCTTCGTCAAGGAACTGCCGATGGAATACGCACTCGAGCTCAACCGTCTCATCTCCCTCCAGATGGAAGGCAGCGTCGGGTGAGGTCGCCGCAAAGCACGAGCGCCGGCCGCGCGGAGCAGCCGAGCACCTCTTGACCGAGACCGTCGCAACTCCCGGCTTGACACGGGAGGAGGCAAGCACTGTAGCCCTAGCCGGCGGGGATCCTGGCTGGCTGGCTGCCCTCCGCGAGACTGCGCTCGCCGCCTATCGAGAGGCTCCCTGGCCATCCTCGACCAGAGACGAGGACTGGCGCCGCACCCCGCAGATCGACAAGCTTGATCCCGGCAGTTACGCAGAGCCCAATTTGGACGGCGACGATCAGTTGCCGCTCTATCTAAGGCACGCGCTCGAGGGACCGCTGGCGGCTGGCGAGGTATCGGCGGTGGTGATCACCGACGAGCGCGGCAACCTGAACTCAGCGGCAGCTGCCCAAGCCACTCCGTCAGCAGATCTAGCACTGCCGCTGGCGGCGGGACTCGCAGCTGAGAGCGACGTGTGGCGGGCGGTCGCGGGAGTGGTAACCCCGCCCGGGCTGCGCAAGTTCGTCTCACTCAACACCATCAGAAGCCGGGGCGGAGCCTGCATTCACGTGAAGCAAGGACAGCAGTCCGCGGGCTACGTCCGGATCCTCAACGGTGTGAGTGGTGGCGGCCTCAGCTTTCCCCGCACCCTGATTCGGCTCGAAGAGGGGACGAGTCTCACGGTCGTCGAGGAGTGGGTCTCCCCCGACGCCGATTCCTCTCTGCTGGCACCGGTGGTTGAGGTGGAACTCGCACGGGGCGCGCATCTCAATCACCTGATCTTCCAGCGCTGCGGCGATCACACGGTGGTGCAGTCCACGGTCCGGGCGCTGGTCGGTCAGGAGGCACGCTATGAGGTGCACTGGAGCATGCTCGGTGCCGCCTGGCAGAAGTCGTACTTCGAAGTCCTACTTCAGGGCGAAGCCTCTGACGCCCGTCTGACCGGGCTCAGTGTGGGTCGGATGAAGCAGCACTACGACGTGCAGACCCTGCAGGATCACATCGCCCGTGGTGCGGTCAGCGACCTTTTGTACCGAGTCGCAGTTGCCGACCGCTCGCGGTCGGTGTACGCGGGGTTGATCCGCGTCGAGGAAGGCGCCCAAAAGACCAACGCCTATGTGCAGAACCGCAACCTGCTATTGAGTCCGGTGGCCAAGGCAGATAGCAATCCCACCCTGGAGATTCTCGCCAACGACGTCCGTTGCACCCACGGCTCGACCGCGGGCAGGATCGACGACAACCAGCTCTTCTACTGCGAGAGCCGGGGAGTTGAAAGAGCGCAGGCGAGGCGCCTGATTGTCGAAGGATTCTTTGCCGACGTGATTGACTCCTTTCCCGAGGGCAGCCCGCGGGAGACCGTGCGCGGCTACGTGCTTGAGGAGCTTGAGGAGCTCGCCAGAACCGGAGCGCTGGCTGGCTCCAGCCCAGCTGCCTAATGCCGGAGTGGATCCGGATCTGCGATGCCCAGGCAATACCGCCGGGCCATGCCGCCCGCGTTGAGATTGGCGATCTGCCGATAGCCGTTTTCAACGTCAGGGGTGACTTCTACGCCCTCGACGACACCTGCAGCCACGCCATGGCCTCGCTCTCCGAGGGTGAGCTCCACCCTGAGACCTGCGCCGTGGAATGTCCCCTGCACGGCAGCCAGTTCGACCTCCGCACCGGGGAACCGATTTCACTGCCGGCGGTGGAGCCGGTGCGGGTGCACGAAGTGGCCGTGCGGGGTGGGGAGCTTTGGGTGGCGCTCAGCGAGGAAGAGGCATGGGGGTGAAATTGGCTCCAGGGCTGGATGTGGCGCGAGTTCGAGCCGACTTCCCCATCCTTCGCGAGCAGGTCAACGGGCACCGACTGGCCTACCTGGATAACGCTTCCACCTCTCAGAAGCCGGACGTCGTGATCGACGCGGTGTCGGATTACTACCGCACCGCCAACGCCAATGTGCACCGCGGGGTCCACGCCCTGGGCGAGAGGGCGACCGACATATTCGAGAACGCCCGCGTTGCGGTGGCGCGACTGGTGGGTGCCGATCCCCGGGGCATTGTCTTCGTGCGCAACACCACCGAGGGAATCAACCTGGTGGCCCAGGCATTTGCCCGGGAACGGTTTGGACCCGGCGACAGGATCGTGTGCACGGAGATGGAGCACCACTCCAACCTGGTGCCCTGGCAGCGAGTCCGGGACCAGACGGGTTGCGCGCTGGAGTTCATCCCGGTAACGCCCCAGGGTCTTCTCGACCAAGAGGCCTGCGATCGCTTGCTGCGGGCACCGACGCGCCTGCTCGCGGTTTCACATGTCAGCAACGTGCTGGGGACGATCAATCCGGTCGAGGAGATGATCAGTCGCGCCCACGACGAGGGCATTAGCGTGGTGATCGATGGCGCCCAGGCGGTCCCCCACATGCCGGTAGACCTGGGACAGATGAACCCCGACTTTTATGCCTTCTCCGCACACAAGATGTGCGGCCCTACGGGCATCGGTGTTCTCTATGGCAGGCCCGAACTCTTGCAGGAAATGCCTCCGTTTCTTACCGGGGGTTCAATGATCTCAGTGGTGACGCTGGAGCAAACTACCTGGGACGAGATTCCCCACAAGTTTGAGGCCGGAACCCCGGACATCGCTGGCGCGGCCGGCCTCCAGGCCGCTGTCGACTACCTTGAAATGGTAGGAATGCCGGCGATCTTCCGACACGGCGCCGAGCTCACCGAGTATGCCGACGAGGTTCTCTCTGAAGTACCGGGACTAACCAGGTATGGCCCCAAAGGGCCGGATCAGTTGGGGATCGTCTCCTTCAACCTGGCGGGGATACATCCCCACGACGTGGGGACGATCGTCGACCGCTGGGGTGTGGCGGTCCGGGCCGGACATCACTGCTGTCAGCCGCTGATGCGAAGGCTGGGGGTGAGCGCTACCACCCGGGCCAGCGTTTATCTATACAACAACCGCGACGACGTCGACGCGCTGGTGGCAGCCCTGGGTGACGTCAATCGCATCTTCGGAAGCTGAGGTATTCAGCTCCCGCCGCTGACCGACTGCAAGATGGTGATCCGGTCGCCGTCAGCGACGAGAGCGGAGAGTCCGGCGTCCCCGCGCACCATCTCTTGGTTGTGAAATACGTTCACGTTGGGTCGTCGCCGGCCATGCTCGTCCGCTAGGTGGCTACGCAGCAGAGGGTGGCGCTGCTGGGCGGCGTCGAGGGCGGCCCCGACGTCGGTGGCAGTAACGGTGAATTCCGTCTCGCCATTGGTGAAATCCCGCAACAGGCCTGGGATCCATACCCTGACGGTGGGCATCGGATCAGATTGAGATTGCGCGTACGCTGAGGATGCGCGGGTAGACACCGGGAAGCTGCGTCCAATTGTCTCCGGCGTCCCAGCTCCCGAAGAGCTCACCGCTGGTGGTGCCAAAGTAGACCGACGAGCCGTCACCTGCACCGCTGGTGAGAGCCTCGCGAAGCACGGTGCCGTAGAAGTCGGTAGGTAACCCCACCCCGCTGACTTCCCAGCTGTCTCCGCCATCGCGTGAACGATAGGCGCGCAACTTCCCCTCTACCGGCAGGCGCACCTCATCACTGGTGAGGGGGACCACGAAGAGTGTCAATGGCGAGCGCGGCAGGACAGACATACCGAAGCCGAACCCCGAGGGCAGGCCATTCTCGATGCGTTCCCAGCTGTCGCCAGCGTCGAAGGAACGGAAGACACCGGTGTGATTCTGTTGAAAGAGGTGATCGGGATCGTCGGGGTCGAGCACCAGGCGATGGGCGCAGGTGAAGTCGGCGTACTTGGGATCCTCGGCCTCGAACGGCGCGGTGACACCCTTGTTCTTGATGGTCCAAGTGGCGCCATCGTCGTCACTTCGCAGAGCTCCCACCGACGAGATACCGATGATGATCCGACCCGGACGGCGCGAATCGGTGAGCACGGTGTGCAAGCACATACCGCCGAACCCAGGCAGCCAGTCCGCCCGGGTGGGGTGGGCTGTGAGCCCGGTGTACTCGCTCCACGCCGTTGCCGCCTCGTCCCAGCGGAACAGGCCCGCTTGGGCAACTCCGGCGACTAGCTCGCCTGAGCCCGCCAGCCGGTGCAGGGTCCAGATCCGCTCCACGACGGGGCGCCCCTCTCCCTCCCCGAAGCCAGGCCCGGTCCCAAGCGGGTCCCAGGACCGCCCCTCATCAAGGCTGCGTCGGACGTGGGGCCCATATACGTAGCTAGAGAGCCCGGCAAGGAGCTCGAGCTGGCCCTGGCGCTGCTCCAGAAATACGGTCGTCGCTTCCCAGCCCGAGAGGTGGGGGCCGGTGAGCTGCCACCCCGCGCTTGCCGGCTCCGAGCCCTCGTGCTTGAGGACAAAGAGTCCCTTGGCGGTGCCCACGGCAACCCATGTGGTCATGACAGCCGCGAGTTTATAGGTCTTGGGGTGGGCCGTGGCGCGCGAATCGAGCCCTTGGTGAAGGCGGCCTTACAGCTCGCGAAACCACGGTGCGCCGTTGCGACCGTCCGTTCTAGACTAGGGGCGACAGCGTCGTCCGGCCGTCCCGGCGGGATCACAAGCAGGCTCCGTCGTGACGGTACCCCAAGAAAAGGAGGGAATGCCCATGCTCGAAGGTAGTACTAAACGGACTCTCACCATCTTGGGGACCGACTGAGGACTGCGGCCGGGACCTTAACTTCTCTCGACGCGCTGGTCAACCACGGGTAGCTGAATCGGGTCAGAAGCCCGGGACCGTGGCCGTCCCGCGTCAGCAGTACTCATCTCGCAAACCCAAACAGCGGGGGCTGGAGAACAACTCCGGTCCCCGTTGCTTTTTAAGCGTCGGGGTAGGATGAGCACATGGCCCAGGTCAATCCGGTGGGATTCGACGACGAACTCTTTCGCGAGATCATCCTGGACCACTACCGCCATCCCCGGCGCCACGGCCTGGTCGATCCCGCCGATGTGACCACCCACGGTCACAATCCGCTCTGTGGCGATGAGGTCGATCTCAGCCTTCGGGTAAACGGAGGTCTGGTCGAGGAGGTTGGGTTCGAGGGCCAGGGCTGCTCGATCTCAATGGCCGCGGCGTCGATGATGAGTGAGCAGATCCAGGGCAAGTCGCTGGTGGACACCAAAGATCTCATCGGGCGGTTTCGAGCGATGCTGATCGAGGGTCAGGATCCCGCCACGCTCGGGGACATCGGGGATCTGGAGGCGCTCGCCGGGGTGCACCGCTACGCGGCCCGGGTAAAGTGCGCCATGCTGCCCTGGAGCGCGCTCGAGGCTGGTCTGACCAAGCTGGAGGAATCCCATGGCGGAAGCGACGTCTGAGACCGAGGAGTTGGGATCGGCGGCTCCACAAACCCAACCCGCCCAGGTCCTGAAGGCGACCGGGGCCGACGTTCACGAGGCGCTCCGGGAGGTGATCGACCCCGAGTTGGGTCTCGACATCGTCAGCCTGGGGTTGGTCTACGGAGTGACCGTCGACCCCGATGGCGACGCGGTCGTATCCATGACCCTGACGACGCCCTACTGCCCGCTGGGGCCGATGCTGGAATCGCAGGTCCATGCCGCCACTCAATTCCTACCCGGAATCCGCGACGTCAAGGTGGACCTGATCTGGGATCCCCCCTGGGATCCCCACACCATGGCCTCTGACGAGGCGAAGCTGGAACTCGGCCTCTACTGAGGTCGGGGCGACCCCTCGGCGCTGGAGCGGCCGGTCAGCTTCCATGCCGCCGGGAGCAGGGCCCCCGCCAGGACTGCCTTGATGGCGTCGCCCAGGAGAAAGGGGGTGACCCCGTCGGAGAGAGTGGCAGACGGGCCCAAATGGAGGCGCAGAGCCAGCCAGGTGGCGCCGAAGGCGTAGATCAGGAGATTGCCGGCGACCAAGGACAGGATCACGGTCAAGGGGTGACGGTCTAGGCCACGGCGAGCCAGCCAGCCCAGCAGGGTGGCGGCGAACACGAAACCCACCAGGTAGCCCAGGGTGGGCGCCGAGAGGATCGAGAACCCGCCCGTGCCTCCCGCGAACCAGGGCACGCCCACCAATCCAAGGACCAGGTAGAGCAGCATCCCGGCCGCCCCGCGGCGGGTCCCGGCGGCCATACCGCCGAGCAGCACGGCGAAGGTCTGGCCGGTGATGGGGACGGGGGTGAATGGGAGATGGATGACTACCTGTGCCGAGAGACCGACCAGCCCGGCGTAGCCGGCGACGACCAAGACGTCTCGGAGTCGCTCGCCGGGGATCAGATCAGTCAGGACCAGGCGGGGGCGCGCCGGGATAGCTACGTTCAGCACGGCGATCGACGCTACCTTGACGCTCGGCCGGCTGTCAACAACGGGTGCCAACAGATTCCCTCGTGGCGCTGCGCTACCGTCCTCACCAGACCATGGCTGCTGAGCACGATCCGCCAAGGCGCGTGGGGACCGCGCTCTCGTCTTGGTCGGGGTCGTCCCGCCTGGCGTCAGGGGAGCCAGTGGCGAGTTGAGCACCAGCGGGCTCCCGATCGACGAGCGGACGGATCGGCTCCTCGAGGGTTATCTCGATCTCATCTACGGTGAGCCGAATCGGCTCAACCTGACTCGGGTTCGGCGCGAGGACGCCTGGACGCGACACGTGCAGGAGTCGCTGGATCTCATTCCCCTACGCGCCTGGTCCAGCGGCGAGCGCGTCATCGATCTCGGTAGTGGGGCTGGCTTTCCCGGCATCCCACTAGCGATAGCGCTGCCACACCTGGCGCTGGTGCTAGTAGAGAGAGATCGGGCCAAAGCCGCCTTTCTGCTCAGCGCCCTGGGCCGGCTCGATCTGACCACGGTGCAGGTACTGGCGGGGGACGCGTCCGAGCTGATCAGAAGCCCGGATTTCCAACCGGCTGATGTGCTGGTGTCGAGGGCGGCGCTTCCGGTACCAAGCCTGCTGCCCCTTGCCGCCCCTATGTTGCGAGCTGGAGGTGAGGGTCTGGTCCATGTCGGCAGGGAGGTGGCGGTGGACCAGAGCCTGCGAGGCTTGGCAGACCGCTCCGCCCTTGGGGATTTGGACCTTGTCACTTCCGGTCGTAGCCGCATCCTCCGCTTCAAGCGGCTCTCTGACCGCTAATTACTGGGCGGGCAGCCCGGACGCCTGCCCGGCCCGCCACACCTCCAGCGGTGCCAAATCTGGCCGCCAGGCGAAGCCGCCCTCGTGATCGGTGTCCCAGAGGACCAGGTCGGCTCTCATGCCGGGCTGGACCCGGCCCCGATCTGGCAGGGCGAGCGAGAGTGACCCGCCCAAGGTAGCTGCCGTCAGAGCTTGCTCCACGCTGAGCCCGAGCTCGGTCACCGCCAGCCAGACCACCAGGCTCATGGATGTTGTCCCCGAGGTGCCGGGATTGTGGTCGCTGCCCAGCGCCAATGGCACTCCCGCAGCTAGGAGTTCACGGGCGGGAGGTTTCGCACCCATCGAAAGAGCGGTGACCGGGCACAAGGTGGCCACCGTCGAAGAGCGGGCCAGAGCCGCGATCTCTGCGGTTCCGATTCGCAGGAGATGATCGGCCGAGGCCGCTCCTAGATCTACCGCCAACTGAGTGGCGCCCGTGAGCGCCAGCTCATCGGCATGGACTCGAAGCGAGAGCCCGGCGGGGCGTGCCCGCTGCAGCACCAGGGCGGACTCGGCGAGCGTGAACTCCCCCTGGTCGCAGAAGACGTCACAGAACCTGGCCCCCTCCCGCTTGGCGTCGACGTTCCAGCTGGCCACCGCCTCGACGTATTCCCCGCGTCTCCCCTCGAACTCAACCGGGACCGAGTGCGCCCCCAGGAAGGTCACCGCCAGCTGGGGTAGGGTCGGTTCGGCGGAGAGCCGGTGCAGCAGTCGCACCGCGCCAATCTCGCCCTCCCGGTCGAGCCAGTAGCCGGTCTTGGCCTCGAGGGTGGTGGTACCCGAGCCCAGCCACCTCTCCAGACGCTGTCTCAGCTCGAGCTCCATCTGGTCCCAGGGGGCGAGCCGAGTTTCGCGCACGGTGGCGTTGATACCACCGCCCTGCCGGGCTATCTCGGCATAGCTCACCCCGGTACTGCGCTGGGCGATCTCGGGAAGCCGGGCACCGGCGTAGAGAGGGTGGGTGTGGGAGTCGATGAGACCCGGAGTTAGCAGCGCTCCCCGACAGTTGTAGACGTCGGCGTCGGCCGGGACCTCAAGTGATCCGGTCGGCCCTATGGCTCGGATCAACTCCCCCTCGAGGAGGAGGTCGACGTTCTCAAGGATCGGCTGCCCAGGCGAGAAGAGCCGACCGACTCCGACCAGGAGGCGATTCATCCGGCTCCGCTGGCCACCAGTGCCCGACGCCAGGCCGGCTCCAGCCCGAGCAGAACGCTCTCCAGCCTCTCCGCAACACTGCCCAGTCGCAGGTGGTGACCGTCCCGAACAATCTCCTCGCCGCCGACCACCACGGAGCGCACGTCGGCGGAGCTGGCCCCGAAAACCACCCGCGGGAGCAGGTCGGCCGGGCCAGCTCCCGCAAGCCGAGCGCTGGATAGATCCAGTGTGGTGAAGTCGGCCAGCTGGCCAGACCTGAGCTCGCCGGCCGACCAGCCCAGAGCCGCCATGCCCTCCGACGTGGCGGCCCGAAGCAAATCCGCGGGGCTGAGCCAACCCCGCCGCCCTGTCAGAAGGCGGCGGTCGAGCTCGACTGCGCGAGCCTCCTCGAACAGGTCGACCAGGGCGTTGCTGTCGCTGCCCAGGCACAGAGGACTGCCCGCCGCCTGAAGCTCGTCCGCCCGACAGACCCCATCTCCCAGGTCGCGCTCGGTGGTGGGACAGACGCAGATCCTAGTCCCGGTTCGTCCCAAGCGGGCGACGTCCTTCGGGGTCAGGTGGATGGCATGAACCGCCGTGGTCCGGGGACCGAGGATGCCAAAGGAGTCGAGCAGCTTGGTCGGGGTCTGGCCGGTGGCAGCCAGGCAGGCGGAGTTCTCCTCGGGCTGTTCCGAGAGATGGAGGTGAAGCGGGGCCGCTCGCTCAGCGGCCCATCCGGCCACCACCTGCATCGAGGCGGGGTCCACTGCCCTGACGCTGTGCACCGCCGCCCCTCGGCGCAGTTTGGGGCCCTCTCGGGCCTTTTCGACTCTTCGCACCCAGCCCTGAGCGTCCTGATCGCTAAACCGGCGCGCGGTCCCCTCGAGTTCGACTCCATCAAAGCCGGACCGGAGATAGCAAGTGTCGAGCAGGGTGAGCCGCAACCCCGCCTCGGCGGCGGCCGCCTCCACCGCCTCCTCCATCTCCGCACCCGGGTAGGGCTGCCCTGACGGCTGGTGATGCAGGTAGTGGAACTCCCCGACCGCCGTGATCCCGGCCAGAGCCATCTCCCCCATGGCAGCCCTGGTGAGCTCGAAGTACTGCTCCGGGGTGAGGAAGGACGCCAGGGAATACATCCGCCGCCTCCACCCCCAAAAGTCGCTCCCGCCCTCCTCGGGGATCTCGCAGCGCCCCCGGAGGGCTCGATGGAAAGCGTGGGAGTGGGCGTTGGCGAGTCCAGGTAGGGTCAGTCCCGAGAGCACCTTGGCCGCGGGGGGGACCGGTGCAGTTCCGAGCGGCGCCGCCCGCCTAAGGGTGCCGCCCTCCTCCTCCATTAGGAGTCGGTTCTCGAACTGGGACCCCGTCCAAGCCAGCTCGGCCAGCCAGACCGACATCAGTCCTCCAGCATGGGGATCCGGACGCCTCTCTCTTTGGCGGTGGCGATGGCAATCGGGTATCCGGCGTCGGCGTGGCGAACGACCCCGGTCCCAGGGTCGTTGAGCAGGCAGCGGGCCAACTTCTCCTCTGCCAGTTGGGAGCCATCGGCCACCGCCACCAGCCCCGCGTGGATCGAACGGCCGATGCCGACTCCCCCGCCGTGGTGGACTGAGACCCAGGAGGCACCACTTGAGGTATTCAGCAGGGCGTTGAGGATGGGCCAGTCGGCGATGGCGTCGCTGCCATCCTGCATCGATTCGGTCTCCCGGTAGGGCGACGCCACAGAGCCGGAGTCGAGATGGTCGCGGCCGATCACGATCGGAGCCTTGAGTTCCCCCTGGGCCACCATCCGGTTGAAACGGAGGCCGAGTCGGTCGCGCTCCCCGTAGCCGAGCCAGCAGATCCGGGCGGGAAGGCCTTGAAAGGCAACCTTCTCAGCTGCCATCCGGATCCAGCGGGCCAGGGACTCGCTCTCCGGGAACTCCTCTAGGACAGCTCGATCAGTGGCCGCGATATCGGCCGGGTCCCCACTCAACGCCGCCCAACGGAAGGGGCCCTTGCCCTCGGCGAAGAGTGGGCGGATGTAAGCGGGAACGAAGCCCGGGTAGTCGAAAGCCCGGCTGTAGCCTCCCAGCTCCGCCTCGGCCCGCAGGCTGTTGCCGTAGTCGAAGACCGCGGCGCCCCGGTCCATCAGCTCCACCAGGGCCGCCACGTGGCGGGTCATCGCCGCCCGGCTGAAGCGGATGTACTCCTCGGGATCCTCCAGCCGCAGGTCGGCCGCCTCTGGCAGGGTGAGCCCGGGCGGCAGGTACATCAGCGGGTCGTGGGCGGGGGTCTGGTCGGTGGCGATCTCCACCTGAAAATTGCGCTTCACGATCTCCGGAACCAGCTCGGCGGCATTGCCCAGAATCCCGATCGAGAGCGCCTGGCGAGCGGCTCTAGCCGTCTCCGCCTGGCTCAGTGCGGACTCCAGGTCGGGAGCCCAGCTGTCGAGGTAACGGTGGTCGAGGCGACGCTGGATTCGATCCGGGTCGGCCTCGATGCAGAGGGCAACCCCGCCGTTCATGGTCACCGCCAGGGGCTGGGCCCCACCCATGCCTCCGAGGCCGGCGGTCAGGGTGACGGTGCCGGCGAGCGAGCTAGCGAAATGCTGGTCGGCGACCGCGGAGAAGGTCTCGTAGGTGCCCTGGAGGATGCCCTGGGTGCCGATGTAGATCCATGACCCCGCGGTCATCTGCCCGTACATCGTCAGCCCCTCCTGCTCCAGCCGCCGGAACTCCGACTGGGTCGCCCACTGCGGTACCAGCAGGGCGTTGGCGATCAGGACTCGGGGCGCCCATTCATGGGTCCGGAAGACCCCGACCGGCTTGCCGGACTGGACCAGCAGGGTTTCGTCGTCCTCAAGGCCGCGCAGAGTGCGGACGATGGCGTCGTAGGCGTCCCAGGAGCGGGCGGCCCGCCCCGAGCCTCCGTAGACCACCAGATGGTCAGGATCCTCGGCCACTTCGGGGTCGAGGTTGTTCATCAACATGCGCATCGCCGCTTCTTGGGGCCAGCCCTTGCAGCTGATCGCGGTGCCCCGTGGCGACCGGACCGGCCTGGGACCACTCAAGAGATGGTGCCCACCACCGACTCGGCCTGGCGCAGGATCTCACCGGATCTCACAGCTCGGGCAACCGCCTCCAGCTCGGGAGCGACGAATCGGTCAGGCCCCACTCCTCCGCCCCGTCCCAGCACCAGTTCGACAACTGCGGAGTCGGCTGCCGACGGCTGCAGCGGCCTGCGCAGCTCCAATGCTCGTGAGGCTGTCAGCAGCTCCACGGCGAGCACCCGTGACAAGTTGTCGAGCACCAGGCGCAGCTTGCGCGCCGCTCCCCAGCCCATCGAGACGTGATCCTCCTGCATGCCCGAGGTTGGCAGCGAGTCAACGCTGGCCGGATTGGCCAGTCGCCGGTTCTCCGCCACCATGGCAGCGGCCGTGTACTGGGCGATCATCAGACCGGAATTGACCCCGGCATCGGGGGCCATGAAAGGCGGCAGCCCCTCCGAACGGGCTGGGTCGAGCATCCGGTCCACCCGGCGCTCGGCGATCGCGGCAACCTCAGCGGCGGCGATCGACAGGAAGTCGCAGGCGAACGCCAGCGGCTCACCGTGGAAGTTGCCGGTCGACTCCAACCGCCCGTCGGGCAGGACCACGGGATTGTCCACAGCCGAGCGCAGCTCGCGCTCGGCGACTTGGCCCGCGAATGCAGCCGTGTCGCGGGCGGCGCCCACCACCTGGGGAGCACAGCGGATGGAATAGGCGTCCTGAACCAGGTGGGTGGAGGTCCGGTGCGAGGCCAAAACCTCGGATCCTCGCAGGAGCGCGGTCAGGTTGGCGGCGCTCTGGACCTGCCCCGGGTGGGGTCGGATCGCGTTCAGATCCGCGGCGAATGGGCGATCAGTTCCCCGCAATCCCTCAGTCGAGAGGGCGGCGGCGATGTCCGCGGTGGGCAGGAGCACGGCCAAGTCGGCCAATGCCAGCACCAGCATCCCCAGCATGCCGTCGGTGCCGTTTATGAGGCTGAGGCCATCCTTGACCTCGAGGCGGAGTGGTTCCAGGCCGCACTCCCTCAGGGCCTGGCCGCCGTCGAGCAGGCGGCCATCCGAGAGCCGGGCCTGGCCCTCTCCCACCAGCACCAGCGACATGTGGGCCAGGGGAGCCAGATCACCACTGGCGCCCAGCGAACCATGCTCGGGGACCACCGGCGTGATCCCGGCGTTTAGCAGCGCCACCAGTCCGGCAGCGATCTCAGGCCGGCTACCGGAAAAGCCCATGCAGAGTGACCGGGCCCGGAGCAGCATCATCGCCCTCACCACCTCCGCCTCGACCGGGGGACCCATGCCAGCGGCGTGCGAGCGGATCAGCGCGTGTTGGAGGTCGGAGCGTCGCTCGGGGTCGATCCTGGTCGTGGCGAGAAGACCGAAGCCCGTTGAGACTCCGTAGACCGCCTCAGGGCTGTCGCCCGCCTGCTCAACCAGGGCTCGGGCCCGGGTCATAGCTGCCAGCGCTGCCGGCGAGATTTGAGCCCTGGCCCCAGCTCGGGCCACCTGCACCACCTCGTCCGCTGTGACTCCATTTGTGCCGATGAGCACTGGAGCGCCGCTCGCTCCCTCGGTGCGGTTCACCTCCCGGCACTCGATGAGGGCATTGCCCGGATCATATGGCGGCTGATGCTGCGGTCAGAGGCAGGACCTTGCCGGGGTTCAAGATGCCCTCGGGATCTAGGGCATTCTTGATTTGGCGCATGAGAGTGACCCCGGAGCCGTGCTCGGCCGCGAGAAACCCCAGCTTTCCCAGACCGACGCCATGCTCGCCGGTGCAGGTACCGTCCATCTTGAGGGCGCGTTCCACCAGCCGGTCGTGCACCGCAGCGACGGCGGCCATTTCCGCGGCATCTTGGAGGGAGACGACAAATGTGAGGTGGAAGTTGCCATCGCCGACGTGACCCACGATGGGCGCCAGAACTCCGCTTTTCTCCACGTCAGCCTTGGTTTCGCTGATGCATTTCGCGAGCGCTGAAATCGGTACGCAGACGTCGGTGGCCCAGGTACCGGCCCCCGGCCGGAGCGCCTTGGCAGCGTAGAGCGCGTGATGCCGCGCGTCCCAGAGTTGTTTGCGCTGTGAGGGTGATGTGATCCAGTCGAGCCGGCCGCCGTGTGACTCGACTATCGCGCTGGCCTCGGTCACCTGCTCGGCGACGGCATGTTCAGCGCCGTGGAATTCCAGAAAAAGAGTGGGACCGACCGGGTAGGCGAGCTGGCTAAACCTGTTGATTGCATCAACCATCACGTCGTCCAGCAATTCGATCCGCGCTAAGGGAATGCCCCGCTGAATCATCTCGATGACGGCATCCACAGTCCTGCCCAGGTCGGCCAGGCTGCAGACCGCCGCAGCAACCGTCTCCGGAAGTCCGTAGACCCGCAAGGTCGCGGTTGTAATAACTCCAAGCGTGCCCTCCGATCCGACAAAGAGTCGGGTGAGGTCGTAGCCCGCCGCGGACTTGCGTGCCCTGCCACCAGTCTTGACGACGTCGCCGTTGGCCAGCACCACGGTGAGACCCAGAGTGTTTTCCTTCATGGTTCCGTAGCGCACGGCGTTGGTGCCGCTGGCTCGGGTGGCGACCATTCCCCCCAAGGTGGGGTCAGAGCCAGGGTCGACAGGGAAGAAAAGTCCCTCGCCCCCAAGGCGTTGATTGAGCTGGCTGAGGGTCACGCCCGCCTCCACGGTGACGTCCAGATCCTCAACGCCAACGCGCAAAATCCGGTTCAACCCGGAGAGGTCCAGGGTGATCCCGCCGTTGATCGGAATCACTCCTCCCTCCAGTCCGGTGCCGGCGCCGAACGGTATCACCGGGACGGTGTGAGCATGACAAGTTCGCAGCACGGTGACGACGTCTTCTAGGCTCGCGCAGGTCACAACCGCGTCGGGCAGTTGCGGGCGGTGGTGAGACTCGTCGCGGCTGTGTTCTTCGAGCGCTGACCACTCGGTGCTGACCCTTGGTCCTAGGAGCGATTTCAGCTCGGCCACTGCGGCCTCGGTCGGGTATTTGAGATTCACCTTCAGTCGTTGTTCAGTCGCAGTGTGCGCAAGCGTTTGACATGCAGCTGAGTTCTCCCACTCCTAATAACCCTTGGTTTCCCGCACCGCCGCCTCGGCTGCTGCGCGCTCATCCCAGGGCACCGCTCCTGACGCCCCCAGGATGCTGTGCTCGTGGCCCTTTCCCGCTAAGAGCACGGTGTCGCCGGGAAGGGCCGCTGCGACGGCGATGCGAATGGCGCGGTCGCGCTCCGCGTCACGGTGCAGGTTGCCGGCTGGGTCGGCGCCGGCGGCCACCGCCCCGCGCCAGATCTCATCGATGATCGCCTCCGGATCCTCGCTGCGAGGGTCCTCCGAAGTGATCACTACCTGGTCCGCCAGCTGGGCCGCGATCCTGCCCATCTCTGCTCGCTTGGCCGTGTCCCGCTCCCCGGCGCTGCCGAACACCACCCAGAGCCGGCCGGCGGTGGCGGCTCGGAGCTCGTGCAAGGCGACCGTTAGCGCCGCCGGAGTGTGGGCATAGTCGACGAAGACGGCGAAGGGTTGTCCCAGATCGACCCGCTCCATGCGTCCGGGCACGGCCTTGAGTGCGGCCAGCCCGGCCACCAGTCCGGCAAGCGGCTGTTCGAGCAGGAGTCCGGCCCCGAGGGCGGCCAGGGCGTTGCCCACGTTCCAACGACCGGCGGTGGCCAGTCTGACCTCGGTCGCGCCGGCCGGGGTGACCGCCGTGAATGTGATCCCGGCGCTCTCCGGGTTGATGTTTTGGGCGCGAATCTCGGCCTCCGGGTCGCCCCTGGCGCTGTAGGTGAGAAGGTGCTTGGGGGCTCGCCGGCGGAGCAGCGGAAAGGCGCGACCGTCGTCGCGGTTGAGGACGGCGAAGCCGGCGGCCTGGGAGGCCCGGTCCAAGAGCGAAGCCTTGGCCTCGAAGTACGCCTCCCAGGTGCCGTGGAAATCCAGGTGCTCATGAGTGACGTTGGTGTAGACCGCGCCCGCAAAGCGGATCTGGTCGAGCCGCCCAAGCGCCAGGCCATGAGACGTCGACTCCAGGACGATCGCCCGACAGCTACCATCGACCATCCGCCGCATCCAAGACTGGACGTCGACAGACTCCAGGGTGGTCTGGCGGGTGAGGTTGGGCTCGATCTCCGAGCCCAGGCGAAAGTCGACGGTGCTGAGACTTCCGACTTTCCCCAGGGTGACGGAGAGGGCGGCCTGCAGCATGGTGGTGGTGGTGGTCTTTCCGTCGGTGCCGGTGATCCCCACCACCGGGACCGCATCTGAGGGGTGGCGGTAGAAGGTCGCCGCCAGGATTGCCAGCGCGCCCATCGGATCGTCGACCACCACCTGGCGCCCGGCTTCTCCTCCCGTCACCTCGTGGGCGACCACCGCAACCACCGCGCCTTGCTCGAGCGCCGATGCTACGAAGTCGTGGCCATCGAGGTGTTGGCCTGGGATGGCTACGAAGACGCTGCCTGGCTGCACCCGTCTTGAGTCGTTGGTGATAGCGGTCACCTCAGCCCCCTGGAGTTCCTCGGGGATCGAGGCCAGCCCGAGTGCGGCGGCGAGCGCTGGCCAGAGCATGGCCCAAGCCTAGTGGCCGCCCCGAGTCGACAGAGGCAGTTCACAATCAGGTCCTGTGGAGGTGATGGAGCTCCTAGCACCTGCTCCAGTTGCGAGTAGGCCCCTGCGCTCCGCGCAAAGGTCGGATCCGAAGCCGAGTCCCGGCGAGGTCAGGCTGAGGGTGGAAGCGTGCGCCGTCTGTCGGACTGACCTCCAGATCACCTCAGGCGATCTCCCCGCCAACCGGCTGCCGATCGTTCCCGGCCATCAGATCGTGGGCAGAGTGGTGGAGCTCGGTGAGGGTGTCGCAGACGACCTCATGGGACAGCGACTGGGGGTCGGCTGGCTGGCCTCCGCCTGCGGCCGGTGCGAGTTCTGCCGGACCGGCCGGGAGAATCTCTGTCGGGACGCGACCTTCACCGGCTGGGACCGGGACGGGGGCTACGCCAGCCAGGTCACAGTCAGGGCTGACTTCGCCCAGCGGCTGGCCGATGACGGAGACCCGGTGCAGCTGGCGCCGCTCCTCTGTGGCGGAGTGATCGGCTACCGGGCCGTTCGCTGTGCCGACCTAATGCGGGGTCAGCGCTTGGGGCTGTTCGGATTCGGAGCTTCGGCGCTGCTGGTGGCGCAGCTGGCAGTAGCAGAGGGCTGTGAGGTATACGTCGTCACTCGGGACGAGTCGGCACGGCGACGGGCGACCGAGCATGGCGCCTCATGGGTTGGCGGTCCCGGTGACCGGCCTCCGGCGCCTCTCCATGGTGCGATCACGTTCGCCCCGGTGGGGGCGGTGGTGGTGGATGCATTGCGGGCCTTGGACCGGGGGGAACCTGTGTCGTCAATGCCATCCATCTGGACCGCATTCCCGAGTTCCCCTACGACCTTCTCTATTGGGAGCGCCGACTCATGAGCGTGGCCAACTTCACCCGCCAGGACGCGTTCGAGTTCCTGGAGCTGGCCCAGCGAATCCCCATCCGCACCATGGTCGAGCAATTCCCCCTGAACCAGGCAAACGAGGCCCTCCGCCAACTTGAGGAAGACGGCATCCCCGGGGCGGCGGTCCTGGTTCCCTAGTTCAGGGAGACTGGGAAGAGAACTCCTCCCGGAGTTCCACGACCGCCTTCCTGGCGGCCGCCGTCAGCTCCAGGGCCAGCCTCCGGTCGAGGTCGAGCGAGGGGGTGGTATGCAACTTCCGAAGCCGCTCTTCGAGCCGGGCCAACTGCTCAGCGATCTCCGCGGGAGTTGCCAGCGCGGCCTCCCTGGCCGCGTCCACCGAGCTGGCGTCGCCCTGACGCTCGGCATGCTGGTAACGACCGAAGGCGATCCGATCCCGATCAGCCGCCAGCAAGAGTCGGACCGCCGCCTGGCCGGACTCGGAGATCTCGTTGGCCGGAGCGTGAAGGCGGCAGAGGCCGTCCAGGGCGGCGGCCAGGGCCCCGGTGATGGCGGCGGCCGCGGCTCCCCCGGCCGCGTCTCGGGGCGAGAGCATGCGTGCGACCGTCTCGAGCAGCGACCAGGAGGCCACCGGGCCGGGCTGGAGATCACCCAGCTCGGTGAGTGATAGCAGGGCGCAGACGGCGGTGATCCGTCCGACCCCACCCGGCACCGGAGTCACCCTGGCCGCCGCCGCGCCAGCTTCCGGGGACAGGTCGCCGCGCAACTGCCCGTCGACCATGGACGTGCCCACGTCCAGCACAGTGGTGCCGGGCTGGATCGCGGCGCTGGGCATGACCCCGGCAATGCCAATGGCGGAAATAAGCACGTCGTACGGTGGCAGCGGGTCGACCCCGGCGATCTCGCTTTGGATGACCGAGACTTGGGCGCCGGTCGCCAAGAGACGCTGGGTTATGGGTCGGCCGCCGGTTGGCCCATGGCCGACCACAAGGATCCTGGCGCGTGATGGGTCGACACCCAGATAGGCCAGGGTCGCCACGCAGGCCTCCGCCACCGGGGTCCCTCGGCGCCGGCCCTCAGCCGCCGCCGAGAGCGCCGCCGGAGTCACCGCCTCGACGTCCTTACTGGCGGGGAGGTGCGCCGCTACGACTCCGGCTGGAAGTGAAGCCACCGGCTGAACCACCACCACCCCATTGATCGTGGGGTCTACGACCAGGGCGTCGAGCTCGGTCAGGGTCGTCTCCGGGTTGTCGCGACGCACGGTCCGGTGGTTTACCTCCACCCCACCTGCGACCGCCTCGCGCTCTAGAGAGCGGGCGAAGGACCCGCCAGGGACGTTTCCCTCCTCGACCACCACTCCGAGCCGATAGGGGCGGCGCCGAGATTGAGAGCGTCGCCTGAGCTGGGCCCGTAGCTCGTCGAGCAAGGGACTCAAGTCGACCAGATTGGAGGCGCCCGAGGAGGCCATCAGCGTCCCCTGGGAACGGCGGACAGGTTCACTCGATCCCTCCCGGACTCGCCCGACCTTTGACCTCCGTCGAACTCGCGATGGCGCGACCGTATCAGGAGGCGTCAGCGCCCTGCTCGCCACCCACGACGATCCCAGGAATCTCTAAGTTGGCGCCCACCGTTTTCTCCGGAATCGTCTGTCACACTAGCCTCGTCGGCCGGCCCCAGAAAGAAGCCAGGACGCGGGCGTTGCCGGCGTCCAGCAGCCGGTTCAAGGTGGTGCCAGGAGGCTGAACGAGTGGTCGAGGTCGTCACCCTGGATACCCCGGAGCTGGGGGACCGCACCTACCTGGTTCACGACGGTCAGCAGGGCGTCGTGGTGGATCCCCAGCGGGATGCCGATCGGGTCCTGGCAGTCGCCGACTCGGCTCGGGTCACCATCACCTGCATCGCCGAGACCCACATTCACAACGACTACGTCTCCGGCGGGCGCGCTCTGGCCGAGGAGCTGGGAGCGCGCTACCTGGTCGCGGCCCAGGATGAAGTCGGCTTCCAGCACCAGCCGGTCACTGAGGGAGACCGGATCGATGTCGGCTCGATGACCATGCAGGCGCTCTCCACCCCTGGGCACACGCCCAGCCATCTGTCATTCCTGGTGTGGTCCGAGAAGGCGCCTCGAGTCCTCTTCAGTGGGGGCTCTCTCCTCTATGGAGCGGTGGGTCGCACCGATCTCGTCTCACCCGACTTGACCGTGGTACTGGCCCATGCCCAGCACCAGTCGGCGCGAAGACTGGCGGCGCTGCCCGAGGAGGTGGAGCTCTATCCCACCCACGGCTTCGGCAGCTTCTGCGCCAGCGGTCTGATGCCCGACACCGAGCCGAACCACAGCATCCGCATCCAGCGCCTTAGCAATCCCGCCATGACCGACGACGAGGAGGGATTCGTCACCAGCCTGCTGGCGGGATATTCGCTCTATCCCCGCTACTACGCGCACATGGGCGAACTCAATCGGGCGGGAGCCCAGGAGCCGGATCGGTCGCTGCCACCCGAGATCGAGATAGCTGAAGTCGGGCGCCGAATTCGAGGCCATGAATGGGTCATCGATGTGCGCAGTCGGGCCGAGTTCAGCGCTTGCCACGTCGCTGGCACCCTGAACTTTCCGAGCGGCCTGCTGCTGGCCACCTACGTGGGCTGGGTGGTTCCCTGGGGAGCGCCGATCACCATAGTCGGCAGTAGCCGCGAGGACGTGGTCCGGACTCAGCGTGACCTGGCGCGGATCGGGATCGACTGTTTGGCAGGCTGGTCCGGCGCTTCCTTGGATGAGCTCCGACACGAACTGGGCAGCTCCTGGTACCGGGTGACCGACTTCGCCGGTCTGGCCCGAGCCATGGGTTCCGAGCGACCGCTGGTACTGGACGCCCGCCGTCCCGACGAGTGGCGTGAGGGCCACATCAAGGGCGCCATCAACATCCATCTTCCCGATCTGCCCGAGCGGATCTCGGAGCTTCCCGACAGGCCGACCTGGGTGCATTGCGCCTCCGGTTACCGGGCCAGCGTCGCCGCCAGTCTGCTCGACCGTGCCGGCCGCGAGGTGGTGCTGGTCGACGACGAGATCGACCACTTGGCGCAAGCCGGTCTGGAACTGGAGACCGGGACCGGGGAGCCGATCTGAGCTGACCGAGATCGGATCAGGTCGCGACCATATGATGGCGTCATGAATCCGGACTGTCTGTTCTGCCGGATCGTGGCTGGAGAGCTGCCCTCTGATGAGGTCCATCGTGAGGATGGAATCCTCGCCTTCAAGGACATCCACCCGGTGGCGGACACCCACGTTCTGGTCATTCCGGAAAGGCATATCGAGGATCTCCGCCATCTTCGCCTCGAGGATGCAGGGCTCTGGCTCCGTCTGACCCAGGTGGCCAACGAGGTGGCAGCGGACCTGGGCCACGAAGACGGATACCGCTTCTACGTGAGCGTCGGCTCGGCAGGAGGTCAGACCGTGCCGCACCTCCACATCCACGTCATGGCCGGGAGCATGCGCCGCCTGCCGGCCTGAATAGACCCCGGTCGCCTCGGGTATTCTTATATGGCAGGTCGGATTTTGCCAAGGCTGGGAAGCGCGGGGTGCACATTTCATGGCGCTGAGTTCGCGGGATTTGCTACAGAGGGCGCGCGCGGAGGTGCCCGAGGTCGCGCCCGGAGAGTTGCGGGCGCAGCTGGATCGAGATGGTCGCCGCCAGCTCCTCGACGTTAGAGAGCCGGACGAGGTCGCTCAGGGGGTGCTCCCCGACGCGGTGCTGATCCCGAGAGGGTTCCTCGAGCTCCAGGTCGAGTCGGCCATCCCCGATCGCTCGACCCCAATCACCGTCTACTGCGCCTCGGGTCTGCGCTCGCTGCTGGCCGCCATGAGCCTGCGGGGAATGGGCTACTCGGATGTGGCCTCGCTGCAGGGAGGGTTCAATGCCTGGAAGGCGCAGGGAATGCCCTACACCGCGGCCCCCTCCTTCACTGCCGATCAGCGGGAGCGTTACAGCCGCCACTTCCTGCTCAAGGAGGTGGGCGAAGTGGGCCAGGCCCAGTTGCTCGACGCCAAGGTTCTGCTGCTCGGGGCGGGGGGCCTCGGGGCACCGGTCGCCTACTACCTGGCCGCCGCCGGGGTAGGGACCATCGGTCTGGTGGACTTCGACCGTGTCGAGCTCAGCAACCTGCAGCGGCAGATCGTCCACACCGTCGACCGGCTCGGGATGCTCAAGACCGAGTCGGCGGCAATCGCGCTCAGGGCGCTCAACCCCGATGTCAAGGTGGTTGAGCACAACCTCCATCTGGACGGCTCCAACGCGGCCGAGCTCTTCGCCCAGAACGACGTGATCGTGAATGGCAGCGACAACTTCCCCACCCGCTACCTGGCCAACGACGTGGCCGTCTTCCTGCGCAAGCCGCTGGTGGACGGCGGCATCTTCCGCTTCGAAGGGCAGGTCACGACCATGATTCCCTTCGAGTCCGCCTGTTATCGCTGCCGCTATCCAGCGCCGCCACCGCCGGAGGAGGCGCCGAGCTGCTCCGAGGCTGGAGTTCTCGGGGTGCTGCCGGGACTGGTTGGCATGATCGAGGCTACCGAGGTGGTGAAGCTGATCCTCGGCATCGGCAAGACTTTGAGCGGTCGCCTGCTCCATGTCGACGCCCTGACCATGGAGTTCAACGAGTTCCGCTTGCGGCGCGACCCCGATTGCCCGGTCTGCGGTACCCATCCCACCATCACCGAACCCATCGACTACGAGGGGTTCTGCCTCAACCCCAGCTTGGTGACGGCGACCCGTACGCCGGTTGCCGTCTGAACAGTTATGTCCGGCTTCGCCTGCCAATCCACGCTTGATCTCGGACGGCGCCGGGTAACATGAAACCGTGAAGCAGGCCACGATCTCACTTGATGATCTGATCACCGCGGTGGAGACGGCGCGGGACAAGGTGATGGCCGACGAGGTCCGCTCCCTGGTCAAGTTCGGCATACCCAAGGCGATGGCTCAGCAGATGGTCGCGGCCAGGTTCCAGCAGAAGGTCGGAGGTGACGAGAGCGAGGGTGGGGAGACAGAGACCCCAGCCTGGCCCGACATGAGCTGATCCCGCCTGCGGTCGCCACCCCCAATCCTCGAGGTGAGGGGACAGCGGCAGGGTGGAAGGTTCGGTCCCTCTCAGCCCCTACCGCTCCGACCGACAGTACGCGCGGCTAGAGACGTACCGCCGACTGGGGTTGGCAGACGCGACCTGGGCAGCGGAGCAGTTCAACCTTCGGGTTGATGTCTCGACGGTCGGTCCGGATGGCGCGGAGCAGCGGGCAGCCGAGGTCTGGGAAGCGATCGAGAGGCTGCCTCTGCAGGTCAAGGACATCGTCCGCAGTGTCATCGATGAGATCCGGATCGAGCACGAAGGCGGATTCCAGCCCGACACGCTGGGCACCTGGCGAGACGGTGTGATGCGGATAAATCGGGACTGGTCGTTGATCCCCGCGCTGAAGGACCCGGGGTGGCACCGCGATCTTGGCTATGACCTGCTTCGGGCCACGCTGGTGCACGAATGCGGCCATGCTCTGATCGAAGATCCCCGAGGTGGCGTACCCCTTCGCGACACGGTCACCCTGATCGCCGCGTCGGGTTGGCTGCCTCACCCGCTCCGGGACCCAATACCGTACGGCCCGGTGGGCCGACAGGTTTCAACCCTATCCGACTACTACCTGGCCAGGCTGCGGGAACTAGACGGCAGCTGGAACGAGGAGCTATCGCTGGGCGATCACCGGATGCCATCGGCGGAGCAGCTGGACCGAGACGTGATGCTCCAGGTCAGCAAGGCCAAGTGCCAGCGGACCAAGGACCGGGGCTCGCTCGGGCTGTTGGGCTCGGATGAGCTGCTCCGCCGCCTCCGCAACGAGGAGCCCCGGCGGTTGAACCAGGAGCTGGCCGATCGCGGCCTCGGCTTGGAGGACATTGACGCGGCGCTGCGCCGGCGTCGCGGGATCTCCCTCTATGCCGAGGAAGCCATTTCCGAGACTCCCGCTGAGATTTTTCGATGCATCCATGCCCCCTTCACGCGCGCCGAGCACAGCCGCGCTGCCTTGCTGGAAGGCGAGCGGGTTCTCCTGGAGCCATGGCGCAGCGCTGACCGAGCCATCGGTGCTCGCCGTCCGGCACTGGCGCCGGAACGGCCATGGGAGGCCCTGCAGCTGGTCAGGCGCGGGCTGGGCAGGGAGTTGGGAAGGTGAGCCCGGAGGTGAGCCCGATGGAACAGAGATTCCGGCTGGCGGAACGCGGTGCGCAGAGGTCCGTCGAGGTCTGGGGATTCCCGGTGCAGCTTCAGGGTGACCAAGATTTGTGCCAGCGGCTCCGCGGTTACCTCAACGAGCCGGTCCTGAGACTCAGCGGCGCCTTTGACGAGACCACCGAAGAGCGCGGCACCCGAGTGGTCGCCCTGAGTCCGGGCTCGGCCGGATGGCTGGAGGGCTGCCTGCAGAGGGCGGCGGAGGCGCTAAACCTGCGGCTCACCGAGGCACCTCTCAGTGAAGGTTGACAGCTGCTCTCAAGAAGGGGTTGTCCAAGCCTCCGATCAGAGACTATGGTTCTCTCCTCACTAGGTTTCACAGAGGCGAAACGTGACCGATTGGGGCCGGTCGCGGCGCGCTGCGCTGATGCTCGTATTAGGGCCGATTGTCCTCGGGACCGCGGCCTGCGCTAGCTCTACGGCCACGATTCCCCCCGCCACGCCTTCGCCGTCCGCGGCGTCCACCACCATTGCTCCCGGGGTAAAAGTTAATTCCTCGGATTTAGCTCTCCCGCCCTACTCTATCTCCGCATCCAATCCACTGCCGTCGGGTATCTCTGCGAAACGAGTCGCATCAGATGTAGTCATTGACGATCTGATCGAGAATCACGCTCTGCAGAGTGCGAATCCGGCGCTCCTCATGTACGCCGACACCGGGGATGCCCTGCAATCTGAGAGGCAAGAAATTGCGGCCAACAAATCACACAACATCGCGGTGCTCAGGATTCAGGATGCTGTCAGCAGTATTCAGCTGGGCAGTAAATCGGATCCAAGCAATGCCTCAGCCCAAATCGCCGCGATCGTAGAAGGCGAAGAGACGCAAGAGCAACGGGTTAGTACTGGCACGGTCGATCACACAAAACGTAACTTTGACGTCCTTGTCTGGCTAGTTTGGTCGCCGCCGCGAATGCGATATTTGCTATGCGACACGGCAAGCGCTTAGCCCTTAGCGCCGTTATTGGGGCCATCGCGCTCCTACCGGGGCCACTACTCGTCCACGCGAACTTTGCAACCTCTCCTCCCACAGTGGCATGCCAGGGCGGGATCTCCGCTCTCACGTTTGGTGGGACCTGTACCGGAATACAGGGTCCGACCGCGCCTACCCAACCGGCTATCTGGCATCACTGGACAACAGTGCCTCCTGCCGCCCCACAGGCGTGTACACCATTCGAGTCCATCGAGTGGGCCGCGGCGTCGGCCGTGAGCAGCGAGTGGTCGAGCGGGGCCGCCTGGACGGTGGATGGCCAGAGGGTTCCGATTGTCTACTCCACCCCGCAGACAGATCGAGGCTGGGACTACCTGGTAACTTGCGGCGGCGCAGTCGATCTCCGATTCTTGCGTGTCGTAGCCGAGCCGCGTCAGCCAAGTCCTTGTTCCCTGGTGACTCCTGCGACCCAATGCGTGCCAGGGCTCAATCCGACAGCGTTCCTGGCCGACGTAGCAGGCCAGGTACCGACCGAGGCGATCGTCGCCACTCCGGCTGGGACGGGAGTGGTCGGCGTGCCAGTGCAGGTGGTACTTGCACCTATCCCGCGGGCCGAGTACGCAGAGATCGATTTGAATGTGCCGGACGCTGGGGACGGAGACCCGGGCGAGACACTGCATGTGGTCTGGGTCGTGGAGGCGGTCCCCGAGCTGGTTTCTTGGGCCTTTCCCGACGGATCTTCGTCTACAAACGACGCGTGGATCCCGCAGACCTACGTCACGAGTGGAATGATTCGAGCCAGCCTCGAGTACAGCGTGACGGCAGAAGGGTTTTGGTCCGATGGCGTAGCGATCCACGAGTTACCAACCGTGTCAGTTGGAACCATCCCGATTACTGCGCAGTTGAACTACTCGGTGGAGCAGATTCAACCTGCCCTGGGGTAGCCGCGATAACGCTCCCCTGTTCGCTAGACTGGGCGCCCCAACGACAGGGGCCGCCTAGCTCAGCTGGTTAGAGCGCACGGTTCACATCCGTGAGGTCGAGGGTTCGAGTCCCCCGGCGGCCACCAGGCCCACCGTGGGTCCGAGGTTGCAGACCGCGGTCGCAGCGTCCGGGGTGACTCGATCGCGCCGACTCCTGCCCAGGTGCGATCCTTAACGACCCATGCGCAACCCCGGAAGCAGAGAACTCCGCCGCCGCCAAGCCCGCTTGGAGAGCCAGCAGCGAACTGCGGTCCGGGAACAGACGCCGGCGCCTCGGCGCGCGGACATGATGCGACGCGGAGGCCTGCTCGAGGGTCTCGCCCCCGGGGTGGTGTTCCGGTTGACCCTGGCGGTCACAGCCGCCAGCTTGATATTGATCGCCGCGGCGGTCCTGGGGGTGTTGGTCGAGATCGGTCAACACGACCTGGTGCTCGGAGTGATCGTGCTTTTGGTGGCGCTGGCCATCACCGGCATCGTCGGCTCGGTGACGGCGCCCGCGATGAGGGCGGCGCGTAGAGACCGCCGGCTGCCTGCCCAATCAATCCAAGGCCCCCTGGTGGGAGCTAGCTTGGTCTCGCCGACGCCGGGCCTGGCCACGGTGGCGATCACGGTCGCGAAGAATGTCGAGCAGTTCAGGGTCAGGCCCGAGCTATTCGACAAGCTCCGAGGGGGCGCCACGGTGGTGGGACTCACGATCACACCTGGTCTCAACTATGTGCAGACCCTGACGGTGATCCGTCGCGACCGACTTGCCACCATGACCACGCCCCCCGTAACCCGGGCGATTAGGATTTCCGTCTGGCTGCCCCTGGTCTCGATGGCCGCCGTGGTGACCGCGCTGGCCTTAGGCTGCTTGGTCGGGGCCCTCCTGCCTCTCGGGAGGAGCGTCGTGCATCCGCTGGCCACGGCCCTTCTGGCCGTGGGCCTGGCGGGCGCAGTGGCCTTGTTCACCAGGTGGTACGGCGGGCGACTGGTGAAGCAACTCGGAATCGAGCCCTAACTGAGCCAAGCCTCCGCCTCCTGGCGGCGAGATGATTTGGCGGCTGTTAGAATTCGACTCCCCTGCACCCGGTACCCAGCCGGCTGCATACCCACAGGATCTGGGAGGCGCTTGACTTGAACCGCGAGTACGAACTCTTCTATGTGCTCCGCCCTGACATCGACGAGGATCAGGTCCGGACCGCAATGGACGAAGTGGCCGCCCTGATCGCAGGCCAGGGGGGCGAGATGACCAAGTCCTCGCTCTGGGGACGGCGCCGTCTGGCCTACACGATCGCGGGCTTCAACGACGGCTACTACGCCCTCAAAGAAATGACCTTACCGGCAGAAAAGGTCCGCGAGTTGGAGAGGCAACTCCGGCTGGATGAGCGGGTGATTCGGCACCTGATCAGCCTCAGGCAGGTGTATTACCTGCCGGGCGACGAGGATCGCCGTGGTCGGGTCAGAACCCGCAGTCGAGATCGAGGTGAAGCAGTCGATGGAGCCCTCCCCGAGGACGGGGAACTGACGGACGATGCTCTGGAGGCTGAGGTCGCCGCGGACGACGGATTCGGGGCCGATCTGGCCGTCGACGAGAAGGGGGAGGAATAGCGGTGGCAGGTTCTCTCAACCGGGTGCAGTTGATCGGCAGGTGCACCGCCGATCCGGAGATGCGGTACCTACCCAGTGGCCAGCCGGTGACGCAGCTGCGAATCGCCACCAATCGCTATGGCAGCTCCCAAGATGGCGAGCGTCGCGAGTTCACCGACTACCACGACGTGGTGGTCTGGAATATCGGACAGCGCAAGCTGGCCGAGCTAGCCGGGCAGTTCCTGCACAAGGGCAGCCTGGTCTACATCGAGGGCCGTCTGCAGACCCGCTCATGGGACGGGCAGGATGGCCAGAAGCGCTATCGCACCGAGGTCAACGCCAGCGACATCCAGTTCCTGGACTCGCGGGGAGCGTCCTCGGAGGCCGGGGACACCGGGGCCCGGGTCCAGGCATTTCCGCCGCGGGCCGGCGGCGAGGAGGCCTCGCCAACACCGTCTGAGGTACCGGACGGGGACATCGATCCCGATGACATTCCCTTCTAGTCTGGCCGTGAACCCATCCAACGGAGGCCGAGAGAACTGAGCATGTCGGAATACGCGAGGCGGCGCCCGCGCAAGGTCTGCAACTTCTGCCTCGAGCGCATCGTCGAGGTGGATCACAAGGAGGTCTCCCGCCTCCGCCGCTACATCAGTGAGCGGGGGAAGATCCTTCCGCGTCGCGTGACCGGCACCTGTTCATTGCACCAGCGGCGACTGACGGTGGCCCTCAAGCGCGCCCGTCACATGGCGCTCCTTCCCTTCGCCACCGACCAGCACTGAGGCCGGAAAGCAGCCCGATCGCGGCCCGCCAGCCCGCAACAATCTCAGCACGGGCGCGGTACAGTGCCCGGCGTCAACCCGGATCCACTGGAGGCAGAGCTCGTGCCGCTTCCTCGCAAGCCGGCCAGCACCCGACGATCAGCCGTCACCTCCGCCCGCCGTCGCTCGAAGCCGCTGGTCACGCTCAGCATCGACGTCGGCGGCACCGGGATCAAGGCGGACTTTCTGGACGAATCCGGCAAGCCGCTGGGAGCGGCAGTGCGGATCCCCACCCACTATCCACTCAGTCCCACAGGCCTGCTCGGGGTTTTCAAGCAGCTGGCGGCAGCCGGCCCTGGATTTGATCGCATCTCGGTGGGTTTCCCCGGGGTGGTGCGGGCCGGGATCGTCCTGAGCGCTCCCCACTTCGTCCGTGAAGGCGGCGAGGGGACCCCCATCTCTCCGGAGCTGGAGCGCGCTTGGGACCACTTCGACCTGGCCAAGAGCACATCCCGGGTCCTTGGGAAGCCGACCCGGGTGGGCAACGACGCCGAGGTCCAGGGAATGGCGGTGATCAAGGGCAAAGGCCTGGAGATGGTGGTCACTCTGGGAACGGCCTTCGGCAGCGCCATCTTTCAGGACGGGCGGCTGGCGGTCCATTTGGAGTTGGCTCATCATCCTTGCCACAAGGACAAGACCTACAGTGAGTACTTGGGCGAGGCGGCCCGGCGCAAGGTTGGCGGGAAGCGCTGGAACCGCCGTGTTCTTCTGGCAGTGGGTCTGGTTCGCGACCTGATCCTCTTCGACCACCTTTACGTGGGTGGTGGCAACTCCACCCGGGTGAAGATCCCGCTCGGCGACGATGTCTCCCTGGTCAGCAATTCCGCCGGCCTCCTGGGAGGCATCAAGCTCTGGGGCTCCGGCCCGGGAAGGCCCGGGGTCAGTCGATAGACTGGTTCCGGATCGGGAGGGGTTGCCGAGGACGCGGCGACCCCGTCGCCTATCGTTCATGCCATAGGGGATTCGCTTGTCTTCGCCGTCAGCGCCAATCCGTCCCCGGATTCTGGTAGCCGACCCGATCGCTGAGGACGGCGTCACCCGGCTGCAGGCGGTGGGAGATGTCGAGATCGCCTTGAAACTGACTGAGGAGCAGCTGGTGGAGCGAGTGTCTCCATTCCAGGCTCTGGTGGTGCGCAGCGAGACCAAGGTGACCGCCAAGGTGATCGCGGCCGCTGCCAATCTCCGGGTGGTCGGGAGGGCCGGGGTCGGCGTCGACAATATCGACGTCGAGGCGGCCAGCGCTCGGGGGGTTCTGGTGGTGAACGCGCCCACCGGCAACACGGTCGCCGCCGCCGAGCACACCCTGGCCTTGATGCTGGCGCTGGCCAGGAATGTCGCCCGGGGTGACGCCTCCCTCCGGGCTGGCAAGTGGGAGCGCTCGCAATTGGTGGGGAGTGAGCTCCGGGGGAAGACCCTCGCAATCGTGGGTCTGGGCAAGATCGGTGCCGAGGTCGCCCGGATGGCGCTGGGACTGCAGATGCGGGTCGTGGCCTTCGATCCCCTGGTCTCGCCGGAGCGTGCCGCCCAGCTGGGCGTGGACCTGCGATCACTCGACGATGTCCTCACCCAGGCAGACGTGCTTACAGTCCACACCCCCCTCAGCGAGTCCACCCGGGGCATGATCGGAGCAGAGCAGTTGGCCCGCATGCCCGAGGGCGCTCGGGTTCTCAACGTGGGCCGGGGCGGGATCATCGACGAGGCCGCCCTCGCTGAGGCGGTCCAGAGTGGCCATCTCGCCGGTGCCGCCGTTGACGTGTTCACCAAGGAGCCGCCGCCAGCGGAGAGCCCGCTTCTCCGGGACGCGCGGATCCTGGTCACCCCACACCTGGGAGCGTCGACCGTCGAAGCCCAGCTCTCGGTGGCCACCGATGTGGCCGACCAGATCGCGGAGGTGCTGTCGGGCCGACCGGCCAGATGGGCGGTGAACGCCCCGGCCGTTGCCCCCGAAGAGGCCGCCCTGATCGTGCCCTACCAGATGCTGGCGGCTCGCATGGGCAGTCTCTACGGCCAGCTGGGGGGTGGCCGAATTCGCCGGGTCGAGCTCATCTTCCAAGGCGAACTCGCGGCGGTTCAGCCCGGCTCGATCACCGCAGAGGCGCTGGGCGGCGTCCTGCGCGCCTTCACCCAAGACCGGATCACGGCGGTGAATGCCCGGGCGGTGGCAAGGCAGCACGGCATCGAAGTCACCGAGCAGCGTGGCTCTCGAACCGGCACCTGGGCCAGTTCAGTCATCCTGCGGGTGGACGGCGACGGCCCTGCGGAGATCGAGGGATCCACCGCTAGCGGAGAGGCCCGGATCGTGCGCCTCGACGGACTTCCCATCGACCTCGATCCTGAGGGCCTGTTTCTGTTCTTCCGGCATCGGGATGGCCCGGGTCTGATCGGGGCGATCGGTCAGTTACTCGGGCAGGCGAACGTCAACATCGCCGAGATGCGGGTGGGCCGGGACGCGCCGCGGGGGCGAGCGGTGACGGCGGTCAAGATCGACGAGGCCGTGACTCCGGAGCTGGCCGCGCAGCTGCGTGCCGTGGATGGAGTCACCGAGCTCCACCTGGTTGAGCTCTAGCGGTCGGTGGCCCAGGTCTCCGGATTTCGGGGCATCCGATACGACCCGGCCATGGTCCAGTTGGAGTCCGTCCTCGCCCCTCCCTACGATGTGATCAGCCCCAAACTGCAGCAGGATCTCTACGGCCGAGCCATGCAGAACGTGGTCCGGTTGGAGCTGGGCCGCGACTTCGAGTCCGACGTCGCCGGTGAGCGCGATCGCTACACCAGGGCTCGCGACTACCTGGGCGTCTGGTTGGCCGAGGGAATCTTGATCCAGGACGATCAGCCTTCCGTCTACCTCTACCGGCAGTCCTTCCGTCCCCCCGGAGGCGGCGGCCCTCGGGAGCGGCTGGGCTGCTTCGTAGGCATCCAGCCAGTCCCTTACGACCGCCGCGAGATCCTCCGTCACGAGCTAACCCTGACGGCGCCACGAGCGGATCGACTCCGCCTAATTCAGACCACCAAGGCGCAGACCTCGCCGGTATTCCTGCTCTACGAGAACAGTGCCGAGGTCACCACCGAGCTGCTCCGACTGTCGTCGGTCGCGCCGCCAGCAGCCGAAGCTGTGACCGAAGGTGAGTACGGCTCGGAGCGCCACCAACTCTGGAGAGTGTCCGATCCCAACTCCGTGGCTGGAATCACCTCAGCGCTGAGCCAGACCCGCCTCTTCATTGCCGATGGCCATCACCGCTATGAAACCGCCCTGCAGCTGGGGCTGCCCCAGGTCCTGGCGTTGGTCTCGCCAATGGATAGCGAGGCCAACGTGATCTTCCCCACCCACCGGGTGGTCCCAGACGCGGCCAGAGGGCTCGACGACCTCTCCCAGGCCCTGACGCCAAAGGGCTGGCAGATTCAGCGCACGGCCGGGCTTGAGGAGGCCTTGCTCTCGATCTCATCCCTGCGGGACACAGACCACGCTTTCGTGGTGGCATCCACCTCCGGCAGGGTCGTTGCCCACCGCGCCCGACGTCAGAACGATGCGCCTAGTCCCAGGCTGCGACTTGACGCAGCTGTGCTGGAGACCGAGATCCTGGAGCCGCTGCTCGGGATCACCCCGGAGGACGCGGCTGCCGGCCGTCTCCTGTACAGCCGCGACGCCGAGGAGGCAGTGGAGTTGGCGATCTCCAAGCGCGGGCTCGCCTTCCTGGTCAATCCGCCCAGCGTGGAGGAGATGGCTGCGGTCGCCCTGGCCGACGAGGCCATGCCTCAGAAGTCGACCTATTTCTTCCCCAAGGTCCCAGCCGGACTTGTGATCATGAGCATCGAGTGAAGGCCCCTGAGGGTACGCAGCAAGTCGCAATTGCACCGGCCCAGGCTTTCGGTTTGAATTGGGGCCCAATTCGGGTACGGTTTAGCTGAAGTGCCTACATACGCCTACCGCTGCGAGGCCGGCCACCAGTTTGAGGCAGCCCAGGGAATCCACGATCCCGCGCTCACCCAGTGCGTCACCTGCGGAACGGCGGTGAGAAGGGTGGTCTTCCCGGTCGGTATCGTTTTCAAAGGCCAGGGTTTCTACAAGACCGACTCCAGGTCATCCTCCACCAGCTCGAGCTCGACTCCGGCAACCGACACCAAGGAGGCCCCCTCAACCACCCCGGAGCCCGCCAAGACCGATGGCGTTGCGGGCACGACCACGGCACCCAAACCCAAAAAGGATTCAGCGTCTGAAAGCGCGACCGCCGCGGGCGGCGCCTGACGCCGGGAGAAGAGCATGGCAGAGCCAGTTCAGGTGAGCGACGCGACCTTCGACAGCGAGGTGATCAAGGCCAGCACCCCGGTCTTGGTTGACTTCTGGGCTGACTGGTGCAATCCGTGCAAGATGCTGGCACCGATCGTGGAGGACCTGGCCAACGAGTACGGACCTCGGGTGAAGGTGGCCAAGCTGGACGTCGACGCCAATCCCAACATTGCCGGCCAGTTCGGGGTGATGAGCATCCCCACCCTGATCCTCTTCAAGGGCGGCGAGGCGGTACAGCGCGTGGTTGGCTACCAGCCCAAGTCCGCGCTGAAGGCGAAACTCGACGCCCTAGTCTGACCTCGGGCCGCTGCTCCTGACCAGTTACGATCAGGCGCCGATGCCCCCAGACCTTCAAGCCGACTTCGGCCGCGCGCTGGCGCAGGCTGCCGCTGATCTGGGGGTCACCGACGCGTTGGACCCGGTGGTGGAGCCCTCCGCAGTGCCGGAGGCAGGCGACTACTCCTCAGCTCTGGCCTTCCGCTTGGCAGGAGTCCTGCGCCGGTCGCCGCGAGAGATCGCTGCAGAGATCGCGGCCAGGATGGCCGAGAGGCCACTGCCCCATGGCGGCGAGATCACCGTCAGCGGAGCCGGCTATATCAACCTCCGGATCGACTTCGCCGCTCTGACTCCTTCCGTGATCAGGACCGCACTGGAATGGGGTGCCGTGGTCAGTCCCGACCCCGAGGCCGGCCCGAAGGTCGTGGTCGAGCACACCGCCACCAATCCCAACAAGGCGGCCCACGTTGGCCACCTTCGCAATGCCTGCATCGGCGATACCGTGGCTCGGCTGCTCCGGGCCCGAGGCAATCGCGTCGAGGTCCAGAACTACATCGACGACACGGGGGCCCAGGTCGCCGATGTCCTGGTGGGGATCCGCAACCTGGGCCTCTCCCCAGGCGATGGGGAACCCTTCGACCGCTTCTGCTCGAGAGTCTATGTCGAAGTGTGCCGCCGTTATGAGCAGCAACCCGAGCTGACCGAGCTGCGAGTCCAGACCCTGCGCGAGATCGAGGGTCGCCAGGGCGAGATCGCCAGGGCCGCCAAGGAGCTAGCCGGCAAGATCGTTGATGCCCACCTCCAAACCATGTCCCGGGTGGGCGTGAGCTACGACCTGCTGACCTGGGAGTCAGACATCATCGAGCTCGGCTTTCTCGGCCACGCCCTGGACTGGATGCGGGAGGCCAAGGTCATCCACCAGCCCCAAGAGGGTCCCTTCCAGGGCTGCTGGGTGCTGCCCCTGGAGGAAGGCGGGGACGAGGCCGAGCTCGCGGAGGGTGAGGCCAAGGTCCTGGTCAAGAGCGACGGGATCGCCACCTACACCAGTAAGGACATCGCCTACCACCTCTGGAAGTTTGGGGTGCTCGGACTCGATTTCGACTACCGGCTCTGGTCCCCTCAGGGGCCGGCCACCACCACCGCCGACCCTGCGCTCGCCCAGCTGCCGCCCGATCGCTTCGGTCGGGCCGCCCGGGTAGTGAACGTCATCGATCAGCGCCAGAGCGCCCCCCAGCGGGTGGTCAAGGAAGCGCTCCGGCGCCTCGGGTTCGTGGCTCAGGCTGGGGCTCTCCACCACCTCGCCTACGAAGTGGTGGCGCTCTCACCAAAGGCCGCGACCGCGTTGGGAATCGATACCAGCGAGGGCAAGACGATGTACACGCTGAGCGGGCGGCTGGGGATCGACGTGGGGGCCGACGACCTCCTCGATGAGGCGGAGCGACAGGTTCAGTCCAAAGCGCGGGATCAGGCCACCGCGGCCCGCCTGGCAGCCAGCGCCGTTCGCTACTACCTGCTGCGTTTCGGCCTCAACTCGATCATCAATTTTGACTTCGGGGAGGCGTTGCGGACCAGCGGTGATACCGGTGTCTACCTGCAGTACGCCCACGCGCGTGCCTGCGGCATCCTGGCCAAGGTGGAACCGCTCCCCCTGCCTGAGCACGCCACCGATCTCAGCCCGGTCGAACAGTCCCTGGTGAAGCTCCTCGAGCGTTTCCCACGGGTGGTTGGCGAGGCGGCCGAAGGTCTCTCGCCGTCGACGCTCGCGGCCTACACGTTCTCGCTGGCAACGGCCTTCAACGATTTCTACGAGCACTCGGATCGGCTCTACCGGATCGAGGACCCGGAGCTGCGGGGGCTGCGACGGGGGCTGGTGGACGCGACCCGCTCGACCCTGGCGCGGTCGCTTGAGCTCCTCGGACTGACCCCGCTCGCGCGCATCTGACCTTCGCCTCGCAAGGCTGGCGGCACGGAGTTCATACTGGGCGACCTTGCCCGACCTTCCGCTGTTTCCACTTCGGGTGGTGCTCTACCCGCACATGCCCCTGCCTATCCACGTCTTCGAGCCCCGGTACCAGACCCTGCTGCGGGACTGTCAGAGGGATGGGGGCAGGTTCGGGGTGGTGGCGATTAGGAGCGGCCCCGAGGTGGGACGTCCGGCCGAGCCGGAGCGGGTAGGAACCGTGGCGGTCACCACCAAGCGAGTCCCGCTCCCCGACGGACGCAGCCATCTGCTGGTCACCGGGGGACGCCGCTTCCAGATCACTCGGCTCCTCACGGGGACCCCCTACCTGCGCGCCCAAGTCGACCTTCTTGAGGATCAAGGGCCGGATCCGGCGTCGTTCATCCTCGCCAGCGAGGCGGGAGCGGCCCTCACCCGATACGCCACGCGCCTGGCCCGAATCACGGGTAGGAGGCCCAGCTCCAACCCCAATCCGACCGACCCGATCTTGCTCTCCTGGGTGATCGCCTCGGCCCTCATGGTCGAGCTCGCTCACAAGCAGACTCTGCTGGAGCAGCCCAGTGTCAGCGCCAGGCTTCGTCAGGAGATCGAGCTGCTCAAGCGGGAGGTGACCTTTCTTGACCTGGAGCTGGCCAACCGGCTCCAGATGGCGCCCAGCTACGACCGCAACTGAGGCTGCTCTGGAACGATCCGCCCGGGCTACTGAAGGATCGCTAGGTAGCGCTCCCCCGCAACTGAGGCTGCTCTGAAAGATCCGCCCGGGCTACTGAAGGATGGCTAGGTAGCGCTCCCCTGCACCACCCGTGTCGGTGCCGGGGACCAGCGACGGCGAGATTTTCACCGCTCTGGTGAGGTGAATGACGTAGACGGCTCCGCTGAAGCCGGGGACCCTGCCCACCGAGATGCTGCTCACGACCGCCCCGGCTTGGGGTTGGGCCACGGGGGTTCCCGGCGCGACACCAGGCATCTCTAGGTAAAGGGTCAAGGGGCCATCGAACCCCGAGGTCACTTTGGGGGCGCCACTACCCTGCACCATCTGGAACACGACCCAGAATTGGCTTCCGTGTACGCCGTAGCGGACGATCTGAACTACGTAGCCGCTGCCAGCGCCCCCGACCGTCTGGACGCCGGATAGAGCCACCGGGGCCGGGGTTGCCGGCGTCGGCGTTGGGGTGGCGGCTGCGGAGGGGCTGGGTGCGGGGGAGGAGGCAGCAGCCGCCGGCCCGCCGGCATGGTGACTGGGGGCAGGCTTGGGACTGGCGTGGGTGAGGTTCCAAGCGATCAAAACCGCGGCCAGGGCCGCCACCGCAATCAGCCCGGTTCTGGTCCAGCTGCGATCGTCGGAACCATCGGTTCCGGTTTGCGGAAGGCGCGGCCAGCGGATGCGATCGGCCAGAGGAAGACTGGCAAGCGAGAGGTTAGGAAGGGAAAAACTGGGCCAGCGGAAGGCAGGTAGCGAAGGACGGCGCTGAGCCTGGCGCTCAGGAACGCGAGTTCGTAGTTGAGTGGGGATCACCGGCACAGCGGCCGCAGCCGGCCGGGTCGGAGGGGGCGCGGCTGGGAAGGGCGCCGGGGGCGGCATCGAGGAAGGCCGTTGCACCGGGACCCCGGCCAGGTCCGGCGCCCAGGTATTGGCTGAGGGCGCCGCTGGCGGGATATCGGTCCAGGGCATGTTGAGCTCGGTGGCCGGCTCCCAGCCTGGGATCACCATCGTGCTCGGTCGGGCCTCGGGCGGGGCATCTTCTGTGAGTGACGGTGAGCTGGACGGCGCTGGTGGATCGGACGCTTCCGGTTGCCGGGTCGGCTCGGCGCCTAGCATTTGGGTCGGCTCGGGGGCCGGCGCCAGGGGCTGCTCCTCGGCGGTTTCTACCGCCCCTACAGGTTCGTCGGTCGGGATCATCGCCTCGCTGTCCTCAGATGTGTCGGGCAGCCAGAGCGAGTCTGGAACCGCCGCGATGGCGTCGGCTACAGATCGGTCGGCTTCTGTAGCCTCGAACGCGCTTCCGTGCTCGAGCTCGGGATCGGCGCCGTCGGACTCTACCGTCAACTCCTCTGCCTCGACCGGCGCCGCCGGCTCGACTGGCTGCGGAGGCAGGGGCAGGTCCATGATGGCGGCCTCTAACCCCATCGCATCGAAAGGATCCGGCGCGGCGCGCGGCTCCTGCGCAGGCTCCGCCACAGAGGACTCGAAGCCGTTTGTGGGCGGGTGGCCGGTGACTGCTATCAGGACGCGGGCGCGCTCCAGGAGGGCGGTGGCCTTATCGTCGGAGAGGTGCACAGGTGAAAGGAGCGAAATCCGCTCTGTCTCTTCACGGAGGTAGCGCATACCGGTCCGGCAGCGCTCGCAGGTGATCAGGTGAGCGTCCAGTTCGGCTTGGCGCTCTCGTGATAACTCCCCGTCC
Organism: Candidatus Dormiibacterota bacterium; assembly: GCA_963701235.1. Lineage (GTDB taxonomy): Bacteria > Chloroflexota > Dormibacteria > Aeolococcales > Bog-877 > Bog-877. Next base: position 251,955 of record OY969577.1, read on the forward strand.
AACGCGCAGCTAAGGGTGAGGAGGCTGCACTTCATATAGAAATGTCGCGATAAATGCTGCCGAATTCACGCCGGGCAGATGCCACCAACCGGGACGCCGCCTCCGGCGAGCATTCCATGGCGACGCCGATTTCGCGGTAGGAGAGTTTGGCCATGTCGCGCAGCAGTAACGACGCACGCCGGCTGAACTCTGTCGCGAGCAGCGCTCTCTTGGCGGTGTTGATTCGGGCCGCGTCAGATGCGGCGGGCCCCAGGCTGATCAGTGCTGGTCGTTTGGCGAAGAGCCGGGCGACGCCGCGACGTTGGGGTGGGTAGTGCTGGTTCTGCCGGGCAGCGCGAGTAACAGCGCGGTAGAGAATCGCCCGGCCATCACGATGCAATGCTTGGGCCGGGAAATGTCGTGCGTGAAACAACCCGGCGGTCACGTACTCCACCGAATCCTCTGGCGTACCAGTAAGGTGCAGGGCATACGTGACTAAGGCATCGAGGTGCTGGCGGCCGAGCTCCTCCAGCGTGCTCGCGGCGATGTGCGGTCTTTCCAGAACGGTATTCATGACGTTGCGTGCAGTGACACGCGAGCTGGCGCAAGCATAACCGGGGTACGCTCCCAGTGCAAGCACCCGGCCAGCGGGTGGGGGTCGCCCCTAGGCGGACCCCGGTGGGATCAGGGGGAGGCGAATCTCTCCAGGTCGCCAACTTGGAAGTCAGGCGGTGTTAGCCCTGCCGCCCTGTAGGCCCCTTTAGGGACACCGATATCAGCTAGCCAGAGCTGGCCCACGACCGAGCGGGCGGCCTCGGCAAGGCAACCTGATTTGGCGGTTGCCAGCATCACCGTGTCGTCTGCTCGCACGCACCCGCCCGCGTTGTCGCCGCTGGTCGCGTCAAGGCCGCTCGGTAGGTCGATCGCCAGAACCGTCGCTGGAGCCAGATTAATGGCCTGTATCGCCTCCGCGGTCATACCCCTGGGCGGCCCGCTGCTGCCGGTTCCCAGGAGCCCATCGATGATCAGTCCGGCACCGGTAAGCGCCCATTCCAGAGCGCCGGCGAGTCCCTCCCCGTGGTAGCGCAGCCGGGCACCAGCGGCCATCGCCGCTGTGATTTGGCGAGCGTAGTTGGTCTCAGGATCATCCACATCCGCCAGGACCACAACCTGAACCGTGTGGCCCCACGCTGATAAATGGCGCGCGCAGCCCAGGGAGTCTGAGCCGTTGTTACCCCTGCCGGCCAGCACAGCGACAGCTGCATCTCCACCCTGGCTGACCAGCCGTCGGGCGAGGCGCGCGCACTGAAATCCCGCCAGCGCCATCAGCGCGTCGACCGAAACGCCCGCACGCACCGCTGCAGTGTCCAACCCCCGGGCCTGTTCCGCGGATGCCAGGGCCGTGACGCTCAAGGTGCCGCCGCGCCTTGGCTGCTCCTGCCACGCTGCGCAGCTGGCTCTTTCGCGGCCCAGGCAACGCGCACCCGATCACCAGGGTGCAGGTTCAGCAAGCTGGCGGCACTGCGACCGTTGCCTGCGATTTCCAGGTGGTCGGCGCTGTTCCACAGCATCGCAAGACCATCCTCGATCTCTGCATAGGTTCTCACCACATCCAAGATGACTCGGCCGTTTGCAAGAGATGCGCTGGCGGGTAGTGGCGCATAGAAGGGGGTACGAGCCACAGCCAGGATCACGTTGCCGAACCGGTCCACGGCGATGACCCGTGCGTCGGTCCCAGCGCTGTCGCCCCGGGGAAGGAAATCGGTCACCAACTTGGGACTGGGGATTCGCGGACCTAGGCTCTCGAAGCTCACGGTGCCGGCGGCGACGCGCGCGGCCAGAGGCGCGATCAGATCGCGGCCGTGAAAGGTCGCACTCATCCGCCTCGGTTCAATCCCGGCGGTCTCGATCCGCAGTGCCATCCGATGGCGGCCGCGGCTCCACATGAAATGCAGCAGGCCGTTGTCAGGCGCGATCACCAACTGTCGGTCGATGCGGGCGGCGACCAGAGGACGATCGCTGCCCACGCCGGGGTCGACGACCGCGCAGTGGACCGTCCCAGGCGGGAAGTATGGCGCGGAAGCGGCCAGCCAGTAAGCGCCGGCACCAATGTCGTGGGGAGGGATTCCATGGGTGATGGTCACCACCCGAAGCTCGGGCGCCACTCGCGCAATCGCCCCCTTGAGCGCCCCGACGTAGCCGTCGGAGGTGCCGAAATCGGTCAGCAGGGTAAGAATCGCGGCCATGGCTGGGGGCCATTGTCACCCATGCCGAAGTTCGCGGCTGGGACTGGGCTAGGTGACGGTGATATCGACCGAGACGCGGGCGTCGGTGTGCGGGACCGTCACGGTGATCACGTAGGAGCCGGCCGGGAGTGGTTTGTTTCCAGGCGTTCCCGGGCTGCTGGCCGCAGTGCCACTCCTGACGGCGGCGCGAGTCCCGCTCCAGACCAGCTGGAAGTGGGCCTGGGTGACCACCAAGCCCCCCGCCTTTAGCGGCGGGTAGATCGATTTGACAGTCAGGCCAGCCTTCGACGGGCCCTCCACGGTGGCGGTGAGGTTACAGGCGGCACCGATCTCGGAGATCGAGAATTCGGCCGTCTGACCCGGGGCGAAGGTCGCCTTGGTCGGTGTCACGCTCAGCTCCAGCGATCTCGTGGCGCAGGTCGGGGGAGCGGCCTCAATCCCAGGCGCGACCCCGGGGTTGGCCTTGGGGATCAACTGCAGGGAGACCGCGGAGCGCGAGGCGCCTGGTCGGGCTACGGTCAGCGGTATGGCCACGGCCAAGGCGACTGCCGCCAGTGCCACACCCGCCAAAGCGCCGCGACCCCAGGTGGTGGCCGTCCAACCACCCAGCCAGCGATGCCAAGGGCTGTCCGGGGTGGCCAGCATCCGGGCCTTCAGCTCGGCGCGGGATTCCGGGCGCAGGCGCATCGCGGCCGTCGACTGGCGCAGCTCTTCGGCCAGTCTCTGGATCAGTCGCTCGTCGGGATCCATATCTGGCGCAGTGCCTCCAGGGCGCGGCTAAGTCGCGACTTGACGGTGCCTCCGGCAATCTTCAGGGCCCGGGCGGTCTCCTCGACTGAGAAATCGAGGTATACGCGCAAGACGATCACCTCCCGCTGGTCTTGGGGAAGCTGGTCCAGAGCCCGGCCAAGGTCGGCCGACAGGGCCAGATCGGCGAAGGGGTCACGGAGGGAAGGATCGGCCGGGAGAGCGTCGGTCGGAATCGGTATCCGACGCCGCAGGTGGGAGCGGGCAGTGTTGGCGACGATGGTCAAGAGCCAACCTCGCTCCGCTCTAGGGTCGCGCAGGCTGAAGCGGCCCTTCCAGGCGCTGATGAAGGCATCCTGGACGCAGTCTTCGGCCAGCGCCCGGTCGCGGAGGAAGAGGTAGGCGGTACGCAATGCGAGATCCCCATAGAGGCTGACCCAACGCTCGGCCAATTCATCTGCCTGGGGATCAGGACGCTCCGAGGCCACCGGCAGGTTCCTCCAATCACGTGCGGATCTGATCTGGTGGCAGTTGGTCCCGGAGTTTAGCGCCGGAGAATCGAGGCAGCGCTCAGCAAAAAGAAAGGAGGGGCGACCCTAGGGCCGCCCCTCCTCAGCACGAATCCGGCGCTTAGACCGGGATCGCGCCTAGTACTCGGGCATTGCGGGAGCGGACGCTCCCTTCTTCTCCGGGATGTCCGTGATCAGCGATTCAGTGGTTAGAAGCAGGCCCGCGATCGAGGCCGCGTTCTGGACCGCCGAGCGGGTCACCTTGGTGGGGTCGATGATCCCCGCCTTGACCATGTCCACGAACTCGCCGGTGGCCGCGTTGTAGCCCTGCCCAGCGGCCAGGCTGCGGATCCGCTCTACGATCACGGAACCCTCGGCTCCGGCGTTGTTGGCGATCTGACGGGCTGGCTCTTCCAGGGCCCTGCGGACGATGGTCAGTCCGATCTGCTCGTCTCCGTCCAACTTGACCTTGTCGAGCGCCTTCTGGGCTAGCAACAGCACCGTGCCGCCGCCGGGAACAATTCCCTCCTCGACCGCCGCTCGGGTGGCTGACACCGCGTCCTCCATCCGATGCTTGCGCTCTTTGAGCTCAGTCTCAGTAGCCGCTCCGACCTTGATCACCGCCACCCCGCCCGCCAACTTGGCGAGTCGCTCCTGGAGCTTCTCTTTGTCCCAGTCGCTGGTGGACTTGTCGATCTCGGCCTTGATCTGCTCGATCCGGCCCTTGATGGCGTCCTTCTTGCCGGCCCCCTCGACGATGGTGGTGTCGTCCTTGGTGATCTTGACCCGGCGGGCACGGCCCAGCTGATCAAGCTGCACCGAATCCAGCTTGAGCCCGAGCTCCTCGCTGATCACAGTGCCCCCGGTGAGCACCGAGATGTCCTGGAGCATGGCCTTGCGCCGGTCTCCGAACCCGGGCGCCTTGACCGCCACCGCCGTGAAGATCCCGCGGATCTTGTTGACGATAAGAGTGGCCAGGGCCTCCCCGTCCACATCCTCGGCGACGATCAGGAGCGGCTTGCCACTCTGATGGATCTTCTCCACCACCGGCAGTAGGTCGGCGATCGCCGAGATCTTCCGGTCGGTGATCAGGATGTAGGGGTCCTCCAGGACCGCCTCCATCGCCTGGGCGTTGGTGACCATGTAGGCGCTCACGTAGCCCTTGTCGAACTGCATTCCTTCGACCAGTTCGAGCTCGGTCTCGATCCCCTTCGACTCCTCGACGGTGATGACTCCGTCCTTGCCCACCTTCTCCATGGCGTCGGCCACGGTCTCGCCGATGGCGGGGTCGGCAGCCGAAATCGAGGCCACCTGGGCGATCTTCTCCCGCTCACTGATCGGAACCGAGTGCTTCTTGATCTCGTCGACGACCTTGTCGACGGCCTTTTGGATTCCGGTCTTGAGCTGGACTGGATTGGCGCCGCTGGTGACGTGCCGAAGGCCCTCGTTGATCATGGCGGCCGCCAGCACCGTGGCGGTGGTGGTGCCGTCACCGGCGATGTCATTCGTCTTGCTGGCCACTTCCTTGACCAACTGGGCGCCCATGTTCTCAAAGGGATCCTCGAGGTCGATCTCCTTGGCGATGGTCACCCCGTCATTGGTAATCGTCGGGCTGCCGAACTTCTTGTCCAACACCACGTTGCGGCCCTTGGGGCCGATGGTGATCCGGACCGCGTCCGCAACCTGGTCCACGCCCCGCTTCAGGGCTGACTGGGCCTCCGTATCGAATAGCAGTTGTTTTGGCATACGGCTCTCTCCTGTTCTCCCCACCTAGACAGCTGAGGTTTAGGACCTAATGTTAGCACTCGCACACCCCGAGTGCTAGCAGCCCGGGGCGGACAGTGCTAGCCCAAAGACACCACCGCAGCATCTCCGCGATCATGGCTGGATGGACGAGGAGAGTGGGCCGCCGGAGACCGCCTTCCGGCCGGTGTCGGGACCCGGGGAGGCGGAGTGCGCCCGTCAGTTTCTGCTGGCCCAGGGCTGGGCTGGGGTAGCCGCGGGTGAGCACCTGGCGCGGCTGGCTCGGCGCGGCATCGGCCCGGAGCAGGTGCTCTGGTGGCTGCCCGGGTTGGCGGGCGAGGCCAGAGCGGTGGCTCTCCTCCACCAGGGGCTCCTGGGAGTGCTGCTCACCTCCAACGATGAGAGCGCTGCAGCGCGAGCGCTGCTGGAGCGGCAGCTGCCGCTGCTGCGCCAGATTGTGATCCCCGAAGGTCAGCTGGACACCTCAGGCCTGGAGGGCTTCAGCTACTACCGCCGCGAATTGACCGTGGCTCCCAAGATCCGGGTTCCGGAGCTGCCCCTTCTGGCCACCAGAGCCGGTGGGGCCGGGGATGCGGAGCAGATCCACCGCGTCTACCAGCACGTCAGCTGGATGAGCCGGGAGGGCCCCGAGGAATGGAGGCGACGGATCGTCGAGCAGCCCTCCTGGGTGGCTGAGCTGGACGGAGAGATAGTGGCCGTCGCCCGCTGGACCATGGCCTTCGGCTCTTGGCTTGAGGTCGGGGGGGTGGCGACCCACCCCGAGTTCCGGCGCCGGGGAGCCGCTACTGCGGTGACGGTGGCGGCGGCCTCGGCCGCGCTGGCCGCGGGCCGGCAGGTGGTGCTCCGCTATGGCGATCCGGCCCTGGCTCCGCTCTACCACCCCCTGGGTTTCGAGCACGTCGGCAGGGAGCTGGTGTTCCAGCGTCGTAGCTGAGCGGGACCCGACGTATCATCGGCCAGTGCCTGATCTCAAGTCGGTGCTGGCCTGGTCAGCGGTTGCGGCCGGGGTGGCGATAGCCGCGGAGCGCCGGCTCTCTAAGTCACTCGAAGACCCGGAGTCGCCCATCCTGGACTGGGAGTTGGTCCGCCGGACCGCCTACGCCCGCTCGGGCGGCGATGGCATGGCCGAGGTCGAGCAGGCTGGCCGCGATTACGACCCCCTGGTGGCTGAGCTGGTCCCGATGCTCGCCGAGGCCTGCCACACCAGCCAGCAGGACGCGACCTTCGGCCGGGTGAAGGTGGTTGGCCGGCATGGTTTCGTGGACCAGAACCTGGCCATGATGCGGCGGATCCTCCGGCCTCTGGAGGAGCGCCAGGGCGGCTGGGGTCTCATCAAGCCCAGCCCTCTCATGCGCGTACCCAGCAGTCTCTACATCGGCACCTTGCTGGGCCTGATGGCCCGAAGGGTGCTGGGGCAGTACGACCCGGTGCTAACCCCGCCACCCGGCCCCGCGGTGACGGAGCCGGATGCCGAGCCGCTGCCCAGTCCGGTGCTGTTGATCGTGGAGCCAAACGTTCGTCGCTTCTCAGAGGCCTCGGAGCTCCCCCTCGACTCGCTGCGGCGCTGGCTCATGCTCCATGAGCTCACTCATGCCTGGCAGTTCGAGCTCCACCCCTGGCTCGGGAAGTACCTGTCCACCATGATCGGAGAGCTGAGTCGGGCCCCCGGTAACGGCAAAGCCAAGGGCCTGGACGAGATGGTTCAGGCGGCCCGCAGTCTGAGGCCTCAACTGGCGCTGATCGGTCGGCTGCAAGCGGTGATGACCGTTCTCGAGGGACACGGCAACTACATAATGCGCGAGGCTGGCCGACGGCACTTTCCCGACTTCGACACCCTCGATGATGCCTTCCGCCGCCGCCACGACCCTCCCCAGCCGGCGGAGCGACTCCTGCTGCTGATCTCGGGAATTGCCTTCAAGCTCCAGCAGTACCAACAGGGAGAGAAGTTCCTGAGGGCGGTCGGCAAGGCAGCCGGTCAGGATGGCCTGGACCGGATCTGGTCGGGGCCTGAGAGCCTTCCCAGTTGGTCCGAGGTGCGCCACCCCGAGCAGTGGCTACGCCGCTCCGGCTTCAGCAACGAGGAACCCGAGGCCCCCTCCGCGCATCCCCAGCCGGCCCCCGCCTGATCCCAGCGCGCGATCAGCGGCGAGGACAGGCCATGGGAAGCAATCGCTGACCATCGCGGGTACACTTCCCCAGTGAAACGCCGTGCGCGGGCACAGGGTGGTCAGCCCTCGCAGCCTGTGTATGCATGGGCACCACTGGAGCACCTGCTATGAAGTCTCCCCAGCATCGGTCGGGCTCACAGTCGGTAGGGGCGGCGCTGCGTTCCGAGCTCGGACGGCTGCGCCGGGCACTCAGCGATTTGAGCAGGGCAGGTGTACGTCTCCAACCGGCGTTGGTGCGGGTGCCGACTCCGGGCGGCGAGTTGCCGCCCCAGAAGCTTCCTCTCGACTCACGACCGTTCCAGATGGCCTTCGGAAGGCGCAAGGACGGCAAGACCCAAGACGATGAGGACGGCGAGGAGACCGCCGAGAACTCGGCCGAGAGCGAGCCGGATCTCACCCAGCTGCCGCCGATTCCCTCGGCGATGGGCGCCACCGAGATGGCGCAGGAGTCCGACCTGGGGTCGGATCAGGCATCACCCGCCGAGGAATCGGTTAACACCTGGGCTCCGCTCGAGCCGGCGCCGACGGCTGAGGCGGAGGCTGGAGCCGAGGTAGACGGGGAAGCACTTCCAGAGGCCGATCTCCCGGCTTGGGGATCGCGCTCGATCGATGCCTCTGCGTTCGAGACCCCGGTACCCGCCGCCCCGGGTGGCACCGAGCCCGAATCAGAGGAGCCCGATCCCTGGGGTTCGGCCACGGTTGACGATGACGACCAGACTACTTTCGCTCCCTCGGTGGTCGGACCGGGGGGTGTCGGATTAGACAACCTAACCTGGCTTCCCGAGGGTGATGACGAGCCCGCACCCTGGGCGGTCACGGCCGATGCCGAGGAGCAGCCCGCGGCGGCCCTGACCGACAGCTTCGCCGCCGGTGGGACCGAAGTCTTGGAGGATGTCGAGGTGGTGGAGGAGATCCAGGAAACCACGGCCGAACCCGTAATCGAGGAGGCGGCAGGCGCCCACGAGCCCGAAACCCTGCCCGAGATCGAGGCTATTTCGGTGGCGCCCTGGGCAACCCCGGAGCCGGTGCCCGTGGCCACCGAGGCCGCCATATTCCCCGCCGCCGGCGCTGACGTGTTCGGCGTGGCAACCGTTGAACCGGACCCTCTGCGGACACGGACATTCCCGCTGCCGGAGGGTGAGATCTTGTTCCGCAACCTCAGGGCCGGGTTCACCGACCCCTCTCGTCTGCTCCGGCACCTGGCCGGCGAAGGCCACACCGGAGTCCTCCATGTGCTGGGAGTTGATGGCAGCAACGGCTATGTGGTCCTGGTCGACGGCTACGTGGTGGCGGTGGCCAATGACCGCCAGGGCAACATCACCACCACCAACCGGGTCTCCTTCCCCAACTTCCCCAACAGCCAGGACGCCATCAACGTGATCAGTTACTCGCGCCAGATCGCCCGAGGTCTGGGGCTGGTACTGCACGCCCCGGTTCGTTTCGCCGGGCTCGGCGCCATGTTCGTCAATCTGGAAGGGCTGCGCAGTTACCTGAGCAAGCACTCGTGCAGTGGCGGCCTGATCGTGCATGCCCAGGACGGCATCGGTGTCGCCCTCTTCGATGACGGCAAGCTGGTCGGCGCGTACGCCAACGGCAACGCCCCCACCTCCGATTTGACCCAGCTCAAGGAGTTGGTCAAGGACCTGGAGGCTGAGATCGACGTGAGATTCGGCGGCCCCAAGGAGCTTGAGCCCCTCGCTCTCGACACCCTACTGTCCGGCTATCCCTTGTGACCGACAGCCCTGGCTCAAGCGAGGGTGACGACCTTACTGAAAGCCAGCGGCAGTTCTCGCAGGTTGCGGAGGCCTATCGGCAGAGTCCTACCCACGCCGACCCGGTGTCGCTGGCGCGCTTTATCGCCCTAGCCGAGCTCAAGCCCAATCACCGGGTGCTGGACATCGCCACTGGCGCCGGCCACACAGCCCTGGCGGCGGCCCCTTACGTGCTCGAGGTAGTCGGCCTCGACATCACTCCCGAGATGCTCAACCAAGCCGAAGAACTTGCCGCCGAGCGCGAGGTCCGAAACGTCAGCTTCGTCATCGGCGACGCCCAGCAGCTTCCCTTTTCCGCATCCAGCTTCGACCGGGTCTTGGTCCGCTCTGCTCCCCACCACTTCAAGCAGCTGATCCCGGCGCTGGCCGAGGCCTACCGGGTGCTGCGTCCGGGTGGTGTCTTCGCGGTCAGCGACTGTTCCCCGCCGCCGGTTGTGCGTGACTGGCTGGAGGTGGTCGAGATCGGCAGGGACCCGTCTCACATCCGCAGCCGGGCTCTGGAGGAGTGGAGGGCGCTGCTCCAAGCCTTGGGGTTCACCGTGGAGCATGCCGAGCGCATCGAGCAGGAGAAGGACATCCTCGAGTGGTTCGAAATCGCCAAGGTTGGCGACAAGCAACAGCGGCACCTGCTCGACCTCTACGAGAGGGCCCCCCAGGCGGTGAAGGGGCAGCTCCTGGCCCAATGGCGGGAGGGGCGTTTCTACCATCGCTACTGGCATGCCCTGATCCGAGCGCGGCGGCCGATCCAGCCGCCAGCCTGAACTCCGCAACTCGATTACGCTAGGGCTGTGCCCGAGCCAGTCGACCTGAGCGGAATCCACCGCGAGCTGGACACGCTCAAGCGTGCGGTCTGTCACTGCCAGCTGCGTGGCGAGTGCCTGGGCTGCAAGGGCATTGAGATGGTCCGCCAGCAACTGGAGGCGGTGGTCGCAGCCGCGTCGCAGCCGGTGCTTGTTCAGGTGGCCCAGGAGACCGCCGCCAAGGAGATGCTCACCCAGTTCGGCCAGATGCAGGAACGGCTGATGGACGATCCTCAGATGCGCCAGGCCGCCGACGCAGTCCGTGAGCGGCTGATGGGCGATCCCGACGCCCGCCGCATGATCGAGGAGCTGATGCAGAGGCTGGGCGGCCAGGACGGCGGTCCGGAGCCGGATCAGCAGGAGTGAATCGCTCTCGGCGCTCGGTGCTGGTCCTGCCCGGGAACAACCGGCGGATGGCCGAGAAAGCGACGACGCTGGACGCCGCAGAGGTGGTCCTTGATCTTGAGGATGCTGTTCCCAACATCCCGGCTGAGAAGGAGAACGCCCGCAGGCTTCTGGTGGCCGCTCTGGAGGAGCTGGACTTTGGCCACCGGACAGTATCGGTGCGGATCAATGGCATCCAGGGACCGCACGCCCTGCGTGACGTTCTCGCCCTGGGGCCAGTAGCGGACAAGATCTCTTGCCTGGTGATACCCAAGGTCGCCTCCCCCTCCCAGGTCTCGTTCGTCGACCATCTGCTGAGTGGTCTGGAGGCAGAGGCGGGGATCTCGACACCGATCGGACTCGAGCTTCAGATCGAGGACCCCAAGGGCCTGGAGGCGGTCTCGGAGATTGCCGGCACTTCAGTCCGGACCGAAGCCCTGATCTTTGGGCCAGGCGATTTCGCCGCCGCTATGGGGATGCCCCAGCTGCAGATCGGCCAGGAAATGGCCGGCTATCCAGGTGACATCTGGCACTACGCACTCTTCCGGATCGCCGTGGCCGCGAGGGCGCGCGGCCTGCAGGCCATCGATGGTCCGGTGTCGGACATTGACGACATCACACTGCTAGAACGCGCCTCCCGACGCGCCGTCCAACTGGGCTATGAAGGCAAGTGGGTGATCCATCCGGCCCAACTGGATGCCGTCAACCGTGCCTTCACCCCGGGCCCTGAGCAGGTCCGGAGAGCCGAGGAGATCCTGGCCGCCCTCAGTCAGCGCGGGGGCGCGTCCCGGCTGGGGGGTGAGATGGTGGATGAAGCTCACGGACGGATGGCGCGAGAAGTACTGCTCCGTGCCGAGCAGCCCGTGCCGGACTGAGCAGTTTTGGGCGATTCGACTCCGAACCCGCCCCGGCTCAGCCGGGCAACCCGAGTGGTGCACCCGGACACCAGCCCCCAAGGCGACCGTCGGGCCCTGATCCCGCCCCTGCCCATGTCCTCTGTTTTTGGACATGGCAATAGCCAGGGCTACTCCTACGGCCGGGACAACAACGAGAACTGGCAGCGTCTGGAGGCTTTGCTCACCGACCTGGAGGAAGGTGATGGGGCGCTCGTCTTCGGATCCGGGATGGCGGCCATCGCGGCGGTAATCCAGAGCTGCGGGATCGGGCGTCGAATCGTGGCTGCCCGCGATGCTTACACCGGCACACGCGAGCTCCTCCGCCACCTAGCCGGGGCCGGACAGTGTGCTGTTGAGTTCGTCGACGCCACCGACCTGGACGCAGTCGCCCGCGCCTGCCAGGGGGCGTCGCTGCTGCACATCGAAACACTGGGCAACCCCCTGCTGACGGTTCCCGATTTGCGGGCGTGCGCCGAGATCGCCCACCAAGTCGGCGCCGTCATCATGGTCGACAACACTTTTGCCACACCGCTGCTGGTGCAGCCACTTACTTTGGGTGCAGACATTGTGGTGCACTCAGCGTCGAAATACATCGGCGGCCACAGCGACCTGTTGATGGGCGCCGTGATCGCTAACGCCGGTGATTTGCTGGCAAAGATTCGGTATCAGCGCAGCAATGCGGGGGCCATTCCGGGGCAGCTCGAGAGCTGGTTGGCGCTGCGGGGATTGCGCACCCTCGATGTGCGGCTGCGAAGACAGACCGAGAGCGCGATGTTCCTAGCCCAGCGGCTTGCCGCTATCGCCGGGGTGGCGCGCGTGCACTATCCGGGCTTGGCTGGCCATCCTCAGCACGAGTTGGCGGTGCGCCAGATGCGCGACGGATTTGGAGCCATGATCTCGGTCGAGCTCGACTGCGATGCAGCCACCGCGGAACGCTTCTGCGCCGCCACCCGGATCTGGACCAACTCCACCAGCTTGGGTTCAGTGGAGTCGCTCCTCGAGCGGCGCGCCCGTTGGGCCGGTGAGGAGTACCTGCCCGCTGGCTTGGTGCGGATGTCGGTGGGGATCGAGGCGGCGGAGGACCTGCTCGAGGACCTAACCCAAGCGCTGATCGCTGCCGGCGTCGGCGCTGCGGAGGGGTCAACGGTTACAGTGCCGTTGCCAGCAGACTAACGATAGAAATCGCATAATCCGCCAATGATCCGACCAACCGACGAGGCGACTGAGCGGCGCCACCTGTTGCGGCGTCTTGATGACCTCCTCGAGGCACTTGAGCAGCTAAACCTCCGCGAGAGCGTCCATCTGACTGAGCGGGTCCGGCAGTCGTTGGCGGCCCAGGGCATTCCGTTCGAGGACGGCGCCGAGATCAGAGTCATCATCGAGAGGGTCTGGCGTAAGCAGGAGGGCCACATGACCGGGCCTCGCCAGGATCGGCGCCGCAAGCCATCGCGCCGGAACTCGCCACATCGCCCCCCGGGCCACGACGTGATCGAAAGCATCATCCGGCAGTCCAACCAGGCGGCCGACTGAGGCGGCTCCGCCCTCCCACAAGCAGAAGGTGGAGGCGGGCAGTTTAGACTGATCTGGTGCTGAGCCCTGAAATCTCGCAGCTGTTCCCCTATCGCTTGGCGGCGATAGTGAGGTGGCACGATCAGGACCAGGCGACCCAGGCGGCAGTAGCGGCGGCCGAGGCCGGCATAGGCTCGGTGGAGATCACCACCGGGACAGCAGGGGCCTTCGAGTTGATCACGTTGCTGCGAAGCCAAGCCACCGGTTGCTCGATCGGAGCCGGGACCCTCACTGATGGTGATCTAGCACGGCGGGCGGTGGATGCCGGCGCCCAGTACTTGGTAACCCCGTATCTGGTGCCCGCGGTCGCTGAGGTTGCAGCTCGCTCCGGGGTCCCGCTGGTGATGGGCGCGCTGACCCCGACGGAGATCGCCCGTGCCGAGGAGTTGGGGGCGCGATTGGTGAAGGTCTTCCCGATAGCACCGGTCGGCGGGCCAGCCTACATAAAGGCGTTGAGAGGACCAATGCCGGACCCACCAATCTGGGTCAGCGGCGGCGTCCGGGTCGACGACTGCGAGGAGTATCTCCGCGTTGGTACCGACGTGGTCGGCCTCACCAACGACCTCTTCCGGCCCGAACTGCTGATGGCCGAGGATTGGAGCGGACTCAAGGCCCTGTGCGGGGTCGCGCTTGAGGCAGCTCGAGGGGCACTTCCGCTTCGACCGACCGCGACTGTTTGACCCAACCCCGGCTCCGGGTCATCGTGGTGGGGCTCGGGGCGATGGGTTCGGCAGCGGCATTCCAGCTGGCGCGACGCGGTGCGACCGTAGTCGGCTTGGAGACGTTCGGTCCCGCTCACGACCGCGGCTCCTCGCACGGGGAGTCCCGGATCATCCGGAAGGCCTACTTCGAGGATCCCGCTTACGTACCTCTGGTCTTACGCGCCTACCAGCTCTGGCGGGAGTTGGAGGCGTCGTCTGGTCAGCGGCTCCTCGAGACGACCGGGGGAGTGATGATCGGTCTCCCGGACGGTGAGATGGTCAGCGGATCCCTGCAGAGCGCTCTGCAGTGGGACCTACCCCACCGGATTCTCACCGCCTCCGAGCTCCAGGCCGAGTTCCCGGTGTTCCATCCAACTCCGGATCAGGTGGGGTTGGTCGAGCCAGACGCTGGGGTGCTCGCGCCGGAGCTGGCAGTTCTCAACCACCTCCGGCTGGCGGCCAGCCTCGGGGCCGAGCTGCATTTCGGCGAGAGGGTGATCGGTTGGGACGAGGGGCAGTCCTCCATCGTGGTGGGCACCGAGGCCAGCTCATACGAAGCTGACCGCCTGGTGCTCACGGCGGGCGCGTGGAGCCAGGCACTCCTGCCACCAGGGCTTGAGATGCCCCTGCAACCCGAGCGACAGGTGATGGTCTGGTTCGCGCCCACCGACATAGCTCGGTTCACGGCGCCAAGCTGCCCGATTTCCTGCTCGAGCATGGCGATGGTGGGCAGTTCTACGGCGTACCGACCCGAGACGGTCTTACCGCCAAGGCGGCCCGTCACCACGGGGGTGAACTGACCACCGCGGCCGGACTCCGTCGGGAGATCGAGGACGGCGATGTGGGCAAGGTTCGCGAAGGTCTAGCCGAGATAGTCCCGGAACTGGCCGTCGCCCCCCTGGCCCGGGCCGCCACCTGTCTCTACACCAACACTCCTGACCTGAATTTCGTCATCGGACAGCACCCCAGTTCGGGGCGAGTGAGCGTGGCGGCGGGATTCTCTGGGCACGGCTTCAAGTTCTCCCCGGTGGTCGGCGAGATCCTCGCCGATCTGGTGGAGAGTGGCCAGACAACACTTCCGATCGGGGTCTTCTCTCCCGCCCGGTTCGGGCCTCACCAAAGTGGCGGAAACGGGATCTCGGGGTCAGGCGGCTCTCCTACGCCGAGCGAAGACATCACCTCGCCGATCACGTAGATCGAACCCAACGAGACCACCAACCCGGAATCGCCAGCCAGCTTCTGAGCTCTGGCCAATGCCTGCGGGACCGGCTCGACGACTTCTGCCGGGCCCGGCCAGGCACTGGCCAGCGATGCCGGCGAAGCGGACCTGGCGGATTTCGAGCGCGTGAACACCGCTGCCGCGAGGTCCAGTTCCGCCAGCACCTTCAGCATCCCTTGGTAATCGTGGTCAGTCATGGAGCCGAAAAGCAGCACCCCCGCGCGGCTCGTGAGGCGCTTGCGGATCTCGGGAAGCACGACTTCGACAGCCGCCGGGTTGTGGGCCGCGTCGACTAGAACATCAGGCTCTGAGCTGACGGTGTCCATTCTGCCCGGCCAGCGGACCTCGGCCAGTCCGGAGCGGATCGCCTCCTCCGTCACAGGGAAGCCGATCTGGACGAGGCAGTCCGCGGCGGCTACGGCTAGGGCGGCGTTGTTGACCTGGAACCAGCCCTCCAGACCGAGGTCTAGGTTCTCCCGGCACTGAGCCGGGGTCCGGACGGAGAAGCTGCTCCCCGAGCTCGAGTCAGCGTCCACCGAGATCTCCCTGCCCAGCCGCCAGAGCTGGGCGGTAGAGGCTGCCGCGGCGGCCTCCACCGGGGACAACGCCGACCCGGTCACTCCGGAGACGACCAGGTTGCCCGGTTTTATGATGGCGGCCTTCTCCACCGCGATCTCGGCGATGGTGTTACCCAATTGGGCTTGGTGGTCCAGTCCGATCGAGGTCACTACCGCGATTCCGCCGTCCCAGACGTTGGTGGCGTCGAGGCGCCCGCCCAATCCCACCTCGCAGACGACAAGGTCGGCACCCCAGCGCCGAGCGGCGAGGAAACCCATTCCGGTGAGCAATTCGTGGTGGCTCGGCCGTCCCCCCTGGGTCGCCATCTCATCCGCGGCGTCACAGGCAATGTCCGCGATCTCCGCGAAGTAGCGCTCATCGATGGGGCCACCACCAAGCCGGATCCGCTCGCGGTAGCTGGTTAGGTGAGGCTTGGTCAGCAGCGCCACTCGGAGCCCGGCCCGCTGCGCGATCTCGGCGGCGATAGCACACACGGAACCTTTGCCGTTGGTCCCGGCAACCAGCACTCCGGGCATCCCAAGTTGGGGTTCCCCTAACAGCGCTAGGAGCGATCGGGTCTTCTCCAGCCCCAGCCGCATTCCCGGGGCGCTGGAGCCGACCATCCGAAGCAGCGCCTCCCGATAAGGGCCCTCGGGCTCGGGAGACAGAGCAGTCGACCCCACTCCTGGCATTCTGCACGGGTGAAAGCGACTGACAGGCGCGGACTAACCCTGGCCCTACTCGCCACCCTTGCCCTGGGGCTGGCGGCCTGCTCGCCTGGTGGAGGCCGACCCAAGGCGTCGCCATCCCCTGCCCCGACGCCGACCGCGGCGCTGCCGGGACTCTTGGGCCTGGCCGGGGAATCCGCCAGTCCCCTCCTGCTGGCGCCACCCTTCCTCGTCGAAGGCAACTTCGGGACCGGCGCTGAAAGCGTTGAGTCGGTCGCCATCCCGGCAACCGGGATGGCTGCGGTCACGGCGCTGGTGCAGGCACTCGACGTGCCGGGATCGCCGATTAGCACCGCCACCGGCCTCGGCTACAACCTGGACTCAACCAGCGGCTACCAACTGACAACCGACGGCAGCCTCGACACCTTCAACTACCACCCCAACACTCCCACCGACGAGGTCGGCACCACTCCCACCCTCGCGATCGCCAACCAGTTTGCCGAAGCGTTCCTTGCGAGTGCGCACGTCCCCGCCGGCGGTGGAGTCAGCCCGCTGCCGCAGCTGAGCGTCACCCATGGCTCGGACCGAACTGTCCACTTTGATTGGACCCTGGACGGCTTGCGGGTAGTCAATATTCTCGGCCAGCCGCAGGAGATATCCGTTGATGTAGCCAGGGACCAATTCCAGGTCCTGCAGTTGGTTGGCATCTCGGGCGCGGTTCCTTACGGTGCCGTCGGTGACCCCGTCGTCTATCCAGCCATGCAGCCGTACCAAGCCGTCCAATACCTCAACTCGGGTGTGATCAAACCGGGTGCGTACCTGCTCTCGCCCAGCCTGCAGCCGTTTCCGACAGCGTCAACACCCCCGCCGGGTCCCGTCACCCTCAACCATCAGTACCGCGCCGTCGTGGACAGCTACGGGACGGCGGTACCCGTCTACGTGTTTCGCGTGTACGGGAACCCCACTGTTAGCCAGTTCGTGACCTGCGCTGTTCCGCCGGCCGGTTGTGTGCCGCTGCGGTTCGCGGCTGCGCCTCCGTCGCCCAGTCCCTCGCCCAGCGGCTAGGCCAGACCACCCACCCAACGCCGCCGGTCCTGCGTAGCCCTCGGTCAGGCCAACCTGGCGTCCAGCTCTTCGGCCAGCAAGGTCATGAACTCGCCGGTGGTGAGCCAGGGCGAGTCCGGGCCGATCAAAAGAGCCAAGTCCTTGGTCATCCTCCCCGCCTCCACGGTGCTGACGCAGACCTCCTCCAGCGTTTCCGCGAACCTGATGACTTGCGGAGTCGAGTCCAACTCACCGCGGTGGGCCAGTCCTCGGGTCCAAGCGAAGATCGAGGCTATCGGGTTGGTCGATGTGGGCCTACCCTGCTGATGCTGGCGAAAGTGTCGGGTGACCGTGCCGTGGGCCGCCTCGGCCTCCATGGTGCGCCCATCTGGAGTAAGCAGCACGCTGGTCATCAGGCCCAGCGAGCCGAAGCCCTGGGCGATGCTGTCGGATTGCACGTCACCGTCGTAGTTTTTGCAGGCCCAGACGTATCCTCCTTCCCATTTGAGCGCGCCGGCGACCATATCGTCGATGAGTCGGTGCTCATACGCAAGGCCAGCGGCGTCGAATTCGGCCCTGAATTCAGCCTCGAAGACTTCTGCGAAGAGATCCTTAAAGCGTCCGTCATAGGCTTTGAGGATGGTGTTTTTGGTTGATAGATATACCGGATAGCCACGGCGCAGACCGTAGCGCAGGGCGGCCCTGGCAAAGTTTCGGATTGACTCGTCGAAGTTGTACATTCCCATCGCCACCCCACCACCGGCAAAGCGTGCCAACTGAAACTCGGTGGGCTCGCCGCCGTCGTCGGGGGTGTAGGTGATTGTGACCTTTCCAGGACCGGGAACCACGAAGTCGGTGGCCGCGTACTGGTCGCCTGATGCGTGACGTCCGATGACAATCGGCTTGGTCCAGCCCGGAACCAGCCGCGGGACATTCGCCATTACGATGGGCTCACGGAAGATGACTCCACCGAGGATGTTGCGGATGGTCCCGTTGGGCGATCTCCACATCTTTTTCAGGCCAAATTCAGCCACGCGGACCTCGTCGGGAGTGATGGTGGCGCATTTGACGCCGACTCCGTGTTGGCCGATTGCGTAGGCGGCCTCCACGGTGACCTGGTCGTCGGTAGCATCGCGATTGCTCATGCTGAGGTCGTAGTAGTCGAGCTTGACGTCCAGATGGGGCAGGATCAGCTGGTCTTTGATCATCTGCCAGATGATCCGAGTCATCTCGTCGCCATCTAGCTCGACCACGGGATTGGCGACTTTGATCTTGTCCATGGCTACCTCTCAGCAGGAAATCATGCAGTTATCAGCGGCCGATTCTGTCCGTACCGATTGGTGGGGCGACGGGAAGCGACCGAAGGCGATGACAAGCTCTTCGACTCAGTCGCCCCGGTCAACCCGCAGGGCGGTGTCCCGCGACCCAGGATAGCGCCCACGGCGGAGCGGCCCTTGCGGCTTCTGTTGCGACGTCGGTGGTCGTGCGCGGCCGGGGCGCCGCCGAGTAACCCCCAACGGGGATGCGGACTCCCGAGTCCCCTAAGGCGTCGGGAATGCGCACACGAGCAGGGGGAGATGAGGTCCGATGGACGGAGCGCTTGGGTACCATGGCGGGCGTGAAATTTGCCGTGCCCCGCGAGACCGTGGAAGGTGAGCAGCGGATTCCACTCAGCCCCGACTCCATTCCTCGGCTGAAAGGGCTCGGCCTGGAGGTCTGGGCACAGGCCGGCGCGGGACGGGGAGCTGGCTTCGGGGACGCCAGCCTGGCGGAGGCCGGCGCTGAGATAGCACCAAGTCTCTCTCGCTGCCTTCAAGGAGCTGAGGTGGTATGCAAGGTCCAGCCCCCCTCGGCTAAGGAGGCCGCCGCGCTCCCTCAGGGCTCGGCGCTGATCAGTTTCCTGTCGGCCTCCACGCCTGCCGAGGTTCTCGGCCAGCTAGTGAAAAGGCGAATAACCGCCTTCAGCTTCGAGCTGGTGCCGAGGATCAGTCGGGCCCAGGCGATGGACGTCCTCTCCTCACAGGCGTCGATCGGCGGGTACAAGGCGGTTTTGGTGGGCGCCTCGCGCCTCCCCAAGATCCTGCCGCTGCAGATGACCGCCGCCGGGACCATCGCGCCAGCTCGGGTGTTGGTGATGGGCGCGGGCGTCGCCGGGCTTCAGGCGATAGCCACGGCGCGCAGGCTCGGGGCTGTGGTCGAGGCAACCGACGTCCGTCCCGCCGTCAAGGAGGAGGTCCAGAGTCTGGGTGCCACGTTCGTGGAGCTGCCGCTCGAGGCCCAGGAGGGTGAGGGAGGCTACGCCCGCGAGCAGAGCGAGGAGTTCTTGGCCCGTCAGCGCGAGCTGACCGCGGAGCGAGTCGAGCAAAGTGACCTGGTAATCACCACAGCGGCTGTGCCCGGGCGCCGGGCGCCCGTGCTGATAACCAAGGATCTAGTCGCGAAGATGCGAGCCGGTTCGGTGATCGTCGACCTGGCCGCCGACAGCGGTGGCAACTGCGAGCTGACCCGGCCTGGCGAAGAGGTCCAGGCCGGAGCAGTGACGATTCTCGGCTGGCGCAACCTTCCCGCCACGGTGCCCACCACTGCGAGTCTGATGCTGGCCCGCAACGTGGCGGCGATCGCGGGCCACCTGATCCAGGAGGGCAAGCTGGTGCTCGACTTCGACGACGAAATCACCAGCGGCATTTGTGCCGTACACGATGGGCAGATCCGCAACCAGTTGATGCAGCAATCCTCCAAGGTGGGAGCGAACCGGTCTTGAGCCCTCTGCTGGTCAGCGAGATCTCGATCTTCGTGCTCGCGGTGTTCCTTGGCTTCGAAGTGATATCCAAGGTACCCACCATCCTGCACACACCGCTGATGTCAGGCAGCAATGCCATTCACGGGGTGATTCTGGTGGGGGCGATGGTGATCATGGCAGCGGCCCACGGCCCGGTCCAGGATGCGCTCGGATTCGTGGCGGTGCTGCTGGCGACCATCAACGTCGTCGGCGGCTACGTGGTCACCGATCGAATGTTGGAGATGTTCAAGAGTCGCAACCCTCGAGGACCGAGCCAACCATGACCAAGCAGAAGGTCAGCGGCCGGAGCTCGGTCGCCATCGCCTGCAGCCCGGGCAGGGGCCGGGGGTAACCTGACGCAACTCTCCGCCGGCGTCACCCTGCTCTATCTGCTGGCGGCCGTTCTATTCATCTACGGCCTCCATCGGCTGAGTTCACCCCGACACGCCCGGTCCGGCAACCTGCTGGCGGCCCTGGGCATGGCGATCGCCTTTGTGACGACCATCCCTGAGCTGCACCTCCCAACGCTCAACTTGGTCCTGATGGCGATCGCCATCCTGGTCGGGATACCGGTCGCAGCCGTGGCCGCTCGAGCGGTGAAGATCACCGCCATTCCCCAGATGGTGGCCTCCTTTAACGGGGTTGGCGGGGGAGCGGCGGCACTGGTCGCGGTCGATGAGTATCTGAGAATCCCGGCCAGTCAGACGGCGCCCGCGGTGCTGTCGGTTGCAGTCGCTTTCGCCGTCGTCATCGGCGCCATCAGCTTTGCCGGATCGGCAATCGCCTTCACCAAACTGCAGGAACTGATGCGAGGCGTGCCGATCACCTATCGCGGCCAACAGTTGCTCAACGCCTGGGTGGCAGCCGCGATCGTGGTCTTCGCGGTGCGAGTGATCATCGGCGGCACCCTCGGTGACATCCTCCTCTGGCCGCTGTTGGTGTTTTCCCTAGTGCTGGGGGTGGCCTTCGTGCTGCCCATCGGCGGCGCGGATATGCCGGTCGTTATCTCTCTGCTCAACGCATTCACCGGGCTGGCGGTCGCAGGCGACGGCTTCGTGCTGGGCAACCCGGTGCTGATCATCGGCGGCACCCTGGTGGGAGCGTCCGGGACTTTCCTCACCATGATGATGTCGGAGGCCATGGGCCGTTCCCTGACCAACCTGCTGTTCGGCGCGTTCGGCAAGATCCAGCCGAGCGCAGACACGCCTGGGACCGCTCAGCGCAGTGTCCGTTCCGGCTCCGCCGATGACATCGGCACTCTGCTTGCCTACTCCCAGCGGGTGATCATCGTCCCCGGCTACGGACTGGCGGTGGCCCAGGGCCAGCACGCCGTCCGCGAGCTCGCCGACGCTTTGGAGAAGCGGGGAGTGACAGTCGACTACGCCATCCACCCGGTCGCCGGACGGATGCCTGGGCACATGAACGTGCTCCTCGCCGAGGCCAACGTGCCCTACGAACAGCTGAAAGACATGGAGGAGATCAACGACTCCTTCCGTTCCGCCGACGTGGCTCTGGTGGTGGGCGCCAACGATGTGGTCAATCCGGCCGCGCGCAGTACCGCGGGGAGCCCCATTTACGGCATGCCCATCCTCAACGCCGATGAGGCCAAGAACGTCGTGTTCCTCAAGCGCTCGATGCGGCCCGGCTTCGCCGGTATCGACAACGATCTGCTCTACGACCCCAAGACGATCATGCTTTTCGGCGACGCCAAGGACTCCTTGACCAAGCTGGTGGCCGCCGTGAAGGCCGCCTGATCGGAGCTCCGCAATAGCGACCACCCCGCTCCGGGGCGGGGTCCGTCATCCTAGCCGGATGCCGGGGCCCGAAAGTGCGTTGCGACGGATGATGTCTGGCTGGCAGCCGATCGTGGTGGCCAACCGCGCTCCGGTCGAGAGTCAGATCGGCCCGGGCGGGCAAGAGCGGATCGTTCGCGGAGCGGGGGGCCTGGTCACTGCGATGTCGGCGCTGGCGCAGGCCAGTGACGCCACCTGGGTCGCGGTCGCCGGGGGTGAGTCAGATCTGAGATTGGCCAGCCGTGCCGACCAGGACGGTCTGGTGGAGGTCGTCTCCGAGGATGGTCGAAAGTTCCGACTCGCCTACATCCAGCCGGATCCCGGCGCCTACGACCTCTACTACAACCAGATCAGCAACCCTCTGCTGTGGTTCATTCAGCACTACCTCTGGGATCTGGGCCGTGAACCAATCCTGGACTCGCGAACGGAGCGCGCCTGGCGTGAGGGCTATGTCCAGGTCAATTCTGAATTCGCTGACCGGGTGGTCGCCATTGCTGTCAAGGCCAAGGCCCGGCCGCTAATCCTGGTCCAGGACTATCACCTCTATCTGCTACCGGGAATGGTCCGAGCGCGGTTGCCCCAGGCTTACCTGCAGCACTTCATTCACATTCCCTGGCCCACGTCGCAGTACTGGAAGGTACTCCCCCGGCACATGCGGGATGGCATCCTGACCGGCCTCCTGGGTTGCAACGTGGTCGGCCTCCAGACCAGCCTCGACGTCCGCAACTTCCTTCTCACCTGCGAGGAGAACCTGGGTCTGGCGGTGGATCACCGCCATTCCACCGTGTTCTTCGAGGGGCGCAGCGTCCTCATCCGCGCCTACCCGATCTCGGTCGACGTGCGGGCGATGGCCGATCTCACGGTCCACGAGGAGGTCCTGCGCCAGCAGGCCCTGATCGAGTCCTGGCGACCGGAGTTCCTGATCCTGCGGGTCGACCGCACCGACCTCAGCAAGAACATCGTGCGCGGCTTCATCGCCTACGAGCGCCTGCTGGACACCCATCCCGAGCTCCGCGGCCGGGTGGTCTTCTGGGCTCTGCTCCAGCGCAGTCGCCAGAACGTCAACGCCTACCGCTCCTATCTGGGAGCGCTGGTGAGCGCCGCCGCCCATGTCAACCGCCGCTTTCAGACCGGGACCTGGGTACCGATCCGCCTCGAGGTCGAGGACAACCTCCACAAGGCGGTTGCCGCCTACAAGTCCTACGACGCCCTGCTGGTCAACCCCATCTACGACGGCATGAATCTGGTGGCCAAGGAGGGGGTCCTCTGTAACACCAAAGACGGTGTGCTGGTACTGAGCGAGAACGCGGGCAGTTACGAGGAGCTGGGCATCGAAGCCCTCGCCATCAACCCATTCGACATCGACCAGACCGCGGAGGCGCTCCACTCTGCCCTCACCATGCCCAAGCGGGACCGCTCCACCAGAGCCCGTCATCTGCGCCAGACCGTCCGTAAGCGCGACATCTCTCGCTGGATCAGCGCCCAGCTCCAGGACATCAACCAGCTGGTGGATCGCTGACCCAAGGGCGCGGCCTCAGGCAGCTCGGGCCAGCTCCCCGCTAACGGCCGCCAGAAGGCGCGCCCACTCCTCGGGTCCATCGAGGCAGACGTCGGCCTCATCACGCACCTGCTCCGGGGTCTCGGGGCTGAGTACCCCGAAGGCCTGGGCCAGCTCCAGCTCCCTGGCCCGGCGATGGAGCTGGACCATGGCCGGGAGGTCGCCGAGGTCATCGCCGGCATAGATGCAGCCCCGCGGCGAGATGCGGTCCAGCAACTGGACCAGGGCAGTCCCCTTGTCGCCGGCGTGATGGTCTCTCAGCTCCAGTACGAATCTTCCCCGCAGCAGCTCCAGCTCTTGGCGGCGGGCGATGCCCGCCAGGAGTCCCCGCAGTTCCAACCCGGTGGCATGCCGGTCGCGAACGTTGCGGTAGTGCACCGCCACTCCCAGGGTCTTGGTCTCCACCTCGACTCCGACCAGATCCTGGGTGGCTTCCTTGAGCTGGGTCGCGATTCGTTTGAGCCGGTCTGAAGGGTTGGAGGGAGGCAACGGGATGGGGCTGCTGCCCGCCTCGCGCCAGGGCTCGAGCCCGTAGCTGCCCAGGAGAAGGACCCCGGGCAGCGGGCACTGGACGAACAGGTTGGCCAGGTCCCGGCCGCTGATCACTGCCACCGGGGTTCGGAGAGCGAGAGCACTCAGGGCTCGAGCTGCCTCTGGCAGCGGCCGCGCCCGGCGGGGGTTGCGCACCACCGGAGCCAGAGTTCCGTCAAAGTCAGTCGCCACCAGAAGACTTCCAGAACGAGCCAGGCGTACGAGCGGCGCCACTAAGTCCTCGAGGGACTGCTTGCCGAGGTCAGCCACGAATTGATGATATGCGGCAGGGGAGCACGGGCCGCGATCCGCTACGCTGCTGCGATGCCCAGCCCTGAAGCGCCGGAGCGGACCGTGGTCGAGCTGGTCCACGGACTCAGCGATGATGTTCGGCAACTGGTCAACGACGAAATCGCCCTCGCCAAAGCCGAGATCGGGGCGGCAGCACGGCGAGGACTCCGAGTGGCGATCGGTGCCCTGGTGGCGATGCTGGGGGTCGGCGTTCTCCTGATATTCGCGCTGGTGGTGCTGGTCGAGTGGATTCCCAACCACACCTTTGTGGCGGGGATGGTTGGCCTTGCCGGGCTGATCCTGGTGCTGGTGGGCGGCCTGCTGGTCTGGGCCAACCGACACCTCTGGCCGTTCAAAGAGACCAAGGCCAGTCTTGAAGAGGATCTCGAATGGGCACGTCGACTGAGCAGGCGCGCCAGGCCGTAGCGGCCACCCGCGAGCGGGTGGAGGTGTCTGCCGACCGACTCGAGGCACGTCTGCGCTACGACTTCGACCCACGCCAGAGGCTTCGCCGCAACGGCGCCAAGCTGGCGGCCGGGCTGGCCGTGGTGGTGCTGGTCGGCGCTGTCTACGTCGTCCGGGCCCGCCGTCGCCGGGACCCCTCGCCGAGGGATCAGGATTGGATCGCGTCCATGCCCGAGGATTGGCGCCTGAACCTCCAGGAACTACTCGCCGAGGCGGCGGCCCGCGGCCATCTCGAAGTCAGCGGGAGCCGGGCATCAAGAAGCGGCGGCCAGTCGCTGCTGACCAAACTTGCCTTCCGGGCCGCCCGGACTGCCGCACCGATGGTCCTGTCCGCCGCCGCCGAGCGCGTTGGCCGGCGCCAGGGTGAGGCCACGAGCGAGCGGGGAGCGCAGTTATAGGTCGGCTTCGCTGGGACCGGTGGCCGCCGCGCTACTCGTAGCGCAGGACTTCCAGAGGCCTGACTCGGACTGGGCCCCAGGCGACCAGGGCGGCAGTTGCGGTTGCCACCCCGACCGCACCCAGCACGATCACCAGGGCCAAGGGGGTGGGTAGCGCCAGATTTAGCTTCAGCAGCACCTTTCCCAGCGGCACCAGGACCGCGGCTATCGCGAGCATGCCGACCATGGCCCCGAGTCCAGCGACGGTGGCGGTCTCCACCAGCACTTGAGCGTATACGCCACGACTGCTGAGGCCCACAGCCTTCTGGATGCCGATCTCACGCCGGCGCTCCAGGAGCGCCAGAGCGACCGAGTTGGCCACGATCACGATCCCGGCCAGCAGTGCCAGCGAGGCGATGGCGGTCA
Source organism: Candidatus Dormiibacterota bacterium (assembly GCA_963701235.1). GTDB lineage: Bacteria > Chloroflexota > Dormibacteria > Aeolococcales > Bog-877 > Bog-877. The sequence goes on from OY969577.1 coordinate 277,199, forward strand.
GGAAGAGGATGGCGTTGTTGAGGAACTGGTCGATGATGAGAGTGAAGTCGGCAAGGTTGATGACCTCGGCCGAGGTATCAGCCCGGCGCAGCTCAGTCGACGCGGCACTGGCACGGTCGGGCGGGAATTTGAGCTCGACCACCTCGTCCAGGTTGGAGCCGCCGACTGCCATGGCCGTCTGGCGGGTGGCGAGGATGGGAGCCACGGTGGTGCTGATGCTGATTCCCTTGCCGCTGCGCAGGAGCTCCCCGTAGAAACCGACGATTTTCAGATCCACGGTCTGGGGATGGGTGGCAAAGGGATCGGAGACCGTTATGGTGTCGCCGGTTCGCAAGTTGTAGGGGGACTTGTTGAGGGCGGTACTGACCAGCACGCCGTCGCCGGCGGTGTCGGAGGCCTGCAGCTGGCGGCCCGCGACGATGTCGACATTGGGTCGCACCCCCTGGTTGACTGACCAGCCCTGGATCCCGTCGAGAAGGAAAAGCGCGTCCTGCCCCCTCCCACTCAAAGCTCTCCTCCCCGGCTTTGGCTTGGCTTGGGCCAACTCGGTGATCGAGCGGCCGTTCACCGATTGCGGCACGATGGGAGCGGCAACCGTCGAGAGCTCCCCGGAGCTGTGCAGCGTGCTTGCGACTCTCACCAGTCGGCCGGCGCTGCTGCTGGGGGCGACGGCGATGACGTTGTAGGTGGTGGCCTGGGTGATGACGGTGTCCAACTCGGTGCGAATGTCGGTCCCCAAGACCAGGATCAGCCCCACCGCGAAAACGCCGACGAAGAGGGCGACCGCGGTGGCTGCGGTGCGGGCGCGCTGCCGGCCCGTGTTGCGCAGGGCCATGCGGACCACTGACTGCACCGCCTTGGGCAGGAAGACGATCACGAATCCCAGCACCGAGAGGGCAATGAGCAGCGCGCCCACGGCCCGGAGCTCCGCGACCCGGACCACCAGGATCGAGACCAGCAGGGCGCCAGTCACCAAGAGGACGTAGCTGGGACTGAGGCGCTCGGGGACCGGGAGATGGCCGATCACCGTCAAAGCCAGGGTGAAGAGCCCGGTGAGGAGCGCTATCGCCACACCCGTTCCCACCACCAGCCAGAGAGCCAGGATCGGGGAGGCCAAGATTGCCGACGCCAGGAGCCAGAAGAGGGCGGCCACCACGGCCAGCAGACCGATGGTGGAGCCGACCACCCCGGCCGAAGGAGCTCCTGGGTCGTCGCGGAGGACGGCCGCTGGCCGGACCCGGCTGAGGCGCACGATCGGTAGCAGGGCAAAGATGCAACTGGTCGCGACCCCGATCAGCACCCCGAAGAGGATCACCTCGGGGCTGAGGACGAAGTCGATCGAAATGGTGGCGATCTGCTGGACGAGGACCCTGACGGCATCGGACAGCCCAATCCCGGCCAGCGCCCCGACGATCCCGCCCCCCAGGCCCAGCAGCGCCGCCTCCAGCCCGAACAGCGAGTAAAGGTCTCGGCGCCGGTAACCGGTGGTTTTGAGCATGGCGATCTCGAGGCGGCGGCGGGCCAGGCTCACCTGCATGGTGTTGATGATTCCGATCCCGCCAATCAGGAGCGCCGCCAGGCCGGCCACGGAGAGGAACTGGGTCAGGGCCTGGCTCGCCTTCTGGTCTGAGTTGAGGGCCTGCTTGACCGTGGAAACGGTGGCCAGGGGGAGGCTGCTGCTAATGGCTTTGGCGGCCCTGCTGGCCTGGGCGGCGCTCTTGGTGGTGACGTAGACCTCGCCGTATTCGGGCGCAACGGACTTGGGAATCACGGAGTCCAGCAGCGCACTGGACACGAGAACGTCGCTGGTCATGCCGGCAGGTGGGTCCACGGCCAGCACGCCCCCCACGGTCCAGTAGATCGGCTGGTGGGCTCCGAAGGCTTCAACCCGAACCCGGTGGCCGACCCCGACCTTGAGCAGGCTGGCTACGCTCCCGGAGAGGATCATGGTCCGGGGGCGGTTCAGCAGTTGGTGGAAGTCGCCCAGGGCCCCTGGCTTGAGCGCCAGGCTACCCACCAAGGGGAAGTTCTTGGGGTCGACCGCGTCGATGGTGGTCGACAGTCCCTGCCCCTTGGGGAGGATCAGGGTCGCGGAGTCCTCGACCACCGCGGTATAGCGTTGAATCTCGCCGTCGAGCTTCAGCCTTCGAAAGATCCCCAGTTGACTGGCCGGGAAGGGCACCGCCACCGAGACCACGGAGACGTCGCCGCCGTTGGCCGCGCGGACGTTAGAGGTGAGGGAGTCGGTCACCATGCCGGCGGCCAGCTGCAGGCCCACGATCGCCATCACCCCGACCGCAATACAGAAGGTTGCCAGCAGGGTCCGGGTGCCGCCCCGGCGAAGCGAACGGGTCGTGTACCTGAAGTAGAGGCGGAGCCTCAAGTCGAAACGGCCCGGGGACCCGGATGATCTCCGACCAAGGCGCCATCGGCGAGCTGGAGCATCCGGGTGGCGTAACCGCTGACGTTGGGGTCGTGGGTGGCGATCACAAAGGTGGTGTCGAGCCGCTCCCGCAGGCTCCAGAGCAAGTCCATGATCTCCTTGCCCTGCGTCGTTGCCAGGTTGCCGGTGGGCTCGTCCGCCACCAGCAGAGGTGGCTGGGTCGCCAGCGCTCTGGCGATCGCCACCCGCTGCTGCTCGCCGCCAGAGAGCTGAGTCGGCCGATGCTCGGCGCGGCTGGTCAGTCCCACCAGACCCAGCAACTCGTCGGCCCGGGCTGATGGTGAGCCCCGCCAGTTACCGGCGTAAAGGGGGATCTCGACGTTCTCTCGGGCGGTGAGGGTCGGGATCAGATTGAAGGCCTGAAAGACCATGCCCACGCTGCGATTGCGGATGCCCGCGAGTTGGGACTCCCGCATCCGCGAGATATCTACCCCGTTGAGGAGCACTTGGCCGCTGGTCGGGCTGTCGAGGCCGGTGATGCAGCCCAACAGGGTGCTCTTGCCGCTTCCCGACGGCCCCATCAGGGTGACGAACTCGCCGCGCTCGATCACGAAGTTGATGTCGCGGAGAATCTCAAGCCGCTCGGAGCCTAGCGACAGCGAGCGTCCCAGATGGCGGACCTCGAGGACAGGAGTACCGAGCTCGGCGGGGGTGGGCGGGGCGTCCCCGACCGAAACGGCCTCAGCCAATCAGGCAACCCGCGCGGGAGCTTGGGCCTGGGCAGAGGCTGCCGGAGATGAACCGAAGGGCATCGGGCGGCCCGTGTGAAACTGCCACGTCCCATATATTGACTGGTACTTGTTGGCCAGCGCTTCCCGGTCTGCCGAACTCTCGATGCCCAAGGGTGCTGACCTGAGGTCGGTCCACCGCGCCCTGGGCAACCTGGCCGGTGCGGTGCACCTGGTGGGGCTCACCGACAACCATATGGGTCGCGCCCGCCTCTCGCCGCTGGCGGCGATCCCCGATTGCCTCGCCTTCGGTGTCCGCCCGGTGCTCCACCTCTCCTGTCGAGACCGCAACCAATTGGGGCTGCAACAGCAGGTGGCCGGGGCCGCGGCCATGGGAGCCGCCGGGGTCTTGGTGGTTCGCGGCGACCGCAGCGGCGGGCCGGCGGTGGAATCGGCGATGCGCCCGACCGAAGTACTCCGCCTGGTGCCCGAGTGGGCTGCCCCCAAGCGCATCAGTCGAGGGGCGGTCATCAGCCCCTTCGCCGATCGCGGCCGCGAGCTTCGCCTGCTGGAGCGCAAGGTGGAGGCCGGAGTCGACTTCGTCCAGACCCAGATGGTCTTCGACCTAGATCGTTTCGACGACTTCCTGCGCGACCTCGGGTCGGTGCTCCCGACCGAGACAGTCGTCTTCGCCAGCGTCGGCATCCTCCGCTCCGGCCGCAACCTCGACTTCGTGCGGCGCGCGGTCCCCGACTGTCCGGTCCCCGATCATCTGGCGGATCGGATCCGGCTAGGTGAAGGTGTGGCGGTCGCCACCGAGCTGGCGGCTGAGATCGGTCAGCGACCCGGGCTGCGCCTGCACGTGATTCCGCTGGGCGCGGAGCGGCACACCCGCCAGATCGTCGATGCCTTCGATGGCTCCCGCACCTCCGCCAGCGCCTGAACCCTCGACCCAGGTGAGCGCGCCTAGACCTGACTCGGGCGACACCCAGGGGCTGCCGCCGGGGCCTGAGATCGAGGGATTCCTCGGCGACATGTCGCCGGCAGAGTTCCGTCGCCTGGCCCACCTCACCGTGGACCAGATCGCCGACTACCTGGAGGCCGTGCCCAGCCTGCCCCCGCTCTCGCGAGTCGAGCCGGGAGATCTGGCGCAAGCCCTGCCGCCGGAAGCGCCTGCCCAGGGAGAGCCGATGGCGGAGATTCTGGCCGACGTCGACCGAATGCTGGTGCCCGGAATCACCCACTGGGCCCATCCCCGTTTCTTCGCGTACTTCACCAGTTCGGGCTCGGCCGCCGGAATCCTGGGCGAGATGTTGACCGCGGGGATCAACGTCAACGCCATGCTCTGGCGTACTTCACCGGCCGCGACCGAGCTGGAGTGGGTGGTCTGCCGGTGGCTGGCTCGATTGATGGGCCTGCCCGACAGCTTTGACGGCCATATCAACGACACCGCGTCCTCCTCGACCCTGGTAGCGCTTGCCGCCGCGCGCGAACACCTGGGAAGGGACGTCCGCCAGCACGGGTTGGCGGGTCGACCTGACCTACCCGGGCTCCGTGTCTATGCCTCGGAGCAGGGTCACTCATCGGTGGAGAAGGCGGTGATCACGCTGGGTCTGGGCAGGGATGGATACCGCGCGGTTCCCGTCGACAGCGAATTCCGCATGGACGTCCCAGCCCTAAGGCGTTGGGTCGATGAGGACAGGGACCGCGGGCTGTTGCCCGTGGCTGTCGTGGCAACAGTCGGCACCACAGCGAGTACCAGCATCGACCCAGTCGATGCGATCGCTGAGGTCTGCAGCGAACAACGGCTCTGGCTCCATGTGGACGCGGCGCACGGTGGGGCGATGGCCATCGTCCCGGAGTGGCGAGGAGTGCTCGCCGGCGCTGAGCACGCTGACTCGCTGGTCGTGAATCCACATAAGTGGCTGTTCACCCCGCTCGACTGCTCGGTGCTATACACCCAACGGCCAGAGGTGCTCAAGCGCGCGTTCTCGGTGGTACCGGAGTACCTGGCCACCCCAGAAACGGGACGTGAATCAGGTTTCGGGGCTCGCAACCTGATGGACTTTGGGGTCTCGTTGGGCCGGCGCATGCGGGCGCTCAAATTGTGGTTCGTACTCCGCCATTACGGAAGCGAGGGACTAGCCACGCGCATCCGCCAACACGTGCGCATGGCTGGTTGGCTCCGCGACCAAATCGAGGCAGCGCCGGGTTGGGAGATTTGCGCCCCCCTGACCATGGCGACCGTGTGTTTTCGACACTTGCCCGATGGGCTCCGCGACGAATCGCACCTGGACGCTCACAACCGAGCGTTGATGGCTGCGGTCAACGAGAGTGGAGCCGCATTTATCTCGCACGCCGTGCTTGGCGGCCGCTTCGTGTTGCGGGCGTCGATCGGCAGTGTCCGCACAACGCCAGAGGATGTCGATCAGCTCTGGCAGGCACTGAGGTTGGCGGCCGAGCCGTAGCAACTCCCGCCCGGAATTGCTAGAGACGAAGCCGCGTCAGATGGGCGCCAGATGGCGCTGATCACTGGTCGAGAAGCGCCATCAACTTTGTCACGGTGGTCCAGTTGCGAGCGGTGCCCTGGTCTCGCCCGGAACGGAGTAACTGAGCGACCAAATCGCTGCGTCCAAACCCGTCGGGCGTATGCAGGAAGAGGGTGCGGCCCACCACCCGCGCCTCGTCGCGGCTACCACGCTCCCGTACTCGACTCTGCGCCGTCGCGATCGCCAAGACTCGGTCGGGGGCGATTTGACTGCGCGAGAACACTGCATGCACGGACTTGCCGTCCGTCTCACCGCGGTAGGGATTGTCTGCAACCACCTGTGCCAAATCCTTGCGAGACAGGACAACCACATTGGGCTTTACATGCAGGCGCTCGGCGATCGCTTGCTGGAGGCCGACTCCCAGCACTTGGGCGTCTTTTTCGGGGCTGGAGAAGACCACATTGCCGCTCTGGATGTACGTTTCGACCTCCGTATGTCCGAGCGAAATGACGAGGTCTCGCAGGTCCGCCATCGCCACCCGGTTGCGGCCCAGGACGTTGATACCGCGCAGCAGCGCGACGTGGGTGCGCATCGAACTACTATGCCGAATCGCGCGGCATGAGAGGCGGTTGGCGGGCTGCCCGCGTCAGGCCGAGAAGAGTCCGTCCAAGCGGCGATAGCGCTCCCGGCGGCGCGCCGGGTCGACGCCTTCGGATACAAGTGCCTTCAAGCGGGCCTCGAGCCGGGGGCGGAGCAGGGCGGCCGTGCCGTCCCAGTCGGTGTGGGCGCCGCCGGGCGGCTCGGGAACGATCTCGTCGGCGATCCCCCACTCCAGCAGGTTTTCGGCTTCCAGGCAGAGTGCCGCCGCGGCGCTCTGCTTGCGGCCGGCGTCCCGGAAGAGGATGGCCGCTGCAGCTTCAGGGGAGGCCACTGAGAGAAAGGCGTGCTCCAGAACCATCACTGAGTCGGCCAGCAGGGTGGCGAGCGCGCCGCCGCTACCCCCCTCGCCAATCACCACCGCCAGGTACGGGGTGGTCAGGGCCAGTTGCGCCTCCAGGGTCTGGGCGATGGCCCAAGCTTGCCCCCTCTCCTCGGCGGCAACGCCGGGGTAGGCACCGGGCGTGTCGATGAAGCTGACCACCGGGAGTCGGAGCCGGCCGGCCAGGGCGAACAGACGCTGGGCCTTGCGATACCCCTCCGGGTGGGCCATGCCGAAGTTGCGCCGGCCCCGCTCCTCCAGCGTGCGGCCCTTCTGGTTGGCCACCACCGCCAGCGGCATCCCACTGAGCCTCGCCAGGCCGATGACCACGGCGGCGTCGTCGCCGCCTTGGCGGTCACCGTGGAGTTCGACGAAATCGTCGAGGCAACGCTGGATCAGATCCAGGGAATAGGGCCGATCGGGGTTTCGCGCCACCTCGACATGGGCCCAGGCTGAGGCCATCTCCTCGGCTGTGGCGCTGCCCTCTGCCTCGGGCCCGGTCATGCCGCTTCCTGGTCGGTGTCCCCCGTTGGTCCCGACAGCACCCGCAGGAGTTGGCCTACCACGGCGCGAAGGTGGCGGCGGTCGACCACCTGGTCGATTAGCCCGCGGGCATGGTGGAATTCGCTGGTCTGGAACCCTGCCGGCAGCTGTTCGTAGGTCGCCTGAGTGATGACCCTGGCCCCGGTGAAGCCAATCATCGCCTTAGGCTCGGCCAGGATGACGTCGCCCAGGGCTGCAAAACTGGCGATGCTTCCACCCATGGTGGGGTCGGTCAGGATCGAGATAAAGGGGAGATGGCGCTCTGCCAGGGTGTGCAGGGCGGCAACGCTCTTAGCCATCTGCATCAACGAGAAGACGCCCTCCTGCATCCGTGCTCCGCCGGAGGAGGTCACACAGACGAAGGGAACCCCAGCGTCGGCGCTGCGTTCAATGGCACGGGCCAGTCTCTCCCCCACGGCCGTCGAGAGGCTGCCGCCCATGAAACCAAAGTCAAACGCTGCCAGCCCGATGGGAATTGAGTCGATCTGGACCGAGCCGGTGAGGATAGCGTCGGGCAGCTGTTGGCGACTCCGCGCCTCGTCGAGCCGGTCCACGTAGGCCCTGGTGTCGAAAAAGCCCAGCCGGTCACGGCCCTCCAGATCGGCGTCCCATTCTTGGAAGCTGCCGGCATCGGCCAGCTGCCGGACGCGCTCATGGGCGCTGATCCGGGCATGGGCGCCGCAGGCGGGACAGACATAAAGGCTCGACTCTGCTTCTTTGGCGGACTGGCTGGAACTGCAGACGGCACAGATGACTGCCCCACTTGCCTCAACCTCAGCGGCTTTGGGCTTTGAGAATGTGGGGCTCGCCGACATAAGTTCCTCCCTCACGTTCTTGCCGCAGAGGTGCAGCGGGCCAGGAAGGCTCCAGCGCCACCCCTGACTCAATTAGAGTCCCGAACTACCCCGCAAGGTTACGGCTCCCGGACTCCTCTGAGCTCGGCCCGTAACCGCCGAGGCTGTTTTGGTCTTGAATGCGTGTGGGGTCGGCCTGGCTCGAGGGCGCGGATGCGATAGGCGGCAATGGCCGGCGACTCTCGCGGCAGGGGTGTCGGGTGGTTGGTATTGGCACCGCCCTTCCCGGCCAGCGGATCTCCAATTCTGACATCGAGCAGTTCCTGGACACCTCCGACGAGTGGATCCAGTCTCGGACGGGAATCCGGGAGCGTCGGGTGGCGGAACCGGACCTGACCCTGCTGGAACTCGCCGCCCGAGCCGCCCGGGCCGCGCTGTCTGCCGCTGCAGTCGATCCCTCAGAGGTAGACACGATCATCTGTTCCAGCAGCTCTCCGGACTCGACCTTCCCTTCGCTGGCCTGCCGCCTGCAGGCGGATCTGGGCTCTCCCCTAGGTGCCGCCTTCGACCTGCAGGCGGCCTGTTCGGGCGCCCTCTACGGGGTAGCTCTAGCTCAATCGATGATTCAGAGCGGGCTCAGCCGAACAGTACTTGTGGTCGGCGCCGAGATATTCACCAGGGTGGTGGACTGGAGCGATCGCTCCACCGCGGTCCTATTCGGAGATGGCGCGGGCGCGTTCTTGGTCCGCGATCACGATCACGACGGTGCCGAGATCCTGGAAATCGAACTGGGCGCGGACGGTCAGGGCGCCTGGGCTCTGGATACCGTCACCTTCACGCCTCCCGACTCGGCGTCGCCGCCGCCACCACTGCCCGAGTTCGCGTCCGGGACGCGGGCGCTCGACAGGGTGATCCAGATGAACGGGCGCGAGGTCTTCCGCTTCAGCACCAAGATCCTTGAGCAGGTCGTGTTGCGCCTGTCCGCGGCGGCCGGGATCGAGCCCAATGAGATCGCCCTGATCGTGCCCCACCAGGCCAATTCCAGGATCCTTGCCACCGCCGCGGGGCGGCTGGGCCTGCCGTTCGAGCGCTTTGTCTGCAACGTCGACCGGCTCGGCAACACCTCTTCCGCCTCGATACCGTTGGCCCTGGCCGAAGCTGCGCGCGAAGGGCGCTGCCACGACGGGGAGCTGGTGGGTTTGGTAGCCTTCGGGGCCGGGCTGACCTGGGGCGGGGTGCTCCTGCGCTGGCACCCCACCGCAGTCGGCGTCGACGATCCCAGCGCTCCAGCGTTGGACCGAGGGGCGGGGGACCGCGAACAGTTCGCCTCCCCCGACCACCAGGAGGTCCCCGGTTGAGCACGACGGCGGCATCCGAGCGACGCCGAGTCGTGGTGACGGGTATGGGGGTTGTGACGCCCCTGGCGGTCGGTGTAGGCCCGACCTGGGAGGGCCTGCTGGCGGGACGCAACGGCATTGGTCGGATCCAGACCTTCGACCCTGGGCCCTACGCCTCTCAGATGGCCGGTGAGGTCCTCGATTTCGACCCCAGCGACTTCATCGAACGCAAGCAGGTCAACCGGACGGCCCGCTTCACCCAGTTCGCCCTGGCCGCAACGATGGAGGCCATGGAGCAGTCCGGACTCACGATCGACCCTTCGAATCGATATGAGGTTGGCGTAATTGTCGGCTCTGGGATCGGAGGCCTGCAGGTGACCGAGGAGGCGAGCTACACCCTCCGGGATCGCGGCCCCCGCCGGCTCAGCCCCTTCACGGTGCCGATGATCCTGGGCGACATCGCCGCCGGCGAAATCGCCATGAAGCTCCAGGCTTGCGGCCCCAACTTCGCTCTGACCTCCGCCTGTGCCACGGGCGCCCACGCCATCGGTGAGGCCGCCGAGATCATCCGCCGCGGCGACGCCCTAGCCTGCCTGGCTGGGGCCAGCGAGGCGTCCGTCACCCCCCTGGCGGTGGGGGCCTTCTCCGCCATGCGGGCTATCTCCCAGCGCAACGACGACCCAGAACACGCCAGCCGTCCCTTCGACATGGGTCGCGACGGATTCATCGTCGCCGAGGCTTGTGGGATTGTGGTTTTGGAGGACTTGGACTACGCCCGACGCCGGGGTGCCCACATCCTTGCCGAGGTGGCGGGCTACGGAGCCACGGCTGACGCCTACCACCTCACAGCCCCCGATCCCAGTGGACGAGGAGCCACTCGGGCCATGACCAGGGCCCTTGAGCGAGCTGGGGCCGGACCAGAGGACGTGGACTACATCAATGCCCACGGCACTTCCACCGAGCTCAACGACGCATCCGAGACCGCCGCCATCAAGCAGGCACTCGGAGAGGAGCGCGCCCACGCGATCCCGATCTCTTCCACCAAGTCCATGACCGGTCACAGCCTGGGCGGTGCCGGCGCGATTGAGTCCATCTTTTCGATCATGGCTCTGGTCGACGGGCGAGTTCCCCCGACGATCAACTACCAGGATCCCGACCCCAACTGCGACTTGGACTACGTCACGGAGGGCGCCCGTAAGGTAGACCCTCAGCTGGTTCTCAACAACTCCTTTGGGTTCGGCGGACATAACGCCTGTTTGGCGTTTCGGCGCTTCAGCGACTGACTCTGGATCCGGCCCGGGTCTGATCGGCGCCGACCTCTCCCTCACAAAGTGGCCGTGGAACCGATTCGAGCGCGTCGAGCCTATCCTCGCCTGGATGTCCCCATCGTTGATCCGACGCCACCCGATGCGGCTCGCAGCGGGCCTATTGGCCGCTGGTCTGATGGTGGCCAGCTGCAGCGGCGGCAAGACACCACCTGCGCCAACCCCCAAGCACTCGCAGTCGCCTACCCCGTCGGCGACACCCTGCTCCAACCAGTTGGTTCTTGCCACCTGGTCGATCGACCGCCTGGCAGCCCAGGTCGTTGCGGTTCCCGTCCAGGAGTCGCAGGTGGCTGCCGTCGCGCCGGAGGTCGCTGAGGGAGTGGGAGGTGTGCTCCTGTTTGGGGCAACGGCGCCGGCTGACCTTGGCTCAGCGCTGACCTCGTTGGAGTCGACGGCCCCGGATGGAATACGCCCCTTCGTAATGACCGACGAGGAGGGGGGAGGGGTCCAGCGGATGGCCAATCTGGTCGGCTCGATTCCGTGGGCTCGCCAGATGGGAAGCACCATGACTCCCGCCCAGATTCAAAGCCTGGCAGAGTCGATTGGGAAGGCCATGCTCGAGGCGGGTGTGACCATGGACCTGGCCCCGGTTCTCGATGTGGATGGCGGCGATGGTCCCAACGCTACCGACCCGGACGGTTGGCGTTCGTTCAGCGACAATGCGGCCATCGCGACCAGTGATGGTCTTGCCTTCGCCGCTGGCCTCAAGGCCGCCGGAGTCATACCGGTGGTGAAGCACTTCCCCGGGCTGGGCAGCGCCAGTGGCAACACCGACGACGGCCCGGCCAGCACCCTTCCCTACGCGACTCTGGTTGACAGCGGTCTGCTGCCATTCGAGGCGGGTGTTAGCGCCAAGCTGCCGGCGCTGATGGTTTCGAACGCCACCGTTCCCGGGCTCAGCACCGTGCCAGCCAGCCTGTCGGCGGCGGTGATCGAGGGTCTGCTGGCCGGTCAACTCCATTACCACGGCCTGATTCTCACCGACTCTCTGGACGCCCTGGCGATTTCGGACCTAGGGCTCAACGTCGCCCAGGCCAGCGTGGAGTCGATCGCCGCCGGCGCCGACATGATCCTGTTCTCGTCCGGCGACCAGGCTCAGGTATTGGATTCAATCCAGGCTGCGATGGTTGCAGCCGTCGCGGACGGTGCGCTATCTGAGGCTCGACTGGTCGACGCAGTTAGCAAGGTACTGAGCGCCAAGGGCGTCTCGCTCTGTCCTTCTACTTGAGGGGCCGGTAGCTACCCGACTCAGTCCGGACCCGCTCGGTCATCCCAAACGGTGTCCAGGCAAATGAACGGCGCTGACTGCTATCCGCCGCCGCGCTCGCGGTGCTTGCAACCTGGCCAACAGCAGGGCCGACGCTGGCCTTCCTCCAGCTCCTCCTGGGTCCGTCGAATGCGGCGTTCTCGGGTCACCCCCTGCTTGGCATCCACGACCCAGCAGATGAACTCGTTGCGAGCTAAGGGCGTGATGTCCTGCCAGGCATCGAGTGCCGTGGGGTTGCCGATCAGCGCCTGACGCAGGTCTTCTGGGAGCTTGTGCACCACCCCACCGGGCACTTGCCGACTGCTCACAGGGGCAAGGTAGCGACCGGTCATTGATTCTTTGATACCCAGAGTATGAGGGCGGCTGGCGGGTTGGATGTCGCCGCTTTGATTACGCCGGGTCACTCATCCGATTTCGGCTGAGCCCGACTCAACTGAGCGTGCGCGATACCAGCAAAACACGTCAATTCGGAGCACGAGTAGCCAGTGACGTCGACTCGTAGTTGCTCAAAGAGCCGCTCACCTTCGCCCAGCAGAACGGGCGCAAGGGCCACGTGCATCTCGTCGACGAGCCCAGCATTGAGGAAGGATCGGATGGTGGCCGGGCCCCCACCGAGAGCGACGTCCTGACCTTCGGCTGCCCGAATTGCCATGTCAAGGGCCTCTCGTGGTGTGGTGTCGACGAAATGGAACGTTGTGCCGTTGCGCATGGCCAGTTGAGCCCGCTGATGGTGGGTTAGCACAAACACATCGTGGCCGAAGGGAGGATCCTCTCCCCACCACCCTCGCCATGACTTATCGGGCCAGGCGCCTCGGATCGGGCCGAACATGTTGCGACCCATGATGGTGGCACCGATCCCGGTGGAATGGGCGCGGAAGAGATCGTCATTGATGCCAGACTCGCCGTCGTCCTGACCGAGCATGGCCCGCCCGGATCTGGTCCGGAAGATCCATTCGTGGAGCTCACGGCCTCCTTGACCTAGCGGTTCCTCCAGACGTTGATTCGGACCGGCACCGTACCCGTCGAGCGAAATCGTGAAGTTGTGCACGCGTAGGCGAGGCATGCGGCCCCCTTTCAATCCTGGGTACTCGGCACCCTGGTCCTGGTCGGCATCCGGTATACCTAGCTGGCTGGCCAGTAAACAACCGGCGAAAGGTCGATTCTAGATTGAAAGGTTCGACCCGCGCCCGCAGCAGGACTCGAACCTGCAACCGTGGATTGAGCGTCCGGTGGAATCTGATGTGGATCTCGGGTGAGCGTCCTCCGCAGACATCCACCTTGTTCGCCAGACACTCTCTTGTAGGCCTGAGGGGATGTTGTGACAACTGTTGCCCCGTATGGCATGGCTACGCGTCGGTTTACGCGTGAGCCGGACGCCCTGGCCGCGATACAGGAGTGTTTAGGTCGACTTTTAGATTCCTGGGCGAATCCAAATAAATCCGCTTGAACGTGGTAAATTCACGGGGGACGGGCGGTTTGACCTCACGAGAATCGAAGGAAGGGGGGCGATGACGGCTCGATCCCGTCGCAGACGCCCAGTGATGCGTCTGCCGGCGTTGTTCGTGGCGGCAGTGTGCGCGGCGGGTGCGGTGTCGCTGATCTCGGCCGCCCCGGTCGCCGCGGCCGGTCCCTCCCCTATCCCGGTGACGCCCTTCGCCGGTTTCAACTCGTTGTTGACGCGCGCCCCCTACGTGACCGATCTGACCCAGACCGGGGCGGACGTGAGTTGGGCGACCACCAGCTCGGCGCTCGGCACCCTCGATTGGGGGCCTTTGGGGAGTTGCAGCGCGTATCAGGCACCCGTGCACTCGAGCCTTCCCGACTCCTATCCCGCCGCCGGTACACCGCCGAGCATCACCAACCCCCAGTTCAGCGTGGTCTCGGGGACCAACGAGTACCAGTCAACCGTGGTCCTGTCCGGTCTCTCGCCCGGCACCACCTACTGCTACCGGCCGCTGGCGACCGGAGGCGTGGACCTGCTCGGATCCAACCCGTCCCAGCAGTTCACCACCCTGGCTCCGGTGGGCTCCGCGAACCCGCTCACGTTCGACGTGGTTGGGGACATCGGCGAGACCCTCTACTCCTCGACGACCGCGTTCCCCAATAACCTGAACACCGACCAGGCCGCCATCGACTCGTTGATCGGTTCGTCCGGGGCCCAGTTCGTGGTCACCGCCGGCGACGTCGGCTACTCGGGCGGCACTCAGGCCAACTACGGCGACCTCGAAAATGGTGGGTCGGAGGTCAGTGACATCTTTGGGCCCTCCTACTGGCCCCAGACGCAAGGCCTGCCCGTTTTCCCCGGTGAGGGGAACCACGGTCAGAACACCATCGGGCTCCGGACCTGGCCCGAAGCGAACACGGCCGCCGCCTCCGGCGGCGCCTACGCCTACGACTCCTACCCCGCCAACTCCCAGGACGGGACCAACGCCGGAAGCTACCCGGACGGCTGGTACGCCTTCTCGACCGACAACGTACGCATCTACGTCATCGACGTCGCTTGGGCCGACGGCTCCAACGTGGGCACCGCCACTGGATCGGCGTGCACCGCCGCCGGCGAGGACGCTTGCCCCGGCTACCAGGTCGACCACGATGTGCACTGGACGACGAGCTCGCCCGAGTACAAGTGGCTGGCGGCCGATCTGGCCAGCCACCCGGGCACCGTCAAGCTGGCCGTCTGGCACTATCCGCTCCGGTCCGACGAGACCACCCAGGACAGTGACGTCTACCTGCAGAACAGCCCGGTCAATCCCTACCAGTCCTCCAGCCTCGAGTCGCTCCTGGCCGCCAACGGAGTCCAGGTGGTATTCAACGGTCACGCCCACGACTACCAGCGCATCTCACCCAGCGGCACCGGCCAGATCACGAACTACGTGACCGGCGGCGGAGGCGGCGTCCTCGAGCCTGTCGAGACCGGCAGTGCCTGCTCCTCCTTCCAGAGCTCGGGGGCGATCTACGCCATCGGCTGGAGTCCGACCAGCAGCACCGGGACGGCCTGCGGTGCGCCGACGCCCCAGTCCGCCGCCCAGGTGTACAACTTCCTCAAGGTCACGGTCAGCGGTGGCACGATGACCGTGACCCCGATCAACGCCGCCGGACAGTCCTTCGACGTCCAGAGCTACACCTACTCGACCACGCCGGCCGTGGTCATCGACACCCCGCCGCCGGCGCAGACCAATTCGACCAGCGCCTCCATCGCCTTCCATGCCAGCTCCGGATCGCCGCCCTTCACCTGCAGCCTGGACGGGGCGACATCGACCTCCTGCACCAGCCCGGTCGACCTCACGGGGCTGGCCGAGGGTTCGCACACCTTCACGGTGGCCGCCTCCGGGGACACGTCGGCCACCGCCAAATGGACCGTCGACACCACACCGCCCAGCACGCCCACCATCACCTCGGGGACGGCCGCGTCACCTACCCAGGTCAACCTAACCTGGACGGCGTCGACCGACAGCGTGGGCGTCACTGGCTACAACGTCTACCGGAACGGTCTGCTGCTCACCTCGACCCCGGTGAGCAGCACCAGCTACACCGACACGACCGCATCTCCGGGCACCACTTACCAGTACACCGTCGACGCCCTGGACGGCGCCGGCAACGTCTCCCCGCAGTCGAGCCCCTATCCGGTGACTACGCCGGCTGGCTCCGCGGGACCGGCAATGGTCCAGTCGGCGGGATCGTCGACGACCACGGTGACCCTTGCCGTGCCCAGCACCGCGGGGGACCTGCTGGTCCTCACGTCCAGCCTCTACACCGGAGCGACCCATCCCATCACCGCGGTTAGGGACTCCGCCGGCAACGTCTGGACCAAGGTCGGCGCCTACTTCATCTCCGGCCTCAACTCCGACGGAGAGCTCTGGTACGCGGCCGACGCCAAGTCGGCCAGCACCGTGACAGTGACCACTGGAGCCACGGCTGTCGCCCTCCAGCTCGAGGAGTTCAGCGGCGTCGCCACCTCCAGTCCACTCGACGCCTCGAACGGCGGAACTGGCAGATCGACGGCGGCCACATCGGGGACAGCCGCGCCCACGGCCAGCGGTGACCTGGCCGTCGGCTTCATTGCTGGGCACGCCACCGCCCAGGCGATCTCGGTGACCTCACCCGGATACACAACGCAGCCCATGCAGTCGACGACCAGCCCCAGCAGTGTGACGGTGGTCTCCGGCTACCTGGACCTGGCCGCCACGGGGTCGCAGAGCTTCTCCGGCAGCTTCGGGGCCAGCATGACCTGGGCCGCCGGCGTCGCCCTGTTCAAACCGGGCACACCGCCGCCCCCGCCCGGTGACTTCACCATCGCCGACTCGCCCGGCGGCCAGACGGTGACCGCCGGTTCGCCGGCGACGTCCTCAATCACCACCACGGCCATCGGCACACCCCAGTTGGTTGCCCTGAGCGCCACCGGCCTGCCAGCCGGGGCAGCGGTGTCGTTCAACCCGCAGTCGGTGACCGCCGGCGGTGCGGGCTCACAGATGACCATCACCACATCGGCCTCCACCCCGGCCGGGACCTATCCCCTGACGGTCACCGGAACCAGCACCTCGGCGCAGCACTCGGCCGGATTCAGCCTGGTCGTTCAGACGCCGCCCGCCATCACCTCGCCATCGAGCACCTCGTTCACGACCGACGTGGCCGGTTCGTTCACGGTTACCACCACCGGCTCGCCCACGCCGTCGCTGAGCGAGAGCGGGAGCCTGCCCACTGGCGTGACCTTCACCGACAACGGGAACGGCACCGCCACCCTGTCCGGCACCGCCACTTCTCCCTCCTCGTCGACCATCACCATCACCGCCACCAACGCCGTCACCTCGGGGCAGCAGACCTTCACCTTGAACGTCGTGGCCCCGGTGACCAACGACTTCTCCATCTCCGACTCGCCGGGCTCGGCCGCGGTGACCCAGGGAGGCCAGGCGACCAGTACGGTTAGCACGGCGGTGACCAGCGGATCGGCCCAGACGGTGACCCTGAGCGCCAGCGGCGCGCCGACGGGCGCCACCGTTTCCTTCAATCCGCAGTCGCTGAGCGCCGGTCAGAGCTCGACGATGACCGTCACCACCACGTCATCGACGCCGACCGGGGGCTCCACCCTCACCATCACCGGCACAGGGACGTCCGCCACCCACTCGACCACGTTCTCCCTCACGGTGAACCCTGCCCCCGCCGGTCCGGTGTTGGTGCAGACCGGCAGCGCCATCGAGACGGCGGCGGCCACGTCGCTGGCCGGGTCCTTCCCGACAATCTCGACCGGCGGTGATCTGCTGGTGCTGACCGCCAGCGTCTACAGCGGCGCGACCAATCGCATCACTTCGGTGACCGACTCGGCGGGTAACACCTGGACGGAGGTGAGTGCCTTTGACACCTCCGGCCACTACTCGGATGGGGAAATCTGGTACGCGGCCAATGCCAAGGCGACCACGACGGTAACCGTCCACGTCGCGACGGCCACCACCATCAGCTTCGAGATCCTCGAGTTCTCGGGGGTGGCGACGAGCGCACCGCTGGACGCCTCGGCCGGAGCCTCCAACACCGGCACCTCGGCCAGCTCTGGAAGCGCCACTGCCAGCTCAGCCAACGAGCTGGTAGTCGGGTTCGTGGCCGGTCACGGCAACGCAGAGGCGTTGACACCCAACGCTGCCGGCTATACCACCGAACCACAGCAGACGTCGACGGGTACCAACACCGTGTCGGTGGTCAGCGGCTACGAGGTCCTGCCGACAACCGGCTCCACCGCCTTCTCGGCCAACTTCGGCTCGGCTATGTACTGGGCGGCCGGGGTCGCCATCTTCAAGCCTTAACGATGGCGCAGCGGGCGCGCTTGACCACGCTCCAATCCCTCATCGAGGGAGTGTCAAGCGTCAGCCGAAGTAGGAGCAAGGCCTCACCCGAAGCTCTGTAAAGCCCCAGCCGAAGGCCCTTCGCCAAGCCTCAGCCGAAGTAGCACACCCTGGAGTGGTGCCCGCAGCAGGACTCGAACCTGCAACCTTGGGATTAAGAGTCCCCTGCTCTAACCAATTGAGCCATGCGGGCCAAGCCCAGGGAAGTTTACCGAGTGGGCGAGCCTCATCGAACGAGCAGCATGCGCGGCGAGCCGGGGTCTTCGACTAGGCGACATACAAACTGCGACCGAGCAGAAAGCTCAATCGGAAGATGCTCCCCACCCCCGCTCCACTTTGTAGGGATAGCCGCCCTCCGTGGGCCTCAGCCACGCGGCGCGCGACCGCCAGGCCTAACCCGGTGCCAGGCGTCCTGCTGGCCCGCGATGATGGGAGTCGGTAAAACTCAGTGAAGATCGCGGCCTGATCGCCTAAGGCAATTCCTGGTCCGCTGTCGGCTACCTCGATCACAGCCAGCGCCCCTCGCCTTTGCAGAGATACGCGAACGGGACCGGTGGGTGTTGCGTACTTAAGGGCGTTGTCCACCAAGTTGGCGATCGCCCGCGTAAGCAATTCAGCGTCGCCATCGATGGCCGGAACCTCGCTTTCGATCGTGACATCCAGGGTGAGCCCCCGCATTCCGGCTAGGTCTCGGTAACGACTCGCGACATCGTCGACTCGCCTTCCGAGGTCCACCGCAGTCCAGGACGAATGGGAGCCATCGAGTCCATGAGCAAGACTCAAGTCCCTGAGAGCTTGGACCAGCGCTGTCAGCCGCGCTAGAGAACGCCCCTGCCGTGCCACGGCGTCGCGCATCTCCACACCACTGTTTTGGACGAGCTGCGTCAGCCTCTCGAGCGACTCATGTGCTAAGAGAAGGGGCTCCCGGAGTTCATGCACTAGCATGCTGAGCCCCAAAGAGTCGCCGGCTTGAGCCTCCGCTGACCGTCCACGGAGAACTATGGCTGTCCACTCCGGTGCAACCTTCAGCGCAAGCACCTCGACATCGACCGTGTGATCGGCGAGTTCCAAAGACGTAGAGAGGGATCTAGCTAAAGTGCCGTTTTGCACGACTTGTCGTCGTGCCTTCTCCAGACCTGCATTGCTGAGGTAGCCTCGGGAATCGACTAACCCTGACAGTATTCGCGATCGCCGAAAAGCCGGATTGGAGTACTCGAGACGACCCGTCTGACCGAATACCGCCACACCCGCCTCAGAGTTCCAGACTATCTCACTTGACACATCAGAAGGGGCAACCAAGGTTGGTGACTCGGCAGACCACCAACCGTGTTTCATGATTCGACCTCGAACTTGTAACCCACGCCTCGCACGGTATGGACAAAGCGAGGCTGGTTGCTGTTGTCACCCAGCAGGCGGCGTAATTCAACCACAGCGTTGTCGACGGCGCGGTTGTAGATGTCGGAGTTGATTCCCCAAACCTGATAAACGAGTTGCTCCTTACGCAGCACCCTGCCTGGCTGGCTCGCCAGAACGTGGAGGAGGGTGAAGAGTCGGCGTGGGAGACTGACCGCGGCTCCGTCAACGGTGCAAGTCCAGGTAGCAAGATCGATCACAAGCCCGCCCATCTCGATCCGTGTGCCGACCGTACCCCGTTGCTGAATCAAGCGGCGCACGACGGCACGGAGCACACCGGGGTCTTCCTCTTTTCCGACATACACGTCTGCACCGCTCGAGTACCCGGTCACCTTGTCGTACGAGTCGCTCTTGGCGCTCAGCATCACGACTGGGGTGTTATTTCCGGATTCCCGTAAGTGCTGGAGCACTTCGAAACCGGTCACCTCTGGCATGGCGTAGTCAAGGACGACGCAGTCGGGGCTCTCGCTGTTGATCCTGCGCAGTGCCTCGCGGCCGCCGGACGCCAGGGCGACCCGGTAGCCGTCCGCGGCAAGCAGGTCTGACAGCGCCCGAAGGCTATCGGGATCGTCGTCGACCACGAGGATCTCCGCCCTGTCCCTTCCTGGCACCTGCGCCCCACCTCCAACTACAGGTTACCTGCTGCCAACCTCAGCGGCGCAAAGAGTGCAAAGCCCGGGAGAAATCGGGGAGCAATGCCAGCCCGGATCGGTAGAGAGGACTGCCGACTCCGATCGAGACTGACCCGCCTGCGGGACCGGTGGCGGACCCGGCAAGGAGGGCTCAAGATGGATGACGGAGAGTTTGCGACCTGGATCGACCCGCTCCGCGCGGGACGGCCCGACGCTGTCGCCTGGATGTTCGCCAATTTCAGGGGGGATGTCGAGCGCTGCTTCGGACGCCGACCTCCGGAGGACCGGGCAGACCTAGTCCAAGACGTGTTCGCCGTAGCCATCACCCGCCTCCATACCTTCGAGGGAGACCGCGAGGCAACTCTCCGAGCCTGGTTGCGCAGCATTGCGTTCCACCGCTGGCACCATCGGTGGGAGGCCGACCAAGTTCGGGCGAGGCACTCCGGTCCCGCTCTGGAAGTACTCCTGGAGACACATCCCGGCCACAACGCATTTCGCGACCTTGGCACCGACCCGTCCAGTGCGGTCTGTCAAGCCGAGATGGTGCGGGCACTCCTATGCCTGCTCACTCCTGGGCAGGCCCGAGTCGTGCAAGCCCACCTCGTTGAGGGGCGCACCACCCGAGAGATCGCATCCGACTGGGGCGTGCCTCGAGAGCGCGTACGGGGCCTATACAAGCGCGCGATATGCAAACTTCGGCGCAGCGATTGCGGCGACTGGCTTCGGGAGGCCGCTTGACACTAGATCGGGCTGCTCGAAAGCCGATCAGGCCAATTCAATGGGACCTCTAAGTTACTTCTGGGTCACTAACTCAAGGCAAACACTTTCTCACTGGATCGGTGCAAAATCCCAGACATCGGCGTGGAGTCGCCGGTGTCGCCTCGACTGGGGAGGAGGCGCGACAAGAGGGGGGAGCCGGTGAGACGGCGTGCAGCGGCGTTGCTAGGAATTCTCACCTTCTGTGCCGCGCTGGCTGGCTTCCTGTACGTGGGTGTCTGGGCCCAGAATGGCGAGGTACGGGTTCTGGTGGCCAGCCGCACCATACCGGCGGGAGAAGTCCTCCAGGCCAGCACCGCAGACCTCAGCCCAGGGGGCGCACTGGTCCATCTCAGCGCCGCGGCTCAGCGAGACACGATCCCTGAGCAAGACTACCGGGCTGTCCAGGGGGCGATCGCGTTAGTGACCATCCCCGAAGGCGCTTTGATTCTTCGCCAGGACGTCGCCGTCGGTTCCGGCTCGACGCTCCGACAGCTGAGCCTCGACCTTTCATTCATGCCTCTGGGACTGACTCCGGGCGATCGAGTCGACCTGTTCGCGGTCTCGGGTTCCCAGGCTGGTAGCGTCGCGCCAGGGGCCAACCTTTGCGGAAACGTGGCCGCGGTCGGATGCGTTGTCCCCCTAGCCCAAGCGGTAGCGGTGATCGGCGCTGATCAAGCGTCGCACACCATCACCATCTCAGTGTCTCCGGTCCAGGTCGCTCCCTGGCTGCTACTGGATGCGACCGAGCCAATTTGGGCAGTGCCCGCAGGGGCCGTGACATGCGAAGGGACTGAACAAGCCATATCGGACCCCTATCAGGCGTTGCTGGCCATCCGTGAGGGCACGGCGGCCAAGATCTGCTCTCGACCGGTAGCCGCGTTGGGCACCGGATAAGTAGATGGCGTCGATTCTCAGCCGCGCCCGTCGGAATCCGGCCCATCCTATCGATGGTGGTTCCGGGGCGCCAATGCCAAGCGCGAGGCGAGGAATCGTCATAGGCGTGACCGGACCCACTGGTGCTCCCGGCCGCACTTTCCTCAGTATCAACCTGGCAGCGGCTCTGGTCACGCAAGGGCAACGGGTGGTATTGGTCGACGCCGACCCACACTTGGGTGCCGTCGCAGTCCTGCTGGACCTTGCTGAGGATCGTTCCCTGATCTATCTGGCACACGAGGCCGCGCTCCAGGCTGTCGATGACGGCCTGGTTCTGCGGCACATGCAGACGGTGTTTGGGCTGGACGTTTTGACGGGACGCTCCGTTGCCGGCTTGGGGGAAGTCGTGGCCGGTCCATTCCTAGCTGAGGTCGTAAGCATTCTGCGGCGGCGGTACGACGTGGTCGTTGTCGATGTCGGAGCTCTCGACTGTGAAGCTGCCCAGACAGCTGCCCTGATGTCTCAACTGGTGGTCTGGGTGGTTGTCCCCACCAAGTTAGGAATCGATCTTCTGGACCGGACCCTCGCGGGCCCTCTGGCGGCCCAGGTCCGAACCAGAGCCAGCCTTACGATTCTCAACAGACTCGGGCCACCGGGCCTTCGAGAAGTCGAACACTCACTCCGTGCCAGGTACGGTTTGGCCGTTGCGGCCGCCGTACCCGACCAACGCCGAGCCAGCATTGAGGCGGAAGATCGCGGCCGCCCCGCAGTCATGGGCGGAGGATTGGCCAAGCCAATCCTCCGTTGCGCGAGGGAAATCATCGCTGCTTTGCCTGGGTCGCGTCTTGACCCGCAAGAAGCCGCCGCAACTGACGCCAAGCTCGGCGGCGACTACATCGGGGACACGTGCTCGTGAGCGTCCAGGACGCCAGGTTGCAGACCAGCGAAGAGGCAAATGAGCAAGTTGTAGAAGAGCGGGTTCTGACGCGTGTTCGAGCGGGGATCACTGAACAGCTGAGTCAGCGATTAGAGACACGAGTCCGGGTGGAGGACCGGACCTGGATCGAAGCGCTAGTCCAGAAAGAAATCGAGCGTTATCACGCCCGGGCGCCGCACACCGGAGCCCCGGTACTTGATCGTGCCACCTACTCGATGCTCAGCCGCCGTCTTCTGTTCAAGGTGACACCGCTGGGACCACTCACCGAGCTGCTCTCGGACCCACTGGTCGAGGAAGTGATCGTCAATGGCCCGCGCGAGGTCTTGGTTGTTAGGGATGGGGTTCAAGAATCAGCTGGCGTCGAGTTCGCGAGCGAGGAGGAACTTATCCAGACAGTACGCCAGATGTTGGGCAACGGATCATCGCGCCTCGACCGAGCGAGCCCTATGGTGACGGCTACGCTGGAGGACGGATCTCGCATCAATGCCGTTCTGCCCCCGGTTGCCACTCCTATGGCGGTCACGATAAGGCGACACCAACTCGCCCGATTCGGGCAACTCGCCGACCTCGCCCGAGCGAGCACGCTGCCATGGGAATTGGTGCCGGTCTTTCAGGCAGCCGTCTTAGCGCGACTCAACTTCCTCGTTTCCGGGGGTACCGGGAGTGGGAAGACGACGATGCTGCGCCTTCTCATTCGCCAAGTTCCCGACATGGAGCGAGTCATCACCATCGAGGACCAGAGGGAACTGCACGTTCGCACCTCCGGTGGTGGCCGAGCGAACACGATTTCGTTGGAAGCCCGCGAGGCCAATACAGAAGGCAGCGGGGAGATCACTATCCAGCAGTTAGTCCGCAACGCTCTAAGGCAGCGTCCGGATCGCATATTTGTCGGGGAGTCCCGAGGCCCTGAGGCGCTGGACGTCATCGACGCCATGGGTACTGGTCACGATGGAAGCGGTACCACACTTCACGCAAATAGCGTGCGGGACGCGCTAACCAGGTTGGCAGCGCTGGTCCGGCGCCATCCTGCCCAGATCCGCGCTGACCCCGGCGCCGTTGCGCGCGAGATTGCGACCAAAGTGGACATGGTGGTGCACTTGAGCAGGTTCCGAGATGCGGACGGACGGGATCGCCGAGTGCTGGGGGCTTTGGCGTTAGTCACGGGCCAGGTAGAGGGCGAGATCCCTGTGGTGGAAGAGGTCTGCCGATACGATCGCCCGCGGGGCGAGTGGCGCTGGAGGATCAGCCGATTTGATGACCTCCCGCCGAAGATTGCGGACAAATTCGAAGGCGCAAACATTGCGCTCAATCAGGTGGTGGCGCGCCTAGGGAGCGCCTCGGGCAGAGGTCTCTAGCCGATGACTGCTGCTGTGGTGGCGCTCGCGCTGCTAAGCGCGGTCACGGCAGGCTGGTTGGCTGCCCTTCTTGCCACACCGGCCGGTACGGAGGCCCATGCCAGCTTCCGTGCGCGGAGCTCCGGTATCCAGCAGGTTCTTGGCCGAGCCGTCTCCCGCCATCTCCCTGCGCTGGCGAGTGCGGTCGCTGCTGGCATATTGTCGTACTTGCTCCTCGGTCTCGTCGTGCCCGCAGTGGTTATCGGCAGCTTGGGATGGGGAGCCGCCAGGTCTTACCAACGATGGCGCAATGGGCAGCGGGCGACGCAGATGGCCGTATCACTGCTGACCGCCTCCGATCTGCTCGCCCAGCTGTTGCCGGCCGGACACAGCACCCGACAGGCCTTGGTGGTCATGGCCGAAAGTGGACCCGTTGCCCTTCGAATCGAGATCCGGCGAATCCTCGACCGGCTCGATGAGGTGTCGTTGGAAGACGCACTTACCGAGGCGCAGCTGCGGATCCGGCAGCCGCTATTCACGTTGATTGCCTCGGCGCTCATAGTGGGAAATCGATCCGGGGGCCGTCTCGCCCCCCTGCTTCAGGAGCTGAGTCGTGCAGCGCACCAAATTGAGGCAGTACAGGGGCAACTGCGAGCAGAGCAGGCACAAGGCCGCCTCGGAGCGTTGGTGATTGCGCTGATGCCGCTGGCGCTACTTGTCGTATTGCACGTTGTCAATCCCCAATACCTGGCTCCGTATTCGACACTTGGAGGTCAGTTACTTTTGGGGGCCCTGATCGCGATGATCGTGGTTGGGTACGTGTGGATGCTGCGCATCCTCCGCCTCCCCCAGCCGGACCTGCTGTCACTGGCGCCTCAAGTAATGCCAATCCAGGAGTCAATTATGGGTGACCTGGCTAAAACCGCGTCACTTCGTGATGTTCCCGGACGAGCGACCGTCGTCACATTTACGCGCCCTGCCGAGACCGAGCACCTAGGAAAATGATGTGACGCCAGCCTCACTTGTGAACATCGAGGTAGTTGGCGGTGCGGCACTCCTCGCGGTCTTGGCCGGGCTGATCGCAGCCACATGGCCACGCCGTATCACTGCTGACGAGTGGATCCGGCACCGAACCCAGCGGCGATCTACCACTCGACGCGAAGCGAAGCACGACCTCTGGAGGAGGGTCAGCCCGCTCGTGAGGGGTCTCGGGGCTGCTGCCGATCGGCGGTTGCCCACTTCTTTTAGGGCTGCACTGTCGGGCCAGCTCAGTAGGGCGGGTATCGCCATCCCTCAGGAGACGGTTGTGTCAATGACTTTGCTGCTGATGGTCACGCTCACGTTTGCGCTGACAGCGCTCGTCCTTGACGGGTTCCTTCCTCTGAACCTGGCAGTGTTGGTCGTGGTCGCGGTACCGCTGGGTGTGGCGGCCGCGGTTGGGCAGCGAGCGGGCCGCCGGCGCCGCGCCATCCTAGACCAGCTACCGATTTTGGTGGACCTGATGGCACTCGAGCAGGGAGGCGGCGGGGTCGGACCCCGAGCCGCGATCGAGCTGGTGGTCAGTCGCCTAGATGGCGAAGCGGCAATACTTCTAAGGAATTGCCTAGCCTCCTCTGCCACTGCAGGCACGCCTCAACTCGACCGTCAACTGGAGGGCGCAGGCACCCAACTCGATATTTCTGCTCTCTCGGCGTTGGCCGCGGCGGTGCGCATCCAGCGGGAGGAGGGAGTGTCAACCAGTTCGCCTCTGGGACAACTTGCCCGCGGGCTGAGGGACCGCCAAAGAGACGAGCTCTTGACCCGAGGTCGCAGAGCCCTGGTAACGATGCTACTACCAGTCGCGCTCTGCATACTGCTGCCCTTCGTAATCATCATCCTCTACCCCGCTCTCGAGAGACTTTCGGCGGCTTTCGGGTGAGCCATCGCGCGCAAGCCGGACAGGCGATGATCGAAATGGCCATCGGGGTAACCCTGTTTCTGACGGCCAGCCTAGGCGCCGTACAACTCGCGATCTCGGCCATCTCCGCGGAGGGCGCTCAGAGCGCAGCTCTGGTCGCAGCCCGCGTAGCGTCGAGCGCACCAGTCCCTGGCCAGCCACTCCTGCGGTTGGCGGCCGGGCAGGCGGCCGCGGTAAGCAGTCTCGA
Source organism: Candidatus Dormiibacterota bacterium (assembly GCA_963701235.1). Classification (GTDB taxonomy): domain Bacteria; phylum Chloroflexota; class Dormibacteria; order Aeolococcales; family Bog-877; genus Bog-877. Next base: position 302,967 of record OY969577.1, read on the forward strand.
CTCCTCTGTGGTGAACATGGCGGACGTTGAAATATGCAATAGCAGGCAGCAGATCGCGGGTGGATGCGGACTGCCCCAAGAATGCGCTCAGTACTCTGGTGAGAAGGCCGGGGTTCAGCAGCCGTGCTTCGACCCATCGGCTAACACAAACGACGCCGAGTCACTGGGCCCCTCCCCAAGAAATTTGGATGGGAGGCAGAATCCAGACTGTCACACGGCGGACTGCTTCGGAACCTCCAGTTCGATGGCACCTTGCGCCCGAGGCGTTGCTCCCGGCCACCTGTTTGTCTGCGTTGCGTACACGTCGTGGCCGGCCACCGCAGTGGACGTCTGGATCAAAGGCACCCTACGAACCCTCGTGCCTCTGGCAAGCGCGGCTGGCGTAGACGTCCTACCGATCAGCGTTCAACTCCGACTTCAAGTAGAGGCGTTGAGGCCGTGAAGCAGCTGCCGAGTTGCCAGGGATCCGCACGCGGCCAGGCGCTGGTCGAATTGGCCATCGTGCTACCGGTCGTCCTGGTTCTTTGCTGCGGAGCAGTGGCTGTGGTGCAACTGGCTCGCACTCAAATGGCGTTGGAGACGGCTGCAAGCGCCACAGCACTTGTGGGCGCCAGAGGTCTCGACGCGTCGCAAGCATGCCTCGCAGCACATCGCGAATTGGCGACTGTTCTTTCAGAGAGCGGTGGGCTCGTCTCCGCCACTCTGTCCGATGAACTTCGGGGAGCGTGTGTAGGCCCACTACCCGAAAGCAGTCTTTTGCCGGCAGCGCTCGGAAGCGGCTCCTTCGCGCTGTGGTTCGGCTATGGAGCTCAGAACGACACCTTCTGCCGTCTCGGCGCGAGCTCGTCCGGCAGTGTTCCAACGGACGGTGACATGGTAGCGACACTCGTCTACCGTCCCGACCTGGAGTGGATCCCGGTGGTCGGGTCATGGCTCTCGCCCCGACTCGCTGCCACGGCTATCGACAAGATAGATCCATTCCGAAGCAGGGACCCCTTGGCGGACTCCACCGGCGATAGCTGTTAAGGCAAGGGACAGGTTTTGTGACGACAGCCCACCAGCGCGGCCAGATTCTCCCAGTATTTTGCCTCCTGCTCGCCTTGCTGCTACTGCCGGTAGCGGGACTCGCGGTGGACGGGGGTGTCCTTCTGTCAAGCCACGCGAGTCTTGTGGGCGCGGCTGAAGCCACCGCTGAAGATGCGGCTCAGGCGGTCAACGTGACCGCTATCGAGCGCGGAAGCACGTTCCAGCTTTGCACCGTACCGGACGCGAGTCCGACCTGTGGTAATGGAATCGGCACCGTAGGCCAAGTGGTGGACGAGTCCATCAGAGCGACGTCTCCAGACTCGTCCGCGAGCTGCACCGATTATGGCATCAACCCATTGCCAAGTACGATTCCGCCCGGCCAAGGATGCGCGTTTGCCGTGATGTCGAACTGTCACCGAGGGTTGCTCCCCTTGTCGGTTATCGCGTCGCCCGCCGACGGAGTCGCAGTCGTGATTTGGCAGACTGTCAAACTGCCGTTGCTGATCTTTCCCGGATGGACCAGCATCGAGCTTCACGCGACGGCAACGGCTTGGATGGAGCATGGCTTCGACTCGCAACCTCTGACTGGCGAGGCTCTACGGTGCTAGAGCCACCGAGACTAGAGCCACCGAGATACGATGAGCAAGCGGGCCCAGACGAAGTGATGGTGCGGTATCCGCCGACCCCACCGCCAGAGGTTCCCAGTAGCGGTCAGGGCCGCAGCCTGCTCTGGAAGGGTCCCGCCAGTGGACTTAGGTCCTGTCCAGCGCGCCATCCGCTCCTGGCTGCCGCCTCGGAAGCGCGGACGGCTACTCGCCAAGGAAGGGGGCGCGGCCATTTTCTAGCGCATGTCCTCGCGCCGGCGCGCCGCGGCCGGTCCTTAGCGCATGCGTCGGCGACCGTTGCGGAAATGCAGCCGCCGGCTCTTCAGGCGGGAAGGTCTAGGAGCCGTGCTTTAGTCGTCGTCACGGCTGGAGGAAGAGGAGGTGCGGGACGCACGACATTGGCGCTCGAAGTAGCGACCTCCCTGGCCTTGGCTGCGGACGGCCCTGCCCGGCGTGTACTTCTGGTGGATGCGGATCCGTTTCAGCCCGACTTGGACCTGAGGCTTGGCGCCGCAGGCGTGGCCGCAGCCTGGCCCTCGAATGCGAGCCTTGATCAAATACTTCAGCAATTGCCCGAGCTTGCCGACAAGCGAGTCAGTCTTGAGTCACTACTGTGGGTCGATCGTGAGTCGGGAGTGAGAGCGCTCTTCGCAGCAGGGCGTTTTGCTGAGGTGGGACGGGAGCACCTGGACTACCTCTACACCAACATGGTGGCTCCGACCTTCGACGCGATCGTCGTCGACGCTGGCCACTTGCTCGAAGTCCCAACCGGACGGATGCAAGAACCCGCTGCATTCTGGCTCGGACTTGCCAGCACCATCTTGGTTCCGCTGCGTCCCACTGCCTCCCATGTACGCTCGGCGGTCAACGGCATCAGCGTTCTCGAGCGAATGGGGATCGAGGTACAGATATGCCGACTGATTATGGGAGTGGAGAAGTCGGAAACAGCCGCCGCTGCGCACTGGCAAGGCCAGCTCGGCGATCTAGTTGTGCTTAGGTGGCCCTGGATTGCGGACCTCGCACGGAAGTCGGCCTCGATGCACCGCTCGCTGTCTGTCACAGACCAGCGGTTCGCCGCGAAGATTGCGGGGCTGCTGCCCGCGCTAATGGCTAGTCGCAGCTTCGAGCGCTGACGTGAGACCGATCAGGAGGTTGTGGGACTCGAACAGCGGCTGGCGTTTGGCTCGGGACCGAGGCCTGGCCGAGACGACCGAGCGAGTGAGGCAGTTGGTCGACGGGATCGAGGGAGCAATTGGGGCCGGAGACGACCTAGCGTTGGCACGATACGTGGCACCGCCCGCACTCGGGAGGTTGCTTGGCGGGACCGCCGAGCTCAGAGCGGCTGGGGGAAAGTGGCTGCCATCCCGTGCCGGACTGTGCTGGAGGATGTCCGACCGTCGGGCAACGGAGCCCGGGCGCTTCTGGCTGCGGCTGCGATTCGAAGACAGGACCCAAGTGCAGGCCCGGACTGGGCGTGTGACCGCACCCACCGTCGTACACGAAGTTGAAGTCGAGCTGGACACAACTGAGGCGCCGTGGCGGCTCTGTGACGCCGAGGAGCTATTCGCACCCTGACAGCCGCGCGCAGCGTGCAGGCCATGTCTGGCAGAGGTGCTCCCTCAGGCCCCGCACCTCCTCTGAAGGCCGCGGCGGCACGGCAACTCCGCCACTGAAGCACCGGCGCGGAGGTCTGCGATACTCGGTCGGCTGAAATCGGTCAACTTCGCTAAGGATTTCAAGTCGCTAATGGCTCCCACGAGGCTCTTTCACGGCGAGCTTGTTCGACTGGCTGCTCCGCGTCCCGAGGACGCGGACTTGTTCTCGCATTGGAGTGAAGACGGCGAGTATCGTCGTCTGGCTGATACGGAGGCTCCCCGCCCGCTCTCGGCGGAGTACTTTCGCGACCGGGACCAGGCCGCAGATCCTGCAGAGGACATGATTGAGTTCCGCATCCGCACCCTCGAGGACGATCGTCTGGTCGGCTACGTGGCGATCTTCACCATCGAATGGCACAACGGCAACGGCTGGATTGCGGTGGGGATCGGGGACCCCGCGGATCGTGGCAGAGGTTTCGGCAAGGAGGCAGTGAGCCTGGCGCTACGCTACGCATTTCACGAGCTCGGACTCCAACGACTCAGTCTGGACGTGATTGCCGACAACCGGCCCGCGATCGAGCTCTATCGGACCCTGGGTTTTCAGGAAGAGGGTCGGATGCGAGAGAGAGTCCATCGAGACGGCTCGACAGCAGATCTGATCTACATGGGACTGCTCAGGCGGGAATGGGAGTCAGGGCTCAAGGCCGACCTCTCTCCAGCCTCCGCCTCAAGCTGACCTGGCCATGGCGTCACCTCCCGCAACACCCCACCGGCAAGGCAGCTGGCCCCCCTGGGCCCGCGGCAATCAGTTGCTCGCATCCGACGCCGACCGCGAGCAGGTGGTCGTCGAGCTCACTGAGCATCACGTCGAGGGCCGAATCAACTCGGACGAGTTCCGGGAGCGCACTCGGCTCGCCTATGGGGCCCGAACCAGCGGAGAACTGACTGAGCTCCTCTCCGACCTTCCTGACAAGTCCAGCGGTTCCCTGGTTGCTTGGAACGGGCTGCGGTCGCTCCGGCTGGCCGGCCCCTTCCCGGGCTTGGGCTACGCTGGGTTCTGGCCGCGGGCAGGGGCACTCTGGGCTGACCTCCTCCTCCTCGCGGGAGGAAGTATTGCGGTGCACGCCCTTATCTCCGGCGCCGTAGCGGCGGGGCTGATAGCGGTCCTGCCCCTGGTCTACTTCGTCGGCCTCTGGGCCACCACGGGACGGACCTTTGGGCTCTGGCTGGTGGGAGCGCGAGTTGTCCGGCAGGAGGATGGGCGCCGCCTAGGTTTTCGCCGCAGCCTCATCCGTCTGGTGGGATACGCGGCCAATCTCGCCTCGTGCTCGGTGGGCTTCGTCTGGGCTGGGGTCGACTGGCGCAAGCAGGGCTGGCACGACAAGATGGCCGGTAGCTACGTGGTCCGGCGACTCAGCTGACGGCAGGGCGGGGATCATCTCCGCCGCTCTTCCTCCCGGTGTCCCCAGCCACTCGCCACCAAAGCGTCGGTGGAGCCGGTGCAGGGCGGCCAGGACCGGCAGCCCGAAGACCGCCACCATCAGGGCATTGCCCCCGGCCCGGAAGGCGTCGTACTCGATGGAGGTGACAAAGTAGTACTTAGTGAAGTGAACAAGCGCGGTCAAGGGGGCGAGGTGGGAGCTCCACCCGATCTGAGGGGATGAGTAGTAGAAGGTCCAGTTCCAGACGTCCATCACAGCCCCGAAACCGAACCCGGTGACAACCCCGACCCCAGCAAGTAAGAGCACGTCACTGCGGCTGGGCCGGCGACCGGCGCGGCGCATGCCGATCAGGCCGGCAACCGCTCCTACCCAACCGACGGCGAAGAGCTGGTACGGCACCCAGGGGCCAAGGCCGCCCGTCAGCAGGGCGGACACCAGCAGTGAGCAAGCGCCTAGCAGGAAGCCGAACTCCGGACCCAGGGCGTAACCACCACAGAGCACCAGTAGGAAGATCGGGCTGAAGCCTCCTATGCCGGTCACCAGAGAGGCACGAAGTCCCGCGTCAACCGCGCTCAGTGCCGCGAGCAGGGCCAGCTGTCGGGAGTCCATCCGCCGGGTCCCCACCTCAAGGGCGAGTAGTCCCAACGCAGTACCGAGCCCGATGGCCAGCGCCGGTGTCGCGGCCGGCAGCCCTAGGCCGCTGAAGGGCCACGAGAAAAGCACGAATCCAACCAGGGAGATGAGAAGTAGGATCACGCCGCCAACTCCTCGCATCGCTGCAGGTGGCCATTTGCCAGTTCGTAGACCCGGTCGCCGAGCTGATGAGCGAAGTGGCTGTCACTGGTGGCCAGCAGAATCGCCGAGCCCGCCTGGGCCAGGCGATCCAGCACCTCGGCGAGCAGTCGTTGCGACGCAGGGTCGGCTCCCCGGGTTGGCTCGTCCAGGAAGACTTGGTCCGGCTCGCCCAGCAGCACCGCGGCCAGGGCTGCCCGCTGGCGCTGGCCCGTACTCAGGTCCCGAGGATCGCTCTCAGCCAGGGACGAGAGATGGAACTCGGAAAGAATAGGCCAGGGGTCGTAATCCAACTTGAGCCAGCGGCCGGTCTGTCTCACCTCCTCCAGGACACTGGCTTGGTGCAGCACTCCGCCGGGCTCCTGGGGCAGGAAGGCGGCTCGACCGGGCTCCCGCTGAACCGAGCCTGAGAGCGGCGGAAGAAGGCCGGCTGCGGTACGCAAGAGGGTGGTCTTGCCACTCCCGTTAGGACCAGTCAGGCAGAGCACCTCTCCCCGCCGGCAGCTGAGCTGGATACCTTCCGCCACCGGCTCCCCATGTCCGATCGTTAGGTCCCGCATCTCCCAGGCCATGCTGCCTGTGACCTGAGGACGGCGGAGCGGCATGGATGTGCCTTCTTGCACTTCGACGCCGGCCTCCGTGAGAGACCCATGGCTGAGCTCAAGTCGGCGTGCTCCCCCGACCACCACTCTGCCCGGTCGGTGTTCGGCGGCGACAACGGCCAGCCCCTGATCGCAAAGCCGTTGGCACTCGCGCCGCAGCGACGCGGCTCCGGCGTCGTCGAGCTGGGAGGTGGGCTCGTCGAGCACCAACAGCTCTGGCCTCATGGCCAGCGCTGTTGCCAGGGCCACACGCTGGCGCTGGCCCCCGGAAAGAGTGACAAGGCGCCTCGCTGCGAGGTGGTCCACTCCCATGACCTGGAGCGCGGATTCAACCCGATCCGTGATCTCAGATCCTGGCAGCCCCAGGTTCTCAGGGCCGAATGCCACCTCGCGCTGGACGGTGGCCAGAACGAACTGAGACTCAGGCTCCTGAAACACCATGGCCACCTCCCGGGCCAGCCGCCGGGTCGAGGCCAGCCGGAGGTCATGGCCCATCACCCACGCCTCTCCGCTGGCCCGGCCGCCATGGAAGTGGGGGACCAGTCCGTTGAGGGTGCGCAGCAGGGTGGTCTTGCCGCTCCCTGAGGGGCCGGTCAGCACGGTCAGGCCATTGGTGAGGTGAAGGTCGAGATCCTCCAAACTGAACGTGGTGCTCTCCGGGTAGCGATAGCTGAACTCCTCGAAGCGCGCGACCTCGGTCACGGCAGCAGGGCCGGACTGAAGAGCAGGAGGCAGCACAGTGTTGGCCACCAGCTGAGCGCTGGGGTGGTGATTGCGGGGTAGGGCTGCCAGCCGGGGACCTGGCCCAGGAAGAGGGCCACCACGAAACACGTCACCGCGATCAGGGAGATCGCGATGCTCACCAGGTCACCGAGCTTCCAGGCAGAACCGGCCTGAGCCGTCCGGCGTCCCGAGCCGAAGGCGCGCGCCTCCATCGCCTCGGCCAGTAGCACCGAGCCCTCGATCGTGGTGAGGACCGAGGGAACCACAACCGCAGTCCAAGAGCGCAGCCCCTTGGGTCGCCAGCCCCGCATCTGCTGTGCTTCTCTCACCGCAACAAAGCTCTGTCCCAGGCGCGGGACCAGGGATATGGCCGCACCGAGCGCGGCTGCGGTCCGCGAGAGCGGTGCCGGTAGCGAATCCACCAGTTGATAGGGCTCGACGATCAGGGAAAGGCTGACCCCGGCGACGATGCAGGCAGCCAGGCCCAGAGCTATGTCGACCCCGTATGCCGCCGCCTCCAGGGTCAGGGGGCCTCCCACAACCGGCAACCAGCTAGGAGCGCTGACCAGGACCGTGTCACCGGTATGGCTGAGCAGGAAGTTGAAGGCGACGGTGAGCAGCGAGGCGGCGCTCACCATCATCAGGGCTGGTCGCAGGCGAGTTCCCGGCCGGCGCCGCACCAGCAGGACGGTCAGGGCCGCCCCCAGGGCGAGGGCCCGGAGAACCGGGTCCTCGCTGCCCAGGCTGAGCAGGAGCACGGCTCCAACCCAGACGGCGAGGGCGCGGGGATTCATGGGGTCAGAACTTGGGTGGCAAGGGTGGTGGCAGGGCGGTTCCCGAGCTGGGGTCGTACCTCCAGCCCAGCGCCTCCCCGGTCTTCAGTGCAACCCCGCTTATCCCGGTCGTCGCGGCCTTCCACTTGCCCTTGCCCGACCAGAAGAAAAGGGCCCAGTAGGGCTGGCCGCTGGGGAAGCAGGTGCTGTAGGACTTGGGCTCGTTGTCGATCTGGCAGACGCCATCGCCGAAGCTGAAGTGCTGGGTTGCGAACTCGATCCCGCTGCGATGGAGAGCGGTCTCGCCGCTGATCGAGGCGCCCTTGAAATTGACGCAGCGATCCACGACGTGGTGGTCGCCCAGCTCCACCACCACCTCCGCCGAAGGGCCAGAGCCAGTGCAGGTGGCCCCGGGCTTCGCTCCCCCGCCGCCGCTGCTGGCACAGGCCGATACCAGCAGTGTCATGGAAATCGCGGCCAGAACTGCGCTGACCGCTGGAGACGACCTCATCGTCCCTGCCTCCTGGCGGCGGTTGGACCCCATCACGCCTGAGGTGGACCTGCCGCCGGAGGCCGACCTTCCCGTGACGCGCGGGGATGGATCGATCCCTAGGGGCCGGTCTCCTGGCTCACGGATCAGGACTTGAAGCCGCCTTCCCGGGACATTCCCAGTGGCTCGCTGGCTCAGGCTCCCCGCTCACAGTTGCGCGACAGCTCCGGCTTTGGGCGTGGCCCGCACCGGATTCCCATTTGCCCTTCGGGCTATTCGCTTGTGAGGTGAATGTTATGGCGGCGAAACCCAGTTGGGAAGCCCATCGGCCCCGGAAGCGTCCTCGCCGACCCGCGGCGGCCGGTTGACGCCGGCCGGGAGTCTCTGCCCCAGACGTGCCGCCCACAGCATGAGTCCGGCGGCGACTGCCGCCCACAGCAGCCACATCCCTGGTCGCACCACCGAGCCCACCACCAAGCCCCCGATCGTCGGTCCCAGCAGCAGACCGACGCCCCAAGAGAGGTTGAAGGCGGCCATATAGCGCCCTCGCACCGCGGCGGGCGCCATATCCGCGACCAGGGGCCCAATGGCGGCGCTGAGCAGGCACTCACCCAGCCCGAAGCAGACCCCGAACACGCCCAGGAGCAGGCTTGCCTCGAGGCCGTGGCTCAGGCTGGCAACCTCACCCCACAACCAGGCCAGCAGCCAGGCGACGGCACTCAGCCCGAGGATGCGGGAGCGGTCGAGGTGGCGGACCGCCCGGGTGATGGGCAGTTGGGCGAGGACGATGAAGGCGGTGTTGACGGCGAGGATGACTCCCAGGGCGAAGGTGGGCACGCCCAGGAAAACGTGGGCGTAGAGCGGTACCGAAGTGTCGAGCTGGGCGTAGGCGGAGAGCACCACCATGGCGTTGAACCCGATCAGGAGAAGGAAGGGGCGGTCGCGCAGGACAACGCGGTATCCCGAGGGCTGGTCACTCTCGGCGTGGTGTCGCCCCGAGGGAACCAGCGCGATCACCAGGGCGCCGAACAGAACGAAGCTGGCGGCGTTGACCAAATAGATAGCGGTGAAGGTCTCCGGCACGGATGTCGAGACGATCAGGCCGCCGATGACCGCCCCGACTCCGATCCCCAGGTTGGTCGCGGCGTACTGCAGTGACGACGCCACGGCGCGTTGCGAGCGGTTGGTCACGGCCGCTAGCAGAGAGGCGAAGGATGGGTAGAAGCAGCCCAGTCCGGCGCCGATCAGGAGCATGGAGGCCGCCGCCTCACCTGCGGTCAATGAGAAACCGAGCCACAGGAAGCCGAGGGTCTGCAGGCCCAGGCCCCCCAGGATCATGGTCCTCGGCCCGAGGCGGTCGACCAGGGTGCCGCCCACGGCACCGAATACCAGGGAGGCCAGGGCCGAGGTCGAGATGACCAGTCCCACAACCGGGATGGGCAAGCCTCGCACCACGTGCAGATAAATCGAGCCGAAGGGCAGCACGAAGCCGGTGCCGATTGAGGAGATGGTGACCCCTACCACCACCGTCCAGACGCTTGCCGGCAACTCGGGCTTGAGGCTGCGGAGGTAGGCGCCTATGGGAGCGGGCCTCGATGCCCAGGCAGGGCGCCATGAGGGCAATCAAGCATGGTGCCACTCTCCCCAACTGGCGACGCGCTCGCTGCTGAGGAAATCAAGTCCCGGACCTGTGACCGCTGACGCAAGGAGCGACCAAGGTTAGCAACGGGGCTCACTGGCACCGTGTGGGCACTGTGGGGCACTGTGGGTCGGTTCCTTGGTCCAGGGGCTGACCACGGCGCTATCCGTCCGACCGCCGGAAGCGTCGCCGCCCCTGGGTATCCTGAGCTGCGCATGCCTGTGCGCGACGACCTCCGGAACGTGGCCATCGTCGCCCATGTCGACCACGGCAAGACCACCTTGGTCAACGCCATGCTCCAGCAGACGGGAGCGTTTCGCGCCAACCAAGAGATCACCGACCGGATCCTGGACTCGGGTGACCTCGAGCGGGAGAAGGGGATCACCATCCTGGCCAAGCACACCGCGGTCCAGTACGGGCCCACCAAGATCACCATCGTCGACACCCCCGGCCATGCCGACTTCGGCGGTGAGGTGGAGCGGGGCCTGGCCATGGTCGACGGCGTGCTCCTTTTGGTGGACGCCTCCGAAGGGCCGCTGCCCCAGACCCGCTTCGTGCTCCGCAAGACCCTGGAGGCCAAGCTGGCAGTAGTGGTGGTGGTCAACAAGGTCGACCGCTCCGATGCCCGTATCGACGAGGTTGTTCGCGAGATCGAGGACCTGTTCCTGGACCTGGGTGCCGACGAGAGTCAGATCGTCTTCCCGGTCCTCTACTCCAACGCCCGCGCTGGCTGGGCCAGCACCGATCGGGGCGTTCCGGGAACCAACTTGATTCCTCTCTTCGACGCCATCGTGAAGAGCATCCCGGCACCCTCCTATGAGGAGGGCCATCCGCTCCAGGCGCTGGTCACCAACCTCGACGCCTCCGCCTATGTGGGCCGCCTGGCGATCTGCCGGGTGCACAACGGCTGCCTGCGGCGGGGCGCGACGGTGGCCTGGTGCCGGGTTGACGGCTCGGTGCTTCGGGCCAGGGTCACCGAACTCTACGCGTCGCGAGCCCTGGAACGTGTCGATGTCGAGGAGGTGGGGCCCGGTGAGATCGTGGTGGTGGCCGGCTTCCCCGACATCTCCATCGGCGACACCCTGGCAGACCCCGATGACCCTCGTCCCCTGCCCGCGATCCTGGTCGACGAGCCCAGCCTGGCCACCACCATCGGAATCAACAGCTCGCCACTCTCGGGAACGGACGGCACTCGGCTCACCGCCCGGATGATCAAGAACCGGCTCGACTCGGAGCTGGTGGGGAATGTTTCCCTTCGGGTGCTGTCGACTCCTCGCCCCGACACCTGGGAGGTCCAGGGAAGGGGCGAGCTGCAACTGGCGGTCCTGGTCGAGACCATGCGCCGCGAGGGATTCGAACTCACCGTGGGCAAGCCACAGGTGGTGACCAAGGAGATCGACGGCAAGCTCCACGAGCCGATGGAGCGGGTCGCGATCGACGTCCCCGAGGACTACGTGGGAGTGGTGACCCAGCTGCTGGCACTCCGTCAAGCCCGGCTGATGGAGATCGTCAACCACGGCACCGGCTGGGTGCGGATGGACTACCGGGTGCCGTCGCGAGGCTTGGTCGGCTTTCGAACCGAGTTCCTGGTGGAGACCAGGGGCACCGGGGTTCTGCACAACGTGTTCGACGGCTGGGAGCCGTGGCACGGGGCGCTCAAGACCCGGCGCAACGGCTCCATGGTTTCGGATCGGCGCGGCTTCTCGACCACCGAGGCGCTGATGTCCCTGCAGGAGCGGGGCACCATGCTGATCGGCCCCGGGACCGAGGTCTACGAGGGCATGATCGTCGGCGAGAACGCCCGCACCGACGAGATGGACGTCAATCCCACCAAGGAGAAACAGAAGACCAACATCCGCTCCTCGACCCAGGAGGAGCTGGAACGGCTCACCCCCCACCTCCAGTTCTCTTTGGAGCAGGCCCTGGAATTCATCGGTGAGGACGAGTGCGTCGAGGTCACTCCCAAGGCGGTCCGCCTGCGCAAGATGATCCTCGACCAAAGCCAGCGCTCGCGCCAGCGCCGAATCTCCCGGCGCGAGGCCGAGAGCTAGCCATTGCGAGCCTACTGCAGCACCGCTATGGCCGTTATTTCTCCCGGTATTTGCAGGCAAAAATCGGCATGGTGGCTTAGTTGCTGGGACCCGTGGAAACCGACCTCGACCGCTCAATCGCAGAACTGCACAGCGCCCGGCTCCGACTCCGGGACTGGCGTTCGGCGGACCTGCCCCTCTTCGCGGCGCTCAATGCGGATCCCCGAGTTATGGAACATTTCCCCCAAGTGCTCTCGCGGGAACAGAGCAATCTCCTCGCCCAGCGCATCGTCAGCCAACTGCGTTCCCAGGGATGGGGCCTATGGGCGGCTGAAATCACCGCGACGGATACCTTCATGGGTTTCGTCGGGCTCAACCGTCCCCCCTTCCAGACCCATTTCACTCCCGCGGTGGAGGTGGGCTGGCGGCTGGCGCACCAGTATTGGGGTTGCGGATACGCCACCGAGGCAGCCCGGACCGCGCTGGGATTCGGCTTCGAGTCCCTGGGTCTAGCTGAAATCGTCTCGTTTACCAGCGTCGGCAACCAGCGATCCAGGCGGGTGATGGAGAAGCTGGGGATGAGGCACTATCTCGAGGATGACTTCGACCACCCCGGGCTTCCCGAGGGCCACAGACTGCGCCGACACGCGCTTTACCGGCTGACCAGCGCCGAGTTCAGGGTCTGGTCCCGAGCGAGGAGTGACCATGACTAAGTTCGCCTTCGACGACCAGGTGGCCGGCCAGGGACAGGCCGTTGCCGAGACTCTGGGCTCGGTCGAGGTCCCCCTGCTCGACCGCGATCGCCCCCTTCTTTTCACCGGCATAGGCACGTCCCTCCATGCCTGCCGAGTGGCCGCGTACTGGGTCGCCGAACTGTCCGGTGGGCGGCTGCGACCGGCTGCGATTGAGGCTCAGGATCTGGCGCTGCACGGAGACGTTCGCCCCGGCGACCAGATCGTGGTTGTCAGCCATCGCGGCACCAAGCGCTACCCCAACGAGGTGTTGGCGCGAGCCAAGGCGGCGGGCGCCAGCACTGTGACCATCACCGGCTTGGGGAACCCGGATCCAGCGGGCGATGTGGTGCTCAGGACCTGCGCCGACGAGACCGCAGGAACCCACTCCGTCTCATATCTCACCGCCCTGGCGGTACTGGGCAAACTGGTGGCACGGATGCTCGGGAGCGACGCTTCCGGTTTTGCCGAGGCGCTGGATGCCGTGCCCCAAGCGATAGCCGCCACGCTGGCTCTACCAGCGCCGACGGAGGTGCCCAAACGGCTGATAAATCGCGAGCCGATCATGCTGACCGGGCACGGGATCGACGAGGTCACCGCCGAAGAGGCGGCGCTCAAATTCAAAGAGGGCGCCTACCTCTGGGCGGAAGGCATGTCACAGGAGCTAGCGTTCCACGGAACCCCAGCCGTTCTGGAGCCGAGAATGGCGGCCATCCTGATAGTCCCAGGGCGCGAAGACGGCGGTCGCTACCTGGAGCTGCAGAGCCTGCTCCTCGAGCTGGGCCTAGTGGTCCTAACCTGCGGAACCGGCGACACCGACCTGCCGTTCGCCGAGGTGGAATATCTGCTCCGTCCCATGGTGGCGATCGTGCCGCTGCAGCGCCTGGTCGGCGAGCTTGCCCGTCGTCGCGGCTCGAACCCCGACAAGATCCGCGGCGACGTCGAGCCCTGGGCGTCCGCGATACCAAAGGTGCGGCTCTAAGCGGAACATCGACTTGCCGCTGCGGCGATGCAATTTGGGGTGGCCACGTCTAACTGTCTGACAAGTTGAACAGCCGCTCATCCATCGGAGCGGGAGCGGCGCTGCGCACAGGGACTGCTACCATCCCGGCCTGACTAGGGGTTGCGGTGGGGTACGACCCATCCCAGCAAATGTGCGGATCTAGCCAGGCGTAGACGAGCGCCGCGCGCGCCGTAGCGGGGGAGGGCTATGCGACCGGACGCGGTCTTTCGGCCATACCGGGCGGCGCTGAGCCATCGAGACCTGCGCCTACTCCTGAGCGGTGAGGTCATCTCCTCCACCGGCTCCTGGGCATACAACGTGGGGCTGGCGGTTTACATCTATGACCGCACCCACTCCCCACTCTGGGTGTCGGCGGTGTTCCTGGTGCGGTTCCTCCCGGCAATGGTGCTCTCCCCATACGGCGGCATAATCGCCGAGCGATTCGAGCGGGTTCGTCTGCTCATCACCTGCGACCTCTTGCTGGCCATGTGGCAAGCGCTGCTCTGCGCCGGGGCACTTTTGCACGCCCCAGTGCTGCTCATATTGGGGCTCGCCGCCTGCTCCTCGATATCGGCTCAGCCCTACCAGCCCGCGGTGGCTGCGATGATTCCCCAGCTGGCCGGCGAGGACGATCTAGCCGCAGCCAACGCCCTCAACAGCACCATCGACAACCTGGTGATCATCGTCGGGCCAGCGGTCGGAGCCCTGCTCCTCCTGGCCGGCTCCGCGGCCGCCGTTTTTGGAATCAATGGGGCGACTTTCTTGGTGGCTGCGGCATTGGTAGCCCGGCTGCGGGCCCGTTCGCAGCCCAGTGACGTCAGCGAGGGCGGCAGAGCCAGCCCACTGCAGCAGGTGGTTGCCGGCTTCCGGGCGATGGGTGAATCGTCAGTGGTGCTAGCACTGGTTAGCTTCAGTGTTCTCGCCAGCTTCGTCTATGGCACCGACACGGTGCTGTTCGTCTACGTCAGCAAGTTCCAACTGGGCACCGGAGCCACCGGGTACGGGTACCTGTTAGCCGCCCTCGGTGTCGGCGGCATCGTGGCCGCCTTGGTCGTCAACCAACTGGCCGGATTGCCGCGTCTGGGGCTAATCATCACCGTGGGAATGGCGGTCTACTGCGTCCCCACGGCTCTGCTGGTCCTCGTCCATGCGCCAGCACTCGGCTTCGTGCTCGAGGTGATCCGGGGCGCAGGGACGTTGGTGGTCGATGTACTGGCGGTCACCGCCATGCAGCGGTCGGTGGCGCCCAACATGGTGGCCCGGGTCTTTGGCGCCTTCTTCGCGATCGTGCTAGCGGCGATATCCCTGGGTTCGGTGCTGGCGGCAACCCTGGTTGGCCGCCTCGGGCTTCACCCCACGTTGCTGTTGGCGGGGCTGGCGATTCCCGCGTTAGCCGCCTGCGCCTATCCCCGACTTCACCGCATGGATCGCGCCGCGGTTCGGCGCATCGCCGAGCTCGCTCCCCGGATCGCGGTGCTGGAGCAGCTGGGGATCTTTGCTGCCGGCTCGCGTGCGGCGCTGGAGAGCCTGGCCGCAGCCTGCACCGACATGACCGCGACCGCAGGCCAGGTGATCATTCGTGAGGGCGACCCGGCAGACGCCTTCTACGTGCTGCGCGCTGGCGAGGTCCAGGTCTCGGCCCGAGGCGAAGGGAAGCGCAGCCGGGTGTTGCGGGTGATGGGACCCGGCAGCTACTTCGGGGAGATCGGTCTCTTGGCGCAGGTGCCCCGAACGGCAACCGTGAAGGCTCTCGAGGCTTGCACCCTCTACCGAATCTCAGGCACCGAATTCGTCGACGCGCTCACCGCCAGCTCGCCAAGCGGCGGATTCCTGGAGGGTGCCAAGACTCGACTCGCTCGCTCGCATCCCTCCTACGCCCCCAGCATGCTCGGCGACCCCATGCTGGACCTCGAGCGCTGACGCGCCTCGCACCTGGTCCCCAGCTCGGGTCGACTCCTGGGCACGGTCAGCTGCGGCGCTACACTCGTGCCGGTAGCAGCCCCCGTCGGTGGCTCGCCTGTGGGCTCGAAACCTGTTTGGGCCGGGCGGCATGATCACAGGGAGACTGTGTTGAGGTCGGTAGCACCCACGTCGGTCGATAGCCTTTACTCCGCCGCCGAGACGGTCTTCGACCGCTGGGAGGTGGTCAAGGATCTGATCGATGAGCTCATCGATCTGGAGCTGAATTACCGCCAGTCTGGCCACCCCGGCGGATCACGTTCCAAGGTTCACCTGCTGGTGGCGACCATGCTTTCAGGGGCCATGCGCTGGGACATCCTCAGACCATGGCGTCGCTTCGCGGATCGATTTGTGCTCTCGGCGGGACACACGGTGCCCCTGGTCTACGCAACCCTGGCGGTGCTCAACGAGTCGCTGCGGGCGCGCTACGAACGCGAGCCCGACGACCGATTCGCCTTCCCTGACGGAGGGCGCTGGGCGCTCACCTGGGAGGATCTGCTGGGGTTGCGGCACCGCGGCGGGTTGCCCGGCCACGCCGAGATGGGCGGCAAGACCCTTTTCCTGAAGTTCAACACCGGGCCTTCCGGCCACGGGATGCCGCCGGCCGCCGGTGAGGCCGTGGCCCTGAAGTTGGCCGGAGCCGAAGGGGTCAAGGTCTTCACCGTGGAGGGCGAGGGGGGCCTGACCCCGGGGGCCGCTCACGAGACCAAGAACTCCGCCTGGGGCTTGGGCCTCTCGAATCTGGTGTTCCTGGTGGATTGGAACGACTTCGGGATCGACCTGCGCAGCGCCTCATCGGTTGTCTTCGGAGGCCCTGAGGAGTGGTTTCGTCCATACGGATGGAGGGTCCTGGGCACCGAATCGGGGATGGAGTGGGGACCTGTGACCCGCACTGTCCTGGAGGTCACCCACGGCCCCAACCCCGAAGCCGTTCCCTCCGCAGCCTGGTTCCGGACCCGCAAGGGCCGCGGGTATGGCAAGTACGATGCGCCCTCCCACGGCACCGCCCACGCCATGAACAGCCCCGAGTTCTGGGCCGTACGCAAGGAGTTCATGGCCCGCTACGGCGTCACCTACCAAGGAGTCGACGAGCCCGCGCCGGCGGATGCGGAACAGCGCAGCGCCCAGGCCAAGGCCAACCTACGGATCGCCATATCGGTGCTGCGACAAGACCGTGAACTAGTCGACTACCTCTCCGACCGCCTCCTCGAGGTGGCGGCCTCGGTGCCGGAGGACATCGACACCTTCAACCTGGGGGGTGCGGGCGCCGCGATATTTTCAGATGCCCGGCTGACCAATTTTCGTGACTACCCCAAGGAGATGTTCAAGCAGCCGGGTGAGCGCCAACCCAACCGGGCGGCCCTGGCGGCTTGGGGGTCATGGATCAATGCCTTCGCGAAAGCTGAGTACGGTCGCCCTCTTTTCATCGTCAGCTCGGCCGACCTTGCCGACTCCACCAACGTCAGCGGCTTCGGCAAGGATTGGGATGGCTTGCCGGGATGGGGCTGGTACGAGCGCGACAAGAATCCGCGGGGTACCGTCTTGCCTCAGGAGATAACCGAGTTCACCAACGCCGGAATCACCGTTGGAATGGCCAGCGTCAACCTGGCCGAAGATCCCTTCAACGAATTCAACGGTTTCTGGGCAGCCTGCTCTACCTACGGATCGTTCAGCTATCTGAAGTACGGGGAGATGCGGCTCTTCAGCCAGCTCGCTCAGGACGTCGAACTGAAGGTGGGCAAGGTCATCTGGGTCGCCGGCCACTCGGGCCCCGAGACCGCAGAGGACTCGCGCACCCACTTTGGCGTCTTCGCACCGGGGGTGACCCAACTCTTCCCGGACGGCAAGGTCATCGACCTCCACCCTTGGGAGTACAACGAGGTACCGGTGGTGTTGGGGGCGGCCCTACGAACGTCATCTCCGATCATCGCCCTGCACCTGACCCGACCCGTGGTCGAGATTCCGGACCGGACCGGCCAGGGCATCCCGTCCCACTTCGAGGCAGCCCGCGGTGCTTATGTAATGAGACCTTTCCGCGAAGATAGCCAGCAGCACGGAACGGTCTTCATCCGGGGCACCGTACCCACCGCGAATCTAGTCTCCGTCCTGCCCGAGATCGAACGATCCGGCCTCAATGTGAAGATCATCGCCGCCATCAGCCCTCAGCTCTTTGCTTTGCAGGAAGCGACCTATCGCGACGCCACCGTCAGCGAGGCTGACCGCTGGGATGCGATGGTGATCACCAACGGTGCCTTCAAGCTGATGCGCGATTGGACCGATGGTCCGATCGCCCGCGAGTACTCTCTTTCCGCCGACTGGGACGACCGCTGGCGCACCGGCGGAACTGTCGATGAGGTGATGGATGAGGCTCACCTGTCGTCTCAGCACATCCTGGCGGCTATCCAGAGGTTTGTGGATGAGCGCGACGACCGTCGCGCTCGGCTCTCGCGGTTGGTGGAGACAATCCAAAAGCGCTAGGAGTCAGGACGACTGTGGTTGAGTGCATGTCTGTACCGTCACTAGCAGCGTTGCTCGCCCTGCCCGCCAGCGTCAAAGCAAGGATCGCCGGTGTCTGATCGAACCATATTCCTAAACGCCTCGGTTCTCGACCCCGATCAGGGAGAAATGCGTCCCGATTCGTCGGTGGTCGTGGAGCAGGGATTGATCCGCGAGGTGTCCGACGACCGCGTCAACGCCACCTCCGACCGGACGATTGACCTCCGGGGCGCGCTGCTGATGCCAGGCCTGATCGATTGCCACGTGCACGTCACCGCGGTGAGCTCCGACGTCTGGGGGATGGCCGAGTGGTCGCCTTCCTACGTGGCTGCGAGGGCCGGGCGGGTCATGGCCGGGATGCTGCAGCGCGGTTTCACGACGGTGCGAGATGTGGGGGGCTGCGACTTTGGCCTCGCCCGTGCCGTGGATGAGGGATACGTCGAGGGCCCCCGGGTGGTCTACGGCGGCAAGATGCTCTCGCAGACCGGGGGCGCGGGCGAGTTGCGTGGACCAGGACGAATGGCCTACGACGCTCACTACAACACGCCGAATTTGGCCACGCTCTGCGATGGGGTCACCGAGGTCCGCAGGGCCGCCAGGGAGGAGATCCGGCGGGGAGCGTCCCACCTCAAGCTGTACCTCAGCGGTGCTGTCGACGCCCCCAGCGATCGTGTCGACGCGACGCAGTTCTCCGAGGAGGAGATTCGGGCTGCGGTCGAGGAGGCCGATGCAGCCAACATCTACGTCGCTGGTCACGCCTACACGTCGAGAGCGGTCAACCGCGGTCTCAGATTAGGTGTGCGGACGATTGAGCATGGCAACCTGATGGACGCCAGCAGCCCACCGCTCTTCTTGGAACACGGCTCTTTTTACGTTCCCACCCTGGTCACCTACTACGCGCTCGCAAAATACGGTCGAGAAGAAGGCGTACCAGAAGCCGCCCTGGTGAAACTGCCGCCGGTTCAATAGGGCGGGTTGAAGGCGCTGGAACTCTGCCAACGGGAGAAAGTCCAGATCGCTTACGGCAGCGACCTATTGGCCGAGATGCACCGTGAGCAGAGCATGGAGTTCACCATCAGATCTGAGGTCCAGGCCGCCGCCGACATCGTTCGCTCAGCGACAACGGTGGGGGCGCGGCTGCTGGGACTAGAGGGCAGGGTCGGCCGCGTGGCCGAGGGTGCTCATGCCGACCTGCTCGTGCTCGACGTGAACCCACTGGACGACGTGAAGGTGTTGAGCGACCCAGCCAGCCACCTCAAGCTGATCATGAAGGCGGGCCGCATAGTTCGGGACGAGTTGAGCGCCTGAAACCGGGGCCGGCCAGTCCGCTGGGGGCCCGCGCTAGACCCCTCCTGGATTGTCTGACTATAGTCAGAGAATGGATCAGACGATGGTTGCCCAGGTTCGCAGATTCAATCGGACCGTCACTCAAAGGGTGGGGGCGCTCAACGACCGCTACCTGGCTCGGGACCGCTCGCTAGGCGAGTCACGGGTGCTCTGGGAGATCGGCGCGGGTGGGACCGACGGCCGCGACGTGCGCTTCCTGCGCACCCAGCTTGAGCTCGACTCTGGCTACCTAAGCCGTCTCCTGCGCTCGCTTGAAGCCGTCGGTCTGATCACGGTCGGCCCGAAAGACACAGACAAGCGGGTTCGCATCGCCCGTCTGACCACCCAGGGATCGGCCGAGCTAGCGGTGGTGGACGAATTGAGCGACGAGGTGGCGGACTCGATGTTGGCGCCCTTAGCGGCCCGCCAGCGTACTCGCCTCATTGCCGCCATGGCCGAGGTCGAAAGGCTGCTGGCACTGGCAACGGTGAAGATCACGCCGACGGACCCTGCAGATCCCCTGGCGCAGCATTGCTTGCGCGCTTATTTCTCCGAGCTTGAGCGTCGCTTCGACGGCGGCTTTGATCCGGGGCTGAGCCTGCCCGTCTCCATGGAGGACATGCGGCCTCCGGCTGGGCTTTTCCTACTGGCTCAGCGAGGGACGGAGCCCATCGGATGTGGGGCACTCAAGTTCTACGCCAGGGAGCCAGCCTACATCAAGCGCATGTGGATTGCGGATTCCGCTCGCGGTCTCGGCATAGGTCGGCGATTGCTGAGCGAACTCGAGTCCCAGGCAGCGCAGCGCGGCGCCAGCGCTGTGCGGCTCGAAACCAACCGATCACTCACCGAAGCGATCGCTCTATATCGCTCAGCTGGCTACAGGGAGGTCCCGGCCTTCAACGACGAACCCTACGCCCACCACTGGTTTGTGAAACAGCTCGATCTGCAAGGGACGCGGCAAGACGCGCCACCGTCCGTGCAGCGCCGGGGCAGCTGAGGGACGCCTACATTTGTGCAGGCCGTCTGACGATGGCCGAAATGTCGAGATCGGCCGACTCCGACATCGTCTCCGTGTACAGATCGCGAGTTAACCGGGTGAGGGGGGTGCGCGCACCTTGCTCGTCATAGATGCGCTCTCCCAGGTTGAGGTCTTTGACAAGGTCACGCACCGCGAACATGGTCGGCGTGTGTTGGTCGTGAAGAAACCCGGACTCACGGGCGGCGAGGCCGGGCGAGAAGCGAACCAGGATCGAGAAGATCTGATTGGGATCGAGTCCGATAGCCTTCCCGGCCGTGAGCAGTTCAGCCGCGGCAGCGCTGGTGATTCCCAACATGCTGTTGGCGATCAGCTTCAGGCGCTGCGCACTTGCCTACTCGCCAACGTAAAGGATCTCCCCAAGGTGTTCGAGCACAGGCCGCGCCTCTTCGAGGTCGCCGCGATCTCCGCCGACGAGGATCAGCAGCTTTCCGCTCGCCACTGCCGGGACGCTTCCGACCACCGGCGCCTCGAGCAGCCGTGCTCCCTGCTCCTGCGCCTGTCGTCCCAGCTCCTCGGCGACCCCTGGTCCAGCGGTGCTGGCGTCGATGAGCAGCTTCCCCGCCGCGCTCTTTAGCACGCCACCCTCACCCAGGTAGACAGCGCGAATCGCGGCGTCGTTCGTCAGACTGCTGATGACCACTTCCGCGTCGCGCGCTGCTTCCCCTGGGGTGGCCGCGACCCGGCCGACGCGCAGCTCCTCTGCCTTGGTTGAGGTGCGATTCCAGAGGGTCAGCTCGAAACCGGAATCCGCGAGGCGATGCGCCATTGCAGCGCCCATTTTTCCGGTGCCTAGGATCGCGACGGTGGTCATCACATTGCCTCCGGTCGCGGACCGTCGACGTGGACAGCGTTGCGGGCGATCTGGTCGACCCGACTCAGCACGTCGTCTGTGAGCTCGAGACTAGCGGCGGCTACGGCGTCGTCGACGTGACCGGCGTCGCGAGTGCCAAGGATCGCCACGTGTACCGCTGGGTTCGCCAGAGCCCAGGCGACAGCCAGCTGACTGACGGGCGTGCCCAGCTCGCGGTTGGCGAGCTCTTCCAGCTCTGCGACAGCCTGGAGGTTGCGGGTTAAGGCATCGCCCTGGAAGTCTGGGCTGTGTGATCGCCAGTCACCCTCCGCGAATCGGGTGTTGACGCGAAGATGACCGCTGAGGAGCCCATGGGCGAGCGGTCCATAGACGAGCACGCCTATGTCGTGGGCCTTTGTGTAGGGCAAGATCGTGGCTTCGATGTCGCGATGAAAGATGCTGTACGGCGGCTGCAACGTTTCTACTGGCTGGGTCTGGCTGAACTCTTCCATCTCCCCAGGGTCGAAGTTCGAGACGCCGACGTGCCGTACCTTGCCAGCGGCGACTAGCTCGGCCAGTGCGCCGGCTGTCTCCGCGAACGGAGTCCTGGGATCCGGCCAGTGCACCTGAAGAAGATCGACGTAGTCGGTGGCGAGAGCGCGCAAGCTGTCGTCGACACCCTGACGGATCCAAGCGGCACTCGCGTCCCGCTCGACCCTTGCGCCGCCCAGGGGCCGGAGACCTCCCTTGGTTGCGATGACGACGCTTTCGCGAGGGTAGCCTCGGAGCGCCTTGGCGAGCAGCTGCTCCGACGCCCCAAATCCGTACCCCTGAGCCGTGTCGAAGAAGTTGATGCCGCGCTCGTATGCGTGCTGAATCGCTCGGATCGCGTCTGTCTCGTCGGTCGCGCCCCAATCGCCACCCAGCTGCCAGGTACCAAACGCGATCCGCGATACGTCCATCCCGCTGCGGCAAAGTATGGTGCGCCGCACCTGTGTGCTAGTGCTCTCGGCGCTCATGACTCTCCTCGGATCGCAGATAACTCTCGGCGACAAACACCTCGGGGACAGTGTGTCTCGGCCGGCCGCCATGATGGCGCCGGGGAGGCGGTAGAGTCGGTTGGATGCAACCAGGAAGGGGAGATGGGTTTCACCTTCGGGGCGCACGATACTCGTGTGCCGATCGGGAAAGGGTGGGACACCTCGCGCCTCGGATCAGAGGACACTGACCGATGCTTTCCAACTCGGTGCGGGACCTCGAGGACGCCCTCGCCGAGCTCAAGAGCGGGGTTGTTAGGTCGATCAGGAAGGACGGCCCGGACGCCCATCAGGTCGAGGTGGACCATTTGGTCTGGTCCCACGCCCGGGTGGAGACGGCCCAGGCGCTCACCGAGTGGGCTGACCAGAGCAAGAACGCAGTGGCAAGACAGCTCGCTGATGTCTCGGTTCTCGACGCGCTGACCTACTTGCGGCCTACGGATCCGTTACTGGCTCTCGAGATCAGGACTCGCCTGGCAGAAATCGCCGGGGACCTTGAGCCACTCGAGGATGTGGGGAGCAGCGCTGAGCATAGGATTCTGCGCGCCACTCTTCGCGACTTCGCGGTTCGAGAGATCAAGCCCCACGCTCAGAGACTTCACCGTGAAGACCTGGACGTTCCGGATGAAGTCATCGCTGACGTGGCCCGGCTAGGTCTGCTGGGCGCATCCATCCCGTCGGCTTATGGAGGCGCCCTGGATGCCGAAGACACCAAATCGATGCTCATCGCGACCGAGGAACTTTCGCGAGTCTCGCTCGGAGGAGCGGGCAGTCTGATCACCCGCCCCGCAATTCTTGTCCGTGGGCTGTTGCAGGCCGGTACCGAGGAGCAGCGTAGAAAGTGGCTGCCCGCAATCGCCAGCGGCGAGAAGTTGGTAGCAGTGGCTGTGACCGAAGCCGACCATGGTTCGGACGTCGCCAATATCACATGTCGCGCGAACCAGTTGTCGAGCGGCGATTGGGAAATCGATGGTACCAAGCTTTGGTGTACCTTTGCGGGCCGCTCCGAGCTCCTGATGGTCCTTTGCAGAACGGCGGGAGGCGGACACCGGGGGCTGTCTGCGTTTGTTATTGAGAAGCCACCATTTGCCGGACACAAATTTGAGTTCCGTCAGGGCGACGGCGGGGGGCTCCGCGGCCGAGCCATCCCCACCATCGGCTACCGCGGGATGCACACCTTTGAGATCGCCTTCGAGCACTTGCGCGTTCCCGGCGACGCTCTGATAGGAGGTGAGGCCGGACTTAACCGGGGCTTTTACATCCAGATGGATGCCTTCTCAGTCGGTCGGATCCAAACGGCCGCACGCGCGACCGGCCTCATGCAGGCCGCATTCGAGGATGCGCTTGAATACGCGAAAGGGCGGATCGTATTCGACAAGCCGATCTTCGCTAACCAAGTTGCCAGGGCTAAGATCGGAGCCATGGCTCTCCGGTTGCACGGCAGCCGCCAGCTCAGCTACCGGGCGGCCCGCCTCCTCGACGAAGGGAACGGTCAGACCGAAGCCTCCTTGGCAAAGCTCTACGCATCGCGGATGGCGGAGGCGGTAACCCGAGAGGCAACCCAGCTGTTTGGAGCGATGGGGTATAGCGAGGAAACCGATGTCTCCCGTTACTTTGTGGACTCAAGGGTTCTCGCCATCTTCGAAGGCGCTGAAGACATCTTGTCCCTGAGGGTCATAGGCCCAAGACTGCTGGAGGGGAAGTCGTGAGTGGTATCCAGGGCCGGGGGCTGCTCGGTGGCCTTCGCATCATCGAACTATCAGCCTTTGTAGCGGCGCCGCTCGGAGGCGCAACACTCGCAGAACTTGGGGCGGAGGTTGTGAGAGTAGACCCGCCGGGTGGCGGCATGGACGCCAAACGCTGGCCGCTTCACAATGGGGAGAGCTTGTACTGGGCGGGGCTAAACAATGGTAAGAAATCGGTGACCATTGATACAGCAACGCCTGAGGGCCAACGGTTGGTCACCGAGTTGATAGCCAAGGCCGGAATCGTTCTGACCAATCTGCCGAGCAGGGAGTGGAACAGCTACGCGACATTACAACTTCACAGACCGGATCTCATCATGGCGATCCTAACCGGCAGCCCCGATGGATCGCCCGCCGTCGACTACACGGTAAATGCGGCAGTCGGGTTTCCCTTCGTGACGGGCCCTGAAGAGATGGAGGCCCCGATCAATCACGTCCTTCCTGCGTGGGACGCTCTTGCAGGTTATATGCTCGCGACTGGGATCGTGACGGCCGAGCTCTATCGGACCCGGACGGGGAGCGGGCAGTGCATCACCCTGAGCCTAATGGACGTAGCATTGTCGATAACTTCGCACTTGGGCATCGTCGCCGAGGCACAGTTGGACGAGTCACCCCGGCCCAGGCTTGGGAACTACCTTTATGGGTCCTACTCGTGCGACTTCAAGACACGGGACGGACGCTATGTAATCGCGGTGGCTCTCACCGCTAGCCAGTGGGCCCGGCTCATCGCGGCTACCGGCAGTCAAGAGCAGGTCCAGGAGCTGGAGGTTCGCTACGGTGTCGACCTGCGCGAAGAGGGCGCGCGATTCCAGTACCGGGAGGAGATATCGGAATTGCTACGGAGGTGGATTGGGTCCCGTAGCTATCAGGAAGTCAGCGAGGCTTTCGATCGGCGGCAGGTCTTGTGGGGACCGTATCAGACGTTTAAGGAATTGGTTGCCCACGACAGCCGCTGCTCCGAGGCGAATCCAATGATCAAGGAGATCTACCAGCCGGGACTCGCCCGTTATCTGCGCGCTGCCTCACCGCTGCAGTTTTCGGAGACCGAGCGAGAGCCACCCCAGCCGGCGCCGCTCATGGGTGAAGACACAAGAGAGGTATTGGAGTCCTGGCTAGGCCTTGCTGGCGACCAAGTTGACGCATTGATAGCAGCAGGGGTTGTGGCGGCCTGAGCTCGAGGGCAGCGCTCCAACACATAGCGCCGGACTTGGCGCACCCGACCCGGCCCCCGGGGTACCCGCTTCGACTTGGACCATGCCCACACGATCTGAGAGGGCCAGTACAGGGTGGACGGCCCGCCCGGACGCTCTGTCGATTGTTGACAGTTCAAATGCGCCCGCTCTAAACTGCAACCAGCCCCTCGGGCGGAGCGCTGAGGGCTGCTTTCACGGGTGCCGCAACGGCGCACGTTCGGATGAGCAATGCTGAGGTCAATCCAAGATGAGCGCAGACAGCGGATCGGGCAGGAGCCCCATCTGGCGATTGCTAGCCACTGTGGTTCTGAGCAGCGTATTAGTCGGAGTCGCTGCTGTCTCCACGGCATCTGCAAAGACCTCTGCAAGCGGGCCGGTTGTAACCTACGCGGAGCAGCCGGATCAACCGCCCAGCTACATCCTCCCCCTAGAGAGCTCCCCGGAGGAGAGCAACGCCAATTTCAGTCAGTTTGGGACGTTGCTGTACCCGCCACTTTACGCCTTCGATGACTATGGCCAGCCGGCCTTCAATGACTCGCTGAGCATCGCCGACCCACCCGTGTTCTCGCAGAAGAACACCGTAGTGACCATCAACCTAAAGCACTGGCTGTGGTCAAATGGCGCTCCAGTCACTGGCCGCGACATCGTCTTCTGGCTGAATCTCCTTAGTGCCGTGACGGACCCCAACGCGCCATCTATCGGCTCTAGTTCCGCTCCCGGCCCGGGTTGGGGATTTTCTGTTGCTGGTGGCTTCCCGACAAACGTTGTGGCGTATGAGCAGACCGGCACCTATACGGTAGTGCTTCACCTAAATACATCCTATAATCCGGTATGGTTTCTCTACAACGAACTGAGCCAGATCACGCCTATCCCACAAGCTGCTTGGGATAGGTTGTCCCTGGCCGGTTCAAGCGGCAATGCCGACATCTCGGCCGAACAGAGAGTTCCCCTTCCCAACACCTCGCCGGCGCAATACGTACCGGGAGACCCGGGGACCGGCGTCAGTGGCGCCCTGGGTGTGGCGCAGTTTCTGAACCAGCAGTCGCAAGACACCGCCACCTATAGCACGGACAGCCTGTGGCAGACTGTTGACGGCCCGTTCAAGATGACTGAATTCAGTGCCGACGGCTTTGTAAAGTTCGTCCCAAACGGAAGGTACTCGGGCGCGCCCAAGCCGAAGGTCAGAGCGTTTGAGGAGCTTCCGTTTACCAGTGACGCAGCAGAGCTGAACGCGGTCCTCAGCGGCAGCGTCTCGATTGGATATATCCCACCCGAAGACATTGCACAGAAGGCTACGATTACCAAGCGTGGAGACTATCGCTATAGCCCCTGGTACAACTACGAGTTCGCTTACGCATCCTACAATTTCACTAACCCAACGAGCGGGCCGATTTTCAAACAGTTGTATTTCCGTCAGGCCTTTCAGTCGCTAGTCAACCAGGCGCAGTACATTGCCAAGTTCGATGCCGGTCTCGGGACCTTGACGACTGGTCCAGTTCCAACCCACCCGACGAATCAATACGAGAGCCCACTTGAGAAGCGGGGCGAGGTTTACCCCTTTGATCCAGCCAAAGCGGTATCGCTGCTAAAGGCCAACGGATGGACCGTGCGGCCCGGGGGAGCGAGCTACTGCGACAAACCTGGGATTGACCCCGGCGATTGCGGCCCAGGCGTGAAGTTGGATCAAACGGCCGGCTTCACTTTCCTCGGTGCGAGCGGGAATACTGTGGGGGCGGATATCGCGGATGCCCTGCAGTCCACCGCACGAGAATACGCCGGGATAGATCTGACCGTTAAATTGGTACCCTTCACGCAAGTTATCGGTACTGAATTCGATGGCTGTAGCTACCAGACGCCCTGTTCCGGTTGGGATATAGCGGATCTCTTTGTGGGTTGGACCTACTCTCCGGATTACTTCCCAACCGGGGAAGAATTGTTTAGCACTGGGGCGGGCAGCAACTCAGGAGATTACTCTAACCCAACAAATGACGCCAATACAGTTGCCACATCGACCGCGTCGAACGGATCGGAATCGCTGGCGGCCCTGTTCAAGTATGAAGATTATCTTGCGAGGCAGCTACCAGTCGTGTGGATGCCGGATCTACCGGTGCAGCTTACCGTGTACAAGCGTGACCTCCACGGAGTACTCCCGCAAGGGATAGTCGACCAGATAGTTCCGCAGTTCTATTCGGGGTGAGGAGGACAACAGAGGACCAACGGGTAGAGGGTGCGTGTAGGAGTCGGAACTAAGTACTGTCGTGGCCGCTGAGCGGCCGTGTTGTGTGGGGAAGTTGCCGGTCGGGGCGCTTCGCGCGCGCTCAGCCCAGCGGAGAACGCAATAATCCAGGAGGCTACAGTTGACCAGACTGCCGCGGCAAACGGTACGGCGAGTAGTGACAGGGGTGGACCCGTCCGGTGCGTCGATGGTGGTTTCCGACGCTCCTTGCGAATGCCAGGCAGTGGAAGACCAATACGTTTCGGTTGACCTTTGGGCGACCGGTCTGCCTGCCGGCGTTGACGGGCCAATCGACGTCCCCGAGGTGCCCGATGTCGATGGAGTACCCGGGGAGGTGATCTGGCGGAGGTTTACCCTGGGGCCTGGAGAAAAGATCGCATTCCACTCCACCGAAACCGTGGACCTGATGACGGTTCTCAGCGGCAGGATCACTCTGGTGATGGAACGAGGGGAGGTCATCCTGGAGCCGGGAGACTGCGTGGTGCAGCGGGGCACCGTGCACGGATGGGTGAACGCCGAGTCGGTGCCCGCCGTGCTTATCGGGATAATGGCCAGCACCAAAAGCGAAGCGTGACTGGCCGCCTCGGATCGGGCGGGGTGGTCGGGGGACCATGAGCCGGGTCAGCGTGGCGGGGTTGTCGCCCGACGTCGGGGAGTTGAGCCGAGGGATGGTGGGAGTGCCCGGGTTGACACCGGCCTGGGAAGTCCCGGTGGTGGTGGCGCGGGGGCGTCAGGCTGGTCCGACCCTAGTGGTGACCAGCGGAGTTCATGCGGCGGAATACGTCCCCATCGAGGCCGTGACGCAGTTCTCACGCCAACTGGACTTGGAACAGCTCCGCGGCACCTTCATCGCGGTACTGATTGTGAACATGCCAGGCTTCTACGAGCGAACCATCTACCTCAACCCCCGCGACGGGAAGAACATCAACCGGGTGTTTCCCGGGAGCCCCACGGGCTCCGCCTCCGAGCGAGTGGCCGACTTCCTGGTCAGAGAGGTGATTGATGGCGCCGACGCCTACATCGACGCCCACTGCGGCGACCTAATCGAGGCCCTACTTCCGTTCACCATCTCCATCGAGTCCGGATCCCCAGCAGTGGACCAGCGCTCTGCATCTCTGGCCACCGCCTTTGGGCTTCCCTACTCCATGTCAATCACTCGGGACTCGATCCAAGGCACGTCCAGCGGGACTGCAGCCGGGAGGGGCATCCCCGCCATCGCCGCCGAGGTGGGACAGCAGGGAATCTGTGATCCGGCCGCGGTCGAGACGTACCGGAACGGACTCCATCGTGTTGCCGCGGAACTGGGGATGCTACCCCCGATCCCGGGTCCCAAGGAAACCGCAATACAGCTGCGGGAATTTGCCTGGTTGCGCGCTGCGACGACTGGGTCCTTCCTTCCCGTAGTACGAGTCGGCGAGAACGTGACCGAAGGCCAGCCTGTTGGCAGCCTGCGGGATCTATTCGGGGAGGAGCTGATCGCGATTCGGGCGAACGCAGACGGCGTCGTCACCTTTTGCGTCACCTGCCTTCCGGTCAAGGAAGGAGACCCTCTGCTGGGGATCGGCGTTCTAGCCTGATCATCCCGCGGGAGGTGTGGACAGTAGCCGCGCGTGCCCGTTGTGCTGATCTATGATGCGAGCGGGAGCGTGGGGAGTCTAAGTCCGACACCAAATGCAGAGTCAGGCCCCTCAGCCCGACCTACGCTTTCAGATCAATAGCAACGACTGATCCAGGGCACCCGCTACTTCCAGAGGTCTGACTCGGGCTCGCCTGATCCCGGTTCATCGCGCCTAAGAGGGCTGGGTAGCGGCCGCTGCAGATGCTGCTGACGTGTGCGCGGCACGGACCCGAGCACCCACGATGTCGCGCATCGACACCATGCCGACCATACCTCCCTGCTCGTCGACAACGACCAGGTGGCGGAAATGGCCGTTGATCATCTCTTCGGCGGCGGTGTCGAGGTCCCAGTTCGTGGTCGCTGTGCGCGCCTCAAAGGTCATGCAGACTTCCACCGCCGTTGCTTCGAGGTCGCGCCCGTCCGCGACCGCTCGCATCACGTCGCGCTCGGTGATGATGCCCGGCCCGGGGATCCGTTCGTCCAACACTACGGCGGCCCCCACGTGGCGCCTCAGCATCAGGCGAGCGGCGTCCGCGACCGTGACGGCGGTTCCCACCACCAGCAGGTCTGTGGACATCGCGTCTTTGACGTGCACGGAGCCCTCCGCGGCCAGCTTACCACCCCCAGCAGAGGCCGATTGAGATCTGCGGACGCCGGTCGACTGCCTGCTAGGCGACCGTTCTTCTCGACCTTGAGCGGCATCTCGTTGCGGGTCGGGGGCTCGACCAGTTGGTCACCTCGCAGGCAATCCCGAGACGACGGAGCTCCTGGGAGACCCGCAGGGCGGTGCGGTTCACCCTGCAGCGCCGTGGACCCGTGCCCGCAGGGTCGCGACGCCGGGGCCGTCGAGCTGGTCAAGGTAAGGGGCGCGGCCGGCCATGCTCATCACCAGCGCGAGGGTCGATCCGGTGACCAGCGGCCCGGTGCTCGTGGCAAACGGCCCATCGTCTGCGCGCAGCCGCAGACCGGCAACGGTGGTCCGGCTGGCCACCGCGAAGTCGCGGCGCGCAAAGAAGTCAGCCACGGGCGTCAGCGCGTCGATGTCTGGTGTCCGGGGCAGTCCCAGCGGCTGACGGATGTCTTGGGCGTGCACGACGACCTCGCCCAGGTAGGCCGGGGTGTGTCCCGAGGGGGCGGTGGTGCTGCCGATGACGGCGCGGAACCGGTCGAGCGTCTCGGCGGCGGTGCCGCCCAGATGCTCGACCAGCCGGCGCTGGTTGTGCACGTCGGCACGGAAACGAGCGCCGAGCATGCTACGCACCCACCGCCACCGATTCAGGCTTGCCGCGGCGGTGAGGTGGGCGACGACCTGCTCGACATTCCACTGGTCACACAGGGTGCCGTGCCGCCACTGCTCGGCAGTCAGGCCCGACAGGTCCTCGGCAAGTGCCGTACGTTCGGCGTGCGCCAGCGCCCAGAGTTGGTCGTCCCGCGATCTCGCCATATCGCCCGATGCCCTTCCCGTGCTCGGGAGTCCCTGATGCTTGTTGACGTTCATCTGCTGACCGGTATCATCTGATCTCCGCCGCTGTCTCCTGAGGCACGACATTGGCTGGGAAGAGTCTCTCTTGTTCGAACTTTCCAGAGGTCAGGATTCGAATTCGAGAACTGACCCGGGCGGCTGGATTCTGAGCTACGACACAGTAATGTCGGCCACGACCATGATCACTGATCCATCTGCGGGAGAAATTCGGCTCCGCTGACTCTTCCGTGGGTGCCGTGAGGCCTTGTTTACCCGTAGTGAACAGGAAAGAAAAGAACCCACCCCCTCACCCAAATATACCAGCGCCTCGGGGGCTTGCGGCAAGACCCGGGTCGTCATGCAGAGTTTCAATGCGAAACCAGTCCTAAGGAAGCGAAGGAGTGGCGAATGGCCAAACATGAGGTTGTGATCGCCGGCGGAGGCCCGACAGGAATGATGCTGGCGGCTGAGCTGGCACTGGCCCAGGTCGACGTCGTCATCGTTGAACGACGGGCCACTCCGGATCCCGACCGCTCACGCGCCGGCGGTCTGCACGCGCGCACCCTCGAAGTGCTCGATCAGCGTGGGGTTGCCGATCGGTTTCTCGAGGAGGGGAAGGCGATGCAGATCCAGGGATTCGGCGGAATCCCCTTGGCCATCAGTGATTTCCCATCTCGCCACAACTACGGGCTCGCGCTGCCGCAGATACAGACCGAGCGCCTGCTGGCTACCTGGGTCCAAGAGCTCGGAGTGCCAACCACGCGCGAACGCGAGGTGTCAGCGTTCACCCAGAATGACGCTGGCGTCGAGGTCGTGCTGTCCGACGGCACATCGATCCTGGCGGACTATCTGGTCGGGTGCGACGGGGGCCGCAGTGTGGTCCGAAAGGCGGCCGGTATCGAGTTCGCCGGATGGGATCCATCGACCAGCTGGCTCATGGCCGACGTCGAGATGGTCGAGAAGCCGGAGTTCGGCCTGCGTCCAGGCGGCGGGATCGGCCCGGCCGAGGGCGGAGATCGGATTCGGGTCGTCCTGTCCGAACGCCAGGTCGAGCACACCAGCGAGCCCACCCTGCAGGACGTCAGCGAGGCACTCATCGCCGCCGACGGGACGGACTACGGAGTGCACAGCCTGAGCTGGACTTCCCGGTTTACGGACATCACCCGGCAGGCGGCGTCTTATCGCAAGGGACGCATCCTTCTGGCGGGCGATGCAGCACACGTGCATCCCCCGCTCGGTGGTCAAGGTCTCAACACCGGGGTCCAGGATGCCGTGAACCTGGGGTGGAAGCTGGCCCAGGTGGTCAAGAAGACATCACCCCAGAGCCTGCTGGACACCTACCACGACGAACGGCATCCGGTCGGCGCTCGGGTGTTACAGAACACCATGGCCCAAGTCGCACTGACCAGCCCCGGCGACCGCCACCAGGCCCTGCGCAACACCATGACCGAGCTACTCAGCATGAACGAGCCGCGTCGGAGCATCGCCGCCATGATGTCGGGTCTCGATATCCACTACGACCTCGGACCAGGACATCCCCTGCTCGGACGACGCATGCCCGATCTGGACATCGCGACCGCCGATGGCCCGCTCCGCGTCTATGAGCTTCTGCGCAGCGCCCGACCGGTGCTGCTCAACCTCGCTCAGCCCCGCGCCTTCGACATCACACCTTGGACTGACCGGGTCCAGCTGATCGATGCTGAATATGGCGGCCCCTGGGAGCTTCCGGTCCTGGGCTCAGTCGGCGCCCTGGCTGCGGTGGTGATTCGCCCGGACGGGTGCGTCGCCTGGGTGGGAGATGGGACCGACACCGGATTGCGCGCGGCGCTGACTACCTGGTTCGGACCACCGTGACGCGATGCTGTTCTGGGTGAGCTTGCGCAAGATTTCGGAGAGTCGCCCGCGGACAACGGTGGCGACGGTAGCGCGGGGCGACGTAGTTGCGGGCCGTGCTACCCTACGGCGCAGGAGGTGACGCGTGACTAAGAAGCTTGTTCCAGGTTATCGTCCGCTTCTCCCTGCCTCCGGAGCCGACCTCTAGCGTCGGCCGGTCTCCGGCGGCGAATCGAATTCGCAAAACCTGGAGATTCACAATGGATCCACTCAATCACGATGAGCTTGGGCGCGCCCTGGCTCTTCCGGAATACCCCCGCTCGTCGCGGTACGACCCGCAGTGGGTGGTCGACAATTCGATGGGCCCCCACGTCCTCTGGCTCACCGAATCGCTGACGGACGCGATGCATCTCGCATCTGGGATGCGGGTGCTCGACCTCGGCTGCGGCAGGGCGATCAGCTCGATCTTCCTCGCCCGGGAATTCGGCGTCACAGTGTGGGCTACCGATCTCTGGATCGACGCCGCGGAGAACTGGACGCGGATACAGGAAGCCGATGAGACCGCCCGCATCTTCCCAGTCCATGCGGAGGCGCACGCCTTGCCCTACGCAGACGGCTTCTTCGACGCAGTGGTCTGCACCGATGCATACCACTACTTCGGCACGGATGATCTGTACCTCGAGTACCTGATCAAGTTCGTGCGAGACGGGGCCGAGATCGGGATCGCAGTGCCGGCCACGACGCGAGAACTCGAGGGTCCGCCGAGCCATCTCGAGCGGTACTGGCACCGCGACTTCGCCACCTTCCACAGCGCCGAGTGGTGGCGTCGCCATTGGGACAAGGCAGGCGTCGTCGGCGTCAACACCTGCGAGAACATTCCGGCCGGCGCACAGCAGTGGCAGCGGTGGTGTGAGACGCGCGTCCGACAGGGCGACGACCGAGCATCGAGTCAAGCCCAGATGCTGCGCGTCGACGCCGGGCGAACGCTCGGGTTCGTGAGGATGGTTGCGGCTCGCTCAGCAGAGCCGGCACGTACCTGGTCCGTCCCGAAGTGAGCCCTCGCCGACCCACCGGCGTCAGGCAGCGCAGTTGGCAACCATGGGTCCGCTGCCGGAAGCGACCGTCGCCGCGATCAGCCGAAATGAGCGCCGAACAGAGCGTGCATGATCATCCCGCCAGCACCGGGATGGTGCTCGACGACGACAGCGGATACGCGGTCCAGCGTGTTCCCGGTGCGTTCTCCGGCTCAGCGCTGACCGCTGTCGGGGTGTGGAATTTCGTCAGCTAAAGCCGGCCGTGGCCGGCCGGGGTCCGCATCACCGCGATGTCGACTCGGACGTCGACGTTGTTTAACGACTCCGTGTTCGTGCAGATCCTCATAGTCAGTGGGAAGCTTGGCAAGTCGGAGTTTCGCGAGTCCTTTGACCGCCACTTCTCTGTGGATACGTTCGAATACGGCGGTGTGGCTGGGGCGGGAGGATTCGAACCTCCGATTACCTGATCCAGAGTCAGGCGCCTTACCACTTGGCAACGCCCCACTGTCGGCCCCGCAGACGATGACGCCACCAGTCCGCCTCGAAGCCCAACCAAACGATAGTAGCGGCCGCCAACGGCACCTCGCCTAGGGTACGAGAGTCAGATGGAAAAGTCACTCAGCTTCGGGAACTGTACAATCCCAGGTTCCTACACGCGTGCCGAAGGCCGACTCCGGGCCGTGCATCGCTGGTGACTGCTGCTACACGTCGTCGAGCTTGAAGTCTCCTGCGGGCTGTGCCGCGGCTGGGGGTGCCGCCTGGGTAGGCATCGGCTGTGGTCCAGTGGTGGACGCATCGATCGGCGCAGTCTGCCTAGCGTGAGCATCCAGCGCCGCCAGGGCTGACTCCACCGCAGTGTGCGGACCACCCTGCCGCTGCTCGGCATAGTAGGCTGCGCCGAGGTCATGCAGAAGGCTGTCGGCAGTGCGCTTGGCCTGAACCGCGTCGATCTTGGTCTGCATCTGTGCCGTGCCTTGCTGTGCTTTGGCCGCCACCTGCTCGGCCTGCTCCTTCAGCTTGTCCATGAAACTCATCAGTCATCTCCTTTCGCCATGTGGCGCCTAGTTGAACAATCCGCCGACGCCAGCGTGACCCCTGTCATCGCTCGGGTCATTGGTCAACTTCTCCAGCGTT
Organism: Candidatus Dormiibacterota bacterium; assembly: GCA_963701235.1. GTDB lineage: Bacteria > Chloroflexota > Dormibacteria > Aeolococcales > Bog-877 > Bog-877. The sequence continues at coordinate 337,320 of OY969577.1, forward strand.
TCCGCCAGTCCGTGCAGGTTGACCGACTGCAGAATCACGGTTCCATCGCCCTCGAGTGTGGCCAGACTGATGCCGTCGCCACCAAATGCGGCGGTCATCAAGGTTGCCCCGCTGAAGCCGCCGATGTACTCAACGCTGTACCGGACCGTGTCTTGGAAGGCCACCAGTGCACCGGCGTGCACCTGAATCTTGCCGCCGTATTTCGACGGGTTGAGATCGATAAAGTTGCCCGCGGCCGCGATCATCAGGGTTCCCTTGCCGGTAAACTTCTCCAGCACAAACCCGGTCCCGCCGCGCCGACCGGTCCGGAATCCCGCGAAGGCAATATCGAAGTTGACGCTTCCCTCGGCGGCAATCAGGGCGTCCTTCTCGGTCAGCCAGCCCACAGTCCCGTCGAGTTCGAGGGCGCGCAGTTCGCCCGGCAGGGTACCTGAGAAGGCGACCAGGCCGCTGCCGCCCGCGGGCGTGAAGTACTGGAAGGCCAGGCTCTGGCCCGCCACCACCCTCTTGCCGACGTCCAGCGCCTTGCTGAGCAGTCCTCCGCCGCCTCCTCCCTGGGCAGCCGGCTTGGACAGGCGAGTTTCTATGGAGACATTGGTGGTCTTCCAGAGAAACCTCCCCGCTTCGGCGTAGACGGTCTGCCCCGCCTCTAGCTGGCAGATCACCATTTGCATGGCGTTGCCGACGATCTTGTTAGCTACTGCCACTGTCTACACCCCCACACGAGCTCGGCAACGACCCAAGGCTACAGGCACGCTGGTCGCGCAGCAATGGGAGGCGACCATTTGGTAGAGGGAAGTCGGATCAGTGAACCGGGCTCGCGGCTCCCAGGGTCAGCGGATCTCCAATTCGTCGGTCGACGGTTGGTTGGTGGCGGCCAGTGCTCGGATGGCGCGTTGGATTCGCTTGATCGTGGTCTCCCTGCCGATCAGGGCTAGCGATTCCGGCAGTGGCGGAGTGACCTCGGCGCCGGTCGTCGCCACCCGCAGAACCCGCATCGCCGCCTGAACAAGCTTCTTGTCGGTGACGGGTTCCCTACTCCCCACTTTCAGGGCCAGCTCCCGCAGCCGCTCCATCATTTGGGAGGGCTCGCCCTCAAGGCGCTCTGGGACGCCCTCCAGGAAGGCACGTGCCTGGTCGGCGCCCAGCTTCCCGCGCAGAAAGTCAGCGTCCGGATTAGGCTCCGAGAAGGCGAACCCCACCAGTCCGGGAACCTGGTCCAGCCGGCGGATGCGCTCGTGCACCATGGCGGCGATAGGGACCAACTGGTCTGGGTTGGCCTGGGGCAGAAAGGGTTTGATTCGCTCCGCCAACTGCCCCACCGTCAGCCTTCGGATCCAGACCCCGTTGAGGTAGTCCAGCCGTTGCTGATCCAGGATCGCGGGGCTGGCCTGGAGGCGGTCGAAGCAGATCCGCGAGCGCAGCTCAGCCAGGGTGAAGATCTCTTCCTCGGTCCCCGGGGACCAGCCCAGGAAGGCCAGGAAGTTGACCAGCGCCTCGGCCAGGTACCCCATCGCCCGGAACTCGGCGACCGTCTGCGCCCCGTGGCGCTTAGAGAGCTTGCTGTGGTCTGGGCCTAGCACCAGGGCCACGTGCGCGAACTGGGGCGGGTCCCAGCCCAGGGCGGCGTAGGTGATCAGATGCTTGGGTGTCGAGGGCAGCCATTCCACCGCTCGGACCACCTGGGTGATTCCCATCAGGTGGTCATCGACCACTTGTGCCAGGTGGTAGGTCGGAAAGCCATCGGACTTGAGCAGCACTTGGTCGTCGACCGAGTCGTTCTCGAACAGCTGGGGACCGAGCACCAGGTCATCCCAGCGGGTCTCTCCCGGCGGTACCCGCAACCTCACCACCGACGGCTCACCCCGCTCGAGCCGGGCCGCCACCTCCTCGGCGCTCAGGTTTCGGCACCTGCCGTCATAGCGAGTCGGCAGACCGGCGGCCCGCTGGGCGGCCCGCAGCTCATCCAGGCGTTGCTTGGTACAAAAGCAGCGATAGGCGGCGCCCTCGGCGACGAGCCGCCCGGCCGCCTCCTGAAAATAGGGCAGCCGCTCCGACTCGACGTAGGGCTCGCAGGGACCACCGATGTCGGGTCCCTCGTCCCAGTGCATCCCCAACCAGGCCAAGGTCTCCAGGTAGCCGGGCACTGATTCAGGCTGGTAGCGCTCCCGGTCGGTGTCCTCGATGCGGACCAGGAAGCGGCCATCTTCCCCGGCCAGGCAGTAGCTGAGCAGGGCGGTCCGGACGTTACCGATATGGAGCTCGCCGGTGGGGCTGGGAGCGAAGCGCAGGCGCCTCAGACCTGGGAGCTCAACCAGCTTGGTAAGGAGATCCTCGGGAAGGGAACTCAATGATGCAGGACGACCAGATAGATCCCCATTGAGATGCAGCCCGCGACCAGGAGGGCAATTGCCACCATCCAGCCCTCGGTGCGAGAGGTGAGGATGGGGACGTCTGCCGACTCCGAGCTGCTCACCGAGACACCGCGGGTACCGAGGTTGGGGTATCGCCGCGACTCTCCCGCCGCCGGGGCAGCGGCAGCGTCCGCCCCCTCCGGCTGGATGCTCAACTCAGGCCGCTTTCCCTAAACAATTTGGACCTCCACCACTTCCTGCGAGTATAGGGACGCCTCTCGCCGAGCCCGCATCGTCTAGCGGTTAGGACACCACCCTTTCAAGGTGGTAACCGGGGTTCGACTCCCCGTGCGGGTAGGAGCACCCGGGCGTGACTCACGCCTTCATCAGCGAGCGCCCGATCGCTACGGTACGCTACAGGCGGCGCGGGCCCGTGAGAAGTCGGGCCGTGCGGGACTCCCCGGACGGAGGTGCAAAATGAGTTCTGCTGAGGGTCGGGACTTTGCGGGAGCACGGCTGGAGGACGCTGATTTCTCCCGAGCTCGATTGCACAGCCCGAGCTTCGAAGGCGCCAAGATCACCGACGCTTGGCTCTGCAACGCCGATATCTCGGGGGACATCGAAGGGCTCCTGGTGAACGGCGTCGAGGTCGCTCCGCTGGTGGAAGCCGAGCTGGACCGTCGCTTCCCCGAGCGGGTGAAGCTCCGCACCAGCGACCCGCCAGTCCTGGCCGACGCGTGGGCAATGCTCGAGGACATTTGGCGGGCGAACGTCGCTCGAGCCCAAGTGCTACCGGAGCCGGTGCTCTACGAACGCGTCGACGACGAGTGGAGCTTTGTCGAGACTCTTCGCCATCTGATCTTCGCCACCGACTGCTGGCTCTTGCGCATGGTCAAGCAGATCTCCCGTCCGTACCATCCCTGGGGACTCGCCGGGTCATGGTTGACCGATCCAGCCAGTCTCGGGGTCGATCCCGATGCGAGCCCCCCTCTCGTTGAAGTGCTTGAGGTCCGTCGCGGGCGCATGGATATGGTGAAGGAGACGATTGCTGCTCTCACCCCGGAGGAGCTCGAGCGGGTATGTGTCCCCCCTGACGCTCCCGGTCACCCGACGGAGGCTCGCACGGTGCTCCACTGCCTGCACGTGATCCTCAACGAGGAGTGGCAGCACAGCGGCTATGCCAACCGTGATCTCGACGTCATCCAATCCCGGCCACGATGAACCAACCGGTCCATGGTCGCCCCATGGAGATCCTGCTAATAGCTGGACTCTGGCTGGATGGCTCTGCCTGGGACAAGGTGGTGCCTCGACTGGCGGCGCTTGGGCACCGCGCCACACCTCTGACCCTTCCCGGCCAGGGTGACGGATCCAGCTCCGCAACTCTCGACGATCAGGTGGCCGCCGTCGTCGCCGCCGTCGACGCCACGGCTGGAGATTTGTTGGTCGTCGGGCATTCGGCCGCCAGCAGCTTGGCATGGATTGCTGCCGACGCCCGCCCTAACAAGGTGCGCAGAGTCGCCTTCATCGGCGGCTTCCCGTCCGTCGACGGAGAGCTCTACGCCGACTTCTTTGAGTCCAAAGACGGGATGATGCCATTTCCAGGGTGGCATCCTTTCGAAGGTCCAGACTCGGCCGATCTCGACGAGGAGATGAAGAGGAGGATCGCCGCCGCGGCGATCCCGGTCCCCGAAGCCGTGGCCAAGGGAGTAGTGCATCTCAGCGACGATCGGCGGTTCGAGGTTCCGGTCACGCTGATCTGCCCCGAGTTCTCCGTGGCCCAGGCGAGAGAGTGGGTCGAAGGGGGCGAGATACCGGAACTCACAACAGCCCGGCATGTCGATTACCGTGACATTGAGTCCGGGCATTGGCCGATGTTCAGCCGTCCAGGGGAACTCGCCACCCTCTTGGCCGAGGTCGCCAGTGCCTGACCGCTCAGCTCCGTCCAGTGCGGCCATCTTGCCCACCACGATGTCCTACACCACCCGGCCGCTCGACGCATCTACGTGGGGCGCGTTCGCGGAGCTGGTCGAGCGCAACAACGGGATCTACGGAGGGTGTTGGTGCATCGCGTACCACACGGAATACCAGCGCGGCGTAAGCGATCCTCGAGCGCTGAAGGAGCAATTGGTACGGGCGGGCCGAGCGCACGCGGTCTTGGCGTTCGACCAGGACGGGATCGCACAGGGTTGGTGCCAATACGGGAGTCCTGAGGAGCTCGGGCTCAAGCACAACCGTGAATATGCCAAAGACCCACCGCCATCTGCGCGCTGGCGGATCGCCTGCATCTTCGTCGACAAGCGTCATCGAGGACAGGGGATCGCACGAACTGCGCTCAAGGCCGCGCTCGCGCAGATCGCCTCGGCCGGCGGTGGCCTGGTGGAGGCGACCTCCGAAGCGACCTCCGGCCGCGAGGCTCAGGATCGATTCCTGTTTAGCGCTACTGTCGAACTCTTCGAGGAGCTGGGATTTGCGCGAGGCCGACCGGTCGGCAAGCACGCTTGGATCGTCAGCAGAGAGGTAGACGCCGGTAACGACGACTGACTAGCGACCCGACACTCCGGGCGGCTGGCGGCCTTCTCGAGCAGGTCGGCGGCAAGGAAGGCTCAGGGAGTTGATGCTCAGAGTGAAAGGGTCGGTGGCGCCGGCAGGAATCAGCGACCGAGGCGGCAAGCGACAAACCTAGCGTAGCCGTCAGAGATCCTCCTCCCCTGAGTGGTCAACCGGCGTGGCGAGTAAAGCTTGCACGGCCGAGACGTAGTTCTCAAAGGCCCGCCGTCCGACCTTGGTTAACGTCACGTAGGTGACCGGAGTGCGACGTTGGTACGACTTAGTGATCTTGACGTAGCCCGCATCTTCGAGCTTGCGCAGGTGGGTCGATAGGTTGCCGGCAGTCATTCCCACCAACTCCTGGAGCCGGGGGAAGGTGACCCTATCCCCGGCTGGCAAGACGGATAGAGCCACCGTGACTCGGAGGCGGGCCTGGGCATGTATGACCGCGTCGAGATTAGGAAGGGCGCGCACCGTGGTCACGCTGGCGCCCGCTCTGCGCGCCAGCCACGGACCCGCCAGACAGCGGCTGCGACCAGGAACCCGCCTCCTCCGGCCAATGACAGCACCGCGAAGTTCCCGGGAACTCCCGCGGCGACGCTGGCCCCGCCTGTTACCAGCACCCAGACCCCGAGCCCGTACTGCAGGCGATCGTCAAAGAGCATCCCCCCGGCTAGGTAAAGGAGACCGACCGCCAGCAGAGAGCTCCCGGTCCAGAGCAAGGGGGCCAGGTCTGATGGCAGACCCTGATGCTCGAGAGCGAGATCGAGGGCAAATAGGCCGACAAACGCCAGGGGCCAGGACCACCCATACATCGCAGCTGTTCGCCGCGACGGGCCTTCAACGCCGCGTCCGTGGCGGATCTGTTCGCCGAATGACAACAGGGCGGCCGCCGCGAATAGAACCCCGGCGATCGCGCCCGCCGTCCAAGCCGGCATGACGGTACCGAGCCACCCATTGGAGGCTAGATAGATCGCTCCGAAACCAAAGAGCCAGGCCGCTCCCCAAGCTCCGAGGATCATCGTCGGGTCGACATACAAGCTCCGGACGGCCTTCCCCCGTTGGGCGTCAATCAGGGCCAGCGCCTCTTCCGGCGAGAGGTGGGACTCGTCCCCGATCACTGCGGAGCGCTTTGCTCGCTCATCCTCATCCATGCGTGGCACTCCTTGATAGCGACTAGTTGGTATTACAAAGTACTTTACGGACAGTGTAGCACCTCACCTCAGAGGGGGGTCGGCCAGATCTCGCCGCGGCGCCCCGGCAGCACTTGCCCCCAAGGAAACTACTTCCCTGTTGGCGGTCTCCTCTCGAGCCACCTAAGGCTGGACGCCGTGTCGATCAGGGGGCGGTACTCCAGCCCCACGAATCCTTCGTATCCCAGCCGGTCTAGCGCCTGGAGAAACTCGGCTATCGGCTCTGTCCCGGTCCCGGGCTCGTGGCGCCCCGGAACGTCTGCGATCTGCACATGTCCGATCCTGGGGAAGTGAGCCTCCAAGCAGGCGAGAGCATCCTCACCAGCCATCGCCGCGTGGTACTGGTCCAGCTGCAGTCTGACGTTCGGCAGATCTACCTTCTCAACCAGCTGCGCAGCTTCCGCGACCGTGCACGGCCAATATCCGGGTGCGTCGATGCTGTTCAAAGCCTCGACCAGCAGCATGATCCCCGCCCCTTCCGCCAGCGGCGCCAGCTGGCGAAGATTCGACACCGCCGTCGCCTCCGCTTGGTCAACACTGACGGTGGCTGGCAACACCCCCACCAGCGTATTGAGCCTGCGTGTCCCTATCCGCTGGGCCAGCTCGATGGCGTTGCGCACCGCCTGAATCGACTCCAGCTCGCGGCCGGGCAGGGCCAAGGTGCCCCGCTCGCCCCCGGCCCAGTCACCGGCGGCTGGGTCGAATAGGACCATCTCCAGTCCATGCCGTGCCAGCGTCGCCTCTAGCCGGGACGCGTCCAGTTCGTGTGGGAACAGCATCTCGACGTGGGTGAACCCTGCCGTGGCCGCGGCCGCGAAGCGATCGTAGGGGCCAAGTTCTTGCCAGAGCATGCTGAGGTTGGCGGCGAATCGGGGCACGACTTCAGGCGGAAGATGAGGGCTGGGAACCGGTCGTCGAGTCCCACAGCTTAAAGAGCGCCGACATGTCCTCTTCCCCCCAACCGTGCGCCCTGGCTGCGACAAAGCACTGCTCAGTCAGACCTCCCAACGGCAGAGGTACCCCTGCCGCCTGCGCCTCGGCATGGATGATTCCCAGGTCCTTGGAGATCAGGGAGACGGGCGTTGCCGGCTCGAAGTCGCGAGCCCGGAACCGCGGCAGATCACGCAGCAACATCGCCGAGCTTCCGAAGGATGTGCCGATCACATCCTCAACGGTGCTGAGGTCGGCGCCCAGCCTGATTGCGAAGGCGGCAGCCTCGGCCACGGCCGCAGTGTGGACCGCGACCAGCAACTGGTTGGTCAGCTTGATCGCCTGCCCCGCACCCACGGGTCCGCAGAGGCGGACGTTTGGCCCCAACTGCTGGAAGATAGGCAGCGCGCGCTCAAAACTATCGGCGTCACCCCCGACCATCACGGTCAGCTTTCCGCTCTCGGCTCCCGCCGGTCCGCCGGAGACTGGCGCGTCCATAAAGAACGCCTGCGTGGCCCTCAACTCATGGGCGCACCATCGATTGAGCGCGATGCTGACCGTGGAGTGGTCAATGTAGAGTTGGCCGGCGCGGGCTACCTTCACCATGTCGGCGTAGACCCCGCGCACGCTCTCCTCTGTAGGCAGAGCGGTGAGGATGATGTCCGCATTGGCAACGACTTCGGCGGCCGATGAGCGAACGGCCGCGCCTCGGTCCCTCAGCGCACTGACGCGGAGGCTCTGCGAACGATTGAATATCGAGACTTCGTGGCCGGCGTCGAGGAGACGCTCAGCGATGGGTCGCCCCATCTTCCCAATGCCGACCACCCCGATCTTCACAGCGTCACGCTATCACCCGGCTATGCCATTCAGCTGATGGCAGGGGACCACGGGTGGGTGCGTTCGTCCGCTGCCGGGGCTAATCGGCCGGCATCCGTGGCGATCTAAGTCTTAGGCCAGCTTGCCCATGCCCGCATGGCGGGCGCGACCGCCTCTTCCTCAAAGGCGAGATGGGTGAGAAGAAGATCGGCGAGGTCGCTGAGCGCCCTCACCAGACGCTGGCGGGCCCCCGTCGCGTCCGTGCCATCCAGGTCAGGAGTATCGGCGGCAGCCTCCACCTCGTCGAGGTGTCCGGATATAAGTCGGTGATCGCTCTCCAGCTTGTCCACGATGACAGACAGTTCCGGGTTGGAGCGCCTGAGCGCGGGGAACATCTCCGCGTCTTCAGCGTGGTGGTGGGCGTGGACTACTCGACAGTGGTAGAGGCAGTTGACTCTCAGAGTCCAGATCGGGCTCGTAATCTTGAGAGAGGCAATCCGCTGGAATATCTCGTCGCCGAGCGCACCGGCCGCCACATCCGACGCCAACTCGCGGCAGAGTGCAAGGTCGTTCCTCAGCATCTGGTGCACCATCTTCAGCTGCCGATGAATGGCGACTCCAAAAGGGGACTCAGCAGGACCGTCCGGCGTCATCCCGTCCCGCTGGTCGCCGGGGCATCAGTTCCAACCGGTCGGGCTGCAGTGTGCGAGAGCTTGGAGGGCCACCAGTTCCACCTACCCAGCACAACGGCGGCCGATGGGACCAGGAGAGTGCGAATGATGAAGGTGTCCATAAAGACTCCCGCGGCAACGCCGAATCCAATCTGCTGGATCTCTGAGCCTCCCGAGCTGCCTCCGCCGGCGAGGCCCAGAACCGCAAAGGTGCCACCCAGCACCAGGCCGGCGGTGCTGATGGTGGCTCCGGTCATACCGACAGCCCGCTGAATCGCCTGCCGCAGCGGCAAGTGCTGAACTTCTTCACGAATCCGGGTCATCATCAAAATGTTGTAGTCGGAGCCCAGCGCCATCAGGAAGACAAAGAGGAGGAACGGCAAGAGAAAGTTGATCCCGCTCTGCCCCAAGAGATGGACAAAAATCAGCGACACCAGCCCCAGCGTCGCCAGGTAGGACAGCACCACGCTCACCACCAAGTAGATGGGCGCCACCAGGCTGCGCAGCACCAGAGCCAGCAGCAGTGCGATTAGCACGGTGACCAAGGGAATAATGTGAATGAGGTCAGTGTTAGAGAGGTTCTCGACGTCGTAGGCAAAGGGCAGCAGCCCGAAGATGCCGTTGTCCCGGGCCCCGACGCGGGTCGCCACCTGCGCGACCGCTCGCCGCGCCGTCGGGATGGCGGCTAGCGCGCGGGTGGAGTTGTCGTTGTTGTGCAGTAGCAGGGTGGAGAACTGGATCGTGCGCCCGTCGGGGCTGATGTACTCCGCCAATTCTCGGTAGCCGTTGTAGAGCGCGGGTGAAACCGAAACACCGACAGGCTCAGCTGGAGTGAGGGCGCCGGGAGGACCCAACTGAGCGTGCAGACTGGTCACCTCAGCCGCGCTGAGACCGGAGACAGCTAGCGCACCGACAACTTTGCGGAACTGATGGGTCGCTGTCAGATCGCTCTGGGCCACCCTGAGGACTGCCGGGTCGCCCCAGACCGACTGAGGCAGCTGGAACAGCACGGCCGACGACTGCACGTTGGCAGCGGGAAAGTCTCTGGCCAGGACGGCCGCGCCGGCTGCCGAGTTGGTCCCGCTGGGGGCCGCCGTGTTGCCGAATCCGGCCGTAGCGCTGGTCAGGGCGCCGATCGCGACGCCCCCGAAGACCACCACCCCGGTGAGGAGGATGAGCAGTGGTCGTCGCACCACTCGCGCCGCCAGCCAGGAGTAGATTCCCCCCCGCTGACGGTCTTCCTTGGCAGTCCGGGTGGGCCAGAACACGGCCCTGCCAAAGATCGCCAGCAGCGCCGGCAGCAAAGTCAGGCCCGCCAGGAGCATGAGGCCGATGCCGATCGCCAACGCGGGACCGAGGCTCTGGTAAAGCCCGAACTGAGCCAGCGTCAGGCTCAGAAGGGCGGCAATCACCGTGAGGGCGGAGAACGTGATCGACTCGCCCACGGTGCTGACCGCCTTGACCACAGCGTCGTGAGGCTGAAGTCCTCGACGGAGCTCCTCACGCACCCTAAAGACCAGAAACAAGCCGTAGTCGGTGCCAGCTCCCAGCACCAGCACGATCAGCAGCACCTGCGTGATCACTGAGACCTGAACCCCGATACGGGTGGCCTCGGCCACCACCGGTCCGGAAAGTACCAGCACCAGCGCGGCGGGTAGGAGCGTGATCAGAGGGGCCAGCAAGGCCCGGAAGGCGATCAGAAGCAAGGCGATGATGAAGACAACCGAGAAGAGTTGGGTGAGATTCTGAGAATGCTTCGAAGACTGTTGGCTGTCGATGATGGTGGGCAAGTCACCGGTCAGATAGAAGCTGAGACCGGTCACCCCGGCGGGTGGAAAGCTGGCACGGATCGCCTGCACGACTTGTGCCCCCTGGCCCCTCCGAAGGCAGGGACGGCCAGCTGAATCAGCGCCTGGCGCGCCTTGCCGTTGGGGGAGGTGCCGAGGTCGCGCACCAGACGGACATGGGGCATGGTCCTCACCGTCGCTTCGAATCCCGTGATCACGGATTGCTCGGCGGAGCTGAGGGGCCGCCCGGAGGAGTTGGAAGCGACCAGGGTGGCCGCGGCGAGCTTGGAGTTTTGGAAGGGGCTGGCGAGCAGGGCGGCCCTCGAGCTGGGGGCGCTGGCGGGCAGGAAGGCTGAGTTGCTGTCCTTGCTGACCGAAGCCAAGCTGGGTAGTAGGTGGACGCACACGACAACAACCACCAGCCAGGCAACCACCACCACGAAGCGGAAGCGAACCGCGAGCCGGCCGAGTCCGGTGAAGAGAGCGGTCACAAAGCTGGCCGCCGGCGCGGCGACCTGACCTTGCCGCCAGCGGATCGGCGCGGCTCCAGGGCCGATGACGGCGCCACTACCGTCGCGGTGGGCGAAGCCGGCTTCGCCAGTTTCTCGAGCAGGCCAACCAAGGTTGCAAGTTCGCCGTCGTCGAGGACGCTCACAAGTGTGGCGAAGCCGGGCTCCAGGGCTCGCCGGACCTGCGCCACCAGGCCCTGAGCTCGCACCGTCAGGGCAACTTGAACAGTGCGTCGGTCGATGGGATCCTGACGGCGTTCCAGGAGGCCGTGCGCCACCAACCGCTCAACGACCTCGGTGGCACTGCTTCGGCTGATGCCCAGTAGCTGGGCCAGCTCGTGCATGGCAAGAGGACCCCGGACGGAGACTAGCCGGAGTACCTCGTGCTGGCGGAACGTAGTGTTGGCCAGCAGTTCCCGCACCGTCGGGTCAAGCGTTCCCAGCCCGGCGGGCCTTACCGCCTCGAAGCGGCGACGCAAGTGTGACTGCTGGTCCATCAGGCGGGCAATCAGGGCGGGTCGCCCCGTCCTTCGCCAAGCGGCTGGAGCGGTCCGGCTCTCGATGCGATTCGGCTTACGGATCATCAACCAGTCAAATGATACGGTAGCCGAACCTCAGTGCCAGGCTCGCCACCAGATCGCGAATCTCACCCGCCCGGGCAGATTTGGCAGCGCCGCTTACCTAGAGCCTGAGTCCTCCCTCCTCGGGATCCCGCCGGGATCGCACTCAGCGCCTCCGTCCTGCACCTGGGTGCGTAAGTGGCGTTCGAAGAAAGAGAGAATCCGGCGCCAGGCGTCTTCCGCCGAGTCGGGCTCGTAGCCAACTCCGAGGACGCGCACCATGGCTCCCAAAGCACCGTCGTGGCGGTTCATGAATCCGTGGCTAGCCCCGGGATACTCCCTGACGTCGTGGTCAATCCCAAGGCCCTGTAGGGTTGCCTCCAGCCGCTCCGCGTGTCCTTTGAGGATGCGATCTCTCCCGCCGTAGCTACCGACGATGGGACAGCTGCCCAGCAGCAGCCGGTCGGAGTCCTTTGGCACCTGACCGTAATTGACACTCGATGCGGCGAAGTCGAACCGCGGAGCCACCAGAAGAGCGAAACCGCCGCCCATGCAAAAGCCGATTACCCCGACCTTGTCAGTGCAGTCGGACCTGGCTCCGAGCCAGGCTCTCGCCGCCTCGATGTCCTCGAAGGCCCGGCCACTGCCGCGGCGGAGGGCGGCAAAGGTCGCCCGGATGCAGCTGATCTTGGGTCCCCAGGAGTACAGATCCGGCGCCAGAGCCAGGTAATCGTGACTCGCCAGCCGATCACATTGCTGGCGCAAATCCTTGCTCATTCCCAAGGCGTCCATGATCACAACCACACCTGGCCAGGGACCGACTCCCCGGGGCACCGCCAGATAGCCGCGCACCGAACCCGCCCGGGACGAGTAGTCGACGTCAGTCATGTCACCTAGCCCACTGCCAGCTGGCGAAGATCATCTGTGAACACCGTATTCGGGTGGGCGAAACGCGGTCAACCATGACTAAGGTTTGTAGTGCGAGCGAGATCGTGGAGCTCGGCCCGGGCCTGACGGCGGTTGGGGACTGGCTGCCAAGAATCACGGGCCAGCGGCTGAGTTCCGCGCGACTGCTGCAACCGCGATATCAGTCGGCCAACCACACGAAAGGGTGATAGATGAAACTTGGGATTAGGGCCCGCGACCTGCCTACTCGGGTCAGCACCGGTGCCTACATACTTCATGCCGGGCTCGGGAAGTGGGATCTAGACGAGAAGCGTGCGGAGGGCGTCCACGCGGCCGCGAGTGGCGCCTTCCCGATGCTGAAACGAATTCCGCCCTTGCGCTTTACGCGACTGGTGGCCCTGGGAGAGATTGCCACCGGGGCCGCGCTCTTGGCGCCCTTGGTGCCGGCCGCGCTAGCTGGAGGCGCGCTGACCGTGTTCTCGGGAACGCTGCTCGCCATGTACTTGCGGACCCCGGCGATGCACCAGCCGGGAAGCGTGTGGCCAACCCCAGCCGGGACCGCGGTCAGCAAGGACGTCTGGATGCTGGGAGTCGGCCTCGGGCTCCTGGTAGAGGCTGCAACCGAAGCCAGGGCGGACTGATCGCGACGGCTCCGGCACGCCTGCGCGTTTGGAGGATCGCTTCGAAGTCCTAGCTGTCGCCCGTCCCGCGGCCCAGGTGGGCTTTCCAGGTTCGCCAGCGGAGGTCGCCGAGCACGGTCCGGGCAGCGTTGCGCCCCGGGGCCCCCATAACACCGCCCCCGGGGTGCGTTCCGGAACCTCCGAGGTAGAGTCCAGCCACCGGGGTGCGATATGAACCAGCCTGGGAGGCCGGCCGCAGGAAGAAGAGCTGGTCGAGTGCCATCTCGCCGTGGAAGATGTTGCCCCCTAGGAGGCCGAACTCCCTCTCCATGTCGGGCGGCGTGATGACCTGCCGCTCGAGCACGGCACCGGGCAGGTTGGGGGCATAGCTGCCGAGGATCTCGACCACCCGGTCTGCGAACCTCTCCCTCTCCTGATCCCAGCTGGCGTCTCGCAGCTGGTAGGGGGCGTACTGAACGAAACAGGTGAGGATGTGGCGGCCTGGTGGCGCCAGGGTGGCGTCCTTGGTGGTGGGGATGACGCAGTCCATCATCGGATTGATGCTCCAGGTTCCCGAGAGGGCGTCGTCCCAGGCTCGGTGCAGGTACTCGATCGAGGGATTGATGATGAACTCGGGGTGCTGGGGACCCACACCGGTTGTCTGCAGGGCCCGGAAATTGGGCAGCTCCGCCAGTGCCAGGTTGACCTTGGCGGAGCCGCTCCGGCTCCGATAGCGCTCCATCTCCACCACCAAGCCCGCCGGCAAGTGCTCTCGCCCGACCAGATCCAAAAGGGTGGTGCGCGGATGGATCGCGGAGATCACGCTTGTGCCCGTGAGCTCAGTACCGTCCTCCAGCACCACCCCATGGGCTCGGGATCCCTTGATCGCGATCTGATTGACCCGAACCCCAGTCCGGATCTCGGCGCCACGGGCGCGCGCTGCGCCAGCGAGGATCTCCGAGAGGGCACCCATGCCACCTTTGACGAAACCCCAGCCGCCGCGTTGGCCACCGGCCTCGCCGATGCGGTGATGGAGAAGGACGTAGGCGGTACCCGGCGAATGGGGGCCGGCCCAGGCGCCAATCACACCGCCGGGGGCCAAGGCGCCCTTCACTGCCGGGTCATCGAACCATTGGTCCAGGAAGTCAGATACCGACATGGTCATGATGTCGGTCAGCTGGCTGAGGACGGAGCGATGGCGGAGCAGATGGCGACCCAGGCGCAGTACCTTGCCCAGGTCAGCTGGGCGCCGGGGGTCCAGGGCTGGAGGGGCGAGATCGAGCAGCGGACGCACCACCTGAACCAGAGCTCCGATGGCCCGGTCGTACTCGAGGAGGGCCCGGGCGTCGTGAGCCGAGAACTTGGCCACCTCGGCAGCCGCCCGGTTCACGTCCTCCCAATAGAACAAGGAGCGCCCGTCGGGGAAGGGCATGAAATAGGCCGGGTCGAGAGGGTAGACCTCGTAGCCAAAGCGAGCCAGGCCCAGCTCCCGGACGATGGCTGGTCGGAGCAGGCTGACTACGTAGGAGAGGATCGAGACGTGGTATCCGGGCCAGACCTCCTCGGTCACCGCCGCACCGCCGACCCGGGGTCTTGATTCGAGCACCACCACCTTTTGCCCGGCCCCGGCTAGGTAGGCGGCGCAGATCAACCCGTTATGACCACCGCCGACAACGATCGCGTCGTAGACGGAGGGGCGCGATGTCAGGGTGCCGCGGGTGCTCAAGGCGAGCCGGTGACGCGCCAGCTCGCGTTACGGGCTTCCAGAGCCCGTGTGTTCAGCGCTGCCAATCTAGCGTCGTCCGTTCGCAATCAGTCGAGCGGCAGGCTTGACCGGCTCTGGAGGAGAGAGCGCGTCTAGCAACCTCGAGCCTCTCAGGGCCAGTTCCAGTCGCAGCCGATCCTCGGGGTCGTCCCAGGTGCCGACCAGGTCCTGGATCCGTTCCACCCGGTACAGAAGCGTGTGGCGGTGGACTCCGAGTGATCTGGCGGCGGCGCTGAGGCCCTCGTGGCTCAGCACCGTCTCCAAGGTTTCGCGGAGGGGAAGACTCCTCGAGCGCTCCCGCTCTAGAAGCGGGCCTAGGGCTGCCTCCACAAACTCCTTGAGCCCCGGTAGATCGTGGACCCAGGCCAGATAGGGATGGAGCTTGGTGCTGTCGAACAGCTGCTGGTCGGGCATTAGACTCTGCCCCACGGTCAGGGCGTCGCGGGCCGCACGCACCGCCGACGGAACCTCGGCCAGGGTGCCCGCGATCGCCCCGTGGGCCATCTGCCAGGGAGCTCGATCAGAGCCGATCGCCACCTGCAGGAGGCGCTGCAGGGTCGCGATCCGCACCTGCTCAGGCACCAAGGCGACCACGCTGGATTGGTAGAGGGCCACGTGGGCACCCACGACCATCCAGGCGGTGGCGATAGTGGCTTCGGCCGAGACGTCATCGGCCCCGACCACCACCAGTCGATAGGGGAACTCCAGGATCGTGCCCCCTTCGGCCGCCTTGACGACCGCTTCCGGATCGGCGGTACCCCCCAGCACGTCGCTGAAGAACTGGTCGTATTGTCGATCCTGTTCCCGCCGGACCCTCTCGCGCGTCTCCAGGTAACTGGTGCTGACCGCGACGCTGATGGCGTCGAGATAGTCGAAGAGGGGTCCAACCGCGGTCAGCACCGACTGGGGCTCAATTTCGGGGTGGATCCGCACCGCCTCGATCACGTGCTGCCAGATGACCAAGGCCGCGACCCGATAGGCGCGGAGGATGGCGTCCAGAGGAACGCCGGTGCTGGCCAGGCGCCCTCCCATCCTCGAGAGCTGCTGCAGCTCGGCGTGAGACGGCGGCCGGGACTCCGCCCAGAGGGAGAGCATGGTGCCAACACCTTCTCGGCAGGCTGCCAGGACCTCGCTCCCGAAGGCGGAGCCGCCCCCGAAGCCTTCTGCCAGCGGGATGGCGCGGGACATCTCGATTGCCATCCGGCGCGCAACCCGGTCCACTCGTCGCCCGAGTGACTGGATGATGATCGGGCTGACCGACGGGGTATCCGAGTACCCGCGTCGGTCGCGCTTGCTCAATCGGTAGCTCTGAGTTTCCGAGGACACCTCGTGGTCAGAATAATTGAGGCGAGGAGGGCCGTCCGCTCCACGCCCTCTCTTACTCGCCACTAAAGTCACAGTTAGGCACTGGAGTGAAGCTGATGACTGGAGGGCCCGATGCTCGCCGCGTTCGCGACCGCTGCGGGGGGACCCAAGCCGCTGGACAACCTCGCGGTTGGTGATCGCGAGGTTCCCGATCCTCAGCGAGGTGCGGTGCGTCTTCGGACTCGAGCCGTCACGTTGAACCACCACGACCTCTGGACCTTGGCGGGCGTCGGAGCGCCCGCCAGCTTTCCCTGGACTCTGGGATGCGACGTGGCGGGAACCGTCGACGCCTACGGCCCCGACACCGCCGAGCGATTCCCTCTGGGAACCCCAGTGGTGGCCCACGCGGTGGTCACCTGCGGTGATTGCGAAGCCTGCCTGGGCCCGGACGAGACCTCATGCCAAAGGTTTGCCATCCTGACCGAGGGCGGGTGGGAGGGAACCTTCGCGGAGTACTGTGTCGTGCCCGCAGCGAATCTATTTGTCCTGCCTCACGATCTCAGTTTCGAGCAGGCAGCTTGTCTTCCTACCGCTTACCTGACGGCCTATCGGATGCTCTTCACCAAGGCGTCGGTACGGCCAGGAGACACGGTTCTCATCCAGGGAGCAGGGGGAGGACTGTCGACGGCAGTCGAGCTTCTGGCGCGAATCGCGGGCGTACGGGTGATCGTCAGCAGTCGGGACCCCGCTAAGCGAGCTGCCGCCCTGGCCCGGGGCGTAGATCAGGCGATCGCGACTGGAAGAGAGGCAGCTAAGGAGGTGATGGGGCTCACCAACGGGGTTGGCGTCGATGCCGTGATCGAGTCCGTGGGCGAGGCGACCTGGGCCACCAGCCTGCGGGCGCTGCGGAGGGGCGGCGCTGTGGTGGTGGCCGGCGTGACATCCGGGGCCGATCCCCCCGCCGACCTCCGCCGCGTCTTCTGGCGCCAGCTGAGGATCCTGGGGTCGACGATGGGCACTCGAGCCGAATTCGCAGCTCTGCTCGCTACCGTGGCAGCCACAGGGCTGCGACCCCTGATCGACAGCACTTATCCTCTCGCTGAGGCCAGGCGCGCGTTCGAGCGACTTGATGGTGGCGAGGTGACCGGGAAGGTCGTGATGGTCAGCGGTTGATGGACAAGCCTCAGCGACCATTGCGCACTCTTCATCCTCCCGAGACCGGCAGCTGATTTAGCGCCGGCCGACTTTCCCCGAGGCCTCACGAGGTTCGGGCCTCCAGCGGTGAAGACATGCTGTCAGAAGTCAGGAACCACGCAACGGCCGCTGCTCAGAGCGTTGAGACGCCAGCTACGGGTCGGAACTGCCGCGGCTCCTCCTGACCGTGCAGAGCGATCTCTAGGGCTCTTGGACGGTTGACCCAGAGGCGGTTGTAGAGTAGGATACATAACGTCACCTTTATGAAAGGGTTCTTTATTTGAATCGCTCCGTCCCCGCCGCGGCGCCCACTCCCCAACGTCGAGTTTTGCCTCTCGCCATAGCCGGAGTTCCTGAGGGGGACTTGGCAGCCTATTTCGAGGGGCTCGCCAACCCGACCCGGCTCCGCATCGTGCAGCGGTTAGCCGAGGTGAAGGAGGCGAGGGTCTCCGACGTGGCCCTGCTCTTGGGCATAAGTCAGCCCCGGATGTCGTGGCACCTGCGGCTCCTGAGGCGGGCGCGAATTGTCACCACCAAGCGGGAAGGCCGCGAGGTCTTCTGCCGCCTGGATCGTGAATCAATCCAAGCCAGCTTTTCTCGCTTCTTCCAGCTGGTGGAAGGAGTGCCGGTCCCAGGCTCAGACGGCGCTTCCGATCCCGCCGCTGAAGCGCCAGAAATCATTAGTCAGTCGCTGTCCCACACCGGGGCCGAGCGCTCGCTTCCAGAGGTAATTGGATGACCAAGAAGGTTCGTGTCGCAATCATCGGCGTCGGCAACTGCGCGTCGTCACTCGTGCAGGGAGTGGAGTATTACCGCAATGCCGCCAGCGATGACTTTGTCCCCGGTTTGATGCATGTGGATCTTGGCGGCTATCACGTGCGAGACATCGAGTTTTCGGCCGCATTCGACATCGACCGGGAGAAAGTCGGCTACGACCTGGGTGAGGCCATCTCCCGAGGCCACAACAACACCATTGTTTTTGCCAAAGTTGGCAAGTTGGGTGTGCCGGTGCACCGGGGAATGACCCACGACGGTCTGGGTAAGTACCTCTCAGAAATCATCGAAAAAGCCCCAGGTCCCACCGCCGACATCATCAGGATTCTCAAGGAAACCAAGACTGATGTGGTGGTCAACTATCTCCCTGTCGGTTCTGAGGCAGCCACCAAATGGTACGCCGAGCAGATCTTGGAGGCGGGTTGCGCGATGGTCAACTGCATGCCAGTCTTCATTGCCCGAGAGGACTACTGGCGCAAGCGGTTCGAGGAGCGCAACCTTCCCATCATCGGCGATGACATCAAGTCGCAGGTGGGATCGACCATCATCCACCGCGTGCTGACCAGACTCTTCCAGGAACGCGGCGTACACCTGGACCACACTTACCAGCTCAACTTCGGTGGCAACACCGACTTTCTCAACATGTTGGAGCGGGAACGGCTGATCAGTAAAAAAATCAGCAAGACTAACTCCGTGCTCTCGCAAATGCAGCACCCGCTAGCTGCCGAAGACGTGCACATCGGTCCCAGTGACTACGTTCCTTGGCTCAAGGACCGTAAGTGGGCGCACATCCGGATGGAGGGCAAGGCGTTCGGCGATGTGCCACTGACGGTTGATCTCAAGCTCGAGGTCCACGATTCACCAAACTCCGCCGGGATTGTTATCGATGCAGTGCGCTGCTCCAAGCTGGCGCTTGACCGGGGTCTCTCGGGGACGCTGGAGGGGCCTTCGTCGTACTTCATGAAGTCGCCGCCCTACCAGGTCTCCGACGAGCGTGCCCATGAGCTCACCGAGGCATTCATCGCCGGGCGAGTGGGAGCGGCTTGCATCAGCGATCCCGAGGAAGTCGTCGCACTCCGGCACCAGGTCCCGGGGTCGAGTGGCAACGGCGCCATCAGCTCGGCTCCCGAGCTGGACCCTGCTCGAGTTGGGAGCGAGTCCTAGGACCGCCTCATCCCCGGTCCGCCGGGGAGGGCGCCTAGGCTGACAGGGGTGACGGGGCGATGAATTCGGTCCGCAGCGTGGAGCCGGCTACGACCCGGCTGGATCCGGATCGTGAGCTCGACGCCGACCCCTCCGCGTTGGCCGGGCGTGAGGGTCAGGGCTGGGTGGAGCGGGGGGGACCTCTTGCGCTGGGCCTGAAGATTGCGACCGCCCTGACCACGCCGATGCCGCGCCGACTGCGTTACGGGCTTGCCGACATTGGTGGAACCGCCGCCTATGCGCTTCTGCCCGGACGGGCACGTCGGGCCCGTGCCAACTACTCGGCCTTCGCGGACGGCAACCCTGCCGCCAGCGCCCAGTTGGCCCGTGGTGCCTTCCGCAACTACGCCCGGACAATCCTCGACTTCCTGGTTCTAGAGAAGCTCCTGCAGGAACTCAAGCAAAGTCCCGGCGCCCTCCCCATGGAGCCTCTCTACCGGGTATTGGCCGATGGGAATGGGGCTATCGTGGTCACGCCCCATCTCGGAAACTGGGATCTCGGAGCAGCGGCGATCGCCACCTGCGGTTACCCGGTGCACGCCATCACTGACCCGTTCGGTCCACCCGACGTCGATGGGATGATCCGTGCGAGTCGCGAGCGACTGGGCGTGGGAGTCATCCCAATCGGCCCCGCCAGCGCCAGGGAGGCACTGCGCGCTCTCCGTCGCAACGAGGTGCTTCTGCTCGCCTGTGACATCGACAAAGGTGGCTCTGGAGTCCCGGTCCAGTTCCTGGGCCAACAGGTGGTACTGCCCGCCGGCCCTGCCACCTTGTCTCTTCGCACCGGCGCCAGGCTCATCCCAGGCTACATGCGACGCCGACCTGACGGATCCCACGAGTCGCGGCTCCTGGAGCCATTGGCCCAACCGGTCGCGGGGGACAGTCAAACGCGGGTGGCCGGGCTGACCCAGTCCATCGCCACTGCGTTCGAGGCGATGATCCGGGTGGAGCCGTCGCAATGGTTTGCCTTCCATGCGCTGTCGCGAACCCCTGCGGGGAGACCGAGCTTATGAAGCTCACGGTGCGTCGCTCCGTGATCCCGCGGATACAAGTGCGCCACCGGCGGGTATCGGAGTCCGCACTGCCCACCCTGACCACGCCCGAGCCGATCCTTCCCTACATCGGGCTGAGGGCCGCGGAGCTGGCCTTGCGGACAGTCGACCGCAAGTTTGCCTACCGAATGACCGGGCCCCTGGCCGCGGTCCTGATCGTCTGCTGGCCAGCCCACTGGCAGGGACTGCGAGCCAATCTGCAGGTCCTCCGACCCGATCTGGGACGGAGGGGGATGAGAAAGCTGCTGCGTCAGAACGTGCGCAACTTTCTCAAGGCCTGGATCGACCTCTTGCAAATGTCGCATCGACCGCTGGAGAGCTGGCGGGGCTTGATAACGGTCCAGGATGGCCACTACCTGAAGGAGGCTCAGGAGGGCGGCAAGGGGCTGATCATCGTCAGTCTCCATCTGGGAGCTTGGGAGGCGGCGATCGCAGCTCTGCAGGACCACTTCGCCTACCCCGGGGGTGGGCTAGCGCTGCTCGCCGAGCAGGTGCGCCCCATCCGCTGCTTCAACTGGCTGGTGCGCGCTCGCAGCCGGGTGGGATGCCAGGTGATCCCCCTCAACGTCGACGCCGTCCGTCGGCACGACCAAGAGGCTGTCAGCCGCTCTGGGGCCGCGGCGGTGCGCCAGATCTATCGGATCCTCTCGAAAAACGGCGTGGTGGTCATGGCAATCGATCGTGATCTGCTGGGCACCGGCGAGCCCCTGCCCTTCTGCGGTCGCCGCGCCTCGATCCCGCTGGGGGCGGTTGAGATCGCCGCTCGCACCGGGGCGACGATCCTCCCGGTCAGCCTGCTGCGGCAAGTGGATGACACCTACGTGGCTCGGGGTTTCGCCCCGGTTCGGATCCCCTTGGGAGATGACGCTCACCAGAATTTCAGGCGAGGGGCGCGTCAGCTGCTTCGGGTACTGGAGCCCACCTTGCGCGCCAATGCCGACCAGTGGCATGTCTTGAGTCCGCTCTTCGGAGATCCCATGGCCGATCTGGAGCCGCTGCCGGCGGCGTCGCCGGCGACGGGGCTGGCGAGCTCATGAAAGTTGGCATGGTCTCGCCCTACGACTATGGGAAACCAGGTGGCGTCGGGGAGCACGTCCGTTACCTGGCCGCAGAGCTGCGCAATCGCGGCACTGAGGTCAAGATCTTGGCCCCGTCGGCGGGCAAGCACGAGACCGCGGTGGAGGGGCTCTATCCGCTGGGGCGTCCGATCCCGGTTCGGGCCAACGGGTCGGTGGCCCGGATATCCCTCTCGTTTCATCTCGCCCGAAAGATCCGGGAGATTCTCGATCAGGAGCGCTTCGACGTGGTCCACCTCCATGAGCCGCTGATGCCGGCGCTGCCGGTTACCGTGCTCCGGCTCAACGGCGAGGGGGTGAACGTCGGCACCTTTCATGCCTACGCCCGCCAGAACCTGGGCTACTACTACGGTCGACCTCTGCTGCGCCGGCTATTTCGTCGCCTCGATGCCTGCATCGCGGTCTCCGACCCGGCCAAATCGTTCGTCTCTCGCTACTTCCCGGCCGAGTACACGGTCATCCCCAACGGCATCGACCCCGCCCGCTTCAACCCGTCGGTCCCCCCAGCTCCGGAGATCGCCAGCCCTGATCGCAGGACAATCCTTTTCCTGGGGCGGCTCGAGGAGCGCAAAGGTCTCGGCACTTTGCTCGATGCCTATCAGCTGCTGCGGCAGGTGCGAGCCGACTGCCAGCTGGTGGTGGCCGGCGACGGTTCCCTTCGGCGCGGCTACGAGCGCCGGGTCGAGGAGGAGGGCATTCCCGACGTTCGCTTCTGCGGATTCATCGCCGAGGCCGAGAAGCCCGGCTACTTCACCGCCGCCGACATCTACTGCGCCCCCAACACCGGCAAGGAGTCCTTCGGGGTGATCCTGCTCGAGGCCATGGCCAGCGGTCGCCCGGTGGTGGCAACGGCCATCGACGGCTTCCGCCAGGTGATCACAGACGGCGACGAAGGATTGCTGGTCGCGCCGGGGAACGAGGCCCAGATGGCGGAGGTCCTGGCCAGACTGCTGGACAACCCCGCTCTGCGCCGGCAAATGGCTGCCAGAGGCCGGGTCGCCGCCGAGGGCTATGCCTGGCCGCTGATCGCCGATCGAGTTCTATCCGTCTACGAGTCCGCGCTCAGGGCCCGAAGTATTCCCGAGGTGAATTCAGCTGTTCAGCAGACTGCTCCAAGCCTCAGTTAGAGCCGGAGCCCAGCGCCTGGCCGCGGCTGCGCGGCTGGCCAGGCTAAGCCCCAACGTCATCACCCTGGTCGGACTGGGTCTGACCGTGGTGGCGGCGGTTCTGATCGCCCTCGACATGCTCCTCCCGGCGGGATTGGTGCTGCTGCTGGCCGGGTCGATGGACATCCTCGACGGCGCGGTCGCCCGGGTCTCGGGACGCACCCAGCGCTATGGCGCCTTTCTCGACAGCACCGCTGACCGCTATGGCGAGGGCGCCATCTACCTGGGGTTGCTCTACCTGCTTCTCATCCGCGAGCACCAGGATCTCGACGTCTTCCTGGTTGCGGCGGCGCTCCTGGGATCACTCCTGGTCAGCTACGTTCGGGCCCGGGCCCAGTCGCTGGGCTTCACCTGCGACGACGGCTGGTTCGCCAGGCCGGAGCGGGTCGTGGTCACCGTCCTGGGCCTGGTGCTGGGTCAGCTGACCATCATGCTCTGGATCCTGGCCATCGCCACCAACCTCACCGCCATCCAGCGGATCTACGTGGTCTGGACCCAGCACCGCGCCCAGATGACTTCGGAGGCCGCCTCCGCCGAAACCACCGAGGCTAGCTCCCAGCTGCCGCCCGCCAATCCCCGGCGAGGCGCCGCGCCCAGCTAACCTGCTCGGGTGAGCCCCACCAGGACGTGGCGTTGAGCGAGCGCCCGAGCCGCCCGGCCCTGGTCGGGGTGGTGATGGGCTCATCCTCGGATTGGGAGACCCTGCGCCACGCCTCGGAAACGCTCGACCAGCTGGGGGTGACCCACGAAACCAAGGTGGTCTCCGCTCACCGCACCCCTGACCTGCTCTTCGAGTACGCGGTGTCGGCTGAGGTCAGGGGCCTGAGGGTGATCATCGCCGGGGCCGGGGGCGCCGCCCACCTTCCCGGGATGCTGGCGGCAAAGACCCAGCTGCCGGTGCTGGGGGTGCCGGTGGAGAGCCAGGCGCTGCACGGTGTCGACTCGCTCCTCTCGATCGCCCAGATGCCGGCGGGGGTTCCGGTGGGGACATTGGCCATCGGGCGGGCCGGGGCCGTCAATGCCGCCCTGCTGGCGGCGTCAATCCTGGCCCTCGGCGATGCTTCCATTCGTGAGGCCCTGCTTCGCTTCCGGGCCCAGCAGACCGACTCGGTCCTGGCACAGCCCGACCCCCGCCCCAAGTCCTCCCAGCCCTAGGTGCCGCAGCGGATCGGCTGCCTGGGGGGAGGCCAGCTGGGCCGGATGCTGGCCCTGGCCGGCGCCCCCCTGGGACTGGAATTCACCTTCCTGGAGCCGGCCGAGGGAGCCTCGGCGGGCCAGGTCGGCCGTCAGCTGGTGGGTGCCTACGACGACCCTGCACTGCTGGCACAGCTCGCCGCCAACTCGGACCTAGTCACCTTCGAGTTCGAGTCGGTGCCGGAGAGCTCGGCGGAGCTGCTGACCCGGAGCTGTCCGGTCTTCCCGCCCCCGCGCGCCCTCGCGATCGGACAGGACCGGTTGCTCGAGAAGCGGCTCTTCCGCGACCTCGAGATCCCGACCGCCGTCTACGCCGAGGTGAATTCGGAGGCGGACCTGGTGGGGGCTCTTGACCAGGTCGGGGTGCCCGCTCGACTCAAGTCTCGCCGGCTGGGATACGACGGCCATGGACAAGTGCTGGTGCACAACCCGGGCGAGCTTGAACCGGCCTGGGTCGAACTGGGCCGAGTGCCGGCAATCCTTGAGCAGGTCGTGGCCTTCGACCGCGAGCTCTCGGCTCTTAGCGTCCGCGCCCAAGCAGGTGAGGTGGTCAGCTACCCACTGGTGGAGAATCACCACGAGGCCGGGATTCTGCGGCTGACTCTGGCTCCAGCGCCGGGGCTCACAGCGGAGCTGGCGTCGCCAGCTGCCTCCATCTCGGCGGCGCTGCTCGAGCAACTCGAGTATGTGGGCCTGCTGGCAGTCGAGCTCTTCCAGGTGAAGGGCAGGCTGTTCGCCAACGAGATCGCCCCTCGGGTCCACAACTCCGGGCACTGGAGCATGGATGGCGCCCGCTGCAGCCAGTTCGAGAACCACCTGCGAGCAGGCTTGGGCTGGCCGCTGGGTGGGACTGCCAGCGTGGGGTACACGGCGATGCTCAACATCCTCGGCCACGCCCCCGAACCAGCCGAAGTCCTGAGCCTGCCGGACGCCCACCTCCACCTCTACGGTAAGCAGCCCCGGCCGGGCCGCAAGTTGGGTCACGTCAACATCACTGGGACCGACCCGCGCCAGGTGACCGCCCAGCTCCAGGTCCTCGCCAGAGCCTTGTCGGTGGCTCTGCCCATCCCAGCTCAGCCCGACTCCTACTGGCCGGTTTGAGCGGGATTCGTGGCTCGTGGCACGGCCCGCCGGGGTTGCTAAGGTGGCTCCCAAGTGCCCAGTCGAGCCACCGCCCAGCAACGCGGAAGTGATGTGAATCTCTCCCACCCCCAGCTTGGGCAAGTGATCGGCCACCTCCAGGCGGTGGCGGCGCTGCGGCAGCAGCTCGCGACCGGAGCCCTCGCCCACGCGTACTGGATCTCCGGGCCGCCCCAGGTCGGCAAGACCACCTTGGCACTGGCGGTGGGGGGGGAATTCCTGGAGGCCCAGGGCTGGCCGGGCGGATTGCTCTCACACCCCGACCTCTGGCTGGACGACGGCAGTTCCTCGATCAAGATCGAGCGCATCCGCGCCGGTGACCCTGACGCAGATGCGGAGGAGGGCCCTACCCTGCAGCACTTCCTCAGCCTCTCTTCGTTCGCCGGCAAGGGGAAGGTGGCTGTTATCGGCAACGCCGACCGTCTCACCCTGCCCGCGGCCAACAGCCTGCTGCGGCTCCTGGAGGAGCCGCCCGTCAACACCCTGATCTGGCTCTGCACTTCCCGACCGGAGTCGGAGCACCTCCCCGCCACCCTTCGCAGCCGCTGTCAGCAGCTGCTGCTGGGTTCGGTCGAGCCCGAGACCACTGGCGAATGGTTGGTAACCGCCCGTGGCATCGACCCCGAGGTGGCCCAGGTGGCGGCTTCCATCTGCCTGGGTCGACCGGGGCTGGCCCTGGCCATGGCCGGCGACAAGCAGCTGCGCCAAACCGCGGTGGAGCAACTCGACGCCTTGATCGCCTGCGCCGCTCAGGGGCCTGCCGGCTGGCTCGACCTGAGCCGGCAGCTGGCCGAGCGAGGCACCGATAGAGAGGTCGCGGTCGGGGCGATGCGGGTCTGGGCCAGCTTTCTGCGCGATTGCTGCGCTCTCGCGGCGGGAGCCCCCCTCTTGACTCGCTGGCCCGACCACGGCGAGCAGGCGGCCTCGTGGGCGCGCCGGTTCGGGGCGGCGGGTTGCTCCAGGCGTTACGATCTGGCCCTGGACGCTCTCTCGCGGCTCGACGAGATGTCGACCCCGCGACTGGTCCTGGACCGGTTCCTGCTCCTCACCTTCGGAGACGCGGCAGAGGAGCCCCCCGGCCGCGTTCGGCAGGTGGTCGTCAGCGGAAGCGATCAGAGGTGAATCGATGCCCTTAGCGGTGGGGGTCAAGTTCCGCCGCCACGGACCCTTGAACTACTACGCCCCCGGGGACGAGGAGTTGGTGCCGGGCACCCAGGTCGTGGCGGAGACGGCCCGAGGTGAGGAGATCGGCGAGGTGGTGATGGAGGCCACCGAGATGGATCGGCGGATGGTCCCCGACCCCCTTCCACCGGTGCTGCGGCGCGCCCAGGCGGAGGACTTGGCACGCCGGGCCGAGCTCGACGGCCGGGTCCCCGAGGTGATCCGGATGGCTCGCGATCTGGTCCAAGAGCGCGACCTCCCGATCAAGGTGGCCCGAGCAGAGATCAGCTTCGATGCATCCCGAATCCTCTTCGACTTCACCGCGGAGCGCCAGACCGACTACCAGGACATGGCCAAGGAACTGGCCTCACGGCTTCGCTGCCGGGTCGAGCTGCGCCAGGTTGGTGCCCGCGACGAGGCCAAGGAGAAGGACGGCTACGGCCCCTGCGGGCGTCGCCTCTGCTGCTCCTCCTGGCTCAAGGAGTTCGTTCCCGTCACCATCAAGATGGCCAAGGAGCAGGGGCTGCCCCTCAATCCCACCCGTCTCAACGGAATGTGCGGCAAGCTCAAGTGCTGCCTCCAGTACGAGAACGAGCAGTACGTGGATCTCAAGCGTCGGCTCCCCATACCTGGCAGCAGCCTCAGCGTGGAGGGTCAGCCAGCCACGGTGACCGAGATCAATGTGGTCCGCGAGCAGGTCCTGGTCACCATGACCGAGTCGGGGACGGTGGTCGCGGTTCCGGCGGCCGGGCTGATGGGGGAGCCCAGGCCGAGGGGGGACAGCGGCAGCGGGGGGAAACGGCGGCGCAACCGCCCTCTGAGCAGCCCCTAGCCCCGGCTTCGGTAGCGCCAGAAGACCAGCGCCGCCACCCCTAAGACCAGTACTCCGACCGCGGCCTGGACAGGTCGGGCTGAGCGCACCTTGGTCCGGATCGGCGGCATCACCTCAACCCGGGTGGCGGGAGTGCTCGGGGTGCTCGGCCCGGCCGCACGGGCCGGCGCAGCCTTTGGCGCCGATTTGCGCGGCGCCACATCGCCCAGGTCCTTGGCTACCGCCCGGCGGAACCTGGCGACGGTTGAGCTGACCGCCCGGTCAAGCTCCGAGGCCGAAATCTCGGCCAACCGTCCGCGGCCGTCAACCAGGATCGTGAGGCGCAGGCTGGTACCGCCCTCGGGGCCGTCATGGAAGCGAGCCCGGATCTCCGCGTGAGCCCGTCCGGTGCCTCGGACCTCCTTGCCGCTCAGGGTCCAGGTGAGATGCCGACCCTCTTCCTCGATGTGTTGGCGGGCATAACCCCGGTAGGTGACGGCGTGCCCGCCGACGACCATCCGCAAGGTGCCCCGGCCGTCGTCGCCCACGCTCAGCCCCGGGGTGAGACGGAGCGCGCCGCCCCGGGCGGCCAGCAGGTCCCAGGCCCGAGCGGGAGGACCGGGCAGCTCTAGGGTCTCGATCAGGGTCATATCCGACCCTCCTCCGGCTCGCTGGAACCGACCGAGGGCGGCTGGTCATTGCTGGGCCCCCAGCCGGGAAGGTGACCCCCCCGACCCTGGGGGCTGGGCGGCTGGCCCGGCGGCGCCAGCGGCGAAGCGTAGTTGAGCAAATCGGGTAGGGAGCGACCGACCGACTCCTTGCGGACCACGATGGTGTGGCCGAGCAGGTCCTCGGGACCCCGGTGGTCAGGGCGGAAGAGCACCACCAGGGTGCCGGCCATGTACTCCACCAGCCAGACCCACAGACCGATCACAGGGATCAACAGCGGTATCCAGAAGACCGTCGAGCGCAGCACCGCGTTGCGCCCTGTCATCGGGCTGCCGTCGACCCTGGTGATTCGCAAGCCCAGGGCAAGCTTGCCCAGGGTGGCTCCGAAGCGCAGGTACATGAAGATCAGATAAACCGCGGTCACAGCCTCGGCCGCGTACAAGAACTCGCTAGCGACCGTGGTCAGGTGCTGCGAGAGCCGGACAAAGGTCGGGTTGGTCGTGAGATTGGTGGCCTTGGAGTGGGCCTCCAGGAAAACCGTGAAGTGGTGGTACTGGGAGCTGGTGAGCACGATCAATACGAGCAGTACCGCCTGAGGCACGGCCAGGACCAGAAAGTCGATCACCGCCGCCGCCAGGCGCTCGCTTGATGGCAGCGCCCGAGCGCCCCCACCCAAGGGATTAGGGCTCGCGATCACTTGGGGCTCATCCTGGCAACTTCTCCCGGCGGTCTCTCTGGCTGCTGATGCGGCCCGCGTCCGGCCCGAATTCTAGGCGCGGCGATTGTCGATCCCGGCGCACTTCGCTGCGGATTCGGTAACAGTCTTGGAATTGGGCATCTTGATCACGGGCTCCGCATCTATTGTGGACTGATGCAGAAGCCTGAGATGGGGTATTGGCGACGAGTGAGAGGCTCAACCCGACTTCTGGGGTTGGCCCGGCTTTCTCGGCGCGTCCGGAGCGGATCCCTTGGGCAGGGAATGGTCGAATACTCGTTGATCCTGATGTTGGTGGCTCTCGTTGTCATGGTCATCTTCGTGCTGGTCGGTCACCGTGTGTCCGATATGTACTCCAACGTCAACAACGGGCTCGCCGGCTGACTTGTCCGGGGGCCCTCCGGGCCTCTGCTATCCTGAACTCGAGTGGCCTTGGCCGGGGACCGTCAAGGCATCCCTGAGGCCGGGTTCGAGGAGTTCGCTACCCGATGACCTACGTGATCGGCGAAACCTGTGTTGATGTCAAGGACAAGTCCTGCGTCGAGGTCTGCCCAGTGGACTGCATCATCGGAGCCGACGAGGACCGGATGCTCTTCATTGATCCCCAGGAGTGCATTGACTGCGGCGCCTGCGTCGATCCCTGCCCGGTAGACGCAATCTACGCCGAGGAGGACCTGCCGCCCGAGTGGGGCGAATGGACCAACATCAACAAGCTCTACTTCGCCGATGCCGACGCGGCCAGGGCCGAGGTGAACGCCAAGACTCCGGAGACTGCTCAGCCAGGCTGAAGCTACTCCGTTGAGAATTGGTGTTGGCGGCACCAATTCCACCCTTCCTTTCTCGTGTGATAAACACGGTGCCAGACCTCTTCTCCGCTGTTAGGCTGCGCCGAGAACCTCTAGAGAGGGTTCCCAATTCGGAGCGGAGGATGCAAATGGTCATGGCCGTTGAGGGAAAGCTAGAAGCCGCCACCAAGGCGGAACCGGCGGCGGTGATCGCCTTTGCCCGAGATCAGGGGATCAAGTTCGTCGACTTCCGGTTCAGCGACCTCCTGGGTCAGTGGCAGCACTTCAGCATCCCCTTGTCGGAGCTGACCGAGAGGCTCTTCGCCGAGGGCATCGGCTTCGACGGCAGCAGCATCCGAGGCTTTCAGGAGATCCACGAGAGCGACATGCTGCTGCTACCGGACCCGCGCACTGCCTTCGTCGATCCGATTCTGGAAGTGCCCACCCTCTCTTTGGTCTGTGACATCGTCGACCCGGTCACCAAGGCCCGTTACAGCCGCGATCCCCGCTACGTGGCCCACAAGGCGGAGGCCTACCTGCGCCAGACCGGTATCGCCGACACCAGCTACTGGGGCCCCGAGATGGAGTTCTACATCTTCAACTCCATCCGCTTCGATCAGAACGTCAACGAGGGCTACTACCACATCGACTCTGCGGAGGGGATCTGGAACACCGGCAAGAACGGCACCCCCAACCTGGCCTACCGACCCCGACTCAAGGAAGGGTATTTCCCGGCGCCACCTGTGGACCAACTCCAGGACGTCCGCAGCCGGATCGTGCTGGCGCTGCAGGAGGCCGGGATCGACGTCGAAGTCCACCACCACGAGGTTGGCACGGCCGGCCAAGCCGAGATCGATGTGCGCTACGACTCCCTGGTCTCGATGGCCGACAAGGTGCTGGTCTTGAAGTACATCGTCAAGAATGTCTGCCACCGCGAGGGCTTGGTGGCCACCTTCATGCCCAAGCCGCTGTTCGGCGACAACGGCAGTGGCATGCATACCCATCAGTCGCTCTGGAAGGAGGGAGAGCCCCTCTTCTACGATCGAGAAGGCTACGCCCTGCTCAGCGATCTGGCCCGCTGGTACATCGGCGGCCTGCTGGCGCATGCCCCCGCGGTCCTGGCGTTCGCCGCGCCCACCACCAACAGCTACCGGCGACTGGTACCCGGATACGAAGCCCCGATCAAGCTGGCCTACAGCGCCCGCAATCGGAGCGCCTGCATTCGGATCCCGACCTACAGCGAGCGGCCCCAGCTGCGCCGCCTGGAATTCCGATCCCCCGACCCCGCCTGCAATCCCTACATCGCCTTTGCAGCCATGCTCATGGCCGGACTGGACGGGATCCGCAATCGGATCGAGCCGCCCAGCCCGATCGAGGCCGACCTCTACGAGCTCGAAGGAGCCCGGGCCGACGCGGTCAAGGACTTGCCGGGCAGCCTCGGTGAGGTGCTCACGGCCCTGGAGCAGGACCACGAGTTCCTCTATGAGGGCGGGGTCTTCACCGAGGACCTGGTCAGTACCTGGATCGCTCTCAAGCGGGAGCGCGAGCTGGACCCGGTCCGGATCCGGCCTCACCCCTACGAGTTCGCGCTCTACGCAGACGCCTGAGTAGCACAAGGGCCGCCGCTCCGGGAGGGACCGGAGCGGCGGGTCCGTCGGAAGGATACCGACGGATAAGGGAGAGTAGGTTTCACCCCTCGCAGGGCCAGTGAAGGGAGTGCCCCGCATTGAAACCTCGGGGCGAAGGTAGCCTGGGCCCGATCGCTCGCCGCCTCGCGTAACCAGACCGTGACAACCGTCACCTGGATGTCATGTGGTCTCTCTCCGTCAGGCAGTCCCGGCGGTCGCCAATGGCGCCTCCGCCTCGGCGCGGCGGTGAGTCACGACGGTGGTCACCCCGGCCAGGATCAGCACCCCACCGAGAAGGGTGGCCAAAGCCGGGCGCTCCCCTCGAATCCAGACCGCCAAGGCGGTACCCACCAGCGGCTGGATGAAAAGTAGAGGTGCCATCGCTCCGGGCATCACCCGCTTCAGGCCCCAGAGCCAGAGCCAGTAGCAGAGGGCGGTCGTGATGGCGCCCAGATATATGACGCCGATCCAGCCCCCCAGGCTCATCCCCGGCCAGTGGCGCACCCAGAGTGCGGCCACTCCGGCCGGCCACCAGGCGATCAGACTACCCGCCACCACCGCGGCGGTGATCAGCAGGGGTGGGTAGCGCTCGCCCACCGACTTGCCGATCACGGTGAAACCGGCCTCGAGAAGTAGCGAGGCAACCACGAGGAGGTTGCCTACGCTCTGGGGTCCGGAAAGCAGCGCCGGAGTCCTGAGCCCGCCCTCCACCACCAGGTAAACCCCGAACCCGCCGAGCAGCAGCCCCACTGACTCCAGGACGCGGACGCGCTCGTGCAGGAAGGCCACGCTCAAGAGCACGGTGGCGAGCGCCTCGGCAGCGATCAGCAGCGCGGTATCGGTGGCGGTGGTCAGGGAAAGCCCCCAGTACTCCAGCGCCTTGGTGCCGATGAACCCCATGCCACACATCGCGACCAGCCGCCAGCGATCTCCGTGGTCCTTGGGAAGCTGCCGTCTGCCCTTCCAGAGTGCCGGCAGGAGCAGGATCCCCGCGATCGTGAAGCGGAGCATGTTGACGCTGGCAAAGGGCCAGGTCGCCAGGGCGGCTTTGCCGGCCACGTAGGACCCGGCAAAGAGGCAGTTGGTGAAGGCCAGGACCAGCAGCGCTCGCTGCCGTCCCGACATCAGGTCACTGGCTGTGGAGCCACCGTCCTAGCGCTGCCAGAGGTGGACTGCCGGCCCCGAGCACTCGGCGGTGGAAGGAGCGCAGATCGCCCCGGTTGGACCTCAGCCACTCCTTCCGCCAGCTGAGGATCTGGAGTTTCCCCAAGGTGTAGACCAGATAGAGAGGGTCGATGGTGGCGCGGGCAGCTTCGCGATGGGCGGGCAGCTGGTCGACACCAATCCGGTCCATGAAGAGCCTGGTTCCATCCTCGACCGTCCAGCCCTCGGCGTGGATCCCGATCGTGGTCCGGTAGCGGCAGGCCCGGAGCAGGGCGTCCTCGATCTGGGCCAGCTGGAGTAGCGGATGGCCCTCGGCCAGCCCGGCCTCGATCATCAAGAGCTCCGCGTAGTGGGCCCAGCCTTCGCCAAAACCTGAACTCCAGAAGAAGCGGCGCACATCGGCGCGGAGGCTCTGGGCGTAGAGGTGCTGGACGTGGTGACCGGGATAGACCTCATGGACGCTGGTGTTCTTGAGGGTTCCCCGATTCAAGTAACGGAGCCACTCATCAACCTGGGTCTGGCTCCAGCCCGGCTGGGGGGTGGTGACGTAGTAGATGCAGGGCAGGGGGGCGGTCTCCAGGGGACCCACTCCCTCGTAGGCGGCGCTGACCCAGGCGGTCAGGAATCCAGGGGTAGCCCGCACCTCACAAGGGGGACCATCGGGTATCGGCACCTCGCCGTCGCGCTCCACGAAGTCGCGAAGCTCTCTGAGCAGACTCGACGCCCCCGAGATCAGCCCGCTTTCCGTGAATCGGTCTTCCTCGAGCTGCTTGCGCACCGCCGCGATGGGCCGCCCCTCGAAGCTGTCACGGAGCAGACGGTCGCGTTGCTCTCGCAGCGACTCGAGCTCTTGGTCAGCTTGCTGTCGCAGCTCGGAGATCGAGAGGTCCAAACCTTCCTGGGCCAGGAGCATTGCCTGGAGCCCGGCGCCGCCCAGCGCAACTTCCTGGTGGTCCTGCTGGCGCCGGCTCTCGAGCTCAGCCATGACCCGAACCAGGGATTCCTCCCCGACGCTCACCGCTGCCGCCAGCCGGCTCTGGAGCGAGGTGTCGCCGATCTCCCTGCCGACCGCGGCGACGTCACCGCGCAGGAAGTTGAGGTGGCCCTCGGCTCCCTGGAGGGCGAGCTCGATGAGGGGGGCGGCCAGATAAGGGTTCATGGCGGCCAGCGCCTCCTCGGTCCACTCCCGGGCCTGCTCCAGCTGGCGGCAGAGGCCGGCGAGTCGGTCGGGGAGAGGCGCGTAGTCGCGGAGCAGATAGCCGCCGATCTCAAGCGGGGACTCGGAGCCGAGCAGCGCGGTGGGGTCTTTGAGAGAGCGCTGCCTCACCTGGAGGTCGAACAGTTCGGAGTCGACCACGCTGCGCGCGATCTCGAGGTCGAGCCGCCGCTCGGCATCGGCAGCTGCGGCGTCGCCGGCCAGCAGCCCGCGGAGCCGGACCAACTCCAGAACCCGTGCATCCTGGGCGGCCTGACCCGCCGGCGCGACCAGCCCGTCGGCACTGTGGTCGCCGTTGGCCCTGGCCACTGCGGGATGAGCCCGAAACTGGTCTGAGACCACCGCCTCCAGAACCGCGTCTAGGCCGCCGGGGGAACCCTCGTCGCCGCTTGCTTCAGCCAACCGCCCGAGCCTGGTGCGCGGGTATCTCTCCAGAACTCTCGAGCGCCGAGAGGGCGGCTTCGGCCACGCCCTCGGCGGTGAGCCCAAACTCCGCCAGGAGCTCGCCCTGGGCGCCGTGAGGGAGGAAGTGATCGGGCAACGCCACCTGGCGGACCGGCCTAACCACCCCCTGCTCGGCCAAGAACTCAAGGACCGAGGCACCGAGGCCGCCGCGGCGAGTGTTATCCTCGGCCGTCACCACCGCTCGGTGTCGTCGCGCCCAGTCCGTCAAGCGGCGATCGGTGGGCTTGATGAACCGGGCGTTGACCACCGAGGCGGAGACTCCGCCCGCTCCCAGCAAGGTGGCGGCGTTCTCGGCGATTGCCACCATCTT
Source organism: Candidatus Dormiibacterota bacterium (assembly GCA_963701235.1). Classification (GTDB taxonomy): domain Bacteria; phylum Chloroflexota; class Dormibacteria; order Aeolococcales; family Bog-877; genus Bog-877. Next base: position 371,006 of record OY969577.1, read on the forward strand.
TCCCGAGGCGCAGATCAGGACGTCGCCGCCCCCCTCCAGAACCGGCTCCCAAGTCAGGCTGGGCAGGGGTCGGATGTCGATCACCCGCTCCTGTACCGGGCCCCGGGGGTAGCGGATCGCGAACGGCCCCGGATGGGCGACCGCGGTCGCCACCAGCCTGCCCAGCTCGGCGGCGTCCCTTGGGGTGGCCACCACCATGTTGGGAACCATCCGCAGGTAGCTGAGGTCGAACATCCCATGGTGGGAGCTGCCATCCGGTCCAGTGATCCCGGCCCGGTCGAGAATGAAGGTCACCGGGAGGTTGTGGAGCCCGACATCGCAGATGACCTGGTCGAAGGCCCGCTGCAGGAAGGTGGAGTAGATACACACCACCGGATGCAGCCCGCCCATGGCCAGGCCGGCGGCGAAGGTGACAGCGTGCTGCTCAGCGATCCCTACGTCGTAGAAACGGTCGGGGAAGCGCTCGGAGAACTTGAGCAGCCCGGTCGAGCTGGCCATGGCGGCGGTGATCGCCACCAGCTTGGGATCGTCCTCAGCCAGCTGCAGGAGGACGTCTTCGAAGATGTCGGTGTAGCTGGCTCGGCTGACCCCGGTCGGCTTGCCGGTGGTGATGTCGAAGGGCGGCGGACCGTGGAACTTGTCGATCTCATCGGACTCGGCCGGGAGGAAGCCGTGACCCTTCTCGGTCACCACGTGCACCACGACCGGGCCGGGGAGCCGGTTGGCCAGGACCAGAGCCCCCTCGATCGATCTCAGATCGTGACCGTCGATGGGGCCCGAGTACTTGATGCCCAGGTCCTCGAAGAAAACGTGGGGCGTGACCAACTGCTTCACCCCGGTCTTCAGGCGTCGGGCCATCTCATGGGCCGGCTCGCCCACCGCCGGAATGGCACTGAGGAAGCCGCCGATGCCGCTCTTGGCGGCCTCGTAGCGGGGGTCGAGGCGAAGCCTGGCGAAGTGGTCAGCCAATCCTCCGACTGTGGGGGCATAAGAGCGGCCGTTGTCGTTGAGGATGATGGTCAGATCGGGACGGAGGGCACCGATGTTGTTGAGCGCCTCGTAGGCCATCCCGCCGGTGAGAGATCCGTCGCCCACCACCACCACCACGCGCCCGGGCTCAGCCCGCCGGCGCCGCGCCTGGGCCAGGCCCAGGGCGTAACTGAGGCCTGTCGAAGCGTGGCTGTTCTCCACCACGTCGTGCTCAGACTCGGCGCGGCTGGGATAGCCGGAGAGGCCACCCGCCTGCCGCAGGGTGCCGAACTGATCTCCCCTGCCCGTCAGGATCTTGTGGACGTAGGCCTGGTGGCCGGTGTCGAACACGATCTGGTCAGTGGGGCTGTCGTAGACCCGGTGCAGCGCCAGGGTGAGCTCGACCACCCCCAGATTGGGACCCAGATGCCCCCCGGTTAGCGAGACCTTGTCAACCAGGAATTCTCTGATCTCCGAGGCCAGCTGACGGCACTCCTCCTGAGAGAGGTCGCGGCAGTCGGCTGCGCTTCGGATTCGCGAGAGCACCGAGCGTGGCACCTGCCCGGAATCCCCACTCGGGGCTGGCATGGACTCGATTATAGGTGGGGGTCGAGTTCGAACCGAGGTCCCGAACGCAAGCTCCGTAGTCGCGCTCATCGTGCATGATGTGGTGGTGCCCGCTTTCCGGCAACTGGCCGCCAGCGCGCCTGTCGGTGGCGGCTGCGACCGAGTCTGAACCATGGTGAACCAGCCGCGCCGGCAGCGCCGGTCCGGACCAATCGAGACGGAGGCCGTCCCCGGCTCGAAGGCGTCGGCGTCGGAGTGGCGCGTGCGGCTCGCCCTTGGCCTCACCCTGGTTTCTGCCTGCTCGGCCCTCGGCAACGTGGTGGCCGTCATTGCACTGGGAGGAGCCATGGCTCACCTGGGTGCGCCGCAGGGGCCGCTGGAGTTCGCTCTGGTGTTCGTCGGAGCGGCCATCGGCCTGACCGGGGACGCGCTGATCCTGGCTGGATCGCTGGCGGTGCTCCGGCCCGACATTCGCTTCGCGGGCCGGCCGGCCGGGGTCACCTGGGGTCTGGGGCTTCAGCTCGTGGCGGCCGCTCTGGTGGGGGCGCTGGAGAGCTCCTGGGTGTTCGGAGCCCTGTACGTCCTGCTCCTGGCCGGACTGGCTGGCCTCTGGGTCCGGACCAGTGATCCTGTGCCTCCTCGACCGGCTGCTCGGCACGCGGTCCCCGAAATCGCAGAGGCGGTACCCTCCCACCCCGAGCGGATGCCGGAGCGGCTGCCGATTCCTTGGGTCGGGAACGCCCCGCCGCCGCCCTCGTCCGTAGAGAGGCGTGACCCAGGGCCCGGCAGCCCGACCCAGGGTCAGGGCTCCTGGCCCACCACAGGAAGAGGGCCGGGGCGCTGATCGAATCCCCGCCCGCCGCCCCCCTTGGCGCCGAGCCCGCTCCGGACCGGGTCTCATGGGGGCTGCGGCAGATCATTCTGGCGGCGCTGATCGCCGTGCCCGGGGTGGTGATCGCGTTGGTGATCCCGGCGGTGGTTGTGCTCGTGCTGGCGCAGGCGGGCGTGATCCACTCGCTCCAGGGCCACTCGCTGACTGCGATTCTGCCCTATTACAACTTCGCCACCACAGTGCTCTTCTACGGAGCGCTGCTGGGGATCGTGCTCTTCTTCGCCAATCGTCATGGTGGCCGCGCTTGGGCGCGGCTGGGCTTGCGCCGACCGGAACTCTGGATCTTGATCCTGATGCCACCGGCGGCGTTTTTGCTCCAGGTTCTTACCGGGGTCATCTCGGCGATCCTCTCGCCGCTCCTGGGAGGAATGAAGAACCCCCAAAGCTGCAGCATCTCCCAGGCCTTCGGCGCCGAGCCTTATCTGGCGGTGATCTCGCTGGCCGTCATCGCCCCGGTTGTCGAGGAGGTTGTCTTCCGCGGCTTCATCTACGGCGGACTGCGGACCAGGCTCGGGGTTGCTCTCTCGGTGGTCGTCAGCGCCGCACTCTTCGCTCTGGCCCACACCTTCTCGGTGGGGGGGTCGATTCTTCTCCTCGGCCCCTCGTTGTTCCTGGCGGGAGTGGCGTTGGCGCTGGTGTACGAGCGAACCCGCTCGCTGGTTCCAGGGATGGTGCTACACGCCTCTTTCAACCTGATCGCGGTGGTAGCGATATTCGTGGTCGGCACCCATGCCGCTTGTCACAGCTAACTCATGTCGCAAGATCAAGACACGGAGTCCAGCCAAAGTCTCTCCGCTGCGCCGCACCACATCCCGCGCATGAGCCCTCAGCTTGCAGATCAGATCCGACAGTGGCACGAGCGATCCTACCTAAGCGCGCGACTTGAGGGTGCCCGCACGCAGAGAATTGAGTATCTAGGCAGGACGATTGTGGTTCCCCCGCAGGTCATGCCGGTGACAAAAGTGGCCAGCCTTCTTGGTGAGGCTGTGCTGGCCGAGATCCAGCATGGTGATGTGGTCCTCGATATGGGTACCGGAAGCGGCGTCAATGCCATCCTGGCCGCCTCCAAGGCGACGCGGGTCCTGGCGGTCGACGTAAGCGAGGAGGCCATCGCTGCGGCGCGGGCTAATGTGCAGAGAAACCGTGTTGAAGCGGTGGTGGAGATCCGCCGCAGCGACGTCTTTTCCGACGTCGAAGGCGTTTTTGACCTGATCATTTTCGATCCTCCGTTCAGGTGGTTCGCACCCCGCGATATCCTTGAGTCGGCCACGACCGACGAGGACTACCGGACCATGACCAGCTTCTTCGCGACGGCCAAAGAGCACCTGTCCGGTAAAGGCCGAATGCTCATCTTTTTCGGGACTTCTGGGGATCTCGATTATCTCCGGGAATTGTTCCATCGCTATGGTTTTACCGCAGAAGTGCTGCGGCAAGGCAGCATTGTCCGCGACCAGATCAGGGTTAACTACTTCACATTTCGCGTGACCTCTTAGCACTGACTGCAGGACACGCCTGGCTGCTGTGAAACTGACCAGCCGCCGAGCCCACGGTGGGCTTTACCGGGCTAGGCGCTACGAGCCAGCACGGCCCGGCCCAGTGCTGCCGTGGCGAGGACCGACACCAGGAGGAAGACCACCGCTGCGATCAGGAAGCTGAAGGGATCGCCATAGGGTGGGTTGCCGCCCAGCAGCAACTGAAAGCCCTCATGCAGGTAGCTGTAGGGAAGGACCTGGGCGACCAAGTTGCGAATGCCATTGGCCGGGACTCCGGTGAACAGACCCGAGAGGAACAGCAGCGGGGCTAGCACCACTGTCAGGTAGAGCATGGCCTCGCCGGCGTGATCCGTGAGGGCGGCGATAGCGAGCCCGAGGGCGCCGGAAAAGGCGAGGGCGGCCAACGCCATCAGCCAGGTCGTCAGAAGCGTTGCCGGGTCGGGCCGCTCGGCCACAGCGACCACGGCTAGAACCAGGGTTCCCTGCAGCGCATCCACCAGCCAGCTGGCGAAGAAGATCTCCAGGCCCACTCTCCAGGCGGGTAGTGGCAGGACCGCCAGCCGGTCGAGCCAGCCTGTGCCCCGCGACCTGGTCACCGCCACCCCGGTGCCGACGGTGCCCACCATGGCGATGAGAACGGTGAGCAGCATGCCAGCGAAGAACGGCGGGGCGCCCGCCGCCACCAGCGGGATCACCAGTACCAGGGGGAAGGCAAGCTTGATGGCCAGGGCGCGCCGCCGGGCCAAGGTTCCCCGCAGCTCCAGCTGCCAGAGCCGGACCGGGCGCCGGCTGGCCATTGCCGCCAGGGTGGGTTGGGAAGCCTGGAGGAGGGCCTGCCCCTGATCAGTCATGCAGGGGCCGTCCGGTCAGCTTGAGGAAGCAGTCGGCCAGCCCGGGGTCGCGCACCTTGAGGTCGACCAGGTTGGCGTCGAGATCTCCCAAGGTGGCGAGGATCTCGGAGAGCAGACCGTCGCGCTGACGGGCCAGGATCAGCAGCCCAGCTTCGGCGTCCACTGCCCGCTCGACCCCGGGGATTGCCACCACGCGAGTGGCTGGGGAGGGGCCGCGGTAGCTGAGCTGAATCTCACGGGTGCCACCCAGTTCATCTAGCAGCTCCGGCAGGGGCGCATTGCGGACTGGATAGCCATCCACCAGAAAGCAGACCCTGGTCGCGACCTGCTCCACGAAATCGGTGTCATTGGTGGAGATGCAGGTCGCCAGTCCCGCCAACGACCGGGCTCGAAGCGCGTCCACCAGCCACTGACAGCCACGGACATCCAGCCCCAGGGTTGGCTCGTCGAGCAGCAGCAGTCGAGGATCACCGACCAGCGCCTCCGCCAGCAGGACCCGGCGGCGCATTCCATAGGAGAGCCGGATCAGTCGATCGTCGGCCACCTCGTCCACCGCCGCCTCGTTGAGGGCGTGCTCCCAGAGGTTGGCTGGGACCGCACGGGCGGTGGCGAAGAAGGCGAGGTTTTCCCGGGCGCTAAGCTCGTCGGCGTGGGCGGTGGCGTCGAAGACCACCGCCAGGTGCGACCTCGCCGCGGCGCGGTCGTCGGCGCCGAACCAGGTCACAGCGCCGGAGCTGGGCCGGGTCCGGGTGGCGAGGCACCGCAGCAGGGTGGTCTTGCCGCTGCCGTTGGGCCCGACCAAGGCTTGGACCTCACCCGGGCCTACGGTCAGATCTACCGGGCCGACGCCTCGGCCATTGCGGTAGCGGCGGCTAAGGCCGCTAGCGGCAAGCCATCGTGTTGCCAAGGGAGATTCACTCAATGAACTCGACGATCGTACCGTCGGTCACCTCGACCAGGCCGCCGGGAACTGTGAATGCCACCTGGAAGACCAGGATGCGCTCGCCGACCTCGACCTGGTGTCCGATCAGCCGCCTCCGCACCATGTTGTTGAGGAATTTGGGAGCCCGGTGGTTGATCTTCCGCAGGACTACCCGCTGGGCTTGAGCGACAGGTCCGGGGGGCAGGATCGGGGGCACAGCGCGAGTGTAAGTGCCTCGAACGTCGCACCGGTGCCCCGCCGGGGTGGGCCAGTGGTGCATATTTCACCTGGTGAGACTCCTCCATTGCGCAGATGTGCACCTCGACGCGGCCTTCAGGGGGCTGGGGCCGGTTCCGGCGCAGCGACGCCGGGCCGGGCTGCGCAAGACTGTGCAAAACATCGTCAAGCTTGCCGGCGAGCTGCGAGTCGACGCCCTCACCATCGGTGGCGACCTGTATGAGGATCTCCGCGCCCGTGATGACGTGGCCAATCTGCTGGCCGAGGAGCTGGCGCAGTTGCCATTCCCGGTGCTGATCGCGCCGGGCAACCACGACTACTGGCATGCGGGATCGCTGTACGCGACCCACTCCTGGCCCGAGAATGTGCACATCTTTTCCAGCCCATCCTTCACACCTTTCGAGGTGGGTGACCTGCGAATCTTCGGCATCGCCCACGTCCAGCCCAAGGGCACTAAGAACCTGCTCGAGGGATTTCAGGTGCCTGAGGGGGGCTCGGCGGTCGCTCTCTTCCATGGCTCTGAGCGCGGCCAGATGCCGATGCAGGAGGAGGGCAAGGAAGACCATGCACCCTTCAATGAAGAGGACATCGCCAGGTCCGGCTTCCGATACGGGCTACTCGGCCATTTTCACACGCCGAGGACGACTGAGCACTTGGTCTACCCGGGAAATCCCGAGCCGCTCACGTTTGGGGAAGCGGGAGTCCGCGGCGCCGCCGAAGTCGATTTCGCGGCGGAGGTGCCCAGCGTCAAAATCCACCAGGTCAACACCTTTACCCTCAGCGACGTCGAGGTGGACGTGACCGGCTGCCAACACTCCGAGGCCCTAGTCAAGCGGGTCGAGGAGGCGCTGCCGGCGGGGGCCGAAACCGGAACCAGGGTTCGCCTGGTGGGCGAACTCGCACTGGGTGTTCAGTTGGGTCCCAGCGAGCTGCGGCAGCGGCTGCGCGAGGGCGACCGCTGCGTCGACGTGATCGACTCGGCCCGAACGGCTCTTGACCTGGAGCAGCTAAGCCGGGCACCTGACGTCAGGGGACAGTTCATCAGAGGTCTGATGAAGCGGCCGGACTTCGAATCGGAGCTCGTCCAATCCGCGCTTCGAGCTGGGGTGGAAGCGCTCCAGGGCAAGGATCCCGCGATCCTGTGACTCATTCCGGGCACCGGAGGCGACCGGGATGAAGGTGGTGTCGGTCAAGCTGCAGGACTTTGGAGCTCTCAGCGGCCGCTTCAAGCTGGACCCCCAGTTGACCATTGTGGGCGGTCCTAACGAATCGGGTAAGAGCACACTCCACACCGCGCTCCGGCTGGCGCTCTGCGGACTCGACCTGCCCAGCCGGGGCCGTATGCCCAAAGACACCGAGGAAGTGTTGCGGCGCTTCCGGCCTTGGCAGGGTGGGGGCTTCAAGGTAGAGGCGGAGATCGAACTGGACGGACACGCCTATAGGTTTGTGCGCGACCTCGATCAGCCCGACAACAGTCATGTATTCGACCTGGTGAAGGGTGGTGACGTCACCGACCAGTTCCGGCGCGGCCGCCAGGTCGACGTTTCGGTCGGGCTGGGGATGAGCCGCGAAGCCTTCCTGGCCGTCTCCACCGTGGCTCAGGATCAGCTCCTCAGCCTCACTGGCGCCGCGCTCCAGGAGGACCTGCAGCGAGCCGCTGCCACCTCGGGGAGCGACGGCACAGCGAGGTCGGCGATCGACTTGCTGCAGCGTTGGCGCCAGGAGCACATTCGAGGCGACCGCACCACCACCAAGCCTCTTGACCGCAACCGGCTCCCCAAGGAACTGGAGGCGGCCGAGGTCAGATTGGAGAAGGCGATCGAACTCCACCAGCAGCTGGCCCAGGACCTCGGCAGCAAGGATACGCTGCAAGCAGAACTCATCGAGGTGGAGGCCACCGCGGCGGCCAAGGAGCTGGAGTGGAAGACCGCCGAGTTGGCGGAGGTCCAGGCAGATCTGGCTGCGGTGGCCGAGATCGACACCGAGCTGCAGGCCACTCCCGAACTGCCCCTGCCCAAGAACCAAGCGTCGCTGCGCGAGGCTGCCACCGGGGCCCGGGGCCTGGCCGGGCAGTGGCAGGAGGCCGAGGCCAAGGTGGCAGCGCTGGCGCCACTCGACAAGGATCTGGAACGGCTCTCACAGCAATCCGCACCCAGCGAGCTGGCGTTTCTGGTCGGGGCGCTCGAGCAACCCCTGCCGCCGTTGCCCCCGCGGTCTGACCTCCCGGGCAGACTGGACCTGCTGGATCGCCGCAGGGTTGCTCTCTACCGTTGGACCTCCGATCTCCTGGCTGTGCTCGGCGGCGCCGCGGGCGTCTTCCTGGTAGCGTTCGGCGCCACCCGCAGCGGCGGCGCCTCGATCCCTTTGGTAGTCGGTGGGCTAGTGCTCCTGGTGCTGGTCGGCCTGGGCTTCTTTGCCCTGCAGAGTCGGCTGCGGCTGGCTCTGGCGGTCGGTGGATTCACCTCGATGCGACAGATGCGCAGAGCGGCCAATGCCCAGGACCCCGAGATGGTCCGAGTCCAGACAACCCGTAGGAGGGTGGAAGCGGAACGTGCTCAGGCCAACAAGCGCCTGGCCGAACTGGGATTCGCGCAGGTCGAGGTTGAACGCCTCAAGCAGTTGGCCGACCAGCTCCCAGCCGCCCAGGAGACGCTGCAGCAGCGCGCCACCTGGAGCATCACAGCTCAGCGTTTCCGCGACGAGCTGTTCGTCCGAGCTAAGCGGGTGGGCATCAGTGGCAGCGACCCTGCCAAGCTCGCTGCCGAGCTGAGCTCGCGGCTACGCAACCTGGACGAAGCAGAGGACGCACGCCGTCGGCGGGGAGAGCTGGAAGGTCGGCGGGCCCAGCGTCTCGGGGGCCGGGAGCTGAAGACCTTGTCCCACCGGGCGGAGGAGCTAACCAAGGAGCTGAGCACGCTGGGTGGCGGGGGGGAGCCACAGGCCACCGGGTTGGCGTCCGAAGAGCTGCGCCAGGCCTACGACGATGCCCGCGCCCGTCGGGACGAGGTCCGCAACCAGCTGCTCCCCCTTCAAGGTCGGCTCGAGCAGCAGCTCAAGGAGTCGAGCGACATGGCCGCACTAGAAGAAGAGGTGGCCGAGCTGCGCCAGAACATAGTTCGACTGACCCGCGCCGAGGAGGCCATTAAGCTAGCGATCGGCGAGCTCGAGCTAGCCGAGGGTGTGGTCCACAACGACCTGGCACCGATCCTGGCCCAGGGACTGGGGGAATGGCTGCCCGTGATCACCAATCAGCGGTATCGGCAGGTCTGGGTCAATCCCTCCGACCTGTCGATGAACGTGTGCGCTCAGGATTCAGATGAGCAGATTCAGGTGGAGGACCTATCCCAGGGCACCAGGGAGCAGATCTACGTCGCCCTGCGGACGGTTCTGGCCAAGGCGCTGTCTCCCAAAGGGGAGGCGGTTCCACTCTTCTTCGACGACCCCTTTGTCAGTGCCGACGACGCCCGCTGCATGGCGCTGTTGGACTCCTTCAGGGAGCTCTCCAAGTTGACCCAGGTGGTGGTCTTCTCCCACGAGAGCAGGGTGGGCTCCTGGGCCACCCGCAGCGAAGTTCCGATCCTGACGATGAAGCCGGTCCCAGCTTCGGCCCACAGCGGCGACGACCCCGCGGCCGAGAGCGACCCGGCCCAGCTCTAGCCTGCCAGGGTGAGAATCGTCTCCCTGCTCCCCAGCGCGACCGAGATCTGCTTCGCGCTGGGCCTGGGGCAGAGTTTGGTCGGGGTCACTCATGAGTGCGACTTCCCACCGCAGGCTGCCTACAAGACGGTGATGACTCGCGACCTACTCGATCTCAAGGGAGCCGCCCCTGCGGAGGTCGACCGTCACGTGCGTGCTGCCCTCCATGAAGGCAGCAGCCTCTATGCCCTGGACCAGGAGGCGCTGCGGCGGGCCCACCCCGACCTGATCCTCACCCAGGAGCTCTGCGAGGTCTGCGCTGTCGCCTATCCCCAGGTCCTCCAGGCCGCCAAGCTGCTCCCAGGCAAGCCCACGGTGGTATCGCTCGAGCCCAACAGCCTGCCAAGCGTGCTCCGCTCAATCGGCGACGTCGGCCACGTGACCGGCACCCCAGAGCGAGCGGCCGAGCTGGTCCGAGGACTCTGGGCGCGCCTCGACGCGGTCCGGGGTGTCGTCGCTGGCAAGGAGCGTCCCCGGGTGGTCTGCCTCGAGTGGCTCGACCCCCTGATGGTGGCCGGGCACTGGGTCCCGGAGCAGGTCGACTCCGCCGGGGGCATCGATGTGCTCGGGGAAGTGGGGGCGCGATCTCGGGTGATCACAGCCGAGGAACTTACCGCTGCCCAGCCCGAGGTGATCATCTGTATGCCCTGCGGCTACCGCCTTGAGGAAACCCTGGCGCAAACGACGTCTCTGGCTCGAATCACGGGCTGGGCCAAGCTGCCCGCGGTGCGGGCCGGACAGGTCTTCGCCGTGGACGGCTCCTGGTACTTCAACCGGCCGGGGCCCCGGGTAGTGGACGGCATCGAGATGCTGGTCAAGATTCTTCATCCCGAGGCATGGAGGGGCCCAGTACCCCAGGGCTTCGAGCGTATCGGCGCGACCCAGGCTGAAGCCAGCTGACGTCGATGCGGCCACCCGCAATGGTGGCAAGTGGGGGCTAGGACTGGGCTGAGACGGGTGGCGTCGATGTTCCCGGCACTGGTGGTGTGACTCCCAGCGATTGTCTCGCGCTAGGTCCCGGAACCGCTCTGTAACAGAACGTCCATGGGCAGTGTCGAAATCGAAAGTTACTCTCGCCGCGTAGCACATGGAGATGAAAACCCGCTCTGGAAGGTACCTGGCTGGGATCCTCGTCGGAAGCCTGTTGGCCGTCATTGCATTGGTCGTGCCGATGCAGACTGCGCTCGCCAGTGGCGATCCTCTAGTCACGGAGAGCTTCGCCGACTCCACCGTCGGTAGTTCCTACTGGGAGACCGGCGGAACGGCGTTCGCACCGTGCCTTACCGCGTCAACCAATCCCAGCCAAACGCCGATACCCGGGTGTGGTACCGGCAAGGTCGCGCTTCCCACAGGAGGCGATCCGGTCGGCGACGGCGCCCTCCGCCTGACCGACAATCTCGGCGACGAATCGGGCTTCATCCTATACAACGAGCCCTTGCCCACCCAGGCCGGCCTGGTGGTCAGCTTCGACCAGTACCAGTACGACGGCGACGGTGCCGACGGAATCTCCTTCTTCCTCACCAACGGCGCCTACAACCTCACCGCACCCGGTGCAGTGGGTGGATACCTCGGCTACGCCGGGGGCGACCACTCCATCGGGAATGCCAACGGCGTGGCGAATGGAATCTTCGGAGTGGGACTCGACGCCTATGGAAACTACTCCAACTTCCAGAACACGGGCTGCTCTTACCCTGGCATCCCAAACTTCACACCCAACCAGATCGGCGTTAGGGGTCCCGGAAATGCCGAAACCGGCTACTGCTGGCTGGGTGGAACGGGAGCGTTGTCGACTCCTCTCAATGTCAACAGCGCCACCAGCCGCAGCACGGCAGGCGTCATGGTCGCAGTGCAGGTAACCGTAGATCCACCAGCGCAAAGCAACCCCGAGATCCACGTCTCCATCAATGGCACCAACGTCCTCAACGTTCCAGAGCCGGCTGACCTTCCGCCCACGTTCAAGTTCGGATTCGCGGCATCGTCCGGCGGTTCGAACAACATTCACGAGATCAACAACCTTGAAGTCTCCACGGCGTCCGCGCTGACGCCCTCCTGGGACCTGAGCGGATCCACCTCCGGTGCATTCACCGCGGGAAGTGCGGTGAACTACACCTTCACCGCAACCCCTGATTCCAGCTGGGGTTCGGGAGCCGATCCGGTGAGCTTCACCGACACACTTGAAGATGGTTCGACGGTAGCCAGCTTGCCCAGTGGCACTGGATGGAACTGCTCTGCCACCGTGATAGGTTCGGCTACCGCTAGTTGTACCTACGCCATTAGTGGAACGCAGACTCCGAGCGTGCCTCTGCCCAGCCTGACCGTTCCCGCCCAGTTGTCCACTGCCTCGGGGACAGTCGTCAACAGTGCTACGGTGACTTCTGCCGACAACTATCCCGCTGACACCTCCAACACCGTGACGCTAACCAACACCGTGGCACCTGCTACCAGCGGTGTTAGCACCACCATTCCACTCAACACGGTGTACCAGCAGGCGGTCCCGGTGCCTGTCGGCAGCGGTCCTTTCACCTACAGCCTGACCTCGACTCCACCAAGTTCCTTTGGCACCGCGTCCATCAACAGCAGCACCGGCGTGCTCACCTTCACTCCGGCTACGAACGTGAGTGGAGTGGTGCCCACTTTCGACTATCAGGTGGTGGACGCCGGTGGTGACCCGTCGGCGGCAACTCCCATCAACATCACGGTCACACCGATTGCCTCCGCTCTGGGTATTGTCGGCGATGGACCTGAGCCGCTCATGGCCACACCGACACCGGCTCTCGGAAGCCCGCCGTTCACCTACTCGTTGGTAGCGGGTTCATTGCCGCCTACCAGCTACGGCGCGGCCACCATCAACAGCGCCACCGGAGCGGTGACCTTCACGCCGGCCAGTGGGTTCCTTGGCACGGTGCCCACGTTCGATTACATCGCCACCGACAAGTACGGAGCAGTCTCACCTGAAGCCCCAGTCACCGTGACGGTAGAGGAGCCGTCTGGCCCAGGTGGTCTCAACAACCTCACCCTAACCACTGACGTCAATACTCCGGTCGCGGCCACGCCCACGACCACTAGCGGGGCGCCGCCGCTGATCTGGAACTTGCTGAATTTGCCAGGAGCCATGTACGGCACGGTCACGATCAATTCCGCAACTGGGGAGATCACCTTCACCCCGGCGGCGAGCTTCAGTGGGACCGTCCCCGAATTTCAGTATGAGGCCACCGATCAGTACGGCCAGACCGCGTTCGCCAACGTGAACGTCGTTGTCCTGCCCACCGCCAGTGCCCTCGGGGTCACTGGTGACGGCCCAGGGGCGTTGCATACTGGGGCGCCAACCACGGTAGGGAGTGCTCCCTTCACGTACAGCCTGACGACGACCCCTCCTGCGTTCACTGGAAGCGCATCCATAAATGGCAGTACCGGCGTTGTCACGTTCATTCCCGCGTACGGGTTCTCGGGCACGGTGCCCACGTTCTTCTACACAGCAACCGACAGCTACGGTGTGTCTTCATCCCAGGCCCCGATCAATGTTGTGGTGACCAAGCCACCTGGGCCGGCAGCGAACAACGTCTCCGGCTCGACCAACGTCGACGTGCCGGTGGTGACGGCTGTGAACGTCACCTCGGGTACCGGTCCTCTGACCTTCGGCCTGAGCAGTACACCATCCTCCGCGTGGGGAACTGCGACCATAAATCCCAGCACCGGAATCATCACATTTTCACCGGCGGCCGGAGTTAGTGGCAACGTTCCCCAGTTCGACGCAACCGTCACCGACCAGTGGGGCCAGGCCGCGACCGTGACCGTGAGCATCGCCATACACCCGGTCATCACTCCGGTAACGGCAGCCGGCACCGGACCGTCTCCAATCCAAGTGCTGCCCGCGCCTCCCCTGGGAACCGGACCTTTTACCTACGCCTTGCTGGGAGTGCCCCCCACCTCAGTTGGGACCACCAACATTGATCCTGTAACCGGGGCGATCACCTTCACTCCGGCGACTGGTTTCACGGGCGCGGTACCGACTTTCGATTATCTGGTTGCGGATGCCTCCGGCCTGCTTTCTAACCTTGCCCCGGTCAACCTGACGGTGAACAAACCCCCCGGACCGAGTGGACTCGCCGACCTCAGCCTCAGCACGGTGGTCAACTCCCCGATTAGCGTGACACCGACTGACCCGAGCGGAGCGCCGCCGTTCAGCTGGGAGTTGTTGGACGCGCCTGGTCCCGAGTACGGCACTGCCTCGATCAACCCCCCAACTGGTGAGATCACCTTCACACCGGCAACCAACTTCAGCGGGACGGTCCCCGAATTCCAGTATCAAGCGACCGACCAGTACGGCCAGACCGCGTTCGCCAACGTGAACGTGGTGGTGCATCCCACGACCGGTGCGTTGGCAGCAACCGCCGAGGGCCCGACTCCTCTCCAGACAGGCGCCGCCGTAACCGTGGGTAGCTCGCCATTCACATACGAACTGACCACCACGCCGCCCGCGGGGGACGGGATAGCCACCATAAACAGCGGAACCGGTGACGTCACGTTCCTGCCAGCATCCGGATTCTTCGGGACGGTTCCAACCTTCTACTACGCTGCCACAGACGAGTACGGCGTGGGGTCGTCACCAGCCCCGGTCAACGTGGTCGTGACCGAGCCGTCGGTACCGACTGCCAACAACCTCAGCCTCTCCACCACTGTCGGCGACACAGTTGTGGGGACGGTACCTGTGACATCGGGCAGTGCACCTTTGACCTTCAGCCTGAGCAGCACTCCGACGTCTACATGGGGCACCGCGAGTATCGATCCAGGCACAGGAGTTGTGACGTTCGTTCCGGCCGCCGGGGCGAGCGGGGTAGTTCCGCCCTTCGACGCCGATGTCACCGATCAGTACGGACAGACGGCCATGGTCACGGTTAGCGTTGAAATCCAACCCGTTATCGCCGCGATATCCGCGTCTGGAACCGGGCCTGCGCCGCTCGAGGTGACACCGCCCACCCCGCTCGGGACTGGGCCGTTTATCTATTCACTGCTCGATGTTCCCCCGGGAACGGTCGGTACCACCAGCATAAACTCCGCCACCGGACAGATCACGTTCACTCCGGCCAGTGGGTTCAGCGGCCTTGTCCCGACCTTCGATTACCAGGTCGCGGACGCGTCTGGCGTTCTCTCAGCTCCTGCGACGGTCACCCTCACGATCAACCTACCTGCTGCGCCTTCCGCCAGCGCGGTCGTGGCGACCACCACCGCGGGCACACCCGTCACCACGGCTGACCCGGTGGTGCATGCGACCGCTCCCCTCACCTGGAGCTTGCTCTCGACACCGCCTGCGGGCGATGGAGTGGCGAGCATCAATCCTGTGACCGGAGCCATTACCTTCACGCCCGCGGCCGGCTTCAGCGGCACTGTCCCGGCCTTTGACTATCAGGTCACCGACCGGTATTCGCGCAGCGCTTCCGCACCAGTTGAGATCAGTGTCAGTCCGGTGGCGAGCCCTGTGAGTGGCAGTGGCGTGGCGCCAAGTCCTCTGACCGTGACCCCGTCCACGCCGGTCGGTGTGGGCCCCTTCACCTTTGCCTTGGTGACCGGATCTCTGCCCCCCGCAGCTGCTGGTACGTCGACGATAAATGCCAGCACGGGAGCCATCACCTTCACGCCCGCCTCGGGATTCAGCGGCGAGGTGCCAGTGTTCAGCTACAGCGTCACCGACGATGACGGCCTGAGCTCGGCTCCAGCCAGCGTGAGCGTCTCCTTCGCCCTCCCGGCTACGCCGGTGGTCGGCAATGTAAGCCGGTCCACGCCCCTCAACACCCCGCTCACCTTCGCGCTGCCACCGCCAGACGGCGTTGGTCCATTCACCTGGTCGCTACTGAGCCAGCCTCCTACTGGTGACGGGACCGCAGAGGTGAACCCAGCCGATGGAGTCCTCACCTTCACACCAGCACACAACTGGCGCGGCTATGTGCCGTCCTTCAGCTATCAGGTGGAAGACCCCTATGCCTTGGTATCAAACGCTGGTGCTATCGCGATCGAGGTGACTCCCTCAGCATTCCTGCCAGCCACCACTCCGACGACCGGAGCTGATCTGGCTGGTCCCGGGTTGGCCGGATTCCTGGAACTCCTCTTAGGCGGGATGCTGCTCGCAACCGGCCGCCGGTTGCGACGGATGCGCGCTCGCTAGGACCAGATCAGGCGACGGCGCGGCCGAAGGAGCGGGCGGCGAACCACACCGCAGCCGCCGCCAGCGCGGCCATGATCAGCAAGCCCTGATAGACGTTGGGGTTGCCGAAATGACCCAGAAAGACGGCCCGGTTGGCCGAAACCGCGTGGGAGAGGGGGTTGAGCGTGGAGATGGTCCGCAGCCAGCTGGGTGCCAGGCTCATCGGCAGCAGCACGCCCGACAGCAGCAGCAGCGGCAGGCTGGCGGTGAAGATGATGGGGGCGAAGGAGTTCTCGTCCTTGAGGACGAGTGCCAGCGCATAAGAGATCGACGCGACCAAGAGTCCGATCATGACGACCAGTCCCAGCGCGATGAGGATGCCGAAAGGGCGAAAGCTGAGGCCGAACGGAAGTGCGAGGGCCACCAAGATCAGGGACTGGACCAAGAGGGTCAGGACGTCGCGGAGCGCCCGTCCCAACAGTAACGACAACCGGCTGACGGGAGTCACTCGGAGGCGCTCAACCACCCCAAAGCGCAGTTCCGCGATGAGGCTGAAGCCCACACCTGATGCTCCAAAGAGCCCCAGCTGGATCAGTAAGCCAGGTACGAATACGTTGTAGGCTCCGCCGGCCGGGAAGCCGGGCACGCTGGCGATCGACTTCAACAGCGGCGCGAAGAGCAGCAGGTAGAGGGCGGGCTGAATCACTCCCACCGCCACCCAGGCGGGGTTGTGGATAAAGATTCCGAAGTAGCGCTGAAAGACCAGCCAGGTGTCGTGGGCCAACTTCATCGAACTCTCCTCAGGCCACCTATGCGGAGTCCGACTCGCGCAGTGACCGCCCCGTCTGGCGCAGGAACACGTCGTCAAGGCTGGGGCGACTGAGCGCAACCGTGGTCAGACCCAGCCCGGCAGCATCCAGCAGTCGCAGGATGGCCGGGGTCGCGCTCTCGCCGTGATCTACGTACAGACGTAGCGCTGAGCGGTCGACCGATGCTTCCCGGACGAAGGACTGCGTCTGCAACAAGCGCAACGCCGCGTCAGCATCGCCGGTGACCTCGACCGTGACCAGATCACCGGCCACCTGGCGCTTCAGCTCGTCCGGTGTCCCCTCGGCGACGATCCTGCCGTGATCGATGATGGCCAGGCGGTCGCAGAGGGCGTCGGCTTCTTCGAGGTAGTGAGTGGTCAGAAAGACTGTGGTCCCTCGCTCACGCAGGCTGCGGACTTCGTCCCACATCCGGGCCCGGCTCTGGGGATCCAGTCCCGTCGTGGGCTCGTCGAGGAAGAGCAGAGGGGGCCGGTGCACCAGGCCCACCGCTATGTCGAGCCGGCGACGCTGGCCACCCGAGTAGGTCGAGACCTTGCGGTCGGCGCAGGCCTGCAGCTCCAGAGTCTCGATTAGTTCCTGGGCGCGAACGCGCGCCTCTGTGGCACTCATCCCGTACAGCCGACCCTCGAAGGTCAGCTCGGTACGACCGATCACCTCGGGATCTACTCCTCCAGTCTGGCCAACATAGCCGATCAGCCGGCGTACCCCGCCGGGCTCGCGGCGCAGATCCTTGCCGACCACGGTGGCCTCCCCAGAGGTGGGAGGGAGTAGGGTGGCCAGCATTCTCAGCGTGGTGGTCTTGCCGGCTCCGTTGGGGCCAAGAAAGCCGAAGATCTCGCCGGCGTAAACCTCGAGATCGATGCCTGCAACGGCCTCCACCACCGACTTGCGCGACTTGAAGACGCGGCGGAGCTGCTGAACGCTGATTACGGTTTGCCGCAGCTGACCTTCGCTCATTGGGCGTCCGTAAGCTTGCGCGGCCCCTGGCGCTCCGGAACGGCAGCCTCGATGGGCTTAGTCACTATACGTTTCAGCCGGGAGAAGCTTGCGCTGCTGGCAAGACCGAGAAACCACACCCTTCCCGGAGCAGCCGGGCGTCGTCAGCGGCGCCTCAGCTGGCGAGGGCACCGGCGGTGCCGGCCAGCAACTTGAGATCCTCCAGGGTGTGATGTTCGATCGGACGCTTGGTGTGCCGCTCGATATCGCGAATCTTGAGGATCTCGATCGGAGTTATCAGCGTCAGGGCCACGCCATCACGGCCGGCGCGGGCCGTCCGTCCCACCCGGTGGACGTAATCCTCAGGAGTGGCCGGGATGTCGTAATTGATCACATGACTTATGTCGTCGATATCAAGACCGCGTGCGGCGACGTCAGTCGCGATCAAGAATCGAACTCGCGAGCCTCGGAAACGCTCCAGGGCCTGATCCCGCTCCCGCTGGGAGAGATCGCCGTGGATCACCGTCACGTCGTAACCACGGGCCAGCAGCGCGGTGTGGAGGTGGTCGGCGTTGCGCTTGGTGTTGGTGAAGATCAGACCCAAGGTCACCAGGGGACTGTCCATCAACATCCCCAGCGCCTCTTCCTTCTCCGACCAGGAACACTCGATGCACCACTGGCGCACTGTCGGGACCAGTTCGGTCCGGCCGCTGACCGAGATGGTTTCGGGGTTGCGCATGTGGCGGGCGGCCAAGCGGTGGACCCACTCCGGGACCGTAGCCGAGAAAAGCATGGTCTGCCGCTCTTTGCCAGCTTGGAGAAGGATCCGCTCCACATCGGGGGCGAAGCCCATGTCCAGCATCCGGTCCGCCTCGTCGAGAACCGCAAAGCGGATGCTTCGAAGGGTTAGGGTGCGGCGTTGAAGGTGATCCAAGACCCGCCCTGGGGTTCCCACAACCACCGCGGCGTGGGCGCTGAGACCGTCGAGCTGGCGCCGAATCGGGTCGCCGCCGACCACCGCGAGGATCTGGACCTGCCGGCCCTGAGCCAGCTTCTCGAACTCGGCCGTCACCTGCGCTGCAAGCTCCCGGGTGGGGCAGAGGATGAGCGCCTGAACGTCGTGGGAATTGGGGTCAAGGCGCTCCAGGATGGGCACCGCGAAAGCTGCGGTCTTGCCCGAGCCCGTCTGCGCCTGTCCGATCAGATCTCTGCCTGCGAGCGCAACCGGCAGTGTCAGCGCCTGGATGGGTGTGGGGTCGGTGTAGCCAACCTCATCGAGGGTTCTCAGCATCGGCGCCGAGAGCCCAAGCTCGGAGAAGCTGACGGAGGGGGCGGGATCCGGCTGGGGCACCTCATCGGGAGCCCGGTAAACGGTGCGATGGGTAGGCCGGAAGGGACGTCTAGAGCGAATTGGCAACGAATTCAATATACCCCATATCTGTAGGACCAACCCCGGAGGCTGCTCTGACCAGCCATCCGCGACAATGCCGTGAGAGTGCCGAAACTGCTGATCTCCGACCTCGACGGCACCCTGCTCGACGAGCGGCTGACCATCGATCCCCGTGACGCAGCGGCTGCCCGCGTCGCCCGGGAGGCCGGGATGCGGGTTGGGGTGGCTACCGGACGGATGTACAGGTCGGGGCTGCCCCACGCCCTGGTCCTTGGCGCCGATCTCCCCCTGATCTGTTATCAGGGGGCGCTGATCAAGGAGCTGGCCTCCGGTGTCGGGCCCGGAGATCACGACCACGAGGCGAAGGTGCTGTTTAGTCGAGACGTCCCCGGCGAGCTTGGGTTGGAAGTGCTCGACCTGTGCCGCCGCCGCGGCTACGCCCTCAATGTCTACCGAGATGACCACCTCTACGTCGATGAGGTCACCCCGGATGTCCTCTTCTACACCGGAATCGCCCAGATCGAGGCGGAGGTCGCGACCGACCCTCCGCTGGAGGAGTTGATCAGCCGAGGCAGCACCAAGCTGACGGCCGTCTGCGAGGATGTGGGGCGCTTCCAGGTCGCCCTGGAGGAGCTTCGCCAGCTGATCGGTGATCGGGCCGAGGTGACTCGGTCGATAGTCGGGTTTTGCGAGATCACCGCGCCCGATGTTGACAAGGGCCATGCCCTGCGCTGGCTCTGTCGCCAACTTGAGGTCGATCTTGAAGATGTAGTGGCAGTCGGGGATGCCCCCAACGACATTCCCTTGTTGCGGGCGGCCGGGACCAAGGTGGCGGTGGAGACGGCGGCGCTTGAGGTGAAGGCGATCGCTGACTGGCTGGTTCCCGGGCCAGGGCACGGCGGTTTGGCCGAGGTGGTGCGCCGGGTTCTCATGGCACCGGCCGAGTCCAGATGAGAGGCGGCGGATGAGCCTCTCGGTGGGAATCGTTGGGCTGCCAAACGCCGGCAAGTCGACCCTCTTCAATGCGTTGACCAGGGCGCACGCGGCGGTTGGTGCCTTCCCGTTCACGACCATCGCCCCCAATACCGGAGTGGTAGCTGTGCCAGACGACAGGCTCCGGCAGCTGGCAGACGTGTTTCACCCTCCCAAGGTGATCCCAGCAACGGTGACCTTCACCGACATTGCGGGCCTGGTCCGGGGCGCGCACTTGGGCGAGGGGCTGGGAAACCAGTTTTTAGGGCATGTGCGCGGAGCTGATGCCATAGCTTTCGTCCTGCGGGCGTTCACCGCCTCCGAGGTCGGGCACGTGGAGGGAAACGTCGACCCCCTTCGCGATCTCGAGATCCTTGAGCTGGAGCTAGCCCTGGCTGACCTGGCGACCGTCGATCGCCGGCTGGAGCGGACGGGCAAGGTAACCCGCGCAGGCGCCGCCACCCGGCAGGCGCAGGCCGAGGTGTCTGGCCTGCAAAAGGTGCGTCAGGCTCTCGATCAAGGGACGCCGGCGCGGCTGGTCACCCTCACCAAGGAGGAGGAGGCGGGCGTGGCCGAGGCCCAGCTCCTGACCGCCAAGCCGGTGATCTTCATCGCCAACGTGGACGAGACCGAGGTGGCAGCGAACCCGGTCACCGGGCTCGCCGTCGCAATCGCGGAAAGGGCGGCGACCGAAGGAGCGGACTTTGCGGTGGTCTCCGCCAAGCTTGAGGCCGAGCTCTCCGAGCTGGATCCCACTGAAGCTGAGGAGTTCCTGCTTGGCCTCGGTCTATCCGAGGCCGGCCTGGGCCGACTGAGCCGCGCCGGCTACCACTCTCTTCGCCTGCTCACCTTCTTCACCGCTGGCGAGAAAGAGGTCAAGGCCTGGACGGTCGCCCAAGGGGCCAGCGCCAGGGACGCCGCCGGGGTGATCCACACCGACTTCGCCAAGGGGTTCATCCGGGCCGAGGTGTGTGACTGGGAGGAGCTGGTCGCCGCGGGCAGCTACACCGCCGTGCGGGAGCGGGGCCAGCGGCGCCTGGAGGGTCGCGACTACTTAGTCCAAGACGGTGACGTGATGCACTTCCTCTTCAACGTCTGACACTGTGGGCCTCGCGGAAGTCGGGCTCGGAATCGGGGCAAAAATCAATGCCCCCGGGACCTTGCGGTCCACAACATTCTGTGGTTAAATGGCCTCAGGGCACAAGATGTGGCCCCACACACATCGCCCACGCAGGCAGTGGGCGCTGGCATCGCTTCGTCCCCCTCCTTCGCCAAGCTGACCCCCACCCAGCCGGTGCTCGCTGCCTGCACTCCGCGATCGCTCGGGATCCGCCCCGGGCTTGGATACACTGGCCGCGCCTGAACCCGGACCGGTCCGGACATCCCATTCCGCGGAGTCCCATTGGCAAGACGACCCAGACGCCGAGCATCCTCCTCATCGCGCAAGCGGCCGTCGGCGCCGGCCAATAATCGGCACACGGCACCGGACCGTCCCCCGGTCGAGGCTTCGCAGGAGGAGGTCGTTGGGCCGGCGGCCACCCCGGCGCCAGTTCCCAGCCCTGAATCACAGTCGCTTCTGCCCCGGCGCCAGGCCGCCCCGGTCGCTGCCAATGAGCCGCCTCGGTCACCGGCGACTGGGGTGGCCGCGGCGGCTCAGCCAGCGCCGACCGCCTCCGCGTCCTTTCTGCCTCGCCGAGACCGGATCGCCGGTCGGGCAGAACGCCAGCGCCAGCAGGCGGCCAACCTAGTGCCGCTCGACGAGGGGCCCGCGATACCGTTCGACCGCACCCCCTACCTGAGGCTTGACATACGTCGGGTGATCACCGTGTGCGTCTTGATGGTGGTGATGATGGTCGTCGGCTTCGTCATCTTCCACTGAGGACTAATTCGGGCCGTCCCTATACTCGCTGAGATGCGGGTGATCCTCTACACCGGCAAGGGCGGAGTAGGCAAAACCACGGTCGCCGCCGCCACCGCTGTCAAATGCGCCGAGATGGGCCTGAGGACGCTGGTGGTGTCGACCGACGCCGCTCATAGCCTGGGAGACTCACTCGACCGGGAATTGGCGCCCGAGCCCGTGGAAGTTGCCACGAATCTCTTTGCCCAAGAGGTCAATGCGCTCCGTGAAATGGAGGGCCACTGGGATCGCATCCATGGCTACCTGGCTGTCCTCTTCAACAGTCAGGGAGTCGACGAGATCATTGCCGAGGAGCTGGCGACGCCGCCGGGGATGGAGGAGATTGCGAGTCTGATGTGGATCCGCCGCCATGCCCGATTGCAGCAGTATGACGTGCTGATCGTTGACTGCGCACCCACCGGAGAAACCCTGCAATTGCTGGCTTTTCCGGACGTGGCGCGTTGGTACCTGGACCGCATCTTCCCCCTCGAGCGCCGAGTTATGAAGGTGGCCCGACCGGTGCTCCAGCCTTTCATCAACATCCCGCTACCCCCAGACCACATCTATGGGTCGATCAAAGAACTACTGACCGACCTGGAATCAATGAAGGAAGTCCTGAGCGACTCCCGGACCTGCACCGTGAGGCTGGTACTCAATCTGGAAAAGATGGTGATCAAGGAGGCCCAGCGCGCCTACACATACCTCAACCTCTACGACTATCAGGTGGATGCGGTTTTGGTAAACCGCGTCCTTCCCGAGGCACTTAGCGAGGGCTACTTCGCTGACTGGCGTCGCTCACAGCAGCGCTACGCCGAGCAGGTAGAAGCGGCATTTTCGCCGGTCCCGATCCTCGAGAGCCCGCTCTTCGACCATGAAGTACTGGGGCTCTCCAACCTTCGCGAATTGGCGGAAGCTCTCTTCGGGGAGATCGATCCCAGCGCCATCCTCTACAACACCAAACCGCAGTCTCTGCGGCGAGAAGGCGACGGGTATGTGCTATCGCTGGAGCTACCTTTCGCAACCAAAGACCAGGTGGAGCTGACACAGCGGGACGACGACCTCTACGTAAGCGTCGGGCCCTACAAGCGCGAGATTAGCCTGCCTCGGGTTCTGCACGGCAAGGTGACTACCTCAGCGCAGCTAGAGAGCGGCCGTCTGGCGATTCATTTTGGGAGGGCGTGATGGACCGAGAGGAGGCCGCGCGCGTCGCTGAATGGGCAGCGAGAATGCTCGGCGAGGCTGCGGTCCGGGCCGCCCGGGACGTGGGGGACCTGGTGCCACAGGAGTCGCGGGTCCATCTTCTCAACGCGCAACGCGAGCTGTTTCTGGCGGCTAACGCCGCGATCCGGCACCGGCGCAATCCCAAAGGCGCCACGGGCCAGCGCCGGCAGGCTCACAAAATTCCTCTGGACTGATAGCGCTTGCTCGGGACCGGCGTCGAGTTCTACCTCGTCCTCCTGCTCTTCGCCGTCCCGGGGATTGTCATTGGCTTCACAGTCCACGAGCTCTGCCACGCCCTGGTCGCTACCTCCTACGGGGACCCCACCCCGCGCCAGCAGGGTCGGCTCAGCTTCAACCCCGCCAACCAGATCGATCCTCTGGGACTGGCGATGCTGGTCCTGATCGGAATCGGCTTCGCCCGTCCGGTCCAGTACAACCCCCGATACGTCCGCCGTGGCCGCCAGCGAGCTTGGCTTTCCTTCGCCGGTCCCCTCAGCAACCTCCTAATCGCGGCCCTGCTGGGAGTCTTGCTACGGGTGCTGATCGCCGCCGATCCGACGGTGCAGGCCTGCCTCTTGCCCAGCTTCAACCTCAGTTTCGCGGGCTACGTCTACTGGATCCTGGTCGAGGCCTTCTTCGTCAACGTCATCCTCTTCGTCTTCAACCTGGTCCCGATTCCGCCTCTCGACGGGTACGGCGTCGCCGAAGGACTGTTCCGCAGCCATGCGCCCCTGCTCTTCGATTGGATCGACCGGAATCGAACCGGGATCCTGATCGCGGCGCTGGTGATCTTTCTCATCCTGCCCAATTTCTTCAACTCCGGATTCTCGATTTCGGCGCCCATCTTCGCGGCCTCCGACTGGCTCTGGCGCGAGGTGGTGAACGGGTCGCCACCGGGTGCGCTGTTTCCCAATCTGGAGTACGTCATAGCCCCGCCGTCCAGCACGCTGGTCACGGTTCTGGCCAACCCTTGCAACGCGCTGTAGCTACCACCCCGGTAAGCGGCGCCCAGGCGATCGTGGTAGACGAGTCGGGCCGGGTCCTCCTCCAACTGCGGCTCTGGCCGGCGGGTTGGGAGCCGCCTGGAGGTCATCTCGGCAGGGCAGAGGATCCGGTCAGGACGGTCGCCCGGGAGACCCGAGAGGAGACGGGACTCGAGATTGAGGTCGAGCGCCTGACCGGCTACTACCGCTTCACCGGACTCCGCCATTCGACCGATGCTGTGTTTCGCGCCCATCCCGTGGGCGGGAGCCTGCGACGTAGCCGGGAGGCTTGGCGCTTGGAGTGGGTAGCCCCCGAGCAGCTTCCCGGCTCGCTATTCCCCTGGTACCGACAGCGGATCGCCGACGCCTTACTGCCAGGTGGCGCGACACCACCAGAGCGGGTCCAGCACGTGGGGCTGGGCGCGGTTGGCCGCCACGGCCTGGCGTTGCTGGCTGACGCCGGTGGGTCGATCCTCCGGTCCCGGTCGCGTCCCGACGGCTGACCATGGAGATAGGGCTCGCCTTCGCCGGTGGCCTGGTGCTGATGCTGGTCGCGGCGACCCTCTTCACCAACGCGGTGGAATGGGCCGCCCGCTCGCTGGGCATGGGCCACGGGATGACCGGAAGCGTCATGGCCGCCGTGGGTACCGCGATGCCCGAGACGATCGTGCCGATCGTGGCCCTGATCTCAGGTGGACACGAGGCCTCCCAGACCGCCACCGGGGCGATCCTCGGTGCTCCCCTG
Organism: Candidatus Dormiibacterota bacterium; assembly: GCA_963701235.1. Classification (GTDB taxonomy): domain Bacteria; phylum Chloroflexota; class Dormibacteria; order Aeolococcales; family Bog-877; genus Bog-877. The sequence continues at coordinate 395,746 of OY969577.1, forward strand.
ATGCTCGCCAGCGTCGGCCTGGGCATGGTCGGGATGGTCGGCCTCATCTGCGGCAGGTCCTACCTTCATGTGAACTCAGCCGATTCCCGCAGGGTGCTTTGGGCCTTCGCCTTCAGCTTCTGCTTCCTCATCGGAGGGGCCTTTGTCCCGAGGCCGCTGCGCTATGTCGACGCCGCCCTGCTGGCCGTCTTCTACATCGCCTTCGTCCGCCGCACGCTCGAAGCCGATGTCGCTATGGAGGGTGACTACGAGCCCCTCCTCTTCTCCCGGATTGTTCGAGGCTGGAGTCCGGATGGCCCAAACCGGCTGGCACTGCCCGCGGTCCAGACGCTGGTCGGCTTGGCAGGACTTGCGCTGGCTAGTGAGGTGTTCCTCTTCGGCCTGCACCGAGTGGCCAGCCTTGCCCATCTCTCCCCCCTGGTGCTGGCCCTCTTGCTGGTTCCAATCGCGACCGAGCTGCCGGAGGTGACTGCCGGTGCACTCTGGATCAGGCGCGACCGGGACAACCTGGCCCTGGGCAACGTCACCGGGGCCTTGGTTTTCCAGGCCACCTTCCCTGCCATCATCGGTCTCTGCTTCACCCCATGGCGGCTCTCCCAGGCGGGATTCCTCGCCGCCGGAATCACCGCGGTGGGTGTGGTGGGCGCTCTCTTGGCAGCTGGTCGCAAGGGGGTGAACACCAGGGTTCTGGCCCCACTGGGTCTGGGTCTTTATATCCTCTACGCGCTGGCGGTAGTGGTAGTGAGGATCTAGCGCTGGCACCGCCGCCGGACCTGTCGCAGCCAGTCCAACTGGGTCGAGTCCACCTCGCCGTGGGCTCCGGACCGCTGGTGAGGCGGATTGCCGCGGTGGCGACCCTGGTCGTGGCTGCCGCCTTGCTCCTGTCCGGGTGCGTCCAGAGCTTGCCGACCGGCCACCAGGTGGTACGCCGGGTGGCGGCCGCCATGGCCAGGATCTCCGCCTACCGCATCACCGGAACCAGCCGCGCCGGGGAAACAGTCACCAGCTTCCGGGTCCTCGTCTTGGGCGACGGGGACTTCAAGGGCACTCTGGACATCGCCGTGCCGGGCTCCAAGACGTTTCGCAGCGATGTGATCGCAACCTCCGGCAAGGTCTACGTGCGATCGCCCACGGAGCTCGCTCAGCTGGGGATCAGCTCCCTCCCCGGCAACCTCGCCCCCGCCACCACCTGGGTGCTGCAGCCGGCCGCTGTGGCCAGGAGCTACCGCCGGAGCGTGGAGCCGTTCGCAGGCTCGGGGCTGGCCGCTACCTTGACCACGGCTCTCAAAGGAACGCTGACGGTGAGACGCTCCAAACTCGGGGGAGTTCGGGCGCTGCTGGTGGAGGAGGCCGGCGGACGCTCATCATTACGTCTGTTCGTAGGACCCGACACGGATCACCTCCTGGAGTTGGCCATCACCGGAGATCAGCCGATCTCGCTCCGCTACAGCGCCTTCGGCCTCACCGAAGCCGTGGTTCCCCCGCCTCCCACGCAGGTTTATGTGCCGCCCACCCCGGCGGCGCCGGGTTAGCCATGGTCCAGATCGGGGCTCATGTCTCCGTGGAGGGAGGCATCTCGACCGCTTTTGATCGGGCGCTGGGGATCGGCGCCGAGGCGATCCAGATTCATGCCACGCCTCCCCAGACCTGGCGTCGACTCCACCCCGATGAAGAGACTGTGGCGGGGTTCCGGGGCCGGATGGCGGAAACCGGGCTGGACGCCTTCTTCTTCCATGCCGTTTACCTGATCAACCTCGCCACCGCCAACGAAGCGCTGCTGGCACAGTCTCGGGGCTCGCTGCGCCATTCCCTGGAGACGGCGAACCTGCTCGGCGTGAGGGGTGTGATCTTCCACCCCGGCTCCCACAAGGGCCAGGGATTCGAGGCCGTCCTGCCTCAGATGGCCGAGACCATGCGCTGGGCATTGGCCGAGAGCGGAGGCGACAGTTTGCTGATCATCGAAAACAGCGCCGGCTCGGGAGCCAATATCGGTAGCTCTTTCGCCCAGATCCGGCAGATGATGGAGGCTGTGGACGATTCCCGGCTCCGCTTCTGCCTCGACACCGCCCACGCCTTCACCGCCGGCCACGACCTGAGGAGTCCTGAGGGGCTGGCCTTGATGGTGGAGGAGCTAGGCCAGGAGATCGGTTTCGAGCGCTTGGCCGCCATCCACGCCAACGACTCCAAGGCCCCTTTCGGCTCTAACCTGGACCGCCATCAGAACATCGGCGATGGAGAGATAGGCTCGGAGGCCTTCGCACGGATCCTGGCCGATCCTCACCTGACTCAGGCGCCGATGATCCTGGAAGTTCCCGGTCTCGAACACCATGGTCCCGACCGCGCCAACGTGGAGCGGATGCGAGCCCTGGCCGGCATGCCACCACTTCCCATTGCACTCGAGATCTGACATGTCCTCGCCCTCGCCCCGCCGACCAGCATTCGTAGCCGGAGTCGATCTGGGCGGAACCTGGCTGCGAGTTGGCTTGGCGGGGCCCGACGGCGAGGTTCGGCACCGGGGACGAGCGCGCACCGCGGCCGAGGACGGACCTGCGGGGGTCTTGGCTCAGATCAGCGATCTGGTCCGGGAGGCGGTAGCCACCGAGCCCGAGGCCGAGCTCAGCCCGTTGGTACTGGCGATCGGCGTGCCGGGACCGGTGGACAGTGGCTCCGGGGTGGTCGAGGGGGCGCCCAACCTGCCGGGCTGGTGCCGGGTTCCGGTCCGGGACCTGCTGGAGGAGATGCTCGGCTGTCAGTGCCTGGTGGAGCACGACGCCAACCTGGCAGCTCTGGCCGAACACCGCCGCGGCGCCGGCCGTGGAACTCGCGATTTCATCTACGTGACCGTGAGCACCGGGATCGGGGCGGGGCTGATCCTCGGAGGCAAGCTCTATCGGGGCTATCAGGGCAGCGCTGGAGAGTTCGGCCACATGGTGATCTCGCCTGACGGTCCGCTTTGCAACTGCGGTAACCACGGATGCGTTGAGGCCTTCGCCTCCGGTACTGCCATCGCCAGGGAGGCGGGGGCGCCCAGCGCTGCTGAGGTCGGGCGCCTGGCCGCCGCCGGCGACCAGGCGGCACAGCAGATCCTGAGCCGGGCAGCGCGCCATCTCGGTCTGGCGGTGGGCGGGTTGATCAACCTCCTCAACCCTGAAGTGATCGCTATGGGGGGTGGGGTCATTGCGTCCTCGCCCAAGTTCTGGACCGAGGTGCTTGCCGCCATTCCCGACGGGTCTTTCCCGTCCCTCCGCAATACCTGCAGGGTCGAGCCGGCGGAGCTGGGCGAGGACCAGGGATTAGTCGGGGCGGTAGAGCTCGCCTTGGACTTGGCTCGCTCCGATCCGCCCCGGGTCGCCAAGGTGGCGATTCCCTAGGTCGGGGCAGGCTGGACTGTCGCAGCGGGTGTCACAAACTCGCGACCCGGCGGGAGATGGGCTGTCCCACTTCCAAGGTTAGGCTAGCGCCATGACCGTCTCCGGAACCGGCGGCCCTCCGCCTGCCGGACCGGCTCCCGGTCAGCGCTCGCCAGTTGCTTCGACGATTTCCGTCACCCCCTGGCCCAGACTGGCGCTGGGCCGGCGCGAGCTCCCTCGGGAGGCGATCTGCCTAGCCGCCGTCGCCGTCCTGGGGTTGGGCGCCAGTCTCAGCGATGGGTTTTACTCGGTCGCGGGGTTAGTGCTGGTGGTCCTCGGCATCGTCCTAACTCTGCTGATTCGGTCCGGCACGCCCAGCCACGCCCCCGGCTTGGTCTGGAGCGCCACGATCTTGATCGGAGCCATGGCCACTGCCTTTCTCTACGGGGGCTCGCCGCTGGTGTGGCTGGCTTGTACAGCCGGCGGGGGAGCGGCGGTGATGGTGGTTCTCTGTCGGCAGCGCCTGCCTCGTGCAGCCGCGGCGGTGGTGTCGGGGGCGATCTGGTTGGTGCTACTGGGCCTCAACGTCGGTTGGGGGGTGGCGCCGATCGACGTCGTCCTGTTCATCCGAGGCGCCACCTCGAAGCTCCTGGCCGGTGCCAATCCCTACGCGGCCAGCTACGCCACCACCACCCCCGGGTTGGCAAGCAGCCACTACCCCTATGGTCCCGGAGTCCTCCTGCTCTCGATTCCCGGGCGAATACTGGGGGATGTGCGACTCAGCGATCTGCTGGCCGTCCTGGTGTTGGTCGCCGCGGTGGTGATCCTTGCCCGCCGCCAGGGCGGCTCCGAGCAGGGGTGGCGATGCCTCGCTTTGTGCCTCACTCTCCCCTTTCTGCCGCACATGATCAGTCTCGGCTTCGCTGAGCTCTACCTGGCGGCGGCGATCGCGGTCTGGCTTTGCTGGGTAGACAGTCACCCCTGGGCCGCGATCGCGGTCCTGGGCGTGGGGCTCAGCACCCTGCCGACGGCGATCGCCTTGGTGGCCATCGCGTTCCTTTGGTGGCCCAATGCGCGCCAGCAGATCCTGCTGGCGGTGGCCGTCGCGGTGGTGATCTGCGCTCCCTTCTTGTTCTGGGCGGGCCCCGGCCATTTCATCGCCGATACCTTGGGCCTCCAGCTCCATTTGCCCCCCAGGGTCAACGGCCTCGACCTCGACGCAGCCTGGGTCCGGATCACCCGCGGCTGGCTCTCCTTCTGGGTCTGGCCGGTAGTCACGCTGGCGGCACTGGCACTCCTCGTCCGCGTGCGCGAAAGGACCTGGTCCACCGCCCTCTTTGTGGGCGCCGGTTGGCTGGGCTTGTCCCTCCTATTCGCCAAGTGGGCGTTCTTCAACTACTACTTCCTGGTGGCGACGGGCGTGGTGCTGGGGCTAGCTCTCCAGCACTGGCCGAAAGCGGCTCCCCAGCCGTGGCCGAGTAGCCAGGCTGGGGAGCTCGGCCAAGATCACGACGAAACGGCTGACGCCCGCGGCCCGATCGAGGCTCCGGCTCTGGGCTGAGCCGATTTCAGCGCCGCCGGTGACCGTGCTGGTGCTGCCTCTCCCCTCCCTCCTGCTCGGGTTCGGTTCCGAGGGTGACATTCAGCTGCTTCTCCTCGCTCCCGCGGACCAGCTCAAGGTTGATCTGATCGCCAGGCTGGGAGTCGGCGAGGACCAGGTGCAGGTCGGAGACCCTGGCCAGGGGTGCCCCCTTGGCGGAGGTCAGAAGATCGCCCCTGAGCACCCCTGCCTGTGCGGCCGGACCCTCCTCGTCGAGATGTTGGACCAGAACGCCGCTCCTTTCGGGCAGTCCCACCGCCGAGCGCAGCCGTCGCGCCACCTCGCCGGGGAGCAATCCCACCCCCAGGTAGGGGCGGGCAACCACCTCGCCGCGGGCCAGGGCGTCGAGCCTCACTCGGAGACCGGCATCCGTGGTGATCGCCGCATAGAGGCCTTCGCCGAGTCGCTTGGTGTTGATCCCGAGCAGCTCACCGCGGAGGGTCAGTACCGGTCCACCGGATGAGCCGCGCGGAAGTGGTGCCGTGTGCTCGAATCCCCCGGCGATCGGGCGTCCGCCCGGACCCCTGAAGGACCTGGATTCTCCCGAGACCACCCCGAAGCTGAGGCGGGCACCTCTCCCACCCGGGTTGGCGGCGGCGAAGACGGGGGTTCCCAGCTGAGGCCCGCTCTCCGCCCACTTGGCGATGCCGGCGCTAGGCGTTGCCACCGCGATCACGGCTAGATCCCCAGCCACATCGGTCGTCACCGCGGTCGCGTCCTTTTCTGAGCCGTCGGCGAAGTGGACCCTGGGGTTGTCAGAGTGAACGTTGTGGGCGCTGGTCACCACCAGTCCCTCACCGAACACGATCCCGCTTCCGGACGGCCAATGCCGACCGACTCCCACCACGGCCGGCAGCGCCAGCTCGCGAACCGCCGCCGCCGCCTTCTCCAATTCCTCTGCAAAGCCCACCTTCAGCCTCCTGGATCAAGTTACTTGCGTCTTGCAAGTCGCAACTATACAGCAAGCCTCCAGGCTTCCGGAGCCGTACTCGGCCGGTTCAATCAGTGTCCCGTTCAGGTAACGATCCGCTGTGGTGTCGTGGACCAGCACGGGTGCGGACCTATCGTGCCGATATGAGATCCGCCAGCGCTGCGGACCAAACCCCACCCCTTCACTTCAGCCGTGGCGCCCTGGTCCTGCTCGCAGCCGCCGGCCTCAGCTTGGGCATGGCCGCCTACGCCATACGCCACATCGGCCCCGGGGTCGACTTCCTGGTTTTCTACCGCGCCGCCCGGATCATGGCCCAGGGCGGCAGCCCTTACTCGATCCCCGGCTACGTGAGCATTCCCGGTCTAGCGGTGCTGGTGGAGCCCCTGACCCGCCTGCCCTTCCGCACGGCTGAGCTGATCTTCTTTCTGTTCACGGCCGCTCTGGCTGTCGCCGCCATCGTCATCTTCGGCCGACAGCTTGGCTGGAAGCGTCCTCAGCTGCTGGCGGCCGGGGCGCTGATCTCCTGGGTCGGCCTATCCGGGCTGATCCAGGGTCAGGTCGACGCGGTCCTGCTGGCAGGGCTGCTGGGAGGGATAGTCCTGGCGGTTCGAGGCAGGGTTTTCCTGGCCGGGGTGCTGATTGGGCTGCTCTGGCTCAAGCCCGACGTGATGTGGCCGGCGGCCCTCTTCGCCGCGGTCGCGCTCTGGCCCAACCGATCCGCTCTGCTTCGCTACCTTCTCGGTCTGGCGCTGACCTCAGCCGCATTCCTCGGGGGCAGCGCCAGCCTGGTGCCGGTCTGGATCCACTCCTTGGTCCATATCGGAGCCGGAGCTGGCGGCCAGTCCAACCTAGCCGGCCTGCCGGTTCTGCTCAGCGCTCTACCTCGCAGCTGGGGCCTCGGCCTGGGGTTTGGGTCGCCGGTGACTTGGGCCCTTCTGCTCCTCTGCCTGGCAGGGCTGGGCTGGCTGGCGGTCCAGTCGGCGGTGTCGCCAAGGTGGCGCCAGCTGGGGACTGAGCGCCGCCTGGTCTGGGCGGTCGGACTCGGAATGGGCCTCTGGCTGCTGGTAGCTCCCTACGCGCACTCCTACGACGACCTGCTGCTCCTGCCGCTGCTGGCGATGGTGATCGGTCGCGACGCCGTCGCGGTTGGCCGGTCTGGGCCGGCGCTCTCGGTTCTGCTCTTGGCCAGCGCCCCGATCGCGTGGCTTTGGGTGGAGGTGAACCTCACGTCGCTGGCGGTGGCGACGCTCCTGGTCGTGGCCGTCTTGGGCCTGCGCCGCGAGCTGGAGGGAGCACAGATCGAGCAGGCCGGTGGTGGGGCTGTCCCGCGTGCTCATCCAGCTGCAAGCGTGACCTCATAGCCAAGGTAGTGCGCCCCTGGACCGTTGCCGATCACGGTCTGCTCGAGACCCGGAGTGCCAGCCGTCTCCAACCTCAGGGGCCCGGGACCGCGAAGATCTAGTCATGACCGAAGTCCCCTCGACCGCCAGACCGGGTCTGGCTGCGGCGCTCGACCGTGTCGGCGACCGCTGGGCACTGCTCTTGGTGGAGGTCCTGCTCGAGGGACCGAGACGGTACAGCGACCTGAAGCGGGAGCTCCCGACGATTGCCTCCAACGTGCTCAGCGAGCGACTGCGCCGGCTGGAATCCTCTGGAGTGGTGGCCAGCCGGCGCTACTCCACCAAGCCCCCTCGGCTGGAGTACCAGTTGACCGCGGCGGGCCGAGGCCTGGCGGCGGTGGTGGACGCCCTGGATCGCTGGGGCGGCTCCGGTGATGCGCCTGGGCCAGCCCATCGGCGCTGCGGCACCCCGATGGAGCTGCGCTGGTACTGCCCAACCTGCGAGGAGCTGGTGCTGCCCGGGGAGGCCGACACAGACGACGAACTTGTCTTCGCCTGAGAGCGCCCCAGAGCCCGAGCTGACCGGCGAGGTGCCCACCGGCGCCGCCCTGCGCCGACTGCTGCCCGAGCTCGAGGCGGGCGTTGGTACCAAGGTGTGTATTGTCGGCGGCTTCGTTCGCGACCTGCTCCTGGGGCGTCCCGCCGACACCGACATCGACATCGTGGTGGAAGGCGGCAGCGCTGAGGCGGCTGCCGAGTGGCTGCGCCGGCGTTGGGACCGCCGCGCTAGGGTGGTGTCGTTCGAACGATTCGGCACTGCCCAGATCGCTTTCGCCAGCCCGGTGGTGGGCCGGCTGACCCTGGAGTTCGTCCGGGCCCGCGCCGAGGCCTACTCCCCGGACAGCCGCAAGCCGGAAGTTCGGGCCGGCACCCTGGAGGAGGACGCAGAGCGCCGGGACTTCACGATCAACGCCTTGCTGCTCGACAGTCGGGGCGAGGTGTTGGATCCCACGGGTCAGGGGCTGGAGGACCTCCGGCTGGGAGTGCTGCGGACCCCGCTGCCCCCGCTGGAGACGTTCTCCGAGGATCCGCTCCGGATGTTGCGGGCGGCCCGTTTCGTATCCCAGCTCGAGTTCGAGCTGGCGCCCGGGGTGGAGGAGGCCATGGCGGCGCTGGCTGCCCGCCTGGCCATCGTCTCGCCGGAGCGAATCCGCGACGAGCTGATCAAGCTCCTTCTGGCTGCCAGACCTTCGTTGGGCCTCCGCATCCTCAACCGCACCGGCCTGCTGGCCCAGTTCCTTCCAGAGGTGGCGGCAATGACCGGCATCGACCAGGCTGGCTACCACCTGGGGGATGTCTTCCAGCACACCTGTCTCTCGCTCGACGCCGCGGCGCCGCGACGGATCGTGCGCCTCGCGGTCCTTTTCCACGACGTCGGCAAACCCGTCACCGCCGCCGCCGGTCCTGACGGCCCCACCTTCCTGGGCCATCCCCAGGCGGGCGCCACGATCGCCGCGACCGCGATGGAGAGGCTGCGTTTCAGCGGGGCCGAGATCGAGGCGGTGCGGCAACTGGTGCAGCTGCACATGCGCCCCATCCAGTACAGCTCACAGTGGGCTGACAGCGCGGTGCGCAGGCTCTGGCACGCGGCCGGTGAGCTGCTCCCCGACCTAATGGCGTTGGCGCGCGCCGACACCCAGGGGTCCTCCTTCCCGGGGCTAGACCAGCTCTTGGAGCTGGAAGACCGGATGGCCACCGTGGCCGTGGAGCACCCTCAGGGCATCCGGTCACCGCTGGACGGTGAGCAGCTGAAAGGCATCTTCGGGCTCCCCGCCGGTCCCTGGGTTGGGCGGGCTCAGAAGCTCCTGATCGAGGCGGTCATGGAGGGAGAGCTGCAACCGACAGATCAGTCCGATGCCGAGGGCGCTGCAGCAGGCTATCTGCGGCAGCGCCAGGAGAACTGGCGGCCGCAGCCCGGGGAGCCGGGCGCCTGAGCCGAAGCTTCTCCAACCATCGCGGCGAAGGTGGGGTTAGTCCCGCGGATTCGGTCCCTGATCGGATGCAGGGGCGCTCAGGTCGTCGGCGGCAACCCGTCCGGCGGCGGTGGTACGGCGAAGAAAGTCCGCGACTACTTCGAGTTGGGACTCGCGATATGTCTTGCATATCCGGGAGACCGCACTGTTCATTCCCGAGTAGAGGCGCATCACCTCCACGCCCCGCTCGCGCACTCCCTTCACCATCACCGCCCGCCGGTCCGAGGAGTCGCGGTCGCGGGTCACGAAGCCGGCACTCTCGAGGCGGTCGAGGATTCCGGTGACGGTTGCGGGGTGGATGCCCGCCGTCTGAGCCAAGACGCTGGGACTGAGGGGACCCTCGCGCTCAATCAAATCCAGGCAATTTAAGTCCACGTCTCGCAGATCTAGGCGAGCGCCCACCTCGTGGTTGAGCCGGGCCAGCTGGAGCCTCAGCTCGCGAAGTGAATCCCGGATGGCAGCGTTCAGCAGCCTTCGGCGTCGGGTTGCGTCAGCTGTCTGTGTTGATATGCGTTCCATATGTTATGGTAATCGGATGATACTCCATATCCGGTGGGCGCGTCCATAAAAATCACGCTTTTCGGCGCGACCGGGGGAGTCGGCGGCCAGGTCATGGCGCAGGCACGCACCGCCGGCTACGACGTGACCGCGGTCATAAGGAGTACGAAGTCGCTGCCCAGTGGTGTTCGCGTCATCAGGACTGACCTTGCCTCCGCTGAGCCCGCAACTCTCGAATCAGCGGTCGCGGGAGCCGACGCGGTGGTCTTTGCTGTCGGTGCGGGCCTGCGCAAGGATGTGGGGATTGCGGGGCAGGCCACCAGAGCCATCATCGAGGCCATGACCGCGACGGGCGTGAGGCGCATCGTGGCGATCAGTGCGGCCCCGGTGGGGACGGTTGCAGTGCCTGGCCGCGCCAAGCCGCCCAAGCATGATCCGGGGGATGGCTTCTTCATGCGAACCCTGCTCAGTCCGGCTATCAAAGGGGTGGCCTCCGGCCTCTATGCCGACCTCGCGGTCATGGAAGCGACCCTGATGGACAGCCGCTTGGACTGGACCGCGATACGTCCGCCGCAGCTGACCGACGGACCCATGACCGGGAGATACCGGACCGCGTACGGCCGCAACCTGAGACGGGGTTTGCGGGTGTCGCGCGCCGATGTGGCGCACCTCATGCTGGGCGTGATTGACCGCCCAGAGACTTATGCCAAGGTGATCGGAATCGCGTACTAGTCCAGATCTATTCGCGGCCCCGGAGCCAGGTTCCTTGATCGACCGCTTGGCATCGGTCCAGATGAGCATTCGTGGCGGGGGATTTGCGATGCACCACGTTGGCGCCCCTGCCGAGGGGTGGTGGACCTGTCGCCTCGCTTGGCCTTGGGCTCACGGACTATAGATAAACTGCCATTGGGGAGTCGGGGCTCAAAAAAACCATGGGGATCTTGCAATCAACCGTCTGAAGCGGCTCCGCATGCTGATTTGGGAGCTGCCCCAGCAACTCCGCTTGGCCTACTGCCTGGCGCGAGATCCCCGCACCCCGGCGCCGCTCAAGGCCAGCCTGGTGGGAGCGCTGGCGATCATCCTCAACCCCGCCATCGACCTGCCCGTCTGGATCCCGGTCGTGGGCCAGATGGATGCGATTGCCCTGACGGTGCTCACGGTCAGGACCTTCAACTCCCAGGCTCCCCGAGAGCTTCGCGAGGAGATCGAGGCCCAGATTCGTGCCGGCGAGAGTCGCTTTGATCTCGATCTGAAGTTGGGGGCAGGGGGCGCCAGGCGACTTACTGAGCTGGTCCGCCGGCTGCCACGGCGACGCTCACCTCGCGGACTTCCGGAGCCTTCCGAGGAGCGCCCGACCGAGGTCAGTCCCTGGTACCGTTCTCCTGCATTTCCCGGGGGGCCGACAGATGGGGCGGGTGGCGAGGCTGGGCCCGTGGGCCCCGCTCCCATAGCAAGCGAGGAGCAGTCGATTTGAAGGTAATTCTGACCCAGGACGTCGCCGGGACCGGGCACGCCGGCGACGTGCGCGAAGTTGCCGACGGCTACGCCCGCAATTTTCTTCTACCCCGCCATCTGGCCCAGGCGGCCCGGCCCACTGCGGAAGCGCAGATACGGGCTCAGCGCGAGCGCCAGCGGCACAAGGTCGAGGCCGAGCTGGAGGATGCCCGGGCCACCGCGTCCCGGTTGGAGTCGGGGGTCGTCGAGATCGCTGCTCGAGCTGGCGAGACCGGCAAGCTCTACGGCGCGGTGGTCAACATTGACATCGCCGAGGCGATCGAGTCCCAGCTCGGGGTGGTGCTCGACCGGCGCAAGATCGAATTCGAGCCTGCCCACGAGGTGGGGGATCACGAGGCCGTGGCCAAACTCCACCCTGAGGTCGAGGCCCGGATCAAAATCCGGGTCGTCGCGGCGTGAGCGCCCGGCCGGAGCTCCGGCCGGCCACCCCCTTACGGGTTCCCCCGCACAACGTCGATGCCGAGCGCTCGGTCCTGGGCGCGTTGCTCTTAGACAAAGATCAGATCGGGGTCGTGGTGGGCAAGCTGGAGGCCGACGACTTCTACCTCGATGCTCACGCGGATCTCTTCCGGGCCATGCTCCACCTCTTCGCCCAGGGGACACCTATCGACACCCTGACCCTGGCGGACGAGCTGGAGCGCCAGGGAGCCCTGCTGCGGGTGGGGGGCCTGGAGATGCTCACCTCGTTGGCGGCGTCGGTCCCCACCGCGGCCAACGTCGAGTACTACGCCCGGATCGTCTCCGACCACTCGCTCAAGCGGCGCCTGATCAACGCCGGGGGCCGGCTCGCCGATCTCGGTTTCGACGAGAGCCTGGAGGCTCAGCCGGCGATCGAGGAGGCTGAGCGCACCGTCTTTCAGGTCGCTGACCGGGGCCGGGTCAAGAGCGACTTCGAGTCGATCGGGGAACGGCTGCCCCAAACCTGGGAAACCCTCCAGAACGCCTACAACCAGAGGGCGCGGCGCTCGGTGACCGGGGTCGCCAGTGGCTTCGGCCGGCTGGATGCGGTTACCTCCGGCTTCCAGCGCTCCGAGCTAATCGTGGTCGCCGCCCGCCCCGGAGTCGGCAAGACCTCCTTCGCCCTCAATGTGGCTCGGCATGCCGCCGTCCAGCGCCACCACGGGGTCGCCCTCTTCAGCTTGGAGATGTCGCGGGACGCTCTGGTGCAACGGATGCTTTGCAGTGAGGCCGGGGTGGACTCCTACCTACTGCGCACCGGCCAGCTGGCCGACGACACCTGGCAGAAGATCGCCACCGCCATGGACACCCTGAGCCGGGCGGCTATATACATCGACGACACCCCGGCGCTCTCAGTGATCGAAATGAGGGCCAAGGCCAGGCGGCTACGGGCCGCCAACCAGGTCGACCTCTTCATCATCGACTACCTGCAGCTGATGCGCTCCACCACCCGCTCCGATTCCCGAGCCCAGGAAGTGTCAGAGATCTCGGCCGGGCTCAAGAGTCTGGCCCGCGAACTGGACGTGCCGGTGATCGCGGTATCACAGCTGAATCGCGAGTCGGAGCGGCGCACCGACCGCCGGCCCCAGTTGAGCGATCTCAGGGACTCGGGCAGCATCGAACAGGACTCCGACATCGTCATGTTCCTCTACCGGCCGGGCATGCACGAGGAGGGCAAGGATCCGGCCATGACCGAGCTGGACATCGCCAAGAACCGCAACGGTCCGGTGGATCGCATCAACCTCTTTTTCAACGCCGGGCAGACCGCCTTCCACGACGTCGACCGGATTCATCAGGACCCGGCGGGGTGAGTGAGCCTCGCCAATGAGCGTTGTCATCTGCCTCGGCGGCCAGTGGGGCGACGAGGGTAAGGGCAAGATCGTCGACCTCCTGGCCGAGTCATCCCAGATGGTGATCCGCAGCCAGGGGGGCAACAATGCCGGCCACACGGTGGTCGTTGGCGACCGCACCTTCAAGTTCAATCTGATCCCCGCCGGGATCCTCCATCCCAGCACCGTCTGCGTAATCGGCAACGGGGTGGTGCTCGACCCCAAGGTGCTGCTCCAGGAGCTGGAGGCGCTGGAGTCCCAGGGAGCCAACCTCGACAACCTGGTGATCAGCGAGCGTGCCCACATGATCATGCCCTACCACCCGGTGCTGGACCGGCTCGAGGAGAGCGCCCGGGGCGACGATCGATTGGGCACCACCTTTCGCGGCGTCGGGCCCGCCTACAGCGACAAGGTGCGACGCATCGGGTTCCGGGTAGGCGACCTCCAGAAGCTGCGATTCCTCGAGAAAAAGCTGAATTTCGTCCTCCCTCTCAAGAACGACGTTCTGGTCCGGCTCTATTCGGCGCCGCCCTTTACCGTCGAGGGCATCCTCGACGAGTACACCGAGTACGGCCGTCGGCTGGAGCGCTTCATTCGTGACCCCTATCCGATCATCCAGGGCGCGGTCTCCAGAGGGCACCGGGTGATCCTGGAGGGAGCCCAGGGCACCATGCTCGACCTCGACCTGGGCACCTACCCCTACGTCACCAGCTCCTACCCCTCGGCGGGCGGGGCGCTGGCTGGAGCCGGGATCGGCCCTCGCCATGTGCAGAGAACCATCGGCGTCTTCAAGGCCTACACCACCCGGGTCGGCTATGGGCCGTTTCCAACCGAGTTGGGTGGCGAGCTCGGAGAGTACCTCCGCGAACGAGGTAACGAGTACGGCACCACGACAGGTAGGGCGCGCCGGGTAGGCTGGTTCGACGCCTGCGTCGCCCGCTATGCGGTGGCGGTCAATGGCATCGACTCCATCGCCCTCACCAAGCTCGACGTCCTAGATGAGCTCGAAGTCATACGTATCTGCACTAACTACAGCAGCAAGGGGGAGCCCCGGGACCACCCCATGGCCAACATCTCCCACCTGAAGCACGTCGAGCCCGAGTACGAGGAGTTGCCCGGATGGGGTCGCAGCACCAAGGAAGCACGCCGGCTCGGCGATCTCCCCGAGGAGGCACGCTGCTACCTTGGTCGGGTCGCCGAACTTTGCGGAGCCAAGGTGGACTGGATCTCGGTAGGAGCGGGGCGGGACCAGACCATCGAGCCGGCAGATTGGTAGCCTCTCGGCAGCTCTCGCGGTGGCGGCGGAGCGCCGCCGCCAGTGCTCTCTGTCTTTCTGCGCTCCTGGTCACGGCGGCGGTGCTGGTCGGCGGGGCCGCGACCGCCGCCCCCTGGACGGCGCTGCAGGCGATCCCCATCCCGGTCAAACAGCACGCCGCCGTCTGGAAGGTGGTGGGAAACCCCATTGCCCCCCAGGACCTGGTCGCCGCGACCAGCCGGGGTGTCTGGATCAGCGCGGACGACGGTAAGACCTGGGCGACCACCTCGGTCACCGGGTTCACCTGGGCGGTCGCCTTCGCCGACGCAGGGGCAACTCTGTATGCGGGTACCGTTGCCGGGGGTATCTATCGAAGCATCGATGGCGGCCAAACCTGGAAGCAGGAGAACGCCGGTCTGCACAGCCGCGATGTCAGAGCGATCGCGGTCGGCCCGACGGCAATCGTGCTGGGGACGCAGGCGGGGGTCTACGTCAGCGGTGACGGCACGGCGTGGGAGCAAGCGGGACTGAACGCGCTCAGCATCAGCTCGGTGGCGATCATCGCCGACAACCCACTGGGGGTGGTGGCCGGCTCCGATGAGACGGCCCAGGCGGTCAACCTCTATCGCTCCTTGGCGGTCGGGGCTGCCAGTGGCTGGCAGGCGTTGCCCGGCGGAGATCCGGGAGGTTCCCCGGTGTTCTCGTTGGCGGCAGGGCCGATCGTGAAGGGTGGCACTGTCCCGCCGCTCATGGTCGGCAGCCTCAAGGGGCTCTATTACAGCTCTGACGGGGGCAACAGCTGGCAGGCCAGGACCCTGGCCGGGGGAGCGCTGTGGTCGGTCGACGCGATTGCGTTCGACCCCGACAACCCGGCGGTGATCTACGTCGGCGGTGACAACGGCGGCAGCTCGGGCGGCGGTCTGCAGCGCACCATAAATGGGGGCAGCTCCTGGGCGGCGTTTGAGCAGGGTCTGCCCAGCCGAGAGGTGACCGGGCTTTCGGCCTTGTCGACCGACCCCCTCACGGTGCTGGCCTCGGTCTGGCACCCGATCCGCCGGGTCGGGGGGTCGGCGCGGGCCCTGGATACCACCGCCCCGGGACCGGTCGCCCTGGCTTCGACTACCGGAACCCCGATCTCGGTCGTCGTCTCTCCGACCCCGAAATCCACCTCCACGCCGCGGCCTCACCACAGCGCGGCCGGCAAGGGTGGGTCGATCTCGGCCGGACTGGTGATCGCGCTAGTGGCAATCCTAGTGGTGGTGGTGATTGCCCTTCTAATCTTGGTGCGCAGGCGCCGACGGCGATTGGACGCGGAGGCACCACCATGATCGGGCAGCTCTCGGGTCGCACGCCTGAGGAGCGACTGGCGGAGCTGGGCTTGGAGCTGCCGGCGCCCCCGGTCCCGATGGCGAGCTATGTGCCCTTCACCTTCGCCGGGGATCTGATCGTTACCGCCGGGGTGGTCCCCATGCGTGACGGCGGGGTAGTGGCCGGCCGGCTGGGTGCCGACCTGGGAGTTGACGCCGGCGTCGCCGCGGCCCGCACCACCGCCCTCTCCCTTCTGGCGCTCCTAGCGGTGGCGGCGGGACGGCTGGAGCTGATCAGCGGGCTGGTGCTTCTGACCGGTTACGTCCGCTCGGCGCCTGACTTCGCCCGCCACTCCGAGGTCGTCGACGGCGCCTCCAACCTGCTCCTCCAAGTCCTGGGCGAGAACGGCCAGCACGCTCGGGTGGCGGTGGGAGTGGCCGAGCTTCCGCGGCAGGCCTGCGTGGAGCTGCAGCTCATCGCCAAGCGCTGACCGACCAGCTCGATCAGCCCAGGGGAAGGCTGGGGCCGGTGCCGGTAGAATTGGCCGCCCGTGCCCCGAGACCAGCAGTCGACCGGGGAGTTCGCCATCGAAGTGGACCAGCTCTGGCGGACTTACCGAACCACCACCGGAACCTTGCGCCGTCACCGCCTCGAGATCGAAGCGGTGCGCGGCATCTCTCTGCGGGTAGAGCCCGGCGAGCTCTTTGGCCTGCTCGGTCCCAACGGGGCGGGCAAGACCACCACCATCAGGGTCCTCTGCACCCTGTTGCTCCCCACCTCGGGTCAGGTGCGGGTGGGCGGGGTCGACGTGGTCGAACACCCGCGCGAGGTGCGCCGCCAGATCGGGTATGTCTTCGGCGGCGAGCGGGGACTCTACGACCGACTGAGTGCGGTCGACAATCTCCGCTACTTCGCCGACCTCTACGCTCTCGAGCCCCGGCGGCAGCGCGCGCGGATCGAAGAGGTTCTGGAACTGGTGGGGCTGGAGGGCCGGGGTCGGGAGCGTGTAGAGGGGTTCTCCCGAGGCATGCGCCAGCGCTTGCACCTGGCCCGGGGGCTGCTCCACGACCCCCCGGTGCTTTTCTTTGACGAGCCGACTATCGGGGTCGACCCGGTGGGGGCGCGTGAGGTACGGCAGGTGATCTCGGATCTAACCAAGTCCGGCAAGACCATCCTGCTCACGACCCACTACATGTTCGAGGCCGATAGCCTCTGCGACCGCATCGCGGTGATAGCCAAGGGCAAGATCGTGGCCGAAGGTACCCCCGAGCAACTCAAGGCCGGGGTCAGAGTCGGGGCAGTGGTCGAGATCGAGGCCTACGGGGTTCCCGAGCGAACGGTGCAGCGGATCAGGGATCTTCCCGAGGTGGACTCGGTTGCCACCGAGGTGCGCGAGCAGGCGCAACTGCTCACCGTTCAAGCCCAGGAAGGCAGTCAGCTGACCGGGCGTCTGCTGCAACTCCTGGAGGGGGTACGGGTGGAGCGCATCGCTGCCCGCGAACCCACCCTGGAGGACGCGTACGTGGCGCTGGTGACCGCCGAGTGACTGCTCTTCCCCGCCCCCTCAGCGGGCCCCTCTTCCGGGCCGGACCGGCCCCGCTGGGCTGGCCGCGGATGGTCCTGTCGGGGTGGTGGTACCAGCTGAAAATGCAGGCTCAGTCCGGATTCACGGTGCTGGTGGCGTTGATCCAGCCCCTCATTTTCGCCAGCATCGCCATGGCCGACCAGCAGGCCGGGAACCGCACGCTGCCGCTGCTCTACTACGCGCTGGGGGCGGGGATCATGGGCATCTGGTCGACGGTGGTGTTCGGCTGCGGCGGCGCCCTCAACTGGCAGCGTCACCAGGGGATGCTGGAGCCGCTGGTGATAGCCCCGGCGCCATTCGTGCTGGTGCTGCTGGGGATCACCCTGGGCACGGCAACCGTCGGGCTGTACGCGATGGCGGCGACCCTGCTGTGGGGCTGGCTGGTGTTTGGCGCCCACCTCCACTTCGCCAACCTGCCGGCCTTCGTACTCGCGGTGGTTGCGACGGTGGTGGCGCTGGGTCTGCTGGGGTTGGTCTTGGGCTCTAGCTTTGTCCTCTACCGCAACTCCAACGCTCTTTCCAATGCCCTGGAGTACCCGGTCTGGTTGGTGTGTGGCTTGCTGGTGCCGCTCTCGCTGCTGCCCGGCTGGACCCATCCCCTGGCTTACGTCCTGGCCCCCACCTGGGGGGTGGAGGCGCTCCGGGCCGCGGCCATCGGGGGCAACCCCTGGTTGCCCCTGCTCTGGTGCGGGGTGGCCTCGCTCGCCTACCTAGGGCTGGGGGTGGTGTTGGTGCGCAACGTCGAGCGCCTGTCCCGAATCCACGCCACCCTGACTTTCCAATGAGCGTCGCCGCAGTTCGGCGGGAGCGGCGGACCGGCAGCTTCTGGCGGATCTTCTTTGTCGGGGGGCTGATCTCCTACCGAGCGCTCTTCTACTGGATCTCCCCCTGGCAGTACATCCCGACCCTGCTGGCCGCCCCCCTGTTTCAGATCCTCTTCTTCGTCTACCTGGGGCGGTCCGTTGGGGTTGGTTCGACCAACTTCTTCGTGGTCGGAAACTCGATCCAGGTCTGCAGCATGTCCGGGATCTACGGAATGACCATGGCGATCAGTAACGAGCGCTTCTTTCAGACCCTCAGCCCCATCCTGGCCACCCCGGCCAACCGGATGTCGGTCTTCCTCGGGCGAGGGCTGCCGGTGGTGGTCACCGGGATTCAGACCACCGCCTTCGGATTCCTGGTCTCCGCGTTCCTGCTCGGGTTCCGACCCGCTCCCAGCGAGCTGCCGGCACTGGCCCTGACGGTGCTAATCACCGCCGCCTCCTGCACCGGCTTCGGGATGGCGCTGGGTTCCATTGGTCTCCGGGTCCGGGACGTCTGGGTGACCGCCAACATCGCCTACTTCGCGATGCTGCTCCTCTGCGGGGTGGAGGTGCCGCTGCACCGGCTGCCGGGTGGGCTCCAGGTCCTGGCCCACTTCCTGCCGCTCACTCACGGGATCGCCGCCGCCAGGCTGTTGGCCAGCGGCCATAACGTCGCCGCCGCCTGGCCCGACATCGGTGGCGAGTGTCTGGTGGGTGTCGCTTGGGCCACCGCCGGCTTCCTGTTCTTCCGCTACTTCGAGCGACAGGGCCGGCGAAGCGGAGCCTTCGACCGGCTGTGAGCGACCAGGATCAGCCCGGCGCGGTTGCCAGGCTCGACCTCCGCGGGGTCGCCTGTCCGCTGACCTTCGTCAAGACCCGGATGGCCCTGGACAGGCTAGCCCTCGGAGAACCTCTTGAAGTGCTGCTCGACGTGGGCGAGCCGGCCGACTTGGTACCAGCCGCCTGCACCGAGGACGGTGACTTGGTGCTTGAGTTGACCCCCTGGTCCGAGCCGGGTGTGGTTCGTCTGGTCGTGTCCCGATCGGGCTGACCCAGGGACAGGCACTCAGGACGCGGCACCGCCCGCTGGGATCCAGCCCGCGGCCGCGCTCCGGGGCAGCAGCACGGTGAAGGCGGCCCCCTGCCCCGGGCTGGACTCGACCGTCACCCGGCCGCCCTGGGCCTCAACTAACGTGCGCACGATCGCCAGACCCAAGCCGCTGCCGCCGTCCTGTCGTGAGCGCGAGCTTCCGGAACGGTAGAAGCGCTCGAAGACGTGGGGGAGGTCCACGCTGGGGATTCCCGGGCCGTCGTCGGCGCAACGCAGCCCGACCATGCCCTCTGCGGCAAGGGTGCTCCAGTGGACGGCAGCGCCACCGCCGTGGCGCTCCGCATTGTTCTGGAGGTTGGTGGCAATCGCGGTTAGGGCCTCTGGGTCAGCGAGGGCAACCAGGCCGCGGCGCTGATCCAGGTCGAGCTTGACCCGGGAGGGATGCTCGCCTACGAACTGCTCTATGAATGAGCCCAAGTCGACCGGGCGGGGTTGCAGCGAGCGGCCCTCGTCGGCCCGGGCCAAGGTGAGCAGGTCCATGATCAAGGTCCGCATCCTCTCCGCCTCCTGAGCCATCACCGGCAGGGCCGCCTCGATCGCCTCGGGCCCAGCGCCGCCGCCGCGCTGGAGGACATCGAGGTACCCCTTGATGGCGGTGAGCGGAGTGCGCAGCTCGTGGGAGGCATCGCCGATGAACTGACGCATCTTTTGCTCGGCTTCCTCGCGAATCCGCACGGTGCGTTCGACGTTGTCCGCCATCTCGTCGAAGACCGTGGCCAGCACCCCGACCTCGTCCCGCCCCGGCTTGATCCCACTGCGCCGGGCGAGGTCGCCTCGGCCCAGAGCCTGGGCGGCCGAGGTGAGTCGGCGGAGGGGTCCCAGACTGTGGGTGGTCAACGCCAGCCCGATCAGCAGCGCCAAGAGCAGGACCGCCGCGGCGCCCTCGGCCACCACCCGGCCGGCGGCAGCCAATTCATTCTGGATCGGCCCGGCTGGCTCGGCCAGCTCGACCGCACCGACGTCATTGCCGGGGCTGCCGATCAGCGGGAAGACCATCACCAGCTGGCTGGATCCTCCGCCACCAAGCAGCACCGGCCCAGCGTGGTTACCGTTCCGGGCAGCAGTCACGAGATCACTCGAGGGTGGGGTGGGGAGGCTGACTCCGGTCTGCACCGTGCCCCCCGCCTCAGCTGGCGGTCCGGCCGTGGCCACCAGCACCAGGCTGGTGTTGAAGGCCCCGGCCTTGAGGTGCTCCTGGGCCAGAACCCTGACCAGAGCCAGCGCGGCGGCCGCATCCAGGAGACGCCGGTGACCCAGCTTCACCCGGGCCCGCTGCTCGGCCGCGAAGATGGCCCTTCCCTCGTTGAAACTCGCCTCCAGGCTCTGGGCTCGGCTGGAGAGGACCGCCTGTCGCAGCAGGTTGGTCTCAACTCCGCCGGCGATCGTGAGCACGATCGCCAGAACCACCACGAACGACAGCGTCAGCCGCCAACGCAGGCTGTGATACCAGGGAACGGCGGTGTCAGTCGGCGGCGAGGCGATAACCCACCCCCCGCACCGTCTGAATCAGCTGGCGGTCGGTGTCCGCCAACTTCAGCCGCAGGTAGCGCACGTAAACCTCGAGGTTGTTCTCGTCGCCGTAGAAGGAAACCCCCCAGACCGCATTGAGGAGGCGGTCGCGAGCGAGCACCTCGCCGCGGTGCTGCATCAGGTAGGCGAGGAGGTCGAACTCCCGAGACGACAGCTCCACGTCCTGGCCATCGCGGCGTACCTTCCGGGTGCCCCGATCCAGCTCCAACGAGCCTGCCCGAAGCACCGCCGCCTGCTCCGGCTGGCGCCGGCGCAGCACCGAGCGCACCCGGGCCACCAGCTCGTTGAACTCAAAGGGCTTGCCGAGGTAGTCATCCGCCCCCACATCGAGACCCTGGATGCGGTCCTGGGAGTCGTCCCGCGCGCTCAGGATCAGCAGTCCCCGTCGAGGATCGCCTGCCAAGACCCTGGTGAGTTCGATCCCGTTCATTCGCGGCATCATCACGTCGAGCACGACGACGTCGGGGGCGAACCTGTCGACGACGGTGAGGGCGGCCCGGCCATCGGCAGCGGTCTCGACCTCAAAGCCCTCGCGGGTCAAGCCCAGCTGGATGAAATCGGTGATGGCGGGTTCGTCATCGACCACCAGAACCCGGGGCGGCCCGGGACGACGGTCCCTCACCTCATCGGGCATGGCAGCGGAATTATAGAGCGGTCCACCCCGAGATCAGAACACCTGGCTCAGGGACCGCTGCTTAGACATCGCTTAGACTCGGGCGCCGATGCCGACTGCGTGGCCCGGCTCGGTGGCGCCGACCCGGCGACGTGCTGCGCTGGGGGAGGGCCGGATCTCGTGGTTGGAGCGGGAGGGCAGCGATCCTCCGGTCCTGATGCTCCATGGCTGGGGTGCCAGCGCCACGACTTTCAGTGGATTGCTGCATCTGTCACGAACTCCCCGTCGTCTGGTGGCGCTTGATCTTCCCGGCTTCGGGGAGTCGCCACTGGGCAGCGCCAACTGGACCAGAGCCAGCTACGCCCAGCTGGTACGGCAGCTCCTGATCAGCCGCGGCTGGCCTAGGGCGACCGTGTTGGGCCACTCCTACGGGGGAGGAGTGGCGGTGAGACTCGCCGGCGAATCGAGTCCGCCCCTGGACCGACTGATCCTCTGCGCGGCCTCCGGCTTCCCGATTCCGGGCGCCCGGGGGGTGGGGGCGCGGGTCCGGACCTTCCGAGCTCTGCGCAAGGGAGCAGAGGTGGCTCTCCCGGAGAAGCTGTCCCGCCCGGCCGTGGAGTGGCTCAGACAGCGCTTCGGCTCCGCGGATTACCGTAGCGCCGGTCCACTCAGGCCGATCCTGGTGCGTGCGGTCCAGGAGGACCTGAGCTCGGTCGCAGAACAGATCAAGGTGCCCACGCTGATCATCTGGGGAGGCAGGGACCAGGAGCTGCCCCTCGTCCCCTACGGGCGCGGCCTGCGTGAGCTGATCCCGCCTTCGGAGCTGGTGGAGTTCGAGGGGAGCGGCCACTATCCGTTTGTGGACGAGCCAGGCCGCTTCGCCTCGGTTTTCGACTCCTTTGTGGACGCGGAA
This sequence comes from Candidatus Dormiibacterota bacterium, assembly GCA_963701235.1. Taxonomy (GTDB): domain Bacteria; phylum Chloroflexota; class Dormibacteria; order Aeolococcales; family Bog-877; genus Bog-877. The sequence continues at coordinate 417,918 of OY969577.1, forward strand.
ATCTGAGCTCATGACCATCCCGATCTGGCAGGCCCTGCTGCTAACCGTCCTGGCTGCGGTCTGCGCCCAGCGTCGCGTCGTGGGCTGGATCTACCTGTTCCAACTCGATGAGTACCAGCCCAGCCGAATCTGGCGCACCGCCCGCCGCCGTTTCGCCAGCAATTGGAGGTGGCAGCTGGGGCTGGCGGTGGGAGCACTGGCGATGGCGGTGGTGGCGACTCAGCCTGCCCCTCTGCCCCGGGCCATCCCCTTGGGGCTGGCAGCGCTACTGGTGCTGGGAACTGACCGTCCCTTTGAGAGGCGAGGGGAGCTCAGATGGACCAGCCGGGCCAAGGAGCTGGAAGCACTCGCGGCAGCGCTGCTGTTACTGGCGCTTTTTTTGGCGCTATGGAGCGGCTGGCCGGGAGCGCTGGTTCTGGGCGCTGTCGACCTGTTCGCGGTGGCCGCTCTCTGCATCGCGGTGGGTCTTAGCGCCCCTGCCCAGAGTCGGAGGCGCCACCGCTACATGGCCCAGGCCGAGCATCTGATCGCGAGCTTCGGCCCCTTGGTGATCGGGATCACGGGAAGCTACGGCAAGACCACTGCCAAGCTCTTCCTGCAGCAGCTCCTGCAGTCGGACGCCACCCCCTGCTTCGCAACCCCCGGCAGCTTCAACACCACCCTGGGGGTGTGCCGGGCCATCAACGAAGGGCTCCAAGCCGAGCACAAGTTTGCGGTGGTGGAGATGGGCGCATACCGACGCGGCGAGGTGGCGGAGATCTGCTCCTTCACCCACCCCAAAATGGGGATCGTGACCGCGGTCGGGGTGATGCACCTGGAGCGCTTTGGCAGCCCCCAGCGGATCGCCCAGGCCAAGTCGGAGTTGCTGGCGGCGTTGCCCGAGTCCGGGGTAGCCGCGATGCCCAGCGCCATCGCCGAGAAAGAGCTGCTCACCGCGCCGCTGCGGGCCCGGCCAGTCTGGGTGGGGCAGCCCGGCGATCGCTGGTGGGCGGAGGAGCTGAACGTCGACCCCGAGGGCTCCAGCCTCCGGGTCCAGGGCTCGGGCGGAGAGGACCTCTCCCTGCGGGTGCCGGTGCACGGGATTCCCATCATCACCGACCTCCTCTGCGCCTGGGCCATCGCGGCCGAGATCGGCGTCACGGTCCCGGCCCTGGTCGAGCGCGCCGCCCATCTCAAGGGCGCGCCTCACCGGCTTGAGGTGAGCCGGGTGGGCGGGATCACGATCATCGACGACGCCTACAATTCGAACCCCGATGGAGCCGCTGAGGCGCTGCGGCTCCTGGCCGACCTACCCGGACAGCGCCGGGTTCTGGTCACACCTGGGTTCATCGAGCTGGGTCCGTTGCAGGAGCAGAGCATGCGCGAGCTGGGACGACGGGCGGCCGCGGTCTGCACCCACGTGATCCTAGTCGGCCCGCGGCAGTCGTCCGCGGTCGCCGTGGGACTGAAGGAGGCTGGCTACCCCAGCCGGCAGCTGACGGTGGCCAAGAATCTCGAGGAGGCCCAGCGCCGACTGCCCCAGGTGGCGGGGGAAGGCAGTGTGGTTCTTTTCGAGAACGACCTACCCGACTCATACATGGAGTCCGGTTGAGCCTCCAGGGGGCGACGGTGGCGGTGGTCTTCGGCTCCCGCTCCGTGGAGCACGAGATCAGCATCATCACCGCCTGCCAGGCCATGCCCGTCCTGCGCGATCTTGGGGCAGAGGTGGTGCCCGTCTACATCACCAAAGATGGCCGCTGGCTGACCAAGCCCGACTTCATCGATCTCGGCACCTTCCGCCGGCAACTGCCCGAGGAGGGCGCGTCCATTCAGGTCGATCTCGACCGCGGCCGCCTTCTGGCCGGGGGCTACTCCCGCTTGGGCCGGCCCCGCGACCTCGGGGTGGATGTCATCTACCCCTGTCTGCACGGAACCCTGGGCGAGGACGGGACGCTCGCCGCCCTTGCCGAGATGGCCCGCATTCCCCAGGTGGGCAGCTCGACCCTCGCTAGCTCGCTGGCCATGGACAAGTACCTCTCCAAGAAGGTTTTCGAGGCCTGTGGCCTACCGGTGGTGGCGGGGCGAACCAGCAACTCACTGGAGGGTGCTCGCGAAGCGGCGTCAGGATTCGGCTATCCCCTGGTGGTGAAACCCAACCGGGGCGGCTCCAGCATCGGGGTGAGCCTGGTCAACGGAGACAACGAGCTCCAGGACGCGATGGAGCTGGCCCTCAGTTTTGACGTCGAGATGGTGCTGGAGCCGGCGGTAAGGGGCGCCTCCGATCTCAACTGCGCGGTCAAGCGCAGCGCGCCCCGTGCCTCCGAGGTGGAGCGACCGGTACGGGCGTCCGGCTTTCTCTCTTACCGCGACAAGTACGTGACCAAGAGTGGGCTGACGGGAAGCGGCCTTCCGACAGATGGTGCCAAGTCCGCCCATCCCCAATCCGGCCGTGAGCTGCCGGCCGAGATCCCGGCGGCGACCAGAGCCGAGGTGCAGCGGCTGGCCCAGGCTGCTTTCGACGTCCTCGGCTGCGCGGGCTCCGCCCGGGTCGATTTCCTTCTCTCCGACTCTGGCGAGCTCTTTCTCAACGAGATCAACACCATCCCCGGCTCCCTGGCCTTCTACCTCTGGGAGGCGAGTGGAGTCTCCTTCGCGGCGCTGCTCGAGGAGCTGGTGACCGAGGCCCTCAACACAAGCGATCCCAGGCAGCTGGTATTCGCCGACAACCTGCTGGCCGCCAACCAGCTCCTCGGCAAGGCGCCGACCTAGGGGACCTGAACCGGGCCCCGGGGGCTAGTTGCGCGACCAGATCCGCTTCATGAGGAGCTGGGCCAGCTTGTCGGAATCATGGTGGGTGGTGATCTTGGGCGATACCAGGTCGCCGAGGATGTACTTGGTGGCGTGGCCGTTGCCGCCGACCCGGCTGCGGTCGAAGGCCACCCGATGGACCTCCGCCTCCTGGGCAGCCGGGGACAGTGGCAGGCTGAGATTGCTGTTGGCAACCACGTAATCGAAGAGCCCGTCGCCGACATATCGCTCCAGGGTCTCGACATGGTCGTGGACGGCGTACCCGCTGGTCTCGCCGGGCTGGGTGGCGACGTTGCAGACGTAGACCTTGATCGCGGGGGTGGAGCGTAGGGCCTGGATCATCCCGTCCACCAAGAGGTTGGGGAGCAGGCTGGTGTAGAGACTGCCGGGACCGATCACCACCATCTCCGCGTTCATGATCGCCAGCTGGGCCTCGGGGTTGAGGCGGGGATGCTCAGGGACCAGGAAGACGCGCTGGATCGGCTCCTTTCCGGTGGGAACCTTGGACTCGCCCACCAAGACCTCCTCCCCGGAGATGGCGCAGAGGGTGACCGTCTCCAGCGTGGTGGGCACGATCTGGCCTCGTACCGCCAACACCCGGCCGGACTCCCGCAGGGCGTGCTCGAAGTCACCGGTGATGTCGCTCATGGCCATGATGAAGAGGTTCCCGAAGGAGTGACCACTGAGCGAGCCCTCCTTGAACCGGTACTGGAAGAGGTCGGTCATCAGGGGCTCGACATCGGCTAGTGCGGTCAGGCACTGGCGGAAATCGCCTGGCGGCAGAACCTGGTACTCCGCCCTCAGCCTCCCCGAGCTGCCGCCATCGTCGGCCACGGTCACCAGGGCGGTGACGTTGCCGCTGTGGTTCTTGATCCCCCGGAGCAGGGTGGAGAGCCCGGTGCCGCCTCCAACCGCCACGATCCGCGGCCCCTTCTGGAGTCGCCGAAAGTCGTAGAGCCGCTCCACAAGCGCCTTGTTGCCGCCGGGCACGAATGGGCTCAACAGGGAGCGGGTCAACTTGTACATGCCCAGGGCCAAGAGGGCGAGGCCGATGCCAAGAAAGATGGCGGCCCTCACCCAACGCGGCCAGAACTGCAGTGTCAGCCCGTAGGTGAAGGCGGGCAGATGGGCGCTGGTGTAGAACTCGCGCAGGGCGTAGCCGATCCCAAGCGCGATCCCCACGATGGCCACGATGGTCACCCCAACCCAGCGCTTGACGTGGAGACCGGGAACCAGCCAGCGCGTCACGCCAGATCCGAGCCGTGGCGTTCGCATGACTTGGCCGGATGGTATCACCGTGCGCTCGCGACCCCTGAGCGGGTCGAGGAAGTTTGGAGGCGGCCGGCGCGAATTGCGGACGTATACTTGCCGCCGATCACGGACAGAACCTGTCACCCGGGGTGAAGGAGGCTTCTATTTGGCCGCTCAGGAACCGCGCCGGGACCTAGCTGAGCTTCTCTTCGACCCGCACACGGCTGCGGCAACCGAGATGAGTCGGGGTTTCGACCAGGACGAGGCTTGGGTCTTCTACCAGGGGGAGCAGCGGCGCTACCGCGACTCTCGGATCGGGTTGATGACCCACGCTCTTCACTACGGCACTGCCTGCTTCGAGGGGATCCGCGCCTACTGGAACGCGGAGCGTGAGCAGCTCTACATATTCCGTCCCCTGGAGCACTTCCAGCGGCTCCACCAGTCGGCCTCCATCCTCAGGATGGAGCTGCCCTACTCCGCGGCGGAGCTGGTTGAAACCAGTGTCCAGCTGCTGCGCCGCAACCAGTTTCGGACCGACACCTACATTCGGCCCCTGGTCTACAAGTCCTCCCAGGAAATCGGGGTCAGGCTGCACAACCTCGCCGACAGCTTCCTCATTTACACCCAGCCCTTCGGCGAGTACCACGAGCGCTCCCGAGCACTGCGCTGCATGGTCTCCACCTGGCGCCGGGTCGACGACAATGCCGCGCCGGCGCGGGCCAAGATCAGCGGCACCTACATCAACTCGGCCCTGGCCAAGACCGAAGCCTTCGAGAACGGTCTGGACGAGGCGATAGTCCTGGGCCAAGACGGTCATGTCTGCGAGGGCTCGGCGGAGAACCTATTCATCATCCGTAAGGGCACCCTGATCACGCCCCCGGTCTCCGACAACATCCTGGAGGGGATCACCCGGTCCACCTTGATGCAGTACTGGACCGAGGACCTCGGTCTGCCTATGGTTGAGCGTCCCATCGACCGCACCGAGCTCTACATCGCCGACGAGGTGATCCTGTGCGGCACCGGGGCCCAGATCTCCGGCGTGGGCGAGATCGACCACCGCCAGGTCGGAGATGGCAAGGTGGGCCCCTTCACTCGCCAGCTGGATGAGGTTTACAGCCGGCTGGTTCGGGGGGAGATCGAGAAATACCGGGAGTGGTGCACCCCGGTCTACTGATCGGGGCTCGCTAACCAGGCAGGATCCCCCCTTCCATCTCTAGAAAGGCGCGCCTCCCTGCCGCCCGCAGCTGGGAGAGGGCAGCCTCCGGCGTGATCACGGTCCCAGCCTCATTTGTTTGCTGGGGTGAGGTCCGGACCAGCCAGCCACCGAACTCTCGAACCGCCGGCTCCAGGGCCGGGTCAGCGCCGCCTACCAGAACCAGGCAGGGCAGCCCCCGTTGGGCGGAGCGGCTCAGAACCTCGCCGGTGACCTTGCCACTGAGGCTGGTCTCATCGAAGTGGCCCTCGCCGGTGATCACTAGCTCTGCCTCATCCAGTGCGGCGTCGAGACCGACCAGGTCGGCGACCAGGGAGACGCCCTTCTCGAAGCGTGCCCCGCAGAACGCGGCTAGTCCGAAGGCGGCTCCCCCCGCGGCCCCAGCCCCGGGCCGCTCGGCCAACCCCAAGCCGTGGAGGTCGCGGGCAGCAACCGCCTCAAGCCGCCGGAGTCCCTGCTCGAGGAGCTGCACCGTGGCGGGATCGGCCCCCTTCTGGGGCGCGAACACGGCGGCCGCCCCGTGAGGGCCCAGGAGCGGGCTGACGACATCGCAGGCTGCGACCAGTACCGTCGCTCCCAGCTGCCGGTCGGCTCCCGAGGCATCGATGCGATCGAGATCGGTCAAGCCGACCCCGCCGGAGCCGATGGGCTGGCCCTGCCGGTCCAGCAACCCAAACCCCAAGGCTGAAGCCAGCCCTGAACCGCCGTCGGTGGTGGCGCTCCCCCCCAGCCCGACCAGAATGGTGGCGGGCCTCCTCGCCAAGGCTTTCCGGAGCAGCTCACCCAGCCCCCTGGTTGTGGCTCGGGCGGCGGTGTCGGGAGAGGGATGAGCCACCAGCTTGAGCCCGCTGGTCTTGGCCAGCTCGATCAGGGCGGTAGTGTTCGCAGCATCTGGCAACCAGCCGTAGGAAGCCAAGACCGGATCCCGGAGCGGCCCCGCCACCTGGAGTTGGACCAATTCGCCGGCCCTGGCACCGAGTACCGTCTCCAGAAACCCGTCCCCCCCGTCTGCCAGTGGCAGCTGGCGACAGAAGGCACTGGGACGTGCCGCCAACACTCCGTCCTGTATCGCGCGGGCAGCTTGGACTGCGGTCAAGGTGCCCTTGAAGGCGTTGGGCGCGATCAGGACCTGGATCCGCCCGGGGATCTCCACCATCAGCTAGGTGTAACCGATGCGATTCACGCCTCGTACTGGTCGTGCTGCAACTGAGCCCGATAGACGAGCGTGTACGATGGGCGCCTCGATCCATCCGCGAAGTCCCGAGTAGGCGATGTCACGACAAAAAGCCCATAAGGGCCTGCCCTCTGGGGGTCGGATTCGGCGCCTGATCGGCCGGATCGAGCGCTGGCACCGCCTCAGCGTCCGGCGCCGAATCTTGCTGGCCATGCTGGCCGTCTCGGTCATCCCCCTGGCCATCTTCAGCCTGGCCGGCTTGGCGGCGCTGTCGGGTCTCAACAGCGGCGCCCTCAAGACCGCTGACAAAGCCCTCGAGGCGAGCCAGGACGCCCACCTCCAGGATCTGGTCCACAGCAAGGCGCAGGTGATCAACAACCAGCTTCAATCGGTCCAAGATCAGGTGGCGCTCCTCAGCCAATCGACCGACGAGTTGCTGGCGCAGCCGCCCGACCGGCCGACCGGCGCTCCCGGCATCAAGATCTACGGCCCCGGGGCCGGCGCCCCCCAACCGAGCTCAAACGTGCTGGCACTGCAGGCCCTGGGCGCCCAGCTTGCCCTGGTCTTCAGCCTCTACCCCGAGGTGGCCGACGTCTGGGTCCAGCTGCCCCAGAGCCGTCTTGTGGCGGTGGCCCCGGCCACGGCCATCCCCGGTGCCCAGGAGGCGAGTGTGGGCGAGCTGTCTCCGCCGCCCGCCGAATACCAGGCCGGGGTGGACCGCCAGACCGCCGATCTCAACAGTCCCCACTGGCGCGCGCTGGTGCCCCACTCAACCCAGCCGGTGGTCTGGACCCCTGTCTACGACAATCCGGCTGCCGGTGGCCCCACCGTCACCTTGGCGACCGAGACGGTGTCCTCCAACGGCATCCCCTTCTGGGTCGGCGCCAACATCACCGTAAAGAACCTGGTGTCCACTTTCTTGTCGGGCGCGCCGGGTCACGCAGAGGGCGGATACGCGTTCTTGGTCAGCAGCGATGGGCCGGTCGGGACCGTACTCAGCTACTCGCCAGGGGGAGCGGCGGACCTCGGGTTCGGACCCAAGAAGAGCCGGGCTGCGGCCGTCAACCTGACATCGCAGGACAGCCCTTGGCTGGCGGTGGGGAACAGCATGACGTTGGGACTCTCCGGTCACGGGACGATCAACCTGGAGGGCGCGCCAGTCTCGGTCTTCTACAGCCCCCTCCCCGCTAGTCAGTGGAGCTTGGGGGTGGCGATCCCGGTCTCGGGAATCGACGGTAGCGTGGTTGGCTTCTCCCAGACGATCAACCGTGGCCTGGTCGGCGTCACCGCTCTCCTTCTGCCCTTCCTCATCATCCTGGCCGCTCTGGTGGTGGTCCTCACCGACCTCTTGAGCCGGCGTCTGTTGCTACCGCTGTCCAACCTAACTGGGGCCTCGCGCCGGATCGCCGGAGGGGACCTTGTGACCCCGGTCGCGGTGGCGCCCGGACCCCAGGATGAGATCGGCACCCTAGAGATGGCGCTGGAGGGCATGCGCAAGCGACTCGCCGGTCAGCATCAGATCATCGAGGCGTCGCAGAGAAATCTCGAGCAGCGCGTTGAGGAGCGAACGTCCGAACTCCGCCAGAGGAACGACGAGCTTGCGACCCTGAACTCGGTCAGCGCGGATCTGAGCCGCTCCCTGGTCCTCTCCGACGTGGCCACCGGTGCGGCAGAGCAGCTGCGGCAGCTGTGGCGGGTAAGTCAGGTGTCGGTCTATCTCGTTGATCAGACAGCGCCCGATGGGGTCCGCCTGGTGGGCCAGTCGATGGAAAGCGATCCCGGTGACGATCCTCGCCACCAGCTGAGTGCGGCTCTGGCCATGTCCGACCAGACCTCGGCCAGCCCGATGCAGGTGGACGATCTAGTGGTGGTGCCACTCCAGGTAACCGGTACCAAGGTCGGCTACCTGGTGCTGCGCCAAGCCCAAGTGCCAGGCCGGCGCCAGATCGAGATGCTGGAGGTGGTGGGAGGGCAGTTGGCGCTGGCGCTGCGGAACGCCCAGCTCTTCGCCGACACCCAAGAGATGGCAACCATCAACGAACGCAACCGGATAGCCCGCGAGATCCATGACACCATCGCCCAGGGCCTGGCCGGGATCATCATCCAACTCCAGGCCGCCGACGCCTGGATGGAGCGCGAGCCCAAGCGCTCTCAGCAGGCGCTGGGCCATGCCGCGGCTTTGGCCAGGTCGAGCCTTCAGGAGGCCAGGCGCTCGGTCTGGGACCTGCGACCGGAGCTGCTGGAGCGGGGAGGTCTGGGCAGCGCCCTCAAAGAGGAGCTGGCCCAGGCCCAGGCTCGGACCGGGGTCAAGACCTCGGTCAAGCTGCGGGGCCTGCGGCAGCTAACTCTGCCGGCTGCTACCGAGGTGTCGATCTTCCGCATCGTTCAGGAGGCGGTCGCCAATTCCCTGCACCACGCCCGCCCCGCCAGTCTGGTGGTCGACGTGGCACGAAACGACGGCCACCTCCGGGTCGAGATTGCGGACGACGGCTGCGGATTCGACCCCGCCCGCCCAGGCCGGGCCCAGGCTTTCGGCCTCACTTCGATGCGAGAGCGGGCCACCGCCTGTGGCGGCAGCTTCTCACTGAGCAGCGCTCCGGGCAAGGGAACCCGGGTCGTGCTCGAGATCCCGGTGCCAGAACCGGCCCCGGCCAAGCCACTGCCTTGATCAGGGTCCTGGTCGCCGACGACCACCCCGTCGTTCGTCAGGGGATCTGCGCGATGCTCGAGATCGAGCCCGATATCGAGGTGGTGGCCGACGTCGGAGATGGAGCCGAGGCGGTCGCCCGGGCGCTCCAGGATTCCCCGGACGTGGTGCTGATGGACGTACAGATGGCGGGATTGGACGGGATCGAGGCCCTGCGGAGGATCAGAAGCCAGCGGCCCCAGGCCAAGGTGGTGATGCTGACCACCTTCGGCCACGAGAATTACGTGGTTCCCAGCCTCAAAGCCGGCGCCATGGGGTACCTGCTCAAGGATGTCGGTCGTGCCGAACTGATCGACTCGATCCGCCGGGTGGCGGCGGGCGAGTCCCTCCTGGAGCGAGCATCGGTTGCCGAAGAGGTCCAGCTCAGCCACCGCGAATTGGAGGTACTCAGCTGCATGGCGGCCGAGATGTCCAACCGGGAGATCGCCGAGCGGCTCTTTCTCAGCGAGAACACCGTCAAGACCCACGTCAGCCACATTCTCAACAAGCTCGGCGCGGCTGACCGGGCGGGAGCGGTCCTGCGGGCCTGGCGTCAAGGTTTGATCTCAGATGCGCCGGTCCCCGTGGCGCCTCCAAATCACCCTGGCGGGGGATGACAGCTACCTGAGGATTCCATAAAATGCTGTTACTGCGAGTAAAAGCAGGCTTCGGTGTGGTTGTGTGCCCGCCGGAGGCCAGGTACGGATCCGGCACAGGAGGGTCTAAACGCTAGTGAGAAAGATTCCAATGCTCTCGGTGTGGCGAGGGGCGGGCCTGCTGGCCTTGGCAGCCCTTGTGCTCACCGCCTGTGGGAGCATCACCTACCACGCCAAGACGACCGCCAAGAGTTCTTCGACTGTGACCTTTGCCGAGGGACCCTCGGCTCCTCCCCAGTACATCGCGCCGCTGGCGGGAGGTGCCTGGTTCAGTGTCACCAACCTCTCAGACTTCTCCCAGATCATGTACCGTCCCCTGTATTGGTTCGGAAACAGCGGCCAGCCCAAGTTCGACGCCAAGTTGAGCATCGCCAATGCCCCGGTCTGGTCCAACAACAACCAGACGGTCAGCATCACCATGAAGCACTGGGTCTGGTCCAACGGCAAGCCGATCACATCCAGAGACATCATCTTCTGGATGAACCTGCTCAAGGCAGCGGTTTCTCCCGCAGCCGCCAGTGTGGGTAGCAGCAGCGCTCCCGGCCCGGGCTACGGCGCTTATGTCGCAGGCGGCTTCCCCGATAACGTCACCAGCTACACGGCGACCGGCACCTACAGCCTGAAATTCCAACTCAACGCTTCCTACGACCCGACCTGGTACCTCTACAACGAGTTGAGCCAGATCTATCCAATGCCCCAGGCTTCCTGGGACAGGCTCTCCGCCACCGGCGCGGTCGGGAACTATGACGAGCAGGGCATTGGGACTGGCACCAGCGGCTCGCTGGGCGTGGCCCAGTTCGTCAACCTGCAGTCCGAGGACACCAGCACCTACGCCTCCAACCCCATGTGGCAGGTGGTCGACGGGCCCTACCGGATGACCCAATACACGACAGCGGGCTTCGTGAAGATGGTGCCCAACACCAAGTACTCAGGACCGGACAAGGCGAAGGTCGGCGTGTTCGAAGAGATCCCCTTCACCAGCGACACCGCGGAATTCAACGAACTCCGTGCCGGAGACCTGACCATCGGGTACATCCCGGCCCAGGACCTGGGGCAGAAGGGGTACCTCTCGAGTCATGGCTACTCCTTCGCACCGTGGAACTCCTTCGGGATCGTCTACTTTCCTTACAACTTCACCGACCCGACCTCGGGCCCGATTTTCAAGCAGCTCTACTTCCGTCAGGCGTTCCAAAGCCTGGTCAACCAGTCGGAGTACATCAAGAAGTTCCTCTTTGGCTACGGCACCATCGGCAATGGCCCGGTCCCGACCTATCCCACCGGGAACGCCGACCTGACCAAGCTCGAGTCGAAGGGTCAGGTTTACCCGTACGACCCCAGCAAGGCGGTGGCCCTGCTCAAGGACCATGGCTGGTCCGTCAAGCCGGGCGGCACCACAACCTGCACCAACCCAGGCACGGGGACGGGTGAGTGTGGAGCTGGCATCGCTGCCGGAGCTGCGCTTTCCTTCAGGCTTCTCTACGCCAGCGGATCAGTTCCGCTGACCGACGAGATGGAGGCACTGAAGTCCACCGAGGACCAAGTGGCCGGTATCCAGCTCGGGCTCTCGAGTGCACCGTTTGGCCAGGTGATCGGAACCACCTTCGGCGGTGGTTGCAGCGCCACTTCTCCTTGCGACACCTGGGATCTGGGCAACTGGGGCGGTGGCTGGGTCTACTCGCCCGACTACTTCCCCACCGGCGAAGAGCTCTTCGAAACCGGAGCCAGCTCCAACCCCGGCTACTACAACAGCCCCGAAGCCAACAGGCTGATCGCGGCCACCAACACCAACGCGACCACCTCAGGCGAGATCAAGGCGCTGGACACCTATGAGAACTACCTTGCCAAGCAGTTGCCGGTTGTCTGGATGCCAGATCAGCCGTACCAGCTGACCATGTACAAGAGCAAGCTCAAGGGGCTCGTGCCCCAGGGCGTCTACGACGAGATCTACCCGGAGGACTACAGCTTCTAGAGCACTTGGTACCGTCCGCCGTCATTAGGCTCCGGCCGATGGACGGCAGCGGAGCGGGGCCCGGCGAAGTGCCGGGCCCCGCTCCAGCACCATTCGTCCGACCACCTACTATGATCGACTGACTTGGGACGACCGGGTAAGGAGCAGCGATGATCGGTTACATCGTCCGACGAGCCGGCCAAGCGGTAATCGTGATGATCGGAGTCACGATCATCACCTTCATCCTCCTTCACATGATCGGCAACCCAGTCAACGTCATCCTGGGCACCCACCACAGCTTGGCCAACGTCCGGGCTCTGACCATCCAGCTCGGCCTCAATAAGTCACTGCCTCAGCAGTACCTGATTTGGCTCTGGAACCTGCTGCACTTCAATCTGGGCTGGTCTTACCGGCAAAACAGCTCGGTGGCCGGTCTCCTTGGGCAGCGGCTGCCCAACACACTGTTGCTTGTAGGCACCTCGACAGTACTTGCCATAGTCATCGCCGTGCCTCTCGGGATGATGCAGGCGGTCCGGCGCAACAAGCCCGACGACTATGTGTTCACTGGGTTCTCCTTCGTCTTCTACGCCATGCCCATCTTCTGGCTGGGAATCCTGCTGATCATCGTCTTCAGCTCCCTGCTCAACTGGCTCCCCGCCGAGGCGCCGCAGAGCCAGGGCAATCTCTTCTCCCAGCTCAACGGCTTGGTCCTGCCGGTGGCGGCCCTGACGCTGGTGACGGTGGCGCTCTTCAGCCGCTATATGCGCAGCTCGATGCTGGAGAACTTGGTCCAGGATTACGTCCGCACCGCCAAGGCCAAGGGGGTTTCTGACCGAGCCATCCTCTTCAAACACGTAATGCGGAACGCACTGATCCCTGTCATCACCCTTATCGGCCTCAGTCTCCCCGGGATCATCGCGGGGGCAGTGGTTACAGAGTTCGTCTTCAACTATCCCGGCATGGGATTGCTGTTCATTCAAGCCGCAGAGGGCGACGACTTCCCGATCTTGCTCGGGGTGACGGTTTTGGTGGGCATCGCTACTGTGTTCGGATCATTGATCGCGGACATCCTCTATGCAGTCGCAGATCCCCGCATCCGGTATGTATCGTGACGACACATACTGGGCGGCGTCTGGGACGTTTCCCGCGCGCGTTGGCGGACCGCACATGAGCAGCCTCGGCCAAGCTGGCCTGCTGGACACGGTCGTCGGTGGCGACGTACTGCCGGAGGGCGGCGAGGGCTACTCAAGCGGCTCCATTCTTCGCATGATCCTCGCGGTTTTCCTGGAGAACCGCATGGCCATCGTCGGGGTCGGCACGATCATCTTCATGATTCTCTTCAGCTTTGTCGGTCCGCTCATCTACCACACCCAGCAGGTCTTCGCCAACCCCAACATTTCTCTGGACGCGCCCAGCTTCGCGCATCCGCTGGGCACCGACGGTGTGGGCTATGACAACCTGGGTCGACTCATGCTCGGCGGCCAAACCTCTCTCGAGGTCGGCATCGCCGCCGCCCTGATCGCGGTCACCGTGGGCGCGGTCTGGGGAGCCGTCGCCGGGTTGGTCGGGGGCGTGGTGGACGCGGTCATGATGAGAACCGTAGATGCCCTTCTGGCGATTCCCTTCCTTTTCCTGCTGATCTTGTTGGGCACCATCTTCGGAACCTCAATCTTTGAGCTGATAATTGTCATCGGGTTGGTCGCCTGGCTGGTACCGGCGCGTCTGGTGCGAGGCGAGACCTTGAGCCTGCGCGTCCGCGACTATGTGCAAGCCGTCAGGGTGATGGGGGGCGGTAATCGCCGGATCCTCTTCCGACACCTGATCCCCAACACGATGGGGACCATCGTGGTCAACGCCACTTTCCAGGTCGCCGACGCCATCCTCTTTGTGGCAACTCTGAGCTATTTGGGGCTCGGCATCCCGGCGCCCGCTACCAACTGGGGCGGCCAGCTGTCGGACGGTGTGACGTACATCTTCGACGGATATTGGTGGTTGATCTACCCGGCTGGCATCGCGATCGTGATGACGGTGGTCGCCTTTAACTTCATCGGCGATTCGCTCCGCGATGCACTTGAGGTTCGCCTGCAGCAAAGGTAGGCGGGCGGCCAGCGATGGGCTTGCTCAAGGATCCGGCGCGCGCCGAGCTCATCTCTTGAAAAAGCAGGCTTGGCTGGTGGCCTTGCTGCCCCCTCCCGTGTTCCTAAGCTGCGGCAGCCGGCTCTGGGGTCTGGAGAGGGAAGTGGCAGGCGGCCAAGTGCTGGGGGCCGAATGGCCGCAGTGGAGGCTCCTCTACGGCGCAGATATCCTGTGCCCGAGGGCAGCGGGTTCTGAAGCGACAGCCGGAGGGCGGGTTGAGCGCGGACGGGAGCTCTCCCTTGATCGGCTCAACTTGCTTGGTGCGCTCGCGCACCGGGTTGGGCTCGGGAATCGCGTTGATCAAGCCCAAGGTGTAGGGGTGCGCCGGCTTGACGTAAATCTCGTTGCTGGGGGCGACCTCCACCAGTTTGCCGAGGTACATCACACCGATGCGGTCGGACAGGTACTTGACCACCGAGAGGTCGTGGGAGATCACCAGGTAGGTGAGGCCGTGGGTTTCCTGGAGACTGTTCATCAGATTCAGGATCTGGGAGCGAATCGAGACGTCCAGAGCCGAGACCGGCTCGTCCGCGACTATCAGTTTGGGGTTCAGGGCCAGCGCCCGTGCCAGTCCGATCCTTTGCCGCTGACCGCCGGAGAACTCGTGGGGATACAGCTCGGTGGACTTGGGACTTAGTCCCACTTCCTGAAGCAACTGCCTAACCCGCGATTCCTGCTCTTCCTTGCTGCCGATCTTCTGCACCGACAGGGGCTCGCGGATGATCGAGCCGACTCGCATCCGGGGATTGAGTGATGCATAGGGATCCTGAAACATCAGCTGCAGATCCCGGCGGCGTCGGCGCAGCTCAGACCCTCTCAGCTTGGAGATGTCGGTGCCTTCGAAGAGAATCTCGCCGGAGGTGAGCTTCTCTAACGCAACGATCAAGCGGCCGATGGTGGTCTTTCCGCAGCCGGATTCGCCGACCAACCCAAAAGTCTCACGTTTGCCGATGTTGAAAGAGACATCGGACACTGCCTTGATGGTGCCAATTTTTCGTTGCAGCACCGCTCCCGAGGTGACCGAAAATTCCTTGACCACGTTCTGCAGTCGTAGAAACGTAGGATCGCTGCCGACGCCCTCGGCTGCACTCTGGGTCAAGGTGGCGGTCACGGCTTATCCCCTTGGATGTGATTGACCACTGCCGGTCCGGCTCACGAGACAGCGGCCGGGTGGGCGGCGTGCTTAGAAACCGGATTGAAGCAAGCGAACTGATGCCCGCGAGGGTCGCCTTCGAGCGGCGGCTCCTCCTCGTGGCAGCGGCCGGTTGCGTAGCGACAACGAGGCTGGAATCTGCAGAAATCAGGGGGATTTGTCAGGTCAGGAGGCAGCCCCGGGATGCTGTAGAGGACTGTGTCAGAACGTTGATCCAAGCGAGGAATCGACGCCAGCAGAGCTTCGGTGTATGGGTGGTGCATGTCGTCAAAGAGTTCCTCGGTACCGGCCGATTCCAGGATCTTTCCGGCGTACATCACCATGACGCGGTCGGCTCGACCTGCGATTACTCCCATATCGTGAGTGATGAGCAGCACCGCCATCCGCAGCCGTTGCTTCAGTTCGTACAGCAGCTCGAGGATCTGCAGCTGGATGGTCACGTCCAGTGCAGTAGTGGGTTCGTCGGCAATCAGCAGCTTGGGCTCGCAGGAAAGGGCCATGGCGATCATCACTCGCTGACGCAGTCCGCCCGAGAGCTGGTGAGGATAGTCCTTTAGCCGCTCCCTGGGGCGGGGCATGCCCACCAGGCCCAGCACCTCCTCGGCTCGTTTCAGACCTTCCGCCTTGGATGCGTGGCGGTGAATGCGCACTGATTCAGCAATCTGGTCGCCGATCATCATGGTGGGATTGAGCGACGTCATCGGATCCTGGAAGATCACCGCGACGTCGTTGCCGCGGATGCGCCGCATGTCCTTTTCGGGGAGTCCCACCAACTCCCGCCCGTCAAGCTTAATGCTCCCTCCAGCAATGTAGCCACCGGTCGGGAGCAGGCGCATGATTGACATTCCGGTCATGGTCTTGCCGCAGCCGGACTCCCCGACCAGACCCAGGGTCTCTCCCTGTTCGATGGACAGCGAGACGCCATCCACGGCGCGGACCTCGGCCCTGCGCTGTCTGATGTAAGTCTTGAGATCGGCGATCTCAAGTAGCGAGGTCATAATTCAAGTCCTAAAGATCAGGCGCGACCCCGATCCGCGCCAAGTTTCCCGGAGTATAGCGGCACTACGTGAGAAGTGGCGAGAGTGGGTGCCGGGGATAGGGTCAGGAGTGTCGCTGAGGCCGCTATTGTGGGCCTCAGAGGATGGCAAACACAGGTCCGACCCGGCACTTTCCCAGTCTGCGCCGGGTTCTCCCGGCGCTGATCAGCCTGGCCATTCTCGGCCTCATCATCGAGTACGTCCAGCCCAGCCACCTGGGCAGCGCCCTGAGCCGCTTCCATCTGGCATATCTGCCGATCGTGCTAGCTCTGTCGATGGGCTACTACCTGCTCAAGGGTTACCAGTGGCATCTCTTCCTGAAGCCGCTCAAGCTCGACCACGGGGCGGTGGAGACGATCCTCATCTACTTTGCGGGCCAGCCGACCGCCATCCTGCCACTGGGGGAATTGAGTCGAGCCTTCATCCTGCGCCAACACGCCAAGGTCAGTCTTGGGGAGGTCTCAGCCACGGTGGTGGTTCAGGAGTTGCTCTATCCGATTGGACTGATCGCCGCTGCGGTGCCCGGAGCTGGGCGTTTCCCCGGGGCCCAGGCGGCGGTGGTGGTGGCGTTGCTAGGCATCCTTGCCATCTCGACGATCCTGCTCTGGCCTCGCGCCTTCAACTTGGTGATGCGCTTCGCCGTTCGGATCCCGGTGATACGGCGTTACTCGGACGACCTGACTTCGCTCCACCAGGACGTGATTGTGATTGCCCGCCGTCCCGCCAGTCTGGGGCCGGCTCTGTTGGGTCCGGTTGCGGCCGTAATCGCGATTGCGATGTTCTACTTCACGATTCGGAGCGTAGGCGTGAACATGGGGATCTACCAGGTGGCCTTCGTGTACGCCATCGCCCACCTGGCTGGCGGTATCAGCCTCTTGCCCGGCGGTGTCGGTGCCTACGAAGGATCCATGACCGTTCTGCTGGTGGCGTTTGGGGTGGCCGGCCCGGTCGCCGCGGCAATCGCGATCTTGAACCGGGCCTTCGATCGCGTGCTGGTCACGATCGTGGGCACGGTGGTGTACTTCGCCATTCGTGGATCGCTCAACTTGCGGGGAATGACCCTGCTGCCGGACCGGCAAGCGTAGCCCTGCGGTGATCCGCGCCCAGGGCAGAGGAGGCTGTCAATGAAGGCCATCATCACCACGCCAGGAAAGGCGGGGAGTGTCCGGTTGGGATCGATCACAGACCCGTCGGGAACTGGCAGTGTGGAAGGGGCCGACGGCAAACCAGCCGAGTCGGTGGAGGTCGAGGTGGTTGAGGTCGGGGTCTGCGGCACCGACCTCGAGATCGCCACCCAGGGCTATGGCGCCCCTCCTCCCGGCCGGGACAGCCTGGTCCTGGGCCATGAGAACCTTGGCCGGGTGCTGACCGCACCGGCGGGCAGCGAGCTCAGCAGTGGCCAGCTGGTGGTGGCGACCGTGCGACGGCCTTGCCCCGAGCGGTGCCAACCGTGCGCGGCCGGCCAGAGCGACGACTGTCTGACCGGGCATTACACCGAGCGTGGGATCAAGGGTCGCGACGGCTACATGGCCGAGCGCTACGTCGAGTCAGGCGACTATCTCATCCCCCTGCCGGCGACGCTGGCCAAGGTCGGAGTGCTGATGGAGCCCAGCAGCATCGTCGAGAAGGGACTGATCCAGGCCTTCAGCATTCAGCGAACAAGGATGCCCTGGGACCCCAAGCAAGCTCTGATCTGCGGCGCCGGCGCGATCGGCCTGCTGGCCGCCATCTTCCTGCGGCTTCGCGATATCGAGGTCAGCCTGGTCGCCAGGTCGGATCCCGACTCGACCTCCGCCAAGGTGGCCAAGGCTGTGGGGGCCACCCTGCTCGACGTCGACCAGCACCCGGTGTCAGGGATGGCCAAGGAGCTGGGCCAGATCGACCTGATATTCGAGGCGACGGGGGTGTCATCAGTGGCAATGGCCGCCATTGCCGCCACCGGTCACAACGGGGTCTGCTGCCTTAGCTCGGTGACCGCTGGATCGCGCACCGTCACCATCGATTCCGACTCCCTCAACCTCGACATGGTTCTCGGCAACAAGCTTGTCTTCGGCACCGTCAACGCCAACCGTCGCCACTTTGAGGCAGCCGCTCGGATGCTCGGGGCCGCGGTTCGCAAGTGGCCTGGTGTCGTTGAGCAGATCGTGACCCGGAGGGTGCCGGCGGAGCAGTTCGCATCAGCCTTTGCCCGCCAGCCGGATGACATCAAGACGGTGATCAGCTTTTCTGGAGGTTGATGCAGATGTTCCCTCAGTCCCGCGGGCGCTTCAGCCGCCAGGCCCACGTTGACCTACCCGAGGGCACCTACGAAGAGGAGTTCGGCAGGCAGGGCTTCTTCGGCCCGGCGTCGCATCTCTATCACTCCCATGCGCCCACCGAATGGCTGCGCATCGAGGGTCCACTGCGTCCGCGCGCTTACGACCTGCGCAAGGTGGAAGCGGCGGACGCCGCTGATCCGGCGGCTGCGGTGACCCCAATCCTGGGCAATCAAGACCTGCGGATCCAGATCTCCCGTCGCACCCAAGCCATGCCGTTCGCCTACCGAAATGCCGATGCCGATCTCATCTATTTCGTGCACCGCGGCGGGGGCCGTATGGCTACCGACTTCGGGGACCTCGCCTACGAACAGGGCGACTACGTCGTCCTGCCCAGGGGTACCACCCACCGAATCTTCCCCGACGGGGACGACAGCTTCCTACTTGTGATCGCGGCCTATGAGATGCCCCAGCTGCCTCCCGCCGACCGGATGGGCCAGCACTCCCCCTATGACCGCGCGGTCCTCCGGCTTCCCGAGCTGCCGCTCCCGGGCGGCCCACCCAACTCCGATGGGGAATGGGAGCTGGTGATTGAGCGCGAAGGGCAGTGGAGCAGGGTCTTCTACCCCTTCGACCCTATCGACACCGTGGGCTGGAAGGGCGACCTGAGCGCCTTCGCGCTGAACGTGCGCGACATCCGGCCGGTGACCTCGGGACGGTTCCACCTGCCGCCATCGGTGCACACCACGCTGCGTACCTCTGGCTTTGTGCTCTGCACCTTCGCCCCCAGGAGGATCGAGGGGCTGGATGACCCCGCAGCGGTGCGGCTGCCCTTCTATCACCGCAACATCGACTACGACGAGGTGCTCTTCTACCACGCTGGCCAGTTCATGAGCCGGGCCGGGATCGACGCCGGGATGATGACTTGGCATCCCCAGGGGATCCATCACGGCCCCCAGCCCAAGGCGGTGGAGCGGGACCGCCAGCTGACCAAGACTCACCACGACGAGTACGCGGTGATGATCGACGCGGTCCACCCGCTGCAAGCAATGGCCGGGAGCGATCAGGGGGAAATCCTGGACTACGCGGAGTCCTGGATGCCCCACATCGACGACGACTGAGGATCTGAGTTGCGCCTTGCCACGGTAGGCATCCCCGGGCCGCTGGGGTTGACGCCCCGGGTGGTGGCAGAGGTGGCCGACCCCGCGTCGGGTGCTCCCCGACTGGTGGACCTGACCGCCGCCGGAGAGCTCTGGTGGGCAGCCCAGGGCTCGGGTGACCCGGTGCGCTGGGCGGCCAGCACCTTCCCCCCCGACCTGGTGCTGCTCCTGAGGGGCGGGCGTAGGGCTCTGGAGATGGCGGAGTCGGCAATCGAGCTTGCCTCTGCTCAGACCGCGCTCACGGTATCTCCCTCGGGCAGCCACCTGCATTACCTGCCCGATGAGGTGAAGCGGTTGCCGCTGCTGCGGCCGCCCTTGCTTCGAGACTTCTATGCCTTCGAAGAGCATGTGGCGGCTGGGGCGAGGCGGCGCCAGGAGCCGATTCCCGAACCCTGGTATCGCCGGCCGGTCTACTACAAGGGCAATCCCGCCACCCTGCTGGCGCCCGGTGCTGAGGTGCCCTGGCCGGCCTACACCGACGCTCTCGACTACGAACTCGAGGTTGCCTGCATCCTCCTCTCCGGCGGCAGGGACCTAAGCCTGGAGTCCGCCGGGGCAGCGATCGCCGGCTACGCCGTCTTCTGCGACTTCTCAGCCCGGGACATCCAGGCGGACGAGATGAAGGTGCGGTTGGGGCCGGCCAAATCCAAGGACTTCGCCTCGGGGCTGGGACCCTGGCTGGTCACCGCCGATGAGACCGGCGATCCCGCCCGCCTTGGTGTCACCGCCTACATCAACGGCGAGGTGGTCGCCCAGGCCAGGCTGAGTGACGCCCGCTGGTCCTTTGCCGAGATGGTCTCCTACGCCTCGGGGGCCGAGCCCTTGGAGCCTGGTGAGGTGCTGGCCAGCGGGACCGTGGGTGGTGGCAGCGGTCAGGAGCGCGGCCGCCTGCTGGAGCCGGGCGATCGGATCGAGTGCGAGCTCGAGGGTGCGGGGAGGCTGGTCCACGTGATCGGCCCCCGCCACGGCGGTGGTGGCGACCTGATCGCGAGGGCCCCCCAGGCCTAGATCACGGCAGGGGATACAATCGCCCTGCCCGGGTGAGGCGGCTCGCGCCGTCCCGCCGGTTCAGTCTGGAGGTCGGCAATTGGCAAGACGCTCAATGGGTGGTCGCACCCGACGCGGTCCCTCACGTCCACGGGTCTCTCACGTCACTCCGCCCGAGGAGATGAAGGAGGAGACCATTGAGATCGAAGGGACCGTGGTCGAGCCGTTGCCCAACGCTCAGTTCCGGGTCGAGCTGCAGACCGGACAGACGGTGCTCGCCTACATCTCGGGGAAAATGCGCAAGCACTACATCCGGACCTTGATCGGAGACAAGGTCAAGGTCGAGCTCAGCCCCTATGACCTCACCCGAGGCCGGATCACCTTCCGCTACAAGTAGTCCCGCTTCCGCTCGGCGAAGAACGCGACCGTCCGCCGCAGCCCCTCGGCAAGCGTCACCCCCGCGGTCCATCCCAATCGGGACTGCGCCAATGAGCAGTCGAGGCAGCTGCGCCGCTGCTCACCTTCCTTGGCAGGCCCATGGGTCGGGCGGGGGAGTGGGCCACCCTCGCTCCCCCGCTGTGTCTCCGCCACCGCCCTGCCGAGCTCCTCGCTGAGCTCTAGCACCGAGGTAGCCCGGCCGGTGCCCACGTTGTACTGACCCAGGGGGCCGTGGAGCAGCCGCATGGCCGCGTCAACCACGTCATCGACGAACACGTAGTCGCGGGTCTGGAGCCCGTCGCCGTTGATTACAGGGCTTCTACCTGCCAGGAGCGCGGTGGTGAAGATTGCCACCACCCCTGCTTCCCCGTGGGGGTCCTGGCGGGGCCCGTAAACGTTGCCCGGCCGGACCACCGCGGTCTCCAGACCGAACGAGCCAGCGAAGGCGTTGAGGTATGCCTCGCCGGCCACTTTGGCCGCGCCATAGGGTGAAGCCGGCCGCAGCGGATGGGTCTCTGGGGTTGGGACCATCTCCGTGTCTCCGTAGATCGCGCCCCCGGAGGAGACAAAGATGAAGCGGGCGCCACCGGCCCCGACCACAGCCCGCAGCAGCTGAACGGTTCCCAGCACGTTGACCTCGGCGTCTTGAAGCGGATCGCTGATTGAGCGGCGGACGTCGATCTGCGCGGCCAGGTGAAAGACCACCTCAGGACGCTCCCGCGCCACCACTCTGCTGATCCAGTCGCTGGTGACATCAAGTTGGTAGAAGCGAGCCTGGTCGTTCACCTGCTCCCGGCGACCGCCACTGAGGTCGTCCACTACCGCGACCTCGTGTCCCTCGCGCAGAAGCCTATCGGTGAGGTGGCTGCCGATGAATCCAGCCCCGCCGGTCACCACCACCCTCACGTGACAGGCGGGTCCGCCGGCGGCTGCGCGGCGCCGCGACCAGTGCGTCTTCTCTTGGCCGCCTCCCGCTCTCCCGGGTCGACCCGGTCCAAGAGCCCCGTCCCGGAGTGGGACAGGCGCCGACTCAGCCCCTCTCGGTTGCGCCGGGCCTGGATCTCCGCTAGTCGCTTCCGGCCTGCCTGGGGCGAGGGGACCGAGCTGGACCGCTCCAGGGGCGGTCGGGTGTCCCAGCGGCGGACGTAGAAGGCACCCTTGAGGGCGGTGTAGGGGATGGCGCACATCTTGTGCTCCCGACTCTTGGCGTCGATGATGTCCCACACGGAGCCGAACCTTTGCAGAGAGGCGGGGTTGACGACGTGGGCCCGCATCACCTGTCCGTCGACGAAATGCAGCGCCACCCTGGCCAGGTCCTTGAGATCGACCTCGCGGCCAGGCTGGGAGACCTTGGTGAGGTCGACCTGGCGTACCCCGCTGACCGGAACCAGAGCCTGGCGCACGTTTCCGTCCATGGTGTGCAGGTCGAGGTCCAAGAAGGGATCGTCCATGTGCAGGACCGGGAGTTCCCCGTACAGGACCTCTCCGTCCAAGAAGGACACAACAACTTCCGGCACAGGACGTCCAACCTCAAATCAATCGCCCACCGCCAGCTGCCGTCGCCGGTCCCCACCACCCGTCATCGGACCGTTTGGCCGGTGTCACGCCTTCGCTACCGGCTAGAACCCAAGGCCTGGATCTGGACGACTACGGTGGAAACATCATAGGGCCGGTGCCTGACAGCGGTCCCGGTGCTCCCGCGGCACCGCTGGGCGCTGGCCAGCAGCTCCGGTGGTCGGAACGGCAATACGTCTGAGTAGCTGGGGCAAGCACTGTTGGCCACACAACGTCCGAACCGGCGGCGCGTCCGCCGCAAGTCCTTCACCTCGCAGTTCGCGCTGGTGCTGTTGGGAGTCGGGCTGGCGACCGCGGTGACGGCCGGGGTCGTGGCTTGGGCTGAGACTCAGCAGGTTCGCAACCAGCAGCAGCTGGAGTCCGGACAGGGGGCTGGCCGACTGGCGGAAAGCGTGCTCCGACTGCAGACCGCGACCGCCTCGCAACAGTTCGCTTGCGACGTCGCGGCGCTACCCACCACCGCTAAGGCTTACGTTGCCGGAGCGAGCAGTCTGCAGGCCAGCGCCCAGGCGGCGGTCGCTAACGCCGCGCCTGGCCAGGTCCTGGTCTTCACCGGCCCCACCGGAGCGGTGCTGGCTCAGGCTCCGGCCACCACGGTGCCGAACCTGGCAGCCGTGGTCAGCCAGGCCAGCGCTGGCTCATCCAGCTGCACCGCTCCGGCCGCTAGCGGCTCCTACGCCACCACTGGGTCCAGGCGCCTTTTGGGGGTGGGAGCCGCCCCGGTGTCGGCTGGTGGGGCAAGCCTCGGCAAGGTGGTGGTGCTGACACCGGTAGGGGCCAGCGTCCTGGCCTTCGTGCGCCAACTGGTTGACACCGCCGGACTCCATTCCAGCACCGCTCTCTTGCTGGGCGGACGGCTGGCGATGCCCACGACGCTGGCCGGGAGCAGTTATGCGGCCGGGGCGGCTCTGCCTCCCCAGTTGCGCACGCCGACTCAGAGCGATGGCAAGGTGCGCCAGGCCTCGCTCCGTGGCACCAGCTTCGCGGTGGACGAACAGCAACTGCGCTCCCAGAGCGGAAGGCCGGTGGCCAGCCTGCTGGTACTGGTGTCCGGCGAAGGCATCAGCCTCACCGTTGCTGATCTGGCCTTGCCGCTGGCACTTGCCGTCGCCGGCATTCTGTTGCTGGGGATGGTGCTGGTGTTCCTGCTCGCGGAGCACTTCCTCAACCGTCCATTGCGGCGACTCGATGTTGCGGTTCAGCGGCTCGGCCTCGACGCTTACGCCTCACCGGTAAACATCGAGGGAGCTGAAGAGATCAGCCGACTCGCGGCCAATTTCGAGATCGTGCGCAAGCAACTCCGTCGCCAGTTGCTGAACGCCACCGGGCGCACGGTCATCGCCTCGACGCTGACTGGAAACGCCCCGTTGGAGCAGGCGCTGAGTCAGGTGCTGCGCAGTCTCGTGGACCTTCTTGAAGCCGACATGGCATTGATCCTGCTGCGATCGCAGTCGCAAAGTCCGCGCAGCTTCCTGCTCTCCATGGGCGTGGCCGAACCAGCGCCGACTTGGGCCGAGCTGGAAAGCAGCCAGGGCATCATCGGCAGCCTGGTCCGCGAACCGAGATTCGTGGTCCGCTCGCATCTGAGCCCGGAGGAGCGCAGCTCGGTCGAGGAGCAGATCGGACTGCGCGATTGCTTGGCTGAACCACTCCGATCCGAGGACCACGACCTGGGGGTGATGGTGGTGGGCAACAAGCGTCGTCCCTACCAAGAGGATGACTACACACTCTGCCGTGCCGTCGCCGACCAGATCGTGGTTGCAGTCGAGAAGAGCACTCGGCTTGCTGTGACCCAACGCGAGGCGACCACCGACGAGATGACGGGTCTCTACAACTACCGCTTCCTTGTCGGGTATCTTGACCAGCAGGTGAACGTCGCCGAGCGAGCCAGTTCCCCTTTGTCGGTACTGATGCTGGACCTCGACCATTTCAAAGCGGTCAACGACTCACACGGTCATCCGGCCGGCGACCGCGTGCTGCGGCAGTTCGCCAGCCTAACGTTGGAGACGATCCGCAAATCAGACCTCGCTGCTCGCTATGGGGGCGAGGAGTTTGTAGTGGTGATGGCCAATACCGGCCGGGGTGATGCGGAGTTGGTGGCCGACAAGATCCGCTCCACAGTCGAGGCGATGGTGGTGAGGTTGGATGACGGCAGCGAGGTCAGACTCACGGTCAGCATTGGCGGGGTTACCTTCCCCGAGGGAACCAGAGGAGCTCGTAACCTGCTGGACCTAGCCGATCGAGCCCTCTATGCGGCCAAGCGCTACGGCCGCAACCGCGTCGAATTCCTCGACCTGGCGGTGTCTGCGGGAGAGCCCAGCAGCAACTGAAGCCACTGTGCTCGAGGCCCTAGCATTGGCGTCAGCTATGCCTGATGTCATCGACCTGCGCAGCGACACCGTGACCCGACCGTCGGAAGGGATGCGTCGGGCCATGGCCAGCGCCGAGGTGGGCGATGACGTCTTCGGTGAGGATCCCACGGTCCGTCTCCTGGAGGAGCGGGTCGCCGCGCTGCTGGGCAAGGAGGCGGCGCTCTTTTGCCCCAGCGGCACCATGGCCAATCTGATCGGCGTCGCCAGCGTTGCGGCCCCGGGGGAGGAAGCCCTGGTCGATTCCGAGTCGCACATCCTCCATTACGAGCTGGCGGGAACGGCGATGCTCGCCGGTGTCCAGCTGCGCAACTTCGACGCGCCGCCCGGCGGCTGTCCCACTCCGGATCAGCTGGAGTCGCTGCGCCGTCTCGCTGACCCGGACCATGAGCCGCGCACCGCAGTGGTATGCCTGGAGCAGAGCCACAATCGCCGAGGTGGCAGGGTGAGCCCGATCAATGACCTTCGCAGCGCCAGCGACGCGGCGCACCGGATGGGGCTGCTCGTGCATATGGACGGCGCTCGCATCGCCAACGCCGCGGTCAGCCTCGGTGTACCTATGACCGCGCTCTCCGATGCCGCCGACTCCCTTACCTTTTCCCTCTCCAAAGGTCTGGGCTGTCCCGCCGGCACTCTCTGGGTTGGTTCGGCCGAGGGCCGTCGCCGTGCGCACACCTGGCGCAAGCGCTTGGGTGGAGGGATGCGGCAGGTGGGAATTCTGGCGGCGGCCGGACTCTTTGCTATCGACCACAACCTGGAACGGCTCGCCGAAGATCACCAAAAGGCTCGTCGCCTGGCTGAGACTGTTCAATCCGCACCCGGTGTCGTGGTCGACCCTGATCTGGTGCAGACCAACATCGTGCTCCTGCGAACCTCCGAGGACGCCGACGTGGTAATCGAGCGTGCCCAGCGCTTGGGGGTGCTGATGGTGGCCTTCAACCGGCACACCGTGCGTTGCGTCACCCACCTCGATGTGAGCATGGAAGCTGTCGAGGCTGCGGGAGAGCGACTGCGCCAGGTGTTTGCTGCCTAGCTGGAAAAGGAAAGGAGCGGGCCTTGCGACCCGCTCCTTACGACTTAGATTCGGGAGCTGCCCTCAGGCGGCCCCGGCCCCGCTCAGAGTCACCCGACCGCGGCGCTTGGTGCTGCGACGGGGAGCCTTTGGAGCTGCCGCTGTCCGCGTCGTGCGCCGAGCCGTGGTCGCCCGCGGCTTGCGGGTGGTGCGGCGACGGGCGGTGGCCGCCGCCGGGGTTGCGCGCTTGACAGTGCGTCGGCGCGTCGTGGTGGTGCGGCGACGGGCGGTAGCCGCCGCCGGGGTTGCGCGCTTGGTGGTACGACGGCGCGTCGTGGTGCGCCGCGCGGGTCTGCGTCCGGGACGAGCAGCGGCGGACGGGGCGCGTCCCACCGCAGCGTCGAGTTTCTTCTCAATATCTCCCAGGCGCTTCTCCAGCGCCTTGAGCTGAGCTGAGACCGTCCTGGTCAGAGATGCGGCTGATGGCGCGGTGCGTGTGGTCCGTCGGGCGGTGGTCCGCCGAGCGGCCGTCCGCCGCGTCGTCGAGGTCCTCGCAGCAGCACGCTTGGCCGCTGGCCTTCGCGTGGTTTTGGCGGCAGAACGCGCTGCGGTGCGCCTTGTGCCAGTCCTTCTGGTCGTTCGGGGCATAGTTCCGACTCCTCCTAGTTGCTTCGGCGCTGATCATCAGCGCCTTCAAGGTCAGGTTGATCCCTGATATTGACGCCGGTTGTGGTTGTGACGTGAACGGGAGAGTGTCAAACCGGGTGTCGGTGTGAGCGAATCAGGCTGATTGTGCCACAGATTCGCGCTTAGGTGTTGCAATGTCAACCCGTTTGTGCTATTCGGCGGCGTTGTTATCTCCTGGTCGCCGACTCAAATTGCACTCGGTCGCCGAGTCATAGCACTCCTATACTGGGCCGGTGATCGCCAACCCGGCGATGCCGGGAACTGAAGACCTCTACAGCACCGCCCAGCACCGAGTCGATCAGGCGGCGGAATTGCTGCATCTTGACAAAGACGCCCGCGCCGTCTTGCGCGAAGTCAAGCGGATCTTCCAGGTGCACTTCCCGGTCGTGCTGGACGACGGCTCGGTGGAGGTCTTTGTCGGCAATCGCGTACACCACAGCATTGCCCGCGGACCGGCCAAGGGTGGCATCCGCTACGAGGCTGACGCCACGCTCGACCAAACCAAGGCGCTGGCAATGGTGATGAGTTGGAAGACCGCACTCATGAACCTGCCCTTTGGCGGGGCCGCCGGGGCCGTTTGCGTCGATCCGCACCGGCTGAGCCCGCGGGAGCTGGAGCGCCTGACCCGGCGCTTCACCACCGAGATAAGTTTGTTGCTGGGGCCGGAGCGCGACATCCCGGCGCCCGACATTGGTACCGACTCTCAGATCATGGCCTGGATCATGGACACGATGTCGATGCACCAGGGCTTCTCAATCACCGCCTCGGTAACCGGCAAGCCCATCGAGGCCGGGGGATCAGTCGGTCGCTCGGAGTCCGCGGGACGAGGCCTGGCCATTGTCGTGGTGCACGCGCTCCGCAATACCGGGCTCAGCATCGAAGGGGCCACCGTGGCGGTTGAGGGTTTTGGCAAGGTCGGGCGCACCTGCGCACGCCTCTTGAGCGAGGAGGGTTGCCGCGTGGTCGCGGTGTCCGATAGTCACGAGGGTTGGTATTGCCAGAGTGGTCTGGACCTGGCGCGCCTGGAAGAGGTGAAACTCGCCAACGGCCGCCTGGCCGATGCCAAGGTGGATGGCGAATTGATCACTCGCGAACAACTGCTGGCGCTGCCGGTGACGGTGCTGGTGCCGGCGTCGGTGGAGTCGACCATCAATTCCGGCAATGCAAATCAGGTGCGAGCGCGGATCGTGGCCGAAGGTGCCAATGGACCGATCACGCCCGCTGCCGAGGCGGTTCTGGCTGAGGATGGCATCGTGGTGATACCCGACATCCTCGCCAACGCCGGCGGGGTGACGGTGTCGTACTTCGAGTGGGTCCAGGACTTGCAGTCCTTCTTCTGGGACGAAGCAGAGATCAACACCCAACTCGAGCGCGCCATGCTGCGCGCCAGCGAGCAGGTGTGGGCCCACCATGCGCGCCACAAGGTGTCACTCAGGGAAGCGGGCTACGTAATCGCGGTGGGACGAGTGGCGCGTGCCCTGGAGGCTCGCGGAATCTATCCCTAGCGGGGCAGTCTCAGAAGCGGCGTTTCCGGCCTTTTGGCCTCGCCACGCGGCGGCTGATACTCGAACCGGTAGCCAGCTCCGATCACCGCATGCAGATAGTGCGGTCCGTCGCGGCGCGACTGGATCTTGCGGCGCAGACGATAGAGGTGAGCGTCCAGCGAGTGCACGCGATAAGGATCGCGGTTGCGCCAGACTTCGGCGATGAGTTGGGGGCGGGGCACTACCGCGCCTGCCTGCCGCGCCAGCGCGACAAGGATCTTGAACTCTGTGGGAGTGAGCGCCACCGTTCGGCCATCGCGGCGGACCTCGTGTCGACCCATGTCGATGGTCAGTCCGGGGAAGTGAAGACGTTCAACTCCAGCGGCCTCGCGGGTCAGCTGGGCCCGACGCAGTCGGGCGTTGATACGAGCCACCAGCTCGCGAACCTCGAAGGGCTTGCGCAGGTAATCGTCGGCGCCGACCTCCAAGCCCACCACGACATCCTCCGGGTCGTGCAGGCAGCTGATCATCAAGACAGTCACCTTGACTCCCGCTGCCCGCAGTCGACGGCAGACCTCGACGCCACTCATGTCCGGCAGCACTAGGTCGAGAAGTACGAGGTCGGGCTCGGTCTCCATGATCAGACGCAGTCCGGCGGCCCCGCTCGCAGCACTGACCACGTCATAGCCGTTCTCGGCGGCGATCAGCTCCACCAGCTTGAGCATGGCGGGGTCGTCGTCGATGACCAGGATCTTGGAGGTTGAGAACCCCAGGGGCGGTCCGACAGCGGCCCAGCTCTCCTCGGTCTCGATTGATGCCAGCTCGTTCACGAAGCGATTGTGTCCTGAGGCCCAACGAACGCCTCATCGTGGTCTGGGCACGGGTGGGTAACAAGCTGCACGGCAACTGTGACGGCATGGGGCCCTTCGTGGACTTCCGTTAACATGTGATCTGGGGGGATCAACAGGGAGCGGTCAATGAAGAATCCTCTTGGTGGCCTCTCCGGGTGGGGGGGTCGCCGGCGGCTGGGCACGATGCTGGCCGCAGCTGGCGTGGTGCTCATCGTTGCCGGGTTGGCCGTCTTCGTGCCGCCCCTGGTCGGGCTACTCCAGCGTTCGCATGCCGACACCACGGCACTCCATGCCTGGAAGGACCCTGGCAATGTCCTCAGCAAGCAGCTGCCCAAGGTCAAGACCATCACCGAGCCGGGCACCAGCCCGGTGCCAACTGCTCCCACCTGCGGCGGTGGTACTCCCGACTCGTCGTATGCCCTGATCGACTTCGCCAGCCTTTCAGGGATAGAGGGGGTGGCGGGAAACGGCAATTGGTCCCTCCTTAAAGTCCGGTCAGTGGTCCACTACCTGACAACCCCGGGCCCGGGACAGGCTGGCAACGGGATCTACGCCCTACATCGAGAGCCCAACTTCGAACCCCTGGGGACGCTCAAGGTGGGCGCCTCAATACTTCTAACGAACCGGGCCTGCCAACAGTTCACTTATGTCGTCACCAACTTGTGGACCGAAGACCCGGCCAGCGTCACCCAGCTCCAGCCCATCAGCAGTGGCAGCTGGATCACCCTGATCACCTGCACACCGCTCTGGGTGGACACCCAGAGGCTGGTGATCAGGGCCGAGCTCAAGACCAGTTAGGAGCCGCCAAAACAGCCCCGCTGGTGGCTCCAACTGACCAATCCACTACATGAGGGGGCAGCGCAAGGTCTGAACCACTAGATGGTGGGTTCAGGGCACTCCTCCCGGCGATCGGTCTGGTATGCTGATCTCGGGTTGGCGCACGTTTGGTGGTCTCCGCGCACCCAACAGACGGAGGAAGCCTTGCTTGGACGTCGAACTAGGAAGAGGTAAGCGAGCAAGGCGGGCCTACGGGTTCGATGAAGTCGCTTTGGTGCCCGGCAAGGTGACCATCAACCCCGACGAGATCGACACCCGGCTGCGTATTGGTGAGCTGGAGCTGGCGGTGCCGATCATCGCCGCCGCCATGGATGGCGCGGTCGATACCCACTTCGCCGTGGAGATGGGAAAACTAGGGGGCCTAGCGGTCCTCAACCTGGACGGGATCAACTGCCGCTACGACGACGTCGCCCACGTCTATGAGCAGATCGCCGAGGCACCCAGGGAGCGGGTCAACCTACTGCTCCAGGAGCTCTACCGGCAGCCGGTCAAGGACGAGCTGATCGCCCAACGGATCCAGGAGATCAAGCGGGAGGGCGTTGTCTGCGGGGTCTCAAGCACTCCCGCGGACGCCGAGCGCAAGCTCCCCATCGTCACCGAGGCCGGGGCTGACATCTTTTTCGTCCAGGGCACGGTGCTTACCGCCCGACACATCTCCCGCTCGTACCGGCAGCTCGACTTCGCCCAGCTGGTGGGGAGCTCCCGGCTACCGATCGTGGTCGGGAACTGCGTCGAGTACTACACCGCACTGGAATTGATGGGAACCGGGGTGGCTGGAATCCTGGTCGGGGTCGGACCGGGCGCCGCCTGTACCACTAGGGGAGTCCTGGGGATCGGAGTACCCCAGGTGACCGCGACTGCAGATGTTGCTGCCGCTCGCCACGACCATCGCCGCGCTGGCGGCCAGCCGGTGACGGTTATCACCGACGGGGGGATGAGGGTGGGAGGCGACGTCACCAAGGCTCTGGCCTCGGGTGCCGACGGGGTCATGATCGGCTCCATGTTCGCGTCCGCGGAGGAGGCACCTGGGCACGGCAACCACTGGGGGATGGCAACTCCGGATGCCAATCTGCCTCGCGGTACCCGGATCAAAGTTGGTACCAAGTCCACCCTCCGCGAGCTCCTCTTGGGCCCGGCCCGGGTCGATGACGGCAGCCAGAACCTGATCGGTGCGATCAAATCGGCGATGGGCCTGTGCGGGGCCAGGACCATCGAGGAGTTCCAGCAGACCGAGCTGGTTATCGCTCCCTCGATCCTCACCGAGGGCAAGCTCTTCCAACAGGCGCAGCAAGTGGGGATGGCCCGCTAGGTGCTCGCCTGGGGGCGCAGATGACCACCACGGCTCTGCCCCCTGCCAACCCGGCCGGAATGGCGCTGGCCGCCGGTACCGACACGGTGCTGGTGCTGGACTTCGGCTCCCAGTACAGCCAGCTGATCGCCCGCCGGATCCGCGAGCTCAACGTCTACTGCGAACTGGTAGCGGGAACTACCTCGGCCAGCGAGATCGCCCGCCGGCGGCCCCGGGGACTTGTCCTCAGCGGCGGTCCCTCCAGCGTTTATGACGATGGCGCCCTGCGCCCCGATCCGGAGATTTACCAGCTGGGCATCCCCATCCTAGGCATCTGCTACGGCATGCAGCTGCTGGCCCACGACCTGGGTGGCCGGGTAAGGCCCTCGACCCGCCGAGAGTACGGTCTGGCCTCGGTGGTGGTCGACAGCGAGGACGGCGTTTTCGCCGGGCTGCCCACCGAGATGTCGGTCTGGATGAGCCACGGCGACGTCATCGAGGAGCTGCCCCCCGGATTCCAGGCGGTGGCGCACACCGCCAACAGCCCGGTCGCGGCCATGTCCGGACCGAAGGGCCGGATCGGGATTCAATTCCACCCTGAGGTCGCCCACACCCCCCAGGGCACAGAGATGCTCCGCAACTTCCTCTATGGCACCTGCGGCTGCAGCGGTGGCTGGGCGGCCGAGAGCTTTGTGGAGCAGGCGGTGCAGGAGATCCGCCAGAAGGTGGGCGCGGAGCAGGTCATCTGCGCCCTCTCGGGAGGCGTCGACTCCGCCGTCGCCGCCACCTTGGTCCACCGGGCCGTGGGGGATCAAATCACATGCGTATTCGTCGATAACGGTCTGCTCCGTCGGGGCGAGGCTGACCGCGTGATCGAGGTGCTGAGTCGGAGCATGCGGATGAGGATTGTGCGGGTGGAGGCGGAGGATCGCTTCCTTCGAGCCCTGAGTGGAGTGATCGACCCCGAGGAAAAGCGACGCATCGTCGGCCGTGAGTTCATTTCCGCCTTCGAGGAGGAGACGCGGCGCCTGGGCGGAGTCCCCTTCCTGGCCCAGGGGACGCTCTACCCGGATGTGATCGAGAGCACCGCCGCCGACACCTTCGGTGCCCACAAGATCAAAACCCACCACAATGTCGGCGGGCTGCCCCAGAGCATGCGATTCTCCCTGGTAGAGCCGCTCCGCTATCTCTTTAAGGACGAGGTCCGGCGGGTGGGCAAGGCTCTGGGGATGCCAGACGACGTGATCCAGCGCCAGCCATTCCCGGGACCGGGACTGGCGATCCGGATCATCGGCGAGGTGACTCGGGAGCGCCTGGAAACGGTGCGCAGCGCCGACTGGGTGGTAATTGACGAGATCAAGCGCAGCGGCCTCTACAACCAGGTCTGGCAGAGCTTCGCCATCCTCACCCCGATCAGCAGCGTCGGAGTGATGGGCGACTTTCGCACCTACGCCAACGTGGTGGCGGTGCGGATCGTGCAGTCAGACGACGGCATGACCGCCGACTGGGCGCGGGTGCCCTACGACGTGCTCGGTGACATCAGCCGCCGCATTGTCAATGAGGTCCCGGGGGTGAATCGGGTGGTCTACGACATCAGCAGCAAGCCGCCCTCGACCATAGAGTGGGAGTGAGTCGACTCCCAGACGGTCCCGGTCTTCACGTTCTGGTGGTGGGCAGCGGCGGCCGAGAGCACGCTCTGGCCTGGGCCTGTCAGCGCAGCCCGATGGTGGATCGGGTCAGTTGCGCGCCCGGCAACGGCGGCACTCTGAGAGTTGGGCAAAACCATCCGGTCTCGGCCACCGACGCTGAGGGAATCGTCGCGCTGGCAGTTTCCGAGCAGGTCGACCTGGTGGTGCTGGGGCCGGACGCGGCCGTGGCAGCCGGAGTTGGGGACGCGCTCTACCGGGCGAACGTGCTCTGCTTCGGCCCCAGTCAGCGGGCTGGCCGGCTCGAGAGCAGCAAGAGCTTCGCCAAGGAGCTGATGCAGCGGTCGGGGGTCGCCACTCCAGCCTTCGCCGTGTTTGACGACCACCGCCAGGCGAGCGAATACCTGCGCCGGCGTGGAGCTCCAGTGGTGGTCAAGGCTGACGGTCCAGCGCTGGGCAAAGGAGCCTTCGTCTGCCCGACCCTCGAGGACGCCAGCGCCGCGCTGGACCGTCTGATGCTGCGCCGGGAGCTGGGGGCCTCGGGGGAGCGGGTGGTGATCGAAGAGTGCCTGCAGGGCGAGGAGGAGTCCTTTTTTGCCATCTGCGACGGAGAGTCTGCGGTCATGCTGCCTCCCGCCCGCGACTACAAGCGGGCGCTGGACGGTGACCTCGGGGGCATGACAGGTGGCATGGGAGGGTTCGCACCCGCGTCTCCCGAGCGCTGGCCGGGGCTCAACCGGAGGGTGCGTGAGGAGATAGTCGCGCCGACCCTGACCGAGCTACGCCGGCTGGGGACTCCCTATCGGGGCTGCCTCTACGTAGGGGCCATGCTGGTCGGCGAGACGATCCAGGTTCTGGAGTTCAACGCCCGATTTGGGGATCCCGAGACCGAAGTGCAGCTGCCCTTGCTGCCCGATCTGGTGCCGGTGCTCTGGCAGAGCGCCAGGGGTGAACTCGAGGCGCCAGATCCCGCGCCTAACCCGGGAGCCTGTGTCGGGGTGGTGGCTGTGCGCGAGCCCTACCCCGAAGCGGTCGAAGGGGGTGGCAAGGTGCAGGGTCTTGAGGCCGCCGAGGAACTGGGTTGCCTCGTGTTCCAGATGGGGACCCGGGCGGCCAGCGGCGCTGCGGTGGAGGTTGCCGGAGGTCGGGTCCTGATCTCTGCCGCGGTGGCAGAGGATCGCGAGGCGGCCAGGAAGCGAGCCTACCTGGGGTTGGAGGCGATTAGCTTTCCTGGGATGCGGTACCGTCTCGATATTGGGGCTTGATCGGCCCTGCCCCGCCAGGGCGGCTCGTCGTGACCCGGGCAATCTACTTCGAGGTCTCCAGCGTGCCGGAAACAACTCCGTCTGCCGATGTACCCACTCGCGAACCCAAGCGAGTTGAGGCACTCCTGCGCGCCAAGCTGAGTCAACTGGCCGCCGAGGAGTCCTCTCTAGCCGTGGCGGCTCCTGAACCCGGGACTCAGGTGCAGTACGGCAAGCGGGCCGGAGACCACGTCGCCGAGGCGGCCGATCGCATGGCCCGCTCCCGGACAGCTGGCGAACTGGAGAAGCTAGTGGACCAGGTTATGGCTGCCCTGACGAAGCTGGAGGTGGGCACCTACGGGATCTGCGAGCAGTGCGGCAGGGCCATCCCCGAGGGTCGCCTGGAGGCCCTTCCCTGGGCCACCCGCTGCGTCGACTGCCAGTCGAAGCAGCGGCACTAGCTCCGGGCCTGGACCGGGCCGGCCGGCAGGGCACCACCACTTCGTTCGCGCCTGCGCGGCTGCCTCAAAGGCCCGCGCATCGACTATTGCTCCAGTTACCCTTGGCAGTTCATGGCCCCGATCGGACTGATCGAGAGCTGCCTCCGTCATGGGCAGCAAACCCTGCTCCAGAGCCGACTGAGAACTCGGCACATCCTGCCGCTGCTCGCGAAGCTCGACGGGTGCGGGTACGCGGCGCTGGACGTCTTCGGTGGCCCCACCTTCGAGGTGTCACTAACCCATCTGGGGGAGGACCCCTTCGAGCGGTTGTCGTCGATCAGAGCCAGCGCCAAGACGCCACTTTTGGGGCTGATCCGCGGCCAGGCCCTGGTGGGTTACCGGCCCCTCCCCGATGATGCCGTGGACAGCTTCGTGGCCCTGGCAGCAGAGTGCGGACTCGATATCTTCCGCTGCTTCGATCCCCTCAACGATGCGCGCAACCTGGCCCAGGTGGCGGAGGCGGTGCTGCTGGCCGGAAAGCATCCTGAGGGTGCGCTGGTGTACACCGAGAGTCCAGTCCATTCGATCGAAACCTTCCTCTCGCTGGGCACCGAGCTGGCAGCCATCGGGTTCCGAAGTCTCTGTCTCTTCGACCCGGCCGGCCTGCTAGGTGCGGGGTCGGCCCGGGCGCTGGTCACCGGACTGAGGGAGCGCACCAAACTCCCGGTCAGCGTCCACTGTGCCACCATCACCGGACAAGCGCAGTTCGCATATCTCGCCGCGGCCGAGGCCGGGGCCGAGAGCCTTGACGTCTGCCTCTCGCCCTTGGCGGGCGGAGCCTCCCTGCCGAGCACGGAAGGCGTCTTCGCAGCGCTGCGGGGCACCGACATGCAGCCGCGCTTGGACGAGGGACTGGTGCTCCAGGCGGCGGACGCCCTCGACGAGCTGATGCCGGTGTACGCGGCGATCGCCGACCCCAGCGGCTGGCAGTACGACTCCTCGACGATGCGTACCCAGCTGGCTCCCTCGGTTCTGGCGCATCTGCGCTGGGAGTGCGAATCCCAGGGCGCCCAAGGCAAGCTACCGGCTGTCCTGGAGGAGATCCCTCGGGTGCGGGCAGAGATGGGCTATCCCCCCCTCATCACCCCCATCGCCCAAGTGGTGGTGACTCAGGCGGTGGCCAACGTGGCCTCGGGCCAGCGCTACCTGACTGTGGCCCAGGAGGTGAAGGACTACTTCCTGGGCCTGTTCGGACGACCGCCCGGCCCCGTCGACCCCGAGATCCAGCGCCTGGTGATCGGACAGGAGGAACCAATCACAGTCCGGCCCGCGGATGTGCTGGAACCGGCTCTCGAGTCAACTCGTCGCCAGCTGGGACGCCAGGGCCACCCGGACGCCAGTAGATCGCAGTTGCTCAACTTCCTGCTCTTCCCCGAGGCGACGGCCGCCCTGCTCTGCGGAGAGGCACGGGTCGAGCGGCTGGAGGATGAAGCCGAGCCGGCGCCCCCTCCGCCCCAACCAGCCCCGATCGTGGACGGCGGAGATCTCAGCGAACCGGTTGGGGACGCCGCCGCGATCCCCCTGGGGCCGCTGGACCCGGAACCTCCGGCGCCTCCGCCAGAGCCGGCTCCCGCGACTCCCGAGTCGGCGGCCAGGGAGTTTGCGATCGAGGTCGACGGCGAGGCCTTCGAGGTACGGGTGGTCGCCAAAGACGGCGGAGGTCTGGGCGGCGGGTCGGCGGTCGGCGCCGCACCTTCCAGCACGGCACCACCTCGCGAGGGAGTCAAGGCTCCCATGCAGGGATTGATCGCAAGGATCCCGGTGAAGGTCGGCGATCTGGTGACCGTCGGTCAGACCGTGGTGGTCCTGGAAGCGATGAAGATGCAGAACGATATCCCCTCCGATACCGCCGGCACGGTAACCGCGGTGCTGGTGGCTCAAGGGCAGGTTGTCAGCCGGGGCGACATCCTGGTCACGGTCGCCTAGCCGGCGATGAGCGTCTTTAGCACCGTCCTCGTGGCCAACCGCGGCGAGATCGCGGTACGGGTGATTCGCGCCTGCCGTGACCTCGGGCTCCGCTCCATAGCCGTCTACTCAGAGGCCGACCAGGGTGCGCTTCACACCCGCCTGGCCGACGCGGCCGTGGAAATCGGGCCCGCTTCGCCCTCCGAGTCCTACCTCAATCTGGATCGGATCATCGGCGCCGCCAAGGATTCGGGAGCGGACGCCATCCACCCGGGATACGGCTTCCTGTCGGAGAACCCTCTGCTTTCAGCCGCCTGTGCCGAGGCGGGGATCACCTTCGTCGGCCCGCCTGCGGAGGCGATGTCCGCGATGGGGGACAAGGTTAGAGCCCGGCAACGGATGCAGCAGGCGGGCGTCCCGGTGGTTCCTGGTACCGATGCCATCGCCGACGGGGCAGAGGCGGTGGAAGCTGCCAGGGGCATTGGGTTTCCGGTGCTGGTCAAGGCATCTGCTGGCGGTGGTGGGATCGGCATGCGTGAGGCCCACGACGAGGAGGAGCTGAAGGACGCAATCAGAAGCTGCAGCGATTCGGCGCAGCGATTCTTCGGCGATCCCCGCGTCTTTATGGAACGGCTGGTCACCGACCCGCGCCACATCGAGATCCAGGTCATCGCCGACACCCACGGCAACACCATCCATCTGGGTGAGCGGGAATGTTCGATTCAACGTCGCCATCAGAAGCTGCTAGAGGAGTGTCCGTCGACAGCGATCGGACCAGAAATGCGAGAAGAGATGGGTCAGGCAGCAATCAAGGCAGCGACGGCGGTGGGATATGTCAACGCCGGGACCGTGGAATTCATCGAATCGCACGGCTCGTTCTATTTCCTGGAGATGAACACCCGCTTGCAGGTAGAGCATCCGGTAACGGAGCTGGTGACCGGAGTCGATCTGGTGGGAGCACAATTCCGTGTGGCGATGGGTGAGCCGCTGCCGTGGCGCCAGGAGCAGATCAGTTGGCGGGGATGGGCCATCGAATGCCGGATAAACGCTGAGGACCCCTGGCAGGAGTTCCAGCCCACACCTGGGCGGGTTAGCGCCTACCACCAACCGTCAGGGCCGGGCGTGCGCGTCGACAGTGCTCTCACCGGGCCCGGTAACGTCAGTCCCTATTACGACCCCATGATGGCCAAACTAATCGTGTATGGCGAAAGTCGGGAGCAGGCGGCAGCCCGGGGACGGCGCGCACTGCTGGAATACTGGATCGGCGGAATCACGACCAACATTCCCTTTCATGCGGCGCTACTGGAGGAGCCGGATTTTCTCTCCGGCAAGTTGACCACGGAATTCATCGCGAACCATCCAGGACTGCTGCAACGTGCCCAGGAGTGGCGTGAACAACAGCCCGAGGCGTTCAAGCACCTAGCGGGCGACCGCCGTCACGTGGCCGCGATCGCGGCGGCCGTCGCAGCCGCGCAATGAGCAGTCTTTAGGTCGGGCGCTCCGACCCGGTCAACTGGAAGCAGTCGGGAGCGGCCGCAACGTCACCTGGTACGGGCTCTGCATCTGGGTGTTGTTGACATCGGCTAGTGGTGGGGAAACGGTCAGCGTCACCGCACCACTCGGCAGCGACTGCGCGGTGACTGTCTCGGTGCGCGTCAGTGGCGAGTAGGCGAACTGCAACCCAGTTATCGCCTTGCCGGCGATGCTCAGCGTGATTGATTGGGGACCCGCGGTCTGTGGATTCAAATCCGAGTTGAACTGAATCGCAAAGATGGTCGCTCCGGACTTGGTGGTGGTGGCGGAGGCTCTCACCACCAGTGGACCAGTTGGTACGGGCGTCAGCACTCCCGCAACGATGGCGGTTATCAAGGGCGATGTACCCGCGGTCTGCACCGTCACTGTCTCCGGGAGAAACGCGCCGCCGACCGAGCTGGTGGCGTCGCGCACCAGACGTAACTGCACGGTGTAGGTGCTGGCTCCGGCAGTAGTGGTCGTGGTCGAAACGGCATAGGCGTGGTCGAATTTTCCGGGCAGCTGAATCGAGGGGACGATGGTGCCCGGGGCCAGCAGTGTGGCGATGCTGGCCAGAGCGGCTGGGCCCTGGGTCAGTTGGAGCTGCCCCAGGGTTGTGGCGGTGGAGAGGGCTGACTCGGCCGCGGTCTCGTCGCCCCGGGGAGGCAGCGGGGTACCCGACAACAACAGGGTGTCCAGATCCTGGGAGCCGGTACCAGCAACGCCGGCCAGCTCTGTGAGCTGACCACCGGCGGGCGCCCAGACCTCATCACTGACTGAGCTGAGACTGCCAAGCGTGGCGACGACCTTGGTCTGCACATTGATCGCTTCTAGCTGGGAGCCCTGGCCGAGCAGGGCGGACGTGTAAGCCAGGTAGGTGCCAGTGGGATCAAAGCTCAGGTTGCCGAGCTGGACACTATCTGCTGCCGTCAGCAGGGGGACGCTCTGGGCGCCGGAGTCGGAGCTCGACTCGATGGTCTGCCGACCGCCCACGTTGGCGACATAGGCGAGCGCTGAGCCGGCTGGGGACCAGCTTGGATCGCCAACGATATTTGGCAGCGCGCTGGTCGTCCCGCTCGTAAGGGAATAGACGGTGCCCACTCCAGCAGGGCGCGCGAACAGCGACTGGGCCGACGGTGACAGGCTGAAGAAGCCACTGGGGTCCAGGTGTATCGATGGATCGACCACGCTGATCTGGCCGTCCAAACTGACTTCTCGGAGCTGCCCGGAGGTGGCGAAGAGCAGGTCGCCTTCGTCGAGCCAGGCCAGGCCCGGGGCGGAATCACTGGAGGAAGCGAGGGTCTGGGGGGTGCCCGCGCCGCTGGCGGCCACGACTTCCAGGGCCAGGGAACCGTTGGCGTCTGGCGACCAGTAGGCGATCTCCTCGCCGTCCGGGGACAACGCCGCGCCGATGGCGCTGGTTGCCACCACGCTCAGCGAGGGGCTCAGCAGGTAGATGCTGCCGGTGGTGGGAGCCGGGCTGGCGCCGCCGCTGGGGCTGACGGTAGGCTGCGGTACCGCCGCACTCGGGGTGCCGGCTGGCAACGAGGTTGGGGATTTGGCTTCCAGGCCGCCCGAACTCAGCACCATCAGGGCACCGCTCGGGGTGTAGCTGATCGAGGTGATGCCCTGGCCCACCGCCGGAGTCGTCACCGACACGACCGAGGGGGTCTGTCCGATTGGGGTCGAAGGCGTGGAGGTGGTCGCAAAGGGGATGACGATCTTCCCCGACGCCTTAGACCCGTCCTGAGCTTTGGCGGCGGTTGCGGTGATGGTCACCACATAGCCGACGTTGGGCGCGAGTCCCTGGGCTGGCGAGATCACCAGGGTCTTGGGATTGGGCCAGCTGGTTCGGTAAGCAACCGCCGGGCTGATCCTCAGACCCTGGACCACCACCGCCTCGTCCATGGGCTGGTTGAAGGTGAGCTGAATCGCCTTGGTCACCGGGATCTCATGGTGACCGTCGACCGCGGCCCGCACCTTCACCCGGCCCGCTCCGAGCGGCAGCGCCCCGGTGGAGAGCGACACCACGGCCGCGATCGCGACGGCCGCTACTGCCAGGGTCGCGCCCGCTGGCCAGACCCAGCGACGTGATCGGACTCGGTGCGCCTGCGCCTCCCGTGCCTCCCGGATGAGGCTGGTTCTCAGCCGGGCCTGATAGTCGGGGTCAGCTCTGGGGCCCAACTGACGCTGCAGCGCCGTCCGCAGCTGGTCGGCGGCTTGGAAGAGCTCCGGGTCTGGTTGGCCCGCCCGATTCAGGAATACCGACCACAGGTCGGGGTCGGCCCCCGGGGGAGGCGCTTCGGGGGCGGGATCCCTCCGGAACCAGTGGCTGATCCTAGCCATTGGCTGCCGTCACCCCCGCCCCTGCCCGCACTCGGAGGAGATGAGCCCGCACGGTCGCGGTTCCCCGAAAGATCAGCAGCTTGACGGCTCCCTCGCTCTTGCCCATGATCTGCCCGATCACCGCCAGGGGGAGGTCTTCGGCGTACTTGAGGGTCATGGCCGTGCGCTGCTGTGACGGGAGGGAGTCGATCGCCTCCCATATCTGTGCCAGCCCCATCCGCTGCGCCACCTCATCGTCGACTGCGGCGCCGCCGGCGACCAGCTCTGGTCCACTCTCCAAGCTCTCCTCGGAGCTCTTTCGGGATCGGTAGTGGTCGGTGATGGAGTTGACGGCGATCTGGTAGAGCCAGGCCGAGAAGGGATGGCCGCTGGGACGGTAGCGTCCGATCGCCCGGAGTGCCTTGAAGAAGACATCACTGGTGATGTCCTCAGCCAGCTCCTGGCTGCGCACCCGGGAGGCCACGTATCGGTAGATCTGGGGGAAGTAATGGTCATATAGCTCGCCGAAGGCGTCGGGATCGCTCTTGGCCCGGGCGATCATCGCCTCCTCGCGATCCTGGGGCAGCCTCACTGCCCCAGCTCCCGGGCCGCAACCACAAACGATGGGGCGAGGGGAGCGGTTACGAACATCGGCCTCATGGTGGACCCCACCTGCCAACCGTACCCATCCCGGCAGGGCTCGGGGGAGTACTCGGCGAGGAGTCCTCGTGGGCGCCACCTATACTCAATTGAGGTGACGACGGCCCTGCCACAGCATCGACCCTTGCCGGGCAGCCGACCATGATCGACCGCTACGCCCCCAAGGAACTGCGGGAGCTGTGGTCGGACCAGAAGCGGCTGGCTCTTTGGTTGCAGGTGGAACTCGCCGTGTGTGACGCTCGGGCCGCTTTGGGGGAGATCTCCGAGGCGGACATTGCGGCCCTGCGCCGTGCGACACCCCCGAAGGTGGAACGGGTCGCCGAACTGGAGGCTGAGCAGGGGCACGACTTGGCCGCCTTCGTAAGCGCGGTCCAGGAGCAACTGGGCCAGGAGGGGTCCTGGCTGCACCTGGGCATGACCAGCCAGGACGTGGTCGACACGGCGCTGGCGCTCCAGCTTAGGGCCGCCAGTAGGGTCATCCTCGCCGACGTTGACCGCCTTCTCGAACTGTTGGGGAGACTGGCCCAGCGTCACCGTGGCACCGTGATGCCGGGCAGGACCCATGGCATGCATGCCGAGCCGGTCACATTTGGGTTCGTCCTGGCCAACCACTGGGACGAGCTGGGACGCTCGCGCCAGCGTTTCCGAAGTGCCGCCGCCGAGGTCGAGGTGGGCAAGCTCTCGGGCGCGGTTGGCACCCACGCCACCATCAGCCCGGAGGTGGAGGTGCGGGCCCTGGCAGAGCTGGAGCTGGAGCCGGCCGCGATAACCACCCAGGTCGTGGCCCGAGACCGTCACGCCTCGTATCTCTGCTCGCTGGCCCTGTTGGGCGCGGTCTGCGAGCGCCTGGCCACCACTCTCCGTCACCTCCAGCGCACCGAGGTGGGCGAGGTTCGCGAACCCTTCAGCGAACGCCAGAAGGGATCGTCGGCCATGCCCCACAAGCGCAACCCGGTCCGGCTGGAGCAAGTGTCCGGGCTGAGCCGACTGCTGAGGGGCTGGGCGGTGGCGGGGATGGAGGATGTCGCGCTCTGGCACGAGCGCGACATCTCCCACTCCTCAGTGGAGCGCGTGGCCCTCCCCGATGCCACCATGGCCACTGCCCACATCCTCCGGACGCTGGCCCAAGTTTTGGAAGGACTGGGGGTCGATGAGGCGGCCATGCGCTCCAACCTGGAGCGGCGCGGCCAGCTCTCGCAGAGCCAGCAGGTGCTGCTGACCTTGGTCCGCAAAGGCATGCCTCGGGAGGAGGCCTACCGCTTGGTGCAGTCTCTGGCGCTGTCCGCAGACTGGGAGGGGGGCGACTTCAAGACCGCGGTCGCGGAAAGTCCCGAGGTGAGGGCTCGGCTAGACCAGGCCGAGCTCGACGCCTGCTTCAAGCTCGGCCCCTATCTGGCCGAGATAGACGAGAGCTTTCGACGGTTGGGCTTGCTGGAACCCGCCAATCTGCAGCCCTCAGCGAATCGCGTGCCGCACTGATGGCACTGGATTCGTCGGCTTTGCCCGCCGTCGGCGAAGTCGACCTTCCCAGCATTCCGCTCTACCGCCGGGGCAAGGTCCGCGACACCTTCGACTTGGGCGATCGCCTGCTGATGGTGTCGACCGATCGCATCTCCGCCTTCGACAGCGTCCTCCCCACCCTGATCCCGGACAAGGGCCGGGTGCTGACCAAGATGTCGCGCTACTGGTTTGGCAAGACCGCCGACCTGGTCCCCAACCACCTGCGGCCGGACGACCCAGAGGCACTCCCGCCCGGGGCCATCAAGTCCATCGACGGACGAGCCATGTTCGTTGCCAAGGCAGAGCGGATCGATGTTGAGTGCGTGGTGCGCGGGCGGCTGGCCGGCAGCGGCTGGCAGGAGTACTCGGCCGTCGGCACCTTGGCCAGCGAGCCGGTGCCGTCGGGATTGGATTTTGGCGGCGAGCTCCCCGAGCTCCGCTTCACCCCGGCGACCAAGAACGATCATGGCCATGACGAGAACATCACCCGGGCCCAGCTCGCTCGTCTTGTTGGTACCGAGCTGGCGCGGCGGTTGGAGGAGTTCAGCATCCGGATCTTCCGGCTCGCCCAGGTGCACTGTCAGGAGTCGGGATTCGTACTGGCGGACAGCAAGTTCGAGTTCGGCTTCATCGATGGCAGCCTGGCCTTGATCGACGAGCTGATCACTCCCGACTCTTCACGGCTCTGGGAGCTGG
This sequence comes from Candidatus Dormiibacterota bacterium, assembly GCA_963701235.1. Taxonomy (GTDB): domain Bacteria; phylum Chloroflexota; class Dormibacteria; order Aeolococcales; family Bog-877; genus Bog-877. Next base: position 460,890 of record OY969577.1, read on the forward strand.
GGAGCCCCAGCGGCGAAGCCCCCTACGGCTTCGACAAGCAGCCGGTGCGCGACTACTTGATCCAGACCGGGTGGAACCGGGAGCCACCGGCTCCGGCCCTCCCTGCCGATCTGGTGCTAGAGACCCGCCGACGCTATCTGGAGGCCAGCCGACGGATCACCGGCCAAGATTTGTAGCCGAGGTACTGGTCAGCCTCAAGCCGGTCGTCAACGACCCGCAGGGGTTGGTGGTGACCGATGCCCTCCACTCCCTGGGCTACCCGGAGGTGGGCGCCACCCGGGTCGGGAAGTTCATCAGCTTGGAGCTGACCGGGGACGACGCCGAGACCGCTCGGGTGAGGGTCGACGAGATGTGCCGACGGCTGCTCTGCAACGGGGTGATCGAGGAGTACCGGTTCGAGTTGCGTCAAGCCAGCCCGCCTTGAGCGTTCGCTTCGGGATCGCTGTCTTCCCCGGCACTTGGAGCGACCGCGATTGCGCCCACGCGGTGGACCTGGCCGGGGGAGAGGCGGTGCCGCTTTGGCACGCCGACCGCGACCTCAAACGGGCTGACGTGGTCATCCTGCCCGGTGGCTTCGCATATGGGGACTACCTGCGCTGCGGCGCCATCGCCCGGTTCGCTCCGCTGATGGAGGCGGTGGGTGAGCATGCCCGGGCGGGCGGGCCAGTCCTGGGGATCTGCAACGGATTCCAGATCCTCTGCGAGGCGGGCATGCTGCCTGGCGCCCTGCTGCGCAACTCCAGCCTGCAGTTCCGCTGCCGGCCGACTCAGGTGCGGGTGGAGACTGCGGCAACCCCCTTCCTGGGCGAGTGCCGCCCGGGTCAGAGGCTGCGAGTGCCGGTCTCGCACGGAGAGGGCCGCTTTTACGCTGACCCCGAGACGCTGTCCCAACTCAACTCCGAGGACAGGATAGCGCTGCGTTACTGCGCGGCCGATGGCCAGCTGAGCAGTGATGCCAACCCCAACGGCTCCCTGGAGAACATTGCCGGGATACTCAACCAGGAGAGAAATGTGTTGGGGATGATGCCCCACCCCGAGCGAGCCTGCGAGGAGCTGCTGGGCTCGGCCGACGGACTGCAGCTCTTCACCTCGGCGATCCATCAGCTGGCCTTGCTGACGGCATGAAGGCGGCAGCGCCAGTCAGCCCACCTCCCACCAGGGAGGAGCTGCATGAGCTGGCCCTGACCCAGACCGAGTACGAGTCGGCGGTGGCACAGCTGGGCCGGACACCGAACCGCCTCGAGCTGGGCATGCTGGGGGCGCTCTGGTCCGAGCACTGCTCATACAAGACCTCGAAGCCGCTGCTGCGGCAGCTTCCCTCCCAGGGGGCGAGGGTGGTACAGGGCCCGGGCGAGAACGCCGGCGTCGTTGACCTGGGTGGGGACCTGCTCTGCTGCTTCAAGATCGAGTCGCACAACCACCCCAGCGCAGTGGAGCCAGTGCAGGGCGCCGCGACTGGCGTGGGCGGCATTCTCCGGGACGTCTTCGCCATGGGGGCGAGGCCGGTGGCCCTCCTCGACGGCATCCGCTTCGGCGATCTCGACGATTCCCAGCAGCGCCAGCGCTTCGCCCGGGTGGTGGAGGGCATCGGCTGGTACGGAAACTGCGTCGGAGTGCCCACGGTTGGCGGTGAGACCTACTTCGACGACGCCTACCGACACAACTGCCTGGTCAACGCCATGTGCGTCGGACTGGTGGGGCGAGATCGGCTGGTCCGAGCTCGGGCCAGCGGCCCGGGCAACCCGCTGCTTCTGGTTGGAGCCGACACCGGCCGGGACGGCATCCACGGGGCCACCTTCGCCTCGGTGCAGCTGGACCAGGGTGCCGACGAGCGCCGGCCGGCGGTGCAGGTGGGCAATCCCTTCTTGGAGAAGTGTCTCCTGGAGGCCTGCCTCGAGCTCCTCGACGACCCCGATCTGATCGGGCTCCAGGACTGTGGGGCGGCGGGCCTGACCAGCAGCTGTGCCGAGATGGCCCACCGCGGCGGCGTGGGACTCGAGATCGCGGTTGACCGGGTGAGCCGGCGGGAACAGGGCATGACCCCCTATGAGGTGATGCTGAGTGAATCCCAGGAGCGGATGGTGCTGGTGGTGCGGCAGGGGAGCGAGGAGAGATTCCGGGCCGCCTTCGGGCGCTGGGGTCTGCACAGCGACGTGGTGGGCCGGGTGACCTCCGAGCCGGTTTTCAAGATCACAGAGAAAGGTGAGGAGATGGCCTCCCTGCCGCTGGAGGTGCTGGTCTCGGGAGCTCCCGAGCGCCATCCCCCAGCCCGAGCGGCGGCCACCAGGCCTCTGGTCGAGGCCGACCCGCTCGACCGGGAGCCACCCTGGCCGCTGGCCGAGGCCTGGCTCCGCCTATTGGCATCACCCAACTGCGGGGAGAGCCGCTGGGTCTGGCGTCAGTACGACCACCAGGTCGGAGATGACACCGTCCTCGGCCCGGGCGGCGATGCCGCCGTCCTCCGACTGCGGGGCCGGGCGGACGGGCTGGCCATGACGGTCGACAGCGCCCACCGGTCGGCGGCGCTCGATCCCCGCCGGGCCACCGCGATCGGGGTGGCCGAGGCACTGCGCAACCTGGCCTGCGTGGGCGCCGAGCCCATCGGCATCACCAACTGCCTCAACTTCGGAGACCCCGACCGCCCCGAGATCATGTGGCAACTGGAGCAGGCGGTGGCGGGGCTTGCCGAGGCTGCCACCGGGCTGGGAATCCCGGTCGTGAGTGGCAACGTCAGCCTCTACAACCAATTCGACGGCGAGGGGATTCCGCCGACCCCAATGATCGGGATGGTGGGGCTGCTGGCCGATCTGGATCGGCGCGTCGGCGCCGGCTTCGTCCGGGCTGGTGACCTGGTGGCCCTGGTCGGGGAGGCCTCTGCCCCAGCCGGGGTGGAGCTGGGCGGGTCCGAGTACCAGCGACTGGCCCACCATCTGCTCGAGGGACCGGCTCCGGAGCTGGACCTGGCAGCTGAGAAGAGGACGGCGGAAGCCATCCGGTCCGCCATCGCCAGTGGTTTGCTGGCCTCCGCCCACGACTGCTCGTTGGGCGGGCTGGCGGTCACCCTCGCGGAGTCGTCACTGCTGGGCGATCTGGGAGCCCGGATCCGTCCGCCGATGAATCGACCAGAAGCTGCTTCGCCAGCTTGGGCCTGGGGGCTGCTGTTCGGCGAATCCCAAGGCCGCTACTTGGTGAGTCTTCCCGCCTCCGCCCTGGAGCCGGCCCGCGAGGTCTTCGCCGAGCACGGCACGTCCTTCCAACCTCTGGGCGAGGTAGGCGGATCGACGATCTCGATCGAGGGGCTGGCGGAGATCCCCATGGGTGCGGCCCGGAGGGCTTGGAGCGGAGCCATCCCGGCCAGGGTCGACTTAACCGCCGTGGGGCCGTCGTGACGCGGTCCCGATCCGGTCCCCCCAATGGGTCCCGCGGCGAATTCAGGCTATCCTGATGGAGGTGACCTCCAAGGCCGGGCCCGCCGCCCAGGACTCGTTCGCGCCCAACCTCATCGCGAACGAGCCTGACAAGCTGCACGAGGCTTGCGGCATCTTCGGCATCTACGCCCCGGGCCTGGACGTGGCCGAGATGTGCTATCTCGGGCTCTACGCCCTCCAGCACCGGGGACAGGAGTCGGCCGGAATCTGCACCTCCGACGGCCAGGAACTCCACCTGTACCGCGAGATGGGACTGGTGGGCCAGGTCTTCTCCTCCGAGGACCTGGCCCAGCTCCGAGGCTCGTTGGGGATCGGGCACACCCGCTACTCCACCACCGGTTCCTCCCGTCTCAGCAACGCCCAGCCCTTCACTTTCGACCACGGGCAGCTGGGGCCAGTGGCTCTGGCCCACAACGGCAACCTGACCAACACCCAGGCGCTCCACGCAGGGCTGGTTGAGGAGGGACAGCACTTCGAGACTTCGAGCGACAGCGAGGTCTTGGCAACCCTGCTGTCGCGCACCCCGGGGGACCGCCTCGAGGTGGTGTTACAGCGGGCCCTGCCCCGGGCCCAGGGGGCCTATTCCCTGGGGTTCATCACCCGCGACAGTCTGGTCGCAGCCCGCGACGAGCTGGGCATCCGGCCGCTCTGCATCGGGCGCCTGGGACCTCTCGACGCCCCGGGGGGCTATGGCTACATCATCGCCAGCGAGACCTGCGCCCTCGACGTGGTCGGGGCCAAGCTGGTGCGCGAGGTGCGGCCTGGGGAGATCGTCACGATCGACCGAGAGGGCCTGCGCAGCGTCACCTTCGGAGTGCGCCGGCAGCCGGCGATGTGCTCCTTCGAATACATCTACTTCGCTCGACCCGACTCAGTACTTCAGGACCGCAGCCTGTACGAGGCCCGGCGGGCGATGGGGATGCAGCTGGCCCAGGAGGCGCCCGTCTCGGCCGATCTCGTCATCCCGCTGCCGGACTCCGGCACCCCGGCGGCGATCGGCTATGCCGAGGAGAGTCGATTGCCTTTCGCCGAGGGGATGATGAAGTCCCGCTACATAAACCGCACCTTCCTTCAGCCCGACCAGGGACTGCGCGATGCAGGGGTCCGACTCAAGTTCAACCCCATGCGCCACGTTCTCGAAGGCAAGCGGGTGATCCTGGTCGACGACTCGATAGTCAGGGGATCGACCTCGCGGCAGATCGTCGAGGCGCTGCGCCGGGCCGGGGCGGTGGAGGTGCACATGCGGGTGGCCTCGCCACCCATCCGTTTCCCCTGTTTTATGGGGATCGACATTGCCAGCCGCAGCGAGCTGATCGCCGCCGGCCGGACCCTCGACGAGGTCCGGGAGTTGATCGGAGCCGACTCGCTCGCCTACCTCAGCCTCCCGGGCCTACGACATGCGCTGCGTGCCGGCGCGAGCGGGTCGGGCTTCTGCTTCGCCTGCCTGGACGGCGCCTATCCGGTGCAGGTCCCGCAGCAGTTGGAGATGGACAAGCTGGCCCTTGAAGGCTGAGCAAGTATCACTAGGGTGGGAGGCGTCGACGTGAGCCGGTATGCCGACGCCGGGGTGGACCGGGGACGGGCCCAGACCGCCGTCGCCCGGGTCGCCGAACTGGCGGCCACCACCCACGGCCCGTCCGTCTTGGAAGGGATAGGCCCCTTCGCCGCAGTGTGGAAGCTGAGCTCAGACCTTCCCGGAGATGCGGTACTGGTCAGCTCCACCGACTCGGTGGGAACCAAGTCCAAGGTGGCGGTGGCTCTGGGCCGACACCAGGGAATCGGCCAGGACATCGTCAACCACTGCGTCAACGACGTCCTGACCACCGGCGCTGAGCCGCTCTTCTTTCTCGACTACTTCGCCAGCGGCCGGATCGAGGCCGATGTGCTGGAGCAGTTGGCCGAGGGCATGGCGCAAGCCTGTATCGCCAACGGCTGTGCCCTGGTCGGCGGGGAGACCGCCGAGATGCCGGGTGTCTACGGTATCGGGGACTATGACCTCGCCGGCTTCTTGGTGGGGATGACCTCCGCGGCGGCGCTGCTGGGCCCGCATCGCGTCGGCGAGGGCGACCGCCTTCTGGCCCTGCCCTCGACCGGGCTCCACACCAACGGCTACTCACTGGTGCGACATCTGCTTGCGGAACATGAGCTCGAGTACGACACCCGCCTTCCTGGCACCGATGGACCGATAGGTGATCTGCTGCTGGCCGTCCATCCCTCATACCTCGAACCCGTCCGCGCCCTTCGCAGCGCGGGCCCGGTCCACGCTCTGGCCCACATCACTGGGGGCGGGATCATCGAAAATCTGCCGCGGGTCCTACCCGAGGAGCTAGCAGCGATCGTGCGTCGCGAGCGCTGGCGGGTTCCCCCGCTCTTTGACGCGCTGCGAGAACTGGGGTCCATCCCCGAGGACGAGCTCTGGCGCTCATTCAACATGGGGGTGGGCATGATCGCGGTGCTTCCCCCAAGTACTGTCACCGCCGCGGACCTCTCCCGATTCGGGTTCTTCGAGATCGGCGAGGTGGTGGCGCGGGAGGGGCCGGATCGGGTGCTGCTGCGCTGAGTTCAGAAGTTAGGGCTGACTCAAAAGCGGCGGTGGGGGTTCTGGTCTCGGGCGCCGGTACTAACCTACGTGCCATCCTCGAGGCCAGCGCCGCCGACGGCTATCCGGCCGAGGTGGTGGCGGTCGCCAGCAACCGACCAGGCTGCCCCGCCCTGGAGATCGCCCGCCGCGCCGGAGTCCCCACCCGAACATTCCCCGCCTCCACCTTCTCAGGCGATGCGGCGGCGCGGGACCGGGCGATGACCTCCTGGCTGCTTGAGGAGGGAGTGTCCCTCTTGGTGCTGGCCGGGTACGACCGCATCCTCACCCCGCCGTTGCTGAGGGCGTTTCCGGACCGGGTACTCAACCTTCACAACAGTCTGCTTCCCGCCTTCGCGGGCACCATGAGCGCGGTCCAGGCCGCCCTCGACCACGGCGTCAAGGTGAGCGGTTGCACCGTCCATTTGGTGGACGAGGACTATCTGGACGGCGGTCCAATCGTCCTCCAGGCCGCGGTCGCGGTCGAGGACGACGACTCCGCCGAGAGCCTGCTGGAGCGGATCCACGCCCAGGAATGGCGAATTCTGCCCCAGGCAATCGCGATGCTGGCGAGGGACGAGATCAGAGTGGAGGGCCGTCGCGTCCTCCGCGTGGATCCCCCGAGATGAGCTCGCGCCGCGCCCTGCTCGGCGTTGATGACAAGTCGGGCCTGACCGATTTTGCCGCCGGCCTGGATCGTCTCGGCTTCGAACTGGTGGCCACCGGCGGCACGGAGCGGGCCCTGCGAGAGGCGGGGCTGCCGGTAATCTCGGTGGCGTCGGTCACCGGGCTGGAGGAGCTCTTGGAGGGCAGGGTCAAAACCCTCCATCCGGCCATCCACGCCGGCATCTTGGCCCGGCGCGACCGACCCCGCGACATGGCGACTCTGGTGCGCCACGGCTACCAGCCCATCGACCTGGTGGTGGTCAACCTCTACCCGTTCCCCGAGGTGGTCGCCGGCGGCGCTGAAGAGGCACTTGCCCTGGAGGCGATCGACATCGGCGGACCCACCATGCTCCGGGCCGCTGCCAAGAATTTCGCCAGTGTCGGCGTGGTGTCGTCGCCCTTGCAGTACGCCCAGGTGCTGGCCGAGCTGGAAAGGGGCGGGCTCCGCCTGGAGTCGCGGCGGAGGCTGGCCGTCCAGGCCTTCCAGCTGGTCTCGGCCTACGACGCCCTGATCGCTGGATATCTGAGCGGGGCAACTGATCCAAGCCGGGATGGCTGGCCATCGCACCTGACCGTCGCGGGCGAGCTGCGCCAGGCGCTGCGCTACGGCGAGAACCCTCATCAACCGGGTGCCCTCTACCTAACCGGACCCAGGCCGTCCGGGCTTGCCACCGCCTTTCAGCTGCAGGGGGGCGAGCTCTCCTACACCAACTGGCTCGATGCCGACGCCGCCTGGCGCCTGGCGAATGGTCTCGAGGGCGCAGCTGCGGTCGTGGTCAAACACACCAATCCCTGCGGGGTGGCGCGGGCAGCGACAGCCGCGGAGGCGTTCAAGCGTGCCTTCGACTGCGACCCTCGATCCGCCTACGGCGGCATCGTCGCCATCAATCGAGCCCTGGACGCTGAAGTGGCGGCGGCTCTAGCGAAGCATTTTCTGGAGGTAGTGGTCGCGCCGGGGATCAGGGCTGCAGCCCATCCTTTGCTGGCCAAACGGCCAAGAATGCGGGTGCTCGATGTCGGGCACAAATCGTCAACCAATGGGGCCGATCTCGAGGTCCGCAGCCTCGACGGCGGCCTCCTGGTCCAGCTCCCAGACCCTGCCAGCGATGACGAGTCCTTGTTTCAAGTGGCGTCAAAGCGGGCGCCCAGCAAAGACGAATTGCGTCAACTACGGCTCGCCTGGCGGATCGTGCGGGCCGTCAAGTCGAATGCCATAGTCCTGTGCAAGGAGGACCGGGCGGTGGGGATCGGTGCGGGGCAGATGTCCCGGGTCGAGGCGGTGGAGCTGGCGGTGAGTCGGGCCGGAGCTCGCGCCAAGGGCAGTGTGCTCGCCTCGGACGCCTTCTTTCCTATGGCCGACGGTCTGGAAGTGGCGGCTCAAGCCGGGGTCTCGGCCGCGATCCACCCAGGTGGGTCACGAAAAGATGCCGAGGTTGTTGCCGTAGCCGATGCCGCGGGAATGGCGTTGATCGTGACGGGAATGCGGCACTTCCGGCACTGATTCCCGGCCCGACTTTGTGTATGGTGCCGACGGGGATCGGCAGGAGGACTGAGTGATGACCATCATGCAAGGGCGGCGGCTCGCGGCCTGGGCAATGGCCGGGACGGTGCTGGCGGTGGCATCGCTGTTGTTCTTCGTCGACCTCTTCCTTCCCTGGGCGGAGGTCTGCGGTAACACCATCCTCTTCCACCCCTACCTCCCGGGAAACCAGGGCTTCTCTTCAGCCATCGCCCACGCGACCTCTGCCTCCTGCGCCAGCAGCGGCAATGGCTTCGGCGGCGCCGGCATCGTCGCCGCCGTACTTGCCGGAGTCCTATTTCTCTGGGAGACCACCCGGGTGGCGCGGATCCCCCTGCCGATCGGGTTGGGCCACCGCAGCCTGATCAGCGCGGGACTGGCGTTTGGAGTGGTGCTTTTTGCCGCGGTTGATGTGCTCGCACGCCTGACCTGGGAGAGCCCGGCGGTCGGAGGCCTGATCTATGGGGGCCTTTTCATCTGGATCGCGGTGGCCCTGGCCGTCTTGATCGGACTTGCCGGGGTCGTGCACTGGAGATTGTGGGAGGAGAGGGCGCCCGCCTGGGACTCCCCTGCGGGATCGATGTCAGCCAGTCAGACGGTGACGATTCCCCCTCAATCGACGCCGCCTCAGAGTGCAGTTGGTGTCTGTCCCTACTGCGGTGCTATCAACCCCTCCGAAGCCAAGTTCTGCTCCAACTGTGGCAGGAGTCTGGCTCCCCCGCCGCCCAGCCCGCGCTCCCCTCGGCGTCCGCGCTCGACCAGCTGACGAACCGCGCTGAGGTGACGGAATTGACGTCCTGAGGCGTTGCCCAGGCGGCGGTGTTCGCCTGCGCGCTGAGTTGTTTGCGATGCACGGTTCCGTTGCGGCTGCGTCATCAAACGGTGAGGCAGTGGCTCCGAAACTCGCGATGGAGCCAGCTAGCGATGAAGAAATACTTCAAATTTAGGAAACCGCCTACGGCGGAGTGGAGGAGCCGTCCCCTACTCAGCTTTGGCCTGCGATTCTTTGTTTTCGCGACACCGATGGCAGTCGGCCTCGGAGTGGTCCTAGCGCTCTCTGACGCGCTCCATCGACCGGCCACGTTGCCCGCTCTGCTGGGCTGGTGGTCGCTGATCTCCATAGCCGGATTCGTGGCCCTGTTCTTGACCGAACGGGGGACGCGCCGGCTGCTTCCCTTGGCGGCGCTACTGCGGCTCTCGCTGCTATTCCCGGATCACGCGCCGGCTCGATTTGCGATGGCGCGAAAGTCGGCCCGACCCAAGCAGGTTCTCGCACGTCTGGAGCGACTACGCAAGGACGCCAACAGCACCGACCTCAAGGTGGCGCAGCAGGTGCTGGAGCTGACCGCTGCCCTCAGCGTCCACGATCGGGCCACCAGGGGTCATTCCGAGCGGGTTCAGGTGCTGACGAACATGCTGGCAATGGAGCTCCGTCTGGGAGAGGGGGACCGCGCCCGGCTCAGGTGGGCTGCGCTGCTGCACGACATAGGGAAGCTGAGAGTGCCGCCGCAGATCCTCAACAAGCCTGCCAAGCCCGATCCCCGGGAATGGACGATCCTGCGCCGCCATCCAGCTGAGGGGGCGCAGTTAGTGGCGCCCATCCTGCCCTGGCTCGGGGTCTGGGGCACGGCAGTTGAGCAGCACCATGAGTGGTTCGATGGCAGTGGTTACCCCCGGGGCCTCAAAGGCAGACAGATATCCCAGGCGGCGCGGATCGTCTCGGTGGCCGACATCTTCGAAGTGATCACAGCCCCCCGCCCCTACAGCCGGCCGGTTGGAGTGACCAAGGCTCGCGAGGAGCTGGTTCGGGTATCGGGCACCCAGCTCGATCCTGCCGTGGTCCGGGCGTTCCTCAACGTCTCGGTCGGAGAGCTGTGGCCGGTGGTCGGGATCGGGTCGATCCTGTGCCAACTGCCGCTGCTCTCACGGCTGATCGGGCTGCTGGGCAACGCCGTGCCCGCCTGGGGCGGCTCCACCGCCGCCACCGCCGCCGCGGGAGCTCTGCTGGTCGTGGGTATCAACCACCCGACCGAGTTCAGGACGCCCGCCCCTTCGCCGCCGAAAGCGTCTCAGCCCTCGCGAGTGTCGAACCCTACCAACAGTCCACCGGCGGTGGTTCAGCCCGACTCCAGCAACCCCTCGCCGCCCTCGTCCCAGCCGGATGCCTCTCGGATGCCGGTGTCCCAGCCGGAAGTGTCTCCGACGCCCTCGGCCCAGCCGAGCGCTTCTCCGACGCCTACCACGCACCTGACCTTGCCCGCACTAACTCCCTCCCCGACTCCCTCACCAAGCCCTTCCCCGACACCGCTAACCCAAACCCAGGGCGGGGTTACCGGACTGCTGCACGGCCTTCTCGGCCTTCTCGGCCTTTGAGAGAGATCAGCTGATTCGCCCGTGATCGCCTGCGTACAGCAGCGATCGCGGAACGCTGGGGCGCGCGGTGCACTGGCCACTACTTACGTTGGTCGTCTCCGACAAACGGCGCCACCGCCTCCCAAGCGACGTGCGCTCGACATCGATGCCGAACAAACCTAGCGACCAGACCGCCGGGGCACACAGCCGTAATTTCAATGCGATGGTCGACCGCCAACGCCCACGTTTGAGGCTAATTGTCCACCAAATGCGCGATCAGCGTCGGCGCGGCGACGCCCGCCAGCGCCCGGAAGATTGCCAAGAAAATGGAACAAGACCACCGTGGTCCTGAAGGGCGAGTAGGAAGAACTCACTCACCGCGAGATATGCACTGGACGCTCCGTCTTGACGTAGTAGGAGACCACTCAGCAAGACGCGGTTCGGGTGATCACATTGAGCACTATGTCATTAAAAATACAGACGTCCGGGAGCGGGTGAACGGGCCAGCAGCAACGCATCTTCCCGGGCCTTCTCGTTCCGCGACCATCCACCTGAACGGACTCAATGGGCCGTATCGTCGTTTGTTGCACCAGGAGACGAGACTCGTCGAAGGTCTCACTATCGATTCGGATCGGCAGCGGCATACCGCAAAACAGCTGATGGCAGGGCGCTGGAGCTACAACGTCAGGGATCGCCACACCTTGACAGGAATCCGCATCGATCCTAGGATCTTGTGATGGGCGCGGGGAGCAGTCTGGGAAGGCAGGTGCCCCGAGCGGGGAAGGGTCGCCAAGCTGGTGACTTCGCTTCGCATGCCGTGGAAGCAGCGATTGCAATGAGTCGCGCTCTTGCTTGGCGGAACACCGGGTGCGCCCGGATGGGAGGAAGCACTCCATGAGATCTGCAGATGGCCAGGCTGACGGTCATAGACGCCCCGAGGTAGTCGCCGACAAACAGGTCGAACAACTAAGCCAAGACTGGGCGAGCAGCCGCTGGCGGGACATCTCTCGGCCGTATACCGCCGAGGAGGTGGTTAGGCTGCGGGGTTCCATCCGCGTGGAACACACCGTGGCGCGACGAGGGGCGGAACGACTTTATGAGCTCCTCACCAATACCGGCTACGTGGCCGCCTTGGGAGCGCTTACCGGGCAGCAGGCAGTGCAGATGGTGAAAGCCGGCCTCAAGGCGATTTACCTCTCCGGCTGGCAGGTGGCGGCCGACGCCAACCTCTCCGGCGAGACTTATCCGGACCAGAGCCTCTACCCAGTCAACAGCGCCCCGGCGCTGGCCCGCCGGCTCAACAACGCGATGCTCCGAGCCGACCAGATCGCCTGGGCCGAAGGGCACCGCGACGGCGATTGGGTGGTCCCGATCGTGGCTGATGCCGAGGCAGGCTTCGGGGGTCCGCTGCACGCCTTCGAGTTGATGAAGGCGATGATTGAAGCCGGGGTCTCGGGAGTTCACTTCGAAGACCAGCTGGCCTCGGAGAAGAAGTGCGGTCATCTAGGTGGAAAAGTTCTGGTTCCGACCAGCCAATTCGAGCGCACCCTGGCCGCAGCCCGGCTGGCCGCCGACGTCCTCGACGTGCCCACGCTGCTGGTGGCCCGGACCGATGCTCTGAGCGCGACCTTGTTGACCAGCGACATAGACCCTCGCGACCAGAATTTCCTTCTCGGGGAGGAGCGAACCTCAGAAGGATTCTTCCGGGTGAGGCCGGGGATCGAGCCGGTGATTGCCCGCGGATTGGCCTTCGCTCCCTTGGTGGATGCGCTCTGGTTCGAGACCTCCACCCCCAACATCGATGAGGCGGCGCAGTTTGCCGAGGCTATCCATGCCGAGTACCCGGGCAAGATCCTGGCCTACAACTGCTCGCCCTCGTTCAACTGGAAGCTCCACCTCAGCGACGATGAGGTGAGTGCATTCCAGTGGCGACTTGGGGAGCTCGGATACAAGTTCCAATTCGTCACTCTGGCCGGATTCCACGTCGCCAACAGCTCGATGTTCGACCTAGCCAAAGGCTACGCCGAAGAGGGCATGAGCGCCTACGTCAGGCTCCAGCAGCGGGAGTTTGAACTGGAGCAGAAGGGCTACACCTCGACCCGGCATCAGTCGGAGGTCGGCGCCGGCTACTTCGACGCCGTGCTGGAGACGGTGACGGGCGGTGCAAGCTCCACCCTGGCGCTGCAGGGATCCACCGAGGAAGCTCAGTTCGAGTCCACTCCGCGGGCATGACCCACGACCCGACTGGGATGCCTGGAGTGGAGGTCCTTGGCGACGGGGGCGCGGCGGCGGAGCGAGTGCTCACCCCGGCTGCCCTCGGGTTCGTGGCGCTACTGCAACGGGAGCTGGGACCCACCCGGGCGGCGCTGCTGCGGGCGCGTCAGGAGCGTCAGCATGAGCTGAGCCGGGGCCGACTGCCCGACTTCCTGGCAGAGACGAGAGCGATCCGCGAGGAGCTGAGCTGGCGGGTGTCCTCTCCTCCCCCCGACCTCAACGATCGTCGCGTGGAGATCACGGGTCCGGTCGACCGCAAGATGGTGATCAACGCCCTCAACTCCGGAGCACGCGTCTTCATGGCTGACTTCGAGGACGCCAACTCGCCGACGTGGAGCAACTGCCTAGAAGGCCAGGGCAACCTCCGCGACGCGGTCGACAAGACCATCTCACTCGACTCCGGAGGCAAGAGCTACAGGCTCAACTCGGAGACCGCCACCCTGGTGGTGCGCCCGAGGGGCTGGCATCTGCCCGAGAAGCACCTCCTGGTCGACGGGGAGCCGGTGTCGGCCAGCCTCTTCGACTTCGGTCTCTTCACCTTCCACTGCGCCCAGGCGCTCCTGGACAAGGGTTCGGGCCCCTATCTGTACCTGCCCAAGCTGGAGAGTCACACCGAGGCCCGGCTCTGGAACGACGCCTGCCGACTGGCAGAGGACCAGCTCGGGCTGCCCGGAGGATCCATCCGCACCACCGTCCTGATCGAGACGGTTCTGGCCGCCTTCGAGATGGAGGAGATTCTCTACGAGCTGCGAGAACGCTCCGCTGCCCTCAACGCCGGGCGCTGGGACTACATGTTCTCGATCATCAAGAAGTTCCGAGACAACCCCGAATTCGTCCTGCCCGACCGGGGCTCGGTGGTGATGACCGTCCCCTTCATGCGGGCCTACACCGAGCTGCTGGTGAAGACCTGCCACCGCCGCGGTGCCCACGCCCTCGGGGGCATGGCCGCCTTCATTCCCAGCCGCCGTGACGCCGAGCTAAACCGGGTGGCGCTGGAGCGGGTCCGCGAAGACAAGGTCCGGGAGGCCGGCGACGGCTTTGATGGCACCTGGGTGGCCCATCCGGACCTGGTGCCGGTTGCCAGGAGGGCGTTCGATGAGGTCCTGGGAGACAGGCCCAACCAGGTTGATCGTCTGCGCGATGAGGTGGCGGTGACCGCGGCTGAGCTGCTCGACGTGGCCGCCACCCCCGGAGAGATCACCGAGGCCGGGACCCGACTCAACGTCTCGGTTGGGATCCAGTACCTGCACTCCTGGTTGCAGGGGGTGGGAGCGGCCGCTATCAACAACCTGATGGAGGACGCGGCGACTGCCGAGATCTGCCGCTCTCAGATCTGGCAGTGGGTTCACCATCAGCGGATCTCGCGCGAGCAGGTTCTGGAGATGGAGTCGGAAGTCGTAGGTGAGCTCGGAGACTCCGCCCGGGAGGCCGCCAGACTCTTCACCGAGGTGGCATTGGCGGAGGACTTCGTCGAGTTCATGACGCTTCCTGCGTACCGACTTTTGCCCTAGTCAGCGGCACTCGGATGAAGGAGCTGTCACAACCTCTCAATCTCCTGTCAGATCGCTTGTTCGCTGCGTAGGCCTCTGCTATGTTCGATCTCAAGTGGTAACGCAACAACGGCTGAGGGTGGAGATGCTGCCAGGCGCCGCGGTCAGCCTCGAGGTTCTCGAGCACGGAGGCGCACGCCATGTCTGATCACGCGCAGCAGAAGACGCCAGAGCTGACGGCGGAGCGCTACGGGGAGGCTGAGGGCGGTGGCTGTGACCAGGCTGGTTGCAATAACCAGGAAGCCTTTCGCTGTCTCTACCGGGACCGGCGGGCCGTTGATTGCTCATGGGCGGCCTGCAAGGAGCACCTGAAGATGGTCGCCGGCAGGGCCTACTGCCTCCGCCACGCCAGCATTGTCGAGATCCTCGCGATGGCATTGGAGCAGGGCACACAGGTGCTACCCCCAGACCTCGACAATCGCTGCGCCTCGTTGGTGATGTGGGTCTCTCGAGACCTCGAGGAGCCGGTGATCGAGCGCCTTGTCCGCTGGGGCGACGCCGCCATGAGCATCATCAACGACCCGGTGGTCCGCTACACCCGTCCCGAGCAGTTCCGGAAGCAGCCGGGCCATTGGGAGCGCGTCTGGGCGCTCGCCAACCGCACCGGCATCCTGTTGCGGGTCGGGGTGCGGGTGGAGGACAGCCGCCCCGAAACGATCATCCTGACCGGGGGTACCACTCACCTGGTTTCTCTAGTCCCGCCATGGATCCAGCGTCATCTCTCGGGGGAGCCCGACAATACATCCCAGTCCGACTTGGTTGAAAGGTTGGCGTTCCAGCGGGAGCTTTTGCGGGCCCTCGACGCCTACGTCGAGAAATACGGGGTCAACTTCCCCAACGTGGTGATTCCGCTTCGGGTCTGAGGCCGAGAGATCAGACGAGAGGTCAAGGCGCGGATTCTGGGTGAGTCGCGGTGATCTTGGCGGTCAGTAGTTGTAAGTCAAGATAGTCAGTCAGCTAGCTTCTCGGCGACGTAGACCCCAAACATCACTCGCTCTCGGTAGCCTTGTCGGCGCGCGTCGAGGTAGGCGTCCAAGTCAACCCGCGTCACCCACGCCACCCGCTGCTCGGGACCGCTCCTGGCACACCCGGACTACAAGGACAGTAGCCTGGGCCGCGGCAAGGACATCGATACGCTCGATAGCGGAGTGCGTTACTTTCTGGGCGAGATTCCAAGCGGCGCGGACTAGCCGACGCAGCCCGTCAAGCTCAAATCGTCTAGAGTTTTGGGTAAAGGGGGACTTTGCCGTGTGGCAGTTCGGTTCGGGCAGATACGGCGAACAATTGGCTGGCCTGGGCCGGCATTGGGGTTGGGAGTTCGCCTTCGGTCTGATCTGCGTCGTGGCCGGTGTCTTAGCGCTCTCCAGGCCTGGCATGGCACTACTAGCTGTCGCCCTGCTCTTCGGTGCCTGGCTGGTCGTGGCTGGCGTGTTCAGGTTCGTGCAGGCCTTCGCAGTCCCCAACGAGAGCGCCTGGCTCCGGGTTCTATTGGTGCTTCTCGCGCTCCTCAGCTTTGCCGTGGGTCTCTTTCTGATTCGGCACCCGGTCTACTCGCTCTTCCTTTTGGCTCTGGTCCTGGGACTTTTCTGGATGATTCACGGATTCACGGAACTCTTCATCGGCTTCGGCCACAGCGGGATTCCTGGCCAGGGCTGGTTGCTCGTTAGTGGAGTTCTCTCGATCATTGCCGGCGCCATCGTGTTCTTCGTCCCGGGCATTTCGATTTTCGTGCTCAGCATCGTGCTTGGCGTCTGGCTAATCTTCTTCGGCGTCTTGCTGATGGCGACATCTATACGGGCGCGCTCCTTCGCTCATTAGCCGGACCGGCCGCTAGTTCGGTGCGCGACGTCCTTCACACCAGAGGCCCGGAGGTTTAGGGGGCGCTCCGCAAGCTCGCCGACCTACAGGATTCGGGCGTGCTGACCTGAGGGAGCCACCGGTCCGTAGGCGTCGCCCACAAGTGTGGAGGTGCCTTACTGTGAGACCTAGCTACTAGCTATACAGCACCGAGGTGGCCGTCCCTTGCGCACATGGCTGGCATCGCTGACCTAGGCTCGCGTCCACCCAGGCGACGGACGCGCGATTTCCCTGCCGCGCTTGGCCGAGGGGTGGTCGTCGGCGCGATCTGCTGGGCGTTATGCGTGCTCTTTTTCATCGATCAGGGGATCGCTGAAGCAGCCTCCAAGGTCCCCTACAGTCCCATCACTAATTACATCAGCGACCTCGGCATCACCAGCTGTGGTCCCAGCATCTGTTCCCCGCTCCACGCGCTCATCGACTGGACGTTCGTTGCTGTGGGGTGCTGCAAGCCCTCGGAGCTATCCTTCTGTTCCCTGCTTGGCCGAGGCAGAGCCGTGAATGGATAAACGGCATGATCGGCCTCGCACTCATCTCACTGGCCGGCGCCTGCCTGACCATCGCCGGCTTGGCGCCGGAGAACGTCTCACCGGACGCGCACGCCACAACCGCCAGGATCGGACCCTATCTCTTGAATGCGGCGGTCCTTCAGATCGGGATCAGTCTGGTGCACGTCAGCCGAGTTGCTGGGGTGCTGGGCCTGATGGCCGCGGTCACCGGCTGGGTCGGCACCGGGCTCCTGTTCGGCGCGGCTACGGCTGTCCCCGTTGGTCTCTCAGAGAGGCTCGCGGACTACCCCGGTACGGCTGTGTTGGTGGCGATCGGGGCTGTCGGTGCTGTAGTCGGCCATCAGCGCCTGCTCACCCGCAATCCCGGCGTTGTTCACCGCGATCCGCAATCTTCCGAGCTCCTTAGCAGCGGCAACCATTTGCTTCAGTTGCTTGGGGTCGGTCACGTCGACCGTGAATGGCTTGGCTCTGCCTCCCGCGGCGGCAATCTCGGCCGCTACTGCCTGCGCCCCCGATCCGTTCAAATCGGCCACCAGTACGCTGGCTCCGCCCCGAGCGAGGGTCTCAGCACAAGCCTTACCGATGCCGGAGCCGGCTCCAGTGACAATCGCAGCCCGGTCTTTGAAGTTGTACTCAGTCATGGGACCCCGAGTCATTTCCCGCTTTCCGTTCTTCTTTCCGGCCCGATTTCGTTGGGGGACGTTGAGTTCGCGGCCTCTCCCGACGTAAGCGAGAGTGCCCGCGGAGCGACTCATAGCTCGCCAGTCTAGTCAGTGCCGTCCGCATCGTCGGGGTGGGGCGAGACAAGGGGCAAGCCGAGGAAGATCGTCCCAGCGATCAAAGCCCTTGCCGAGACGGCGATCCGCGAATCAGCGGACGGTCGCGCTGGTTCTGGCTCAGCGGCTCTCCGCGAGCTACGCGCGAGCGCCCCGCTGCTCGGCCGGGTAACGCATTTCCCCCGGTGAGTAATTCCACCTAGCCCGAACCGCGAGCTTCTGGCATTTCAGTGATCTGATGGTCCGTCATATGATCGAGTTAGGCCCGAGCTCGAACCGACTTCGCGTCTAGTTCGAATGAGGCAATTATACCTTCCCTGTATAGACTGTGATATAATGCTCGCATGCCAAAGGTAGACCGCAAGAATCCGACCAGGGCCGCATCGTCTGAGTCCCGGTACTCACTAATGGAGTTCTCCCGCGAGTTCCCCGACGATTACGCCTGCCTCAACTACCTCTGGCGGTCGCGCTACTCGGAAGACGGTGAGCATGCCGCGTGCCCCAAGTGCCAGACCACGCGGTCCTTCCGGCGCTACGCCACGACCCAGCGTCGCCAGTCGTGGACTTGCATCGCCTGCGGACACCACATTCACCCAACAGCGGGGACGATCTTCGCGGGGTCCGCGACCTCGCTCCACCTCTGGTTCTACGCCATGTTCCTGATGACAAGCACCCGCTGCGGTATCTCCGCTAAGCAATTGGAGCGCGAGCTTGGAGTCACCTACAAGTGCGCGTGGCGCATCTTCCATCTCATCCGGAACGAACTCATGGTCCAGACCGATGAGCCGTTCTCGGGCAAGATCGAGATGGATGAGATGTTCGTCGGCGGGAAGCCGCGTCAGGCCGACGCTGCGGCTTGGACTAACCTTCCCCTCGCGCAGAAGAAGGCTGCGGCCAGGGCATGGGCGCACAAGCACCACACTCCAGTCTTCGGAATGGTCGAACGTGCGGGTAGGGTCGCCGCCCACGTCGTGCCAAGCACCCGCGCACGGACCCTGATGCCGATGGTCAGGACTCGGATTCTTCCCGAGGCCGTGATATACACCGACGAGGCGACGATCTACACGAAGTCGCTGCCATTCCTTGGCTACCAGCACAAGCGGGTTCACCATCAGGCCAGGGTCTACGTCGAGGGCGACTCCCATACTCAGACGATTGAGGGGTTCTGGTCCCTGGTGAAGCGCGGAATCGGCGGAGCTCACCATGCCGTGTCCGCTAAGCATCTTCAGGGCTATCTCAACGAGTACGCCTGGCGCTATAACCACCGGAACGATCTCCGGTCGCAGTTCGAGACGCTACTTCTTAGGGCGACTGGCCGGTGACGACCACGGCCGCCCAGCACCAATTCAAGTTTGAGCATGTCGGCCCACCGACATACGCTCGGGGCAAGCGGACTACGCAGAGGATGCGTTCGGTATGCCTCTGCGGTTACGCGACCAAGTGGAGGAAGTTCGGCGAGGCCATGCGTGAGGACGAGTGGACGCATCTATCCGCAGCGGCCCAAGCTGGCGATGTTGTTGACTGGGGTCATTGGACCGGATGGCCGAGCCCAGCTTGAGCCTCTACTTCTCCGGGCGGCTGGTCGGTAGAGGCTTCCCCTTCTTGGCGACCTTCTCTAGCGCCTCGTAGAATTCCCTTCGGGTCGGGATGGGGATCTCGTACCCCTTGGGGGTCTTCTGGGTCTTGGCGGGGGTCTTGGGCATGGTTCTCCAAGGTTAGCGCGTGGAGGAGTCTTGGCACGTCAAGCTGAGACGGGCGGACCAACACCTCGACGAGTTCGAGCGTGAATACACCCGCTACCGTTCTAAGGCCCACGCGCACGGTGTTGTCTTCGAGATCCAGGCCCACCCTGACCTGGGCCAAATTGTGGTATGCAACCTCAGCTTGCTCGGAACCGATAGTCAGTGGCTCTCGGCCATTGCCGGGGACGTCGTCTTCGATGTGCGGTCGGCACTCGACCATATCGCCGTCGCTTTCACAAGTCGGGGACTCGAGTCCAAGGTTGAGTTCCCAATCCTCGAGAAACGCTTCCGCGTTGTCCGTGACAAACGGAAGTCGGATCTCTTTGCGGAACGCACTCAGGGTATGCCGAAGGACGTGAAAGCGTTCCTCCTTCGAATGCAACCATTCTCGAAACCGCAGACGATGCCATCGGAGTTCCTCTCCATGCTCAACAAGCTCTGCAACCGTGATAAGCACCGCAAACTGCTGATCCTGCCCTTGTGGATAAAGGACCCAACGATCGTCTTCACGGATGCCATCGGCACCGAATTGCTCCGCGAGCGTGTCGGCGGCGTTTACAAGGACGGCGCAATCGTCTTCACGCGCCCAGTCCTCGGACTGACCTTCGGTCCGGCGGACCCGAAAGTGAAGGTGCAGGCAATCGGTCCCGTGAACGTAACCCTGCAAAGTCCCCCACCCCG
Source organism: Candidatus Dormiibacterota bacterium (assembly GCA_963701235.1). Lineage (GTDB taxonomy): Bacteria > Chloroflexota > Dormibacteria > Aeolococcales > Bog-877 > Bog-877. The sequence continues at coordinate 480,822 of OY969577.1, forward strand.
TGACGAGGAGTGGATTCTGCCCAGCATCCTTCGAGCGCTCCGAGTCACCGCGTGGCAGTACCTCATTCAGCCGATGGAGTTGCGGCTGCGCTACGGCACTAAGCTCACGGACTGGGAGGCCGTCCTCCCCACCACCAAGGTTTGAGTCGCCGCGCCCTCTCACCGGCGCGGCCCTCGCACAACGCTAAACTCCGTTAGCACAGGGCTGCCCACACGGAGGAAGTGCCATGTTGACTTTGCAGCCGAGCCCGACGCCCGGCGACCTTCCTCGCCGCTAAGGACGAGGCGAAGGGCGTCGGTTCTCGCTCGGCCAACCCCTACTGCCGCTTCTTGACAATCCTCCAGTGTTGGTTCTCCATCCGCTCTAACTCGCCTTGCTTGACCAACTCCTCGAAGGCTGGTTCGAGTTGGTAGAAGACCATAGGCTCGAGGCGAGGATCTTTCCGCTTGCGCCCCGGTGTCCGTTCCAACATCGTCTTCACGGCCCACAGGTTGAACTCGCGTATGTGCGGGGGCAGACTGGCGATGAGTTGGCGCGCCACGTCCACTCTGTAGCTCATAGGTGCGGGGAAGGGTTCCGACGTCGAGTCTCCCGAAGACAACGCGTCGGTCACCTTCCTTTGTTGTCTGACATACGCTGGGTAGGCGACGCTGACGCCGACCACAATCCCCGCCGAGATCCAGGCAGCCACGATCAGGTGTCCACTGATCTCGGCGCCGATCCAGATCAGCGCCGCTAGGACGCCAACCCCTACCCACATGCGGCCTCCGACTTCGGCCGCGAAGCCTCGGAGGTTATCGAGATCGAACATGTCGCCAGGATACTCCCTGTTCTACAGGGAGGGTATAATTGCCTCGAATGACAATGAGATTGGGAGAGCAGCACGCATGACCAACGCGGTCGAGATAGATGGCCTCACCAAGGACTACGGGGGGCATCGGGGCATCTTCGACCTCCACCTCGCGGTTCATGAGGGCGAGGCCTTCGGGTTCATCGGACCCAACGGAGCCGGGAAGAGCACCACGCTGCGCCTGCTCATGGACCTCATCAGGCCGGACCGCGGCAGCGCTCGCATCATGGGGATGGACACGCAGCATGAGGGTGTCAAGATCCGGGCGCTGACGGGTTATCTGCCCGGAGAGGCTCCCGAGTATCCCAACCACAGCGGCGAGCGGATCTTGGACCTACTCGCCCACCTCCGCGGGGGCGTCGATCCGGTGCGGGTCTCCGAGCTGGCGACACGCTTTGATCTCGATCTGCATCGCAAGTACCGCACCTACTCGCACGGGAACAAGCAGAAGGTCTGGCTCATACAGGCCTTCATGAACGACCCCCAGCTGCTCTTTCTCGACGAGCCCACCACCGGGCTCGACCCGCTCATGCAGCAGGTGTTCCGAGAACTGGTCGCGGAGGCACGCAGGCGCGGTGCCACGATCTTCCTGTCTTCACACGTCCTCTCCGAGGTACAGGAGATCTGCGATCGCATCGGCGTCGTCCACGATGGCACTCTCCGCCAGGTCGGCACCATGGAGGAACTGCGTATCAGCCACATCCGGCGCGTGGTCGCTTTTGTGGAGAAGGACATCGACCGCAACCGGCTCGTCAGTCTTTCTGGCGTGTCCGCGGTGGTCGTCTCCGACCACCGGCTGCAGTGCACCGTCTCAGGGAAGATGGAGCCGTTGCTGGAGGCGCTCCTGCCGGCCAGTGTCGTCACCCTCGACTCCTCGGAGATGAGTCTCGAAGAGTTGTTCCTGGCGCAGTATGGACAGCCGGCGCAGTCATAGCCTGACCCCCTGGGCGGTCCGCAGTCACCTAGTGGGTATGCTCGCGCTTGGGCTGGGATTTGGACTGCTCGTAACGATCCTCGCTCCGGCGTACGTGGCGGCCGCCAGGGCGCTCTCCGGAGGCCTGCAGGCGCTTGCCGCGTCGGCGACACCGGTCGCCGAGAGCTTCAAGTTCCTCACTGGCCCCGTCGACCGCCTCGACACGGTGGGCGGATACCTCAGCTACAAGGTCTTCCCCGACATCGCGCTTCTTGTTGGCCTTTATGCTGCCATCCAGGGCGCGCAGGTCCTGCGTGGTTTGGAGAGCAGGGGGCTCTTCGACTTGTGGTACATCGCTGGGCGGACGCGCAACGCAATCCTCCGAGATCGGACTGCCGGGTTCCTGGTCGCGCTGAGCGCCATCGTCCTGTGCGTTTACGCCTTCACGCTGCTGGGCGGCGCCCTTGCGGGCGCGCAGTTCGCGCTGCCAGCGCTCGGGCAGTGTGTGGCCGTCGGCTTCGTGGGGCTATTTGCCTTCGCGCTTGGGCTCTTAGTGTCGCAGTTCTTCCCGGCGGCGCGCACGGCGGCCGGCATGAGCTGCGCCTACCTCGTCGTTGCATTCTTCGTGGCCAACATGGCAAACCAGCTAGGCGCGCTCACCTTTGTGCGCTATCTCTCACCGTTTTACTACTACATCCAGGCCCGGACGCTGGTGCCGGGAATCGGATTCGACGTGGCGTCGCTGTTGGGAGCGGCGGCGGTGCTCATCGGTGCGGCCTGGAGGTTGTTCCTGGATCGCGACATCGGCGGAGTGACCCTCACACGTCTGCAACACACCCGGCCAACCGACTACACGTTCCACCCCAGCCTGCTCTGGCACCGGTGGCTCTGGCTCGACGGGATCGTGGAGCAGCGGATCGGGATCGCTTATTGGGTTCTCGGCATCGCCGCCTTTACCTGCGTGGAGGCATCAGTGGTTCCATCGGCCATTAAGATCGTGCGGACCGGCAGCGGTTCACTCGCGAAGTTGCTGACGCGCCACGGCACGGTGGTGTCCACCGGTGACTATCTTTCGTTCTTCATGTCGCTCTCGGCGTTGTTGGTCGCTGGGTTCATCGTTGCCCAGGTGGCGAGGTGGGTCAGCGATGCCACACAGCATCGCAACGACGTCGTGCTCATGCAGCCCATATCGACGTGGCGTTTCGTGATCGAGCGCGCGCTGACACTTCTCCTCCTTGTCGTGCTGGTCGCCCTCTCAGTGGTGGTGGGCGCCTCCGTCGGTACGGCAATCGGCGGTTACACGGTCGACGCCGGCGGGCTGGTGCGCACCTTCATCGACATCGTGCTTCTGGGCTTCGCCCTCGGCGGTGGCGGCCTGCTCGCGACGGCGGTATTCCGCACTGCCGGCGCAACAGGGGCGATCATCATCCTGCTGGTCGCCTGCTTCTTCCTGAGCACGGTCGCGGGGCTTCTGTCGTGGCCGAGCTGGGCCATCAGTCCGTCGGTCTTCGTCGCCTTCGGGAAGCCGTACCTCTCGATGCCGGCGCTCGGCAGTCTGCTCTATCTCTGCGCACTGGGTGGCGGCGGCGTGCTCGCTGCTTATCTCGCGATGCGGCGCGGCATGCGAGTGGCTGGCTGATTGATGTGTCGATCCGGGCGTGGTCCAGCCTATCGCCGGAGGTGCGCTTGCAAGAGGGTAACCGGGTGGCTTAGGGACCCGTTAGCGACAGCAGCCCCCACCGGCTGCCATAAGCGAACAGAAGGATGGCGAAGGCGCTATAGATGATGCCAACGGCACAGCTCATGCGCCATAGGAGACGGCGATGGGGTCTTCCCACGACCTGACAAGGAGTCTCATGAGGAGTGGTCGCCCAGAGAGGACGTTTTCGTTGGTTGAGCGGATTGCGACGCCCTACCCCCGTAGGGAGTTGTACAGCAGCAGACGCGGCGTCATTCTAGCTAGAGGTGCTCGATGTATATAGCTGCCTTTATGACGGTTCGCCCAGAACCTCCCGGAGACCGAGTTGACCGGCCGACGAAGTCTCGTTTGGGTCGCCGGATGGCCCACTTCAATGACGGGTGACAAACCACCTTATCTTGCCTTTCGCTGGGAGCTTGCCCACATTCGGGATCGTGATTCACACCGGACGCCGATCGGGAAAGCAGTATCGGACCCCGATTAACGTCTTCCCAACGATGGATGGCTTCCGGATCGCTCTCACATACGGAAGCGACTCCCAATGGGTGCGGAATGTGATCGCCGCCGGCGAGGCTCGGCTCCTCACCAGACGAAGGGAATACTGCGTGGCCTACCCCGAGGTCGTTCATGACGAGCGTCGCCAGGGCGTCCCATTGCCGATGCGCCTGATCCTGAGGCTCGTCGGCGTGGCGGACTTCCTGAGCCTCCGCGCAGTTGGGCAGTCGCGCCGCGCGTGAGCCCGAAGGTCCGGGGAGTCCTCGAGAGGTTGGCTGATCACTTCTCTCAGCCTCACCCGGCTTCGATCTTTCTGGCTCAGACTGGGAGGGAAGCGCACCGCGATCGAGTGGCTCGATCGCCACGAGCATATCGACGCTCAGAGAGCAGGGGCTATTCCCTACCGGGTCCGAGTGACGGGTCTCACCGCGTTGGAGCCGACAGAGGATTTCAACCCCCGACCCGCTGTTTACAAAAGCACCTAGGCCTCAGCGTCGTGCGTCCCACTTCCCGGGTACGACTGTGGAAGGTGAAGTTACCGGGTGTGGATCAGCCTCTGACGTCGGCACTAGTGGAGTCGACCCTGAACCCCCCAGTTCTGAGCGCCTTCATGGCCTAGAGTCCACCCGCGGGGCAGCCTCATGATCTCGATCCACTCGAACTGCGGGGGAGGTCACCTACGCTCGACTAGGCGAAACCACCCATGCTCACGGTAGGGGGGCGGGTCCAGAGTGGTTGTCATGAGCGCTGCTCTGGTCCCGGGAAGCGACGTCGTCTTGCGAGACGGGTCGGTAGTTCAGGTCCGCGAGCAGTCACCAGAGGACGCAGGCGCGATATCGGACTTTCTCGGAGCTCTTTCAGCGTCGTCCAGGGCGTTCCGGGTTCTCCCTGCCGGAGTTGATATCTCTGCTGTTTCGCAGGCGGTCGGCAGGGTCGATGGGACCAAGTCATGGGGACTGGTCGCGGTTCATGGGCAGCCAGAGCGAGTCATCGGGCATGCCATGTTTATTCGCGGTGCCCCCTCTCGGGCCGAGACCGCCTTCACCGTCGCCGATTCTTTCCAAGCGGAGGGGCTGGGATCCATCCTTTTGGGCCAGTTGGCCCAAAAGGCCAGCGCCTTGGGGATAGGGATGTTCGAGGCCACGGTACATCCTGGGAACTCGGCCATGCTAAGGGTCTTCTCAACCTTCTGAACGGCGGATTCCAGGGTGCCCTGTTTCCCGTGCACTCCGGCGCGGACGTCGTGCAATCGGTGCGTGCCTATCGGCACATCGCGGACATCGCCGAAACCATTGACCTAGCCGTGGTGGTGGTGCCGGCCGAGGTGGTAGTAAAGGTAGCTCGGGAGTGCGCCGCCAAAGGCGTAAGAGCTCTTGTGGTGATCTCTTCCGGCTTCGCTGAGGAGGGAGAACAAGGGCAGAGACGGCAGGCTGAACTCATCGACATGTGCTCCTCGTCGGGAATGCGGGTCGTAGGACCCAATTGCATGGGAATCATCAACACTGACCCGCGAGTCTGCATCAACGCAATCTTTGGCCCCACGGCACCTGAACCTGGTCCCATCGGATTCCTATCGCAGAGCGGAGCTCTGGGGTTAGCGGTCATCGACGCTACACGCAAACTCGGCTTGGGAATCAGCAACTTTGTCTCGGTAGGCAACAAGTCTGACATCAGCGGAAACGATCTGCTCAGCTTTTGGGAAACGGACCCGCGCACGAAAGTTGTCGGTCTCTACCTGGAGTCCTTCGGGAACCCCAGGAAGTTCGCCGAGATCGCCGGCCGCGTATCCACAAGCAAGCCGATCGTGGTACTGAAAAGCGGGACGGGCATTGCCGGGCGGCGAGCGGTGGCATCGCACACGGCCGCCTTGGTGTCTGCCAGCGACACCGCCGTCAGCGCCTGCTTGACAAGACTGGGGCGATACGCGCTCAAAGCCTTGGCGAAATGTTCGATTTGCTGGCTCTACTGTCGACACAACCCCTGCCGCAGGGAAATCGGGTCGCGATCATCACCAACGCAGGTGGACCAGGCATCCTTTGTGCAGACGCCTGCGATTCTAGTGGCCTTGTGGTGGCCTCCCTCGGTCCGGATACCCAGCGGCAACTGAGCGATCTCCTGTCGTCCCACGCCTCCACACGAAACCCAATCGATATGACGGCCTCCGCCAGCGCCGAGCATTTTCTTGGCGCCACAAAGCTCGTGGCTGCCGACCCAAACGTGGATGCTGCCATAGTCATCTTCATCCCCCCGATGGTGACGAGGCCGAAGACGTCGCCAATGCTCTGGCCAAGGTTGGCACTGGGATGACCCAACCGATCCCACTGATCGGCGTCATCATGGCTGGCTCGGGAATCCCTGGATTCGTGGGTCCACCATTCCCTCGTTCCCTCTACCGGAGGGTGCGTTACGAGCGTTGGCTGGTGCCCACCGCCTCTCGGAGTGGCGGAGACGTCCACGACCTCGGCCGAATTCGCCTGCAGGAATCGATCCGGTATCGGTCGCGAGCCAGGTGGCCAAGTCCCTAAGGGAGAAGCGTGATTGGTTGATCGGTGCGGAGACTGAATCGATTCTGCGCGCCTATGGGATCCCGGTCGTGAGGTCCGTGGAAGCCGAGAGCCCCGAAGCCGCAGCAGACGTGGCACGTCAGCTCGGCGGCCGCGTCGTGCTCAAGGGATTGGGGCCGGGAATCCTGCACAAAAGCGAGCTCGGCGCCGTCTCGGTCGGGCTTGAGGCAGATTCCGAGGTAAAGTCGGCAGCACGCCAGATGATGGCTCGCCTGAACGACACATCGACGCCGATCACACGCTTTGAGCTGCAGCCTCAGGCACCCCGTGGGGTCGAGGTTCTGGTAGGCGCCACCAACGATCCCGCCTACGGGACGCTGGTGGTGGTCGCTGCAGGTGGTACAGCCGTCGAGTTGCTGCACGATTCTTCGGTTCGCTTGGGACCGATCGGCGTCCGCGATGCCGAGGATATGCTGCGTCAACTTCGCACGTTCCCTCTACTCGATGGATTCCGTGGAGCTCCCAAAGTCGATCTCCGTGCACTCAGCGACGTCATATGTAGGTTTGTGGCCTTGGCTCAGGACCACACCGCGATTGCCGAGATTGAGGCCAATCCGGTGATAGCCAGTCCCACCGGAAGTCTTGCAGTCGACGTGCGAATCCGGATCAGCCCGCCGCCGTCAGCGGCGTTGATCGGTGCGAAGCGGGCCTACTAGGCAAAGACTCCGCGACCTGGGGCCACCGAGCCCAGCCCACAAGCGGTGCAGAGGTCGGCGCCCGCCGCCCGACCCACGCGAACGGCTGGCTTACGACTCGCCTGCGATGAGTGATTCCACCTAGCCTGAATCGGGTGCTTCCTGCATTTAGCTGGGTCGCGAGCCCTTCATAGAATCGAATCAGGGTTCCGAATGGGGCCGACTGGAGATTCCAAACGCAGTACCTATAGAAGGAGGACGAGATGAAGGCCGACGTCACTGAACCACAAGGGCCCGCCAATACCGGGGCAGCCAAATCATCCGGCAGCTCTGCTCGGGTTATCGGGACTGCCTCGATAGCCGGCATCAGTCTTGCGGCCGTCCTTACTCTGAGAGGCTTCCCCAGCGTAGCTGAGTACGGCTGGGCCAGCATAGGGCTATACGTTTTCGGCGCCATTTTCTTCTTGATCCCGCTGGCGCTGGTGTGCGCTGAGCTGGGGACCGGCTGGCCCAAGGCTGGGGGACTCTACGCCTGGGTCAGACAAGGATTCGGTGCGAAGTCGGGATTTCTTGCGGTCTGGTTCGAATGGATCGAAGGAATCGTGTGGTTCCCAACGGTCCTAGCTTTCGTGGCTGCCACGATCGCCTACATCTTCGCCACGAGGCTGTCGAACAACAAAGTGTACCTGGTGCTGGTGATGTTGGCGGTCTTCTGGGGGATGACTCTAATTAACTTCCTGGGGTTGAAGCGTGCATCACTTCTCAACAACGTCGGAGTTGTAATCGGAACACTCTTCCCTGCGGCGGTCTTGATCGCTCTAGGTGTCTACTGGCTGGCGGCCGGAAAGCACATCGCTATTGCCTTCAGCTTTGGCAAGCTGCTCCCTAACTTTGGAAGCATCGACAATTTGGTCTTCTTCGTAGGAGTCCTGCTGGGGTATGCGGGTATTGAACTCTTTGGCTTCCATGCTAAGGAGACAAAGGATCCGCAGCACACGTATCCCAAGGCAATCATCCTCTCAGCAGTTCTAATTGTGGCTGTCTCAATCTTGGCGACGCTCGCGATCGCGTTTGTCGTGCCCGATGCCAAGCTCAGCTTGGTCGCGGGTCTGCTCCAAGCATTTGCCGTCTTCTTCAGGATCTTGGGCTTACCCGCCATCGTGACCCAAATCATGGCCGCCTTGACCGCACTCGGAACTCTGGCGCTGATAAGCGTGTGGCTCTTGGGTCCATCAAAGGGTCTCTACGCGGCTGAGCGCACGGGTGACCTTCCTCCCGTACTGCACGGTGTCAACCGGCGCCACATTCCGGTAGCGGTGCTTGTGGCCCAAGGAATCCTGGGGACGCTGTTCGCGCTGCTCTTCCTCTTCGTACCGAGCATTAATGCCAGCTACTGGATGCTGTCGGCTCTGACCACCCAGATCCTCGTACTCATGTATATCATGATTCTCGCCGCTGGAATCCGCCTGCGGTACACGGAGCCGAACACTCCGCGCCCATTCAAGATCCCCGGTGGTAACGCGGGAATGTGGTTTGTGGTCGGCATCGGCATCTTCGGCTGCGCCCTAGGCTTGGTACTGGGATTCTTCCCGCCCAGCGGAGTTGCCACGTGGCCAACACCGATCTATGCGCTGGCCATGTTCCTGGCGATCGTAATTTGCTCCGTCCCACCATTCATCATCGAACGGATCAAGAAGCCCAGCTGGTTCATTGCCCATCCGGATCCCGTGCTTCTCGATGTGGACGAGTTCGGCGACGAGATTGGACGAGAGGCCCCCGGCCCATCCACCCCGCCCGCGCCGCAGCCGGTCGGTGGTAGTGCAGCGACGGTGCGCCACCCGGTCGGGGCCTCAATGAAGTAAGGCGCGCGCACTCCAAGTGAACGGGAGGTCGGCGATAATTTCCGCCGGCCTCCCAGACGGCGATCTCGAATGAAGAGTCCCGTCGGGTTCCGTTCCCAGTGTTTTAATCTTAGGTGAGGAGTGAACGATGTTAGCCAAGACTGAATTTCCGGTACTTATGATTTCTGGCCGGGAACGCCGACGCGAGGCCGACCGCACCATTCGACGCATAGTTGACGGCCTTACGGCGTTGGGGCACCGTGTCGAACAAGTGGAAACCGTGACCGACGCCACAGCCTTGGTCACCTCAGATCCCACGTTTGGATGTGTGCTGGTCGATTGGGGTCTGGGCGGTGTTAAGGAGGCTACCGATGCTGAGGCGGTCATCACGTCTGTGCGCCAGCGCAACGACCGCTTGCCGATCTTTGTGTTCTTAGAGCAGGGGGACCTTGAAGCTCTGCCATTGGCTGTTACTGAAGCGACGCAGGAGTATGTCTTCCTATTCGAGGACACCCCGGACTTCATCGCGGGCCGGATCGACTGGGCGTGGCGCCGCTACACAGAAACGCTGCTTCCCCCCTACTTCCAGGCGCTGCTAGATTTCACCGACAGCTACGAGTACTCCATGCATACACCCGGCCACGCCGGGGGAACCGCGTTCCGGAAGTCGGCGATCGGCAGGGCCTTTTATGACTTTTATGGTGAGAACCTATTCCGCACTGACCTATCCGTCTCGCTCGGCCCTCTGCGTGCCCTGGGCTCTCTGCTAGACCACTCGGGCAAGGTCGGAGAGTCTGAGCAGAATGCTGCGCGCATTTTCGGGGCCGATCAGACCTTCTTTGTGCTCAACGGAACCTCGACCGCGAACCAGATCGTTGGACACAGCTGCATCACCTCCGGTGATGTAGTGCTGGTTGACCGCAACTGCCACAAATCGATGAACTACTCTCTGACGGTGACCGATGCGGTCCCGGTATATCTCATGCCGGTCAGGAACGGTTACGGAATCATGGGGCCGATTCCGGCCAAGAAAATAACTTCACGAGCGGTCGCTAAGGCCATCGCGGCCAGCCCGCTTAGGAAGATGGCCAACGGGGCAGAACCGGTCTACGCCGCAGTGACCAACTCCACCTATGATGGGCTGTGCTACGACGCACGCAGGACCGCGGCTCTGCTGGGCGAGAGCGCGCCACGGGTGCATTTCGATGAGGCGTGGTTCGGCTACGCCTGCTTCAACCCCCTCTACAGAGACCGCTACGCGATGGGTTCGAAGACCGGTGCAGGTGACCCCACGGTCTACGCGACTCAGTCCACCCACAAACTGTTGGCAGCGTTCTCCCAAGGCTCGATGATCCACATCCGCTCCAGCGAGAGGGCGCCTGTGGACCACGACCGCTTCAACGAGGCGTACATGATGCACGGGTCGACCTCGCCTTTCTACCCGATGATTGCCTGCCTGGATGTGGCAGCCGCGATGATGGACGCTCCAGGGGGTCTCAACCTCACCCATGAGTCGATTCGGGAAGCTGTGCATTTTCGGAAGCGCTTTATCGACGTCGGGACGGAGCTCGCCAGGACGGAGGGTTGGTTCTTCGGCCTCTGGCAGCCAGAGACCGTGCGCGACCCAAAGTCGGGCAAGACGCTCCGATTCAACAAGGCCTCGGACGAGCTCCTGGCCACCGAGCCCGCTTGCTGGGAACTGGTCCCGGGCGAGCCCTGGCACGGTTTCTCGGGACTCACCGAAGGTTTTTGCATGCTTGACCCGATCAAGGTCACGGTCACCACTCCCGGCATTGATGCCCAGGGGACCTTTGCGGATCGCGGCATTCCAGCCCAGATAGCCACCCTGTTCCTTCACAACCTCCGGATCGAAGTCGAGAAGACGGGGGATTACACGTTTCTGGTGCTCTTCTCGATCGGCTTCACCAAGGGCAAGTGGGGAACGCTGCTGGACGGGCTGCTCGCATTCAAGCGCGCTTACGATCAAGACAGACCGCTTACTCAGGCCTTGCCCGAACTGGCGGCTACCTATCCAGACCGGTACGGCAAGATGACACTGCGCGGACTCTGCGACGAGATGCACGCCGAGATGCAAAGCCGACGGCTGCCGGACCTGCTCGACCAGGCGTTTGGTGACCTTCCGGGAGCCCAATGCACACCCGGGGAGGCGTACCGACACCTGGTCCGGAGCCAAACCGAGAGAATGCCGCTCTCTCAAATGGCGGGGCGGGCAGCCGCGGTGATGATTGTCCCTTATCCTCCTGGGATCCCCGTCCTCATGCCTGGTGAGGAAGCCGGAGCGGCTGACGGACCGGTGCTGCAGTACCTAGCGGCCTTGGAGGATTTTGATCGCCGGTTCCCTAGCTTCGACCATGACATCCACGGAGTCGAACGAGACTCCACAGGTGCCTTCCTGGTCGAGTGCCTGAAGCAGTGATGGCTGGAGTAAGAGCTTCTCCAATGGAACGGCCGGTTATCTCGTTACAGAAGGGCCGGGCTATTGGTGCAGCCAAGGACCGATCATCACCAACGTAGGTCGATATCAATGCAGGAGACGAAAATGAACAAAGCCGTCCGCCAGGACTCCGATCGAAAGCGGGATTCCTCTCCCATCGTGGTGGGAGTCGATGGGTCGGAGTCGAGTCGCCATGCCTTGCAGTGGGCGGCTCGCGAGGCCGAGGCGAAGGGAATCAGCGTCCGAGTAATCAGCACCTACGCGATCCCCGCGATCGCGATGGCTGAGCCAGGATTCTCCTACGAACCGGCCAACGTCCAAGAACTGGCCGACTACGCTCGGAAAGTGGTAGCTGCCGAAGTCGCGAAAGCCAGCAAGGCACATCCTAAGGTGAAGTTCGAGGCTGAGGTGTTCGAGGGCTCGGCCGCGCAAGCACTCACTGAGGCCAGCGCTCGAGCGTCGATGCTCGTCGTAGGTTCCCGCGGCCACGGAGGCTTTGTGGGTTTACTCCTAGGCTCGGTCTCACAGCAATGCGTTACTCACGCCCACTGCCCGGTGGTGGTCGTGCGTCCGTAAGCCGTCCGGAGGATGCTGCCGGACGAGACCGGGCCGCTGACGGCCGCCGCCGACTACCCCGATGAAGCCCGGAATGCGGTCCCAATTTCATGGTTCGGGTCTGGTTGTTATGAGGGCCAGTGCCCCAGCACGCTCGCGGTGTGAACGCTTGGCGAAGTGCTGGCCACCGCGGTGAGAACGACCGCTGAAGCTCTGGGTCGCACGGAACCGCTCCAGGACAGCTGCAGCACTAGGCGATTTCACTGGCCCGACCCAAAGGTTTACCTCGTGGCCCATGTGGGCTGCTACCCCTGACGATGGACTGGACGGAGGCTCTAACGGTAGTCAGTATCTCCGAATAGGTAGAGGAGTTCGGCCATGAACGCAGTTGCCAGTTCGAGGATCGATCGAGACCATTTGTCGGGACCGGTCGTGGTCGGCTGGGATGGCTCTCCGGCCAGTCGACGTGCTCTGGAGTGGGCTGTCCAAGAGGCTGCGGTCAAGGGTACGAAAGTTCTTGCCATCAGCGCCTACGCGGTTCCGAGCCTGGTAAGCGCCGCCCCGTATGCCGCCTGGTCACCGGCCCTCAAAGAGGACCTGGGCGACGAGGCCAAGAAGATCCTCTCCAGGATGGTTAGCGCAACCGCAGAGGCGCATCCAGAAGTTGAGATCGAAGCTAAGGTGGTTGAGGGCCTACCAGCCACCGTGCTGATCGAGGCGAGTAAGCACGCATCAGCGTTGGTCGTGGGCTCCCGCGGTCATGGAGGCATGGTCGGTTCACTTCTGGGTTCGGTTTCCCATCGGTGCGTGGCGCACGCTCACTGTCCGGTTGTAGTGGTCGGCCCTGCCTCCCCGGTGGCGCAAGCACCGGGCCGAACGGCCGCCCGATCTTCCGGTGTCAACTGGTGTCCTCCGTGAGCCTGGTCGGGAGCCGGCATCCGGCGATAGAGGCTTCGAACCACCAAGCGAACGAACCGAGCCGGGGAACCAACTCCCATCGGCAGCACGGTACAAGGAGCGCCATGCCGACAACGATGAGGGCCTTGGTTTTTCACGGACCGGGTCAGCTCGCGATCGACGAAGTACCGGTTCCCCGTGCGGGCGTCAACGAAGCGGTGGTCAAGGTGTCACTCACAACGATCTGTGGCACAGATGTCCACATCTCGCGCGAGGAGTGGCCCGTGAGTCAGGGCCGCATTCTCGGACACGAGGCGGTCGGCACTATCCACGAACTTGGACTAGGCGTAGACGGCTTCGAGATCGGTCAACGCGTTTTGATCCCTGCTATCACCCCTTGTGGGAGTTGTTACTACTGCCTGTCCGGACAGTGGGCCCAATGCTCCGGGCACCACGACAAGTGGGTGCCCGGAGGGGGATGGAGGCTCGGAAATTCCATCAACGGCTGCCAGGCGGACTATGTCATGGTGCCTTACGCGCAGGCCAACCTAGCACCCATACCCAAATCGCTCAGTGATCGCCAAGTCGTTCTCCTCGCGGACATCGCGTCGACCGGATTCTCAGCCTCGGAGAAAGCTGGAGTCAGCCTAGGAGATACCGTAGCGGTGTTCGCTCAAGGTCCGATCGGGCTTTGCGCGACGATTGGCGCCCGGCTGAAGGGCGCCGGTCTCGTGATCGCGGTGGACTCGATCCACGAACGACTGAAGATGGCGCTCCGCCTTGGTGCGGATGTTGCTCTCCATTTTGAGTCAATTGACGTCGTCGCCGAGATCATGCGGATTACCGAAGGTCGAGGCGTCGATGTCGCCATCGAGGCCCTGGGGACAAGCGGCACCTTCGAAAATGGCTTGAAGGTGATCAGGCCCGGCGGAACCCTGTCGTCGCTGGGAATCTACTCGCATGACCTCGAAATCCACCCCGCCGACTATGTCGGCGGACTGGGCGACCAGACCATCGTCAACACCTTGTGTCCGGGCGGCCGTCAACGGATGGCCACCCTAATGTGTTTGGTCGAGAACAGGCGAATTGACCTGACCCCACTACTGACGCACGAATTCAACCTCACCCAGATCGTCGAGGCATATGACCTCTTTTCCGAGCAACGAGATGGGGTTCTCAAGGTGGCGATAACCACCTAAGAGGGCGACTGGGGCCGGGTCATCTAGTCGAGAGTTCAAGCCGCCCCTCAGCGCGGGGGCTTGGTCGCGGCGCCCCTCGGTAGTGATGGATACGTCCTCTGGCTTCAGATTGAGGAAAATGGAATCGTGGGCACCCTGACCGCTCGGACCAACCGAAGACCACTCAGTGAGGAGCAGCTCCGGCTGCTCGACGGCTACTGGCGTGCAGCCAATTACCTGTCCGTTGGTCAAATCTACCTGCTCGACAATCCCCTCCTGAGAGAGCCCCTACGTGCCGAACATGTAAAACCCCGCTTGCTCGGTCACTGGGGCACGTGTCCGGGGCAGAACCTGATCTACGCCCACCTGAACCGGTTGATCCGTGAACGCGATCTCGACCTGCTCTACATATCCGGCCCTGGCCACGGAGCCCCGGGAGTTGTGGCTAACACCTACTTGGAGGGGACTTACACCGAGGTCTACCCCCACATCAGTCACAATCAAGAGGGTCTGCGGCGGCTCTTTCGCCAGTTTTCGTTCCCTGGCGGCATCCCGAGCCACGCATCGCCCGACACGCCAGGGTCGATCAACGAAGGTGGTGAACTCGGGTACGCCCTCACCCATGCTTACGGCGCGGTCTTCGACCTTCCGCAGCTGATTGCCTGCTGTGTGGTTGGCGACGGCGAGGCGGAGACGGGGCCTATGGCGACCAGTTGGCACTCCAACAAGTACCTGGATCCAATGCGAGATGGAGCTGTCCTACCCGTCCTGCACCTCAACGGCTACAAGATCGCCAGCCCTACTTTTCTAGCCCGGATCCCAGATCGAGAACTGCACGCCCTCTTCGAGGGATACGGCCACCGGGTCTACGAGGTCGGAGGCGACGATCCCCCTCAGGTACATCAAGCGCTCGCTGCCACCCTCGACGAGATCGTCGATGAGATCCAGGAGATCTGGAGGCGGGCGCGCGAGCAAAAGGATCCTTCGCGGCCCAAGTGGCCGATGTTGATCCTGCGAACCCCGAAGGGCTGGGGCTGCCCCAAGGAGGTCGACGGCTTGCCTGTGGAGGGGACTTTTCGAGCTCATCAGATCCCCATCACTGAGGTCCGCGAGAATCCCGAGCATCTGCGTCTTCTCGAGGAATGGATGCGCAGCTACCGGCCCGAGCACCTTTTCGATGATCTGGGGAGCCTGGTGGAGGAGCTGGCTGAGCTGGCCCCGTGTGGAGCCCGTCGGATGAGCGCCAATCCCCGCAGCAACGGGGGCCTAATGGTGCGGGATCTGGAGCTACCCGACTTCCGCGACTATGGCGTGGAGGTGCCGACTCCGGGTGGGTCCTCCGCCGAGGCGACCCGGGTGCTCGGTCGATTCGTACGCGACGTGATCAAACTCAACCCCGATAACTTCCGCCTGTTCGGACCAGACGAAACCACCTCGAACCGGCTCGACGCGGTGTTCGAGGTCACCGACCGGGCCTTCGACGCCACGACCCTCCCCGGCGATGATCATCTGGCGCCCGACGGGCGGGTTATGGAGGTGCTGTCCGAACACCTCTGCCAGGGCTGGCTCGAGGGCTACCTTCTCACCGGCCGTCACGGCCTGTTCAATTGCTACGAGGCGTTCATCCACATCGTCGACGCCATGTTCAACCAGCATGCCAAATGGCTGAAGTCGTGTCGTGCCATTGCCTGGAGACGTCCAATCCCTTCGCTCAACTACCTGCTGTCGTCCCACGTGTGGCGTCAGGACAACAACGGATTCTCCCACCAGGATCCTGGATTCATCGACCACGTCACGAATAAGAAGGCAGAGATAATTCGGGTGTACCTACCTCCCGACGCCAACTGCCTACTTTCCGTGGCAGACCATTGTCTGCGCAGTCGCGACTACGTCAACGTGATCGTGGCTGGCAAGCAAATCGCTCCCAACTGGCTAACGGTGGACGAGGCGGTCATTCACTGCACTCGAGGGGCTGGGATTTGGGAGTTCGCCAGTAGTGACGGTGGAAGCGACCCCGATGTCGTCTTGGCATGCTGTGGCGATGTCCCGACCTTAGAGACGCTGGCCGCTGCTTCGATTCTTCGCCAGGAGCTGCCCGACCTCAAGGTCAGGGTGGTCAATGTCGTCGACCTAATGCGCCTCGAGCCAGCCGAAGAGCACGCTCACGGCCTGTCCGACGCAGAGTTCGATGCCCTGTTCACCGACGAGCGGCCCGTGATCTTCGCATACCATGGCTACCCGACTCTGATCCACCGCCTCACGTACCGTCGCCACAATCACAACAACATTCATGTTCGCGGATACAAGGAGGAGGGAACGACCACCACTCCCTTTGACATGGTAATGCTCAACGATCTGGATCGGTTCCGCCTCGTCATCGACGTAATCGATCGCGTGCCTGGCCTTTCTGATCCAGCCGGGCATCTGCGCCAGGCGATGGCGGACAAGCGTCTCGCCTGCCGCCTCTACACTCGTGAGCACGGCGAGGACCCGGCGGAGATTCGCGACTGGACCTGGCCCGCGTAGGTTTGGCCTGTGCGAGTGCTCATCGTCAACGCCGGCTCGAGCAGCCTAAAGCTCCGAGTCGTTGAGCAGGACGACAACGTCTCCGCGGCCAGAGACCTGGCGCCGCCGCGCGGAGTTGATGCGGCCGCGAGATTGCAGGAGACCATCGCTGCGCTGGGACCGGTTGACGCAGTTGGGCACCGGATCGTGCATGGAGGGACCGAGTTCACCAAGGCGGTCGTGCTCAGCCCTGAGATCGAAGAGCGCCTTCGTGCGCTGACCGACCTCGCTCCGCTTCACCAGCCCAAGTCTTTGGCGGCCCTGGAGGCAACCAAGGCGGCCTTCCCCGACGTTCCCGCGGTGGCTTGCTTCGACACCGCCTTTCATGCCCGCCTTCCCGCGGCCGTATCAACCTACGCCCTACCACTCGAATGGAGACAACGCTGGCCGCTGCGGCGCTTCGGCTTCCACGGTTTGTCCCATGCCTACAGCTCCAGTCAGGCGGCCGCCATCTTGGGCCGATCCATCGAAGACCTGCGAGTTGTCACTTGCCACCTCGGTGCTGGCGCGTCATTGTGTGCGGTGCTGCACGGCCGCTCTGTCGACACCACGATGGGATTCACCCCGCTTGAAGGACTGGTGATGGCAACGCGTAGCGGGAGTGTCGACCCGGGATTGGTCCTCTGGCTTGAGCAACACGTGGGAGTGTCTGCGGCCGACTTAGCAGAAGCCCTGGAGAACCACTCGGGCCTCCTAGGGCTCGCTGGGGACGCCGACATGGAGACCGTCCTGCGCAAGAGTGATGAGGGGACCCGCTCTGCCAGACTGGCGGTCGACGTTTATCTCCATCGTCTCTGTGCGGGGATCGCTGCGATGGTGGCAGCGATGGAGGGTCTCGATGCGTTGGTCTTCACTGGTGGGGTGGGCGAGAACTCGGCCCAGATCCGGGAGCTATGTAGCGCACGACTCGGATTTCTCGGCGTTGGAGTCGACTCCACGCGCAACCAATCAGGGAGTGGTGACCGGGAAATCGGAACCGACAGGTCGGTGGTGCGGGTCTTGGTCATCGAGAGCCGGGAGGAACTGCAAATTGCGCATGAGGTCCGCCGATTGCTTAGCGGTTAGGAGAAGGACCAGTTTCCAGCAGCCTGCTCGAGGCTTGCCATCAGTCCTGTTTCTACCGAGTCACGCCGCGACATCCCGCCGCTGCTACGCGGGTAGCTTCAGCGACCGGCTTCTGTGTGTCGGGGTTCGACCCGAAGACCTGGCGGCCTACGTCGCGTCGAGGATCGAGCCACCACGTCGCTCGGGGGTCGACTCAGATCCCCAGTACGCTTGGATTGGCACGACCGGACGCACAATCCAGGCGAGAACTAAGGGAGGAAACTGAGAATGTCCGTGACCGGATCCACCGGCCCCACCGCAGTCCGCCCGCCGGCCCAGAGCCACCTTGGTCTGGCCTTGGCGGTGATTGCGACCACCCAGTTGATGGTGGTGCTCGACGCCACCATCGTGAACATTGCGCTGCCATCGATCCGGCGCGAGCTCGGTTTCTCCGGTCCCAACCTGGAGTGGGTCATCACCGCCTACGCGCTCACCTTTGGGGGGCTGCTGCTGCTTGGGGGACGAACCGGGGACCTGTTCGGGAAGCGACGAATGTTCCTGGTCGGAATCGGGATTTTCGCGCTCTCCTCTCTGATGGGCGGTTTCGCCACCACCCAGATCTGGCTGATCGCCTGCCGCGCCGCGCAGGGGATCGGCGGCGCCATCGCGTCGCCCACCGCTTTGTCCTTGATCGCCACCAACTTCCCGGAGGGAGCGCCCCGCAACCGGGCGATTGGGGTGTATGCCGCCATGGCAGGCGCCGGCAGCGCGGTGGGCTTGCTGGCGGGCGGCATCCTTACCGACCTGGCGTCCTGGCGCTGGGTGTTCTTCGTCAACGTCCCGATCGCGCTGGCGGTCCTGGTGCTGACCCCCCGGGTGCTCAACGAGTCGCCGGGCCGCGCCGGGAAGCTCGATCTGCCCGGCGCGGTGACGGTGACCGCGGCCATGGCTCTGCTGGTGTACGGGCTAACCAACGCGGCCGCCCACACCTGGGAGCAGGCTCAGACGGTGATGCCGCTGCTCGCCGCCGGGGTGCTCCTGCTGCTGTTCGTTCTAATCGAGGCCAGGAGCCCACAACCCCTGATGCCGCTGCGGATCTTCGCCAGCCGCAATCGCTCAGGTGCCTACGCGGTGATGCTCACCGTGGGCGCGGCCCTCTTCTCAATGTTCTTCTTCCTCACCCTCTTCATTCAGAGCATCATGGGCTTCAGCCCCCTCGAAGCGGGCATCGGGTTTCTGCCCCTGACCCTGGTGATCGGGGGAGCGTCGATCACGACCTCGCGACTGGTCGGCCGCATCGGGACCCGACTCCCAACCACACTGGGGCCGTTGCTGATTGCCGGGGGACTGCTGTGGCTGTCGCAGATCACGGCGGACACCACATACCCGTTCGTGCTCGCGCCGATGCTGCTGGTCGGGCTGGGTATGGGCTTGGTCTTCGTGCCGCTCACCCTGGCCGCGGTTTCCGGAGTTCGCCCACAGGAAACCGGCCTCGCCTCGGCGCTACTCAACACCGGCCAGCAGGTGGGCGGCGCGGTGGGGCTGGCCGTGCTGGGAACGATCGCCAGCTCGGCGATCAGGTCCCAGCTGCCGCACCTGGCGGCCGCCGCCCATGGCCGACTAACCCCCCATCTGACCGCCGTGGCCACGGCGACTGGCTACGCCGACGCTTTCCGAGCCGGGGCCGTGATCGCCCTGGGGGCTTTTCTGGTGGCGCTGTTGGTGATCCGGCCCCCGCGACCGGGGGGAGCGGAAGCGAGGGCGGTCGAGCCGGCCCTGGGCGAGGCGGGCTGACGTCGGAGATCGCTCAGCGACTAAGGATCACGACCGAGGAGGTGGTCAGCCTCAGAAGCCAGCTTCGGAACCCTCAACTGGGTGACGGACCCTCACTGCCCACTCCGGCACCCTCTTCCAATCTCGAACGACCCACAGCAGGATAGCTGCAGAAATCGAGGTCAACTTGCCCAACGTCGTGATCCCACTTCGGGTCTAGACCGTCCCACCCGGCGCCAGTCTCATAATCGTGGCTATGGCATACGAGGCGATTGTTCCCGGTCCTGGCGGCACACCGACCGTCGCCGGGGCGCCCACTCGACATCGCCCCGAGTACCAAGCCGACTACCTGACCTTCTCTCGCAGCTACACGGTCGATGTCACCTACCGGTGCTTCCGCCGCTGCGGCTATTGCGAGTACCGCAGGGACGACGGTGGACTGATCAGCCTTGCCGAGGTCGACCATCACCTGGAGGAGGCAAGTCGGCTCCGCTGCCGCGAGATCCTGATCATGGCCGGCGAGCAGCCCTGGCGATTGCCCGACCTAGGGCTACGTGATGAAGATGCCTTCGTCGACCTGGTGGTGGAGATCTGTCGTAGGGCGATGCAGCGTGGGCTGCTGCCCCACACCAACGTAGGGCTGCTGTCCCGCTCCAGCCTGGTCCGTCTGCAGCCCTGGAACGCATCGATGGGCCTGATGCTGGAGACCGGTACCGACGACATCCGGGCCCACGCCCAAGGCGGGGGCAAGCGCTACCGGGAGCGTCTGGCGCATTTGGAAGCCGCCGGCGAGCTGGGCATACCCTTCACCACCGGGATCCTTGTGGGGATTGGTGAAACCGAGTCGGACCGGCGCCATGCCCTGGAGTTGATCGCCGCCTGCCACCAGCGTCATCACCACATCCAAGAAGTCATCGTCCAGAACTTTGTGCCCAAGCCGGGAACTCCGATGGCGGACCATCCCGCTCCGGACCAGGCGACATTCCTGGCCGTGGTCGCCCTGGCGCGGGCGATCCTTCCCGGTGATGTCGCGGTCCAGGTCCCACCCAACCTCAACTTCGACAGCTGGCCGGAGCTGGTCAGGGCCGGGGCCACCGATCTCGGCGGCGTCTCCGCCGACGGCGACTCGGTCAGCCCCGAGTACGCCTGGCCCGATGAGGCTGAGCTGGCGGCCAAGGCCAGAACCCTGGGCTACCACCTCCAAGAACGGCTACCGGTCTACCAGGAGTCGCTAGCGCAGTTGCAGCCGGCGGCTGACCGGCTGCGGCACGAGCTGGTCGGGGACACCGTCACCTACGTGGTAAACCGCAACGTCAACATCAGCAATGTCTGCGTGGGAACCTGCAAATTCTGCGGATTCCGGCGCGGTTCCATCAATGCCAAGGGCGCCTACTTTCACGACCACGACACCGTCTTCGCCAAGATCGAGGACGCGGTGCGGCGCGGTGCCACCGAAATTTGCATGCAATCCGGGCTGATTCCGGAGCTGAACCTCGGTTTCTACGACACGCTGTTCCGGGAGATCAAAGAGCGCTGGCCCACCCTCCACCTGCATGCATTGTCACCGGAGGAGATTCGCTACATTTCTCAGGAGTCTGGGCGTTCGGTGGAGGACGTCCTGCGCCAGCTCCGCGACGCTGGACTGGGGACGCTTCCCGGAACCGCTGCGGAAATTCTGGTGGAAGAGGTGCGACGCATTCTCTGCCCCGAGAAGCTGACCAGTCAGGAGTGGGTGGACATCGTCAAGACCGCGCATCGAGTCGGTATTCGTACCACCTCAACCATCATGTATGGCCACATCGAGACTCCCTGGCACCGGCTGAGGCATCTAGAGGTGATTCGCAATCTGCAGCGGGAAACCGGCGGAATCAGCGAATTTGTGCTGCTGCCCTTCCAGGTCCAGAACAACACCCTGGGCAAATATTTCGGGATTCGCGAGCCGCTGACTCTCCAAGATTCTCTGCGCTTCACCGCCTTCTGCCGGCTCTACTTTGGCAGCGACATTCCCAACATCCAGACCAGTTGGGTGAAACTCGGCCCGGACGGCGTCGCCGAGTCACTGCGCTGGGGAGCCAACGATTTTGGCGGCACCCTGATGGAGGAATCGATCACCCGGATGAGTGGCGCCGACCATGGCCAGAACCTCGACCGCGAAGAGATCGAGGCCGCCATCCGCAGTGTTGGCCGGACTCCGCGGGAGCGCGACACCCTCTACCGCCCGGTCAAGGCGCGGCCTGGCGACCTCGAGCTGGTCGGCGTAGCCAGCGCCGCAGGGGGTGGCTGAGGCTTTCGCCGAGCGCGATCCCGCTCACCAGACAGAGAGCCTCGACGGCGCGGGTCAGCAGCTCGTTAGATCCTTGAGCTGGAATCAGCAGCAGCGCCAACGCCACGGGAAAGACGAACCAGCGCCAAGCGAAGCGACTGCTGGAGATGCAGGGACCGTAGAGGCCGCCAAAGCCGGTCGCGAGCACGACGCAGAGCAGGCCCAAGACCAGATAGCCGACCAGGTACTGGGCGAAGGCGGTCTGACGCAGGCCCACGGTAAAGCGGATCGCCAGCGGGGGCAGGTAGTCGGTGGCATAGAAAGCGGCCAGTATCCAAGCCATGGTGTGCAGGCAGAACGTTGAGACCTGGAGGCTGCGGACCCGGCGCTCCTCTTTGGCGCGGGCCTCGGCCAAGGTCAGGGGGGCCTGACGTTGGGACCGGGGACCCGGCTCGGTGGCGCTCACATGTGCCAGTGTGCTCCCTAGGACCGGCCTGGGTCCGTTGACTAGAATCGAAGGCCGGTGAGGCTTTCCCGCGGGCGGTCGCCAGCCATTTCCGCAGCTTGAAGCGCGCGCCCCGGGACTGGACCCTGCCGGCACCCACCGGTAACGGCAGCGGTTCTGCCTTTGAGCGCGTTACCCGGGCGCGGGGGACCACACCCGAGCTGGCGCTGGCGGAGTCGAAGTCAGTTGGTCAGGAGTTCGACCCCCTGCTGCTAATCGACATGGATCGTGCCGTGGAGTTGATTCGCGGCGCCCTGGAGCGCGGCGAGTTGATCGCGATTTATGGCGACTACGACGCAGACGGAGTCACCGCCTGTGCCCTCCTGGTCCGGGCCTTCCGTGCGGCTGGATGCGAACCCCTCGCCTACATCCCCCAGCGCCAGAGCGAAGGCTACGGCCTCAATCGCGAGGCACTGCTAGAGCTCCGCCGCAAGGGTGCCTCCCTGGTGATCACCGTGGACTGCGGGACCACGGCGGTGGACGTGGTCAGGGATCGCCCGGAGGGACTCCGGCTGATCATCACCGATCACCATCTTCCCCATGCCGAGCCTGGCGACGGCGGGATGGAACTGGCCCCGGCGGATGCGTTGGTGAATCCCCAGCGCCCCGACGACACCTACCCCTGGAAGGGCCTGGCCGGGGTCGGGGTCGCCTACAAGCTAGTGGCGGCTCTGGAGTCATCGGGGCTGGTACCTCCGGGTACGGCGGCGGCCCAGCTGCCCCTGGTGGCTCTGGGCACGGTGGCCGACATGATGCCGCTCCAGGGGGAGAACCGCTGGCTGGTCCGGCAGGGGCTGGTCGCCTGGGCCGATCACGCTCCCATGGGACTGGCCCTGCTGGCGAACAGCGCTGGAGTCGAGGGTGTCCCCAGCAGTGCAAATCTGGGCTTCGGGCTGGCTCCGCGGATCAACGCCGCAGGCCGGATGGAGGACGCCTACCTGGCCCTGCGCTGCTGCTTGGCGGCTGACGAAGGTGAAGCGAAGGACTCGGCCGTCAAGCTGGAGTTGCTCAACCAGAGCCGGCGGTCGGCGTTGGCGCTGGCGCTGGCAGAGGCTCGCGCGGCAGTCGCGGAGATGTCCGAAGATCTGCCGGCCATCGTCTTCGGTTCCGCAGGAATCATCCCCGGGGTGGTCGGGCTGGTCGCGGGACGCCTGGCCGAGGAGTACAGCCGGCCCACTTTCGTGTACAGCCAGACCGGTCACGAGTGGAGGGGGTCGGCCCGGGGGGT
The DNA here is from genome assembly GCA_963701235.1 of Candidatus Dormiibacterota bacterium. Classification (GTDB taxonomy): domain Bacteria; phylum Chloroflexota; class Dormibacteria; order Aeolococcales; family Bog-877; genus Bog-877. The sequence continues at coordinate 504,283 of OY969577.1, forward strand.
GGCCGGCCTGAACGTGGTGGAGGCGTTGCGCCGGTGCAGCGACCATCTCCTGGCCTACGGGGGCCACCATGGCGCCGGCGGCTTCAGCCTGCCCGCGGACCAAGACGCGGCCGATGCGTTCGCGGCGGCGATGATGGCGGCGGCCAAGGCGCAGCTGGGAGATCGAGAGCCCTGCCGCACTTTCAAGATTGATGCCGAGGTCAGCCTCGGAGAGTGCGGTCTGCAGCTGGCCGAGGAACTCTGCCTGCTCCAGCCTTGCGGCACCGGCAATCCGGCGGTGCTCCTCTGCGCCAGCGGTTGCAGCGTGGTCCGGACCGAAGGACTGGGGAAGACCGGAGGTCACCTCAAGGTCGTCCTCAAGGACGGGACCGGCACTGCCGAGTCGATCAGCTTCAGCCGGCCCCACCTCCGAGCTCACCTGCCGGTCGGGCGCAAGGTCGACGCCCTCTTCGAGCTGGAGGTGGACTGCTGGGGGGGCCGGCGGAAGCCGCGGCTGATGCTCAGGGACCTGCGACCAGCCCGGCACTGAGCGCCGCCTCAGACTCTCCGCCGCGGCCGCGGTTCTGATCTATTGTTGAGCCGGTGGGGCGACAGACTCCACGGAGTCGGGAGTAGGAGGACAGCCAGATGGCCGGTCGCATGGTCGAGTTCCCCAGCAACGGCACCACCGCCAGCGGATACCTCAGCCCGGCCAAGTCGGGCGCCGGTCCTGGCTTGGTTCTGGTCCAGGAGTGGTGGGGGCTCAATGATCAGATCAAGCGCACCGCCGACCGGTTTGCCGACGAGGGGTTCACCGCGCTGGTTCCAGACCTTTACCACGGACGCGTGATCGGGTTCCACGAGCCCGATGAGGCGGGCAAGGCCATGATGGCGCTGGACGAGGCCAGGGCTGCCAAGGAGCTGCGCGGCGCGGTCGACTATCTGTTGAGCTCCGGCGAGGCAACTGGTGAGTTCGTGGGGGCGGTGGGCTACTGCATGGGCGGCGCCCTGGCGGTCACCCTGGCCGCGACTCACGACAGGGTGAAGGCCGCGGTTACCTTCTACGGTGTCCCGGGTCCCGAGACCGACCTCGGTCGGATCGCCGGGTCGGTGCTGGGCCACTTCGGAGACCAAGATGACTTCGCCTCGCCGGAGGCGGTGGCCAAGCTGGACGAGGCGCTTCGGGCGGCGCAGGTTCCTCACAGCTTTCACGCGTACTCTGGGGGACACCATGCCTTCGCCAACGAGGATCGGCCCGAGGTGTACAACCCCGAAGCCGCCACCCTTTCGTGGCAGCGAAGTCTCGACTTCCTTCGCCAGAACCTGACCGGGTGAACCATCCGCCCCTCCCTCGCCTGATCGCGGATCGGCGCGGAGGCAAGTAGGTGGTCGGCTCGCGGCGGCCAAACGGAGCACTCCTGGGGGCGTGCGCTGGCGGTCTCACGGTGGCGGCATCGCTACTGCTCCGGGTGATCACCGGGTGGCCCTCGCTGAGCGAGGTGCTCGGGAACGGCCTGGCCCTGGTCCTGCCCGGCAACGTCTTCGGCACCCTGATCGATACCCTCCAGGAGAGGGGACGGCCCCTGTTGCTGCTGGGGGCCTCGGTCCTGATCGTGTTCGTGGGCGCGGTGATAGGCAGGTTCGTCGGACGTTGGAGTTGGGTCCCGGTGGCTCCCTATCCGTCCGCTCCAGCGACGCGACGGGGCAAGGCGGTGCTGCGATGGCTGGTACCCGCCATCGGCCTCTGGATCCTGACTCTTCCCCTGATCGCGATCGGGGATGGCTCCATTGCAGTCTCTGCCACCTGGCTCGCACTCCTGGATTGGCTGGTTCTGTCCGGACTCATCGAGGTACTCCTGGCCATGCCCGAGGCGGGAGGCAGCCAGCCCGGCGCCGTGCGGCAAACCCAGGAGGGCGCCCACACCCGGCGCAGCTTCCTGGCTGGAGCCGGCGCTGTGTTTGGCGCCATCACCCTGGGATACCTCGGCGTCAACGTCCTGCGAGCGACCTCGCCGGCGGTGCCCCGGCTCAACTTGGTCCGACCAGGCGGCGGAACCGGTGACCGGCTGCCGGCTGGAATCACACCCACGCCGGACTTCTACGTGGTCTCCAAGGACCTCTTTGGACCGCCGGCGGTGGATGCCGCGACCTGGCAGCTTCGGGTGGGCGGTCTCCATCCCTATTCGCTGAGCTACCAGGAGTTGCTGGCTGAGCCCCACCTCAGTCAGACCCAAACCCTGGAGTGCATCTCCAATCCCGTGGCCGGGACACTGATCAGCACCGGGGTCTGGCAGGGAGTGCAGCTGAGCCGGTTGCTGGAGCGTGCTGGGGTGCCCACTTCAACCGTGCAGATAGTCTTCGGTTGCGCGGACGGCTACACCGAGAGTCTGCCTTTGGCCCAGGCGATGGCCCCCACCACTCTGGTGACCGACCGCCTCAACGGCCGGCCCCTAACGGCGGAGCACGGGTATCCAGCCCGGCTCTTGGTGGTTGACCACTACGGCATGAAGAACCCCAAGTGGCTGACCAGCGTCACCACCTCCACCCAACCCTACTTGGGCTATTGGGAACAGCAGGGTTGGAATGCCGGCGCCTACCCCAAGACCTTTTCCAGGTTCGACTTTCCCGCTGGCAACACCTCCCTCAGTGCGGGCCGCGGTTATCTGCTCACGGGGGTCGCCTGGGCAGGGACCAGGGGGATTTCGGCGGTGGAGCTGAGCTTCGACGGCAGCCACAACTGGAAGCAGGCGAAGCTGATCCCGCCGCTGTCGCCATTCACCTGGACTCTTTGGAGCTATCCCTGGACTCCCCCGGCGGGCTTCTACACAGTCAGCTTGCGCGCCCGTGACGGCCTCGGCCACTACCAGCCGTCCAACCAGAGCCAGAGCTACCCCAGCGGCGCTAGTGCCTACCAGGAGCTGACACTTCTAGTCCGCTGAGCATCCCGGAGTGTCTCAAGGGCTACGCCGGTCGATCTCCGAAGAGGAGGGTTCCGATCCTCACCTCGGTGCTGCCCTCGGCGATCGCCTCCTGGAAGTCCCCGCTCATCCCCATGCTCAGGGTGGACAGGGCGAGCCCGGACAGCTCCCTTATCCGCTCCGCCAGTCTGCGGCAGGCCGAGAAGGTCTCCCCCGGGGTCTGGGGCGCCGCCACCGTCATCAATCCCTCCAGCGCGATCCCCTCCAACTCAATCAGCTGGGGCAAGGCCGCCTCCAATTGACCTGGTTGGAAGCCGGTGCGATTCGGCAAACCAGTGAGCTCAACCTCGCAGAGGACTGGAACTGGAGACTGACCTGACCTGGCCGCGGAGAGCTTTTGGGCTAGCCCTAAGCTGTCGACACTTGCCACCGTTTGAAAGAGCTCGGCGGCCCGGCCAACCTTGTTGCGCTGGAGGTGGCCGAGCAGATGCCAGCTGACCCTCGGGGTCCCGGTCGCTCTCAGAAACCGGTCCTTCTCCTGGCATTCCTGCACGTAGTTCTCGCCCAGGCTGGTGAGGCCGACCATGGTCGCCAGCTCGGCGGTCTCGGCCGGATGACCCTTGGTGACCGGCAGGAGCTGGACGCTGCCTGGAGGCCTGCCGTGCTGCGCCTCCGCCTCCCGGAGCTCAACCCACAGCTGCTCCAGCCGTTCGCGCAGGACCGCCTCGGTTAGCGGGGAAGTGGCCGTCGGTTTCGCTTTGGGGGAGTGCCCTCGGGCGCTCCGGATAGCAGGTGGTCGATCTCATTGCGGACTTCAGAGACGTCGCGGAACGAACGATAGACGGAGGCGAAGCGCACGTAGGCGACGTCGTCCAGCCGGCGGAGGTGCTCCATCACCAGCTCTCCGACCTCGACACTGGGAAGCTCCGACTGCCCTCGGCCCCGAAGCTCGGCCTCGATCTCCTCGACCATCTGGGAGATCACGGTGGGCGAGATGTCGCGCTTCTTGCAGGCATTCATCAGTCCCTGGAAGAGCTTGGCCCGGTCGAAGTCCTCGCGGCGGCCGTCCTTCTTGACGATGTAGAAGGGGATCGACTCGATCCGCTCATAGGTGGTGAAACGCTTGCCGCAGCTGTTGCAGGCGCGCCGCCGCCGGATCGCCTCGCCAGTCTCCGAGTCGCGGGAGTCGACCACCCGCAGGTCGTTGTGGTTGCAGTAGGGGCAGCGCACGAAGGCTCCAGTTCGGGGTGAAGGTGACCCCCGAAATATAGGGGTTGTGCCCTGATTGTAATACCTCATCTTGTGGCCAGCTCCAGGGAACCGGGCGGCCTTGTGCCCACCCCGTCGGCTTCAGGGATTCGCCACAGTGCCAGCTGGGTGCCTGAGCCCCAACCGGTTGGCCAAGGTGGTGTTGGGCGGTCGCCGCCGGTCGTTGGGCTGGACCCGATCGGGTCAGACGTTGACCCGACTCATGTCGCTGTAGCGGTCGCCCCTCACCGCTCCCACCGGCAGCGCCTCATCGAGCTCCTGGAGGCTGGCCGGATCCAGATCCAGGTCCGCCGCGGCCACGTTCTCCGCCAGGCGGCGCGGGTGCCTGGTACCAGGGATGGGCACGATGTCCTGGCCTTGGTGAAGTAGCCAAGCCAGGGCCAGTTGTGCGGGGGTCGCATCCTTGGCCTCGGCGATCTCGCGGACTCGCTCAGCCAGCTTCAGGTTGTGCTCGCGATTCTCTTCCTGAAAGCGAGGGAAGCGATCGCCGCGGGTGTCACCCTCGGACAAGTGCTGTAGGGCGGACGCTTGGGCGGCGAGGAAGCCGCGGCCCAGCGGGCTGTAGGCGACGAACCCTATTCCCAGCTCTCTAACGGTGGGCAGGAGCTCCGCCTCGGGCTCACGACTGAAGAGCGAGTACTCAGTCTGCAAGGCCGTTATCGGGTGCACGGCGTGAGCGCGGCGGATGGTCGAGGCGGCCGCTTCCGAGAGTCCCAGGTAACGAACCTTGCCCTGGTCCACAAGCTCGGACATAGCCCCAACCGTCTCCTCGATGGGGACGCGGGTGTCCACCCGGTGCTGATAGTAGAGGTCGATGTGGTCGACCTGAAGCCGGGTCAGCGACGCGTGGCAGGCCTGGAGCACGTACTCGGGGCGGCCGTTGATGCCAATCCAGGAGCCGTCCTCGCGGCGCTGGTTGCCGAACTTAGTCGCGATCACCACCTGATCGCGGCGGCCCGCTATGGCATTCCCGACCAGCCTCTCGTTGGTGAAGGGGCCGTACATGTCGGCGGTGTCGACCAAGTCGACGCCCAGCTCCAAGGCTCGACGAATCGTGGCCACCGACTCCTCATCGTTGCTGGGGCCGTAGAACTCCGACATCCCCATGCACCCCAGGCCCAGGGCACCGACCACCAGCCCCTGGCTGCCTAGGCTCCTTCGCTCCACCTCTACTCCCTTCGGCTAGTGTTCGGCCCGACCGACTTCTAGGGCTTCGATCAGGATGCCGAGAGCACCCCGACCGGGCAGCTGACCCCGGTACCTCCGATCCCGCAGTACCCACCCTTGTTCTTGTCCAGGTACTGCTGGTGGTAATCCTCGGCGTAGAAGAAGGGGCCCGCCTCCACAATCTCGGTGGTAATTTCCCCGAAACCGGCCTTGCGGAGGGCCTGCTGGTACTGCTCGCGGGAGGCTTCGGCGATCTCCCTCTGCTCGTCATCCAGGAAATAGATGGCAGAGCGGTACTGCGTGCCCACGTCGTTGCCCTGTCGCATCCCCTGGGTGGGGTCGTGGCTTTCCCAGAACGTCTGCAGTAAGCGCTGGTAGGAGATCTTGCTGGGGTCGAAGACCACCAGCACCACCTCGGCGTGACCAGTGCGGCCGGAGCAGACCTCTTGGTAGGTGGGATTGGGGGTGAGGCCACCGCTGTACCCGACGGCGGTGGTGTAGATCCCATCCAGCTGCCAGAAGTCCCGCTCCGCGCCCCAGAAACAGCCCAGACCGAAGATGGCCTGTTCCATCTCTTCAGGGAACGGTGGCTTGAGCGAGGTACCCAGGACCGTGTGCTTGCCCCCGATCCTCATCTCGGCGACGCGTCCGGGCAAGGCCCGAGAGGCTTCCGGCATCGTTGTCTTGGGACCAATAAAACTCATGACCACACCACCTCAGCTGATTGGAGCTAAACCGTACCACCGGGGCGTGAGACGCCTAGGTCCAGCATTCCCGAATCCGAGCCGGATCACTCCCATCGCAAGCGGCAGCCAGCGGCAGCCAGCGGCGGCCACCCCGGCCGGCCCCGGACGGAGGCGGCTTGGGGCGGCCTGGGCGGGCCGGGTCACCGCTCGACCTGGACACCTGGCGCCAGGTCGATCCTGTAGCCGACCCCGAAAACCGTATTGATGCGGAAGGGCATGGTCGGGAAGGCCTCGAACTTCTCCCGCAGCCAGCGGATGTGCACCGCCACCGTCTTGCCGTCACCGTGGAAGTCGCTGCCCCACACGTCCCGGAGCAGGACATCCCGGCTCTGCACCTTGCCGGGATTCCGGAGCAGGAAGAAGAGCAGGTTGAATTCGCGGGGACTCATTTTGACCTCCCGATCGCCCAGCATCACCCGTCGGGCGGGGGCGTCCAGGACGAAGTCGGCGAGCTTGATGTGGTCGGGGGTCGGGGTGGCTCGGGGCGGACGTTCTGCGCGCCGGATCAGGGCCTCCACCCGGGCCAGGAACTCAGAGATCCCGAAGGGCTTGGTCATGTAGTCATCCGCGCCCAGTGCCAGGCCCTGGACCTTGTCCGGCTCCGAGCCCCGCGCCGTGAGCATCAGGATGGGCACATTCGACTCCTGGCGGAGGATCCGGCAAAGCTCCTCGCCGGTGAGCTCGGGCAGCATGAGATCGAGCACCACCAGGTCGGGGGCCCGATCTCGTGCAGTCTCCAGCCCCCGAGTCCCGCTGTTGGCCTCCAGGACCACGTAGCCAGTGGCCGCCAGGTTGTAGCGCAGCGTCATCCTGACCGCCTCGTCGTCCTCGACCAAGAGCACCTTGCGGCCCCGGCCGATGCTGGGGGGTTGAGTCGTCACCTAGCCCAGCTCTGCTAGCTCGCCAGTCTCAAGGAAGACCACGTCCTCGGCGATGTTGGTGACCCGATCGGCGATCCGCTCCAAGTTGTGGGCGATGAAGATCAGGTTGGTGGCAGGGTAGACCCACTCGGGCTGCTCCCGCATGGTCTCCAACATGTCGTCGAAGACCCGGTGGTAGATCCGGTCGATGCGGTCGTCACGGGCAGCGATGTCCTGGGCCCGGCGGTGGTCGTGGGCGGTGACCGCCTCCAGGATGTCGCGGACCTGCTCTTCCACATAGCGTCCCATGCTGAGGATGATCTCCAAGCGCGGCTGGGAGCTGAGCTCGATAAGGGGGAGGGCGTAGCGGGCACAGCTCTTTGCGTGATCGCCCATCCGCTCCAGCTCCGCCGACATCAGCATCAGGCCGAAGACCTCATTCAGTTCATGACCGGTGGGATGGCGAGCGGCCAGCACCGCCAGGCCTCGCTCGCGTTCCTGGCGGTGGCGCTCGTTCAGCACCGCATCGCCGACCACGACCGCCCGCAGGCGATCGCCGTCCCGTATCTCCAAGCCGGACATGGCCGCAGCTACCCCCTCGGCCACCATCCGGCCGAGAACCCGGACCCCGTCGCGCAGTGCGGCCAGGTCGGCTTCGAAATCGAGGGCGAGAGATGCAGCCACACAGCGATAGTAGTCGACCCGGATTGCGGCTAAGCGATTACGGTCGGGGCAGGATGATCCTCACCAGAGTCCCATGCCCGGGAATGCTCCGGACCTTGATTTCTCCCCCCTGGAGCTCCACCGTCTGCTTGGCGATGGTCAGACCCAGGCCACTGCTGCGATCGGAGCGGGATCTGTCCCCGGTGTAGAAGCGGTCGAAGATCCGCGGCAGCTGGCTGGCGGGTATGCCAGAGCCAGTGTCCCTAACCGAAACCGTCGGACGCCCCGTCGCCGCGCCCACGGTCACCGTCACCGACCCGGGCGAGGAGGTGAATTTGAGGGCGTTGTCCAGGATGTTGCTAAGCGCCACCTCAAGGCGGGCGGGGTCGGCCATGGCGGTAGTCGGGCCGCCGCGGAGGGAGAGGCGGATCCGCTGCTCTCGGGCCTGGGGGCGGAGGCGCTCCACCGTCCTACGGGCCACCCCCCAGAGGTCGACCGGGTCGCTCCGAGCCCGGTCCACGCCGGCCTCCAGTCGACCCAGATCGAGGATTCCCGCCACCAGGGTGTACAGACGCTCGGCCTCGGCGGCAATCCTGGTGGCGAAGACCTGGGTCGCCTCGGGGTCACCTCGGGCCTCCCCGGTCAGGGTCTCCGCCATCAGGCGCAGACCGGCCAGCGGGGTGCGCAGGTCGTGGGAGAGATTGGCGATGAGTTCCTGATGGGCCCGGGTCAGCCTTCGTTCCGCGGTGATGTCGGTGAGGATCAGGAGGACGCGACGACTGCCGTCGGGGAGATCGGCGGGGGCCCCGACCGCCTTCAAAACCCGGCGCCAGTCGTTCTGGCGGAGCTCGGCGCTGGCGCTCTCGCCGGTCGCCAGGACCTTGCCCACCACGTCGGCCGCCCGGGGATCGTCGAGAATCCGCGCCAAAGGGGTGCCGGCGGCCGGAGGCGGTCCCACCGCCTCTCGGGAATCTGGGCCTGCCAGCAGGGTCACGGTGTTGGGGCTGGCCCAGAGCAGATTGCGGGCTGGGTCCAACACAAGCATCACGTCGGATCCGAAAGTCGCCACAGAGCTGAGGAGCTGATCGGTACCGGTGGGGAGGCGGTCAGGAGGAGACGGCTCGCTCCCGCTCACCGCTGATCCCAGCCGCCACCAGGGTCGGGACGCCCCAGGTAGACAGCCTGCGAGACCCGGTCTTTGTCGTCGGGGAGATCAAGTCGCCAGACGCCACCCTTGGGGCAGCGGGGAGCGCCCGACGCTCCAGCCGCCTCCACTAGCGGGGGCAGCAGGTCCCCGTGGCTGCAGGCGGCAACCCGCCTCATCCCGTTGACGAAGTAGGCCTTGATCAGGTTTCGGAGCGCCGGACCGGCGGCGTCCGGATCCCGTCCCAGACCTCCCTCGAAGAGCCGGGCATCATCCTCCACCTCGAGGCCGGTCGCGTGAGCCAGTGGCAGCAGGGTATCCCGGCACCTGGTGGCGGGACTGCTCCAGTGGTGCTCGATCCCGGCATCCGCAAGCAGGTCGGCGAGGATCACGGCTTGGCGCCAGCCAGCCTCGTTCAGGGGACGGAGTTGATCTGGCTTTTGCCAGCCGTCCCGCTCCCGGGCGGCCGCGTGACGAACGAGGTAAAGACTGCGCACCGCGATCTCGGAAGTATAGGGACGGCTGGCGGCCGCCCAACGGCGCAAACTATGGAGATGCTCAGGAAGTGGCCATCGAATTGAGTAGCGGCGGTCGGTGACCAGACCTCGGGCGACTCCCGCGCCACGCTTCGCCGCCATCGACGTCGGCAGCAACACTGTCCACCTTCTGGTGGCGAGCTGCCCCCCCAACCGACTCCCGATACCAGTGCTCCGGCGCCGGGAATTTGTTCAGCTCGGGCAGGACGTCACCGCCGCCGGCGTCATCGGTCCGGAGCGGCTGGAGCTGGCCAGCCGAGCTCTGCGTCGTCAGGTTGAGGACGCCCGCCGCGCTGGCGCGATGGAGATCGCGATCGGCGCCACCCAGGCTCTGCGCTCGGCCGCGAATGGGCCCGAGGTAGCGGAGCGCCTGGCCACCGAGGCTGGAGGTGGGCCGGTTAGGATCCTGCCCACCCAGGTGGAGGCCCAGCTCGCCTTCGACGGGGCCACCATGACAATTTCTCCCGGGAGGGACACAGTCGTCCTGGACATCGGTGGGGCCTCGTCGCAGATCGCCTGGGGTCCGGCGGGGGGATCCTGCACTCACAATTGGTTGCCGCTCGGATCCGGCTCGGTCGCCATGCTGGCCGAGTCGGATCCGCCCGGCGCCCCGGAGTGGAGGGCGATGGAGAGGAGGGTGGGTCAGCTGATCCCTGATTTAGTCCCGCTTCCGGCCAACATGGTCGCTCTGGGCACCGGCGGGACCATCACCAACCTCCCCAGGCTGCTGGGAAAGGGAAGAGGTGTGGTGCTACGGCTAAGGGATGTGGAGGTGGTCATTGAGACCTTTCGCGAACTCTCGGCGCAGGAGCTGGCCCAACGGTCGGGGGTGGATCTGGAGCGCACCCGGCTCTGCCGGGGCGGTGCCTTGATCCTTGCCCAGATGATGGACTTGCTTCACCTGCGTTCGATCCGAAGCTCCGAGCGCGGCCTACGAGACGGGATGATCGCGGCTCTGCTGGCTCATGGCGAGAACTGGTGGCATCTGCGGAAGGCGGCCCCAGCAGATCAGGTGGATGAGGCGCGGGCGCTGCTCGCGACCCGAGCTGGCTGAGCTCCTGCTCTGCTGCGACCTTGCCGCCAGCAGCCTCGAGGATCGCTCACAAAGCCTGCGTTGGGCGCTGGCCCGGCTGCCCCTGGCCAGCGACGCCGAGGCGTCTCACGACGCTCGGGTCGCGTTGCGCAGGCTGCGATCGGCTTCGATCGGATTCGCCGACTGCTTGGCGACCGAGAAGAGGTGGACTAGGCGGCTGCGCTGGGCGGAGAAGGCCCTGGGCGGTCTGAGGGACTCCGAGGTGAGACTCGAGCTCCTCGATGAAGCCCTAGGCCCGGTCGCGGTGTCGCGCGACCGCAGTGATGACCCACGCATTGCCGCTGAACTGGGCGGCCCGATAGTGATGGACACCGCAGGCCCGATCCGGCCTGGACTCCGCGGCCTGGAGATGGAAGCGCGGCGCGCGCTGGCTGACAGCACTGCAGCTGAGATTGCCAGGCACCGCGAGCTCGCCCTCACCCAAGAAGCCATGGAGCGCTACCAATCTCTGGCCCGGCCACCGCAGGTTCGCCGTGGCCACAAAGGGGTCACCCCGGTCATCCTGCTCGGGGAGCAGCAGCTGCCGCGGCTGTTCAAGCGAGCCGGGCGAGGGGCCCACGCGGACGCCGATCTGCATCGGAGGCGGGTCCAGACCCGCAAACTGCGCTACCGGTTGGAGCTGTTCGCGCCGGTGCTCGGCCCCGGCCACCAGACGGTTCTCCAGGAGCTCCGCCAGGTCCAAAGTTTGCTGGGCCGGTTCCACGATCTAGTGGTGCTCTCCGCCTGGATCGACGACTCTTCCCGGGCGCTGCGTCACGAGCTCCGTCCCGCCCTTAGACGCCTGACCATGCGGGTGAGTCTGGAACAGCAGGTGGCCAAGGAAACCGCCGAGAGCGAGCTGGGCCGTTTGGACGAGGCGAACTGGTGGGCGGCTGCGCAGGCCGCCTGTCTAGGTGGTGCACTGAGCGTTCCCTCAGGCTGAAGCCTCCGACCGGTGACCTTATCCTCGACCTCGTGAGGTCGCCGCAACAACCGGACTGCCTGGTCGTCGGGGCTGGTGTGGTCGGCTTGTCGGTGGCTCTGAGCTTGGCTCGGCAGGGCGCCACGGTCAGGATTCTCGAGCGCGCACCTAAGTGCGGGCAGGCGGCCTCGGCGGCGGCAGCGGGGATGCTCGCAGAAGGCGCGGAGGTCAGCGCCGAGGGACCTTTTCAGGATCTCTGTCGCCAGAGCCGGGCTCTCTGGCCCAACTGGGCGGCTGAGCTCACGGCCGAGACCGGCGTGGACTGCGAACTGGAACGAACCGGGCTACTCCGGGTGACCAGCTCCGCGGAGGTGTCCCAGCGGCTCAGTGCCAGCCGGGGTTGGCAGCTCAGTCACGGCGTCGAGGTCTCAGACCTTCTGAACCCGGCCGAGCTCAGGAAGGTGTTGCCGGGACTGGGAGGGTCAGTCGTGGCCGGCTTTCGCTTCCCCGGTGACTGGCATGTTCACAGCCACCGGGTCGTTGACGCCCTGGTCGCCGCCTGTCGAGTCCATGGGGTGGAGATAGAGACCGATGTGGAGGTCACCGCCGTCGAGCCCGGGTCCGGTCGACCACGCCTCAGGTCTAACCACGACCAGGGTCTCGAGGCCGACTACGTCGTCATCTGCGCCGGGAGTTGGAGCGGAGGAATTCTGAGCGCCGCGGTCAAGAGGGACTGTCGAGTCGAGCCGATCCGAGGTCAGATTGTGGCGCTCGACCCGGGGCGGCCCCTGCTGCCGCTGATCCTCTATGGGGACGACGGCTACCTGCTCCAGAAGCGCTCAGGACTAGTGCTGGTTGGCACGACTGAGGAGCATGTCGGCTATCAGCCCTGGCCCACGGCCGAGGGCGTCGAGCTCTTGACCGGGATCGCCTGCGCGCTGTTGCCCGAGCTGGCTGAGGCCCGGTTTGCCTACGCCTGGGCGGGCCTGCGCCCTCACGCGGCCGACGGCTTACCGTTGCTGGGCCGACTTGAGGCTGGCGGGCGGGTGCTGGTTGCTACCGCGCACTATCGCAACGGAGTGCTGTTGGCGCCCATTACCGGCGAGCTGATTGCCGAGGCGGTGCTGGAGGGAGAGGATCCGCCGGCCTTAGCGGCGTTCAGCCCGCAGCGATTGGCCTGAGTCGAAGAACGAGTCCGTCTGAGGCGAGGATGGCCCCCTTGACCGGAGCGCGCTCCGAGAGGTGGGTCAGGATGAACCTGGTGGCCGAGAACTCGCGGATCAGCTGCTCCACCTCCTCCCTCCATAGGTGGATCGGGGCCGGGCCCGACATGCTGGTGCACTCACAGAGGAGGTACTGGACCGAGCCGGCCAGCTCCCGTATCCCCGGGCAGAGGGTGGTGTCGCCGGAATAGCCCATGGTCAAGCCCTCGCGCTCCAGGCTGTAGCCAAGGCAGCTCAGCTGGGTCGAGTGCTCGACCGTGAAGGCCTTCATCCGGTAGGCCCCCAGCTGTCCCGACTGGCCACCCTCCCATTCCTCCAGGATCGGGGTCCCGAGCTCCATCACCTCTTGCCAAAACCGATCGCCAAAGCCGGTCCGGCCCAGGCGATCCAGCATTTCCACCGTGCCCCGGGGGCCCACGATCCGGAGCGGAGCTGAGTCCGGGTAATGCAGCGCCCGAGCCGCGACCAGCGTGGGCAGGTGAAAGACGTGATCGGCGTGGAGGTGTGAGATCGCCACCGATCCGAGATCACCGAGGCCGTGCCCGAGCTGGCCCAGGAGACTGATCACGGGAGCCCCGCAATCCAGCAGCAGCTCGCCGTCGACCAGGTAGGCGGCATTGTGACCGATGCTGGAAAACGCCGAGCCGCTGCCGAGAATCGCCAGCTCCAGGGCGCGGCCTTCGGGCCCGCCCCCGTCGGTCTCCGTCATAGGCGACGTCGCGACGCCCGCTTCAGACCACCGCTCGGCCGTGAAGTGCGTCCAGGCGGGAGAGGTCGTCACCCCGATGCACCACCCACAGGTCCATCACCAGCCGCCACTGGGCTGGAACTCGGGTGGCTGGTCTGGCCAGGAAGCTGGCGGGGTCGACGAATATCGCCAGGGATCGAGTCCCCGGCGCCGAAGCGGCGGCTACCGCCGCCACCCATTCCGGGCCGTCGTCGGGAGTGATCAGGACGACGCCACCCCGCTGCCGCCACCCGGGCATCTCGCGCCGGACCAGCTCCGAGAACGGGAGCAAACCGTCTCTCCGAGCTGTCGCCAGGTACTCCAGCAGTGCTCGGTCCTGCAGTTCCCCACGCCCGGCGGGGATCCGGCTCAGCCTTCCGTCCGAGGCAGCCAGTGCCACCGCCCGCCCGTGGCCGGAGGCGGCGTGGGCCACCGAGGCCGCCAGGGTCACCAGGTAGTCGAGGGAGCTCTCGGGCCCATCTCCACGGTGGCTGGCTTGGCGCAGGTCGAGAAGGAGCAGCAGGTCACTGGCGGGGGTGCTAGGAGTGGCCCGGGGCGGTCGCTGGGTCCGGGCTTTGGCCACCGGGCGCAACGGTTGCGGCCCGGGAGAGGCCTTCCCGTAAGGGCGGCCAGGAGGGGGGTTGGCCGGAGCCGCGGGGAGGCTTCGACACGGCACCGAGACCAGGCTGGGGTAGACCACCAGGGTGTCGGTTCCAGGCAGCGTCAGCCGCCTCGGGAAGAGTCCGAAGGGGTCGGCCACCCGCAGTTCGGTGGGTCCCAATTCGTACCTCCCCCGAGAGTTGAGCCAGTGAGTCGAATCCCAGGTCACGATCTGGCGTGGTGCCAGTGACACCACCCTGGTGGCTGCCGCCCCGGGGAGTGGCGAGAGGTCGCGAACCTCCACCAGCCGGATCGGTAAGCCTGACCGGTTCTCCAGGGTGAAGCGCTCGACCAACTGCTCGCCTGCGACGCGCCGCCCTTCCGGGGTCTCCCGAAACAGCCGCAAATGGCGACCGCACCACCAACTCCAGACCGCTGCCAGGAGCGCCACCAGGACCGCGGAGTAGATCAGAACGAACGCCCAAAGCAGGTTGTCTAGGTAGGCAAACCAACCCGCCAGCGCCAGCACTGCCAGCAGCCAGCCGCGTCGGCCCGACAACTCACGCCCGCGAGGGTGAGGTCGGAGATCGGCTCTCAGTGGGGCCTGCCTACAGCCGCTCGACCCGGCCCAGGTCTAGGACGAACACGGTCGCCCGTCCCACCTCCACCTCGACGTCTGCCTCGGTCGCTCTCTGCTCGCCGTGGCCGCCGCCCAGCTGCTCGTGGCGGGGTTTGCAGACAGATCGCAAGGTGGAGATAACCTCCTCGACCAGGTTGTCGTCGATGCCCATTAGCAGCAGCGAGTTGCGGCGCTGCAGGAACCCGCCCTCGCTGTTGAGACGGGTGACTCCGAAGCCCCGACCCCCCAGCACCTCGACCGCCCTGCTGGCGTCCTGCTCGTGAACCACCGCGACCGCCAGTTTCAAGTAGCCCTCCTTGCTGCCAGCCGCTCTCGTGTGACCCTCCAGGAGGACTCGCCCAGCTCCTCGAGCGGAAGGTCGGCCCGGAGCACCACGATCCGCTCGGGGAATTTTGCGGCCAGTGCCAGGTACCCCTGGCGGACCCTCTCATGGTAGGCGGTCGGCTCGGCTTCCATCCGGTCCAGGGGCAGAGTGGGATCCGAGCGAGACCGGGCGCTACCGACGGCGAGGTCCAGGATCAGGGTCAGGTCGGGCATGCGGTCGGCCTCCGCCAGTCTGTGGAGATCCAGCAGGACTGCCGGGTCCAGCCCCCTACCCGCCCCCTGGTAGACCAGGGTGGAGTCGAGGTAGCGGTCGGAGACCACCACCGCACCCTCGGCCAGCGCGGGTTCGATCACCTCGCGGAGTAGCTGGACTCGGGCGGCCAGAAAAAGCGCCACCTCGGCGAAGGGCTGGGGAGTGGTGCTCTCCGAGTGCTCAAGCAGCAGGGTCCTCACCTGCTCTCCCAGATGGGTGGTGCCCGGGTCGCGCACCAGCGTGACCAGCTCGCCCTCGCGCCTCAGACGCTCCGCCAGCAGCCCCGCCTGGGTCGACTTGCCGGAGCCGTCGACGCCTTCAACGCTGATGAAGAAGCCCGGTCCGGCCACCCCCAACTGAAGGTCCTAGGAAGCCTGGCTGGAGGGATAGATCCGGAGCCGGCGGCGCGGCTCCTTGCCGGTGCTGCGGGCCACCAGCTCGCTCTGTTCGACCAGTTGGTGCTGAAGCCGGCGGACGTAGGCATTCTGGGGCGAGAGCTCCACCACCGTGCCCTGTCGCGCCCGCTCGATTCCTTCCCTCACCTCACGGAGAGCGTCGTCGGTGGGATCGGAGGGCTCGAGGTTATATAGCTGGGCCAGGAAGGCGCGGACCTGAGCCACCGAATTGCTGCGCAGGATGGTGATCGGGATTCCCTCGGACTCGGCGGCCCGGAGCGGCGAGTCGCGGCGGCGGTAGTAGTTCTTGAGCGTGACCACCAAGTCGGCGTCGTCAACGTGGTGCTGGATCCGCACCGGCACCTTGAGCTCGCGGATCGCCTGCTCCAGGTAGACGCGCGAGACGCCATAGGGAAACAGTGAGGTCTCAGCTCCGGCCGGCGAGTGCTGGGGGTTGTGGCCTTCCGAGAGATCGGCCAGGGTCACCGGCCGCCGGGGCCGGGCGAACGCGAACTCGTCCCCGAAGAGCTCACGCGAGCCCCGATCATCGAAGGGCGAGGGTTCTACCAGCCTGGTGGTGACTCCGCGGCCGGGGTGGGACTCGCGCAGCTGGGCCGGGCGGGGCCGGCCGCGGAGGGCGTCGTCAACGACGTCGGCCAGGGGCATGTGGACCGTGACCCGGTGCCGATCGACGATTTCCACCAATGCGTCGAAGGTCGGCGGGGCCTTGCGCTCCAGAACCGACTTCTGGGTCCCCCGGCGTCGGGCCTCCTCGTCCGAAAGGGTGACGGATTGGATCCCGCCCAAGAGGTCGTTGAGGGTGGGGTTGACCAGGAGGTTGTCGAGAGTGTTGCCATGGGCGGTACCCACCAGCTGGACGCCACGTTCGGCGATGGTGCGGGCGGCCGCCGCCTCCAGCTCGGTGCTGATCTCGTCGATGACGATCACCTCGGGCATGTGGTTCTCCACGGCCTCGATCATCACCGCGTGCTGGAGCTCGGGCCGGGCCACCTGCATCCGGCGCGAGCGCCCGATCCCGGGATGGGGGATGTCACCGTCGCCGGCGATCTCATTGCTGGTGTCGACCACCACCACCCGCTTGCGGCTCTCGTCGGCGAGGATTCGAGCCACCTCGCGGAGCATGGTCGTCTTGCCGACCCCGGGCTTGCCCAGCAGCAAGAGGCTCTGGCCGCTGATCACGATGTCGCGGATGATCTCGACCCGACCGGTGACGGCGCGACCCACCCGGCAGGTCAGACCGACGATCTCCCCGGCCCGGTTGCGGATGGCGCTGATCCGGTGCAAGGTCCGCGCGATCCCGGCGCGGTTGTCCCCGCCGAATGCCCCCACCCGGTCGGCGACGTAGGCGATGTCCTCCAGGCTGACCGGGGTGGGGCTGAGGATCACCTCGCTGCCTTCGAAGCGCGCCTCGGGCTCGCGGCCCAGGTCGAGGACGATCTCCAGCAGGTCGCCCGACTCCTCGGGGAGCCTGCGCACCGCCTGGTAGAGGTGGCGTGGAAGCGTGCTAATCAGCAGCTCCAGCTCCTCCGGGAACGAGGGGCCGAAAGCGGGGTCAGATGCCGTCAGGGTGCGGCCCCCCGTGGGTCACGGCGAGCGGTGTGGCCTGGCGGTGGCTGAGCGGCGCTTTAGCGCTCATGCCCTCCGGCGACAGGCGCAGCCGCTTGGTCGCTAGCAGCTCCAAGCTGGCCTGAAATCACAGCCCGAATATAGCGCAAGCCCGTGCGGCTCCGGCCCTTCGCAGTCAGGCACCGGTATCAGAGGTGCCGCGGGCCTGCACCACCGGCACCACGCCGGCCAGGACCGCCTTCTTCTGCTCCGCCAGGTGGCGGGCCCAGAGCTTGAGCGGCAGATCGCGCGCCATCAGGATCTGGGTCGCCACGGGCTCGAATCCGCGCGCTGACGCGGCCCGATGCAGCTCGGCGTCGTAGTGGCGCAGCAGACAGAGCGTGGGTCCCGGCGGCACCAGTCCCAGCAGGCCGTGCAGGGCCTCGACCGCCAGCGTGCCCTCGTGGGGATCGAGCATCAGGCTGATCAGGCTTGGCCGCGCCCGCGAGGGCAGACGGACCCCCGCCCAGGCCACGATGCCGCCGTTCTGGCGGATCACGTAATGGCGGGAGTCGCCGGCCCGTCCGTCCAGTCGGCCCAGCCAGCCCAGTTGGAAAGTCGCCTTCCACTGCGTGAAATTGGGTGCCTCGACCGCAGCCACGGCGTGGGGTGCGGTGCGCAGGTAAAGCAGGTGGATCCCAGCCAGATCTTCCGGGGTGGCCGGAACCCAGGGCTCCGAGTGCTGACCGGCGGGTTTGGGAAGCTCCCGGAACCGGATCTGCTCGGTGGCGTAGGGCTGAAAGCCCTGCTCTCGGAACATCGCCTGCAGTGGGTGGTCCTCAGGAATGCGGACCAGAAAGCGCGTCACCTTGCGCTCCAGACCCTCGTTGACCAGGTGCTGGAGCAGCGGCACTCCCGCGAAGTGGCCCTCGGCGCTGTGGGCGAGGCAGAGGTTGAGGATGCGCCAGGCGCGTTTGCCCGGGGCAGTCTCAGCCTGGATGAAGCCGACGATCCGTCCCTGCTCCTCCGCCACGTAGAGCTGGTCGCCGACGTCCGCCAGCGGCATCAGAGCCGAGAGGCTTCTGGTCAGGATCGACCAGGCCCGCGCCAGAGCCGGGCCCGGCACCGGGCTCTGGGGTCCGGCGCTCTGCAGCCGCTGATCGATCTCCTGCTCCATCACCATGCTGGCGCGATAGAGCCCGTCTACCTGGCTGAGGTCGCGATAGCTGGCCGACCTAACCTGCATGACTTCAGTTTGACTCGCTCAGCGAGTTGATGCAGCCCGGATGCGTTGAGATCGTCACCCGGGACGGTTGGCACCATAAAGGGCGCTTCCGCCGAGCTGAGCGTCGAGGGTCAGAGGCCGGCCAGGAAGAGCTGGTGCAGGCGCGGGTCTCCGGTGATCTCGGGGTGAAAGATCAGGCTGAGGTGACGACCCTGGCGGACCGCCGCAGGCTGACCCTCGTAGGTGGCCAGCACTTCCACCTCCTTGCCCACCTCCTCGATAGCAGGGGCGCGGATCAGCGCGACCCGAATCGGCTCGGGGCCGATCGCCGGCACTTCCAGCTCTATCTCGCCCGATCTCAGTTGGCGACCGAACGCGTTGCGACGCACCACGATATCCAGGATCCCCAGCGACAGCTGGCCCGGTAGACCGTCCCTGATCGTTTTGGCCATCAGGACGGTGCCGGCGCAAGTTGTCAGCGAGGCGGTCCCATTCCCAAGAGCCTCCCGGAGTGGCTCGAGCAGGTGGAAGCGCTCGATGAGGCTGCTCATGGTCGTGCTCTCGCCACCGGGAATGACCAGACCCTGCAAACCTTGGATCTCGTCGGGCAGTCGGACTGGACGGGCGTCGGCGCCACAGGCCTCAAGCAAGCGCAGGTGCTCCCGCACGTCACCCTGGAGAGCCAGGACTCCGATTCTGGGGGCTGGGATCGCTGCTGGAATTGGGGTCAGATGCCTCTCGCGGCCAGGAGCTCTTCCTGGCGCAGACTGGAGACTCCGATCCCAACCATGGGCTCGCCCAGGTCCTCGCTGACCTCGGCGAGGATGTCCGGCTTGTCGAAGTAGGTGGTGGCGGCCACGATCGCCTTGGCCCGACGCAGTGGGTCGCCGCTCTTGAAGATGCCGCTGCCCACGAAGTTGCCGTCACAACCCAGCTGCATCATGAGGGCCGCGTCCGCCGGGGTGGCGAGGCCACCAGCGGAGAAGTTGACGACAGGTAGCCGCCCCAACTCTGCTGTCTCACGCACCAACTCCAACGAAGCTCCCAGCTCCTTGGCGGCGCTGGCCAGCTCATCGGGCCGGAGCGACTGCAACCGGCGGATTCCCTTGCTGACCGCCCGCATATGGCGCACCGCCTCGACCACATCACCGGTCCCGGCCTCGCCTTTGGTGCGGATCATCGCCGCGCCCTCGGAGATGCGGCGAAGCGCCTCGCCGAGGTCCCTGGCGCCGCAAACAAACGGCACCTTGAACTGCCATTTGTCGACGTGATGCTCCTCGTCCGCCGGGGTTAGCACCTCAGACTCGTCGATGTAGTCAACTCCCAGGGCTTCCAGGATCTGCGCTTCGACGAAGTGGCCGATACGGCATTTGGCCATGACCGGGATCGAAACCGACGCCATGATTGCCTTGATCAGCTTGGGATCGCTCATACGGGCGACCCCGCCCTGGGCGCGAATGTCGGCAGGGACCCGCTCCAGGGCCATGACCGCCACCGCGCCGGCTTCCTGAGCAATCTCGGCGTGTTCGGGAGTGACCACGTCCATGATCACGCCGCCCTTGAGCATCTCCGCGAGACCGCGCTTGATCTGGACGGTTCCGGTCAGGATGTGTCCGTTCTGGCTCATTGCATAGCTGTCTATTAATGCCCGGGTCCGCTATCAGCGGTCCTCAAGGTCAACTCGATTCTAGTCCCCGCTGAGCGCGGCTCGGCAGCACGAGCGACGCGGGCGAGCTCAGATCCGGGTCTGTTTGCTACTGGCGAGGGAGGCACGAGTCGCGGTGGGCAAGGCCCTCTTCCCGCTCGCACTGTCGACATCCGAGGCTGCCCATTCGTCGTATATAGAGATGGGGGTCAGCTGCCCCCAAAGGGCCAACGAGGAGCGGGCTTGAAGTACATGCTGATTTTCGCGGGTGACGGCGACGACAACGACGAGAAAGTGATGGACGGTGTCGGAGCCTGGTGGGGTAAATACAGCCAGTCCGGGGCGATCGTGGGCGGTGAGCGGCTGCAACCTTCGGCCCACGCAACCACGGTTCGCTTTGAGGGCGGAGCTCCCAGGATCGTCGACGGGCCCTTTGCCGAGACCAAGGAGACCATCGGGGGGTACGCGATCGTCGAGGTACCCGACCTCGATGCCGCCCTGGAGATGGCAAAGAGCTGGCCAGCAAGTCCCGCGGTAGAGATCAGACCGATCTGGGTGGACTGAGGCTGCCGGCTGGCGCAACGGTCGAGGTCGTCCTCGGCGAGGTCTTCCGGGAGGAGGCCGGTCGAGTGACGGCCTCACTGATGCGTCGCTACGGCAATTTCGAACTCGCCGAGGACAGCACCCAGGAGGCCTGCGTCGAAGCGCTGAGGTCATGGCCCTCGCGGGGCATTCCTTCTCGCCCTGGGGCCTGGTTGCGAACCGTGGCCGAGCGCAGGGCGCTGGATCGTCTTCGCCGCGACCAGCGCTTCGCCGCCAAGGTGGGCGGTATATCCTTCCCCAAGGCCGAGTCCGGCGACGACCGCCTCAGCCTGATGTTCGCCTGCTGCCACCCCTCACTGTCGCGCGATGCTCAGGTGGCCCTGACCCTGCGCACGGTGGCCGGCCTCACCACCGCTCAGATCGCTCGGGCCTTCCTCAGCTCTGAGGCCAGCGTGGCCCAGCGGATCACCCGGGCCAAGCGCAAAATCGTCGCCGCCGCCATACCCTTTCGGATGCCCGCGCCCGCTGACCTCGAAGCCCGGGTTGCCGAGGTCCTTTCCGTCCTCTATCTGATGTTCAACGAGGGATACCTGGCCAGCGGCTGGGAGCAGGCTCAGGATCGATCGCTGGCCGAGGATGCCACCTGGCTGGCGGGCTTGGTGGCCCAGGTGCTGCCAGCCCAGGCCGAGGTGTTGGGGTTGCTGGCGCTCTTCAAACTCCAGCTCTCCAGGGTGGGCAGCCGCTTCGCCGCCGATGGCTCGATGGTGATGCTCGCCGATCAGGACCGTTCACTTTGGGACCAGCATGCCGTCCGCGAGGCGACCGAACTCCTGGACCGGGCGGCGGCGCTGGACCGACCCGGTCCCTACCAACTGCAGGCGGCAATCGCCTCTTGTCATGCTACTGCCGCGACTTGGTCGACCACTGACTGGCCGCTTCTGGTCCGGCTCTACGATCGCTTGCTCCAACTCCAGCCCTCCCCCGTGGTGAGGCTCAATCGCGCGGTGGCCCTCTGGCATGTTTCCGGAGCCGAGGCCGCGCTGATCGAGACCGATGCTCTGTTGCCAGAGCTTCAGCGCTACCATCTCTTGCACAGCACCCGGGGCGAGCTTTTGCGGGATTTGGGCCGCGAGCAGGAGGCCCAGGAAGCCTGGAAGAGCGCCCTTGCGCTCACCCTCAACCCCGCCGAGCGCCGTCACCTCCATGCTCGCGCCGGTGAGCGGGCGTCCTGAGTGGGCGTTGAAGGCAGGCACCCGGGACTAAAATCTGGGGCCGTCGCCGCTCAGTTCGCAATGCGGCGGCGTGAGGTAGGCTGCGCTGGAGCCGCCATGGCGCAGTGGTAGCGCAGGGGCCTTTTAAGCCCAGGGTCGCAGGTTCGAATCCTGCTGGCGGCACCCTCGGCCTAGGCTGCTCAAGCCTTCCTGCCATTGCTCGTACCAGCGCCGGTACGCGCAGCGGTGGCGTTTGCAATATTCCTTCTTTGGTGTCACTCCCTCCTCTGCGGGCCACAGCGGGCGTGCCAGTCACGTTGCTTGAAGGCGTGGTGTCGTGCTACCATGACTTCGTGACTAGGCAGACAACGGTGCGACTACCCGACGAGCTTGCTGATCAGGCAGATGCTGTAGCGCGGGTTCGTGGAACTAGCGTGAATGCACTAATCGTCGAGTCGCTTACTACCGCGATCGATCTTGTTCGAGCCGACGACGACTTCACTGAGCGCGCCCGCAAGCTGCTCGAACGCGATAAGGAGTTGCTCGACCGGCTCGCCCGGTGACCCGGTACCTCACCCTCGCCGAGTACCTATGGCTCGCTGAGCAGGTGACGGGGATCCAGGCAGTGACACTGGCCAAGGCGAGCCGCACAGAGCTTGCAGACTCAGCGCTGCACGCCCCCGAGGCCGCCTTCGAGGGCCACGAGTTCTACGGGGACTTGGCGGAAAAGGCCGCGGTGCTCGTCTGCCGGCTGGCGTGGAACCACCCTCTCCCCGACGGCAACAAGCGAGCGGCTTGGGCTTCACTCGCTATGTTCCTCGACCTAAACGGGGTGCAGTGGGACCCAGACCCTCCTGAGACCGACGAAGCGGAAGCAGCGATGCTGGCTGTCGCTGCTCATGAGGTCGATGAGGCTTGGGTGGGGGACTGGCTGCGATCTCGGGCCAGATTCCCAGAGCCCACCGACGCTGGGACCCGCAAGGCCGCGACGTAGCGACAGCAGTCTTGACAGCAACTGGGCTGTACTGGGGCGGATGTCGGCGGACGAAGCGTCGATGCGGATCCACCTATTCAATCTGGAGGTGGCCTGCCGTGGACGCCCGCGGACGTCAGCCGGGCGACCTTTTAAGCCCAGGGTCGCAGGTTCGAATCCTGCTGGCGGCACCCAATCTTTGATCTCAAATCGGAGTCGCTCGACCGGCTTGCGCATTGAGTAGCTGATTTGGTATCGGGGGCCCGACGTTCCAGGCATGCTGGTCGTGCATCGTCTGCGGCCAGCCTCGAAAAGCCGTCCGAGCTGATGGATGGTCTCCGCAGTGGCTAGTCGGCCCCGACGACCGCGAAGTCTTGGCTGACGAAGATGTGGTGCGGCCAGTCGACGCCGATGTTGTGGACCTCGTACTCACCGTTGCTGAGCATCACAACGCGGTCGACGATGCCCCCCGGGTAAGCAGCCAGCGCGGCTTCTGTCGCCTTATTCGCCGCCGCTCCGCTGACGATCGTCCCCGACCCCTGACTGTAGTTCGCTGGGATCTGACCGACCTGCTTTGACGTGGTCGGAGCACCTTGTTGGAAGGGGACCACCGCTGCTGCAGAGGAAGACCCGGATGCGCTGCCTTTGGGTTGCACGATGACCTGCGTGGCCGAGATAGTCGTTCCGCTGGTAGTCCCGAGTACGAGGACGGGTTCTCCTTTTGTAATCGCAGCCGCCGAGGTCGAGTTCGTCCCCTTCAGGTATGTCGTGGAGGACGCCTCGTCAACGGTCACCTTCTGACCCGCTGACGTCGATACCGCGAAGCTCGATGTGGACACGCTCGCGACCGTGCCGGATGTTCCCCCGGAGGCCGGCCCAGACCGAGCGTTGGATGCTCCACTACCGGATCGGATACCGCCAGCGAAGCCGCCGGCGGGCACTGGCTGCCCAGCCGTTGTCGAGCGAGACGCCACGAGTCCGAGGGAAAGTCCGATGGCCCCACACATCAGCGCAGCTGCCACTACGACCCATCGACGTCTTCTGTTCGCTAGCCACCGTCGTGCGCTTCGGAGGCGAGCCTGCTTGGCCGTGGGCGCCGAGGCCGACAGCTCTGCGCTCGCGCTCGATGTGGTGGCGCCAGCAGGAAGGGTTTTGTGGGGGTTTGTTGGTTCGTAGTCGTCCATGAAGCGATCCTCTAGCTCAGGCATCTACCTAGAGAGTGCCAGCCGTTTGTGTGAACTATCTGTGGGCCCGCTGTGCCGGGAGTGTGACTTCTAAGAAGGCTCGCGACCCAGCGTCTCGTCGAAATTCGATACCGACGACGTCTGGTGACATGAAAGAGCAGGGGCCGTCCAAGGAGACTTGGAAGTCCTACCCGAGTGCAAAGGAACAGCTCCATCCCGGCTCCGAGTGGTGGACTGGCGCGGGAGTAGAGGGTTCTTCCCTAGGGCCTTGCTAAACGAAGCCGCTAAGCTGAACGCCGTGCGTGCGCTGGTCTCTTCGACGGCTGGCGCAGCTGGACAGGGGTAGGGCGCGCATCGGGAGTCATTCCTAAGTTGGCAACGCTCGGGGAGCTGACGCTACGCGGCGGTGGGGGAGAGCCGGTCGATTGGAAACGGACGCTTTCCTCACACGGTGTGGCCACCTTAGTACCCAACCGTGTAGACACGAGCGCGTGGACGCTGGACACCACGCTGTCCGCCGGGACAGGGAAAGCCCATGGCATGCACTTGACTGAGTCGCGCATCGGCATAGTGCGTGCAACTGTACAAGGACCTGTTGCAGTTGCTGAGCGCCGCCAATTGCTGGGGCTATGTCGGCACATGCTGCGCCTCGATGACGACCTCTCGCGATTCTACGAGCTCGCCGCGGTTGATCCCGACCTTGCCTGGGTGACCGCGGGTGGCGGCCGCATGCTGTGCAGCCCAACTGTGTTCGAGGATGTGGTGAAGACCGTCTGCACGACCAACTGCTCCTGGTCCGCCACCGAGCGGATGGTAGGCGCGCTGGTTGAGCAGCTGGGTCGCGCGGACGCGAGCGGGCGGCACACATTCCCGAGCCCCCTAGCGATGGCCGAAGCGGATGACGACTTCTATCGCCTCCAGGCCCGCACCGGGTACCGCGGCGCCTATCTAAAAGAGCTCGCTATCCGCGTAGCAGAGGGCGAGATTGATCTTGAGGCGTTGAACGACCCCGAGCTTCCGGACGCCGAGGCCGAGGCCCGCCTTCTGGCCCTGCCGGGAGTGGGGCCGTACGCTGCGGCCCACATCATGCTTACCGGGCTGGGTCGGTACGGGTTGCTGGTTCTGGACTCGTGGACGCGTCCCGCCTTCGCTCGCCTGAGCGGTCGGAAGGCCTCAGACCAGGCCATCCGACGACGTTTTCGCAGGTACGGCACCTACCAGGGGCTCGCGTTCTGGTTGTACCTGACCCAGGACTGGGTCGACGCCTGAGTCTGCGGCGGCCGCGGTGACGGGTTGGGTGAGAAGCCTTCGACGACGGGCCGACTGACTTGCCTATGATCGTTTCGTGCCCAAGAACCCGATATTGGACTTTCCCGTCGGCAACCCGGACGAGCAGGAGCTGCTACTCAGTTGGCTTCGTTTCCTTCGCGGCGCGATTGTGCGCAAGGTAGAGGGGGTTAGCGAAGAGGGCGCGCGTTGGAGGCCGGATGGGGCTCTGATTTCACTGCTCGGGATCATCAACCACCTCACGCATGTGGAGTGGCGTTGGATCGACGGAGCCATGCTCGGCCGTGATGTCAGCAGGAGCGAGAAGGAGTTCAGTCCCGGGCCTGAGCTCACGGTCGGCGACGCTCTGGCGGCATACCGCGAGAGGGCAGCTACCACGAACGACGTGGTTCGGTCGTTTCCCTCGCTCGCCGAACCGACCAAACGCGACGATGGAACCGACCTGCGCTGGGTGCTGCTGCATCTGATCAACGAGACAGCGCGTCACGCCGGCCATGCAGACGCGACACGAGAACTGTTGGACGGAACGACTGGCGAGTGAATCGCCAGCGGGCAGCTAATCCCAGTTCGCTCTGCAAAAAAACTTGACCAAGAAAATCGGAAGGAAATCCGCGTCGGCTAACAGGAGGGAGAATCAGCGATGAAAATGCCTTACCGCCGTCTGGGCCGAGCCGGGCTCAAGGTGAGCCTGCTCTCATTCGGATCCTGGGTGAGTTTCGGTGCCCAGGTGGATGAGGACTTGGCGCTCGACTGCATGACCGCCGCCTATGACCAGGGAGTCAATTTCTTCGACAATGCCGAGGTCTATGCCTCCGGCGAGTCCGAGCGGATCATGGGCAGCGTGTTAGCGCGGACCGACTGGCCCCGGCGCAGCTACGTGGTCTCCACCAAGCTCTTCTGGGGTCTCGACGAGGGCGTCAACACGTCCAACACGCTGAACCGCAAGTATCTGCAGCAGGCGATTGCGGGTTCTCTCGACCGATTCGGGTTGGACTTCGTTGACCTGGTCTTCTGTCACCGCTCGGACCCGGAGACGCCGATCGAGGAGACGGTGTGGGCGATGCACGACATGATCACGAGGGGACAGGCGCTCTACTGGGGCACGTCCGAGTGGTCCGCAGACGAAATCCGTGCCGCCTACGAAATCGCAGAACGCCACCATCTGCACAAGCCCGTAATGGAACAAGCGCAGTACAACCTGCTTCACCGAGCGCGGGTGGAGCGTGAGTACTCTCGGCTCTACGAAGACTGCGGACTGGGTATGACCACATGGAGTCCGCTTGCCTCGGGCGTACTGACGGGCAAATACTTGAACGGCATCCCGGAGGGCAGCCGGGCCGCCCTGCCCGGTTACGAATGGCTGCGCGAGGAACTCACCGATCCCCAGGTGAACACGGGGGTTCGCAAGCTGAAGGCGGTTGCCGACCAGTTGCAATGCACCTTGGCCCAGCTCGCAATCGCTTGGTGCGCCCGCAATCCCCATGTCTCCACGGTCATCACCGGGGCGACCACCGTCGATCAGGTCAACGAGAACCTAAAGTCGCTTGCGGTCCTGCCCAAGCTCACGGATTCGGTCCTCAAGAGCATCGATGAGGTGCTCCCAGGGGACTGAGGGAAACCGCCGCTGCGCGCGTAGCTCGACAGCGCGGGACAGGGGTTCAGGTCGCCGGGCCTCCCCGTCCTCAGCCACTCCTCCGGAGGCCCAAACGGCACCCTGGGGTGGTCGCTAGCTTGGTTCTAGTCGGCCTCGGAGAACCGCTGCAGGAGCTCGGTCCAGCCATCCTCGGCTGCGAAGGTCGCCTGCAGCCGTGCCGCCTGTGGGCCGACCTGGTCCAGGCCGCGGTGCTCCAGCTCGACGCGGCAGGTGCTGAGATCCTCAGGGATAAAAGTGACCTCGACTTCAGTCCGGAGGTCCGGATGGTGGCGCCAGTCTGGTCCCACCATCCAGTCCAACACCACTCGGCGAGGAGGGTCCCACACCTGGACCTTGCCCCATGGTGATTCGCTGCCGTCGTCGCCACGCTCGAACCAGCGACCGCCAACGCCTGGCTCAACGATCACGGTGACAGCCGACACTTCGCTGAAATGACGGCGGCCTAGAGGCCACCATGTGCCCATTCCGATTGTGAAGAGCTGAAACGCGCGGAGCTGGTCGCAGTGCATATCCACCGTCCGACGGACCAGAAAACGCGCACCCAACTCTATAACTTCGGCCAAGTGGCGCTGCACTGGCAGGCCTTTGACCTCAGCCTTAGGGAGGTTGGCGATCCTCTCGAGATAGTCGCGCAGTTCCTCTACGCCCTTGCTACTGACGTGGTAGCGGATCCTCGCCCGGCTGCAGTCCTCGGCGACCAGCCCGGCGCCGCTTAGTGTCACCAACCACTCGGTCAGGATCGGTCCCGGGGCCGCCAGCTCGTGAGCTAGCTGGGCAGCTGTTCTGGGTCCAGCTGCCAACTGCTCCAAGACCTCGCGACGGCCAGGGTCAGTCAGGGCGTCAAGGGCGCGACTTAGGCTGGAAGCCACGGCGGTAACTATGCGCCACCCAAGGTTGAGCGTGGGAGTTCGCCATTATGCGCAGCCAATTGCCACAGCCCCGAGTTCGCGGGGTAGGACTTTACTCTCTTGGATCGCCCTCTGGGAACGTCTCACGGAGCTGCGCCAAAGCCGCGGCAATTGCCGCTGACAGCGCCGCTTGAGCCTCGCTAGGGGTGATCTCTGGTGGCACCAGCCGTCCCCACTCGGCCGCGAATCGTGCCATCTCCTGGCGCAGGGCAGCGCCAAATGGAGGCAGGGCGGCCGGAGCTCGAAGAGCCGCAGCCTGAGCGCGCAGTTCTGCCCGCAGGTCCCTGGCCGACCCCTGCACCTCTGATCGCAGCTGGGTGGTCATCTCCAACGCCACCCGCCCCAGCTCAGCGTCGAGGTTCCCCACCTCCTCGGCGTGTTCGGCGAGCACCGCGTCGCCGGCAGGCGTGACCTGATAGACGATCCGTCCTGCCTCCCTTCGGGCATTGACCAGGCCCTCCCGCTCAAGCTGGCGCAGCCGGGGGTAGATCGTTCCCGCCGATGGGCTGTATCCGCCCCCAAACCGTTCCCTGAGACCGGCGATGAGCTGGTATCCGTGCTGGTCGCCCTCGCTCAAGAGCGCGAGCAGATACAGCCGCATCCAGCCTGGACGGAAGACTGGCGTCAGGTCACCGCCTCGCCCAGCAGCGCGACCTCCCCCGAGACCGTGTGTATCTCCACGCGCCCACGACCGTCGCCCAGCGCGCCTTGCATACTTCGCGAGCCCGGTCCACTACTCACCGCGAGTTCCGGGAAAGCCGACGTCAGTCGTCCCGAGACCGACCCCACCCGCACCTGCTGCGAGGGGCTGCCAGCCAGGCGCAGGAAGACGCTTCCGGATGCGGTGTTGACCTCGACAGAGCTGTCCGGCCCGGCGTCCTTGATGTCGGCAGTGACCTCGCCCGACACGGTGTCCAGGCGGACGACGCCGCCGCCGAAGGTCTCGAGGGTCAGACCGCCCGAGACCGACTGTCCCCGCAACTCGCCGCTGACGCCGCGCGCGGCGGTGTTGCCAGAGACCGTCTCGATCCTGACCGGACCCTTCGCGCTCTCCAGGGTGATCTCCCCGGATACCGTCTCGACCGAGAGTTCATCCTCCAAACCGGCTGCAAGCACCGAGGCGGAAATGGTGCGGAGGCGTGCCCGGCATCCGGGCGGCACTGCCAGGACAACCGAGGCTGACCGCCTCGTGATCCCCAGTCGCGACGTGAACGACGGGTCTTTCTGCACGATCTCCAATCGCCCTGACTCCAGCCGGACCTGAACCGGCGGGCCGCTCACCTGCCTGACCTCCAAGGTCGGAGGGCCGTCCGAGCCGCTTACGGCGAGGTCGCCCGCCACCAGGTCCACCTGCAGTTCGGAGGGGGTTTCCTCGAACTGGATGGTCTCTGCGCTGTCTATGTCCCATTCGGTCACGGTGCACCTCCCACGCGATCCGTCCGCATAACGATATAGCGCACTATACACATCCACGATATATCGCGCCCAGCCCGGAGAGGCCGCACTCTCAGTCAGGTTCTGGCGCTGGCTCCTCAGCTCCGGGATGATCGAGCTCCTGCCAGCGCAGCTCTGAGAAGCGCTTCAGCCCGTGTTCCGCGCCATATGCGAGGCACCCTTCTACGATCTCCCGACTCACGCCCGGGTTGTTGAAGTTCGCCGTCCCAACCTGGATCGCGTCCGCTCCGGCCACAATGAACTCGAGGGCGTCAGCGGCTGTCGCAATGCCACCGATCCCGATCAGTGGGATTGCCACCGCCCTGCGCACCTTGGCCACCGCGGCCAGGGCAAGCGGTTTGACCGCCGGGCCGCTGAGGCCCCCGAGGCCAACACCTGGCAGCACCGGGCGTTGCCGCTCCAGTGAGACCTTCATTCCCACATAGGTGTTCACCGCCGAAAGCGCATCGGCGCCGGCGTCCTCCACCGCCCGAGCCACCTCGGCGATGTCGGTGACGTTGGGGCTCAACTTGACCACCAGGGGAAGCGTCGTCGCCACCCGGACCGCCGCGACGCAGCGGGCGGCGGCACCCGGCTCGGTGGCGAAGTCGAGCCCGTGGGCAATGTTGGGGCAGGAGATGTTCAACTCCACCCCGGAGATCCCAGCAATCCCATCCAGGCGAATGACAACCTCGACGTACTCGCGTATATCCGCGCCGGCCACGTTGACGATCACCGGCACCGGCCAATTAGCCCAGCGAGGGGCGTACTCGCGGGCGACCACCTCGACCCCCGGGTTCTGAAGTCCGATGGAGTTGAGCATTCCCGCCGCCGTCTCCGCGATCCGGGGAGGACGGTTGCCCTCCCGAGGCTGGGCTGTCGTGCCCTTGGAGAAGATCGCACCTAGATGGCTGATTCCAGCCATCTCCTTGGCCTCGAACCCGAATCCGAAGGTTCCCGAGGCCACCCCCACCGGGTTGGCCAGCACCAAGCCGCGCCCGAGGTCGACGCGAGGGTCGAGCTGCGAACTGGGCGCGCTCATTCCAGGTGGGCGGGCTGGGTGAGCAATCGCTCCCAGTCCAGGGTCGAGGCCGGGAACACTGGCCCCTGGCGGCAGCAGAGTCCCAGGACACGTTCGTCGCCGCGGGTCGTGCCCATTGGGATGGCACACCCCAGGCAGGTGCCGAATCCACAGCCCATGGGCGCTTCGATGGACACCTCGAGCTCCGGCACGGCGGCCAGCTGGCCCGCCGCTTCGCCGAGGGACCTGACGACTGCCGCCAGCATCTGATTGGGACCGCAGGCGTAGGCCCGTTGGGCGCGGCGGAGGTGGGATTCCAGTCCCTCCGTGACCCGACCCGATCTTCCCGAGCTGCCGTCCTCGGTGAGACGGATCAGCTGGCCCACTCCGGCTGGTACGAGATCTTCGGGATAAAGCTCAGCGGCAGTCCTTGCCCCGTTTATCCAAACCACCTCCTCGCCCCGCCGGAGTAGTACCTCCGTGAGGAGGGGAAAGGGTGCTGCCCCCAGTCCTCCCGAGATCACGGCAGACCGCCCGGGTCGGTCCGGCAGGGTGAAACCCTGGCCCAGTGGGCCGAGGATTCTGGCTCGCTGGCCGGGGGCGAATCTCCGCAACCTCCGGCTGCCCTCGCCCACCACGCCCACGTAGAAGGCGATCTCGCCGGTCTCCGGATCGGCGCGGCTGAAAGAGAACGGCCGACGCAGGAGGGGGACGTCACCCTCTTCCACCCGGAGTTGGGCGAACTCGCCGGGCTGGGCCTGACGGGCGATCTCGGGCGCGAAGAAGGAGATCTCGAAGAGGTTCCCCTCCAGGGGCAGCACCGAGGTGCACTCGGCCTGCTCATCGACCGCTCGGGACAACTGGCTCTCGCCCGTTAGATGTTTGGCGGAGGTGCTGAGCAGTTGAGTCACGGCGCCACCTGGCGGAGGCTGGCCTGGCGATGCTCACCGATGGTCGCGACCTCGACCACGCCGCCGCCGCCACTTTCGAGGGCGGCCACCAGGGCGGCGGCAGTCTCGAGTGAGGTGAGGCAGGGTATTCCCCTCTGGACGGCCGCCTGACGGATGCGGTAGCCGTCCCGAACCGGTCGCCGGGCGACCCAGTCGCCGTCCTCGGCTTCCATTTCGTCCGTCGAAGTCCCCGAGATGGTGTTGATGACCAGCTCGACCTGGCCCGCGACGGTGACGTCGAGGACGTTGGGTCGGCCAGAGTGGAGCTTGCTGACTTCGACCACGCTGATTCCCGCCTGGCGCAGGGCAGCCGCCGTTCCCGGGGTTGCGTAAATCCGAAAGCCCAGCTCGGCCAGCCGGGCGGCGATCGGCAGTCCCTCAGCCTTGTCCTGGTCGGCGATGCTGACCAGGGCCCCGCCCCGGCGGGGGAGCGTGCCCAGGGCGGCCCAGAACGCCTTCTCGAGGGCCTCGGGAAGCGAGGGTGCCACCCCTATCACCTCGCCGGTGGAGGTCATCTCCGGCCCCAGGACGCTGTCGACCTGGTCGAGCTTGCGGGCCGAGAACACCGGCGCCTTGACCGCAACCAGAGGTGGAGGTGGCAGCAAGCCCACCGCCAGCTGGCGCCCTCGTAGGGACTCGCCCAGCATGGCTCCGACAGCCGTATCGACCATGGCTACCCCAGTCACCTTGCTGAGGAAGGGGACGGTGCGACTGGCCCGGGGATTGACCTCTATCACCAACACCTGGCCGCGATGGACCACGTACTGGACGTTGATCAGACCCACGGTGCTGGTGCCCAGCGCCAGTTCGGTGGTGACCCTGACCAGATCGTCGATGGTGGCCGGGTCGAGCCGCTGCGGCGGGAAGACCGCCATCGAGTCCCCGGAGTGGACCCCGGCCCGCTCGATGTGCTCCATGACCCCGGGAACCAGCACCTGCTCGCCATCGCTGATGGCGTCAACCTCGACCTCCATTCCCAGGATGTACTTGTCTATCAGCACCTCGCCGCCGGCGTCGCCCGAGGCCAGCAGGGCGTCGCCCAGATACATCCGCAGCTCCTGCACCGAGTGAACCACGTCCATGGCCCGACCACCGAGGACGTAGGAGGGCCGCACCAGAACCGGGTAGCCAACCCGCTCTGCGATCCGCTCCGCCTCCTCCGGGTCGCGGGTGGCGGCACCTGGGGGGCGGGCGATGCCGAGGCGCTGAAGCAGGGCCTCGAAACGGCCCCGATCTTCGGCCATTTCGATCGAGGCGGCTGCCGAGCCCAGCAGCGGCACCCCGAGGTGGTGGAGCTGTCCCGCCAGGTTGACCGCCGTCTGGCCGCCGAACTGGACCATCACGCCTCGAGGCCGCTCCACCGAGCAGACCTGGAGCACCGACTCCAGATCGACCGGCTCGAAGTAGAGCCGCGAGCTGCAGTCGAAGTCGGTGGACACCGTCTCCGGGTTGCTGTTGATCATCACCGCCTCCAGGCCCCGGCGCTGGAGAGCGGCTGCCGCCTGTACCGAGCAGTAGTCGAACTCGATCCCTTGACCGATCCTGATCGGGCCCGACCCCAGCACCACCGCCGAACCAGCGCCCCCTCGCTCCTCGTCCTCCAGCTCGAAGCTGGAGTAGAAGTAGGGGGTGGTGGCGTCGAATTCCGCGGCGCAGGTGTCGACGCACTTGAAAGTGGGAACAACTCCGGCGCGGCTGCGCTCGTCCTCCACCTGGGCCGGAGCCCGACCGGTGAGCTCGGCGATCCTTCGGTCCGAGAGGCCGGATCGTTTCGCCCGGCGCAGCAGGCCTACAGGGATCTCACCGCCGGCCGTGGCCTCCACCTCCGCCTCCAGGCCGACCAGGTCACCGAGGCGATCGCAGAACCACTGCGGATACCTGGTGCGGCGCGCGATGGTGGCCGGCTCCTCGCCCTGCGCCAGCGCCACGAGGACGGCTTGGAGCCGGAGGTCGGTGGGTTCCTCCAAACGCTCCGTTGCCCGGCGCAGCGCCGACGGATCCGGGTCCACCTGCTCCAGCGAGCGCAGCACCTTGCTGATGGCCGACTCGAAGGTCCTGCCGATGGCCATCGCCTCCCCGGTGGACTTCATCTGGGTGCCCAGGCGACGGTCGCCGTGAGGGAACTTGTCGAAGGGCCAGCGGGGCGACTTCGCAACGCAGTAGTCGAGGCTGGGCTCGAAGGCCGCGCAGGTGCGCCCAGTGACCTGATTGCGGATCTCCCGCAGCCGCCGCCCCACCGCGATCTTGGCGGCGACCCGCGCGATCGGGTAACCGGTGGCCTTGGAGGCCAGGGCCGACGAACGGCTCACTCTGGGGTTGACCTCGATCACGAAGTAGGTGAAGGAGTCGGGCGCCAGGGCGAACTGAACGTTGCAGCCGCCCTCGATCTCGAGTGACCGAATGATGCGGAGCGCGGCCGAGCGCAGCTGCTGGTGCTCCTTATCGGTGAGGGTCTGGCTGGGAGCCACCACCAGGGAGTCCCCGGTGTGGACTCCCATGGGATCGAGGTTCTCCATGTTGCAGACGCAGATGCAGGTGTCGTCGCCGTCCCGCATCACCTCGTACTCGAGCTCCCGCCAGCCCATCAGGGCCTGCTCCACCAGGACCTGGGTGATGGGGCTGACCTGGAGCCCCCGCGCCACCACCTGCTCCAACTCCTCTGAAGAGTGGACCAGCCCGCCGCCGGTGCCTCCCAGGGTGAACGCGGGCCGCACCACCAGCGGCAACCCCACCTCGAGCGCGAAGGCGGTGGCTTCGGCGACGCTGTTTACGGTCCGGGAAGGGGGCACCGGCTCCCCGATCGCGATCATCCGGCGCTTGAAGCGCTCCCGGTCCTCGGCGTCGCGCACCGCCTCCAGCGGAGTTCCCAACACCCGCACCTGATATTGCTCAAGCACTCCCGCCTCGTCGAGGGCGACCGCCAGATTCAGGGCCGTCTGTCCGCCAAGGCCGGCGAGAAGTCCGTCGGGACGTTCCCGCGCTATCACCTTGGTCAGGACCTCGACGGTCAGCGGCTCCAGGTAGACCCGGTCGGCAACCTCCTCGTCGGTCATGATGGTGGCGGGATTGCTGTTGACCAGAACCACTTCCATGCCCTCCTCACGGAGAGCCCGGCAGGCCTGGGTTCCGGCGTAGTCGAACTCGGCCGCCTGGCCAATCACGATCGGCCCACTTCCCAGGACCAGAACCCGGCGGATCGAGTCCTGATCTGGGTCCGCTGCGAGGACGCTCAACCGGTCGACTCCTCGATCTGGGCGGCGGCAGAGGTCCAGGAACTCGTCGAATAGATGCTGGCGGTCCTGAGGTCCGGGGCTGCCCTCGGGGTGGTACTGCACTGATATCACCGGCAGCTGGCGGTGCCGCAGCCCTTCCACCGAGTCATCGTTGAGGTTGCGCTCGGAGACGACCCAGCCACTCTCCGGAGCGATGCTCCCGGCGTCGACCTGGAATTCGTGGTTCTGGGGGGTGACGAAGATCTCGCCACTGACCAGGTCCGCCACCGGGTGGTTACCCCCGTGGTGCCCGAAGGGAAGACGGCTGGTGGTTCCCCCGATCGCCCTTCCCACCAGCTGGTGGCCCAGGCAGATAGCGAGGAGGGGATAGCGGCCTAGTAGCCCTTTGACCAGCTCGACCTGGGGGGCGAGGCTGGCGGGGTCGCCGGGACCGTTGGTCAGCACAACCCCGTCCGGGCGGAGCTCTGCGATCTCGCCCAGAGTGGCCGAGTGGGGCAGGACCCAGACCTCGGCGCCGCGGCTGACCAGAGAGCGCAGAGTGTTGCGCTTGACCCCTAGATCGAGGACGGCGATGCGCAATCCCTCCCCGCTGGCGCGCTGTCCGGACCCCCGACGAAGCGCCGGATGGAGCGGCTCCAGCCAGCGCGTGGTCTGGCCACAGGAAACCTCGGCGACCAGATCCTGCTCCGAAACTGAGGGCGAGGTCCGCGCCAGGTCCGCCAGTTCCGCCACTGTTCCCGCGCCGGTAGGGGCGATCACCCCGCGCAAGGTCCCGTGGTCCCGTAGGTGACGGGTCAGAGCCCGGGTGTCCACCTGCTCCAGGCCCGCTACACCCTGTTGCTCGAGCCAGGCGCCGAAGGTTGACTGAGCCTGCCAGTGGGGCGACGTAGGGCTGCACTCGGCCACGATCACCCCCCGGCAGAAGGCGCGATCCGACTCCATGTCGACCTCCGCTGCCCCGACGTTGCCGATCAGAGGCTGGGTGAAGACCAACAGCTGCCCGGCGTAAGAGGGGTCGGTGCAGACCTCCTGGTAGCCGGTCATGCAGGTGTTGAACACCACCTCCCCAAACCGCAGCTGCGAGGCAGCAGCCGGCTTGGCGCCGATCCAGGTTCCCGCGAACGACGCCCCTGACTCCAGAACCAGCCGGCCCGGCTCGCCCTGCCAGCGGCTGCTTAGACCCAACTCAGCCCTCCGCCAGTTGAGGGACAAGCGCGCGGTTGAGGTGGACCATCCGGCCTCGTGCGAAGGTCGCCAGCACGGTGCCCCTGAGCGGCTCTCCCCAGAAGGGGGTGTTGGCGCCCAGAGAAAGCCAGTTCAAGGGGCTGGGAGTCCAGCTCTGGTTGGGGTCGAACCAGGTGAAGGAGGCAGGCTCGCCGGCCCTGATCCCGTCGCCCGGAGCGATCGCACCGGCCTCCCCGAGAACCCGCCGGGGGCCTGCGGTCAACGCCTCTACCACCCTGGCCAGGTGGAACATCACCCCACCCTGGCCCAGGACCGCCGAGAGTGCTAGCTGAACCCCGCTGAAGCCCGCCTCTCGCTCGAAAGTGGGAGCCGGCTCGTGCGGCGCGTGGTCGCTGGCGATCGCGTCAATGGTCCCGTCCAGCAGCGCCTCCCAGAGCGCCATCCGGTCCGGCTCGGTGCGCAGCGGCGGGTTGCAACGGCCGGTGCCCTCGATCTCGATCCCGTTCTCCGGAGCGGTGAGCATGAGGTGGTGGGGGGTGACCTCGGCGGTGAGCCAGAGGCCACTGGCCTTGGCTTGGCGAACCATGTCGGCGCCGGCCGCGGTGCTGACGTGCTGGAGGTGGAGCCGGGAACCGGGGACCGACCTCAGCGCCGCGATCGCCCTTTCGATGGCTGCGATCTCAGCTTCCGGAGGTCGCACCCGCCAGAGAAACGGATCCTGGTTGCCGCGGTTGGCCTTGGCTAGGAGGCTTTCATCCTCGGGGTGAATCGCCACCACTCGGTCCAGGGCGGCGCCTAACCTCAAGGCCTTCTCGAGCTCTACCTCCCCCATGCCGTTGCGGCCGTCATCGGAGAACCCCGCCGCCCCGCCGGCGGCGAGCGCCTCAAAGTCAGTGAGGGCGCTCCCCTCCGATCCCTCGGTGCACGCCGCGAACTGAAGAACCGGGATTCTGGCCCAGGTCCGGTTTTCGCGCTGACACTCGCGCAGGCGCTCCAGTGTGTCCACCGGCGGTACCAGGTTGGCCATCGCGCAGACCGCGCCGAAGCCTCCAGCCGCCGCTGCCCCGGTGGCCCTGGCGATCCGCTCCTTCCAGGGCTGGCCCGGCTCGCGGAGGTGGCAGTGCAGGTCGACGAAGCAGGGCGAGACTATCGTGCCCTCGCGCTGAAGCCGGATAGCCCCCCCTCGGGGCTCCAGGCCAGTGCCGATCTGAAGGAGCACGCCATCCTCTAGCAACAGGTCGCAGGCGGGTAGATCAAGCGCGCTGACGGGATCGATCAGGCGGACCTGCTGAACAAGGATCTGGGTCAAGCCCGATCGACCTCGGCGGAGCGCAGCAGCACCGCATCCTTACCGTCGACCTCGGCGAGTCGGACCAGTACCCGCTCGGTCTCGGACGTGGGCAGGTTTCGGCCCACGTAG
Source organism: Candidatus Dormiibacterota bacterium (assembly GCA_963701235.1). GTDB lineage: Bacteria > Chloroflexota > Dormibacteria > Aeolococcales > Bog-877 > Bog-877. The sequence goes on from OY969577.1 coordinate 541,160, forward strand.
GTGGCCCGGAGAGGCAGCTCTCGATGTCCGCGATCGACGACCACCAGGAGCTCGACGGCCTGGGGCCGACCCAGGTCGGCCAGGGCGGCCAGCGCTGCCCTCCCAGTCCGGCCGTGGAAGAGCACGTCGTCAACCAGCACCACCACCCGGTCACGTACCGATTCGGCCGTGGCTGGGGTCAGTGGGAGGGGGGGCGTTCCGGGCGAAGGGGTCCGGGTCCCATCGTCGCGATAGGCGCCGACGTCGAGAGTGGCCCCGCTCCACCGTGCTCCTCCTTGCGACTGGATCAGGTCAAGCAGCCTGGCCGCCAGGAAGGCCCCTCTGGTCAGGATCCCGATGAGCACGACCCCGCCCTCGGGGTGGCGCTCTTGAAGCTCGCGGGAGAGCCGCCAGAGGGTGCGTTGCAGCTCGTCTGCACCGAGGAGTTCGCGGGCCCCGCTGGTCGCCAGCTGATCCGTGGTCACCCTGGCAGCAACATCTGGAGCAGGGCCATCCGCACCGCCACCCCGTTGCGCGCCTGGCGGAAGTAGGCGGCCCGGGGATCGCGATCCACGGCCGAGTCGATCTCGCCCACCCGCGGCAGGGGGTGCATGACGATCGCGCCCTGGGGAAGGCGGGACATGACCTCTTCGCTGATCCGGAAGTGGCGGCGCTGGTCCTCCGATTCGTCCCAGGGTTCGCTGAAGCGCTCCAGCTGAATCCGGGTCTGGTAGACGATGTCGGCGTCGGCGACCGCACCCATCAGGTCTTCGGTTTCGCTGACCTTAGCCCCATGCTTGAGCAGGTGGGTGATCACCCCAGGACTCATGCGGATCGGCTCGGGCGCCACCAGAGTCACTCTCAACCCGCGATAGAGCGCCAGCAGGTAGGCCAGGGAGTGGACGGTCCGGCCGTGACTGAGGTCACCGACCATGACCACGTGCAGATCGTCGAGCCGGCCGATTTCGCTCTGGATTGTGTAGAGGTCGAGCAGCGCCTGGGTGGGGTGCTGTCCAGGCCCATCACCGGCGTTGATCACGGGAACCGGAGACACCTCCGCCGCCCGCGCCGCGGCGCCTTCCTCAGAGTGCCGCAGCACGATGCAGTCCGAGTAGCCGGCCACGATCCGCACCGTGTCTTCCAGGGTTTCTCCCTTGATGGCCGAGGAGAAGTCGCGGGCGTTCTCGGTCCCGATCACCTGGCCGCCCAGCCGCAGCATCGCCGCCTCGAAGCTGAGCCGGGTTCGAGTGCTGGGCTCGTAGAAGAGGGTGGCCATGATCCGGCCCGGGAGCAGCTGGCCGCCACCTCTGGCCCTCACCGCCTCCATTTCCGTGCTCAGGCCGAAGAGCGCGCTAAGTCGCTCCCGGTCGAACTGCTGCGCGGCGACAACATGATTGAGAGGCGCCAGGGCTGGCTTCGAGGGGCTACTCGCCGACATGGTGTCCTCCCATATGGGAGTCCGGCACGCCGGCAGGCGGCCGCGGCGGATCCGGCCGCCGAGCTCCTTACCGGCCTCGCTGGACCGGCTTCAAGGTCGCGTTGCGGTAAATCATAAGGCCGCCAGACGGCCGGCGGCAGTCGCTGCCTTGAGGCGAGCCGTCATACGCCCGGGCCGGTGGCGGCGCCGTCAGCCGATGCCAGCTCCAGGTATGCAGCCCTCTCCTCTGCGGTCAGCGGAGTGCGACCGGCGGGGACGATCTTGACCCGCAGGAAGAGGTCGCCCGGGGTGCCCGAGGGCTTCAACGCGGGGATCCCCTTGCCCGGCACTCGGAGGACTCTCCCGGGAGGGCAGTTCTCCGGGATGGTCACCTCCAGTCGTCCGCTGGGGCCTTCGGCGACGACCTTGCCTCCCAGGGCCGCCCGGTAATCGCGGACCGGCAGGTCGCGGTAGACGTTGCGTCCCTTGACCTCGGTGCCGGGTTCCAGCTCGAGGTGGACGACCAGGTAGAGGTCGCCACGCTTGCCATTGCCTGGTCCGCTGGCACCCTCGCCCGCCATCCGGATCTTGGAGCCCTCGGTGACTCCCTTGGGGATGCTCACCTTGAGGGTCCGCCGTCGGTATTGGCGGCCAGTGCCCTGGCAGGTGGGGCAGATCTTGGCCCCGAACTGGCCGGCTCCTCCGTTCGCAGCCGTGTCGGCGACGTGCCCGGTGCCGCCGCAGGTGGGGCAGGGCTCGACGATCGAGACGTGCATGGTGCGCTCCCCCCCGGACACGGCCTCGGCCAGGCTGACCTCGAGTTGGTCCTCCGTGTCGGGACCCTTCCGGGAGGCATTCTCGGCTCGGAGCTGCTCCAGCTGGGCCTCGATCCAGGGATCGCTGCCCTCGCTCCCGCGAGTGCCGAAGAAGGTCTCGAAGAAGTCACTGAACCCGCCGAACCGGGCTCCCGCCCGCTCCGCGGTCCGCTGGGCCGTCTGCCGGGCTCGCGCCCCCGCCTCGGCGAAGGGCTGCTGCCCATGCTCGCGGCGAAACGCCTCAGCCCGCTCGACCTGCTCCCAGTCCGCTCCTAGGCGGTCGTACTTCGACCGCTTCTCGGGGTCCTTGAGGACCTCGTAGGCCTCGTTCACCCGCTTGAAGCGCTCGGTGGCCTTGGGGTCCTTGTTGACATCGGGATGCAGCTCACGCGCCAGCTTGCGGTATTTGGCCCGAATCTCCTTGTCGCTGGCGGTGCGGGCCACGCCAAGGGTTGCGTAGTAGTCGCGGAACTCCATTAGAAACGACGTCCCGGGATCGAAACCAACTTCGAAACCTCGAGTTGATCGTCATCGCGGTGAGCGGGGCATAGCCTCAACCGCAGACGCTGCCAACTGGCAACAGTTGAGGTCAGGTAGTCCCCACTTCGGATCTTGCCTGCCATTCCGCATCGAGGATACCCAGTGGCGTGGAGATCAGACAGAGCAAAGAAGACCAAGGCCGAAGGATAGGAGCGAGTGCACCCGGTGTGGTTCGGCAAGGAGATCGGCGCTAGCGGGTCCAGACGCGGGTCCGATAGTCAGCGGGGCCGTGGTCGTGGCTCACTGGTTAGGTGGTCGCCGCCAGCACGGTTGGCAGAGCCCGGTGTTTCGCGCCCTGCTCTACTCACCCTGACCGTCCGCCGGATATCTCCGTCCCACGTAGTGATAGGCAGTGTTGGTTAATCGGTAGCTCGGCAGCACCTCGCCCGTGTCCGAGACAACAATTGCATAGGTCGGAGACCCCGCGTTATCCGGATCCACCACCCAGGCTACAACGGTGCCTGACACCGCGGCAGCCGACATCGTGCCGGTAACTCGGACATCAATCGCTGCCACCACGTGCTTAGCCATTCCTCCGCTCCCTGGTTAATCCGCTTGCCGTTGGTGCTTCACCCTCCGGCAGAGCGCAACATTTGTCTTTCAAGTCCGGGATCACCGTGCTGCATAGATTGCCCGCTATTTTGGTCGTGACGCTGTCGCCTTAGCGATGAACTCACTCTTCGCCTTGGTATAACTTTCAACGTCGTCATGCTCGGCACTCAGCCTTACCTTGAGAAGCTCGTACTCTGCCGCTTTCTCGGGATTGGTTCGAAGATATTCGCGGAAGAACAAGTGCCGTTCCTCCCAGGCGCTGCCTACCTCACAGACATGGATATTGACCTGCCGCCGCTCACCAGGCCCGTCACGTTTGAAGAATCTGTGCGCAGGGTCATCATCGGGCCGATATGTATAGCCGAGGCTCTCCAATGGTTTGCGATACGCGGCTTCAGGCAGAAAGGATGCAACCGAGACCTGTATGTCGATGACGTCCTTCGCCGCTAGACCGGGAACGGCTGTAGACCCGATGTGCTCGACCCGCAGAGCTTTTCCTCCTAGTGCCGCTCGGATGTGCTTGGCCAAGTGCTCATATCGTGCAGGCCAATCAGCACGGTAGGGGTGGATTTCGATTGACACTGGCAGCGTCAAGGTACCGCCTGCTGCCGTCACGAAGCCGACTCCCCGCCGATGGGAACCTCCAATTGGGCGCGGAGTTCACGTGCACAGGCGTCGAGGTGTGCCAGGAGGGACCCATCCGGGGCGCAGCAAGGCCCCTCAAACCAGAGCCGGGCCAGCTCTCTGCCCGGGCGGGAGTGCCGCTGAACCAAAAGGCCCACCTGGCCTGGCGCGGGCCCTGGCAGGCCCAGCTCTGCCTCCGGTATGAAGTGGCCTTCCGCGTTGAGGCGGCCACTGGCGGTAGCGACCCCGGGTTTGGGTATGCGCTCACCGCGCTGGTACAGGATGAGCTGGGACCAGTGGCAGTCCAGGGCTGGCTCAAGACAATCCCCCAGCCCGAAGCTGGCGAGGTGGAGACTGAGGATTCCCGGCTCGCCCTCGTCCCTGGCGCTGAGATCGAAGAGCGGCACCGAGGCGACCAGCCGGGGGTTCACCTCGATGCACCAGATCCTGCCTTCGCGCTCCACCACTAGGTCGAGGCCGAAGATCCCGAGATGGCCCCGCCGGCGCAGCCACTCCGCCGCGCTCAGCGCCAGTCGCTGGACCGCCTCGGCCTCGGGCGCCGGCTTGGAGTAGTCGTTGCCACAGGACCCCAGTGGATGCGGGGTGAGCCTGGGCAGACCGGTGAGCTGGACGCAGGCCTGCCCCACCAGGACCCGATCCTGAGCAATCACCCCGGTCACAGTGACTGGGGTACCAACCACTCGCTGGGCCACCCGGCAGGATCGCCCGGCAAACCGCCGCAAGAGCTCCGCCAGCTCCTCCAGGGATGCGGCTGGGTAGGTGTGCTCTCCGGAGAAGCCATGGGCAAGCTGGAAGACGAAGGGCTGGGGAAGCTCCGATGCCGCCTGCAGCAGCTCGGGCCCGGCTACCCCAACCAGAGTCGGGGGCAGCGGCAGCCCGGCGGCCGCGGCGTCGCGACCGAAGTGGCTCTTGTTCTCGATCCGGCGGGCGATCAAGGCGGGTGCGTTGGCGACCGTCACCCCGAGGCTGCTTGCGATCCGCTCCACCGCCGCCGAGCTCTTCCAAACCGTGACCCCGGTGGCGGTGGAGCGGAGGTACGCCTGGACCGCGGGCAGCTCTATCAGTGCGGCGCTCGAGACTGCCCCTGGCAGAGCGAACTGCTCGATCTCAGCACCCGCGCCACTCCTGACTCCGCAGTCATCAGCGCAGATAACCGGCAGACCGCTTGCCACCGCGGGCAGCGGGTCAGGTCCTAGGAAGACCACTCGGCCCGGAGTGGTGCTCAAGGGCCGGCCAGCCGAGTAAATCCCCCCGCAGTTAAGAGCTCGTCGAGCTCCGACTCCGAGTCGGCGACGGGGAAGGGAACGTCATCCGCTGGCCAGGGCTCCGTGGCCAGCTGGGCGGAGTCTCCAGTCAGGATCGCCACCCAGCTGCCATCGCGGCGGGGGCCGGCTTGGGAGAATGCCTGGCGCATCGCCGCCAGCGTCGCGATGCCCTCCCAGGACGTGCCCAGTCCGTGGCGGTTGCCAATATCAAGGACCTCATGAAGTTCGCTGGCTCCCACCCGCCATCCCCGTCCGCCGCCCTCTCGAACTGCCCGCCGCACAGCGGGAGCCAGGCGAGAGCGCCGGGAGCCAAGTTCACCGAGGTGGGAGTCGTCCATCGCACTGCGCTGCGAGTACCAAGTTCGGGTCAGCTCTCCTCCCGGGGTGCCTTCGACCACGTGGAGTTGCGGCCGCGCGGCTGGCTCCAGAAGCTGAGCGAATCCCTGGCTCAGTCCGAGTGCGGCGGCGCCGCTGCTGGAGAAGAGGAAGACGCCGGCGAGCTCCGCATTTTCGATCAGCTCCTGGGCTAAGCCTCGATAGGCGTTGGGTGCCAGCGGATTCACGGAACCGCGGAGGTCAGTCAGACCCCAGCTCTCGACTGCGTGATGGAGGAGCGCCACCGGGTGGTTGCTGAGCACGGTGAGTTGGGGATAGCGGCGCAGCCGGTCCAGCTTGACTCGAGGAGTACGTGGCGATACCAGGCTGAGCAGTCGGAGGTCGCCCAAAGAGGCGTAGGCCGCGGCGGCAACGGCCGCGTTTCCCGACGAAGCGATCACCGCCTGGCGAACCCCACCGGCAAGCAGGACCGAGCAGAGGTAGCCCAGGTAGCGCGCCTTGTGCGATCCGGTGGGGGAGCGATCCTCGCGCTTCAGGTGCAGTGACGAGATGCCAAGGGCGGCGCCAAGCGCCTCCGCGGGCTCCAGCGGGGTGCCGCCCTCGCCCAGGGTGAGCCGAGATCCAGCCGGTACACTGGGGCCGAAGAGATCAGCGTGGATCCACTGCCCTTGGGTAGGTGGTCCCGCTGCCTCGGAGCTAGCCAAGGAGGACCTCGGTGGACGACAGCGGTGCCGCGGCCAAGCATTGCCCGGACTGCGGCGCTGAGCTGGATCTGGGGGAGGTCCAGGAGGTTGGGGATCTGGTCGACTGCTCCAACTGCGGGGCCACGTACGAGCTGGTGGCGCTGGCGCCGCTCACGCTGGCGCCCTTCGAGGATGAGGAGAAGTAGCCTCACGGACCGCCTGTCGGAATCCGCCCTCACGGTAATGGGCGGTGAAGAACCCGGGACAGGCGGGCGATAGCAGCACCGCATCTCCCGGCTGGGCTAGGTCGCGCGCCAGCTCCACCGCCGCCTGAAGCTCGCCCAGCCGGTGCAGCCGCTCTGCCGACCCTGCCAGGGTCAAGTCCCGCGACAAGCGGTCCGATCCCGCGCCCGGTAACAGGACGACTGCGCGGGCCTTGGCCTCGACCACCGCCGCCAGCTGAGAGAAATCGATGCCCTTGTCCTCACCGCCGGCGATGAGGACGAATGGCCTGCCCATGGCCTCAATGGCGGCGACGGTCGACTGCGGGGTGGTGCTGGAAAGATCGTCGAAGTAGTCGACCCCGAGGTGCTGCCGCACCAGCTCGGTGCGGTGCCGAAGGGGGCGGAACTCTCGGATCGCTGCGGCTGCTCGCGGGAGAATCTCGGGTCGGGGATCGGTAACACCAGCCAGGACCGTGAGGGCAGCTCGGACATTGGCGAGGTTGTGCTCACCTGCCAGCGGCACGGCATCGATCGACATCACCGGCCTGACTCCACCCTGCCAGCGCAGACGCAGTTCGCCGCCTTCCTCGAAGGCACCGTCGAGGCCTTCCAGGTCTGCCTCGCTGGCCGCGAAGCGAAGCTCTCGGATGCCTTCGGCCAAGGGCCTGCCGTCAGGAAGCAATGGCTGGCTCCCATTGCGCACCGCCACCTGGCACCCCGGGAGGTCGAAGATGCGGCGCTTGGCGAGAACGTATCCCTCCATCCCACCATGCTCGTCGAGGTGGTTGGGGCTGATGTTGGTGATGCAAGCCACTCGCGGCGCCCGGTCCATCTGGAGCAACTGGCGATTGCTGATCTCGAGCACCAGGCAGCCCTCGCCGGAGTCGCGTGCCACTTCCTCCAGGGCCTGACGATCGTGGCGATCGTTTCCGGCGAGCCAGACAGTGGAAAACAGCGAGCTGGCGCCGAGGATTGACGCCACCAGGGCGCTAGTGGTGGACTTGCCATGGCTCCCGGTGATCCCGATCAGCTCGCCCGGGGCTAGGTCGAGGTAGGCCTGGATGAGGGAGTAGAAGGCGTGACCGTTCTCCTTCAGACGCTGCAGGGGCAGGTTGGCGGGAGAGAGGAACCACGCCTGGGTAGGGATGATCAGCCGCGACCGATCCACCCCGGCCAGGTAGCCATCGCCCAGTTGCAGTGCGCTGAGGCAGCCGAGGAGCTGCTCCAGGCGCTCGCCGCGCTCGACCCGGGTGAGTCCGGCATGGGCCAGATGGTGGGCGCGCCTGAGGCTCTCCAGATCGGGCTGCTGGTCATGGCCGACCAGATTGGTGAACCCGGCGGCGTGGAGATAGCGGGCCATCTCGCCCGCCTCGAGGCTGGCCACACCCACCAGGTCGACGCGGCTGTGCCGCAGGTTGGCCAAGGCCGCCGGCACCCGGAGGGCGGGTCGACCATTCGGAGCTTCCGCGGCGGCCGCCGCTGGTCTACCGGGAGCCTCCATCTCGGCTAGGTTAGCGTCCTGCGGGAACTGCTCCTGGCAGCCTGCGGCAGGTGACTACCTGATAGCGAGCCCTGAAGTCCGCCAGCGGCTCGCGCCTGACCTGGCTATGTTCACTGCTGGCGTGGATGACTTCATCCGGGCCAAGGCTGATCGCCACGTGACTGGTCCGCTTGGGGCCCCTGTAGATCGCGCACACCAAGTCCGCCTCCCGGAGTTCCGCTAAGCGGACCCGCTCGCCCGCCTTGCGCTGGGCCCGGCTGTTGCGAGGCAGCACGATGCCGGCGGCCATGTAGGCGCGCCAGGTCAACCCCGAGCAGTCGATCCCCGAGCCCCCGGTGCCGCCGAAGAGGTAGGGCTGGCCAAGTAGGCCAACCGCGGTCGCCATGACCACCCCGGGATCCCAGGATCGGACCGTGGGCGTGGCGACTCCGTCGCCACTGCTTGCCGGCTTCGGCTCGAGCCGGACGCGGGCTGTCTTGGCCACCCATCCCACCGCCTCGCCGGCGGCCTTGACCAGGTACTGGCCCTGCCTCACCGCCAGCAGCTCGGCTGGGGGATCTCCTGGGAGGAGCTGGCTGGTGAGCTCTCCCTGATCATCCCCGCCGTCCCGCCGTCGCCTCCAGATCTGGAGTGGTTCCACCTCGGGATGGAGCAGGAGGCGCACGCGCCGAGTCGAGAGGACCAGAAGTCGGCAGCTCGCCTCCGGCCAAAGCTCCCCCACCAGGCGCCGCAACGCCTCCGCCTGGGTGGGGAGGGCAACGGTTCCTCGAATCCCTGAGTCGTCGACCGTTACATCGATCAACGCATCTCCGTAGCGGGCCAGCGCCGAAGTCCGCAGCTCGGCGACGCCCCGGAGCAGGCTCTTGGGGCCCGCCGGGCTAGCGGGGCTCACTCAGGGGCGCTCCGGAAGATGCGGAGCCACCCCTTCCCGGCGCGCGCGGTCGGCACCTCTGCGGGGTGAAGCTCCACGCTCTGGCCGTCGGTGGTGAGCAGGACCGGACTCAGGGGGAAGCTGGCGAGGCGGTAGAGACGGCGCACGATCGGCACCATAGTTTCAGGTGCCGCGGCCGCCCCCACGCCGGCGACCACCAGGGCTCGGTCGGGGGCCGCCAGCGACACCTTTCCTTCTCCCAGCTGGACCAATCTCTCGAGGAATGCCGGCACCAGCAGGAGGCTGCTGGAGAAGAGGATGTCGTCGGCGAACACCCAGCGCTGCTGGTCATTGGCCGCCTCCAGCTCTCCGTGCCAGCGGTTGAGTCGCAGCGAGGTGTTGTGGTCCGCGTGCCGGATCAGGTCCGCCTCGCTGAGGCCGCTCGCGGCCGCCTCCTCGCGGGAGACGCCACGCATCGCGTCCCCGGCCAGTGCCTCAGCCACGAAAGCGATCAGCCCCCCGGCGAGCTCGTGGCTGGCCAGCTCGGGGTAGCGCCGGTAGCTCCGGATGGAGCGTTCAGCCCTGACGCACCAGACCAGGGCGCCGGGGTCAGGGGCGCCTGGTCCCACCCCGCCGGGATGCTGCTCGGCCGTGCTCAACCGTGGCCCGGCGGCGCTGACGAAGCGGGAGATCTCATCCGGTATCGAGGCCCCGGCACGGCTCGACTCGGCGAAGATCGTCTCCAGCGAAATCGCCACTTCCGCCTGCGATTTTCTCGCCATCACCGCAAAGTCGTCCTCCCGAGCCGAGAACTCCCAGCCCGAGTAGCGCGCCCGAAACTGATTGAGCAGGCGCTCTTGGAACTGGCGATGGGCACGGTCCAACCGGATAGCCGGCACCAGTCAGCTGGGCCGCGAGCGGGAGGCGACGTAGTCGACCAGAACGTAGTCTCCTAGCCGGTCGGGGCTGACGAAGAAGGCCCGCCCCCGATTCAGCCGAGTCAGTTGCTTGACGAACTGCACCAAGTAGTGATTGCTCTCCAGCATGAAGGTATTAATGACGATGCCCTCGTTGGTGCAGTGACGCACCTCCATCAGCGTCTTCTGGAAGGTCTCTGGCAGCGGTGGATACATGAAGACAGCGTGCGCGCCTTCCATGTGGGCGGTAGGCTCGCCATCGCTGACGATGATTATCTGGCGATTGGCGCCGCGGTGGCGGTTGAGCAACCGCCGCGCCAGCATCAAGCCGTGCTGCATGTTGGTTCCGTAGACGTACTCGCTGTAGGAGAACTGGGCCAGCATCTCGGGCTCGATTTCCCTTGCGTAGTCCGAGAATCCGACCACGTGCAGGGTGTCGCGCGGGTACTGAGTGCGGATCAGCGAATCCAGCGCCAGGGCCATCTTCTTAGCTGCGTAGAAGTAGCCCCGGAGCGGCATGCTGCGGCTCATGTCCAGCATCAGCACGGTGCTGGTCTGCACGCTGCGCTCTGACTCCCGCACCTCGAAGTCGTCCACCGTCAGACGCAGGGGAGGGCGGCCGTCGCCGTGGCGCAGGGCGTTCATCAAGGTGCGCTCGACGTCGAGGTGGAAGGGGTCGCCGAACTCGTAGCGTTTGCTGTTGTCGCCGGGCTCGCCTCCGGTTCCCGGGCCTCCCTGGGGGTGACTGCCGAAGCCGTCGGCGGAGAGGTGTTGAAAGATGTCCCCGAGCGCCTTCTGGCCAATCTTGCGCACCCCCTGAGGCGACAGCTCCAAGCCGTCCCCGCCCTTTCGCAGCTGTCCCTTGCCCTCCAGCTCCTTGAGCAACCCCTGAATCTGGGTCAGGCTGGCGGCGGCATCCTCCCCCAAGGCTTGGGCGAATTGCTCCATCAGGTCTGCCGGCAGCTCCAGGCCCGAGTAGACCTGGCGGATGCCCCGCTCCAACGAGTCCAGCTGCTGCAGCTCGCCCATGACGTCGAGCGCACCCGGGATATCCAGCTCCTCGCCTCCGAAGAAGCCGAACCGGGAACCGAGTTGGGGTTGGGGCGCCAGCTCGGAGAGCAGCTGGCCCAGCTGGGCCAGCTGGCCTCGCAGGGCATCGTCGCTGAGTGCCGCCCGCATGATCTCCTGCAGCTGCTGGCGCGCCTCGGGAGATGCCGACTGCAGCAGCGAGTCCAACTCCCCCATCTGCTGCTGCAGTTGGCTGAGGAGGGCTTCCAAATTGTCGGGGTGGTCGGGGAAGTAGTCGCCCCACTTCTCCATGAATTCCTGGTAGCCGTCCGGTTCGCCGCGCAGACGTCGCTCCAGCATCTGATTCAAGTCGGTGACCATCTCCCGTAGATGGCTGAGATCCTCCGTGCCCATGTTCTGCAGGGCTCGGCCCAGTTCCTGGAAGTGGCGCTCGACCAGGTTCCGGCGGAGCTGCGCCAACAACTCCTGGAAGTCCTGCCTGGCCGCGGGGTCCAAGAACTCGTATTCCTGAAGCTGGCGGATGGCCGATCCGGGCTCGGGCGGCAGCGCGTCGAGCTGCTCCAACCGGCTCCGGGCCAGCTTCTCGAGCAGCTGCTGGTGGTCGCTGCGAGCCGCCTCCTCGAGCCGCTGGTCCAGCGTCTGCCGCTCTTTCTGGAGGATCCGATCGAGCCGCTCCTCGATGTCCTTGAACAGGCCGTCCAGGTTGTAGCGCTCCAGCTTCTGCTGGCGCTGCTCACGCAGCTGCTCGAGCAGCTGGTCCAGCCCCCGCAGCTGGCGACCACCGCTGTCCCTGAACCCCTGGCTCAAGAGACGCCGCAGGGCCGACTCAAAATCCCAGCCATGGAAGACGTCCTCCGCCAGTCGGGAGAAGAGCTCGCCAGAGTCGGGGAGCTCGCCTTCCTGACTGCCGTCCCAGCGGCTGTAGCGCTGCCGGACCGAGGCCACTTGCCTCGGCCTAGCTTCCGTAGACGGCAGTCCCGTCCACCATCGTCTTGTTGAGCCGCTTGGAGAGGTGCAATCCCTCCAGGACCAGCTCCAGTGCCGCCGCCACCGAGGCGGGCTGGGTGGGCTCGTCCAGGTCTGCCAGGATGCGGCTCATCTCGGGGATCCCGTCCGCCACCTGCTGATAGCGTTCGGCCGACACCATCTCGCCGACCTCGATGGTGAGTCCCTGCTCGAATCGAGCCAGGACCGGGCCGAATTCCTGGACCGAGAAGTGGCGCCGGAAGACGTTGCCGCTGGCGCTCCGGATCAGCTTCTGGAGCACCGCCTGGTCCTCACCCTCCTCCCAGGTCTCGAGCTCGATCTTGCCCATGGTCGAGGCCACCAGCGCGCCGACGTCGCTCAGTCGCGGCACCGCCGTCGGCTCCTGGAGGACGATGCTCCGGCGCACGGCGTTGGCACACAGACTCTCGAAGTTGGCGATCGAGAGCCTGACCGAGACGCCGGACCGCTGGTTGACCTGGTTGGTGCGCCGGGCCAGCTGCGAGATCTCCGCCACCAGCTCCAGCATGTAAGCGGGGACATGAAGCGGTATCCCCAGTCCTGAAAACTGATTGCGCTCCTGCTCGATGATCTCGACCTCGGTCTCCACCGAGCGCGGGTAGTGGGTGCGGATCTGGGCCCCGAAGCGGTCCTTGAGCGGGGTGATGATTCGGCCCCGGTTGGTGTAGTCCTCGGGGTTGGCGGTGGCCACCACCAAGAGGTCGAGGGGGATGCGCACCTGAAAGCCGCGGATCTGGACGTCCCTCTCCTCCATGATGTTGAGCAAGCCCACTTGGATCCGCTCCGCCAGGTCGGGTAATTCGTTGATCGCGAAGATCCCCCGGTTGACCCTGGGTAAGAGCCCGTAGTGGATGGTGAGCTCGTCGGAGAGATAGCGGCCTTCGGCCACCCGGATCGGGTCCACCTCGCCGATGAGGTCGGCGATCGAGGTGTCCGGGGTGGCCAGCTTCTCGCCGAAGCGTTCCTCTGGCCCGATCCACTCGATCGGAGTCTCGTCGCCCCGCTCCCTGACCAGGTCGCGGCCAAAGCGGCTGATCGGGGCGTAGGGGTGGTCGTGCACCTCACTTCCCCGCACCACCGGCACCTGCTCGTCCAGCAGCTGGGCCATGGCCCTGATCAGCCGTGACTTGGCCTGCCCCCGCTCGCCCAGGAAGATGATGTCCTGCCCGGCCAGGAGGGCGTTCTCGATCTGAGGTAGGACCGTCTCCTGGTATCCGATCAGCCCCTGAAAGCGCTCTCGCCCGTGGCGCAAGGCATCGACAAGGTTGTCCCGCAGCTCCTCCCGGATCGAACGCATCCGGTACTCGCTGCCCCGAAGCTCGCCGAGGGTGCTAGGGAGTGCCACTCAGAGCCTAGCCCCATGACCGCTAGGGCACAACACTGGCCCCAATATAGTCAGGCTCCCCAGCATCTCCTCGAAGCGAGAGTGAGCCTCGCCGAGGGTTGGGCCGGGTGATCCCCCAAGCTATTAGCCGATGGCCACCTCCAACTCGGGTGCGAGTTCGGCCGCCGAGTCCACCTACGCCTCCTTCCGGCCCGCCGAGGCCGACCAGTCCGGCTACACGGTCCGCTTCGGCTGGGGGCTGTCGGCCGCCGCCGTGCTGGCCCCGGTCTCGGACGTGATGGTGGTCGTGGACGTGATCACCTTCTCCACCACGGTCACGGTGGCGGTCGAGCGTGACTGCGTCGTCTATCCCCACCCCTGGGACACTGAGAGCGCCTCGGCTCTGGCCCAGGAGCTCGGCGCCGAGGTGGCGGTGAGCCGATCCGCGGTGTCGCCCGAGCATCCCTATTCCCTCTCCCCGGTGACCCTCAGCCGGGCGCCGCGGGGGCTGAGAATCGTCCTGCCATCGCCCAACGGGTCAGCTATCTCCGCGGCGGCGGGCGGGGGCCGGGCGGTGGTGGTGGCCGGCTCTCTTCGCAACGCCTTCGCGGTGGCCCGCTTCGCCCGCCGCTCAGGCGCGATCATCTCGGTGATCGCCGCCGGCGAGCGATGGCCCGATGGCAGTCTCGACCCCGCTCTGGAGGACTTGATCGGTGCCGGAGCCATCATCGACGGACTCCGTCGGCGTCGGCGCTCGCCCGAGGCCTCAGCTGCCGCGGCGGTGTTTCGGCAGGCGCGCAAACAAGGTTTGCGCCAGGTCCTCAACCAATGCGTCTCCGGCCGAGAGCAGCGTGGCCGTGGTTACGGTGACGAGATCGATTGGGCTTCCGCCCTCAACGTCACCGACCTGGTCCCAGTTCTGCGAGAGGGTTGCTACCGCGCCGAGCACTGAGCTTCTGCCCGGGGGCCCAACCTTGACCCGGGGTCAACGACGCCCCCAAACAGCGAATCGGAACCGGCAGGGCGGGATAGATCGCCGTGGAGCGCCTGCTGGTTTCAGCAGCGATCATGAGGGCAGTTGGACCGCCCCGAGGCCGGGTCCAGAGCCAGTCAGGTCGCTTGGTGGAGGAGTGCGGATGACCGACTACGCCCAGGTATTGAAGGACTTGAGCTCGCCCATTGATGAGCTGCGCAAGCTCATCCCCGACGCTTGGTCGGCCCACGCTCAGACCGGCCGGGCCGCCATGGTCGATGGGGCGCTGTCTGCGAAACACAAGGAGCTGATCGCGCTGGCGATTTCGGTGGTCAAGAGGTGCGACGGCTGCGTGGCGGCCCATGCCCGGGGAGCCGCCCGCAGGGGCGCGACCCCGGCCGAGGTGGCCGAGGCCATCGGCGTGATGTTGGTCCTCGAGGGAGGCCCGGTCACGGTCTGGGGACCGCGGGCCTGGGAGGCCTACCAGCAGTTCCGGGGGGAGGCCCCGAAGCACGCGACCCCGGAGTCTGGCGGTTGATACGGGTGGGCGCGGGGATTCGCTTTCGGGCGGCGGCGGGCCCCTCTCGGTGCCTCCCCGCGCGCCCCTACCGAGGAGGTGAAAGGTGACCGGGTTCAAGGCCTTTCTGATGCGCGGCAACCTGGTGCAGCTGGCGGTCGCCTTCGTCATGGGCGTCGCCTTCGCGGCGGTGATTCAGTCCCTGGTGGTCGGCCTCTTCACACCGCTGATCGCCGCGATCATCGGCAAACCCGATTTCGCCAACCTCTTCTTCACCGTCAATCACTCCAAGTTCCTCTACGGAGGCGTAGTCAACGCCCTGCTCACCTTTGTTCTGGTCGCTTTGGTCCTCTACTTCGCGGTGATCGCCCCCTACGCGGCAGTGGTGGCGCGCTCCCAGCGACAGGCCGCCCGCACCACCAAGGAGTGCCCAGAGTGCTTGAGCGAGATCCCCATCAAGGCTTCTCGGTGCGCCTTCTGCACTTCCACCCAGCCGGCGCTCAGTTGATGGCAACCCGGCCCGGCGACAGGCGCTGGACCCCGTCAAGCCGGTTCTGACTACGGTTGTCCCGATGAGTTCAGGTCCACCGACCGGCGGAGCCAGCCCCGGAACCAGCCCGGCGTCCTCGACGCCGTCGACGTTGCCGCCACCGCAGACGATGGCGCTCGAGGTGGCCGAGCTGCGCGACCTGGGCCCCAGCCTCCGGGAGATCCGCCTTCGGGGTGAAGCGCTCCTGGGTTTCCAGCACGCCCCCGGCCAGGACCTCATGCTCAGATTTCCCCTGGATGCCACCTCGATGGTGAATCGGCGCTACAGCATCAGGCGCGCGGATCCCAGGACCGGGACTGTGGACCTTAACGTGGTGATGCACGGAGACGGACCAGCCGCCCGCTGGGCGGCCGCGGCCCAGCCGGGCCAGGAGTTGCCTGAGGTGGTGGGTCCTCGGGGCAAGATCACCTGGGACCCGACCGCCACCTGGCATTTCTTTCTCGGCGATGAGACCTACATTCCCGCTACCCTCGCCATGCTGGCGGCGCTGCCTCCCGGGGTGGTTGCCCGAGCGGTCCTGGAAGTGACCGGTCCTAGCGACGAGCTGCCCTTTAACTCGCTGGCGGATGCGGAGGTGAAATGGCTGCACCGGGAGGGGGGGAGTCCAGGGGACCCGACCAGACTCCAAGATGAGCTGCGGGACTGGTCAATTCCTCCCGGTCCCGGGCACGTTTACATCGCGGCCGAGGTCAGGGTAGCGCTCGGCCTGCGCGACCACCTCCTGGCTCGGGGGCTCAGCCGCGAGCAGGTCTCGGCAAAGGGTTACTGGAGCCGGGGTCGGGCCAACGCCAGCCGGGGCGAGCCTGACGAACCGGAGTAGAGGGTCGGATCCCAAGTCCGCGCCGTGTGCCTTTCCGACCGTAGGCCGTCGTCACCTGCGGCAAGCTGGTTTCCAAGTTCCTGCTTGCGGCGGGTGCCCTGGCTGAGTAGGGTGGCAAGCGGACGGTTGCGCAGTGTCCGCAACTTGGAGTCGGGGATTCTCATGATCTGGATCTTTCTCGCAACTGTCCTTTTGGCCCACGAAGGCTCCCATGCAGTGATGCTCTGGTGCTATGGGGTCCGCTTCCAGCCCCGCATCTGGTACAGCCGCGACTTTCCCTGGCTGGGCTTCGGCTGGAAGTACTACATCGATGGGTTGGAGCCCCGTCAGCGGCGCGCCATCTTGGTGGTGGGGCCGATGGTCGAAGCCATCCTCTGGTGTTCGGGAGCACTGTTCTTTCCCGTCTATCTGCCCGAGCTGATGGCCATGGCGGCGGCCACCCTCCTGCTCAACAGGTTCGTGCCAGGCGGCGACCTCTGGAAGGTTCACCGCCTGCCTGTCGCAGCGAAAGTCCGTGTTGCCACGGCGAGTCCGCCACTGTCTTAGGCTGCGGCGACCGGCTGCGCCCCGTAGCTGAAACTGAACTTGCCGAGGTCTGCCGGGAGCAACTTCTCAACCAGGGTCTAGACTGATTTTCGTGGCGCCCCCCAACTCGCCCACGTCCAAGCCACGCCAGGTTCGCAAGCCCATAGCCGCGCCGCCACCAGACGCGACACCAGGTGAGGTCGCCGACGCCACCATCCCAACCGGGACCTGGATGTGGGTGCGGGCGGCGGCGATCGTGTTGACCATCTTCATCGTCTACCAGATCCTGCTGGTCGTTGCGGGCTGGTTGACGACCATCCTGACCGTGATCCTGGCGCTGGTGCTAGCGATCGCCATCACCTTCATCGCCGCTCCTGTCGCCGGGCTACTGCAGCGGCGGGCCCACTTCCCAGCCACCCTGGCGGTGCTGACCACCCTGGTGGTGGGGCTGGTATGTGTGGGAGGCCTTCTCTTCCTGGTTGGGGGCCCACTGGTGGGCGAAGCTCGAGGTCTGGCCACCCAGGTCCCGCACCTGCTTCAGCGCGCCAACACCGAGATCAGCCACATTCGAAGCTACCTCAGCAACCACGGGGTCAACGTGGGGGGTGGGGGCCTGGTACCAACCAATCTCGCCAGTTACGTCCCTGGCGCCACCGCCATTTTGCTGCACGGCTTGACGAGCACGGTGACCGTCCTGGTGGACGTCTTCGTGGGGTTGGTGATTTCGTTCTGGTTGATCAAAGACGGACGGATGCTGCGCAAGCAGCTGGAGGACCTCCTCCCTGGCCGTTTGCGCGGCGACGTCGCGTTCGGTCTCGACGCCTTCTCGGTGGTCGTGGGCGGATATGTGCGGGCCCAGCTGCTGATGGCACTCCTGATCGCGATCCTCGCTGGTCTCGGAACCTGGCTCCTCGGGGTTCCATTCCCGCTTGTCATCGCGGTGGCCACTTTCATTTTCGAGCTGATCCCCCTGGTCGGTCCATTCGCGGGGGGCGCGGTGGCGCTGCTGCTGGCGCTGACCAAGAGCCCCGCCCTGGCGCTCTTCACCCTGATCCTCTTCCTCGGCATCCACATCGTCGAGGGGTACTTGCTGGCGCCCCGGATACAGGCCAAGTTCGTGCGACTGCACCCTCTGCTCGCTCTGCTGGCATTGTTCGGCGGCATCGAATCGGCGGGATTCCTGGGCGCTTTGTTGGCAGTGCCGGTGGCCAGTCTGCTGGCGGTGTTCCTGAGGGCGGGGGTGCTGGATTGGCGGCAAAACCGGCCCGATCTCTTCAGTGCCCGGGCCGCCGCTGCCGCCACCATTGGCGGGGCTCCAGGGCGCCGGGTGCTGCGCGATTTCACCCCCATCCATCGCGACATGTGGAACTGGGTCAAGCGTCGTGCCCATCGCCCCGGCTGAAGTTGCCAAGAGTCACGACTTGATGGGGCTATCGAATCGCGCCACCGACACCTCTCGCTGAGGGTTAGGAACCGACCGGCTGCGGTGCTTGACAGTCTCCCGCGGGGACGGCGGTGGCGTTCTCCAGGAACGGCGACAAGAGTCCGGGCCGGGCCTGTTCCGCCACCCGGATCGCTTCCGCCAGCCCCACGTCCTGAACCCGATACGCCTGACGGCCGGCGGCGGTGGTGGCGGTGAGCGTCGCGACCTGAGAGCGGCGTTGGAAGAAGGACTGCTCCAGGTTCCAGCCGATGATGCCCTCGGTGGAGAGAACGCAGCGCCGGCGGACCAACGAACCCGACCGGGCCACCAAGCGTTCACCGATTACGGCATGTCCGAGGCTGTGAAAGCGGTCGGCTGCCAGGGGGAGACCGGCCGCCAATCCGACCAGCCCCACCTGCCAGAGCCAGGCCGGCCACCCGCCCAGCCACCACCCGCTCACCAGGACTGCCAGCAGCGGGATCATCACCAGGAGCACCCGACTGAAGCGACGCCGCCTGGCGACCCGGCCGTGCCCGATTAGCGGGCCGCGGATCGGCTGGCCATCGCCGAGGATCGCTGCCGCCACTGCCATCGCCACCCGACGTGGCGCCGGGGGCAGCAGCATCGATCCGCCCCGTTCCGCACCGCGGCCGACCCGGAGCCCTGTTGCAATGGCGATGCAGCGTGCGCCCCCGACCCCGCGCAGCAGAAGCGGCTCGCTGAATTCGAGCCCGCGCAAGCGGTTCTCGTCGATGGTGACGGCGCGAGTGGTGACCAAACCTCGGCTCACGTGCAAGGTGCCGGACGCCTGACGAGTGAGTCGGAAGTTCCAGAACGCGAGCACATATCCGACCGTCGAGAACACGGTGATCACGACCACGGCAGTTGCGATCACGGCCAGGACCACCAGCGCCGGCGAGGTTCTGCCCAGGTCAAGGACGAGGGTATGAATCGGGCCAAAACGTGCGGGATTGACATTGGCGGCGCTGACGATCCGGTACCCGAATCCCGCCACCACCAGCAGGGTGACGATTCCTGAGAGCGTGAATGGACCGTAGGCGATCCAGCGCGGATGCCAGCGCGCCAACTCGACCTCTGCTGCCCCGGTGGCGGGTGCAGCGGCCGCCACCGTCGTCGCTGGCTTGCTGAGCAGAATTTCACGGACCAGAGCGGCCTCCTGCACGCTCAATCCGTCCAGTTTCAATCCCCCCTCGTCCCTGCGATCGGAGCGACCGGTGCCGATGGTGATCCGGGCCAGCCCCAACGCCCGGTGGAGCGCGTGGGCGGTGACGTCCACGGTCCGGAGCCGGTCGCGAAGCACCGTCAGGGTCCGCCGCCGCAACAGCCCGCGACGAACCTGCACCTGGTCGGCAGTGATCCGGTAGGTGGTTGTGAACCAGCGGAGCGTGCCCGCGGCAATAAACACCGCCGCGCCGATCAGGCCCCACACGGGTCCGCCGCCGCTGCTGCTACCGGCGACCAGGAGTCCCACCAACAGGGGAAAGGAGCGCAACACCTCCTGCACTGGCAGCAGGAGCAACATGCGCCGGTCCAACCGCCGCCACTCGGCCCCGTAAAAGTTAGGTGTCAACGAGGCCAGGTCATCTCTCTCTGCCGCCGCTACGGTCGGCTCAGGGATCAGGTTGCATCCCCCGGGGTTTGTTGCGTGCTGGCGGTGAGCTGGTCGACCAGCTCTTGCGCGGTCTCCCGATCAAGTCCGGAAATGCGCAGCGGCCCCGCGGCTGAAGCGGTATTGGCGGTCACATTCATCAAGCCGAAGATTTGCTCGATCGGTCCGCGCTCGCTGTCCACGGTCTGGATGCGGGAGATGGGAGCGATCCGCCGCTCCTGGTGAAACCACCCGGCTTGGGTGTACACGGCTGTAGGCGTGACCTCCCAGCGGTGAACCCGGTAGCGCCACCTGGGCATGACGATGAGATGTGCTGCTGCCAGTACCACCGTCGTGCCCAGAGCAACCGCGAGCCCAACCGTGGAGTTGGGGGCTGCCAGCAGCCAGACCAACTCCGCCACCAAGATCACCAGCCAGCCGATCGCGGCCCGAGTGGTCCAGTACCAGACCGCGACAGGGCTGACCAGGTGACGGGGTGGGCGCAGGGTGGGGGATGTTGACTCCGTTTTGGTCACGGCAAGCTGGGGCCGGCTGGACAGCTGCGGCGCCGATCGCTCCCGGTGTCTCTGGTCATTGGGTGGCCAGCATCAATCGGTCTCGGAGCAGAGCCGGAACCGAGGCATCACCCTGGCGGGAGAGCCCGGCATCGGACCGGCGGCCCCAGAGCCAGAGCAGGACCGCCTCGGGTTCGCCGCTCACCACTGCGTCGGGACCGCCGTGCGGCGGTGAGACGGTCACTGCCTCGGGCAGCAATTCCACCTCCCAGCTTCGCCCTCCGGTACTGACGACGATGCGCTGGCCGTGGCAGCGCTCGTCAGGATCCTCGGACCAGTCGCCGGCGAGAAAGATCGTCAGCACCTCATCGACTCCGTCGACGGCGAGAGCTGGGTCTACTGCGGTCAGCTGGTCCAGACTGATCTCGACGTCTACGCGGTGGATCACCGTCTCGTGTGCCATCCGGCGATCCCAGAAGCCAACCGTTTGGTCGGGTGGCCACCAGGTCCCGGAGGGCGCTTTGGGGCCGCGCTCCCAGAACAGTGTCAGCAAGCGCTGGTGGGCGTCCACCAGCCACTCCACCGGGTCGCGCTCAGGATCCCACTTCGGCGGCCACGGATCGGGCATCTTTTCCAGCAGGGTGCAGGCGATCTTGTGCTCGTAGACCTCGGCCAGGTGGGTGACTACGTTCTGCACCGTCCAGCCTGGGCAAGGTGGCACCTCAGCGTTGAGATGGCCGTCCGCGACTAAGGCGATGCGGTCGCCATCAGCGCGCACATGTTCCAGGAAGGCCGAGGGCTCGATGGGAAGAGAATAAGCCGGTAAGCCTCGAGCGGCTGTCGGCTGCACGCCGGCAATCCCCTCAGCGACGGACCAGTCGGCGTCCCGATTCGTTTGATGCGGGCGGATAGTCGAGGCCGTAGTACTTGAAGAGCTTGGCCTCTTCGTCGAGTGAGAGCTCGCCGCCCTTCTCGATGTGGGGGGCGTTGTGGATGGCCGACTTGGGACGGGCAACCTCCAGGTAACCCTCACCCAAAGAGGCATTCTCGGTGGGCACGAACGTGAGGTGGCTGCCGAACAGCCCGGTGTGGACGGTGACAAACACGGGTTTGTCGGTCTCGGAGTCGAAGTAGACGTCCTCCAAGCGTCCGATCTTCTTGCGATCGGAGTCGACGACCTCCTTCCCCTCCCACTCCCTGATGTTGTCAAGCTCGCCCACGCTGGTCCTCCCAAGCGGTGGGGCGGCGGCCGTCGCCCCTCGAACTCAGTCGCTAGAAACAGTACCTCGACCCGCTCTGCGCTCGCCACGAGCTGCGGCTGCGGCGCTGGGCCGGCTACTGCTAAACGGCCACGCAGCTCGAGGGCGTCAGGTCGGGCACCCTTTGGCCCTCTCCAGAGATATCCCCAACAACCTCCCAGTCGCAGCCAACCGCGCCTTGAGCATCCCGGCGCAGGCTGAGTCAGAAGTCCGTCAACAAGGAGGCAGCACCGATGACTGAGCAGATTCCCAGCGCGAGCCCCACCCATGGAAATGAGCAGCAACCCAAGCCCCAAGCCCGCAGATCTGTTGCGCGGACACGCCGGCGCTCGCAGCGCGACCAGCGCTTCAGCGGCCGCTTCGGTGAGGCGGCTCTTCGCTGGCCTGAACCCGGTGCCATTGCTGTCCCAACCTCAATGGAGAATCCCGGGCAGGGTCACGCCGGGTCGTCACGGGATGTTCAGCGGTCGCTCGCAGCCGACCTCAACGCGCCCCCCGGGGATCGCTGGCTGGTTCCGGCGATCCGGCGCCGTCCGGTGATCCCCAGGGGCCCCGGACCCCCTCGCAGAAGGGTACGGACTGGGCCGGACGAAGCGTCAGTTGTCCAGGAGGGCGCCAGGGACTGCCCCGGTGTCCTCTTTGTTGCAAGGCCCGCCGCTACGCCCGCGTATCCTCGTTCTTGATCGGACTAGTAGTGGGAGTGCGTGATGCCAACCGATATCGATGGCTATGGCTTTCCGGACGGGGATCGGACTGTCGGCAGGCTCATAGCTGACCTTCGGGAGATGGATCGTGCTGGCATCGAGCGGGTAGCCAGGGGCTGGGACCGCGACGTCGGCGATGCGCATCTAGACCGATTCCGAGCGGCTGAGCAGACCGCCATGGCGGAGCTGGAGAAGAGCAACCGTGTCGGTCAGTGGGACGAGGTGAGGAAGTCGCTGTTCACTCTCACCGAGGGCAAAGCTGCACTCGCCAGTTGGAAGTCAGAGCACGGCGAAGCAGGTGCCAAAGCCGAGCGGGCGGCGCTGGCGGCGGCGCTCGGCTTGGTCACGGGGCCCGTGCCCGGGCACCGCGACCTGGCGGTACTGCTGCAACCCATGGCCGAGGCTCTGCCCTGGCTCCTGGTCGACACTCCCCCCTCCCACGGAGGGGAGTAGTCCGGTGTGCGGCCGAGGCCGGAGATTGGCGGCTCCGCCTGCTTGACAGCGGTGGACAGCTCCCGGATCCTCCGGCTGTCGAACTGATCTCCGTGGTAGGGCCAAGCTCAGCGCGATGCGCTTCCTGGCTGCCGACGACGATTGGCTCCTACGCATTTGACCCCCTCGTCCAAGGCTGAACCTTCCCTGACCGTATTCGACACGGCTGCGGCCTCGATGGCTGTCATAGGTGCGCACCGCGGCGCTACCACCACCGCCGCGGAGAACAGCTTGGCGGCATTCGAAGCCGGCATCCAGCTGGGGGTGGAATTCATCGAGTTCGATGTCCGCCGCACCAGCGACCAAACCCTGATCGTTCTCCACGACGCCACCATCGGGGGCGAGCCGGTGGCGGCGCTCACCCGTGAGGCGATCTATCAGAAGTCAGGCGTACGGCCGCCGCGCCTGGCCGAGGTGCTCGAGCTGGCCGGTGGACGCATCGGCCTCGATGTCGAACTAAAAGAGGGTGGCTACGTGGCTGACGTGGTGGACCAGGTTCGACGCGGTTCGGAGCCGGAACGCGTTGTCTATACGTCTTTCCTGGACACGGTAATCCGACAGGTCGGGAGCCACGAGCCCGCTGCTAAGACTGGCTTGATCCTCGGGCGGTCCTCGCCTGCTCCGTACCTTAGGACACGGCTCAGTGAGATCTTCCCAGTACAGCGTCTTCGTCGCTGCGAGGCCACGTTTGCTGTCCTCCACTATCACCTGGCAAAGCTGGGCGCACTCCGCCGCACCCACACTGCCGGTATCCCAACTTTGCTGTGGACCGTAAACGGCTCCCGCCCGTTGCGGCGATTTCTGTCCAACCCATTGGTTTACGGGGTGATCACCGACCAACCTGAGCAAGCGCTAGCTATCCGTGACGGCCTGCGCCAATCTGCAGCGCCCGTCGCCACCCCGCCGAGATGAATGGGGCTCCCGTACTCGGTCGCTAACTCACAGCGGCCGGTTGGAAGATGTCCCACATCGACGCGTAGGCGCCACCACTGGCCAGCAGCTCTTCGTGGCTGCCGTCCTCGATCACACGCCCGTCGGCCAGCATGACGATGCGATCCGCAGTTCGCGCAGTCTGCAGTCGGTGGGCGATCAGGACGGTAGTCCTTCCGCTCGCGATCCGACTCATCGCGGCGGCGACCCGCGCCTCCGTCGACAGGTCGAGGTTGGAGGTCGCCTCGTCCAGGATGAGCACCTTGGGTGCGATCAGCTGGGCTCGGGCCAGCGCAATCAGCTGCCGTTGGCCGGTCGACAATGAACGCCCGCGCTCAGACAGCTGATGGTGGTAGCCGCCGGGAAGCTCCTCGATGAAGTAGTCGGCGCCAACCGCCCGAGCGGCGGCTTCCACGTCGAGGTCGCTCGCCTCCGGTCGCCCGTAGGCGATGTTGTCCCGGATCGTGCCCGAGAACAGGAACGGCTCCTGGGGCACGTAGCCCAGTGAGCGACGGTAATCGCCGAGTTCCATGCTGCGAATGTTCAGGCCATCCACGGTGACCCGGCCCAGCTGGGGATCGTAGAAGCGCACCAGCAGCTTGGCCAGGGTCGATTTGCCGGCCCCCGTCTCACCGACCAGGGCCACGGTCTGGCCTGCCGGGATGTCGAGATCGATCCCCTTCAGGGCGGCATCCTCATCGAACGTCACCGAGTTGTCGCTCTGTTGCCTATGCTCTCTGCTCGGGTACTTGAAGTGGACGTCTTGCAGGCTGAGGGCACCGTCGCGGATGTCGGCGGGGATCGGCTCTGGCGGTGACGGAGTCAGGCTCTGGCGAGCCATCAGCTCTCGGATGCGCCGCATGGAGGCTCCCGCCTGCTGCCAAGAATCGAAGACCTGGGAGAGCTGCTGGATGGGTGAGAAGAACATGTCGATGTAGAGGAGAAAGGCGATCAGGGCGCCGCTTGTGAGCTGCCCTCTGGCGATCAGATAGCCGCCGAACCCGAGGATGACCGCATCGGCGGCGTCGGAAAGAAACTGCACAAACGGGAAGTAGGTCGACACCAGACGCTGGGCCGAGAGACGGGCCTCCAGATAGCGCCTTCCAAGAAGATGGAACTCAGCCTTGCTGGCTTCTTCATGGCGGAAGGCCTGGGCCTCGCGAACGCCCGACAGGCTTTCCTGAAATTCTGCGTTGACGATGGCGATGCGCTCGCGAGCGCGATCGTAGATTTTCGCCGCCCGACGACGGAAGACGGTGGTGGCGATGCCCAGGGGAACGATCACTGCGAGGCTGGCCGCGGCGAGGCGCCAGTTGATGAAGATGAGCGCCACACCGACTCCCACAAAGGTGCAGACACTCACTACTGCGGTAAGCAGCCCGCTCTCCAGCAGTGCTTCGAGTGAATCCACGTCGGTGGTCATGCGCGTCATGATTCGGCCCGCCATCTCCTCCTCGTAGTAGTCGATGGAAAGCCGCTGCAGCTGGGCAAAGATCTTGATCCGGAGCGCCAGCATTAGTCGCTCGGCGGTCCGCCCAGTGATGAATGTCTCAGCGATGGAGTCGACCAGATCGGCGAGGGTTATCACCAAGAAAATCAAGGTCGCCACCAAAATGACCGTCTCGGAGCCCGCCACGACACCTTGGTCGATACCCTTCTGGATGAGCAACGGTCCGGCCAGACCCGCAAGCGCGTCCAGAATCACCAGGATCAGACCCAGTACCAGAGGACGCTTGTACGACTTGATAAAGCCCCAGAGGGAGAACTCCTGGTCCGGTCGAGATTCGGCCTCGACGTCGATTCGGGCTTCGTCACGGATCGGTCGGAGAGCCGCCACCTTGGCCAGCAATTCCGGAGTTGGCGCCAGCATGCTCCGCCAACCTCTACCGCTGCCTCCACCCCCCAATCCCGCGCCCAGTGAGGCGCGAGTGCTGTAGCCCCTCGCAATGACCGGCCGGTTTCCGCCGCCCGGTTCCCCGTTGCTTGGTCCTTGCCAGGGCGAGGGTGCCGGGGCCACCGCCAAGGCTGCGTCCACCAATCCCATGGCGAGGGCGTCAGTCTCATTCGCGGGCCCCGCGAGCAGATCGCGATAAAGGGCGCAGCGTGCCATCAATTCCTGGTGCGTTCCCTGGTCGACGACTGCACCCTTTTCGACCACGACTACCCGATCGGCGAGTCCCAAGGTGGACTCGCGATGGGCGACCAGGAGCGTGGTGCGCCCCCGCATGAGCTGACGCAATCCGTGGTGGATTGCCTGCTCCACTCTGGAGTCCACGGCACTGGTCGCGTCATCGAGGATGAGTACCCGGGGATCGGTGAGTAATGTGCGTGCCAGAGCGACTCGCTGCCGCTGTCCGCCGGAGAGGCCGAGGCCCCGCTCGCCAACGACTGTGTCGTATCCCGCGGGCAGCTTGACAATGAAGTCATGCGCTTGGGCGACCTTGGCGGCTGCTTCCACCTCTGCATGGGTGGCTTCTGGCCGGCCGTAGGCGATGTTCTCGCGTACGGTTTCGGAGAAGAGAAAACTCTCCTCGAAGGCAACGCCGATCTGGCTGCGCAGTGAGCTCAGCTTCACATCACGGATGTCATGTCCGTCGATCAGCAGCCCGCCACGCTCGATGTCGTAGAAGCGAGGGATCAGGGCGACGGCGGTGGACTTTCCCGAGCCGGAATGGCCCACCAGCGCCACCGTTTCACCTGGACTGACGGTCAGATCGAAACCACGCAGAACCGGAGACTCGGGCTCGTAGCCAAAGCCCACCTGACGAAAACGAATTGCACCGGTGATTGGCGGTAGCGTGATCGCGTCGATCCGGTCTTGAATGGCGGGTCGCGCGTCCAGGAGGTCGAAGATTCGCTCCATCCCAGCCCGCGCCTGCTGGGCGATGGTCAGCATGCCGGCGAGCATCCGGGCCGGCGACATCATCGAGGTCAGATAGGTCGAGAACGCGAGGAATGTGCCCAGGGTGATCTGGTGGTGCAGCGCCAGCCAACCACCCAGGCCAAGGACCCCAACCTGCCCCAGAGTGGGTAGCGCCTGCAGCACCGGCTGGTAGCGCGCGTGGAGGCGAACTGCCCGCATGTGCGACCCATAGAGTCGCTTGGCTGCGGCGGTGAGACGCAGCAGCTCCCTTCTCTCTTGGCCGAACGCCTTGACAATTCGAACCCCGTTGACGTCCTCATCGACTATCTGGGCAACTTCACCCTCCTTCTGCTGGCCGTCCCAGGTGGCTGGGAAAATCTGCGAGCGCATGCGGTACGACACCAAGAGCAGGCTCGGAGCCACGATCAGGCTGATCACCGCCAACAACGGCGAGAGCAGCACCATGATCACCAGCGAGCTCACCAAGAGCAGCACGTTGCCACTGACGTTGGGGAAGAACGCCAGCAACCCCTGCACCAAGGTGGAGTCGGAGTTGGCACGGGAGACCAGCTGGCCGGTGGGCATGCGGTCGTGGCTGGCGAAATCCAGCTCCATGAGGCGGTCGTACATGGCGTTGCGCAGGTCGTACTGCACGTCCAGCGCCACCCGCCCTCCCTGGTAGCGCCTCAGGTGAGCAGCCAGGAAGGTGAGGAGTCCGATGCCAATCAGCGCTCCCAGCCAGGGAGCCATCGGAGAACGGTGGTGGAGGATGACGTTGTCGAGGATCTGGCGGGCCACGAGTGGTACCGCCGCCTGACAGGCGCTGCCCACCACCGCGGCCCCCAATGAGATCGTGATCGCCCGGCGGTGGGGTCGCAGATAAGGAACCAGCCGGCGCACCCAACCCGGAGGTCGCGTCTTCCCGAAAGGCAAACTCACGAACGGCTGTGGGCGACCGGCGCCGCCGGATCCGGCTTGATTTCGCGTGCCGCCTGCCGACGCTCAAGAGCAACCGAGACTTCACCGATGGCGGCCAGAATCGCCCTGGGATTGGTGGCGTGACTCAGCAAGTCGCCCAGCGCCGCGCACATCAGCAACTCCGCAGCCGTGAGGGCTTCTCTGCCTTTTGCGGTTATCTGGAGTCGGGTGGCACGTCGGTCGGGGTCCGAATCTGAGCGGGCCAGCAGTCCCCTTGAGACCAACGACTCCACCGCAGCGCTTATGGCGGGCTTGCCCAAGGCCAGTCGGCCCGCTAGTCGGGAGGCCCTGCCGTCACCCGCGGACACCATTGCCAGGACCCGATAGTGGGAGAGACTCAGCTCTCCTGAGGCGCGTTCGAGAATCCGCGCCAAACGGCTGAGGGTTTCCACCGAGGGCCCGAGCTCGTGGCGAACGGGATTTTGGTCACCTGGATCTGGGAGGGGCACGGTCACAGTCTAACCAGTGGTTCGATTATCGAACCACTGGCAGTGGCGCCTCCTCCTCCCAGATCCTGGTTGGCTCAGAATCGCCTTGATGGCTACTCCTGTCGTTTTTTCATGGAGCGCCGGCAAGGACTCCGCCTACGGCCTCTGGACCATCCTCCAGGTGCCTGGCTACGAAGTGCGCGCGCTCCTCACCACCCTCACCCAAGGCTATGACCGGGTGAGCATGTCGGGGGTGAGGGAGGACCTTCTCGACCGTCAGGCCGAGAGGCTGGGACTGCCCTTGGTCAAGGTGTGGATCCCGCCTGCCTGCTCGAACGACGTTTACGAGAAACGCATGTCTCAAGCATTCGCCCAAGAACCTCTCCGCAGCGTCGTGAAATTCGCCTTCGCCGACCTTTTTCTTGAAGACGTGCGCGCTTACCGGGAAGAGCGCTTGGCGCAGGTCAACAGG
The DNA here is from genome assembly GCA_963701235.1 of Candidatus Dormiibacterota bacterium. Lineage (GTDB taxonomy): Bacteria > Chloroflexota > Dormibacteria > Aeolococcales > Bog-877 > Bog-877. Next base: position 569,321 of record OY969577.1, read on the forward strand.
GAGGGCGTCTTTCCCCTCTGGGGTAGGAATACCGCAGCCCTCGCCCGGGACATGATCGCGGCTGGGATTCGAGCCACGGTGGTGTGCGTCGACCCCAGAACCCTGCCAGCCTCCTTCGCCGGCAGAGAGTTCGATGAGGGATTCCTGGAAGATCTCCCTGCCAGCGTCGATCCCTGTGGCGAGCGAGGCGAGTTCCACACCTTTGTCTGGGACGCACCGATGTATCGCAAGCCGATAGGTTGCCGGGCGGGGGAGGTGGTGAACCGCGACGGCTTCATCTTCTGTGACGTGATCGCTGCCGAATGCGATCCCGACCACGCCAGGGCCTCCACACCCGTGCTAACAGATGAGAACGACCTAATTCCTCGCCCGCAGTGACAACCCCGAGAACGCTTGGGACCAACTTGAGCTTGACGACTGCGGTGCGCCGCCGGCCGAAGCCGCCAGCCCAAGCGTGAGCAAAGTGAGCCCGGCATCGGCCCGGTTCGATGACCTGACTGCAGACGAAGGAGCGTTCACATTTACTTGCCCGGTGCGCACCCTCGTGGCTCGGCGTCCCGAGGAAGTATTGCCCGTGCTCCGCGGGATCGAGGCGGCCACCGCCGACGGCTGGTGGGCGGCGGGATACCTCGCCTACGAAGCCGCCACCGGGATCGACGCCAACCTGAGGACCAGGCCGGCGAGGGTCGGCGAACCGCTGGCAGAGCTTCCGCTGGCTTGGTTCGGGCTTTTTGCCGCTCCACAGTGGGAGGAGCCGTTGGCTCCGCCGGCCAAGGGCGACAGTAGCTACCAGGTCCAGGACTGGAGCTTGGATCTGGATGTCGCCGTGTACCGCGATCACGTGGAGAGGATTCGCCAGCTCATTGAGTTGGGAGAGACGTACCAGTGCAACCTCACGGTGCCGATGCGAACTTGGATCAAAGGCAGCCTGTTCGACCTGTACCGCGACTTGGCCCTCGCCCAGCGCGGAGCTCATAACTCCTTTATCGATATGGGGCGGTTCGTGATCGCGAGCGCGTCGCCCGAGCTGTTCTTCGAGTGGGGCGAGGACCGACTTACGACTCGGCCGATGAAGGGGACCGCCGCTCGGGGTCGCTGGCTCGAGGAGGACCGCGACCAGGCTCAGAACCTGAGTCATTCCCCGAAGGAACGGGCCGAAAACGTGATGATCGTGGATCTTCTCCGCAATGACCTGGGCAAGGTGGCGGAGGTAGGAAGTGTCGAGGTACCGGAGCTCTGCACTCTTGAGCGCTTTGAAACCCTCTGGCAGCTGACGTCGACGGTGACCGCGCGCCCGAGTCCCAACACGGGTCTGGTGGAGATCATGCAGGCGCTGTTCCCTTGCGGATCCGTGACCGGTGCGCCCAAAGTGCGCACGATGCAACTGATCGCTGAACTGGAACAGAATCGCCGCGGCGTTTACTGCGGCGCGGTCGGAGTAGTGGCTCCGCCGGGCGCTTCCTTTCGGGCCCGATTCAGCGTCGCCATCCGGACGGCCGTGGTCGACCGTGTCACCGGGGACGCCGTCTACGGAGTCGGGGGAGGAATTACTTGGGACTCACGCCCGGTCGAGGAGCACGATGAGCTCCTGGCCAAAGCCGCCATCCTCCATTCCAGGCCTGAGGATTTTCAGCTCCTGGAGACGATGGCATACCGACCCCACCTCGGGATCCACAACCGCGACGGCCATCTGCAGAGATTAGCCAGCTCCGCTGAGTACTTTGGATTCCGTCTGGAACTTGACGAGGTCATCGCAGCCCTCGCCAAGGAGCTGCACGGAGCCAAGGATGCGAGTCGAGTGCGGCTGACGCTAGACCGCCGGGGTCGGATCTCCATTCAGCTGGCGCCAATGCCGTCGCGCGGACGCGAACCGGCTCGGCTGGTCGTGGACCGTGTGCCAGTGCACTCCTCCGACATATGGCTGTACCACAAGACAACTCGTCGCACTCACTATCAGACTCGGGCCGCGCGGCATCCCGGCTTCGACGACGTAATCATGATCAACGAGCGCGGCGAGCTGACCGAGACCACCATCGCCAATTTGGCTGTGGAAATTGGGGGCCGCTGGTGGACTCCGCCGCGCGAATCCGGCTGTCTGCCGGGGGTGGAGCGGAGTCGGTTGCTGGCGGAGGGGCAGCTTGCTGAGCGGGTCATTCGTCTCGACGAATTGAGCCGGGTTCAGGGATGGGCGCTTATCAGCTCGCTCCGGGGTTGGCGGGGCGCCAGCGTCGCCGGCCGGAAAGCTACCCCCACAGAGCCAAGCGTCCCGGAGATTAGCCCCGTTCGCTAAGCCGCTACGTGCGGCCGCAGCGGACGGCCCTGCGACCCAGCCTAGGCGACTTGCTTCGGCTTGACGCCCCCGCCTTCCAGCAATGGCGCGATTAGCGCCTCCGGCGCCGGGCGTCCAAAGAGATAGCCCTGGAGCTCCTCACAGCCGCCGCTTCTTAGGAAATCTGCCTGCTCATGCGTCTCCACGCCTTCAGCCACCACCGAGAGTCCCAGCCCGTGAGCCAGCGCCAGGGTGGCGGTGACGATGGTGTCGTCCTTGGAGCGAACGCCGATTCCATTCACGAAGGAACGGTCGATCTTGAGCACCTGGAAGGGAAAGCGCTGGAGAGCGGTGAGAGAAGAGTTGCCAGTGCCGAAGTCGTCGATGGCCAACCAGACCCCGAGGTCGTGCAGCTGGGTCAACACCCGGGCGGCGAGCTCGGGGTCGGTGCCGAGGACGCTTTCGGTGACCTCCAGGTGGAGTCGCTCAGGTGCTAGCCCAGATTTGTGCAGCGCTTGTTCGACATCGCCCACCAGGTCCGGGTCTTCCAGCTCGGCCATGGAAAGGTTGACCGAGACCACCAGGGCGTTGCTGTTGGGCTCGGTCGGGATCCACCGCTTCAGCGTGGCGCAGGCTTCGCGGAGTACCCAGCGCCCGATGGTGGAGATGCTGCCGCTCTCCTCCGCCAGCCCGATGAACTCGTCTGGCCCGAGCAGGCCCCGCTCAGGATGCTGCCAGCGCACCAAGGCCTCGATCCCAGCAACCTCTCCCGAGGCCGCCACGATGATTGGCTGGAAGTGGAGACGCAGCTCGTTCCTCTCGACCGCATCGAGGAGACGGCCGGATAGCTCGGCTCGCTCCAAGAAGGCGCGGTCGAGTTGATCGTCCAACACCTGAAAACTGCCTCGGTTGACGCGTTTGGCGTGATACAGGGCAACCTCGGCGCGACGCAGAACCTCAGTGGGATCGTCGGAGCCGGAGCAGACCGCGACTCCGCCGGTCACTCGGGCCGTCACCTCGCGCCCCGCCACCGCGTAGCGCTCGCCCACCACCGTGAACAGTCTGGACACCACCGGTTCGAGATCGCCGGGGCTGACTCCCAGCATCAGGACCGCGAAGGCAGCCCCCTCCAGCCGTGCCACGATGTCGCCGGGGCGGATGTATCCCGAGAGCCGCCGAGCGAAGGCGTCGAGAAGCTGATCGCCGGCTGGCCTTCCGAAGGTGTCGTTGATGTTCTTGAAGTGGTCGATGTCCAGGGCGATCACCGCTACCTGCCGCTTCCGCCGTGCCCTGGTCTGACGCAGCTGCTCCACGAGCCCGCGCCGATTGAGAATCCCGGTCAGATCGTCCTGGTGGGCGGTTCGGACCAGGTCGGCTTCGGCCACCTTGCGCCTGGTGATGTCGTTGAAGGTGGCGAGCACCCCGGCCACCTCCCCGCCGGTGTCCCGCAGCGGGACTGTGGAGAGTTCGACATCGAGCACGTGGCCGTCGCGGTGGCGGCGCTGAACCTCGACTTCGACAGCCCCGCGCCCGGCCATGGCTTGCTCGAGGAGGGTCTCGAAAGGCACGGCCGCCTCCTTATCGGCGATCGGGGGTGGACCACCGAGAACCTCGGCCGCTTTCCAGCCGAACATCCGCTCAGCCGCTGGGTTCCAGAGCAGGATCCGCCCAGCCGAGTCCGACACCGCGTAGGCGATCGGGGAGTTCCAGACCGTGGCCCGGAGAAGCTCCTGCTCGGATAGTCCGAGCGCTTCCACCTCCTGGGCTGGGCGCTCCTGCCTCATACGGCCTCTGGACCTCTGGTCCGCCGGGCGAGGGCAACCACGGCATCCGGGAAGCGCGTCTCGACCCTCGACCGGGACGGGAGGGCTGACGAAACGGTGATCTTGCCACGCGATCCGCTGCGATCAGGCGTGATCATGCCCTCGAGGCTAGTTCATCCCTCCTTCTCCGCCGTGACGGCACTGTCACGCGTCACCGCCGAACTCGCGATTGAGGGAATCAGCCAAGCCGAAGTCAGGAGGCCGCGCCCTTCCTTGGCCCCGGGCATACTGGGCGCGATGCCCTCGTTCGAGAAGTCTCCTCCCGATCTGGTCAGGCGCTTCGACGAGATCGCTGAGCTCCTTCCTGAGGCGCGGCGGCGGCAGATGTTCGGTTATCCCACCTGCGTTGTCAATGGCAACCTTTTCATGGGGCTCCACCAGGACCGCTTCTTCCTGCGCCTCGCGGAGACCGACCGCGCGTCGTTCATCAGGAGCTTTGGCTCCTCGGCATTCGAGCCCATGCCGGGCCGGCCCATGCGGGAGTACGTGGTCGTCCCGCCGGAGCTGATGGCTGGTACCGAAGTTGAGGAGTGGGCCACCCGGGCCTACGAATTCGCCTACATGCTCCCACCCAAGGTGCCAGGCACCACCGCCAAGAAGGGCCGACATCGGGCCACGCTCACTTAGCCATTTGACCCTCCGGGCTATTTGCTCGCCCGAGTTAGGTCAGGTCGCGCTCTGCCTGGGGGTGAGGACTATCACCGGAATGACGCGTGTGGTCTTGGCCTGGTACTCGGCGAACTGAGGGAAGGCGGCGGCTTGGCGACCGAAGAGCTCATCGTGCTCGGCGCCCTTGGCTTCGGTGGCTGTGACCTCAACCGTGTCCGAACCCACTTCGATGGTGAGATCGGGGTTGGCTTTGAGGTTGTGATACCAGGCCGGGTTGGTAGGAGCGCCGCCCTTGCTGGCGAAGACGACGTAGCGGTCGTTGTCGGGCAGGTACATCACCGGGTTGATGTGCGTCTCGCCGGTCAGCGCGCCCACGCTGTGGAGCAGGAGCAGGGGTGCCCCCGAGAAGGGGCCTCCCACCTTGCCGTCGTTGGCTCGGAACTCGGCGATGGTTTGAGTATTGAAGTCTGGGACTGTGGTCACGCTATCGACGCCTCCTCTAATCGGCAGCTGGAAAACGGCTGCCTCTAGCCTACCCAGGCAGCCGCCCGGGGATCCAGCTGGGGAGCGATGTCGGTCGCTGCCGCGAACTCAGGCGGAGTCGAGGTCCTCTGCCAGCATTGCCGCTCCGAATCTGGCGTTCAGTGAGCCACCGTCATCTCCCAGGGCGGTTTGGAGGTGGCAATACATGAGCCGCTCAGCCGCTTCCTCATCACCGGCCGCGATGGCCACCGCGATCCCGTCGTGGGGAGCCGCGGTGGAGGCCCGGCTCACCTCGGTGTCCGTCAGCGCCACCAGGCGGTAGCGGTGCAGCCGCTCCCAAAGGTGGTCCAGTGACTCCGCCAGCACCCGGTTGTCTGCCATCTCGTGGATGGCGTGGTGGAAGACGCGGTGGGCTGCGTGCCAGGAGAGCACGCTGGAGCTCGGCGAGGGGAAGGCCGCCAGGTCCACCAGCCTTGCGCGCTGCTGAGGGGTCGCCAACTTCGCGGCCAGCGATGCGGCCAGAGGATCCAGCCGAAGGCGCACCAACTGGAGCTCGGCCAGCTCCCGGGTGGTCAGGGGAACCACGGCGACGCTCTTGTCCGTCCTGACCTCAACCAGGCCTTCCCCCTCGAGGCGTCTCAACGCCTCCCGGAGTGGCGTGATGGAGATCCCCAGTGCCGCGGCCAAAGAGGCCTGATTGATGGTGGAGCCGGGGGCCATCGAGGCGTCCAGGATCCGCGTCTTCGTCTCCAAATAAGCGGCCTCGCCCTTGGTGAGGACCTGGAGGAGACTCACCTCCGGCGCCGAAGACTTGCTCACAGGTTCGAGACGGGATCTGCGGTCGGTCGCGATTGGTTCACGCTCAGAGTGTACCCGCCAATCTGAGTCTTGACCGGTAAATCAAATGCAAACATATGCAAAAGCAAGCCCATTGGCGAAGTTGACAAACCCGCGGCTGCCAGCAGGAGCCACGAAGCGAGCGCGGTTAAGTGCGCGATAGCGGCCGGCTCTTCACGATTACGGTCCTCCACCGCGGTCCGAGCTCACTGTCCGGCAATGGTCAGCGCCCCCACTACTGATTTCGCTGTCAGGGCAGGAAGAAACGGCGCTCGCGTAACCGCGCAGTGTTGCTGCTAGTAGAAGACCTGAGCCAAGCGATAGAGGTCTTCCGGTACCAGCCGGGGTTCGGCGACCACATCCGAGAGCCGGGCGGTCTGGACGCTGTCTCCGAGCTTGACCGGGATCTTGCCGAAGTTGCCCTCGCGGACCAGGTTGTAGGCGGCAGCGCCGACCCGTGTCGCCCATATCCGGTCGTACGCGGTTGGTGTTCCGCCCCTTTGGGTGTGGCCTAAAACCGTGACTCTGGTCTCAAACCCGGTGTCGGATTCCAACTGACGACCGAGCCGGTCACCGATGCCTCGACGGCTCAACTGGACGTGTCCGAAGGCATCACGGGGCTCCCCACTCAGCGAAGGTGCGTCCAACCCATTGACCTCTGCCCCCTCCGAAACGGCAATGATGCTGTAGGTTCTGCCCCGCTCTCTCCTTCTGTGGAGATGATCCACCACTTCTTCCATAGCGACGGGAAACTCGGGTATCACGATCATGTCGGCCCCACCCGCCAGGCCCCCCATGAGCGTGACCCAGCCAGCTTCGCGTCCCATGGCCTCGACGACCATCACCCGGTGATGCGAGGCGGCCGTGCTGTGCAACCGATCCACCGCCTCGGTGACGATGGCGACCGCGCTGTCGAAGCCGATGCAGTACTCGGTGACCTGAAGGTCGTTGTCCACGGTCTTGGGAACACCAACCACCGGCACGCCGCGCTCCGCCAGTGATGCTGCCACCGAAAGCGTGTCGTCGCCACCCATCGCCACCAGGGCGTCGATGCCGAGCTGACTCAGATTGGCTGCTACCGCGTCCATGGCCCCGGCCTCGCTCATGGGGTTGACTCGCGAGGTGCCAAGAATGGTTCCGCCGCGAACCAGGATGCCGGAGACGTCAGCGGGCTGGATCGGCCAAACATCGCCGGCGCCCAGCAGGCCGGCCCAACCGTTGCGAACCCCCAGCACTCCTGCCCCTTCGGCGAAGGAGCAGCGGGCGACCGCTCGGATGGCGGCGTTCAGGCCCGGGGCGTCTCCGCCGCCGGTAAGGACTCCTACTTGCACCAGCCAGTCCTCCCTGTGATCGACTGCCGGGGTCGAGCATATCTGGTGCTCGTCCCGGCAGGCAGCCGTAGCCGCCATCGGAAGGAACCGCGGTGACGTGAGGCCCGGGAGGAAGGGTCCCGAGCGTGGCAGCAAGTCCGACTAATGAGGGGTTGGCTGCGAATTCTCCAAATCCGTCGCGCACGCGGCAGGTGTCGGGCTCAACCGCCGGGCCACAGCAATCAGTGTGGCAACCGTCAATGCGCGGTCAGGGTAGCTCTCGAGGATAGCGGCCTGCATCAGGCGCTGGGCCAGATCGCCGTACGTGTAGCCAGGCGTTCCATCGCGAGGTCCTGTAGACCGAACCAGTCTTACTAGCTCGGCGTCGGTGACCGGCAATCCGACAGTAAGACGCCGCAGTACTGTCTCGCGCTGGGCCGCGTTGGGTCGGCTCAGCAGAAACGGTTCCAGTGAGAGCCTCCGGACCGCTGGATCAATTTGGGTGGGATGGCTCACGCATACGATTACCACTGCTGCCCCTCCTCGCGCGGCTAGAGCCTCGGCCGCCTGGAGTGCCTGAACCACGGCGGCGGGGTCGGGTCCGCCGTCGTAACCGTCGACCGGTACGGTTCCGCCAGGGTAATGCTGATCGCAAATAAAAATGTGTCCGCGGATACCGGGGGTGGGCCCGATGCCGGCCACTTGCACGCCAGACGCCGGATTCAGTGCTCTCTCGAGCTGCTCAGCAGAACTCGGGTCCGCGCCTATCCGGTGGCCGCGCAAGCCGACCCTTAGACTGCGCGCCAGCGGATCACCGAGCGACTCGGCAAGAGCTGTCTTGCCAGTGCCACTGTCTCCTAAGAGCACGATGACTGGGGCGCGGGACTGGGCCGGGGATAGTGCCGAAACCAATCTCTGGTGCCCGTAGCGCTGGCTCCAGTCCGCCAGGCGTTCCGGTGCAAGCCGGAGAGCAAGCTCGTTATGAAGGCGGGACTTGACATCGTCCATGCCCACCAACGCGGCATAGCGTGTGGCCGCGCCATCGTCCGGGTACCTCAGGATCGATTCGGGCTGGCTTAACGCCGCCAGCGATTGGCAGTCACCCGGAGTCTGTCCCGTGGATTCCAATTTGTGCCCCAGCGTTTATACGAAACGTGAGAAAGGCCCGGCGAAGCGCCGGGCCCCTCACGCTAGTGAGCGCCCAAGTCTTGTCGATCGCGACCGTAAGTGAGCTAGGAGGTGTAATCCTCCGGATAGATCTCGTCAAAGACGCCTTGGGGCAACACGCCCTTGAGGCTGCTCTTGTACATGGTCAGTTGAAGGGGGGCGGTGGGGATCCAGACCACTGGCAGCTGCTTGGCCAGGTAGTTCTCGTACGTGTCCAGTGCTTTGATCTCCCCCGCGGTGGTCGCGTCCGTGTTGGTCGCCTGAATCAGCCGGTTCGCTTCGGGACTGTTGTAATAGCCGGGGTTCGAGCTAGCTCCGGTTTCAAACAACTCCTCGCCAGTGGGGAAGTAGTCGGGTGAATAGACCCAACCGCCACCCCAGTTGCCCAGGTCCCAGTTGGTGCAAGGGTTGGTGACGCTGCAGGCGCCACCAAAGGTGGTGGCGATCACCTGTCCGAACGGTGCAGTCGACAGTGCGATTTGGATCCCTGCCTCTTGGGAGTCGGTGGACTTGAGGGCCTCCATCTCGTCGGTCTCGTACACGACGCCGCTGGAGTAGAGAAGCCGGAAGGACAGCGCGGCCCCTGCCGCGATGCCAGCCCCGCAATCCCCTGTCCCGGTACCAGGCTTGATGCAGGTACTGATACCGCCGGGCACGACGTGCCAGCCGTGATCCTTGAGCAGGGCCACCGCCTTACTGGGGTCGTACGGGTAGACCTGGCCGTTTGACTCAAGCTTGGTCAGGTCGGAGTTGCCTTTGGGGTACGTCGGAACCGGACCGTTGGTGACCGAAGCATAGCCAAAGAGGAACTTCTTGATGTACTCCGACTGGTTGACCAGGCTCTGGAAGGCCTGGCGGAAGTAAAGCTGCTTGAAGATCGGCCCGGAGGTCGGATCTGTGAAGTTGTAGGGGAAATAGGTGATTCCGAACTGGTCCCAGGGTGCGAAATCGTAGCCGTGGCTCTCTAGGTAGCCCTTCTGGCCGAGGTCCTGCGTGGGGATGTACCCGATGGTCAGGTCTCCGGCACGCAGCTCGTTGAACTCCGCGGTGTCGCTGGTGAACGGAATCTCCTCGAAGGCACTGATCTTGGTCTTGTCGGGCCCCGAGTACTTGGTATTGGGCACCATCTTCATGAAGCCAGCGGTGGTGAACTGGGTCAGCTTGAATGGCCCATCAACCACCTTCCACAGTGGGTTGGTGGCGTAAGTACCTACCGCCTCAGACTGGAGATTGATGAATTGCGCCACCCCTAACGCGCCACTTGTGGCGGTGCCGGGAGTGGCGGCCGCATAGGCGGTCGGGGAGGTGCCGGGAACCGCACTGCGCGCTGCGGCTGAAGTGTCCTCACTACCCACGGCGCCTGTCGGCGAGAGCTTGTCCCATGAGTGCTGGGGAAGAGGAATTATCTGGCTCAACTGGTTGTAGAGGAACCAGGTGGGGTCGTAGGACGCGTTGAGGTGGAATACCAGGGTGTAGGTACCGGTCGCTTGATAACTGGCTACGTTCTGGGGGAACCCGCCGGGAACGAAAGCACCGTAGCCCGGTCCTGGAGCATTCGTGCTGCCCACGCTAGACGCGGCCGAGGAGGTGGCGGCACTGAGCAGATTCATCCAGAACACGACATCTCGGGCGGTGACCGGTTGCCCGTCCGACCATGACCAATGCTTCATCGTGATCGTGACCGTCTGGTTGTTGTCAGACCATACCGGGGCGTTGCCGATGCTCAGGCTCAGGTTGATCTTCGGCTGACCAGAGTCGCCGAACCAGTACAGCGGCCGGTACAGAAGGGTGGTGAAGTCTTGATAGTTGGTTACGCTGAACCAGCTGCTAGCCTCGAGGGGACTGATGTAGCTAGGCGGTGTGTTGGGCGGCTCACCCCAGGTCACCGTCGAGGACGTCTTGGCGCTTGTTTTTGCGTCAGCGCTGAGGCTGCCTACGGCGGTGAGCAGCAACGCCCCCACAACAAGCGGGCCGATCCAACGCAATGATGGGAGCATGGAATTACGGCGCATAGGCTTCAAGCCCTCCACTACTAAACGCTCACCGAAACGCTTACCGCACCTACTGCAGGCGGTGTACCTAAAACGCTAGCCAGGTGAGGTGGAAAGAGCATCCCTCGACGGGATGAATTTCTCTATGGAGTCGTAGCCGGCAAACCCCGCCGCGCATTGAGGCACATCACCCACTGGAATGAGCGGACACGTCAACTTATCCCCCAAAAGGGTGATTTCTGAATTCGAGCACAACAGCCCGGATTACCCGCGCAAACGGTTTGTGCTTTGAAACCCACAAGCTTCGGTGGCCGCCGAAGTTTTGACTTGTGTTGCAAACAGGCTCGGTTGGGGAGCCATAATTGTCCGCGTGAGAAGCGAGGTGAGTGAAGCCCGAGTTGTCGCCACAGCCCGGCTGTTTGCTGACGATACCCGGGTTGCCCTTTGTGTCGAACTCATGGACGGGCGCTTTCATACCGCTGGCGAGCTCGCCCACGACGCGGGCGTAGCCGCATCCACTGCGAGCGAGCATCTGACGCGCCTGGTGGGCGCGGGGGCACTCGACGTGGCGAGGCAAGGGCGCCATCGATACTTCCGCCTGGCGGGGGAGGAGGTAGCGTCGGTCCTGGAGGCGCTAGCAGTGGGCTTGCCGGCCAGCGGGAGTGGCGCGCCCAGCCCGCTGAAGGCGGAGCCAGCTCTGAGTCGGGGCCGCACCTGCTACGACCATTTGGCAGGCCGGCTGGGCGTCGAGTTCACGGAGGCGCTGATCACCTCCGGAGTCGTCACCCGGGACTTCGGCCCAGGCGACCTGTCACTGCTCGACACATTGGGAGTTGTGCTGCCGCGGGCCTTGTCCCGCCCTCTGCTCCGACCGTGTCTTGACTGGACCGAAAGGCAGCACCACGTAGCCGGTTCTTTGCCAGCGGCCATCACGCGGCGCCTCTTCGAGCTCGACTGGCTGCGGAGAGCGCCTCGGGGACGGGCTGTAGATCTCACCTTGGATGGATACCAGGGGCTCGTCGACCTCCTTCGAGTTCCGGGGGCCTTTCCTTCTTTCGGCGCCACGGTGAACTCCCTGAGCGCGTGAACCTGCCCCGAGGTCGGCGCTCTTCACTAGATAAAGCGCGTTAGACTGACTCGCCAACGGGCGCAGGTTCAGCCAGGTCTCGTGTGCCCGGATTCGAGAGCGGCTGCTGCCTGTCCACCGAATCAGCTCCTCTACGCTTGCCGACACTCTGCAGGAGACCACATGGACCAAGAGCGCGCTCGAGAGTTGCTCCGGGCCGAGCGATCGCGGGTCGAAGGACTGCTCGACCAGGTGGTGGGTTCGGGTCGAGGCGAGCGACTGGCTGCCGATGAGCCCGGCGGAGAGGCTGCCGATCTTGCGGAGCCCCTCACCGCGGAGGAGGTCGACGACGCTGTCTCCGTCGCGCTCCGCCAACAGCTGGCCGCGCTAGAGCGGGCTGAGCGTCGCCTTGAACAGGGCGTCTTCGGTCGCTCGGTGCGCAGCGGGGTCCCCATCCCAGATGAACGGTTGGAAGCCGACCCGGCGGCGGAGCTGACGGTCGAAGAGGCGCAGCACCCGGCACCCGATCTCTAACCGCTGGTCTAGGTGGCACGTGAGGATGGCGCCCAGATTTGCGTCCTGAAGTCGGCTCTGGATTTCATCCGACATCCATCCGCAACACGGAAAAGCGCGCCATCCGAAGCGTCCCCCACGCGGCCACCCAGGCTGCCAAAAGCAGCGAAGTTGCCAGCGCCAATGCCAGAGCTGCCACCGGCCAGATCGGCAGACTCAATTGCAGTGGTGGCCCACCCCTAGAGCTAACGAACTCCGGGATCGAAGCAAGTGCCAGCCGCGAAGCCATGAATCCTGCGGCAATCCCTAGCAGTAGACCGGGCAGGAGCACCGAGAGCTGCTCCAGCACCAATGCACGCCGCAGCGTGCGGATATCGATGGCCGCCACCCGGAGCATGGCCAGTTCATAGCCACGGCGGCGCGCGTCGAGGAAGACCGTGAGTAGGGCAGTGGCGATGGCCAGTGCTGCCGCCGCCACGGCGGTGAACAGAAAGAACTGATAGGCAAGTGCCACACCCTGGCGGTCGGATGATCTGATGGCAGCCGCTGGCGTGCTTTGGGCCACGATGGTGATTCCTTGGCGCCGCAGGGCACGCACCACTTTCAGCGGAGCTTGCCGCGCCAGCCAGACGTACTCGATTGCATTGGAAAAGGGATTGTTCTCGGCGCGCAGGGCCGTGGAGAGGTCGATGAGGTAGCCATTGGCGCCGATGCTCGGCAGAGACGTGACAACAAAGGCCGTGTGGATGGTCAGCGGGGTTCCGTCGAAGTCCAGCACGGACGCCGTGGTTGAATCAGGCGGCCGGCTGGACCGGGTCGCGACCCCCGGCAGCGTTGCTGGCAGTGCCGCCGACACCACGCTCGGGACGATGTCCTGACCTGCCGCGTCATGGAACCCGAATTCGATGCCGACAGGCGCCCTGGAGATCTCTGCTCCGGAGGCGCCCGGCTGCCAGTAGTCAGGGTGGTAGACGAGAGGGCCTAGATTCAGCCAGGTGCTGCGGGAGAGGACCTGGATGGCGGATACCGTCAGCGCGTAAGTGGCCGCCTGAGGCCCGCCGCTCTGCGGAGACCAGTAGGGCGTGAGCGACTCGACTCGACAGCCGTCGACGCAACTCGCGGGCAGTGGAGAGAAATACCGATGAACTCCGCTCCGGAGGTAACCGAAGTCTGCCACCCCAGCGTTGTTGCTGTTGTCCAGTAGATCGAACTGGAGATCGGGAGGCGGCGGCTCGACAGTTCCCGTCACGGCCACTGTCATCCGCACGGCGCTGCCGGTTAGTAAAAGAGGGGGAGCGAGGTGTCCCTCTAGCCACCGGGCAATCCCTTGCACCCGAGCTCGGCTCACGCCTGGCGGCCAAAATGCCACCGCTGCAAGTCGTCGCGCGTCCACCGCGAGCAGATCCTCGCCCGGCGACTGCAACTCCTCGACCGCCATTGCGTACCGTCCCGATGGATCGGCGGCTCTGACTGCATCGACCAAGTTCAGATTAGGCCCGGTGTCAACCTGCAGTACCCGCGGCGCACCCTCCCGGAAGTCGGCGCGGATCGCTCGGTTGGTCCCAGCTACCGACCAAGTTTCGACGGCGAAGCAGATCAGGGTGCACGCGACCGTCATCAGCAGCACTTGGCGCACTGCTGACGCGCGACGGAGTACTTGGCGCAGAGCCAGACCCACTGCCACAAACCGGGTCCCGGCCGTTCTCCGCACAGCGGGACGGGTGATCAGCAGAAGTCCCCGAACCCCTACCACGCCCACCGCCGTACCCAGTAGAGCGGGGGCAAATAGGGCGACAGGGTTGGGGCGCCCTGCGGCCAGCACGCCCGATCCCACGAGCTCGACCAACCCAGCGAGAGCCAGCGCCACCGCAACCCCGTCCCACACTGCCCGCGCCGCTCGCCGAGGACGGGGCTCGAGGCCGCGGACGTCGTCCAGCAGGGAGCCGCCCAAGATCCGTCGCACCGCTACTACCAGAGCGAACACCCCACCGCCAAAGCCCACCAGGCCCGCGATGACCACCAGGGGGAACATCAGCACCGGGGATCCGGCAAGCAGCTCTGGTGAAATCAGGTTCACCCCCAGCCACGCCAATCCAATCCCCAGTGGTAGAGCGATACATAGAACGGCCAGAGGCTCGCCGATTCCCACCATGAGCACCGAGATCCACGTGAAGCCGTGGATCTTGGCGAGGGCCACCTCTCTCTGCCGGGCCTGCGCGGTGCGGACGACGAGGCTGTAGAGCACCAGCAGGGTCAGCAGCACCAGCTCCAGGTCGACGACCGCCACGATCGCCGCCATTTCCGTGGCCTGGAGGTCGTACTGGTCTAGGGTGCCGAAGAGACCCGTTGTGACAGTGAGGCCCAGCTCGGTGGTGGCAGCATAGTCATACGCACTGACGTCGTTCACCAGGACCTGGAGGTTTCCCGGCGTAGTCAAGGAGATCCGGAGGGGAAATTGGGCAGCGTCAGCGGCCAGGCGTCCCGTCACCGTGCTCAACGGGGTGAAGAAGGTACCGATCTCCCCACCGCCCTGGCTGAAGAAGTCGTCGCCCATCCAGTAGGGAGCGTTGTAGTTGTCTGGCCCAATCAGCCCGACAAGGAGGAACGTGTCCGGTGGGCTGGCTCCGGGAAGCTGGAAGAGCTTCCCTAACCGAGCGTGGACAGCGTTCGCCGCATACGCCGTGGCCTCTACCTGTCCGCGTTTGGTAGCGCAGTGGCCCGCGATGAGGTTGAGGTGCTGGCAGACGCCAGGTCTGGCGACGAGGTCCCCGTGCCCTCCAAGCACCCCGACGTCAACGGTGAGGACCCCACTGCCGTACAAGCGGTGAACTGGGTAGTGAGACTCCAGGCGCAGGGCTGCCTGGGCCTGGTTCTCACCCGTGTAAGACTCTCCAGGAGAACCCGCGGTGATGGCGTCTGGACCTGATCCAGCCGCCTGCAGCGTCGCGTGTAGAACGGTGTCGTCGGCGGTTCCCAGGTAGAGGGGACCCGCGGCAGCTGCTCCGATCGCGAGCGTGGCTACTGCCAGCAGCGCAGTGTTGGCGGCCGTTCGCCACCAAATCGCTCGGAGCAGAAGTAGAAGTTGTTGCATCAGGTCATGTCTCCGCGAGGCGCCTCTGTCGCCAACGCGGATGTCGGGCCCGTCGGGACTGCCCTCGGTGGTGGAGAGCGACCTTCTGGGGCCTTGACTCTACACCGTAACTCTTGATTGGCCAACGGCACCGGCACAGCGGTTGACGTTCTCGCCACCTTCGCTTCCCAAGGATGCGAGAAGGTGTCAGCGGGACGTCGGGGGCCTCGCGAATAGGCTCCCTAGCGGCGGCTCTTTTGGAGGCTCAGTTTTGACACGCGTCGGTGGAGATCAGAGTCTGTGGGGTCACGGCAAGCTTCCAGCCGTAATAGGTCTGCACAATCTGATAGTCGCTCTCAACGATATCCGCGCCCGTGCCAGCCACAATCAGCTGGCACAGCGCTGTTTTGACTTCCGTGACCGTCGCGCCCGGACCCAACCGGACCAACGTGTCTGGATAGGTGTCGCCCTCCCATGCCCACACGTTGACGTCGCCGTTGGCGCAGCTCACCGGAATGGCGTACTCATCAGACGGAAATTGCCCCGGCTGCCAACATTCGCCCACTGCGGGAGGGCCGGTGGCGGCAGAAAGGATCGGCAGTGTGGCCGGCACCGTTGGCTGGGACGGTGCACAACTCCAGCGCCCGCTAATCGCGACCTGGGCTGTTCCGGATTGAACATCCAGCGAGCCGGCTTTGCCCGTCTTGGCCACAGTCAGCTTCCCACTCGGATTATCGGCCTGGCCAGCAAGGCCTCCCTCAGGGCGGAGGTGGGTCGTGACGGGCGTGACCGGGCCAGTCAGTGTCAGCACCACGGATACCGCTCCAGCTCCCTTACGGGAAGTGAAGTTGTAGATGTGGCCCGGGCGGAGGCCGGAAAGACTAAGCTGGGCCGCGTCCAGCCAAAACTTTCCGCGGATGGTCACGCGTGCGCCACCCGGTCCACATGACACTGCGCCCGAAGCCAGGCTGATCGGCGCGCTTCCCCAGTACAGTGACAACTGGATGGAGGTCCCTCGTCCGCTGGACGTTGCGCCGGTGGAGCTCGGGTGTGGCGGAGTGGTGGGACCACCCGTAACTGACGGACCAAGACTGCAGGCGCACAGCAGCACTGCCAGCCCGGCGCAGAGGAGCGTCGGCCGAGCTGACCGGCGCAGACGCCCTAGGAGCGCGTGCCCAAAGCCGCTCGACATAGTGAGCGCAACGTTGCTCCAAGCGCTATCTGAAGTCAAGCGCGCGCTCTGCTTCCAGCAGACGGAGCCGTCAGATCGGCAGATGGCGGAGATTACCCGATCCGCTGCTCGACTCCAGTACGGGCGCCGTCTCTAGCTTCTCCCGGTCGTCGCCGCGTCTATTTCCTTGACGAGGTGCTAAGGTGGCATCGGTTTCTGGAGGACCGCCATGGGCAGGCAGATGGATGGTGTGGGCGCCACGCTCCCCACAGTCGCCCTGGCAGCAGCCCTCCTATCAGGCTGCAGCCTATTCCCGAGTAGCTCACCTGGTCTGACACCGACTGGATCATCGTCAAGCTCCGAGAGTGGCTCTTCCATCTCGTTGATCCTCGGCCCTCTGTGGTTCGCACACGGAAAGGTTGGGCCGCCGCTGGCCACGTCTTGCAGTGCTGGTGGGAGAACTGTGGCCCTCCACGGCGCGTTTGGACCGGAAACCGTGTCAATCGTGTTGAGTCGGCTGCACCGGGGAAGGCACTACCAGTTCGCAGCGTACCAAGCTCCGGTCGCAGCAACCGTGCGTCTGACTGCAAGTGGCCCAGTCCCTCCGGCGACAGGCTCAGGCCCGTACAACGACTACCTGAAACCAAACGGGGCCGTGGAGGGTACCGGGAGCGGGACTCTTTCTGTCTCAGCGCAGGGCACTGCGGGGTCCCTAGAGGTCACCCTCGCATTTGGCGATCAAGTCTCCGGTCACTGAGCGTGTGGCGCCCGCCGTACGGTCGGTCCGCCCAATCGGCTGATCGTCCAGCCCGCAACCGTTCCTCCGGTCCTCAATGAGTGTTGGGTGGGGAGTCCTTTCGACAGCGCGCCCACAACCTGCCCCGACGGCGACATCAATCTCGCGTCCTGGCCCGGATCGCTGGTAGGCGCCGGGTCGGAGTCGGCTGTCGCTATGTTGACGCGTCAGTCCAGTGTGTCGGAAGTGGGGGCGGCACTGTGCCAGGATCAGCGTCAGGCCTCTGCGGGAGGAGGAACCCCTTTGACGCCTAGTCAACTTGAGAGCGAGTACGCGTTCTGGGCCGTGTATTACGGGTGGAACTTTGGGGTGACTCCGTCGGAAGTGGTCTCGAGCGCTGGTTGCGCTGCTTAGGAAACCAGGGCGACGAGGGCGCTCCAGAGGCGTCGATCAGGTTTAGTCCAGGGTCGCCGAGGCGCTCATTGGCCTGGCTGTGGGTGACGAAATCATTGTGGTTACCTGGTTTGACCGTGCAGATAGGGACGAGCTCAAGACTTATCCGGGGGATGATCCTCTCAACTCGTTTGCTTGGGGTGTTCAGCACTCGCTCACCAGACCGGCCTAACCCGATTGGACTCCACCGGGTCCGGATTCTTGATGTCCGTGGACTGCGGATTCTCGTCGATCACCTTGAAGCTGTCGACCGGATCACAGTCCCCGACGTGAACCCAGTCCTCGATCCGACCGCCGAACGATAGGCGAAAACGCAGAAGCCCCTCCGCTCGGCTGCGCGCGTTCGCTGAGCTCCGCTTCGCTCAAGGCATTTGCGCGAGTTTCCGGACGACTTCGGAATTGGGCATATTTGGGCAGCCAAATAGAGGTTGTTCCAGGAACAATTTCGAATTTTCCAACGATTGATCTCAGGTGCCTTCGGCGGTCGGGCCCTGGGGATCCCCGGCTGATGCGGACCTCTTCGCCGGAGCTGTGCCGGGGCCGCAACAAAGTGACGACGGCGCCTCGAGTCAGTTGGCCCTGGGGCGATGATCAGGCGATCTTGAGCCAGCGTGACCAGACGACCGACACGAGGATAGGTTGACCTCCGAGCGCCCGTGGTCATGGATCCTCGGCCCGCGTCAGTCGAGCACTCGGATGCGCCCCGTCGGGCCAGAGCCTACTTCGGTGGAAGCGCGGCAACGGTCTGATCAATGACGCGGACGTCCCAAGTTGCGGGTGCGACCCTGCTCTTGGCCAGCGCGCTCGTGGTCACCCTGACCGGGGCCTCCTATCCGGCAGCTTTGAGCCAGAAACAGGCGGTCCAGACAGTGGTTCACTACGGCAAGACGGACACCAAAGCCAGTGCCACGTACAACATCGGCCTGCAGAACGCGGTCGAGGAGGGAATCGAGGCTCGTCAGGACGACTCCAACTTCAGCCTACTGAGCCGGGCCGCGGCCGCCTCGATAACGGCTGGCGCGACTCCCAGCGTCGCCAACATCACGGTTTACCTGACCGGCTCCAGCAAGACGCCCGCCGAGTTTTTGGCCACGATTCCCGAGCCGGCCACGAACGGGAGCAACCCCTCGCCGGCCTACACCTGGTACGGGGTGTTTCGCAAGGACTCTAAGAAGACCGCGTGGCGCCTCGATTTCGGAGTGGCCATCCTGGCCACCAACTTGCCCGGCAGCGTGACCATGACTAGCGGCAAAGCGCAGATTCAGTCCGCGGCCCCGCGTTACGGCCTGGTCACGCTGGTCAACTACCTCACCACTGGTCAGGGAAACGTGGCCCCCAGCCCCAACGCCAATAGTTGGTACGCCACCGATCAGCAGGTAGCCGGTAGTTACGCCAACAGCGGGATTGCCGTTGGTCTGAAATTCACGGTGGATCGAAGTCCCGTCACCTCCATCGAGGTAAGCGGTGGCAGCCTGGAGTTCGGCGGAATCGATGAGGTGTCCACCGAGCGGGCCTCGTCGGGTGTTCAGTGCGTGGCCGCGAACCAGTCCAATACCTCCGAGTACTTGACTCTGGTCCCTCCCGGTATCCAGTACCAGCAGATCCAGGTCGACACGCTGATCCAGGTTTCGCTCTTTGTGCCCTCGAACCAGTCCCAGCCGGTCCAGTTGCTCTCCCTGCAGGCGCAGCTGATGAGCGCCAACACCCCCCCTTGCCCGGCCACCTAGGCCGGATCGCGCCACCTCCGGAAGCTGCTCCGAACCTCCTGTTGGGGTGGAGCCGCCGGGTGCCAGACGGCGGCGACGCCCCGAGCTCCTCGTTGGCGTCTTTGCCTTCTATCCCGGTCTAATCTGTCATCCCTTGGGCATCACCGGGCCTGGGGACTTGCCTTGACGCAATTTAGGGTGGGTGGTTCGTCCTTGAATCGTTTCTTGATGACCATCCAAATGAGCCAACGGGACGTGGAGAGCGCCTCGCGAAAGCGCTCGAGGGATCGGAGCGGAGGCAGGTGATCAACCCACCGCCGCTCGGCTCTACGCCCTTACGGGAGCGAGAGCCTCCTCGTAGAACTCGATGCGCGGCTGTCCGACGACGCCGGCCTCGGTCATGGCTTCGCGCAGCTTGGGGCTCTCCATGCACTTCTCGGCATCAGACATCGATGCAAAGCGGTGTAGAACCAGCACGCTGTTGGGGTCACTCTTGGCCTGGAAGACTTGCTCGTCAATCACGCCGAGCTCCTTCTGAACTCCCTCGAAGGACTCGTAGGCCGTTCGCCAGGTCGAGTAGTCAGCGACGCGGTGTAGAACTAGAACGGTTGTCAAAACAACCTCCTTGCGCCAGAACAATCCCCCTGAATTACAGAAGTGATTGCACCCCAGCTGAGTCCAGCATAGACCTTCCGAGCTGACGGCACCGCTAATGATCTTGACGCCTGAGCTGCTCCAAGTCACGCTGCACCGGACACGGAAAACCCGGTCAGGAACGACTTCCGTTTACTTTGGCCTCCGCATTCAAAGCTCAGACGCAAGGACCATATTCATCATCAATGATCCCAGTCTTGCCCGCAAACCACGCGCCGAACGTGCGCAACTGCTGCTCCGACAACACCCGTCCCAGGCGTACAACTGCGCCTGCGCGTGGTTGATCATGAGCGCCAGCGAAAGGGCTTGTCTCGTCTTTGGTCTACTCCGAGACGCCGCCGCAGGGAGCAGTTGGAACAGGTTCAGGTAGCGATGCAGCAGTCCAGCTCTCCGGCTGATGCTTCCCGAGCTCCCTAGCGCCAGGCTCACCCTTCCAGCGCCGTCCAATCCCAGCACCTAAGGCACAGTCTTGCCTGAGGGGCTTCTTCTTTAAGTGGTCCGGGCGCGCAGGTCGCATCTGGTGCAAAAGAAGGCCGAAAACATAAGAAAACGCCCGGGAATCTCTTCCCGAGCGCTTTCCCTCTAGCTTGCGAGCTAACTCGCCAACGATTTAGGCGAAACTCGCAAATGCCTCCAGCTCAACTCAGCTCAGCTCAAGCCATTGGCGAGTTTTTGAACCACTTCGGAAAGAGGCTCCTGGGGCGGTCAAATTGAAGTTGTTACAGCAACTAAGTCTGATTATTCCAATTTTTGATCTCAGGTGGCTTTTCGGGCGAGATCAGACTCTGGGGACGGGTGACGTGGCTCTTTTCCGATATCCGTGCCCTGGGACTAGGATTCCGGACTCGGCTCGGTCGACGGGTTGTCTGGGGAGAGCATCGTTTGAGCTAGCAATCTGAACGCCCGGTCGCTCGTAACCGCTGCTCTCGGAAGCACGTTCCCCTACCGAGTAAAACCTGATCGGACCAGGCACGGCCACGTCGTCCTGTCCGTGTCGGGAGAGGATCACAATGGCGCTGGTCAAGCTGTCCAGTTCGGTGGACACATGACGACTCACGGCTTTGGCGTAAGGCTCAGCCTAGGGCTGGCTTTGACTGCCCTATTGATGGCTGGATGCGGCACGACTGCGGTGACCTCGCGAAGATCTCCTACTCCGACGCAACTTGGACCAACCCCAAGTGCCACTCCCACTCCGGCTCTGAGCCCAATTCAAGCAGTGGATCTGACCTGGGTTAGCGACGAGCAGGCCTGGGCCCTGGCAACCACCCCTACCTGCGCAGGCGTCACCTGCGTCGCGGTGCTCGGGACCACGGACAGAGGTCAGAGCTGGACCACGCTGGCTCGGGTGGGGAGCATGAGGATGATCCCTGCCTGCAGCTGTACCGCCACGACCTGTCCCCCGAACGCGGGCTTGAACTCACCGAGCACGGTACGTTCATCTACCGTTTCCTCGACCATTACTTTGTCGACGGGGGCGAGCGTGAGGCTCACTTCATTCGCCACGATTGCTCTTTGGCTGGCTTCGTAATGCCCCGCCTTCTTCCGGAGGGGGTCCGCGAAATGTCCGAATTCTTCGCAGTGCGGGCTCATCGCCGTCGCGGAGTGGGCCGCTGCGCGGCGGAGCTCGTCTTCAGGCACCATCCCGGGCCCTGGGAGGTCGCGTTCGACGATGCCAGTCAAGGCGCCGCGACGTTTTGGCAGGCAGTGGTGGCGGGGGCAGCGACAACCCCGGTCCAGCAGCGGAAGGCACACCCGCCAGAGCGCAGCTTTCACCAGACCGTACTGCGGTTCTCAACCCTCTAGGTCCAAATCCCAAAGGAAATCCTCACGGTCCGTAGGGCAGACTGTGGGCATGCAAGGCGCCGTGCCGGATGACGTCGAGAGCTTCGTGCGTGACCTCACTCATCAACTCGCCGCAGCGGGACCGGACACGCTGGTCGGAGTGTATGTCCACGGCTCCGCCGTGTTCGGCGACTTCCAGCGGGATGGAAGTGACGTTGACATCCTGGTGGTGGTTCACGACGGCACCCCCTCTAGTTCCATCCAAGCGATGGCCCGGATACTCTCCGAGCTCACTGTCGGTCCAGGCACAGGCGTCGAGGTGTCGATCGTCGAAGAGTCGGCAGCGCAAAGGCCGTCACCGCCCTGGCCCTACCGAGTCCACGTCAGCACCTCTCCCCCCGAACGGAAGACCGTGTGGTGCGAGCCCGGGCGCGGCGACTCCGATCTGATCCTGCACTACGCCGCCACGCGACAGGCTGGCTGGGCAGCCGACGGCCCTCCTTCTACCGAGGTGGTGGGTGAGATTGGCCCCCGCACGTTGGCCGCGCAGCTCGCCGCTGAGCTTCGATGGGCGGTCGACTAGCCCACCGAGTCCTACGCCGTTTTGAACACTTGTCGTGCCCTTCGCTGGGCCAAAGAAGCGATGCTCTGCTCGAAGACCGCGGGCGGCACCTGGGCGCTATCGAATGGGGTTGAGCCCGCCCTTGTCCAGCAGGCGCTCGCCGACCGCCTGACCCGCCGCAAGAGGGCAGTACGCCCCGAGGCCCGCGCCTTCGCAATGCAAGTGGCAACTATGCTGGAGGCAGGGTAGGCATCGGAGTCCGGAAGGAAATCCTTCGGGACGAGGCCAGCAGTCCTCAGGTTCGGCAGAACTCAGCCCCGTGGCCAGCTTCCATCCAGCATCCTTCGGTACCGCTCCGCCGACCGCGACACCGCCTCCTTGGCGCCGGCCAGAATCTCGGCGCTGCCGCCGTAAAGACGATCGAACTCCAACTCGTCGACGCGCCTCGCGATTTCGTCGACAACGCCCGCTGGGAGCGGTATTCGGTTGGGGAAGCTGTAGAGGAAGGTGACCCATCGCTTGTCTTCTACCACTGAGATGGTGTCGCCGGTCAGTAGGGCTCCCCGGCCCTCGGCCCCAGCCGGCCAATGCAAAACGGTGGATCCATGGAAGTGGCCACCCAGTCGCAGGATCCGCAGCCCGGGGAGCGGCTCCATCTGGTCGCCATGGAAGTGAATCACGGCTGGGCTTTTGCGGACCAAATAAGCGCGGTCTAGCTCGCTCAGATACACCGGGACCCCACCGAACGCCTGGCTCCACTCCACCATGCTGCCGTAGAAGTGAGGGTGGCTGATGGCGATGGCGGCGATCCCGCCCAGGTGGGACACGGCCTCGATGGTGGCTGGATCCAAGGAGCTGAGGCAGTCCCACAGCAAGTTTCCCGCCTCCGTGCGGACCAGCAGCGCCCCTTGCCCAACCCCGAACTCAGGTTCGGTCGTAATGCGGTGCAGCCCGGGTTCAAGCTCCACTAGGGCATTGCGGTAGTGGCCTTGCAGCTGTTCCAGCGTGGTCCAGCGCTGACCGCTGTGGCCCACGTACTGCCGCTCGTCCTGGCAGATGAGGCAGCTCTCGGGTGGGAGGTCCCCAGGGGGATACTGGACCCCGCACGTCTCGCAGATGTGAGCCGGCATCTGCACTTCATTCTGGGCCCCGGGTCGGCGCGGCTGGGGCCTTCAGGTTGCACCGGAAAGAAATCGCTGTGGACAAAGTCGGTTTCCTACGCGGCAAGCCAGCCCGGCCGATCCTTCACCTGCCGACTGAGGTCCCGCCGGTCCGGAGAGGTATGACTAGATGCTGGCCCGACGAGAACCAGAGGGCGTTGGCTCCTCGCGGGAAAGGCTGACAATGCTGAACCGCCCACCGGGCCCTCTCGCGGTCTCGCTGAAGCTGCTTATCCCAACCTTCCTGCCACCCACTGCCTCGCATTATCTGAGCCGTGGGAGGAGGGCCGACCAAACTCCGCTCGACGTGGTGCGTAACCTGCGGCGCCAGGGGGTCACCATCGTGGCCCAAAGCACGCCGGCAGCTGCCATCAGATCATCCGACCACCAGGGGGTGGCTCTTGCCTATCAGTTCTTTCTGTTCACCGCCGCAGCGGCGGCAGTACTGGCTATCGCCTCTGCCTTGCTCGCCGTGTTCCTCGACGCGCGCCGCCGTGGCTATGAACTGGCCATGCTCCGGGTAGCGGCCATAGATATCCGCACGCTGCGGCGTGCCTTGGTGCTGGAGCAGCTCGCGGTGCTTCTACCTGGCCTACTGCTAGGGCTTGCTGCAGGACTCATAGCGTCCGGGCTGGCACTTGCTTCGATCCCTGAGTTCGCTAACTCCAGCGGAGGGTCACCACTGCAGCTGGGTCTGCCGATCTGGCCGGTGACGGCAGTGGCGTTGGCTCTGGCGTGTTCGCTCCTGTTGGCAGCGTGGGTAGCCGCGTGGGGGACTCTCCGGATGGCACGGTATTCCCTACTACGGATGGATGTTCGCTGAAGCCATGACATGAGTCGGCCTGGCGGGCACAAGTAGCCGCAGCGCTGGGTGCGAACTCACGTTCACCGATCCGGTGTCTGCCACGATTTGATTTTGCTCCCCAAGGCCGGGCGATAATCTGTCGAGCCTTGGAGGCGCCGTAGGGACAATGCAGAGAGGTCACTCAGAGGTGATACCGCGTCTATGACATGGGATTGCTCTTCAGGCCACTCAGCGGCCTTCTTCGACGAGCAGCGTGACTACTGGTGGAACGACGATTTTCTCCGGCTGGTGGTTGAACGCCTGGGGCTTGGCCCGACGCGATCCGTTTTGGACGTGGGGTGTGGGTTGGGCCACTGGTCCCGCGTGCTGACACGTGGGCTCCCAGCGCTTACCGAGATCACCGGCATTGACCCAGACGAAGCCTGGGTCAGGCAGGCGCGCCTCGTTGATGAGGATCGGCAGTCCGTTCAGACATCTGTGTTTCAGGGACGAGGCGAGCAGCTCCCCTATCCAGACGGGAGCTTCGATCTGGTTACTTGCCAGACCGTCCTCATCCATGTGGCGGACGTTCCGGCAGTCCTGCGTGAGATGTGCCGGGTAGTCCGACCTGGAGGAACAGTTTTAGTGGCCGAGCCGAACAACTTGGCCGGACAGCTCGTGCGCACAAGCGTATCCGCCAAGAGCGACCCGGAGGCGCTGGCCTCCTCTGTCCATTTCTACGCTACGTGCGAAGCCGGGAAGAGCAAGCTCGGAGAGGGCGACAACTCCGTCGGAGATCTCCTCCTTGGCTATTTCGCCGAGGCGGGGCTCACTATCGCGGCCTGCTATCTCTCAGACAAGACATCCCCGCTGTGGCCGCCGTACTCATCCCCCGAGCAGGCCGCCCTGGTAGAGGCGGCCACAACGGCAGTCGCAGAGCAGCGATGCCCTTGGAGTAGCGAAGATACTCGCCGCTACTTCGTTGCAGGAGGAGGCGACCAAGCGACGTTCTCGGATGCTTGGTCCGCGAGGCTGCGGGAAATGCAGGTAGTTCTAGCCGCGATCCGCAGCGGGTCTCTTTGGACAGCTGGCGGTCAGATGATGTACCTCGTCGCGGGCAAGAAGCCTTCTGATGGAAGGTAGGACACGCTGTCCAGCCTCGAGGGTGATGCTCTCCTCTTCGCCGAAGAGGCTCTACCGGTGATCGAAGATGCCGCTATCATCGCCCTGCTGTAAGGATGACGACTACTTGACGCCCACCATGGATGACGACGTCGACCTGAGGATGATCGTACGGCGCCACACGCCCAGAGACAGCGATCCAAACTACACAAAGTTCTTCGCCGAGCAGTTCTTCCAAGCGCTATTGCGGGCAGACCGGGTGACTTTGAGCGACTCCGCGGCAGGGAAGGTCCGCGCATTTTGGGTCGACGCAGACGGGGGCAAGCTGCTTGACCTTAAGTTGCCTCCGCGGCAGGCTCTGCCCTTTGTACGCGATTGGGCATCGTGGAAGGTGGGGCATGGAGGCAGTGCGGACTGCGTCGAAGACCGCCGGACGACTACCCCCGACAACCCAGAAACATAAGACAACGCTCGGAAATCTCTTCCCGAGCGCATCCATTCCAGCTTGCGAACTAACTCGCCAACGATTTAGGTGAAACTCGCAAATGCCTCCAGATCAACTCAGCTCAAGCCATTGGCGAGTTTTTGGGCCACTTCGAAAAAGGGCTCCTGGGGCGGTCCAATAGTAGTTGTTCCAGCAACCAAGTCTGATTATTCCAATTTTTGATCTCGGGTGGCTTTGCGGTCGAGATCGTGGGGCTTGGCCCTGGCTGGGAGCGCAGGGAACGGACTCCCTGAGGGTTGTAGCCGAAGGCATATATGTAGGCATCGTCGGGCACGGTGGCTCCAGCTCGCTCGGCCTGGTCCAGGGCGGCGCGTCGAATAACGACGAGTTCGTGCGGGACGTCTCCCGCTGATCGAGGTAGGCGACTAACTGCGCCCGGCGCCCGTTCCGTAGGTCCAGGGAGGCGAATCGACAGCTGAGGCCCGGCTCGCTTCTGAGTTCGACTTCCCCGCGCGTCACGAACACGCTGACAACGGCGAGCTGGCCGCTGTCCAGAGAAGCGGCTTGATGAACACTGTTCCCCGCCACAGTTTTGGCGGTCGTTGGTCGGGCCTGATCACCAATTCGCTGGTCGGGAAGTTCATCCGGAAGGCGAAGACGAAGACGATGTTAGCGTCGATCTCAGGGGGCTCATCCCAGACGTCCCAAGCGCGATCCGCCCCCCGGTGGGACCAGGCCGGGGTTCTTGGTGAGCCTTCCTCCGTGTACCCCAATCGCCAGCGCCCCGACACATGGAGGCTGATCTTGAATTCCTTGGCATTGTCCCGACACTTCAAGTAAATGTTGCCCGCCTTGCTTGGCCAGAACCTCCAACTATTTGAAGTCAGACCGTCAGGAGGGCCGACGGCGAACCGAACGGCACTCTCCCTGATCGGAAGCCCTGGATCTCCCGCGAAGACATTCGGCCGCGCTGTCACCTCGACCGGATCACCAAATTCGCGACACACCAATAGCTGCATCCTCTGGTGGGCCTAGTACCACACCTAGAACAGTCGTCCCTACCTAACCAGCAGCCAACCGAGGATCCCGGCAGGCACCATCCACACGTCCCCTTCCAACCGCAACTCACCTCGCGTCGCAAATACCACTCCCCGGATGGCTCCCGCCTGAATCTCTGCCCGGCTCGTCAGCGTGTCCCGCCCCAGGCGACCCTCCGAATACTTGCTTTCGAATGCGACGCCGTCACTCCAGGCCGCCAGAAAGTCCACCTCCCGGTCATTGGGCGTACGGAGAAAGAGCAGATGAGTGAAATCTACTACTGCTCCTTCGCTCTCCGTCTCGCGCCGCCGCAACAACAGATGACCAATCTGCTGTTCTGTGACAATTGCCGTGTCAGTTGCGAACGCCCCCGGGTTTCTGATGGAGGCAAGGCGGGCGAGCAACGGATCAACAAAGTAGTACTTGTACTGTTCCTTGGGGGCAGCATAGAGTCGACCTCGCCGGGCGGGGTAGCATCGCCAAGTCAATAGAGCCTGTTCCAGGAGGCTCATTCGAGACTCTAGGGTGTGGTGACTCTCAAACCCGACCTGTTCGGTAAGGGCGCGCACGCTCACGGGCTGCGCCAGTCTCGACGTAAGCCCGTCAATTAGCAGGCTGGTCTGGGTGGGAGTGGTCACAAAGCCCGGCTGTTGCAGAGCGTCTCCTTCGATTACGGACCAAAGATCCTGCACAAACTGATCGCTGTGTTCGCCTAGTGTTAGAAAGTCGGCAATGGCTCGTGGGTATCCCCCGACCCTGCAATAGATGTCCCATGACGTTCCTAAGTCCGTGAGCCAGGGAATGAGCGCATCAACGGCCTCGCGGCTCTCCCGACTTATCCAGTCGGCGGCTCGAACCGGCGATAGATCTGGCAGATCAGGACCACGCGTGGTGGCGGTGAACTCTCTGAATGACAACGGGAACAGGTACCGTTCGCGTCGCGTGGGTGCTGTGCCGTAGCGTCCAGCGAGGGCCTTCCGCGCCTCTAACAATTGCCGCGAGGAGGATCCGGTAAGGACGACGCAGTCTTGAGCGAATCCCGCGTGATTGTCTCGGAGGTACTTGATCGCCCCGGGCCAGCCCTTGGTAATCGCAGTGATCTCGTCCAAGAACCAATACCTGGGTCCAGTCTCCTCGGCGGTCATGACGTCTCTTGCCAGCCTCACCAGGTGGTGTAGGTCCGCGCTGGTTAGACCGTCGCATGCAAAGTGGATAACTTGCCGGGGCCGTACCATACCCCCGGTCAGTAGGTCGGAGATCGTCCTTTTGATCTCGACGCTCTTGCCGACTCGCCGTGGCCCGAGGAGGAGATACATGCCATCGGGGGCAACGTCTGCGAGAATCGACCTTCGGAGGCTGAAGGGGGCGGCGGCAGCTGCCACCAAGTCAGGGTCTCTAACCTCCCAGCCTGGTCCTTTCCACCACGGGTTGGCGACGGGGAGCCGTCGTAGCAGGTCTGGCTCTGAACTCATCGGCTCCATAGTATCCGAGCAGACTGCCCAAAAGCAAGGGGTTTTGCGACGTGCACTGCGCAAAACCGTGGAGTTGTGGGCAGAGTCTAGCTTGGTGGGTGCCCGTCGGACCCGGCGCGCCCCCAGGGGTGGTTCCCTCTCCTGACTAGCGCTCTGGGGGTACAAGGCGCCTGGGGAGTATGGGACACGGTTGGTGTCTCGCACCTAGGTCGTCAGGAAGGTAGAGGAGTGCTACCGGGCTAGGTGGAAACGGTGAGCTCGGCGAATGAAGTTCGGGCTTCTGAGATCGCTCTGAGAGCTACGTGCCGAGAGCGGCCTCGGAGTTCGTGGGCGCTAGAGGGGGATCGTCGGTCGCTGTTGGAGACTCGCCGCTCCCTGGATCGGCTCCACTGCGCGGAGCGACCGCTGGCGCTGCGGGAGGACAGGTTGTCTGAGGAGCCTTGACGCTCCGAAGAAGGGACGACAGTAATGCCAGTAGTTGTAACTAGCGTTCCAATTCCGATTGTGGACAAAGATCCCGTACAGACTGGCCATCACAGCGCCGGTGGCCCCGAACCAGACCACCCCACTCGGGATCGGCCCCAAGCTAGCTGGGATATGGGTCCGAAATCCAGGCGCCAAGATGTAAGTAGCGAATACGGCGAGGAGGACGACTAGGTAGAACACGGCGAGCGGAAAGATAATTCGGGGCATCCCTAGGCACGCCTTCTTCAGGCGCTGGAACTCCTGATCGGTGAGAGCGCCACTGTCTCGCAACTGGGCGAGTCTGGCAATCTTGCCCGCGACGCACCCTTCGGCCCCGTCGGATTGCGGCATCGGTCCCCCGTGCTGAGACGAAGCTACCTAAAACGAGAATACTGCGGTGGACGCCCCAAGCAGCCACCTACCTACGCTGTGCCCTCTGGTGGGCAGCAGGAGCGCCGCGAGCTAATCCAGCAGAACCTCAGCGAGACTGGCTTTCCTCTTGACTCTCGGTACGGCTACCGAGTCGAATATCGCGGAGGGCGGTCCTGCCGCGTCCAGCGTCCCTAGAATCCCTCATGGCAGGGCATGAGACCCTCTCCTCTCTGCTTCGACCCCCGGCTCATCCCCAAATGGCCTGCGGCCCTCTCGGTGATTGGGGTTCTTGCACTCGATCTGGGCACAGCGGCTTGGGAGAGGAAATACGCGAAGCGAACCACTGTCGAGCGCGGTTTCAGCACTCTCAAGAACCCTGACGTGATCGGCATGAGTCCCGGCCTCTATCGGATGAGAGGCAGGCTCAAGATGTCGGTGCTCATCGCCTGCATGTGGGTAGCGCACAACCTTCACCTTAGAATGGTGGATGAGGAGCGCTGCCGAAAAGGCTTGCCCCGTCTTCGGTCTACGAGACGCCGCCGCAGCGAGCAACTGGAGCACACGCTGGCGGCGCCACAGGCGTCCAGCTCTCCAACTGAGGCTTCCCGAGCTCCCTAGCGCGCCCGGCTACCTTCAGCGTCGTCCAGATCCCAGTCCCTTAGGCACCGCTGTGCCCCGGCGACTCTTTCTTTAAGTGGTCCGGTGGCGCAAGTCGCCTCTGGGGTAGCAAAAGGGTCGAAAACATAAGAAAACGCTCGAGGATTGCTCCCCGAGCGCTTTCTTTACAAACTCGCCAACGATTTAGGCGAAACTCGCAAATGCCTCCAGCTCAGCTCAAGCCATTGGCGAGTTTTTGGACCACTTCGAAAATCGGCTCCTGGGGCGGTCTAATAGTAGTTGTTCCAGCAACTAAGTCTGATTATTCCAATTTTTGATCTCAGCTGCCTTTGCGGTCGAGATGAAGTTCTGGTGGCCAGAGTAGAGGCACGCCGGGTGCCTAACTAACGCTCGTCAGTTCCCGGCCAAATAAGCCCATCAGACCGCCTCTACGCAGTCAGACGGGTGGAAGTCCCAGCTGCCGCTTCATCTCAGCGGTGGCGAGCGCGGTAACAAGGGGAGCTGCCGCGTTCCAGATTGTGGGTGCCAGGGTTCGAAGAGCCTTCAGTGCCGCTACTTGCTCGTGCTCCACACCCTTCCCTGCCGACGGGGTTTGATTTAGGCTCGCCAATTGTTCACGAAGCGCCCGCCGGTCCCCTTCCGCGAGGGTCTTGTCCCCAGCCAGCAGATTCTCGATGTGGTAGACGATCGCTTGGCGAGTTGCCCATGGGTAGGGGTCTCCACATGACCAGCAGAAGTTGTCTGGCGCTCCGCCTACTACGGCGACTCCGACGTAGCTTCCCCTGAGAGGCGAGTTGCACGACGGGCAAGCCGTTAGGATCTCAGCGCCGCACCGGCCGCATCGAGGTGCTACCGGTCCCGTGAGCATGGATTCCTCGATGTGACCGCGACGGCATATCGCCGCTAGGTAGCTTTGTCCGTCGGGGAGTGTCGGGGGGACGGGACCGCTGCGGATTCCAGCTCATGGGCGCGACTTCGCGGGTACGACTCTTTGAAGTGAGAGGCTCGGACCAAGACTCGGTGGCCGTGGGTTGCTGTCATTCTTGGAGCCAGAGTTGATCAGGATCCCAGCTCCAATTGCGGCACCAACCGCTCCAAGCAGTAACAGCCAGTCGTCAGTCTTCTCCACAGGCTTGCTACCGGTGGCAACGTCTGCCAGGGTCAGCGCTAGGCTCGTCCGGCACCTCGGGCATCGCCCCGTGACGAGCAGATCGTGCCCGCGAACAGGACCTTTACACGCCTGATTTGGACAAGGGGCGAGGGGCTGGCCCAAACGATGGCTGAGGCTCTGAAATGAAGCGGTGGCAGCCTGGGCTTGTGTCTGGGCACCAGCGACCTCCGCACGAGCCCCGTCCAGCTGTGCTCGGAGCCGCTGAACCTCGACTTCCAGGGCTTCAGCTGACCTCGCATTCTCGGTGGCTTCTAGCCCCCGGCGGAGCAGATCTGTGATAGCTGCAGTCAGGGTCATACCCCGCGCCTCTGCATGAGACTCGACAGCCTCCTTGATCTCGGCTGGGACTCGGGCATAGATCACCGTTGACGCCATGCCGGAGATGATAGCAGTTGTAAGAGAAAGCCAGACGGTCTGACGATAAGGGCAGGCATATGGTGCAGCTTTCATCCTTGGCGCGCTTATGTTGTGTGGGGAACCGCCCGTGTGCTAGACTCGGCCGACAGTGGGGGAGATCTGGGGTCGGCTAGCTCTAGTGGCCCGTACCGTCGCCAGAGGTTCCTGAGGCCAAACCGTTGGCCAGCCCCTACCTCAGGCCCGCATCAAACATCAGCGAGGAGAACGAAGGTGGCGAAGAACACAGGCCAGGACTTCCGTCGAGGAGCCGAGAGAGATCGAAGCCAGGTCAAGAACACCAAGACCGGAGACTGGACAAAGCGAGATGACCGCACCGGGCAATTCACCGAGGTTAAGCGGGACGGCACGCCGTTCAAGGGGGTCCGACGCGAAAAGTAGCATCCGCCTGTTCGTGCCGATCGGCATCAGGCTCAAGGCCCCATCAACTCCCGATGACTGAGGTAGCCGCGCCCCAGATCTTCCTGAGCCATAGCAGCCGCGACGCGGAATTGGTAAGGCACGTAAAGAGGGCGCTGGAGCAGGCTCGGTCATGCCAGGTGTATCTGGCTGAAGATCACCCTCAGCCCGGTGAACACCTGCCAACCAAGTTGCTAGCGGCCATCAACGGTAGCGTGGGATTCGTTGTCCTTCTCACCGCGGCGGGAGCGGGAAGCTTGTTAGTTCACCAGGAGATCGGGGCTGCAGGCAATGCCGGGCTCCCGGTGGTAGCGGTAGCGCCCACCGGCATAGCCACTGATTCCAAGACGTTAGGTCTCTTGGCAGGGCAAGAGGTGATAGTCGTTGATCCTGCCAACCCTGCATCGGCACTTCTTGATCTCCAGCGCTGGTTCCAGAAGTTACCGCTCGGAACCACAGCGTCATCGACGGTGCCCGACACGACCCGGCAGCAAGCGGAAGTGCCTCCATATCCACCCCCTGCCTCCCACAGTCCTTCTCCCGTGGGAGTACCGTCGGCTGCTGAGGGCTTGGTTGTACTAGCGCTGATCTTAATCTTGGCGGGAATAGCTCTCTACGCTATGGCTGTCTCCAGGCAGACGTGATGCAACTGCGACAGCGGGTCTGACGTCTTTGATCGTGGCCACGTCTCGCGCCGGTGCGCTGAGGTGAAGGTCAGGAGGAATCTAAGTGGGGAAGTCTGACGATGCTGTTCAAGGTACGACTGAGGCAGACTTGCGTCAGGGCCGATGGCCCGAGGGATTGGATATTGCGATCCTGCCTGGCATAGGGGCGGAACCTCGCAACGAAGACGCATTTGCCCCTGCTGCCCAGTCACTGCTAGACGAGGCCCAAGCTGCCGGCTACAAAGCTAGTTATGTAGGTGGCGATGGCAACTACGTGTACATGCGAAAGTCTGCCGACTGGTGGGGGCCAGTCGTCATCCTCGGTGTGCAATGGCTACAAGAGGTCGGGATAGCAGTCTTTGCTGACTTGATCGTCAGGGCCATGTCCAAAACTCGCAACCTAAGCGACACTCGCGCTGTCGTCAGGGTGGGAAGGTATGCCGACGAGACAGCCCAGATCGACTGGTTCGACTATGACGGCCCTGCTGATCAGCTTCCTGATGCCCTTGACGCCTGGGACGGGACGAGACGCTAGCCAGAGAGCTATCGATCTCGGGCTGAGAACGGTCAGTGAGTAGAACTCATCCCAGCCCGAGCCTCCGGCGCGCCAGCACTTCGAGGGCGTCTTCGACTCCCAGGCGATCTTGATGATCCCTCGGCTCAAGTCGGATCCTAACGAAGCACCGCCTCGAAGTTCATGGCCGGCCGATAAGGGGACCAAGGCATCAGCGCTGTTCACGGGGCGCCAGCCACTGCGCAAGCTGGTGGTGCTAGTTGATTCCCGACTGGTCGAGCAGCTCGATGAGGCAGACTGGAGCCAGGAGTCACTCCTTGCTGGCCTACTCACCAGCGACCTCATCGAGTCGTTCCTCTATTCAGACGACGGACCACCGCCCGACATCCCGCGGCAGACGGTGGCCCCTTTCGGCGAGAGTGTTCCAGGCTGGGCGGTGCTCGTTCAGCATCCCAAGCTGGGGGAGTGGCCGGTGTCGTGGTCCACTTCAACCAGTACTGCGTTCGGTGCGGTAATTGACAGGTTGCCTGAGATCGCGGCGCGTGACGAGGCAAACACAGCCTACATGGATCTCGAAGCTACAGCTGCTGCCGAGCGTCGGCGTGCCGATGCCTATGGCGTTGAGGTGGCCCGAGCGATGCACGCCGATCTTTTCATCACAGACAGACCCTATCTGCTTCAGGCGAAGCAAGGGACGGGCCGAGGCATCAACACCTTGTCCGTCCGCGACGCCTTAGCGATTGTCGGACTCTACCTTCGGACGCAGGGCGTGTTCCACTCTTGGCGTAGCCATGACGGAAAGTTCATCGTGCGTGCGAGTAAAGGCGGGTTTTTCTGGATCGGGGCGCGCGAGTTACTACCCTCTGCCTGGCGATGGCTGGCGGGGTGTGGCCAGCACGCGCTCCGCGGTGGAGACGAGTCGCTGCCGTCCCTTTGCCACTCTACGATCCAACGCCTGCAACGTTCCTTGGAGGTACGGGATCGTGTTCACGTCGCCCTGAATGGGCCGCTGAGTCGTGACGCGGCCGAAGACGCTTTGGCGGCGTTCGATGTAGTCCTTCTCTTGCTGATGGGGATGCTGGATGCGGCTGCGGCCGTGGCTCACCGCGTGTTGAACATCCCAGAAAGCGCCGAGCTGGCGGGATGGCAGCATGGGAGGTGGTTGAAGCAAGTCGCCCAGAGAGAACCGGCGCTTGCCGAGTTGCATCAGCCGGCAACAGATCACGAGCGCACGCTCACGATACTTCGACTCCTTCGCAACTCGGTGCATGGAGAGTCACTCGTGCCGCTTACGCTCAGCCGCCATCGCGACGAGAGAACTCTAGTTGGGCTGCCCCCCGCTAAGCAGGTCAGGCTGATGAGTCATTTCGCTGCACTCGGAGGAGCCAGCTCGTGGGGCGTCGAGGAGGTTACCCCCGGGATGTTTCATGCCGACGCGGGCGTTCTCATTGAGCAACTTCTCCCCCTTGTCCTGGGCACACTGAACACAACCATGGACGCGACTCCGGTAGAGCATTTGGCTCACGTCAGCCTGCGGCCAGGTGACCTCAGGCCGCCGGAGGGCAAAGGCTACGAACTCTTTAGCGAACGGGAGCGGCTCAGTGTTCGATGGCAGCTCGGTCTGTAGAGCCCTGGGCGCGTCAGACTCCGTCCGATTCCCCTCTTCTTCGCCTCCCCAGCCGTGAGCCTGGGACGACGCGGGGCAGGGTTACTGACGATGCCTAGGCCGCTACGATCCATCTCGGCAGGGAGGAGACCCCTCCCTCTCTGCTTCGACCCCGGCTCATCCCCAAATGGCTTGGGGTCTCTCTCTGCTTAGGACTCTTGCTGGCCAACCGGGCCACGGTTCGAGGTGGCGAGATCGTATTGGATCGCCGCCAACGTGTCAGGTTGGATGTAATTCTCAAGTCCCCACGGCTTGTAGCTTCCAGGATGAGGAAGCGAGACCACCCAGCGCCGGTGCGATAAGAGGTCCGTGGGCCCCCACGTTTGCCCAGTCAGCTTGACGCCGAGTTGCTGTTGGAATGCGGTTAAGGCTTTGTTCCCGACGAGCACTAGGAGCTTTGCCGGCGAGAGCGAAATGACACGCTTGAGATACCGGCTTGAGCAGGTTTCCAGGGCTTCGTCGACTCCGCGCTCAACGCCGCTTCCGCAATGGACCACCTCGGTCAAGGCGTAGTCTTGCCCCGGCACCGGAGCCCTCCCCAGTAGGTCCGTTGCCATTCGCTTGACCCAGATCCAGTAGTGAGTGGGCCGGGGAGCCGGCTTGCCACAACTATCGACCATGCGGATTCCGTTGACGATCCCCGGGATCTGACCATTGTCGAAGGCACAATCGGTCGACTGGAAGACCTCACCATCTGTCGACTCGCTAGTGATGCCCGATCCCGCAACGACAAGCTGGCCCTCTGGTCCCGCCGCAGGATTGGAGCTGATGAAGAGGATTCGAGCCTCAGCCAAGTGGCCATTCCAAGCTTCGGGCAGGTACCGCGGCCCGGGCTTGTCTCCCAGCCAGCTCACCACGCTTCGACAGGCCGTGGCCTCTCCCGCAAGAGTGGCGGAAAGAACTGTGCACCGGATGATGTCTGTTGCCAGCCGTCGAGCTTCAGATGCCACCCTTCGACACTACTCAGACTGTCAATGGCCTATGATGGGAACATCCGTTCGGAGGTAGTTCGGCAAGGAGACATCATGGCTACTAGCAAGAAGGACGCTTCCAAGGCTGGAAAGCTGCTACAGAACCCCAAGACGCCTAAGTCCGTCAAGAGTGTGGCTGGCAGTGATCTGTCTCAGACCAAGCCTCCGAAGAAACGGAAGTAGCGGCAGGACAGCCGCATCGACGGCAGCTGTGGCCGCGGACCCTGGACGGGAACTCGATGCCGAGTTCAAGAGCCCCCGAAGGGCTGAAGATTCCTCGGTAGGGATCCCCGTCGGGTTCGGATCATGAACTGCCAGCAAGCAGCCTGCTCCGAGGAGGCGAACCACACCGTCACAGTGGTCGATCCGGCATGTGTGACTGCGGTATCGAAAGTGTGCTTCGACCACGCTAGGAGCGCCAAGGTTGAGGCGACGCGGTCTCGCCCGAGGCCGCCGCACCGGCCTGACTTCATCGGCCCCGTCACCGCAGTGGAGTGCGGGGATTGTCGGATTCCTTTAGAGGAGGCTCCTTCCCTACCCTCAGCTGACCGACAACCGTGCCCGGTGTGCGGGTCCGTGGGTCGCCACGTTGCGGTCGCGCTTCACGACACGTTAGGGCTCTCTGAAGGGATCACTGCGAAAGTCCGGCGCCCCGGTCGCGGCACGATTGCTAGGATCCGAAGTGAAGATAGCTTCACTCGCGACCTTCAGGCTCGGGCAAGGGTTGAGCGACTCATCGATCGTGAGCATGACTTGTACGCTGAAAAAATCGTCCTGTGGGACGAGACGATCATTGAGACGAGGGCGAAATTGACAGTCCACCAACCGGCGCAGCGGGCGAGACCTGCGTGAGGCAGCGGATCTAGCCAGTCCGAGTTCGGGCGGGCTAGCCACCACGCCGAGGGCGACCTCGCCGCCGCCGCTCATCGAGTCCGACGATCTTCCCAGAGCGCGGGTGATCCAGTTCCTGAAGCGTCATGGTCCGGTATCGGCGTAGGAGTACCCCCAGTTCCTGCCCTGTAGTGAGAGCAGTAGTAGCGACGAAAGCCGCAGCAATCTCGCTCTCGGACGTCGACTCCCCCGCAGCGTCCGCTACATCTGCGAGTGATCGGAGGTGGTCGTGGACTGGCGACGGCCACGTCATGGATACGGATTTACGCGCTGCTTTGGCAACTCGGCCAAGTCCGGCCAACGGAGTCTTGGGGAGTGCTTCCAAAGGATCGTTGTCAGGCGTCACATAATAATTATATAATTCATAGGTGGCCGACCACAGTGCTATCGAGTGGACGGAGGCGACTTGGAACCCCGTCACTGGATGCGATCGGGTCAGCCCGGGCTGCGCCCATTGCTACGCACTCGCCTTGGCCGCTCGACTCAAGGCCATGGGGAGCGCAAGATATCAGGCCAGCGGAGATCCGCGAACCTCCGGACCAGGATTCGGGGTCACTCTCCATGAGGACCTCCTGACGCTACCACTTCGGTGGAAGCGTCCCCGCGTGATCTTCGTGAACTCGATGAGCGACCTGTTCCATCCGGTGGTCCCTGACCAATTCATAGAGGCGGTCTTCGAGACCATGGGTGCGGCATCTTGGCACACCTTTCAGGTCTTGACAAAAAGACACGACCGCCTACTGGAGCTCGCCCCGCGTCTCCGCTGGCCACCCAACGTTTGGCAGGGGGTCTCCGTGGAAAACCGTCGCTGGGTTGTCAGATCCGAAGCACTGAAGAAGACCCCAGCTCGAGTCAAGTTCATCAGTGCGGAGCCATTGCTAGGCCCGCTCGATAACCTTGACCTAGAGGGGATTGATTGGTTGATCGCGGGCGGGGAGTCAGGCCCGAGGCACCGCACGCTGCAACTCTTGTGGGTTCGGGAGCTGCGGGATCGCTGCCAGGAGGCAGGAGTGCCATTCTTCTTCAAGCAATGGGGCGGTCGAACCCCTAAGTCAGGCGGACGGGTACTTGACGGACGCAAGTGGGACGACATGCCAGAGGGTCAGGCAGTCAGAGACAGCCGCGAGTCATCGTTGAGGCGCCCGGTCCCTTTGGTGTCGGCATAGCCCAAGCGGCCGCGAGTCACCAGATCTCTCACCGCTTCTCTGTATTCGCGTTGCGTGTACTCGCGGAAATGACTCTTAAGTATCTCTACCCAGACATCGAGACGCGACTGTCCAGGGGTGGCTCGCACTTGGGCTTCTACGACCTCCCTGAGGCCGGCTGAAGGGCTAGACAGGTGCCCAGGCTCTATACCTTGAAAGAGCGTCTTATCCGTTTGTCTCTCATACAGGTGCTGCCGGTAAGCGTTGAGCATGATGTCGTTCATCAGCGTCATTGCATCTCGGTGTGTTGACCAAAACACGAAGTAGTACTTTGCGCGTCCGGGCTCGCTGTCGCGAACGGGACACCAACCGCAGTAACTTGTGGGAATGATGGAGCGGAGGTGATCCGCAAAGGCACCCATCAACTCCTCTTCGCGAGCCGCGGCCGGCCCCTTAGCGAGAAGAGAGGAACGCCAATACGTTCCTCCAAAGGTAGCAGTCAGCCGTTGGTGGAAGGTAGCGACTCGTGGATTGACTCTGTGGCGCATACGTGCGCGCCGTGCGGCCAGGCGATGGAGGATGGGGGCTTGTAGGGTCATCAGTAGCTCTGTGCTCGCTTGTCGACGGAGGAATGGCTCGAGCGTCTGGAGGTCGAAGTCTTTGATCCCAAATGGGTCAAGGTATACGAGCACCGTGTCGGTACTTAGACTGGCAGGCAGCTGGTCGAGGACGGCCTTGGCACTGGCCCGGATGCATACCACTGTGCCTGCCTCAAGGTGAGGCTCCATAAGGGAGACCAGACTCTCGTGCTGCTCGCGGTCTGCGTTCACGAACAGAGCCCGATATCGCCCTGGGACGCACTGCTGAGCAGCCTTGATGAGGATAGCGGGCGAGCCATCCGTACCGTCGGCATACGTCCCCGGGCCAGCGAAGGCATCGACCAAGAGTATGGGTCGACCGAGCTTGTTGACCTTCCTGAGGTAGGGGACGATGTAATTGCCGAGGATGCGATCCTTCAGCGTCGACCAAGGGCGCTTCTCCGTGAAGAACCGACGAGGCATATGTCAGTCGGCCAATCGACGCTCGGCCGAGGGAGGGAAGACGACCACAGGATCCGGACCGTGCATGGCGGCAGTATCCCCCAGCGGGATGCGTGACGCCACCATTGAGGGCGGCTGACGATCGAACTCCAGGATCAGGGCCTGGGGGACGTCACTACCTCAATGCCTCTCGCAGTCGCAGCGCGACGTCGTCCATCTCGTCACCGCTGAGCGTCATGTCCCTCGAAGTCATGCGAATAGTCCATCACAGTAGGGCAATGTGGATCTCCAACGACGCCTCGCACCAGGGTTCGAGGTTCGGCTGCCCGAGCTTGGGGGAGCTGATCGAGCAGTAGAAGCGCCGCCTCTGCCTTGCCGGATGTAGGGACGCGCCCCTGGCCTGGGCTCACCGCCGGAGAAGGACCGGGCGAGTCGCACCCGTCACTGTCCGAATGGCACGGTATCGAGTGCATCTTGCAACCGTTTTGGGTCCCATCGTTTCAATGCGATGCGGGCAAGAATCTGCCGCAGAGCATCGACGCTGATCGCAACCGTGGCGTCGTCAAGCTTTGTATGCCCTCGGGCGTCGCCGTGCACTACCTCCGACCGTGCGCCATATACACGCTTTAGCTTGTCCATCCACTCGAGACGCTCTTGGCTGCTCCTGCCAAGCAGCCAAGCACCTCGGAGTGAGAATTGGAAGCGGAGCTCCTGCTTGATGCCCTGAAGCAGCAGGCTTTCCAGACCGACTACGGCGTCGATGAGGCGGTCCTGGCGACGGATCCGCTCGGCAGTCATCCGGTATCGATCGACTGCCAGCGGGAAAGACCTGGCTAGGCCCTGCACCGAACGACTCAGGTGCCGGATGTGTGGAAGGTCCCTCGGTGCCACCAGCGAGCGCTCGCCGATGGGCAATTGTCGAGTCGGAAGCCCCATTGCCATTCCTGCCCTGGATCCAAGCGGGCGGGCTTCACCCGGTCTGCCGAAGGTCCGCTGCTCTTGAATCTGGGCGTAGCCTCCAACCGCCAGTCTGATAGCTAGGATTGCATCGTTGACAAGCGCATGTCCCATCAGCATTGCGGGCTGTTTATACGAGACCACCTCCTCGTGAAGGAGGAAGAGCCGAGGAGGTGGACCGATGTAGGGAGGGGGCGCATCCTGGTGAAATGTGGGGGTCAGTCGAACCTGCCACTCCATGTCGGGTTCAATAAGCTGACACTTCAGGCCCACTGAACTTGGTATCGCTTTAGCGTCCCCCGCCAACTGCAGCACGGGTGCCCAGACTGCGATGTGAGAGCTTTGCGTTGCGATGGATACTGCGAGGCTTTGGTACAGCCGGTTGAAGCGGTGCGAGTCCCACGGGGCAGGTCGGTCGGTTCCTTGATCGACGTAATCTCTGACAAAGGCGGCCAGCGCAAAGTTCAGCAGATTGGCCTGCACCTCTGACGAGGCCTGATGACCGACGGCATCCGTAAGTAAGACCCCGGCGATCTCTGAGTGACGCCGCGCTACCTCCAGCACCGCCTCGCCGCGAGAGCGGGCACCACCCGTGATCCAGTAAGTGAGGCCACTTGGGTCGAATACGTACCTTCCAGTGCCGTGCGCGGAACCGTCCTCATTGAAGGAGTAGAGAAAGATGTACCGCAGAGGAACTGGCCTGGCTTGAATTTCGTCGGCGATCGGCTGCACGAACGCTGCCATCGCGCGCCGGAATGGGATATACCATGGCTGGGCGCGCACGGGCTGAGTCTTGCTATTAATCCGAGAGTACCCCTTCTAGGAGCCGGGCCAGCGATGTGACCCTCAGCCTTAAAGTCCCCTCACTCTCATCGCTGGCCTCACGGCGGCCTTGGGGCGAGATGGTCAATACCGCGGTAGAGCCAATAGATTATCCGTGTAGCTGTTATCGGCAACTGTTCTCAAGTAAGGTGGATTCGCGTCCACCACCCGCACCTCAACCGGTCCTGACTCACCAGCCACATATAGCTTGTTCGCCTTCCGTAGCCACTCAACTGCTGTAGCGGTAGGCATCGTGTTGGACTTTGAGTTGGCTGAATCTAGCCAACGAATCGCTGCGATGTGCTCATGTTGCCTCGCCGTCTGCGGACTGATGGCAGTCCCGTACACCGTCATTAGGAGTCCTCCTGGTACACGGAGCCTCGTCCAAACGAGGTGAGAGAAGTTCGAGCCTTAGAGCCACGTCACAGATCGTAGCATCGGTGTCACGGAGGCGTCCGGCCTATACCGGAGATGCCGAAAGCGCAGGTAAGAGTGCCCCGACCGCCGACCCTCGCGGCTATCGATACGATGTCAGTTCCTGCTGGTAGTCGGTCAGGACACTCTCTAAGGCATTGAATCCGAAGGCCCAGAGCACGTGCTTCGAGATATCCACTGCAACTTGCCTTGGTTCGGCGACGAGTTGGTCTCTGACAATGTTCCGATTATCCCGAATTGCTGACATGGTCGTCTGGTAGTCGCGGTCCAACTCCCGAGCCGGCGTGCCTGCGATCAGTTGGCGACCAATACCGCAATTGAGCGTTGCGTCGATTGTCATGATCTCCCCTCCGGCGTCGCTTAGAGCGAGCCGCGCGGCCAACTCGACCACCTCGGTGAGATAGAACAGGATCTCCCAGACTTCAATCGGCGTCGTGGGCTCCGGCAGAAGGAGGTCAGTGTCCGCGCGTTCGCGTGCGTCCGCTGAGATGACCCGCAGATGGGTGAACTGTCCGGTAGTGAAGAGTCGCCATGCCTCCTGATGTGGTACCGTCCGCGCCTCTATGTCCTGACCGACCCAGGTCGCTCCACGCAGGCTTGTCTCCCTAGGTTCGATGTAGGGGACGGGCCATCCCCGCAGCCTGACGACGGCGTTCGCGATCGTGTTTTCGAGCTGATCCAAAGGGACTCGGTCGGGCCGGAATGATTCTGGATGAATCGCGATGTCCCAGTGCCCCCGCGCGCGGATCCGGTCCACGACGGCGCTCACTGCCATGCCTCGGCGCGCTCCGCGTCGTACTCATCTTCATCGGAGATGGCGGGCGCGATTTTGGTGGCGAGTGTTACTCCGGCACGCTCCGCCGTGGCGACATATGCGCGCAGAGCCTTCTGCGTCGCCAGCTCAAGTACCTCGCGCATCTCGACGGAGCTGGCGATCTCCGATGTCTCGGGCGCCGTGCGAGGCCGAACGTAGAGCCCTCCCTTGTGCAAGAGCTCGCGCTGAGCTTCCGGTGCCTGATATGCCTTGGCGCAGAGGT
This sequence comes from Candidatus Dormiibacterota bacterium, assembly GCA_963701235.1. GTDB lineage: Bacteria > Chloroflexota > Dormibacteria > Aeolococcales > Bog-877 > Bog-877. The sequence continues at coordinate 611,126 of OY969577.1, forward strand.
GTGGGACATCGGCGAATTCATACACCTGGATCACAGCGACTCTAGCGGTGGAAGAGAGCGTGATTTCAGCCACCTCAAACTGAACAGGGGGGTCGGAATACACTCCGAACCGGCGGGATAAATCATCAAAGGCGAGCCAGGTCGCTAACTCATCCGCTGCCAACCCGGGAAGCATCTCGGCTTGGCGACGCCCGTCGATCCCGATCACAACATGTCCGCCATCGCGAAGATTTCCAAGACCCAGGACTTCACGGACCACGTTGGCTAGAAAGTCGCGATCCGTGCTGTTTCCTGGCCCCTTGATCTCGAAGTCCCGGCGTTCGTGGCCAACGAGTAGCGCCTCTTCGATCTCTGCCGAAGTCAGCACGTTCTCATGATATCTCAGGCGCTAGCGAGCGCCACGTCCTCGGCATCATCGTTGGCCGGGGTCGTTAGCAGGATTCATCTGCCTAGGCGCTCCCGAGGCAGGGATCAATTCCTATAGAGCCCGTTCAGTTCAGACGTAACATTAGAGCTATGCGCGCAGACCAGCACTTGCTGCCGGCGTGCTTCCTCGGCCGCTTTTCAACCGAGCGCTCCGGCAGCCTCCGTGACCGAGCAATCTGGGTTGGGCGACTCGATGGCGGCGCCTTCAAAGTGGCCGCTCGGTATGCGGGCCGGGCGCCGAGAGCCTACGACTTCAACTCGCGGCGCTCCTGGTCAGCTAGGCCCACCGACAAAGAGAGCTTAGACACGGCGTGGAAGTACGAACCCCGTCTCCCACAGGCCCTAGCAGCTTTGGAGGACTCCACCTACCCGCTTGACGGGCGGCTATGGGCTGAGGTGCTGGTGCCTTTTGTCTCCTCGCTGTTCATCCGCACTCGGTCGTTTCAGGCTCGGTATCCCGCCAGGATGCCCGGCATCACCGGGCCGGGGCCCAATCCGACCTGGCAGAACTCAGTTGACTGGCATGACAACACGCTCTCCGGTGCGGCGATCGAGTGGCAAAGGTTGCTTGCACCCACGATGGCAGCCACATGGACCGTCTTCCATGGGCCGTCATTGCCGTTGATGCCTACCAACGACGTCGGGTACTGTCTCCTGAACAGCCCTAATCCCAAAGTGGTCTCTTATGCGTTTCCCATCTCCCCCCACGCCATCCTTGCCCTCACCAGGGTCAGCAAGCGATTCATCTTGGAGTGGAATGGCCGTCAGTGGACCTCGCCGATCACCCATTTGAACGCTGACGAACGCGACCTCCTGGCGGCGAGAGCAGCTATCCGGGGCATGGCGGAGACCGAACTTTATGGCCCAACCCAGGAGTCAGTGACCTGCCCAACACACTCAGACAGGGTAGGCCCGTCTCCCGCCGGTCCAGGTTGGCTGGTACATGGCCCCGGACGCTCCACCATCCCCTATTTGGCAGACTATTTTCGAGTACTGACTCTCGTGGCTGGCGAGCCGAGCATCTTCATGAGCCTTGGAACTGAAATCGACTGGTCTGCGGTCGCGCGCCATTGGGGAGCTCCAGTTCAAATCAATCTGACCGCTGGTATGTACCCGGGAGGGCTTTTCATCGCTGGGCATCGCGTCGGGATTGACCTGGGTCGAATCCCACTCTCGGAGGTGGACGCTAACATCAAGAAATGGTGGCAGGAGAAAGTATTTACGAAGCTAGTGGAGAAGGACCAATCTCCGTGAAGGAAGACGCATGGCCATCTCGCAGCGCACACCAGTGAAGGCGTCCCAACGCTAGCGGACATCCTTGAGGCGCTCGTGGCTGCGGGTACCCTCTCGCTGGCCGCGGTGACTTACCTCAGTTTGCGGGAGATGAGGGGCGCAGCGCTACGCTCTGTCACGACCAAATCTACGACTCACAGTAAGGGATGATCGAACTGTCGAGGTTGCCAATGATGGTCCGGGGTGGGCATATGACATCGACGTTAAGTGTCGTCCCCGAAGCGATGTAACTGACGGTGGCAACTGGCAGCGGGCAACCATTGGCGCACTCGGCCCGGGGGGCACTGCGGTTGTGGGCTACTACCCAGAGCATGGTCACGTGATGAGTATTCTCGGACCGGGTAGTGCCGGCGCCTACTGCCGAGACTCGGTCGGTCGCTGGTACCAGTTTGTCGACCGCGGACTGTGGCCCGACCCCTTAGGTGGCACAGTTGCTCAAGCAGGTGAGCTTAGTCGGCCGCCAATGTGGGTCGAGCGTCCGGGCCATTGGCACGGCCTTCGACACAGGCTTCTGTCCCGCCCAGGAAGTGAGCGCACACGCCACTAGGCCGTTTGTCGCCGATGAATGCATTGCACGGTTCTTCATCGGGGCCTACAGGTGCCTGAGGGTGCGCAGCTAATGCTGTGCACCTATATGTGGTCAGGAAGGTAGAGGGGAGCGACCGGGCTAAGTGGAACTGGTGGGCGCGGCCGCTGAAGTTCGTGGGGTGGGCTGCCTAGCGCCGAGGATCGGGCTAGCCGCCCAAGAGTGGTCATCAAAGTGGTGGTTCTAGTGGGATCGTTCCTCTGGCCACCCGGTCTTGGATGATCCTTGAAAGTGCCACATGCCACTCTGGCTCTGTCTCCTTTCGGGCCCATTCTTCGTAGGTGCCCTGTCGGGGAAGGAACCGGTACCAATGACCAAGCAAGGCATCTCGGCACACCAGCACGTGTAGTTCGACCGGGCCATTATCCTCATCAGCAAAGAGGGCAATTGGTACTGGCCCTTCTTGCTCCGCTATGTGGGTAGCTCGGCGGTGCGTGGGCGAGATATCGAGGGGATCCGCGGACATGCACCAGCGGCTATTAGACCGCCAGAACCAGACCGCATAAAGTGCGGGCCCCCTGCCGACGTTGACTACATCCCCGTAGAATCCCACAAATCCTTGCTCGGGGGTTGCTTCCTGAAGGTGGGCGATCGTTAGGTATGGCTTCCACTCCAATACCCTCGACCTGCGAAATTCTTCAACAGAGGCGGTGGAAGCATCTGCATCCTTCTTGGTAGCGTCTGCCATCGTCGCCGTCTTCCACGCCATAAAAGCCGTTGCCAAGGCGGCCAAGGCCGTGGCTACCGCGGCGATCTCGGTCCAGTTCAAACTCATCGATGCACCCTAGCGATGCACGAGATGGGCGTGGCAACGGACCATGGCGCCAACTGGAATCCGATGCCGCCATTCACGAGACCCCTCGGCCAGGCGGAATATGGGAAGAAACCCGCGAGGTCGTGCCGGAATTCGCGCGTGACGTAGATACCACCCGGAAAATACCGCTCCGTGAGCAGATGGAGGCGGTCCGGCGCGCGTTTCTCGAGGGAGAGCACGATTCTGCAAGCGAGGCGCTCTAGTCCACTCGATGCCACAGCAAGCCGGCGGGTGGGGAACCCACGTGCTGCCCAGCGACTTCGGTCGGGCCAGCCGATAGAACAAGGGAACCCACGTCCCTGCCGGGCGCAGTTTAGTCAGGGTCTCGCCTCGTTGGAAGCCGGGTGGTGATCGCAGTCAGGGGGTTCTGATGGTGCACCGCGGGATCGAGAGCTACCGAGTCCTGTATTCGGCCAAACGGTCATGCGGTGCTCGTGCGCGAGGAGTCCTTGAAGAATTCCGTGCATATTTGTGAGGCTGCTCCGAACACCACCGCCCCCGCCACAACGGCTAAAGGCGGTATTGGAGCTGCAAGAATCCCCGTCATGGATGCCGCGCCCATGCCCAGCCCCCAACATGCTGCTCGACCAGCAGCCTTCCACCTACTGTTGAAGATTGTAATGTCGACCTCTGCTTGAGTTGGACGACTGTCATTCAGTTGACGAAAGTACAGCTCGTAGAGCAGGCTACTGAACGGCGGCAGGTCATTCTTCACCGCAGACGGAAATAGCCGATCCAAACTTAGGTCAACAGTGCCGCGGTGGGTACGCAAGTCGTAGGCACACTCGAATTGTTGTGGCACACCGGCGGAGGCGCCTGTGGCCTCACCCGTAACGAAGACCAAGTGATCTTGTTCGTAGCGCGAAAAGTCGGCGCCAAAGCCCAATCGAAGATCCCCTGCCTCAAGTTGGTAAGAAACCAGCTCGGACTCCGTAGATAGCGTACAAGCGCTGAGCAGAAGCAGAGAGCGATTTAGTAGGAGTCTGAGGTTCGCGGTGCTAGCGTTGCCCTGACGCTGGCGTTCTAGGCTCAGCGTTAGAGAGTTCCCAGCACTGTCGGTCCCCTCGGCTGCTGCAATAGTCCCGTCCGGAAATCTATCGATCTGAAAGTCAGGTCGTGTCCGCAAGGTGGTGGCCATTCAGTGTGTTCCCCTGTGACATATATCTACTGCGAGAATCCAATGCCTTGCAGGCCGCGGGCGTACCTTTGCATCCCGACAGCCCGTCGCAAACGCGAGCTAGACCAGCTCGACATAGTGCCCCTCGCTCCTTAGGGTTGGCAAGATCAATGCCCGCTTGCAAGCCGCTAGGAGACCTTGGGGGAGAAGGTGAGCGAAAGGCCCGCTTGTACCCCCGCTGACACGATCCCAATGCCCCCGTTGGCGGTGATGCCCAGCGAAAGCTGAACAGAGCTGAGTTGATAGCTTCCCGAAGGTCGGGGCACTGCGGCAAGCAGGCGATCAAGCTCCGCGCCGATCCGAGCCAACTCGCTCTCGATCTTGTCGAACTCAATGTGCTGCACAATTGCCGAGGGGGCTACAGAGCCGACATGGAAGACCTCGTCCAGGGGTTCCATGTCGGAGGCGTCCTCCACATGGGGCACTCCTTCTACAACCAAAGACAGGTTGGTGGCCTCGGGTGCAACTAGGTTGTCCATGACTGACTCCTAAGGGTGGGTGGCGGTGCTAGCCGGCACGCGAACATCAGTCGAGCGTCAATAGAGATGAACAGCGAAGACCGAGCCGTGTCACTCCGGGCTCTGAGTTTCGCAATCTCTTAGGTGAGTTGCGGACTTAGAGTGGAACCGTCAATACCGCGGTAGAGCCAACAGGTTATCGGTGTAGCTGTTATCGGCAACTGTCCTCAAGTAGGGCGGATTAGCGTCGACTACGCGCACGTCAACCGGTCCGGACGCGCCAGCCACGTATAGCTTGTTCCCCTTACGGAGCCACTCAACTGCCGAACTCGTAGACATCGTGCTCGATGTTGACTTGGTCGAGTCTAGCCATCGAATTTCGGCGATGTGCTCATGTTGCTTCGCTGTCTGCGGACTGATGGCAGTCACGTACACCGTCATTAAGAGTCCTCCTAGTACAGCGCCATTTGTGAATGTCTAAGCCCCAACATTGCCGGGAGATCTAGGCATAACGTTAGCCGTCCCGTCTGTGCGGTGGCTGGATCGGCCACGCGGTGTCAGCAACGTACGCCGCTGGCCATCTCTTGTCAACGGGGTGAGTCATCGTGCCACGCGGCACTATGGCGCACGCAGGGCGTATAGCTTGGAGGTTAACATGCCTCGTGGACCTCAGATGCGGCGCTTATCAGGGCGCGTATCCGCCTATGCCGACGTCCGGTGCCCGGAGCAGAGGAAGGGGTAGGAGTAGGACGCGGGTTATGGATACAACTTCGCCGCTGTCAAGCTTGTGCAGGCCAAAGTCGTCGGCGCACATTGGATCGTATCGGGCTATAGGGTGTAGAGGCATGGAGATTCGCGATTCTTGAGTCTGCGTGCCCACCCACCGCTGTAACCGCGGACGATGATCACGCCACCGCGCGACGAGGCCCGGCCAATGCTCGGGCGACTGGAGGGGCCGAGTAAGGAGGGTCAGTGTCAGCGCAGCAAGATGTGCCGCCGGCTCAGCCCTCGGCAGGAGCCCCATCGACCTGGTCCAGGCTCACAACGGGACTGGAATGATCGGCCATTAGTCGGGCGGCCAGTTCCGCATCTCCAGCCGCAATTGCTCTCGCGATACCCGCATGCTCGACGTCGGCCATCCGGACGAAGTCCTCGGGGCGCACGGCCAGACGACGGTAGCGGTCCATCCGGGCCCAGAGAGTGCTCAGAGCCTCTGCCAACACCAGGCTCCCCGCCAGATCCCACACAGCGTCATGGAACCGTCGGTGGGCTGAGTGCCACACTGGGGGAGCTGGCGTGTGGGTGAAGTCGGAGAGCGGAACCACACTGGCTCGCGCTGCGCGATCTGAGTTGCGAGCAGCCAGCGATGCGGCTTCGGGCTCCAGCAGGTTGCGAACATGTCGCAGCTCTTGGATCTCGCGGGGCGAGAGTAGGGCTACGATGTCCATCTTGTCGGGACGGGTCTGAACCAAGCCTTCGCCCTCCAGCCGGCGAAGGGCTTCTCGAAGAGGAGTAACCGAGATCGCAAGGGCCGCGGCTAGCGCCTCCTGGTTGAGAACGCAGCCTGGCGGTAGGGAGCCATCAAGAATGCGAGATCGAACCTCGGCGTATGCGGCCTCGCTCTTGGTCGGAGCCCTAACAGGGCCGACCCCTGCGAAGACCCCCACGATGGTCTGCGAGATCGGGTCGGGCGCAGGCTCGTCCGCCACAACGACCAAACGATACCCTCTCCGCATCTACTATGAGCGCCTATAGCCTATAACCCGTCATGAGATTCACTGATCCGCCTCTTACGAAGATCGTCCATCGCCATAGCCGCGGACATCGAACTCAACTGGCGCGCTGGAGGGCCTAGGCCCGAGAAGTGTCGAACCGCCGTTGTCATTGATTGACGGTGCCGGCACGGTCTGTCATGGTCGGAACGTGCAGGAGTCGGAGATGGTCGTGGAGCTGAGGTCGACTTCCCGGTACTACCATAGCGGAGACTTGGAAGTTGGTGCGGTCGTAGACGCTAGTCTGAGTATCCGCAAGGGCGAGTCCGTGGCACTAGTCGGACCGTCGGGTTCCGGCAAGACCACGCTCCTGAACCTGATCGCTGGCTTGGACACCGCCTCCGAAGGCGAGGTCTTGGTGCTGGGCCGCTCGCTGAGGCAGCTCTCCGAAGCTGAACTCACAGCATTCAGAGCGGACAATCTCGGACTCATATTTCAAGAGGCGCATCTTCTCGCTGGGCTTTCCGCGCTCGAAAACGTAATCGTGGCGCGGCTCCCGTGGGAGCGCCGGTCGGCCCTCGAGCCGAGGGCCCGCGCGCTACTGGTCAACCTTGGCTTGCAGGGTAGGCTGAACTTTCCTCCCAGCCGACTTTCAGGAGGCGAGACACAGCGCGTAGGGATAGCCAGGGCGTTGCTAGTCAACCCAGCGCTACTGGTTGCCGACGAGCCCACAGGCAATCTGGACGAGGCTGCAACCCAAGAGGTGTTGAGCCTCCTTAAGAATCTCAAAGCAGATCTAGGGCTCACGCTGATCGTTGCAACCCACGATCAAGTAGTCGCGAATGCAATGGAGAGGGTCATCCGCATTGCGGGGGGCAGACTGCTGACCACCTAGGCGCTCTCGCGGAGGGCTGCAGCCGGAACCAGCCTATAGGCCAGAGCGATGGTGCCGCTGGTGGCGATCGCGGCGGTCGCCAGCGCGACTAAAATCGCCGCCACCGGGGCTAAGACGAGCGTGAGATGGGGAGAGCGGAGAGCAAGGCCTGCAGCAGCCACCACCACGGCGGCGACTAAGCCGCCCCCACCCCCGAGGGCAATGGCTTGTAGCGCAATCACCTTAGCCACAGTCCTACGCGGCCATCCGATTGCCCTAAGGGTGGAGAACTCTACCTGCCGCTCAAGATATGCGAGGGCGACCAACGTTGCCGCTGCGCCGGCGCCAGCGACTATGGCGATCCCGATCATCAATGTGTCCAAAGGCCCAACCTGACTGGCCAAGTACCTCCCCAACGTGGTCGGGCCAAGGGTGCCAGCAAATCCGCGTAAGACGAGTATTACGCCGCCCACCAGTCCCGACCCGACCGCGGCGGCACCCACGCAGAGAAGCGACTCCACACGCCAGGGACCCAGCAGATCTCGGACCGCCAGAGATTGAACGGAGCGTACCTGCAACTTTCCGATAGGTCCGCCCCGTTGGAGCGTAACCGCAGCCGGAGATCGGGCCGCGCCGAGCAGCGCTGGAAGTGGGGCTAGTACCGACAGCGCCACAAGCAAGGGAGCGACTGCTAGTAGCGGTAGTGTCGGAATGGCTGGATCCAAGCTGCGCGTGACTCCGATCGCGATTAGCGAGGTCGCGACACCTATGACGGCGCCAAGGCCTGCCATCTCAATTAGCGCTAGACGCACAATTGCCGCCAACGGCCACCCGATAGCTCGGAGCAGCGCGAAGTCCGGTCGCCTTCGTCGGGCCGCGAGCTGTCCGACAACCCCAAGCAGAACCAGAACCACTCCAATAGTCAGAAGGAACAGGACCAAAGACTCGCTGGTCACACCCCGCAAGAAGTCGATCGCAGCGTCTTCCTTGCCCCAGAACTCTGTGACCGTTAGGGCAGGCGTCCCGAATTTGCCTTTCGCCAGGTTAACTCGAATTGGAAGCGGGGATGACCCCTTCACGAGGCTTACCCGCAGGCCGGTCCGCTGTTCGATCGCTCGAGCCACGGCCGTCAATCTGGCCTGAGCCGCGTCCGATGGTTCCGCAGTGCCGGATACACGCACTCGGATGGCGCTGATGAAGTCGGGTCCTAGACCGTTCGTGTAGCTGCCGGCAAAGTACTGGGCGCCAGCTAACGTGGTCAGCATCAAAGGAGGACTGGTGATAAAGCCCGCTACATTGCGACTTGGCGCCAACCTTCGGCCATCGCTCAGAATCGCTTCGGGCGGAGCGTAGGCACTAAGGTTGCCCCCGGCCAGCACGTTGAACCCGGGAATCTTAGCCGGATCGTACTCTCCTAGGACTTTGAAGCCAAAGAGATAATTGGAGCCTACGCGACTCGACACCTCGAGTTGCCGGTACCACGTGTCGCTCGCGTCCGGTGGGGTATCCACTTGTTCACAGTTGAGGCAGTTAGGGTTGAGGAGTTCCTTGACATCAGTCGGAACGGTTAGCGCCTGTAGATGGGTAGGCGACAGCTCCCGGAAGTGAATCTCACCCGGGATCACAACGTTCGCCAAGTCTGAGGGCAGAACGCGGTCATGAACAATCGTCTTTGAGTACATAGACTGGACGCTGGCGCTGTAGTGAGATGCCGGCGACCAGCCGGTGAGTGCCGAGAGTGAGTTTCCCGACATCACGGCCGCAGCGTTGGTATCGAGTGACGCTTTCATGTCCACTATTTCCGAGATGAAGGACTGAGAGCTGACGATCAGTGGAATGCGCGCACCTTCAGCTGTATTTTCAATCGGCGGCTCGCCCGGCGGCAGAAAGCTCCCCTTGAGCATCGTGCTCTTGAGGCCTGCAATTTGGGCCTCGGCGGTAGGATCAACTCCCGCCACCATGACTGGGATTGGGATCGTCAGGCCAGCGGCGTAAGGGAAGGCGGTGGACCCAGCGCAGCTGCTACAGACCACCGTGCCAGTTGTCCCGACCTCACAGATCACGTTGAACCCATCGCATGAGATAGTCTTCCCGGAGTAAGTCAGCTGCTCGCTGCTCGAGCTCTCGATGTCCAGTACTCCACGTGGAGCGAACACGTAATAGGTTGGCGCCACCGGGTAACGAGCCATCCCGTCATCGGCTACAGCTGTGCCGTCCAGCCGCAGCGCTGTCACAGGACTGGAGTCGAGAAGCGCTGTCAAGTCGGGTATACTGAAGTAGTAATCGATAGTGGTGTATCCGACTAAAGCGATCGGAGCAGCAACGGTAACGTACTTGACTAGTCGAATCGATTTTAGCTGTGCGCCGCTGATTCCGCCGCTAATGCTGCTAATGAAATTCGGACTGACTAGACCGGAGGTGCTCTCTAGCCGTGTGACATCCCCTTCTGGCCGCACGAGCAGGTCATAGGGGGTGTGCCAGGCACTCCCAATGTCGCCGGTAAGGACGGCAGTGGTACCCGAAGCCGTCCCAAGCAGCGAGACATATGCAAGCGCCGCAAGTACCAATCCAAATGAGATCAACGCAGTCAACCGCCGCTGGCCCCACAGTTCGTGAGGGGCTAGACGCCACAACGTAGCTCTCCGCGAGCGCCGCTGTTCAATCTGATCCTCGCCTTGGCGCGCTAGCGGCTTTCGGGTAGACCCGGTACCGCGCTCTTATGTCTAAACGCCCACCTGACGGCCTGCAGAGGAAAGATCGCGCCGTCGGACGCGATCTAACTGCCCTCCCAGATCGGAAGTCCGGGCCTGCACGGTAAGGGGTGGGTCGACCAAAGAGACGGGGACGAGGACCCCCACTATCCCGGGAGCGTGCCATAGTACGGGCCCGAAGTCAACCCAAACAGGCGACCCGAACGGGGCGCGATTGGTGATGCCACCGCCCATATCGCCCTACACACCGGAGCAATGGAGCGCTAGCCGCATGACAGAGACCGCTCGCTAGCCGGTGTGCTCTCCTAGCCGGCGACGCCTAACCCTCCCTTACCGCGGCCGCCCCTAACCTATGAATCCACACCGGTCCGGCCACTTCGCGCTCGGCGCGCCCGGCTGATCTCGCTGGCCCGCCCCCCTGAAACAGCGGCGCTGGCCCGATGTAGAAGTTTTCAGTGTGACGTAAGATGTAGTCGGCAGGGCCGCGAATGTTGACGCCGCTGCGAGAGGCTGGTACCGTGCAGCAAGCGACAGGTACCGTGTAACTGGATCCGCCAGGCCGGTCCGACTGATCAACACATAGAAGAGCACCACCTTATGTTCAAGTTCGCCGTCGAGATGGCTGACCGAATGCTGGCTAGGCTGGTCCCGGAGCTTACGGCATCCGCTTGCTGCAGTGGCACTGGTATGCACTTTTGTTGTCAAAACAAGGAGTGTCCGGTTGGCTCGACTCAGTGGACATGCACTATCCTCTGCGACTGCCACTTGCTAGTACAGTGTGTGGCCTGCTCTTCATAAAGGGAAGTCCGAACAGCGTAGACACAAAGCCGTGCAATATCTGTCGATTGGGTGCGCTACGATACTGGCGGGAACTCTACTTACTTCGCTCGTTTCGAAGCTGAGTTCGCGGCAGGCCTTTGATAACTTTGCGCGCGCCATCTCATCGCTACCAATCCCGATGGCGAGTCGCCCTGGATTGGTCGCTACCGCCGATCTGCTAGGAGAAACCGTGGTCATCGCACTTATCCTCGCTCCTCCGAGCAGACTCTTTGGCTATGTGCTGGCGGTTGCACTACTGCTTGTGTACACTGCCATCCTGCGCGGGGCTGTTCGTCGAGGTACCCCACAGTCCTGCCGCTGCTTCGGTGGGGCGTCTACGCGCCCTATTTCTGCCCTAGAGGTGTGGCGCAACTGCGTCCTGATTGGGATCGCAGGACTGGGAGTTCTGGGGGCGTACGGCCAGGCCACTCGCGGTGTCGATGCAGGATGGGCAGCGATTGCAGTGGCAGGAGGGCTGCTGGCGGTGGCGGCCGTAGTCCTGCTGGATGACGTGGTATGGCTGGTCGCTGCGAATGTGCCAGGCGAGGAGAACCTCGACCCAATGTCGGCGCAGATGCTCGGGCGGTAGGGTGTTGATGTCAGCGATCTGGGGAGCTCTTGGCGCCGTTTCGCTGGTTCTAGTCATTGACCTGGCTCTCAGCATCGCTATCATTCGGCGGCTCAGAGAGGTCGCGCAAAGTTTGGGGACACGCGGGAGCGTCTCGACGGCAGCAGTTGAGCGGGGGCTTGCGCCTGGTGAGCCTCTACCCGCATTCGCCGCCGTTACCACAGATGGGGAGGATATCCTGAGCGCCCACCTAATTCGGAAGGGTGCGTTGATCGCTTTCTTTGCGGCCGAGTGCGACGCCTGTCGACAACATATGAGCGAGTTACGTCGCGTCCTCGACCAGTCTGGTAGGCAACCGAACACCCTGGTAGTGGTCGATGGGGACGCACACGCCGGATTTGATCTCATCTCACGGGCTGAGCAGTTCGGCCAGGTGGTTAGCGAACCCAACGATGGTCCGCTGAGTCGCCTTTTTAGGGTGGGTGTTTTTCCGACCTTCTTCGTTGTCGGGGATAGCGAAGTGATCGGCATGCGAACTCACGCAGCCCGTGAGGCCGCTCTCCAAGCAAGGCCGTTCTTGGCAGTCTCGCGCTAACTGCACGCGAGGTGGCACAACTTCGTCGTCTTGCCCGCCTTCTGAGGTTGGGGTTCGGAGGGCCACTTACGGGCGGGGGTATTCTTGTACTCGCGATCGTGGGGGGGTTGGCGCCGGTACTGATCGGTCTCATGATCCGCACCGTCATCGACTCCCTGGCCCACCATGCGTCCACCTTCGACGGTCCGCTCCTGGCCGCTGCCGGAGTGGTGGCGGCCACCCTGAGCTTAGCCGTCATTCCTGCAGCTTCGGATTACTGCATGGGGCTGGTTAGGTGGCGGACGAGCCTCGTCATGCAGGGCCGACTGTTTCACGCCATCAACCAGTTACCAGGGTTGAAGACGTTCGAAGACCCGCTAGCGCTTGATCGACTACGTATCGCGCAGGACGCCGGAGCGCTTGCACCCTTCCAGGCGCTTCAGGCCTGCTTGATGCTCTGCCAGGGAGTCGTGACTTTGGTCGGCTTCCTGATTGCTTTGTGCCTCATAGCGCCCGTACTTGGTCTGCTGGTCGTCGCCTCGGCCGTTCCCGACATCGCATTTCAACTCGTGCTGAGTCGAATGAGGCTCAGAAATCAGTGGCTGTCGGCATCGCACATTCGCCGCCGCCTCTTTTATGCGATGCTCCACTTAGAGGAGCCAGCCGCCCGTGAGATCCGAATCTTCGGATTTGGCGCTCATCTGCATCGACTCATGCAGGATGAGTTGGCTCGGGTCAACTCGCTTGACCAGGCGGTCGCCCGACGCCAGCTCTACTTCAACGTCATCTCGGCGATCGTGGGAGCGCTTGCGGCCGGTAGTGGACTCCTGCTAGCGGTGTCGTGGGCGCTGCGCGGCCAGCTTGCGGTTGGAGACATTGCGCTCTATCTGGCGGCTGTAGTGGCGGTTCAGGCCGGCTTGTCAGTGACAATTCAGAGCATGGGGCAGCTGACCCGTGCCGAGGGAGGCTTTCGCCATTTCGAGGCCGTTGTAGATATGCCACCGGACCTTACTGCCAAGGCGCCTACAAAGCAGATGCTGCCGCTGACGCAACAGATCGAGTTTAGTGGCGTGTGGTTTCGCTATGCCAGCGGGCTGCCCTGGATACTTCAAGGTGTGGATCTTGTGCTGCCAGCGCACAGGACCGTAGCCTTGATTGGGTTGAACGGTGCTGGCAAAAGTACTTTAGCCAAACTCCTGTGCCGCTTCTATGACCCCGATCGAGGTCGCATCACCTGGGACGGCGTGGACATTCGGCGGTTCCCTGTCGAGGAGTTCCGGGCACGACTCTCGGCCAGCTTCCAAGACTACATGTGCTACGACTTCACCCTGAAGCAGAACATTGGGTTGGGCCAGCTTTCGGCTAGCGACTCAATGGCTGCGATCGAGCGGGCGGCGGGAGCGGCTACCGCAGATGTTATCGCAGAGCGCCTACCCGACGGATACGACACGATGCTCAGTCGGACGTTTATGTTTGGGGAAGACCAACGAGCCGGAATGCTTCTCTCGGGAGGCGAGTGGCAGCGGGTTGCCCTTGCGCGAGCCCTCATGAAGGAATCAGCCGACGTCCTCGTGCTGGATGAGCCTGGTGCGGGCTTAGATGCTCAGGCCGAAGAGTCGTTACGAGAGCGGTTGCAATCGCTGCAATGGGACCCCGCTACCCTTCTAATTGCGCATCGTATGAGCACCGTTAGACACGCGGACCTGATCGCGGTGTTAGCTCAGGGTCGGATCGACGAGATTGGCAGCCACAGTGAATTGATTGCGCGTTGCGGGACCTACGCGGAACTCTTCCAGAAGCAGGCTCGAGGCTTCACTATGGAAGCCACGGTGGCATCGTAGGTGTCATTGCGGCCACGGAACCACGACTCTTCCCACGATCGCGTCCATAGGAACCGGACCCCAAAGTCGTGAGTCCTCGCAAACTTGGGCATCTCCGAGCAAGTATGCATGACCTTGGGGGATCTGATCGACAGAGCCGAGGCTCGGTCTTATCTGACCGGGAAGGGTCAGCCGGGGATTGGTGTCGCCTGCGAGGGCAGCCACGCGCTTGATGACGAACGGCGTATAGGGCGTTCCACAGGGGTCTAGAAAGCCGACCGCTTGTGGTCGTGCGAGCGGGTAGCGGGCGAGCACGATTGTTCCTCTTCGTAGCAACCGATGTCCAGATCGGAGCACCAAAACGCGACTCCTGTCCAGCAACGCCGGCTGCATGCTCTGGCCCTCGACCCTAACGATCACGAATGCACGGCGGGCAGCCTCCACCGCGATAGCCACCACTACGATCGCCACCACCGAGCCGATTAAGCGGCAACGCCACATGGTGGAAGCCTACCAGCACTTGCAAGTGCTGGTAAGCCGTCGGCCAGGCCTGATACAGCAGAATTAGGAGCGAGGGCCAGAGCATGCAGCGGGCGCTGCGGGACTTCTTGTACCCTTCGACCAGATCCGGATTCTGACCACCTGTAGTCTACATCCTATAACCTACGGTCACGTTGGGAACGTTTTCCCGATACCCAGTTGTCGGTAAAGCGCATTGCGTTGCGGATGCTGGCTGCCTTTAGTAGACTAGTGACCCATTCGCGGGCTGCTCTGACCACGGCGGTCGGCTTGGTCGGAGCCGGGTCAAGCCTCCAGCGGATGCGTGTAGGGGAGGGCATTTGGGTGGGGGCTGCAGCAGCGGCCATGATGATAATTGACGACCCGCCTCCCAATCCTTTTCGCCCCGGTCGGTCGTTGCGACCATATCCACGGGTCGGCCGAGAGTGGGAGCGAAGGCACCTGATGAGCTTGCTGGTAGTCGGCGACCACAGACCTGTGAGAGCGATCTGCACAGGCCAGATGGGTTCGGGCAAAAGCGTTCTCTTGTGGCAAGTCGCAGAGGATGCACAGAAGGCAGGCTGGCGGGCGGTACTTCTAGAAGCCAACGCAGGCTCCGATACTGGAACGATCATTAGGGCCCTCTCTAGGATAGCGTTGGCCGGAAGCACGCGGGTGGAGCAGCCGGGCGTGTTAGCAGATACCGTCTCTAGTCGCACACCGACCTACTCAAATTGGACCCCAGTAGAATTGAGAGGGGAGGTGATTGCCACTGAGCGAGGCAATATGTCCGAACCAATTGCATCGCTCGCTACGTCAGCGCTATCCGACGGACAACGGGGTCTGCTCATTGCGCTTGACGACGGCCATCTGCTCTTCAAACGCGAGCAAGGATTGGACACGTCGTTGCGGCATCTCCTAGAGGCGATAGTGACTACTCAGGCTGCCGGATACCCAGTCGCGTTGATCGCCGTAGGACTGCCATCGCTGGATGTCGGCGTGAGGTCGTTGGCTCCGCGGATTGCCAGTACGTTCCGCTTCGAGTGTTTAAGTCCCCTGGACGACCAGGTCATCGGCGATTTGCTCGAGCGCTACCTGGCTTCCCGCACTGTCTTGGTGGACGCAGATCAGCTCTCGCGGATGGTAGCAGGCTGTCATGGCAGTCCCTACCTCCTCCAGGCATGGGGCTCTGAACTCTGGGACTTTGTGACGGATAATCGAATCAGCCATCTGACGAGAGACGAAGTTGACAAGGTCGCGACGGGTACTCTACGGTGGCTGGACGCCACCTTCTACCTGCCATGCTGGGCGGCATTGAGCGAGACCGCGCACCAACTTTTGTCAGCGGCAGCTATGTGCCCGTATCCACCACTTCGAAACCGTGACGTGAAGACGGCCTGGAGCCGCAAAGGCGGCAACGTAGACGTGGCGCTAGCGAGGCTCAACTACGAAGGGATTCTCGCCCATGTGGGTTACGGGGAGTATGAATATACCGTGCCGGGGTTTCATGAGTATCTCCAGCGTGGACTGAATTAGACTCAGCCTCCAGCGTCTAATCCAACCGGGCGTCGTGGTGAAGTCCAGCGCGAGAGCCGCGTGACCCCAGCTCAATTTATTCACTTAGGGAATGGATCAGCAATCGGTGTCCAGTAGGCTCCGCCATCGCTGGTCGACACAACGCCGCTGCCTGGGGTGCAACTTGCCTTCCCGTTCGGGCAGTCAAAGCCAGAGTACGTCACCACAGCGGACATGCTGCTCGCCGCAGCGATCGAGTAATTGCTAATTAGCGCGGGCATACCGTGAGGGGTGATCTGTGAGACGCTCCCACTCGCGAGATTAACGAGACTGATCCGATCACTGAAACCAAGAATCCAGAGCACGCCACCGGCAACTGAGCTCTGGGGCCTACCGCCGGGTCCGAACTGCCCGCCAACATTGATCACGGTGCCGGCCGACCACTGCCAACCAGAGGCAGCCTTGGATCCGATAAGGACTTGAGTCTCGTCGGAATTCGACAGACTCGCAGTTAGGACGACGCGATTCCCTTCGGCTTGAACAGGACCGTAGGCTATGGCCGTGCCCAAGGTAACGGGAAGCGTGACCTCAATCCAGGTCGTGCCCTCGTCCGAGCTGGAGTAGACATCTTGATCCTGCACGCCACCCACGAGCCAAAGTTCGCCTCCCACGGCGGTGACCGTGCCTCCGACCGGGGTTGGGTACGCACGCCACCCAGATGACTCGTCGGGTGAAGCCAACCACACGCCTTGCGAGAACTGAACGCTCGTGGTGAGTTCAATCATGATTCCCTCAAGGGTGCCATCCGAGTCGACAACCTCAAGGGACCCTACCTGCCCAACGACTCCAAACGGGACAACGGTCGTCTCCCAAGTAGAACTTCCGTTGAGTGCGACATCGACCGTCACAGAAACGAGTGGATTCGGGGAGCTGACCACCACGGTCTCGCTCGGCAGCACAGCGACGGTGTAGATCGTGAGCGCAGTTGGAGGTAGCGGGAGTTGGCTCCATTGTGCGCCACCATCCCTGGTTACTGCCAATCCAGAATGACCGAGGACCCATTCGTCCTGACCGGCATCGAGTTGAGCGCCAGCTCCCAGATAGCGCGCTGGCGCCGCTGCGGGGGTCGACGGTGAGGCGGTGGATTGTGCCGGCATGTGTGCCGACTGGTGTCGCAGCGTTCGCGGTAGCACAACCGCACCCGCCAGTACCACTACGACGAGCGCGGCAATTCCGAGGGCGGTGGGCCAGCGAACCGTTTGTCGCTTTGGTCCAGACCCCGGTCTTTGTTGGCGCGGAGGTCCGACGGAACTTAACATCTCCGCCACTTGGCGCTCATCGGCGGTAAGGTCGTCTCTCATCGGGTCTCCTCCAGCCTTTCCTTAAGGCGGCCTATAGCTCGGCGCGATGCCACCGTGGCTGTGTTCTCGGACAGCCCCAGAATGACCGCAATCTCCCGGTAGCTCATCTGGGCGCCGCATCTCAGCGCTATCAGATCACGGTCCCGCGGCTCCAGCGTCTGTAAGGTAGCGAGCAACCGCGCGACTTCCATGTGGGTGACCACGGCGGCTTCCGGATCGGGAGAGGGTTGGTGGTTTAGCACCAGCTTTGCAAACAGGCGGTGCGCCCGCGACCTCTCACGCAGGAAGTCCATGCAGGCGTTTCGAGCGATGCGCATGAGCCACAGGCGAATATGGTCCTCGTGCGCCTCCGGTGAGGAGTTGTACCGGCCGAACGCTGCGAACGCCTGAGCGAGCGCCTGAGCCGCTACCTCCTCGGCTGCGGCGGCGTCCCTCAACAGAACTAGGCAGTAGCGATGGACTTGGGGGGCGTAGAGCTCGTACAGGTCATCGAAGGTCATTGGTCTGGGCGACTCGGGCCAGGATGCAGGGTGAGATCGGACGCCATCGACTCCTCCTGTCTGGAGTGCTGCCATACCTATAAGAACGCTCTGGAGAATAAAACCTGACACGCCTTGCACCGCCTAGCCTCTTTCCTGACGCGCCAAACCTTGGGTCTGCCGGTTCGACAGGCAGTGGGGAAGGCAGCACGCCCGGGGAATGCGACCGATGCCGGCACCCAGCATGAGCCCTGAAGCATAGAGGGGAGCCAGGAGGAGGGAGCGCGCATCGTCTCGAGGCGGAGGGCGCCGCGCCCGATAGGCGTAGTGGGCCGGCGGAGACGACAGCCAGTGGGGTAGCCGGTAGGCGGGCCACCCCAGGAGGCGCGAGGAAAGAGCCGTAGCCTTCACCGGATTGGCAAAGGCCCACTCCGAGCGCGATGCCGACCCTTCAAATGCCTGGTTGGGAAGGGAGCCAAGAGCGACCTTACACGCCTACGTCAGGTTCGCAAAGAGCGCGGTCATCGCCCAAACTGCGCGGTAAGCTGCCGATGATCGGATAGGAGCTGTCCGTTCCGCTCGGACTTGCTATGTGCTGGGACGGCGCCACCACAGGAGGGGATCTATGCGCGAGCGAAACGTCACCACTCACCGCGCACGGATGCCGCGGCTCCCTCGTGCGATCCGCAGATTGCGGAGAACCGTCACATTGGCCGTTGCACTTTCGCCGCTGCTCTTCGTGGTAGCCATGGTCAGCTCATACTCGGGATCGGGTCAGCCCGTGCTAGCCAACACCGTCATCCTCCGCGCCGACACGACTATCAGCCCGGGGTTTGACGAATGTACCGACCCTTCAGAATCCACGCTGCTCACCGAGTGGGATAACACCGACATGTTTGGGGTGGGCCTCTACATCGGCGGGGATGAGCTCAACGTCAACTGTCCGCTACCGAGTTACCTGAACGCATCTTATATCAAGGCGATCACGAGTGGCACAGACGGAGACTGGCTGCTGAACCTCTGGTGGGTCGGGCCACAGGCGCCTAATGGCCCCGGCTGTGACAATTATGCGAACAACATTTCTGAGAACACGAGCACGGCGTTTACTGAAGGAGAGGACCAGGCAATCGACGCCTATAACGAGATGTACTACACACTCGGAATGGACACCGACACTCCGCTGATCTACGACCTGGAAGCGTTCGATGGGGCCGAATGCAATGCCGAGGCTGCCACGAAGGCCTTCGTCAGCGGCTGGGATACTCAGCTCGCCTACTCACCCGCACAGGATTCGGGTGTCTACGGCTCGACGGGCGGGTCCAACCTCGTTTATTTCGCGAGTAGCAGTCCACCTCCTGTATTCATCGATGGCGCGTACTGGGACGGCAACCCGGCTGTGACAGACATGTATGAGGTGCCTTCAGGCGACTGGGACGGGTATCAGCGACTAAAGCAGTTCAACGACCTTCAAAAGTGTTCTGGTGGAATAGGTTGTGACTACGACAGCTACTGGGGTCCGATGTATCAATACCCTCCAACTGACTGAGGGAGACCTTTCCAAATGAGCAAATTCCAGGTGAGATGGTGTTGGGCGCTCGCGGCCGGAGTGACGCTGGCATTAGCTGGTTGTGGAATGGCCGCAAACAACCCCACGGCCTCAAAGCCCGCAGCCCAGAGCACAGCCGCTCCATATGTGATGGCTGGCGCATCGGCCGACACTGGTCAAGATCAGTGGGTGGTGGGACAGTCGGGCATGGCCGTCAGTCGAAACGGGGGAGTTAGTTGGTCTCAACTGCCCTTGCCTCCGGCAGCGTCTGACTTGGGAGCCGTTTCCGTCTTGCCTTCGCAGACGATTGCACTGACCTATGCTCCTCCAGCGAGCGGTAGCGTCAACGTGGTCGTCGATGTCGACTCGTTGACGACGGGACAAACGTCCTGGGACACCAAGGCGGTCTCGCTCGGGACCGGACTTGTGGTGGGAAGAGCACAGGTAGTCGCGGCAGGAAGTGATCTGGCTGGGGTGATGGTCACTAAGGGGACGAGCCTCCAGTTCTCGCAGGGAATTTGGCTTGCAGCCTCGGACCAGGGGAGCAAATGGAAGGTCGATCCGACGCCGGTAGGTGGCACTGTCACCAGCGCCGGGGGCGGCCTCTGGCTACTTGGTGGGGTATTGAACCAGTCCGTTTACTTCAGCTCGAACGGTGGCACCAGCTGGCAACTGATGGACATTCCAGCCAGCATTGGGACTACGCTCGCCTACGGACCTGTTCAGCCTGATGGCACCGGAGTCGTTCTGACAGCGACTCTGTCGAATTCGGACGAGACCCAAGTGATAACCGGATCCAACACTCTTTCGGGATGGCGGTGGGCGAACGGTGCGGTTTTGAACATGGCCGAGCAGTTCGGGCCAGGTGGCACCCCGACAAGCTCAGTTGCGGGTGGCGTACTCTGGGCCTTAGACCAGTCGGGAATAGTTAGCCGAGTCACCCTTTCTTCTGGCTCTGTGACCGAGGTGACCGCTCACGGGTTGCCATCTAGCGTGACTCTCCAGCTCTCCTTCTCGGCGACATCGAGCCTGGCGGCAGTGGCCTCCTACTCAGAAATCGTGTGCGCTAGCTTTAGGAAGGACTGCGTCCAGGAGTCGGGGATGATTACGACTAGCGACGGCGGCCAATCATGGATCCCGGTCGCGGATCCGCTCTCTAGCTAGGGGTCTCCTCGAGGTCGCGCTTGTCGTACAAGGACCAGGCCACATGATCTGTAGTCGCGTGTGCCCTGGAGCGGTACCAGCGGCCGCGACGGCTCTGTTGGGTTTTGCCCTACGTGGTCCGCCGGGCTGACTCCCATGAGGTGATGGACTGGAAGTGGACAGTGCCGCCGCTCATCGGAGAGGATGAACTCCCCCAGTGAGCGATTCGTGGTGCGGCGTATACCGTCTGCCATTCCGTCGAGTCTGAGGTGGATACAGTCGGGCTCCGCCGTGATGAGGTAGTGGACGTCGCACTCACAGCCGGTCTAAAAGGCGACCTTTGACCGTAGTGGATAGCTTGAAGTCCGAGTTCGAGCGGGTAGTAGGCATGGCGCTCGCCGACGGCAGTGGTTGGCACCAGCCGTCCTTCGACGCTGCCCGTCTCGCCATTCACAGCGGGTGCCCACTGAGTCAAGACGGTCGACTCGTAAGTGAAGGCAACGGTGCTCGGCTTGGCCAACTGAGCGCCATCGGTGTCACTCAACACCGAATCAGGGGCCATCTCAGACCTGCCGAAGTTGGTCAAATCCTCTCGCGTTCCTTGAGGTGGATCAGCCGGAGCATGTCGCTAGCGACACGCTCTTGACGCTCCCGCACTCCGGAAATAGACTGAGCTGGTGCAAAGGGAACATTCGTCACCAGTGCTGTGCGGGCGCGAGTGGGCCTGTTTTCTCTCCCATGAGCTTGGGCATCGCGTGGGTTCAACTTGAACACCGACCCCCCGTCGGCTAGCGGTGGCGAGCCGACGGCCGAGGAAACAGAGATGGCGACACCGGATCAGCTGTGGAATACGCCTGATCAGCGCGGAGAGGCGGTCGATACGGTTACGGTCGCCATTGACTACGCAATCATTCAACACTTTTCCCAGAACCTCTACGGGTCACCCAATAAGGCCGTTGAAGAACTGGTGGCCAACAGCTATGACGCCTGGGCGCGCCAGTGCTATGTTTACCTTCCAGGTTCCTACTCTCCACGTGCACTTCTCGTGTGGGACGACGGAGAGTCCATGGATCGCGCCGCCCTGCACAAGCTCTGGTGGATAGCCAAGAGTCCGAAGCAAGGAGATGGCACTCGGACCGAGGAGCGCGCTAACCGTAGCAAGCGAGCGCTGATCGGCAAGTTTGGCATCGGCAAGCTTGCTAGCTACGCCCTGGGCCATCGGATCACCCATCTGACTCGGGTCGATGACGAGTTTCTCCGCGTCACCGTCGACTACCGCGGCGTGCCAGAACTGGGAGAGCAGGACTCTGCACCAAGGTTCGAGACACCCATCATCAAGCTGACCGCGACTGAGGCATCGGATTACGTTGACTCCCTCACAACCCAGCCGCTGGCAGCCAAGGCAGAGTTCTGGGACAGGAAGCATTGGACGCTTGCAGTTGTCGACGAGCTGAAACTCGATGTCGAACTTAAACGTGGTCGTCTGAAGTGGCTCCTGGCTAATGGGATGCCATTTCGGCCTGATTTCTGCGTCTACGTCGACGACGACGACCTGGAGCCGCGTATCGCGGAGGGTGCCTTTCTCACGTGGACGTTCGCAGATCAGGAGCCGAGGGATCAGCTGGTCGCTGACTGGGAGGATGCACAGCAGCTTGCGCTAGTTGAAGGCGAACCGGCCTTCACTGACCAGTCCAGAGAAGTCACGACGCTTCCCTCGTTGGGCGACGTGCGGGTGAAGGTGCGACTCTTTCGGGAGTCACTCTTCAAGGGAAGGTCCAGTGACTTAGATCGAAGCTATGGGTTCTTTGTCATGGTCCGGGACCGACTGCTGAATCCCGATGACCCACTCCTGCTGATGCACGATCCATCCTTCGGTACCTTCTATCGGACCCAGTTTGTGATCTATGCGGACGGTCTCGACGCAGAACTCCTTGCGGACCGCGAGCACATTCAAAGCACGTCGGCCATGGCGCAAGAGCTATCGGTCGTCCAAGCCGCCATTTACAGGGCCGCTCGCGACGAGCTAAGACGGCGCGACGGAACGGTGGAGCTCAACCGTAGATCGGATAGCCTCCTGCCAGTAGAGTCCCGCGAAAGCTTCCAAGATCCAATGGCGGCCCTTCTCATCGCCTCCGGCGGCGAGGCAGTTGTGGACCCGCGCGCGGCGCGAATAGAACGCGCTCCGTTGGAGGCGGACAAACCTTGGGCGGTGTTCAGACCGGAGTCGGGAGGGTTCGTGGTCAATGCTCATCACCCACTCTTCGCAGTTCTGTCGAACCGCCTTGGTGGGGGTAGCAAGGCCATGGAAGCCCTCCGAGCGTTCGATCTGCTCGCCGTCGCTGATCGACTGTTAGAAGGACATCTCTACGACATCGGAGTGCCTCCAGAACAGATCGCGGAGGTAATGACCTGGAGGGACAGACTGCTCCGCTCTGTTGCGTCAAAGCTGGAGGGTGCCCAAAGCGAGATTATCGATGATGTCTGGCAGACCTCGTATCAGGGCGGCAAGGAGTTTGAATTAGCTCTCGCCAGGCTCTTTCAGAAGATGGGATTCGTAACGTCGCGGGACGGCCTGCCCAAGAAGAAGGACGTGCTAGTCGTCGCACCTATTGGTCAGCAGGAATACCGTTTCATCGTCGAAGCCAAGGGTTGCAATAGTGCATTGCAGAATGACGATGCCGAGATCGATATTGCCGCTTCACATCTAAAGAACACTGGAGCCTCATTGGCCGTAGTCGTCGCGCGCGAGTTTGCGGGATTTGAGCGGCCTCAGGGCGATCCCGCCATACTCGAACAATGCGTGGCTGTCGGTGGCCAGGTGAGCATTGTCAACGTAGAGACGCTAACGGAGTTGTATGAGGCAGTGCGTCAATACTCGTACCCATTGGACATGGTTAGGCCGGTGTTGGCGAAGATTGAGGCGCCAGTCGATAAGCTCAACCGCGTCCAACGGCTGAGACATCCGACCGAAGCCTTCGACTTTCGAGGCGTCCTCGACGCGATTTGGGCAGCACAGAATGACCGTGCGTCAGGGGATCTCGTCGCCTACCGATCCATCATGCAATCGAAGGATGAGTGGAAAGCCCTTGGGTTCGATGACTTCCAGGATCGGGTTCTGGCGCTGCAGACGCTGTCCCGAGGGCTGATGCTTGTCTCGAGACCCCGAGGCGAGGTGATTCTGAAGCAGAGGCCCGACATCATTGCCAATCAGATCACTCGGTCGCTCTTGGACGAGTCGGAGCTGCCGTAGAGGGCGACGCGGTAGTTTCCATCTTGGCTCAATCGCTGGGGTGACGGGACGCTGGAAGCAAAGCGATGCCCAGCGCGTGGGCCATTTCGACAGGAACAGCATTTCCGATTTGCTTCTCGATCGAGTCGTAGGTGCCAGCAAAATGATAGGTCCGTGGGAACGTCTGGAGGGTAGAAGCTTCCCGCAGGGTAAGTCCGCGAGGCTCTACCGGGTGAATGAAGCGTCCGCATGAGGGAGTGGTGCATCGAGTCGTCATTGTCGGAGCGGGCTTGTCGGCGTCGATGCGGCCATAAACGCTTCCAGCGCCGCTCCTGCCCAGTCGACGGTGACAGGCAAGTTGTAGTTCAGGAGGAAGGTCGCGACGACTCCCGGCCGGCTCTAGAGCTCGGATTCTCTGCAAGGTCAGGGGTGAGTGATTTCGTCCTCGGTCGAGCGGGTCGGCAGCATGGGGACGTGCCAGCGGGGCCAGGGCATCGCGCACTGGCACATGCGTCAGGGGATATCGTCCCCGGAAGAGCTCGGCTAGGCTGCAGGGGGGCACTGAGTCCCGGAGGCCGACGAGAATCAGACGTCGCCGGTGCTGGGGCACGCCAATGTCGGCTGCGTCGAGCACATACTTTGCGACGCCATAGCCAGCCCCTTTGGCCAGCCGCAGTAGCCGCAGCGTCCGCGCATCGAACTGGGCCCCGGGCACGTTCTCCACAAGCCAGGCTTTAGGGCGGAAGAACCTGATGAACTTCCAGGTAGTCATGATCAGGTCGTTGCGAGGATCATCAGCCACCCTGGTGCCAAGGGTGCTGAAGCCCTGACAGGGTGGGCAGGCGCTCAGGAGGTCAAGCTCACCGGGACGTAACCCCAGTGACCGTGACCATTGGAGTGGGGATAGCAGACTGAGGTCGCCTCGATCGAGTGTAACCTCAGGGTGGTTGAGTTCGTAGGAGGCCGCGGCGCTCGCATCCCACTCAACAGCGCCCACGACCTTGAATCCTGCTTGCTTCAAACCTTCCGTAGACCCGCCGGCACCGGCGAACAAGTCGATTGCGGTGGGGCGGCTGACCGTGGACGAAGAAGAAGACCTAGGCGCGATGACGCCCTGAGATCGTCTCGTCCGCGGCAGAGTGATCGCACTCACGATGTCCGTCCCATCCCTGATCGAACCTTGACGACGGGTGAGCGACGACCGCCCCCAGCGGGTGTCATCCGGGCCAGCGCTCTTCGAGCCGCGTCGAAGACCTCCCAAAGCGGGTTGTCGCTCACTACCTCGTAGAACAGTCGTCTATCTCCAGGCTCGCCGGGGAGCTGGGCGATCAGTCCCAGTTCAGCTAAGCGAGCCAGCTCCGCCCTGAGGTATTGGACTGGAATGTCCACTTCGCGACCCGCCTGAGCCTGGAAGAAAGGACTCTTCTGATCGCGAACCCAAAGGGCGAGCTTCAACCGAATCCCTCTTCCGAAGAGGCCGTTTCCGACTCGGTGAACTTGTCCGGCCTTATCTAGCGATACCATAACCATTCTGTATTATTTCTTACCTTACAATATGTATTATATCATCTACGGCCAAATTTGTCAATAGGGTGATGATCTCAACTGGAGAGTCGGGTAAGGTGGGAGCCGCCGTGGCAGACGCCCGCTCGCAGTCGAAAGCTCCTGGCCACCAATCCGGAGCGCTCGCCGTTGGGTATCCAACGCCGGCATCTCCTGCGGCTAGCGCGATCATGCGCGCCAACCCCAGTCGAGACACCGGGCCTGAACTTCGGCTCAGGCGGCTACTTTACGCCGCCGGTCTCAGGTATCGCGTGAACTACCCAATTCGAGTAGACGACGGCCGTCGCATCTCCCCAGACATAGCCTTCACGCGCGCCAAGCTAGCAGTCTTCGTCGATGGCTGCTTCTGGCACTCTTGCCCTGAGCATGGGTCAGTTCCGAAGACTAATCAGCATTACTGGCCCGCGAAGCTAGAGCGTAACGTCGAGAGGGACCAGGAGACCACGAGGCGACTTCAGCACGCTGGCTGGGAGGTGGTGCGATGCTGGGAGCACGAGAGTCCCGACGTGGTCGCGATGCGCATTGCCCCTTTATCCAAGCGTCAAACACAGATCAACAGTCGACCGACTTTCCGCACATGATCCCCACGCTTGGAGTCGCTGGCACTGGGCAAGTCAGCTCGTCCACACCATGCGCGTGAGGTTGATCCACAACGACTTGATCCGGGTGCACAACGCCGTGTATTGGCTGCGCCTCTACGCTACTAACGGTGGCGGCCACGTCGCTTTCGTCACCGAGGTGCCTGGGAACCCTGGCCCGAACGCCATGAATGGCCTCGATGGGATCGTCAATCACTTGCAGGACATCTTGGCGGTGGATCTGGCAAGGCTAGATTACTTTCAGAGCTGGCCGTCGGGCTACCTCGACTCCACCACGGACATCTCGCGAGTCTTGCTCGGCGCCCCTCCTCGTTGGCGGAAGGTGGCTCGCTCGGAGATCGAAGCCTTGGTGGGACTGCTGGCGCCACTACCCGACCGTCAGCACCTTCTTAGGCGGGTGACCGCTCTGGGTGGGTGGGAAAGGGCACCCCTATTTCCGTGACGTATTCGCGGCCTATCCCGTGAGGAATCTGCCGCCCCCCCACGGTCCCTTCAAATGTGCACATACAGACCGCTATGACACGATCCTGGACAGCCTAGAGGATCATGGTGGGGATTACATGGACCGCAACTTGCAGGCAGGCTCCATCTTACTTCAGAGCCTCACCAGCTCTGACCTGGCGACTTGCAGCACCTACCACCGGGCCAACTGGCACGCTATCGCCGACGAGAGCGTAGCGATCATTACTGAGCTTGGGATCAGAGATGACAAAGGTGACTATCAGAAGGCGACTAAGCGGCGGCTCCGAGGCAAGGAGCGAGACTGGCTCTTTTCGCTGTTCTGGGATCCGATCGTTATCAGCGATCGGTCCTACACCGATGGACAGCACCGGGGGTGTGCTCTAAGGTTTTCTGGAGCGCAGCGGGCTGCTGTGGTTGTGGATACGGAAGAGACCGGCGAATTTGAGTATCCCTGGACTTACCTGGGCGACGGGTAACCTACTAGCGGTGACTAACTGACGTGGCTGAGGATTCCCAAGGCAGATCGAGTGTCAGCGGGGCAACGGAATTTATCGGGGTGGGTTGTCACGACGGCTCTACCCTGTGCCTGTCAGGGTGTCGCTAGGTGAGCCCGGACTACGAGCACGATGTTCGCGGCTGCTACGGCGAGTGCGTAGCTGGCGAGGTGCTCCGGCAGTAAGACAGGGGCGGAGCCTTGACCATGCGCTGAAGCCTTGTTCCGAACCGTCGGCACGCCGGACTCCAACAGGGAGCGGAGAGACGTGAATTGTGACTGAAGATACTCCGGCACTAGACTGTTTGCCAAGAGAATGTCGATCAGCGTCTGTGCCGTATCCGTCGGTAGATACGGCCAACGGCGCAGGTCGCAGATCGTCTTCATCGTACTCTCGAAGGCCTTGGCGGCCTCAGTGATAGCTTCTTTACCTCGTCCCTCTCGGAGATGCTCGTTAGCACTAAGGAACTCCTCATTCGCACCCGCAAATGAGGGGTCAGAGAGAAGTCTCAGAGCCGGCAAAATGATGGTCTTGTGGACCATCTCGTTATCGATCCGAACGATTTGTCCAGAGACCCACTGATACCCGACACGGTGTTCCAGCAGTCGGGCGTTTAGTTCCTGAATGGCGTCGTCGGGGTCCTGGTGAGCCTGAGACTCCATGCGTTCGGCCATCGTCCAGCCACGGACGTCACTGTCTATGAGTCGGAATGCTAGTTCAATGCAGTCAAGCGCGTAGTCTATATCCGTCGTTCCCAGAAAAAAATCGGAAAAGTTCCTTAGCGTATCCGCACTAGGTCCCATTTGGAACAAGCCGAATTCCTTGGCAAGGGCGTGGTGCAGGCGATCCCAGACAACATTCGAGGCGGGATAGAACCGATAGGCTGTGCCTAATGATTGGACTGCGTAGCCTCCAATCGTATCGTAAAGAATGGTGACAATCTGGACGCGCAGGGCGGATGGAAGGGAATCGTAAATGAAGATGTCGCCGTCCCCGTGACCTTCTTGCTCTCGCTTTCTTCGCGACCAGAGATCGGGGAGGCTCACGTTAAGAATCGGCCCATGGTTCGCTCCCATTGAGGGTGCCGAGCGCGAGGATCATTCATGTTCGACAGCGAGTTTCCAGTAGCCGCGCTGTCCGGCTACCTTCCGGAATCGCCGATCGCGCGCCAGCGTCTTGTGCAAGGTGGCATAGGCTGAGTCGGTTCTGAGGAGCTTGCCGGCGTCCTGGAGGGCCTCGGTGAGCTCGATGGCCCGCATCTCGCCGTTTACTCGTAGCAGCGCCTCGACCGCGTCAGCGATAGTCCCAGAAGCTAGCTGAGTGCCCGCCGGCTGACCCCCAGACCGCACCAGGCTAATGCCGGCCTCCAGAGCCCGGATCTGCCCCGCCAGGCGCCTCCTAGCCTCTCTGGTGTCCTCTAGGGACTGAGCCAGCTTGTCGTCCTGGTGGCGAAGTGCGGCGAGCTGCTCTTCGAGGGGCCGCAGGGGGTCTGCTCGCCCGGAAGTCGGGGTCATGACCGAAGCAGTCTAAGTCAACCATCTCAGAGATCTATGAGGCATGCCTTATAGAGACATGGTATAGTCCGGTTTTATCTACGGCACGACCCATCGAGGAGCGACCTTTGCCGTCGACGACAGACGCCCGGAACCACGACGCCCGATCAGGACCCTCCAGCCCATTAGCTGACGAAAGCGTAACTTTGCCCACGGCGTCGGGTCGGTGCGTTATACGCGCGGGCGCGGTAAACGCGGGCGCGTTTAGTTGTGGCTGCACTGTCGGCGTTATTGGGCGCATGTCACGTTGACTTTTTTGAGCACCAATGGGATCCTCAGGTTATGTCGATCCGTGCGAACACTCCAAGTTTTAGCAAGTCAATTTGCTGCCGCGAGCATGCGCTCCAACTTGGATATGCACGTGGTGTCGACATCTTTGGGTCGGCCCGTCAGCGCCGAGGGATTTGTTAGGCGGGGACGAGGGACTCCTAGCAGAGTCTCTGGAGCGCCTATTGGCGCTGCCTGAAGGTCACGCCTACCGAGCGGTCGCGGACCGCTCCTATCGCCCCAAGAGAGCGGAGAACACTGAGCAGTGGGAGCGCGCCTTCCCGCTCTATGTGGCGATTCTGTCAGTCGACCCCAGGCGGCTGACTGACAATTCGCGCCTGCTCAACACTCGCCGCGCCACGCTGGCGCGTCACATCTACTGGCTCGCTGGTGACTATCCCGACCAGCTCAATCCTGATTTCGCCCTGGATGAGGAGCAGGTGGTCCGCTCTGCGGCCTGTTCTGAGAACCACAACACTGAGCGTTCACGCACCGCCTACATGTCACAACTGCGCTCGTTTCGAGCAGGGTTTCCCGAGCTGTTCGCCGAACGACGCCGCATTCCGCAGTCCGAGCCGATGGAACCGGTGACTGATAGCGAGTTTGCCATCGCACTCAACGTCGCCGAGGTATTCCGCAGTCCCGCAACCCGGGACCACGTCAGAGGTCTACTGCTCCTTTGCCGTGCTGTCGGTGCTGATGCTAGCGATTGTCGCTTTGTCACCGGGCGCGATGTGTTTCGCCGGCGCCAAGCCGGTCTCTGGGTTCGACTCAGCGCGCCGGGTCGCGCCCGCGAAGTCCCTGTGCTGGAGCGTTTTGCTTCAGACCTAGAGGAACTGGCACGGCGAGCGGGTAGGGGACTACTGGTGTCCAGCTCGCCTGCGCCTGGGAAGCAGTGCGTCTGCAACGAGTTGACCGACATGCTCAAACGTCGGATGAAAGGGCAGCATCCGGGGCTGCTCATCTCGCCGATGCGCCTGCGCAAGGCATGGCTGCTGGAGCAGCTAGTGACCTGGGAGAAGCTCAACGTCTTCCTTCAGGTAGCTGGGCTGAAGTCGATGCATTCAGTCGAATTCCTGCAGACGAAGTGCCCTAAACCAACCAAAGACCCAATTCGGCTGGCGGAGCTTTTGGGCGGGGTTTCGTCCAGAGGGCGGGCCTAGTGGACAGGCAGATCATGGCTCACATCGAGCGCCACTTCCTAGGGCCCAGCCGAGAGCTCTTCCGCGAGCTGGACTTATCCATTCGCCCGTCTCGTGGGCCGTCTCTGCCGTCTTGCCAGGTGCTGCTGGCGGGTCTGGTCTACCTAGGCATGATCGGAAGCACCAAGACCGTGACCAAGCTGGAGCGGGTTCTTCGCAACGAGGCAACTGAGGGCCAGCTCCAAGTGATCATGGGCACGCCACCCGGACCCATTCACCAACACCGCAGAGTAGAACCTCCTTCCCGGTGGACTCTCTACCGACTCTATGGCGCCTTAGCGCAGGGGTTCAAGCGCGACGGACTGGGCCGGGAGATATTTGGAGGCGACAGCCTGGAGGAAGCTCTGCGCAAACTCTCGTTGAGCCTGCTAATCGATTCCGCCCCGCCACCTCCGCCAGGTGCCGAATTCACAGTCGACATCACCGACATCTGGGCCGCGTGCCGCCCAGTCAGTCAGGGGAAGATCAGGTCCGGTCTGTTTGCTTCAGACCCTGACGCTAGGTGGCGAAAGAAGAAGAAGGGAGACCTCGATCCGGACTCGCCGGTAGTGAAGGCTGGCTCCAAGATGCTCAAAGACGCAGACGACAAACTGGTCTTCGGCTACGGCGGCGTGACCGTGGGAGGAACCCACGAGAATTATGGCTACGTCTACGGCTTCGATCCGATCCCCGCCAATGACTACGACGTGCCAGCGTCACTAAAGGTCATGGACGTGCTGGCCGCTGGCGGGTATCAGATCGGCGAGATCATCGGTGATCGGGGCTTCAGCCAGGCGGTCAAGTGGTGCAACGGTGCCCGCAGCCGGGGCGTGATGCCAATCTTTGACCTAAAGGTAGGCCAGGGCGACCGCGACCCTGACTGGAAGGGCTGCTTGGTGCTCCAGGGCTGGCCGTATCTGCCTCAGCTGCCCAAGCGGCTCTGGACATTGGTGCGTCCGGGCCTGCTCGCCCCCGAAGCCAAGTGGACGCAGTTTCGTAAAGATGCGGCGGAGCGGGGTCTGTATGCGCTGTTGCCCCATGGCAAGCCTGCTCCCGGTGCCGCACGGGTGGAGTCGCCTCTCTTTCGCAATCGGCGCCTCGGGTGCCCCTTGGTGCCGGGCTCGATGCGCAAGTGCGACCCCAAGCTGATGCCTTGCTCCGGCGAGCATGGCCTTGACGAGGCGTGCTGCATTAAGTCCGCCACTTTCAAGGCGGAGTTCGCTCCCACGGCTTATCAATTCCCGATCTGGGGCACAGCGGCGTGGGAGAAGAAATACGCCAAGCGCACGAACGTTGAGCGCGGGTTCAGCACCTTGAAGAACCCCGATGTGATTGGCATGAGTCCCGGCCTCTATCGGATGCGGGGCCGGATCAAGATGTCGGTGCTAATAGCCTGTATGTGGGTTGCCCACAACCTGCACTTGCGGATGGTTGATGATGAGCGCCAGCAGAAGGGCTTGCCTCGTCTTCGATCTACTCCAAGACGCCGCCGGAAGGAGCAGTTGGAGCAGGCGCTGACGGCCATGCTGCCCTCCGGATCGCCAACCGAGGCTTCCCGAGCTCCTTAGGCCCGGCTAACCCTTCCAGCGTCGTCCAATCCCAGTCCCTAAGGCACAGCCTTGCCGAAGGGGCTTCTTCTTTAAGGGGTCCGGTCGCGCAAGTCGCCTCTGGTGCAACAAAAGGGCTAAAAACATAAGAAAACGCCCGAGGATTGCTCCCCGAGCGCTTTCGTTCCAGCAGGCTTTACAAACTCGCCAACAGTTTTGGCGAAACTCGCAAATGCCTCCAGCTCATGAGCAGCCAGACGTGCTCCCGCAGTTCATGCACTTGTAGCAGGCACCGTTGCGCACCATCAGTGACCCGCAATCCGAGCAGGAAGGCGCGTCCTCCTGATTGCGAAACGTCAACTCAGATGACAGCTGCTTAGCGCTTGCATGGCCGACACCAGGTGGGGCGGCCGCGGTTGCCGTGACCGCACCCGCGATGGCAGCGATGTCATCTGACTCCTCACGGCGGCTGATGATTCCCAGCGCATCGCGGTCTTCGGCGGAGAGGAATCGCGCTGCCAGCCAGCGGAAGATGTAATCGACGATCGACTTGGCGATCGGGATCTCGGGGTTCCCGGTGTAGCCTGCCGGTTCGAATCTGGTGTGGGCGAACTTGGCGCAGAAGAGGCGCAGAGGAACGCCGTACTGGAGCGCCACCGAGACTGAGGTGGCGAAGGAGTCCATCATGCCGCTGAGGGTGCTGCCCTCCTTGGCCATTTTGAGGAAGATCTCGCCCGGCTGACCATCTTCATAGAGACCGACGGTGAGGTAGCCCTCATGGCCCTGGATGTCGAACTTATGCGTGATGGCGGCTCGCTCAGAGGGCAGCCGGTGCCGCGCCGGGCGGGCGACCAACGCCGGTTCCACCTCTTCCTGGCCGCTGTAAGTGGCCTGCTTGCGTGAGGTGGAGAGGGGCTGGCTGCGCTTGCTGCCGTCACGGTAGACCGCGATCGCCTTCAGCCCCAGCTTCCAGGCGTCGGTGTAGGCTTGTTCCACGTCCTCGGGGGTGGCGTCCTGGGGGAGGTTGACGGTCTTGCTGATCGCCCCGGAGATGAAGGGCTGGACTGCCGCCATCATCCGCACGTGTCCCTGCCAGCTGATCGAGCGCTGGCCGTTGGCGGGAGGGAAGGCGCAGTCGAAGACGGCCAGGTCGTCCTCGCGGAGATGAGGCGCACCTTCGATGGTGTCGTGCTCATTGATGTACGCCAAGATGGCGGAGGTCGCCTCCTCGCCGTAGCCCAGCTTGCGCAGTGCCGAGGGCACGGTCCCGTTGACCATCTTGAGCAGCCCACCGCCAACCAACTTCTTGTACTTGACCAGGGCGATGTCAGGCTCCACCCCAGTGGTGTCGCAGTCGAGCATGAAGGAGATGGTTCCGGTCGGGGCCAGCACGGTCGCCTGGGAGTTGCGATAGCCATGCACCGCGCCCAGCTCGTGGGCGTCGTCCCAGGCATTGCGGGCGGCGGCCAGTAATGGCGCCGGCGCGGTCTCGTCAGAGATCTTGTAGGCCGCGCCTCGGTGCTTCTCGATCACCCGCAGCATCGGCTGGCGGTTGACCTCGTAGCCCTCAAACGGGTCCACCTCCTTAGCGATCCGTGCCGACTGAGCGTAGGCCTCGCCGGTGAGGATGGCGGTCAGCGCCCCCGAGTAGTCCCGCGCCTGGGGGCTGTCGTAGGGCAGCCCCAGGGCCATCAGGACCGCGCCCAGGTTCGCGTAGCCGAGACCCAGAGGACGGAACCTGTGGCTGTTGACGGTGATCTGGGGGGTGGGGTAGGTGGCGTAGCCCACCATCACCTCCATCGCCGTGAGCATGGTGCGGACGGCGTGACGGTAGCCCTCGACGTCGAAGCTGAGGTCCTCACCCAGGAACTTCATCAAGTTGATGCTGGAGAGGTTGCAGGCGGTGTCGTCGAGGAAGACGAACTCCGAGCAGGGGTTGCTGGCGTTGATCCGGCCCGAGTTGGGGCAGGTGTGCCATTCGTTGATGGTGGTGTCGAACTGCAAACCGGGATCCCCGCAGGCCCAGGCGGCGTCGGCTATCTGGCGCATCAGGTCGCGGGTCTGGAAGGTGCCCACCACCCGGCTTTTGTCGGTGACCGCGTAGGTGCGCCACTCCTTGTCCTCCAGGAAGGCGCGCATGAACTCGTCGGTGACCCTTATCGAGTTGTTGGAGTTCTGGAAGAAGACCGAGGAGTAGGCCTCGCCGGTGAAGGCCCCGTCGTAACCGGCCTCGATCAGGGCCCAGGCCTTGCGCTCCTCGCGAACCTTGCAGTTGATGAACTCGACGATGTCGGGGTGATCGGCGTTGAGGATCACCATCTTGGCGGCGCGGCGAGTGGTGCCTCCGGACTTGATGACCCCGGCGAAGGCGTCGAAGCCCTTCATAAAGGAGACCGGGCCGCTGGCGGTGCCGCCGCTGGCCAGGTGCTCCACCGAGGAGCGGATCGAGGAGAGGTTGGTTCCAGTTCCCGAGCCGTGCTTGAAGAGCATCCCCTCGGTCTTGGCCAGGGTCAGGATCGAGGCCATGGTGTCCTCGACCGAGTTGATGAAGCAGGCGCTCACCTGAGGATTGGGATCCGCCCCCAGGTTGAACCAGACCGGGCTGTTGAAGGCCGCGACCTGGTTGACCAGGATGGCGGTGAGCTCAGCATGGAAGGTGTCGAGGTCCTCGTCAGTGGCGAAGTAGCCGCCATCGCGACCCCAATCCCGAATCGTGTCGGCCACCCTGGAGATGAGCTGACGCACACTCGACTCTCGCTGGGGGCTGCCCTGAAGGCCCCGGAAGTACTTCGACACCACCACGTTGGTAGCCAGCTGCGACCAGGACGCGGGGACCTCGACCTCCTCCTGGGTGAACACCATCTCGCCCTTCTCGTTGGCGATGTTGGCGGTGCGGTGCTCCCACTCGATGGCGTCGAACGGGTGCACCCCGGGCTGGCTGAAATGCCTCTCGACCCGCAGGCCCCGGCCTCCGGCGGCCCCCACCGCGTCCGATGCAGCCGGGTTCGCGCGTGGCGCTTGGGCAGCTCCAGACGCGGACGCCGACGCTGGTTCTGGGTCGCCGGTAGATCGGTCCACTGGGATTTCCTCCTGGCAGGACGATTGGGGTATTGAGGTAAACCTAGGTGGCTGCCGGACAACATGTTGTGGTCGCTGCAGGCCCTAGGCGCAATATCTTGGGCCTTCTCTTGCCCGGAGTCAAGCCCCTAACTGGGGCATCTCCTGCCTCGCCTAGAATCTCATACAGAGCTAACCGAACTGGTTAGCAAAGGGGCTGCCCGATCTCCGGGGGCCCAGTTCAGCCAGGAGATTCGGTGCCTAAGAGAACCCTGGAGGTGACTCTTCCCCAGATGGGGGAGTCGGTCACGGAGGGGGTGGTGGGGATGTGGCGCAAGCGCGTCGGTGAGCAGGTCAATGCCGGTGAGGTCTTGGTCGAGGTCCAAACCGACAAGATCGACGCCGAAGTCCCGGCCCCTGAATCAGGCACGCTCTCCAAGATTCTGGCCGAAGAGGGTCAGACCGTCGCGGTCGGGGCCGGCCTGGCCGAGATCGAGTTGGGCCAGTCCGGCAATGGCCAGTCCGCGGCTCCGTCAGCCCCGGCCGAAGCTGCCCCGGCCGAAGCTGCTCCGGCCGAGGCTGCCCCGGCCGCGGGGACCGAAGCGACCGAGATGACCGCGCTGACCGAGACGGCCGAACCGGCCGAGTCGCGCGAACCGGCCAGTCCCCAGCCGGGGGCCAAGGTGATCGAAGTCTCCCTTCCTCAGATGGGAGAGTCGGTCACCGAGGGAGTCGTCGGTACTTGGCTCAAGAATGTGGGTGATCCGGTGAACTCCGGGGAGACCTTGGTTGAGATCCAGACCGACAAGATCGACGCCGAAGTGCCATCCCCGGCGAGTGGGATGGTGACCGAGATCCTGGTTCCCGAAGGTGAGACCGTCGCGGTGGGGACGGTGCTGGCCCGGCTGGCCGGTTCTGCCGACGGTTCTACGCCGGCGGTTGCCGCCGCCCCGCCGCCGGCTGTCGTGACCTCCGCGGCGGCTGTGCCGCACTCCGACGCAGCGGTGCAGGCGACGCCGCTGGCCCGGCGCCGGGCCGCGCTCGACGGGGTCGACCTGGGAGTAGTTCGGGGAAGCGGACCAAACGGCATGGTGCGGGGCGCCGACGTCAGCACAACCGCGGACCCGACAGCCGCTTCTGCCGGTGCCGAGATCCAGCCGATCAAGGGCACCAGGTTAGCTCTGGTGCAGGCGATGGAGGCCAGCCTCGCGATTCCCACCGCCACCAGCTTTCGAACCATCGAAGTGGGGACCCTCGCGTCCAGACGGAGTCAGCTCAACCAGGCCTTAGCCGGACGCGAGCCCGAGGTCAAGCTCTCCTACACCCACCTGATCGCCTTCGCCCTCACTTGGGCGGCCCGCGAGATGCCGGTTTTCTCGACCAGCTTTGCCAGGGATCAAGATGCCGCACAGCGGGTGGTGCGATCGAACGTCAACCTCGGCCTGGCGGTTGACGTGGAACGAGCAGAGGGCGGGCGCTTTCTGCTGGTCCCGGTGATCAAGGAGGCGCAAAGGCTCGACTTTCCGACCTTCAGAGACAGATATGAAGAGATAGTCACCAAGACGCGGACCGGGACCCTGCAGGTGGATGACCTCCAGGGCGCCACCATCACCCTCACCAACCCCGGGGGAGTTGGGACGGTGGCCTCGGTGCCCCGGCTCATGGCCGGCCAGTCGGCGATCATCGCGATGGGCGCAGTCGGCAGACCGGCGGGCCTGACCGGGCTCGACGAAAGGTCGGCCGAGGAGCTGGGGATCGCCCCGGTGATGACCGTCAGCAGCACCTACGACCACCGCCTCATCCAGGGGGTGGAGTCGGGGATGCTCCTCCGCCGCCTTGAGCAGTTGCTGGCGGGCGGAGACCGGTTCTACGAGGTCATTGCCGAGAGTCTGGCGGTGGAGCTGCCGCCGCTGCCGATCCCTGCGGTCCGGTCCGTCCTGGTACCGGCGGCGAGCAGTCTGCCCGCCAACCAGGAGCTGATGTACGCGGTGGCGGCCGGCATGTCGTTGGTCAAGGCCCACCGGACGCACGGCCACCTGGCGGCTCACCTCGACCCGCTCGGGAGCGAGCCCACCGGGGACCCGGCGCTGGAGCCGGAGACGGTGAAGCTCACTCCGGAATTGATGGCCGCGGTGCCGGCATGGATGATGCGGGTGATGGTGGCCGGCGACACCCTGGCCGAGGCGCTTCCGCACATGCGCCAGACCTACTGCGGAACCATCGCCTACGAGATCGAGCACATCTCCAGCCATGAGCAGAGGGTGTGGCTGCGCAAGCAGATTGAGTCTGGGGTCGAACGGCCCCCACTGTCGCCCGAGCAGCACCTGGAGCTCTTCCGCCGCCTGGCGGAGGTGGACGCCTTCGAGCGCTTCCTGCGCAAGACCTACCTTGGGCAGCACACCTTCTCGATCGAGGGCCTGGATGCACTCGTCCCCATGCTGGAGCTGACGATCACCCTCCTGGCCCAGTCGGGGACCCGTGAGGTGGTGCTGGGGATGGCCCATCGCGGCCGTCTCAACATCACCGCTCGGATAGTCGGACGCTCGCTGGGCGAGATCATTGCCGAGTTTGAGAGCGGCGCCTACCTGGGCGGCGCCAGCACCGGCGACGTCAAGTACCACTACGGAGCCGAAGGCAGCTACAAGACCGCCTCCGGCATCGAAGTCGGCATCGCGCTGACCCACAACCCCAGCCATCTCGAGGTGGTGGGCGCTGTCGTCGAGGGCCGGACCAGGGCACTCCAGACCCGCCGCCAGGGGGCCCAGATCGGCCAGGACACCGAGATCGCAGTCCCGGTGCTGATTCATGGCGATGCCGCCTTCACCGGCCAGGGTGTGGTCACCGAGACCCTCAACCTGCAGAGCCTGCCCGGCTACCGGGTCGGGGGCACGATCCACATCATCGACAACAACCAGATTGGATTCACCACCGAGCCCGCCGAGGGCCGGTCCACCCACTACGCCAGCGACGTGGCCAAGGGCTACGACATACCCATCATCCACGTCAACGCCGACGATGTGGAGGCGTGCCTGGATGCGGTCCGACTGGCGGTGAGCTATCGCGAGACCTTCCATCGCGACGTGCTCATCGACCTGATCGGTTACCGCCGTTTTGGTCACAACGAGGGCGATGAGCCGGCCTACACCCAGCCCCTGATGATGGAGCGCATTGCCCACCACCCACCCGTGGTGCAGCTCTACGGTGCGGAGCTGGTTCGCCGCGGACTGCGCACCAGTCAGGAGGTGGAGCAGGAGCAAGCGCGGGCCTACCAGCAGATGGCGGACGCCCACGCCGAGACCATCAAGCAGGGCGGAGCCTTTTTGGAAGCGGCTCAGCCGACCGGGACCATGGCCGAGGAGAGCGAGCTGCCGTCGCCCCAAACCCAGGTGCCCCTGCCGGAATTGGTCGAGCTTGACCGCCGGCTGGTGACCCTGCCGCCCGGGTTCAACGTCAATCCCAAGCTGACCAGGCAACTAGGGCAGCGGGCCCGCGCCTTCGAGGCCGGGGGCCGGGTGAACTGGGCCCAGGCTGAGGCCTTGGCGCTGGCGTCGCTCTTGACCGAGGGGGTCTCGAGCCGGCTCACGGGCCAGGACACGGTAAGGGGGACCTTCAGCCAGCGCCATCTGATGCTGAGCGACACGAAGACGGGTGAGCACTACGCCCCCATCCAGCACCTCCCGGGGGCCAAGGCGGCGATCGAGCTCTACAACAGCCCGCTCTCGGAGATGGGGGCGTTGGGATTCGAGTACGGGTACGGCATCACCGACCGCAACGCGCTGGTGCTCTGGGAGGCCCAGTACGGCGACTTCTACAACAACGCCCAGGTGGTGGTCGATCAGTTCGTAGTCGCGGGTCAGGCCAAGTGGGATCAGGAGTCCCGACTGACCCTGCTGCTGCCTCACGGTTACGAGGGCAGCGGGCCCGAGCACTCCAGCGCCAGGATCGAGCGCTTCTTGGAGCTCTCGGCGGAGGGCAACATCAGGGTTGCCTATCCCTCGACGGCGGCCCAGTACTTCCACATCCTCCGGCTCCAGGCGCTGGCCGAGGAGCGGCGGCCCCTGGTCCTCTTCACTCCCAAGAGCGGACTCCGACTGGCATCGGTGTCGTCGTCTCCCGAGGAGCTGGCCCAGGGCCAGTTCCAACCGGTCCTGGACGACCCGACAGCCGACCATGCCCAGGTCCGCAGGCTTCTGATCTCGACCGGCAAGATCTCCCACGAGCTGGCGGCCCGGCGTGATCAGCTGGGCGCCGCGGGGGTCGCCATCGCCCGCTTGGAGCTGCTCTATCCCTTCCCGGCTGGCCAAGTCCTCCGTCTTTTGGCAAGCTATTCGGCCCTGGAGGAGGTGCTCTGGGTGCAAGAGGAGCCGCGCAACATGGGGGCCTTCTCCTTCGTGGCCCAGCGCCTTCCCGAGATGCTGCCGCCCGGAGTCGGGCTCGGCTACGCTGGCCGCAGCCAGCGCGCAGCGCCCGCCGAGGGTTCGATGCGCTCTCACCTGATCGAGCAGGAGAGGGTCCTGGAAGAGGCCTTCGCAGGCCTGCAGGCGTCACTGCCGCCCGGCTCTGAGGGCGGTGCTTGAGCGCACGCGTGGTGGTCCTGGGGGGAGGGCCGGCCGGAGACGTCGCGGCGCTCCGGGCCGCCCAACTAGGCGCCGAGGTGGTCCTGATCGAGCGCCGCGAGCTGGGCGGTACCTGTCTCAATCGCGGCTGCGTGCCCAGCAAGGCATTGCTGGCGATCTCCGCCCTGGCCCGCAAGATCCAGCATGCCGGCGACTTCGGCCTCCGGGTGGGTGAGGTCAGCTTCGACTTCCCCAGGATGCAGGCGCGCAAGGACGAGATCGTTCTCCGGATGCGGCGGGGCGTGGAGGCGGCCTGCCAGCGACAGAAGGTGAAGGTCGTGAGCGCCGAGGGGCGGCTCTCCGGCGATGGGATGGTCGCAGGCGGAGAGACCTTTGCTTACGACCTACTGGTGCTGTGCGTGGGTACCGAGCCCTCGGGCCTGCCCGGGATCGACATGGCCCAGGAGCGGGTGATCACATCCGACGGCGTCTGGAGCCTGGATCAGATCCCGAAGCGACTCCTGATCATCGGGGGCGGAGTCATCGGCTGCGAGTTCGCCAGCCTGTTCGCGCCCCTTGGCACCGAGGTGTCGGTGGTCGAACTTCTGCCTCAGCTCCTGACCGGCGTCGACCGGCGCACGGCCCAGCAGTTCCAGCGACTCCTGGAGGCGGACGGGGTGAAGGTGCATCTGGAGTCCTCGGTGGAGTCGCTGGAGTACAGCAAGGACCAGGTGCGAGCGGTGTTGACAGGAGGTGCCCAGGTCGACACCGACCTGGTGCTGGTGGCGGTGGGCCGCATGGCCCAGACCAGTGGTATCGGGCTGGAGGAGGCCGGGGTGACGCTCGACCAGAGAGGCCACATCGAAGTCAGCGACCTGCTCCAGACCGCCAACCCCAAGATCTGGGGTGCCGGGGATTGCATCGGGGGATTGCAGCTGGCCCATCTGGCCTCGGCCGAGGCGGCCAGGGCGGTCGAGAATGCACTAGGCCACGGGCCAATTCGTCCGATCGACCGGACGGTCGTCCCCAACTGCATCTTCACCTACCCCGAAATCGCCAGCGTGGGCCTCCACGCCGACGCCGCCCGGGAGCAAGGCCACGAGATCAGGCTGGGCCAGGCGCGCTTCGTGGGCGAGGCCAAGGCGCTGGCCGAGGGCGAATCTGAGGGCTACGTCCAGTTGGTCGCCGACGCTGGCAGCGACCTGCTGCTGGGGGCGACGATCATGGGCCCCCACGCGGTCGAGCTGATCCACGAAGTGGGGGTCGCCATCACCGACGGCTTCACC
This sequence comes from Candidatus Dormiibacterota bacterium, assembly GCA_963701235.1. Classification (GTDB taxonomy): domain Bacteria; phylum Chloroflexota; class Dormibacteria; order Aeolococcales; family Bog-877; genus Bog-877. Next base: position 651,294 of record OY969577.1, read on the forward strand.
ATGGCCGAGCTGGGTGATGTGATTCATGCCCATCCCACCGTTAGCGAGGTGGTGATGGACGCCGCCCAGCAGGGCTCGGGGGTCGCGCCCTATCTAAGCTGAGCTGGCGTCGTGGGGCCGGCTACTCGACCGCCAGACAGGTGATGGTGCGAACCACTCCGCTGACGCCCTGAAGCCGATCCACTATCAACGCCCCGATGCCCTTCACGTCCTTGGCCTCGACCTGGGCGATGGCGTCGTACTCACCGGTGATGGCGTCGACCTGAGTCACTCCTGACTCTTTGCGTAGACGCTTGACCACGTCAATCGCCTTGCCGGGCTCGAGTGTCATCAAGATGTAGGCCCTGACCATCTTGGACCCTCCCTCATGCGCGACTTAACTGGGGGCGGCGGACCCCACCTGGACAGTCACGATATCCGATCCAGAGCCGCCGGTGAAGTGTCTAGCGCCGCATGATTAGGCCGCCGGTGAGCGACTCGTCTGTGCCCTGGGAGGTGGAGAGTTTTGCGAGCGGTGGTGAAGACCCGACCCGGTCCGGGAGCGGCTTGGGAGACCGTTCCCGAGCCCCAGCCCGGGGCGGGCGAAGCCCTGCTCCAGGTGGTGGCCGCCGGCATCTGCGGCACCGACCTGCACATCCTGGACTGGAACCCCTGGGCCGCCCACCGGGTCCACACCCCCAGAGTCCTGGGCCACGAGATGGCAGGCCTGGTGCTGGCCGTGGGCGAGGGCGCGCTCACGCCCCGCGTCGGCGAGCTGGTGGGTGTCGAGAGCCATCTGGTCGACCTCACCTGTCCCCAGTGTCTTCGTGGTGACTTCCACGTCTGCGAGAACACCCGGATTCTGGGGGTCGACGTCGATGGGGTCTTCGCCGAGAGGGTGGTGGTGCCCGCCCGTAATTGTCGGGTGGCACCACCGGCACTGGATCCCGCCGTGGTTGCCTTCCAGGAGCCCATGGGCAACGCGGTCCACGCCGCCGCCCAGGGCGAGCTCAAAGACCAGGTGGTGGTGGTGACCGGCTGCGGACCGATCGGCTGCGCGGCGGTGGGGATCGCCAAAGCGGAGGGAGCCAGGCGAGTGGTGGCGGTGGATCGGGTGCCCGCCCGTCTGGCGATCGCCGAAAAGATGGGGGCGGACGCCCTCTGCGACACCACCGCGGTCACTGACTTGGAGTCGGCCCTGCGGGCTGCCTGCGGAGGCGAGGCTGACGTGGTGCTGGAGATGTCAGGCCACCCGTCGCTGATCCAGGCCTCGCTGGCGAATCTCCGCCCCGGAGGGTGGATGAGCCTCTTGGGACTGGGGGACGGGTCAATGCCCATAGATCTCTCGACTCAGGTGGTGATGCGGGGGATAACTCTTTTCGGAGTCACCGGCCGTCGTCAGTTCGAGACCTGGGACCAGACCAGTGAGTTCCTCAGCTCCGGCCGGGTTGACGTCAGTCCGATCCTCACCCACCGGGTATCGCTCCTCGACTTCGAGCGGGCCGCCGAGCTGGCCAAGTCCGGGGAGGTGGGCAAGGTCGTGCTCTATCCTCCGGAGGGAGGTTGGACATGACTGACTTCGACGTGAGCCTCAAAGAGGAGCTGGAGCAACTCCGCCGCGAGGGGCGGGTGCACCCGCTGACGGTCCTTCAGAGCCCCCAGGACTCGGAGGTCGAGATTGAGGGCAAGCGCTACATCAACCTCTGCTCCAACAACTACCTCGGCCTCAACACCCACCCCCACTTGATCGAGGCGGCGATCAACGCCGCCAGGGAGTGGGGAGCTGGGTCCGGGGCGGTGCGCACCATCGCCGGCACCCAGACCATCCATGAGGAACTGGAGCTTCGGCTGGCCGAGTTCAAGGGCACCCCGGCTGCGCTGACCCTGCAGAGCGGCTTCACCGCCAACCTGGCCGTGCTGGGCTCGGTGCTGGAGGAGTCCGACGCGGTGATCAGCGACCAGCTCAACCACGCCAGCATCATCGACGGGATTCGCCTGACCAAGGCCCGCCGCTACCAGTTCCCTCACAAGGACATGGAGGGCCTCGAAGAGCGCCTGGCAGAGGCCCGAGGCGACGGTGCCAGGCGGATTCTGATCGTGACCGACGGGGTCTTCAGCATGGACGGAGATATCGCACCCCTGCGCGCGATCGTGGATCTGGCCGAGGCCGGAGGCGCCGCGGTCATGGTGGACGACGCCCACGGCTCGGGAGTCCTGGGGCGCAGTGGCCGGGGTTCGGTCGACCACTTCCAGCTGGAGGGCAGGGTCCAGATCCAGGTCGGGACGCTGAGCAAGGCGGTGGGGGTGCTGGGCGGCTACGTCGCCGGCTCCCAGGACTTGCGCGAGACCCTGATCACCAAGGGCCGTCCCTTTCTCTTCTCGACCTCTCATCCTCCCGCCGTGGTGGCAGCCTGCATGGCGGCGCTGGAAGTGATACAGAACGAGCCCCAGCTGCAGGTCAAGCTTTGGGACAACGCTCGCCACTTCAAGGCGGGGTTGGAGGAGCTGGGGTTCGACACCGGCGCCAGTGAGACTCCGATCACACCGGTGATCGTCGGCGAGGCGGAACGGGCGGTGGCCCTGGCAGACGAGCTGCGCCAGCGCGGGGTCTTCGTCTCGCCGATCGGCTTTCCGACCGTGGCCCGGGACAAGGGCCGGGTCCGCACCATCGTCACCGCCACCCACACCGAAGAGCAGCTCGACCGGGCCCTGCAGGCCTTTGCCGACGCCGGCCAGGCCCTGGGCCTCGAGCTCTCCCGCCACGCCGGCGCGCCGGCGGCGGGAGCGTAACTGTGGACCGAGCCCCGGAATTGTCATCTGCGGATGACGCTTCTCAAGCCCAGCCCCCAGAGGTCAAGCCGCGACGCTTCCCCAGCCTGCGCCGGACCAGCAGCCGTCCCAGCCAGGCGCTCGAGGAAGAGCGCAAGCTGGTCGAGGCCGCCAAGACGGACCCGGCCGAGTTCGCCAAGCTCTACGACCGCTACGTCGACCAGATCCACGCCTTCGTCTACCACCAGACCGGGAGCTGGGAGCGGGCCCAGGATGTCACCGCCACCACCTTCATGCGCGCCTACGCCGAGATTGGGCGCTTCGAGTGGCGTGGGGTCCCCTACTCGGCCTGGCTCTACCGGGTCGCCTCCAACCTGGTCATGCGGGAGCACCGTCGCCAGGGCTGGATCATTCTTCCCGACAACATGGTCGATCCCGGCGAAGGGCCGGAGGACGCCGCCATCCGTTCCGAGCAGGTCCAGCGCATCCAGGCGGCCGTCCGCCAGCTCTCCCCGGACCAGCGCCAGGCGATCACGCTCCGGTTCGGGACCGGGCTTCGCAACGCCGAGGTGGGTCGGGTGATGCGCAAGAGCGAGGGCGCCGTCAAGCTGCTGATCTTTCGCGGTCTGAGGTCGCTGGAGCGGCGTCTGGGACCGGATTTCCAGTCCCCGCCGTACCTGGCCATGGGCGGCGGCGACGATTCCGAAGGAAAGGAGTGAGCTGGTGACCAGCAGAGAGGACAAGCGGCTCGCAGCCCAGCTCGCCGGCTGGCTTGAAGGGGAGGCACCCGCGCCCACCGACGATCCCACCGCCCGCGCGGTGGCCCGCACCGCGGTGCTGCTGGTGGACGCCCTGGCTCCTACTCCCCTCCATCCGGTGACCAGGGCTCGCCTCTACGAGCGGGCCCTGGCCGAGGCCAGGCCGGGCACCGTGCCGGTCACCTTCGCCGACGCCATGGAGGACCCTTGGGGTGAACTATGGCGGGCCACCCGACAGGTGCCAGCCTCGGCCTGGCTGGGGCTGGGCGGCGTCCTGGCGGGAGCACTTCTGGTCGCGATCCTCATGCGCCACAGCGAGCCGGAGCCCGAGCAGGTCTGACCCGGGCAGCGGGCGCCGATCCCAGCGCCGACTCGTGCTCTGGAAGTGACTCGCCGGGGGTGTTCGGCCGTGCCAATAGAATCGGAACTCGTGGGGGCAGTTCGAACCGTGGTGGTGCCGGCCGGCGGGCTTGGTACCCGATTTCTTCCGGCCACCAAGGCGCTGCCCAAGGAGATGGTCCCGGTCGGCGACCGCCCTTCCATCCAGTGGGGGATCGAGGAGGCGGTGGCGTCAGGGATCGAGCGAGCGGTGATCGTGACCGCACCTGGCAAGGAACTGATCCGGGCCCACTTCGCGCCTGATCCAGTTCTGGAGGCTACCCTCAGTCGGCGGGGTGACGGTGAGTTGGCCCGACGGGTGAGGGAGATCTCCGGGCTCTGCCAGATGGACTTTGTGGTCCAGGCCGAGCCCCTCGGTCTCGGCCACGCGGTCTGGTGTGCCGCCGGCGCGGTCCAGGGCGAGGAAGCGGTGGCGGTGCTGCTTCCAGACGATCTCTTCGCGGGCTCGCCGCCGCTGCTGGGCCAGCTGATCGACGTCTATCTCAAGGCTGGCTGCACGGTGTTGGCCCTGCGGCGGTGTGCCAGGGACGAGATCTCGCGGTACGGTGTGGCCGCGGTAGCAGGGGACGGCCCCGTCTTTCGGGTGCTGGACGTGATCGAGAAGCCAGCTCCAGAGGACGCCCCCAGCAATCTCGCCCTGATGGGACGCTACGTGCTCACCCAGGAAGTGATTGCCGAGCTGGAGACCACCGCGGCCGGGGCCGGGGGTGAGATTCAACTGACCGACGCGATCCGACGGGTCACCGGCCGGGGCAGGGTGGTGGGGTTGGAGTTCAGTGGCCGCCTGCTCGACGTCGGCACCCTGGAGAGCTGGCTGGCGACCAACGCTGAGATCGTTTGGCGGGACGCCGAATTGGGCCCGATGCTGCGCTCCCGGATCCAGAAGTTGGAGCTGGATCCGGACTGAGAGGGGCCGGTCAAGAGGGTGCCGGCGAGCCCCTCAGGGACCACCAATTAGGCCACGAGTTATCCGGCGGACGGAGGTATACTCCCATGCCAGATGGCAACCGGTGCGGAGCAACTAGTCCTCAATCCTTTGCGGTTTCAGGTAGTGCAATGGCAGTTCAACGCCCGCGGCGCGGCGACGACCTTCTGCGCTACCGCAGCCAGGAGGGTGACTTCGAGGTAGAGGTCTCGCACACCCTCAACAAGTGGTGCGTGTCGGTGCTGCGGCTGGAGGACTCCAGCATCGTGGCCCAGGACTTCTACCCAGAGCGTTGGAAGGCGATGGCGCGCGCCCAGGACTTCCTGCGCATCCTCAACATGCGCAACCGCCCCGGGCATGAAGACGAGCACGACCACCCGGACGACGGTGAGCGGCCGGCGCCCACCTCCGCAGTCGGGCCGGGTCTGGGTCGCTGAGCGCGCCCTCGGGGCGGCTCACCGCCGGCGTTCCCATCCCTTCCGGCTACTCCGTCGCCGAGCCCCACGCCCACACGACGGCCAGCGATGGCATGGTCAGCCCGACCCAACTGGTGCAGGCCGCTGCGGAGGCCGGAGTCGGAGTCATCGCGGTCACCGATCACGACACCTTCTCCGGTAATTCAGAGGCTGCGGAGGCCGGTCTCGAGTTCGGCGTCGAGGTGGTTCCTGGAGAGGAGGTCACCACCTCGTCCCCGGCCAATGTGCACGTGCTGGGACTGTTCCTAGACGGCCCGATACGGATGGGGATGCCGGTCAGGAACACCATCAACGCCATCCACGACCGGGGCGGCCTGGCGATAATCGCCCACCCCTGGATGCCCACCTACTTCGCCTCGATCACCCCCAATGCCCTGCGAAGGCTGCTCGCCGAGGGCCCGGTGGACGGCATCGAGCTCCGACACACCTGCCCCACCACCAGGAGCCGCATCCGAGCCCTCGATGACTTCTATGACCTGCACAAGGACCGCCTGGGAGCGGCACTGGGATCCAGTGACAGCCACTTCGGTGGCTACGACCTGGCCCGGACCGTGACCATCTTCCCGGGGCACACCGCGAGCGACTTGCGGCAGGCGATCGAGAGCGTCGCCACCATCCCGCTCGAGCGCTATGCCAGGCCGGTGGGGCCACCGCTCTCGCTCCGACTCCGGCAGCAGGCCCGGAGCATGGGCTGGCTATCCTGGCAGCGGTGGCGAGGTCGAATTGGTCATGAAGGAGCCTGATTGAGGCTGAACCGCGACTTCCTCCGCAAGGAGTGGGGGGCCGTGACCTTCGTGGGCACGGTCATTCTCGGCGGACTAGCGGTTCTGGTGGCGCTGATTGTCAAGGCCGCCTCGCCGACCCCTGTGCCCCAGACGCCGCCCTGCCCCAAGAGCACCCCGATCGTGATCCAGGCCCAGGCGTCCCCCAACGCTTCGCCAACCCCCAAGATCTCGATCCCCACGGTGCCCTTTGGCTGCCCCACCGTGGCGGTGGTGGTCAAGACCCCGACCCCCAGCAGCTCGCCCACGGCCAAAGCCAGCAGCTCGCCCACCGCCAAAGCCAGCGCCTCAGCCACGGCCAGTCCCTCGGGCTAAACCGGCGCATTTCGCGTCCGCGCCCTTCCAGGCTGGCAGCCGGGCCTGATCCAGGTGCTTATGTCACATTCACGGTTGCGGTGGTGCTGAACCTGGTGTGGACAGCCCGGGCCGAGGCCTCGCTCTATCTCAGTCGCTGAGGGTGACACGAGGACCCGTCGGCTCCCGCCCGCGCACCTCAGTCCAAGACGACTTCGAGGCGCTTTTCCACGCCGAGTACCCCTCGGTAGTGCGCGTGGCTGCCCGAGTCCTACTCGAGCGCTCGGCCGCTGAGGACGTCGCCCAGGAAGTCTTCCTCGAGTTCCATATGCGCTATCCCCACGGCCACCCGGGCGCCCCCGGCTGGCTCCGGTTGGCGGCCGCCCACCTCGCCCTGAACCGGCTGCGGGGTGATCGGCGCCGCTTCCGGCGTGAGCTGGGCATCGGCGAGGATCGCGGCCATCAGGACAACCCTGAGAGCGTCGCCTTGGCCAGCGAAACCCGTCGAGAGGTCCGAGAGGCGCTGGGGAGGATGAAACCGCGCCACTCCGCCCTCTTGGTTCTTCGTTACAGCGGACTCTCATACGCCGAGGTCGCGGACGCCCTGTCAATCCCGGTGAGTCAGGTGGGCGTGCGTCTCAGGCGCGCTGAGGCGGCTCTTCGTAGGGAGGTTGGTGATGATCAGATTGCTTCATCCAGCTGACGGCCAGCTGCGACGCATAGTCGACGAGCCCTTGCTGGTCCCCGACCGGATCAAGGTTCATGTCCAGTCCTGTGTCCGCTGCTCGGCCCGGCTCGAGGGCTTCAGGGCTGAGGTCGCGGACATCCGGCGGCTGATGTCGCCCTCACCGGAGTTGGAGCTGGACACGGGCGCAGCTCTGGCCGCCGTGCAGAGTCGGGTGGGTACCTCCAGGCCGTTGGCCCGCATTCCGATTCGAGATCGCCTCCCACGGCAACTCGCCCATCCTGGCCGGGGGGCAGCTGCTCTGGCGGCGATCGCAGTCCTGGGGGTCACCGGGGTGGCCACCGCAGTGGCGGGGGTGCAATGGACCCAGATCTTCGCGCCCACGGCAGTCGAATCGGTTCCGGTATCCGGCTCCGCTCTCCTCAGCCTCCCCCATCTCTCCGAATTTGGTCAGCTCACCCATGCGCCCGACTTGATGCTCCGTCCCGAGTCCAGTCTGGGCGCGGCGGAGACCGCAGCCGGGGTGAGCGTTTCGTTGCCCGCTGTGCTGCCCCAGGGCGTTAGCGGATCACCGTCCTACTACCTGGTCGAGGACTGGAGCGCCACCTTCACGTTCAGTGCAGCCCAGGCCCAGGCCGCGGCCCAGGCCGCGGGGGTGGTCCTGCCCCCGCTTCCGGCAGGATTCGACGGGACCGAGCTGCGGGAGTCGATCGGCCCTGGCGTTCTGGTGGTGTACGGGACGGCTGGGGACAGCCAGCCCTTCTCGCTGTCGGACCTTTTCGGCACCTCCTTCGGGAAGCAGCACGTGAAGTGCTCAGCACCAGGTGCGACCGCGTGCACCACGCCGCCCCGCCCGACCAGGACCACGTCTTTGCCGACTTTGGCGCTGATGGCGGTGCAGGCTCCGGTCCTGGACTCGACCGGCGTCACCATCTCCCAGCTGGAGAAGTACCTGCTCAGCCTGCCCTTTTTGCCTTCCAGCCTGGCGACTGCGATCAACCAGCTCGGCAACCCACTGACCACTCTGCCCATCCCAGACCTGCCAGGCTTGGGGCAGTCCCAGCCCACCACTGTCAACGGCGACAAGGGGGTGCTGTTCGCCTCCGACAGCCCGATCCTCTCGGCGGTGGTCTGGGAGCACCAGGGAACGGTTCGGGCGGTGGGTGGCCTGCTGGGCGCAGCCTCTGTGTTGAAATTGGCGCGTGGCTGAGGCTTCCCCGGCGCAGCCTCCCGATCAGGGACGGTCCAGAGCGCCAATGTCCCTGCCGTCCGAGCCGAGTCCGGCAATTTACGTCAGCCACCTGACCAAGCGCTACGGCCACACCACGGCGCTTGCCGACGTCAGCATGACGGTCCCGAGGGGCTCGGTATATGGGTTCCTCGGGCCCAACGGCGCCGGCAAGACCACCCTGGTCAAATTGCTGCTCGGGCTGGCTCGGCCGACCTCGGGTGAAGCCATGGTGCTGGGGTCGCCGGTCGGGAGCCTCGACTCCCGGCGCCCGGTGGGCTATCTGCCGGAACTCTTCCGCTACCAGAGCTGGCTGACTGCCCGCGAGGTCCTGGGGTTGCACTGCCGGCTGGCTCAGCTGGAGCGCTCCTCATGGCCAGACGAGATCAAAGTCGCGCTCGAGACTGTGGGGCTCTCCGATCGCGCCGATGACCGGGTCGCGAACTACTCCAAGGGGATGCAGCAGCGGCTCGGCCTAGGGGTGGCGCTGCTCGGCGGTCCTCAGCTGGTGCTTTTGGACGAGCCCACCTCAGCACTGGACCCAGTCGGTCGCCACGACGTCCGAGAGATCGTGCGGGCGCTGCGGGAGCAGGGGCAGGCCGTCTTCCTCAACTCCCACCTCCTCTCGGAGGTGGAGCAGGTCTGCGACCAGGTGGCGGTGGTCGACAACGGCCGCATTGTCGCTGCCGGCAGGCTCGACGAACTGCTCGCCCGCCCCCAGGTGAGGGTGCGCTGCACCGGGCTGGGAACGGCGGCCCACCCGGAGCTGAGCACGTTTGGGGTGATCACCGAAGAAGAGGGCTGGCTGACGGTGTCGGGCATTGATCCCAGCCGCGTTCCCGATCTGGTCGCTGCGATCGTCGCGGCTGGTGGCCGCATCTACGCGGTGGACCCCGGCCAGCAGACCCTGGAAGAGCGCTTCCTCCAGCTCATCGAGGCCGCCTGATGGCCACCTGGGTCATCGCCGCTCTCACCTGGCGCGAACTGGTCCGGCGCAAGTTGGTACTGGCGCTGCTGGGGCTTTCGGCCATCGTGATCGGTTTGACGGGTTGGGGGTTCTCCAGAGTGCCCCACCTGCATCTCGATGGCCAGCTTCTTACTCAGGGTGAGATTCACAGTGCCGCGGCCCAGCTGCTGCTACTCGTGATGTTCATGTTCAGCTTCGTCCTGGCCCTCACCAGCGCCTTCTTGGCGGCGCCGGCAATCGCCGGTGAATTGGAGTCGGGGGTTGCTCAAGGGCTGTTGGCTCGCCCGCTCCGACGCCGGGAACTGGTGCTGGGCCGATGGCTTGGGCTCTCTCTGACCATCGCCGTCTACACCCTGGTGTCGACCACCCTGGAGTTCATCCTGGTGAATTGGACCACCGGGTATCTGCCGCCGCAGCCGGTGGCCGCCGAGGCGGCGCTACTGGTGGAGGGGCTGATCCTGCTCACCTTCACTCTCGCCCTCAGCACCAGGATCTCGGCGATCACCGCCGGGGTGATCGCGGTAATCGCCTTCGGGACCATGTGGCTGGGTGGGGTGGCAGGCGCCTTCGGTCAGGTCTTCCACAACGCTGCGATCAGCAACGTAGGGGTGGTCACCCACTTCCTACTCCCCACCGACGGACTCTGGCATGCGGCGGTCTACGCCATGGAACCATCCGCCTTCGCCACCGCCGCCATTCATGGGCTCAACAGCTCATTCGAGTCGGCATCCGGGCCTTCAGTTTGGTATCTGGTGTGGGTGGCGGTATGGCTTGTCGCCGCCCTGGGTCTGGGCCTGGTCAGCTTCGAGAACCGCGAGGCCTAGCGCGAACCGGGTATCGCTGCTGTCAGAGCTCCATGAGCGAGCGCGACCCGTTCGACTCCACGATCTCTCCCAGGGGCAGCGAGAGGTCGATCTCAGGGACTGAGTCCGAGCCGATCTTGACCGAGATCGGCGAGCTCAGCCGCAGACCGCCGACCCGGACGCAGTCGCGGAGGAACGGGAAGGCGAGCAGCACCAGCTGGTTGGAGAGGCGGTTGAGCAGGGCCCGTTCCGGATCGGGGCCGCCCCGATTCAGGCTCTTATCGCGGAACGCCATCACGATCACCTCATCGGTGAGCTTGATGGGGTCGGTCCAGCCGTAGGCCTCGCCCAGTCCATCGCAGTCCACGTAGCGCTCGCGCTGCGGGAATAGCCGAAGCCGCCCGTCCAGCGAGGCCATCGATCCCGCATCTCCCTCCACGAAGAAGGGGATGTCAGGAAGGGGACCGGACTCCGGTTGGCTGGGGCAGCGGACGCTGAAGCCGACCGTCTCCACGCCCCAGAAGGGGCTGGGCACCTTGATCCAGAGCTCGTTTACCGCAGGCACACTTGTTCGGCGGAGCATACCGCAGATGCGCCCGGATCGCGCCCCGGAGCCGAGTTAGGGTTGCGACAGCAGCTGGTCCCGCCAGAGCACATCGACCAATTCCCTGGTCTCGTCGAGGCTGCCGCTGTTGTCGATGACCCAATCCGCCAGCTCGCGCTTGCGCTCCAGGGGCATCTGCGATGAGATCCGCGCTTGAGCCTCGGCCTCGGTCAGGTCCGAACGCAACCGGAGGCGAAGCAGCTGGGTCTGAGCTTGGACCCAGACCAAGACGGTGCCGTCGAACTCCGCCTGGCGCTGGGTCTCGAAGAGGAGCGGCACGTCGTAGACGATGATCCCGACGCCGGCTGACTGCGCCTCACGGATCTCTGCCTGGCTGAGCTCTAGGACTCCGGGATGGACGATTGCGTTGAGTCGCAGTCGAGCAGACTCGTCGGCAAATACCAGGTCAGCCAGACGGCTCCGATCCAGGGCCCCGTCCGCCGCGATCACCTGGGGGCCGAAGGTCTGGGCGATCTCCGAGAGAGCAGGGCTCCCCGGTCCGACCACACGCCGGGCCAGCTGATCAGCGTCCACGATCCAGGCTCCCTTGTCGGCAAGCATCCCGGCGACTGTCGACTTGCCGCTGGCGATGCCCCCGGTGAGCCCGATGACCCGGCTCAACTCGAGTCCGGCGTGGCGGAGCCTCCCGCGGAGGCGAGCCGCACGAAGCATTTGTCGGGGTCGAGGAGCCGCTCCAGACGGGTGCCCGGGGTGTGCACCCTGACGCCCCGCCGTGCCGGAACCCCGATCTCCCAGCCTTGGCGGTAGAGGTCCCGGGCCTCGGCCAGAGTGGTCACAGTGGAGGTCGCGCTCCCATCTGTCATCTGCAGGCTGGGGACTCGGCTGCCCGGGTACCCGAGCGCGACCTCTCCGCCGCTCTCCAGCAGGAAGGTCAGGTCCGCGAACGAGGGCTCGCCGAAGGGGGGCGGCTCTGCCATCTCCACCAGCTGGCCCAAGGAGGGCGCCTGGCCCTCGGTGACCTGGGTGCGCACCTCCTTGCGAGCTTGGATGTGGCGCTGGCGCTCGCGGCGACGGACCTCGGTCTGGACCACCGCGGCGTCCTTGGCGAGTTTGGCCAGCCGCAGCTGAAACGGCGCCATCTGGTCGCGGAGCTCGCGTTCGGCCGACTCCACCATCTGAACCAGCTGCTCCAGCGTCTGGTCGCTCAGCCCGGCGAACTCCTCGGCTTGGGGGAGCGAGATTTCCGCGGCCTCGGAAGGCGCCTCGCGGTCGGCCACGGAGCTAGCCTACACAAGACTGCGGCACCCGGCCGCTCTAACGGAGGAGGAGAGACGGCAGATCTGGTCAGGTTCGAGCGCCGGAACAAGGTCGCCTGGGTCACCATCGATCATCCCCCGGCCAATGCCCTCAGCCAGGGGGTCCTGGATGGGCTCAGATCCGCCTTTGCCGAGGTCGAAGCAGATTCCTCTCTGGGAGCGGCGGTTCTGACCGGAGCCGGCGATCGCTTCTTCGTGGCCGGGGCTGACATAACCGAGTTCGTCAGCCAGGGCCCGGACGGGACCAAGGCCAAGATCGCCGACGGGCAGCAGCTGACTCTGGAGATGGAGCGGCAGCGCTTCCCGATCGTGGCCGCCATCAATGGCTTCGCCCTGGGCGGAGGTCTGGAGCTGGCCATGGCCTGCGACATCCGCATCGCCAGCTCGACAGCCAAGTTGGGACAGCCCGAGGTCCGGCTCGGGATCATTCCCGGGTGGGGCGGCACTCAGCGCCTGCCCCGGCTGGTGGGTCGAGGCTGGGCACTGGAGATGCTGCTCTCGGGCGAGCCGGTGGAAGCCCCCCGAGCGCTGGAAATGGGGCTGGTCAACCGGGTGGTGGAGCCCGACCAGCTCGAGCAGGCGGCCGTGGAGGCGGCCGACCGGCTGGCCCAGTCGGCTCCTCTGGCCATCGCAGCGATCAAGCGAGCCGTCAACCGGGGGCTCGCCCTGCCGCTGGATGCCGGGCTCGCCGCCGAGCTGGAGGAGTTCGACGCCACCTTCCGGACCGCTGACGCCCTGGAGGGCATTTCAGCATTTCTGCAAAAGCGCCAGCCGGAGTGGTCTGGGCGATAGCCCCTGACCCGATGCCGAGGGCCGCACTGTCCCTACCATCGAGCCCGTGACTCCGTCGGCACCTCCCGCCCGGGATCCCCAGGACCCCAACTCCTCGGTGGCGGGAGCACGTCAACGCTGGGGGCCGTTCTGGATCGATGAGCCGCGATGGTATTGGGTCCTGGCGATCCTCACCTTGCTGGTTGGTCTGGTCCTCTTCCTGCTGGCGGTGGGTTTCGATCGTCCGTGATCTGGCTCAACTCGCTAGCGCTGGTCCTGCTGGTTGCGGTCGCGAGCTTTCTCTTCGTCCGCCGCCTGGTGCCGTTGCTGAACTCGATGCGGGTGGCTCAGCCGGATCACCGGACCGACCATCTCGGAGAGCGCCTGTGGGGAGTGGTCGTGTTCGTGCTGGGCCAGCGCCGGCTCCTGCGCTGGCCCTTCAGCGGACTCGCCCACCTGCTGATCTTCTGGGGCTTCGTAATCCTGAATCTGGAGATCCTGGAGGCCGGTCTCGAGGCGCTAGTGCCGCCGCTCAACCTGGAGCAGCAAGGGTGGTGGGGTCCGGTGGCATTCGCCCAGGATCTGCTGGCGGCGGCAGTTCTGACCGGGCTGGCGCTGGCGGCCCTCAACCGCTACCTCCTCCGCCCCGAACGCTTCCGCGGCAGCCACAGTCGGGATGCCACCGTGATCCTGGTCCTGATTGGGCTGGTGATCCTGACCCAGCTGGGACTGTACGCGACCCAGGTCGCCTCCGGAACTGACCACCTGGTCAATCTGCGGCCGGTCTCAGCCGCGGTGGCCCAGCTCTTCCGGGGAATCCACGGGGAGGGCATCTGGGCCTGGCACGAGTTCTTCCTCTGGGCCCATCTCGGGCTGATCGCCGGTTTCGCCGTCTATCTCGCCAACAGCAAGCACCTGCACATCCTCACGGCGGCGCCGAACGTCTTCTTCCGCAGCCTGGAGCCAGCCGGCCGCCATCTCCCCAACCTCGACATCGAGAAGTCTGAGCACTTCGGGCTGAGCCGGGTGGATCAGCTGACCTGGAAGCAGGAGCTCGACCTGGCCACCTGCACTGAGTGCGGCCGCTGCCAGAGCCACTGCCCCGCCTTCAACACCGGCAAGCCGCTCTCGCCCAAGCTCTTCATCACCGACGTCCGCGACGGCTGGTACGCCAACGCTCGGGGCGGCACGCCGCCCCCCAGTTACTGGATGACCGACGCGGATGCGCCTGCCCAGGCCAAGCCCCCAACCGACGGCCAGCTGCTCGACTGGAGTGTGATGGAGGAGACGCTCTGGTCCTGCACCACCTGCGGGGCCTGCGTCGAGGAGTGCCCGGTCCTCATCGAGCATGTGCCGGCGATCGTGGAGATGCGTCGCAGCCTGGTCCTGGAGGAGTCGCGGATTCCCAAAGAGGCGCGCCAGGCGCTGGAGTCGCTGGAGCAGCGTGGCAACCCCTTCGGGATGGCGGCCGACACCCGGATGCGCTGGGCTGAGGGGCTGGAGGTTCCCCTGCTCGCCGACAACCCCGAAGCCGAGTACCTCTACTGGGTGGGCTGCGCCACCGCCTTCGACGAGACCAACTGGCCCACCGCCCGGGCCACGGTGGCGATCCTCAAGGCTGCCCAGGTCAGCTTCGCCGTCCTGGGAGAGGAAGAGATCTGCAACGGCGACCCCGCCCGGCGGCTCGGCAACGAGTACCTGTTCCAGACCCAGGCCCAGCAGGTGGTGAAGAAGCTGGGGGATCGCTCGGTCCGCAAGGTGATCGCGAGCTGTCCCCACTGCTTCAACACCATGGCCCGCGAGTACCCGGATCTGGGCGGCGACTACGAGGTGATCCACCACACCCAACTCCTGGCCCAGCTGCTGGATCAGGGACGGATCGAACTAAAGGAGTCCCTGCGCGGTGGTGAGATCACCTACCACGACCCCTGTTATCTGGGCCGGTGGAACGGCGAGTACGACGCTCCCCGCAGGGTGCTCGGGGCCATTCCCGGGGCCAAGCTGGTGGAGATGAAGCGGACTCGCAACGAGGCGATGTGCTGCGGGGCTGGAGGTGGCCGTCTCTTCATAGAGGAGACCCGGGGGACTCGCATCAACCGGGTCCGAGTCCAGCAGGCCGAGGAGACCGGGGCCGGGACCGCGGCGTTGGCGTGTCCCTTCTGCGCCACCATGTTCACCGAGGGGATCAGCTCCCAGGAGGTGGCGATGGAGAGTAGGGACATCGCGGTCCTGGTGGCGCAGTCGATGGGACTGGACTACCTTCCCAGCCGCGACTGATCGGATTGGGATAATCGGCCAGTGGCGGCGGATTTCGGCCCGGCCGCGATCGATCATGTCGGCCTCGCCGTGGCCGATCTCGAGGCAGCGGCGGCCTTCTATGAGCGGTTTCTGGGGGCAGCGCCGGCCCACCGCGAAGAGGTGCCTTCTGACGGAGTCAGGACGATCTTCTTCGACCTGGGCCCCTCCAGCCTGGAGCTGCTGGGAAGCACCAGGTCCGACTCCTCGATCGCGCGGTTCCTGGAGAAGCGGGGTGAAGGGCTGCACCACCTTGCTTACCTGGTCTCGGACATCGAGGGCGAACTGGCTCGCTGGCGAGAGCGAGGCGCCGAGCTGATCGACCAGGAAGCGCGGCCGGGAGCCCGGGACAGGCTGGTCGCGTTCATCCACCCCAAGTCGGCGGGGGGCGTGCTGACCGAGCTCTGCCAGCTGCTGGACGAAAGCGGGTGAGCCGGGAATCAGCCGTCCCCAGGCCGGACGAGACGGAGTCTTTGCTTCCCCTCAAGCCCTGGTATGGGCCGGGCGCTCCCGAACCGGCTTCTCCCGGCGAGCCGCCGTACACCAGGGGACTGCGCCCGGACGGCTACCGGCAGAGGCTCTGGACCATGCGCCAGTACGCGGGATTCGGCTCGGCCGCATTGACCAACCAGCGCTTCCACTATCTCTTGGAGCGAGGCCAAACCGGTTTGTCGGTGGCCTTCGACCTGCCCACCCAGATGGGCTACGACTCCGACGCCCCCGAGGCGGAGGGAGAGGTGGGCAAGGTGGGAGTGGCGATCGACACCCTGGAGGACATGCAGATCCTCTGCAAAGGTCTGCCCCTGGACAAGGTCACTACTTCGATGACCATCAACGCCCCGGCCAGCCTGCTCCTGCTGATGTACGAGTTGGCAGCGGAGTCGGACGGGACCGCTTCGGAACTTCTGGGCGGCACCATTCAGAACGACATCCTCAAGGAGTACGTCGCCCGCGGAACCTACATATTTCCCCCGCGGCCGAGCATGCGGCTGGTCACCGACACCTTCACCTACTGCCATCAACGGCTGCCCCGCTGGCACCCGATTTCCATCTCCGGCTACCACATCCGGGAAGCTGGCGCCACCGCTCCTCAGGAGCTGGCCTTCGCCCTCAGCGACGGCATCGCCTATGTCGAGGCGGCTCTCGGCGCCGGCCTGGAGCTGGACGAGTTTGCCCCCCAACTCAGCTTCTTCTTCAACGTGGGCAACGACTTCTTCGAGGAGGTCGGCAAATTCCGGGCTGCCCGAACCCTCTGGTCAGGAATCATGCGGGAGCGCTTCGGAGCCCGGACAGAGCGTAGCTGCCAGCTCCGGTTCCATGCCCAGACTGGCGGAGCCACTCTAACCGCCCAGCAGCCGCTCAACAACGTGGTCAGGGTCTCGCTCCAGGCCCTTGCGGCGATTCTCGGCGGCGCCCAGTCCCTGCACACCAACTCGTTCGACGAGGCTCTGGCCCTCCCCTCCGAGCAGGCTGCCACGCTGGCGCTGCGCACCCAGCAGTTGCTCGCCTTCGAGTCCGGGGTAGCCAGGGTTGCGGATCCTCTGGGAGGCGCCCATTTCCTGGAGGAGCTGACCGTCCAGCTGGTCGAGGCCGCCAGCGAGATCATCTCGGAGGTGGACCGGCGCGGAGGTGCGGTGGCGGCGATCGAGCAGGGCTATTACCAGGATCAGATCCAGGACGCCGCCTATCGCCACCAGCAGCTGGTCGAAAACGGAGAGCGCGTGATCGTGGGGGTGAATCGCTTCCAGGACCAGCTCCAGGTCGAGGTCCCACTCCTCAAGGTCGACCCGCAGCTCGAGCGCGCTCAGCGGGAACGGCTGGCTCGGCACCGCCGTGAGCGGTCCAGTACAGCCGTGGAGCGCCAACTGGCCCGAGTCGGGGAGGTGGCCGCCGGCGACGCCAACCTCCTCCCGGTGATGCGCGAGGCGCTGGTAGCGGGCGCCACCCTGGGCGAGATCTGCAACCGACTGCGCCAGGTTTTCGGAACCTTTGAACCTCGCGCTGCGGCCTGATGGTGGGGGCGGGACCGGCCTCAGGACGGCGGGCGCCGGTGTCGCACATCCAAAGAAGTCCCAAGAACGCTTGGGTATTTGGGGTCGTGGTAGAGCTTGGCGGTGACTGGACGGGGCCTCAGCGGCATCCTCAGGAATAGCTGCGCCGCCACCAACGCCCCCAGCGGCGGCGCGACCAGGTAGATCCACAACGAGCCGTAAACCCCCGAAATCACGTCCGGTCCCAGGCTGCGGGCCGGATTCATGCTGCAACCGGTGTAAGGCGCACCTCGCCAGACCAGCAGCGCGATCACCAGCCAGAGCGCCAGCGGAGTCCAGCGTGCGCTTCTTGACCAGGAGGTGAAGGCGAAGATCGTCAGGATCAGGATCGCGGTCAGCAGCGCCTCGATGCCAATCGCGGCCGCCACGCTGACACCGGGGTGAGGGCTGGTGCGGCCGTCACCAACCGAAACCGCCATCCGGCCCCAGCTCAGCCTCAGGATTCCGGCCCCGACGAGGGCGCCCAGTATCTGAGACCCGAGGTACCCCAACAGGTCCGAACGCGAGACGTGCCCGCTCGACCAGAAGGCGATGGTCACTGATGGATTGAGATGGGCGCCACTCAGGCGTCCCAACGGCGAGATCGCCACCAGGCTCCCGGTCCCTGCGAAGAGCAACCCGGTGATCAGGAGGCGGACCGACGGAGATGGGAGCAGGTGGAGCATCGGCGAGCCGGTCCCGAAGTTGAGACAGACGGCGCTGAGCCCGCCCAACACCAGGATGCAGGTGCCCAGCCCCTCTGCCATCCACACCCGCCAGTGCCAGCCACCTCTGGGTGGATTGGCCAAAGACGGGGGCTCCAGACGGATCTGCGGAGTGGCGTCGACGTTCGGGGTCACTGTCTACAGGATGTCGGACTGCGTGGCTTCAAGCCAGAGTCCGTGGCTCGACGGATCAGCGAAGATGGCGAGGTGTCCAAGCCCAAGTCGCAAGCCGCGTCCGAGCAGACCGACACGGACATCCCAGTTCCTAGCAAAACTGCGCGGCCAATTAGGAACGCGCCCAGTGCCAATGAGCGCTCGATCAACCAACTCCGCAAGCGCCGGCACGATGCCGCCTTCCGGGGCGGCGAGCCGGAACGGATTCAACGCGGCAAGGGCAAACTCACCGCCCGGGAGCGGATTCGACGTCTGCTCGACCCCGGCAGCTTCGTCGAGCTGGATGCCTTCGTGGTCCACCGGTCCACGCAGTTCGACATGGCTGAACGCACCGCCCTGGGCGACGGCGTGGTTACCGGCTACGGCCTGGTTGGCGGCCGACAGGTATTCATCTTCTCCCACGACGCCTCGTTCATGGGGGGATCACTGGGTGAGGCCTTCGCCGAGAAGGTCTGCAAGGTGATGGAGCTGGCCGAGCGAACCGGTTCGCCGATGATCGGCATCAACGACAGCGCCGGGGCCCGGATCCAGGAAGGCGTGGTCTCACTCGCCGGCTATGCCGATATTTTCTACCGAAACGTGCGCAGCAGCGGGGTAATCCCGCAGCTATCGATCATCGCGGGACCGTGCACTGGGGGCGCGGTCTACTCACCGGCGATCACAGATTTTACCTTCATGGTGCGCAGGGTCGGCTACATGTTCATCACCGGTCCCGATGTGGTGCGGGTCACCACTGGGGAGGAGGTGGATTTTGAACAGCTGGGTGGCGCTGACGTCCACTCCCAACGTAGCGGAGTGGCCCACTTCGTGGCCGACACTGAAGACCAGACCTTTGCTCAGGTCCGCGAACTGCTCTCGTTTCTGCCGCAGAACAGCAGGGAAAAACCGCCCCTCGTGCCGTCCTCGGACCCAGTCGATCGAGCCGATGTCGAACTCCAGGAGATCATCCCCGAGCTGCAAACTCAGCCTTATGACATACGGGACGTGATCCATCGCGTGGTCGACGACGGCCACTTTTTGGAAGTCCAGGAACTGTTCGCGCCCAACCTGGTCATTGGTCTGGCTCGTTTGGACGGTCGAAGTGTGGGTGTGGTGGCCAATCAACCCCGTCACCTGGCCGGTGCGCTCGACATCAGTGCCTCTATCAAAGGAGCACGATTTGTTCGCTTTTGTGATGCTTTCAACATCCCTCTGGTGACCTTTGTCGATGTCCCCGGATTCCTTCCCGGCACTGACCAGGAATACGGCGGGATAATCCATCACGGCGCCAAGCTCCTCTACGCATTCGCGGAGGCCACTGTTCCCAAGCTCACCGTGATTACGCGCAAGGCCTATGGCGGCGCCTACGACGTCATGTGCAGCAAGCACATCGGGGCCGACTACAACGTCGCCTGGCCCTCGGCGGAAATCGCAGTCATGGGAGCGGAGGGTGCGGTTCAGTTCCTAGGCCGGCCCCGCCCGGGGGTCGCCAAGGTCGACCAGGCGGAGCTGATTGCCTCCTACCGTGAGCGGTTTGCCACCCCTTACCAGGCCGCGGAGCGGGGCTACATCGACGACGTCGTCGAGCCCCGCCACACTCGGACAGCGCTGATCTCGGCGCTGCGGATGGCGAGCAGCAAGCGGGTGGCCAGACCGGAGCGTCGCCACGGCAACATCCCCCTCTGAGCCCAGCCGGCCGTCCCTACACTGAGGACGAAGCAGTGGTGGCCGGGCGCACCGGCTGACGGGAGGCGTCGGTGAAGCTACTGGAACACCAGGCCAAGGAGCAACTGCGCCGGGTCGGGATCGAGTGCCCGACCGGCCGGGTCACTCGTTCCCCCCAAGATGCCCAGCGAGCAGCTCAGGAGCTGGGCCGGGTGGTGATCAAGGCCCAGGTCCCGATCGGCGGCAGAGGCAAAGCGGGGGGGGTCAAGCTGGCCCAGACTCCCGCCGAGGCCCATGACGCCGCCGCCGCGATCCTGGGGATGGAGATCCACGGCTACAGCGTTCCCTCGGTGCTGGTCGAGGAGGCGCTCGACATCGTCAAGGAGATCTACCTGGGCGTCACCGTCGACCGAGACCATCGGTCCCAGGTGGTGATCCTGTCCTTCGCTGGCGGGATGGAGATCGAGGAGGTGGCCGAGCACGCGCCCGAGAAGATCGCCAAGCTCTGGCCCGATCCCTTCGCCGGTCCGCATCCGTTCGAGATCCGGCAGCTGGCCCTTCGAGCACTCGCCGCCGTCGGTGGCGATGAGAGCCTGCCCAAGAGCCGCTACCTCACCGAGCTGGTGCCGGTGGTCCAGCGGCTGTTCGGACTCTCCCAGGAGCTGGACGCCAGCATCTGCGAGATCAACCCGCTGGTGGTGACCGCTTCGGGGCAGGTGATCGCTGGCGACGCCAAGATTGAGATCGACCAGAACGCTGAATTCCGCCACCACGACCTGGTGCGCCAACTCGGGGCCGACGCCGAAGCGGCCACCAGCGGTGATGACCCGCTCGAGGTCGAGGCCAGGCGCCGGAGCCTAACCTACGTCCACCTGGGTGGGAGTGTGGGGATCATCGGCAACGGCGCGGGACTGGTGATGAACACCCTTGACCTGGTCAAGCAACATGGCGGTTCGCCCGCCAACTTCCTGGACATCGGCGGCGGGGCCCGGGCGGAGGTGGTGAAGCAGGCCCTCGAGATGCTGCTGCTGGACCCCGCGGTCAAGGGGGTGTTCGTCAACATCTTCGGGGGCATCACCCGCGGCGACGAGGTGGCCCGAGGCCTGATCAGCGCCCGCGAGGAGCTGCACATGACCCTGCCCCTGGTGGTGCGCATGACCGGGACCCGGGAGGAGGAGGGACGCCAGCTGCTGGAGGCAGCCGGGATCACTCCGGCGGTGTCGGCTCCCGAGGCTGCTCGCAAGATCGTCGAACTGATCGCGGCCGCGGAGGCGGGGTGAGTTGAGCATCCTGCTGGACCGCAACTCCACCGTGGTGGTCCAAGGGATGACGGGCAGCGAGGGCTCGTTTCACACCCAGCAGATGCTGGAGTTCGGGACCCGGGTGCTGGCGGGGGTGTCGCCCGGCAAGGGCGGAAGTACCCATCTGGGTCTGCCTGTCTTCGACACCGTGGCGCAAGCGGTCGACGCCACCGGAGCCAACACCGCAGGAGTGTTCGTGCCCCCCGCTTTCGCGGCGGACGCGATCATGGAGGCGTCGGCTGCCGGGCTCGCTCTGGTCGTTTGCATCACCGAGCTGATCCCGGTCAATGACATGGTTCGGGCCCGCGCCTTCATTGACGCGCGGGGCACCCGCTTGGTGGGACCCAACTGCCCCGGCTTGATGTCCCCGGGGGAGCGTGCCAAGGTGGGGATCATCCCCAACCACATCGCGACCCCGGGACGGGTGGGCGTGGTGTCCAGATCGGGCACTCTGACCTACGAGATCATCCAGGCACTCGCTCGCGCCGGCTTCGGGCAGTCGACCTCGGTCGGGATCGGTGGCGACCCCGTCCTGGGCGTCAGCTTCTCTGACGTGGTTCAGCTCTTTGGCGAGGACCCCGATACGGATCTTGTCGTCCTGGCCGGCGAGATCGGGGGTTCGGACGAGGAGAGGGCAGCCGAGCTGATCGGCCGGGGCTACCCCAAGCCGGTGGTGGGCTTCATCAGCGGCCGCAGCGCCCCGCCCGGGAAGCGCATGGGCCACGCGGGCGCGATCATCAGCGGGACCACCGGCAGCCCGGCCTCCAAGGTGGCTGCCCTGGAGAAGGCCGGGGTCGAGGTCGCCGAAACCATCGAGCAGATCGTGGAACTGGTGCGCGAGCGGCTGGGCGCCGCCGCGCAGTCATAGCCTGATGGGACTGAGCTTCGAGCTGAGTCCGGAACAGGCGGCGATCCGCCAGGCCAGCCGCGAGTTCGCCAGCCAGGTGGTGGCCCCGCAGGCGGCCGACTGGGACCGGCGCGAGGCCTTCCCCTATCCGCTGGTGGCGCAGATGGCAGAGCTGGGACTCTTCGGGCTGCCCTATCCGGAATCGGTGGGCGGGGCCGGGGCCGACTTCGTCAGCTACCTGGTGGCGCTGGAGGAGATCGCCCGGGCCGACGCTGCGCTGGCGATCACCATGGAGGCGGCAGTCTCGCTGGGGATCGCTCCCATATTCCACTACGGCAGCGAGGAGCAGAAGCAGCGCTACCTCCCCGATCTCTGCGCCGGTCGCCAGCTCTGGGCCTTCGGACTCACCGAGCCCGAGGCGGGCTCTGATGCGGGAGGGACCAAGACCAAGGCGCGGCGGGACGGCGAGAAGTGGTTGATCGACGGCACCAAGTGCTTCATCACCAACGCTGGGACCGACATCAGCGCCGGGGTGACCATCACCGCCATCACCGGGAACGAGGGCGGACGCAAGCAGATCAGCGCCTTCCTGGTGGAGCGGGGAACCCCGGGCTTCGAGGTTGGGCCCGTCTATCGCAAGCTGGGCTGGCATGCCAGTGACACCAGGGAGCTGAACTTCGCCGGATGCCAGGTGCCTGCCGCCAATTTGCTGGGCAGAGAGGGTGGGGGGCTGGGCCAGTTCTTCAAGACACTGGAGGCCGGGCGGGTGGCCATCGCCGCGCTTTCGGTCGGAGTGGCCCAGGCTTGCCTCGATGCTTCTTTGAGCTATTCCCAGCAGCGCCGGCAATTCGGCCGGGCGATCAGCCAGTTCCAGGCGACCCAGATGAAGCTGGCCGACATGGCCACTCAGATCGAGCTGAGCCGGCTGATGGTCTGGCGGGCAGGCAATCTGATCGACCTCGGTCAATCACCTGGACAGTTCGCCGCCATGGCCAAGGTTCAGGCTTCGGAGACCGCCACCTGGTGCGCCAATCAGGCGGTACAGATCCACGGCGGTGCCGGGTTCATGGAGGACCTGCCGGTGGCCCGCTACTACCGCGACGTCAAGATCAACGAGATCGGGGAGGGGACCTCTGAGATCCAGCGGCTGATGATCGCCTCCCACCTTCTGGGACTGGGTGGTTCGGTCTCCCGGCTGATGGAAGAGGACCGCTCCTGAGCTTCGGGTGATTTGTCCCAGCGCGGGTACGATGAGAGGGTGAGCGATCGGGATCCGGTGATCGTGGCGGCGGCGCGAACCCCTTTTGGCAAGTTGGGCGGGGCCCTCAGCTCGATCTCGGCTGTCGACCTGGGCGCCCATGCGATCAGAGCGGCACTCGAGCGTGCCGGGGTGGCTCCGGTAGAAGTTGACCAATGCATCATGGGCACCGTCATCACGGCTGGCCAGGGGCAGATACCTGCCCGCCAGGCGGCGCTCAAGGCGGGCATCCCCGCCCAGGTGTCGTCACTGACGGTCAACAAGGTCTGCGCCTCGTCCCTCAAGGCTGTCAACCTCGGCGCCCTGCTGATCAAGGCCGGGGAGGCAGAGGTGGTGGTGGCTGGCGGCATGGAGTCCATGTCTCAGGCACCGATGCTCCTGCCCGGGGTGCGCCGGGGGATGCCCATGGGCCACATGACAATCTACGACTCAATGCTCTGGGACGGGCTTACCTGTCCAATCGACGACGTTCCCATGGGCGAGCATGGCACCGCCGTCGCCGCCGAGCTGGGGGTGAGCCGAGCCGAGCAGGATGAGTACGCGCTGCTCTCGCAGCAGCGCTACGAAGCGGCCCGCCAGGCGGGTCGGATCGCGGAGGAGCTGGCACCCATCGAGGTGGTCGGCAAAGCTGGGCCAGCTCTAGTGGACCGGGACGAGCAGCCTAGGCCGGACACCAGCATCGAGAAGCTGGCAGCCCTGCGGCCGGTGTTCGGAGGCCCCGAGGGCAGCGTGACCGCCGGCAATGCCCCCGGAATCAATGACGGGGCTGCCGTGATTGTGCTCATGAGTCGGGCGCGGGCCAGATCGTTGGGGGTTGAGCCCTGGGCGCAGTGGCTGGGCTACGGTGAATCCGCTGCCGATCATCCCTATCTCGCCACCGTGCCCGCCACCGCGCTGGCCCAGGCTCTGGGCAAGACCGGGGGCGGACTGAATACCCCTGATCTGAAAGTGGTCGAGATCAACGAGGCCTTCGCCTCGGTGGTGATCACTAGCTCGAAGATGCTGGAGCTCGACCTGGAGCAGGTGAACCCCAACGGTGGCGCCATCGCCGTGGGCCACCCGGTGGGCGCCTCCGGCGCCAGGATCCTCGCCGCCTGCGTGCTGGAGCTGCGCCGCCGCGGCGGCGGACTAGGGGCGGCCACAATCTGTTCCGGAACCGCCCAGGGCGAGGCGACGCTGGTCGAGGTGGCCTGACCCAGGCAGACTTTGCCAAGGGCGACGGGGAGAGTTGAGACTCCGGCCTACAATCAGGAAGGTCTGAAGGCTGCGGTCACCGGACGCTGAGTCCCCTTGCGGAGGATGGTCGATGGCAATCGAGGTTGCAGAGGACCGGCAAGCCATCCAGACCTCGGTACGCGAGCTGGCCCGGGCGAAGATTGCCCCGAGGGCGGCCGAGATCGACCTATCCGCGGAATTCCCAAGGGATGTCGTGGAGATGTTCCGCCAGCACGATGTCTTCGCGATCGCCTTCACCCCCGAGTACGGTGGCCTCTCGGGCTCGGCACTGACGCTGGCGATTGCGGTCGAGGAGATCGCCAAGGTCTGCGCAACCTCGGCGCTTCTTCTAGCCGTCCAGGGACTGGGAGGGTATCCCATCCTGCTGGGTGGGAGCGACGAGCAGAAACGGGAGTTCCTGCCCGAGCTCGCCTGTGGAAACAAGATCGCCGCCTACGCTCTCAGCGAGCCCGACGCTGGCAGTGACCCGGCCTCGATGAGCACCAGGGCCAAGCGTGATGGCGGCGACTACGTACTTGACGGCACCAAGACCTGGATAACCAACGGCAGTGTGGCAGACCTTATCGTGGTTTTCGCGGTAACCGACCCAGCTCAGGGAACTCGGGGTATCTCAGCCTTCCTGGTTGACGGCGGCAGCGAGGGATTGCAGCGCAACCGAATCCACGGCAAGCTGGGGATCCGTGGGAGTGACACGGCCGAGCTCGTCTTCAGTGGCTGTCGGGTTCCGGCCAGCAGACGGTTGGGCGCCGAAGGCGACGGTTTCAGGATTGCCATGGGCGTGCTCGATCGTTCCCGGCCGCAGATCGCAGCCCAGGCCCTGGGTATTGCGGCCGGTGCCCTGGAGCAGGCCGTCGAATACGCTCAACAGCGGCACCAATTTGGCCGGGCCATCGCCGAGTTTCAGGGTATCCAGTTCATGCTCGCGGACATGGCCACCCAGGTCGAGGCCGCCCGCGCACTCACCCATCAGGCCTGCCGCGCCGTGGATGACCGCGATCCCCAGATGACGATGCTGGCGGCGATGGCCAAGCTGGCTGCGTCTGACGCCGCCATGAAGGTCACTACAGATGCGGTCCAAGTGCTGGGCGGCTACGGCTATATCAACGAGTTCCCGGTGGAACGAATGATGCGCGACGCAAAGATCACCCAGATTTACGAGGGGACCAACCAAATACAACGCGTGGTGATCTCAAAGGCGCTCTTGAAAGGCGGACCGGGCACACCCTAAACGGTCCCTAGCCGCGTCGAAGCTGGCGATCGCCCCACATAACAGAAAAGGCTGTCCTTGATCCGAGACCTTGAGGATTTTCGTGCCCTCGACCCGTTCTTCCGCATCATCGAACAGGGCCTCCAGGGTCTGGTGGACGGAGACCATTTCTTCAACTTGCTTGCAGACGATGTGGTCTTCGACTTCATCATCACCGTCCCCGACTACCCGCGACTGGTGGTCGGTCGCGACAACCTGATCGAACTCTATCGAGGCTACGGCTCGACCTTCTTCCTCGACAGCTGTGGCGACTTGCGCGTGCACCGATCGGATGCGACCTCGACAGTCGTCCTCGAATACGCTTCCTCTGGCAAAGTCGTCGCCACCGGCTACCCATACAGCAAGAGATACATCTCCGTGATCACACTGAAAGATCGCAAGATCTCGCACTGGCGCGACTATCTGGATCCGCTGCGGGTTATGGCCGCGCTAGAAGGTCTGTAGCGGAACGGCGGGCAAGAGCGCGCCACTCCGGCCACCAGCCGGAAAGCGTCAACCGGTTCGGCCCTTGGCTGACTCCGGGGAAGTAGCAGATGCTCGAGGGGGTCAGCGCTCGTTAGGTGATTAGCCTCGGCGCTGGATCACGGTCACCCCCGTTGGGATCGGGCACAAACACTCGGCTGTCATCGGGATAGATCGCAACCACAAGTGCCCGCTAGGTGAGGTCTCACGATCCTCGCGGTTGATCGAGTGTGAAGTCCCAAAACCCGTCGCGCAGCGAATAGCGTTGTCCGCATTCGCTGCAACTCGCATGAGTCACTGACCAAGTCAGGTCGGCGTGGCAACCAGGGCACTGGGTGCGTCGGGCCAGCTCGGCCAGGTGCAGCGGGAGGCTTTGGTCGAGCGGCGCAAGTCGCGTTGCTTGTGCCCGGCCACGAGTCGCGATGAGGAACTGACTCGGACCCCACCAACCCCTCCCCAGTCGTTGGGCGCCAAGGTCGAGCGCGTACACAGCAGGTCGCAGGCCATTCACGACGCTGTCCGGTAGCACCCGATCCCAACGCCGGAAGTTGTTGACGCTGGCGGCGGCATGGCTGCGGAAACCGGCGCTTCGCAAAAATTGACAAACGACGGCGAGCCGGAAGGTGTAGAAGGGGTATTCGGTAGAACCGGTGACGATCGGCTCGGGAGTCAGCAGTTGGCGCACGTTTCCATTTCTAGTGCTGCGCAGCCATGCCAGGGCATGGTGCTTTATCGGTACGTCGACCAGCCAACGCGTTCTAACCGTACGGCACATCTCCACCAAACATCGCTGCACGTCGGTCATGTGGTGCAGAACCCGAACCACCATGGCGGCGTCTACGGCTGAGTCGACTAGAGGAAGCCGTGCTAGATCCGCCCGGATCAGGTGAATACGACCAGCTTGGATGTCGGGCGCCAGGAACTCTGCCGCCCGGGTGAGCTGAGTGACAGAGTAGTCCACCAGAATTGCGTGCTGGCACACGTTTTGGTAGTGGACGGCATTGCGGCCAAAGCCCCCGCCGAAGTCGGCGAACCAGTCTACGTGGCCGAGTCGAGGCAAAAGTCGCCGCAAGGCACGCGCTTCGACCCAGCTCTCGTAATCGCGATTGCCCCAGAAGTCGCAGTAATCAAAACCACTGTCGTAATCGACGATCCGGGACGAGACGTCGGCCGACGGATTAGGCAACGTCAGACTCGGTGATGCGGTGTCGGACCAGCAGGCACCGCGCAGCCGCGCAGGTGGTGGACGCATGGGCAAGGGTCGTATTCATTGCGTGGTGAGCCTACTCCCACGATGCCAGGGTCGGCCCGGCGCGGGCAAGGCGGCTGCAGTTTCGGCGACGGCTTCGGGCGGTTCTTAGTGGTACTGACCCTGGCTCTGGCCCAGACTCCATGGTACGGAGCTTGCTCCGGGCGCGAGCCGCATTCCAAGTCCGGAATGCGGCAAGGAGGTTCGGCACGTTAGATTGGACTGCGGCGGCTATGCGACCGGTCGTCGCAAGGCGGCTCACGTTCTGACCCGACTAACTTGCCTTCCACAATTTGAGGTTCGCCGTGAAGCAGCCTGGCCAGCCGACTTGGCGCGACCCCGGCCTGCTAGTACTAACCACTTTGGTCGAGCGGCCCCGGCACGGTTACTCGGTCGTCCAAGAGGTGCGCAAGCAGGCGGGTGTCACGCTGGGACCGGGGACTCTCTACGGCGCCCTCTCGCGGCTCGAGTCGTACGGGTTAGTGGAGAGTCTGCCCGCTGACGGTCGCCGCCGACCGTACCGTCTCACCGAGAAGGGGCGTCAACTGGTCGAGGCGCAACTCGACACCATGGCGCGGTTCCTGCGGATCAATGGGCACACCGAAGAGCGGGGGCTCTTCACGCCGGTGCCCCGGAAGTAGGCCGAGGTCGGCTCAAGCCTCCCTACCATGGGACGCCGTGGAGACGGAGCGGCTGATTGCGGGAGATACCAGAGCCCTGGGCCGGGCGATCTCATCAATCGAGATGCGCGAGCCCGGAAGCGCCGATCTAATCCAGGAACTGGCGGCTCGAACGCAAGCCTCGGGCGCCGGTCACACCCAGATCATCGGATTGACCGGACCCCCGGGAAGCGGCAAGAGCACCTTGGTGGACGGGCTGACGGAACTCTGGCGCGGCCAGGGTCGGCGGGTGGCGATCCTGGCTGTGGACCCCAACAGTCCCTTTACCGGCGGCGCCATCCTCGGAGATCGCGTCCGGATGCAGCGCCATGCTCTGGATAGAGGCGTCTTCATCCGCAGCATGGGTGCCCGAGGTCACCTGGGGGGAGTCTCGCTGGCCAGCAGAGCAACCGTCCGGCTGCTCACCGCACTGGGCTGGGAGATGGTGGTGGTGGAGACCGTCGGCGTCGGTCAATCCGAGCTCGAGGTCTGTGAAATCGCCGATTCGGTGGTGGTAGTCACCACTCCTGCGGCCGGGGACGGTGTCCAAATCATCAAGGCCGGCATAACCGAGATCGCTGACCTGTTCGCCGTCAACAAGGCGGACCTGGAGGGTGTCGATCGGGTGGTGCGGGAGCTGCGTGATCTGGTCAGGGCGCACCGCGAGGAGGGCGTCTGGCGGGTACCGGTGATTCCGACCGTTGCCTCCAAAGGGGCTGAGGGCGTCACCGACCTCGCCACGGCCCTGGACCTTCACCGCGCTCACCTGGTGGCGAGCGGGACCTTGACGCTTCGGGCCGAGCGCCGGCGCCGCGACGAGGTGGTGGAGCTGGTGGGCGCCTTTGCCAGCGAATTCGCGCGCCGGGTTCTCTCCGAATCGTCGGGGAACTCGTCGCCGGAGGAGTTCGGATCCGCCAGTCCCGAGAGCACCGCCGAGGCGATCCTGGCGCGCCTGGCGGCCGCCGAGAGCAAGATGGTGGGTGGCGATACGGACCCAACGGCGGAGACGCGGAGGAACGAGTGATGCTGGAGCAGCAGTCGAAGGCCATGGTCGATGACGCGGCCGCGCTGGAGCGCTGGGCCGAGCGCTACCGCGCCTCCAGCCATCGGGCTTCGAAAGGCGCCTTCAGGCCGCCCGCCGAGACCCTTTCCGGACTACCGATCGATCCCCTCTACACTCCCAGCTCGATCGCGGGCCAGGACTACGCCGAGACGATCGGCTATCCCGGCGAGTTCCCCTACACGAGGGGCGTCTATCCCTCGATGTACCGGGACAAGCTCTTCACCATGCGCCAGTTCGCCGGCTTCGGCAGCGCCGCCGAGACCAATGAGCGCTACCGCTTCCTGCTCGCAGAGGGACAGACCGGCCTCTCGGTGGCGTTCGACATGCCCACCTTGATGGGCCGGGATTCGGACGATCCCCTGGGGGAGGGCGAGGTGGGCCGTTGTGGCGTCGCCATCGACACCCTCGAGGACATGGAGCAGCTCTTCTCAGGGATCGACCTCGGGCAGGTTACGACCTCGATGACCATCAACTCGCCGGCGGCGATTCTGCTGGCGATGTACGTCGCGGTGGCGGAACGCCAGGGAGTTCCGGTCGAGAAGTTGGGAGGCACCCTTCAGAACGACATCCTCAAGGAGTACATCGCTCAGAAGGAGTACATCTTCCCGCCGCAACAGAGCCTGCGCCTGGTCACCGATGTCATCTCCTTCTGTGCCCGCCATGTGCCCCGGTGGCACCCCATCTCGATCTCTGGCTACCACATCCGGGAAGCCGGGTCGACAGCGATTCAGGAGCTGGCATTCACCCTCGCCGACGGGTTCGCCTATGTGGAGGCCGGGATTGAGTCGGGTTTGCCGGTCGACGAGTTCGCGCCCCAGCTGAGCTTCTTCTTCAACAGCCACGTCGATTTCTTCGAGGAGGTGGCGAAGTACCGGGCGGCCCGGCGGATCTGGGCGCGACGTATGCGCGACACCTATCACGCCAAGGATGAGCGCTCCTGGCTGCTGCGCTTCCATACCCAGACCGCGGGCTGCTCCCTCACCGCCCAGCAGGTCGAGAACAACGTCGCCCGCACGGCTCTGGAGGCGCTGGCCGCGGTTCTCGGAGGCACCCAGTCGCTGCACACCAACGCCATGGACGAGGTCCTGGCCTTGCCCACCGCCAAGGCGGCCCAGATTGCCCTGCGCACTCAGCAGATCATCGCCTACGAGACCGGAGTCGCCACCACCATCGATCCGCTGGGAGGCAGCTACTTCGTCGAGGACCTGACCAACCGGATGGAGGCCGCGGCCGAGGCCTACTTCGCCGAGATCGATGCCCGAGGTGGGGTGCTTGCCTGCATCGAATCTGGCTTCTTCCAGCGGGAGATCGCCGACTCCGCCTTCCGCTACCAGCAGCAGCTGGATGCCCGAGAGCGGATCGTGGTCGGGGTCAACGCCTTCACCTCCGACGACGGTGAGTCTCCCCCCTTGCTGCACATCGATGGGGCCATCGAGAGCGATCAGATCGCCAGACTGAGACAGGTTCGCCAAGGGCGCGACTCCCAAGCGGTGGCCAACCGACTGGATGAACTCCGGGAGGCCGCCCGCGGGCCCGAGAACCTGATGCCGAGGATCATCGACGCGGTGCGGGCCCTCTGTACCGAGGGCGAGATCATTGGCGCCCTGGGCGACGTCTTCGGGACCTATCGGGAGCAGCCAGTCTTTTAGCGGAGCACCTTCTCAGGCGGGGGGCTTTTTCCTGGCCGAGAAGCGCCGCTCCCAGGCTTCGGTGTCGTGCTGCGATGGCCTCGGCTTCAGTTCCATCCCACTGTCGGGAGCGGTCACTCCTCGACGGGACTCGGTGACGCTCCGGGGGTCGATCTGGAGGATCAGCTCCTGGCCACCGATTGTCGAGCCGCCTTGACGGCGGACCAACTCCTGCAGGGCCCGATCACTGGTGGCGACCACCACCCCCACTCCGGCGTGGACCGCCCGGTCCACCAGTTCCAGGATTCTCTGATCGGCGCTCTGACCCATGTCGGGGTAGAGGACTCGGACCCCGGCGGTGCTGGTGGGTCCCGCCGAGGGAGCAGGTCCATCGAAGACAAAGGTCAACTCCTGGTGGACCCCCCGTAGTTGAGAGTGGCTCGTCGTCCTTACCAGGAGACGCTGGGCGCCGGCGTGGTCCTTGCGGAGCAGGTGAGGCCGGCTGCGGGACCAGGCCCAGGCGATGTTGGTTCCGTCAACCACCAACTCGCTCCTAGCCATGATTGGCTCCTCAGCCCAGTCCCGAGAGGTTCAGCGAGGCGCCGTTGGTCGCCTTTCTGGTGGCGTGGTCTCGGGCCTCGAAGTCGACCAGCGCTGGGGCCAGCCGGTCAGCGCGGCGCCGGAACGCCTCATCGATCTGGTCAAGGCGGCGAGAGCTGGGATCGATCCCGAATGCGGCGCCGGCCAAGCCGCCGACCAGAGCCTGGGCTCCTGAATTCGGCTGGTCTTGGTTCTCCAGCTCCTGGAGGACACCCTCCAGATCCCTTGACCTCGCCAGCGCATGAATGGCCTGGCCGAGGATGGCTAGCGCGTCGTCGCCAGGCTCGGGCCACTCGGCGCGGCCGGGCATGCGGAAGGTGCGGGCGAGCCGCAGTGGCGCCTCCTCTCTCAGGGCCTGGTCGATCCTGGCCAGGCTCTCCTCCAACCCTCTGGTCAGCAGATCCCGGGCCAAAAGGCAGGCGCCCACGGTGGCCGTCCTGGTGGTGAGGTCGCTGTGGGTGACGAGGGCGCTGTCGTCCGCCCAGCTCTTCAGCAGAGCGCCGTTGCGACGGGCGAGGATCGCCAGCGGGAGCGCCCGCACCAGGGGGCCGTCGCCACTGCGCTCCGGTACCAGCCGGGCGGCGGCGTCGGCCAGACCCTCGGCGGGGAACCCATCCTGGAAGAGCCGCAGCGCCTGCCCGGTGATCGAACCCGGACGGGGCCGAGCTCCGGGCGGGAGTGAGACCCACCGCTCCAGGATCGCTCCGGGCTCGACCCGACCCATCTCCACCACCGACTCGCCGAGGTCGAGCGCCAGGCTGGTGAGGGTCAGAGATCCGGCGGCCAACTCCCCGCAAGCAATCCCCAGCAGAACCCCGGAGGCGCGGCGGCGGAGCTCCTCGTCGGAGATGGTCGGCAGTTCCACGTCCCCATATTGCAGCGTGATTGCATCGCGCTCCACCTAGACTGGGGCCATGAGCGGACGACCGGTCCGGATCTTGACCGCCAAGGTCGGACTGGACGGACATGATCGGGGGATCAAGGTCATCTCCCGCGCCCTCAGGGACGCCGGGGTGGAGGTGATCTACACCGGGCTTCATCAGACCCCCGCCCAGGTGGCGGAGGCGGCCATCCAGGAGGACGTCGACGGCATCGGCATCTCCCTGCTTTCGGGGGCTCACATGACCCTCTTCCCCGAGGTGCTGAGGCTGCTCCGAGAGCGGGGCGGAGAGGACATCGTCGTCTTCGGCGGCGGGATCGTGCCCCCAGATGACGCCGTCGAGCTGAAGCGGATCGGGGTGGATGAGGTCTTCACCCCCGGGACCAGCATCCGCGACATCATCGAGTACGTGGAACGCCGCTTCGGGTTGGAAAAGGTTCCCGCCGGGGCTCGCTGAGCCGCCGATTTGGTACCATCCGGCGGCTTGCGGCGATCTCATTCGAGGTCGTCGTTCGGGACCCGAGCTGACTGTGGAGGCTCATGGATTTCACGCTTGAGGTGACGCCGCGCTCGACCGTGGGCAGACACGTCTCCGGTCTGCGCCGACAGGGCTTGCTCCCCGGCGTGGTCTACGGACACGCGGTCAATCCGGTGACCGTGGAGATCTCGGGCAGGGAGTTCGCCAAGGTGTTCCACCGCGCCGGACGCAGCCACTTGCTGCAACTGAAGGTGGAGGGGGAGCGGGCAGCCCGTCCGGTCCTGATCAAGGAGCTTCAGATCAATCCCCGCACCGCCGTTCCCGTGCACGTCGACTTTTTCCAGGTCAACCTGCTGGAGAAGCTGACGGTGCAGGTGCCAGTGGTGCTGGTGGGCGAGGCCCCGGCGACCAAGTTCAACGCCGGGGAGTTGCTGCATCTGATCCACCAGATCGAGGTGAGCTGCCTGCCCGATGCCATCCCCGGCGAGATCGATATCGACGTCTCCGGGCTGGCCGAGATCGACGACGCGGTGCGCATCTCAGAGGTGCGGTTGCCCGAAGGGGTTGAGTTCGCGACCGCTCCTGATCCTGAAGAGGTCATCGCCAAGATCGCCGCGCCCAGGATCCAAGAGGAGGAGGAGGTTGCGGCGGTCGAGGGCGAGGAGGGTGCTGAGGCAGCCGCCGAGGGCGAGACGGAGGCCGAGGCTACTACCGAGGAGTCTTAGGGCGACTACCGGCTAAGCCCTTCGCCGCGCGCGAGTCTGCTCCAAGCGTTCCCCAAGCGCCGGCTCATCTCCGTGCGAGGAGGGTCGATAGTATCGGTGGCCCGCGAGCTCGGCCGGAAGGTGCTCGTGACTGACCAGAGCTTGGGGGTCGTCATGGGCGTACTGGTAGCCCCGGCCAAATCCCTGCTGGCGGTCGCGGGCCGTGACCGCGTTGCGGAGGTGGAGTGGAACTGGGAGGTGCAGGCGAGCGCGGACATCCTCCGCGGCGGCACCGTAGGCGGCGATGACGCTGTTGCTCTTGGGCGCCAGGGCCAGAAAGATCGCCGCCTCGGTGAGCGGCAGCCGACACTCCGGCATCCCCACCAGCTGCGCCGCCGAATGGGCGGCGACGGCCATTCCCAGGGCTCGCGGCTCAGCCAGGCCGACGTCCTCGGCGGCCAGGATCACCATCCGTCGGGCGGGGACCAGGGGGTCCTCGCCAGCTTCCAAGAGGCGGGCCAGCCAGTAGACCGAGGCGTCGGGGTCGCTGCCCCGCATCGACTTGATAAAGGCGCTCAGGAGCTGGTAGTGGAGATCTCCCGCCCGGTCATGGCGCAGCACTGGGCTGCTGAGCGCACGCAGCGCCGTCGCCTCGTCCAGTACCCCGGTGGCTCCGGCGTCGCTGGCAGCCTGCTCGAGCGCGTTCAGCATCACCCGGGCATCCCCTCCGGAGCGAGCCACCAGCACTCTCCGCGCCTGGTCCTCCAACTGGAGATGGCGGGCACCTAAGCCCACCTCCTCGTCGGCGAGGGCGCGGTCGAGCAGCTCTGACAACGCTTCCGCAGTCAGGGGCTCCAACTCGAGCACCTGGACTCGGGAGAGCAGGGCGCCGCTGAGCTGGAAGCTGGGGTTCTCGGTGGTAGCCCCTATCAAGGTCAGGAGCCCGCTCTCGACGTAGGGGAGCAGCGCGTCCTGCTGGGTGCGGCTGAAATGGTGGATCTCGTCAAGAAAGAGGACGGTTCGCTGCCCCAGCCTCTGCCGAGTGCGGGCGTCGAGCACTGCCCGGCGGATTTCTGCCACGCCGGCACTGACAGCCGAGAGCGAGATCAGGTGGGCTGATTGCGAATGAGCCAGGACCTGGGCTATGGTCGTCTTGCCGGTGCCTGGCGGGCCGACCAGAACCACAGACGGCAGGCCGCCGCCCTCAAGCGCAGCACTGAGGGCACCGTTCGACCCCACCAACTGGTCCTGGCCCAAGATCTCCTGCCACCGTCGGGGGCGGAGACGAGCCGCCAAGGGCGCCGATTCGGGGGTTTCAGCTGATTTCGAGGCAGGGACCATTTGACCCAAAGACGCGGGCCCTGGCTCGAGAGGAAGTTCGCCGTCCATGGCCTCATCTTGAGGGTTCCCTCGGGCGACGACCCGCGCCGGCGTCAACTGGCGACTATCACGACCCCGACCATGCCCATGGTCTCGTGGACGATGCAGAAGTAGTGGTAGACGCCCGCCACCCGAAAAGTCAGGCGTGCCGAGTGGCCGGCGGGAAGGGTCAGATTCCAGCGCTGCCCGCCCGGCGGGATCGATGCATCGCTGGCGCTGGCCGCAAGGCTGGGCTCGTCGGTGCTGGTGTGGTCAAGCTGGGCGGTGATGTTGGTCCACGTCACCGTGCCATTCAGTCGCACGCACACCGAAGCGGGGACAAACCGCAGCGTCGACGTAGCGTCGACTGTGACATGGCTCTTAGCTCGGCTGGCGGTACATCTGGCGACCTTTTGCTGGAGCGTCGCACTGGGTTTGGTGGGTGGACTGGACCCACAGCCCGCCACCCACAGGCTGGCTGTCATCAGGGCAGCCAGGACGGCCGCACCCGATGCCGGCTTGCCGATCAAGGCGCGCTCAGCGCCCCGTTGGCCAGCGTGACCACGCCGCAAGCAGTGGGCGCCCGATCCTTGCCGATTGCGCCAATCCATATCGACCAGTCCGAGAAGCGGAGGTTGGAGACGCCAAGGAGTTCATCATTGAATGCGGCCACTCCCCGACTGTTCGCGTGAACTCTGCCAAGTATCCGGGTGCCACTCGGAAGTGGGCCGCTGCAACTGCCCTGAGGCACTAGGCGAGCGCTTACTGCGGCTGCGGGTTGAAGATGCCCAACCTGTATGTTGACCACCAGCAGTTGCCCCGTTCGGTACCAGATTAGGTGACCTCCCCCGCTGGCGAGGTGGTGGCTGGTGGGCCGGAGCGAGATCGGCACCACGTGTCCGCTGGGGAGTACAGGTTGGCCGCCGGCGGTGAGCAGACTGATGACCGCGAATAGGCCCGCGACCACCACCGCAGCCGCGACCACGGCGTTGACCGCGGCGTGAGGCATGTCCCGGGCACTCTGCAGCCAGGGCTTGGTTCGGAAGAATCCGCCTGAGCGTTGACGGGATCGCCGGCTGCCTATCGACCACCAAGACGCGACCGAACTAGCGCGCCCACTTACTTTGTGGCGCTGGCTCGCGGAACTGGGTGGGTCCGGCGGGCGACGCGGCTCGGACTCCCTCCGGCCCTGCGCAGGTGGGAACTCGCCAGCCGATCCCTTCCTCCAGCGATCGCGCACTCCGTCTACAGTAGCAATCCCATCCTGGCCCCGCTAGGTGGACGCGCCGGAACCGCGAGTCGCAATCCCGGGATGCAAGCGTGGCTACGATTTCCTCCAGTTAGCGGCATTGCGACGGAGGGTAGATCTGAGATGGGCAATCCAGTCATGCACTTCGAGATCATCGGCAAGGATGGCATGGCCCTGTCGAACTTCTACGGCGAGGCATTCGGCTGGGAGATGCAGCCGGCGATGCAGGAACCGATGGTCTACGTGCTGGTCCACCCCGGGGGCGAGGGTGGAATCGAGGGTGGCATAGGCGGCACGTCCGAAGAGGGCGGGCGGCATGTCACCTTTTACGTCGAGGTCGAGGATCCCGAGGCCACCTTGGCCGCGATCGAGAAGTTGGGTGGCCGGACCCTGATGGCTCCGGACCGGGTGCCAAACGGTCCGGTCGTGGCGATGTTTGCCGACCCGGAAGGGAATGCGATCGGACTGATCAAGGCAGAAGCCCACACCCACCCCCACCCCAGCTAGTCGCCCCCGGCGATCTCGCCTGTCGACACCACCGTCTCCGCGGTCGGCTTGACCAGCACAGCCATTTGCGTCGCAACAACCGGCCGCGGCAACTCTCCGCTGCCACCCAGGATTAGACGCAACTGCCGTTGATCAACAGAGGCTCTCGTTCTCGGTGAGTAGGCCTCGTTTTCGGTACCAACTACTTCGACCTCCTGGAGCCCCGCATCGCAGCGCTGACCCAGGCCGTATATCCCCAAGGGCCCCTTCGCAATTACGGGTCGGAGCGACATGCGGAGCGAAAGCTAGGTGGGTGGGCGGGCCCCACGCTCGCGAGCTGATTTGTCTCGAAGGCACCAGAAAACCGGTGAATCTTCCGCCGGGTGCAGCGCCAGCCTAGATAGCTAGATCTAGGCTGGCGCTCCTGCCGAGGAGTCAACCCTGGCACCGTGGCGGAGCCCGTCGAAGAGCAGCCCTACCAAGCGATCCGAGGCGTCGGACCGGTCCTGGTCGGTCGACATGCAGACGCCGCCGACGGCCCGAAGCAGGTCGCCTCCGTCAATGTCGGCCCGAACTGTGCCGGCTGCGACTCCCGCCTCGAGGAGCTTGGTGGCCGCGGCGGTGGCGCGTCCTTTCGTGTCCGCGAAGAAGCTGGGGTTGCTGCTCAGCATTGGCTTGAGCACCGACAGCATGCCCCGTTTGGTGGCGACGTGGCGAACGAAGAGCTGCATCCATTCTTCGAGTGCCTGGTCGGGCGGCAACGTCTCCAGCAGCTGGTCCGCACGCTCGCAGAGGACGTCGACCTCATGGCGATACACCGCCTCGACGAGTGAATCGCGGGTAGGGAAGTGCCGATAGAGGGTGCCAATGCCCACACCTGCCTCGCGCGCGATCTCCTCTAGGGGCACGTCGGCGCCCTTGGCGGCGAAGCCGGCTCCTGCGGCGGTGATTAGGAGCTCTCGGTTGCGCACGGCGTCGGCGCGGAGCCGACGGTCCGTGGACAGCGAATCGGGGGGGGCCAGCGCCCCAGGTTCCGCCGCTGTGACGTCACTTCCCACGACTGTCATCAATACCTGACTTGCTAAACGGAGGGAGCCTCCGTATACTTCCGGAGGAAGCTTCCGTTTCGCCATCTTACCACCTGGAGGTGTCACATGCCGACTACCGCCACCCTCTCCCGCCCGACTGCCCGGCCCGGCTTGGTGCTGGGCATCATCCTGGCCGTTCAGTTGATGGTCGTGCTCGATGCCACCATCGTGAACATCGCTCTCCCTGACATCGCCAAGGCGCTCAAGTTCTCCCCGACGAGCCTGTCGTGGGTGATCACCGCCTACACCCTCGCGTTCGGAGGCTTCCTTCTGCTAGGGGCCCGGGCGGGTGACCTGCTTGGCCGCAAGCGCGTGTTCATGGCGGGCATCGGCCTCTTCACCTTCGCGTCGCTCCTCGGGGGGCTGTCGCCCTCGGGCGGCGTGCTGCTGGCGGCACGCGTTCTGCAAGGTGTGGGTGGTGCGCTCGCGGCGCCCTCGGCGCTGGCGTTCCTGATGATCATGTTTCCCGAGGGCCGGGAGCGCTTGCGCGCCCTCGGCTACTACACCGCGGTTTCAATCGGCGGCGGGGCGATCGGGCTGATCCTCGGCGGCGTGCTGACTCAGGTCGCGTCGTGGCGGTGGGTGCTGTTCGTCAACGTGCCGGTCGGCTTGGTCGTGCTAGTGCTCGCGCGTCGTTCCCTGACCGAGACACCGAGCCGCAACGGCTACTTCGATGTGCTGGGCGCGCTGACCGCGACTGTCGGTGTGACCTCGCTGGCTTATGGGTTCGTTCGCGCGGCGAGCAACGGCTGGGGCGACATGGTGA
Organism: Candidatus Dormiibacterota bacterium; assembly: GCA_963701235.1. Classification (GTDB taxonomy): domain Bacteria; phylum Chloroflexota; class Dormibacteria; order Aeolococcales; family Bog-877; genus Bog-877. The sequence goes on from OY969577.1 coordinate 689,459, forward strand.
CCATGGGCGCCTTCGCGCTGGGGGTGGTGCTGATCGGGCTGTTCGTGGCCCTGGAGAGGCGCGCGTCCGAGCCGATCACGCCGCTGCGGCTTTTTGCGGACCGCAGCCGCAACGCGTCGTACGTGGCGCGGCTGTTCCTCGTGGCCGGCATGTTCGGGATGTTCTTCTTCATGACCCAGTTCCTCCAGGACGTGCTTGGGTACGGACCCCTGGAGACCGGCCTCGCTTTCCTGCCTTTCAGCGTGGCGCTCTTCGCCATGTCCCAGCTCAGCGCGCGGAGGTTGATCGAGCGTTTCGGCCCCAAGCCACTGATGGTGGTGGGCTTCAGCCTCTCGACCCTGTCCATGCTGCTGATGACGCAGCTCTCCGCGTCGAGTTCTTACCTGTCGGTGTTGGTCCCGGTGCTGATCTTTGGAATCGGCAACGGGCTCGGATTTGTGCCGCTGACTGGGGCCTCTCTGGCCGGCGTACGCCAAGAGGACGCCGGCGCGGCCTCGGGCCTGGTCAATGTGATGCAGCAGATGGGTGGTGCACTGGGGCTGGCGGTGCTGGTATCGGTATTCGGCACGGCAGGACGTGTTGTCGCCGGTCAGTCGGTGGCCAGCGCGCGGGCGGCGTTCGTGGTTGGGGCTGACCATGCCTTCATCGCCGCCACGCTGTTCGTGGGCGCCACGGTGCTGGTGCTGGCGGTCGCGATCCGCGGGCGGCGTGCGAGTGCTCGCGCCGCGGCAATGGCTGCAGCGGAGCCGCAGTGGGTGCGCGAACTGGGTCCTGGTTCGGCGGCGTCTACGCCGGTCGAGACCCCGTCATTCGTGCGAGTGGGCGGCTCCCTCGAGAGGACCTCCGAGATCTCCTCGGGCGTGGCCAGCGAGGCCGACCACGAGCACGAGCAGCAGCTGACGGCAACGCACTAGATTCCCGGACTTCGCCCATCGAAGTGGATGTCTCAGCTTCCGTCGAGGTGGATGTGACCCAGCTCGCGTGCGCCCATTCGGTTCGCGGTGCACCTGGGATTCGGCGATATCAGCGCCGATCCTCGCGCCTCGAGCCTGCCACGGAACTGACCCCTTCCGAGCTGGCGATCCTGCGCCAAGACCTGGAGGTGCTCGCCTGTGCCCACATCGGCTACGTCGAGCTTCGGGCTGCGATCGCTTCGGCGGAACGAGTGGGGCGGCTCCCTGGCACCTCGTTCACCAAGGCCAGGCGACTGCTGGAACGGGTATGGGCGGCGACCTCGCCGATTCTCGTGGATATGGCGGTGGCGAAGCGGGCCGGAGACCTGGCCGAGAGCCACGGCCTCCGCGGCGACGACGCCGTGCATCTCGCCGCTCTGCAGCGTCTGGGATCCCCACGCCGGGTGGATGGTGTCGCGTGCTGGGACGGCGATCTGCGTCGGGCCGCCTCGGCCCTGGGCTACGCGCTCATTCCGGCGTAGGGCCATCCACCGGCAGAGGTCTTACGTTCCAAAATCGCGTCGTTCGAACGGCTGGGACATGCCACAGTAGCGATGACCCTCGAGCGCTATTCCCAGGTATCAGAAGGCTTCCGGCGCGGCGCAGCTGAGGCTGTTCAGACCCTCGTTGGGGGGTGGGGTCCAGGATGATGGCCGAACTTGTCTTGAGAGGAACCCGCCCGGACGGCTCTAAACGTTGGCCGAATCGGGATCGTCAGACCTGAGCACCTGAGCGCCATTGGGCACCGGCACGACTTGTACCAGGGCTCCCGGTGGCAGAACCTTCAGGATGTCGGTTGCGAGCTGCAGGCTCCCGTCCTTGCCAATGACTGCGAAGTCTCGACCACGGCGCCCCTTAGACCCAACCCGACTGTCGCGGATCGAAATGCTACGAGGCATGGCTGCGGCCACCGTCGGATCATGGGTCACGACGACGATGGTCGCGCCGAACTCATCATTGATGGACAACAGCATCTCAATCACGCCATCCCGAGCCTGGGCGTCGAGCTGGCTCGTCGGTTCATCAAGCAGCAGCAGCTTCGGAGCGACGCAGACACCAGCTGCGATGACGACCCGCAGTTGCTCGCCGCCGGACATGGTCGCAACCGTTTGGCCGGCGAGGCTGCCCATGGCTTGGGGCACGGCATAGGGTGTCAGATAGGGTGTCAAAACGAGGCGGGAAGCGATCAGACGCGTGCGCTTGCGTTCAAGATTTGGCACCCGCGGGAGAACTGGTCGGGAAGGGCGGATTTGAACCGCCGACCTCACGGTCCCGAACCGTGCACTCTAACCGGACTGAGCTACTTCCCGAGGGCGCCAAGTATACCCACCGGCTGAAGTCAGACCCTTGCCTCAGCGACCGTAGACTGGCGTCCCAATGGCTATCTATCTAGTCCGCCACGGAGAGACCGCCTGGAGCCTTGAGCACCGGCACACTGGTAGCACCGACATCCCTCTCACAGCGAGAGGTGAAGAGCAAGCCAAAGATCTCCAGCTGCGGCTCGCCGGAGTCGTATTCGCCAAGGTTTTTGCCAGCCCCATGCGGCGGGCTCGAGAGACCGCTGAGCTTGCAGGAGTGCGACCCACCCCCGAAATCAGCCCGCTGCTCCGCGAGTTTGACTACGGCGAATATGAAGGGGTCACCAGCGAGGAGATCGAGCGTGCCCGGCCGGGCTGGGACCTCTGGAGGGACGGCTGTCCCGGTGGGGAGTCCCCGCAGCAGGTGCTCGACCGGTGTCAGCGCCTGCTGGCGCAACTGGATCCCAGGCCCGATCGAGACTATGCCCTCTTCGCTCACGGTCACGTGCTCAGATCCGTGGCCGCCGCTTACCTGGGAGTTGCAGTCGACCTCTGCCGCCACCTGATGTTGCAGGTAGCTTCTGTCTCGATCCTGAGTCAGGAGCACGAGGTCCCGGCCATCGAGGCCTGGGACCTGACCTGAGGCCCTCAGGCCAAGCGCAGTCGGGACAGAAGTTGATCCGCCCGTTCCCCGCTCCTCAGCAGTTCCCCGTTTGCCCGCGCCCGTGCGAAGTCGTAGACCGGCGAGACCCGTAGCGCCCGGGGGAGGATGGGCCGAGCTGAGCGCAGGCTTAGCGCCAGACTGCGGAAGGCCAGACTCTGGGCCGGGTTCCAGCCGATTCCGAACTCCGGACGCAGCCGGGCTGGCAGCATCCCCGCCGTGACCAGATTGGTCACCTTGGCCAGAGCAGGCCCGGCGATCCCGGGACCCAGGATCACCCGCGCCACCCGGCGCGAGCCATCTCCGGGCAGAGCGATTCCCTGGCGGATCTGGCGATTGATCCAATTGCGCATCCCCATTTCGGATTCCCAGGTGGAGCCCTCGGGGAGGCCCATCAGACGCGCGATCGCGTCCCACTCCCGGACGTAGCGATCGCCAACCTCTGGGCGGAGATCCCCGATCACGGTGCGATGTGTGACCAGCATCGAATCGATCAGCGACGCGTGCACCCAGAGCAGCAAGTCCTGATCCTGGGCGCGGTAGGCACTGCCTGGGGCCCAGGCGGCGACGGCGTGCTCCTCCGGCAGTTCGCCGCTGACCCGGCGGTGCAGCTGATTGACCGAACGGGTGGCCGCCTGGGCCTCATCGCCGGTGCCGAAGACGACGGTGGTGACCCACCCTGCGGTGCGCTGGAACCGGCCGATTGGATCGGTCGCGAAGTCACTGTGGTCCAATGCACCCTGGGCGATGAGGGGATGGGCCGACTGCATCAGCAGGGCTCGCGCGGCGCCCAGAATGAGCAGTGGTTCGCGCATCACCTGCCAGGTAGCGGAGCCCGGTCCGAACAAACCCCCGTCAGGCTGCCGGTCCCGAAGCGGGAAGACCCCAGGTGGCGGAAGCCCGGCTGTGAGCAAACGCAGAAGCGCGGCCCGGGTAACTGGTGCGCGGTTCACCGGACTAGCCTAACCGCCGGCGAGAAGATGACTCCCGAGCGAGGTGATCCGCGGTTGACGCCCGTCTCAACCGGGGCCTAAGGTCCAGCCGTGCCCTCGACCGCAGACGTCTCCGACCTGGTCGCACCCTTTCAAGGCTGGCTCGGTCACTGGGAGGGGGAGGGGCGCGGCTTGTGGGAGGGAGTGCCTCCGTTTCGCTACCGCGAGAGCCTGGCCGTCGAAGCCGTGCCCGAGCGGGCATTGATCCGGCTCACCCAGCGCACCACAGTCGCCGACTCGACTGAGCTCAGTCACTCCGAGGTTGGCTACCTGCGCCTGCTGCCGGAGCTGCAGCTCGAGCTGGTGGTTGCGGTCCCCTCCGGATATGTCGAGATTCACACGGGACGGCTTGAGGGAGGTGTACTCCTGCTCAATCCCCAGACCTTGGGGGTAACGCCGAGCGCACGTCCGCTGCGAGTGGTGCGGCGCCGCATGGAGCTAGCCGACGGAACTCTGCACAACACCGTGGGTATCGCCGTCCACGATGAGGAGGTGGCGCCACATGTGGAGTCCTGGCTGCACCGACGCGGATAGGTCCGGCCCCGGGTCAGAAGACCGGAATCAGATCCTCTTCCGAGAAATTGGCGACCTCTTCGCCGCTGATTCCCACCTCGGGCATGGCCGGGAACGCGATTCCGTGCTTCTCGACGATGGTCTTCATCTTCAGCATCGCCTGACGCCAGTTCTCGGTCTTCTGCTCGAAGGTGGCTACCCCTAGGCCTGCGCCCCTGGCGATGTCCTCCATCTTATGGTGCACGTCGGCAAAGTCGGGGGGGATGATCCAGAACTGATCCGGAGGCTCGAAGAGGATCATCGAGAGGAACACGAATCCCGCCCGCAACTGGCGGGTCACCAGCTGCTTCTCCTCGGCGCTGATGGTCTTGAAATGGTTCTCCAACATCCGCATGCAAATCGCTTGATGGCGCGCCTCATCCTTGCCGATGTTGCGAAATGCTTGTTGAAAGACGGGGTGAGTGGAGTGCTTGAACATGTGGTGGAAGAGGGTGGACGATGCGACCTCTCCCATCAGGAAAGATGAGAAAAGTATGGCCAGTGGATACTTGTACAGCGCCTTGCTGTAGCCGTTCCAGTAGCGGGCGCCGTTGTAGTAAAGCCAGTTGAGGTTGCGCACCGCTAGATATTCCAGCTCATTCTTGGGCTGGAATCCAATCGGTCCGCCCTCCCGCATGGTCTGGATCATTCGACCGCAGACCTCCTCGTGGTTCTGCTCGTCACGGACCACCGAGAACAGACAGCGTCGGACTGGATCCTCCTCATGCAGCTCGTAGCTGCGCACCATGGCTTTGGCGAAGACAGCTGGACCGGAGGCGTCGAAGTTGGCCAGGACCCCGAACCAGTACATCATGCCCAGCCGTTCTTCCTCGTTCCACTGCCCGGGATCGAGCTCGTTCCAGGGGAGGTGGGAAGGATTCCAAGCGTCGCGCTTGGCCTTCTCGTAGATGTCGGTGAGCTGGGGGGTTTCCTCGTGCCACTCGATCGGGAAGATGTTGCCAGCCTCGATCTCCGGCGGCATCCCCAGGAAGTCGAGGACGATGTCTTCGTGGTTGTCGTGCACCGTGCTCATGAGCTTCTCCGGCTGAGGCTAACTCGGACCATCGTACGGCGGCCGCCTTCCATTAGTTCCGCCGGCGCAGCTTGGGACGACAGCCCAAGTAGGATTTCGCTGATGGCCAGTGCGGCGTTCGCCCGCCTTTGCCGGAAGCCCCCGGAGTTGGCTGTCTCCCTGGCCGCCCAACGAGTGGTGGCATGAGCGAGACCACGGTGCCGCACCAGGCCCTGGAGCACCCTCCCGGGCTCTCATCGACCGCGGCCCGCTACCTGGAGGCGACCTACTACATCTCGCACGAGGGAGAGACGGTCCGACCCTCCCGGCTTGCCGAGTGGCTGGGGGTCAGCGCTCCCACCGTAACCGGGGTGATGCAGCGCCTCCACGAGCAGGGGCTGGTCGAGCTCAACTCGGACCGCAGCCTCAAGCTCACCCCCTCGGGAGAGCGGGAGGCCTCCGAGGTGGTCCGTCGCCACCGCGTGGTGGAGCGCTGGCTGACTGATGCCCTGGGACTGGATTGGGCCACCGCTGACCAGGAGGCGGGCCGGATGTCGCACGTCTTCTCGGACCTGGTTCTGGACCGGATCTTCGCGGCACTGGGGAGCCCCACCACCTGTCCCCACGGCAACGAGATCCCCGGCGCCGGAATGCCCACCCGGGAGCTGGTGAGTCTGATCGATCTCGAGGTCGGTACCCCGGGGGTGATCTCGCGGATCTCCGAGGTGGCGGAGCACGAGGCCCCCCAGCTGCTTCGGCTGCTAGAGGTGGAGGGGCTGAAGCCGGGCGTTCAGGTCGAGGTGCGCCGGGCTCCCGGGTCCGAAGCCGTCACGGTCCTGGTGGCTGGGCGCCAGACGGCCCTGGGTCTGCAGGCCGCCCGGTCGGTGTGGGTGGAGCAGGCTCGCTCGAAGTAGCCTCCGGGACCCGCTGGATCGAGGTCAGAAAGCGCTCGTAGTCCTCTGGCTTGAGCCACTCCGGGGCTCGCAGAGCTCCATCTCTGATCCAGCCGATGGTCATCGCCAGGGTGCCCAGGAGCAGCACCCAGGCCGCGATATCGGCTAGCCCGAAGGAATGGGTCGTGATGGGAATCAGGATCAGGAGGATCGCCACCACCGCGTAGACCGCCCAGGTCCCCTGCTCGATCCGGGTCATGCGCGGAGGCAGCGGAGGCTCGGGGATTCTCTCCGCCGGCCGGTCCTGGTCCTGCCCCTGGGCCATGGCGGCATGGTAGCGCCAGCCGTGGGCCGCCGCCCGTTCGAGCGTCCATCGGCGAGAATTGCGTTCAAAGTTGACAAATTGGAAACCTGCCTTTATGAATCTCGCATGTCCAATAACCAAGACGTGCAAGAAATTCTCCGCAAGGTTGCCTCCGGCGAACTCTCTCCCGAGGAGGCCGCCGCCCAGATCGAGGCTCTCCAACGTACTCAGATCGCGGTTACCGAGGTTCCCATCCGCAAGGTCCGGGTGGTCGGAGCCCTGCATCCGCTCCGGATCACCGGCGACGGTGAAGTACGGGAGGCGGTGGTCAGCGGCATGCACGAGGCCAGCCGCCAGGGCGACACCCTGCTGGTTCGTACCACGGGCCCCGGGGATGAAGAGTCGGGGTTCGCCTTCCGCTGGGCCGGGTGGCCGGGGAAGCCCAACTTCGGCTCCGGTGAGCCGGTGCAGCGGGCGCTCCGGCCGATCCAGATTCGAATGAACCCCGCACTGGCGTTGGAGGTGGAGATGGCAGCCGGGCTGCTTTCCGTCCACGGCGTCAAGGGGCCGATCAAGGCTGAGATCCAGGCCGGCAGCGCCAAGCTGGAAGGATTCGCCAGCCCCTTCGATCTCAAGGTGACGTGGGGCACGGTGTCGGCCACCGGCGTCCTAGATCGCGGGCGCTCCCAGGTACGTTGTGAGGCCGGGACCGTGAAGATCGGACTTGAGAAGGGCTCCAGCGTCAAGGTCGCGGCACGCAGCACCTTGGGCCGGATCTCCCTGCCAGGAGAGTCGTCAGGCATCTCCGACGGCTGGACCATGGGAGGAGAGGAGCGCGAGGCTACCGTCGGGTCGGGCGCGGGCCAGCTGGACGTTGAGACCACGACTGGCGCGGTGTGGGTGGACGAGGTCAAGGAGTGACGGGGAATCACGCCCCCCGCATCTGCCCTGCCTGTGGTGACCAACTACACCTAACCCGGCTCTCCTGTCAGGAATGCGGCACCGAGCTGTCCGGAGATTTCGAGAGTTGCGAGTTCTGCGCCCTGTCACCCTCAGACCGGGAGCTGCTCAAGCTCTTTCTAGGATCGCGGGGAAACCTCAAGGCAATGGAGCGTCAGCTGGGGATCAGCTATCCCACGGTGCGCTCGCGGATGGATTCGGTCCTGACCAGACTCGGGGTTGAGTCCCGCGAGTCACAGCCGGAATCCAGGCTCTCCCTGCTCCAAGCGTTGGCGCGCGGTGAGGTCGATCTGGAGGAGGCCCAGGCTCGACTCGACAGCTGAGTTGTCTCAGCGTCGTGCGGTCTCAGCGGAAGCCGTAGAGCCCCTCGTGGAAGTCGCCGCTGGTCGCCCAGCGCTCGATGACCTTATCCACCACGCCGTCGTCCACCACAGTGGCACCCATGGTTCTGGCGTTGCCCTCGACTGCCTCGAGTACCTGACCGCGGACGAACTCAGGCACGGTCTCGAAGCGCGCCCGGGCTGAGTCCGTCCATTCCAGGCCACCGTGGTACCGATCCTGGATGGCGTGGGAAACCTCGCCCCACATCTCGAACTTCACATCCATCACCGCCGGCGTGATGACGGTTCCGAGCCCCTTCTTGATGGCCGTGTACTCGACTCGCCAGCGGGTCAGCTCGCGGCAGAAGGTGGGAACCTCCATCAGCCGGGTCTCGGCCTCCGGGGTCCAGGTGAAGGCCGGCAGATCGCCGCGGTTGCTGAGTGGGTGTCCGTAGCCGAGTTTCTTGGAGAGACTGTCCACGAAGTCGGGGTTGATCTGGTCTAGCCCCTTGCGCTCAGCCCTTTGCTCGGTCGCCTTGCGGGCCATCTCCTCGGCCTTGTCGGTAGTTACATGACTGGTCTCCGCCGCCGCTCGAGCCTTGCGCATGGCGGCCACGTGCGCTTCCACATCCCAGGCGACATCGGTCGGATGCGCCGAGGTTGGCACGGGGCAGTCCGCGCTCACGCCCTTGTTGTCAGGCCCAGATGTTGAGTTGTCCGGACCTGGGAATGGGCAGCCGTTTGGCTCCGCCTGGCTCACTCCACACAGTCTCCGGGTTGGGCGCCAACCGGTGCAATCTCAGGATCCGGCAGAGCGGCTGCGCAGCCGGCTGGGACCGCCGCCGCGAGCAGCTCCAGCGCCTGTCGCACCGCTTCTACCTGCTGGTCTGTCAGCGGCTCTGCGAAGAGGCTCCTGACCGACTGGAGATGAGCCGGTGCCGCCTCCCGAAGCCGCTGCACACCGAGTTCGGTGAGAACCGCGTAGCTACCCCGGGCGTCACTGGAACAGTTGCTGCGTTCCACCAGCCCGTCCCGCTCAAGCCGTTCCACCAGCCGGGTCAGTCCGCTTCGGCTTAGCAGCACCCGGTCGGCTAGCTGCGACATCCGCAGGGCGCCGCCCTCCGCCTCGCTGAGCTGGACCAGAACGTCGTACTCGGCCAGCGGCAGGCGGTGAGTCTCGATCAGCTGCCGCTCCAAAGCGCGGGTGATGACCGCGTGTGCCTTGAGGAAGGACTTCCAGGCGCCTAGCTGCGCCTCCGTTAGCGCAGGGGCTCGGGTTGCCTCCTCAGTAGATAGTTGCACGGACAAGTTCCTCTAATATATGATTGCTTAAGCAATTATCGCTGATTTGGCGATCACAGGCTATCAGGAGGAAGCTGGATGAGCTGGAAAGTGGACAACGCCCACACATCCCTAGAATTCTCGGCCCGACACATGATGGTTAGCACGGTCAAGGGTCACTTCAGGGATTTCACCGGCGAGGTGGAACTGGATCCGTCCGACCTCACCCGCAGTACGGCTCGGGCCGAGATCCAAGCCACCAGTCTCGACACCCGCGAGGAAAGGCGCGACGCCCATCTGCGCTCGGCCGATTTCTTCGACGTCGAGAAGTTCCCAGTCATCAGCTATCAGAGCGGCAAGATCGAGAGCCGGGGCGACAACCGCTTCCGGGTCCAGGGTGAGCTCACCATCAAGGGCGTCACTCGTCCGATTGAGTTGGACGTTGAGTTCCTGGGGATGTCGACGAGCCCCTACGGCTTCAAGGTCGCGGGCTTCGAAGCAAGCGGCGGCTTGAGCCGGAAGGACTTCGGTCTCAACTGGAACATGGCGCTGGAGACGGGCGGCTTCGTGGTCGGAGACGAGATCAAGATCCGGATCGATGCCGAGGCGGACGAGGTCGTCGAGGCTGCCCCGGAAACCGCGAGCACGGGGGCCGCCGCCTCGGCTTGAGCTCGGTCAGCTCTCGCTGCCGACGGGCTGGGCTGCCTCCCCGGTCTTAGCTCGTCGGCTCCTCCGCCGAGGCTGGGCAGCGCCTTCGGCGGGCAGATCGGCGGCCTCGCCATCGGCGGTTATCAGGTCGAAGCTGGCGCCCGGCGCCAGCCGCTCGGAGCAGAGGGTGCCGAAGAGATGGTCGGTTTCGTGCTGCACGATCCGGCTCAACCATCCCTCGAATTCCCGCTGCACGCCCTTGCCCTGGACATTGCGGTAGCGGACCGTGACCAGCTCGGATCGGCGCACGGTGCCGCTGTGGTTGGGCATCGAAAGGCAACCTTCGGCGGCGTCGACTTCCCCTTGCTGCGAGATGATCTCCGGGTTGCAGATCGCGAACCGTCGCCCTTCGTAGATGATCACCGCTACCTGCAGGTTGAATCCCACCTGAGGTCCGGCCAGGCCCACCCCGTTCCACTCCTCGCAGCGTTCGTACATGGCGTCCACCAAGTGACGAAGGGCGGAGTCGAAGCTTCTCACCGGCGCGCCCCGATGGTGAAGTACCTGGGCCGGCTCCAGAACCAGCCCCAGGTTGAGCGAGGCGGTCACCTCGACATCTTCGCAGGAGCCCCAGCGACAGCGCCCAGCAATTGGACGGCGGCCTCCTGATCGATTCCGGACAGGCCGGGGATCTCCGATAGTGAGGTGAAGGTCGCGTAGTCCAGCCCTGGTCCGAAAGTACGGTGGCACTGGTCCAAACGCTGAAACTCCTCGGGGCCGGGCGGACTCACGGCCACGACTCCCCGCACCAGCGCCCAGCCCCCGGCGAGTCGCAAACCCAGACCCGCCAGCTTGCGGCCGCTCAGGGCAATGTCGCTGAACCCTGGGCACCACGCCCCGTTGACTCGCCCCATCTCGAGACGGACCCCGTAGGGCTCGAGTCGTCGCTCCAAGAAGGCCCGCAATGACTGATTCAGGGCATCCATCGGCCTGGGGACGGGTCTGGGCAGTCGAGCGGCGGCTAGGAAGCCGAGCCAGTGCTCACCACCAGGCCCCACCGTTCCGGCGATCCGGCTGGTCCTGATGCTGCCAATGCCGGGGATCTGGCGAATGCGGTCAACAACATCAGGCTGTCGGGTGAGGGTGCTGCCCAAGGTGACCCCGGCCCGACTGCGCAGAAGCCGGACAGAGATCTCACCGGGGTCGGCGGTGAGCCCGACTCGGGGATCTGACTCCAGCTGGGGATCGTCCTCGTCTCCAACCCCGACCACCTCCACCGGCCACGGGGCCGGGAGCCGTGAGGCCGCGCTCACCGAGAGGGCAGGTCGCCGCGCTCGAGTGCGCTGGGCCGCCAGCTCCGCTCCCGGGCAGCGGCGGCCAGCAGTCGCCGCAGTGCCCGCACCGACTGCTTGGCTTGGACCTCCAGGATGCCATGGATCCCGAAGCGGGCGGCCATCGCGCCCAGGGCTCCGCCCGGAAGCTGGTAAGCGAGGCTGTATCGGACTTCGGAGGAGGTGGGGCTGAGCGGCAGGCACTCGATCCGAAGCCTGGCGGTGGCCCCCCACGCCTGACCGGAGCTGGTCAGGATGGTTGGCCGCTCACACCTCTCCACCTGCCAGTCGCTGACCGCCATCCGGCCGCCCGCAACCAGCCGGACCCGCAGCCGGTCCCCGGGGAGCAGGGGGTGGCGGAGAGCTCCTGACACGTCCCGCACTCCGAAGACCCAGCGGGCCGCGTTGCGAGCGTCGGCGGCGAAGTCCCAGGCCTCTTCCTGGGAGACCGGTACTTTGATCCGGTCGCCGGCCTCAGGCATGGGCGAGCTGGCACATGTGACCGCCTGAGGATATCCCGTAGGGTTGAGATCTTGCCTCAAGCTAACTCCCGGGTCCAGGAGCTGTTCGCCAGTGTGGACCGCTTCCTGCAGTGGGACCTGATCACAGTCACTCCCTGGGGCGTGCCCTCCATCTCACCGGTGGGCGCCCGGATGGTGCCGAGCGAGGCCACCATCTGGACCTCGACCACAGTCGGTTACGCCGCCAAGCTGCGCAACATCCGGGCCTATCCTCGCGTCGCTGTGCTGAGGGCGAACCCGGAAGAACCGGCCCTGCTGGTGTGGGGCGAGGCCCGGATCGTGAGCGGGGACGGCACGGCCAACTTGGCCAAGCTGTTCCAGCTCATGGGAGGCGCGGGGGGCTCGCGCCGCTTCTTCGCCACCTCGGCCACCGATCCCTTGTGGAGCCGGCTGTACCGCGCCTACTGGCAGCGGGTTCTGGTGGCGGTCAGGATCGTCGAGGTCGCGACCCTGGGCGCGACCGGCTGGGAACCACTTCAAATCGCTAGTTGGTCCCCCGCCCAAGTCACCGGCCCACACCCGCGGCGGCGCCGCAACCGCCCCGGTCGCGATCTGATCGACGTTCGGGGAAGGGCGATGCTTGAGAGTGGGATACCAGTCGCTCTGGCCACGGTGACAACCGAGGGATCGGCTCCCTTGGCCTGGCCGGTTGCCGCCAGGCCCGACAAGAGTGGCGCGATTCGGGTCGAGACCGACTTTTCCCTGCCGACCGGCCGCTTGCCCCAAAGTTCTCTAGCGGCGCGGGTGATCGACGACACCTTCGAAGTCGCCCGGGTGGCGGGCTGGATCGGAACCCTAGAAGCCGGCCAGGGCTCCCGGCTGTTCTTGCCCCGAGCGACCTACGGGTTCACCAAGCCTCCCGGGGTGGTCGGCGATCTCGGGGCTGGGGTAGCAGCGATGCTGCGGGTCGCCACCCTGGCACGCACGGCTGAGGTCAGCTCTCCCGATCTCGCCCGTGCCGTGACGCTGGGAGGCGGGGCGACCCTTTCCAAGCTGGAGCTGCCGGAAGGTGTTTGGAGCCAGCTGGAAGGACTCTTCGCCCGCCGCAACGCTGCCGCTCCTTGGTACGCGGGAGTGGGGGTCCTAACCTCGGACCGACGGCAGCGGGTCGCACTAAGCCGCCTCGCCGCCAAGGCAGAGCTGGAGCGCGACTGGGCCCACGGGCTGCTCGCTCGCGGCGCCCGTCGCGTGGGCGCAGCACAGCTCGCCGCCGGCGCCATCGCGTTTAGACCCGACCCCTCGAGTTGGCGCGGGACGGCGGATCGCGAAGAGGCCCAGGTCCAGCAACTGCTGGAGCGCCTGATCGAACAGCTGCCTCGCGGGTTGGCTAGGCCGCCGGCGAACGCGGCTGAGGCGGTTGAGCCCGAGCCCGGCAAGCCGGGATGGCGAGGAAGCGAGCGGGCGCTTTTGGGAGCGACCATAGCGGCCGGCAGCGCGGTCGCCGCTGCTGTCGATCGCTGGGCCGAGCGCCGGCGGCGATGAGCCGGGAGAACCCCCGTGTCGCCTCTATGGGGCTCCCTGACGCGACGCTGGGGATCGCGTCACAGGCTGGGCTTGTCTATCTCAGTTTTCGGAACCCGAGGTACTTTTGGCCACTGATGACGGCAGGTCTCAGCGTCAGCGGCTGGCCCGGACTGCAAAAGCTCCGCGACCGGCCCCAGCCGACTTCGGCGTCATGGCTTCTGGCGGGCGCGGCGGCAGGACTGGCCGCCTACGGTGTCACCCTAGCCGGCGCCGTCGTGGTCGGCCGAATGCCTCGAGGCAGGCGCTGGCTCGCCCGCCTGCGGCAATGCACCAGCGGAACGCCCCGTCCTTTAGCGGCGCTGCTGGTCATTCCGGCCTCGATCGGGGAAGAGATCTTCTGGCGCCAGTCGGTACTGGAAGGGGGGCTGCGCCCTGGGGACGAAATCGAGTTGGGCCTGATCACGCGATCTACCCTGGTCTACGCCGCGGTGCAGGCGGCTTCCCTGCAGCCATTGCCGTCTTTGGGTGCCCTGCTGCTGGGGTCTGGCGCGGCCCTCATCCGAGTTCGGAGCGGCTCGATCTGGCCGGCGGTTGCAGCCCACTGCGTGTACGCCGAGCTTTGCTTGGTCCAGCCGGGGCTTCCGAAGCCGGGCGAGGGCGCCTCCAAATGGTCGAAATCAACGACATAAACGTCACGCAAACGTAGCCAGGTGCCGCGACTCCGACTGCCACTATTTCGGTGTGGCGGCGATACTGCGGACGGAAGCGCGGGCGCCAAGCTCGGCGGCCCCGAGTCCCAAACCCTCCAACCGGAGAAGGCGTGCCCGTCCTGCGCACCCCCCCGAGGCGCTGGAGCTAGCGGTCCGCGATCTACTTCAACCTGGAGCGCTGCGGATCACGGCCGAGCCGCTGACCCGGCTCGATGACGGCGCCCTGCTGGCCTACGAGGTCCGCTGGCGGGTACCCCGGGTCGACGTCATGCCCTCCATACCCGAGATCTGGGAGGCGGCCAAGGCAGCCGACCTCCTAAACACCTTGGACGACACTCTGCTGCGCGCCGAGCTGGAGGTCGCCCGTCGCCTCAGCCCCGGTGCCGTGCTCCTCGAAATGCATCCATGGCGGCGACCGCGGCGAGGCCTGCTCACCGGCCTTATGCGCGAGGTCCGGGCGGCTGGGCTCACCCCCACACAGATCGTCTGGCAGATGGTGGACCAGGACGACGAGCGGGATCGTCTCGACCGGGGTCCGATCTACGATCTGGCGGATCAGTTGCATGATCGGGGTTTCCGGGTGGGCATGGCGCAGCTGGGCGCGGTGCGCACCCGGCTGATGGAGATCGGCAAGGTCGCCCCCGACATTCTCCAGATGGACCAGGTCCTGATCGACGGCATCGACGGCAACCGCGGCCAGCGCGCCGTGGTCTCGGCCCTGGTCGCATTCGCATCGCAGATGGACGCCTACCTGACCGCCGGGGGCATTACCCAGGAATCCGAGAAGGCGGTGCTGCTGGAACTTGGCGTCCAGTTCGGCCAGGGGCCGCTCCTGGGCGAGGCGCTGGTCGCCCTGGGCGAGGGAGCGGATGCGTTCGAGCTACCCAGCCGTCCCCTCCTGCTCTCGCTGCACGACAAGCCGGCCGTCAGCCTGCTGGGCGGCCCCGCCGAGCCCAGGGGGGCGGGCTCGCGCAAGCGCACGCGGAAGACGGCGGTCGACTCCTACCACCTCGGCATCGCCGAGATTCTGAGCCAGGCGGCGCGAGCCTTCCAGACAGAGAACGACGCCGAGTCGATCCTGGAGCTGGCGGCCGACTATCTGGAGCGGATAGTCCCGTTTGACGGGCTCTCCGTCTACGAGGCTGACTGGGACGCCGGCAGGTTCCGGCCGGTGCTGGCCCGCTCCAGCACCGACGCCACTTACGTGCCCGCAGTTATGGCCCACTCATTCCCCCTGGGGACCGGGCTCACCGGCTGGGCCTTCGACATCGGTTCCCCTCAGCGAGTCAACGACGCCGACGCCCACCCCGCAGCGGGCCACGTCCCCGGCACCGAGAACGACCCTCAGAATCAGGACGAATCGATGCTCCTCATCCCCTTGGTCTTCGGGGACTACCGCCTGGGGATGCTCAACATGGTCCGCAATCGCAAGGATGGCTACCTCCCCTACGACCTGACCGTGGCCAGCCTGGTCGCCCACATGGCGGCCGCCGCCTGGCGCAATGTCCAGCTCTACGCCGAGCAGGTTCAGCACGCCATCACCGATTCTCTGACCAATCTGCTCAACACCCGCTGGCTGCGCGACGCCGCCCGGCGCGAGCTGGCCATGGCCGAGCGCAGCGGGACCCCGATGGCGATCCTGATGATCGACCTCGACCACTTCAAGTACATCAACGACAGCTGCGGCCACGCAGTTGGCGACGGGATCCTCCGCAACGTGGGCCGGACCCTGCTGCGCTCGATCCGGGCCGAGGACGCGGCGGTCCGCTACGGCGGCGAGGAGTTCGTTCTGATTCTGAGGGGATGCACCCTGGACGGAGCTCGCCGCATCGCCCGCGAGATTCGCACCGGACTGGCCGCCATCCCTCTGCCCGACGAGAGCACCGTGCCCCAGGTCACCGCCTCGGTGGGAATCGCCCTCTTCCCCAAGCACGGACGCACCATCGGGCAGCTCCTGGGCGTGGCTGACGCGGCCATGTACAGCGCCAAGCGACGGGGCCGGGATCGAGTCGCGGTTGGCCACTGACGCTCTCGGGCGCCGGAGCCAGCTTCAGGGCTGAGCTTTCTCGGCTCCCCGCTGCACCGCCTGCAAGACGGTGAGCAGCGCCTCCAGCTCCTTGGCGTCGAACTTGTCCAGCAGCTGACGCACCTTCTGGCGCCGGAACCCGCAGGCCTCCTCAGCCGCTAACCGGCCCCGACTGGAGAGGGCGGCGTGGACCACCCGGCGGTCCTCACGGTCGCGGCGTCGCACCGCCAGTCCGTGCTCCTCCAGGCGATCCAGGGCGGAACTCACCGAGGGCGGGCTGATGCCCAGGGTCTCGGCCAGCTGTCCCACCGTGGCGGGGCCGTGCTCCTGCAAGACCATCATGAGGTGCATCTGGGCGATGGATAGGTCGCGTCGGGCCCACCGGGCGCCGGGACCCTGGCGCCAGTGCTGGGCGACCAGCTCTTCCAGGGTGTCCACCGCCTGGTGCAGCAGGGATTCCCTGCCGCTGACCGGGTCGCGGGCGATCGTGGCCGACATCTTGGGCTCTGGTCAGGAAGCCGAGACCAGCTCTTCTTGAGCTGGTTCCGGTGTGCCTTCGGAGGGTGGGGCCGTCGGCGGCTGGTCGTAGTGGGTCGTCCGCAGTGGCAGTTCCTTGAGGCACAGCGTCGCCACCACCGCGAGGATTGCCACCACCAGGCCGATCCAGAACGAACCAGCGATGGCTTGGGCTAGCGCCTGGTGCAGGGCCGTGACGATGTGGCCGATGAAGGGCTTGGCCGAGGGCGGAAGCACCGCTGCCAGCTTGGCGCCGACGTTGCCCACCCCGGTGAGGCTGCTGTTCGAGCTCGCCGAAAGATGGCTGGCCAACGACGCCGGAACCCCGTTCTTGGCCAGGTCCTTGGGTAAGTTGGTTATGAGAGAGGAGGAGAGCGAGGTGCCCGCGATGGCGAGGCCGATGGTGCCACCCATCTGGCGGCCGAAGGTGAGGGTGCTGGTGGCGACCCCGAGCTTGGCGACCGGGACCGAGTTCTGCACCACCAGGGTGTACCCCGACATGGCCGGGCCGATCCCCACCCCCAGGACAAATAACCAGATCCAAAGTGGGTAGTTGCCGGTGGTGGCGGTGAGCTGGGTCATGAGGAAGATGCCGACGGTCATGGTCAGCATCGCTCCCACCATCAGCATCTTGTATTTGCCGGTGCGCGCGATCACCAGTCCCGCCCCGATGCTGGTGCCCATCAAGCCAACTAACAGGGGCCAGAGCATGTAGCCGGAGGCGGTGGCACTGATGTCCCTCACCGCCTGGTAGTAGCGGGGCATGAAGATGACCGCGATGAAGAAGGCGAACGACATCAGGAACATCGCCGCCTGCGAGGCGGCATAGGTGCGAATCCGGAACAGGTCCAGGGGCAGGATGGGCTCCTTAGCCCGGCTCTCAATGAACAGGAACAAAAGGCAGAGGACGGCGCCCAGAAGGATCAGCCCTCCCACCTGCCAGGAGATCCAGGGGGTGGCGGAACCGGAGCTGCTGGCGAGGCCCTTCTCGGTGAGCCCGATCAGGATCGGCACCACCGCCGCGGTGAAGACCAGAGTTCCGAGGTAGTCGATCGAAGGGTTGGCGCCTTCCCGCTTGTGATTGGGGAGGTTGATGATGATCACCGCCAGGGCGATCAGGCCGATGGGCAAGTTGACGTAAAAGACCCAGTGCCAGCTGATGTTGTCGGTGATCCAGCCCCCGAGGAAGGGACCCACCAGGAAGGCCAGCCCGAAGACGGCTCCAAAGAAGCCCTGGTACTTGCCCCGCTCCCGAGGTGTGAAGAGGTCGCCAATCACGGCTAGGGCGATCGGGAAAAGGGCCCCGGCTCCCAGCCCCTGCAGGCCTCGGAAGATGATCAGCTCGCCCATGTTCTGGGAGAGACCGGAAAGGGCCGAGCCGACCAAGAAGAGGCCGATACCGATGATCAGGAGTAACTTGCGCCCGAAGAGGTCGGACAGCTTGCCATAGATGGGCACCGTGATGGTGCTGGTGAGCAGATAGGAGGTGACCACCCAGACGTAGAGGTTGTTGCCGCCCAGGTCGGTGACGATGGTGGGGAGGGCCGTTCCGACCACGGTCTGGTCCAGGGCGCTGAGGAAGAGCCCGAGCATTACGGCTGCAACAATCGCTAGCTTGGTTCGCTGCGAGAGTTGCATCACCGGTTGTGTAATGGCCACGGCCGACCCTCGAAAATTCTGCTGCTGTTCAACCCGCGGCCCCCTCCACCGGTCGGCAAAAGGTTAGCGTCTGTCGAATAGTTCTGTCAAGTCTAACCTTTCGTTGACTGGAGGGGCCAGAGAGCCTGACTAAACCGACCGCCACGGCTCAGGCGCTGGAGCTGACTCTGGAAAATAAGCGGGGTAGATCCGGTTCCACCCCGTGCCTCGCTTGCGCCCCCGGCGGTCTCGTCGCTTTGCTCCGACAAGCCCAGGAAGTCTCGTATCGAGGCTCGCCCTAGCAACGCATAACGGATAACGCAGGCCCGGGTCGCGCCCTCCGAGGGCGCGACCCGGGTGATGTCTCCACCGTCGCCTTGCGCCAGTCCCCTGGCGCTCGTGCTTGTCCTAAAATCTCCCGCCTACGGCACTACGGAGTTGACCGACGTCCCCCAGTTCGCCTGCCCGTCCCGCGTTCCGCCGCATGTAGCGAACGTCAGCGTGAACGCCGACCCCGTGCAGTTCGGATACTGGATGTAGTTGGTGGCGAAGTAGATCTTGCCACCGGACCCTGGTGCGTAGACCGCCCAGCTGTAATCGCCCCATCGGGGTCGGAGCGGTTCCTGGTACTCGGTGAAGCCGTCCTCGGGCGACTGGCCGAGGTCGGCGATGTTGATCGTCGAGTTGACGAGCCCGCCGGAGGTGCTGGTCAAGCGCCCGTAGGCGGTGCTCGGGTAGAAGCCGCCGCCGTCGGCTCCAGTTGGTCCCCCGTTACCGGAGAGCGTGAAGGTCATGATCGCCCCGTCATTGCCTCCGTCTTGCGAGGAGCTGCCCTCGGCCGCGATCGCCGGGAACTCGATGTCTTCGTGCGCGGCTGAGACGTATCCCTGGCTCGTCAGGCTGAAGGTGCCGCTCTGGTCGAAGCTGTTCGTGCCGATCACCCAGTAGGCGGCCGCTTGGTGCACCTCAGGTGAAGTCTCCCCAGAGAACGACTGGTCGACCTCGGTGCTCACCGCGCCCCAGATCTGGCCCTGCGCCTGTGCGACCTGTGTCATGCCGTCGCCGTTGGTGGCGATTCCGTTCTCGGGACAACTCGTCGGCGTGTTGTTGTCGACGGCGTAGCCGTACTTGGCCCCGGCGGCCACGCACTCGTCACCGAGCGGGATCGGGCCGGCCTTCTGGGCCGCGATGAAGCCCTCGCCGTAGTAGTCCTCGACGCCGGAAAACAGCTGGCCGCCGAATTTAAGCGAGGAGCAGGCATTGCAGAAACCCGAGTGGAGACCTTGCAGGCCCGTCCAGTCGAACGCGGCGATCCGGGTGTCGGCGTTGCCAAAGAAATCGAGCGTGCCGAGCATGAAGGCCGATCCACGGTTGGTGTTGTCGTACTGGCTCGGGTCTGGCGGCTGTGCGGGAATGACCTGATACCAGCAGGCGACGCCGCCTGTGGCCGTGCAACTGCCCCCGTCGGCTGCCGGTGTCGGAAAGAGCCCCATGTTCTCAATCGCGACATTGAAGATGGGGTTCGGTTTTCCGTTCGGCAACCTCACCGAATCGCCGGCTTCCATCGCATCCTTGCTGAAGGCCAGCTCCTGTGCGCCGTTGAAGCCTCCTCCGCCTAAGCCGCCACCCCTGAGCGGGAACTCGTCATAGAACATTAGGAAGGCGTCGCGCGACATCGAGATCTTCGCGAAGTCGTTGAGCAAGTAGGGATAACCTGGCTCTTGCGGGTTGTAGTTCGCGTTCAAGAAGTACGCCTTGTAGGGACCAAACGGGCTCGACCCCGTCGTCACCGCGATTCCTTCCAGGCACGCGTTCGCCGCTGCGTGGAAGCATCCGGTGAACGGACCGCCGCTCGCGTAGCTGTTGGTCGAGACGATCTCGGTGAAGATCCAGTGCCCGCCGTTGCTTGAGTCGTACAGGCACGACGGGTCACCCCCGCTGCTCCAGCCGGCTGAGCCATGGGACGCGAGTCCCAACAACGTGTCGTCGGAGATTGGCGCAGAAGTGCGCTGCAATGCCGTGTTGAAGATCAGGATTTCCCCGATGTTGTTGGTCTCCACCACGTATCCGTTGCCGGCGCACAAACCTTGGTCAGCGGGCTCGATGTCTCCGAGGGTGGTGTTCGTGGGCAGCGTCGCGCTGTCGACGGCGTCGAGTCCCTTGACTCCAGCCGCACCGCCCGCAGACGTACTGATCGAATCGCAGCCTGGGCCGATCGTCGTCGAACAGGTAACGCCTGGTGGCGTGGGATCGACCGCGCTGCGCGCGCGGGCCGGATCCGGCAGCGCCCGCGGGGTTGAAGGCAAAGTCGCAGATTTGGCTGGCGAGTTGGTGGCGGCCGAATTGCTTGAGGCGGAGGGACTCAGTCGAGGGGTGGAATAGGGGCCAGCGAGCAGTGAGCAGCCAACGCCGTTACAACCGGTCGCTGCCGAGCCCGTAAAGGTTGGTGAACCCGTCCCTAGGCTAGTTGGACTGCCGGTGCTCGCCAGTGCACTGGCACCAGTACCGACCGAAGCCGCGATGGCTCCTGCAAAGACAACAACTAGCGCCGCCGTCAGACCTGACAGTGGCAGGGAGAGTCTCTTGGATCTCATCGCACGCCCCTTTCAACAGGGGTGTTGACGCCCTAACCCATCCAGCTGAGCTTGTAGCCGCCCTCACCCCGCGGTCCCAAACTCCGTCCGGAAGGCGACGCTAACACTGTCGGCTCGCCCTGTCAAACGCCGAGTACGGATGCTCGTTCTGGGGCAGTGGCCGTGCCAATATGCGCCCGCCACCGGCTGCGAAGAGGGAGTGGGTCCAGGCGCCTCCCTGAACGATTGCCCACGATCTGCTCCCCACGCCAAGGACGGTGAGCACCATCGGCAGTGACCGCCGATAAAAAAAGGCCAAGCTAGACCGAGCGTGCGCTGGCCCAAGTTGCTGGCACGAGCAGGCCCCGGGCAAGGACTGGCGGGGCTGAGCTCACGCCCAGCCCCGCCATCTCAGGACTAGAAGAAGCCGCGGAACCCGGTGATCAGGCGGTCCATGTTGGGCGAGCCGATTCCGGTCGCCTCGTCATAGCCGGGGGTCACCGGGTAGTAACCGTTGTTGTTCTCGCTCTGGCCGATCCCAGTGATGTCATGGAAGAAACCGGAGGGCGAGTAGGTGCCCGGGCTGTTGAAGAGGCCGTACAGCAGGTAGTTGGCGTTTCCGGAACGGTATCCCTCGTAGGCATCTCGATCAGCCAGGATTCCCGACCAAAGCGGCGAAGACAGGCTGGTGCCACCGATCTGGAACCAGTGAGGAGCCGCCGCATCGGTGATTCCGAGGCACGCGCTCCCATAGGGGACCGGGGTGATCGGCGAGACGTAACTGGAGCCACTGCAGTATTCGGCGATGCCGGTTAGTTCATCCGCGTTAGCGGACACGTCGGGTACCTCACGGCATGGCTGCCGGGTCGCCGCCAGCGCACAGTTGGCAGGGCTGGAAACTGTATGGGCGTTGTTCACCCCCGGCCCCCGCTGGTAGGCCGGTCGGCCCCAGAAGATGCTGTGGCCGCCTCCGCCAGCCCCGTACTCAGCGCAGTCTGCGAGTCCGGTCGAGGTGTCGTTGCAGAGGTTGAGGATGTTCCACACCGACTCCACCCCGTTGGGATAGCTCGGGTTCGGCTTCACTCCGGGGTTGTCGGTCTCGAGGGAGGTCCCTCCCACGCTGGTCACCCAGGGCTGGGCGCCGGGGTCAAGCACCTGGAGACCGTACTGGTCCAAGCTGCCCGCACCATCCCTGATGCAGGAGAAGGCGCCCGTGTCGCCGGCCGCCGCGAACATGCTCTGGCCTTGGGCCGCCATCTGCTCGAAGACGATGTTCTCGGCCTGGGCGTATGACTCGCCGGCATCGACCTCGCATACGGCCCAACTGGAGCTGATGGAGTCGGCGGTGTCGTCGCTGGCGATCTGGGTGTATTCGTCCAACTCGGTCTGGCCGGTGAAGTCGTTGGGGGCGTTGTAGACCTCAATCTGATTGATGTCGGGCGAGATCGACAGTTGCTGTTCGATGTCGGCTTCGACCTCGATATCACCGCCATAGCCGTAGATGCAGGTATCACCGGTTGGGCACTGGCTGGTGTTGGTCGCCAGTGGACCGCCATCGACATTGACGTTGGTGAGCCGTGGGGAGTAGTGGGGGCCGTAGAAAGTCTGGGCCCAGGTGGTGATGTCGGACTGGTTGTAGGCGGAGAGCTCGAACACCGCCAACGTCGCTCCCTCGCCTTGGGCGCGCGGGCCCGCCTGGGGGGCGTTGTAGATGCTGTTGGTCTGGGAAGGCGTGAGCCCGGTGCAGGCGGGACCGTCGCCGTAGCCGTAGGCCCCTCCGGCGAAGATCGCTTCCAGCTGGCTGAGGTTGGCGGGGTAGGGAGTCTCGCAGCTGGGTACACCGCCCCGGTGGTGCTGCGCTACCTGGACATTGTTCTGCAGCCTGACCGTGTTGCTGAGCCCGACCACTCCCAGGACGCTGGGGGCAAGGCTGCTGGGCACGGACACTGCTGAGGCGTTGGAGAAGAAGGCGACCCCGCTGGCACTGCGGTAGGTGTCGATGGGGGTCGAGAACGTCGATGCGATCTGGGCACTGCTGCCGACGGCTCGGAGCAGGAAGGGCGAGCTAGTGGCGTGGACCGCCAGTCCATGGCTCTGCAGGTAGCCGGTCATCGCCGCGGTCGTGGCCGCGCTGGGGGCGAAGTCGGCATCGAACTGACCCTTGGCCAGCCACTTGCCGTACGCAGCGCTGCCGGGGGTGTACTGGCCCGCCAACAGGCTGTTGAGCCCGGCGGCATTGCTCGGCTGCAGCACCACCTCCACGCTCATCTGGGGCGTCTGCAGCTGTCCAGTGACGGCGGCATTGGCCGGCAGATAGGAGCCGGGTATTACCGACAGTGCCGGCGAGCTGGCGGCTTGGACCCCAAGGCCCCCTAGAGCAACCACGGTGAATCCGGCCGCTAACGTTGCCCACAAGGGGCGCCAGGGTAAGTCGACTCGACGCATAACTCGCCTCCCCGAATACGCCTGCCAAGCGCTCCCAGCGCCCACTGGGCTGCCACCCCCAAAGTGGTCTTCGGTGCTGACTGTAGGTACACCGCCCGAACGACGTCAAGTTACGGAAAAGTTAGGTCGTCAAGCTCGGGCTGCGCCTTCGATGTCCCTGCAACCCTCCCGGCGCACCCTCTCCGTCCACCGGCTATGCCCCGGCGACAGTCGGGCTCGCCGGGAAGCCGAGGTGGCGGCGGAAGGCGTCTTGGACACGAATTCTTATCCAGGACTCGGCGGCGCGGGGATCCGAGTCCACTCGGTAGCGCAATCTGGCGCCCCGCAGAGCCACCAGGTTCAGACCCTCGAGTGGATCGATCAGCAGCTGATCCAGGATCCGTGCCACCAGCCGGGCGGCCGCATCACTCAAGTTGCGGTCGTCCCCGGATTGGGACAGCGGCTCCCCCCAAGGGAGCTGGGGGAGGAGTCCGCCAAACTCCCCCAGCCAGCCCAACGATGCCGGCAACGCTCTGAGGAGGGGCAGGATCGATGGTGGCAGCTGGCCGCCGCCGCCATCGAAGACGGAGCCAGGCAGCGCGTCCTGACCGTCCCGACGCGACCGTCTGCCCTCGAGCCCCCTCTGGACCACGGCCAGCTCCAGCGGGTCCAACTGGGCCACCCGGGCGAGTCCAACCCAGCCCTGCTCCAACGCCCGGATCGCCTCCTGGTCCTGCGCCCAGGTGGCGATCAGCGCCAGCGTCGGCGGCGGCAGCAAGACGTCCAGAACCGGCTGGGCACTACGCAGCTTGGCCTCAACCCGATCGGCGGGCCGTGCCTCCACCGCGACGTAGATCCCGGCCGGGTGGGGCAGATTGATCTCATATCCGGCGACCGAGAGGCGTCCCATCAGGCGCAGGTCGGCGGAATAGGGGAGCTCGGCTCTTCGAGCCGGGAAAGCTCTGGCCCATCTTGCCAGTGCCCGATCTAGCTGATCCAACTTCCAGACGCCGTCCTCATCGAGGTCGCCCCCAGGCCCTCCCCGGTCCTCCGCGGGCTCATTGAGACCGACCATGGTCGTGAGGCGTTGTCGTTCCACGAAGTCCGCCGCCCGGAGCGCCTCGCGGAGCTCCAGGTGGGGCGGTAGATCCCCGATCAGCAGGGGCTTGAACCCGGAGTCGTGGGCGTGGCGCAGGAACTGAGCCAGAGATAAGTCCCAAGTGCCGCCGGGAATGGCGATGTGGAGGTTCCCGGGGCCGGTGCGCAGCAGTACCCCGGCCTTGGGTCCAGCACTCCAGGCCGGTACCACCGCCGGCCGCCGGGGCTTGGTCGCCAGGCTCGTTGCCGGAACGCTGGCGAGGTCATAGGCGGCACGCAGCTCCGGGGTGGCCACCAGGGACCAGACCTGCTGCAGCTGGGTGAAGAGCGCGGTGGCCCGGGACTGGTCGAGCCGGCTCGGGGTCGGTCGATGGGCCTGGACGTCGGGGTGGAGCTCTCGGGCTCGAGCTCGGTAGCTGCGGCGCAGCTCGGGCCAGGTGGCGGTGCGTTCCACTCCCAGCACCGCGTAGACGTCGATCTCCTTCCGAGTCTTTGCTTTCACTTGGGGCGCGAGTCTAGCGACCGCAAGTCGAGCCGCAAGTAGGTTCTCAAGCGATCCGGGACACGTTCAGAGGTCGAAGGGATCGTGGAAGAAGGTCGGCAGGTGGGCCGAGAACCAGTCGTACAGTAGCGGAACGTTGTTGCTGACCACCAGCACTCCCATCGCCACCACCAGCGCTCCGCCTACCAGTGAAATCACCCGCTGGCGTCGGTTGATCATCCTCAGCACCGGGCCGGCGCGGTCGATGAGCAGCGCTACCACCACGAAGGGAGCTCCCAGGCCCAGGCAGTAGGCGATGATCAGGAGCATCCCCCGGCTGGTGGTCCCCTGATCGATGCCCGAGGTTAGGACCGCTCCCAGCACCGGCCCGATGCAGGGAGTCCAGCCCGCGGCAAAGCCCAGCCCGAGCAGCAGCCCGGCGAGGAAGCCGCCCCGGCTGAAGCCGGCTGGAAGCCAGCGTGCCTCCCTTGATATCCAGGGCAGCTTCAACACCCCCATGAAGCTCAGGCCCAGCAGGATCACCACCGCGCCCAGGATCGGCAGGGCCAGATGCTTCCAGGGCTCCAGCAGGCGGTAGAGGGCATAGAAGAAGGCGATCAGGAAAAGGCTCAGCCCCAGTACGAAGCCCAGAGATCCGATCATCACCCGGGCCCGGGTCCGGCCGGCTCTCCCGGGGAGGGAGAGATCGCCGGTGGCGGACTGGGCCAGGAAGCCCATGTACGAGGGCACCAGGGGCAGGACGCAGGGCGAGAGAAAGGAGGTAGCGCCAGCTGCCAGGGCGAGGGGTATCGAGACCGACGCAAAGTTCAAGACTCACCCCTCGCACCCTGATTTGCTGGCGAGTGTAACCGGGCCCTGAAGGCGACTTGGGAACGCCGCCTGGGGAGATTGCGTCTAACAGGTCGTGAAACTGCGGCATGTTCGGCAGCGGTTGAGTGGGCGCTCCTGGCGCGTACTCAGGCTCCTGCGGTCCGCAGCATTCGTGGGGTTAGCGGCGCTGCTTTTGATCTCAGGCCCGAGCCCAGTGACGGCCCGGACGCGCCTGCCCCTCCGAGCCGTCGATCTCACCTACACCTCCCTGTACGTCGGAATGGAGCAGTCGACCGTGGCGTCCCACTCTCTCTTGGTGTCGACCAGTCTGGCCACGATCCAGAGGAACTTCCCCCCGGGGGCCAGCGCCTCGCGACCCCCACCGCCCGGTGACACCGGTCCGCAGCTCTACCTGGGGCTGACCCTGGCGCGATACAGCTGCCTGCCCGATCACCTCGCGAGCATCGCCTATGGACCGGGGGCGAGGCTGACCCTCTCGGTCGAGAAGGAGCGGCTGCTTCCTGGTCACGCCTGCTCCCAACTGATCGGCCCCCTCATGTACCAAGTCGTGTCGCTGCCGTTGAGCCAGTTCCCGGCTGGCCTCCGGCTGAAGGTGACGGTCGAGCGTCCCCCGCCACTCCTCAGCGATCGCAGATACTTCCGACTTCCCGCCAGCTAGCCGGGATCTGGGGTCAGTCTTGCGCGACCGGCGCCATCCGGGCCAGCTCCTCCTCGGCCAGCGCCGGCTCCAGCTTGCGAAAGAGGGGTCGGGGTTCTCCCAGCGGCTGACCCGGGGCCAGACCACTCGCGGTCCAGCTCGCCACCGGGGTGAGGTAGTCTCCGGTCAGGATGAGGTGGGGGTCACCATCGCCCTCAGCCACCACCTTGACCGGCATGGGAGCGATCAGACCTTGGTGGCCGAGCATCAGGTGCAGCCGCTGACAGCTGAAGGGCAGAAAGGGGAGGAGCTGCACCTTCAGGTTGTCGATGCAACGTAGGGCGATGTAGAGAACGGTGGCGGCGCGCTGGCGGTCGCTGCCGACCAGATGCCATGGCTCGTTCTCGGCGAGGTACTGGTTGACGCCGGCCGCCAGAGCCATCACCTCAGCCAGGGCCGCCTTGAAGCGAGCCGCCTCCAGCAGTTTGCCGACCGAGTCGAAGCCGTCCTCCACGGCGCCCAGCACCTCCTCGTCTCGCTCAGACAACTGGCCCGGGGTGGGGACCTCGCCGAAGTTCTTCTTGGCGATGGTGAGGGTGCGGTTGACCAGGTTGCCCCAGGTCGCCACCAGCTCGTCGTTGTTGCGCCGGATGAACTCGGCCCAGGTGAAGTCGGTGTCCTGGGTCTCGGGCCCGGCCGCGGTCAGGTAGTAGCGCAGGGAGTCAGGGTCGTAGCGCTCCAGGAAGTCGCGGACCTCGATGACGATGCCGCGACTGTTGGAGAACTTCTGCCCCTCCATGGTCAGGAACTCGCTGCTGACCACGTTGTCCGGTAGCACCAAGGTCAGGTTGGGGGGGCCACCGCCGAGCTCGCCGCCGCTGCCGTAGCCCATCAACATGCTCGGCCAGATCACGGTGTGAAAGATGATGTTGTCCTTGCCCATGAAGTAGAAGTGGCTGGCCTCGGGGTTCTGCCACCAGGCCCGCCACGCTTCCCGCTGGCCGCGATTAGCACTCCACTCGACGCTGGCGGAGAGGTATCCGATCACCGCCTCGAACCAGACATAGATCAATTTGTCGTCGCGGTCCCGGAACTCGGGGAGAGGGATGCGGATGCCCCAGTCGATGTCGCGGGTCACCGCCCGGGGTTTGAGCTCGGCGACGAAGTTGAGGGAATAGGTCCTGACGTTGGCGCGCCACTCACTCTGGGATTCGATCCAGTCGGTGAGGGCGCTGGCGAAGGCGGGCAGGTCGAGCATGAAGTGCTCCGACTCCCGGAAAACCGGCGGCTGGCCGTCGATCCGGGAGCGGGGGTCGATCAGCTCCGCGGGATCGAGGATCCGACCACAGTTGTCGCACTGGTCGCCCCGCGCGCCCGCGTATCCGCAGTGGGGGCAGGTGCCCTCGATGTAGCGGTCGGGCAGAGCCCGCCCGGTGGTGGCGGAGAAGGCGCCCATCTGGGACTGCCGGAACAGATAACCCTTTTGGTAGAGGGTGAGGAAGACGTCCTGGGTGACCTCAGCGTGGTTCACCGTCGTGGTCCTGGTGAAGAGGTCGTAGCTGAGCCCCAAGCGCTGGAGATCGTCGACGATCACCTCGTTGTAGCGATCGGCGATGGCCCGGGGACTGACCCCCTCGCGATCGGCCGCGACCAAGATGGGGGTGCCGTGTTCGTCGGTGCCGCTGACCATCAGCACCCGGGCGCCACGCAGGCGCTGGTAGCGGGCGAAGATGTCGGACGGGACCCCGAAGCCGGCCACGTGCCCTATGTGCCGAGGCCCGCTGGCGTAGGGCCAAGCCACCGCCACCAGTACGTGCTCGGCGCCCGGGCGAGATGAACTCAAGACCGAACCGATGGTAGCCGGTCACTTACGAACGAGGTGGAAGAATGGGCTCGATGGCTGGCGACTCGCGCGTGCTCCTGGTGATCGCGGACAGCTCCCGCAGCGGAGGTCCCGAGCATGTGCTCACCCTGGCCCAGGAGCTGTCCGCAGCAGGCTGGGTCCCGCTGGTGGCCTGTCCAGCCGGCGAGCTGGTCGAGCGCTGTCGGGGCCTGGGTGTGGCGGTGTCCTCGGTCTCGATGAGGGGAAGGGGTTGGGCATCAGCCCCAGTCGAGCTCCGGCAACTGGCCCGGCGCTGGAATGCGTCGGTAGTGCATAGCCATGGCCTGCGTGCGGGCACGCTGCTGCGGCGGGCTCGGCCCGGCAAACCCCAGATCCACACTCACCACCTCGACGGCTGGTTCACCGCCAGCCCGCTGCGGGTGGCTGTCCATCGCCACGAGCTACGGGCTCTCTGTCGCGCCGCCCAGCTGCAGATCGCGGTCTCCAACTCGGTGGCCGAGTTTCTGACCACGGAGGTCGGTGCCGATTCCCACCGGGTACGCGTAATCCCCAACGGCATCCAGCCCCTCGCGCCTATGCTCCGGACCGCTCCGGACGGACGCCGGGTGGGGGTGCTGGCCCGGCTCACCCAGTCCAAGGGGGTGGACATCGCCATCCTGGCCCTGGCCACGCCCGCGGGCCGGAGCCTGACCCTCAACGTCGGTGGCACTGGACCCGAGCTGGCGGTCCTGGTTGACCTCGCCTTCACCGTGGGCGTGGCCGAGCGGGTCAACTTCTTGGGAGAGGTCACCGACCGGGAACAGTTCTTCGCCAGCTGCGACCTCGCCTGGGTCCCCTCTCGGGCCGAGCCCTTCGGACTGGTCGCTTGCGAGGCCATGAGCTCTGGCTTGCCGGTGGTGGCCAGCCGGGTGGGGGGATTGACCGAGATCCTCGATCCTCCGCTGGCGGGCTTGGTGGTGACGCCCGCCAACCCGGCCGCCCTGGCCAGCGTCAGCTCAGGTCTGCTGGATGATTGGCCCCGCTACGCGGCGCTGAGCGCGGCCGGACCTGATCGGATCCGACGGCGCTTCTCGTCAACCCGGATGGCTGCCCTCACCCGGGGCGTCTATCGCGAGGTCACCGGCCTCTAGAGACGGGCAGAGCCCGGCCCAGCCTCGGATGTGGTCGGCCCGACCTCTTCCGCTCAGTGGTGGGGGCGGTGTCCTACCAGTTGTACCAGCGCCCGCCGCTAGGCCGGAACAAGAACCCCACCAGCCAGAGCACGAGCGCCACTATTGCGACGATCCAGAGTATGTGGATGGCGACGCCCAAGCCAAAAAAGAGCACAACTAGCAGCGCCACCACCAGCATCGGCAGCATCAGGCGGCCCGTCCGGACTGATTGGGGCGGGGGGACGCCAGGATGCCAATCAGGACTACCACGATCCAGGCGGCGATGAGGTAGACAACGATGCCGACGATGTCGGGCCAGTAAGCGTAGTGCCCGGTCGTGACCGAGGACGCGAGCACGCCGCGGAAGGGAGCGGACAGGGCGACGGCCAAATTCGAGATAAAGCTGACAAATCCCACGTTGGCCGAACCCGCCAGCCTGAAGATGAAATCCAGCGCCAAGATGGCGGCGACAACTCCCCCAGCTAGCCATACCAGGTTCTGGGCCCGAAAGCCCGCGGGGGCAACCTTGCTCGAGGTGCGGGTGACAGTCTGCTGACCGCCTTGTCCCGGACCGGACTGGGTCACCGTCTCTTGGCGTTCCTCGGTTTCGGGCTCCATCATGGTCAGGATCCTCCTGTGGCCACTTCGCCAGCGTGCGCGGCCCTGGCATTTATCTGGCCACGAGAGGAATAACGTGAGAAGGCCAAGGTCGTGTCAGAGCTGACTGGACCGGTCCGGCTGCCAAAGATGCTTGGTCGGCGTCCCGGGTCGAGGCCGCGGCCCGGCTCAGCGCTCGTAGATCACGAATGAAGTCGGGTGGGCGACTTGGTCGTAGAGCGAACGAGCCGCTCCATTGAAGGTCTGGGTCTCCCAGTAGGTGCGAGCTGCGCCGCGTCGATCCGCCTCCGCGAATGCCCCCTGGAGCAGCTCCATCGCGGCACCCGTGCCTCGCGCCGACGGTGACACGAAGAGGTCCTCCACATAGCAGTAGGGTGCGGTCGACCAGGTCGAGGGATGGAAGACCAAGTGGATCAACCCCAAGAGCGGACCCTGCTCGGCCTGCGCCACCAGACCGGCGAGTCCGTCGGCTCTCAGCTGAAGCCGCCGGAAGCTTGCCTCGGTGACGCTCTCGTCCACCTCGGTGCGATAGAAGCGGAGGTAGCTGTTCCAGAGCTCTCGCCAGGCGGGGAAGTCCCCATCCTGAAGCGGTCGAATCACGGCAAGTCCTCCCATCTGCCCATTGGCGACCCGGGCACCTTATATATAGGCGATGGCTGAGAGAGATTTGGCACCGTCGCCCCCGGGCCAGTTGGAGGGATGGGCGAGTAATCACCCCAACGGGTGACGACACCGAGGGTTGTAACTTATAAGATCCGTTGACTTTCGGCGCATTGGCGTCCGAAAATGCGGCCGCGCCCAGGCGCTCACGATAGGGCACACATGAGGGAGTGATGAGTGAGGAGCGTTAGATCTTCGGTCACGCGGATTGCCGGGGTAGCCGCGGTCGCCAGTCTGATGGTGATGGCGGGAGGCAGCGTCACCAGCCAGGCCAAGTCGCACGGCGGAGGGGTGGTCTCATTTGCCGAGCTTGCCGGCACCCCCCCGACCTTCATCTTGCCCCTGATGAGTGCGCAGAACGAGTCCAACGCCAACCTCTACCAGTTCTCGAACTTCATGTACCTGCCGCTGTTCTGGTTTGGCGGCAATGGCGAGCCGGTCTTCAACAAGGCGCTCAGCGTGGCCAACATGCCGGTCTTCTCCGACAACGACTCGGTGGCAACCATCACCCTGAAACACTGGGTATGGTCGAACGGCCAGCCGATCACAGCCCGCGACGTGATCCTCTGGTTGAACCTCCTCAGCGCCGTCACCGACCCCAACGCTCCCGTCGTGGGTACCAGCACCAACCCGGGACCTGGTTGGTTCGCCTCTGTGCCTGCTGGCTTCCCCGAGAACGTGGTCAGCTACACCCAGACCGGGACCTACAGCCTCCAACTCAAGCTCAACGCTTCGTACAACCCCACCTGGTTCCTCTTCAACGAGCTGAGCCAGATCTACCCCTTCCCCCAAGCCTCGTGGGACGAGCTGACTAGCGCAGGTCCTATCGGCGACTACGACGCAACCGCGGAAACTCGGACGACACTGCCCGGTAGCGCGCCGCTCTCCTACGTCCCAGCCGATCCCGGGACCGCCACTACCGGAGCCCTGGGGGTGGCAGCTTTCCTCACCGATCAAGCCGAAAACATCAGCGCCTACGCGACCAACCCGTTCTGGAAGGTGGTCGACGGGCCCTTCGTCCTCTCCCAGTTCACCACCGAGGGGTTCGCCAAGTTCGTACCCAACAAGGCCTACTCGGGCTCACCTAAGCCCAAGGTGAGTGCTTTCGAGCTCTTGCCTTTCACAAGCAATGCGGCTGAGTTCAACGCCGTGCGAGCGGGCACCGTGACCATCGGCTACATCCCACCCGAGGACTTCAAGGAAGCGAAGGCGGTGGAGAAGAGCCAGGGCTATGCCCTAAATCCCTGGTACCTCTTCGGCTTCGCTTACGCAGGCTACAACTTCACAAGTCCGACCGTGGGTCCGATCTTCAGACAGCTGTATTTCCGTCAGGCGATGCAGTCGCTTCTGAATCAACCGGAGTTCATCAAGGTTTACAACGACGGGTACGGGACGGTCAACAACGGCCCGGTGCCGACTTATCCACCCAAGAACCCGGACGAGAGCACTCTTGAGGCCGGCAAAGCGATCTATCCCTACGACCCCTCCAAGGCAGTCTCGTTGCTCAAGGCACACGGCTGGAAGGTAGAGCCTGGGGGGGCGAGTTACTGCGCCAAGCCCGGCACTGCTTCCGGTGATTGCGGAGCCGGTATCAGCTTGAACGAGAAGGCCAACTTCGGAATGATTCAGGCCACCGGGAGCTCAACCCTCAACGACATGATGGACGCGTACCAATCCACCTTGGAGTCGAAGGCTGGAATCGGTCTCACGATTAAGTACGAGCCGTTTGCAACCGTGATTTCGACCATGGACAATGGCTGCACCTACAAGACGCCCTGCTCCGACTGGGGCATTGCCTACTGGGACTACGGCTGGAGCTACGACCCTGACTTCTTCCCGACTGGAGAGGAGATCTTCCAGACCGGCGCCGGCAGCGACGTCGGTGACTACTCCAATCCCACCAACGACGCCAACATTTTGGCCACCAACACGGCGCCCAACCAGAGCGCTGAAAAGACGGCCTTGACCAAGTACCAGAACTTCCTGGCCGAGAACCTGCCTTGCCTGTATCTGCCAAACACCCCACTCCAGTTCACCATGTACAAGACCAACCTGAAGGGCTTCCTGCCCCAGGACGTGTTCGATATCCTCTATCCTCAGGACTACTCCCTGAGCTAGAGGTAAGTCCCGTCGCCGACCGACGGCGGTGAACCTGCAGGGTCACCGTCTCGGACAGGGGTCCGGCCAAGAGGCCGGGCCCCTGTCTAGAACGGGCCCCGGATCGTGAGCAGTCAACGATAGTCACGGAACTCAAAAACATGCGTTTGACGATCATCGGCGCGGGTGCGATCGGTGGTACCATCGGCGCCCATCTGATTCGCGCCGGCAACGACGTGGTTTTTTGCGACGCCGATACTGCTCATGTCGATGCCATCAATCGCGACGGACTGACCATCGAGGGACCGGTAGCGAACTTCACGGTGTCGGCGAAGGCGATCACTCCGGAGCAGCTACCCAATACCCTCGAACATGTCGCCATCGCCGTCAAGAGCCATCACACCGCCACGGCGGCAGAGGTCCTGCGGCAGCGTCTCGCGCCCCAGGGTTACCTGGTCAGCTGGCAAAACGGGTTCACAGCGGAGACCTTGGCCGGGGTGGTGGGCTGGGAGCGACTGATCGTCGGATTCGTCAACTTCGGAGCCGATGTGATTGCTCCCGGACGCATCCTCCAGGGCAATGTCGGCGCCTTCCGAGTTGGCGAGCCTCGAGGTGGGGTGATCACCGAGCGGGTGCGGCTCCTGGCCGAGACCCTGCCGTACGCGGAGGCGACCGAAAACATCATGGGTTACCTCTGGGCCAAGGAGGCCTACGGGGCCATGCTCTATGCAGGGGCGGTCTCTGACCTCTCCATTGCCGACTCCCTGGAGGACCCCCGCTGGCGGCCGCTGATGCTGGCCACCGCCCGCGAGGTGCTGGCCCAGGCCCCGGTGGAGACGGAGCCGTTCGACGGATTC
Source organism: Candidatus Dormiibacterota bacterium (assembly GCA_963701235.1). Lineage (GTDB taxonomy): Bacteria > Chloroflexota > Dormibacteria > Aeolococcales > Bog-877 > Bog-877. Next base: position 722,830 of record OY969577.1, read on the forward strand.
GATCCCAAAGACCTCGAGGGCTCGCTGGCGCGGATGGTGACGTTCAACCGCACCAGTGCCAAGTCCCACAGCGGGATCTACCGCGACCTGATGGTGCGCAAGCGCAAGACCGAGGTGGACGACCTCCTCCGTGACCTGAAGGGTCCGCTGACGACCTACACCGGAGAGTTGATCCGCGCCATCGAGAGGGGAGAGCGCACCTGCGAGCTGGCAAACCTCGAGCTTCTGGCCGCCTACGAGCGAACCGAGCGATTGGGCCGCCAGCTGGATGCGGTGGTGCGGGTGATCCCAGCCCCCGCCCGAGCGGCGACGGGCCCATTGCACGGGATCCCGGTGGCGGTAAAGGATCTCATCGCCGTCGAGGGACTTCCGCGAGGCAACGGCAATCCCCACGATATGGCGGGACCACCCGCCGCCCAGGACGCGGCGGTGGTGGCAACTCTGCGTCGCCTCGCTGCCGACGTGTTCGCCACCACGTCGCTTCTCGAGTATGCGGCCGGTGCGCTCCATCCCCAGGTCCCGGAGACCCGCAATCCCTACGACCCCCACCGGACCGCGGGCGGCTCCAGTGGCGGCTCCGCCGCCCTGGTGGCAGCCGGCGCCTGCCCGCTGGCGCTGGGTACCGACACTGGAGGATCGATAAGAATCCCCGCGGCCTACTGTGGGGTGGTCGGGCTCAAGCCGACCTTCGGGGCCCTCCCGGAAGAGGGCGTCCAGCCCCTGGCCCCCTCTTTGGATCACGTCGGCTTGCTGGGGCGGGACGTGGAGGTCACCGCCCGGGCCTTCGCAGCCCTCACTGGCGGGGAGTCGGCGTCGGCTCAGCTGACGCCGCGGCTGGGCGTCGTCGAGCAGCAGTTCGCCGACCCGGTGCTCGAGCCCGAGATGGCGGCAGGGCTGCGCTCGAGTCTGCAGAAGTTGGCGGATGCCGGACTCCCGATGCGAGAGGTCGACAATGCACCGCTGGCGGCGATCGGCGAACTGCTCGAAGAGATCCTCCTGTGGGAGCTCTGGCAGGTTCATGGACCGATGGTCAGCCGCGATCCCGCCCACTACGGTCCGGAGACGCTGCGCCTGCTGCAGGCCGGCGCCAAGGCAACTGAGACCGCCTATCGCAGCGCACTCCGACGGCGGGATGAGCTTCTCCCCGCGGCCGCCGCAAGCTACCACGAGGTTGATGTGCTCCTGACCCCGGTCGTCCCCTTCGTCGCTCCGGTGACGACGCCTCCGATCGACACGCCCGAGGGCGCCGCCGAGGGCAGATTCACCGGAGTCTTCAACGTGACGGGAGATCCGGCGCTGGCCCTTCCCTGCGGCTGGAGCCCGGCCGGCCTGCCGATCGCAATCCAGCTCTCCGCCCCGCGCGGCGCGGACGCCGAGCTGCTGGCGGCGGCGGCTCGGATCGAGGCGATCCTGAACGTTCCCGCGCGCGAGTTAGCTGTCAGATGAGCCGGTCAGGAGGGAAGAGATGAGGGCAGCGGTGTACCAAGCAGCCGGAGAGGTGGTCGTCGAGGACGTCCCCGATGCCTCCCTGGGAGCCCCGACGGATGTGGTGGTAAGGGTGCTGCGATCCTGTATCTGCGGGTCCGATCTCTGGGCCTACCGGGGCATCATCGTCCGCCCGGCCGGCTCTCGGCTGGGCCACGAATTCATCGGCATCGTGGAGGAGGTCGGAGACCAGGTGTCGACCATCTCTCAGGGAGATCTGGTGGTAGCACCATTCCAGTGGTCGGACAACACCTGCCCCGCCTGCCTCGATGGTCTGCAGACGTCATGCCAAAACGGAGGCACATTCGGCGCCGCCGGCACCGATGGCGGACAGGGAGAGGCGGTGCGGGTGCCTGAGGCGGACGGCACGCTGGTAGCGGTGCCGGGTGGGCTCTCTGGAGTGGGCGAGCCCATGCTCGCCTCCCTGCTGGGGCTGACCGATGTCATGGTCACGGGTCTCCACGGCGCCGTCATGGCTGAGACCAAGGAGGGCGATACGGTGGCGGTGGTCGGCGACGGCGCGGTGGGACTCTGCGCGGTGCTGGGTGCCAGCCAGGTCCTGGGCGCGGAGCGGATCATCCTCATGAGCCGGCACGAGGATCGGCAGCGCTTGGGCCGGGCCTTCGGAGCCACCGACATCATCGCCACCCGCGGCGAGGAGGGGATCACCGCCGTGCGAGAGCTGACCGGTGGGCTCGGGGTTCGCCACGTGGTGGAGGCGGTGGGCACGCCCGAGTCCTGGCAGATGGCGGTAGGCATGACTCGCGATGGTGGCTCGATCGGTGCCGTAGGGGTCCCCCACACCATCCCCGACCTTCCCATCTTTCAGCCCTTCATCCACGCACTGCGGATCACCCTCGGGATTGCCCCGGTTCGTCGCTACCTGCCTGACCTCATCTCCAGGGTGATGGCGGGCCAGCTCGATCCCGGCCCGGTCTTCGACAGCTCCTTAGCGTTGGAGAGCGTCGCCCAAGGGTATGCCGCGATGTCGGCCAGGCAGTCGATCAAGGTGATGCTGGCATGAAGGCCACGGCCTACCGGGGCTATCGCTCCTACGACTATCTGGTGCCCAAGGATGACTACCAGGTTTTTGAGTTGGCGGCGGAACTCGAGCGGGTGCCCTCGCGCTCGGTGGAGACATCGGAAGCAGAGGAGGCCCGAGTCCAACAGCTGCTGGAAGAGGGACCGGTCATCTCGCTCCACGACCATCCCACCGTCATGCCCGACGACATTGATCAGCTCTTCGAGTTCCGCCGCCAAGGCCGGGATATCACCGGATACCTAGGCCTCAGCCGGTCGGGCTTGGACGTTGTCTTCGACAACCTGACCGACGGCGAAGGCCTGATCACGTCGCTGAACGGTTGGAAATGGGATGACACTCTGATCGACCTGGGGATGCGCCTCTGCGACATCGCCCACCAGGACTTCGTTCGCATCGTCCATCGCCGCTCCGACATCGAGGCCGTCCACCAGGCTGGGCAGCTGGGACTCATCCTGGCGGTGGAGTCGGCGACCCCGATCGAGAACGAGCTGGACCGACTCGACATCCTCTATGGCTTTGGCATCCGGGCCATGGGCATCACCTACAGCGAGGCCAACTCCCTGGGCAGTGGCCTGGCTGAGGCCCGCGATGCCGGCCTCACCGCCTTCGGACACCGTGCGGTGCACCGGATGAACCAGTTAGGGATGACCATCGACTGCTCGCACGCCGGCGACCGGACGACCTTGGACACCATCAAGGCCAGCCAGGCCCCGGTCTCGATCTCACATGCTGGAGCGCGTGCTCTCTGGCCGACGGCGCGAATGAAGCCCGACGAGGTGATCAAAGCCTGTGCTGAAAAAGGCGGCATCATCGGCATCGAGGCCGCTCCCCACACCACCCTGACTCCCGAGCACTCGCGCCACAGCCTGGACGGCTACATGGCCCATTTCGAGTACTGCTGCGAGCTGGTGGGCGTCGATCATGTCGCCTTCGGTCCCGACACCCTCTTCGGCGACCACGTGGGTCTCCATCGGGTGATGAACGAGCGCTTGGGGCTGGCCATGCCGGCTCCCAATCCCCCGCTCCAATACGAGCGGGTGGAGTGGGTCGACGGGCTGGAGAGCCCGACCGAGGCCTTTCCCAACATCACTCGCTGGCTGGTCAAACACGGCTATCCGGATGAGGAGATCCACAAGGTACTGGGCGGCAACATCCTCCGGCTGTTGGCAGAGACCTGGGAACCGTCCAGCTGAGATGGTGATGAGCACCAGCAACGCAGCTACAGCCGGAGCAGGTGACGGGCGCACGGCGGTGGTCACCGGGACCGCGCACGGGATCGGGTCGGCGATTGCAACCGCACTGGAAGCCGACGGGATGACCGTCCATGGTGTCGACAAGGACACGGTGGACCTCACCGACAGCGCAGCGGTCGGGGCGTTCTTTTCAGAAGTCGGGCCCGTGGACGTACTGGTCAACAACGCCGGGGGCGTCGTCGGACAGGTCCACCATCCCCTAGAGGAGATCACCGACGAGCAGTGGCGGGCGATTGTCGACGCCAACCTGACCAGCACCTTTAACTGCACCCGAGCGGTAGTTCCGGGGATGAAGGCCCGGGGCTGGGGTCGGATCGTCAACATCTCATCGGGAGCGGGGCGAAGCGTCAGCCTCACCGGGATTCAGGCCTACGCAAGCTCGAAGGCGGGCCAGATCGGGTTTACCAGGCAGATGGCCCACGAGCTGGGCAGATTCGGCATCACCGTCAACTCCATCGCGCCGGGGTTCGTGCTCTCCAATCCCACCACCATCAAGCAGTGGGAGAGCTACGGACCCGAGGGTCAGGCCGCCTTGGTGGCCAGGATCGCGGTGCGCCGGCTCGGCACTCCCGAGGACATCGCCAACGGCGTCCGCTTCTTCGTGTCGGAGGCTTCGGGCTGGGTGAGCGGGCAGACGCTCTCAATCGATGGTGGCAATGCTCTCTTTTAGCGAAGATGACGCTGGCTACGTCGATCAGCTGGCCGACTTTGTGGCCATCCCCAGCGTCAGTCGCGACGCCTCTCCCGAGACCATGCGGCGGGCAGCCGGCTGGCTGGTTGATCAGCTTCAATTCGCCGGTGGGCGCCTAGTCGAGACGGCGGGGAACCCGGTTGTGCTGGCGGAGCTGGCTGGTCCGCCTGGCGCTCCCACGATCCTTGTCTACGGGCACTACGACGTGCAGCCCACCGGTGATTTGGCAGAGTGGACCACGCCGCCCTTCGAGCTCACTGTGGACGGCGAGATCATGCGGGGGCGCGGCGCCACCGACGACAAGGGTCCTGTCTACATCGTGCTGCGGGTTGCCCAGGCCTTCGCGTCCCAGGAGGGATCCGCTCCCCTCAACGTCAAATTCGTATTTGAGGGCGAGGAGGAGATCGGCAGCCCCAACTTCCCCGACTTTCTGAGGCAGCACGCAGTTGAGCTGGCCGCCGACCTGGTGATCTCGGCCGACGGGGCGATGTGGAGGCCCAACGAGCCTTCCGTGTCGGTTGGCTCCAAGGGCCTGGCCACCGTGGACGTCGAGGTGCGGGGAGCTCGGGATGACCTGCACTCGGGCCGCTACGGGGGAACCGTGGCCAACCCCATCCATGCCTTGGTTGCCATCCTGGCCAGCCTGCACCAGGCGGACGGAGTGGTGTCGGTGGAAGGCTTCTACCAGGGCATCCCGCCGCTGAGTGCCGAGCGCCGCGCCGAAATCGCCCAGGTGCCTTTCGACGACCTCGCTTATATGGATCAGCTTCTACTGCGAGAGTTGCACGGCGAGGCTGGCTACAGCACCTTGGAGCGGCTCTGGGAGCGTCCCACTCTGGAGATCAACGGGGTGTCGGCCGGAGGCAAGTACACGGTGATTCCACATGTCGCCACCGCCCATATCTCCTGCCGGCTGGTCCCGGGTCAGGACCCCGATCGCGTGGTCGAGGCGATCACCGCGCACGTCATGGCGCAGCCGGTCCGAGGCGTCACGGTCGAGGTCCGGCGGGACCCTGGCGGCGCCGCAGCCTACACCATCTCGCCCGACCATCCAGCCATCCAGGCTGCGATCGCCGCATTAGAGCACGTCTATCCGGGTTCCCCGGTCGTAATCGCAAAAATCGGTGGCACTCTCCCCGCCACGGTTCTCTTCGAGGATGTGTTGGGAGCCAAGACCTTGTTCTTCTCCTTCTCGACCTCAGACGAGCGACTGCACGCTCCCAACGAGTACATGCGCATTCGCCGACTGCGTGAGGGGATGCGGGCATGGGAGCAGCTCTGGAGGCTGCTGGGTGAAGGGCCGCACCGGCTAGTCCCGGCGTGAGGCCGTCCGACTCCTGCCGCAGTGGCACTGACCTCTAGGAAGGACATCTGGTGACCGAGCCCGATCCAAACCCACTGCTGGAGCGCCTCAGCGAGGAGTTCTTCCAGGTGATGCACTCCGCCGATCCGCTCAGTGCCACCATGTTGGGGGTCCCCGGTTTCGATGCTTTGCTGCCCGACCCCAGTCGTGCCGGCTCGGAGCGAAATGCGGCGCGATTCGCCAGGATCGAAGATCAGCTGGCCGCGCTCGAACCCGACTCGCTTGGCCGTTCTGACCAGATCAACCATGCGGTTCTGGGACGGCTGGCCTGGGGAGCGCGAGTGGAACTCGAGCATGGCCTTTGGGAGGCGAACGCGTCGGCCGCCGGCTATGTGGCGCCCCAGGCGATGGTCTTTCAGGCGATGCCGGCTGCGCCGCTCACTGACGCCGCCGCCGTGGAGGATTACCTACAACGCCTGTCAGGTCTGGGCGAATACTTCGACGCCGTGCGCCAGCGCTATCGGCAGGCTTCTGCCGAGGGGCGCGGGTCGACCAGATCCGGAGTGCTCCAGGCCATCGATCAGTTGCAGGGGCACCTGGCCCAGAGTCTTACCCAGGACACTCTAGTTCGCCCTGAACTTCCAGCGGACGTGGACCAGGCCAAGATGCGCGCCCGGATGGCGGCGTTGGTGGGGAATGTGGTTCGTCCTGGCATGGCCAGACTCCACGCCGACCTGAGCGAGGAACTGCTGCCACTGGCGCGAAGTGACGAGCAAGTGGGGATCCGATTTGTACCGGGTGGCGAGGACGGCTACCGGGATGCGGTTCGCCGTCACACCACCACCGAGCTATCCCCGGAAGAGATCCACCAGGTCGGACTGGACCGGATCGCCGAACTGCAAGAGGAGTGGTCAGAGCGGGGTGGCCGGGTGCTGGGGACGTCCGATGTAGCCGAAGTTCGTCAGCGTCTGCGCGAAGACCCGTCGCTCCGCTTCGGCACCACTCAGGAGATCCTCGGCGTGGTGACGAACGCTCTACACCGAGCTGAGGCCGCCCTTGCTAACTGGTTCCCCGACTATCAGTTGCCGACCTGTGTCGTCGAGGAAATCAACCCTATCGAGGCCAACAACGCCGCGCTCGCCTACTACCGGCCGGCCAGCAATGACGGCATCAGACCTGCGGCACACTGCGTGCTGACCGCCAACCCGGAACAGCGGTTCACCTACGAGTACGAGGCGCTGGCGTTTCACGAGAGCAACCCCGGCCACCACCTCCAGATTGCCTCGGCCCAGGCACTCACGCGGCTACCCAGCTATCGCCGCCACCTGGACGCCGAGCTCTGCGGCTACATCGAGGGGTGGGGTCTCTACAGCGAGCGCCTGGCTGACGAGATGGGCCTCTATACGTCGGAACTGCAGCGCTTAGGCATGGTTTCCTTCGAAGCCTTGCGGGCGTGTCGGCTGGTGGTCGATACCGGCATGCACTACTTCGGCTGGCCTCGGCAGCGGGCCGTCGAGTACATGTGGAACAACACGGCGACCACCATGGCCAACGTCGAGAACGAAATCCAGCGCTACATCTCGTGGCCCGGCCAGGCCCTTGCCTACATGATCGGCTGTCGCGAGATTCAACGACTGCGAACCCTGGCCGAGGAACGACTGAAAGCCCGCTTCGACATCCGTGGGTTTCATGGAGCCGTGCTCAGCAATGGTGCTGTTCCCATAGGTGTGTTGGCGGGGGTCGTGCTCGCCTGGATGGACACGGTGGCCGCGTGAAAAGGCTGGACTGGTTTGATTCGCTGAGCGCTGCGGCCGTCGGGGAGGACTCCGCACCCGAGGCGCAGCCGTCGCCGCTGCTTAGCGGAGATGGGCCGTGGGCGTTCCAGGGTCGAAAAGGTGATGCGGTCGCTTTAGAGGAGGAGAGGTGATGGGACGAACGTCGATCGCCGGTTTGAGTGCCGAGCCCGGGGAACGTCGCCAAGGCATGCTCCGAGTTCCTGGACCGGAGCCCGCCTGGGAGGTCCCGGCCGTGGTGGTAAGAGGGAACACCCCCGGCCCCACCCTGGCCATCACCAGTGGGATGCACGCCGCCGAGTACGTGCCCATCGAGGCGGTCACCCGGCTCACTCGCTGGCTGGACCCCACCCAGCTGCGGGGGACGGTGGCGGCGGTCCTGCTAGTCAACAGCCCGGGCTTCTACGAGCGGAGCATTTATGTCAACCCTCGGGACGGCCGCAACCTCAACCGATCGTTCCCAGGCGACGCCGATGGCAGCCCGGCCGAGCAGGTCGCGGCCTTCCTCTTGGAGGAGTTGATCGTGGGTTCCGACGCCTACGTCGACGCCCACTGCGGAGATCTCATAGAAGCGCTGAGCCCGTTTACCCTGTGGACCCGCGCCGGCGACCCCGCGGTCGCGGCCAAGTCTCAAGGCATGGCCGCCGTTTACGGATTTGCCCACACTTTGGGGGTAGATCCAGAGTCGGTGCCCGGTGCCGCTTATGCGTCAGGCGCCCTCCGCGGAGTTCCCTCGATCATCGCCGAGATCGGACAGCAGGGAATCGTCGACGAAGCTTCGGTCCAGGGTCACTTTGGCGGATTGCAAAACGTGCTGGCCCACCTGGGAATGATCCAGCCAGTGGGCGGACCGGTGGCTGCCCCGGTGGCCATGGATCGTATGGTCTGGCAGAGAACGGATATCTCGGCGACTTACCATCCCACGGTGCAGGTCGGCGACCGGGTAGCAGAAGGTCAGGTGGTGGGCGAGATTCGAGACATCTTCGGCGACACTCTCAGCGAAGTCCGCGCTGCCGCCGGCGGAATCGTGATCTTCCTGGTCACCTCATTGGCCGTCAAAGCCGGCGATCCCTTAATTGGAGTCGGAGTTCCGGAGGCCTAATGCGCAGGACCAGAGGCGGTCGCAGAATGGCACCGTCCGCGTCGGGAGCGCGGCGAGCGCGCGTCGCCGCAAGTAGTCCCCAAGGCCGATCGGCGTGATCGGCTTCATTCTCCGGAGGTTTGGGCAGTCGATCGTGGTGGTGATCGGAGTCACCATCGCGACCTTCATCCTGCTTCACCTTCTTCCGGGCAGCCCGATCCGGGCCATCCTTGGGCCGCGAGCCACCCCGCTTGCGATCCACCAACTGACGGTGGAGTTGGGTCTCAACAAGCCGATCCCGACGCAGTACGCGGTCTGGGTGAACAATCTGGTGCACCTCAACCTGGGCTACTCGTACAAGCTCGACCAGCCGGTGACCGCGCTGCTTGCCGAGCGCATACCCAAGACCATGTTCCTGGTCGGCGTCTCCCTGATTCTGGCAATCGTCATTGCGATTCCGCTGGGCGTGGTGATGGCGGTCCGGCGCACCAAGCCGGATGACTACGTGCTGACCGGACTTTCATTCATCTTCTACTCGATGCCGACCTTCTGGCTTGGTCTCCTGTTGATCGGCCTCTTCAGCGCCATCCTCAACTGGTTCCCACCGGAGGCACCCCAGGATCAATTCAGCGTTTTCTCGCAGCTGAACGGGATGGTCCTGCCGATTGCAACCCTGACCTTGGTCACCGTCGCGCTCTTCAGCCGGTACATGCGGAGCTCAGTCTTGGAACAGACGGTCCAGGACTACGTCCGGACCGCGCGCTCCAAAGGGCTTTCCAGCAGCGCCGTCCTGTTTCACCACATGTTGCGTAATGCGCTGATTCCAGTCATCACCTTGATCGGACTCTCCTTGGGCGGCATCCTGAGCGGAGCCGTAGTCGTTGAATCGGTCTTCAACTATCCCGGGATGGGCCTGCTCTTCTTCCAGTCGGCTGTCGATGACGACTTTCCAGTCCTGCTGGGTGTGACTGTGGTGGTGGCCCTGGCAACAGTCCTGGGCAACCTCGTCGCGGACCTACTCTATGCCGTGATTGATCCCCGGATCAGGTATATCTAAATGGCGGATGGCCAGCGCCTAGGCTCAGATCCGAGGGGACGGAGCGCTAAGCCGTGAGCCTTATCGCCCAACTCCCACCTGTGTCCCGCGACGTGGTCGCCGAGGGAGGGGAGGGCGCCCATTCAGGTGCGACCTGGCGGATGATCCTCGATGTTTTCCTGGAGAATCGCCTCGCCACCCTGGGGTTAGGCGTGATCATTTTCATGCTGCTCTTCTGCTTTTTAGGCCCGCTCCTCTACCACACTCAGCAGGTCTACAACAATCCCAACATCGCGACCCAGTCACCCAGCCTCACTCATCCGCTGGGAACCGATCAGGTCGGATACGACGTTCTCGGTCGGCTCATGTTGGGCGGCCAGAGCTCATTGGAGATCGGCTTCGCTGCCGCTTTTATCGCGGTTGGAATCGGCGTGATGTGGGGCTCGGTCGCAGGTCTCGCCGGAGGCTGGGTCGACACCGTGATGATGCGGGTGGTCGACACCCTCTTGGCGTTCCCGCTGCTGTTCGCCCTGATCCTTCTGGGAGCCATCTTCAGCACGTCGATCCTGGAATTGATCATCGTCATCGGACTGGTCGCGTGGCTGGTACCGGCGCGCTTGGTCCGGGGGGAGACGCTGACGCTGCGGATGCGCGAGTACGTGCAAGCGGTGAGAACCATGGGGGGTGGGACCCGGCGGATCCTCTTCCGCCACATCATCCCCAACACGGTAGGCACGATCGTGGTCAACGCAACCTTTCAGGTGGCAGATGCAATCATCTTCGTGGCGACCCTGAGTTACCTGGGAATTGGGGTGCCCCCGCCGGCCACCAACTGGGGCGCGGAGCTATCGTCGGGGCTCAACTACCTCTTCGATGGCTACTGGTGGCTGATCTACCCGCCTGGTCTCGCCATCGTGATCACGGTGGTTGCCTTCAACTTCGTGGGTGATGCTCTCCGGGACGCTCTCGAGGTGAGACTCCAGCGACGCTGAGGCGAAGCGCTGGATGCTGGCGATACTCGCCCCTAGCGCGGAGGAGCTTGGGGGAGGGCCGGGGCCTCCGGGTCGGCCGAAGGGGATTGAGGCGAGTGGGCCAGCGCGCTCAAGACCTCGAGGAAGGAGGTCACCTGTACCGAGTCCAGACGCTCCAGCATCTTCGCCACTGACTGCCGGCGCCAGCTGTGAACCACCTCCAGCGTCTCCAGTGCCTGGGGCGTCGGCGCCAGCCGAACGGTGCGACGATCGTTGGGGTCGGAGCGCCGCTCCGCCAGCCCGCTGCGGATCATGCGGTCGGCTAGCGCGGTCGCCGCGGCGCCGCTGATTCCGACCGCCTGGGCAAACTCACGCATGGTGGTGCCCTCGGGGGGCAGCCGACCCAGCGCCTCTAGCTGGTGGGGGGTGACCGACCCCAGCTGGGCCGCGATCTCGCTGGGGAGTTGCACCTGAAGGGCACGTTGAAGGCGGGGCTGAAGCTCGAGCAGCCGCTCGACAAAGTCCTCAACCGGGGAGGATTCCCCCTGAGAAGCAGGGTCGCCCGAGCGAATGTTCACGTGGCGAATTATTTTACCTGAGGACCGGCCCAGCGGTGCCTTGGCGCAGGTTCTTGCGATCGACGAAACCAGATCGGGCGACTCGCGTTAACTGCCATTGTGGCCACCAGTGCCGAGCGTCGCTACCTAGCCGAGGGGGTCGACCACTGCCGGGAGGCGCTGGCGCTGCTGACCGCCACCGCGGCGTCGGTGACCCGGATCGATGACGGCGACGTCCGCCAGTTGGCGCTTGCCAGCTTGGAGTCGGTGAGCCGCCTGGAAGCCAGGCTGCGTCTGCTTGACGAGGCCTATCGGATCGCCGAGCGGCATCGCGCCGCTTTGCCAGTGGCAGAAACCAGGCCGCTCGAGATCCCGGAGCCGGCCAGCGCCTAGCCCCCGGGTTGTCCTCGGATCAGCCAGAACCTACTTCTTGGAGGGCTCGTAGTAGGGGTTGGTGCCGGAGGCGTGATCAGTGGTGTCCACCACCTCCACGATCTCGGGGAAGCGATCCACGATGGCTGTGCGCACGCCCTGTGAGAGGGTGACCTCGGCGAGTCCACAGCCCTGGCAGCCCCCGCCCATCTGAACATAGGCGACCCCGTCGGCTATGTCGAGAAGGCCGATGTAGCCGCCATGGCTGGCCACCGCCGGGTTAATCTCGGTATCGAGCAGATGCTGCACCGCCCGGGCTAGCGGGTCCTGATCGGGGTTGTAGTCGGTCTCCAGGCTGAGGGCACCCGACACTGGGTCGGCCTCGACCCTTGATCCCACCACGTGGCGGGAGATCACCCGGGGCGCCAGGAAGAGCACGTCGGGCGCACCCTCCACCAGCACCTCGTCGCCGCCCAGCTCGCTGGGCTCGACCAGGGCGAACGTGAAGGTCAGGCGCTCTCCCTGCAAGCCTCCGGGGGTGATCACTACCCACGCCTCAGGATGTCCCTGGCGCTGCCGGAAGGCACGGATGCGCTCCGCCGCCTGCTCGCTGAGCTGGAGCCGGGGCAGAGCCGTCGCGGTTGTGCCCGCCATGTTCTCTAGTCTGAGGCCATGGGGAAAAGAGTGCTGCTGGTCCTGCCCACCCGGAGCTATCGTGCCGCCGCCTTTCTCGAGGCGGCTCGGCGGCTCTCCTTGGAGCTGGTGATTGCCAGTGAAGAGGGCTCCACCCTCATCCACCTTCATCCCGAGCAGGAGCTGACCATCGACTTCGCGAACCCGGCGGCAGCTGCGGCGGCAGCGGCCGAGCGAGCCAGCCGGAACCCGGTCCAGGCTGTGGTGTCGGCCGATGAGGCTGGAGTGCTGGTGGCGGCTCACATCGCCGAGCGGCTCGGTCTTCGCAGCAGCTCCGTCAGGGCGGTGGCGGCGACCCGCAACAAGTCGGTGCTGCGAGAACGCCTCCAGGAGGCGGGAGTGAGCCAGCCCCTTTGGTGGCCCTGGCCTGAGGATCAGCGTCTGACGGCGGTGCAGTATCCGGCGGTCGTCAAGCCACTGGACCAGGCCGCCAGCCGCGGGGTGATCAGGGTCGACGACCAAGCGCAGCTGCTCGCCGCCGGGCATCGGATCCGAAGCATGCTGCGCTACGACCCCGAATGCGCCGCCCCTGGGGAGAGGATTCCGCTTTTGGTGGAGGCGTTCGTGGCCGGACCGGAGGTGGCGGTCGAAGCCCTCTTGGTGGCGGGGGAGCTGAGGCTGTTGGCGATCTACGACAAGCCGGAACCGCTGGAGGGTCCCTTCTTCGAGGAGACGATCTACACCGTCCCGACCGGGCTAGCGCCGGCTCGGCAAAGGGAGGTGGTGGCGGCGCTCTCACGCGCCGTCCGAGCTCTCGGCCTGACCGAAGGCCCGATCCACGCCGAGCTCCGGCTTGGCAGTCAGCAACCGACCCTGATCGATCTCGCCTCCCGCTCAATTGGCGGCAGATGCTCTCGAGTACTCCACTTCCGCTCGGGTCGCACTCTGGAGGAGATCGTCCTGCTGGCCGCTCTGGGCGAGGACCCGGGGGACCTCGACCTCGACGGCAGAGCCAGGGGGGTGATGATGCTGCCGATTCCCAAGTCCGGAACTCTACGCTCGGTGCCGGGTCGGGACCAGGCTCGGGCCGTGCCCGGTGTCGAGCAGGTCGAGCTGACCGTGCCGGTCGGTACTCGGCTCACGAGTTGGCCCGAGGGTGATCGCTACCTCGGGTTCATATTCGCCAGCGGTTCTGATACGGGGTCGGTGGCAGAGGGATTACGCCTCGCCTACAGCAAGCTAGGAATGGTGATCGAAGACTGATCGCCAGCGCCCGGCCCCGGGCTGGCGGGTGCCCGGACTAGCTCCTCGTGGCTGTCGCTTCGTCTCCTGCTCGACGGGCGCCGATCGGCGGCGACAGGCACGGCGCCAAGTCCGAGCTTCTCGACCAGTTGGCACAGGGTGTGCTGGACCTGACCTCGGCACGGTCATGGACGCGCTGGCTGAGGGTCAGCCGCAGGTTTCATAAGTACAGTTTCCAGAACCAGGTTCTGATCCTGAGGCAACGACCGGAGGCCACCTGGGTGGCCGGTTATCGGACCTGGGTCAGCCTGGGCCGTCAAGTCCGCCAGGGGGAGCGGGCAATTCGGATCCTGGCGCCTTGTCTGGCCCCGCAGGACTCTCTAGAAGGGCAAGAGCTCCCAGCCCCGGTCCTGATTGGCTTCCGAATCGCTCGGGTCTTTGACCTGAGTCAAACCTCCGGGGAAGCGCTCCCGGAGCCAGTTAAGACTCTGAGCGGTAGTGGCTCGCCCCGGGACCTAGCCCAGCTCGGGCAGCGTGCCCTCTGCCTAGGTTTCCAGGTCCAGTTCACTTCCCTCTGGGGCAGTCGGAACGGCGACTGTTCCCACGCGCTGCGCCGAATCCGAGTCCGCAAGGATCTGCCGGCAGCCCATCAAATCAAGACCCTCGCCCACGAGTTGGCGCACGCGCTGCTCCACGGCCCTGACTTTCAGGGCTCCCGGGCTCTTGCCGAACTAGAGGCTGAGAGCGTTGCTTACCTGGTCTGCCAGGAGCTGGGGGTTGACAGCTCCGAGTACAGCTTCGGCTACGTCGCGACCTGGTCGGGCGGGGGCCCCGAGGCCGCCCGGCTGATCTCGGCCACAGGAGGTCGGATCCTGAGGGGCAGGAACGCTGTCCTCGACTGGCCCAAGTAGCTCCTTAGGTGGGCGGCGACCGAGCGAGCAAATTTGAGTCTCCGAGGGGGTCAGAGGGCTGATCGAACCTCACTAGGCCGTGCAGCACGTGATCTCGGATACACTCGAACGCACTTGGGCATGAGATGCGCTGATGAACGCTGATCCCGACGAGGTAGCCAACTCGTGGCTGCTCATCCGTCGGAGGTTTGAGGCTGAGGCTGGCAACAAGGCGGTACCGGCCAGAGACCGCGCCGCGCTGGGCGAGTTGAACCTGGAGCAGGTCAGTTTGCTCGGGAGAATGCCACTCGACGGCATTGATGAGAGCCTGGCACCGGGTCGACTCGCGCTGGCCGAGGGCCGATTCCCGGTTGTCCTCGCGGAGATGACCACTGCAGGGCTAATCGAGCGGCGGCCAGCCGGCTCCGGTTCGCCGGCTAGGCTCGTTTTTACAGGGGTCGGACGTCGTGCTCGAGCGACCTTGGACCGGATGCAAAGGGCAACGTTGAGAGCGATGGTGGAAACCGTCGGGCCCGACCGCGCCCGGCAACTGGTGGAACTCCTGGAGTCCGCGTTTCCGCAAGACGCTTAGTGCTAAGCACCCCGAAAAGGGCCTAGCCAGCCAGGAATCTTAGGGGGTCCAAACCAGAGCTGGGGGCCGGGGGGATATCAATCCAGGCGTGCTAAGAGTTAGCCCCGATCTAACTCCGCTTGGATGAACTCACGAAAGGTGTCGAAATCCCACGATTGGTCGTAGCGGGAGCCATTGACGAAGAACGTCGGGGTGCCATTGGCGCCGCTCCGGAGAGCACCCTCGACATCGTTCTCGACGCGAGCCTGGGTACCCCTGCGGGCCAGCACCTCTGCCACCTGAGTGGCGTCGGCTCCTGCCTCCTCGGCGTACTGCAGCAGCGACTCGGCCCTGAGGGCACGCTGGTGCTGGAAAAGAAGATCGTGCATGGCCCAGAATTTTCCCTGCAGCGCCACCGCCTCGGCCGCCTCCGCCGCGCCCTCCGCGTGGGGATGGACATTGCCAAGGGGCAGGTTGCGAAAGACCAGGCGCAGAGATGTGTCGAAGACGCGCTGCAACTCCTGCACGATAGGGAACGCCTGGCCGCAGTAGGGACACTCGTAGTCACCGTACTCGACCAGGGTTATGGCAGCATCCTCCGGTCCTTGGGTGTGGTCGTCAGCACCAACGGGAATCGCTAGGCGACCGCCTCCGCCGTTCATCCCAGCGCCTCCAGGGCTTGGAGCGCTCCGTCGACTCCGGGGCTGATGCCGATTGGTGAGAGATAGCTCCACGCGACCACGTGCTCGTGGTCGAGGACGAAGAGCCCCCGCTCGCTGGTCCCGTCAGCGGCGCGGTATACGCCATAGGCCCGCGACACCTGACCCTTGGGGTGGGAGTCGGCGAGCAGGGGGAACCCGAGCTTGCGCGACTCCCGGAAGGCGATGTGCGACCAGGGCCCGTCGACCGAGACACCCAGCAACTGCCCTCCATGTCTGGCAAACAGTGAACTGGCCGCCTCAAACATCGAGAGCTCGTCGCCACAGACCGGGCTCCAGTCAGCCGGATAGAAGATCAGCACGACTGGGCCTCGCAGTTCCGACAGAATCACCCGCTGATCAGGCGTCTCCGGCAGCGAAAAGTCTGGGGCCGGGGTTCCGGGTTGCAGTGGTCCGGCTGGGCCGTCTCCCGATTCTGGTGATGAACTCATGGTCGCGGTGCTCCCCGGGTCGTCTGCGCCACGCTCGCCACTCTCTCCGTCCATCTCGACCTCCTCCCGCGCCTGGTTGGTTACGCCCGCCTGACCTCAGGCAGGCACGCTTTCCTCTTCAGAACGTGGACCCAGGCGCTCCAGCCAGGGTCGCGCCCGTAGGCCCTCAAATATCTCACGTGCCTCGGACCTCAGGATCCTCGCTTTGTCCGCTCGGCCCCGATCGATCAGCCACTCGGCGTGCTCGGTGAGGGTGACCGCCAGGTCGAAGAGAGCGGCAAGTTCCCGAAATCCGGCTTCGGCGACTTCAAACCCAGCCTCGACCGACCCATGGTCGCCATCAGCCGCGCGAACCCGCGCCGAAAGCCTGGCGATCTGAGCCCGGAGCCAGGGTGTGACCTGGCCCGGAAGGGCCGCCTGTGCGATCCCCAGCAACTCCTGTGCCCTGCTCTGGCTACCCAGGTCGAGGGCGGCTTCGACCGCTCGCGTCAAGGCGCTCTTTACGAGAAAGTCGGTGAACCCGAGGCCGAGCTTGGCTTTGTCAGCCAGCACCTCCTCAGCTGCGGCCAATGCCTCGGCCGGCCGACCTTCGGCCCTAAAGGCCTCAGCCCGGGCCACGGCGAAGCCCGCCCGTCTTTCCCAGCTCTCCGAGGTCCCCGCCGACGACTGCATCGACTCGATCAGCAGTGCGGCCTCCGCTAACTCGCCCCGGCGAACGTACAGGGAACTGATGCCGACGAAAGAGAGAGCCACCCAGTCAAGTCCCTGCAATTCCTCCGCTGCCGTCGCCTCCTGAGCGCGGGCTAACGCCTCGTCCCACCGTCCCAGGACGAGGAGCTCCCCAATCGGAGCGACGATTGAGGCGAGCTCCATGACCCGATCACCCACCCGGCGCGCCAGCTCATGGCGCTTTTCGTTATGGAGCACCAACTCGGAGAAGCGATCCTGGGACGCCAGTACAACCCCAAGGTTGTTGTAGGCGCGCATCGCGGCCGCCGTCAGCCCGTGTTCCAGGGCCACGTCGAGGGCCCGCCCCAGCAGCAGCCCCGCCTCGTCTAGCCGATCACTGTCCATGAGGAACACCGCTTTGCTGCTGAGCGCCTGGGAATAGACCTCGGGCAGCTCCAGGTGTTCGGCGAGTCTCAGCGCCTCCTCGAGCAGGGGAGCCGCCTCCTCGTAGCGGCCTTGGAGCGTGAGGAATCTTCCCAGCTGGGCCACCACCACGGCGAGGTCAAGATCGGGCAGGTCCCCGCCCAGCTCGGCGTACGCCCTCTTCATGCGCTCAATCGCCTGCTGGATGTGGCCGCGGATCCATTCCACGCCTGCCAGGCGCGCCTGCACCCTGGCAGCTGCCCGAGCCTGTCCGGCCTCCTCCAACAGTTTGCTGGCCTCGGCATAGCGGGTCTCGGCCTGCTCCGGTCTCCCTCGCAGCTCAGCCATTTCACCGGCCCGCTCCGTTAGCGCAGCTCGCTCAATTGAGCTCTCACTGAGGTCGGCCGCCCGATCGAAGGCCGACTCCGCCTCCTCTGCGGCGGCCAGGGCCGCCGCCCGCTCGGCCGCGCGCACCAACATCTCGCGGGCTCTGCCCTTGATCTCCTGGGCACCGGGATCGTCCGGGTCCAGGCGCCACGCCTCCAGGTAGTGCGACGCGAGAACCTCGACAATCTCCTCGGCCTCCGCGCTCCAGGCCCCCTCGAGGTAAGCGGCAACGGCCAGGTGCTTGGACCGGCGCTCCCTTTTGGAGAGGGTCTCGTAAGCGACTGTGCGCACCAGGTCCTGGAGGAACCCGTACTGGCCGCGCTCGGGCGACCGGGGGTCGGCCTGAACCGAGAGGACCTCCTTGGCGACCAGGGACGCGAGGATCGGTTTGAGTTCGGGTTCGTCGCGCCCAGAAAGAGCAGTCAGGCCCTGGGGCGTGAAGGTCTTGCCCAGGACCGAGGCGTCCTGGGCGAGCTGCCGCTCCTCCTGCGACATCCCGTCCAAGCGTGCCGCGATCAGGGCATGGAGAGTCTCGGGGACCTCCAGGGTCTCGATCTGCTCGGTGGGCCGGTAGGCCGAGCCCTCCTCAACCAGGAGGCCGCGGTCGAGCAGCATCCTCACCGTCTCCACCGCGTATAGGGGTATGCCCTCCGCCCGGCCTCGGATACGTTCGATGAGCGCGTCCGGGAGTCCCGGGACCAGCCCGGTGAGCAGCGTGTCCATGGCTGACGGCGAGAGCGGCTCGAGATGGATCAGGGTGGCATTGCGGGTGGTCGCGGCCAACCCGGCGGCGGGCGAGTCGGGTCGGACCAGGCTCATCACGAACAAGGGATAGGCCCTCGACCACTCCATGAGGTACGAGGTGAATTCCAGCAGCGAGGGGTCGGCCCACTGCATGTCCTCGAAGACCATCAGCACCGGGCTCTGCTCGGCCAGGCGCTCGAAGAAGAGGCGCCAGGCGGCGAAGAGGTCCTGCTTGTCGGGGGCGGTCCGCTCCTCCAAGCCGATCAGATGGGCTAGACGGGGGAGGACGAACCGCCGGTCCTCCGCGTCCGGGACACACTGTTCCACCGCAGCTTGAAGCTTGGCGATGGCGGAATCGCGCTCCTCTGCTTCCAGGATCCCGGCCCGGCCCCTCACCATCTCGGCCAGGGCGAAGTAGGTCACGCCCTGGCCGTAGGCCAGACACCGGCCCCGGTGCCAGAAGTAGCGCGACTGCAGGCCGTCCATGTACTTGAAGAACTCCCAGGCCAGCCGGGACTTGCCGATCCCGGCGATCCCGGTCACCTGCACCAGGTGGGCCCGCTTGTCCTCGGTACTGGTGTGGAAGACCTCCTTGACCAGCCTTAGCTCACGGTCCCGGCCCACGAAGGGTGCTTCCAGGCGCTCTGACTTCAGCAGCCCGCCAACCCCCGCCACCACCCGCAGAGCCCGGTAGAGCGGGACCGGTTCGGCCTTGCCTTTAAGCCTGTGGGTGCCGGCATCCTCGTATGCCACGGCGGCATCGGTGGCCCGTTTGGTTGTCTCCCCGACCAGCACGGTTCCGGGCTGACTCTGGGTCTGGATGCGGGAAGCCGTGTTGACCAGATCACCGGCCACCATCCCCTGACCTCTGGCCCCGACATTGACCGCGGCCGTTCCGGTCAGTACCCCGGCCCGGGCAGCCAGCTGGGGAGCCCCGACCTCCTCCCCCAGGGCGGCGACCGCTTCCACCAGGTCCAGCGCCGCTCGGACCGCCCGCTCGGCGTCGTCCTCTTGGGCCAACGGAGCCCCCCAGACCGCCATCACGGCGTCCCCGATGAACTTCTCGACGGTCCCGCCGTAGCGCTCGACCAACGCCCGACAGACGTCGAAGTAGCGGCTAAGCAGGTCGCGCACTTCTTCGGGGTCCCGTGACTCCGAGAGCACCGTGAACCCCACCAGGTCGGCGAACAAAACTGACACGACCCGCAGCTCCACCACATCGTCCGCGGCGGTGCCACTCAGCGGCGTGGGGTTGAGCAGCGGCTCGGCAGGTGCCGTCGTGCCCGCAGACGAGCCACCACTGGCTGAGGTGAGCGGTGCCCCACATTCCCTGCAGAAGGTGTCGGCTGGGTCAATCGCGAATCCGCAGGCGGGACAGGCGCGAGTCAGCCGGGCCCCGCATCTGGCGCAGAACTTGCTACCCGGGATAGCCGCGGTCCCGCAGCTTGAGCAAACCACAACGCGCCTCCCTGATCTCGCCGACGCGCCTCGAATGGTACGCACAACTCGGCGCCTGGGCATCTCGAGCGAAACTTGGGACCGGGTCCGGACCGAGGTCAGCTACTTGGTTTCGGCCGTCTACAGTCGCGGAGCCGGTCAGTTCTCGGTCCTAAGCCCCAGCCGGGTGGAGGACCAAAGCAGGACGGCACCAACGATCAGCGCGCCGACTCCGATGGCCTGGAAGAGAGGTATGACGCGGCTCAGGCCCGCATAGAGGAGCGTGCCCAAGGGTCCTGCGCCAGAGAAGGCGAGGGTGTAGAGGGAGAGCACCCGGCCCCTCATATTTCCTGGGGTCAGCGCTTGTAGGGTGGCGAGCATGGCGGTGTTGGCGGCAACGAAACCCAGGCTTATCCCGATCAGACAGGGCGCTGCCAGGAGCAGGTGGTTGGCCCTCGTCAAACCGAAGAGAGCGCCGGCGTAAACCGGCGCCGCTGCCGCCAGCAAGAGTCGCGGGCGTACGCGCCGGCTCACGAAGCTGATAAAGATGGCTCCCGCCAGGGCGCCGATCCCACCCAGGCTGTACATCAGCCCCAGGACCTGGCCTCCGCCGTGGAGTTCCTCACGGGCAAAGACGGGAAGAAAGGGCATGTAGCCGACCCCGAGCAAGCCCAGCACGACGCTGGCGATCAGCATTGCCCGGATCGTGTGCTGGTGCCCAGCGAAGCGCAGTCCTTCACCCATGCGAGCGAAGGGCCGGAACTTGCCCGCGCCCGACTCTTGGCGCAGGTCTGCCCAGCCGCCCCGGGCTAGGACCCAGAGGAAGGGCAGGCCGCTCACCCCCATGGCCAGAAAACAGCTGGCGGCTCCCCAGACGCCGAGCAACAACCCGGCCACCGCCGGGCCCACGATCCGGGCAACGCTGCCTACGCTGCTTGTCAGCGCGGCGGCTCCGACCAGATCTGGAGCCGGCACCAGGTCGGCAACCAGTGCCTGGCGCGTGGGTTGGTCAAATGCGTCGGCAGCCCCAAAGCAGACCGCGGCCCCAACCAGGACCGGCAAGTCGACTCGGTGCAGAAACGCGGCCAGCGCGAGCAGGAGGGCGGTGAGGCTCAGCTCCGTCGTGGTACCGAGCAGGATCCGACGGCGTGAAAGGCGGTCAGCCAGGGCGCCGGCCGGGATGGAGAGCGCAATTGCCGGGATCCCGTCAGCGGCGCCAACCAATCCCACTGCCGCGGGCGATCCGGTGACCTTCAGTGTCAGGAAGCCCAGGGCTACCAGCTGCATCCAGGCGCCCAACGAGAGCGGAGAGCTGCCAACCAGGTAGCGTCGGAATGTGGGTATGCCCAGCGCCGCAGGTGCCTGACGCCGCAGCGATCCGAGCCAGCCGGGCGCGGCAACGGCTCCCAGGTCAACTGGCGGCGCTTCCGCCCCCATCTCAAGGTCGCGGGCCGATGGATCCGCCAATGGCCCACGATTGGAGTTCATCTCTTCCATCGTCGGGACCTAAGGATGGGTCCCACCGCCTTTGCTCGCGAGACCGGTGTTGCAAGCGCGTGTCGGGCTTGCAGTCGCGCCAAAACTCCAGCCCAAGGGTGGGTACGGTGCATCCTTACATCCGCGGACCTCGAGTGCAAAGCGTGAGCACCAGGGGGATGTGCAGAACGACTCATTGGTTGGCTTCGCATACAAACCGATGCCGCCTCTGGTGAGTGAGGGGCCGTTGCTGGATGGTCAGAGTTGACAGAGTGAGGCTTGGGCCCCAAGCTTTGCTACCTCATGGTTTGCAGAGGAGCGGCCGGCAGGAGCCACGGAGGCCTTTGCGCGTTTACGTATCGATACGTAAACCGCAGCGCGCCTTCCGTGGGTGACTCTCCCGGGTAGTACACCGGTCGCGGTCGACGAGGAAGGCGTGGAGCGGGATCCGCGCCTTTTTTAGTATCGGCCCTGGTCCCGCTTCACAGATATCAGTGAAGTTAGGGGATCAGAGATGGATGAGAGCGGTTCCACGCAGCTAGTTCGCTCGCCAGGGATCAGCGCCTGCCGGGGCGTGCGCGGAGCGACAACCGTCGACGTCGAGGACAAGGACGAATCGCTCGCCGAGGCGGTGGGGGAGATGTTGCTGAGGATCTTGGGGGACAACCACGCCGTTCGCGAGGACGTCGCTGCCGTGATTTTCACGGTATCCGAAGACCTCGCCGGCACCAACCCCGCGGCAGCGGCGAGAGCCCATGGATTTGAGAGCGTTCCTTTACTCGTGGTCCGTGAGCACGGCGGCGACCAGCGGGTCGGGCACTGCGTTCGCGTGCTGGTGCTGCTCAACACTGTGCTGGGGCAAATGGACTTGAGGCATGCGTACCTGCGGGGAGCCGAGGTGCTCCGCCCGGATCTGCAGCCGACCGGGGCGGTGCTGCCGTGAGGGCTAAGAAGACAACCGTGACCGGCGCTAGCGATGACTGGGACGGGTCGAGGGTGAGCGCGGCGACGGCCAGGTGCTTGGGGTGACCCGGCTGGGCTCGGTGGCGATCGTGGGGACCGGGCAGGTGGGAACCATGGTCGGTTCGGCCCTGAGGGCGGCCCCAAGCCAAGCCGGCATCAGCTCGGTGGGCCTCTTCGACGTCGATCCCGAGGTGGCCTGTGCCGCGCTGGCTCTGGGAGCAGGCGATCGCGTCCTGACCGACCTAGAGTCGGTGCTGAGTGAGGACGTCGTCATCCTGGCCATGCCCGTTGGGGAGATCGTGGCCTGGTTGGTTCGGTTTGGGGCTCACCTGCGAAGGGGTCAGCTGTTGCTGGACACGGGGAGCGCCAAGAACAAGGTGGTGGCTGCGATGCGAGAGCACGTCAACAAGACGGTCTGGGCCATCGGAGGACATCCCATGGTGGGCAACGAGGCCTCCGGTCCAGCTGCCGCGGAGATTGGTGCCCTAACCGGGGCAACGTTCGTGCTGAGCGCGGTTCGCCGCGATCGGGTTGCCCTGCAGCGAGCCTCTGAACTGGTCCGAGCATGCGAAGCCGTTCCCCTGGTCATTGACGCCGAGGTCCATGACCGCCTGGTGGCTCGTACCAGTCACCTGCCGCACCTGGTCTCAAGCGCACTGGCCCAGCTGGCCCTTCCCGGTGGCGCGGAGCTAACTCTGGCCCGAGCCCTGGCTGGGAGCGGTTACCGGAGCAGCACCCGCCTGGCCGCAAGCGAGCCGGCCATGGTGGCCGGATTCCTGGATGCCAACCGCCAGGAGGTTCGAGCTGCACTCGACGACTTCCGGCGCGAGTTGGATCGACTGGCTGAGGCGCTGGACTTGGGACCGGCCGCCCTTGAGGCGGCGCTGGCGGTAGCCCGTGCCGAGCGGGCGCTAGTGCTGGGTGGAGGCCCTGGTGCCGCTGTCATTCAGCACCGGTGACCGGCGCCCGTTTTTCGGTCTCAGGTAGTGAGCTGCGCCGCACGGTAAATCCCAAAGGGTCGCAGTTCCGAGGTTACTTGCCTGAGCTCTTGGATGAGCGAGGAGTACTGGGCGGCGTCGAGCAACTCCACGTCGGCGTAGAAGCGATAGTGAAAGGGCTGGTGCGGAATGGGTCGCGAATCCAGCCGGGTCAGGTTCATGCCGTTGCGAGCGAAGACCTCGAGCACCCGTGCGAGCCCGCCGGGACGGTGCTCGGCCACGAAGCCAAGTGAGAACTTGGCCGCACCACTCAGGACCGAAGAGGATCCCTGGCTTTGTTCAATGACCAGAAACCGGGTGCGGTTGCTGGCGTCATCCGCCAAATCGGCTTCGAGGACAAGCAAGCCATAACGCTCCGCAGCCATCCGACTCGCGATGGCACCGTCTCCGGGCGCACCGTGCTCAGCGACCTCTCGCGCGGCTCCGGCCGTGTCGTGAAAGGCGACCGGGGTCACCTCGTGCTCACGAAGCCAGCGCGCGCATTGGGCCAGCGCCTGGGGATGAGACAGAGCCCGAATCACGGGCGTGCCCGCACGGCCCAGGAGGTGGTGCTTGATCGGAGCGACGTGTTCCGCGACGGCAGTTAGTTGGCGGTACCGCCACAACAGATCGCTCACTTCCTGGACCACGCCCGCAAGACTGTTCTCGACCGGGAGCACAGCTGCCCGCGCCCGGTGGCTGTCGATCTCCGCGAAGACTTCCCGGAAGGTAGCGAGGCCACGGGTCGATGACGCGGGGAAGAGTGTCTGGGCAGCTTCGTCAGAGTATGCCCCCGGCTCTCCCTGGTAGACGATCACCGCTGTCATCGGGTCACGGTGAGCCCGGGTATGGTGGTCCAAAGTCGGATTGGGTGCTGGCTGACGGAACCGGTCGCGCCCCGCCCGTCGACGCGATAACTGCTCATTTTGACTGTGGAGTTTGCCAGGCGAGGGGCAGACCGGTGCGTGCCCCCGGACCCAGCGACCGGGGTTGTTTCGCTAGAGTTGGGTCATGGCGCTTGCCACCACGGCCTTCGGACTCCATGCGGGTGCTTCCCGGATCCTGCCACTCCCTGCACGCAGCCCGGGAGCCGGCTCCTTGCTCGGTGACGATCCCAGCCTGATCAGCAGCGGCCTCGCTTGGTCTCCCAACCCGGGAAACCGAATGCGCCCGCGCGCCACGGGGGACTTGCGAACTAACTCCTAGCGCCGACCGGTGCTAGCTCCCCCGGATCGACCCCAGGTCGAGATGTGTCGCGTCCTGGACCAGTTCAGGTGATCCACGTAACAGATTTTCCAAAGGAGCAGGTCGTGTCCGAACTCTTTCAGTTGCGCTGCGAGCAGTGCCGACGCCAATTCGGCAATGCCCCACTGGTACTCTGCGAAGACTGCTTCGCTCCACTCGAGATCGCGTTCGACTTGGATGCGGTGCGGGGCGCGGTTAGCCGGGAGCAGATCGAGAGCCGGCCCCAAGACATCTGGCGCTACGCGGAGCTGTTACCCGTAGCTGCGGGGTTTCATCCAGCGCTTCCGGTTGGCTTCACGCCTCTGCTCTCCGCTCCGGGGCTGGGTAAGCGCCTGGGCAGTCAGGACCTGTGGTTGAAGGACGACGCCGCCTGCTTTCCCACTCTTTCCTTTAAAGATCGGGTGGTGGCGGTGGCTCTGGCTCAAGCCCGGGCCTTCGGCTTCGAGGTGGTGGGGTGCGCCTCGACCGGCAACCTGGGAAACGCGGTGGCTGCCCAGGCGGCTCGACTGGGATTGGAGGCCTGGGTCTTCATCCCCGCCGATCTCGAGCCGGTCAAGGTGGTGGGAACGGCCGTCTTTGGGGCTCGGTTGGTCCGTGTCGACGCCAACTACGACCAGGTCAACCGGCTCTGCGCCGAGATCGCGGACGTCCATCCCTGGGGATTCGTCAACGTCAATCTCCGGCCCTACTACGCTGAGGGTTCCAAAACGGTGGGCTTCGAGATCGCCGAGCAACTCGACTGGCGGCTTCCCGACAACATCGTGGTGCCGATGGCTGGGGGGGCCCAGATCACCAAGATTGCTAAGGCGTTCTCGGAGCTGATTGCCACGGGATTGGTGGAGGCGAAGCCGGTGAAGGTGTTCGGTGCCCAGGCGCAGGGGTGCTCCCCAATTGCCACAAGCTTCCTGGCGGGTGCTTCCGAAATCACCCCTCAGGTACCGGACACCATCTGCAAGTCGCTGGCGATAGGCAACCCCGCCGACGGCTACCACGCTCTGGAGGCCATCCGCTCGAGTGCCGGCTGGGCAGAGTTCGCCAATGACGCCGAGATCGTCTCGGGAATGCGGATGTTGGCCGAGGCTGAGGGTGTCTTCGGCGAGACCGCGGCCGGCGTGACCGTGGCGGTGGCCGAGAAGCTGATCCGACAGGGGCGGATCCGGCCCGGGGAGACAACGGTTCTTTGCATCACCGGGAATGGACTCAAGACCACCGACGCCCTGAACGGCGCAATCCCGACGACTCCTTTGTTGGCCCCGAAGTTGGAGGCGTTCGAGGAGCAGCTGGCAGCAGCTCAGGTGACGCGATGAGGGTGGCTGGCGAGCGGAAGCCAGGGTGAATGCGGTAGCCGTCCCCGCCACCACGGCCAACCTGGGGTGCGCCTTCGACTGTGCCGCCCTGGCACTCGATCTCCACCTTTTTGCCGAGGCCAGCCGCCGAGCCGATCCAGGCTGCGAGGTGCTCTGGGAGGGAGAGGGTGCCCAATCGCTTCCCCGCGATTCGTCCAATCTGGTGGCGCAGGGGATCAGTCGGCTCGGCCAGTGGTCGGGCGTCCCGGTGCCTGGGCTCAGCATCAGGATTCGCAGCCAGATCCCGGTCGGGGTTGGGCTCGGGTCCAGTGCCGCCGCCATAGTCGCCGGGCTTCTGATCGGCATCCAGATCTTCGAGACCAGACCGGATGACGAGAGCCTGATCGGATTGGCAGCTGAGATCGAGGGCCACCCCGACAACGTCGCCGCGGCCTACCTGGGAGGCTTGGTGGTCGCCGCCACCAGTGCCGGCTCCAAGCGAGTGATGGTGCGCAAGGCCAGAGTGCCCGAGGAGCTGCGCTTTGTCGCTGTGGTGCCCGAAATGCCTCTGCCTACCGACGAAGCACGGGCCCTCCTTCCTGACACCTACACCCGGGCTGACGCGGTGCACAACCTGCAGCGCACCGCCCTGCTGGCGGCCTCAGCATTCTCCGGCGATTTCGATTTCGTGCCTGAGTTCTTCGCCGACCGCTGGCATCAGGCCCAGCGGGCCGTCGCGGTACCCGGACTCGGCGAATGTCTAGCTCTTGAGCATCCCGCTCTGCTCGGTGTCTTCCTGAGCGGGGCAGGTTCGGCAGTGATCGCGATTACCCGAGGGGAGGTGCCCGAGATCGCCAACCTGCTCCAGAGCTGCTTCACGCGGTCGGGCCTGTCGTCCCGGGCCCTTACGCTCAGCGCTGATAACGAGGGAGCAAGGGCGCAGCCGGAGCGGAGTTGACGGCGCCGCTGCCGTGGCTCATTTGCGGATGCTGAAGTTCGGACGAACCTTGGCTGGCGACGCCGAGATCACGGCCGCGACCGCTGCCAGCATCGGTCAGCGGGCGGAGCTCCCGCCATGAGCGACGAATTCCGCCTAGAGTCGAGACGGCATGACCCGCTCTGTTCTGCGCTGCTCCGACCCGACATGCTCGCAGGAGAGCCCGACCTGCGACATCTCCTACTCGTGCGTCAAGTGCGGCAGCCTCCTGGAGGTCGCCTATGACTTCGACGGAGCCTCGCCCAGTGATTGGCCCCGGCTCTGGCGCTCAAGGTTAGGCAGCGAGAGCGAGCAGGACCGCAGCGGCGTCTGGCGCTTTCGCGAACTGCTACCGTTCCTTGGCCCCGAGCAGTCTCACGTCGTATCTCTGGGCGAGGGCGGGACCCCTCTCGTGAGGGCAGCCAAGTCCGCCAGCTGGGCGGGCCTGGACCAGCTGTGGGTGAAACACCAGGGAGCTAACCCGACCGGATCCTTCAAGGATCTGGGGATGACCTCCTGCATCAGCCACGGGGTCTCAGTGGGCGCCACAGCGGTCGCCTGCGCCTCCACCGGGAACACGTCGGCATCGATGGCTGCATACGCCGCGCGGGCCGGTCTGCCGGCGCTGCTCTTCGTGCCTGAAGGTGCCGTCTCGGCCGCCAAGCTGGCTCAGGCGATCGACTTCGGAGCCCGAGTGGTCGAGGCCGGTACCAACTTCGACCAGGCCTTCGTGCAACTTCGCCAGGTGGCTGAAGAGCTGGGCTGGTACGTGGTCAACTCCATCAACCCCTACCGGTTGGAGGGTCAGAAGACGGTCATCCTGGAGTTGCTCGAGCAGCGCCAATGGCGCGTGCCCGACTACCTGTTGGTTCCGGGGGGTAATCTCGGCAACGTCTCCGCCGTCGGAAAGGGTCTGCTGGAGCTTGCCGCTCTGGGCCTGATCACCCAGATACCCCGACTCGTGGTGGTCCAGGCGGAGGGGTCAAATCCCTTCTTTCGCCTCTGGTCATCGGGGCAGGACAAACTGGAACCACTGCTGGATCCACAGACCCGAGCCTCCGCCATCAGGATTGGCAGTCCTGCCAACTGGCCCAAGGCGCTGCGCGTGCTCAGGTGGACGGAAGGCAGCTGTGAGTCCGTCTCGGATCAGGAGATCGCAGCTGCCAAGGAGGCTCTTGGCCGAGACGGCGTGGGTTGCGAGCCGGCATCCGCAGCCACCGTGGCCGGCCTACGCAAGCTGCGACAGTCCGGCCGAATCAAGGCGGATGCCGACGTGGTGGTCCTGCTCACCGGACATCAGTTGAAGGACACCCAGTTCATCCTCGAAGAGCGAAACTCCTCGGTTCACAAGTTCCGATTGGAACCGGACCTGAGTAGCGCTTCCGCTCGGCTCTCCAGCTGGCTGGAGTCGATTAGCTAACCTAGAGCTGAGTTAGGGTTTGCGGTAGTCGGCACAGCCGTTTGCGCACCGGCTTCCGTCACTAACGAACTACCAACTGCTGCCAGCCAGGCTGACGGTCGCGACGTACCAGGCGTCCTCGAAGCCTTCGCCGTTCGCCTGAGCCGGCCCGGTGTCCTGGTCCGACGTGTAGAGCGGGTGTCCCTCGTACTCGACCTGCCTTCCGTTCGGGCCGTTCAGCACGCCAAAGCTTTCCATCTGAGCGGCGTGGTTGGGGAGGTCGAGGATGGTACCGCGCATTAGGAGTGGCGGCCACGCCAGGGTGCATTGGGTGATGCACGCCGCTTTGTCGGGCTTGTCAAATGTGAACCAGTAGAGAGTCCTGCCGGCCGCGTTGGCCAGTACCGTCCTCACCACTCCGTCAACGTCGACCCG
The DNA here is from genome assembly GCA_963701235.1 of Candidatus Dormiibacterota bacterium. Classification (GTDB taxonomy): domain Bacteria; phylum Chloroflexota; class Dormibacteria; order Aeolococcales; family Bog-877; genus Bog-877. The sequence goes on from OY969577.1 coordinate 751,317, forward strand.
CGCCGTTCGGATCACAGTTGCCTGCGACGCCGATGACGAGCCCTGACTGGTGAGTGTGGTCGCGTTCGTCGAACTAGGGGAACACGCCGTCAGCGCACCTCCAAGCACCACGCAGACCGCGAACCCAACGACCCTGCCCCCGAGTTTCACCCGCTCGCTTCCTCCACTTGGCGCCCACTCACCGAATGCTGGTGACAGATCCGAGAGAGGCGCAGGCAGAAGTCTAAGCCGTCTTCAAAGCACGGTGAATAACCATTTGTTAACCGCCGGCTTCCCTATCACATCCTACTGACGCAATCCTAACCATTCAATAATTTCTCATTAGCGCTCCCTTAAGCACTCCCTGCCAGAATTTTTGGCAGCGTCGGCCGTAGCTTGGTCTGCATCGGCACCAGATATTCGCAGGAAAGCGATGGGAGGGAAGATGAAACGGGTGCGTCCTGGGCGCGGAAAGCTTGCTATTTTGGCCACCCTGGTCGTGGCCGCCGTCGGTCTGGCAGCCGTGGCGCTGGCGGTTTCCCAACCCCGTACCACGAGAGCTGTTCAGGTCGGGCAGGTTCCGTTGATTGTGTACTCGGCTCAAGGCTACGACATGAACGAGGCAGCGGCGTTCCAGAAGGCCACCGGCATCAAGACCGAAGTGCTCTGCGACAGCACGGGTCCGCTGCTGGCCCGCATCGAGGCCGAGCGTAACAACCCGCAGTGGGGCGTACTCTGGGTGGACGGTAACCAGCCGTTCGCCGAGTTGGACGACCAAGGCCTACTCGTCCGTCACTTCCTGCCCGCGGTGACATTCAACAAACTGGGCACGTCGCTGATCCCGTCCGATCAAAGTTACATTCCGACTGGTTCCACCATTGCCGCCACCTTGATCTACAACAGCGCCAAAATCGCCACCCCGCCGAAGACCTTCCAACAACTCCTGGAACCCCAGTACAAGGGAATGTTGGGAATGAATAACCCATCGGTCTCGGGCCCCACCTACCCATACGTCGCTGGGCTGATGAACTACTTAGGCGGAGTCTCCAAGGGCGAGAAGTTCCTTACCGAACTGAAGGCCAACGGGCTCCATGTCTTCGATGTCAACGGTACAACCCTGAACGCGCTACAGACGGGCCAGATCGCGATGGCAACCATTCAGAGCTCGGCGATCATTGGAGCGCTCGCCTCGAACCCCGATTACAAGATCGCCTTCCTCAAGGGAGTGACCCTGCTGCCCAGCAACATCGGCATCGACCGCCACGCCTCGAAGACGGAGATCTCTGAGGCCAAGCGTTTCGCGAGTTTCGTCCTCTCCAAGGCCGGTCAGCACCAGATGAAGATCGGTGACCCTCACGGCGACTCCAATTTCTGGCCAGTGGAAAGGGGGGCTACCCCCAAGGCTGGTGTGCCCAATCTCGCCTCGATCCCTTACCAGGCAATCAACCCGTACACCTGGGGACCGAGAGAGTCTGCGATCAACGCCTGGTTCACTGCCAACATGGTGAGCTGACCAGAAGGTCATGGCAAACCTCGCTTGGGCGGAGGGAGGGCCTGCGGATCCCGCACGCCCACACCTCCGCCTCGGGGCCTTGGGAGGCCCCGCCCTCTGGATACTGTTCTTCCTGATCTTGCTGGCACCGATTGCCTTCTTCCTCGTGGTGGCGGTGGCACCGGCGGCGGCCGATCAGGGAACCTCGTGGTTCACTCTCGCCCCGTTCATCACGGCACTGAGCGGTCCCACGTTGCGAGGTCTGCTGGACTCGCTGGTGCTGTCGGCTAGTACCGCCATCCTCTCCCTCGGAGTTGGGCTGCTTCTTGCCTGGTTGGTCCAACGGACCAACCTCCGTGGGCGCGGTCTCTGGACGCTCTTGGTGTGGGTGGTGTTGCTCACACCCTCCTTTCTGGTCGCGCTCGGCTGGGAGCGGCTACTCCAGCCCGAGGGGGTGCTCGCAGACTTGGGATGGCCAGTGTCGGGGCTGAGCCATGCCTTCTTCAGCCCGCTGGGAGTGATCTTCGTTGATACCACCAAGGGAGTGCCTTTCGCCTTCCTCGCGATCTCGGCAGCGCTAGGAGCTCTGGGGCGGGAATATGAGGATGCGGCGCGAATCCACGGCGGTAGCCGCATTACTGCGCTGCGGACGGTTCTGCCGATCCTGGCGCCGGCCCTGTGGTCAGCGCTGGCTATCGTTTTCGCGGAGACCATCAGCGATTTTGGAGTGGCCTCTACGATCGCCAACACCGCGAACTTCCCGGTCGCAACCATGACGCTGTTCAACGCAGTGGACAACTTCCCGGTCAACTTTCCCGTAGCCGCGGTGGTCGGTTGGCTTTTGGTGGGCAGCATTGGGCTCGCACTCTTCGCTCAGTCGCGAGCGCTCAGGGGACGTTCGTACCAGGTGCTGGGCGGCCGCTCTCGGGCCGGGGTCCGGCTGCAACTAGGCTGGCGTGGCCAAACAGTGGGAATCACGGTCATGGTCATGTTCTTCGGCCTCACCCTGGGGGTCCCAGCACTGGCGGTTATCAGTGCCTCCTTGCTCAAGCCCGCCGCCAGTGTTATCACTCTGCAGGGCTTCACCTTGAGCAACTACGTGGCACTGGTCCACCACCCCTCTACCTTGGGGCCCATCGGCCTTTCCACCGCCCTGGCGCTGGTCGCCACCACCTTGGCGGTCGGGCTGGGCCTGATAGTGGCCCGGATTCTCACGCGAAGAAGGGCGGGTGCCACGGCGCGGGTCCTCGACCTGCTCCTGCTGGCCACGGTTGGCCTGCCCGGGATTCTCTTGGGGGCCGGCTACATATTTGTCTACAACCTGCCCCTCCTGGCGACGGTTGGGCTCCGGCTGTACGGGACCCTCTTCCTGCTCGACGTTGCCTACCTTGCCAACACCCTCCCGGTCACAGCTCGCCTGCTCAGCGGTCCGATGGCGCAGGTTCATTTCGGGCTCCACGACGCCGCCCGAGTCCACGGCCGAACTGCCCTCGGTGCCTGGAGGACCACGGTTGTGCCACTTCTCTCACGCACCCTGGTCTGGGCCTGGCTTTTTGGCTTCGCGGGGGTTTTGTTCGAGCTGCCGATTTCGCAGCTCCTGTATCCCCCCGGCCAGGAACCGCTATCCGTGGCCATCACAGCAGCGTTCGCCAACTTCTCATATGCGCCGGGCACCACCTTGATGGTGACTTCGGTGGCTTACGCTATGGCGGTTGTGGGACTAGTCCTTCTCGGCTTCCGACTGTTCGCTCCTAAGGGTTGGCAGCGGGTCGGGGTAGCGCGGTGACCGCGTCGCTGGCTGCGCCGTCGCGCACTCCGCTCTCGGTTTCGGTCGAGGCGGTGGTCAAGAGTTACGGGGGCGCAACCAACGCGCTAGACCATGTCTCCGTCACCTGCGCCGCCGGACGTTTCGCCGTGCTGCTCGGGGCTTCAGGGTCCGGAAAGACAACCTTGCTGCGCTGCATCGCTGGGATCGAGAAGATCACAGCCGGAACAATCGACATTGGTGGGAGGACCGTTGCCCACCGCCGCGTCCACCTACCCCCGGAGCGCCGGGAGCTGGCGATGGTCTTCCAGGATTACGCGCTCTGGCCGCATATGACCGTAGAACAAAACGTGGCGTTCGCTCTGCACCGGCACCGGCTGGCGCCGGAGACGGCACGGCGGCAGACTCGGGTCATGTTGGAGCGGGTAGGGTTGGACATGCTGGGCCACCGCTATCCCAACGAACTCTCCGGCGGCGAGCAGCAGCGAGTGGCGCTGGCCCGGGCGCTGGTGGCCAACACTGGCCTGATACTCTTCGATGAGCCGCTCTCCAATCTAGACGCGCACTTGCGCGATCGTCTGCGGGTGGAGATCGCGACGTTGGTGCGCGAGTGCGGTGCCACTGCCATCTACATCACCCACGACCAAGCGGAGGCGTTTGCGCTCGCCGATGATATCGGGATCCTCAGCCACGGCCGCCTGATCCAGATGGGGTCTCCGGAAGAGATCTACCTCAACCCGGCAACCGCTTTCGTGGCCCGTTTCACCGGCCTTGCGGGCGAGCTCGCCGTTCACGTCCACGGCCCCTCCGCCAGTGGCAACGTCCAGGTGAGGCTGGGTGATCGCCTGGTCGAGGCGCGGGCGCCGCGTCCCCTGCAGAGGGGTATACCGGCACAGCTTCTGGTACGGCCTTCGGCTGGCGGGCTCGTGGCCAGCGGCGACGACCGGGCCGACCTGCTTGGGGTGGTACGTGATGTCGCTTTTAGAGGTCGGGGTTACGAGCACGTGGTGGACCTTGCCGATGGCGGCCGGCTGCACAGCCTTTTCTCCGAATCCAAGTGGGGGCGTGGACAGCAGGTCGGAGTCAAGCTGGACGCTCAGCAGTGCCTGCTCCTCGAACACGAAACTAGCGTCGATCTGGGCGATGGCGGCGATGGTGCTCCGCTGGCGGTGATGTCGAGGTCAGCGAAGCTGACGACTTCTCCGGACGCCGTGCTCCTCGAGGGCGTCGGGTGACCGCAACGATTCTGATCGGATTGGCGGTGTTCGGCGCCTGTGCGGTGGAGATGGTGGAAGCGCTCACCATCGTGCTGGCTGCGGGTCTCACCCGGGGGTGGCGTTCCGCCCTGGAGGGGGCCGCGGTTGCAGCTCTCTGCCTGGCGGTGATTGTCCTGGCGTTCGGTCCAGCTCTGGTCCATTACGTGCCCATAAACGTGCTTCGGACGGTGGTTGGCAGTCTTCTGCTGGTCCTCGGCTTGCAGTGGCTGCGCAAGGCGATCCTGCGGGCGAGCGGCCACAAGGCCAAGCACGACGAGGACGCCATCTACCGGCGGGAGGTGGAGCGGCTGTCGGGGATCGCGCGCACCGGGTCGGGGCGCGACTCGATCGGATTTATCATCAGCTTCAAGGGGGTCCTCCTGGAGGGGCTGGAGGTGGTGATGATCGTGCTCACCCTGGGCCTCAGCTCCGGCCACCTGGAGGTTGCCGCCCTGGCTGCCCTGGCCGCTGTTGTGCTGGTGTCGGGGGTGGGAGTGGCAGTGTCCCGACAACTCCGGGAGGTGCCTGAGAACGCGATGAAGCTGGCCGTGGGCCTGATGCTGGTGAGCTTCGGAAGCTTCTGGGGGGGCGAGGGGGTCGGTGTTCATTGGCCCGGTTCCGACCTTTCGCTGCTCGGCCTGCTCGCGGTCTACGGCGGGCTGACCTGGGTAGCGGTCCGGATTCTCGGCCGGGCCAAAGTCGCCTCCACGGCGGTGGAAGCAGGGTGACACGCTGGCCGGTAGCAGTGGGTAGGTTCTGCTACGAATTCATAGTGGGTGACACGCCTGAGCTGGCGGTCGGCGTGGCGCTGATCGTAGTCGGCAGCTGGGCGCTCACTCGTTCTGTCGGAGCCCCGAGTTTCTGGTTCATCCCGATTGCGGTTGTGCTGCTGCTTTCCGTAAGCCTCTGGCGCGCTCTGACCACCGAACAGACGTAGCCATCGGTCGGCTGGTGCGGCCATCTCGACGACGTGGGAAATACGACTTTGCGGTCAGCCATCGCCTCCTGGGTGCGCTCGCCTGGATCCGACAGGAGGCGTAGCGGACTCAGCCGGCCGGCAAGAAGCCCATTAGGTCCTGACTGGCGAACGCGTTGGCATTGAAGGGAACAACCATGGTTGAGATATCCCAAATCTGGTCGCTCCAATTCATCTGACTGACGGTAAATGAGGTGCCGTTGCTGGCCACTGCGATGATCACAGCGACGTGGCCAGCTGTACTCCCTGCAAAGGGCCCTGGGCCGTCCCACACAACCAAGTCACCCACCGCCGGGGTGGCGGCAACAGGCTTGCCAGATAGTCTGGTATAGGACAGTGGTAATCCGGAAGCATTGCCATGGATGGTGCGGAAGTAGGGACTGCTCCAGTTGATCTCCGCCCAGAAGGTACATTGGCCCGGAGAGCCGGACTCGTCGCAGTTAATGCCGGCCGCCCAGGCCCCATAGCAGCTAGCAACGATGCCCCGATTGGCTGAAGCGACCATATACCCCATCAACGCCGACTCGGTGGGAATGTCGTGATTCGGATATTGGTAGGTGGGCGCAGACATTACGTCGCTGGTGGCAAAAGCTCCCTGATACGAGGTGCCAGTACTGACCCACACGGCCAGATTGTAGGTACCGACGGTCCAAATGGAAGTGTTATACGAATAACTGCCCGAGTTCGCCCAATTCGCTGCCAGCATCCAGACCGAGCTATACCACGGCTTGTACCAATACTCATAGCTGGCCTGTGAGCCAGACGGGCAGGTGGCGGCCGCTCCCACCGTCACAGGAGTTCCTTGAGTGCTGGTACTGACGCTCACCGTCAAGCGGGCGGAGGCACAGGGCGATACAGCGCTCGCTCCGGGCGTTCCCTCCGGCTCAAAGAAGCCGAAGACGTCGACTATCGCATCAGCCGTTCCGGCAGCGTTGAAGATGTTAGCCCCGCCAGCAGCGTTCAGTGTGGCCACTATGAGGTTGGGGACAGTCCGGCTAGCGCCGAAGTTCACATCGGATGTCCCTGGTGCCGTCGGCTCGGGGCGCACGCTAAAGAAGCTGGGCTCGGTGGCGTTGACTGAGGTTAGGTTGGCGACCACGGCATCGGCTGTTGGGCTGATTCCATCAATCCCGGCGAACTGCTCGGCCACGTTGCCATTCGGTCCAAGCGTTCCCGCGTCCGACCGCGTGTCGAGCGCCCTGGTCGGGCCAATCGGAAAGAAGAGGCTGGGGTTGCTGGGAGTGCTGGAGCCATCCGTAAAGTACCCCACCACGTCCACGATCAGATCGGCATCCCCCAGTGCGTTATAGAAGCTAACCTGGCCATCAGACCCGACCGGAGTGATCACTCGATTGGCTAAGGTGTCGCCGGGCCACCAGTTGATATTGGAGGCTAGCGGCGCGGCCATCCCAGTCGGGTACGCGGTGAGGTAGCCGTCTTCAGTCGTGTCGGTCATGGTGACATTCAGGACCACCGCCTCAACGCCACCGCTAGGGACGCCCCCTGCACCCTCGACCTGGACGTTCAAGCTTCCCCCCGGCGTTAGTGGATCCCCACTATTGGGCTCGCCGCTTGCGGGTCTCGAGTCCGTGATCCTGCCCGGGGTCAGAGCAACGTAGCCCCCTGCGGAGCTGCTCGCGGAGGCAGCCTCAAAATACCCCTCCAGGTCAACGATCACCTGCACCGTACCAACCGCGTTGTAGATGGAAACCTGGCCGTTGGTGCCAACCGGGACCATCGTCAAGTTAGCCATGGTTTCGCCCGCCGAGTAGTTCAAGTTGGATACCGGCGGAGTACTGCCGCCCGCTGGATACACGGTGAGGTAGCTCACCGTGCTTGGAGCGGTGACAGTGACATTCAGCACCACAGCGGTGGCGTCTGCGGGCACCGAGTCGACGCCAGTCACCGTTAGACACCGAGTGCTGTTGTTGCCCAATGGACTGCCGGTCAGGCGGGTGTCAAGGATTCGGAAGGGAGTCAGCGGCACATACGAACTTCCGGCGTCCCCAGCGGCGGCCAACTGGGCGGCCGCGGAATTGGCCGGACCTATTGCCAGCGCTCCCAGCACCACGCCCAAGCTAAGGCTCGCCAGGACCAACCGACCCGCTTTGCTAGACAACCCCCGTTCCACAGCGAGATGACGCTATCACCATGGAACTCGCCGTGATGGATGCTCTTTGGCGACGATCCTGCGACGGCAGACGACGAGTTCCGACCAGACCCAATTGATCAGTGCTTGATGACCAGGCTTGATGACCAGCGCATTAGCAGAAGGGCTAAGCAGGGCGGTGAGAGATCAAAGGATGGTGCCGAGGGGCGGAGTCGAACCGGCGACAGGGGATTTTTCAGTTGAGCGGTTGGCCGTCCATTGTCCTCCACGTTGGTCCAGATCGAGATCCTGCGACCACGCCAACCGCCTTTGACATTCCGCCGCAGTCCGCCCCTGTCCGTCTGGGTTCGGTAGCGGCTGGGGTAACTCAAGCCCTGCCCGGCCAGGGCGAGCAGCCAAGCTCGTTGGCTTCCTCGGCGAGCCTTGCTGCCGTGGGTGGGATCGACTTCGGAGTTCTCCTGAACTAGGAATCTGACGATCGTGTGACGGAGAGGTTACAGTCCGTATCGATTTCGTTCTCAGACCGACACAGCTGGTAACGGAAATGCTCTCATTGAGCTCCCGAAGGTGGAAGGAGAAGTGAGAGAGTTGATGAGAATCTTGAGTAACCCACGAGGGTGGTGGGCTGGACGCCCGGGAACGGCGCGTCTGCCCCGACTCGGAGTCGGTCTAGTGGCGTCTGTGGGCCTGCTGGCCGCCGGGCTCGCCTCACTCGGGCCAGTTACCACCCGCCCCACACCGGTCGCTGCCAGGACGACCGCAACCACGGGCAGCGCCTACAGCGCCCTAGCTGCGAACCGGCTCTTGGACACCCGGAGCAACGGAGAGACCTTGGGGCCCAACAGCACTCTCAATCTGACGGTCACGGGAGGCAGCGTACCGGCTGATGCCACTGCCGTCGCCCTCAACGTCACCGCTACTGACACCACCGCCGCCGGCTACCTAACGGTCTACCCTGCCGGTGGAACGCGACCGCTAGTCTCCAACGTCAACTGGGCTGCCGGTCAGACGGTCCCCAACTTGGTCATCGTCCAGGTTGGTGCCGCCGGTGCGGTCACGTTTTACAACGCTCTGGGCCGCACCGACGTCTTGGCCGACCTGGAGGGCTACTTCGCCCCGGAAGTAGCGAATAGCACGGCTGGCAGCTACGTGCCGCTGACGCCAAGCCGGATCACCGACACCCGACCAGGAAGCGGCGAGCCTAATGCCGGAGACACCCTAGGCGCAGGGAGCACCCTGAATGTCCAGGTGACGAGTGCGGGCGGTGTGCCCAGCACTGGGGTCACGGCCGCGATCTTGAACTTCACCGTCACCGATACCACCTCGGCCAGTTTCTTGACCGTGTATCAACAAGGCGCTGGTCAGCCGACGGCGTCCAACCTCAACTGGAGTGCCGGTGAGACGGTCGCCAACCGGGTGGTGGTCCCAGTCAGTCCGACCACGGGAGAGATCTCGGTTTATAACGCTGTAGGCAGGACGGACGTGGTGGTGGACGTGGACGGCTACTTCACCGATGGCACGAACCTGCCCAGCAACGGCAGCTTCTTCACCCCGATCGCCCCGGCCCGTCTGGTCGACAGCCGTTCTGGTGGTGGCACTCTGGGAGCGGGCGGGACCTATACGGCGCAGATCTCGGGTCAGGACGGCATCAGCTCGAGCGCGACCGCGGCAGTGCTGAACATCACCGCCACCAACACGACTGCCAGCAGCTTCTTCACCGTCTACCCAGGCGGCGTGCGGCCGACCGCATCCGACATGAACTGGACCCCCGAGCGGACCGTGGCCAACTTGACCGTGGCCACCCTCAGCGGCACCGGGACCACCGCGGTCTTCAATGCTGCGGGCAGCGCCGACCTCATCATCGATGCGTTTGGTTACTTCACCGCGGTGAAGCCGGTGCCGGTCATGGTGTCGGTATCGGTAACGACATCTTCAATCGCCATTACCTACAACGAGTCCGTGTCCTGTGACCCAACGGGTACTACTTTCGGTGACTTCACGTACGACTACACTGGATCAACCTCAGGTGGGACGGTGAGCGCGTGCTCGCATTCCACTGACGTGCTGACCCTGAGTGGAACCTTCACGCTGCCAACCGGGAGCGGCACCATCACGTACACCGCTCCTACTTCGAGTACCACTGTGAACGCGGTGTACGCCACCGGGTTCCCAGGTGACTGGGCGGCGACGCAGACACTGTCGGTGGCGCAGGTTCCGGCCATGGTGTCGGCGTCTGTGACCACCTCATCAATCACGATCACCTACAACGTGGCGGTGTCCTGCGACCCGACTGGCACTGCCTACAGCGACTTTGTCTACGACTCCGCAACGGCAATTTCCGGTGGTTCGATCACCGGCTGCGCGAGCTCCGGTGACGTGCTCAGCTTGGCTGGGACCTTCACGCTGCCGACGAACAGCGGCAGCATCGCGTACACCGCGCCCGCGACGAGCACCACTTCAAACGCGGTGTACTCCACCGCCTTCCCGACGGTCTTTGCGGCCACCCAGACACTCGCGGTGAGGCCGGTACCGGCAATGGTTTCGGTATCTGTGACCACATCGTCGATCTCGATCACTTACAACGTGTCGGTATCTTGCGACCCAGCCGGCACTGCCTACACCGACTTCGTGTACGACTCCGCTACGGCAACGGGCGGCGGTACGATCACCGCCTGCTCGCATTCCGGTGAGGTGCTGACCCTGGCTGGAAGCTTCACGCTGCCAACTGGGACTGCCAGCATCACGTACACCGCGCCCACGACGAGTACGACTACGGACGCGGTGTACGCGACGGCCGTCCCGACCGACTTTGCGGCGACCCAGACACTCCCTGGTTAGGTGATCACCTAACCAGGGGGTTTGGGCGGCGGCCACGCCGAGATTGTCCGTCTGCGTTGCGCCTTCCTGGCCACCGGTGGGCCTCGACCCTGTCTGGAGCGGCCCCATCGGGGATCCGTGAGATGAGAAGCTGGTGCCGAGGGGCGGAATCGAACCGCCGACACCGGGTTTTTCAGACCCGTGCTCTACCAACTGAGCTACCTCGGCTAGGGGTCAACTAAGATCCGGCAGACGCCTCTCACCACGCCGGGAAGCTGTAGCGAGCCTGGGAATTGTAGGCGGAATTGTAGCCGGGCCTGAAAGGGGCGGGGCGGGACCAATCACCACTCTATCCAGGCCGAGGCGGGCACTCAGGATGGACCAGACTGAAGTAGTGGCGACGCGGAGTGCATCGCATCGACGAGAGTGTCCCTCTTGGCCGGTATTCCCGCCGCCAGCGCCCTGCGGGCGATGGCCAGCGCATCTGACATTGCGCCGTCGTACGCCCGGACGACGACTGACTCCGGCTCGCGTTCGAGATGCCACACCATCGCGAGCAGCAGGGCACCGGCTAACACCGCGAGGTACGAGCCCGCTTTCACCATGCCAGTCGGCGATCAGCCGCGAGTTGATCGCGGACTACGGACGACCTCATGGCTTGGCTCAACGAACTCCCCGGAGGAAAACGTTACGACACGGGTCTCGTCGCTGGGGTAGGGGTAAGCTGCCCTCTAAACCCATGGTCAGACGCAGATCGATAGCCTCGGCCCGCGGCTCGTGTTGTGCTCACAGCGGGGCTGCTGAGCGCCCTGGTCGGAACTGCTGCTCAAGCTGGAGGACCCACTGCTCAGGCGCCGTCGGTTGTAGCCGTAGCGAGCGCGGAGCTGCTGCCGACTTCCGCATCGGTACGCAATGGCCGGTTCTTTGAAGCAGTGAGCTTGGACGGGGGTCTCCTTCGGGTGGAGCCGCCATCAAAGACAGATTTGCCCGTCATCCAGGAGCGCATTGCCGCCGAGGACATTTGGGCGACTCCCGAAATGCAAGCGCTGCGGCGACTAGTCCTGGGATATGGGATCGTGACGTTGGGCAAGGTGGATAGAATCACGCGATTCAGCGACGTCAAGGCATGGGTCGGCTTCGGAAGGGCGACCAGCTTGGAGTGCTCGCCTAACGCCTCGAGCTCGGGGGTTTCTGAACCGCTCTCGAATGGCTACGAAGCGGTGATCATAGGTTCTGGAAACGGGAAGCCCTCAGCGGCTTACTCCGCCGCGACCGGGTTCTGTGGTGCCGCTCCTAACCCACCAGTCGGTTTGACCCCAGTCAGGATGATCGTCTCGGTGAGGTGGCGCTACTTGGGCGCGGGCGAGATTACCGCATCTGTTCCGAGCTGTGGGGTCTCACTCGGAAACTCCCGGGTAGGTCCTGGAAAGAATCCCGCCCTAGAAGCTGAGGCGGAGGTGGCGGTCCCAGGTTGTCCCAAGGCACATGTGACCCATGTCAGGGAACCGATCCAAGGCCTTGGACTCGCTTCTATCGGGGCTCGGCTTCGACACGTGCGGCAGGGGCCTGTCCGACAGGCTGCGGGTTGAGGGATCTCTGAATCCCGCGCTGACGCCAGTCCGCGGCCTGGCTGAGCGTCCCTCGGGCGCGCACGCCGAGCGCCTTAGGCCGGACAGCGGAAGGCACACTCGCCAGGGCGCAGATCCAGCAGACGGCACTGCTTTGAGTTATGAGCTACGGCCCGTGCCGGCAGGGTTCCCTTCAGGACTGCTAGCGCTCCAGGCCGTCCCTCAATCCTGGTCTCATCGATGAGACGGTTGATGCAATCCTGGATATCGTGGGTCAGCCGGACCCATCTAACGTCGGACCCAGACCGGTATCAGAGCTCGAGGACCCTTCGCAGTCCGACTTCCACACTCTGAAGGAGGAGCGACGGCAAGCGTCCGACCGGACCATCAAGGTCGACCTTGTCGACGGTGACCAGGGCGGTCACGTTAACCACGGAGTCGCGCGGGAGCCCTGAGGCAGAAGCCGGCACGAAGACGTTGCCGGGCATGGCTGCGAGCTTGGTGTTCGATGTCATGACCGCAACGAGGGCACTAGCTAGTCGACTCTTGTTGAAAGAGTCGGCCTGGATCGCCAAAACTGGGCGCCGCCTGGCTGGTCGGCTACCTGCTGCTTCACCTAAGTCAACCCAGTAGATTCGCCCGCGCTCGATCACCACTCATCGTCCGACTCGGCTAGCCGACGCAGGCCCGCCGCTACCGCGGCCGCTCCGGAATCGTCCTTAGTTTGCTCCACCACCTCGTCAATCTCATCGGTGATCGACCACGACTCCAATTGGTCTAGATACTGCTCGGCGGCCCTCGCGAAGAACTCGGAGCGGCTGAGGTGGAGCGCGGCAGCACGCTTGTTCACCCGTTCAAACGTTGCGTCAGGAAGCGAAATGGCGGTCTTCACCCACCCAGTATAACTCGGTATGACCAGGGAGCTGGCCTCGCTCGCGGCAGGTCCGATCACGATCTCACCTCTCCGCCACTCCTCTGCGGGACGACTGGCATCGCGGGGTCGCGCTCCTAGGCCAAGCGTTCCAGGATCATGGCCATCCCCATACCTCCCCCGACGCACATGGTCTCCAGGCCGAGTGTCTTGTCTCTGGTCCGCAGTCCGTTCAGCAAGGTACATGTGATCCGCGCGCCCGTCATTCCGAAGGGGTGGCCGAGGGCGATTGAGCCGCCGAACGGGTTCAGCCGATCCTCCACGGGGTCCAGACCGATGCCTCGGGCGGCAGGGATCACCTGGGCGGCGAAGGCCTCGTTGATCTCGACGATGTCGAGGTCATCCATGCTCATGCCGGCGCGCCTCAAGAGTTTCTGAGTCGCGGGGATGGGGCCCAGGCCCATGTACTCCGGTTCCAGAGCCGCGAGCGCAGTGCCGACTATTCTGGCCAGGGGAGTGATCCCCAACTCCTTCGCCTTCTCCCGGGACATGATGATCACCGCCGCGGCTCCGTCATTGAGGGGGCAGGCATTGCCAGCGGTGACCCGGCCGTCCTCTTTAAAGACGGGCTTCAAGGTAGAGAGGACCTCGACCGTCGTCTTGGGCCGCGGTCCGTCGTCCCGTTCCACGACTTGGCCGGACGGAACCGTGACGGGGATGATCTCGCGATCGAAGAACCCTTCGGCCTGCGCCGCCACGGCCCGGTTCTGGCTGCGAGCTGCGAACTGGTCCATCTCTTCCCTGGTGATCCCTTCCCGCTCGGCCACGTTCTCGGCGGTCATCCCCATGGGCAGGTAGAGGTCGGGGAAGCCCTCGGGATTGCCGGGCAGGAGACGCGGGTTGCGAGCGTCGGCAGGGTCGGAGGTACCGTAGCCAAAGCGGCTGACCGTCTCCACCCCAACCGAGGCGAAGATCTCGCCCTCGCCGGCCCGGATCGCGTGGTAGGCCATCCGGGTGGTCTGGAGAGAGGAGCTGCAGTAGCGGGTTAGGGTGGTGCCCGGAGCGTTGACCCCGGCCAGGATGCTGATAGCCCGGCCCATGTTGAATCCTGATTCGCCGCCCGGCAACCCGCATCCGCAGATGACGTCCTCGATGAGCAGCGGATCGAGCTGCGGTATCCGGGCCAGAACCTGACTCAGGATGTAGGCCGCCAAGTCGTCCGGGCGGCATTCGACGAGCGACCCTTTACCCGCCCTGCCGATGGGCGAGCGGCCTGCCGCCACGATCACTGCCTCAGCCATCCCGCGACCTCCTGGTGGTTGTCTTGCCGACCCAACCCCCCAGCGCTAATCCTGACAGCTGGCGCGGGCGCGACCCTGCACACTCCATGATGGGAACTCGCCGTACCGTCCCCGCCCGCGAGGAGACCAGCCGACATGCTCCGAATCCCGGTTATCGATGGCCACAACGATCTGGCGTGGGCGCATCGCAAGGCCGTCGCCTACAACCTCACAGCACTCGACATGGCCGCGCCCCAGCCCAGCCTCTGCACGGATCTGCCCAGGCTCCGTGGCGGGGGCGTGGTTGGCCAATTCTGGTCGGTCTACGTGCCCACCACTCTTCCCAGCGGCGAGGCGGTGGTGGCCACCCTGGAGCAGATCGAGTTTGTGCACCGATTGGTGCGTGCCTATCCCCAGGACCTGGCCCTGGCACTAACGAGCGCCGAGGCTGAGGCGGCGATAGCGCGAGGAAGGATCGCGTCCTTCCTGGGCGCCGAGGGCGGACACTCAATTGCCGGCTCGCTGCAGGTCCTGCGCGACCTTTACCTGCTCGGGGTGCGCTATCTAACGCTGACCCACAACCGCAATGTCGGCTGGGCGGACTCTTGCACCGACGAGCCCACAACCGGTCTCTCGAAATTCGGCGAGGCGGTGGTGGCCGAGATGAACCGGTTGGGCATGCTGGTGGATCTCAGCCACGTCTCCGCGGACACCGCCCGCACCGCGCTACGAGTTAGCCAGGCTCCGATCATCTTCAGCCACTCGTCCTGCCGGGCGCTGTGCGATCACCCGCGCGATGTGCCCGATGACGTGCTCCAACTGCTCCCGGGAAACGGCGGCGTAGTCATGATCACCTTCGTCCCATCCTTCATAAGTTCCGAGTGCTCCGAGTGGGAAGCGCGTACCCAGGCGGAGGGGGAGAAGCGCGGGATTGATGAGGAACATCCAGAGGCTGAGCATTTCCTGGAGGAGTGGGAGCGCACCCACCCCCGGCCCAGAGCCACTGTCGCGCAGGTGGCTGACCACGTCGAACATGCCCGCGAGCTGGCTGGAGCAGAGCACATAGGCCTTGGCGGCGATTTCGACGGCAGCCCCTACTACCCGACGGGCCTTGAGGATGTCTCCCGCTACCCCGCTCTGATGCAGGAGTTAGCGGACAGAGGCTGGGCAGACGAAGATCTCCGGCGGCTCGGGTCGAGCAACATCCTGGACGCGCTCCGCGGCGCTGAAGCGGTTGCATCCGACTTGGGCGGAGACGATGCGTGGGTTCGGGCTCAGACCCGGGCGTGAGCGCACGACGGCGCTTGAAAGCTCAGGTTATTTGAGTCGCCAAGCGCCGGCGACAAAGCCCTTTGACGCGGGCACGGCTGCTCTGCTGGCGGAAGCGGCGGACAGATTTGGGACCCCCTGCTACGTGACGAGCCTCGGCGTCCTGGATCTGCGGGCAGGGGAGCTCGGCGCAGCCTTTCCCGATCCCTGGGTGCGTCAGTACTCCCTCAAAGCGAATCCACTCCCGGCAGTGGTCGGCCGCTTGGCGGGGTCCAGTTTCGGGGCCAATGTGGTCTCGAGCGGTGAGTGGGCGGCTGCCACGTTCGCTGGACTGGGCAACGATCGGATCACGCTCGAAGGCATAGGTAAGACCGACACCGACCTGGAAGCGGCAGCGGCTGCGGCCTCGATGGGAAGACCGCTGCGCTGGGTCACGCTGGAATCCGCCGGGGAGGCGGATCAGCTCAGCCGCATGGCGAAGGCGGCCGCTCTGGACCGAGTGTCGAGTGCGATGGACGTCCTCCTCAGGCTGAACCCGGAAGTTGTACCCGAGACCAGCGCCGACCTCGGGGTCGGTACCAAATCCAGCAAATTTGGGATGACTCGGGCTGAGATCGAAGATTGGGTGGACTCGAACCAGCGCTCTCCATCGGGCCTACGCCTCCGCGGTATCCACGTTCACGTCGGTTCGCAGCTCAGAGCCGTGAGGGCGTGGACCGAGAGCGCGATCCAGGCGTGCCGGCTGCTGAGAGAGCTGGCGCAGGTCTCGACCGAAATTGACACGGTCGACTTTGGCGGCGGCTTCCCCGCCGGCGAAGTATCTAGCCCGACGCCGGCCGAATTTCGCAAGGCGTTGGATGACGCCCTGGCTCAGGCGGGGCTGTCGCTTCCTCTACGGCCGGCGGTGGAGCCGGGCCGCTACCTGGTCGCCACCGCAGGCTGGATCGTCTCACGGGTGCTGCACGTCCGGCGAAGAAGGGAAAGCCGGCAAGTGGTGATAGATGCCAGCTTCGCCGAGCTGATCAGGCCGGCGCTCTACGGCGCCCGGCACGAAATCTTCGCGCTCAGGGGCGACCAGGCAACGGCCGAGACGGAATGCGAGAGCACGTTGGTCGAAGGCTCGCTCTGCGAGAGCACCGACAGCTTCGGTCTTCATCACCTGCCCCCAATGTCCCGGGGAGACCTGGTGGCAATCGCCGGCGCCGGCGCCTACTCGTCCTCCATGTTCTCGTCCTACAACGGCCGACCACGGCCTGCGGAGGTTCTGATCCATACGGATCGCACCCTCTCCCTGGCCCGGGCCGCAAGTCCCTTCGCACCCTGAGTTTCGGCGACCTAGATCCCGGCTACCTGCCGATCAGCGGTCCTAGCGCTGCTGGAGCCTAACCTCAAAGGCGTCACGCAGCCCGTCACCGATGAAGTTGAAGGCCACGACCACTACCACGATGCAGAGGCCGGCAGGCCAGATCTGCCACCAATACCCGCTGTAAACGTAGTTGACGCCGTTGGACAGCATGCTGCCCCAGTTGGCGGCGGGCGGGGGAATACCGAGACCCAGGAAGCTCAGCGAGGTCACCGCCAGGATGGCATCTGCCACCTGGAAGGTGGCGTTGACCGCAACCGTCCCGAACACGTTCGGGATGATGTGCCGGGCGATGATGTGGATCGGCCTCGCTCCCTGCTCCTGCGACGCCTCCACGAACTGACGCGTGCGCAGGGACAGGCTTTCGGCTCTGACCAGACGGGAGGGGACAAGCCAGGCCACCGAGGCAATAACAACGATCAGGAGGCCTTCGGAAGGAGTGAAGATGCTGGCCAGGAACAGCAGCAGGAAGAGTGTAGGGATGGCGAGCATAGCATCGACCGTCCTCATCAAGACGGTATCGACAAGGCCACCGATAAATCCGGCGGTAGCACCCCAGATCACGCCAAAACTGGTAGCCAGCAGGGCCACCACCAGGCCGACCACCAGCGTGGTTTGGCCGCCAACCATGAGGCGGCCGAGCAGGTCGTAACCAACGTCATCGGTGCCGAGAAGGTGTTTCAGGCTAGGCCCCTGGTCCTCTACGCCGAGATTGGTGAGTATTTGATTGGTGTGGTAGAAGACCGGACCGAGGAAGCAAAAGAGGGCAAAGAAAACGACGACGAAGAGTCCCAGCACGGCCAGGCGGTTTTGGGTGAATACGCTGATGGTGAGCCGAAGGGGGCTCTCTCCCGATTTCGCTTCGCCGGCATCCGTGAGCGACCTCGAGGGGATGAAGACCTCAGGATCGAGCGGCTCCCCGCCGATCACCTGCGTGCGCCTAGAGCGTGCCCCGGGTATCCCCTCACGAGTAGCGCACCCGAGGATCGAAGACGGCATAGAGGACGTCGGCGAGCAGGGACCCCGCCACCACCGCGGCGCCGACCACGATGGTCGTCCCCAACATCACCGGGAAGTCATCGGTGATGGCGGCGTTCCAGAAAAGGAGGCCCATTCCCGGGTAGTTGAAGAGCGCCTCTGTGATGAGAGCGCCGCTGAGGATGCCGGGAAGACTCAGACCAACCAGGGTGATGATCGGCAGGATGGCGTTGGGCAGCACGTGACGGAAGAGGATCGCTCTTCGCGACACCCCTTTGGAGGTCGCGGTCCGCACATAGTCCTGTACCAGGTTCTCCAGAATCGACGAGCGCATGTAGCGGCTGAAGAGCGCGATCGTCACCAAAGTAAGGGTGAGGATGGGTAGTACCAGATTGGGGATTTGGTCGAACATCGGCAGAGCCGCAGTGGGCCCGGTGGAGGGCAAGAGGGGTAGGGTCTGGCTGAAGACGATGATCAGGATCGTGCCCAGGAAGAAAGTGGGCATGGAGTAGAAGAGGAAGGACATTCCGGTCAGGGTGTAGTCCTCTGGCTTGTTGCGCCGGACGGCTTGGTAGATACCGGCGGGGATGGCGACGACCAGGGCCAGGACGGTCGAAACGCCAACTAGGATCAGGGTCCTGGGGATGTTCTCGGCGAGTAGCGAATCGACGCTCTGATTCTGCTTGTAGGAAAAACCCAGATTCAGATGGACCAGCTGATTGAGCCAGTCCAAATACTGCACCGGGAGCGGTTTGAGCAGGCCGTATCGGATGTTGAAGGCAAGGACCTGGGCCTTGTTGGCCCGGATCCCTAGCACCGCCCTGGCGGGGCCGCCCGGGAGCAGGTGCAAGAGGATGAAGACGATCACGGACACTCCGAAGAGGACCACGATCGCCTGGATGCTCCGTCGAATCAGAAACGCTCTCATGCCGGTGAAGGACGGCTGGTCCGTTGACCTCCCTGTGACCTCGCGCCGGGTGATCATACCGGCGCCGCCAAGGTGGCGGCCGGAGCCTTGCTCCAGCGCTACCTGGAGCTGACCCGCGCCCGTTCGGACCGAGATGGCGGAAGGGCGGCCTGGACTGGCTAAGCCGAACCGCCCGTGCTGCGCCGAAGCCTCTGCTATCCTGCCGGGATCGTCGGTCAGGCGGCTCGTCGGCCGAGCGCCAGCGCGCCGCAGCTCAGGGGGCGGGTGATGGGTGTGAACCGGGTTCTGACGAGCAAGCGCTGGTGGCTGATCGGTGCTGCCCTGGCGGTGGCAGTGTCGCTGTCCACAAATTTGGTGAACCAGGCCTCTGCCAGCTCGAGTGGCGGCGGCACCGTCACCTTCGCACAGCAAGCTGGTTCAACCCCCACCTACATCTTTCCCCTGGAAGACGGTGCCAACTCCGGCAACAACAACATCACCTACCTCCAGCCACTGATGTGGCGGCCTCTGTACTGGTTTGGGCATAGCAATAGCGATCTGCCCACCATCAACTACTCGCTGAGCCTGGCCAAGGCGCCGGTGTGGAGCAATGGTGGGCGTACCGTGACCATCAATTTGGTCCACTACCTGTGGTCAAACGGTTCACCTGTGACCACTCGCGACGTCGAGTTCTGGATGAACCTGCTCAAGGCCAACGAGGCGGATTACGTTGGCTATTCGCCGGGATGGTGGATGGACGAGATCAGCACCATTGACTACGCGACTCCAACCCAATTCAGCATCACCTTCAACGGGGTATACAGCACCTCTTGGCTGATCGATAACGGGCTGTCGGAGATCACGCCGATCCCCCAGTACGCATGGGACCTTGAGTCGGCCGGCGGTCCGGTGGGAGACTACGACACAACCACCAGTGGCGCCGTGGCGGTCTACAACTTCTTGAACGCCCAGTCCAACAGCCTGTCCACCTGGGACACCAACCCCATCTGGCAGGTGGTGGACGGCCCCTTCCGGCTCGAACCCAACGACGGGTTCGATGCCACCACCGGTCTGTTGGTGATGGTGCCCAACTCCAACTACTCGGGTCCGGTCAAGCCGACCGTCTCTAAGCTAGAGGAGCTTCCCTTCACAAGTGGCGCCTCAGAGATTGATGCGGTGCTGGCTGGCCGCGTGGACTACGGCTACGTTCCCTTCACCGATCTCAACTTGAAGAGTCGACTGGAAAAGTCTGGGTACCGGGTCGCACCCTGGATTGAGTGGGGCTTCTCCTCGGTGGGCCTGACGTTCCCGAACCGGTCGGTGGGGACCGTCTTGGACCAGCTCTACGTGCGTCAAGCCATGCAGCGACTCATCAACCAGCCTCTCTACATCAAAAAGATTTTCGATGGCAACGCCGCGCCGACGTACGGACCGGTTCCCGTCTTTCCCAGGACCCAATACCTGAGCAGCTACGTCAGCAAGAACCCCCTGCCCTACGATCCTGCCGTCGCCAAGCAGCTCTTGACCTCACATGGCTGGAAAGTGGTGCCCGGCGGGGTAAGCACCTGCGCCCACCCCGGTACCGGAGCGCATGAGTGTGGCTCAGGGATCGCCAAGGGCACCGCACTCAAGCTCAACTTGCTCTACACCAGTGGGGTCCTCGAATACACCGAGGAGATGGAGGCGATGCAGAGCAGTTTCGACTCGGTGGGGATCTCGGTTGTACTGAAGACCGCTCCCTACAACTCGGTTCTGACCGAGGCTTACTCCTGCGTTCCGGCCACCGGTAGCGGATGCGGCTACGCGCTCGAGTACCTCTCCTCGCCCAACTGGACCTACGTTCCCACTTACTATCCGAGTGGAGATCCGGTGATCCAGGACACGGGCATCGTCTATCCAGGCAACCCACCGTTCGTGAATCACATTCTCCAGCTGGTCAGCCAGAGTCACAAGCAGCCCGGACTTCCGGGCCTGCATGCCTACGAGAACTACGTGGCCGCGGAGGTTCCCTACCTTTGGATGCCCAATGCCGCCTATCAGATCTCGGTAATCAGCAAGAAGCTCAAGGGCGTCACTGCTCAGGACACAACCGGGCATATCTACCCCGAAGACTGGACGCTCAGCGGCTAAGCCCGGGTAACGAATAGATAAGGAGCCCGACCAGACTCGGTCGGGCTCCTCTTCATTTCGGGATGCCCAGCCACGCGGAGGCGGAAGAGCTGCCAGTAACCGAGTCGGGCTTGGTGCCTCCCTCGCACAGCGCTGCTCACTTACAGCGGCCTCTGATAGTCTGCCCCAAATGCCGAAAGTGGGGGAGGGGCAGGCGAGCGTCGGTGCCGGCGGTGGCGCGGACGGCGGGTCGCTAAAGGGGACATTGGCGAGCGCTTATCCCGCCGTCGACCAGGTCTTCGCCGACGCTTGCGCTCGTTACCGAATCCCTGGTCTGGCGTACGGGGTGGTCTTCGACGGAGAGCTTAGCCACGCCGGCGGCTGCGGGGTACGGGAGAACGAGAGTCGGTCGCCGGTGCTAACCGACACAATTTTCCGCATCGCCTCGATGACGAAAAGCATCACGGCAGCCTGTCTTTTGATGCTTAGAGACGACGGACTTCTTGCTCTCGATGACCCGGTGGCGAAATACGTGCCCCAGCTGGGGAACCTTCCGCTTCCGACCCGAGACTCGGTGGCTCCGACGGTGCGCCAGTTGCTGACGATGTCGGTCGGCTTCGTTGAAGACGACCCCTGGGCGGACCGTCACCTGTCGATGACCGAGTCCGAGTTTAACGATCTGCTCGAGCGCGGGATTCCATTCGACTGGCCATCCGGGCTGGTATTCGAATACTCCAACCTGGGCTACGGGGTCCTGGGAAGGATTGTGCGCGAGGTGACTGGCACATCGGTCATGGAGCTAGCCAGCAACCGCTTGTTCGAACCGTTGGGAATGAGCGACACGCTCTGGGAGACATCCCGGGTTGCACCCGACCGGGTGGCCCGGGGGTACCGCCTCGAGGGCGACGCCTGGGTGGAAGAGCCCCCTCTCTCTAATGGTGCATTTGCCCCAATGGGAGGGCTCTGGACCACCGTTGAGGACTTCGCCCAGTATGTGAACCTGCAACTCTCCGCCTGGCCCGCCCGCGACGATCCAGATCCGGGGCCGCTCCGCCGCAGCTCCCTGCGCGAGATGCAGCAGCCCGTGCGTTTCTGCCCTGCTCCGGACGCCAAGGCGCCCTGGCTGCCGATGGCGGGCTACGGGTTCGGGCTGATCGCCGGCGAGAGCAGTCGGGACGGTCGTGTGGTCTGTCATAGCGGTGGGCTGCCGGGGTTCGGGTCTCATGTGCAGTGGCTCCCCGACTATGGGCTGGGGGTGTTCGCCTTCGCCAACCTCACCTACTCGCCGATGCGTGTTGTGGTCGGCGAGGCGATCGATGCCCTGGCCGCTACCGGCGCTCTCACCCCACGGACCATCCAACCAAGTGCTCCGCTCGCCGCCGCCTGGAAGGCGGTGCGGCGCCTCTACGAAGGCTGGGACGAAGGCGTTGCCAGGGATCTTGCTGCTGACAACCTATTTCTGGATGTTCCGGCGGAGCGCCGGCGGGAGGAGTTTCAACGTCTGCGTGCGCAACACGGTGCCTGCCTTGATGTTCTGCAACCCTCTGCCTCGGGTGCCATGAGAGGGACCTGGCGCCTCACGTGCGAACGTGGAGCGATCGACGTGACGATCTGGTTGGCGCCGACCATCCCCCCGGCCGTTCAGGTGCTGAGGCTGGTGTCAGTCCCCGGCGAAGCAGTGTCGACCGACTCCTAAGCGTCACCCCTGCTCGGGGCGCCGCGACTGCCGGGGAACTCGGCCGAACTTCGGGGTGTGGTACGCTGGGCTTGTCCTTCGCCGTTTGTGATGGACCGTTCGCCGCCGCTCTAGCCTCGCGAGCCGGCCGATCGAGAAGGCTCGCGAGGAGGGCCGCGCAGCGGTACGGGAGATTGCAGATGCCGATAGGAACAATCAAGTCGATCAACGAGCGGGGATTCGGATTCTTGGCCGCCGAGGACGGAGTCGAGTACTTCTTCCACCGCTCCAGCGTCGAAGGCGGAGCCTTTGAGTCGCTGACCAGGGGATCTCAGGTCGAGTTCGAGATCGAGCCCAGCACCAGGGGTCCTCGGGCGGGGCGCGTCCGCGCCGCCTGATGGTTGCGCAGGCCGTCGGCAAGCCGCCGGTCCAGCGCCCCTTCCGCCGACTTCATCCTGACCTTCCTGCCGCTCGTAACTCGCTTTACGATCCCTGGCAGTGCGGGTTCTTGCACGATGGGCGGCGGAAGACCTGCCTCTTTGATGTGAGAGATGCCCAGCGCGCCATGCGCGCGCTGGGTTTTCCTCAGGAGCTGTGGACCCCACTCAACGAAGCCCGGATCGCACCTGACGAGTTCTCTCGTCACGTGGTCGCGGTCCACGCTGCGCTCTCTGTGCACGCCGACACCGCCGAGGCCCGGCGCCGTTCCATGGTGCCATCCGCGGTCCGCATCGTTCAGAACTATCTAGGCTGGGCGGACCGGGTCTGCTCGCACGGAACGGGGGTGGTCGAGACCGACGACCGCCGCCGTCCGATCCCCTGATACAACTTCCTCAGCCCGGGCGAAGTCGGCGGGGAGACCAAGGCCGAACAGGATGCGCTCATAAGGGCAGCGGGCGTGGTTTGATTGCCGAGGCGGCAGTGGGACAGGGAGGACGAAGCAGATGGGATACATGAAAGGGCTTAGCCACGGGCTTGCCCTCGGGGTCGCCATAGGAGTCCTGACCGCGCCCCGGTCGGGTACGGAGACTCGGCAGGCCATCACCGACGCCATCACCCGCACCCGGGACACCTCGCAGCGGGTGACCGACCGGGTCCAGCAGGGTTGGCAGGCGGCTCAGCCGGCCCTGGACAAGGCAGCTCAGGCAGCTGGCGGCGTCGCCCGGGCGGTACAGCCTGTGGCCCAGGGAGCCACCGATCGCTTCGTTGAGCTGGCAGGACGGGCCGATAAGGCGGCGCCGGCCACCTACTCGCCGCCTCCGATGAGCGAGACGAAGCCAGCAGGATTCGACAGCCCCAACAACTGATGGCGACCGACGAGCGCACCCCCCAGGAGCGGATCCGCGCCTTCACCGACGCGGTCGAGGAGGAGATCGTCCGGCCCACCCGGCGCTACGTGAGGGGGGTGCGGCGCGGCCTCATGCTGGGAGTGGCCCTGGGGATCCTCTTCGCTCCCAGGCCGGGGAGCGAGACGCGGGAGAAGGCGTTGCGAGCGTGGCGGATGGTCTCCCGACACCGGCCTGGGCACCAGCCCTCCTAGGGAGGCGGGCTTTCGGGTCAGCCGGTGAAGGCCGCCCCGGCGACGATTTGGTCCTCGCCACCGTCCAGGCTGCTGGAGGCCCCGTCTGGATAGTCCGCCATGAAGGAGGTGCCGCAGCCGCAGGCGTTGCGAGCGTTGGGGTTTGCCAGGCGGAAGCCTCGACCCCGATAGCTGTCCTCAAAATCGAGCACCGAGCCGTCGATAAGGGGTAGCCCGTCCTCCTGGACCACGACCTTGACCCCGTCGAAGTCGGTGAGGATGTCGTCGGTTTCGGCTGCCTCCTCGAGGTCGAAGAAGAGCTTGAAACCGCGACAGCCACCCAACCGGACGTCGATCCGGAACACGGCACCTGGCCGGGAGTCACGCGCCTGCCAGGCCTTGATCTCCTCGATGGCGTCGCGAGTCGCGAGTACGCGGGGGCTCACCACCCGATTGTAGACCTGCCTGAACGTCGGTCCCATCTAGGTAGCCTTAGGCGTGATGCAGGTGGCTGAGCTCTGGCGCTATCCGGTGAAGTCGATGGCCGGCGAACGGGTCGGCGTCGCGAAGCTCGATGTCCGAGGCATCCCCAGCGACCGCGGGCTAGCCGCTTTCGAGCTTGGGCCGCAGGGTAAGGAGAAGCCACTAAGCGCCAGAGACCTGGCCGGATTGCTGAAGTTCCGCGCCAGCCTCAACACTGGACGTGCGCAAGTTGCCGGGCCAGAGCTGGAGCCGACTTCCTGGGACCACGAGTCAGTCGCCCGCAGCATTAGCAAGCAGTGCCGGAGAGAGTTGGAATTGCGGCCAGTTGCGGGTGGGGCCTTCGACGACTCGCCGATCCTTTTGATCCATCTGGCCACCGTCGACGCCTTGTCCCAGGAGATGGGCTCGCCGGTTGACCACCGTCGCTTCCGGGCCAACATCTACCTCCGGGGCGCAGGGATCTCGGCCCACGGGGAGTCCGAGTTATTGGGACGCCAGCTCCGTTGCGGCGCCGCCGTCCTTCAGGTGATTGAATCCTGCCCCCGCTGTGTCATCCCCACCCGAGATCCGGACACCTGGGCCAGCTGGCCCCTGCTCCTTCGGCACCTGGTCCAGAGCCAAGACGAAGTGGTGGGGGTGTACTGCCAGGTGAGGGTTCCCGGCCGTCTGGCGGAGGGCGACCCGGTTGAAATCCTCTGAGCCGGCGTCGCGGCCCCGCGTGGGTCTGCTGACCCGGGATCTCATGGTCCGGGCGCGGGTGAGAGCGGCGTTGGGTACCGCGGTGGAGCAACTGGAGGTTGCCACCGACGGCGACCTGCCCAGCAGTCTGGATCTTCTGCTCCTCGATCTGAATCGAGGCGCGCACGAACGACTTGCATGGCTGGAGCACCTGGATCTGCCCCTTCCTGCAGCTGAGGTGATCTGCTTCGGTCCCCATACTGAGATGGCAGAACTCAACCCCAGGGCCAGGGCTGCGGGCGCCACCCGGTGCGTCGCCAACAGCCATCTGCCCGAGACCCTGCAGCGGTGGCTAAGATCCCGCCACCTGGCGGCGAGCTGACCATCAGAGGAACCCCTTGACCAACGTCGATCTCCACGCCGAATCACAAGAACTGGCGTCACAGCTGGTATCCGATCGAAGGCGTCTGCATCGGCAACCCGAGCTCTCCGGCCACGAGCGACAGACCGCTCGCTTCATCGCCGAGCGGCTCCAACAGCTGGGGCTCAGCCCCAGGTTGCTGCTGGACGACACCGCGGTCGCGGTCGACCTGCAAGGAGAGAGGGGCAGCGGGCGCGTCCTCTTGCTGCGGGCCGACAGCGACGCGCTGCCAATTCAGGAGCGCGGGGAAGACAGACCCTACCGTTCGGAGGTCCTAGGGGTGATGCACGCCTGCGGCCACGACGGGCACGTTGCCATTGCCCTCGGAACCACCGAGCTCCTGCTGCGGCACCGGGACCAGTTCAGCGGCAGCGTCCGGGTCATCTTTCAGCCCGCCGAGGAGACGGCGGCTGGGGCCGAGCCGATGATCGCTGCCGGGGTGATGGAGTCCCCCACTGTCCAAGCCGCGCTCGGCCTTCACCTCTGGAGCGGCCAGAGGGCGGGATTGGTGGGAGTCCGCGACGGCGCCATCTTTGCCTCGGCGGACGAGTTCGCGCTCGAGGTCCGGGGCCGAGGTGGCCATGGGGCCCTGCCTCATCAAGCGCTTGACCCAGTTCCGATCGCGAGCCTGATCGTCTTGGCCCTGCAGACCCTGGTGTCTCGGGAGACCTCCCCGTTTCGGTCCACCGTGGTCACCATCGGCACCATCCAGGCCGGTCAGGCGTTCAATGTCATCCCCGAGACGGTTTCGCTGAGCGGCACCGTGAGGGCGTTCACCGACGAAGACCGCGAGCGCCTGCTCCGGCGGATCGCTGAGCTGGCCCAGGGCATAGCCGCGGCCTTCGGGGCCACCGCCAGCATGGAACTGAAGGCTGGCTGCCCCCCGGTCGTCTGCGACCCGGCGATGTCGGACCTGGTGCGGCGCGCGGTCAAAGAGTCGTCAGGGGTAGAGCTGATCGAGCCCGAACCTCTGACCGTGGGCGACGATGTCGGCCTCTTCCTCCAGCGCGTGCCCGGCTGCTACTTCCTGCTCGGGGCAGGCGATCCGGCCAGCGGCGTCTCGGCGCCCCACCACCACCCCGACTTCGATATCGACGAGAGCTGCCTGCCGATCGGAGTTGAGGTGTTGGCGCGGGCAGCGCTGATCTATCTGGCCGGCGGCCAGGCGGGCTGACCTTGCTCTACAACCCCCCTCCCGACACCTGCGATCATTGCCGCCAGCGCACCGTGCCGTGGAGGTTGGTCGACGGTCCTGACCAAAAGGTGCTGCTCGTCGGTGGCCGTGAGGTGGTCCGGCGGGGCCGGGTCTACGTCTGCGGGCAGTGCGGGCACACCGTTCCAACCTCGAGCCAGGGGGTGGGCTGAGCAGGAGATGGGAGCGAGGCCAAGATGAGCGAAGGCATTGCCACCGGAGCGCGGCGTCAGCCGGAGATCGGTCCGGTGCTGGTCCGCGACGCCACCAAACCAGCTCCCCGCCAGCTGGTTCGTTTCGCCTTTTACCGGGTCATGCCCGAGTGGCGTCGCCTGGAACCAGCCCGCAGGGCTGAGCAGCGACGAGAGCTGGAAGCGGTCATCTTCGAGCACGCGTCCAAGCTGCTAGTGCGGACCTACACCCTGGTCGGCACCCGGGGCGACGCCGATTTCATGCTCTGGGCGGTGAGCGATGAGGCCAAGCGGCTTCAGGCCCTCTTCGCCGCCATCAACGGCACCGCCCTGGCCGGCTACCTGGTCTGCTCCCACAGCTACACCTCGATGACCAAGCGCTCCATCTATGTCGATGCCGAACACCCCAACCGAGGCTCGGGCGGGGACCGGCTGGTGCTGGCGCCGGGCAGTCGGCGCTTCCTCTTCGTCTATCCGTTTGTCAAAAGCAGGGCCTGGTGGTCTCTGCCCGCGACCGAGCGGCAGCGGATGATGGAGGAGCACATTCGGGTCGGGCACCAATTCCCCCGCGTCAAGATCAACACCACCTACTCCTTCGGACTTGACGATCAGGAGTTCGTGGTCGCGTTCGAGACCGACAGTGCCGCCGACTTCCTCGATTGCGTGCAGTCGCTCCGCGACACCGAGGCCTCTGCCTACACGGCTCGGGACGTGCCCAGCTTCACCTGTGTCCGAAGCGAGGTGGCCGAGATGCTCGAGTCGCTCGGCTGAGCGCCGCGGGGGGCGGGGAGCCGAACGCCAGCGGCCCTCGGCGGGTCCCTTGGTCAGGCGCGCGCCGAGGGCACACCGCCGATGCATGAGACCACGCCCGGCATTTTTCTGATCGCGCGTCCGGCCCTGGATATCCAGGCCATGCGTTCCTACCTGGCGGATGTGGGCGGGGAATCCTGGCTCGACCGCCGTCTCGAGGAGACCGGCGGTGAGCCCAACCCAGGCGAACTCCTGGTCGAGTTCGCGGGCCGGGCCTGCTACCGGAGCTGGGAACCTGGCCTCAACCCCAACGTGAGCCGGATCCGGACTGATCCCCGGGTTTATCTCGAGAACATCCTCAGCAGCGCCCACGGCAGCGTCTTGGAACATGCCAACTACACTTTCGCCCTCCGCAACGTGAGCCGGGTCGCCACCCACGAGATCGTGCGCCACCGGGCCGGTGCCGCCTACAGCCAGGAAAGCCTGCGTTACGTCCGGCTGGTCGACATTGGCTTTCGGATACCCCCGGCTCTGGAGCCACTCCGGCAGCAATGCGTCGAGCTGGTGGAACGGCTGGAGGAGTTCCAGGTTGGGGCAGCCAAGGCCCTGGGAGTCGACGAGAAGGGCCTCCCGTTCCATGTCAAGAAAGAGGTGACGTCGGCGCTGCGTCGGCTGGCCCCAATTGGCCTGAGTACCGATCTGATCATGACCATGAACCTGCGCACCCTCCGCCACGTGGTCGAGATGCGCACCGACCCCGGAGCCGAGGAGGAGCTGCGGCTGATCTTCGGCGGGATCGGCGAGATCATGGCGAAGGAGACTTCCGGCGTCTTCCAGGACTTTGAGCGCCGGGAAGACGGCCATTGGACGCCCAAATACCGGAAGGTCTAGCCGCCGGCTCGAAGCTGACTGCGCGCCAGATCGGGTAGGATGAAGCAGCGGAATCAGGTTAATTACCCCAGGAAGGGAAGTGCCGATGATCACGGTCTCTGACCAAGCTCTCTCGCAACTGAAGACCCTGCTCGACCAGCAGGAGCATCCCACGATGGGGCTGCGCGTTTACGTCAGCCCGGGTGGCTGTTCGGGCTTCAGCTACGGGATGGGCTTCGACGATCAGGCCGCCGAAGACGACGAGGTGGTGGAGCACAACGGGGTCAAGGTTTTCGTCGACCCCTACAGCGCCACCTACCTGGAGGGCGCAGAGATCGACTACGTGGACAGCCTGATGGGCGGCGGATTCACCGTCCACAACCCCAACGCCGTCAAGACCTGCTCCTGCGGATCGTCGTTCGACGCCGGGGACGGGGCGGCAAGCGCCAAGTCCTGCAGCGCCGGCTGACCTGATCGCGGTCCGGGTGCGCCCGGCTTGAGCGTCGTCTTCAGCGTCTTCTCCCTGCACCAGAAGTTCGCCCTGGGACTGATCGCCTTGGGGCTGGTGGGCGCCATCTGGTGCTTGGTCGATTTCCGCCGCCAGGGCGGCCTCTCGGGAGGGGTACGCGCCTTTCTCATCCTCTGCTGGGCCCTGGTTGTGGTCCAGGACCTGTTGGGCCTGCTGCTGCTGGCCGAGGGCCGGCGGCCCTCCAACCTGATCCTTCACCTCATGTATGGCGCCCTCAGCACGGTGGTGCTGCCGCTGGCCTGGGGGCTGAGCGCTCGCAGCCAGGGACGCCAGGAGGCGCTCTACCTGGGGCTGGGGTCACTCCTCTTCGCGGGGTTCACCTTCCGGGCCCTCGCGGTCGCCTGAGCCGGAGCAGGCCATGAGCTCGGCGGGCCCTAGCCTGAAGCGGAGGGGTCGAATCGGCCGGGGGACCTCCTCGCCCGACCGGATAGTGGTGCTGGCTGGGGGTGTGGGGGCGGCCCGCTTCCTGGCGGGGCTGGTGGCAGTGGCACCCCAATCCCAGATGACCGTGATCGGCAACACCGCTGACGACTTCACAGTCCATGGCCTCCATGTCAGCCCGGACCTTGACACCGTCGGCTACTCGCTCGCCGGTCTCGGCGACTGGGAGCGAGGCTGGGGCCTCCGGGACGAGACTTGGGCGGCGGCGGAGCAATTCCGGCGCCTGGGCGACGACACCTGGTTCCAACTCGGGGACCGCGACCTGGCCACCCATGTCTGGCGCACCGAGCAGCTGCGCCGGGGTCGGCCGCTGTCGGAAGTGACGAGCAGGTTGGCGGAGCAACTCGGACTGGGCTTCACCCTGCTGCCGATGACTGATCAGCCGGTGACCAGCCGGGTGCTCACCAAAGACGGCCGCGACCTCCATATCCAGGAGTACCTGGTCAAAGAGGGATGTAGTCCCGAGATCGCCAGGATCGAGTACCGGGGCATCGAGCGCGCCCGGCCCGCTCCCGGAGTCCTGGACGCCATCCGCGGGGCCGACCTGGTGGTGATAGCCCCCAGCAACCCGGTCATCTCGATCGGTCCCATCCTCGCGGTTTCGGGGCTGCGCTCAGAGCTGTCGGCCTCGCCCCAGGTGATCGCCGTCAGCCCGATCGTGGCCGGAGAGGCGGTCAAGGGTCCGGCAGCAGCGATGCTGGAGAATCTGGGAGTCGAGTGCAGTCCGCTGGGGGTTGCCGGACTCTATGCCGACCTGATCTCAGACTTGGTGATGGACCAGCGCGACGCGGAGCTCGCTAACGCGGTGATGGCACTCGGAGTCCGGCCCCGCCTCTGCGACACCCTGATGGTCGATCAGGCGGCCCGGGAGCGAGTGGCGTCCCAGGTGCTCGCCGCCGCCGCGCTCGCAGGGAGCGGCGGCGCCGGGGGCGAGTGACCACGGCGGCCAGTGCCGACGCCTTTCTGGTCATCCCGGTCAAGCCGGCCATCGGGGCCAAGCAGCGCCTGGCCTCTGAGCTGCCCAGCGAAGCTCGCCAACTGATCAGCCGGGCGCTGGCTGCTCGAATCATCCGCTGCGCGGTGGAGGGGTGGGACCCCTCCCGGGCGGTGGTCGTTTGTGACGACGCCGATACCGCCGCCTTGTGTGCGAGGCGGGGCCTGGCCACACTCCGGGACGATGGCGGTGGCCAGAGCCACGCGGTCCAGGTAGGACAGAGATGGTGTCTTGACCGGGGTGCTTGCACCCTGGTAACGGTCGCCGCTGACTTACCCCTGGTGGATCCAGCCGATCTACGACAATTGCAGCAGCTGGCAGCTGCGCTCCCGCCCAATTCTCTGAGAGTGATCCCAGATCGGGGAGGCTACGGCAGCAACGGTCTCTTGTTGAACCCGGCAAGCGCAGACCCCTTCGCGTTCGGACCCGACTCGCTGCGGCTGCACCGTTTGGCGGCAGAGCGGCTGGGGCTCAGCTTTGCGGTACTCGACCTGCCCCAACTCGCCTGGGACGTAGACCGTCCCGAGGACCTGGTCTCCGTGCACCCAGAGCTCGACCAGAAGGCCCACCCGGTCGTCGCCTGGGCGGAGGAGGTGGCGGCCCTGAGACGGCACAGCTCGGGGCTCGAGGAGCAACCCAACCATGGCGGCTGAGACCGAGCGCCCGCTGGTTCGGGGGGGACCACTCACCTGCTGGGCGGTTTCAGGTATCGGGGATGTCGAGGTGGGTCAGGACCTGGGCCAGCTGCTGATCGAGCCCCTCGTCGGAGCCGGCGGCCTCCAACCATGGGATGTGGTGGTGGTCACTCACAAAGTGGTCTCCAAGGCGGAAGGCAGGGTCTTCCAGCTGAGTCAGTTCCAACCTCGACCCGAGACGTTTGCGCTGGCGGGGCGGCTGCAGCAGGATCCCCGGCTGGTCGAGGCCGTACTCCGGGAGAGCCGTCGGGTCATCCGGGCTGAGGCCGGAGTCCTTATCACCGAGACCCACCACGGCCTGGTCTGTGCCAACGCCGGGGTGGATCGCAGCAACGTCGGCGGAGGTGAGTCGATCACCTGTCTGCCCGAGGATCCCGATCGATCTGCCCGGACGCTTCGTCAGACGTGGCTCGCCCTTGCTGGCGGCGGCCCTCTCGGCGTCCTGATCTCGGACACGTTTGGCCGGCCGTTCAGGGAGGGCTCTGTCAACGTGGCGATCGGTGTGGCCGGGATGCCCGCCCTCAGCGACTACCGCGGGCTGCGGGACCCCCAAGGCTACGAGCTCCACGCCTCGACCATCGCCTCTGCTGACGAGATCGCGTCGATCGGCGAGTTGCTGATGGGCAAGGTTGACGGCCTGCCCCTGGCGGTGGTTAGAGGCCTCACCTGGAGTGGGCTGGAGGAGGGTTCGGCACCCCTGCTCCGGGAGCCGGCTCGGGACATCTTCCGTCGCTAGCCGAAGCCGCCTTGCTAGGCTCCAGAGATGAGCGATGCCCAAGTGCGAGTCCGTCTGTTCGCCTCACTGCGGGAGCTGGCCGGCGCCTCCGAGGTGGGGCTGGAGTTGCACCAGCCAACGTCGGTGGAGAACTGCTGGATCCGCCTCTGTGAGCTCCACTCCGGACTGGGACAGTGGCGAGAGTCGGTCCGGCCTGCACTCAACCTTGGTTACGTCGACTGGGACACCCAGGTATCCCCCGGTGATGAGCTCGCCTTCTTGCCGCCGGTGTCCGGAGGAGCCCCAGGTCCGGAGGTGGTGATTCAGGTGCGAGTCAGCGCCGACCCCATTGACGTGGCGGCCATGAGCGTGGCCATGGAGCGGCGCGGTATTGGCGCCATTGCCACCTTCGTGGGACTGGTGCGCGACCCGGACGAGGGTGTTGCCATCCCCCAGCTTGTCTATGAGGCCTACCCGGAAATGGCAGAGCCGGTGCTGATGGCGATATCCGAAGCCGCCTGTCAGCAATTTGGGGCGACCGAGGTACGAGTACAGCATCGCACGGGCGCGGTCGAGTCAGGCGCAGATTCGGTGGCTGTGGTGGTAGGGGCGGCCCACCGCCATCAGGCCCTGGATGCCTGCCGCTTCATCATCGACGAGCTGAAGTCACGCGCACCGATCTGGAAGTCGGCTGGCTAAATCAGAGCCCCTGCTAGACTCGCGGGAAGTGGCCAGTACCGAACTGCTCCCCGAGCGGAGCCTCCCCCAAAGGCCGCGTGCGCCTCACGCCGGACCGTTCGCCAGCCGGATCGAGCTGCTGTTGGAGCTGGTTCGCCGCGATGTCAAGACCCGTTACCGCGGCTCTTTCCTAGGCGTCGCATGGACCCTCCTAAATCCCCTCATCTTCATGCTGGTCTACTCCATCATCTTCGGGAAGTTCCTCAAGGTTCACTATCCCGGTCACTCCGCCACCGTCTTCATCCTCTCCGGGCTGCTGGCCTGGACCTTCTTCAGTCAAGCCCTGGTCCAGGCGACCACCAGCATCGTTGGAAATGCCGCGCTGGTCCGGAGGGTTGCGTTTCCGTGGGTGCTGCTTAGCTTTTCCACGGTCATCGCGGCGCTGGTCAACTATGTAGTCAGCCTGTTGCTCTTGATACCTTTCATGCTGATCTCACACAAGGGCATTGGACTCCCCATCCTGGCCGTGCCGGTGCTGGTGGGGGTGACTTTCGCACTGTCCTTGGGACTCGGCTTGATTCTGGCGGCCGCCAACGTTTACCTCAGAGATATGCAATATCTGGTCACTCTGGGGACTCTGATCTGGTTCTACCTGACCCCAATCATCTATCCGTGGACCTTGGTGGAGTCCAAGTTCGCGGGCCACGGGTTCGAGGGGGTCGCCGCCAAATTCGTGCTCTATGCAAACCCCATGACCTGGGTGGTCTTGGGGTTTCAAGACGTTTTTGTCTTTGATCGCTGGCCCCAACACTGGCACGGCCTGGGCTACGCGCTAGTGGTGTCGCTGTTCTTGGTATGGCTTGGCCTGCGGGTGTTCCGTCGCCTCCGACGCCGGTTTGCCGAGGAGGTCTGATGGCCGGACCAGCGATCGAGATCAAGGACGTGAGCAAGCGTTTTCGCGTCTACCATCAGCGCAACACCACCCTGAAACAGTCCTTGATCGACCGTCGGCGCGGCCGATTTGAGGAGTTCTGGGCGCTTCGTGATGTCAGCGTCGACGTTGCCGAGGGTGAAGCGCTGGGGATAATCGGCGAGAACGGCTCGGGAAAGTCAACATTGCTGAAGTGCGTGGCGGGGATTCTGATCCAAGACAAGGGCACCATCTCAGTCCAAGGTCGATTGGCATCTCTGCTCGAGGTGGGAGCCGGATTCCACCCTGACTTCACGGGTCGCGAGAACATCTATCTCAACGGTGCGATCTTGGGGCTACCACGGCGCTATATCACCAGTGTGCTCGATGAAATTGTGGCTTTTGCGGAGCTAGAGCAATTCATCGACAATCCGGTCAAGACCTACAGCTCTGGCATGTACACGCGGCTGGGATTTTCAATAGCGGTTCATGTTGACCCGGATATTCTGCTGATCGACGAAGTTTTGGCGGTGGGAGACGAGGCGTTTCAGCGAAGGTGCATCGAACGCATCGAAGCATTGCGCGCCGATGGGCGTACCTTAGTGTTCGTCTCCCACGCGCTAGAGTCGGTGCGGGCGGTCTGCGACCGCTGTGTCTGGATTGACGGCGGCGTAGCGCGCCAGATCGGGACAGTCGACGCGGTTCTGGCAGCCTATCTTGCCGAGGTCAACCGACGCGAAGAATCTGACCTCCAGCTAACCACCCGAGATGAGTTGGACACCTCGCCCGGAAGGATGGGAATCCGCATCACCTCGGTCGATTTGACGGGTCCCGACGGCCCCACTACGGTGTTCAACACCGGCGATCCGCTTACCCTCTCAGTGGGTTACGCGGCACCCGATCCGCTCAAGGGAGTGCGCTTCAGCGTCACGTTTCTGCGGGGAGACGGAGTGCCGATCCTCAGTGTTCCCACCGATGATTTGGAAACCGGCGACTCCCCTCTTCCCAGAGAGGGGACGGTGCAGCTGGCTCTTCCCGGTGTGCCGTTCTTAGAGGGGATCTACCGGCTCAACTTGGTCATCGCCAGCATCGCCAGCGGCGAGCAGTACAAGCGAGTCGAGAACGTGCGGCCATTTCGGGTTCACAGCGCCGACAGGCGCGAGGTGGGGATGGCGTTGTTGGGTTACAGCTGGGAGCTCCCCCGCGTCACCTCTCGAGCGGGGCGCGGCTGACCGCAACCGCGGAGCAATCCCCGCCACCGGTCCAGCCGGTCATCGTGAACCACCAGGACCGCCCGTGCGGTCAAGGCGGACTTGTCCTCCGGTCAGGTAGCGAGGGCGCTGTGAGCAAAGGTCAGGTTGTGGTTCGCCAGGTAATTCCAGACTGCCGCAACGGCACTACCGAACACAAGCGCCACTAGGTAATACATGTGGAAGTGAGAGACGCAGGTTAGGAGCACGGCTTCGTTAATCAGCAGTCCCACCAGGCTCACCCCCTCAAAGACGAGAAAGCGCCGGCGTCGTCTTCCAGCACGGCGATCTCGCCAGGTGATCAGGGAGTTGAGAGTGTAGGTGACCAGGATCGCCATCTGAATCGAGATGCCCGAGGCTAGCCACAGGTACAGGTGCACATGGTGGTAGAGGATCACGGTTCCGACGAAGGTTGTCACCAGCCCCAACCCGCCCACCAACAGGAACGTCGGAAAACGTCGGCCATGGTCGCGGAGGAAATCGTCAGCCACGCTTGATGATGGGCGTCGGCGATCCCAAAGCGGCGTCTTAAAGCCCTGAGAGGTTATCAAAGGTTTGCAGCGATTCTGATCTCGAGGGGGTCGCACGCGGGTCACGTCGTCCAGGGCGGACTTGAACCCTGCTCTCGATCACAGCTCCAGCCGTGCCAGATCTGGCGCACAGGTCCCCAGCGCTTGCTGGCAGGGAGCCCCCAGGGCTGGGTTAGTGTAGGTAGCCGACCAATCGCGCGCGGTCAGGCGAGGAGAGGAGGTGCGCTGCGTGAATCGTTTCCAGGACCAGGTGGCGCTGGTCACGGGTGGCGGCCAGGGAATTGGCGAGGCGACCGTGCGCCGATTCGCTGAGGAAGGCGCCAAGGTGGTGGTGGCGGACCTCAACCAAGCGGCCGCGGAAGCAGTCGCAACCAGCATCTCCGCCGCCAACGGACAGTCCCTGGCGGTGGGCTGTGACGTCCAGGACGAGGCCAGCGTGGAGAGGCTCGCCGAGGCCGCTCTGGGTCGGTTCGGACAGATCGACATTTTGGTCAGCAATGCGGGGGTGACTCGCGACAACCTGCTCCACAAGATGAGCCTTGCCGAGTGGGACCAGGTGATCCAGGTCCACACTCGCGGCGCGTTCCTCTGTGCCCGAGCGGTGGCCCGCAACATGGTCTCGAGACGCTTCGGAAAGATGGTCTTTTTGTCCTCAACCTCGGCTCTCGGCAACCGCGGTCAGGCCAACTACTCGACCGCCAAGGCCGGGCTCCAGGGGCTAACCCGAACACTGGCTTTAGAGCTGGGGCCGTTTCAGATCACGGTCAACTCGGTGGCCCCTGGGTTCGTCGATACCGCCATGACTCGAGCCGTGGCCGAGCGGCTGCGTGTGCCACTCGAGGACTTTCAGCGCGAGGCCGCCGCTCGCATCCCCCTGGGGCGGCTGGGACAGCCCCAGGATATCGCTGCGGTGATCGCCTTTCTCTGCTCAGCCGACGCCTCGTACATCAGCGGCCAGGTGCTTTACGTCAACGGGGGCCGGCCCAGCTAAGACCGTCCCACTAGGTCGGTTTCTGCGGGAGGATCCAGGGAGGCGGGCGCCGCTCCAGATACGCGTCCATGCCCTCGGCGGCCTCAGCACTGGCGAAAAGTCGGGCGGATAGTTCGGCCATGGCGGAGAACGCCTCATCCCGGGACATACCAGGCACTTCCTGGAGGATCCGCTTGGTGGCGGCGAGGGCATTGGGGTGGGCCTGAAGCATCTGGTCCACCACCCGTGCCACCGCCGACTCCAGATCGGAATCGGGAACCACCTCCGCCACCAGACCGATGTTCTCGGCCTCGCGGGCTCCTATCGCGGCCCCGGTCAAGAACAAACGGGCCGCCGCAGTTCTTCCGATCCTGGGCAGCACCACCACCGAGATCACCGCCGGAGCCACCCCCAGCCGGACCTCGCCGGTCGCGAAGCTGGCGGACTCGGCTGCGATCGCAATGTCGCAGGCGGCCACCAAGCCCACACCGCCGGCGCGGGCGGCCCCGCTGAGGGCGCAGACCACCGGCTTGGCGCAGTCCTGGATCTGGCTCAAGAGGGGAGCCAGAGCCCCCAGGCCGGGGACCGGACGCCCCTCCCGACGGGCCAATGCCTGCTCCTTGAGGTCCGCACCCGAGCAGAACGCTGGCCCGTTGTGCCCCAGTACCAGCACCCTGACCTCAGGGTCGGACTCGGCGCGCTTGATCGCGTCAGCGAGATCTACAAGCAGTCGTATCGAGAGGGCGTTGCGGTTGGCCGGGGAGTCAAGCTCAAGGTGGGCGACCGGGCCCGAGACCATGGACCGCACCAGGGTCGCCACCATCGTCCAATCCTCCCAGGGCGGGTACGCCCGAAGTTAGCGCGGCTGCGCTACCGTTAGTCCCACTCAGGGTCCGCGATCGCGGGGTCGGGGTGGCAAGCGCAACGGCAATCTTGCCCGAGTACGGCGCTCGGCTTCAGGATGAAGTAAGGATGAGAAGGGTGACCCTGACTGCGGCGCCCGCTCTGTTGGCGCTTGCCGTGGTCCTGGCTGGCTGCGGGACCCCCGCTGCCGGCGGCAGCCCGCCCAAGGTCAAGGACATCCCCTCGCTGAAGCTCTCACCCAACTCACTCTCGCAATCACTGCTGGTGCTGCAACAGGCTTACGTCGACCTCTACAAGAATGTCAGCCCCTCGGTGGTCCAGATCTCCACTAAGGCCGACCTGGGATCGGGGATCATCTTCAACACTCAGGGCGACATCGTGACCAACAATCACGTCGCCGATGGCTACAAGACCTTCGAGGTCACCCTGGCCAACGGCAAGGAGTACCCAGGGACTCTGGTCAACACCTTCGCCCCCGACGATTTGGCGGTGATCCACATCAACGCCAGCGGGCTGCAGCCCGCCACCTTCGCCAACTCGGCCCAGCTCCAAGTGGGCGACATCGTGATGGCGATTGGGAACCCTCTGGGATTCCAGAGCAGCGCCACCGACGGGATCATCAGCGCTGTCGGCCGCACCGTCAGCGAGCCCAACGGGGTGACCCTGCCCGATGTCATCCAGACTTCCGCCCCGATCAATCCCGGCAACAGTGGAGGGGCACTGGTCGATCTGGAGGGCCAGGTGGTGGGCATCCCCACCCTGGCCGCAGTCGACACCCAGCTGGGTGGTTCGGAGGCTTCGGGAATCGGGTTCGCCATCCCCAGCAGTCTGGTTGCCAGCATTGCCGGACAGATCGTCAAGTACGGCAAGGTCCAGAGTTCGGGGCGAGCTTGCATCGGCATCGTCGTCGAGCAGGTGACCGGTTCCAACGGTCAGGACACGGGGGTCCTGGTGACCCAGGTCACCCGATCGGCTGTCACCAGCGCCGGCCTCAAGGCCCAGGATGTGATCACAGCCGTCAACGGCCAGGCCACGCCGTCGGTCCAGGATCTGACCAACGATCTGGCCAACCTCAGCCCGGGTTCGAAGGTCACCCTCTCGGTCACCCACCCCGACGGCTCCAAGGCCACGGTGTCGGTGGCGCTGGGACAGCTCTCCGCCAGCAGCTGTGCCTAGCCGCCCGATTCCCTCCGCGGTCCGTGAGTTCCTGGAGGCGCCCAACCTGGCCACCGTGGCGACTCTGGGTGCCGATGGCGCTCCGCAGGCGACCGTGGTTTGGTTCCTTTTGGAGGGGGATCGGATATTGATCAACACCAAGGCCGGTCGGGTCAAGGCGCTCAATCTGGACCGGGATCCGAGGGTGGCTCTGACCGTATTCGACTGTGGCGCTCCCGACCGGTCAGTCCAGCTTCGAGGACTTGTCGATGAGCGCCGGGTCGGTGCGGCCGCCGACGAGGACATCCATCGCCTCAGCCGCCGCTACGTAGGCTCCGACTTCGAGAGGTCCGAGGAGCGGATCAGCTACCTGATCGCGATCACTTCCTGGTTCCAGTGGGGGATGGCCGAGGTCGAGTAGGGAGGCGGATCACGGTCGCCCGTAACATGACCTCGGGGAGCGGATGGCAATCGGAGGACTAGATCAAGTGGCCGATCAATCCGAGCAAGCGTCAGAAGAGCTGGATCCGGAGCAACAGGTCGCCTGGATCCGGACGCCGTACCAGGCACCGGTTTTCGACCAGTCCGGTAGCGAATTCGGCATCACCGATTCGCTCCTCGGGGATGAGGCAGCCGATATCTTCCATGGCATAGCCGTCAAGCTCCACGGCGAAGGGCGCGTTGCCGAGATAGCAGCGGCACTGATAGACCACATCACGCTGGGCGGCGTTCACACCAGCATTCCTCCTGAGCAGGTGGTCGACCTGCCCACCTACCAGGAGGAGCATTGGTTCCACCTCGGTCAGGGCGGACTCTTCCGCAAGCGGCCTGAGTGGAAGGACGGGTGAACGCGGGGCCGGCTAGCGGCCTGTTGCCAGGGGCGTGGAGCCGCTGACGCGGTGAGAGGGCGGCTGGCGCCGCGGTACCTGGCACTGATCGTCGCAGCGGCGCTGGTGGTGGTACTCGGTCTCGCGGTGGGACTTCTGGTCCGACCCTCCGCGCCACCTCAGGGAAAGCTCCTGGTGCTGTTGACCGTGGACCTGCCGTTACCGCAGAACCCGGCCACCCTGCATGAGCGGGCGATCGGGCTGCGACTCCTGCCCGAATCGGCTGGCAGCGGTTGGCAACGCATCACCGTGCCGGCCACGAGCGTGACGCTTCCCGGGAGCTGGCGGGCACCCAACACCGACAGCCTCTTTCTGGCAAGCGTCCCGGCCGGAGAGTACCGCTCCGCCGAGTTGGTGCTGCGATCTGACTCGGGGGGCCTGGTGGACGACTCCCAGAAGCTGGCGCTCAAGGTCGCTAAGTCCGGACTGACCCCACTGCTTTTTACGTTCCGGGCGAGCTCAGCGGTGGCGGGGGCCCGACTGGCCGACGCGGCTGCCTATGGGGGTAACGACCAGGTCAACTTCGGCCTCGAGGTAGCGCAGGGGCAGGTACTGAGCGTGCCCACCGTGCCCTTGGTGGACCAGTCCGGGCGGTCGCTATCGCTCAGCCAGTACCAGGGCAAAGTCTTGGTGGTGGCCTCGTTCCTAACCGAGTGCCAGGACACCTGTCCGCTGGTGGCCGCCGGGCTGCTGCAGCTGCAGGGTCTGCTGGACCAGAAGAATCTTCAGAGCCAGGTCCAGATCGTCGAGGTCAGCCAGGATCCCGCGGACGACACCCCGGCAATCCTGGCCAAGTACCGGAACCACTTCTCGCTGCCCTGGCCCCTGCTGAGCGGCACCGCGGCCAACCTTGAGCAGTTCTGGTCCCAGCTCAAGGTTCCGCCCCTGCAAGATCAGGCTTGGGACGGGCCCGCGCCCGTCGACATCTTCACGGGCAAGTCCGAGTCGTTCAACTTCATCCATTCCTCGGTTATCGACGTGGTCAACTCCAAGGGCTACGTGGTTTCAGAGCTGCAGGGGCAACCCACCCTCAACCCCTCCAGCGTGCCCGCAGCCGTCGAGGGGTATCTGAACGCCTCCGGGCTGCAGGATCAGAAGGCGGGAGGCTCCTGGACCCCACAGTCGCTACTCGCCGAAGTCACACCCCTGCTGCAGCAGCAGGGGGTCTACACCACCCTGCCGGGAGTGGTCAGCGTCGGCGACCCGGCGCCCGATTTCTCACTACCCAGCTCTGGCGGTGGCAACGTGGCGCTGAGTCAGGAGGTTGGGCACCCGGTCCTGATCGATTTCTGGGCCACGTGGTGCACCAACTGCCGGGCGGACATGAAGCTGGTGGCCGCGACCGCCGCGCGCTACAAATCCCAGGGATTACGGGTGCTCTTGGTCGATTTCGAGGAGTCCAGCGGCACCGCCAGCAAGTTCCTCAAGGGTTTGGGCATCGACCTCCCCACCCTGCTCGACCACAACGCCCAGGTGGCTCAGCGCTACGGGGTCCCCGGGCTGCCGGTGGCGGTCTTCGTCAACAGCCAGGGCAAGGTAACTGCGATCCAGCTCGGTCAGTTGGACCAGGGCGAGGTCAATATCGACGTGCCCGCCGCGATTGGCACCTAAACCGCATTTGCTACCATTTCGGTGTGGAATGGTGAGCCAGGGGTCGCTCACGGTTGAGAACGTGCGAAGGGAGTAGAACGTGACCGAATACGCCAAGCCCGACACACTGGTCACCACCGAATGGCTAGCCGAGCACCTACAGGATCCCGAGGTAAGGATCCTCGACGTGGACGAGGACACCGAGGCTTACGCCAAGGGTCACATCCCAGGCGCGGTCGGCGTGCACTGGCGCAAGGATCTGCAGTCGCAATTGCAGCGTGACTTCGTCGGTCCCGAGGAGTTCGCGGCGCTGCTCGACCGCTTCGGGATCACCCCGGAGACCCACGTGGTCCTATATGGCGGCAACAAGAACTGGTTCGCCGCCTATGCCTACTGGTACTTCAAGTACTACGGACACGAGCGGGTGCAGTTGCTCAACGGCGGTCGCAAGAAGTGGGAGTCGGAGGGGAGACCTCTGGTCACGGATACTCCTGGCACCATCGCCACGAGCGGCTATCCGGTGCCCCGTGGCAACGACCAGATCCGTGCCTACCGCGATCAGGTTGCCAGCGACATCGTGGGCAAGACCGGCAAGGGTCTGGTCGACGTCCGCTCCCCTGAGGAGTTCCGGGGCGAGAGCCTGGCTCCCGCCCACCTACCCCAAGAGGGCGCCCAGCGAGGGGGCCACATCCCCGGAGCGCGCAACATTCCTTGGGGCAAGGCGGTGGACCCGGAGCAGGAGACCTTCCTTAGCGCCGAGCAGCTCAGCCAGCTCTACCAGGGGGAAGGCATCACCCCGGACCACGAGATCATCGCCTACTGCCGGATCGGCGAGCGCTCGGCCCACACCTGGTTCGTGCTTCACGAGCTGCTGGGCTATCCCAACGTCCGCAACTACGACGGCTCCTGGACGGAGTGGGGGAGCCTGGTCAAGGCACCGATCGAGAAGTAAGCCCGGGACCGGGGGGCCGCGGGCCCTCCGGCCGGCCTGTCCAGGCGCCACTCCCCGGCGGGGTTGTAACTTCAGCTCGGTGAACCCAGACACCCGCACGACGGCGCCTTACCACATGCCGGGGCCGAGTTGAGCCTGGAGCATGAGCCGGGGGCTGCGGCGCTTGACCCCCGAGCCCAGGCTTTCCCAACTGAGAAGAGCCAGGCTCCAGGCGAAGCGTCCACCCACCGAATCCTGCGCACCCTGCGGCTCCGCAACGAGAATCTCCCCGGCGTCCTTGGCGAGGTGGCGACCGCGATTGGTGCCGCCGGGGGGAGCCTGGGCGACATTCGCACCATCCAGCGCGGCTCCCGGCACGTGGTCCGCGATATCGACGTCAGCACCACCGATCTGTCGATGCTGGAGTCGGTCCTGGAGCGGATCCGATTGCTCTCCCACACCGCCCTGCTCGATGTCCGAGACGAGGTTCTCCGAGTGCATCTGGGGGGCAAGCTGCGGGTGGTGCCAAAGTACCCGGTTGAATCGGTGGCGGACCTGAGGCGCGTCTACACCCCGGGCGTGGCCGAGGTCTGCCGACTGATCGCTGCCGATCCCACCGTGGCCGACCGCTACACCGGGATCAACAATTCAGTGGCGGTGGTGACCGACGGCACTGCGATCCTGGGCCTGGGGAACATCGGGCCGGTGGCGGGGATGCCGGTGATCGAGGGCAAGTGTGCCCTGATGGCCCAGATGGTGGGGATCGATGCCTACCCCCTGCTGGTGGACCCGGGGCCCTCGGAGGCGATCGTCGAGGCGTTGGTGAGGGTTAGCCCCAGTTACGGCGCGATCCAGCTCGAGGACATCGCCGCACCCCACTGCTTCGAGATCGCCCCGGCCCTCCAGAAGCGGCTCGAGATCCCGGTCATGCACGATGACCAGCACGGCACCGCGACGGTGGTCCTGGCGGCCCTGTTCCGGGCTGCGGCCATGACCGGGCTGGATCTCATGTCACTCACCGCCGGGGTGATCGGGCTGGGTGCCGCCGGCTCAGCCATTACCGAGCTGCTGATGGGCTATCAGGGCCGAGCCGTTCTCGGCACCGGCCGGACCCCCGATTCCGTCGAGCGGCTCACTCTGGCCGGCGGACAGGCGGTCGAGATGGACGAGCTGCTGGCCAGGGCCGACGTGGTGATCGCCACCACCGCCCAGCCCGGTCTGATTCGGCCGGAACAGGTGAGGCGGGGACAGATCATCTTCGCGCTCTCCAATCCCCTGCCT
The DNA here is from genome assembly GCA_963701235.1 of Candidatus Dormiibacterota bacterium. Classification (GTDB taxonomy): domain Bacteria; phylum Chloroflexota; class Dormibacteria; order Aeolococcales; family Bog-877; genus Bog-877. The sequence continues at coordinate 794,256 of OY969577.1, forward strand.
GAGATCGAGCCGGAGCGGGCCATGGCCGCCGGGGCGATCCTGGCGGTGGACGGCAGCGTGGTCAACAACCTGCTGGCTTTCCCAGGCCTCTATCGCGGCGCCCTGGACACCAAGGCCAGGCGTTTCAACAGCGAGATGTACCTCGCCGCCGCCGCCGCCATCGCCCGCCTGGCTCAGGTCGACGAGGTGGTTCCTGACTCCCTCGATCCTCGGGTCCACCTGAGCGTGGCCAGGGCGGTGGCTCAGGCGGCGGTGCGCACCGGGGTTGCCCGAATCGAACCGCTGCCCGACTACTACGACGAGCTGCCCCGGGCGGAGCGCTGACCGGCGAGGTTCGTACGATGGCGAGGTGGTCATCGAGCGCCTGCCCGAATCTGAGCTGGCCGGTATCCGTCCCCTTTTGGTCGACCTGCTCCAGGGTGAGCAGGACCAGGGCGCTCGAGTCCAGCTCAGCCGCCAGCAGCTGGAGCACTGGCTGCCTGCCACCCGGGCGGAGTTCACCGGACAGAACCACATCTTCGCGGCCAGGGACGAGGGCAGAATCGTCGGCTTTTGCTGGTGCGTGCTTTTCGACCCCGGTACCGGACTGGAGGGTGAGGTCGCGGAGCTCTATGTTGTCCCTGACGCCAGGGGACAGCGAGTGGCGTCGAGGCTGGTGGAGGAGGCCGTCGCCCTGTTCGCTCAGAGCCGGGTCACCTTTGCCTGCGTCTGGACCAGGGACTCCAACCCGGCCGCGGTCAGCGCCTACCGCCGGGCTGGCTTCGCTCCCACCGATCAGTTGGTGCTGACCTGGTACCCGCCGTCGTGAGCGCTACCACGGACAACGCTCTGGAGCCGGTAACCACGACTCAGCCCGCGCCGCCCAGCTCGCCCGCGCTGCGGCTGGGCGCGGTGGCGCTGGTCGCGGCGATCGTGGGAGTGGTGGTCGGCGGCGGAGCCGCCTACTTCCTGGTAAAGCACTTTGAGAACAGCTCGCCCGGTTCGGTGGTGATCAAGAACGTCAACACCCCCGGCGGTGGCAGCACAGCGTCGCTGCCGGCACTGGTGGCTCAGCTCAGCCGCTCAGTGGTGGAAGTGATCAGCGAGCCGGCGACCGGGACCGCCCTCAGTGCCGCCGACATCTCCAGCGGATTCATTGCCGGCACCGGTGGCCTGATCGTGACCAGCGAGGGTGCGGTCGTCGGCGCTTCCGGGGTGGAGGTGGCGCTCGCCTCGGGTCAGCTTCTGCCAGCGACCATCGCGTCTGCGGACCCCGACACTGGGGTGGTGGTCCTTCAGGTCAGCAGCACCTCCCTGCCCCGTTCGCTCTCGTTCGCCACCTCGGCGCCGGTGGTGGGCGACGTCGCCATCGCCGTTTCCCTTCCGCTCGGCGCCGGACCCAGTGTTGACGTTGGCACCGTCAGCGCCACCGGGCTCACCGTGACCGTGCCCGACCTCGCCACGGCGAGCGGCACCGCCGAGGTCGACGGCGTCTTGCGGACCGACATCTCCCAGCCGATGGGCAGCTCCGGGGGGCCACTGGTGGACTCCGCGGGCGCGGTGATCGGAATCCTCACCGGGGATCGGATGCAGCCTTTGGGTCTGGGCGCCAGCGCGGATGCCTCGGGATTCGCTCTCGACGCCACCGCGGCCAATCAGGTTGTGACGGCCCTCGCGTCCACAGCCTCGGTGCCCAGCTCGATCGGTCTCGTGACCGAGTGGTTGGATCCCGCCTCGGCGGCGGCCCTGGGGGTGCCGACAGGAGTCCTGGTGGAGTCAGTCGATCCTGGCTCGGCAGCAGCTGCCGCCGGAGTTGACGTAGGAGACGTCATCACCGGCGTCAACGGGTCACCGGCCTGGAGCACGAAATCAACCGCCTATCCCAGCTTCTCCGACCTCCTAGAGGCAAACGATGCCTCCTCCACGGTGCCGCTCACGGTGGTCCGGGCCGGGGTCGCTCACCAGCTATCGATTACGATTCCCTCGCCCTAAGACCGCCCTCGGGAGGTCGAATTTGCGGCGGATTTCGGAGAGAGGTAGCGGTTGGAGATCACCTGGCTGGGCGCGAGCGCCCTCCTGCTCAAGGGCCGCGAGACCCGCGTGCTGGTGGACCCCGCCTACCAACCGGGAAAGGCTTCCAGCAACGGCTCGTTTGAGATAGTCGTCAGCTCCGCCGCTGGGGAGAACCGACTTCGCCCCGAACAGGGCCCACAGGTGGTTGCCCGCCAGGGCGAGTACGAGCTGCGCGGGGTCTCGGTCCGAGGAGTGGCGACCGGCAACGGCACCGTCTTCGTCACCGAAGTCGACGAGGTAGCCATCTGTGACTTCGGGGAGCTTCCCGGAGCCCTTGAGGTCGAGGTGCTCGACGCCCTCGGCACCATCGATGTGCTGGCGGTGTCGGTGCAAGAGGGATCGGCACAGCGGGCGCGAGAGCTGACCAACCTGGTCTCCCAGCTCCAGCCGGCGGTGCTCATCCCGGTGGGTTACCACGCCTCCGGGGACGGCTCGCTGGGAGAGCTGGCGTCCTTCGCCCAGGAGATGGGCCTGGCCCAGGTGAACCCTCAGCCGAAGCTGACACTGTCCGGCTCACCGGGGATCAGCGACGAGACCCGGGTGGTCGTCTTGGAGGCGCGGCACTGATCCCAGCGTGTTAGGATCCGGCTACATGGGTGGTGCCTCCCCGTGTGCCGGCCGGAGCCAGTGATGGCAAAGTTCATTTTCGTCACTGGCGGCGTGGTCTCCGGGATCGGTAAGGGGATCACCGCGGCCTCCCTGGGCACAGTGCTCAAGGCCCGTGGGCTCAAGGTCTCGCTGCAGAAGCTCGACCCCTACATCAACATCGACCCCGGCACCATGTCGCCTTACCAGCATGGGGAGGTCTTCGTCACCGACGACGGAGCCGAGTCGGACTTGGACCTCGGTCACTACGAGCGCTTCGTCGACACCAACCTGACCAAGGCCAGCAACGTGACGACCGGCAAGATCTACAGCGAGGTCATCGCCAAAGAGCGCCGGGGCGACTTCCTGGGAGCGACGGTACAGGTGATACCTCACATCACCAACGAGATCAAGGACCGGGTGGTCCGGGTGGCGGAGGAGTCCGGGGCCGACGTGGTCATCGTCGAGGTTGGCGGGACCGTCGGTGACATCGAGTCGCTGCCATTCCTGGAAGCCATCCGCCAGCTCAAGAACGACGTCGGTCGGCGCAACACCTTCTACGTCCACGTCACTTTGGTGCCCTACGTGGACGCCAGCGAGGAGTTCAAGAGCAAACCCACTCAGCACAGCGTCCAGACCCTGAGGGGCATTGGGATCCAACCCGACGCCATCGTCTGCCGCTCCAGTCAACCGATCGGGGCCGGGGTGCGCGACAAGATCGCCCTCTTCGCCGACGTCGAGCCCCGCGCCGTGATCAGCGTGCCCGACGCCCCCACCATCTATCAGGTCCCGCTGCTGCTGGAGTCGAGCGGCTTGGGCACGTATCTGACCGAACAACTAGGCATCGAGACGCCCCCGGCCGACCTGGAGGCCTGGAGTCTTCTGGTCGAACGCATCCTGGGGGCCGAGGACCGGGTGGTGGTGGGGGTGGCGGGCAAGTACGTCGCTCTCCCCGATGCCTACATCAGCGTCACCGAGGCCCTGCGCCACGCCGCCGTGGCTCATGGCGTCGGCTTGGAGATCCGCTGGATCAACACCGAGGCTCTAATCCCCGGCGACACCGCCGTTTTCGAGGGCCTAGATGGGCTGGTCATTCCCGGTGGCTTCGGCCATAGAGGGATAGAGGGCAAGATCGCCGCCTCCCGGTATGCCCGCCATCATCGGGTGCCCTTCCTGGGCCTCTGCCTGGGCATGCAGTGCGCCTGCATCGATGTGGCGAGAGAGGCCCTCGGAACCGATGACGTCAATAGCACCGAATTTAATGCCTTCACTGAGAATCCCGTTATCGATCTGCTTCCCGAGCAGCGGGACGTGGCCGACAAGGGCGGGACCATGCGCCTGGGGCTGTATCCCTGCAAGCTGGAACCGGGTACCAAGGCGGCCCAGGCCTACGGCGACTCGGTGGTGTACGAGCGCCATCGTCATCGTTTCGAATTCAACAACCGCTATCGCGAGCCCCTCGAGCAAGCCGGGGTCGTCTTCAGCGGCACCTCGCCGACGGGCCGGCTGGTGGAGATCATGGAGCTGAAGGGGCATCCCTTCTTCGTGGGCAGCCAGTTTCATCCCGAGTTCCGCTCCCGCCCCCACCGTCCCCATCCACTCTTCGATGGCTTCATGGCCGCCTGCCTGGAGCGGGCTGGCCTGGCGATCGAGCCCGAACTACCCCAGGACCCGGCCGCAATCCCGGTGTGACCGCCAGCCGACTGCGTCCACTCCTCAGCGACGAGTCGGGGGAGTTGAGGCCGGCGTCCAGCGGCTGGGAGGCTGTGGGACAGAGTGGCCGTGTGGTCCAAGCCTTGGAGTCCTGGATCCCACTGCCTCCGCGCTCCACCCTCATGCATCTGCCCCACCGCCAGGCGCTGGGCAGGCGGCGGAGCACTGGGCGGGTTGAGCCGATCGCGAACGGGGCACGGGCGGTGGCGGCGGTGCTGCCGGTAGGCCACCTCCGGCTGCTCTTTCCCGCCTACGCGGTGGACGGGGGCGAGGCGCCTTCCACCCTGCCCCTTTACGGCTATGCCGCGGTCGCCGAGCTCGACGGTGAGGTAGTGGTAGCGGCCTCGCGCAGCGACGCCTTCTCACCGTGGACCGGCCGGCGTCCCTCGGATCTACGGTTACGGGCTGCGGTGGCGCGGGCCCAGCGCCAGCTGGCTCGCAGCCGCGTGATCGCGCAACTCTCGGTCTGCGCCCTCCAGCACAACTGCCTCACCGCTCAGAACACCTTCCTGCGCCGGTTTGAAGGGGCCCTGCCAACCAGTGCCGCCTGCAACGCCGATTGCCTCGGCTGCATCTCACTGCAAACAGACTCCGGCGCCCCGGCGCCTCAGCCACGGATCCCCAGGGCCCCGACCGCTGAGGACCTGATCGAGGTGGGCAGCTACCACCTGGATGGTGCAGAGGCGAGGGGTGAGGCAGGGATGCTCAGCTTCGGCCAGGGCTGTGAGGGCGAACCCCTGCTGCGGGAGAGGGCGCTGCGGCCGGTGGCGGTTGAGCTGCGCCGGCGATTCCCGGGATCCACGATTCATATCAACACCAACGGCAGCCGACCGGCGGCCCTGCGGCGCCTGGTCGCCGCCGGGGTCAACAGCTGCCGCATCAGCGTCTTCAGCTTCCGCCAGGACCTTTTCGCGGCTTACTACCGCCCCCGGCGTTACTCGATCAGGGAGGTGCTCGAGTGCGCCCGGGTGGCCCGCCAAGGAGGCGCCCAGCTGACAGTCAATCTGCTCACATTTCCCGGGGTGTCGGACTCTCCAGGCGAGGTCGCCTTGACCCTCAGAACTCTGCGGGAACTGGAGGTTGAGCAGGTGCAGCTGCGCAGCCTTAACGTCGACCCGGATTGGCTGTTGGGACGGCTACCCGATCTCGAACCTGGGATCGGTCTTGATCTCATGGCGCGAATATTTCGCCGCGAGTTGCCGGGTCTGGAGCTCGGCAATTTCACCAGGCCGGTGGCAAATTCCAGTCTGAGTTAGTCCACTGGGAGAGAGATCGTGGGATTCCCTGCCAGCGGGTTGGCTGGGACGAGCTGGAGAGTTGAGCGACAGGTCCGGCAGCGCGATATGACCAAGGGCCCATGGCACGCTAGGTGGGGTCGCGACCGCCTCCCGTTACGCCGGCTAGGGCACACTGCCATCTCGCGTTTGGGTTGTGACCGCGCCTGGTAGACTCGAAGAGTAACCATGAAAGCAATTCACCCCGAGTACTTCCACGACACCGCTGTCAGCTGCTCCTGCGGGAACAGCTTTACAACCGGGTCAACTCAGAAGACGCTGCACACAGAGGTGTGTAGTGTCTGCCATCCCTTCTTCACGGGGCAGCAGAGAATCGTAGACACCGGCGGCCAGGTCGAACGCTTCCGCCGCCGTGCCCAGCTGGCGCAGCAGTAACCCTTTCTCAGGCTAAGCGATAGGCGGCGCTTCGTACTGAGGCGATTAGAACTGCGGTCCGGTTGGAAATTTAGCCGCGGCTAAGGCGCCTACGGGGCCCCCCTGCATGCGGGAAAGGGCCGCGTCGGCGGACGGCCCGCCGTAGGCGTGGGTGTCGCTGCGATCAGGACTGGGGTGTCCTGAGAGCGCACCTGGGTACGGCCCTCCCAGCCACTTGGAGCGTGCCAGCAGACCTAGACACCGCCTCCGACAACTCGACCCTAATGCTGGGCGCCGGGGCTCAGCTCACGACGGTGGGAATGACTGCTGTGTGCATGCGGTTGCTACGCGTTTGCGGCCCTTCGACACGGCGTGCCCAACGAGGTCTGCCGCCCTGCCCTCGGAGGGTGGGTGCCCGATCAGTCACCACCGAAATGAGGTTGCCTCAAGAGGTGACCGGGCAGCCTGTCCGCGGTACTTGCCTGACCAGCGCCCGCCAGGATCCCGGGCGTGCTCCCCTCGCTCTCTTTTTGCTTTGGGGACCTGCCGGCGAGCCATATCGCGGATAATTCTGTAGTTGACCACGTCCCAAGATCGCGACTACTCACGGTTTGGCAGGATCGCGGGGTTTCCATTCCGCTGGTTGTGGGCGCTAGCACTCAGTTCGAACTCCCGGGCGAGGGTCATGAACTCGGAACAGCGTCTTAGCAACATTGCTGCGCAAGTCGACGAGCTACAGTCAGCTGTCCACCTCGCGTCTGCGGGCTCGCTACCTTTTGCGTACGAGGCTGGCGGCGGTAAGTGGCTCGAGCGCGCCATCAGCCGAGTCGGCCTACCGCCCACCGATCGAAATCAGGACCTCTTTTACTCTTTCTTCCGAGAGATGTGCGGTTCTGGTCCCTCGGAGCTCCGGGCTCTTCAATACCCAGCATATCTGTCCCATTTGCCTCCACCGGGGACCCTTCCTTACGTCGATCTCGGCGCTGGGGACGGTGATTTCATCTTGTATTTAGCAAGCCACGGCTACCCCACGGTGGGCGTTGACACGAATCCGACGGAGGTGGAGAAGGGCCGGGTGCGCGGTGCAAACATGGTGCAGGCCGACGCTTTGGAATACCTGCAGGGATGCCCGTCCGGGTCCCTTGACGGCGTCTTCATGCTTCAGGTGGTTGAGCATTTGGAGCCCGAGATCATGCGGAGGATCCTGAAGGCCACTGTGACCGCGCTGAACTCGGGAGGGAAGGTGATCATCGAGACGATCAACCTGCGTCACCCCCTGGCTTTCCAAGGCTTCTATACCGATCCCACGCACACTCGCCCTGTTGCCGATGACTACTTGGAGTTCCTTCTAGAGTGGGATGGCTTAACCGATCTCCACAAGATTCTGACAGTGCCGGTGTCGCCAGATGGCCCCGGCCCATTCGTCGGAGATGAGTCTCGCGTCTACTACAACTATGCAGTGATCGCCACCAAGCCCTGATGCGTTACTCGGCCGACCGGCCGTAACACTCACATTTCCGGGCCTTCGCCCGCTACCAGTCACAAACTCCACGCGTTTTAGTTGCGATCGACGCGCCGGCGGCCGCTGAACCTGGTGCAGCGACAGAGGCATCACGCGGTAGCAGGCTTATGGTGCGGCGAATGAGGCGAAGGATCCGAGTAGAATCACGAGTGTCACTGCGCAGCGCTCCTCGCTGGAGACGGGGTCAATAGCGAGCGGCGGAGCGACAAAGAAAGAGATTGCGGAGACACGGCTCTACTTCAGGAATTTCGCTGGCTCAATGCCTTCTGCAATGAGGTCGGCGGTGAGCATGTCTCTGATCATGGCTTCGAAACTGATGTGCGGCTCCCATCCCAGCTGAGTCCGCGCCTTCGAGGCGTCGCCTCGCAAGTCGGGAACGTCGGCCGGACGCATGTGGGAAGGGTCGCTGCGCACATAGTCAGTCCAGTCAAGCCCGACAAGCTCAAAGACCGTAGACACTAGCTCCCTCACGGTTCGCGCATGCCCGGTGGCGATCACGTAGTCATCTGGAGTGTCAGCCTGGAGCATGAGCCACATAGCCTGCACATAGTCCCGTGCATCGCCCCAATCACGCTTGGTCTCAAGATTGCCGAGCGCCAGGTTGTCGGCGTGCCCGGCGAGGATCCGGGCGACACCGCGAGTCACTTTACGAGACACGAAATTCTCACCCCGACGGGGAGACTCGTGATTGAAGAGGATCCCACTACAGGTAAAGATTCCGTGGGCTCTCCGGTAGGTGCAGGTCATCCAGTGCGCATAGAGTTTAGCCGCTGCATACGGGCTCATCGGGTCAAAAGGTGTACTTTCATTTTGGGGCGCTGGGGCATAACCGAACATCTCGGAGGTTGACGCCTGGTAGAAGCGACAGCCGTTCCCCCACGTTCGTATGGCCTCGAGCAGGCGAGTTGTCCCCAGCCCATCCACATCGCCCGTGTACTCGGGCTGCTCAAAAGAGATGTGGACATGACTTTGCGCGGCTAGGTTATAGACCTCATCGGGGCGGATCGTCTTCACCAAGCGGTTGAGTCCTCCGGAGTCGGTCAAATCCCCGTAGTGGAGGATGAAGCTACGAGGGCTGGTGTCTTCGGGCCCCGAATGCCCAAGGTGATCGATGCGGGCCCGGTTCAGGCTGGACGACCGCCTGACGATCCCGTGCACCTCGTAGCCCTTGCCGAGGAGCAACTCAGCTAAGTACGAGCCATCCTGCCCGGTGATCCCAGTAATCAGCGCTTTTCGCATACCTAGAGGGTAGCTTACGCGAGGCCTCATATGGCGCCCGAATCAACGGCTGGGTCGGCCCGACGGACGGCAACTCGCCCTCCAGCGCAGTGGTCCAGCGCCACCCCGCCCGTGATGCCGAGCCCACGCCGTGTATGATCCAGCATCGCCCCTGTCAGCCTTGAGTGAGGGGCGGTTTCCGACATCGGACTCGACTGGCTATGGGCGTGGTCGCCCGATGTGCGCGGTCCACTCAGTTAGGGGACGTCGTGAGGCTGGGGCTCCAAAGTCGGTCAGGTGACGGGACCGTCGTCCCAGCGACTGAGGCTGGTGATCTAAGCGTTGAAAGCGCGGCACTCGACCGCCAAGCTGGTGGCGTCGGCGGGCGGAGTGCCGGGTCATCCACAACGTATCGGTTCGATCGGCTGGGCTGGGTCGGGTTCGGGCTGCTGCTAGTGCAGGGCCTTGGGATGCTCGCATGGAGCACGCTGCTCTGGCACCGCTTCGCGCAGACCAGGGACTATTCCGCGTACTACCAGGCATGGTGGTTGATCGCTCATGGCCACTTCGACCCATTCAGCACCATCCTTGGAGTCCCATTCTGGCAGAACAATTTCGAGCTCTTCATGTGGCCCCTGGCTCTCATCGGAGTTGTTTTGTCGCACGGACCTGCGCTGTTGACGCACGGACCTACCCTGCTGTGGTTACAGGACGCCTGTCTCGTAGGCGCCGAGGTGGTGGCTTGGCGCTGGATGCGGGAGGAAACGGCAAAGTTAGCTGGCTTGCCGGGGCGCCTCCTGGCCGGTATCGGCCTTGTTCTGCTTGTCGCGAATCCTTGGGCGTGGTGGTCGATTTCATTCGACTTTCACATGGAGTTGGTGGCCGTACCCTTCGCGTTGCTCGCAGCGTACGACCTCGCTCACGAACGCCGCCGGATGTGGCTCTGGGCGGTAATCACGCTGCTCTGCGGGGATGCCGAGACGACGTGGGTGGTCGGGCTAGGGCTCGGCGCCCTCCTAGCGGGGCGGCGATGGCGAGCTAAGGGCGTAGTGCTCATTGTGCTCGGAATCGCATGGCTGCTGCTCTCGACAAGCCTCCATGGTGATAGGGGCGGAAGCTTGATCGGGGCTTACGGGTACCTGGTCGGCCCAGTTGTTTCCTCTGCGCCAAGCCTGTCCACGCTTGTCCTGCATATCGTCACCCATCCCGGTGAAGTCCTTACCGAACTCTGGCGCCATCGCGTAGATACCTTGGCAAACCTAGCCCCCGGGGGACTGGTCGGGATAGCGAATCCCTGGATACTCGGGCTGGCGCTGCCGGTCGTGCTAGCTACTGATCTCTTCCAAGGGAACAGGTTCTCCCAACCATTATTCCAGAATATTTTGCTCTACGTGGTTGTTCCCCTTGGAACCGTGCTTGTGCTGACTTACCTGTACCGGCGCTGGCGCGGGGTTGCCCTCGGGTTAGGCGCATTGGCGGTGGCGAATGCGCTCGTGTGGAGCGCTATCTGGGGACCACAGATCCCGGCCACCTGGCTCCTCGTCCCCGGCCCCTCGGCGGCGGTGCTAGCGCGGGCCGACGCGCTGATTCCGCCGTCGGCCGAGGTGGTTGTTTCTCAGGGTGTGAGCGGGAGGTTTGGCGATCGCTCGCTCCTTTATCTGGTCTTTGCCGCCTCCCAGCGGATCCCGCTTCGGAGCCGCGATACGTGGTGGATTGTCGCGCCATCGGTGGGTATCGAGACCGAATCCACGATCGCCGGAGCTGCACTCGTGGCTGAACTCGCCGGGACGCTACATGCGCACCTTGTCCTGCACGGCGCCGGCGTCTGGATCTTTCACTGGGTGGCCCCGGCGGGGCGCCACTCGATCGCCGTAGCCAAGACGCCTACGGTAGTCAAGGCGTGGCTGTTTGCTGGCACCGCGGGTACTCCACTAGTCAACGGCCCCGCGTCCTCGTGGCGAGCCGCGTCAACAGGGCACGCTGGATACGTGGTGAGTGGTGACTACTGGCGTGAGTCACCTGGCGATTACGAAGCGACCGTCACCTTGGCAGCCAGTGGCCGCGTCAAGATGGAGGTGTTGAATGCGACTGGCAACGTAGTGCTCGCGCACCGTAGCCTCGCGTCCACTGATGGGTTGGAGACAATCTCGATGCCGGTGCCTGCGACCCGCGCCTACCCCCAGCATCCGTTCCAGGGACTGGGACCGTTCCACGTAGAGTTCATTCCACAGCCGCCTGGAGACCTGCTCGTGGTGCAGGTGTGGTCATCTGGACGCGGCCGGGTTGATGTCCAGCAAGTCGGGATCCACCGTGTCGGCTAAGGGATCTATGGCCATCCAATGGCCACGAGAGTCGCCTTTGGATGGGACCGTATACTGGCCGCCGAGATGCCGAACCTCCAATCGGAGATCCAACCAAGCACTTCGCCAATCCCTCTGACCTCGCCTCCGTATTGGCCTGAGCCAACTTTCACTGTGTGTACGAGCGTAGCCCACCGCCGTCTTAGTACGGCACGCGTGTGGGCAGCTGCCCTTCGCAGATATGCGCCAAGTGCCCGCCTCGTCGTGCTCGTGCTCGATGATATGGGACGTGCATTGCCTGATTCGGAGCAACCGTTTGAACGGCTATGCCCCGGCCAGCTCAAGTCAGCTATCGAAGTCTGGCAGGAGCTGGCCTTCGGGTGTGAGCCAGACGAATTCGCCGCGGCTATGACACCCTTTCTCTTGACCCAACTCCGTGAGGAATCGAAGGGACCCGTCGTCTACCTTGGACCTGATGTTCAAGTCTACTCTGAGTTGGACGACATTCCCGCTTTAGCGGAAAAGATGGCGATAGTTCTGACTCCACACCTCACTATTCCGCTGGAAGCAGATGGGTCCGAAGTCGACGAGGTCACGGTACTGTCGGCTGGCGTCTATGATCCCGACTTTATCGCAGTGGGAGAGGGGAGCCAAGACTTCCTCACTTGGTGGAGTGACCGCGAGGCACATGGTTCCAGCGTGGGGTCCAATCACGCGCCGTCGCTCCAACGAGCTTCACAATCCGACGGGACCAGTCTCTTGGTGAACCGCTGGCTCGACCTTGCCCCGGGGTACTTCGACACCCACGTATTGCGTGACGCTAGCTTGAACGTGGGTCACTGGAACCTTGGCCCCAGAGAGCTGACCTTGCGCTCGGACGCGTATCAAGTCGACGGTGTGCCGGTGCGGACCTTCAACTTCCGCGGGTACGATCCGTTCAAACCATGGCTGCTGACCGCGCAGGTAGCCTCCAGGCCCCGCGTACTGCTCAGTGAGCGACCGGCACTAGCTCGACTCTGTGGAGAATACCGTACTCGTCTCTTGGAGGCGGACTACACCCAAGCCTCGGAGGAAACGTATGGTTTTGATTCACTCTCAGATGGGATGCCGATCATCCCCAGCATGCGCAGGTGCTATCGACTGGGTTTGGTTGAGCGCGAAGAGACCAGGATCCCGCCACCGCCAGAGCGCCCATTCGATCCAGACGGTGCGGAACATATGGTCGCCTGGTTCAACAGCCCAGGCCCCGACCCTGCTGCTCCCGCTCTGACCCACTACCTCCACTCGGTGTGGAGGTCCCGCCGCGACTTACTGATTGCCTTCCCCGAGCGGCCCGGCAGCAGTGCAAAGGCCTTCCTGCAGTGGGTCGATCGGTACGGCCGTGATGAGCTGGGCATTCCAGACCAACTAGTTCCCTCGTTCGACGGTCCTCGCGGTCCAGCGTTCCAGCGACCCGTCTGGAAAAGCTCGAAGGGTTTCAACGTGAGTGGCTACCTCGCGGCGGGAGTTGGCCTCGGTGAAGCGGCCCGAGCCATAGTGAGTGCCGCCAAGGCAACCGGGTATCCCGTGACGGAATTCGATTCGACAAGCTACTGGCCCAGCCAGTGGCGTTTTAGCGCCGCGCCCGAGAGTGCGGCGACTGCCCAGCCCGGTGCCAAGGCTGCGCACGATTTCAACATCGTCTGCGTCAATGCTGACTGGCTCCCCGAGTTCGCCAAGGGCATGGGAAAAGTTTTTTTGCCAGTCGGGTCACGGCTGGAGTTTGGTTCTGGGAGACGGAGGAGCTTCCGCAGTCCCTAGCTGGTTCTGCTGACCTTGTCGATGAGATCTGGGCAGGGAGTCGCTACACTCGCGACGCGATCCAGCGTGCTACCAACACCCCAGTCATGGTCGTGCCCATACCCGTCCAGACGGCGCCCCTGCAGCCTGGAACCACGCGAGCCGCCGCTGGGATGCCCGAGGGATACCTATTCTTCTTCAGCTTCGACATGGGAAGCGTAACGGCACGAAAGAATCCGATTGGCTTGGTAGAAGCGTACACGCGAGCGTTCGCACCCGGCGACGGCGCCAACCTCCTCATCAAAACCATCCGGGGCACGGATTCGTTTCGAGCCGAGCTAGAAGAGCTGCGAATGGCGGTCGGTGGTCGTCCGGACATTAGCTTGATAGATGGGTACCTGCCCGTTAGTCAGCGAGACGCTCTTATGGCGTTGTGTGACTGCTATGTCTCGCTCCACCGGTCGGAGGGCCTCGGCTTGACCATGGCTGAGGCGATGAGTAGATGCAAGCCAGTCATTGCGACGGGATACTCCGGGAATATGGACTTCACCGACGAAGAGAACTCCTATCTGGTCGACTACTCCCTCATTCCAATCGGATCAGGGCACGAGCCTTATCCAGCGTCCCAAAGATGGGCCGACCCCGACTTGGAGCACGCCGCGCGCCTGCTCCGACATGTCTACGAGAATCGTGCCGAGGCTGCAGAGAAGGGACGCCGTGGCGCCGAAGTTATCGCGCGGCGGTATTCAATCGACGCGTGCAGTCGCTTTCTTGTGGAGCGGCTCTCACACGCCAACAGCTGGGCGCGACTGGGCTGGTACCGACGACAACTCATTTCCTTGCGCAGGCGCGGGGTGCCCCGTCAACTTCGAGATCGGGCCATCGCCGCGGGCCGTACGGTGTGGTAGCCGACGATGGGTTGGCGGCGACGTTGCGTTGGGGCTGTACCCGGTGGCCATTGAGTAGAACGAGCCTGGCTGCAGCAGGAACGAGAGGCTGCTCCTAAGGAGATTGGCTCTCGAGGCATTCGAGAAGCAAGCTCCGGACGGGTCGCCCGTCACCGGGACTTGGTCGACTCCCAGTCCCCGTGAACCACAAACCGCCAAGGTTCACCGCAGCGTGCTCCGCCCTCCAAGCGGTTAGCTGGCGCCAAACCAACCGGAGAGGTCGATGATCAGGTCTACGTCTCCTGGCGAGTTGTTGAAGGTGACAAGGCTGTCGTCGACACCGAGCCCCACTACCACCAGATTCTGAGTGGTTTCACCAGGGGTCCAATTGAGACTGGAGCTGGCTGGGCGGCTATCACCGCCCGGCCAGACCTGCAGGTTTCCGACCGCAGTGGCGTTGGTGGTCGTCAGATTCATGACAACCCCAGTCACGTTGGTGGAAGGGATCCCGTCCAGGCCAGCAAGGCTGATCGGCAGCGTGCCATTCGGTCCCAGGGTGTCGCCAGAGTACGCATAACCCGATCCAGATCGGGTGTCAACCACTCGTACTGGCACCAGAGTGTGAAACGATGAGCCAGTCGTCGCACCGGTTGCCCCAGACGTGTACCAGCCTGCAAGATCGACAATGACATCGACTGAGCCGACGGAATTGGTTACGGTGATGCCTCCGGAGCCGCTCAATTCGACGACAGCTTGGTTGGGCACCGCCTGCCCGGGCACAAAGTTGACGGCTGACGAGGTCGGCTGCACTGTTCCAGCGGGATACACACTGAGAAAGCTGTCCGCAGTCGCATCAACGGCGGTGACGTTGACATTGACTGCTTCGGCCCCGGATGTGGGCACACCGTCTACCCCTGCGATCTGGAGGGTTACCGACTGGCCAGGCCCGAGCGCGTGACCGGAGTAGGGCGTCCCGGTCCCTGGTCTCGTGTCGGCGACTCGATATGGCGTCACAGAGTTGTACAGCCCAGCGCCGCTGGATGTGTTGGACGCGTCATACCAGCCCTCGACATCCACGATTACCTGAGTCCAGCCGCGGGCGTTGTATACAGAGACCTGGCCGCCCCTTCCCAGTGCGACCTCGACGAGATTAGCCTGGGTCTGAGCTCCCTGAAAGTCCATGGTCGACGCGCTGGGTACTGCCAAACCGGTGGGGAAGACAGTGATAAAACTGCCAGCGGTAGGCACTGTGACAGTCACGTTGAGTACCACGGCCGCGACGCCGCTGCTGGGCACCCCGTTTGCCCCTGCCACCTGAACGTCCAGGGTCTGCCCGGGGCCCGGCGCCTGTCCCGAATCAGCCAAGCCAGAGTCCGTTCGGGTATCCGCGACTCGCTTCGGAGCCAATGGGTGGTAGGCACCAGCCGCCTCGTAGAGAAAACCGTCCGAGCCGCGTGCACCGCTCGAACCGGTCGCCGTTGTCACAATCACATCGGCGAATCCGGAAGTCCCAGCCGGAGTAGTGGCGGTGACGCTGGTCGGGCCCTTGACCGTCACTGAGGTGGCATCCGAGCCACCAACGGTGACGGATTCGGCTCCGGTGAGGTTAGCGCCGGTGATAGTGATCTGAGTGCCGCCGCCGCTCGGACCGTTGGCTGGCGAGACGGAGCTGACCACCGGAAGTGCACCACCTACTGCTGCGCCGAAGTAGCCCCCTACGTCGAGAACCACATCAACGTTCCCAGATGATCCATCGTTGACTTCCACACCTCCATCGGCGCCAAGGCCCATGACAACCAAGTTCCCCGCGGCTTGCCCTGGACCCCAGTTGATCTCGGACGCCGTCGGCTTGGTACCGTCCTCCGGCCAGATGGCGAGGTCCCCGTTGGCCCCCGTGTTGGCGACGGTGGTGTTCATCACCACCGCGTTCGCCCCGGCGGTTGGAATGCCGGCTAAGCCCGCCAAACGGATCCTGAGCGTCTGCCCGGCCGGCAGAGTGTCTCCCGAGTACGGAGTCTGGGTATTGGGTCTCGTGTCCACTGCCCGAGTCGGTGCCAGCACATTGAACGGCGAACCGCTCGTTCCTCCCGAGCCTCCGTCCGTGTACCAACCCGCAACATCAACGATTACGTCGACCGACCCTGCGCTATTGGTTATCGTGATCTTGCCGGCGCTGCTCAGTTCAACGACGTCCTGGTTGGGAATGATTTCCCCGGCTCCAGTGTTGACCGTTGAACTTAAGGGTTGGCTCGACCCGGCCGGGTAGACACTGAGGACGCCGTAAGTGGTGGCATCTACCCCAGTGACGTTGATGACGACGGCTTCGGCACCGGAGCCGGGCACGCCACCTATGCCCGCCACCTGAACGGTGAGGGACTGCCCTGGGCCTAGCGTGTCACCCGAATATGGTGTTCCGGTGCCGGGTCGAGTGTCGGCTACTCGGTAGGGCTGAACAGCGTTGTACAGACCGGCTCCGCTAGCGGGGGCACTGGTGTCGTACCAGCCCTCGACGTCAATCAGCACCTGAGTCGTCCCGAGAAGGTTGAATACGGACACTTGCCCATCTCGACCCACAGCAACCTCAACGAGATTGCTTTTGGTCTGGTAGACGCCGAAGTCCATGGTCGAAGCTGCAGGCACCGCCAACCCAGTCGGGAACACCGAGACTAGCCCGCCGACCGACGGCTCGGCGACCGTCACATTGAGTACCACGGACGAAACACCAGTCACGGGCACCCCGCCGGCGCCGGTCACCTGAACGCTCAGCACGTGTCCGGGTCCGGGAGCCTGGCCCGAGCCCGGTTCCCCGGAACCCGGCCGGGTGTCCTCGATCCGGGACGGCGTTATCGGGTGATAAGCGGCTGGCGTCGTGTAGATGAAGCCATCCGCTCCGGCGGGGGCGCTGGTGCCTACCGCCGTCTGCACGGTCACGTCCACAAACCCGACGCTTGCCGCGGGGGCGGTGGCAGAGATCGAACCCCCGCTGTTCACCGTGAAGGTGGCGGCGGCCGTGCTTCCGAAGTCAACCGCCTCGGCCCCAGAAAGATTCGTACCGGAGATGACCACCTGGGTGCCACCGGCTATCGGTCCCTGCTCTGGCGACACCGAGCTCACCACGGGCAGGTTCTGGATGGTCCACGAAATGGTGGTAACCGATGGGATCGCCGGACTCTGCCCGGTATCAGCCTCCAGAGCATCCCAGGCGTCGTTGGGTTCGAGCGTTCCCGCCTCGATCTCGGTCATTACCCCGGAGAAACTGATGGCGGGCAGACCGTTCGTAACCGCCCACTGGCTCAGATCCGCCCACTCGGTGGCCATATCTGCGAAGTAGATCTCGGGCTCGGCACAGGACACCCCTTCATAGGCGACGTAGTACACCTCTTGGACCGTCCAGCCATCTGCGCTGCCAGACCCACCCAGGATGTCGTCGCCGTAGTCAGCGAGGAAGCCGCCCTGGTTGAGGGCGCAGACCGCACTCGCCGGCGAGACAGAGGCGAAGCCGTTGACCCAGGCTACTGTGGCACTCCCGGTAGACCACTCGTTACCGGAAGCCTCCTCCATGTCGTTGGCGCCCCAGAGGGTCAGCGGGGCCGCCAGCCCTGTAGTCGAGACTGCCCCAACCAGGTTCTGGTACCAGGACTGTCCTGACGCTGTCATCTGGGCATTAGTCAGGGCGTAGTTGGGGTCGACTCCGTTGTAGCTGTTGCTGGTGCCGATGCCCAGCGTCAGGTTTACCGTGCTGGTGTGGTTCTGTGACTCGTAGCCGCTGATCCAGTTCTCGACTAGAGGCTGTAGCGATGTGTCAGGGATGCAGGTGGGCTGGAAGAACATCTCCACCCCATAAACCGAGGGGTCGGTGGGAACGTAGCAGGGGGATCCGAAATCCAGCACCACCAGGCCGTTTTGAGAGGGAGTGTGAGTGCTGGCCCCCTGCTCGTAGAGGGGGCATCTGCCGCTGGGACTTGAGTCGCACAGGGAGTAATAGGAGTAGTACTCGTAGTAGGAGGGCGTCACCGAGGGTGGCTGTTGGGCCGCGTTGATAACGGCTGAAGGGGTGCCCGGACTTGCGCTGCTCTGCGTACTTGGCGCGGTGTTCGCCGGTGTCGGCATGGCCCCCGCCTGGGTTGAGACAGAGCAGCTGGCCACCCAGCTCCCCGCGACGGTGCCTGAACCAAGGTCGACGTAGCGGTACTGCGATGCGGCGTCCATTACACAAGCGCTCTGACTGTTCACAGCCGTGACCTGAAGATCTCCCGAGGTGGGCAAATGCACCACGTTCTGGGCCTGACCCTGGACGATTACGATCTCACCTTCGTCGGGATGTCCCGGATCCGACCCGACCAGGAGGCCGGAGGCGTCGCTGGTGCGCCAGCAGCTGTCGGGAGCGAGCACGGCGCTGCTCACCGGGAGGTCGAAGCAGGAAATCGCGGTTGCATTGGTGGTGCTGGCCACGGCACGCGCCTTGTTGACGCTCGCGTGGGTCGGGAGAGGGGCCAACCTCCCAACTCCGGTGGCGACGGCAATCGCCGAGAGGAGCGACGCGGCTCCGATCAGGACGACCGACGCGATCAGCGTTTGAGCGATTCGGCGCTGGGGTTGCACGTGCTCCACCGGAGGGATTCGGGGCTAAGGACAATCGCCGCGTCGAGAAGGTGGCGACCGGACGAAGCGCCCAGCGCCGAGCTCCGGTTGAGGGTAACCCAAGGAGCTGGCCGCCGGGGGAAACGCTTGTCGAGACTAGGTCACGCTCTCGTCACCGACACCGAGCGCGTGTAGTCTGGGTCGGTTCGTAGATGGCCGGTGCCTGGATGGAGCTCGCTGACCAGCGGCTGCGACGGTGGGTATACAGAAGTAGGCCCCGGATGACCGGGCTCCTGCGGCGGAGCTCGCACTACGCTCATCAGCGAGGCCTGAACCAACCTGTACTAAGGAGAAACCAAGACATGCTTGCCCCCGGGCTTGAGGCGCGGTTGGAGGCCGTTCGCGAGCGGTCTGAAGCGATCACGGCTCAGCTGGAAGATCCCGAAGTGAGCCGCGACCCGGGACAGCTGGAGCGGCTGGGGAAGGAGCAGGCGGAGTTGCGTCCCGTGGTCGAGGCGCTGGCATCGCTCCGGACCGCCCAGAAGGCGGAGGCGGAAGCTCTCAAACTGGCGGGCGGAGAGTCCGATTCTGAGATGCGAGCTTTCCTGGAATCGGAGGCGAGGCAGGAGGCAGAGAAGGCCGAGCGTCGGCTGGCAGATCTCAAGGTCCTGCTGCTGCCGCGCGACCCCGATGACGACCGCGACGCGGTGGTGGAGATCCGGTCCGGGACCGGGGGCGAGGAAGCGGCCCTGTTCGCCGCTGACCTGATGCGCATGTACGCGCGCTTCGCCGAGCGGCGTCGTTGGCGAGTCGAGCTGCTGGAAAGCTCGGCTACGGAAGGTGGAGGCTTCAAGGAGGTGTCTTTCGAGCTGCACGGCAAGGGAGCCTATGGGGCCATGAAATTCGAGAGTGGGATTCACCGAGTGCAGCGAGTACCCAAGACCGAGTCCCAGGGTCGCATCCACACATCGGCCGCCAGCGTGGTGGTGCTGCCAGAGGCCGAAGATCTCGACGTGGAGATCAACGACGATGACCTGCGCATCGATGTCTTTCGCTCCACGGGGCCCGGCGGCCAGAGCGTCAACACCACTGATTCCGCGGTCAGAATTACCCACGTGCCAACGGGATTAGTGGTGACCTGCCAGGACGAAAAGTCGCAGCATAAGAACCGGGCCAAGGCGCTGCGAGTGCTGCGTTCTCGTCTCTACGACTTAAAGCGCGAGGAGCGCGACGCGGAGCTGCAGCAGACCCGTCGCTCAATGGTCGGTCACGGTGACCGCAGCGAAAAGGTCAGGACCTACAACTTCGCTGAGGGTCGGGTTACCGACCACCGGATAGACCTGAAGGTCTATCAACTACCGCGGGTGATGGAGGGAGAGTTGGAGCTGCTGGTTGGACCGCTACAGGAGGCCGAGCAGGCAAGGAGGTTGTCGGGGGAGGACTGACCCAGCGCCCGGCTAAGCCAGCGATCCAAGACCTTAGCTCGTTGGTGTTGGGGTTGTGGCGCCAATATCGGGGGGGCGTCCGCGTCCACCGCGCCGCCGCCGGCGGGGGGAACGCTCCGGCGAAAGTGCGTCGACGGTGGGGTCCGCAGCACTCACGACGGGTTCTGAGGCAGGGGCCAGAGGCCGCCGTCGCTGCCGTGGCTTCGGGGTCAGCCGGGGCGCTGGCGGCATCCCCACGACGACCAGGTCTCCCAGGGTGCGCCACCCAAATTCCTCTTGGCCCAGTCGGACCAGCCGTACAAAGCAATCGGCGGTAGCCTCAGCATCGGCCAGAGCGTAGTGGGGGTTGCGGTGGGTGACCTCGAGGCGCTCGCAGAGCCGCTCGAGTCCGATGGTGTCCTTGAGTTGAAAGAGAAACCCGGCCAGTCTCGAGGTATCCAAGTGGTGGTTGGTGAGGGGATGACCCAGAGCCCGGGACACCAGACGGGTGTCGAAGCCGTCGGCCGAGTGCTCGATCAGAACTGTGCCCTCGGAGAGCTGCTCGAAGGCGGCGGCAACCTGGCGTAGGGTGGGGGCTCCTCCCAGCATGGAGCGGTTGATCCCGTGCACCCGTCGGGCGTACGGATTGATGTGGTCAGCGGTGTGAACCAGGCTCTCCAAGGAGATCCGAGGCTGGGGAGGGTGGTTGTCGGCCCCGAGTTGGAACCGGACCGCCCCTAACTCGACCATCCGATGGGGGAAGTGCCCCGTGGTCTCGCAGTCTAGGGAGACGAAGGCCAGCTCGGCGAGGTCGGTGTCAGCGGCTGGTTGGGCCATGGGGCCCGGTTCGCCGACGGTGCCGCCGGCGAGCAACATCAGAGCGTCGGGGTTGTGATAAGGCGCGGACTCGGGAGACACGGGACCGAGTCGAGGAACCAAGCGCTCCCCGGGGCCCCCGATGCCACGTTCCCGTCCTCGTTTGGAGCGGGAGCCGTTCGCAGGCGCGGTTGGTGGCACGCTGCGGGCGGCTTTGGGAGCAGGGTCGACCACCGTGCCATCCTACGCATCGGCTCGTGCTTCCATCGGCCGCCTCTGGCTGCCCGATCGGGGTTGGGAACCCGCGCCGATATACTCGGCCCAGTTTGCCCTTCCTTGCCACCGGGCTAAGCCACCATCTGGCCCCCCTACCGGTTCGCGAGCAGCTCCATCTGGATGACGTTCAGATCGTGGAGTCGCTCCGAGCACTGGTCGGCCACGCCGGCCTTACCGGCGCCGTCTGCCTGAGCACCTGTAACCGCACCGAGTTCTACCTCACCACCCGCGACGACCGCCATAGTGAGCAGGCTACGGCCCGATTTTTCACTACATCTCGCCCGACCCGAGTTACTCCGACCTTATCTACACCCACCCTGGCAGGGAGGGGCTGCTGCACACATTTCGTGTCGCGAGCGGACTGGACAGCGTCGTGCTCGGGGAGGCTCAGGTCCTGGCCCAATTCAAGCGTGCGCACCGTTTGGCCCAAGAGGCGGGGACTCTCGACGCCGAACTAGACCTGGTCATGCGGCGCGCGGTCGAGGCTGCCAAGCGGGTACGCACCTCGACCGGGGTCTCCCGCCAAGCAGTTGGCTATGCCCAGACAGCGGTAGCTACGGCACGCGAGCGTCTTGATGGGCTGACCGGAGTGGGAGTCGTGATCGTCGGCGCCGGCGCCATCGGTAGCGCCACCGCCCGACTGCTACAGCGCGCCGGTGTCGGACGACTGCTAGTCGCCCGCCGTGGCCGCAAGGCGCAGGTCTTGGCCCAGGCCCTGGGTGCGGAATTGGTCGACCTGGCGCAGCTGCCCGAGATCGCCCACTCGTTCTCGTTGATCGTGTCCAGCACCAGCAGCGAGGAGCGCGTCCTGAGCGAGGAGCTGGTGGCTGACATCCGCCTGGCCCAGGATCGTACCCAGCAGCTTCTGATCATGGATCTGGCAGTCCCTCGGGACGTGGCACCGACGGCGGCCAGCATCGAAGGTGTGGCGCTACTCGACCTCGATCACCTAGGCGCAATCATCGAGCGCAACTTGAGTCGGCGGGAGCGCCATCGGCCGGCAGCGGACGTTGTGGTGGCGAACGCTGTGGCCGAGCTCGAGTTAGAGCTGGGCCGGCGAGCCGCAGTACCGCTGATCACAGCGTTGGTCGACCACGCCGAACTGGTCCGCCAGGGTGAGCTGGCGAGGACCCTCTCGCGCATGCGCCCGCTGAACGACGAGGAGCGGGCGCATCTTGAGCGGCTGACGCAGGCGATCGCCTCCAAGTTGCTGCACCATCCGATTGCCTTCCTGCGGCAGCACGCCGACGATCCCAAGCGGCGGCAGCTCTTGGAGGAGGCCTTCGGGCTGGAGGCGGCGGCGGACGATTGATCGCGCTCGCCACCAGAGGGAGCGCCCTGGCGAGGGCCCAAACCGAGCTGGCGATCGCTGCCCTCCTGGCCCGTTTCCCGAGCGAGGA
The DNA here is from genome assembly GCA_963701235.1 of Candidatus Dormiibacterota bacterium. Taxonomy (GTDB): domain Bacteria; phylum Chloroflexota; class Dormibacteria; order Aeolococcales; family Bog-877; genus Bog-877. Next base: position 816,458 of record OY969577.1, read on the forward strand.
GTTCACCGCCGTGGTGGTGGATTCGGACGGCGACCTGAGCCCCGCCAGCCTGGCGCCCGACCTGCCCGGACAAGGTTGGTTCACTTCACGCCTCGAACTTGCCCTGCGGGGCGGCCAGGTGGACGGGGCCATCCACAGCGCCAAGGACCTGCCCACCGAGATCGGCCCCGATCTGCTGATAGCCGGGTTCCTGAACCGAGAGGATCCCCGCGATGCCCTGGTTTCTCGGCAAGGCGGCAACCTGGCTGAGCTCTCCCCAGGGGCCAGGGTGGGCACCTCCTCGCCTCGCCGCTCGGCGCAGCTGCTGGCGTTGCGGCCCGACCTGTTGTGCGACCCGATCCGGGGGAACGTAGATACCAGGATCCGCAAGGTCCGAAATGGCGAGTTCGACGCCTGCGTCGTCGCCATGGCGGGGCTGATCCGCCTCGATCGCGCCCACGCCGGGTTGGCGCTGGATCCTCAGCTGGAATGCACCCCAGCACCGGCCCAGGGCGCGATCGCGCTGCAGGCGCGGGTGGGGAGCCGATTCGCCGAATTGGCGGCCGCCATCGACGACCGGAGCACCAGGGATTGTGTGCAGGCTGAGCGGAGGGTGTTGACCGAGATGGGGGGCGGCTGTCAGTTGCCCTTGGGAACTCTGGCCGAGCCGTTGGACCGAGAGCGGGCTCGCCTGACTGTGGCCTGGCCAGCCGCGCCTGGAGACGGGGTTAGGAGGATCACGCGGGAAGGCGCGCGAGCGGAGCTCGGCCAGCTCGCAACCGCCATGGCTCGGGAGCTCTCGTGACCCCGGCAGAAACACTACTGGGCCGGCGCATCCTCGTCACTAGGACGAGCGACCAGGCTGACGAGCTGGTAGAGATGCTGAGCTCTCGCGGAGCCCAACCCCTCTCGGTCCCAGTCATGAGGCTGGAGCCGCTGCTCACCCCTGAACAATTCGGTGAGCTGGGCGAAGGGATCGCAGCCGGGAAATGGGACGACGTGGTCTTCACCAGCGCCAACGCGGTGCGACTGGTGCTGCCTCGCTTCGAGGGATCACGACCGGCGGCCCGAATCTTCGCTATCGGGCCTGGCACCGCGGCCGCCGCGGCCGAGTTGGGATGGTCGGTCGAGAGCCTGCCCGAGAGGTTTATCGCGGAGTCGCTGGCTGAACGCTTGCTCAGCGAGCGCATGGCTGGGCGGCGACTGCTCCTGCCCCGCGCTGCGGAGGCCCGCGCGGTGCTTCCGGATGCGCTCCAAAGAGCTGGGGCCGAAGTAGAAGTGGTGGCGCTCTACCGGATGCGGCCCGAGCAGCGTTCACGGAAGCAGCTGGCGGACGTCCTGTCTGAGCCAGGTCTCGACTGCGTCACCTTCGCCAGCGCCAGTGCGGTGGTGTGCTTCCAGGAGCTAGCGGAGGGGCGAGCGATTCCAGAGGAAGTGTTGGTCGCCTGCATCGGCCCGATCACTGCCGAGGCCGCCCGCCTAGCCGGGATGGACGCCCTCCTCGTTGCTCGGGAGCACACCCTGTTGGGACTGGTGAGCGCGCTCGAGTTGCACCTCGGCCGATTACCCGAGAATGAACGCCACTCATGAGCTTTCCTGAAGACCGTCCCCGTCGCCTGCGCCAGAGTCCTCTGATTCGCAAGCTGGTGCGCGAGGTCGAGCTCGCCCCCGCCGATCTGGTACTTCCGGTTTTCGTCAGCGACGCGATTGACTCCCGACGCGAGGTCCCCACCATGCCGGAAGTCTTCCAAGAGACCGTGGAATCGGTGGTGGTGGCCGCCGAGGAGGCGGTGGCGATGGGGATACCCGGCTTGATTCTGTTCGGGATTCCCGCTCTTAAGGACCCTCAGGGCTCGGCCGCCTGGGCGGAGGACGGTGTCGTCCAGAAGGCGCTGCGCCGAGTGCGGAGCGCCATCGGCAACAGCCTGCTCCTGGTGGCCGACAACTGCCTTGATGAGTACACCGACCACGGGCACTGCGGCGTCCTCACTGATGCCGGCGAACTGGACAATGACGCCACCATCGAGCTCTACGCCAAGACCGCGGTCAGCCAGGCCGACGCAGGGGCCGACATCATTGCCCCCTCGGGCATGATGGATGGCCAGGTTGCGGCGATCCGGGGCGCACTTGACGAAGCGGGCCACAGCGACACCGCGATTCTGGCCTACGCGGCGAAATACGCCTCCTCCTTCTACGGACCGTTCCGCGAGGCCGCCGAGTGCGCCCCCAAGTCCGGGGACAGGCGTGCCCACCAGATGGATCCCGCCAACCGCAGGGAGGCGATGCGCGAGATCGAGATGGATATCCTGGAGGGAGCCGACCTGCTCATGATCAAGCCCGCCCTGCCCTACCTGGACGTGGTCCTGGATGCACGCCAGCATTTCGACCAGCCGCTGGGAGTGTTCAGCGTCAGCGGCGAGTACGCGATGCTCCGGGCCGGCGCCGCCGCCGGTGGGCTTGACCTCAAAGAGACCGTCCTGGAGTCCCACCTGGCGATGCGAAGGGCCGGAGCGGACTTCATCCTCAGCTACTTCGCCCGTGAGATCTGCCGCTGGCTCAAGGAACCTGAGTGAGCGATCGCCCTGGCTGGAAGGCAGCCGGCACCGTCCTGGCCGCGGTCCTGGTCGCGGCCGTGGTCGGCCTGGGCGCCTATGTCGTCAATGTCGCTGCCACCAAGAGGAGTCACATAGTGATAACCGCAGCCTGCCAAGGCGCCAATTTCGGCGCCCCCCTCAAGCCCCTCGATCAGCCCGCATCGGTGCACCATTACTCCAAGGAACCAGCCTTCACCATCGACCGCGCGCGCCTCTACGAGGCCACCATCTCCGGGCCTGCGGGCGACATCGTGGTCTGTCTGGTGCCCGGGTGGGCGCCCGTGACCGTGAACAACTTCGTCACCCTGGCCCGCAACCACTTCTTCGACGGCCTGCGCTGGGCTCGGGACCCTTCCACCGCCCCCGGCGGTCCGGTCATCCAAGGAGGTAGCCCCAGCAGCGACCTCAGCGGCGGTCCCGGCTTCAAATTCCACGACGAAAAGGTGGACAGCCCGCTCTATAAGTCCGGCGCCTATCAGCCCGGGGCGCTGGCCATGGCCAATGCCGGACCCAACACCAACGGGAGCCAATTCTTCATCACCGTCTCCTCCTTCACCCTGCCTCCGGACTACAACCTCTTCGGCGAGGTCATCTCTGGGCTCAGCGTCGTCAACAAAGTGAAGAAGGGCGACACCATGCACATCACCGTCCGCGAGCAACTGCCCTGACCTACGCCGGCCACTTCTCCCTAGAGCGCTCCGCGGCGGCGCTGGAGCGGGCTCGGCGCTCGCTTCCTGGGGGAGTGAACAGCCCGGTTCGCTCGTTCAAAGCGGTGGGCGGCACGCCGCCGTTCTTCCAGCGGGCTGACGGGCAGTTCCTGTTCGACATCGACGGCAATCGCTATCTCGACATGGTCCTCGCCTATGGGCCACTGATCATGGGCCACCTCCATCCCATGGTGGTCTCGGCCATCTCCCACCAGCTCCAGCTAGGAGAGGCATTCGGAGGCCCCACCGAGGCCGAGGTGGAGCTCGCCGAGGAGATCGGCCGGCGGATGCCCAGCCTGGAAATGCTCCGGCTGGTCAACAGCGGCACCGAGGCCACCATGAGTGCGATTCGGCTGGCCCGGGGGGTCAGCGCCAGGGACCTGCTCGTCAAGTTCGCTGGCTGCTATCACGGCCACAGCGACTCACTGCTGGCGCAGGCGGGATCGGGAGTCGCCACCCTCTCCATACCCGGATCTCCGGGAGTTCCTCCGGGTACGGTTGCCGACACCACCGTGCTGCCCTTCAACGACCTTGACGCCGTCGCCGACCTTTTCTCCCACCGAGGATCACAAATCGCGGCGGTGATCGTGGAGCCGGTGCCCGGGAATATGGGTGTCGTACTCCCTGGCGAGGGATTCCTGCAACTCCTTCGCGATCTGACCGACGCGCACGGATCCCTGCTGATCTTCGACGAGGTGATAACGGGGTTCCGGGTCGGCCGTGGCGGTGCCCAGGGCCTCTTCGGAATAGTTCCCGACCTGACCTGCCTGGGCAAGGTGATCGGAGGAGGACTTCCGGTGGGCGCCTTCGGTGGGCGGCGGGAAATCATGTCCCACCTTGCTCCCGAGGGCGACGTGTACCAGGCTGGCACCCTGAGCGGCAATCCGCTGGCGGTAGCCGCAGGCCTGGCCACCCTGGCCCTGCTGGACGGGCAGGAGCCTTACCGGCAGCTAGAAGCGCGTGGCGCCCAGCTTGAGGGCGGGATCCTGGAGGCCGCCCAGAGGTCAGGAGTGGCAGTACAGGTGAATCGAGTCGGCTCGATGCTCACCGTCTACCTGACCGAGACTTCGGTGACCGACTACCCCACCGCCATGGCAGCAGATCGCGATGGCTTCGCCATCCTCCACCACGAGCTGCTTCGACGAGGGGTGTTCTGGCCGCCCTCCGGCTACGAGTCAGCCTTCCTATCACTGCGGCACGAGCCGGCCGATGTGAAGGCGGTGGTGGAGAGCTTCGCTGCCGGGTTCGAAGCGGTAGCAGCGAATCCACCCGGGTAGCCGCCTAAGCTCTTGCTGATCGCAGGCGGCGTCGGGGCCTCAAATTTGCCCGGTGCTATACTCCGCCCAGTTCGGCGGCTCTCCTCCAAGAGGCTCTAGTTGTGTTCGGGATCGACCGCTGGTGGCTCATCTTGCTGGTGCTCTTGGTGGCCCTCGTGGTGTTCGGGCCCAAGCGGTTGCCGGAGCTAGGTCAGGCGCTCGGCAGAGCAATAAATGAGTTCCGCCATGCCACCCAGTCCTTCGAAGATGAGGTCCGGTCGGGTGGCAGCCAATCTCGCCCGGGAACTTCTTCGCCGCCCGAGGACCCAGACAAGCCGCGCGAGACCGTCGACGCGGCATCCTCGGCGCCGGCGAGCCACTCCGATTCGGCGGGCTAGCGCGGCCCCAAGGATCTAGGGCGTGGCCACCGGCCGGGTAGCCGGCGGGAATACGGCGGTGGTTCCACCAGTTCTCTCGCCGGCGTCCGACGACCGCGAGATGTCACTGGTCGAGCACCTGGAAGAGCTCCGCCGAGTCGTGATCGTGAGCCTTATTGCCTGGGTGGTGGCGACCGCTGTGGCGTTCGCCTTCAACCACCAACTGGTCTGGATACTGGAACGCCCGCTGCACCTGGCTCTGGCGCGCACCCACTCGCCGTTCGGTCAGAGGATCGTGATCACCAGCCCGATCGAGGGCCTATCCATCCCCTTGAAGGTTGCAGCCTTCGGAGGCGCCATCCTCGCCCTGCCGGTCGTGGTTTGGCAGGTCTGGACCTTCGTGCGCCCGGGGCTGAAGCGCAGCGAGCGCAACCTGGCCTTCCCTTTCATCTTCGGATCGCTGTTCTTCTTTGCTCTGGGCGGACTATTTGCGTACTTCATCCTTCCCATCGGACTGACTTTCTTGGCGACCTTCCTTGGCAGCGACGCCATCTATCTTCCCGATCTCAACGCCTACATAAGCTTCCTGGCCCTGGTGGTGGTGGTATTCGGCATCACCTTCGAGATGCCCGTGGTGCTATGCACCCTCGGTGCTGCTCGCGTTCTTACCAGCGCAAAGCTGCGGGCCTGGCGCAAGCCCGCTATTTTCATCATCATCCTGGCTGCGCTGGTGGTGACTCCAGGGGCGGACCCCTTCACCCCGACCTTCCTCTCGGTTGCGCTCATCCTGTTTTACGAGGGCAGCATCCTGGTTATCGATCACGCCCTGCACCGCTGATGGCGCGTCACGACGGCCGCGCTCCGGACGAACTCCGGCCGATGCAGATAGACACCAAGGTTCGCAGCTGGGCTGAGGGCGTGGCACTGATCACGAGCGGCGCTACCACGGTGCTCTGCACCGCCACCGTTGAGGAACGAGTCCCCCCACACCGGCGGGGATCCCGGGCTGGCTGGGTGACCGCAGAGTACGGGATGCTGCCAAGGTCGACCCACGAGCGCAAGCCCAGGGACCGAGGTGGCAGGGTCGACGGTCGAGCGCAGGAGATTCAGCGTCTGGTGGCAAGGAGCCTGCGAAGCGCCGTCAACCTTCGGCATCTGGGCGAGCGCACGGTGATCGTCGACTGTGACGTCATCCACGCCGACGGTGGAACTCGGACCGCCGCCATCACCGGGGGCTTCGTGGCCCTGGCTCTCGCGTGCGGGCGGCTCCAGGATGCGGGCATGGTGGCGACCTCGCCGATTGCCCGGGCGGTGGCGGCGGTCAGCGTCGGGCTGGTTGACGGGACTCCGCTGTTGGATTTGGACTACCGAGAGGACTCGATGGCAGCGACCGACATGAACGTGGTGATGAGTGCCGGGGGCGAGATCATCGAGATCCAGGGAACTGCCGAGCGCGAGCCCTTCAGTCAGGACCAGCTGGGGGTGCTGCTCAACCTAGCGCGCGCGGGCATTGCCCAGATCGCGGCCACGCAGTCGTCGGCCTTGGCCCCGTTGTCCTGACCGGGTCGCCAACGCGGTCAGTCAGGCTCGGGTGGGCCTATGAGTCACGCGACGTGGTCGTGGCCAGTCGCAATCGTGGCAAGGTAGACGAACTCAGGAGACTCCTTCGGGGGGTCCCGTGGCGACTTCTGGAGTTGGATAAGGTGGCTGGAGGTAAGGAGATCGAGTGGGATGAGGACGGCAAAACCTATCGCGAGAACGCTGCGATCAAAGCCACGGCAGTGTGCTCCGGCACAGGCTTGCCGTCCCTGGCCGATGACAGTGGCATCGAGATCAGAGCGCTGCACGGCTGGCCGGGAGTCCGTACAGCCAGATGGATGGGCCCGGGAGTCTCTTCCGACCAGATGCTAGTAGGGCTGACCGAACGGATCGCAGAACTGGCCCTACGCGAACGAGAGGGCAGTTTCGTATGCGCGTTGGCTATGGCGCTTCCTAGTAACCGCGGCGAGATCGAACTGGTCGAATCCGAGGCTCGGTTGGAAGGATGTCTGGTAACCGAACCTCGGGGACGGCGAGGGTTTGGCTATGACCCAATTTTCGTTCCCGACGGAGAGCGGCTCACCATGGCGGAGTTGAGCCAGGCTGACAAGGATGGGATCAGCCACCGCGGTAAGGCAGTCCGAGAACTCATGGACCAGTTCGCCTAGCGGCCGTCCCGCGCCGGCAATCGCCCGCCATATGTTCGTTAGTTCGCTAACCGTGGCGCACAGGTGCTCACTACTCGCCGGCCAAGCTGTCCCCACCGTCGGGGTGGGCGGATTTGAACCGCCGATCTCCTGCTCCCAAAGCAGGCGCCTTAGCCACTAGGCCACACCCCGAAGCACGTAGATCCTAGCCACCCGGAGTACTCAAGAGAATACGGCATGCTTTCTGGCGGCTCGGCTACCCGACTCAGCCTAGCCCGATCCAGGAGGCCCTAGGGATCCGATGGCTGCCCGCGTTCACCGGCTAGCGCCGGAAGGTTAAGCCCACCCTCGGCCCTCCCGTTTCGCGTAGCAGATAGGCTGTATCACCAATGGTTGTAGCCGCGGACGCAGGAGCCGCTCTCGATAGCAGGAACCGCTGTCCATGGGCCACCGGCCCATGGTTGCGCCCCTACCACGATGATGAGTGGGGCGTTCCTGTGCACCATGACCATCGGCATCTTGAGCTGTTGGTGTTGGAAGGTGCCCAAACCGGACTGAGTTGGCTGACGATTCTTCGGCGGAGAGAGGGATACCGCCGCGCGTTCGCGGGCTTCGTTCCAGACCAGGTCGCCAATTTCACCGATCGTCGGGTCAAGGCGTTGCTTGCGGACTCAGCTATCATCCGAAACCGCCAAAAGATCGAAGCAGCCGTAGCGAACGCGCGCGCTCTGATTCAGCTCCAGGCTGCCAGGGGCAGCTTTGATGACTACATCTGGGCTTTTGTGGACGGGAGTCCGCTCATCAACCACTGGCGATCCCTGGACGAGGTGCCCTCGCTCACAGATCTGTCCAAACGATTGAGTTCGGATCTCCGCCGACGTGGCTTCCGCTTTGTGGGACCCACCGTGTGCTACTCATACCTACAGGCCGCTGGACTCGTCAACGACCATCTGACCGCCTGCTACCGGTTCTTTGAGTTAGCAGTGCAGGTCAACCCGATGCTCGACCCCTCAGGCGACTGACCTCGGTCCAGTAAAGAAAACGAATAACCGATGCTGGAACCGCCACGCGGACGACGTCACCGGCTCAGCTGCCTGCGCACGCGTCGCGCCACCCGGCGCGCGATGGATCGACGGGGTGCCGATAGGTCAGACTCTGCGCCTACCCCGTGGCGATCGTGAAGACCCACACCCTTGCCCAACACGAAGATAAACTCATCGTCCGCGGCGGGATTGCATGGGGCGAAATCGATGAGCTCAAATTCCAGGCCAGCTGCTCGGCGGGCTAGACAGAGTAACTCGATAAACGTATCTGGGCGATAGACGTGGAAGTGGATGCTGTAATCCATCTCGATCAGCTGCTCGATCCGAGCATTGACTTCGGACGCAGCGACGGGATGATTGTCAAGTTCGGCCATTTCGACCCACTCTCGGAAATGTTGCTTGCGCGTTGCCGCTGTTCCGTTCTGGTATTCAGCGTGAATGTGCTCAGTCGATGTGGGTGGGCGTCGGCGATCGAAGGTGGCACGCGGATCAGGTATCGCCATGTATAGGATGCCTCCGGGCCTGATCACCCGGAACAGCTCGGTAAGGCCCCGAATCGGATCCTCGAGATGTTCGACTAGGTGGTTTGCAATTACGAAATCAACCTCCCCGTCTTGTAGCGAGGATAGGTTCTGGGCGTCACCAAGGATTGAAACCGGGACTATGGCACCTAGCTCGGGATATTGGACCTGAAGTTGCTCCGTCGCAGCACGGTCCACGTACCGAATAGTGACCCCTCTCGGCACGTGCAATGGATTATGCAGAGCCCCGATCTCGATGCCCGAGCCCTGGATCCAGCGCGCCATTCTGCGCCGCTTTGGACCATCGCCGCTCACGGGAGAACCATAGCAGTCCCAACAACTGTGAGCCCTTCAACGTGATGCCATGCTGCGGTAGCGATGGGAGCTACCCAAGGCTAGGCGGCGGACGGCCTGCGGGTAAGCCTCCGAAGTGCTGGGTTAGCCGGTAAGGGGACGAACCACCCCAGGACGAGCACCGTGAGCGTTTCTAAGCCACGTCAACGCGTCCCGGCGGACTGGTACATTCGGCTGGACGGTGGCGGCCAAGAACGTCTAGCGAAGCCCGGCGAAGAGGTCGGTCTCGGGCAGCGCTGCGTCCGTGTGATCAAGAGCTCGTATGAAGTACTCCTGGCCCATCACCATGGGAGCCACTTGGTCGGTGAGTTGTGCGAAGAAAGCGTTGTCCATCTGACTTGCGTGGGCTCGGATCGCGGCCATCTTGGCAGGGACGTCGGCTAGGACATCGACGTCCGTCGTGATGAGGTCGTCGTCGACTCCAAAGGGCGGATTCTCCGGGTCGAAGTCGATTTCAGGTAGTTCCCAGGGGTTGATTCCTGCTTCCTTCATCTGAGCCAAAACACGGCGGGCAAGGGACTTTGGGAATGCGGTGTAGTAGAGCTTGCTGGACACTCCGGCGGAAAGGAAGGCACCTCGAGCAGCCAGGTGGGTCCGGATATGATCGGGGTGCCCATAGCCCCCGTCCTCGCCGTAGGAGATCACCACCTGAGGACGGTATCGCCGAATTATTTTGGCGACTCGACTCACCTCCTCATCCAGGTCCGAACCAGCAAAGGACCCCGGTGCATTCGCCATACCCCACTCCACCATGCCCGAGTCCTGGTAACCGAGCATCTCCAGCCGCCAGATCCCCAGCGCTTGGCACGCCGACTCCAGCTCAGCCCGGCGAACTCGCTTCACCGCGTCTGGGTCATGGCCGGGCTGGCCGGGCTTAAGACCTCCGGGCCCGTCTCCCAACTCGCCCCCAGTGCATGTGACGAGTACGGTGCGAACCCCCTCAGCTGCGTACTTGTGGAGAACGCCGCCCGTCGATGTCGCCTCGTCGTCCGGATGGGCATGGATCGCCATCAGTGTCAGTGGGTCACTCGCCATCCATACAGTTTGCCGTACTCCACGCAGTTCGGCGAAACTTCGATCGGGGCGGACGTGGTCGGGACTGCTGTGTCGGCAATCCAAGCGATCGTTGACAGTGATGGGAGAGCGAAGGGATGCCCTCGCTCACTCCAAAGCCCGGGCAGACCCTGTTCAGTTGCGTATCGTGCCGAGGCCACCGGAACGATGACTTAGGCGACCAGCCGCCATCCAGGTCAAATCGACCAGTCCCCATCGCCAGCGGACGGCCGAGGGGTGAGCAGGACCGAAGCGATCCAAGGTAAGCGGGGGAGGCGTTTGAGCGCCTGATAGACTCGACCCGAGTGGCAGAACTCGACCTGAGGCTAAGGCCCGGAGATTTTAGGTTACGCCGGCTCAGTGCTTGATGCCCGACGCGCCACCGCGAAGCCGACGGGCCGCTTTAGGTGGGTGTATGTGCGTGCTGCGATGAGGTCAACCCTGACTTGGCAAGTCGGACAGTGAGCGCCAGATCACCACTAGTAAGCGTGATAGTGGTGGCATACGAGACGCCTGCGGAGATGTTGCGTGAGTGTCTTCAATCGGTCAGCGATTCTAGGCACCGACCCACTCAGGTGGTTGTGGTTGACAACAGCGCCACCAATCGTGTCGCCGAATTTCTCGATCGCTGGAAGGCGCAGCTCGCACCGACCGATCCTGAACTCCTCGTCGAGCGCCAGAAAAAGAATCTTGGGTACGCGGCCGCCACCAACAGGGGCATCGCTGCGAGCTCCGGGGAGTTGGTGCTACTCCTCAATCCCGATGCCATCCTGGAGCCCAACGCTCTGGAACACCTGGTGGACGCGGCCCAGCTCCGACCCAACACGATTGGGTTTGCGCCAAAGATTAGGCTAGCGTCACAACCGCTGGTAATCGATTCCATCGGTCTTGACCTTCACCTGCGCGGGCAGGCGGGTCAGCGAGGCTTGGGCGAACCCGACATTGGCCAGTACGACGTCGAAGAACGAGTTGCAGGGTTATGCTTTGCGGCAGCTCTCATTCGCCGCTCGGCCTTTACCTCGGAGGTCGTAGGGTTGCTTGACGAACGCTATTTCATGTTCTACGAGGATGTCGACTGGTCCATGCGCGCTGCCATACGGGGCAGGCAGTTCTGGACCGTTCCATCCGCAGAGGTGATTCATGTTCACTCGGCAAGCACTCGGCAGATGCGCTACCAGTTCAAGACCCGTCTCATTCAGCGAAACTGGATGTGGACGGCGGCGAAGAACCTCGAACGCCAGCGGGTGGCACGAGTATTTGTGGGCCTCACGATCAGGAACCTCCTCAGCGGGTCCAGGCACGGCCACTTTTTGACTTCTGTCCGCGCGACGAGTGAGGCATGGTTGGGTCTTCCCGCCCTTGCTAAGCAACGGCGGGACGTACAGCGTACGCGCTCCCAGCCAGATCGATTAGTGTTGTCCGAACCGTCGGAAGCCAGGCTCTTCAATACAGAGACGTACCAGCCAGTTCCCTCGGTGTCGAGCCTGTTAAGCGCCTTGTCGCGACTGGAGGCCGTAGCTCCGAATCCAGTCCTGAGCCGCCTAGTAGACCAGCTCCATCGCACCGATCAAACCCCAAGGGTTCCGGCGGCTGCGACGATGGCGGCCGCTGTCAGACAGTCCGGAATCGCGATTGGCCCGGCCTTGGAGTGGCTCCTGTCGTGCTTGGAAGGCCAAGACCTGGGGATGCGTCCGTCTTAGCGCGGAGGCTCACCAAATTTCTGCTGTCCGGGAGGATGGGATGTCACCGATTCCGTTTACTCGTGCGCCGGAGCTCCAGCCATCTTTTGGTGTCCCGCACTAAAGCCCCGAGCCCCTCCTGGCGAACCACCTGTGTGCCTTTGACAGTTAGACTGGCGGCGGCGCGGATGGAGTGGCTCCCTCGGGAGGTATGGGTGAGCCGAGATCCGGCCCATGGCCGATCGTCGGCCCGAGTCAGGTCCTCGCAGTAGGTAAGGAGCGGCTGGGTCACGAGACTCCACGTCATCTTTGCTGCCACCGCCCCTACGCGAGTTCGCATAGCCTCGTATTCCTCGCCAAGCTGAGCGAACGCTCGGAGTGCGCCCACCAAACCGCTCTCGTCCTCCGGGGCCACGACCCAGCCCAGGTTTCGCTGCCGAACCAGATCAGCCAAGACGTCACCGTCGCTGCAGATGATGGGCAACCTCGCCCATAAATAGTCGAGCATTCGCGTGCGAAACGCGAAACGGGTCTCAGTGTGATCGAAATGCGTGGAGACTCCGCAGTCAGCAGCCGCCAACCAGTCGCCCCGCTGCTCATAGGGAACCCACGTATCGTTGAAGATTACAACCGTTCCCAGCAGGCCGAGTTGGTCGGCAAGCTGGTGGGCGCGTTCGGGCATCCACATTCGGTCTGGGACGCCCTGATTGGGGTGCGTTGTGGACATAAACACCAGACGAATATCCGGGCACTCATCGTGAACCCGCGCCACGGATCTGATCAGCGATAGGGGATCGAACCAGTTATATATTCCTCCCGCCCAGAGCAGCACGCGCGCGCGCTCTGTCAAGTGGGGGCTGATCTTAGCGCGGTCTTGTGGCTGGCGGATAGGCGGCGGTAGGTCGGAAACGCCGAACGGAACAACATCTATCAATCTACGTAGGGAGCTGTCTGCATCCCATGTGCGCGGATTGATGCGTCCCGCCTCGAGTAGGGATCCAAGCCACAGGTCGCGTTGCCGTTCGCTGGCACAAATAAAGAAGTCACCGCATAAGAGAAGGTCGTGCAGCGCCGCGGTGATGTTTGTATTACTCGTTTCGCGCATAGTCATCGACTGACGCGCTTCTTGCTCCAGGATTGCGAGCGGGAAAGGATCGTAGAGATCGACGATGATGGGGATAGACACCTGACGGAGAGAGGGATAGCGAACAAGCGAGAGTCCCTCGATCAATACCGCGTCATGAGTCCGAACCAAAGCATCAATGCCCGGCTGAGATTGCCGAGCCACTATCGTTAACCCGGAGATGACTGCTGGAGCCGACTCAATGGCCACGATCGTCACGTCGTGGCCTGCCAATGTGAGTTGCCGCCCTAACTCCACGCACCTGATGCCTGGTCCGGCCAGCTGGTTGGATATGACGTCATTCGCCGTAACCAGCACCCGGGCCATCTGGTCACCATATCAGACTCCGATACTCGGTCGGTACGGCGAGCGCATCGGGGTGTCGCAGGACGCCCCACATCAGTCAGCCCTATCGTCTTCGTTCAGCCAGTCGCAGGCGTGGCCCGCGGCGTATCCCACAGGTGTACACCCTGGATATGGCAAGCTGCCCGGGTCCTCACCAGCTGAACTGGTCGACTACGGGATGGCCCGATGGCGTATGCAGGTCTTGTTGCTGGATGGCGACGGACGCTCGGTAGTTTCGCGAGGCCAGACGAGCACCACGTTCAGCAGGTGTATGTAAAACCCTTGCGGCAGGTCGACCGCGGTCGCTACATCGTCGTCCAGCCGCAACGCCGCCTCTTGTTACCCAGCTTTCAGGACTCGACGCTAACGGCAAGTGGATGTCACAGCCACCACCGGCTAATCGTCCCTACCGCCCTCCTCCGCGACCCGTCGCTCACGCTTGCGAACTCGACCAAACACGGAAAGGCCAATTTGCCATATCAGGAGCCCCAGCCCCACGATTCCAGCAACCAGCCCGACGATGACATACTTGGGCTGGTAGTCGAATCGGATGATGGACCGCCCCGCCGGCACATGAACGGCTTGGAAGATTGAATCTGCGCGCTGGATCGGTAGGTCTCGGCCTGCCGAGGTAGCCGTCCAGCCCTCGAAAAACATCTCTCTCCGCAATATGGTCCCCGGAGAGACACATTGAACGTGAGCCACCATTTCGGTGACGGTCTGGACCTTGCACCCAGCCGAGTCCGACTGAAAGAACGGACCGGGATGTGGGAGTTGATAGATGATGGCGACGCTGTCCACAAACACGCGGCGCATCCCGAGGCGGGATGGGATCGAGCGATCGGACGTCGTGGCGGGCACAACCAGGAACTTCACACCGATCTGCTCATAGTTGCGGAAGTAGGTGATGAACTGCTCTAGCGGCGACGGACCCGTTGCTGCATTGATCTCGTACCCGGAGAAGGTAATGGGGTTCGTGTTTGGAGCCAGATGAGTGGACACATACTGGGCCCAGAGGTTCGGAAGTGGCAAGTCAGCAGTATTCGCGTCACTGATCTGGTAGAACGAGCCATAGTCCGGCTGGATCGGACCAAGTGTGAAGAAACGAGCTAGGCCCAGGTGCGCTTGAAGAAATTGCACCGGTCGTGCGTCCAGCGCGGCTTTATTTGGTGCCGAGAACTGAGGCACTAGGAACATAGCAACGACGTCGAGAGCCACGACGGCGACCAGGCCAAGGTGGGCGCGGCGTCCAAGGCCGGTGCTGTTTGGGTGACTCTGCTTTGCGATAATAGTTATGACCGCGGCTAGGAACACCGCCCACAGTAGGGACGCGCCGGCATAGAGGAGGATGTGAGGGGCTCCTCTCAAGTGGGGGATCAAGCGGAAGGCAAGAGCAGTAGAGACGCCGAACAACAGGATGGTTAGGGCTCCACTGACCCAGGCGATCTTTGGGGTTATCCTGCTCCGGGCTACATCATCTATAGCCATTGCAGCCAAAATGATTGTGGCGAGTTCCCAGGAAGGCGGTGCGTACCGGTAGAAGGCGGTATGAGAAACGCCCGGTATGGCCTCTAGAAAACGACCGAGAATCGGCACACCAAACGTTGTCGAGAGTGAGAGAACGACCCAAACCACCAATCCGAGCCGCAGCCAGCGGTCTTGCCTACGGCCGACGGCCCCGATTACCGCGAGGACAGCTAGCGCGAGCAGTGAGGGACTGAGGTAGCCCCCGATGTTGCTCCAAATGGCGCCCAGGGTTCCGGTTGGGTCGAATCGAAAGAGACCAAATATCGGTCCATACACGTACGGTTGCGATAGCATCGCGATCGCAGATCGATTTAAGAAAATGTCTGCAAAACCAGGGCCGTGTCCGCCCAGGTCTCCGTGGGCAACGTAGTCCAGGAAGGCGACTAGCAAAGGAGTGGCGAGTAGGAGCCCGACTACGGCTGCGAACAGGGAGTACCGAAGCGTTCGCCAGATCTCGAGGCGGTGGAGGCCCTGGACCCGCAGCAAGAACCAGAAGCTCGCGAACAGTGCGTCGATCGCAGCCGTCTCGGGGAATCCTGCGTAGATTGATAGTGCCAAAGATAGCGCGAGTAGCACACGACCCCATCGTCGCGACGCAGGCTCGGGGGCGCGACAAAGCTCGATGCCAAGAATCAGCAGAGGGAGAAAAGGGATCGGGTTGACTGTCGCGTCGCCGAGCCAGGAAAACGTACCATTCAGAGCGAACGCGAGGCCAGCGGCGAGCGACGCCGTAACTCCCAGCCCCAATCGGCGGGTTAGGGCGTAGGTCGCCAACCCGGCACCAAGCTCGAGCGCGAGGTGAAAGAAGAGCACCCCTCCCGAATACAGAAGCAAGAATACGAGCGGGAAGAACGCGGCCGAGGCCATCTCACCCGCGAGAGGCACGCCAACGCCCTCATAAGGATTCCACCACGGAATGTCACCACGTAACCAGTCGAGAGCGGCTCCGTGACCTAGCGCCTGCGTCGTGATTCCGTCGTTGGGGTCGATCGAGGGAAAACCCGGAAGCAGCCCTTGCGCACTTATCGGGTCGAGGTGCGCCTGGAGGTCAAGCGGGTTAACATTGACTAGGTGGAGAAGGGAAGGCGCGTTGGCTATGACTACGGCTGCCGCGATCAGGGCAACCGGCAGGATCCGCCAACTCAACCAACAGCTGCGACCCAGGTGGTCGTGCGCACTCAGCAACGGGACCATCTCGTCGCACAGCGTCTAGGCGTTATCCCACCCAGTTTGCGAAAGTCTCTGCGCCCATGCGGGTCGGAGGCGAACGCCATATTCACCACTTACTTCGCCGGCGCCGGAGCCCAGTAGAGTCGGTCCGAACCGAATGGTCGACCGCGCCACCCCAGGTGTGCGATGGCCTCCCTGATGCTTGAGGCAGTGCCGGCCGTTACGAGAATCGCAGTGACGTCGTGTTGGTGGCAGAAAGTCAGCAGGTCCTCTAAGTAGCCTGGCGGCCGCTGGCCGCTAAACAACATCTCCACGGTTGGAGATTTGGCAAACGAGGCCGGTTCCACGGTGCCCGTCCCGCTCGCCAGCCGATAATCGAAGCCGTCCTGTGCCTGCCAAAGCATGGAATCTCCCAGCTGTCCGTACGGTAGAAACAGAAGCGTCGATCTTTGGCCAAGCACAGTCAGGTATGCCCGCGTGCTGAGCAACCGCACAGGGGGCGGCGTCGTGACCGTAAGGGGATTCGGCCACAGAAACGCCACCGCTGCAAGCGCCAGTGCAATGCCGACCAACCGGTAGCGGCCTAAGGAGGACAACCAAAGTGATCCGATGACGGCCGCCAAGAGGCTTAAATACATGGCAAACCTCCCCGGCAGCGCGTCCCGGAGTCCCGGTACCTTCGTGGCTAAGTCCCACGGCAGTCGCACCACCCCGACCGCGAGGTTGGTGGTGCCGAGAATGTGCAGACGAGGACCCAGCTCAGCAATGACGACTAGAAGAAAGGCCACTGCCAGAACCAAGACCCACCGCTGTCGCCTACCCCGCCACAGGAAGAAGCACACGATCACCATTAAGGGAAGGCCCAGGTAGGCATCATTCTCGGCGAGATTGCCACTAAAGTGCTTCGTAACCCCCGATAACAGGGGTCCACCTAGAGCGGTGACTGGAGTTGGCGTGAAAAAGTTGAGCAGATCCGCTGAGTACCTTAGTGGAGAGTTGATGATCGGAGGCACTCCGGACGCGCTCCGGATAAAGAAGTAGAGGTACGGACTGATTAGTAGGAGGCTCGCCGCATAGGCTCCGGCGAGTTCGCCGGCAATTCGCGTTATCGCGCCCCGCGAACCCTTTATGAACAGAAGGCTGACAAGGAGTCCCAGGGCGGAGAAGACTGCGGTAGTCGTATAGAGCTCAACCCCGACCCCAAACTCGAAGGTTAGGAGTAGGGCGACAGCCGTAACGAAGAGAGGGGTCCCGATCCGGCAGCGGTAGCGAAGTACAGCGAGCCATAAGAGCAACGGGACCTCGGCTATAAAGTTCACCTGCAGGTGGCCTAGCAGCTGAGCCATTTCGTACGTGGAGAATCCGAATATCCAGCCCCCGAATAGCGACGGCCAAAACTTCTGTGTTAACTCATAGCAGAGGAAGTAAGTGGCCAAGGCCGCCAGTACTGGCGCGCTAAGAGTGAGGAGATTGAACGACACTATTGGCCCGACGAGCGCTGTCAAAGGCCAGGCGATCAATGCCAGGCCCGGCGTGTCCCCATCCCACGCAATATTGGCCCCTTGAGGGGCCCAGATGACATGTGTAGACAACGGATTAATACCGTGCGTGAGGGCGTACGGCCACCACGCGAAACCCCATATATATAGCGTGGGGTCAGACCTCACCCCGACGTAGCTATTCCCGTGGAAAACCGCACCGAGCCGGGGCACTAGCAGGGCTGCTACCGCTAGGTAACAAAGAAGGGCCACTAGACCAAGGGACAATCCGGGATGGGAATGCCACGCGCGCCATCGGTGAGCCGGCGCCTGCTCTGGCCCTGGGCTTTCGCTGGGGAGCATGGAGGAGATCCTGGATGAGAACTTCAGTGGTCTGTCCACCCTAGAGTTCTGGGTATGGTAGCAGGGTCTTTAAGGTTGAGCTGCCGAGACCATACGGGCAAGTTATTCACACTTCGAGCAGTCGAAGCTGTGCAGAGCGATTCTAGACACATCCGATGGGGAAGTTGGTGGCTAGCATGCAAAGTCCGGTCCCGGCGATAATCGCCTGAGCTAGCCACCACCCGTTCTGCCGTTGGGCAAACGGCCCCGTCGCAAGAAGCTGCCGATTGCCGCACATACCAAGCTGGCGGCGTTCGCAGGGATCCCTGTCGCTTAGCGCCGTCTAGGCATCCTCGTCCGTCAGCAGGGTCGTGCTAAGACCAAGAGTAGGTCCCGTGTCGGAATTGTGACTCGCACATTTCGTAGCAGGGGGAGGGACCCAACTGTTCCCAGAGCACGGAGCAGCGGTCCGCTGTTTACCAGTCGGCCCCCAAAGTATCCAAGACTGAAGGAGCGCGAATCGGGTCGATCTGTGATCCACTCAAAGTTGCTTCGTCGGAGGAACTCGCGTAGAGACTTGGTGGTGAAATAGGTGAGGTGCATATCCATAAAGCCGGGCCAGCGCGTGCCGAGCATTCTGGCGATGATGGTATCCATATTGATAGTGGATAAGGCAAGAATTCCACCCGGTGCCAACCAAGGGTGGCATCTTTGCAGAGCGGCCAGTGGGTCGATCAGGTGCTCTAACACATCCACCATCACGATACAGTCAAAACTGCCCCGGTCATACTCGGATGTCTCCAAAGAGCCTTGGGTGAGCTTTACCCCGAACCGGTCGCGTCCGGTGTCGACCGCCCATCGGCTCGGTTCGATGCCAACGGCATCCCACCCCCGTTGCTCCGCTGCGTGAAGTAGCAGGCCAACCTGGCTTCCAATCTCCAATAGTCTGCCGGGTGCGTGACTATGCTCGATCGTGCGCATGATCGACTCCGCGTGTTGCGTACGATGGTCGAGCTCGGTCAAATAGCTAGGGTCGTGTACGTCTTCGTACAGCGTCAATAGTTGGTCCGAGTTCGGAGGGAGTGAAAACCCGAGGTGGCAGCGTTCACACCAATAGACTGGTCCATGGTCGCCAGCATGGACGTTTGTGCAAGCGAATTCCGCCGTCGCGCCCATACTGTGCTTAGCGGTGGCGGGAAAGCGCAGCTTCGCGGCCAAGCCGCATAGGGGGCAAGGTGGAGCAGAGACTGCCATCAAGCGTTGTATTCGCTGCCATGCCTTCGAGCGTGCCAACTAATGGCCAGACTTCGGAACACGTAGCGTAGGGAACGCGGAATGCTGATCGACGAACTCTCCGCTGTGTACCTGGTAGGGATCGCCACTTCCTCAATGCGCATTCCGCGAAGGTGCGCTCCGACCAAGAATTGGGTATCAAAATCAAAATCGTCCGAGTACTTCCTGAAAGGAAGGGCTTCTAGCACTTCTCGACGGTAAGCCCGCATGCCGCTGTGCATCTCGGTGAAGTGCGTGCCCAACAGGCGATTCTCGAGTAGCGTGGTGACCTTATTACCGATATATCGGTAATAAGGCATGCCGCCTTGGCGAGGATCCGCGCCGCCGGCGAAGCGGCTGCCGAATGTCATATCGGCGCGACCAGCATTGATGGGCGCGAGCAAGGCTGGCACTGACGCTGGATCATACTGAAAGTCGGGATGTAGAAGTACAACCGTCGTGGCGCCTAGTGCCAATGCTTCCGAATAGCAGGTTTTCTGATTGGCGCCGTAACCCGCGTTTTGCTCGTGACGGCGCACATCCAATCCCATAGCGGTGGCCAAAGCCACGGTACCGTCCGGGGAAGCATCGTCGACGAGAAGTAGGTGGTCAATGCCGTCTCGCGGAAGTAATGCCACGGTCTTCTCCAGGGTGAGCTCAGCACAGAACGCGGGCATTACTACCACGGTAAAAGGCGTTCGAGTGATGGCGCTTCCCGGCGAAGTCACCGGCAACTTGGGTCGTACGCCAGGGAACTTGACCTCCGGTTCATTGGGGACAGCTTATCGCACGGGTACGCGAGAAGTCCCCGTGGAGGCGCAGATCACCAGATCTGCTTGGGAGGCTCTGGGCTTCGCTGCTGCTCTGGAGTACCACGGGCCCCGGCGATGGTTCAGCGAATTTGATGTGGCTGGAGTTGCCCGCTGACGACCGGCGGCCCGGCTCAGTCACGGGGGAGGCCCTCGCAGGGCTGCCGGATTCAGGCCCAGTCATTACGACCCCATCTGGTCGGTACTCTCGCCCACTCGGCATACTGCCGAGACCGGAATCGGCACAGAATCGGGGCTAAGGCAGCGCCTGGTTGGGCGGGCCCTGCAGCTGCTCGGGATCTAAGCCGACCAGGCTGGACGAAGCCAATTAGTGACCGACAAATTGGGGGGCGCGTTTCTCCCGAAATGCGGACAAGCCTTCTCGAAAGTCGTCGGTCTCTGCCGCCTCCTGCTGCAGCACTGCCTCCAACTCCAACTGCTGCGGCAACGAGTTCGCGGTCGCTTGGGAGAGTGCCATCTTTGTGAGGGCAAACGCACGGGTCGGGCCCTGTGCGAACTGGCGGGCCAGGGCGGAGTAATCATGGGGAAAGCTCTCGGCTGGATAGACATGGGCAACCAGGCCGAGGGTAGCGGCCTCCACAGCACTCAACCGCTTCGCGGTCAAAGCGAGCTCAACCGCTTTGGAGAGACCCAGGTATCGGGGGAGGAAGAACGACGCTCCCGAATCCGGAACGAGTCCTATGCCGGCGAAAGCACAGCTGAACCACGCGGCCTCGGAAGCAACCCGCAGGTCTGCGGCCAGGGCAAGCGAGAAGCCGGCGCCTGCTGCCGCTCCGTTCACCGCCGCCACCACCGGCAGGGGAAGATCGCGGATCTTGGTGACGATCGGGATGTATCTGTGCCGGATCAGCGCACCCACTTCCTGGGGCAGGGCAGTTCCACTTCCGAAGCCCCCCAGGGCTTGGCCCGAGCAGAACCCCCGCCCTGAACCAGTGATCACCAAGCAGCGGCAGGATTCATCTGCGCCGACCCGGTCCAGCCCCCGGAGAATGCCGTCGGCCAGTTCGTCGTCGATTGCGTTCAAGCGGTCCGGACGATTGAGTACCAATTCGGTCACTGGTCCATCTCTGCGCAGAAGGACTGCCTCTTCTCGGTCGGCGCTCATCTACAACCCTCCTGGGGGCACGGGCAAGACCGCGGACTATTTTGCGGCGTCCCTGAACTGCGCGAGGGGCATGCGCCGGCGATCGCTACAATTCCGCCGGGACGGGGCGACTTAGCCAAGTGGTAAGGCAGCGGTCTGCAAAACCGCGATCCCGGGTTCGATTCCCGGAGTCGCCTCCATCCCAACCCGAGTTCAAATCGGGCTAATCACACGGCGCT
This sequence comes from Candidatus Dormiibacterota bacterium, assembly GCA_963701235.1. GTDB lineage: Bacteria > Chloroflexota > Dormibacteria > Aeolococcales > Bog-877 > Bog-877. Next base: position 837,617 of record OY969577.1, read on the forward strand.
GATGCCGTCAGGGTTCAGGCTCTGAATAGCCACGGCTGGCTGGGTCGACGGAGGCCGCTCCGGGTCCTGACCGCACCCAGGTGAGCGTTTACCGCAGCATCTCAGAGGCGTTGACCCACAACTCGACCCCCACCCAAGACTACATCGTGAGGCGTTCTATCGAGGCACGATGCCCGCGTCTCGGATTCAAGTCGAGTAGTACTCCGGGGTGTACGGTGCGTTGGTTGGGTGACACCATGGCGGTCCTAGTCGCCGCATCTTCGCGTTCAACCTTCGCGAAACGCCGGTGAGCGAGAGCGCTGTGCTGGTTAACGCTGCCCGGGTCGCCAATCCAGCGGCTCTTCGGCGATCAATCGCGAGGGCCCTCAGTGACGAAGGCTGGTCCGTACCGGGGTGGTTCGAAACGACAAGGGGCGAATCGGGAGAAGCAACGGCCCAACGAGCGGCCGCGGCCGGGATTGAAGTTCTGTTCGTGTGCGGAGGCGACGGGACCGTAGGAGCGGCGGCCGCGGCCCTGGCAGGAACGGAAACTGCGATTGCAGTGATTCCGTCGGGAACGGGCAACTTGCTAGCCCTCAATCTAGGACTGCCCACGGACATCGCCGGCGCTGTGCGGCTAGCCACCCGTGGTGGCCGGCGTCGCATTGACCTAGGGGAAGTCGACGGTAGGACCTTCACGGTGGCGGCAGGAATCGGCCTGGACGCTCAGATCCTGGCTGACACACCGCACCGAGCCAAGCACCACTTGGGGTGGACGGTATACGCCGCCGCAGCTGTGCCTCATCTTCGAGACCCGCGGTTCCGCGCTGAGGTTAGGTTGGACGGAGGCCCGACGATTGAACGAGATGTTCGCTCGGTCTTGGTTGCCAATGTGGGCCGACTCCCAGGCGGTATCACCCTGCTCCCCTCGGCGGTTCCCGATGACGGACTCCTCGACGTGGCGCTGATAGCCCCAAGCCGGATTCGGGATTGGGCGACGCTTCTCGCGAGCCTCATCGGTCGCCACCCCAAGGGGGGTCGAATTGAGACTTTCAGGGTGGAACGAGTTGAAATAACCACTGCCGACTCCCAGCCACGGGAGGTGGACGGAGAATCGCTGCCCTGGGGGGCGCGGCTTGCGGTACAAGTGAGACCCCATGCACTCACGGTGTGTGTTCGTCCGGCGCTACCGAGAGCTAAGGCTTGATGGAGAGTGACCGCCTCCGCCTGGGCGGTTTATGCCGCCCGAATTGAGCAGTTAGGGCAGTTGCGGTACCGCTGCCACCGACCTCCCACGCGCCTCAGAATGATCGGGTCGAGGTCCACGGTCAGCCGTTAGTCAGCGCCGGGTGGCCCTCCCTATCCCTCTTGAGCTCGAAGAAGTAACTCCGGCGTACAGCTCGGAGTACGTCCCTAAGGAGCTCGCCCGACTCCTCGTCGCTGGGGACTTCGGTGATCACAGGTCCGAATATTCCAGGCCCCTTCCCCCCATCCAGAATCAGAGTGGGCACCCCGAAGGCCTGACAGGCTTGCACTGCCGCTTGGTGGTCAGTAAGCACGTCGTGCCAGAGAGTGGCATCGGCCAACGCGGCCGTCCTGCTCCCGCCGCCGAGTTGGGCCTCCTCCCATGCCCGCGAAAGCACTTCAGGGTCGATCAGCTTCTCGTGGCGGACGTGAGCCGCAGTCCCCATTGCTGTGTAGAGTCGGGCGACCGCGCTGTTGCCACCGATCCGTCTGGCTTGCGCCAGAAGTTGCAGCGCTTCGGCGCTGGGGCCCACCGGTTGCTCGGACGACTCACCTTCAGGCAGATTCGCGACCCCGAGCGAGAAGAGGCGCCAGTCGATCTCAATCGCGCCAAGCTCCTCCATTCGAGCTGCCCATCTGGAGGTGAGCCAAGCCCAGGGACAGACCGGATCGAAGTGGAAGTTGATCCTCTCCGCGACGGTCACGACGGGGGGTTGCTCGCCAGATTGGTGAGTGCTATTTCTTGGTCTCCCAGAAGACCTTTGCGACCTCATCCACCTTGGCGCGCAGGTCGGCTGCCTTCTCGGCGTCAATGTTCTGCTTGGTGGCCGATGCCGCCTTGAGGGTCTTCCAAACGAGGTCGTGAAGCTGAGGGTGCTTCTCGAGGTGCTCCGGCTTGAAGTAGTCGGACCAAAGCACCTGGATCTCGTGCTTCACCCGCTCCGCGTGCTGCTCCTTGACGGTCACCATCCGCACGAAGGAGTTGCGGCCCGCCTCATCCTCGGAGAGGGCTTTGATCTTGGTGACCATGGTCTCCACCGTCTGCGCTGCCAGCTGAGCCTCGTGAGGGTCGTAGATCCCGCAAGGGATGTCACAGTGGGCGTGCACCACCCGCCGGGGGGCAAGGCGCGCGGTCAGATTCTCAATCATGCTGAACTCCCTCAATCGCAACTTCGCCCGGCCAAATTCAGGCCTCAGGCAAACGTACCATCAGCTCGTGGTCAGGGGCAATCTCGTTCTACTTCCAAGTTGGCTCCGGTCCTTGGTGCCGCAGCTGGCGTCGGTGTCCGGTGACAGCATGGAGCCGACGCTGAGGTCGGGTGACTGGGTGGTGGTCGCCAGAACACCCCGGAGGGGGCCGCGACTCGGTCAGGTGGTGGTAGTCGAGCACCCCGACCGGCCCGGATTTGAGTTGGTCAAGCGGGTCAGTGCCCTGAGCAGAGAGCGCCACCTGCTCTGGGTCGCCGGGGACAACCGCAGCAGCAGCACCGACAGCGACGACTTCGGACCCCTGGGGCAGGCGGCGCTCCGCGGAGTGGTCCTGGTTAGAGTTCGACCTGGGCCGTGGCGCTGGTTGAGGCCTGATCCGGGCCGACTCCGCTAACCGGTTGAGTTGCCCGCCAGACGCCACTGGCCGTGAACTGGCACCATAGGGTCGAGATGAGCGAATCAGAGCTACCACCGTCGCCGCCCAAGCCACCCGAGCCGGCTCGAGAGACCTTTGTCAGCAGCCTCCCTCCTCAAAAGAAGGATAAGAAGCGCAAGAAGAAGGTCTCGCGCGAACCACCACGAGGGCGGGGCCGCCGCTGAGCGGAATCCCCGGCGACCCTGACCGGCGGCTGGCGTTGGCGACCGCCAGGTACGCGGTTCAGGCCGGTGGGGCCGTCATCAAGGCTGCGGGGGTCGGCTTCCACGCCACCGAGAGCAAGGGACCGGGCGACTATGTCACGGCAGTCGACCGGGAGAGCGAGGGGGTGGTCGTCCGCATTCTCGGATCGGTGTTTCCGGGACTGCCGATCCTGGCCGAGGAGGCGGGAGGTGGGGTCCCAGAGCGGGGCTGGGTGGTGGATCCACTGGACGGTACGACCAACTTCAGCCGCGGCTTCCCACTCGTAGGGGTCTCCGTAGCCCTGCTCGAGGGGGGCCAGCCAGTGGTGGGGGCGGTTCATGCTCCCTTCCTGGGATTCACGTTCACCGCGGCAGCCGGCCAAGGCGCCCACGATCAGACCGGTCGGCGGCTGCAATTAGGGGATCCTGATCCAGCCCGGGCGGTGGTATCCACCGGGTTTCCGTTCAAGACCCGCAGCCAGGTGCCCCGATTGCTAGAGACCCTGGAGCGAGTGCTCGCCCAGGTGGAAGACGTCCGTCGGCCCGGAGCCGCCAGCCTGGACCTGGCTTTCACCGCCGCCGGTATCTTCGACGGCTTCTTCGAGCTCGGTCTCAAGGTCTGGGACATCGCGGCCGGGGCGCTGCTGGTCACCGAAGCCGGGGGGCTGGTGTCCGATTGGGAGGGGGTGACGGGACTTCCAGTGGCCGGCAACATCGTCGCTGGATCCCCCAGGGTGCACGCTGCCCTGGTCGCGGCGACCGGAAGCGGCGCTAGGGACTGACGGTCACCGTCCCACCGGTGCCCGAACCGGCACGCTTTGGGCCCTCCTGGGGCAGAAGGCTGACGCCAAAGTCGCCGGGATGACGGGGGACGACCGTGATCACGACCGGGACCTCCGAGCCGGGCTCCAAGATCCCGCCGCACGACCGGCCGTTGCGCCAGGTGCTGCCGGGGCTTCCGAGGAAGGTCACCCGCAGCACCTTGAACTCGGGCACGAGGTTTCCGCCCACACAGGCGGGGTCCATGGCCCCGCCCGCCGTGTCGTCGAGGGCCAGGATGAAGCTCGCGGGCGCACCCACCCTCAGCCCCCTGGTGGGCAGCTTGCCGTTGAGTTGCGCTTGTGGGGCGCCCTCGCCAGAGCTGACCTCCTTCATGCTGGTGATGACGTCGGAAAAGACCGCCACCACGATGAAGAGGATCACCGCGGCGGTGATCCATTGCCCGGTCGATAATCGGGGGAACCGAAGTTTGCGTTCGCCCACGCTCAAACGAGACTAGCGCTTCGTCCGCTGGGAGCTGGGCGGCTCAGGGAGGGGGAGTTGACGTTCATCGAGCAGGTGGTGGCGGCCGAGATCCTCGACTCCAGGGGCAACCCGACACTGGAAGTAGAGGTCTCCCTTGCTAGTGGCGAGGTCGGCAGGGCGGCGGTGCCGTCGGGGGCGTCGACCGGTGTCCACGAGGCGGTCGAGCTCAGGGATGGAGATAAGCACCGCTTCGGCGGCCGCGGGGTGACCAAGGCGGTGGCCAACGTCAACCAGATCATCGGCCCTCGACTCTTCGGGATGGATGCGCTCGACCAGCGCCAGGTGGACTTGCGTCTCATCGAAGCCGACGGCACCAGCGACAAATCCCACCTCGGAGCCAACGCCCTGCTCGGGGTCAGCTTCGCGGTGGCCAAGGCGGCGGCTGCTGCCCAGGAGCTGCCGCTCTACCGCTACGTGGGCGGGGTGGACAGCTATGTCCTGCCCTTGCCCCAGTTCAACATCCTCAACGGCGGTGCGCACGCCCGAACCTCGGTGGACTTCCAGGAGTTCATGGTGACCCCCATCGGGGTGGAAACCTTTGCCGAGGCGGTGCGTGCCGGCGCCGAGGTCTTCCACTGCCTGCGCCAGGTCCTGTCCGAGAACGGGTACGACACCGGTCAGGGCGACGAGGGTGGCTTCGCACCCAGTCTGAAAAGCAATGTCGAGGCGTTGGAGCTGATCCTCAGCGCCATCGACCGCGCCGGCTACAGGGCCGGTGAGCAGGTCGCCATAGCACTCGACCCCGCCGCGAGCCAGCTCTACCGCGACGGGCAATATCACCTGAGGGGAGAGAGCCGGGGCCTCAGCTCGAGTCAGCTGATCGAACTCTGGCGGGACTGGGTCCGGCAGTACCCGATCGTATCGCTCGAGGACGGGCTGGCCGAGGACGACTGGGAAGGATGGCGCGAACTCACCGAGCGCCTGGGCCGCGACGTCCAGTTGGTGGGCGACGACATCTTCGTCACCAACCCGGCCCGCCTCGGTCGGGGGATTGACGAAGGGGTGGCGACGGCCATCTTGGTAAAGCCCAATCAGATCGGGACCCTGTCCGAATTTCTGGACGTGGTCCAGCAGGCCCAGCAACAGGGCATGGGAGTTGTGGTCAGCCATCGTTCGGGGGAGACCGAGGACACCACCATCGCCGACCTGGCCGTGGCAGTGGGGGCGGGTCAGATCAAGAGTGGGGCACCGTCTCGGGGGGAGCGCACCGCCAAGTACAACCGGCTGTTGCGGATCGAGCGCGACCTGGGCAGCTCGGCTCGCTTCGCCAGAGGCGAGTGGGTGCGACCGCGGCCGCCGAGTGGTCGGCCCTCGTAACCGGCAAATATCGACTGCTACAGTGGATAAATGCCGACTTCAGCTGAGAGAGGACTGCAGATCCTGGCGCCCGCCCTGGGGCAGCAGGTAATCGACTGCATTGGGAACACCCCACTGCTCAGGATTCGGCTCTTCCAGGAACAGGCCCCCGATCTAGCGGTTCTGGCCAAGGCCGAGTTCATGAACCCGGGGGGTTCGGTCAAGGACCGTCCCGCCCTCAGGATGATTCAGGAGGCGGAGCGAAGCGGGCAGCTGGGCAGGGGCCAAGTTCTGCTGGACAGCACCAGCGGCAACACCGGCGTCGCCTACGCGATGTTGGGGGCGGCCCTGGGCTTCCCGGTCAAGCTGGTGGTCCCGGAAAACGTCGGGCTGGAGCGCCGACAGCTGATGCTCGCCTACGGGGCGGAGTTGGTGCTGAGCGATCCCCAGGAGGGCTCAGACGGAGCCATCTTGTTGTCTCAGAGGATTCGGGACTCCGACCCTGAGCGCTACTTCGCTCCCGACCAGTACAACAATCCCTTCAACTGGCGAGCTCACTACGACACCACGGCCGTGGAGATTTGGGAGCAGACCCAAGGCGAGGTCAGCGTCTTCATCGCCGGCCTTGGCACCTCGGGGACCTTCGTCGGGACCGCTCGGCGGCTGAAGGAGTTCAAGAGCTCGATCAGCTGCGTCAGCCTCCAGCCCGAGGATGCCTTCCATGGCCTGGAGGGACTCAAGCACATGGCCAGCGCGATCGTGCCTGGGATCTACGATCCCACTCTGGCCGACCGCAACCTGATGGGGCCGACGGGCGCCGCCTACGATCTGGCCCGGCGGCTGGCCCGGGAGGAAGGTATCTTGGCCGGGCATTCATCTGGCCTCGCACTCTGGGGGATCGAGCAGCTGGTGCAGGAGGGCTTGCGTGAAGGCGTCGCGGTCGTGATCTTCCCCGATGGCGGCGCCCGCTACCTGAGCGCGGGTCTCTACGGCTCGGAATGAACCTCGCGCCGACTCCGCAATTGCTCTTCACGGAGGCTCTCTTCGAGCGCATGGCGGAGCTGGCCGCGGCCGCCTACCCCTTCGAGGGCTGCGGTGTCCTGGTCGGAGCTCTGGGCGAGCAAGGGGCGACGGTCGTCAAGGTGATGGAGGGCCACAACCTGGTAGAGGACCGTCGCCGCGACCGTTATGAACTCGATCCCAGAGACATCATCAAGGCGGAGCGCGACGCCCGAGAATCCCACCTGGAAGTGATCGGCTTCTTCCATACCCACCCCGACCATCCGGCTCGTCCCAGTCAGTTCGACACCGATCGTGCCTGGCCCGGCTATTACTACGTGGTGATCTCGGTTCACGCGGGCCAGCTGGGGGAGGCGACCGCCTGGCGGCTGGCCGAGGGGGAGGAGCCCAGCCACTTCGGGGAGGTGCCGCTCCTGGGGGGTCACAGGGGCCACGGCTATAATCCGCCCGGTCTTGTGGCGGAGGCATCGTGAAGTCCGCAATCGGAATCGTGGAGATGGTGCTGGCCCTTCTCCTGATCGTCACGATCCTGCTTCAGACCCCCAAGTCAAGCGGCCTTGGCGGCACGATCGGGGGCGGGACGGACATGGGTGGCGGTTATCGGACGCGCCGCGGACTGGAGAAGGTGCTTTTCCGCGCTTCCATCTGGCTCACGGTCGCCTTCGCTCTGGTGGCGGTGATACAGATCCGTCTCGGCGCCAGCTAGATCCCGCCGCCCCCGGCGGCCGATTCTTCAGCCCCTCGACCCATCCCCTGAGGCTGGCCGCCGCGGTCGGCAGCCTCCTGGTCGTGATAGGAGCGATTGCCGCGCTGGCGGTCTCGGTTCGGACCATAGCCAGCCAACAGGTGTACGCAGAGGCGGTGGTGGCGCCGGTGGGGCCGTCGGCGCTCAGCCCGCTGATCTCGCCTGGCGACCAGGTGGCCCAGGCCGTCGGCGCCCTGACCGGCCCCGGACTCATGGTCGCCGGCCCCGGTGGTGCGGCCGAGCTGGGGCTGGCCACCAGCTGGCGTTCCGAGGACGGGGGTGCCCGCTACCGGTTCACCCTCTCGCCCCATCGACACTGGTCCAACGGAGAGCCAGTGACGACCAAGGACGTCGCCTTCACCCTGGCCGTGCTGCAATCCCCGGCATTTCCCAATTCCGACCTGGCGGCGCCCTGGACCGGGGTTTCACTGTTCGCCAGCTCGCTCTGGAACGGTACCTTCGTACTTCCAGGACCCAGCACCAACTTCCCCACCGCCGCCGAGGACACCGTGCTGCCGGCCGCCCACTACCGAAGTCAGCCAGCGCTCTTCTTTCGCGGTGGACAGCACACCGACGCCCTCTTCGCTCCCAGCGCTGGCCCATTTCAGGTGGTGGGCAACGGGGCCCAAAAGGTGAGCCTGGTGCGCAATCCCTACTACCGTCCCCGCCCGATCCTGGATGGCATCAACATCGTGCTGGAGCCGAGTTCGACCGCGGTGGAGGAGCTCCTAGCCCAAGGAACCGCCGACGGCTGGCTGGCATCCACTCCCAGTGAACTAAGCAACCTGCCGGCGGGGTTGGTCCAGTCTCGGATCGTCACCTACGACTTCGTCGAGCTGCTCCTGAACGAGCAGTCGGCTCCGCTCAACAGTCTGGGGGTGAGGCAGGCCATTGCCGCGGCTGTGAATCGCCACCTGCTGATCAAGGACGACCTTGCCAGGCTGGGAGAGTCCCAATATGGCCCGCTTCCCGATTCGATCGCCTGGGCCAGCAGTTCAATCCCGACGCCGGGCGAACTGGGTTCGGCGGCCAGCCGGCTCGAGGCGGCGGGATGGGCGCGCTCGCCAACCTCTCACCTGTGGGAGAAAGCGGGCCTGCCCCTGCGCCTCACCATTGACGTGCCCGATCTCGAGCCCCTGCCCACCGCTGCCGCTGGGGTAGCCAGTCAGCTGGACAGTGAGGGGTTCCTGGTGACGGTCAGAACCATGGCCGAGGCGGGCTTCGTTACCGGCACTCTGGCCAAAGAGCAGTTCCAGGCGGCGCTGGTGGGTTTCGACAACGGACCGGACCCCGACCTCACCTCGCTCTGGCGCTCCGGGGTAGAGCCGGGACAGTCGCTCAACTTCAGCCAATCGGCTCCAGACCCTTACCTGAACCACGCCCTCGACTCGCTGGCCGCGGCAGCCACAGCGGCGTCCCGGCAAAGCGCCTATCGCGAGGTGGCGAGGCGCCTGGTTGCCGACCTGCCTGCAGTTTTTCTCTACACCCCGGTGGCCGTTTACGTGCACCTGAGCTCGGTCCACGTGCCGGGCATACCCCCGACCGGTGATCCCTCGCAACGCTTCCGCAAGGTCGTGGATTGGAGTCTCTGAGCTAGGCGGCTCTGGCGGCTAGCGCCCGCAGGCGAGCTCTAAGCGTCCGTTACGATTCCCAATTGGGCCGGGATGGTGAAATTGGTAGACACGCAGCGTTCAGGGCGCTGTGCAGGTCACTGCGTGCGGGTTCGAGTCCCGCTCCCGGCACCAGCTCAATTCCGCGGGTGGTCGTCGGCGGTGACCTGAGTTGTCGCTCACTCCCTCATAGTTCGCCGTGGCCGGGATATGCTTGCCAGCGTTGGGGGGTAGAGGCTGGTCGGCCCGGCCATCCAGAGGTGTGAGCACGGATCCTGAGCCTCCCTCAGAGGCGCAGCCGAATCAGCCCGGGGCTGGCAGCGGGCGAGATCTGCCCCTGCCCTGGGTGCCGCCGCTGCCCACGCCCGCACCGGAGCCGGAGCTCGGTGGTGGGGATGGGCTGCCCCCGGTTGCGCCGTCGCCAGAGCCGGCCGAGGAGGAGAGCAGGCGGGGACGGAATGGCCTGCAGCGAATGGTGTCGGTGGCGGTAATCGTGGCTCTAGCAGCCCTGATCGGGTCCGGAGCGGCGATCTTCGGCGGCCACCTACCCCACGCCAAGCCCACCAACAGAACTACGCCCAGCCCGGGTGTCCCGACGCCTACTCCGAGCCACTCCTCGCGACAACTGGCCGCGGTGGCGGCCGCGGATCTGCCCGAGATTGTCACCGTGGTCGCGGTGGGGCCGACCTCGGAGGAGCTGGGCACCGGTTGGCCGATGGATTACAGCGGTGACTTCCTGACCAATGACCACGTGGTCCACGAGGGCCAGAGCTTTCACGTGCTGATGGCCTCGGGGCAGGAGTATCCCGCCGTGGTGGTCAACGACGATCCCCAACTGGACCTGGCCGAGATTCACGTCTCGGAGCTGCGGGAACAGCCCCTGCCCATCGATGCGGCTCTTCCGGCGATCGGGCAGCCGGTGGTGGTTCTGGCCGCCGAGGGCGCCACCGGGCACGAGCCGGTGACCGACTCCAAGGTCAGTGGCCTCGACCAGAGTGCCACCGTCAGCGACGCCGAGCCCGGCGAGCTGACCAACTACTCCGGGCTGATTCGGATCTCGGCCCGGATCTTTTCCGGCAACAGCGGCGGCCCGGTCATCACCTCCTCGGGGCAAGTGGTGGGCATCCTGACGTTGGCGGCTCAGAGCGGTCCGGGAGCCTTCGCCATCCCCATCTCCCAGGTCGACCAGGTGATCCAGTCCTGGCTGGCGAGCTGAGTAACTACTTAGAATCCGGCCCTCGGTCGTCGCTCGTGTTGACGCTTTCTTCTTCCCTCTGGCAACATCGAGGGAGAACTAATTGCCGATCGGCTCCTGGCGCCCACGGGGTGGCAGGGCGCTGGGAGACGGATAAATGACCCCTGGAGCGCCGGCGCAAGGCCTCTCCGTCCTGGTGTTGGGCGGCGATGGCTACATCGGCTGGCCCATGGCCATGCACCTCTCCCGATTGGGCCACCGGGTGGTGGCGGTAGACAACCTGGCCCGGCGACGCTGGGATCGGGAGGGGGGCACCTACAGCCTGGTCCCGATCAAGACCATGCCCCAGCGGGTGCGGCGCTGGGAGCAGCTGACCGGCAAGGTCATCGTCTGGCGGCGGGCCGACCTCACCGACTACCCGGCGGTCGATCGGCTCTTCGAGGAGTTCCAGCCCGACGCGGTGGTCCACTTCGCGGAGCAGCGCAGCGCCCCCTTCTCGATGGTGGACCGGGAGCACGCCGTCTTCACCCAGGTCAACAATGTGGCCGGCACCCTCAACCTGCTCTTCGCGATTCGCGACCGGGCCCCCGATTGTCACCTGATCAAGCTAGGCACCATGGGGGAGTACGGAACTCCCAACATCGACATCGAGGAGGGCTACCTCGATATCGAGCACAACGGCCGCACCGACCGGCTGCCCTTTCCCAAGATGCCGGGGAGCTTCTACCACCTCTCCAAGGTTCATGACAGCGCCAACATCCTCTTCACCAGCCGGATCTGGGGCACCAGGGCCACCGACCTCAACCAGGGTGTCGTCTACGGGGTGGAGACCGAGGACACCGTGCTCCACCCGGACCTGGAGACGAGGTTCGATTTCGATTCCATCTGGGGCACCGCGCTCAACCGCTTCTGCGTCCAGGCGGCGGTGGGCCAGCCGCTCACTGTTTACGGCAAGGGTGGCCAGACCCGGGGCTACCTCGACATCCGCGACACCATGGCCTGCATCACCTTGGCCCTGGACAATCCCCCAGAGCGGAGCGAGTGCCGGGTCTTCAACCAGTTCACCGAGCAGTTCAGCGTCAACGACTTGGCCGAGCTGATTTCCAAGGCCAGAAGTCAGGCCGGGCTGCCGACCTCGGTTTCCCACATCCAGAACCCCAGGGTGGAGGTGGAGAGCCACTACTACAACGCCAAGCACCAGCATCTGCTCGACCTCGGTCTCCAGCCCCACGACCTGGGGGATACGCTGCTGGACTCCCTGATCGAGAAGGTTGGCCATTACGCGGACCGGGTGGACCCGGTCCTCCTGGCCAAGCCCAGCGTCAGCTGGCGGACCGGCGGCAACGAGGTCTGGAAGAAGTACTCCCACAAGGGGGACCACAGCGTCAGCACCACCAAGCTGGTGCAGCCCGGCTACTCCAAGGTCAAAGCAGCGCTCTGAGCCGGCTGAGTGGCGCCCGGCGAGAGCTTGGGCTCGGGGGACCGCGGGTAGAATCCAAGTCAGCTGGTTGGCTGGCCAGCTGAAGTGAGGACCCCTTGAACGAGCGCTACTACGAGATCGCCATCGTCGGCGCCGGACCGGCGGGGCTGACCGCCGCGCTCTACGCCGGCAGGGCTCTGAAACGCACCGTGCTGATCGAGGCGGGGATTCCCGGCGGGGAGTTGCTCAACACCGAGGACGTCGAGGACTACCCCGGTTTCGCCTCGATCAAGGGACCGGAGCTAGCGGCCAAGATGACCGAGCATGCCCTGATGTTCGGGGCTGAGCTAGCGCAAGCACGGGTGACCGCCATCTCCCTCGAGCCGGATGGCAGCAAGCGCCTGGAGCTGGAGGAGGGCGAGCCCCTCTTTGCGGACGCCGTGATCATCACCGCCGGCGGTCGTCCCCGCAAGCTGGGGGTGGCCGGGGAGGAGGAATACGCGGGCCGGGGGGTCTCCTACTGCGCGGTCTGCGATGGCGCCTTCTTCAAGGGAGCGCACCTGGCGGTGGTCGGAGGCGGTGACGCGGCGCTCGAGGAGGCCGTCTTCCTGACCAGGTACGCGAGCGAGGTGACGATCATTCACCGCCGCGACGTATTCCGGGCCCAGCCCTTGCTGGTGGAGCGGGCCCGCCGCAACGGCCAGATCGACTTCGCCATGGATACCCAGGTGGAGGAGATCGTCGGTGACGGTTCCCAGGTGCGCCGACTGCGCCTGCACCAGTCTGGAAGCGGCCGCGATGAGGAGCTCGAGGTGGGCGGAGTCTTCATCTTCATCGGCTTTCTGCCCAACACCGGCCTGATCCGGGCCCACGCTGACCACGACGCCCAGGGCTACTACCTGACCGACTCCAACATGATGACCTCGGTTCCCGGCATCTATGCCGCCGGCGATGTCCGGGCTCAACTCACCCGACAGGTCACCACCGCGGTTGGGGATGCCACCACCGCGGCTTTGGCCGCCACCAAGCAGGTGGAGGCGGATCGGGCCGTGCTCTCCCCCCGGCTCTCTGCGGCCGGCGCCTGAGGCGAAGGTGGCTCCTTCCACCATCGTCACCAAGGGCGGCGATGCGGGCGAGACCAGCCTTCTTTACGGAGGAAGGGTCGCCAAAGACGACCCCCGCACCGAGGCTTACGGGGCCCTGGATGAGGCGATCTCGGCCTTGGGGCTGGCCCGAGCGCTCTGCACCCAGGCGGCGGTGCAGGAGCGGATCTTGGGTTTGCAGCGGGAGTGCTTCACGGTCGGGGCCGAACTGGCCACCGGGCGGGGCCAACGTCCCAAGCTCCAAGCCCACTTTCCCACATTGCAGCCAGAGGCCGCGGACGCCCTGGAAGCGGAGGTCCACCAGTTGGAGGCGACGGTTGGCCTTCCAGATGGATTCGTGATCCCTGGCGGCAGCCCGGGAGCGGCAGCCCTCGACCTGGGCCGCACGCTGGTGCGCCGCGCCGAGCGCAGGGCAGTCACTCTTCAGCGCCAGGGCGACCTGGAGAACCCTGAGGTGCTGCGCTATCTGAACCGCCTCTCAGATCTTCTCTTCATGTTGGCGCGCCAAGAAGAGGCCGGCCGCACCGTCGCCAAGTAGGTGATTCTGGTCGGGTAGCGACACCCACGCTAACTCGCAGTGCAGCACGGTGAAGGGGAGGCAGTGCACAGACGGAAGGCCCGCCAATCAGCTGTGCGACGGCGCTATTGGATTGAGGGGCGGGTGCAGATGGTCGGCTTCCGCGCCTTTGCGACCCTCCACGCCAGACGGCTCCGACTGCGCGGGTGGATACGAAACACCGAGTCGGGAGCGGTCGAAGTCCTAGCTGAAGGTCCTCTGGATTCGATGGATGAGTTCGCGCGGTTGCTGCGTCGGGGCCCGGCCGCAGCTGCCGTGATCGGATTCTCCTGCTCTGAAGAGGCCGCCGACGCCGACCTAAGCGACTTCAGCGCCGCCGGTTGACCACAAGCTTTCTCCGGCGCCCACCTCTCGCCAGCAACTGCCGCAGCGGTCGGGCGTTGGCGAAGCCGCCGTTGCATAGCGCCAGACCTCAGGCACGACCTTGGGCGAGGTCAATCAAGCGCCCCAGAACCCGAGCGCCATCCGCCCGGAGTGCGTTGTGGTCGTACTCGTTGGTCAGCCAAGGGCGCAATCCCCGGATGAGTGCAGCAGTCTCCTCGGAAAAGACACTTTCGACGTACGGATCCTCAGCGTAGATTGCGGCGGCGCAGGGTACCTGGTTGGAACGCAACCGATCCGCATCGTAGAGCTGGGGCCACTGGTGGGCCGCGAGTATCTCTGCCGCCTCCTTCAAAGGCGCCAACGATGCGTATTCGTCAAACATCCAGGGATAAACATGTTCCCCGGTGAAGAGATCGACATCCTCACCAAACGCCTCGGGCAGCACTCTGGCGGCGGACCAGCCGGTGCTGCCGCCGTCCGCGTAGCAGGCCTCATGGATGATGGCGTACAGAGGATTGCGCGCGAACGGAAGCGCGCTGTCGACGTCGTGGAGAAAGGCGGGAGAACCGGCCGGAAGTTCCAGCAGATAGTGCAGTTGCTCCGGGCCATTGCTCATGCCTAGGACTTGCCCCAGCTGCCGGAAGCGACGTGGGGTCAGTCTGTCACCGCTGGGCAGGCGCACATCATCGGCTTCGAGCCAGGCGCGGATCTCGCTCATCCGGGACCGGTCATCCGGGTAGCGCTGGTAGAAACGGCGGTTCCGCTCCAGAATCCGAGAGTAGGTCGCGTTATAAACGTCGTCGATCGAACGTCCAACGGGAGGTACTCCCCCGGTCACAAACGCCTCCCGTAGGCCGCCCGGCGCCTGGGAGAGGTAACGAACAACGCAGAAGCCTCCAAACGACTGACCCAACACACTCCAGGACTCGACATCGAGGGCGGATCTGATCAACTCCGCATCCCTCACGATCGCGTCCGCCCGGAAGTGGGTCAGATAACTGGCCTGGTCCTCGGCCGTCAGGGAGGAGAGGTCGCCCACCGGGCTGGAGCGGCCGGTACCGCGCTGGTCAAGCAACAGCACCCGATAGTCCTGTAGGGCCCGGTCCAGCCAGGCGGGGCTGGTGGGGTGGCGGGTTGGCCGACTGGCCTCGTGGCCTGGTCCGCCCTCGAAGAAGACCAGGTACGGTCGGTCGCGGCCGTCGGGGTCCGCCACTTCGCGCGCAAAGACCCTGATCTGCTCTGCGCCCGGCAGGTCATGATCGAGCGGCATCTGGAACTCTCGCTCGATCATGACCAACCCCGGGGTTTGAACCGTACGCTCCGAGACAACCGTACTTCCCACAGCCATGAACTTCTCCACGTTTGTCCGGTGGTCGCTGATTGCAATGCCTAGGCAGAGAGCGGGTGCGGCTAGGTTAGCGACCTACACCGCAAACGGTAGCGGCGTCGTGACGGGTTTGGCCGTTGATGGCTGACCGCCCACCGGAGTGTCACGATCCGTGACACTCACCGATGGTCCACGCCAAGGCTGAGGGTGGTCAAGATGGTCGCCCTTCAGTTGCCTTCCGGGTGTGGTGTTCCTTGTCTGGCACGCCGAGGGAGTGCTAACTCGATGTCCCCGTTGGACGCGCGCACGTTCCCCGGCCCCGGCTAACCCCAGCAACCTCCCCTTCCAGACGCCGAGGCGCCGTCCTCAAACGCCCGTTCACGCCCCCATGGCGACAGCATCGGACCAGGTGAACACATAGTTCACCGAGCTAGTGGGTACTTGCACCCATAACAGAGTGCAGGCGTCGAGAAAAGTGATCCCGCTCAGTGGCGTACAGGCGGTTCCCCCGGTCCAGGTGTAGCCGGGCGGCGCCACCATCCCGCCGCTGGAGGTATTGAGCAGGATGTCGTCTCGGTGGATCCAGCAGCCCGGGCTGCCAGCGGAGGGGCAGTCCATGTTGAAGGAACCGGGACCGTCGTTGTACATCCAGTCGAACATCGAGCCAAGTTGTCCGTAATCCTCCGCCCAATTACTTGCATAGGCGGTTGCACCGCTCACATCGAACCCATCAGGATCGCTCTCTGACTGGGCGGCTTGGGTTGCGACCTGATCTGCGGCCGAAGTTAGACCGGCAATGGGCGGCAACCCGCGACCCACCCTCTCCTCGTTTGCCATAACGAACTCCTGCTCAGCTTGATTCAAGCTGTACAGAGAAGTCGGCCAGCTCAGGGTCACAACCCCCTCTCCGGCGCGAGCGGAGTTGATGGCGGCAACCTCCGCTTCCATGCAGGTCATCGAGCTGTAGCCCGAGCCATAGCACGGCGACATAAACGTATCTGGAAGGTTTGTCAAGGGGTTAGTCGAGTACTGGGCAACGGCGGCTCCGGTGGCACCCTGGAAGATCCCTGATTGTGAACTGACCCAGGAGAGCAATTGGTAGGTTCCGCTCGCCCACCCGGTAGTGGTGAACTGAAAGGTGGAACTAGAAGTAGCTGGTCCCGCCGGAGTCCAGGCGGCCGCCCCTGGCGCGCGGTACCAGTAGGTGTAGGTCACCGGCATACCGGCAGGGCAGGTGGGCGTTACGGTCACGCCCACCGGTCCGTCAACGACAGTGGCAGTTGTCGAGCTCATGCTTGCGGATGAGCAAGGCTGGGGAGCAGAAGCTCCGTTACCGCTGGCGGGGACAAAATAGCCAAACACGTCGATCACCGCATCTGCCGTACCACGCGCGTTGTACAGATAAAAGTCCCCATTCGCACTCAGCGCGGCAATGTCGAGATTTGCGACAGTGGCGCCGCGCGCCCAGTTGAGGTCGGAAGTTGCAGGTGCAGACTCCTGAGGGGCGATTGTGAAGTATCCGGGTGCACTGGAATCAGTGGTGGTGAGGTTCGCAAGCACAGCGGTGGCCTGAGGGCTTATGCCGCCGGTCGCCGCAAACTGCTCGCCTAAGTAGCTTCCAGGCTGGAGCTGGCTGCCGTCTTCTCTGGTATCCAGCAGCCTTGTGGGCGAGAGCGGGTAAAACAGACTTGCGGAGGCCAAGACGCTGGTTCCAGCCGTGAAGTAACCACTGCTGTCAATGACTACGTTGACCGTGCCGAATGCATTGAAAACGGTGATCTGGCCCGAGGAGTCCACGGGAACCACAACGCGGTTTGCGACCGTTCCGCCCGCGGCCCAATTCAGAGAGGAAGTGCCCGGTTCGGTCTCAGATCCAGGATATACCGCGAGGAAGCTAGTCGCCGAGGTGCTGGTCACAGTCACGTTGAGTACTGCGGCAGCGACCCCTGCCGACGGGATGCCACCCTGGCCGGCGACTTGGATGTCCAGCGTAGATCCCGGCCCGAGGGTGTCGCCGGCGTTGGGATACCCGCTATTAGGCCTGGTGTCGGTTATGCGCTGGGGCGCCAGAGGTACGTATTCTCCTCCGGTAGCCACGCCGGCGACAAAATAACCTTGGAGATCAACCACTAGGTCAGCGCTGCCGATCGCATTGCGGAAGGTCACCGCCCCACCGGACCCAACCGGAACGACGGCGAGGTTCACCACGGTCTCGCCCGCAGACCAGTTCAGGTTGGATGTCGTCGGCAAAGCGCCGCCAGTGGGATAGGCGGTCAGAAAGCCGGCGCTGCTCGTGTCCGTAACGGTCAGGTTGACCGCCACCGCGGTGGCCGTGGCGGGGACTTCACCGACACCGGCCACCTGAAGACTCAAGCTCGACCCCGCGCCAAGGGTGCTCCCATCAGTTCGGGTATCCAAGATTCGGACGGGTGAGAGCGGGACGTAGCTGTCTCCCCCGGTGGCGGCCTGCACCATCTCGAACGCGTTGGATAGCAGACCAAGGCCCAGCGCGACCACGAAAAGTGCAGCCGGAAAACGACCTTATGCCCTTCAGCATCGTTCAGAGCGAAACAGATCGCGTCAGAGAAGGCGATGGGAGTCACCACACCGCCACCAGAGATTGATGGGAAAGTCAGTTGCAAGGTGAAGATGTTTGGTTCAGGCGCGAAATGCGACGCTTTCGTCAGCTGTGGTCACGGAGTCCATCACCTGTGGTTGACGCTCCCTCAAGGTGTGCGAGATCGTCGCGAAGGCGAGGACTCGTAACTACCCGGCGCTTCTGGACCACGACTGGGCGAAGGAATCCGCAGCCGCCGACTGCGCCTGAGCTAGGCGGCCAGGCCGCCGTCCACCACCACCACCTCACCCGTGATGAACGACGCGGACGGGCTGCACAGGAAGGCAACCGCAGCCGCGACCTCGCCAGCGGTTCCCTGGCGCCGCAACGGTGTGAGCTTGACCAGTTCCGCGAGCTGCTCCTCATTGATAGAGGAGGCGGTCAGCTCGGTGTGGACATAGCCGGGAGCGACCGCGTTGCAGGTGATGTTGCGCGACCCCAGTTCCTTGGCGACCGACTTGGTGAGGCCGATCAGGCCTGCCTTGGCGGCGGAGTAGTTGGCCTGGCCGGGGTTGCCCCCGAGACCGACGATCGAGCTGATGTTGACAATCCGGCCCCAGCGGGTCTTCAGCATCTGGGGCACGCAGGCCTTGGTCACATGGAACGCGGCGGAAAGGTCAGTGCGCAAGACCTGATCCCAGTCGTCGACTGACATCCGCAGCAGGAGCCGGTCCCGGAGCATCCCGGCGTTGTTGACCACCACGTCGAAGGGCCCCGCCTCGGTCACCATCTTGGCAACCTGCCCGGGATCTCCCACATCCGCGCCGAACGCAACCGCATCTGCCAGCTCCGCGGCAGTGTCCGCAGCCGACCGCTGGTCGGACCGATAGTTGATAACCACCCGTGCGCCCATTTCCGAGAGTTCTCGAGCGATGGCGGCACCGATCCCTTTGCCGCCGCCGGTGACCAGGGCTGACCGACCGGAGAGGTCCAGGTCCACCTATTCGGCAGCCTCGACCAGCAACTCGTCGGCGTTCCAGGTGGCCACTCCCGGCATGTGCTTGGCAGCCAGGCTGGCCAGGACCCGCCCAGGACCGAGCTCGACGACCGTGGCGACCTTGAGGGCCTGCATCGCGGTCATGGTGCGGGCCCAGTGGACGGGCCGGAGCAGGTGGCCCGAGAGTTCGGCTCGCAGCGAGCGCACGGTGTTGACCGCCTTGCCGCTGCCGTTGGCGATCAAGGGTATCCGCGGTGCCCGCAGGGGCAGCGCCTTCACCGCCTCGCTGAGTTTGGCGGAGGCCCTCCCCATGAGGGGGGAGTGCGCCGCTAGGGGAACCTCGAGCACCAACACCCGCCGGGCGCCGGCCTCGGTGGCAAGACGCTCGGCCACGGCAACCGACGCAGCTTCGCCACTGAGGATGAACTGGTCAGATGCGTTGAAATTGGCCAGCCAAATCCCGCCGGCCTCGTTGGCGGCGAGCCGGATTCTCTCCACCTCGGGCTCGAGCAGCCCCACGATCGCCAGCATCTTGCCAGGGGTCGAGATCGCCGCGTCGGCCATCAGTCGGCCCCGCTCGCGGACCAGAAGCAGAGCTGCTTCCCAGGAGATCGCCTCGGCCGCGGCGCAGGCAGTTATCTCACCCATGCTGTGACCCGCCACCACCTCAACCGCCTCCAGACCAAAGCGCTCCCGATAGGCTTCGAAGGCCGACCAAGAAACGGCCATAAGGCAGGGTTGAAGATTTTCGGTGCGTCGCAACTCGCTGTCGGGCCCATCGAAACAGAGCCGGCGTACCGGCATGTCCAAGATGTCCTGGGCCCGGCTCAGGATCTTGTCGGCGACGGCGGAGAGGGTCGCCAATTGCTTGCCCATGCCTGCGTGCTGCACCCCCTGGCCAGGGAAGAGCAGGCCGACCGGACCTGCGAGGGTGATGGAGGGCGCTGGGCCGACCCGCCCGGTGACGCTCATCTCTCGGCGCTGGTCGTATTCGCGAGCAGGAAGGTCCAGAGATCGCCGACCTTCTTCATCCGGTCCAGTTCGTCTTCGGGCAGGGTGACGTGGTACTTGTCCTCGATCGCCATGATCAGCTCGACCAGATCCAGCGAGTCGGCTGCCAGATCCTTGGCAAAGCTGACATCCAACTGGACGCGGTCGGGATCAACTCCCAGAATGTCGGCGGCGAGTTTCTGCAACTCAGGGAAGTTGAGATTGATCTGGTCGGCGTCGGTCTGGGCGGGTTCGCTCACGGCGTGGTCTCCTGGCAGCTAGGCGGCTACTCGGCCTAGCGCCAGGCACGCGTTGTGCCCGCCAAAGCCGAATGAGTTCGAAAGGGCGATGTCGATGCGTGCCGGTCGGGCCACGTTGGGCACGTAGTCGAGGTCGCAGTCGGGGTCGGGGGTTTCGAGGTTGATGGTTGGCGGGACCACGTCCTTGGCGATGGTCAGCACGGTGGCCGCCGCCTCCAGGGCCCCTGCTGCCCCGAGTAAGTGGCCGCTCATCGACTTGGTCGAGCTGATGGGAATCTCGGCGGCCCTCTCTCCCAGCGCCTTCTTGATCGCCAGCGTCTCCGCCAAATCCCCCAGCGGAGTCGCGGTGCCGTGGGCGTTGACGTAGTCGACATCCCCAGCCTCGATCCCCGACTGGCGCATCACCGCTCGCATCGCCCGAGCGGCGCCGTTGCCTTGGGGGTCAGGTGCGGTGAAGTGGAACATGTCGGCGGTGGCCCCGCAGCCCAGCAGCTCAGCCCAGATCCGGGCTCCCCGGCCCCGCGCATGCTCCATCTCCTCCAGGACCATGATCACCGAGCCCTCGCCCATGATGAATCCGTCCCTGCCCAGATCGAAGGGGCGGGACGACCCGCGGGGATCGTCGTTGCGCTTGCTCATGGCTCCCAACTGACAGAAGGCCCCCATCATCAACGGGGTTATGGCTGCCTCGGCCCCGCCCGCGATCATGGCCACAGCCTGACCGCGGCGAATCACTTCCGCGGCGTCTCCCAAGGTATGGCCGCCGGAGGCACAGGCGCTAACCACGGCGTAGTTGGGACCCCCGCATCGAAGCTCAATGGCGATCAATCCCGACGCCATGTCGGTGATCATCATTGGCACCAGGAAAGGGCTGATCCGGCTTATCCCCCGGTCGGTCATCACCTGGTGGCCGCGCTCGATCTCCTCCATTCCTCCCGCCCCCGAGCTGACGATCACCCCGACGTCATCAGGATCCATCTGCTCTGGTTTGAGGCCTGAATCCTCCAGCGCCATCCGGGCCGCCGCCAGCCCGAGCCGGCAATAGCGGGCCACGTGGCGGGCGGTCTTGCGGTCCATGTACAGCTCGGGATCGAAGTCATGAACTTCCGCCGCGATCCGGGTCGGATACTCGGAGGCGTCGAACTGACTGATTGTGTCGATCGCAGATCGACCGTGAATCAGGCTGTCCCAAGTCGCGTCGATCCCTATGCCCAGGGGAGTGACCATTCCCATTCCCGTAATCGCCACCCGCACCGCCGGGCCGCCGTTGTCGCTCACTGTCGGGATCTTACGGACAAAATGTGCGGATAGCATCGGCCGCCGGTGATGAGTGGCCCTCTCTACTCTTGGACAGACTGTCCTACTATGTGACTGAGATAGCGGAGCGGGGTCGCTGCCATCTCCACGCCACTGGATGAGATCATGGCGGTGGTGCAGGAGCTGACCGGCGAGGGGCCGCCTCTTGGCGGGGCCTTGGGGCCCGGCGAGTCGGGCCGGGTGATCCTGGCCGACAATCTCCAGGTTCTGAGATCGTTGCCGGACGGCTGCATTGACCTGATCTACGTCGACCCCCCTTTCGGGACAGGCCGGGTGCGCCGTTTGGACTCGATAAGGACGGGCTCGGGCGAGCTGCGCCGTCGCGGCTTTGGCGGTAAGGAGTACCGCTTTCAGGTGGTTTCCCACCACAGTTTCCGCGACCGCCTGCAGCGCGATGCCTACCTGGAGTTTCTCCACCAGCGCTTGCTGGAGATCCACCGAGTGCTCCAGCCCCAAGGCTCGTTGTACCTTCACCTCGACTTCCGGGTGTCCCACTACGCCCGGCTACTGCTGGACGAGATCTTCGGGGCCGAGCGATTCCTCAACGAGATCATTTGGGCCTATGACTACGGGGGCAGAGCGCGCGACCGCTGGCCCCGCAAGCACGACACCATCCTCTGGTACGCCAAGTCCGATCGCTGGACTTTCAACCGCACCGAGATCGATCGCATCCCCTACATGGCACCAGGTTTGGTGGGCCCGGAGAAGGCTGCCCGGGGCAAGTTGCCCACCGACACCTGGTGGCTGACCATCGTTCCCACGCGGGGCCAGGAGCGGGCCGGCTATCCGACCCAGAAGCCGCTGGCGCTCTTAGAGCGGATCGTCCGGGCCTCCAGCCGCAAGGGGGAACTAGTCGCCGATTTCTTCTGCGGCAGTGGCACCACGGGCGTGGCCGCGGCAGCGATCGGCCGCAGGTTCCTGCTGGTCGACGACAACCCCGAGGCGATCGCAATCACGCGCCAGAGGTTGGGGCTGGACCCTCTGCCCGGCTAGGAGTTGGAAGCCGCAGCCGCCTGCCGCGACCAGTCGCGGAGATCCACCCCAGGATCACCCAGGAGCTCCGCGCTGACCGGGACCTGGGCGCCGATGAGACGACGAGCTGCCGACAGGTCCTGGTAGCTGTTCACCGCCACGCAACCGCTGAGCGACCCCTGACGGAGGTAAAAGACGGAGAACTTATCGCTCTTGGGGTGACCACGCTGGACCATATCGTCACCCGGATCGATCACCCCTACCTGCTGAACCATGGTCTCGTATTGCTCAGTCCAGAAATAAGGGATCGGGTCGTACGGGTCGGGCTCGTCGAGCATGGCGCCGGCTGCGAACATCCCCTGCTGGTGGGCGTTGTCGTAGTGCTCGACGCGCAGCCGCCGCCGCCACCGAGGGCTCCACCAGGAGGCCACGTCCCCGGCGGCGAATATGGTCTGGTCGGCGGTCCGGCAGCGGCTGTCGACCACCACGCCAGGGTCGATTTCCAGACCGGCATCGGCGGCCAGCTGGGAATTGGGCTCGGCGCCGATGCAAACCAGAGCCAGATCACAGGGCAGGGACCGACCCCCGCGTAGGACGACCAGCTGCAACCTGGAACCGCCCTGAAAACTGGCGACACCCTCCCTGAAGATCAGCTCCACGCCGGCCTGGCGATGGAGATCGGCGCAGTATCCGCCGACGATCCCGCCCAGTGGCGTGACCAGCGCGTCGCCTGCTTCCACCAGCGTCACCTGGCAGCCGCGCCTCCGGGCCGCGACCGCTAGTTCGGTACCCAAGAACCCGCCACCAACGACCACTACCCGGGGTAGTTTCTCGAGCCTGGTTCGTAGCCAGTCGGCGTCGCTGAGGGTCCGGTAGGTGAGCACCCCAGGAAGTTGCGCCCCGGGAATCGCCAAGGTCCGTGGCCGCGACCCTGTGGCGAGCAGCAGGCGGTCGAAGCGAACCCGCTCCCCTCCCGCCAGCCGCAGCTCGTGCTGGCCCAGCACGATGGTCTCAGCGCTTGCCTGGGCGCGCCATTCGATCCCAAGCTCGGCATAGGCCGCCGACGTGCTGAGGAACAGCTTGCTTCGGGGCAGCTCGCCGGTCAGGTACGACTTTGAGAGCGGTGGTCGCTCGTAGGGAAGATCCTCTTCCGCTCCAATCAGCAGCACCCCGCCGTCGAAACCCCGGTCGCGTAACGAGGCGGCAGCTCGACCGCCGGCCAACCCGGCGCCCACAACGCAGAAGACCGGTCTGGGCATCTGCGCCAGCCTACCCTGGCTGGCACCTATCCTTCCTCCAATGTCAGCCTCGCCCACCTCGACGCAGGCGGTGGCGGTAGGGGCAGGCCGCGAACAGGTGCTGGTGGTACCCCGGGAGCGCGCCCTCGGCGAGGGCTCTTGGCACGGTCTGAGGCTGGGGGGAGTCGACGATTTGCTCCGCGTGGTGGCGGATTGGGGTCAGTTTCGGCCCCGTTCCGAAGTCGAACACCAGCCCGAGTGGCAGCAGGTGATCCCCCATCTGGTCGTTCGCGACGACAGCCGGATACTCACGATGCGGCGGCTTAGGGCTGGAAGTGAGCGCCGACTGCGCGGACAGGTCACCCTCGGCATCGGTGGCCACATCAATGCCTCGGACGGAGAGCCCGGAACTGCTTGGACTGCGGGATGCCATCGCGAGTGGCGCGAGGAAGTCGTCTGCGAGCAGGAGCTCAGCGGCCGGGCGGTCGGGCTGCTCAAGGACGATGCCGGCGAGGTCGGCCGGGTCCACCTCGGGGTACTGATTCTGGTCGACCCAGGCACGGCTGAGGTCACGGTCCGTGAGCGCGACAAGCTGGAGGGACGGATGGCGGAGGTTGACGAGCTCCGGGCCTACTACCTCGAGATGGAAACATGGTCACAGTTCGTATACGACGCGCTGCTGCGTGGCGGCTTGAGCGACGCCGCGCTGGGCATCGGGATGACTCTGCCGCGGTCCCCTTCGGCTTTGAGCGGCGACTGATAGACTCGCGCGGATGAGTTACCAACCACCACCTCAAACCGGCACTGTTACTCCACCGCTCTGGGTCACAACTGGCGTCAACTTTGATGGCTACAAGGTAGTCCGACAACTGGGCGTGGTACGGGGCCTGATGATTCGCTCGCGGTCGGTGGTGGGCAACGTTGGGGCTGGTCTGCAGCAGCTAGTGGGAGGGCGTCAGACCGTCTTCATGAAAATGAGCGATCATGCGCGCCAAGAGGCCTACGAGCTGATGATCCAACACGCCGCGGCAGTGGGTGGCAACGCGGTTATTGCGATGCGCTACGACTCCAACGAGCTGGCTCAGGGTGTCAGCGAAATCATCGCCTATGGAACTGCCGTGGTTATCGTTCCCGAGGGCCAGAACGTCCAGACCTCACCTCCTCCCACGCCAAGTATCTAGGGCGAACCCGGACGAGCCGAGCGCCGGCGGTGCGGAATCTCGTCAGTCCTGATCCGGCCACCCCAGCCCTCCGCGAAGTCGATTCCTTAGATTTTCTGGCCAGGGCTTGGGCATGCCTTCGTTACCTGAGCGCTAGCGTTCTGGCTAATCCGTAATTGGGCTTTCAGTTATCCGGCCGATGAGAGTGCGGCCAAGCGGATCTCGTCAGGCTCTGAGTCCCTGACGGCGTCCTTGTGCTCGAGCCGGCACGCGCCCAGGGCCACCGCGGGACTGAGCCAGAGGATCGGCAATACGTAGAACAACGGGGCTTGCCAGCTCAGCACGAAGGAGCCGTAGACAACCACCGCCATCGACCAGCGCCAGCGTGGCCAGCGCCAGGCTACGAGGGCGCAGGAGGCCATTCCCACCAAGAGTCCGAGGGTGAAAAGCCAGTGGAAGTGGTTCGGTGGGGGCACAAGCGTGGCTACGCTGGCTCCGAAAGGGAACAGGGGCAGAGCGATGAATCTCCACAGCTCCCCAAGCAATGCGTGGTCCCATATGAGCCATGGCAGCACCCCGATCAGGACCCCACCGCTCAGCCAGACGACGCGCGTGCGAAAACCGGGCTCCCGGGCCAGGATGGCCAGGTAGACCGGAACCGTGATCCAGCTCAACGGATTGCTGCAGATCGCGGCGGCCATTGCCACCGCGCTGACGCGGGGGCGATCGATGCGGGCAAACGATAGGGCTAACAACAGATAGGCGATGTCCTCAGGATTCCAGCGAAACGAAGCCCAAAGTAGGGCCAGCCCGGCGACCTGCCATGCCAGCGCGGGTGGGCTCCAGGGTCGAGCTCGGGCCCAAATCGCCGCCATCAACAACGCGCTTAGCGCGGCCACCCACAGGGAGATCTCGAACCATGTACCAAAGGCCACCGGAAAGACCGCGAGCGCTGCCTCCGGTGGCAGCCCGTAGGCGGCGAAACCGGCATGGCTGTTGTCGCGCTGGTCGCGTGCGAGGGCGACCGCCAGCTGTGATGAGCTGGGGTACTGGTGAAGTCTAGCGAAGGGCCCTTGTTCCAGCGGGGTCACGGCGTTGGTCGCCGGCCGCAATCGCGCTATGCACTGGGGCTCGAATGTGTTGTAAGGATCAACTCCGTGCCATAGGTCGCGAGCGGCACACGTGATGATGTACGGCTGATCGGTGGTGGGCGTAGGTGCGCTTAGCGTCAAGAAGGCCACTGCCAGGCCGATCCCCAGCACTGTTGTTGCCAGTACTGAAGACGACTTCTTCGGCATGCGGAGATGCCAGCGGACGAAGAGCGGCCGCGGTCCGAGCGTATCTAGGCTGATGGCGAGGCTCGGGAGGAGGATCAGCGGCGCGACCCACCCGGGTATGGCGATGTGTGCGGCCCCCACACTGATCACGCACCAAAGCGCGATGGCTGCGAGGCCCTGCCAGGCGCGCGCCTCCAGGGTGGGCGCCATCCCACTGCTACCGGTATCGATGCTGACCTCCGGGGCCACGTCTAGTCATGGCGCAACGGGAGCTCATGGTCGATATACCTCATCTGAAACGAAGGAGCCACCTTCGCTCGCTGCGACCACCACTGCGTGTAACCGTAGTGCCGTGAGATTAGACCCGTGCTCAAGTTGCGGGTGGTGGCTCTGCTCGTCACCGCCATCCCCACAGGTACGCGGCGCCCTTGACCCCAGCGTCATCGTGCGACGGGTCAGATCCGAGTGATCTCAGGCTAGCTGCGGGCGTCAGCTCCCAGTTTCTTATACTGATCTCGTGAAGAGGCTGTCCCGGTGAGCGTGAAAGTGCGGGTGCCCAGCCCTCTGCGCCAGCTGACCGGGGGAGCGTCCGAGGTGGAGGTGGATGGTTCCACTGTGGCCGACGCCCTCAAAGATCTCGAGAAGCGCTACCCCGGGTTCCATCCTCGGATCTTCGAGCCCAGCGGTGGCTTGCGTCATTTCGTGAACCTCTATCGCAATGACGACGACATCCGCACCTCGGGAGGATTGGAAACCGCCCTCGCCGCGGGCGACCAGCTCAGCATCGTGCCGGCGGTCGCCGGCGGTGCCTAGCCCCGGCGCTATCCGCCAGGAGGAACTGGTTCAGCGGATCGGCGGAGTGCTCGGGGACGATCTGCGCCTTCCAGCGGGCCGCGGACTGCCCCGGGACTCGGTTGTCGCGGTCGCCATGAGCGGTGGGGTGGACAGCTCCGTCGCAGCTGCCCTCGTGGTGGCTACAGGCGCGGACGCGGTTGGGGTCACCATGCGTCTTTGGGGAACCGCGGAGATGGAGCGAGGCGAGGGGGGCTGCTGCTCGATCGACGCCGTCGAAGATGCTCGCCGGGTATGTGGTCGGCTGGGTATTCCTCACTACGTGCTCAACATGGCGGCCCACTTCCGCGAGACGGTAGTGGGCGACTTTCTCAGCCAATATGCGCTGGGACTCACCCCCAACCCATGTGTCCGGTGCAATGAGATGGTTAAGTTCGCCGAACTGTGGCGGCGGGTGGGTGCGCTCGGCGCCACCCATATTGCGAGCGGCCACTATGCCCAAGTCCGAGACGACCCCCAGGGCGGGTGCAGCCTGCATCGCGGGATCGACCAGCGAAAAGACCAGTCCTACACCCTGTATCGCAATGGTGGCGCAGTGCTGTCACGGCTACTGCTGCCCTTGGGCGGGTTGCAGAAGTCCCAGGTGCGCTCTATCGCCGCCGCACTGGGCCTGGCTGTCGCCAGCAAGCCGGACTCGCAGGAGCTCTGCTTCGTGGGCGGTGGCGACCACCGGGTGATGCTCGAGCGGGAGCTCGCGGGCGCGTTCAGCCCCGGCCCGATCCGCGACCTGACGGGTCAGGAGGTGGGTCAGCACCGCGGGCTTCCTTTCTATACGGTGGGTCAGCGCCAAGGACTGGGACTGGCGGTGCGCCAGGCCAGCAGCGAGCCCCACTATGTGGTTCGAGTAGACGCCTCTCGCAACACCCTGGTAGTGGGGACGTGGCAGTCCCTCTTGCACGACGAATGCCGAGTTGGCCAGTGCGTCTTCCTCGACGGGCTGCCGTCCGAGGCGCCGCGTGCGGGGCTGGCCCAGCTGCGCGCCCATGGACAACCCGTTCCGGCCACCTGGAGAACGAGGGACGAGGGCGCCGCCTCGGTGGAGTTCTCGGTACCGCAGCCGGGGATAGCGCCCGGTCAGTCGCTAGTTCTTTACGATGGGGACAGAGTCATTGCGGGAGGAGAGATCGCCCCGCCAGAGGAATCGGAGTTCGCTTGATGGCCTGGCCGATCGTGGCGATTCTGATCCTGGCCGCTTTCTTCGGTTGCTGGATCGTCTGCGCAGCTGGTCAGGTGGCATGGGCGCAAAGGAGTTGGCCGCTGGCAGTGCTGGCCGCCGCTGTCTTGGCCAGCCTGAGCGCCGAGGTGGCCTCTCTCAACGGCTCCGCTCTGGCCGGAAGCTTGGGGGGACTGGGAGTCGTCTCGCTATTGGCGGCAGGCATTGCCCTGGCGGCTTTTGCTCTCTACCTGCTGTCACCCCCAGCGGACGAAGAAGAGTCCGACGCGCGGCCGGGGCCGCGCGGACCAGCGGCCAACCCGGACAGCGAAGCCTGATGTCTGTAGTGGGCGCGATCTTGGGCTTGGTGTTCTTGGTTGGCTCAATTGCGGCTCTCACCCTCATGCCCAGGCCCGGTGGCGTGATTGCGGCGCTGGTGAGGCTGGGGCGTGGTACCCGTCGCTGGTGGGTCCTGGGACTGGCCGTCGCCGCGCCAACCCTGGTCGGTGTGGGGGCGAGCCTCTCCGCGTCGGAGTCCCGGCCCTTCGCGCTGGTTCTGGTGGTGGCCACGGCGGTGCCACTCCTGCTGGCGTGCCTCTGGGCGTGGGCCAGAGCCCGGAGCTTTTCATGACCCAGTCCGTCCCCTCGTCAGCCGTGCTGGGGGAGGAAGAGAGGAACGAAGGCCCGGATCGGCCAATGACTGGAGTCCATCCCGCTCAGAACCAGATTGCCGAAGTGGTCGCCAAGCTGGCTTGGGGGAGTGCCATTGTCGGGCCCAGCTCCCAGCTGGGCCTACCTGCCCGGTTCACCCTACGAGCCGCAGGACCGAGGGGCCGAGATGGTGCCCGCGCCGTTCACGTGGCGGCCGCTGCCGAGCTGACCGAGCGGGCTCTGCAGTGGCATCGTTCGGCCGCTTTTGGCGAGGAGCCGCTGGGGCTGGCGATCCTGGCTGGCGATTATTGCCTAGCCCAGGCCTCGGAAGCGCTGACCAGATATGCGAATGTGGAAGTCGAAGCCGCCTTCGCCGATGGCCTCAGCGCCGCCGGATTTGAGCTGGCGTGGTCGGGCCGGGCAGACCGGGCAGCCCGGCGACTGCTTCCGGCGTGCGGGCTCGCCGGGGCCAGCGCCGCTCGCCTGCCGGCCCGCCGCCAGGCTAGATGGTGGTGGCTGGGTCACCGCCTCGCCGGGCCAGAGGCTGAGACGGCAGGACTGGGGCCGGAGGCCCTGGGCAAGCTCCTCAGGGCGCGCGATCCAGTCGATCGCCAGCTGGGCCGAGTGTTGTCCACAGACCCGGCGCTGGTCGCTTCCCCGATGGCCACCATGCAGAGCGCGGGCGGAAAGCGTATCCGAGCCCGGTTGGTGCTGCTATGTGGCGAGCTCGGCCCCATCTATAGACCTGCTTCCGTTCTCCAGGCTGCGGTGGCGATGGAGCTGCTCCACGCGGCCACCTTATGCCACGACGACCTGGTGGACGGAGCCGCCTCGCGCCGTGGGGTTCCCACCGTGGCTGCGCTGGCGGGGCCTCTAGCGGCGCTCGGGGTTGGCGACTACTACCTGGGCCGAGCCGCCGGCCTGATCGCCCGGCTGGGTGAGCCCCACATCTCCCGGAGCATGGCCCAGGCGCTGGTCCGGATCGCTGATGGCCAGCTGCGCGAGCTCGACCGTCGCTCCGTCTGGTCAGGGGAGCTAGCTCCCTACGTTCAGGTTGCCCAGGGAAAGACCGGTGCCCTGCTGGCCGCCTGCGCTACCACCGGGGCTCGCCTGAGTGGCGCCGGGCGGATCGAGCGGGACGCGGTCGCTCGCTTCGCCCGCAAGCTGGGACTCGCCTTCCAGGGGATCGACGACTGCCTCGATTTCAGCGACCCGCGGCGCACCGGCAAGCCGGCGGGCACGGATTTGCTGCAAGGCATCTGCGGATTGCCGGTCCTGTGCGCCCTGCGGGGACCGCAGCGCAAGACGGTGCGAGCACGGCTCGAGCTGCTGGGCTCGGCGGACCCTGAACAGACCGTTCTGCTGCGCGACCAGTTGGTGGCGCTGGTGCGTGACAGTGGCGCCTTGGCGACCGCCCGCAGCCTCGCCGACCGCTGGAGCATGGAGGCAGTTGCCTGCCTAGCACCGCTCGACGCTCCATCGCGAGAGAGGTTGGAGCAGTTTGCCGAGCGCCTCACGCTGCGAGACAGCTGAATTCGCGCCCGGTCCGGGAGCGTGATCGCGCTCCCATAGAATGACCGGCCGTGGCTCTTCCGCCGCGGCCTTCGCATGTCCGCGTTTCGCTATCCATCGTGGCCGGGACTAGGCCCAGGAGGAGTCTGTGCTCGGTGTAGCCGCCTGCTGTGGCGCGGCGGTGGGCTCCGCGGTAGCCCTATTGATCCGCCGCGAACGGCCGGTACAGGTAGTCGCACTGGGGTTGCTGTCGTTGGCGCTGGCGGTCGCCTTTCTCCTCGCCGGGGCGGCGTTGCCTGGGCTCGGGGTGCTGCTCATGGGCGCCCTGGCTGAGATGGTGCTGTTGAGCCCCTCGGCGAGATCAACCCCGGAGGCCCAGGACTCCGGTCGGGGCGCTAGCACCACCGCCTTGGCTCCGATCGCCCTCTCAGCTGTCGCGGCCCTGGCCGCGTTCGGGTTGTTGCTAGGCGCCGGTGTGGCCAGCCGCGCTGAGCTTGCGGCCGCGGCGGCAGCCTCCCAGCCGACCCTTGCCCAGGTAGGTCACCAGTTGGTAATGGGTGCCGGGGTGGCGGTCCTGGCTCTGGCTCTCCTGGCCGCCACCACCGTGGTTGGCGGCGCCGCTCTGATTCAGCGAGATCCTCGAGAAGCAGCTGAGGAGCAGCTTCGCCAAGCTCGTACTCGCCGCCTTGAGGCGCAGCGGCAGCGCCAAGCCCAGCGCGAAGCTGCACGAGCTGCCGCCAGAGCCGCCCGCCGCCGGAGTGGTGGGTGAACCAGACCTCGGCGACGCTGCTGGTAGCTGCTGCCTGTCTCTTCGGGGTGGGTCTGTTCGCGCTGATCCACCGTCGAGACGCAATGGGCGCGGTCCTGGCTCTTTTGCTCGGATTCAACGCCGTCGCCAGCGCATTGGTCGGCTTATCCGGACTCGCCTCCCGACCCACCGAGGCGGCTCAACTCCAATCGTTCGCGCTTGTGGTGGAGGTAATGGGAGCCCTCTGGGCGGCCGCCGGCATATCGATGGCGGCCTTGCTGCGGAGGCGGACGGGGGGCCAGGACCTCTTGGACTTGGTGACCCTTGGACCGCGAATGGAGACCGGCACCGAACCCGGCGGAGACGAAGGTGCGCCTCCCACACCGGTGCCCCCAGAGGAAAAAGCGGTCGAGGGCCAGGTCGCCGATACCGCGGTCGACGCGGACGAGGTCTGAGGTGGGGATTTTTACGGTTTGCCTGGCCGTCCTTCTGCTGCCACCGCTGGGAGTTCTGATCAGTTTCCTGGCAGAGACCAGGCGCGGAATCGCCGGTGCTGTGGTGTCGACCTCATGGCTGGCTCTGGTCGCTGCGCTCGTCCTGCTGGTGGCGGTGGTGTCCGGCGGCCGAGTCGTTCACCAGGACACCTTCACCTTCTGGTCCTTCCCCGTGGTCCAACACCCATTCAACTCGGCCACAGCCACCACTCTGGCCCAGACCTTCAAAGTAGGAGTTGGGTACGCCGCCAGCTCAACCACCGCCATCCTGGCCGTGCTCGTGACGCTGGTCACCCTCATCTGCGAGCTGCAGATGATGATCCAATTCCGGCGAGACCCCCGTCTCGGACAGATGACGCGCCTGGCCAACCTGCTTGGCTTCGGAGCTCTCTTGGTGGTCTTGGCACCCGAGCTCTTTCAGACACTCGTCGGCTTCGAGATCGTTGGCTTTACGGCCGCTCTCCTGGTGGGCTCTGGGGTCGGGCAGAACGCCGGCAGCACTGCGCGCAGTGGATACCTGGTGTGGCGGGCTGGAGGCCTTTCCCTGGTACTCGGAGTTGCTTTCATCTACGTCAAGTTCTCGGGCCCGATTGCCACCGCGGCGGCGGCCGCCACTGCCGCGGCGGCCAAACACAAGATCGTCTTGGCCACGCCGGACGGGCTCAACTTGGTCGCGCTCTCCCACATCTGGGTGGCCGCCACCAAGGGCCTTGTCCCCGGAGTCGGAGCCAGATCGCTGACCTTGGCCGCGGTCCTGATCGTGGTCGCCGCGGCGTGCGCCTGTGGCCAGCTGCCGGTTCATGGGCTCTGGCGGAACCTGGGTAATGCACCAGGTGCGGCGGCCGGAATGGTACTGGCGATTGCCGGCGCCGTCCTTGGTGCAGCCCTGTTGCTGCAGGCCTTCCCACTGCTGCGGCTCGCCTCTGGTGTCCTTCCCGCGCTGGTGGTTTTGGGGACTGCTTCCAGCTTGCTTGCTTCGGCCCTCGCACTGCGCGAGCACCGGCTCCGGCGGCTGGCGGTATGGCTCGCAGCCAGCCAGACCGGAATGATCCTGGCAGCCATCGGGTTGGGCGCGCCAGCAGCGGCGCTCGCGCTTCTGATCTCCTCCGCGCTGGCGACAGCTGCGCTGCTGGGCGTGGTCAGCACCCTGGGCCGGGACCAACGGGTGGACTCGATCGACCAGCTTGGGGCGGCCTGGAGGCTGGCCAGGCCCACGGTGTTGCTGCTTCTAACCTCGCTGGCCGCGATCACGGGTGTGGTCGGAGTGGGAACGTACTTCGGTCACGCCGCCATGCTCACCGCCGCGTTCGGCACGGCCGCCCACGGTTCCCCGACAGTGCCCGAGCTGTTCCGCGACTTGGCTGCCGGAGGAGCAATCCTGACAATGCTGTTGCTCACTGCCGCCAGCGCCAGGGTGGCGTTGATCGCCATCCGCGGCGAGGAGTCCAGGGATCCGCGCGAGGCTCGCCTGGTGCGCAGGCAGTTGGCCCAAGGCCGGGGTCTGGGCTCGCACTGGCCGAGCCTGGCGGCGACGGGACTGGCGTTGGTCAGTGGCTTGGTCAGTCTTCCCGGGATCTCATACGGGTTGGGCGCATTTCTGGCCGTCAAGGCCGGCGCCACGGCGCTTCCGCTGGATTGGGCAGCTCTTCTGGCTGTGCTGGTCGTGCCCCTGCTGGCGGTGGCGGTCATGGCAGCCCGAAGCGGCAACCTGACCAGCTCGGCATCGGAGGATCCAAGCTGGTTCGCCTGGGCGGATGGGACTCGCCTGGCAATCTCTGCAGATGCAATCGGTTCGGGTTTGCCGGCCAGGGGCGTGGTGCTGGCGCAAGAGCGCATGCTCGATCCGGTGGGAGACGCCACCGCCTCCGGTTTGGCCGACCTGATCAAGTTGGAGCCGGTCAAGGGGACGGCGCACAGGGGCTGGGAGGTGAATGCCAGCTTGGTTGCGTTGGCTGGATTGGCGCTGACGGTCGCCCTGGTGATCTGGGTCGTTGCCAGCTCTGGGGCTGGAGCAGGGGCCCCCTAGATGCCCACTGATCTGACCCTCACCTTCATCGTCTTCGCCCCCTTGATCGGGGCGGTGATCGTGCTCTCGATGCCGATCCAGAACGATCTCCATCGTTTCCGAGTGCGCACCACCGCACTTTTCGCAACCGCGCTGCCACTTTTGGTTGCTCTCTACGACCTAATCAGCGCGGTTGCCAGCCCCGGTGCCGGATCGATCCCCCAACCCGTGGTCGACGCGCCCTGGCTTCGGAGCTCCTTGTTTCAACTGGACTACCACCTAGGCACTGACGGGCTGAACATGCTCTTACTGGTGGCGACAACCGCCGTGTTCACTGCGGTTGTGCTGGCTAGCTGGCGCCATCGCGAGCGCTATCGCACCTACTTCGCACTTCTGCTGGTGACCGAGGTAGGCATAACTGGCGCCTTCGCCACCCAGGACTTGGGGATGTTCATCATCTTTTTCTGCTGGCCCGTGCTGCCGCTGGGGTTCTTGCTGGCCCTCGGCGACACGCAAGGATCTCGCCCTGCGGCCAGAAGGTTGGTTGTCACGCAGTCCGTCGCATCGGGAGCTCTGATCGCAGGAACGCTGCTACTGCTGCTGCGCACGGGCAACACCACTCTCAACTTCACCACCTTGTCGACGGTCAAGGCCCTTAGCGGCACCCCCGGGCTGATCGTCGAAACCCTCTTCCTGGGCGCGGTGGTGGCTCGGATGGGAGCGTTCCCCCTGCACCGCTGGTTCGTCGACGGCGTCAGCGTGGCCAGTACCCCGGTGGGCATGCTGCTGGCGGTGAGCTCTCTGCCGGTGGGGGGGTACGCCCTGATTCGGATAGCCCTCGCGATGGAGCCCAACGCTGCGCTGCAGTTGGTGACACCACTCTTGGCGCTCGCCCTGCTGACTCTCTTCTGGGGTGCACTGGGTGCCAGGGCTGGCCAGGAACTGCGGCGAATCGCGGCCAACTCCCTGGTGGCGGTCGGAGGATTGGTGATTTTCGGGGCGGCCACCTTCTCAGAGACATCACTGAGCGGTGCGATCTACATCTGCTTCGCCTATATATTCGCCGCACCGCTGTTGCTGCTGGTGGTGGGCGCCATCTGCGACCGCTCCCTGCTCGGGAGACTGCTACCGCTCGCCGGCGCTGCTGCCAGCGCTCCACGACTGCGACTGTGCTTTGTCATGGCCGCGGCTGCGTCCATCGGAATCCCCTTGCTGGTGGGCTTTCCTGGCATCTTCGAGATTGTCATTGCCGGGCTGGTGGCTCACCGCTTCGTGACCGCCTTCGCACTCCTCGGCCTGCTGCTGCTTACCTCGGCTTGGTGGCGCCTGGGACACCGCGTCTTCAGCACCAACCCCGACAACGCCGAGGTGGTGGCGGTGCCCGATGCGCGCGGTTCGGAGTTCTACTCGGCCTGGGTCCTGACCGCCGGGGTCGTCCTGTTTGGTCTGTTCGCGGGGTATTTCATCCCTTACACGGTTCAGGGCACGGCCCTGGTGTCGGCAAGAATCTCCGCGGTTGCACCGGTAGCGCCGCCCAAGGCCAAGTGATGAACCTGGCCTTTCTCGAGGATTTCACTCCCATCGGGATTCTCGTGCTGGGGGCAGCAGTCTGCGCGGCGCTCGACCTGCGGGGCGGTGACAGCCATGGCCGAGCCCTGGAGCACATCCGATGGGTAGCCTTGCTGGCGCTGCTACTGGCGTTCGTAACCAGCATCGGGTTCTGGAAGTCGTCGTTCGGTCCGACTCCCCCCGATATTGAGCACGGCAGCCTGGTCATCGACCGTTTCGCCCTCTTTTTTTACGCAGCTACCCTGGTTGGGGCGGCCGCGGTGGTGCTGTGCGGGTCAGACGCCGAGAGTGAAATGGATCCCCACCGTGGGGTGTTCTACCTGCTAATGCTGATGAGCTGTGCCGGAGTGCTGCTGACAGCATCCGCAACAGACCTCACATCCATGGGCGCCGGTTTAGCACTGACGGTCTTGCCCATGGCGATGGCGCAGGGACTGCGCAAAACCGATGCCGAGTCGGTAAGGACCGCGATCCGGGCGCTCGCGGTGGTCGGCTTCTCTCTGGTCATTTTCCTGGTCGGTACCGCGATGCTCGCCGGTCTCGCGGGCACGACCGCTCTGCGCTCGATTCCTGCCGGGCTGACGTACGTCAATCCGATGTTGGTGGTGGCCGCCACGCTGGTGGTCCTTGGTGCGGGCGCGCTGCTCGGGGTCTTCCCGTTCCTGTGGTGGCGCACCGGCGCCGGCGCCAAACTGCCGACGCTGCCGTTCCTAGCGGGAACGGTGCTGGGTTTCCTGGCCGGGTCAGCGGCTTTGCTGCGAGTGCTGGCTGGCGGCCTCGGTGCCGGCCCCTCGACCTGGACCATGACGGTCGCGGTTCTGGCCGGGGTCACCTTGGTGGTGTCACCTTGTCTCGCCTGGCGCCAGCGCCGGCTCGGCCAGACGGTGGTCTATCTACTCATCGCCCAGCTCGCACTGGTCTTGGCCAGCCTGCCGGAGATCTCGAGGCAGGGGACGGCGGCGATTCTCTACCTCTTGCTCTGCGTTATCCCGCTGGCTGCGGCGCTCTTAGGACTCCTGGGGTCGATTGCCGCCCAGGGAGAGGGTGATTCGACCAGCGACCTCCGCGGACTCTGGGCCCGATCTCCGCTCCTGGCCGGAGGCCTGGCGGTGCTGCTGGCTGGTCTGGCCGGGCTGCCGCCACTGGCGGGGTTCTTTGCCCGGCTCCTCGCCGTGGACTCAGTCCTCCACGCCGGGCTAGGCTGGCTGGCTTGGCTGGAACTGCTGTCCGCGCTGATCGCAGCCCTGGTGGTGTTCCGCTGGCTGCTGACCATCTTCGACGCCCGAGTAGACGGTCCTGAGATCGCTCTACCCGGCCGCAGCGCCCTGATCGGCATCGTTCTCTGTGCTGGGGCGGTACTCAGCTTTGGAGTGCTGCTGGGGCCGCTGTTCGGGATCGCGAGCCGCGCCGGCCTATCTCCTCTGATCGGTCCCTAGGCCTGAGGATGAATCGCGAACCGGTGCGGCTCGCGGCCGGGCGCTAGGCCCGGTGACCGTACCGCTGGAGCAGTTCGTGGACCCGACCGGTCATGGTGATCGCCTCAGCCATCGGTCGCTGCCACATGTTGCGCCCGAAGATGAATCCGGTCGCCCCGGCTGCCATGCAGTCATCGATCCTCCCGATCAGCTCGTCGTCGGCCAGCTTGCTGCCCCCGGCGAAGATGACCAGTGACCGCCCGGCGGAGCGGATGATCCGAGTCAGCATCTGGCGGCGGTCCTCCACCAAGGTGTCGTATGGGGCAGGCGATGCTGCATCCGTCTCGGAATGCTCTCTGGGGATGTTGAGCTTGATCACGTCCGCACCCATCTCGGCCGCCACGCGGGCGGCGTAGTCGATGGCGTAGAGGCTGTCCTGGCCCCCCTTCTTGGCGATCGCAGAACCCCTGGGGTAGGACCAGCAGATGAGCGGCATGCCGTAGCGGTCGCACTCCTGGCGGACCTCGTTCATCTGCCGCAGGTCTCGGTCTTGGGCGGGGGAGCCGACATAGCAGGTGTAGCCGACCGCGACAGCTCCCAGGCGCACGGCGTCCTCAACTGACGAGGTCAGCGGTGAAAAGGCCTCATCGAAGCCGGGGGGGTTGGTGCGGCCGTTCACCTTGAGCACCAGCGGCAGCCGACCCGCCCAGCGGTGCAGGTAGCGCTTGGCCAGTCCGATCTGAAGCGCGATACCCGAGTAATTCCCATCCAGAGCCAGACGCACCTGGAACTCCGGATCAGCCGCCGGTGGATTGACGAAGAAGTCGACCGGGCCGTGTTCCAGCCCCTGGTCCAGGGGGAGCATCAGGAGGGTGCCGTTGGCGGGGCCGTGCTCGTATAGCAGGGTGTGGAGTCGGGCCCGCTTTCCCTGAGGCAGGTCGAGGTCGTCGAGGTGGGCCCGGCGGGGGGTTGACACGGGGGTCGCTGCGCTGATGCTCATGGTCCGAGGTTACAACGTCGCATCGGCGCTTGGTTGCGGCAGAGCCTGTGGAGATAATCCGGCCGATGGCCCAGTTTGCCGATCGTGCCGGCCAGCTCTGCTTCGAAGGCGTCTCCAAGAGCTTCGGCGGGCAGTTGGCAGTCAGAGAGCTGGACCTCAGCGTGCCTCCAGGAGAGCTCTTTGGTCTGATCGGGCCGAACGGCGCCGGGAAGACAACCACGATCAAGATGGCGGTCGGGCTGCTGCGGCCCTCAGCGGGTCGAATCCGGGTCTGCGGCCACGACGTCCAGAGCGACGGCCGGGAGTCCCGGCGCCACCTGGGCTACGTCCCCGACAGTGCCGCCCTCTACGACCGCCTCACCGGATCCGAGATGCTCCAGCTGGCGGCCGATCTGCACGGCGTCTCGGCGGAGCGACGGCGGCGGCGGATTCCCGCCCTGCTCGAGGGGTTCGACCTGACCGGGGTGCAGGGGCAACTGATCATGAGCTACTCCCGGGGGATGCGCCAGAAGCTGGCGCTCTGCTCGGCGCTGGTACACGACCCCGAGATCCTCTTCCTGGACGAACCCACGGTGGGCTTGGATCCGAGAGGCGCCCGTCAGCTCAAGATCATGCTTCGCAGTCTCTGTGACAGTGGCCACTCCGTTTTCCTCAGCACCCACGCCCTTGAGATCGCCGCCGCCCTCTGCGATCGAATTGGCATCTTCAGCGAGGGCAGATTGGCCGCCTGTGGCACCGTTGCCGAGCTGGAGGCCGAGGGCCGACGCAACGGTCAGATCGACGCTGGTCTGGAGGATGCCTTCATGGCAGTCACCGGCTCCCGCGATCACGAGGCCGCCAATCTCCTGACGGCGCTGCGGAGTTGATCGGAGCCCTTCGCAACCCCGGCTCTGCTTCCGTCCTTCCCTCAGCCACCCGTCAGGTGCGTTCGCTGCTGGCCTCGAATGGGAGGGCACTCTGGAACGCCGCCTGGCATCGCGGACGTACCCGGCGGGTGGCGGTCACCTTTGGGTCGGCACTGGGTGTCCTGCTCTGGGTCTCTGCCATCCCCATCATCGCCGCGTTGCTGAGGGGATCTCTGCTGGCCTCGCAGCACCGCCTGCTAACCACCGTCACCGGAGGTCTGGTGCTGCTCAGTGGCTTCACCCTGGTGACCGCGGTCAGCTTCGCCGTCGCCTCGGCCTATTTCGCCAAAGACATCGAGTGGTTGCTGACGGTGCCGATCTCGTCACGGGGGACGCTGGCCCACCGGCTGGCGTCGCAACTGGTCCTCGGCGTTGGGGTGGGAGCGGCGCTGCTGGGGCCGGTGCTGGTTGCGGCCGCGGTCGTCACAGGTACCCTGGCACTGCTGCCGATAGCTGTCATCGGGCTTGTGGCCCTGCTTGCGGCCCCGGTGGCGGTGGGTCTGCTCCTGGTGGTTGTGGCGGTGCGGATCGTGCCCGCGAGCCGAGTGAGAGACGGCGCCGCGGCCCTGGTCTGCCTGGTGGGTTTTGGCCTGGCCGCCCTCGACATCGCCGGGCACGCCCAGGGCCAGGGCTTGCGCTGGGCCGGTGCGGTTAACTCACTGGGGTCGGGTTGGCTGAATTCGGTCTGGTTCCCGCCCGCCTGGGCAGCGCGGGTGGTCACCATGACCTGGCGGGGCGACGCGGCTGGCGCTGCCATGTGGCTGGCGCCGCTGCTGCTGCTGGCACTTTTGACAGGGGCTGCGGTGCTCTGGATCACCGGCCCGCTCCATCGTGAGGGCTGGGCCCGGGCGCAATTGGCTCCGCCGCTGAGACTGCGCGCCGGCGCCAGCTGGCGACGAGTGCCCCCGATGGTGGCCCTTCTCCGCAAAGACGGTCGCAACCTGCGCCGTGACCCGGTCCAGCTCAGCCAGTTGATCCTGCCGTTGGCCCTCTTCGCGGTTTACCTGCTGGCACCCCAGTCGGGCGCCGGCTCCCGGGCGTTATTTCAGAACTTCCCTCTCTGGTACGGCCCGCTCACAACCTCGACCTTCGCTGCGCTGTTCGTCGCCAGCGGCATTGGCCTACGTGCGGTGGGAACCGAGGGACGCCAGTTCTGGTGTCTGCGCTCCGCCCCGCTCGGGGCTCGGGATCTCCTCCTGGGCAAGTTGGCGCTTCCCGCGGTGCTGGCGGTCGGGGCAGGCCTGGTCCTGATGTGGGCGGGGGAGATCCGGCTTCATGTCCCCCTGCCGCAGATGGGCTTCTCGGCGATCCTCCTGGCTCTGTGCGTCGCCGGCCTGACCGCGCTGGCGACTGGGCTGGGGGCGATCTGGCCTCGGCTCGATTGGTCCGATCCCCGGCGGGCCACCGGGATTTGGCTCTCGGTGGTTTTTCTTATCCTCGGATCAACCTATATCGCGACCTGCATGGTGGCATTGACCGTTCCTTTGGTGATCACCCAGTTGGGGACGGCGGGCTCAGACTTGGCCGCGATCGCCGCGTGCGCCCTCTGCGCGGGCACCGCCGGGGCTGTTGCCCTGCGGCTGGGGTACGCCCGGCTGCTGCGCATCGAGCTCTGAGTACCTGGCGACCCAACGGACTCTTCCGCCACCGCCCCGGATCCACCACCTGGGATCGGGCAGTCGATGGCGGCGCTCACCTGCGTCGAGCAGGCGTCGGGTCAGACGGGATCGCCCGTCAGCTGGCTATTCGCGAGAGAGACGTTGTCGCGACTCTGATCGTAGGTAACCAGCTCAACCTCGAGATCGCCGCCGAGAGGATCGGCGGCCGACGCAGTGATCATGGGCAACGTCCAAGCCCAGAAGGATGAACTGTTTCACGTAACCACGTCGCCGTGCGTCGCGTTCAGCTGCAAACTGAGTCAATGCGGAACCTTATCCGGATGCGGCTGGTCCTGCCCCTGGCTTGCGCACTGTTGCTAGCAGGTTGCGGGACTGCAACTCTCACACCCCGCGGCCGCTCGACCCCCGAGGTTAGGGGCGTTAATACAGCGAGGCCGTTGCCCTCGAGCACTGCCACACCCAGCACATCCCCGGTATCAACCCTCACCCCAACCCCGAGCGCTCTGACACCGGAACCGAGTCCAACTCCGACTGCGACGCAACCGTCTCCAACGCCGATTCCCCCTGGCACGGCCAGCCTGACTTACAGCGGGGTGGTCTCCGGTCAGCTCCTCAACGCGGTGTCGAGCTGCCAGCCTTATCCCAACGGCGAATCAACGATCACCGTCAGCGGCACGCTCAACGGGACGCAGTATGTCTTTTACATTCAGAGCTACGACGGTGAGACTGGAGTGTGGCAGGTGCTGACCGGGCAGGCGGGCGGTGCTACCGGAATGATCGCTCAGGGCTACGCGGTCACCGGGACATACCCGGCGACAGTCAGTGGCGTCACCCAGATCGACTGGGCCCAAGGTGCGACGTTGGACGTACAACTAACGTCAGGTTCGGGACAGACTCCAGCCGGAAACATTGAGGTTCAAGGCACAGTCACCTGCGGGTGATTCGGCTTCGGCACCGCGGCTCGGCAAGACAACTAAGGCCGCCTACGACGCCTCCGGGAACCTGACCTCGCTAGCCTACCCGGATGGGGTCCCCTCACTACGGCGACACCTCCTCTGTCCCCCGTCCGGATGCCGATTCTTACACTCGGCGGTGGTGGGTATGAAATGGGGCCGGATCGCGGTGGCGGCGGGAGCGGGCTATCTGCTCGGCTCTGTTCCCATCGGGGTGATCGTGGGCCGACTGGCCGCCGGAGTGGACGTCCGCAAGTACGGCAGCCGAGTCAGCGGCGCTACCAACGTGCTGCGGGCGGCCGGACCCGCGGCAGCTGCCGCCACCTTCGGACTGGATAGTGCCAAGGGCTACATGGCCGCCCGGATCGGGGAGCGGATAGCCGG
The DNA here is from genome assembly GCA_963701235.1 of Candidatus Dormiibacterota bacterium. GTDB lineage: Bacteria > Chloroflexota > Dormibacteria > Aeolococcales > Bog-877 > Bog-877. The sequence goes on from OY969577.1 coordinate 878,618, forward strand.
TAACCAGGGCGGGCTCGCGGCGGCGGTGGCGGCTGCCATGGGACACAGTTGGCCTCTCTGGGCCGAGTTCAAGGGAGGGCGCTCGGTGCTCACCTGCTGGGGCTCTTTGATGGCCATGGACCGCAACGCCGCCGCTGCTGCGGCCGCGGCGGGGGTCGGCACCGTGGCAGCGACCAGGTACGTCTCGGTGGGCGCTCTAACCGGCGCGAGCGTGGCCGCCACCGTCACCTTTCTGCGCTCTCGAGACCGTCCCGCCGAGGCTCGGGTCTTCTCCCTCTTCTCTCTGGGCTTTCTGGCCTTCCGGCTCCGGGGCAACATCGGCCGGCTGCGGCGCGGGGAAGAGCTGAGGCTGGGCGACCAGATCAACGCCGCCAAGGGTGGTTCCCCCAGCGTGTCTGCGAGTTAGAATCGGCTTGATCGCGCTAGACGGGGAGTTAGCGGTGCCCTGTACCCGCAATCCGCTACAGCGGGGTCGAACTCCCCTCCGAGGGGAGGTGTCATCGGGTCAGCCCCGACCACCCGGGCGTTGACGGCCGGGTCCGGCGCAGCCAGCGACCGCCAACCCCGTCAGGTCCGGAAGGAAGCAGCGGTACGCGGAACATCTGGAGTGCCGCCGGGCTCCCCGGCTCGAGTCCTGTGGTCGGCCAGCGCCGGGGATGCCTCATCGAAGAGGGGTGCGCGATCATCTTGAGCAGCGAGAACTCGGTCCGACAGACGCTCTACCTCAAATACCGCCCCCAGCGCTTCGGCGAGCTGGTGGGCCAAGAGGTGGTGGCGACGACCCTGCGCAATGCCGTTCGGGAGGGGCGTCTCAGCCACGCCTTCCTTTTCACCGGGATCAGGGGCACCGGCAAGACCAGCGCCGCTCGAATTCTGGCCCGGGCCATCAACTGCGAGGCCCTGGAGGACGGAGAGCCCTGCGGGGTGTGCCCGCCATGCCGGGCGATCGCCGAGCAGCGTAGCCTGGACGTGATCGAGATCGACGCCGCCACCAACCGGGGGATCGACGAGATCCGCGACCTCCGCGAGCGGGCCCAGTTCCTGCCCAGCCAGTTCCGGACCAAGGTCTACATCATCGATGAGGCTCACATGCTCACCCCGGAGGCCGGCAATGCCTTCCTCAAGACCCTGGAAGAGCCTCCCGAGCACGCCTGCTTCATCCTCGCCACCACCGAGCCGCAGCGCCTGGCCGACACCATCCTTTCTCGCTGCCAGCGATTCGACTTCCGGCGGATCCCGGTTGATGCCATGGCGGCTCACCTATCAAACATCTGCGCCAAAGAGGGAGTCACCGCCACTCCTGATGCGGTCGTCCTGGTGGCCGAGGCGGGCGCGGGATCGCTGCGCGATGCGCTCTCGCTCCTGGATCGCCTACTGGGCCTGGCCGGCGGCGAGCTCACCCGCGAGGTGGTGCAGGCTGGCCTCGGCATGGCGGACCCCCATGCCCTGGTCCGGCTCGCCACTTCTCTGGCCGGGGCCGAGGCGGCCGAGGCCTGGGGCGAATTGCATCAACTCCAGGCGGGAGGAGTGGAGCCTCGCCAGCTGATCCGTTCGCTGGGCAATCTGGCCAAGGACCAGCTCTGGCGCGAGCTGAGCCCAGTTGCTGGGACCGCGGGACCCCGAGTCGAGGAGATCGCTGCCCCACCGGGGTTCTGGCTGGACCTGATGGGCGTCGCCGTCGCCGCCGCCAGCGAGCTGCGCCGGGCCGACGATCCCTGGATGTCTCTGGAGGCCGGCTTGCTCCGTCTCGGCCTCACCGGGTCGTCTGCCTCCCCTAAGGGCGGACCCGAGAGCGAGGCGTCCGCGAATCCGGCAGTTCCACTCGAACACCCAGCGCCCGATCCCACACCGGAAATCGTGGTCGAGATGGCCGAAGAACTACCCCCGCCGCCAGCGCCAAATGGCAGCCCGGAAGGGAGAGAGGAGGGTGCCCTTGGCCCAGCGGACTTGGTAGGGGGGCCAACCGATCCGGTGGAGTCGGAGGCCTCCTCAGCGGGCGACGGCGTGGAGCGCTGGCCCGAGATCCTGGCCTGGTTGGGCCGCGACAACATCCCGGTGCAGGCCCTGCTCAGGTCGGGCCGGCCGGCCAGCCATCAGGGAGGCGTTCTTACCGTCGAGTTCGATGAGAAGTTCGACTTCCACGTGCGTCAGATGGAGTCCGCGGCCAACCGGGCGATCTTGGAGCGGGCTTGCCTCGAGGTGCTCGGCCAGGAGGTTGCGGTCAAGGTGGTGAAGTCGTCAGCCGCCAGCGCCGCCGGCCCCGCTGACCAATCACCCGGGGACGGCTCGATGCGCTCCTCGGCGCTGAGCCAGGCCATGAACGTGTTCCCCGGCAGTCGCCTGACCCGGCTCGGGACGGGCGAGAAGCGCTAGGAGGTCTTCGGGCCAGCCCTAGAATTAGCCCGAGCCAGTCACAAGGAGCCAAACCGGTGCCGCAACCCAACCCCAAGCAACTCCGCCAACTCCAGGAGAACATGTTGCGGCAGCTGCAAGAGACCCAGGGGAACCTGGCCAGCCAGGAGGTGGAGGGCAGCGCCGGCGGTGGGGCGGTCACCGTGCGCGCCGATGGCCAGCAGCGCGTCACCGGCATCAGCATCGAGCCTGAAGTGCTGCAGGAGGGGGCGGAGTTGGTGAGTGACCTGGTCCTGGCCGCCGTCAACGATGCACTTGAGCGGTCCCGCGAGCTGGCCGCCCGCTCGATGGAGTCGCTGCTCCCCCCGGGCCTCCTGCCGCCCGGGTTGCGCTGAACCTGACGGCCACCCAGAGCACCGCATTTGGGGTTGCTGCCACCTCCGGTTGAGCGCCTGGCGGAGGAGTTCGCCCGGTTCCCGGGGATCGGCTCCAAGACCGCACAGCGGCTGGCTTTCTACGCGGTACGGATCGCCCCAGCTCACGGTTTGGCGCTCTCGGCCGCGGTGGCAGAGGTGGCTCAGGAGGTGGGGACTTGTCCGCGTTGTTTCTTCCTCTCCCTGCGGGGTGAGCTCTGCGCCATCTGCGGCCAGCCGGCTCGAGATCAGTCCCTGCTCTGCATCGTGGAGGATGCCGCCGATGTGCTGGCGATCGAGCGCAGCGGCGAGTACCGCGGGCTCTACCACGTGCTCGGCGCTGCCCTCTCACCTCTGGACGGGGTGGGGCCGGGGGAGATCCACGCCGACGAGCTCGTGGCCAGGGTGGCTGAGGGGACTGTCCGAGAAGTGATCCTGGCGACCGACTCCGACGTCGAGGGGGAAGCGACCGCCAGTTACCTTCACCGCCGACTGGAAGCGAGCGGGGTCAAGGTGACCCGGCTGGCACACGGACTGCCGGTGGGAGGCGAGCTGGCCTATGCCGACGAGCGGACCGTGGCCCGGGCGTTCTCAGGACGACAGCAGCTCTGACCCGATCCAGGCCACTCCCAGTCAGGTATTCACAACTCTCTTGAGTAGTTACCGGGATAACAACCTAGAATAGTTGTTTTATCTGATACAACGTGGTAGGGTTGTGCCATGACAGCGGTCATTCTCCTCGACCAGAAGGGGAGTCGTCGTTCTCCCGACCTCGTCAACACCTGGCTCGAGGATCTCCACAACGACTCCTCCCTGCACTTCCTTCTTCCCCCGGAGCGGACCGCCGGGGACGAAACCCAAGCCCTGACCTCAGATGCCCAGACCCTGACCCACGTCGCGCTGGTGGCCCTGCAGTCGTCGCGATGGTGGCTGGGGGTCGGCATCGGCGAGGTCGAGACCCCTCTTCCCGCAACGGTACGGGCGAGCCGAGGGAAGGCCTTCATGCTCGCCCGCCAGGCCTTGGAATTGGCTAAGAAGAGGAGGGCGGTGGGACTGCGAGTCCTTGCACAGTACGGTGATGCCACCGACTTCGAATCGGCCCTCCGCCTGATGCGGGTGCTGTACGAGCGCCGCACCCCCAGAGCTCAGCTGATAGCTGACCTGCACGTTGCCGGTCTCAGCACCGTGGAGATCGGGCGCAAGCTGGGTGTCAGTCAGCAGGCCAGCGCCAAGCAGGTCTACGGCAGTCATGTGTTTGAGGAGCTGGGCGGTCGCCGCCTGGTCCTCCATCTAGCGGAGGCCCTGATGCCGTGACCGTTTCCCAGGGCCTCATCTTCATCTGCAGTACCGCTGCGGTTCCGGCCTTTCTAGCCAGATCGGCCTGGCTCAGTCGCCGGGCGTGGCGGCGCGGCCTCAGCGCGCTCCCGCTGGTGGCGATGGGAATCAACGTCCAGTTCGCCTCACACCCGGGCCCGGCGTGGCTGCTGATCGTTCTGGCCCTAGTGGGGGCGGCTTTTCCCAGTCCCAGATTGCGTTGGGCGTTGCTGCTGCCGATTGCCCTGGGCGGGCCCTTCCTGATCGATCCCGGGATCGCGGCTGAGTCGGGTCGGCAGTTTTTCTCGCCCGAGAGAACGCAGATTCTGCTGGTAGTCAGCGGATTCCTGGTGGCGGTGGTTCTGGGCAGCGTCATCGTCGAGGAGGTCATCAAGCTGGTGAAGGGACTACCTCCCTCTTCCGAGGAGGCGGAACTCCCCAGAGGCGCCCCCGCCGGGGGTAAGGCGATCGGGATGCTGGAGCGGTCCCTGGTCTATGCGGCGGTTCTAGTCGGACACCCGGAGGCGGCGGCGCTGGTGGTGGCGGTGAAGTCGGTAGCTCGCTTTCCGGATTTCGCCCATGACCGCAAGTTCGCCGAGTATTTCTCGACTACGATGAAATCAGGTCTTTTGAGATTGGATAGAGGGTCAGGAGCGAGCAGGTTGGGGCTTTTAGGGGAAGTGGGGTGCAGGTGGTAAGTGGTCAAATGGAGTGTCAAAGAAAAACCCCCACGGGGACGAAAATCACCCGCAGGGGCCGGGGCCGAGTCTCTAGTTCAGGCGTTCCACCGCTGCAATCCCTCAAGCATGGCCCGGCACAGGTGCCGCTTTTCCGGAGGAACGCTGACTACCAGGTCGCCCCAGCGCCACAAGAACTTGTCCCAGTCGTCCGCGGCAATCGCGCACCACACGAGGAGTCCGGGGCGACGCTCGTAACCGTGGGCTGCCAGATAGGCCGTCTCCTCCGGGTCGGGCAGGTGGCAGACGAGCATGGTGATCTTCATTAGAACGGTAGGAGAAGTTCTGTGGGCCTCCCCAGCTCCTTCGACGGGTAGGGGGTGATCCTAGCTCGGGGACCTCGTGGCCGGTCTTGGACAGCCACCAAGACGCGAGGAGCCCACGGTGGCATTGGGCGCGGTCAGCCTCGAAGCACAGGAGCACCGCAGCAGTGCCACTGGGGACGGCCTGCTCGATGAGCTGGGTGATGCGCTCCACTCCGAGCTGCTCCAACTGTGCGCGGTAGACGTGGCCGAAGGAGGTGGGGGCATCCCGGAGCTGCCATGCTCGCCAGGACGGGGCCAGTTCCATGATCGTCCCGGCAAGGGGATAGGGCAAGGTCCACCGGGGAGCGTATCTGGTTACTCTGACCGGGCTCCCCATGTAGGACCGGACCCCTTGTAGGAGCAGGTCGCTAACTCCAAGGTACTGCCTCACGGAAGCTCTTCGGCTGCCAGTGGCAGTCCCGCTCGACGATGATCCACGGCGGGACGTACAGCCTCTCCAGCTCGGGAAGGCTGACATAACCCCACTCCGCACAGTCCCGGTCGCCGTTGAGGCAGCAGAATCCAAACGCCTCGGCGGTTGCCGGGTCCAGCTCTGTCAGCCACCAATCGCTGCTTGGGCTGAAGTAGTGCAGGACCACGATCTGGTCGGCTAGGGTTATGCCGTCCGTGGAGCGCAGGGCGGGTACCTTGACCGACTTCGGGGGAAGGAAGTTGTGGCCACGCCGCAGCCGCAGGGTCTCGTTCATGTGAGATTATTTTAGCATTTTCTGATCTCAAAAGATGGAGCACCTTCAGCCGTCGTGGCTCGTTTAGGACGACCCTAGACCTGCCGCCGAATGTAGTCGAGGGCTGCATCAATTGTCGGTAGAATCCCGCGCTGAGCAAGGTGGGCGTCGTAGGCGTCGTTCTGGTCTTTGTGGTCCCGGCCCGATGGTGGAAGTCCGGCCTTCCAGCGGTGTTCTGCTGGGTCCCCGAGACGCCCCACCCCTAACTGCATCAGCCCGAGCACTGCCCCTCCATATCGATCGCTGACCGTGGTTACATCGACTCCGTGGGCGACCTTGTTTCGAGCGTAGCGAAGACCTGGAATGAGCTGGCCAGCTGGATCGGCGTCTCGCGGTCCGCGATAGGCGATTCCCGACGTTTCGTTCAAGGTGTCGTCCAGCGCGACGATCCAGAAGAGGGTCTCTCCCAAGGGGCCGAAGATGTCGCCCCAGCGATTCGCCAGCTCCGTTAGGCGTGCGCGTGACTCGGCCGCCGCCCCGAGGATTCGATCCGCCCGGACTCTGGAGTCGCCGGTCAGCGCCATGTGCCCATCATTAGAGGCGGGCAGGCACCTGTGGGTGGTGACCCCGAGGGCCGAACGGCGGTAGTTCCTCAGCAGACCCCCGATCGAGCCCACTGGCGTAGGCTGAAGGCCCTGGTAAGTGCCCGTGCGGGGCTAGGACTGGATTCTAGCTTTCTTCATCTCCGTCGCCAGGGACCGCCGTTGCAAAGCAGTGAAGGTATCGACCAAGGGCGTTGCCACTCGACAGCGTCGCCCGATGTCGACAGTTGACAATTTGCGAGTAAATCCCGCGAGAGTTATCGCAGGGAAAGGCCCAAATGAATTGGGAACGTTACCGATAGCGCTGTAAATCAGCGGAGTTTTGCAGAGGCCTAGCGTGGGGCCTCGCGGAGTGCTACTGTCCCGCTGTCTTTATCCGTGGCGAGCGCGGAAGGAAGCGGGAGGTAGACGGGTGAAGCGTCTTCTGGTAGCGGCCCTAGCAGCCACGCTCACGTTTGGATCGGTCGCCGTGGCGTCGAGTGCGAACGCCCGAACGCCAGCTCGAGCGACGGTTCACGCCCAGCGTGTGGCCCACGCGGTCACCGTGGGCAAGAAGAAGAAGAAGAAGAAGAAGAAGCACAAGAAACCAGCCGTCGTAAAGGCGTCATTTCCCCTGGCGTGTGTCGCCGAAGCCGACGGAGTTGCGGGCGACTGGACCGGCGCTGAGAGTCAATACGAAGCTGCCGAGTCAGCGGCTGCCAAGAATCTGAGTGCTGCCCTCGCCTTTGCATCGCTGGGGTCCGATGCGGGGCTAATTGCCCTGGATCAGCTGGATGGAAGCTCGACGACGACCGACGTGACGAACTACAACCAGGACGTCTCTGCGTACAAGAGCTATTTCAAAGGGTGTTCCGGGTGACTAGCCAAGACCCAACCCATGGGCAGGTTGCCGAATGAGATTAGTCGAGGCGGGGAGTCGGTCGTGGACAGCCACGACCCGGCCCATGTTCGACCTCCGCACGAAGTCGGCTCGATGAGTAGGGGAGGGCGTGAGATGGTGTCACCCGCGCCACTAGCCGTCGAGTCGACCGCCCCCGCCGGTGAAGTTGACTCTCTCGGGAAGGATCGTAGCCCAGCAGCGGTGCTCGGCTTGGCGATCATCACGCTTGGGATCTACTACGTCGTTTGGTACTACAAGATCAACGCTGAGATCCGCCGCCATGACCCTGACATAAAAGTGTCGCCTGGACTGGCTGTCCTGGCGATGTTCATCCCGATCGCGAACTGGATCGGCGGTTACTCAACGGCTGCCCGAATCCGGCAGATGCAGTTGGACGACGGGGCCAACCAGACGATCAGTCCGGTAGTCGCTCTGCTCTTGTTCATATTCTTGGGAATCGGATATCCCCTCTACATCGCCAGCCAGCTTCGCGAACACTGGCACGGCCATCGGCGGGCTGCAAGGTCCGCCTCCAGCCGCTAGAGCACCAACGCGTTGCTGTGCTGACACCGAGAAGTCTTGCAACGGCCCTGGGCCATTCGCCAACTCAGGACGGGAGGTTGGCGATGCCTGGAGCACGCAAGACCCTAGCGGGAGTCGCCATTGGGGTTGCACTGCTTGCGGGAGCGGCACCGACCGTGAGCGCCAAGACGCACCACCGCGACCAGATCCGATTCTACGTGACCGGCACGGGATACATCCGCGTGTCCTACGGCACCACCAAATCCATGAACCGGGGACCCGCCCTGATGGGCATTACCAAAGCCCCCTGGCATGCGAACTTGCCGTACAAGGGGTTGGACTTCCACCTAGTCGTCAAGTTGGGCGGCGGCGGTGGCAACATCAAGTGCGGCATCGTCACAAAGGCCAACGGCGGAATGTCCTACTCGTCCACAGCCCACGGAGCACAAGGCGTGTGCTCCGTCGTTTCAAGCTGACCAGGCAAAGGCAACGTGACCGTGATGCGAGTGCCTGGTGCTCAACGGAAAGCGCCCGGACGATCCAGAACCGCTAATTCAGCACGCAGAGCGGCGGACTCTGCGAGGGTGTCAATGCGACCAGAATCGCTCCTGAGTCCAGTGATCTGCGGAGGACGTTAGATGGCACACGGACGACTCATGGCGGCCGTGGGAATCGCGGCTACGGTGATCGCTCTAGGCGGTGTGACGACGGTCCTACCCGCGACAGCGGCGACGGTGCACCCGTCAAACAACCTCCTGCGTGACGGCGTGGGGTTCTGGATTGACGCCGAATTTCACGGACCAGCTGTCAAATACATCAGCTGTACGACTCCGCGAAGCTGGGGGCGTCACACGCGAATCACCTGTACGGCTGACTCTAGCGGGTACAAGCGCATCGGCACCGTGACGCTGACGGACTATGTGTTGGGACGGTGCAGCGGAGCAAGCGCCACGGTGTTTTGCGATGGGACCAAGAGTAAGGGTGGCAGGGAGTTTAAAATGCGCGCCCACTTCGTCGCAGCGATCACCTACGCGACATCCGCAAAGGTGCTCGCGGTAATAAACGCTTATATCACGGCCGAGAATGCCAACCTGGCGAACTGGAACAGTACAGATCCGGCCACGGAGGTCGCCGGGATTCAGGCTACGGAGCAAGCGGCGAATACCTTTGCAAGCCAGATACAGGGCCTTAATTTTCGCTCCTCGGACGTATCCGACGCGAAAGCGTTAGTCAGCGCGGCCACGGTGTACGCGGCCAGCCTTGGCTCGTTGGCGGCCAATGTGCCGACGGATAGTGATTACACGGAGTACAACCAGATCTACAATACCTCGATAATCCCAGACAGTAGCGCCCTCCAGGCAGCTGTGACTACTTTAGGCAATGACTTCGGGCTCTCCTTCACGGCCACGCCTACACCGTAGCCTGTGAAGACTAATTTGCTGCACCGGATCTAGCGTGGACCGAGATCAGACCCCCTCTACCGGCGATCTAGCCGTAGGAGCGTGGCTTGCTATGGGCGCCGGCGGTCTGATGATCGTCGGGTGCCTGTTGCCTTGGGTGTCGTATACCACCGCCTTTGGAGGGTCGCTCGATCGAAATGCCTTCCAGCTAGGTCAAGATTTGGGCTTTAGCGCACAGGGTTTGGTGGGCGTATTTCTCGGCCTCGTCACTGTACTTCTAGGCCTTTGCCGCTTAAATCGGACCCGGATGCCAGCCTGGCTGGCGCATTCCCCACTATGGCCTGGACTCGGTGCTGGGATCTTCCTCGCACTCGCGTTTCCTATCGCGAAAAGTTCAACGGGAGTCTTCGCTTCGTACGGTGTGGGCATCTGGGTCTTCGGGGTTGGCGTGGCGTGTGCGTTGGGATCAGCACTAATCCTGCGCAGGACGAGAGCCCGACGTTTGGACATTGGTGTGCAAGCGCCAGACGGCCTCGGGGCTGGCAGCTCAGGGGTGGCCGCGCCTGACTCGACAAGAATCGTAAGCCGGCAAACGCCAGCAGCAGCCACTGATCAAACAGCAAAGACACGCCCTGCCGGGGCTTCGGTCTCCGACGACATCAGGAAGCTATCCGAACTACGCGACGCCGGGATTCTCACCGAGGCTGAGTTCCAGGCCAAGAAGACGGAGCTGCTCTCCAGGATGTGATGAAGGCGTTTGGAGCTGTGGTCCTGGCCGCCCGGGGGCTGGTCTTGAAAGTTCTGGTCGTCGTGCGTCGTCAGACCTCGATATCCCCTCCAGGCAGTGCCAGCTTCCGCGCCACAGCTGCCTGGATCTGTCTCGTATACAGCTCCTGAAGCTGGGTTCTCCTGTCGAACCGGACCAGTTCATAGGCGGCGCCCACAATGGTCCAATTCAGGTGCCTAAGCCGTCGCCTGACCTTCACGAACTCTTCGACACTGATTCCTAATGTCTGAGCGATCTCCTGCTGAGTGGCACCCCTACGGGTGAGTACCTCTAGGGGATGAAAGGCTGTCTTGGGGGCTGGGCTGGTGGGCATGATTGGCACATCGTATCGAACGCCTGAGCGCCCTGGTGGGGCTGGGGATGCGGCAGTGCCAGGAGTGGCTCTTATAGCCGCGGCGCGCCGATGTAACCCCTAGTCCTTCGACCCGCCAGCGCGACTCTGAACCGCTCCCGTCGCGGACTCGGTCCGGTCAGCCTCGGTTCGGCAGGCTATGCGGGCGACGATGAGTCGGCCCTTGGTTAGGAAGAAAACTCGCCGCGTAACCATCACTTGGGTCATGACCAAGTGGACACCCAAGACGACGCCACAGCACGATGCGGCCAACAGCGCCCTGCCCGCGGTGGCAGAGCACGCCACGAACGCCACCGCCGCGATCATGCTCACCAATGACCCGTACGAGGCGTTGGCCGACAGCTCGTCGAGGAAGACAGCCTGCTGAGATGTCGCTAGTCCGGGAGACGGTGACGCGTCCACCCACTCCATCGCTCGAGCCGCAATCGCAATCACAAGACCAAACAGAAACGCGCTCAGGAGCCCGGTGACGGTCAGAAGCCCCACGCTGAGACCAAAACTGATCTTGAGGTGGAGCGCGAGTGCCACTAGACCTGCGACGACCGGGATGAGCGCTACCTGGAGGACATCCCGGACCCGCGTGTTCCCGGTCTGCGCGTCGACAAGCGTCTTGTAGTGCGCCTCGACTATCGGCCCGGGCCACCACTTGATATCCCCGCGAGCCATCGTTATCCCTCGGAACTCGTGTCGGGGATCATCTGACGCAATGCCGCGAACAGGTCGTCGAACTCCGGACCACCCGTTCCGTCGCTGACATTCAGGTCTTCACTAATCGGAAGACCCGCGTCGGGCCTGTCGATATTGAAGGTTCGTTGCCCCCCACCCCGGAGCTGCACGACTACTTTGGCGCTTTCGTAGGGAACACCCTCAAACGTGAGGATGGCGTCGCGAGCGGTTGGCTCGCCTCGGAAGAGGCGCTCCAACGGATTGGTTCGGAGCCCTCCGCCCCCTGGTGAGGAGATCCCGACTCGGATCTTCTTCTTGTGCCCGCTTGGCACCCACTCGTCCAATGTCGCTCTTGCTCGATCTGAAGGCCGCTCGAGCCGTTCGAGGATCACGGTCTCGACCAAGCCGTTCTCCACCGCAGCTCTGAATACCGATTCCTCGATCGCTGAGTCGATCTCTAGATGCAGGTTATGCGCCTGCCACAGCTTCGAGCGCAGGCCATCCCTGAGCAGCCCTATCGTGCTAGTGCGGTTGTTGGAGTGAATCGCGAGCCAGCCAGTCTCCTGGGCCCGAGGTAGCGCGAACAACGCCGCGCAGCGCAGACGTTCCGAGTGAGTTAGCTGCCGGTGGAAGACGATGTGGTCAGGTGCGTCGTCCAAGTCGGACACAACCCCGGCTCCGCGGTGCAGCAGCTCGACCTGCAACTCAGCTCCGGCGATCGTTGCCTTAGAGCAGTTGACAGACCGCGGACCCGAAGCGCTTTGGAACACCGCCCCTTGGAGGTAGGTGTTCAATTCGTCAATCAGAGCCGTTCCCTTCCTGTTGATGCCGCCCAAGCGGCGATAGTCATCCTTCTTACGACCGCGAACTCGCACTGTGTAGAGAGCGCCTGTGTGGCTCACCTCTCCAAGGACCTCCACGAGCCGCCGGACCGGGCCGCGTTGGATGCCTAGCGGCTGGTGGCACCCAGCCGCGCTCACTATAGGCTTCGGCGACGGGCAAATCGCCTCACCGCCTGCCCCACCGTGATGGGTTGGCCTGTGAGGTACTTCGCGCTCCAGGCTGTGAGCATTCGAGCAGTGCTGGTGCGACTCAAGACGGATATGTCCCGCCCCGCCGAGGAAGAGCACGAGGCGCTGGCCGCGAGGTGGATTCCACTCGCCCGGGCCATTTCTACCGACCCAAGGCCGCCAGTGCTTCGTGAGGCTCCAGACCTCAGTCCGTCGTGACCTTGGCCCGTCCGCCTCCGGGATGAAGGCACCGCCCAGGCTTGCCGGTGAGTGCTCGCGGTAGGGCTCTATCGGCACCGCCTTGTTGGCCCTGGCGTAGGCTGCTTGCTGGTGTGCGGAGTTGAGCCAGATGCGGGTATCGCTCCTGGTCCAGAAGTGCTCCCCACAGCCGCAAGCACAGGTGCCTTCCCGAAGTTCGATGCTCATACCGCACCGGCCTTGATCGCCTGTGCCTGAGCGCGTACCACGTTGGCGATCAGCTCGTTCCCTGGTCTGCAACCCTCGGACGGTCTACCCATGTTGAGGTTGCCTGCCAGGCAGGCGGGGCATCCGTGGACGTGCTCCCTGAAGGCTCGATCAGTCTCTCTGAAGGTAGTGAGTTGGGGGGCTTTTCCGTGCCGTAGCCGGGCTTGGAGGACTTTGTAGGGGTATTTCTGGAGGTCATGCCCACTGCCGCCGCCTGCGCTTTTTGATGGGCACCGGGTCTGGCAGTGGCTTGGGCGGTATGGCCGGAGTCCCATCAGCCCAGGTTTCCAGGATGGGAGTGCCGTCCCGATTGACATAGACCGGATGGTTGACGTGCTTGGGCGGACTGCTGCCGCTGTCGGTGAAGTGGTCCTGGTAGGTCATCGCCACTGCCACCAGTTGGCCAACCTACCCAGCCGTCCCAAATGCTTGTGAGGGAAGCGGGGCGACGTGCCCTCGACCATCCACCTGTCGTAGTGGTCCTGGTGCAGCCCGTCGTGCCAGTGGGAAAGCAACTCGGGACGCACCACGGCGTTGGGGTCAGTCGTCGCCACGTCTTCGGGGTGGGCCGATGCCAGATGGTCGAGCACCTTCCGCCATCGTCGGACAGGCGGCAGGATCACCACCGTGAACCGCTCCCGGTTGGACACCGCCTCGACAACATCCATCAGCGCCACCACCCGCGATCGCTCCAACCGCCGCCCGATTCGGCACACGTGCCGCAGAGGCAGGTCACCCTAGCCGCCTTGGGGCTGATCTCGTCGTTGCACCGGGAGCATCGGTAGACTGTCCTGGGATGGGCCGGGATCTCTGAAGTAGGTTGTGTATTTCCCGGTTCCGGGCTAGATGAGATGGGGTCGTCCCTGGTGAGCTCTCGGCGAGCGGCTAGAGGAAGGAGTCGCGGTACCAGATGACGGAGCCACCGACTTCACGTGGGGGCGTGTGCGGGGAGTCAGGATCGGGGTTGAGGATGTCGACATGTCCACGTTGGAGAGTCTGTTGTGGTCCTGACTCAAGATAGAGGGATTTGACCGTGGTGGACACCGGGCGCGAATACGACTTCTTCGTATCGGCGCTCCCGAGCGTCGCCTGGGACCATCGAATCGAACGTATCAAGCGGGTCTCTCGCGACCACTCATGACTGCCCGCTGACGCCAGGCGTGGATTTTCAATCCCTCAGAGCTGGGCGCCGTGATAGCACGTCGCCCAGCTTCAAGCTGACGGACGTGGCGCACAGTATTGGGTTGTGCAGGCGAAGGTGTCTGTGTCTCGGTCTCGTAGTCGAAAAACACGGGATGCTCGATGGTGTCCAGTAGTCTCGACGCGACCTCCGTCGGTAACGAGCGCGGTGTCGACAGCATGTTGAATCCGACCGGGGACCGCGGCTCACGGTCTAAGTGTCGTATCAGTCAAGGCTGATAGAGAACACTTACGCAGCCGAGTAGCATAGAAGCCATGCCGAAGCGCACGAATCCTCGCCAGCAGATCATCGAGATGTTGATGACGTTAGACGCAGGTCTGACCTGCACCGTCACGGCATCCAAACTTCTGCGCGACGTGCGGAGCGGCCTCGATCGGGAGGTCGACGTCGTGGTCGAGCACCTCGTCGACCGCGAGACCATAACGTGGTCCTTCGAAGTCGTCGCCCCGAGTCGCCGTGCCGATGTCGAGTGGGTCGAAGCGATGATCGGCAAGCACAGGACCATGCCGACGGACAGACGGTTCCTGGTGTCGTGGTCGGGGTTCACCGGAGGTGCCCGAAGGCAGGCTGCGACCAACCCACGGGTTGCGCTCTGCACTCCCGACATCGTTTCGGGTGGAGGCAGGCCCCGAATCAAAACGATCCGCGTGGGCACCATACGAATGACCCCGACCGAGACGCGAATCGGCTTCAACCGCCCTGGCGGGAGCAAGGGTTGGATACGGAGTGATCCAGACATCGGTATCTACACTGCGGCCCTGGAGCCCGTTGGCCCAGCACAGCTACTGATGGACATGTTGCTCCACGATCCGAGAGTCGGTCCGATGGCACGAGAGTACGCGTCCATGCATCCTGAGCGCGACGCTCTCAAGTCTTTCGACCTCTACGCCCCGATCGAAGACGCCAAGCTGAATCTCTACGAACAAGAACTCGTTGAAATCCAACCGATCACTCTCATAGAAGTGTTGGGCAACTTCCGTTTCGAGGAGAAGCGCCTTGATATGGAAGTTCGCGAGCTGCGGGGCCAGCCGTTCGCATATGGAACGGTCGAGCTTGCCAGAGCCGATGCCACCCTCGTCACTCGCCTAGATGAATCGCTCGACGTCATCACGGCCGGTATAGCTCGATTTGAACCGCCGAAGCCAAAAAGGGGTAAAGAGTGAGGGGCGAATCGTGTCGGCGGCTTTCCGCTTCGAACCCGAATCAGTCGAGCCTAGATTCGCCCTTGGATGGCTGAGCTCGGTGTGGCGGTGGAGCTGCACTACCTCGATGTCCCTTGGCGGGGTTCCGGCGGTTTTGAAAACCGGCGGAAGTCGGACAGCTCAGGCAGGCTAGTGAATGAAGGTCATAGCTCGGTCAGGACTTCGGTCAGAACCTCAATTGCCAATGCGTAGTCATCAAGCGCGATCGACTCGAAGGGCGTGTGGTCGAGTTCAGCGTCGCCGGGACCGTACACGACTGCCGGGCACTTCCAGGCAGGAAGCACAATGTTCAGATCAGACGTGGCAAGGCGCCGCTGCCAGCCGGGTCGCATCCCTGCTGCACGAATCGCCTTGGAGAACGCCGTCGGCAAGGGGCCGCTCCGGGGTACCGTCACCGCAGGGTCGCAACCCTCAACCTCTAAGGAAGAGGTTGGGTCGATCCGGCGTAGCCTGTCGACCACCTCCGCACCTGAGATCCGCGCCGGCAATCGGAACCCGAGCTGCATTCTTACCCTGGCGATCAGTCCATCGGTCGCGCTCTCCACAGACAGCAGGTGAAGGTGCAGGGCGTCGAATCCTAAAGCACCCTG
Organism: Candidatus Dormiibacterota bacterium; assembly: GCA_963701235.1. GTDB lineage: Bacteria > Chloroflexota > Dormibacteria > Aeolococcales > Bog-877 > Bog-877. The sequence goes on from OY969577.1 coordinate 894,102, forward strand.
GTTCAGTTCAGCCACCATTTCCCGCAGCTCCAGCCAGCGCTCCACACCAAGCTCCGCAGCGGTCGATTCAGGCCGAGAACTGTGATGCACCTGGCACCGCAGTTCGAGCTGGCAGCGCAGTCGCCCTTGGTACCCGAGCACGACCCGATCCGACCGAGAGGGCTCGCCCACTACCAGAAACGAAGGCGGAGGCATTGTCATGGCCAGATGGCGTGCCCCTCGAGACGACGCTTCCTCCTCCACGGCGCCGAGGATGTGGATTTGTCGCGTAGACAGACCGCTTTCTCGAGCGCGCACCGCAGCGGCCACAAATGCCGCCAGCGGACCTTTCGCGTCCGATGTACCCCTGCCAGACAGGCGGCCGCCGTCTACCGAGGGTGGCCAGGTGCCAGCCACCGTATCGATGTGGCCGAGGAGGTAGATAGGTCCAGCCGCATGGGACCCTCGTCCCGAGCGAACGGTGCCAGTCACGTTACCGACCTGGTCTTGGCTGGCGACGATCTCTAGCTCTCTCATCCTCTCAACGAGCCAAGCTGCGGCGTCACCCTCTCCTCCGGAGACGCTGGGGATCGCCACCAAGCCTTCTAGCAAGGCCAACTCTGCCGGGGCGGCGGTAGGGCGCTCTACGCCGGTCACTTCGAGGCGCCAACCCGTCGCCGCTCTTGCCCGACAGTCACTCCCTGGCCCTCGGTACACCTCGGTTCCGGAAGACCGTGCCATGTCCTTGGCAAGCGCGGGCGACCGGGCTCGAAAGTCGTCCGTCCCCGAGCACCACCCGAGTCACCCCGCCCAATAGAGCTTCCTGCGCCGCCAGTACCTTGACGCGCATTCGACCGCGGGCGAGCTCCAGGGCTCTCCCGACCTCGTGGCCGCGGACATCCAGAACCAGGGAGGCAGAGTCATCCGGGTCAGCCATTAGTCCCGGCACGTCGCTGAGCAGGACCAAGGTGTCGGCACCCAAGGCGCAAGCGACTTGAGCAGCGGCTCTGTCCCCGTCGACATTCATAGTCCGTCCGCGTTCCGACAGAGCAGGCGGGCAGACCACCGGCAGATAGCCTGCCTCCAACAGCAACCGAAGTAATCCTGCATTCACGGCCGTGACCCGGCCCGTCCGGTCGCCCCGGAGGACCCGCTGACGACCGTCGTCGCGTGTACGCAGCGTCCCCTTCTCTGGCCCTCGCAGAAGACCACCGTCCACCCCGCTGAGTCCAACTGCCGCGACTCCGCACCGCTGCAAGCGTTCCACAACAGAGACGTTGGCGCTGCCCGCGTAAACCATGGTGAAGATCTCCATCGTGGCGTCGTCGGTATACCGGCTCTCTATGCCCGATGCGGAGGTGACGATTACCGGGGGATGGCCGAGAAGTGACGACACACGGTCCAGCTTCTTCGAGCCTCCATGAACCAACACCACCGGCTCTCGTCGCTGTCGCAAGGCTAGGTCGGTGCAAACCGCTTCCCAGTCGATTGATGCTCCACCACCAACCTTTACCACCAACATGGCGTGGCGCCTTTCGGCCGGTGAGGTGACATCACAGCGGATGCAGCCCTGTGAAGGTTAGCCCCGAACGCTCGTCTATGCCCAAGGCGCAGTTGAGAGCTTGAATTGCGTTGCCTGCACCCCCTTTACCGAGGTTGTCGAGCGCAGCGAATAGGCTCAGTCGGGTCCCCGAAGCGTCCAGAGCGAAGCCGACGTCGCACATGTTGGTGCCTGCGAGCCATCGTGGATCCGGGAGACGGTGGAGCCCCGAACGCTGGGCCACCACTCGGACGAAAGGCTCATCCCTATAGGTGGTGCGGAACGCTTCCCAGACCGCTCGCTGGCTGACCGGCTCGGTGAGAAAACAGCGGACCGAGACCCATATCCCTCGGACCATCTCGACTGCCACGCCGGCATAGCTCAGGTCTTCCAGACGCCAGTTGAGAGCCTGGGCAACTTCGGCCGCGTGGCGGTGACCTTCCGCGGCAAAGACCCGCACGGCGCCAGCCCGCTCAGGGTGGTGTGAGGATTGGTCAGGACGAGCTCCGGCGGCTGAAGAGCCGAAGAGGGCCTCGACCAAGGCTGGGGCCGACAGGCTCCATCCGGCACGAGCCAATGGCAGCATGGCAAGAATGACGGCTGCGGCCGAGCAGCCAACCCCGCTGATCAGGGTGGCACCGGGGAGCCCGTCCCGGTTCAGCTCAGGCAAGCCGTAGACGGCCAATTTCAGTAACTCAGGCGCTTCGGGTTCGGTCCGGTACCACTCCTGGAAGACCCTTGGGTCGCGGAGGCGGAGCCGTGGCCCGCAATCGATCACCAGGGGGGCTAGTTTTCGAAGGACTGCAAGTGACAGGCCGCGGCTCCGCAGGTGACTAGCGGCTACCATGACGTCACCGGGCTCTAGGTCATCGGGATCACTGAAGCGCAGGTCGGTAAATTGCCTCAGGTTCGGATGGACGCTGGCCACCGGGCGACCTCGGTGGGATCGCGATGTCACCTGGGCCAGTTCGAGTTGAGGGTGCCCCAAAACAAGGCGCACCAGCTCACCGCCCACGTACCCAGCACCCCCGACGATACTTACCTTCATGTTGGGACCACGGCCAGATCCAGCACGTGCTTCACCAATAGGGCAGCGATGTCCACTCCTGTTGGGCCCACACTGTTGCGGAACTCCATAGTCGCGTTGACTTCATTGACGAGGAGCGCGTCTCGGTCTTCCAGTAGGTCGACTGCCAACGCGCCCCCGCCAACCGCTGCTGATGCCCGTCGGCAGATGTCGTCGAGCTGGGGAGTGACCTCGACACTCTCGGCGACGGCGCCTCTGGCGGTGTTGGTCACCCAGTGCGGGGAGCGCCGGCCGATAGCCGCCACGGTGCGGTCTCCGATTACGAAGGCACGAAGGTCGCGGCCAGGCTTGTCGACGTGAGCCTGGAGGTAGAGCACTCGCTGCAGTGCGCCACCCAGGATGTCCTTATGCTCGAGCACCCCTTCGGCTGCATCGCGGTCGTTGAGCCGCGCCACGAGCCGTCCCCAGGAACCGGTCACTGGCTTGATGACGGCGGGATAGCCCAAAGCCTCGACGGCTTCCAGTCCCGCCTCGACGGTGAAGGCCACTCGTGTCGCCGGAGTGGGAACGCCTGCCGCCGCTAATGCCAGCGTTGTTTGGAGCTTGTCGCCGCAGGTCTCGATAACTGCCGATCGATTGACTGTGACGATACCCCAAGCCTCGAGCACCCTAGCGATAGTGAGCTGCCGCACGTGACTAAGGCAGCGCATCAACACCGCATCGCACCGGCGAAGCGCAACCACCGCTTCGCTAGGGCGACCCGGTCCGGCCAGCGGAGCCTGGAACTGGTCGTCGGCTATCCGGATCACCTCAGCATCGGAGTAGCGAGCGAACGCCTGCAGCAGGAGCTTCTCCTCTACCCTCACTCGGGAGCAGACCATGCCAATGCGCTGCTGGCTCACTCCCCCCAGTCCTCCTCTACCTCCGGAGCCACCGCCAGCTGAGGTGGGTCGAGCTTGAGAACCTCCAACTCCACCAGGCAGTCTCCGCAGGGCAGGATCTCCCCTTCGACGGTGCCAGAAGGCAAGCTCACTTGAGTCCCACATTCGGGGCAGATGGCAGGATGCAGTTCGCGGTCAGCGGACATTACGGGTACCTCGCTTGGCAGTGACACGGCGCGCGCCTGAGCCGCACTCCGCGCCGCAAGACGCGTTGTGGCTGCCGTGAGGCCGGGGCAGCCCCACTGCCTCCTCGCGGCAAGAGATTCTGTGAACCGAGCGAGGGGTCTGGCGCGGCTCGAGGTCAGCTCTTCGCAAAGTTCTCGGAGCCGTCGCCACCCAGGCTCGACCTGCTTGCGTGCAGCGCGCATCCGTGAACTGCTCGTCCTTCAGCAGAGCGCAGGCGAGAAACGCCACAAGTGCACTCCCGATGTTCCGCGTCGCCACAATCGCCTCCCGGCCCTCGGCCATGCCTTCTGCAGCCGACCTGGATAGGTCGACCAAGAGGGCGGGCCGAGCCCGAAGGCTCCGGCTTCGCGGTACCACCTCTTTTCGCCGATGCCTCGCGGCGCCGACCTTGGCGGGTGCTAACACACCCTGCCCCATCACGGCGGGGCACCCGGCAGGTTCTACTCCCGAAGCTAGCTTCGCTTTCTTCCTGCGGCTCGGAGGTCTTTTTCGGGAGGGGCTCCCTGCGGCCTTTCCAGCTACCAGCCGCTCTCTGTTGGGCGCCGTGTCTCCGTACTCGTCCTCGTCGTCGCCTTTAGATCTTCAGTTGTGGTAGTGGATCGTAGCAGGGCCGCCGATTATCCAGCAACTGCCGCGCCTGCCACCACTAGCCCGTCAAGCCCTCAAGGGGATCGCCCCAGAGCTAGATCTGGTTGTGATGAGCGCCCGACTCGAAAATCAACCATCGAGGAACTTGGTGAACTGATGCGACGATCCCTCCACCGCTACTCATTCTTCGGTGCCAGCTGGGAGCGCTTCCGTACCACGCGAAGGTCGTTGGGAGGCAGGGGCAGTTAGTCCAACTGCCAGCCTCGCAATAGCGAGGTCGGCCTCACCTGCGCTGAGGATGAGGGGTGGGAGCATGCGAAGTGTCCGCTGCCCGATGGAGTTCACGAGCAACCCGGCTTCGAGGGAGGCCGTCGCAGCGGCTCGCGAGATGGGACGCCGCAGCGCCACTCCCAGCATTAGCCCTCGCCCGCGCACCCCGAGGATAGGTAAGCCCGATGAGGCCAACTCTAAGATCCCTGCTCTCAGCTGATCGCCGATGCGGTTCGCGTTCTCGATCAAACTTTCGCGTTCGATGGTGTCAAGCACTGCGACCGCAACGGCGCACGCTAGAGGGCCGCCACCAAATGTGCTGCCATGATCGCCTGGCTCAAATACGTCGGCGCGCGGGCTGACCAGCATGGCGCCGATTGCCATTCCACCCGCGAGACCCTTAGCCACGGTCATTACATCGGGGACAATGCCGGCCCACTGGTGCGCCCAGAGCCGCCCCGTCCGTCCCATGCCAGATTGGATCTCGTCGACCACAAGGAGACAGGCGTGACGGTCGCACATCTCGCGAATCGCGACTAAGTCTGTGTCAGATATGGGGAATACCCCGCTCTCGCCCTGAATCGGCTCAAGCAGCACCGCCGCCACCTCGTCATCGAGGGCTGCTTCCAAGGCGCTGAGGTCGTTGCGCGGTACCTGCCTGAACCCTATCGGTAGGGGCTGAAAGAACCGACTGTACCTTTCTGATCCGGTCGCAGCGAGGGAACCGAGCGTGCGACCATGGAAGGCGTCGGTTAGAGTCACGATGACATGGGCTCCCTCCTTGTGGAGGCGGCCCCATTTACGAACCACCTTGATAGCCGCTTCGTTCGCCTCGGCACCGCTGTTGGCGAAGAAGACCCGGCTTGGAAAGGCCCCAGCAACTAGGCGCTCGGCCAGCAGTACCTGAGGCTCGGTGAAGTAGAGATTGCTGGCGTGGATCAGGTCTTTGGCCTGGTTGGTCAGCGCGGCGAGCAGAGCCGGATGACCGTGACCCAGGACGCTGACCCCGATCCCGCTCACACAATCCAGCAGCCTGTCTCCGCGGTCATTGATCACCCACGCGCCCTCGCCTCGCACCAGGTTCAGAGGGATCCTCGCGTAGGTGTCACAGAGGACAGCATTCGCCCGTTCGGACAACTGGCTCATGGCGATACTGAAACGATGGTCACAGCCTCCCGAGCTTCTCGAACTCTCGATCAGGGGCTGGTACCGCCGGCACAAAGGCGAAGTGGTTCACCCCGAAAGGCCGGAGATTGACAGCCTAAGTGACAGCCTAACGAGCGGACGGCTGGTTCACCGGATGGATGCGACTGGACGGCGATCGGCCAGCTCGATCTCACAATGGACGTGTGCGGAGGCTGCTGGACGACTTCTCCTGAACTTGAAAACCGCTGGGGCCGCAAGGCTCCCCGGGGTCGAATCCCCGTCCTCCGCGCCATTTTGAGGGGTATAGCGTTGGGCGTGGAAGTAGCACAGTCGGTGAGTTCGGAGTGGGGGCTTCCTCACCTGTCACCTCGCCCTCGTCCCCTCGTAGCAACTCCGCCATGCTGGGTGCCTGGAGGAGCCCGCGAAGGTCACCGCCGTGTTAGAACATTGGTCACTCCGAGTTGGCACCGTGTTTGACCAGCCCGCCACATTGGAGGAGGCAGCGGTCGCAACTCACTTCGATCCCTGGCACGAACTCGTTGCCAAGTAGCTCGCGGAGATCAGATGCGGTGACGCTCAGGGCCAGAATGCGAGCCTCTGGCTGCGCCGGCTTGTGGACCAAGCTGATCTCCTCTGTTCGCACATCCCTGAGGGTTGCCACTACCGAAACGCGGTAGGTCTTCGAGGCCCTGTGCTCGCACGTGTCGTTCAGACACACGCGACACCATCCCAGCGGCTCCGGGCCGCCTGGAACCATGTACGCAGTTCCCGGCTCGTGTTCACACTCCGACAGATCGTTACCGCATAGCGAACAGATCCGCGTCGCATACCCTCCGATGCTGAAACCGAGACGGTTGTGAGCAAGTGCGACCGGACAAGTCTGACGATACTCGGTGCCAGAACGCTCGAGGTTGCATCCGAATGTCCGCCTAACCCATTCACCCGCCGAATCCATTAGCCGATGAGCTTCATCCTCCTCAGCCGTGTCCTCTGCCCAGTCCAGCGATGCGGCGAAAAAGCCAAAGGCGGCTCTAGCATCACCCTCTGCTCGCTCGCGAGCCTCCTCGTCTACGTCCCCGACGACCAGGGCCTGCGCGGTGGCGAGCAACGTTTGGGCCGAGTCTCTTCGTTCGGCCACTTGCTGACGCCGGTGGGCATCGCGCAGATCAGCATCTGAACCGCTGGCAGGAAAGGAGTTCTGTGCGACCTGCTTGGGTGCTTCTGCCGGTCTATCCGGGGACTTCGAGTCCTGCTGCGCTCGCAGCCATTCGATTGCCTTCAGGACCGCGGAAGTTTCACCTTCCACCTTCCAAGCTTCACTCCTTTGGTCGGGCTCTTCGTCCAGAGCAAACCACGTAACGGAGATCCGTCGTTCAGACCGCGCTCCGAATACACGCTTGATAAGATCCCATGACGCATTGCTTGCGATTCCGAGCACGTAAGCGCTAGCGGTGACTACCTCCGCGCTTTTCTTCAGCTCGAATGCGCGGTCTCCAGGTGGATCCAGAAATTCGGCGTCGATCCCGTTGGCGCGTAGCGCCTTGACTAGATGTCCCGACGCGCTGCTGTAGATGGGATGACCGTCCACAATGCGCGCTGGAAGTACCACGAGGGATGCTCCGTGCTCGATCAACGACCGCCTGGTCCACCGGTTGATGCTGGATCTGGGAGTCTGCGGTCTCCCCTGGCTCGGCCAAAACAATCAGTTTGTCACGCTTCGGCGGCGACTTGGACCGGGCGAGGTTGGAAGAGCACAGCCTGGCCTCTCTATTGGTAGTCGGTCGCAGAAGTGGACTCGTAGAGAGCCGTGATTTTGCCGCCTTCGAACGTCCGCACTGCGTCGCGAACTTTCAGGTCGAGCAGGTCGAGCGATCGTAAGCGGCCATCATCCACCTTGGCGATGGATTCGATTCGTACGAACCGGTCGCCGAAGCTCTCGGCATAGTCTGCGAGGCCGCGCAACTTGGCCTTGGCATCTGCCAGGTGGTCGCCATGGGGGTAGACAACCGAAGCGGGCAGGCTGCCGTCGTCGCGGCTCGAGATGATGACGAAGTCAACCTGGAGCGAGCCCCACTTACCGGCGTCGTCCTGGTAGGCGATCCGCAGCGAGGAGGGCTCTCCTGAGATTGGTGACGACACCCTGAGTCTCAGGGTGGGAGCATCAGGCCGTCCCAAATCGGCGTGCACCCCAGGTGGCCTTGGCTCAGATCAGGGCAGGTATCTGAGGAGCAGTCCGGAAGGGATCCTTGGGGACAAGACCAGGCGCCAAACGCGGCGGAGCTCCGGGTGTACAAGGAAAGGCCCGCCCCCCAGTCGCGAACTCGTGCCGGACTTTCTAGCAAGGAGACGACGAGCCGCCGGGTCGTAGACTCCGCGCATGCTGCCAGTGGCGCGGCAGGCGGGTTCCGTCACCGCCGTAGGGGTGATTGGTCGGATCGAGCACCGGGAAGCCATGGAGCTCACCGCGGTCGAGAACCAGCGCTTTCTTGACCTCCTGCGGACGCTCGGACCACAGGACTGGTCGCGGCCGACCGATTGCAGTAGGTGGGACGTGCGCGCGGTGGTGGCGCACGTGGTCGGATCGGCGTGTGCCCAGGCGTCAGTTCGCGAGTTCGTGCACCAGCTCCGAACCGGGCTGCCGCTGACGAGACAGATCGATTCGAACACTACGGCGGACTTCTACAACCCGCGCGAGCTTGACGGCTTTCACAACCAGAGCCAATGTCGATACGGCTTCGGGGTTGGGCGGGACGGCCAAGCCAAGGGCGGCATCGGATTGAGCCCAAGAGGCTTTCCTCGGACGCTTTGTCGCGCCTGTGCAGGCATAAACCAAAGAGCTACGGACCTCTAAGCCCGGCCTGGGCGGCGCGCCCCTATCGCCGGTGAATGTCGCGCCCGTCCGCCCGTTCCAGGACACCGTGGCGCTTGCTCATCGCCATGGGAACCCGGCGCTCGATGCTCTCCTTCGCGATGGCCTCGAAGCCTAACGTCTCGCCCGCGATTTCAACCCAACCCCCCATGGACGAAGCGCTCGCCGGCGCCGTTCTGTCCCACCACGCCTCATTTAGCGTGCTCGTGCCGGCTCCTTTCCAGGCGCAGGGCCTCAACCCCGGCCGGATCAACGTACGTGTACGGACGCTCACCTGGGCCGGGCATCCCCACATGTCGCGGCCCTTTCGTTTGGGCGCAGGGCTGTCTCTAGGGCGGCTGGCAGCGCTCGGGCGGCTGCCCTCCCTGTAACAAGCTCGTCAGGTGTCTTGACCAGATCGTTACGGGACTGACAAGCTCAACCCGGCAACTGGGAGCGCGGAAAGCCGCTCTATCAGCGACGAGGGAGATTGAACCATGGCGGTGACTACCCTGGCGCTGTACATCAGCGCAAACGGATACCTCTTGTGCGAACGTCACGCAGAGCAATGGGCAAAGCCCAAGGTAAAGGCGAGGGGCGTCAGGTCCCGGGTAGCTGTGCGGGGCGTGGATTATTCGGTCCTTGAGGAATGCGTGGACTGCTTCGACGAGGCCGCCTTTGAGGCCGAAGACGCTCTCATGGAAGCGTTCTGGCGGTAAACGCCGCTAGTCGACCAGCCGCAACCGCGAGCCTCCCTCCAACTCTTCGACGTTCCGCTGGCGAGCGCCGGCCGCCCCAACTGTTCCCGGGGGAGTGCTCCAGGCAAGAGCCTTCCGGCCGAGCCGCTGCCTCTGCCTACGCGCTTGCGCAACGTACGCGCGCCCAACATGATCACCCGAATCAGAAGTAAACAAGTCCTCTCCTCAGCGTGTCGGTGAACCCAGCGATGCGTAGCCTACGGTCCGATGCCCAGAGGCGCCCCATTCCATTCCGACGCTAGGTCGGACTTCTACAACCCGCTAGAGCTTGACGTCTTTCACAACCAGAGCCAATGTGGGTACGGCTTCAGGGTTCAGCGGGACGGCCAAGCGAAGGACGGGATCGGACTGAGCACACGAGGCCATACTCGGAGCCTCTGTCGCGCTTGCGACGGCATAAGCCAGAGGGCCAGTCAACCCTAGACCGCCTTGTGCCCTGTCTAGCAGGGCATTTCTCACGGTATCAAGGCCGCCCTACACCTACTGGACCGCATCGCGGTCCCGGAGGCGGGGCCGCCCGACCCTCCCGGGGCGCTAGGAAGTCAGCCGCTGAGTCCGTTGTTGACGTTGGAGAAAACGTCGCTGACGCTGTGTCCCACCAGGGTCAGGATGACGATCACAACGATCGCAATCAGAACCAGAATCAACGCGTACTCCACCATCCCCTGGCCCTCTTCCTCCTTGCCGTGGCGCAAGACCGCCTCGACTAGGCGGTTGCACAACCGCAGGTACCAGGATCGGAGCATGTTCAACTACTACGCCTCCTCACAATTCGTCCCGCGCAGATCCATCCCTGACTGAGATCCGGGCCTGACCGCGGCCACCGTACGCCCGCTTAGACGAAACCGATCCCTCGGTTACAAAACTGAGACCACCAGCCTCGACGGCGTCGAGGTCGTCCTTACAACCGCTGGTGCGCGGACAGCGCGGCCTAAAATCACCCCACCGTTGATGGGCGCCCCCTTTCGGCGGTCATCTGGGCCGGGCATCCCCAAATGTCCCGGCCCTTCTGGTGCTCCGCGGTCGGCACACAGGCCGGCCTGGGCTTGGATTCCTGTACGACCGTCCTGCCTCCGGGGGCATTCGTCCGAGGAACCTCAGTCCCGTGGTCGAGGACTGCGGCCGGGTTGCCTGCACCGCCGCTGGGTCACAAACCGGAGCCGGGAAGCATGGCAAGGCTTTGGGGTCCAGCCGGTCCACTAGACCCCGCCCGCGTCCGGGGCAGAACCCAGCAGCCGCGCTGATGCGGTCCCGATCTTGAGATCAGTTCGTAATGGCTTGGTCACGCAACAATGCCGAACCCTCGCCTAGGCTCGGCTGATGGGCAGCTCGAGGCAACTGCCCGACCCCCACAAGTCGGGCGGCAGGGTTTCCATTGACCGGACATCGCACCAAAGCGTGGCGCCTCGGGGGAGAGCGCCGCAAACACCCGCGCCCGCTCATGATTCACTCACCCCAACTCTGGCAGTCAGCCCAGCACCCAATGGCATCAAAGCTACTCAGACGAAGGATGCCGTCCTTCTGGCCAATGGCAAGACCCGTCGCATCACTGATGTCAACGCTACCGTTTTGCTTCTGACGGGGTATGAGCGCTCGGAGCTGATCGGCGCTCCGATTTCAAAGCTGGTTGCGCCGGCGGACCGAAAGGCCCAGAGAAATCGAACAGTAGCAGCGGCCCACGGTCCCACTCTGATCTCCCAGGCTCGCTATCGACACAAGGACGGATCTCCCATCCACGTTGAGATCGAACAGCGCCTCCTTGAGGATGGGAGGATTCTCGGAATCCTCCGCAGCGCGATTCAGCGCGATCCAGATCAACGAGAGATCAGTCAGATGCTGACGCGCTTTGACATGTTCGTGGCGACCGTTGGCCCCAATGCGCGGATCTCATTCGGGAATCCGGCGTTGTGCGCACTGACTGGCTGGAGCGCCAGCGAGCTCATTGGGATGCCCGCCCATGAGTTGTTTCCTCTTGCCACCCCTCCCGCACCCAACCGGCCCCTCTTGGAGGCGATGTTGGCTGGCGACCTGGGACATCCGATAACCACCGACCTCGTGACCCGCTCAGGCAATCGCCGGCCGGTGGTGGTCAGCACCATCCTGATGTCGGATGGAGATGGAACTACGCTCGGGGCCGCCGTGTTTGGTCAGGACATGACCCAGGAGCGAGCCGCCCACTCGGAACTCGAGGTGCAGCTGCAGCAGCGGGAGGGCGTGGCTGCAGCTATTGCGCGACTCCAGCCCGGAGAAAGCACGGAGGCGACTGCTCAGGCAATCTGTGGGGAACTACGCGGCTTGAACGGTGTGGATTTCGCGGTCGTGGTGGTATTCACGGCTGAGGGCAGCGCCACGGTGCTCGCCCTGGACGCGCCGAGAAGCCTTCCCGTTTCGGCCGGACAGGAGCTACCCGCAACCCGGTCGGCGTACCTCATCGAACGATCAGAAATGGGTCCATGGGTTGAACGTTGGCACCAGCGTGCGGAGGATGGAGCATACGGTGAGGCGATGACGCGAGCCAACGTCCAGGCCGCGTCTTACGCGCCCATCCGGTACGGGCACGACACTCTGGGAGTGCTGCTGGTCGGATCGCTCCACTCTGACAGCGTGCTGATCGAAAGCCTGCCCGCGATTGCCGAATTTGGGTCCACCGCCAGCTCGCTTCTGGCCTTGGACCTGAAGGCAGAAAGGCTCCACACGGAACGCCGCATTACGCTCCAAGCGATCATCGACACAACGGCTTTCCATCCCGTCTTCCAACCCATAGTGGATGTGAGCACGCGCCAGGTCGTGGGCTATGAAGCTCTGACCCGCTTCGCGGACGGAGAGCCCCCTGATGCCCGGTTCTCCACCGCGTGGAGCGTGGGTCTTGGGATGGAACTCGAGTTCGCCACCTTGGAACGAGCCATCCGCGTTGCCCGTGCTCTGCCCACCGACCAGTGGCTGAACGTCAACGTCTCGCCAAAGCTCTTGAACCACCCTCGAGCGCTCCAGACCCTCATGAATTCAGCTGATCGACCGCTGGTACTCGAAATCACCGAGCACGAGGTGATATCTGACTACCGCGAGGTAAGGGAAGCACTCCAGCTCCTTAGGCCAGCGCGAGTCGCTGTCGACGACGCTGGCGCGGGCATCGCCAACTTCGGACACATCGTGGAACTTCGGCCTGACTTCATCAAGGTTGATGTCGGCCTGGTTCGTGGCGTCGATATCGATCCGGCTCGACAAGCGATGATCGTGGCTCTGTCACATTTTGCGAGGGTCACGGGTTCCCAGCTGATCTCCGAGGGAGTGGAGACAGGCGGCGAGGCTAGGACCCTGAAGTCCTTGGGGGGCGTGGACTTCGCCCAGGGTTACTGGTATGGACGTCCTCGTGAGGTGGGAGCCTTCACGGAGACCCCAACAGACCCCGCCGCGGCGACCATCCATTAGCGCCTTTTCTAGTCCCTTCATTCGGCGCCAGCCATCCAGGTTCGTGTCAGTGGATTGGAGCACCGCAGGGTGGTTAGGGTCTAAGCTGCGGCCGATGGCTAGGATGGCCCCGTTCCACTCGGACACCAGGTCGGACTTCTACAACCCGACCGAGCTTGAGGTCTTCCACAGCCAGCGTCAGTGTGGGTACGCCTTCAGGGTTGGGCGGGACGGCCAAGCAAAGGACGGCGTTGGGGTCAACTCAAGAGGTCACCCGCGGACGCTTTGCCGCGCCTGCGACGGAATAAGCCGAAGAGTGTCGGACCTCTAAGCCGTACTCCGCTCGTCTCTTGCGTCACCAAACGAGTTTGGGGCTAGGTCAGTGCGACTTCGCTAACCCGACCAGACTTCACATCGTAAATAAAGCCTCGCACGCTGGCCTTGCGGGGGATGAAGGGGCTTTCGATGATCCTCCTGATCGACTGCCTCACATCCTGCGCTAAATCCGGGAACGCCTCCAGGGCGAAGGCGGGCCTTATTCCCGTCTCCTCCTCGATTTGACGCTTCACATCGTCATCCCGGAAGGTCAGCATGCCGCAATCGGGGTGGTGCAGAAGTACGATCTCCTCGGTTCCCAACAGTCGTTGGGAGATCACCAACGAACGGATTGCGTCATCGGTCGCAACGCCCCCAGCATTGCGGATCACGTGGGCGTCGCCCTCGTCCAAGCCAAGGATCTTGTGGACATCGAGCCGGGCGTCCATGCAGGCGAGGACCGCCAGCTTGAGGCGCGGAGGTAGGGGCAGGTCGCCCTTCGTGAACGCGTCTGCGTAAAGAGAATTGTTGATCAGGACTTGGTCTGTGATCGGCACGATGAAAACCTCCGAAGGAATCGAAATGGCTCCGGGGTGCGCTCACCGCGCCACCAAACCGGAAGGACGGACCAGACGTTGCGGGCTGAGGTCAGCCTCTACAGAGCGTCGCCTGCCAGCGACCGAAGTCGAGCGCGAGCCGGCGGGTCAGCGCGAGTTCAGTCGGCGCCATCAGCACGAGTGTATCGGGCCTATGTCCACCAGCGCCAGATCGCCGCGGGACGCTATGTCCCACCAGGATGAGGATGACGATAACAACGATCGCAAGCAGAACCAGAGGATCAAGGCGTACTCCACCATCGCTTGGCCCTCTTCCACCTGCCTGCGCGGCGAGGCCGCCACGATGAGGCAGTTGCGCAGCCGTCGGTAGCAAGAGTTGAGCATCGCTTGTAATTCTTCCTTCTGAGCCAGTGGTCGAGGTCGGATTCGGTACTGCCGTCCATTGGAAATGAGATGGGAAAGCATCCCTGGAGAAATGCGCCGAGTACTTCCTGGTGGGCACCATGCTCAGCCTCCTGGTGGCGCTTGGCGTCGGTTACCTGATCCGAGCAGCACTCACCGCCGCCTGAGCAGCGGCCGCGGGTAGCTGGCTCTGCGATCTGTTTGCGAGACAGCAGAGACCCGGCCCGCGATGATTTCCTCGATGGCGCAACCTTTGGCGGTCGGAGTTGAGATCGGTCAGAAACGGACCTTCGTCTGGGCTGCTGACTTGCCGGGATGGTGCCGCTCCGGACGAAGTGAGACAGCCGCTCTGGCAGCGCTGGCGAACTACCGCCCTCGCTACCTGCCACTGGCGGCGGCGGCGGGGGAGAAGCTCACGGCCGGGTCGAGAGAAGGATTCGCGGTGGTCGAGCGTCTGCAGGGATCGATGACGACCGACTTCGGGGCGCCAGGTGCGATTGCCGCCGCTGACGGTCTAGCCATGACTCCGGAGGATGGACGCCGCTGCGCCGCACTCGTGGTCGCTGCCTGGGAGTTCTTCGATCAGGTGGTGGCCGGAGCACCGGCCGAGCTGCGCAAGGGGCCCCGGGGCGGGGGTCGCGACCGCGATCAGGTGGCTGACCACGTCCTGGGCGCGGATGTCAGCTACGCCCGCAAGTTGGGAATCCGGGCCTCCTCCGCGACCTCGGACCCAGAGTGGGTGGCCGCACTGAGAGCCGCCGTGTGCCGCGCGCTAGTTCAACCTGACTCCCCGGAGCCAGGATCCAAGGGTTGGCCCCCCCGCTACTACACCAGGCGCGCCGCCTGGCACCTGCTGGACCACGCCTGGGAGATCCAGGATCGGCGCAGCTAGGCAGGCTCGCTAGCGACCGATCTCTCGGCCTGCCTAAAGCTCCCGCCTCACCGTTCGCCGAGGGCGACCGCCTCCCACCAGAGCTGCTCGTAGGCAGCGGCCGCGGGACTGGTCGGGGAGAGAACCATGACCGGCAAGCGCCGCGGCCCCATCTGTTCGACGATCGATGCCGCGGGCACGATCGCCTGGGCGATTTCCGAACGTTGGCCGACGACCTGGGCCACGGTCTCCCGGTGCAGGCGCTTGCGTGCGTCCACCATCGAAAAGAACGCAAGAATGCGTGGTCGCGGTTGCTTGGCCTTGCCGACGAAGTCGGTCAGCTGCTCGAAGGTGCGCATGGAAAGGGTCGCCGGCACCAGCGGTACCAGCAAGGTGTCGGCCGCCCGCATCACTCCTTCCGAGACCAGCGACATTCCCGGGGGGCAGTCGAGGATCAGCACGTCGTAACCGGAGCCCAGCGGCTCGACCAGCTGGGCAATGCGACGGTTGGGATGCTTGGATTGGTCGAGCGCGTGATCCATTCGGCGGTAGGACAAGTCGGCCGGCAGGAGGTCGAGGTTGTTGAAGTCAGTTCCTTTGATCAGCGCGTCGAGTGGCGTCCGGCCTTTGACTAACGCTTTGACCCCACCGCGTACGTGGGGACCGATGCGAAAGAGGAACGTGGCTGCACCCTGGGGGTCGAGGTCCCAGAGCAGGGTGCGATTGCCCTGCCGCGCTGAAAGGTAGGCAAGGTTGACCGCGGTCGAGGTCTTGCCTACTCCGCCCTTGATGTTGTAGGTCGCGAGAACTCTCACCGCCAGTCTCGTAGCTGGCTTGGTGATGACTGGGCGTGATCCTCGGTCAGGGCCGTCAGGTGCGCGCGCGTTGATTTGTTGGCAAACCTCCTGAACCTCGCCCCGAATTCCTGGCGGGCTTGTGCCTGGCGTAGCTCGAGGGCGTCAACCGTGCGACCAAGGGCCATCAGCGTCGCTGCTGACCCTGCGCCCTCGGCCACCATCTCATCTGCGAATGTCTTGACCGCAAGGATTTGGACGTAGGTGTCCTGGAATTCCCCCAAGCAATCCTGGAGCGATTTCAGCTGCCTGAGGACAGCTCGATAGGACCTGTTCTCGAGCACCGACCCGAAAAACTCCATCAGGTAGCGGAGCTCCTTGCAGCGCTTGCGCAGCGCATGCAGATCGCTGGCTGGAGATGCGGCGGTAATCGCCTCACCCAATCTCCTGGCTCTGCGATAGGCCCGAGCGATCCGGGGCCGGGCGACAGCTTCGACGGTTTGGTCGCCTAGCGCACGGGAGTGCTCTTCGCTCGCCGGGAGCTGTGAGGTGCAGAGGGAACTCCAACGCTGCCGGGCCCTCGACCAACGCGCCGAGCGCAGTCCCCGAACCAGCTTCTGACGAGCTAGCTGGCGCCGGGCGAGCAGAAATGCCTGGAAAGGACGTAATTCCTCGGGCTGGCTGCCCCGAGCGCCCGTGTGGTCCGGGATCAGGCGGTGGGCATCGAGGTCGCGGGTGGGGGTGGTGAGGTCGCTCATCCACTTCAGATCTAGCAGCAGACTCTCGACCTGGTCTGGCGGCAGGAGGTCACCGAGCAACTTGAGCGCGGTTCTCGCTCGACGCACCGCGACCCGCAGGTCATGCAGGAATTCTGTGTCCAAGTCTGCCTTGATCCCCGGCATGTTGCGCTCGGCGACGGCGAGGAGCCGGAGCAAGATGATCTGGACCGCGGTGCCGGCCGACTGCGTGGGCGACAAGGTCAGATCGAGCTGGCCCGTGTAGTCCCCGGCCCGGCGCCCGGCCTCGGCCAGTGCGGCGTCCAAGCAGCTTTCGCAGCTGGGTCGCAGCGCTGCAAGCGTGCTAAGTCGGCGAGCCAGCTTCCGCGCCTCGCCCTCATAGCCGCGGACTGCCACCGCGGTGACCCGGGAGATCGGAGCCGACAAGGTGTTGCGCGTATCTCTAGATGGCTCCTCAACTACGATCCGCGCAACGGTTTTGGCGTCTGCGTCGAGCACGCTAAAGGTACGGACGGTCACTGTCACCCCGACCAGCGCAAGCAGCGCGCGCATCTGAACGACCGGTGCCAACCGGGCGCGCACTGATCCCACCGACCCATCACCCGCCAGCACCAGCCTCTGACCGCCACCCTTTACTCCTGCGGGATGAACCGGTACGACTTGCAGCACTTCCCCGGAGGTGCGACGCAGCAACAGTTCGGCGCGAGCGTCGCCAGCGACCGTTGCTCGCTCGAGGGACAGTCCTGCCCGACGCAGGCGCCAGTCGAAGGTGTCGAACCACTCGCGATGCACCACCTGCGGCGGCTCTCTCTTGATCCGACCTTGACCTCCGACTAGGTCTATGAGCGCAGCATCGGAGATTGCCGCATCAGCCACGAACTCTCGTGATGCGAGCACGGTCCTCTTGGCCGTGTCGACGTGCGGCGAGTCGCCGCTGCCGGACAGGCTCGGTGTGGGGTTAGGGTCGCCCTCAAGCTCAGCCCCAGCGATGGCTGTGCACCAGTAGAGCGTCGGCGATCACGTGGTCATCAACACGCGCCAAGCCTTGGAGGCAATCGATCAGGCAGCAAGCCCGGGATTGGGGCCCAATGCCTGCCGAAGGGCTGCAAGCCGCGCGACTCCTGCGTTCGAGACAACCCCCACCAACTGGCCGCCATCGATGACAAGCACTCCGCGGGCGAGGGCAGGCCCAACCCGGGAGAGCATGACCTCCAGATCCTCGCCCGGACTGGCGCTGGCGAATAATTCCTGGGGCTGGGCGACGTCGCCGAGCCTCTGGGCGCGCTGACCCGCGGAAGTCATACCCGAGAGGTCAGCCCACGAGACAAACCCGGATAGCCCGCCGTCGGCGCCGTGAAGCGCATACAGGGCCGAATGGCCCTGTCCGGTCCCCGCCCCCAGCAACTGTTCGACCGTTAGCCAGTCCGGCACAGTCACCACCGGCGATGTCATCGCTGCCGACACCGGCACGCTCCGTAGAGACGACCTGATCTGACTCTGGCGGTCCTCGGCGCTTCCGGCCGAGAAGAGGAAGAAGCCGATGAATCCGAGCCAGACACCGCTGATGAAGCCACCACTGCCACCGAGGAAGATCTCGAGAAGTCCGACGCCGATGACCAGGGCCGCGAACACCCGCCCGACTCGAACGGCCAGGTGA
Source organism: Candidatus Dormiibacterota bacterium (assembly GCA_963701235.1). Classification (GTDB taxonomy): domain Bacteria; phylum Chloroflexota; class Dormibacteria; order Aeolococcales; family Bog-877; genus Bog-877. Next base: position 912,126 of record OY969577.1, read on the forward strand.
ACGCCGCGCACCCGCGACCCTGTGCGCCACCAGAGCAGGGAGGAAAGCAGGCGCCCCCCATCCAGGGGAATGGCCGGAACCAGGTTGAACGCTCCCAACAGCAAATTGAGAATCGCCAGCCAGGCAACCAGGTTGGTGATCAGGGCCGGAGCGCTGATCGCGCTCAACCCCGCGGTCAGGGCAAATCCGAGGCCGGCGATGACGAAGCTGGTGACAGGCCCGACCACGGTGATCAGGGCCTCGTCTCCGGCGCCGGTGGGTGCGCCCGACAACTGGGTTACGCCTCCGAAGAGCCACAGGGTTATGCCGGCAACCTTGATTCCCTTGCTGCGGGCGACCAGAGCGTGCGAGACCTCGTGGGCCAGCAGGCACCCGTAAAAGACCAACGCCCCCGCCAGGCCGCTCAGCCAGTAGGACACGACTGTCTGGTTGGGCACCGCCGCAGGGAGCACCTCGGTCGCCATCGTCCAGGCGATCAACAGGAAGATCAAGATCAAGCTCCAGTTGAAGCTGATCTCGAGTCCGAACACCTTGCCCAGCCGGATCGGACCGCCCATGGTTGTCACCTTAGCAAGCGGCGGGGGCATCGCCGAAGGCTGTGGCGAGATGTGGCTGGGCTGCCGTGAGCTACATCTGGTTTCCGTTTCGCTGGGTAAGCACCAAGGCTCCGGCCAGGGCCAGTGCCACTCCACTGCTCACCCCCAGCTCGATTGCCAGCCTCTCGAAGCTGGCTCCGGATACTGGGCCCTGGAGCGCCAGCCGAGCTGAGACCGACAGGATGTCTCGGACCGCGGAAATGATGCCAATGATGAGGAACGGCTGCAACGGGAAGCCCGAGCCCTCGAAATGGGTGAGCACCGTACGCAGGACGTCCACCACGATGATCACGACTAGGACGCCGTCAATGGCGCTGATGAGATTCTGGGGATAGTTCGACTGAGCCGTTAAGAAGTCGCTAGTGGTGCGAACAAGCACCACCAGAGCGATCAGCAACAGGACCAAGGCGACGCCGTACTGGACCAGGTCCACCGCGTGACGAAGCGGCTTGGCCTCTAGCAAGCCCTGCCATGAGAGTGGACGCGCCGCAGGCTCGGCAGGGGGCGCCGGTTCCCGGGGTGCGGCCCGCGGACGTGGGGACTCTGGGCTGGGGTTGGCGTTGTTGGGCTCAGTGGGCATCGGCGACTTCCTTGATTCCCACCTCTCCGAGGCGCCGCGCGGCCTCCGGCTCCTGAGGTGGCCTTGGAGTTGGCGGGGATCGTACCAGCGGGCATAGCGCTGGCGGCCCGATGCACAAAGCGGCTGTGTCGGCTTGAAGCTGGCGATCTGCAACGGGTCACGCCACGGTTACTCGTCCGCACCAGGGTGGTTGCTGGTCGTTTCGCTCCCAACCCAGGCCATATGGTCCCTCCGTGACCGAATGGCACGTCCGCGCCCTCGTCCAGGGTGCCGGACGAGTTGCGCTGCCTGCGCGCGGGGGCGTGACTCGGCGCGTCCGCGGATCGGGCTTGGAGATGGTGGCGACGACGACCAGACTCGTGACCCGATGTCCGAGTCGATCTCAGCCGCTGGGGTATTGACTCGTGGCGACCACCAAGGCGACCGCAGCCTCTACGAGTAAATCGGACCTATGGCCTACCAGCGAGGCTGAACGTGTAGGGCTGGAGCGGGAACGACGGCTCCTCCGCGGACTTCTGGAAGCCAGCGCCAGCATGCATGAGGCGCTGGCCCTGGACGAGGTCCTGGGAAAGATTGCCACCATCCTGGCCAAGGCCGGTGGCTTTGCCGCAGTCGCTGTCTACATGCACGATCCGGCACTGGGCTGCTGGATCCCCGGGCGATCGTCGGGGTTAGCGCCGAGGACATGACCCGGATGCGGGCCAATCCCTTCCCGATGGCCGACTACCTGCCGCTGATGCGACCGGAGATGTTGGTCAGCCGTTCCTACCTTTTCGACCATCGGCGCCACCAAATGCCCGCTAACTCCATCCTCGAAACCGCCCTCAGCATTCCCGACCTGCCCCCCGGTTGGCGCCCGGGGATGTGGCACCCGTTGGACTCGCTGACCATTCCTCTCGACGATGGCCACAATCGCCTGGGACTGCTCTCCCTCGACGAGCCGGTAGACCGCCAGTACCCCGACTTGGCGACCGTCCAGGCCCTGGAGCTGTTCGCCGACCAGTGCGCGGTCGCCATCTCCCGGGTCCAACTCCACCAGCAGCTGGAGCAGTTGGCGATGACCGACTCGCTGACCGGCCTGCACAACCGGCATGTGCTCGAGGACACCCTGGCGCGCGAGGTTCTCCGCGCCCAGCGCAGCCGCAGGCCCTGCGCCCTGCTCTTTTGCGACATCGACCACTTCAAGGTGGTGAATGACCGCTGGGACCATGTGACCGGAGATCGGATCCTCCAGCAGGTTGCGGCCATCATTCGCCAGCGACTGCGGCGGGGCGACCTCGCTGCTCGCTTCGGCGGTGACGAGTTCGTGATCCTGCTGCCGGAAACCGACATGGACGCCGCCGTCGCGGTGGCCAGGGAGTTGCGACTCCGAGTCGCGGCTGCGGCCACGCCCTGGTCGGTCACAATTTCGATCGGGGTGGCGGGAACCGCGGTCAACGGCTCTGACGGAAGCTCGTTACTGGCGGCTGCCGACGCCGCCATGTACCAGGCCAAGCGCGCCGGGCGAAACCGGGTCCATCGTGCTCTCCGCCCCAGCCATCCCAAGCGCGAAGCCGTCGGCTAGATCCGTCCAGCGCCGGGGCCTGACTTCGACCCGAGGCCGCCTCGGCCGACTCAGCTCACGGCGGCTTGAAGCACCACCTCGCCGCTGGAGTTCTCGATGTAGATCTGGTCCACCTGCTTGGACGCGACCCCGCAGGCCAGTTGCACATGTTCGGGGCCCCGGATGGCGCGATAGCTCCCCGCCTGCCACCAGATCCCGGACCGCGACTCCATCGAGACGTGGTAGACGGCGCCGGGGGTCTGGCCCGCGACCAGGAGGGAGACCTCGGTCCCGTAACGCTCCGCGCTCAGCACCGCGGTGGCCCGGGCGCCCTGGGAACCGTGCAGGGAGACACTGATCGGACTGCTCGGTGCGCCGCTGAGCCAGAAGAGGGTCGCTGCGGCTACGGCCACCAGGCCCGCTCCTCCCAACGCCCAGCGCGCCCGAGGAAGACACCATCCGAGGAGGCGTGCACCTGCCTTCCGGCCCGGCACCGACCTCGGGCGTGTTTCCACCCGCGCGGGATCGGCCAGCGCCAGGCTCTTGGTTGTCGTCTCCAGCTCCGCCAGCTCGCTTCGACAGCTGGGGCAGACATCGAGGTGCGCGCTCAGGGCCCGTCGTTCCGAGCCGTCCAGGCGACCCACCGCCGCCATGGCCAGGTCGCCGCGCCAGCGCTCGCAGTCGAGAGAGGTCATTCGTTCCACCCCATCTCATCCAGGGTGAGCCGGAGCGCCCGCAGAGCGTAGTAAAGGCGGCTCCGAACTGTTCCTTCGGGAATGCCCAGCTGGCGCGCCAGCTCGCGGCTGGGTCGTCCCCGGTAGTAGATCTCCAGCACCACCTGTCGGTGTTCGGGTCCGAGACGCCGAAGCGCCTCTTCGACGTTCCAGGCCTGCATCGCGACTTCCACTTGGTCGACCGCCGAGGGAATGTCCTGGTCCAGCTCTTGGGTCTGGCGAGCGCTCCTGGCTCGAGCCAGGTCGACGATCACGCGACGTTCTATGGCGAAGAGCCATGACCGGATCGCCCCCAAGTCGGGATTGAAGCCATGCTGAGTTCGGAGCGCCCGAACAAAGGTCTCCTGGACCGCCTCCTCCGCCAGCTCCGGATCGCCCAGTGAGTGCCGGGCGAAGCCGAGGAGCTCGCCCCGGTGGGCCTCAAAGGCGGCACCCAGCCGGTCCCGGTCCAGGGTCTCCTGCGTATCCGCGGTGGTGCCTTTGCTCTCGTCCCGACGAGCTCCCAAGATGCCAGTCACGGAGCCAATGTAGGCACAGCTGGTCATGGCCGTGCCGGATTGGGCTCGGGACTGCGGCCGCATCGGGATCGATGAGCTGGGGGTGGGCACCGGAAGCGCATCAGCCCTGATCACCTAACTCGGTGGGACCGTCAGTAGCCGCCGGAGCCCGGGCTGAGGGTCGGGCTGGCCATGGAGGTGACCGGATTGCCCGCTGCCGAGAGCACGTACCAGGTCCCGCCAAAGCTGCTGACACCCTCACCATTCGCCTGGCGGGGGCCGGAGTCGCCCGAAAAGGTGTATAGCGGCCAGCCGTTGTAGGTCACAACCGTCCCGGTCGCTCCAGTCTCGGTGCCGAGCAGGGTGGAATTCGCGCTTCCGGCTACGCTGGCCGCGGTTACGCCTTGGGGAAGGTCGACCTCACTCCAATAGGTGGTGCACCCGCTGGCCACGGTGCAGGTGAGTTTGCCGCCCGTCTCCGAGTTGAGCATGTAGAGGGTCCGGCCCTGGGAGTCGACCAGGATGGTGCCTAGATTTGAACTGGCGACCGTCTTGATGACGACGCCGTTGCTGGCGACAGAACTGGGGGTCGGGGTGGCCTCGACCGCAGCTGAACCTGAAGGGGAGGGAGTGCTCCGGGCGGTGGGGGTGGTGCCGCAGGCGGCCAGCGCCAGCCCGGCGATCACTGCCAGGGATCCCCCGATCAGAATCCTCGCTCCAAATACTCGCCTGACATCTCTTGAGATCACGAGCTCACTCCTTGGCCGGTGAAGGGAGCGCCGCCGCGGGCGCGAATTACTTTGGTATTGGTGGTGGCCCCCGTCATGGTTGTGGGTTCGTACCCGGGCTCATGCGGCCCCCGGTGTCCGCGGCGTACTTCTGCGCCCCCTGGGGCTCCATTTCGAAGGTGCTGCACGGCCATCGCTGTAAGTCAGTGGGCCGCCGCCGAACTGACCATCCATGCCCAATCACGCTGGATATACGGTCGAAGGCTTGGAAATGTTCAGCCGCGCGTCAAAGAGCTCCGACGACGAGCGGCCGGCCGCCAATGCGACCGGCCGCTTCTACAGCAATTTGCGCGGCACACGGAGGTGCGCAGTTTTCTACTCAGTAGTAGTGGCGCCGACCTCCGATCGCGTGTCCGAGGCTGCCCAAGACCCAAAGCGCAAGTCCAACGATCACCAGGATTATGCCGATCGTCCAAAGGATGGGTACGGCCAGTAAATAACCAACGATCAGGAGAATGATGCCCAGAACGATCATCGCCGGCCCTCCACCGACCGCTTATCGCCACGATGACGACATGGGGTCGGCAATCCATGGCGCCTACTCCCCTGTCTAGCGCGCGCGACTCCGAGTCGTTACACGAGGGGGGTGGAAACCAGCCAGCCTAGGTCGCGACCAGCACTGCTTCCAGGTCCGCCACGGAGTTCAGGACGTGGGTCGCGCCTGCTCCTACGAGGGTGTCGCGGTCACCTGCCCCCGTGAGCACCCCGGCGACCATTCCGGCTCCCGCCCGGACCCCGGACCGGATGTCGGCCTCGGTATCGCCCACCACCGCCACGCTCCTGACGTCGTCGACCCGCAAGCGCAGTACCGCGGTCAGGATCATGTCGGGATAAGGTCTGCCGCGGCCGGCGTCGGCCGGGGACAGGGCCAGATCGGCGAGGTCGGCCCAGCCCAAGCTGGCGAGAAGCCGGTCCCGGGTAGTGGCGGAGAATCCTGTCACCAGGCAGATTCGGAGCCCTGATCCTCGCAGGCATACGAGCGTCTCGACCGCCCCCGGGATCGGAACCACGGCGCCGCGGTCGGCGACATCGCCATAGGCCGATTCGAATGCGGCGTTAGCAGCAGCAGCCCGGGCCGGCTCCGGGAACAGTCTGGCGAAGACGTCGCCCTTGGACTGGCCCATGGTGAGCTTGATGTAGTCCATCATCGAGTCCCACTCGGCGCCGTCCCTGGCCACCCGGACGGCATCCAGCGCGGCCGCAAAGGCCTGGCCAACCAGGCCGCCACTCTCTCCCGACTCGTCGGCAACCAGGGTTCCGGCCAGGTCGAGGCAGGCGAGGGTGTAGGGCGGTCTCTCGGGGATCACTCGAAGGTTTCCTCAGCACTGGCTGGTTCCACTGTCCGCCCCTACCTCCCGGACCCCTCACCAACAAACCGGCAGACGCTGACTGCCCCGGAAGTAGAGGCTACCGTCAAATAGGTGACTGTAGAGACTCGGCCTAGGTCCGAGCTGGGTAAGCTTGACATGTGACCATTAGGGGTAACTGTACCCTCCGTGTATAAGTTGTGGTATACTGTTCTCATGCCGAAGGTAGATCGCAAGAACCCGACCAGGGCCGCATCGTCTGAGTCCCGGTACTCACTAATGGAGTTCTCCCGCGAGTTCCCCGACGATGACTCGTGCCTCAACTACCTCTGGCGCACCCGCTACTCCGAGGACGGGGAGCATGCCGAGTGCCCAAAGTGCGAGGGGGTCCGATCCTTCCGGCGCTACGAGACTTCCCAGCGCCGCCAGTCTTGGACTTGCATCGCTTGCGGGCACCACCTTCACCCGACGGCGGGGACGATCTTCGCGGGGTCCGCGACCTCGCTTCACCTCTGGTTCTATGCCATGTTCTTGATGACAAGCACCCGCTGCGGCATCTCCGCTAAGCAATTGGAACGCGAGTTGGGAGTCACCTACAAGTGCGCGTGGCGCATCTTCCACCTGATCCGGAACGAACTCATGGCGCAGACCGACGAACGGATGGTCGGTGCAGTCGAGATGGACGAGATGTACGTCGGTGGGAAGCCCCGCCAGTCCGACACAGCCCGATGGGAAGGGATGACTCCCACACAGCGCCACCAAGCCGCTCAGAGTTGGTCCCACGAGTCGAAGACGACGGTCTTCGGACTCGTAGAGCGCAAGGGCCACGTGGCCGCTCATGTCGTAGGGAAGAAGCCCCAGGCCGAGATCATGGGCCGACTTACCGCGATTGTCGATCCTGCCTCCATCGTCTACACCGACGACGCTCGGATCTATGACCGTTTTCCGAAGGCCGGATGGGATCACCGCACGATCAATCACTCGGCGAGGGTCTACGTCCAAGGCGACGTTCACACTCAGACGAGCGAAGGGTTCTGGTCGCTGGTAAAGCGCGGGATCGGCGGAACCCACCATGCCGTCTCGCCTAAGCATCTTCAGGGCTACCTGAACGAGTATGTCTGGCGCTACAACCACCGGCACGACGCCAGGGCTCAATTCGAGTCGCTACTTCTCCGGGCGGCTGGCCGGTAGGGGCTTCGGCTTCTTGGCGACCTTCTCTAGCGCCTCGTAGAATTCTCTCCGGGTCGGGATGGGGATCTCGTACCCCTTGGGGGTCTTCTGCGTCTTGGTGGGGGTCTTGGGCATGGTTCTCCAAGGTTAGCGCGTGGGGCGACCTGATCTCTTTAGCGCTCGGGCGAGACTTGAGCGCGCCGAAAATCATCTCCTCGCGCTCGAGAAAGAAATCGGCGCCTGGGCCGATGCTGAAGATGACCCCGTCATCGTTCAGTGCTGGCAGGACAAACCAGAACTGCAGTACACCAGCATCTACTGCGAGCGGCTTAAGCCCATACCGGAGAGCTGGAGCCTGCTCATCGGGGACGTTCTGGGCAACCTGGGAGCGTGCCTCGATCACCTCGCATATGCACTCGTCAAAGTCGGCGGCTGCGCGTCGACCCTCAAGCTGCCGCGAAACCTGCTCGCCCGCGAGAGGAAGCGGCGCACGGCCATCATTCGAGAGATCTACTTCCCTTACTTTGCGGGACCGCTCGATAAATTCGAGTCGAGCAACGCCGCCGTAAGGCAGAAGCTGCCCGGAGTCGATCCACGGTATATTCGGGCGCTGGCACCATTCCAGCCGGGCAAGAGACCTGGGAAATGGCGTTGGCAGCTTGCGGCCCTTAAGAGTCTCAACAATGTTGAGAAGCACCGCGAACCGCTGCTGACCCACCACGCGCTCGCCATGGACGAGCTTGTAAGCGGAACTCCGCGTCCCGTCGTCGTCGAACGTCTCCCACGAGCCTTGTACCCTCAGCCGAAGGCAGAATTGGTACGCCTTAAGTGGCTGTTCGGGAAGCCCCCGATTCGCGTGAAGAACGTGCGTGCGGTCATCGACTTTGAGAACCCAAGCATGGACGTGGATTTCAAGCCGGCCTGCACAATAATTTTTCGTGAGCGCTTGGCCCGACGAGAAGTAACGACGGTACTCTGGGCTATCTCCATAGTCGCGCGGCAAGTCATTGAGGCGATTGAAGGGGTCTAGACACGATGGACCCCACTCCATCTAGCGCTGCCCTCGCACGACGTTGCATCGTACTACGTTATACATGGAGGGCATAGTGACCCCATTAGGTCACCTATCCTCTAGCCATGGCCGATGACGACGGAGTGTTCAAGGCGTTGGCTGACCCCACCCGTCGCGGTTTGCTGGACCAGCTCTTCGCGCGCGACGGTCGGAGTTTGAATCAGCTCGAGTCGGAACTGGCCATGACCCGGTTTGGAGTGATGAAGCATCTACGCGTCCTGGAAGAAGCTGGACTGGTAGTGAGGCGGCGTTCGGGGCGTCAGACGCTGCACTTCCTCAATCCGGTCCCAATCCGCCTAATCCACGACCGATGGATCGACAAGTACACCGAGCGTCAGGCATCAGCGCTGGCGGATCTCAAGCAGGAATTGGAGGAGACACGATGACATCGACCACGAGCACGACGGCGATCACCCAGGTCTACAGCGTCTACATCAAGGCCACGCCGCAGGCGATCTGGGATGCCATAACCAAGCCCGAGTGGACGGAAAAATATGGTTACGGCGGCAAGGCCGAATTCGACCTTCGCCCGGGTGGCGCCTACCGGGGGCTTACCAGTGCCGCCATGCGGCAGGCGGGGGCTCCAGAGGTGGGTGTCGACGGCGAAGTGCTGGAGTCCGACCCACCTCGCAAACTGGTCCAGACCTTTCGCATGGTGATGGACGAGAGGATGGCGACCCAAGGTTTCACCGGACTGACATACGAGATCTCGGAGGGCAAGGGCGGAGTCAGCAAGCTGACGGTAACCCACGAGCTCGGGGATGCGACGATGCTGGCCGTGCTGATGTCGGGCGGAATGGCTGACCAGGGCGCGGGAGGTGGATGGAACTGGGTCCTGAGCAGTCTCAAGACGCTGCTGGAGACGGGCTCTCCCATCGACAGCGACCCGGCAAACATGGGCTGATCGCTGTGGGGTAGGGGTCGCGGAGGACCGCGGCCCCTACCATCTCGCTACCCCCGTCCGCAAGAGCCCTGGGGCCGAGGTTGCAGTTCGCTTCCGACCTACGTTTCGCATCTCTCGGTAAACTCGGCCCTGAAAATGCTCAGGCTGGTTTGAAGAATCGGACATTCTCCGACTGTCTGGCAGGACTGTTAGGGGCTCTAGTACTAGTGGGCTGGAGTCCTCTTCCTGACGCTACGCAAGCCCCGGCTAACATCGCAGCCTATCAGCTGGTGGGGAGCACCGCGAGTCGCCCTACAGGAATAGCGGTTGATGGAAACAGGCTTGTCGATCGCACGGGGACGACAGTGGTGCTTCGGGGCGTCAACATGAGCGGGACTGAGTACGCGTGCGCCCAGAATCATAGCGATGACCCGTTCGGCCGGCAGCCTGAGGACAATCCCGAGACGTTCGCCTCTATGCGTTCCTGGCACATCAACGCGGTTCGGATTCCGCTGAACGAGGACTGTTGGCTCGGGATTAACGGGGTTAGAGTGGGCGGGGGAGCGTATCAGGCCGCCATTTCAAGTCTTGTTCGGGACCTGGAGGATTCTGGCTTTTATGTGATCTTGGACCTCCACTGGTCAGCCCCGGGGACACAGCGCGCTTTGTCGCAGAATCCAGCTCCGGACGAAGACCACTCGCCGGCGTTCTGGGCGAGCGTGGCCTCGGCCTTCAAGAATGACGATGACGTGATCTTCGACCTCTTTAACGAGCCCCACTTGTCCAGTATTCCTAGCGGTGATCCCAGTGCCTGGGAATGCCTCTGGAAAGGATGCGAACTCGAGACGTATGAAACGGGAGGCTCACCCGGTACGGTGACTGGACGTTGGTCCACCGCCGGGATGGACCAACTGATACGAGTGGTTAGAGCAACGGGGGCTCACAATCTCGTTCTGGTGGCTGGACTCGACTGGGCCAATGACCTGAGCGGATGGCTCAACCTGCGTCCAAAGGACTCCAACCTGGCAGCCTCATGGCACGCCTACGAAAAAAATCGATGCTCTACCGAAAAGTGTTGGGAGAAGGAGGTGGCGCCGGTGGCTCGGGCGGTGCCAGTGGTACTTACCGAGACCGGAGATTCAGCGACTGGACCCGCGTCCTATCTACCCAGACTTCTCCCCTGGTGCGATTCTCACGGCATCAGTTACTTGGCATGGACCTGGAATGCTTGGCCCCAAAAGAGCAACGTCTTGGTCACCAACATGCTCACCGGCTCGCCAACCAGAGGCGAGGGAACGTACTACCGAAGCCACCTTCAGAGCCTTTGGCGCCGTGACCACAGATGACTTGGCGGCCGTGGGTCGGAGCGCGATCTGGGCTACCGGGACCGCTCTCCGGAGGTGTCTCAGCGGCTAGTAGCCGCGACCAGCCCAAGCTTGCTGTTGTCCTGATGAGGTCGTCCAGGCACAGTGTCTCCGCCTAACGGCTGCGGCGCTGGCGGGGACTTCCCCCTCTCCTTCCAAGAAGAAGAGAGATGAAGAGGGTTGCAGTCGTGCTTCTGGCGGTGGCTGTTCCGCTGGCCGCGTTGGCGGCGTTCGCGGCTCGAACTAGCTCGACCTCACCACCGCGGCGCATTACAGGAGTGCATGTGGTTGGCAACCGCTTGGTTGATCAGGCAGGACAGTCGGTACGGCTGCTCGGGGTTGATCGCTCTGGTACCGAGTATATGTGTCTTAGCTCAGGGATCTTCTATGGACCATCAGGCGCGGATTCAGTCCAGGCCATGGGCTCTTGGCACATCGACGCTGTCCGGATTCCCCTGAACGAGGACTGTTGGCTAGAGCTGAACGGAGTCAGTGCTCTCTACTCGGGAGCCAACTATCGGCGGGCCATCGAGCGCTACGTCCGTCTTCTCAATGCCGCCGGCATGGTCGCGATACTTGACTTGGATTGGTCGGCACCAGGCCGGATCAGGGCAACGGGCGGGGAGGTGATGGCCGACCAATCGCACTCCCCTTCGTTCTGGCACTCGGTTGCGCTGGCGTTCAAGAAGCAGCCGGGTGTCGTCTATGACCTTTACAACGAGCCGCGCCATTTGAGCTGGAGCTGCTGGCTCTCCGGGTGCCGACTCGCCGCCGGATGGACGACTGCAGGGATGCAAGAATTGGTGGACGCAGTCAGACGGACCGGTGCACGACAACCGATCATGGCTGGCGGAATCGACTTCGCGAGCGACCTATCGGGATGGCTTACCCATGAGCCCCATGACCCCAGCCACCAGCTCATAGCCAGCGTTCACATATACAGGCCGGGTGGCTGCGATACCAGCTCCTGCTGGAACAAGGTGCTCCTGCCGCTCGAGAGGAAGGTGCCGGTAGTCTCCGGCGAGATCGGTGAGTACGACTGCGGCAAGGGATTTATTGACCGATACATGAACTGGGCTGACCATCACGATATCTCCTACCTCGGATGGGCCTGGGACACCGGCGGCGGATGGGAGTGCGGTACCGGACCGGCCCTGATCAAGACATGGACAGGGTCTCCAACCGCTTATGGGGTAGGACTGCGGGACCATTTGAGAGCCCTGGCGAGAACGCCGGGCGGACGCTTCCTCTCCGACGGGTGAGTCAACGCGACACCGAGGCGCCGACCTGGGAAGGGTCGCCTCGGAAGTTACGCATTCTGTGCTGGGGTACTACTGGGGTGCCCGACCAGAGATTCGATACAGTCTCCACTCATACGACGTCGAACCGCGTGAGAGTTGAGCGGTGAATCTGGCGAAGCCGTCGCCTGTCCTCCAAAAGTTTGGATAGCGGCGGTTGATCGCGTCCAGCGCTCCTTCGGCGCTTGGTTTGGGAACTAGGAAGTACCCCACGTGGTACGCCGCGGGATCGTTCAAGGCGGCCTCGAATTCTTTGTCGCTCGTGACGACGAAGAGCCTCGGGTCGGGGCTGCTCACCACAATCGGGAATCCCAGGAAGGAGTCGACCAGGATCAGCCTGCGGCCCGGGTCAAGATGATCGATGGCCCGCCCTAGAGCGATCTCCTGGTGAATCCGGCCCGCGTAGGAGTCGTTCGTCAGCGGCTGGTCTGAGAGCGTCGCCGTCACCACGGCGTGCTCCATGCCAGGCCCTCCTAGGGTGAGGTTGTTCATTGCCTCGAAACTGGCAACACAACTTCCTGCCATGGCCATCGCGAGCAGCGACCCCACGACTACCTTCGCCCGTCCTCCTCGAACCAGGCCCAGTGAGTAGCCAGCGAGCACAAAGCTCCCGGCTATGGCACTCATGAAGTAGCGGAGCAGGTAGTCCAAGCTTCCCTTGTGGGCGAGGTAGCCCATTATCAGAAGCGCCGCAGTGGTCAGCAGAATCAGACTGAAGCCCAGCCGAATCTGGCGGCGACGCATCGCCATCCACAGCGAGACTGCCACGCAGCACAGGTACGCCGGGTACAGCTGGAGCACCTCGTTGCCCACTGAGGTAGCCGCCCCCAGCCATCCCTCTGGTCGGCTCCCGATCGCCTTGGTCTGGGACAGGTTGCCGTACACGTTGGTCAAGAAGTCGAACGGGTCGTGCATTATCACCGCGTTGGCCCCGATCCAGAAGAGGATGGCAAAGGCGACCGGCAGCCCGTAGAGGAGCACGCGCGCTTCGATCTGCCGCCAAGGAGTGGACCAGCGCCGCTGAGCCACGACCAGAGGGACCAGGATCAGGACCGAGAAGGCCCAGGCCTCGTAGCGGACCAAGGTGGAGGTGGCCACAACCGCCCCCAGGGCAACCAAAAGTGAGTCCCGCGGAGCGCGTAACCATCGAAGCAGGAGCAACCCTTCCAGCAGGATGAAGAACATCAACTCGATGTCGCTCATGCCGTTGGCGCAGTAGAAGATGAGCATGGGGTTCGCAATCCAGGCGGCCACCATTGCCAACCGCAGGGGGCGGCGAAGACCAGCATCGCGAAGGAGCAGCCCTACGATTACCGCCGCGCCGGCACCGAAGGCGGATGTTTCGATGCTGCCGCCAAAGGCACCGGTGACAAGCCAGGGCGCCCACCCCTTGAGGGCCACGGTAGGGAGTTCCAGAAAGCTAGGGAGCGGACTCAGGACCAGCCCGATTGCCGCCAAGTGGGGGTCCCTCGAGAAAAGGACAAAGAAGGCGTTGGCGACGCCCGCGAGCCCGTCGACTGACACGAAATGCAGATGGTCGACCAAATAGATGGCTGCGGCCAGGTTGACGGCAAAGGCACTTGCGAAGATCACGGTTGATTCGAGCTTTGGTCGGGCGCGGTGTCTGGTAGTGCGAGGCTCCGGCAGCGGTGCCGGCGTGGCCTCCATTTCCAAGGGCCGATTTACGGCCGTGTGATCCTCCACCGCCGTCGCAGCTGTAACCGTCGACAAGCCCTCGGTCAAAGCGGGCACCCTTGCCCGAGTGCGCCTGCCATCACGGGATGGTCGCCCTCGCTTGCACGGGATCGCCTCTCAGCCAAGTCCAGCCCTGGCACCGTGCTCGTACCGCTCGGGCGGCCCAGCCAACCCGTCCGCAGTAGTCCCGCTGGGCTCTGGCGACTTGTGGATCTCCGACCTGAGCATCAAACCGTGGGTGGTCTTCTCCCAATACACATGGTCGGTCAGCAGTTGGACCGTGGCCTTCGCCATGGCGATGCTGATCATCACCCAGTACACGGGATAACTCAGGGCGAGGCGGCTCAGCTCGAACTCCCCACTCTCTGTCGCACACCAGAGGGTGATGTACAAGAAGAAGAAATTACCCAGGATCAGCTCCAGCATGGCCAGGTAGTAGATCGCCGGCGGGTAAAGCGCCGCAAGTGAACTGGGCTGCCCGAGTATCCACACCACCATCGACCCCCACAGCAGGAGGTTGACCACCGCGGCTGCGTAGGTGAACGCCAAGGTGATCTGGAGTGACAGCCAGCCTCGAAGCCCAAGCTGGCGGAACAGCCTGAGTGGATGACGCATGTGCACGGCCCAGGTGACGAAGTAACCCTTGCCCCATCGCGAGCGCTGCTTGGTCCAGTTGACGAAGTCACTATTCGCTTCTTCCCAAGTCGTGGACTCGACCACCTGGGTCTGGTACCCAGCCCGGTTGAGTCGGATCCCGAGATCCGCGTCTTCGGTAACATTGAAGGCGTCCCACGCTCCCACCTTGCGGAGAACGTCGACGGGAAAGTGGTTGGAGGTCCCACCCAGGGGAACCGGGAGTCCCAGGCTCACCAGACCCGGGAGAAAGTAGCGGAAGAAGCTCAGGTACTCTAAGGCAAACCAACCAGTCAACCAGTTCTGCCGGGCATTGTAAAAGGCAAGTTGAGCCTGTACGCACCCAATCGATGAATCCCGATTCAGACGATGACGTTGAAAGACGGCGAGTGCTTTCTTGAGCTGATCGGGTTCCGGGCGATCCTCAGCATCGAAGATGACGACGTACTCTCCCCGGGCGAACTCGAGCCCGTAGTTGCACGCCTTTGGCTTGGTGCGTGGACCGACACCGGGGATCGTCACCAATTCGCAGAATGACGGTACCTCGATCTCGCCGAGTCGTTCAAGCGTGTCCGAGTCGTCCTCCTCAACCAGAAGCTTGATGTCGAGGTTCTCTTTGGGGTAGTCGAGCTGCATCAAGTGCGAGATCAGCTCTGATACAACGCTGGATTCGTGATAAATCGGGCAGAGGACGGTGTAGATCGGTAGGCGGCCAAGGCCGCGGATTTCTCCCGGAGCCACCTTCTCGCCGGGGCCCGACCGAGCTCCGCGAAGGATGATTCGGGTCCTGAAGATAGAGGCGGCACCGTACACCAGGGCTGTGGCGCCGGTGAGAGCAAGCAGCGTGAGCGAGGTCCACTTTGCCAGGCCCACCAAAAGCCCTGTCAGGACCAGCAGCCCAAAGGCCATCTGGGGCCTAGTGAGGAGCCGGTCGGCAGAGGCATCGCGGCCAAACCTGAGGGTTGTGGTGCACGCGCGCCTGGCAAGACTGCGGGCCCATAGGTGCTCCTGAGCCTGGCGAACTGCGCCCGGGGGGGCCGCGAACCAGCTGAGAGGGAACCGCGTCTGAGCCGCCACGAGACGGCGCATCTCCAGGTCGGTAGGGTCAACCGCGGCAATCCAAACGCCACTTGTCCCGCTTCTGAACGGGACCACCTGGTGGATAACTCCTAGTTCGGGTGTTATCACCTCGGCGCACGACTCATCGATCTGGGAAGTGTCGAGCTGGGCCATGGGGACGCCCCACATTGCGGCAAGCTCAGACCAGACCGCCGACTCATTAGCCAGACCCTCTGCCACTAGAACGTCTCGCACGCGCGTGCCATGTTCAAGCGCCCGCGCTCTGGCTCGGTCCAGATCCTCGGGAAGAATCACTCCCTTTGCAACAAGCCGATCGCCGAGGCGGACAGATCCTTCAGACACGACCATCTTCAAGAGCGGCGACGACTGAGGGCTACGTCAGCGAGGCTGGTGGCAATGTGACTCACCTTGGAGTCGGCACTCAGGAACTCTTGCGTGCCTCTCGATCTTGAGGGCGGCGATTGGGAGTTGACCAGATTTTCGAATCCCAAGACCACTGCTTCGTCAGTGCTGGTGCGCGCAGCTGCTGCGCGGCTCCTTCGGATCCCGCCAGTTACCCGCATGGTTACCAAGACCAATTCGGACGCGTTCTGGCCGCGACGCGTGACGGGCCAGGTCCACGAGATTCCTGCCTCCTGGCGATGGCCGCTAGTCGACCGGTAATTAATTACTGTGCCGGCCAAGCCATGTCCAAGTCCGACAGCTTTTACCTGAAGGAGACGGAAGATACCGAAGATGAACGAGGATGTCGTGGGCTCAGCCTCAAGGGTGGCGCCGTTTCGGGTGACCACGACGTCGACTAGTACCGATGTGCGTTGACCTTGAGACGCGCCGCCGGTGAGACGGTACTGGCGATAGGTGGCCCCGTGGCCAAAGTAGGCCGCAGCGTTCTGGAAGGACCGGACCAAGTGCACTTCTCGCCCGGGCTCCTGCCAGTTCGCGGCCGCGAATGCCGCTACTCTGGGGAGTCCCCCCCCGGTCACGTAGCCTGAGTAAACGCCCAGTCCTTGATCCAGCACCCCGAATACTCCGGCGACGACCAGGGCCGCTGAACCCAGCGTCAGGGCGCGTCTGCGACTGATGCCCTGAATGAGTGACGCTCTGGAGTGTGCTGCAGTCGCAACTCCAGCCGAGCCGGGAGTGTAGCGTGACTTCTTGGAGAGTTCGGCGCCGGGTCGGGAGTTGAAGCCCAATCGCCAAAACAACCACACCGCGGCCACCACGCACGACGCGAAGAGGCATAGGGCAAGCACCAAGTTGAAGTCACCCAGGGCGAAGGAACCAAACCCGGCATGCATCAAGCGCACGACCACCACCAGCCGAACGGCGCTCACCACCACGGCGATGGCCAGTCCCGACCCGAGCCAGGCGAGACGTCGAACCCCGGAGCCAGAGCAAGCGAGGAGGAGGCAGACGCCCATTAGCCCAAACCCCAGCACCTGTTCCCCGCTCACCGCAAGCACGCCGAACGGGACGTGAATGGGTGGCCCACCCGAGAAGTTCACGACCACTTCGCCGGCGTGGACCCGAGCACCGCTGAGACCGAGTGGAATGTGGGCGGCAACCGTGGTTGCCACGACCCCGGTGAGGCGCACAATTGTCGTTAGGACTCGGGCAGGTACGCCCTGATAGAAACCGGGCCACATCAGCAACAGGAGGAGCAGCGCCCCGCGCAATCGCCAAGCCCACCCCACCCCGTATGTCAGCACAACTCCCGCAGTTGCGAATGCCGCGACCGCGAGCAAGTCTGGCCGCAGTGACCAGTAGAACGCCCCCCAAAGTACTGGGGTGACACAAATCAGAAACAGGGCACCGAGTGCCAGTGGGACGCTCAGTATCAGGTCGAGCTGCCGGTCCCGGATGGGAGTTGGCGAGTCGCGGTAGCGCATCGCCGTTAGAAGTCCGATCCCGGCCGCTGCCAGGGGGAAGAGTGAGAGGTAAGCGGTGGGGACGGGAAGGTCGATCAAGCCCAGGTACGTCATCAGGGTGAGGTGGAATGCGGCCACAGTCACTCCGATCAGCGACAGCGCCAGCCAGAGCCCAGGTGACCGAACCATCCCCATCAGCCGTGCGCGCGGGTGAGGCATACCCCTGGCCAATACCACTCCCGGTAACCACGCCCAGGTGGAGGCTTCCCCTTCTGCCCACACCTCGACGCGGCTCCTTGTATTCCAGCCCTGGCGCAAGACCGTGAAGGTGCCATAGATCCTCGCCAAGCGGAGGACCGCAATCACCCAGAGGGCGGAAATTGGCGCGATGGCGGCGCCGCCAAGTCTCCCGCCCAGACCCTGGTCGCTGCGACGGACCACTAGAAGTCGCGAACCCATGATCCAGGCCCAGACAAAGCAGGCAAGCAGCATCGCCTGCGTGTAAGGCGCTGACCTTGGCCAGAGAACGACCAGTACCGCCGTTATGGCCAGAGATGACAGGAACCACCAAAGGCTGATCACCGTATACAGCCAGCCCCAGGTCATCACCCTGAGGTAACGCAAGCGCCAGAAGGTGCGCAAGGTGGTCCCGCGCATCCATCGTGTCCACTGGCGCATTTGGTGCGAGACGCGCTCCGGATACATGGTCAGGCAAACGGCAGAAGGTTGCTGCACCGCCCGACCCCGCAGGAGCGCCTGTGTGGTTAAAGAGGTGTCGTCGCCCAGCAAGACCCTCCTGCCAAAGAATGTCTCCCCCAGGTAGGCGGGCAGCACGTCCCTGACCAACTGCCCCCGATACAGGGCAAAGGTTCCCCGATTGATGAGGACGTTGCCTCCAAAGACGCTCTGGGCGGAGCAGGTGACCAACTCCCACATGAGCTGGCGCGTGCTGTTGATTCGCGTCAGAAAGTTGCGGTCATAGTTCCATGCGAGTTCCAGTCCGGCCACGGATTGGACGTTTGCCTCAGCGAACGGCTTGAGGCCCTCGTCTAGTGCATGCTGCTCCAGAACTGTGTCGGAGTCCAGAGTCACAAATACGTCAGCGGGATCGTCCCTGAACGTGGTCGCCTGAGCCGCTTTCTTACCAGCGTTCGGCTGTCGCACCCAACTGAAGCTCACCTGTGGTGGGTGGTGCACGGCCCACCAATCCTCCACCTCGGAGTAGTCGACACCAGAGCCGTCATCGACCACCTGAACTCGTTCCGGCAGGCGGCTCTGCTGAAAGAGGGCGTACAAGGCCCGGTCCAGGACTTCGGGGTCCTCGTTGAAGAGGGGGACGTTGACAGTCACTCGCAGTCGGTCGAGGCCTGCCCGCTGACCAGGGTTGACTCCGATGGGACGCTCGAGCCAGGACAGCACCCACTGCCCCCCGGTTAATACGAAGTAGGCCATCCACAGCCAGGTGAGGTCCTGGTAGTGATTCCACGCCACGAGAAACCAAACGTGACGAGCCAGCAGTACGGTCAGCACCAACCCAGCCCCAATCAGCCAGGGCACGGCCCGGGACCGGCCCACTTCAACCGATGGGATCGAGTACTCGTGGGTCACAGTTCGAGGCTCGCCCGGCCCCGGCGCCAGCCGAGGCGGATCGAGAGCATCAGGGCCACGGTGAGCAGGCCCGAGATGCCCACCCCGGCGGCAATCGGCCCGAGGATTGGCCTGGGACGGGCCGTTGGATTGACCAACTCTTGGAGAGGGGTGATCTGGGGAGCGGTTGGGTAGGCGCTCTGGCTCAAAAAGCGGGACTGAGGTCGATACACCCAAACGGCGGCCTTGCGGTGGCCGTACCTCACCAGCGCGTCCAGGTGATAGTGACCGTTGGCCTGCAGGGCCGCAGTCACGGCTCCGTCGAAACCGCCCCTCTGGCCGAAGAGCAGGATCACCGAGGAGAAGAACCCCCTATGTATGAAAGTGGCATACCTCGATGGAGGTACGCACAGGCCCACCGACCGGCTGATCGCTACGCCTTGGGGGATGCGGATGCTGCAGGTACTGGACCAGCGCTCCCACTCCCGGCCTTGTGGCAGGTAGTACTCCAAGAGCGACGGGTTCTCGGCAAGAATCGGGCCCCGGGTCTGAGGCAGCAGACTGGCCACCCGCGAGACCAATGCGGTCGAGTTGGGCCAGGTCCGGAACAGGTCTCGTGCCTGGCTCGATCCCAGGAGCACCAACGTCGCCAAGGCCAGGGCGCACGCGGCACTGGCCGCGATCCGGAGTCCTCTGGCAGGGAGGAGTTCGATTAGCCGGTCGACGGCGTAGCCTGCCGCGACGGCTGCAAACCACATCCCGAAGTCGAGATGCTTGGACAGGGAAGTCAGCGAGGCTAGGTGGAGGTACTCAGCCGGCACCAAAAGAGCGGCGCAAGCCGACACCGCAATGAGGGCGATCTCAGCCCGCGTGCGCTTAGTGGCTATGCCGAGCAGCACTCCGGCAGCCGCCACTGCCATCAGGATTCCGCTCAGTCGCCAGGTTTCTGCAATCACTGCGGAGGCCGAGGTCGTGCCGGTAGTGCGCGCCAACGTCGTCTGAAGCAATCCTGTGAGGTACTCTCCTCCGCCAATGAGCAAGAGGATTGCGCACGCGCCGGCCACGTAGCCAAGGAAGGCAGCGCCACGAAGCAGTGCACGCCGAGCCGACAGTGCTTGCAGCGACGCAGCCACGAGCAGCCCGGCAACCACCGGGTCAAACAGCGCGCTCGCATACTTGGTCGCATTGGCGAGGGACAGAGCGAGAACGGCCGCAGCCATCCATCCGTAGGTGTTTTGACTCTCGGCAGCCCTGACCGCGCACCAAGCAGAGGCAGCCAGCAGGAACAGAGACATGCCGTCGTAAGTCGCGAAGGCATCGAGCCGGAGGGTCACCCCCAGCAAGGCGAAGAAGCTGCAGGCGAAAAGGGCGCAGCGCCAGCCAAAATGCGGACGGACCAACGCCCAGAGGAGGGCGGTGGCTCCGAGCATGAAGATCAGCGATAGGATTCGAGCCCCGGCCAGCCCCCCGATGCTGTCGGCCACAGCGCCAAGGGGCGGGTACAGTACCGGCGCTCCCGAGAAGTAGGTGGGAAATGCAGGAATCGGGGTACCGTGCAGCCAGTGGGAGATCTGCAGATGACCAGCCCACAGGTACAGCGCCTCGTCTTGGAACGCGGTGTTGGAGCGCACCAGACTCAAAGAGGCGACGCTCTGAAGAGTCAGCACCGCTAACAGGGGCCAGGGAATGCGCCACATCAGCGCCGCTCGGCTAGCTCTTGAAGGCCAAGCGACCTTGCGGCGTTGCACGCGCCTGAAGGGCGGGGGAGGAGAGTCGGCGGCCATTACACGCTCGGCACAGGGTGCTGCCCTCTCGGGGGCCATTAGCCGCACTCCCTGAGGTGACCGCTGGACTCTTTGGCTGGGTTGCTTTCCCGCCCGCTCCCTATTTCCTCTCGAATCCGGTCGTGCGCCTCGAGTGACGACGGGCGCCACGTCCCGCGCGTGGCACGCGACGAGTGCACGCTATCGATATGGCCGCGGTGTGAAATATTGCGGACTGTGACCAGGGCGAGAGTCGAGCGCCGCAGAGGGCACGAGGTGACCTCGTCCGACCCAGGACGAAAGGTGCTGCCCGACTGCAACAAGTCGCGAGATGAATACGTGTAGTTGGCACCTCGAATGCGCTCGCCTGTCGCTCTCTGCCTCCTGGATGTGCTTCGTCGAGTCCAGAACCGTCGGCCACCCAGGTTTGCAGTGGCACAGGTGTCATGCAGTACCGCGCCCCGACTCGCGGCACACAAGACACACTAGGACGTGCCCACCGGCTGCTTACCAGTGTGCTCCGGGCCCGTTCGCATGTCAAATGCCCTATTGGGGATTTCGATGCAGACCCGACAGCCGGGTCCGAAGAACAGCCCCAGCCGCAAAGTTCGACCAACCAGACCTGTGGGCGCGTTCAGGGCCGGAGTGCTGCGTTTGGGGATGAGGGCTGTTTGAGTAGAGGGAACTAGCTCTCTCCGCCGTATACGCAACCTGGACCTGCTCGAGGCTCGGCCGGAGCGAGACTGAGGTCCACCTGGCTGCGACAAGTCGAGCGGGGTACTCTTAGGCGCTGGAGGCGGGCCTAAGCGATCACCCTAACGGCCCCAATCCTGGATATCGGTTCGGGGTTCAGAGGAAGCGCGCTTGGATGCCAGACCGCGCCCACGCGTGGCCATCATCGCCCATGACGGCAAGAAGGCCGATCTGGTCGCGTTCGCTACTTACAACCGAAACCGGCTCAAGACCTGCAATCTGCTTGCCACCAGTCACACCGGCAGTTTGCTCGAGGAGAAAGTGGGGCTCTCTGTCGAGCGGTTTCCTTCAGGCCCACTCGGTGGGGATGTTCAGGTGGCCGCCCAAGTGGTTGACGGTGAGATCGATGCGGTCCTCTTCATCGTCGATCCCCTAGGCAAGCATCCACACGACCCCGACATTCAGACCCTACTGCGCATCTGCAATGTCCACGACGTTCCGCTCGCCACAAACATCGCGACCGCCGATGTCTTGATGGGGTCCGAAGTGCTCTGGGAGAAGGCACGAAGCCGGGCCGACGCCAGGCTTCGACGCCGGGTCATGGCCCGGAGTGAGGAGGGCGCTGCTGGCGAGGGCACTGCCAACGGCAGCTGAGGGGCCCTGCTTCAAACACCAGCTAGCTGCTCAGATCGACTCCCGAAGACTCCGCGAGATCCTGAAGCAGATGGGCAAGGCGGTCCTGTTCGACGTGGTAGATCGTCCGGCCCTCGGAGCGTGTGCCGCTAACCAGGCCGGCGCCCCGCAAGGCTCGCAGGTGAGCGCTGACCGTGGGTTGGGCCAGTTCGAATCGGCGCGCGACTTCGCCCACGCTAGTCGCGTGCTCCGCCAAGTAGAGCAATATCGAGAGCCGAGTCGGATCTCCCAAGGCCCGCAGCCTGGGCGCGAGTCGCTGACCGCTGTTCTTGGCGTCCGACAGCGGGTCTGAGCTCTCCCCGAAGCTCACAACCACGTGATCGGGCAGGTCCCAGATGCTCCAGCTTCCGCCGAAGTAGCCGGGGATCAGGGCGAGCCGCCCGGTCTGCGCCGCCTCGTCGATGAGTGAGCGCCATTCCACCTTTTTCTTGCTCACTGCGGCAATCGCTGGTACCGCCTCGGGCAGGGGTACCCCGAGATCAAGTCGCTGGGTGGTCCGCTTGCAGATATCGAGCACCTGGGGAAGCCCTTTTGATTCCCACTCAGGGCGCATCGGTTCCCAGAGGTCGCGCAGGACGGCTGAATACCGACGTCGTAGGTCCGGCTCTTGCCGGAGGCGGGTCAGCCGCTCGATGAAATGGCGACGGTCGTCCGGGGACTCTGCGGTCAAGCCGACGCGAGATAGATCCACCTCTGATGCGGGGAGGTCGTCTAGGATCTCGTCCAAGTTCTGGGCGAACAGTAAGCCCGCGTAGTCGGCCAGGACCACCACCTCGCCAGCCCCGCCGCTGACGCCGTCGCCCCAAAAGGAGCGCAGCTGCTCCGCAATTGCCTCGGCCTGCCCGGCACCCAGGGCATCAAACCGGTCGCCCGCTCGCCGGTTGAGTATCTGGTGGCCTAGCCAGAGCAACTCCATCGGAGCTGAAGGTTCGACCGGCAGCCGCGACTGGGGCAGCTCCGAGCTCTCGTCGATAGGAGGCATAGCCACTCGACTATATCACTCCGGGAACCGAACTTGTGTAGCTTCCGAACTGAATGTGATCCAAGGAGAGGAGAGCGCAGGTTCCACCTGTCATAGCGTTGACAGTCGGATGGCCATATGCTAATATGACTGCATGATGAATATGTACGAGGCGCAGAAATACACGGCGCAGCGGCAGGCGGAAGATCGTGAGTCGGCGCGAGTGTGGAGACTGGCGCGGCAGATGCGGCGTCAGCCCCAGGCTAGGATGGAGGCGATCGTGACCGGGCCTATGGGTACCCGACGCCAGCTGATCAATAGCTGCGATGGGAGCCACAGCCCGAGGGGAAGCTGGCCCACAGTTCGGTAGCGGTCAGAACCACGGTCACTACTTCGCATGACGGAGTAGTCGTCTGCCAGAGGGAGAGCTCCCCTCCCGAGGGTCACGCCTCACGGGACCCGCTCGACTCGACGTCGGCCCGAGACGCACGTTCGACCGTCCGGGACCACGAAAGGTGGCGGTTACGGGGCGGGACGGTCAGTCCCACCCCGTAACCACGGGGCTAAGTAATCAGCCGCTCAAGCCGTTGTTGATGTTGGAGTAGACATCGCTAACGTTATGCCCGACCAGGGTCAGGATGACGATGACGACGATCGCAATCAGAACCAAAATTAGACCGTACTCCACCATCCGCTGGCCCTCTTGGTGCGAATCGACGGGTAAGACCGCCCTGGTTAAGCGGTCGAGCAGCCGCCGGGCACAAGACACGAGCATTCCTACACAACTCCTTCCCGGGTGGTTCCGAGGCCTAAACAGCGGCCCCAGGCAGGAACCAGTTTGCGACCTACTACAACCGCATCGACGCGGCGGTGGTGGTGATCACCATCCCGATAGCGATCCTGGTCCTGATCGCGCAGCGGCGGATCGTCAGCGGACTCACCGCCGGCAGCCTCAAGGGCTAGACGCAAAAGGAGCTTGGCCGTGGCCACCATCGAACTCGATCAGGTAACGAAGGTCTATCCCAACAAGATCCAGGCGGTAACCCAACTCAACCTGGAGGTGGCCGACGGAGAGTTCATGGTGTTGGTGGGGCCCTCTGGCTGCGGCAAGACCACAGCCCTGCGGATGGTGGCGGGCCTGGAGGAGATAAGCGGGGGCACCATCCGGATCGGCGGCAAGGTGGTCAACGACCTCAGCCCCAAGGAGCGGGACATCGCCATGGTGTTCCAGAACTACGCCCTCTATCCCCACATGACCGTGGCCGAGAACATTGGCTTCTCCCTCAAATTGCGGCGCCTGGACAGCGGGGAGATCAAGCGGCGGGTCCAGGAAGCCGCCCAAACCCTGGGTCTGGAGGGGATGCTCAACGTCAAACCGGCTAGCCTCTCGGGAGGGCAGCGACAGCGGGTGGCGATGGGTCGCGCCCTGGTCCGGGAGCCGGCCGCCTTCCTGATGGACGAGCCTCTCTCCAACCTGGACGCCAAGCTCAGGGTCCAGATGCGGGCCGAGGTTTCCCGGATTCAGCGCCGTCTGGGTGTTGCCACCTTGTATGTCACCCATGACCAGACCGAGGCGATGACGATGGGGGATCGGGTGGCGGTGCTGGCGCATGGGACGTTGCAACAGTGCGAGCCTCCCCAGACCCTTTACGACCACCCGGCCAACCTTTTCGTGGCTGCCTTCATTGGGTCCCCGGCGATGAACCTCTATGAGGGCGAGGTCGAGGTGACCGAGGGAAAGATCTGGCTGAGATTGGGTGACCAGCGAATCCTGATCCCGCCATCTCAGCAGGAGGTGCGGCCGGGGCTTGCCGCCTATAAGGGACGCAAAGTGGCGATAGGGATACGGCCCGAGCACCTGGCGATTGGTCATGAGCTCCCCGACAACCCATCGGTGCTTCATGCCGAGATTGACCTCCTGGAGTCGCTGGGGGCCGAGATCATTGTTCACTTCTGGATCAAGGCCGATCACCTCCGCCCCGAGGGCGCGGCGGCCGAGGGCGAGGACGAAACCCTGCCCCTCACCATCGGCCTGGGAGGCAGCGACAAGACGGCCCCTGGGGTGGCCCGAGTCGATCCCCGCGTCCCTCTGAAGGTCGGCGAGTCAGTGTCCTTAGTCCCCGACGCCGACCATCTCCAGCTGTTCGACCTGGAGAGCGGAGCCGCCATCTATGACTAGGCGCGACCTCACCAGCCCAGGCTGCTTAGCCCGGATCGGGTCGGAGAGAGCGGCCGGCGGCTGATCTCCTTGGTCGCTACATCGCGCGGCGATGTAGGGCGTCTAGCTGACCCCAGCTCTCAGATTGGCCCGAGGCGCCAAATTCAAATTGACCCACTACGGTCTTGAGATCGATCTTGACCGCCAGCGAGATCGGGTATATACTTCGTCGTCCGCGCCGAGCTGCGGGCTCGGTGGCTGGGATTGCTCCAAAGGCGAGTCCAGTCTGCTCCTTGACAATTGAAGAGTGGAGACGATTCTGCGTCCACATGCCCCTACAGGAAGGGGCCCAACAAATTCTTTGCAACCTTCCCGACTTCGGTCGGGTTGGTAATGACGGAGAGTTTGATCCTGGCTCAGGATTAACGCTGGCGGCGTGCCTGACACATGCAAGTCGAACGAGGCCGCAAGGCCGAGTGGCGGACGGGTGAGTAACACGTGACCAACCAACCTCGAAGTTGGGAATAGCTCTGCGAAAGTAGGGGTAATACCGAATGTGGCCCAGGGCGGGCATCCGCCCTGGTCTAAAGATTCATCGCTTCGAGACGGGGTCGCGGCCTATTAGCTTGTTGGTGGGGTAACGGCCCACCAAGGCGATGATGGGTAGCTGGTCTGAGAGGACGACCAGCCACACTGGGACTGAGACACGGCCCAGACTCCTACGGGAGGCAGCAGTGAGGAATCTTCCGCAATGGGCGAAAGCCTGACGGAGCAACGCCGCGTGTGGGATGAAGACTCTAGGGTTGTAAACCACTGTCGGAGGGGACGATCGTGACGGTACCCTCCAAGAAAGCCCCGGCTAACTACGTGCCAGCAGCCGCGGTAATACGTAGGGGGCGAGCGTTATCCGGATTTACTGGGCGTAAAGCGCGTTAAGGCGGATGGCAAAGTTGGGGGTGAAATTTCGGGGCTTAACCCCGAAACTGCCGCCAATACTGGTCATCTAGAGTGTGGGAGAGGAAGGTGGAATTCCGGGTGTAGTAGTGAAATGCGTAGATATCCGGAGGAACACCGGTGGCGAAGGCGGCCTTCTGGCCCATAACTGACGCTGTAGCGCGAAAGCGTGGGGAGCGAACGGGATTAGATACCCCGGTAGTCCACGCCCTAAACTTTGTGAACTAGGTGTTGGGTGTATTGACGCGCTCAGCGCCGTAGCTAACGCATTAAGTTCACCGCCTGGGGACTACGGCCGCAAGGTTAAAACTCAAAGGAATTGACGGGGGCCCGCACAAGCAGCGGAGCATGTGGTTTAATTCGATGCAACGCGAAGAACCTTACCTAGGCTTGACATGTCGGTGTAACTCCTGGAGACAGGAGCCCCCGCAAGGGCGCCGACACAGGTGGTGCATGGCTGTCGTCAGCTCGTGCCGTGAGGTGTTGGGTTAAGTCCCGCAACGAGCGCAACCCCTATGGTTAGTTGAATTTTTCTAGCCAGACTGCTGGGAGAAACCCAGAGGAAGGTGGGGATGACGTCAAGTCAGCATGCCCTTTATGTCTAGGGCTACACACATGCTACAATGGGTGGTACAACGGGCTGCGACCTCGCGAGGGGAAGCGAATCCCTGAAAGCCATCCTCAGTTCGGATCGCAGGCTGCAACTCGCCTGCGTGAAGTCGGAGTTGCTAGTAACCGCAGGTCAGCATACTGCGGTGAATATGTTCTCGGGCCTTGTACACACCGCCCGTCAAACCACCCGAGTCTGGTGCACCCGAAGTCGCTTTGCTGAACCGTAAGGACAGCGGTGCCGAAGGTGTGCCCGGCGAGGGGGGTTAAGTCGTAACAAGGTAGCCGTACCGGAAGGTGTGGCTGGATCACCTCCTTTTAAGGAGCTTCGAACTGGGCTTCGGCTCAGTGCGGAGGTCAACTCAGATCCCACAGATAAAGTCAGTCCCAAAACCGCGAAGAGTAGCGGTCCTCCTGGAGTCGGTCGCGAACGCGCAAGCGGAGCTGCCGGCCGGGGGGAGTGCCGCGAACAGTAGTGAGCAAGTAGGGAATGCACGGTCCGCGTAAGCGGAGACGGTGGGTTCGGCGGCAGTGCAAACCTGCAACACAATCGAACAGCCCCTTCGGGCAAACGGACGTAGGATCTCTCCACGCTTCAGCGGTCAAGCGGCAGGCGTCTGCGCGGCCTCTGCGATCCGGCAACGAGCCGGGCGCCGCGGGCCTTTAGCTCAGGTGGTCAGAGCGCACGGCTGATAACCGTGAGGTCTGTGGTTCGAGTCCACAAAGGCCCACCACGGTGCCAATCGTTCTGGCCCACCGTGGGTTTAGAGGTAGAAGACGTCAGCGGTTGAGCGCGGGGATGTAGCTCAGTTGGCAGAGCGCCTGCTTTGCAAGCAGGAGGCCAGCGGTTCGAGCCCGCTCATCTCCAGAGAGACTGCACATTGATAACCAAAGAGCGCGTGTATGAGAAGACCTACTCCGGGCGGATTGGTGTCCGGCGGGGTGGGTCGCACATTGCTCGGGTCGCGGCTGGGCCACCATGCCACGTCGCCGTTCCTGAGCCGTGTGGACAGAGAGATTATGGTCAAGCTACTAAGAGCACATGGTGGATGCCTTGGCACCAGAGGCCGATGAAGGGCGCGGCAGAGCTGCGATAAGTCCCGGGGAGCTGCGGCGCAAGCTGTTATCCGGGAATTCCCGAATGGGGCAACCCGGCCAGGGTCATGCCTGGTCACCCGTCGCTCAATCAAATAGGCGGCGTGGAGGGTACGCAGGGAACTGAAACATCTAAGTACCTGCAGGAAGAGATATTCCCCTAGTAGTGGCGAGCGAAAAGGGAAAAGCCTAAACCGAAGCGGCGTGATAGACGGCAGTCGTTTCCGCTTCGGGGTCGTGGGACCCACTTGTTCCTGCTGCCGCGGGGACAGGGAGTAATAAAACCGACGTCTAGCCGAACGGCATTGAACGGCCGGCGATACAGGGTGGCAGCCCCGTAGGCGAAAGGCGAGCGGTCTCCCGGTGGGGATCCCAAGTACCACCGAACACGTGGAATTCGGTGGGAATCTGCGCGGACCATCGCGTAAGGCTAAATACCTCTGGTGACCGATAGTGAACGAGTACCGTGAGGGAAAGGTGAAAAGTACCCCGGAAGGGGAGTGAAAGAGTACCTGAAACCGTGTGCTTACAAACCGTGAGAGCACTATGCCTGCTTGCAGGAATGTGTGATTGCGTGCCTTTTGTAGAATGATCCGGCGAGTTACTTCAGTGTGGCGAGGTTAAGGGGTTGACACCCGGAGCCGCAGCGAAAGCGAGTCTGAATAGGGCGTTTGTAGTCGCACTGAGTAGACCCGAAACCGAGTGACCTACCCATGGTCAGGGTGAAGCGCGGGTAAGACCGCGTGGAGGCCCGAACCGACCCCGGTTGAAAACGCGGCGGATGAACTGTGGGTAGCGGTGAAATGCCAATCGAACTCGGAAATAGCTGGTTCTCCTCGAAATGCATTTAGGTGCAGCGTCGTCGATTTGTTTGTCGCAGGTAGAGCACTGAATGGGCTAGGGGCGATCACCTCGTTACCAAACCCAACCAAACTCCGAATGGCGGCAAATTTTACGGCGGCAGTGAGACTGTGGGGGCTAAGCTTCATAGTCGAAAGGGAAACAGCCCAGACCGCCGGCTAAGGTCCCAAATCCCAGGCTAAGTGGCAAAGGATGTCACGTTGCCCAGACAACCAGGATGTTGGCTTAGAAGCAGCCACCATTTAAAGAAAGCGTAATAGCTCACTGGTCGAGTGGTGTGGCGCCGACAATGATCGGGGCTCAAGTCTGGAACCGAAGCCGCGGATGTCATAGCTTCGGCTATGGCGTGGTAGAGGAGCGTTCCGCGGGCAGTGAAGGTCGAGCGTGAGCACGGCTGGAGCGCGTGGAAGTGCGAATGCCGGAACAAGTAGCGAGAAACGCGTGAGAAACGCGTTCGCCGTAAGCCTAAGGTTTCCTGGGCTACGTTAATCGTCCCAGGGTCAGTCGGGCCTAAGCCGAGGCCGAAAGGCGTAGGCGATGGACAGCTGGTCAACATTCCAGCACCACTGGTGAGTACCGATGGGGTGACAGGGAAGGGTAGACACAGCGGGGCGTTGGTTGTCCCCGTGCAAACAGGTAGGGGGCCTAGTAGGAAAATCCGCTAGGCATATACCCCGAGAGGATGCCGAGCCCGTAAGGGCGTAGTGGTTGATCCCAAGCTCTCAAGAAAAACCTCTAAGGGTTGATCCACCAGTGCCCGTACCGCAAACCGACACAGGTAGGCAGGAAGAGGATTCTAAGGCGATCGAGAGAACCGTGGTTAAGGAACTCGGCAAATTGTCCCCGTAACTTCGGGAGAAGGGGAGCCTCTGCAGGTGAAGGGCGCACGCCCGGAGCCAGTGGGGGCCGCAGAGAAAAGGCCCAAGCGACTGTTTACTAAAAACACAGGTCCCTGCCAAAGCGCAAGCTGATGTATAGGGGCTGACGCCTGCCCGGTGCTGGAAGGTTAAGAGGAAGGGTTCACGCCCTGAATTGAAGCCCCAGTAAACGGCGGCCGTAACTATAACGGTCCTAAGGTAGCGAAATTCCTTGTCGGGTAAGTTCCGACCCGCACGAATGGCGTAACGACTTGGGCGCTGTCTCGACCACGGACTCGGCGAAACTGAAGTACCTGTGAAGATGCAGGTTACGCGCGGCAGGACGGAAAGACCCCGTGGAGCTTTACTGCAACTTGGCGTTGATGTGGGGCCTAGCATGTAGAGGATAGCTGGGAGACTTTGAAGCGGGGCCGCCAGGTTCCGTGGAGTCAACCTTGGAATACCAGCCTTGCTAGGTTTTATGTCTAACCGGTGCCGTTATCCGGTATCGGGACCACGCCAGGCAGGCAGTTTGACTGGGGCGGTCGCCTCCCAAAAGGTAACGGAGGCGCCCAAAGGTTCCCTCAGCCTGGATGGAAATCAGGCCTTAAGAGTGCAAAGGCATAAGGGAGCTTGACTGTGAGGCCTACAAGCCGAGCAGGGACGAAAGTCGGGCTTAGTGATCCGACGGCTCTGAATGGAAAGGCCGTCGCTCAACGGATAAAAGCTACCCCGGGGATAACAGGCTCATCTTGCCCAAGAGTTCACATCGACGGCAAGGTTTGGCACCTCGATGTCGGCTCGTCGCATCCTGGGGCTGGAGTAGGTCCCAAGGGTTGGGCTGTTCGCCCATTAAAGCGGTACGCGAGCTGGGTTTAGAACGTCGTGAGACAGTTCGGTCCCTATCCGCCGTGCGCGCAGGAGATTTGAGGAGAGCCGACCTCAGTACGAGAGGACCGGGTTGGACGGACCGCTAGTGCACCGGTTGTTCCGCCAGGAGCACCGCCGGGTAGCCATGTCCGGAAGGGATAAGCGCTGAAAGCATCTAAGTGCGAAGCCCACTCCAAGATAAGATCTCCCACCGGGTTAACCGGGTAAGACCCCAGGTAGACCACCTGGTTGATAGGCCGCGGGTGTAAGAGCAGCAATGCTTTCAGCTGAGCGGTACTAATCGGTCGAGGGCTTGACCACTCTCTACCACACTGTTCAGGAGCGTGCTCAATGAGCTGACTCCGTAAGCAGTAACTCATACATCGCTCTGGGTAATCGGGCAGCTGGCGCGGCGCCTCTGGGGCCTGTGCTGGCTGATCCTTTTGTCTACTAGAGATCCGGTGACGATAGCGACGGGGAAACACCTGTTCCCATTCCGAACACAGCAGTTAAGCCCGTCTGCGCCGATGGTACTGCCCTGGAGACGGGGTGGAAGAGTAGGTCATCGCCGGGTCTCTTTTTTGTGCCCACGGCCACCGTGGCCGTGAGAGCTCGCAATCAGTGCAAGGTGATGGTGTTGCGCCGCTCATCGGCACCATCAGCTGGAAAGAGGCGCCAGAAGTAGTAGCCGGCCACGACCACCATAACCGTGTTGTCAAAGCCAAACATGAGCAAGCCCCCCAAGTGCTGATCTCCCACCGCAGAGATTCCTAGAAGAGGGCTATGGTGCGCATAAAAGCTGTATACGGCCCCCGGTAGGAGGCCCAAGGTCAAGCCGACCACCACCGATGGCAGCGCTCCGCAGGTCAGATAAGCGACCTCCCCGAGCGGGCTCAAGTTCCACGGTTCGCCATCTCTGTGAATGACGACGGCCCACCAGAACATCAGGCCAACCGCGAGAAAGCTGAGGTGCTGCAGGAAGTAGACCGGCGGGTTGCTGAGCGAGTAGTCGAGCAGCGAGGGCAGGTGCCAGAGCACCAAGACCACGAAATACACACTGGCTGCCAGGAACGGGTAGACCAGAGTTCTCAAGATCGGAGCCAGCCGACTTCGGAGGATCCACTCGACGGTCTGATCGGGAAGACCGCGGACCAGCAGGGGCGGAGCGACCATCGCCAAGACTAAGTGCTGGGCCATATGGACGCTGAACAGATACCGCCGGCCGGCAAAGTCGAGCGCGGAATCGAGCGCCACTAGCACCAGCAGCACCCCCACGACCCAGGCTAGGGCCCGTCCGTCGCTTCGCGCCCCCGGGAACCTTGCATAGGCTGCAAGCGCGACCGCACAGAGCAACCAGACAGCGGGGTCAAACTCCCAAATGGTGATCCAGTGAAGCCACGAGATCATGGGGCGGCGTTGGCACTCACGAGTCGTGTCGGGTCGACGAGTCCCTACTGGCCCCCTGAGTCCTGCGGTAGAGCTCGACCTCTGCGTCAGCCCTGCGCTCGTCGTCCCTCAACCACTGCAGAACCGCGATGTCGAGCATGATCTCCGCTGGAATCGCCGCGGGAACCCACGCCACTCCCGCGCCCCACTGCTGGTCAGTGAGTGCCGAGATGCCTCCCGGGCGACTTGTCATGAGGTAGTAGGGCGAATACCAAGCATGGCCGGAAAAGCCTAGGCTGAGTGCGACCACCCACATCACCGCGGTGCCCGCGACCAGGTAGCCACACAGTGGCCAAGTAGGCAGCTGACGGCGCAGGGGATAGCTGTCGACGGTCTGCGACCAGTAGAGGAGTCCGCTCACCAGCAAGGTAGCGAACTCCAAATCGTGCATGGCTGCGGTCCGAAACGTGAAGTCGAAAACGGTGGGCACATGCCAACCCCAGAAGGTCAGCGCCAGGGCCGCCAGGCCAACCAAGGGCCGGCGCAGGAAGTGACCAATAGCCAACGGGAGCGGCTTTCCGAAGGCGCGCTCGACATTCGGGCCAATTGCGTCTCGCCAGCGCTGCGGCAGTCCTCGCCACATCGGCAGTAGAGGCGCTCCGACCAAGAGCAGAGGAGCTGCGACCATCTGGAGGAGACAGTGCTCCACCATGTGAATCCAGAACAGGGAAAAGGCAAGGTAGTTGACCGGCCCCTGGACCGCGAAAAGTATGATCCCCAGCCCGACGTAGAACGAGGCCGCCCGCCGCGTCCCGATCTTGGGGTCAGCCGGAAGCTTTGCTCGCGCCATCTGTCTGCGGCCGCGCCAGTAGACCAAGGCGCCGAGGATGATCGGGATCCATACGCCGGGGTCCAGCGAATAACCGTAGAGATGCGTCCAGGGTGCCCAGAAACTCATCGCTGGGCCGCCTGAGTTGGCGGCCCAAGGCGGCGCCGGGCGCGGGCTGTGAACTCGACGCAGCGACCGACTGGCCCGGCACTGCTCAGGACGAGATCTGGGCTGGCGACCATCTGGGTCCGGTTCCTCCGCCTAGCTGCTCTGATCAGCCGTTTCGGTAGCACTGGGGCAGTCGAGTCTACTCGTCAGCCTCAGGAGTCTCAGTCATCGGACGTCTGCCTCGACGGAGCTACCCACGAGGTCGCGATGGGCTGCGGCAGCCAGGGCGCTGCGGCGTGGAAGCGCCGTCATCGAGGCTCGCAGTTGACCACACGCCGCGGTCGCCCGCTCGCCCCGCGAGAAGCGAATACTTGCCCGGGTACCCACGATAGCGGCGAACTCGCGACAGGCTCGCTGGGGAGGCGCGCTTAGCGTGCTGTTCGGTATCGGGTTCATGGGGATGAGGTTGACGTGCGCTTGCACGCTCGCGGCCAACTGCCGTAGCGCGACCGCGTCAGCGGGGCGGTCGTTCACTCCCGCGATCAGGACATACTCGAGACTGACACGTCGTCCTGCCGATGCACTGAAGCGAATTGCCGCGGCCTTGAGCTCCGCCAGAGGATAGCGACGGTTTAGCGGTACCAGTCGGTCCCGCAGCTGGTCGTTGGCGGCGTGCAGCGAGATCGCCAGCCTGACCGGCAATTTCTCACCTGCGAGCTTGTCTATCTCGGGGACCAATCCACTGGTTGAGACCACAATGTGGCGCAGGGATATGCCCCAGTCCCGCAGCAGGTGGAGGGATTCCACAACCGGCAGGTAGTTGTGCAATGGCTCCCCCATGCCCATGAAGACCACGTTGCTGGGAGGGCCTTGACCCGCCTCGAACCAGATGCGTGCGGCCGCCCGGACCTGGTCGACGATTTCGGCGGCGGCGAGGTTGCGACGCAATCCCAATTGACCGGTCGCACAGAAGAGACAGCCGATGGCGCAACCAATCTGTGAGCTTACGCAAACGGTGTTCCGCGGTCGCTGTCCCGAGCCGCCGAGATGGCGGATCAGAACCGTCTCAACCTCCTCGCCGTCATGGGCGCGCAGCAGCAGCTTGGTGGTCAAGCCGCGGTCGGCTGAGGTGGCGAGCACTTGGGTCAGGCTCTGGAAGCAAAGCGTGGCCCCAAGTTGCTCACGCAATGCTACCGGCAGCGACGTCATCTCTAGAAAACCTGCGCTGCGCCCACTCCACGCCTGCTCCCGGACCTGGACCGCGCGGTAACGCGGCTGACCAAGCTCGATCAGGACACTCTCCAAGTCCGCTCGGATGAGGCCGCCGAGCTCGCGGTGGGGTGGCGTCATCGGCCCCGAATCAGACTCATGAATTCACCCCGCGTCCGGGGATCGCGGCGGAAGATCCCCGTCATCGAACTGGTGATGGTGCGGTTGCCCGACTTCTGCACGCCCCGCATCATGGTGCAGAGGTGATCCGCCTCTAGGACTACCGCAACCCCCCGGGGCTGGAGGTGGCGTTGGAGCGCGTCGGCGATCTCGCTCGTCATCCGCTCCTGGACTTGCAAGCGACGGGCAAAGGCGTCCACCAGACGGGGCAGTTTGCTAAGGCCGATGATCCGGCCCTGGGGCAGGTAGCCAACGTGGGCAAGTCCGAAGAATGGGAGGAGATGGTGTTCGCAAAGGCTATAGAACGAGATATCGCGGACAACCACCAACTCGTCATAGCGTTCCCCGAAAACTGCGCGGCCGAGGATGTCATCCACGTTGACGTCGTAGCCGGAAGTGAGGAACGCCAGGCTCTGCGCCACCCGGCGCGGGGTGTCGCGAAGTCCCGGTCGTTCGAGATCCTCACCGACGTAGTTGAGCAGCCGACGAACAGCCGACTCGGCGTCGGCCTCCACGGTTCTGCTGTCAGGCAGCGCTGCCGCCGGTGGTCCCGGCCGATTGAGATCGGGCGACTCTGAGTTCATGTTCTGGCGATTGTCTCAGTACGCGCCAGATCACATTCCGGAGCGGCGGCCTTAATGGAGTTGGACACGGTCCCAGAGGGCCCGGGCAGAGCTGGCGCCGTCGTGAAGGCAGGCGGCGATCCCGATCCCTCCGAATGCTGCTCCCGTGAACTCGATGGCTGCTTGCAGCAGGGTCGCCACCTCCGCAACCTCAGCCCGCCAACCGAGGTGGCCGGCTCGGTACTGAGGAAGTGCACCGTGCCAGCGCTGCACCCGGGCAGCGACCGGCAATTGGCTGAGCCCGAGGATGGTACGCAGCTCCCGGTGAACTGAGGTCACCAGGGTGGCGTCGTCAAGCGCCAGTGCCCATTCGTCGCCATAGCTGCCGACCGAGGCGCGGAGAATTGTCAGCCCGGGCTGGCGAAGGTGGGGCCACTTGCGGTCCATGAAGGTGCAGGCGGTCACCGTCCTCCGCGGCCGTCTGGGCACCAGAAAGCCGCTACCCAGAAGGGGCCGGGGCAAGCCGGCGTCCGGATACGCCATGGTGACGGTGGCCACCGACGCGTACTCCAGCCGGCGCAGCAGCGATCCGAGGCGGTCGGAGACCGGGCTGATAAGGCCTGCCGCGGCGGGCGCCGGCAAGGCCACAACCAGTCCCTCGAACTCGGCCACAGACCTGCTTTGGCTGTGAATCCGAATGCGGTTGGGCTCTGGGGTTTCGATGGCGACCACCGAGCTGGCGAGTCCGACCGTACCCGGGGGCAGGGCTTGCACCAGACCGTCCACCAGCTTCGCCAGCCCGCCCGCAAAGCTCACGAACGGGGCAACGCCAGCCCCCGCTACGGGATTGCGAACCTGACGTAGGCCGCGAAGCAGGCTTCCCCCGTGCTGGGCTGCGGCCAGCAGTTGGGGTGCCACGGCCCCGGTGCTCAGGTCGCGTGCGGGGCCGGCGTAGACACCACCGAGGAGGGGGTCGACCAGGCGAGCCAGGGTGGCCCTGCCGACCCGCTGAGATACGAACTCCCCCAGAGGACCGTCAGGGGTAGGCTGATCGTGGCCAAGCCAGGGCTCCAGGGCGGCGCGGGCGGCTCCGATCAGTCCGAGGGATCTGACCACGTCCCTCCTCCACGGATAGAGCGGCACTCCCAAGACCGAGTCTTTGGGGATGGCGACCATCCGCCGACCGTTCCAAATCGATGCCGACGTCGTCGCGGGCCGGACGAGACTCGGGCTCAGCCCCAGCCTGGTAATGGCTGCCTCAACCTCGGGATCGCGAGCCAGCACGCTCTCAGAGCCAAGGTCGACGTCGGCCCCGACGAAATCGGCGGTGAGGAGCTTGCCACCCGCTCGCTCGCTGGCTTCGAACACCGAGAGGGAGAGCGGTGTGGAGCTCTCCCGGGCCAGGCGAACCAGCTCTCCGGCCGCCGCCAGCCCTGACACGCCTGCGCCGATAACCGCCAGGCGACGGTTGGCCACGCTCAAGGGATCGCGGCGATCCCCGCCTGGACCAGATCTGCGAGCACGCCCACGAAGTCTGGCCGCGCATTCGGCATCGGAGTTCGGGACAGCCGGACGCGCAGTCGGGCGGCTTCAGCCCGAGCCTCGACGTCGAGGTCGTAGAGGATCTCGAGGTGGTCGGCCGTGAAACCGCAGGCGCAGACCACAAACTCGGTGCACCCCGACGCCGCGCGTTCCCGCATCACGTCCAGCAATTCGGGGCCGAGCCAGGGTTCGCCCGTCTTGGCGACGCTCTGCCAGGCCGTGGTCCAGTTGGACAAATGTGCCTTCTCAGCCACGGCGGCCGCCGTCTCGAGGAGTTGCCCAGGGTAAGGGTCGCCACTCTCTTTGAGTCGGGCCGGCAGGCTGTGGGCTGTGAATATCACGTGCGCTGCCGTGCCCACTCCATCCGGACTCTGCGCCAATACCTCCAGTACCCGAGCCGCCAGCCACCTCACGTAACCGGCGTCGATGTGCCAGTCGGTCACGAATCGTAGCCGCATGGGACTGGTGTGTTTCATGGCCGCGCTCTCGGCCCGGCTGACATACTCGCCCACGCTCATGGCGGAGTAGTGAGGGGCCAGTACCAACCCAATTGCCTCGGTCGTGCCCGCGGCTGTCAGCTCGTCCACCGCTTCTTCGATGAATGGGTGAGAGTGCTTCATCCCTACTTCGACTCGCCATCGTCCCCCTTCCCGGCGCTCCAACTCCTGCCGCAGAGCCTCGGCCTGGGCGTGGGTGATCTCCTGCAGCGGCGAGCTCCCACCGATGGCTTGGTAGCGGCGCTCAAGCTCCGCCAGCGCGTCCGGGTGGGGCGCCCTGCCTCCACGCATGTGGGAGTAGTAGGGGAGGATCTCTGAACGATTGCGGGGACTCCCGTACGCCATCAGCAGGACCGCCTTGGCAGCGCTGGCCTTATCTCTGGCAGAGGTCTCGGGGACCGACCGAGGGTCGTGCTTGGAAGCAGTGCGTGAGGCCAAATTGAGTTTCCTTGCAGGGCCGATCCGGTGCTGTCCGCCCGTCCCTCGAGTGTCCACTGTACCGACCGGGTCGCCGATCACCTCATTGCTAGAGTTAGCCGCGCTGTGGGGATCCAGCCGAATTTGAGCAGTGGTCCAGCGTCTCCCTGGCGGGGGCCAGCTGAGGGTGCTCCTGGGGCCGAGCTCCTGGAGGGGGCTCGCACCCTGCTCGGTCTGCCGGAATCGGCCATGCTGGCCCAGCTCCGGTCCTGGCCCCAAGGACTCGCCCTGCATTTATTCAAAGCGATGGCCCGGCTGCGTGCCTTCGACGAGCGAGCTGTGATCCTGCAGCGTCAGGGCCGAATCGGCACCTACCCCACCTTCTACGGTGAGGAGGGGGTGCAGGCCGCCAGCGTCCTTGCCCTACGAAGCCAGGACTGGCTGTTTCCCACCTACCGTCAGACCGCGGTGGTGACGCTTCGGGGCTGCCCTCCGGTGGTGCCGCTGCTGATGTGGCGAGGACATCCTGGGGGCTGGCACGACGTGATGAAGTACCGGGTAGCGCCCGTCTGCGTGCCGGTCGCCACCAACCTGCCCCACGCAGTGGGTGCCGCCTGGGGAGCCAAACTCCGTGGCCTGGAGTTGGTGGCCCTGGGCTACGGCGGAGACGGCTCGACGTCTGCCGGCGATTTTCACGAAGCCTGCAACCTGGCGGCGGTGATGAGGGCGCCCGTCATCTTCCTCATCACTAACAATCAGTGGGCGATCAGCACCCCACTCAGCAAACAGACCAGGGTGCCCCGGCTGGCGGAAAAAGCGGCCGCGTACGGCATGCCTGGGATAAGGGTGGATGCCTTCGACGTCTTCGCCTGCTACCAGGCGGTGTACGAAGCAGCGGCGAAGGCCCGCCGCGGTGATGGTCCGGTCCTAATCGAGGCAATTGGGTACCGGCTCGGCCCCCACGGGACCGCAGACGAGCCCTCGCTGTACCGGTCCCCCGACTCCGACCGCCGCTGGGAGCCGATGGAACCAATGCGGCGGACCAGGACAGCGCTGGTGGCGGCAGGTCTGGCCTCCGAGGAGGTGCTGAATCAGGTCCAAGCAGAGCTCGCCGACGAGGTCCGCGATGCGGGCGACGCTCTGGACGGATATGCCCCGGTGGCCATCGAGGAGATCGCCGGAACGGTGCATCTGGAAACGCCCTGGAGTCTCATGCCAGACCGGCTTCGGGAGCCCTCCTGGGTGGAACGAGGAGGCGATGCCCAGTGACCGTCGCCACCGAGCTGAACATGATCGAGGCGATCAACAGAGGACTCGGCCAGATTCTGGAAGAAGACCAGGACAGCCTCCTGATAGGCGAGGACATCGGCGCCAACGGCGGCGTCTTCCGAGCCACGGTCGGTCTCCAGGAACGCTTCGGGGAAGAGCGCGTGATCGACACGCCGCTCAGCGAGGCGGGTTTCGTCGGCGCCGCATTGGGCATGTGCCTGGTGGGTCTCCATCCCGTCGTGGAGATCCAGTTCGACGCCTTCGTCTATCCCGCTCTTGAGCAGCTGGTTTCTCAGGTGGCGCGCTTTCGCTGGCGCACTCGGGGCGCGTACGGGCTTCCCCTCGTCATACGCATTCCCTATGGAGGCGGGACCAAGGCGCCAGAGCTGCATTCCGATTCACCGGAAACCCTCTTCAGCCATGTCCCCGGCCTACGGGTGGTGATCCCGTCCGACGCCCTCTCGGCGGGTGAACTGCTGCTGGCGGCGATCAGCTACGGCGACCCCATCGTGTTCATGGAGCCAAAGCGGATGTACCGGCGGGGCCGACAGGCAGTGCCGGAGCGCTTCGAGACCGGTGATCTCGACCACGCCGTAGAGGTCCGTCCAGGTAGCGATCTCACCGTGATCGCCTACGGGGCCATGATCGAGGTCGCCCAGGCGGCGGCTCAGCGGCTACAGAGTGAGGGAGTGTCAGCTAGGGTGCTGGACCTGCGCTCGATCTACCCCCTGGATCGCGAAAGCATTCTTGCCGCCGCCGAAGAAACCGGGCGGGTGCTGGTCGTGCATGAAGCGCCCAGGCACTGCGGAGTGGGAGCGGAGGTGGCGGCGCTCCTGCAGGAGGAGGTGGCGGATGTGCTCCTCGCACCCACCCTGCGGGTGACCGGAATGGACATGCCGTTTCCTCTTTCGCAGAACGAGGACGACGCGCTGCCGACGGTGGACCGTGTGATCGTCGCCGCCCACAGCATGCTCGAGTACTAAGCCGCCTGATGCCCGAATTCAGGCTGCCGGACTTGGGCGAGGGTGTGACCGAGGGCGAGGTGGTGGAGTGGCGCGTCGCGGAGGGCGCCACTGTGAGTCGGGACCAGATCCTGGTTGTGGTCGGCACCGACAAGGCGACGGTGGAGATTCCCTCGCCATTCGCAGGGCGGGTGGACGCGCTTCTCGCCGCCGAGGGCGCGAAGGTGCGGGTCGGAGACCCACTCC
The DNA here is from genome assembly GCA_963701235.1 of Candidatus Dormiibacterota bacterium. Lineage (GTDB taxonomy): Bacteria > Chloroflexota > Dormibacteria > Aeolococcales > Bog-877 > Bog-877. The sequence continues at coordinate 951,543 of OY969577.1, forward strand.
TGCGCGTGGACACAGGGGCTGAGGCTCAGCCAGCGGAACCGGCTCGAACCCCCTCCGTTCCCGAGGCCAGTCCGTCGGGCGAGACGCCTCTATCACCTCGAGACCCCGGGTCTCGGCCCCGCGCCCTGCCTTCGGTGCGTCGTGCCGCCCGCCTGCGGGGCCTGGAGCTGGGGCAGCTGCCAGGCAGCGGACCTCAGGGAAGGGTGCGTATGGCGGACCTCTTGGAGATAGGGCGGCGGGTCCCGCTCCGGGGCGCCGCCCGGCTGATGGCCGAGCGCATGACCGCGGCCCACCAGCGCGTGCCCCAGGTCACAGTGGTATTGGAACTGGACGTGTCGGTTATTGAGAGGCGGGTCGCAGAAGGAGCGGTGGGCCCCGGTGGGCCCCCGACGATCCTGGGACTTATCTCCCTGGCCACCATAGCCGGCCTGGTGGCGGATCCACTTCTCAACGCCAGTCTCGACGACGAGGCGATGGAGATCGTCTTCCACGAGCGGGTGCATTTGGGAATTGCGGTCCAGACCGATGACGGACTGCGGGTCGCCACCATTCGAGACGCCGACCGCCTTTCCAGCAATGAATTTCACTCTGAGCTGGACCGAGTCGTGGTGGCAGCCCGTGCCGGGTCGCTGGCTCCGGCCGACCTTACCGGATCCACCTTCACCGTCTCCAGCGGTGGCAAGCTGGGAGGGCTGCTGGCGACGCCGATCGTCAACTGGCCCAATCTGGCCACCTTGGGCGTGCACGCAATCCAGGATCGAGCGGTGGTCGTGGACGGACAGGTGGTGCCGGGTCGACGCGCCAACCTCTCGCTCTCATTCGATCACAGGGTGGTCGACGGGATGCGGGCGACTCGTTTCCTCTACGACTTGCAGGCGCGACTGACAGGTCTCTAGGAGAGGCGGAGCGCCAGAACTGGCGATCCGCAACCTGACATGCGAATTTCGCAAATGAAAGGTTGTATGCCAACCTTTCATAAAGAGAGTCCTTCAAAGGTTCCGGAGCGAAGGAGTCTGGCTCCAATTACCTCTTCGCAGCGAGCCTTGGGCTAAGCCACTGTTGATTGGTGGTGCCGAGACCGGGAGTTGAACCCGGACGAGCTTGCGCTCACTGCCCCCTCAAAGCAGCGTGTCTACCATTTCACCACCTCGGCACGGTCAAAGGATGTTACCCGGATGAGGTATCTCTCCCAAGCGACGCAGCGGACCATGGAGGACCACGCTTGAAAACCGCCGCCGCGCTGGTGCGGCTGCGCGACCTTTGCCTGACCTTCCCCGAGGCGGTTGAGGATCCCAACGGGGTTGGCAATCCGTCCTTCAAAGTGGTCGGGAAGATCTTCGTTATGCATGTGGTCAACCACCACGGTGACGGAAAGACGGCCTTTTGGTGCAAGGCCCGCGATGGCGCCCAACTGGCCCTCAGCTCTAGCGACCCAAAGCGCTACTTCGTGCCTCCCTATGTCGGGCGCCACGGCTGGGTTGGTGTTCGGCTGGACCGGCGGGTGGATTGGCTCGAAGTGAAGGCGCTTATCGAGGACAGCTATCGGTTGACCGCACCCAGGAGACTCATTCGGTCTCTCTGAGGCTGTGCTAGGCTGAAGTCGTCTTCGGGGCAGGGTGAAAATCCCGACCGGCGGTGACAGCCCGCGAGCGCGATGAGGGCGACCTCAGAACGCAGGACTCGGTGAAATTCCGGGGCCGACAGTCAGAGACGTGAGCCACGGGTTCAGTCTCGAGTCTGGATGGGAGAAGACGGGTCCGGGCGGCCATTTGCCCGGTCCATCTCCCTGCCCGCTGGCGGGAGTATGTGTGAGCGAGCCAAACCAGGGCGAACTTGGGACCGACGGGAAAGGCGATCCGATGGCGCGCGCGCTGCGGTTGGCGCGTCTGGCGAACTACCAGACCTCGCCCAATCCCATGGTGGGTGCGGTCCTGATCCACGACGGCGTCGTGATCGGAGAGGGCCATCACACCCGGACCGGGGCAGCCCACGCTGAGGTGGTGGCGCTGGATCAGGCCGGCCCACGCGCCCGGGGTGCGACCTTGTGGGTGACTCTGGAGCCCTGCTGCGTTACCGGGCGCACCGGACCATGCACCGAACGCATTCTGGCGGCGGGAGTGGCCGAGGTCCGGGTGGCCACCCTCGATCCCAACCCCGAGATCAATGGTCGCGGGGTGGCGCAGCTCCGAGCGGCTGGTTTGAGGGTCCAGGTCGGAGAGCGGGAGGAAGAGGCCAAGGCCCTGATCCGGGAGTTCGGTCACTGGGTCCGTACCGGACTCCCGCTGGTGACACTCAAGTTCGCGATGAGTTTGGACGGCAAGGTGGCAACGGTGGGTGGGGATTCGCAGTGGATTACCTCTGACCTGGGACGGGCCCGAGGCCACCAGCTGAGGGCCCAGCACGACGCGATCATGGTCGGATCGGGGACGGTCCTGGCGGACGACCCCCAGCTCACAGCTCGGAATGGGGACGAAGGAGGCCGGCAGCCGCTCCGGGTGATCGTGGACAGTCGGTTGCGCACCCCCTCCGACGCAAAGGTCTTGCGAACCGCGGGCGGCGCAGTGGTGCTGGCAACGGCTGGCGAGCCGGACGCGGGCCGCCGCCAGGCACTCGAACGGGCCGGGGCCGAGGTCCTTGTCCTTCCCACTGGCGAGGGCAAGGTGTCGCTCCCGGCCCTTCTGCAGCGCTTGGGTGGACGCCAGATCACCAGCCTGCTTGTGGAAGGCGGCCCGACCCTCCTGGGCTCGTTCCTGGCGCAAAGGTTGGGCGACCGGATCGCCGCCTTCGTGGCGCCGATCCTGCTGGGGGGTGCCGGAGCGCCGGGACCGTTCGGCGGGCCCGGGTCGGCCACGCTGGATCAGAGCTGGCGAGTGGAGGGTCTGCAAGCGGAGGCTGTCGGCCCCGACCTCCTGCTCACGGCGGAGGTGTAGCCGGTGTTCTCAGGCATCGTGAGTGCCCTCGGTCGGATCGAATCTGTGCCGGCCGGTTTTCAGGGCACACTCGTGATCGGTCATCCCCAGGACTGGGCCCAGCTGGGGCTTGGCGACAGCGTGGCGGTCAACGGCTGCTGCCTCACAGTGGTCGAACGCGAGGACGAGCGGGTCGGCGTCGAGGTGATGCCGGAGACCTTGCGACGTACCAATCTGGGGGGTCTACAGCCTGGTTCCAGCGTCAACCTTGAGCCCGCCCTGTCGCTGGGCTCCGCGGTCGGCGGCCATTTGGTCAGCGGTCACATCGACGCCACCGGCGAGGTCTCAGCCGTCCAGAGCGAGGCCAATTCGGTCTGGGTGAGCCTGCTGGTGCCGAAGGAGGTCGGTCGCTACTGCACGCCGCAGGGGTCGATAGCCGTTGATGGCTGCTCGCTGACGCTGGTGTCGGTCGCGGATTGCAGCGAAGGACAGAGCCTAGTCAAGGTCTCGCTGATCCCCCACACCATCAGGTCCACTGTGGCCGCAAGTTATGTTCCGGGGTCGATCGTGAACCTGGAGGCAGATTCGGTGGCCAAGCTGGTGGAGCGGCTCTTGGCCCCGCATCTGGAATCGATCTTGCGGGCATCAGCCCACCCGGTTGCCGATGCGGGCGGGAGGTGTTTGGCTTGAACTTTGCCAAGGTCGACGAAGCGCTCAAGGAGTTCGCCAAGGGCGAGTTCGTGATCGTGGTCGACGACGAGGACCGGGAGAACGAGGGCGACCTCTGCATCGCAGCGGCCGCTGCCACTCCCGAGCGAGTCAACTTCATGATGACCGAGGCCAGGGGCTTGATCTGCGTTGCGATGGAGCCAAGACGACTGGATGAGCTCGAGCTGCCGCCGATGATGGAGAACAACACCTCCCGCTACCGGACCGCCTTTACGGTTTCGGTCGATGCTGCCGGAGATGGCGTCACCACCGGGATCAGCGCTCGCGATCGTGCCGTGACCATCCGCTCTCTGGCGGATCCTGAGTTCGTGGCGGAGGACTTCGTCCGTCCCGGGCACGTCTTCCCGTTGCGAGCCAGACCGGGCGGAGTCTTGGAGCGCGCCGGCCACACCGAGGCGGTGATCGACCTCTGCCGGCTAAGTGGTCAGAACCCGGCCGGGGTGGTCTGTGAGATCGCCAACCCCGATGGGTCCATGGCTCGCCGTCCCCAGCTCGAGGAGTTCGGTGCCCGGCACGGTATTTCGATGATCAGCATCACCGACCTGATCGCCCATCGTCGCCAGCGCGAGCAGCTGGTGGAGCGGGGCGCCGAAACCGTGATCCCCACCCCCGAGGGGACCTGGAGAACGATCGGCTATCTGGACCGGATCACCGGGGCGGTGCATCTGGCGTTGGTCCTGGGCGAGCCCCAAGGCGACCGACCGGTGCTGGTCCGGGTCCACAGCGAGTGCCTGACCGGGGACGTCTTCGGGTCCCAGCGCTGCGATTGCCAGGCCCAACTTCACCAGGCGCTCCGTCAGATCGCGGACGCGGGAGAGGGGGTGGTCGTCTATCTGCGCCAGGAGGGTAGGGGCATAGGCCTCATGGACAAGCTCCGGGCGTACGCGCTTCAGGATCAGGGGCGGGACACGGTCGAGGCCAACCTCGAATTGGGGTATCCGGCGGACAGCCGGGACTACCAGATCGGCAGCCAGATCCTCTCCGATCTAGGCCTGCGCCAGCTCCGAGTCATGAGCAACAACCCCCGCAAGTACTACGGCCTCCAGGGCCACGGCCTGGAGATGGTTGAGCGGGTCCCCATCGAGGTGACCGCCAACCCCCACAACCAGCGCTACCTGGCCACCAAGCGGGACAAGCTCGGCCACGTCCTGGATCAGGTCGAATCGGGCGCGGAGGGCCGAGGATGAAGCTGACCGAGGGCGTCCTGGAAGGGCGAGGGCTCAAGGTGACACTGGTGGCGGCCCGCTTCAACGAGACGGTCGTGGCGCGCTTGGTGGAGGGTGCGCGGCGGGCACTGCGCCAACACGGGGTCCTCGAAGACGACATCGAACTGGTCTGGGTTCCCGGCAGTCTTGAGCTTCCGGTGGCGGTGGCCGAGGTTCTGGAGCGCGGCGGCTGCGACGCGACCGTGGTTCTTGGCGCGGTCATCCGCGGCGAGACCCCCCATTTCGAGTACGTCTCCGAAGGAGTGGCCTCCGGAATCGCATCCCTGGCACGGGAACATCGGGTCGCCATCGGCTTCGGCGTGCTGACGGTGAACTCGGTGTCCCAGGCCGAGGAGCGGGCAGGGGGAAAGCTCGGCAACAAGGGAGCCGAGGCCGCCCAGACGGCGTTGGAGATGGTCTCGGTCCTGCGCCAGCTCCGAAAGGGGAAGCGCTGAGCCTAGGGCCCGGCTTGGATCAGGCCGACTTGGTCGAGGTGCGCAGGCAGCGGGTGCAGACCCGCATCCTCTGGGGCAGGCCGCCACCGCGGGGCGCCATCTCGGCAGTCACCAAGTTGGGCATGAAACGGCGGCGCGTGTGTACCTTGGAGTGGCTGACGTTGTTGCCCGCCACCGGGCCCTTGCCGCAGATCTCGCAGCGATTCGCCATGGCGACCTCGAAGAAAGCTGAAGTTGGCACTCCCTCCAGCGGGAGCGAACCCCGAGTATGATTCCGGCCGCAGTTTACCAGCCGCGCCGATGGAGGCCAGCCGGCACTCCGGCAGATCTCCGAAGGCCCCAGTAGGGGAAGACCCACTTGCCGAGCAACCGACCGCTGCTGCAGACCTACTCGCTGGGCTCGGTCGAGGTGTCGCCCCGGGTGGTGGCCATGCTGGCGGCGAGGGCGGCCGGGGACTGCTACGGGATCGTGGGCATGTCGGCTCGGGGTCTCCGCGACGGCATCGCCGAGGTGCTGAACCGGGACAACGCCGAGCGGGGCATCGAGCTGAGGGTTCAGGACGGTGGCCTGGGCGTCGATCTCTACGTCATCGTCGACCACGGGGTGCGCATTCTCGAGGTCGCGCACAACCTGATGAGCGCGGTCGCCTACAGCCTGGAGCACCACCTCGGGCTTCACGTGCTCGAGGTCAACGTCAATGTCCAGGGGATCAGGGCCCCTGAGGAGCAGGATGGCGGTAGCTGATGCCACCGCCTCAGATCCGCCCCTAGCGGTGACGGGAGCGGCACTGCGCAAGGGTCTGGATCGGGCCCTGGAACGACTCTCGGAGCAACGGGACCACATCAACGAGCTGAACGTATTCCCGGTACCCGATGGAGATACCGGGACCAACCTGCACCTCACCATGGAGGCTGCCTGGAACGAGCTCAGCCGGCTGCCGGAGAATGCTCCCATCTCGGCGGTGACCAGCGCCGCCGCCCACGGCTCACTGATGGGGGCGAGGGGAAATTCCGGGGTGATCCTGTCGCAGGTGCTCCGGGGCTGGGCGGTGCCAACCCGCGATCGGGACGCCCTCGATACGGCCGGGCTGTGCCAGGCGCTGGCGGAAGGCTCGCGGGTGGCGTACCTGGCGGTCAAGCGGCCGGTGGAGGGCACCATCCTCTCCGTCGCCCGGGAGTCGGCTCAGGCGGCCCAGACAGCGCTGGACCGGGGAAGCGAGCTCACCGGGGTATTGGATGCCGTGGTGGCAGAAGCGTGGGCCGCGGTCGAGCGCAGTCGTGACCAGATGCAGGTTCTCCGCCAGGCCGGCGTTGTCGATGCCGGCGGGTTCGGCCTGGCGGTGATTCTGAGCGCGATTGCGGAACAGATCTCCGAACGCCCCGCCTCCGCGCCGGCCGAGTCCGCTGGTGGAGGGGGGCTGCGCAAGGCGCCCAAGTCGGTAGTGGCGGTGCCTCGCGGAGTTGCCTCCGTGGGCGGACCAGAAGGGGGATTCGGCTACTGCACGGAGTTCGCACTGGTTGGCTCCGAACTCGAGCCCGTCGAGATCCGGGCCAAGTTGGGCGATGAAGCCGCCGACGATTCGGCTCTGGTGGTCGGTGAGCCCGGGTTGCTGCACGTCCACGTGCACACCAAGGAGCCGTGGCAGGTTCTCGCCCGAGCCGCCGAGCTGGGCCGGATCGAGCGGCTCAAGGTTGAGGACATGACCGCCCAGCACCACGTGGCCCAGGAGCGTGCTCTGGCGGAGCTGCAGACCTCGGGTCGGGCACATCTGGGAGTGGTTGCGGTGGCCCACGGGAAGGGATTCGAAGAGTTACTGCTAGGCCTGGGAGCGGCCGTGGTGGTGGAAGGAGGGCAGAGCCTCAACCCCTCGACCGAGCAACTGCTGGAGGGGATCGAGCAGGCGCATGCCGAAGCAGTGCTGCTACTCCCAAACAACCCCAATTTGGAGCTAGGGGCCGACCAGGCCGCCCAGCTCAGCGAACGCCAGGTCGGGGTGGTCCCGTCGCACAACCTTCCCCAGGGGATCGCCGCAGTGCTGGCGTTCGACCCCGGCGCCCCCCTGGAGGTGAATCGGTCCCGGATGGAGCGGGCCATGCAAGGCGTGCACGCGATCGAGGTCACCAACGCAGTCCGCGAGAGCCAGATCGGCGACCGCCGGGTGCCGGAGGGAGCGCTGATCGGAGTGCTGGACGGAGAGCTGGTGAGCACTGGATCCGACGTCGAGCCGGTGGTGCTGGAGGCGCTGGCGGGGCTCCCGAAAGACTCCGTCGAAGTGATCACCCTGTACCGTGGAGCCGACGTGGAGGAGGCCACCAGCGAGCGGCTGGAGCGGGCGATCCGGGATCGTTTTCCCGGACTCGAAGTGGAGCACCACGAGGGCGGCCAGGCGCTCTACCAGTTCGTCATCTCGGCGGAGTAAATAGGACACCAGGTGACCGTCCGGATCGTCACCGACAGTACCTGCGACCTACCCGAGGACACCCGGCAGGCCAGCGGGGTGGTGACAGTTCCCCTCCGGGTCCATTTCGGCGACCGCGAGTACCGCGACCGTGTCGACCTGGATGACCGCGAGTTCCTCAAGCTGCTCAGGGTCGCCAAGGTGGCGCCCACAACCTCGCAGCCGCCCCCGGGAGACTTCGAGGAGGCCTACAAGCAGCTGCTCAGGGACCCGGCCGACGAGGTGGTCTCGATCCATATCGCGGGCGCCCTGAGCGGCACCGTGGGATCCGCCGGGGTGGCCGCCGCCGCGGTTGCACCCGAGCGGATTCACGTAGTCGACAGCCGGAGTGTGAGCTTGGGAACCGGAATGCAGGTGCTGGCGGCGATCGACCTCGCCGAGCGAGGTCGCACCGCGACAGAGATAGTCGAGGAACTTCGGTCCATGCCGGATCGAACGGGAATCCTCTGCCTGTTGGATACCCTGCGCTATCTCCAGATGGGAGGCCGGATCGGCAAGGTGCAGGCGATGCTGGGGAGCGCTCTCTCGATCAAGCCACTGGTGAGCCTGGGCAACGACGGCGCCGTCGTGCCAACTGGCAGGGTACGAAGTCGTGCGGCGGGTATCCGCCGACTCACCGAGCTGCTCTTGGAGCACCGCCCTCTGGAACGCTGTGGGGTGCTCTACGTCGGCGACGCCAACGACGCCAAGCGCCTGGTCGAAGACGCCCGGGGGACTTTTCCGGGCATGAACGTCCTGATGCGGCCGGCCAGCCCGGTGCTCGGCGTTCACACCGGTCCGGGGACTGTTGCCTACTGCTACCTTGAAGCCAAGTCCTAGTCCGGCCCCCGCTGCGATCGCCCGCGGTACGCGCAAAGCGGCGATGAGCAGCGGCTCCTTTTCCCTGGACACCCCGCTCGCCCAACTGCCTCGGATCTCGCCCGCCCACTTGGATGGGTTGCGCCGACTCCAGTGCCGAACCGTCCGCGATCTCCTCTGGTACCTGCCTCGCCGGCACGATGATCAACGGGAGCGGCTCACTGTCGTCCAGCTCCAGGTCGGCCAGGTCGCGACCTTGGAAGTCGAAATCGTTTCGATCCATGCCCGCCGGGCCCGCTATCGAAAGATCGACCTGATCGAAGGCAAGGTTCGGGACGACACCGGCGAGGTGGAGGTGGTGTGGTTCAACCAGTCCCACTTGCGCCATCTTCTGAAGCCAGGCGACCGGCTGACGTTGCACGGGAAGGCGGTTCGGGGACGGCGCGGCGGTCTGCAACTGCGCAACCCAGACGTCGAGCGCGAGAGGAAGCTTGTCAGCCAGTCCAGCGTCGGCGTCTTGGTTCCGACCTACCCAGAAACCTACGGGGTTAGCTCTCGATGGCTGCGGGCCCAGGTGGCTCGGTTGTTGCCGTTGGCTGATACGGTCGAGGACCCGCTGCCGCAAGAGATCCTTGAGCGCGAACATCTGATACCCCTGGCCACCGCGCTCCGCGACATCCACTTCCCAGAAGACCAGGCTGCCCTCGACCAGGCGCAGGAGCGGTTCGGCTTCGACGAGCTCTTCTATCCCCAGCTGGCCGCACTGATGGCTCGCCGCCAACGCCTGCGGCGATCCGGTGTCCGCAGTCCCTACAGCGTGGGTATAGCCCGAGAGTTCGTCGCCAGCCTTCCCTTCCAGCTGACTGACGACCAGCGCCGGGCCGCCCACGAGATCCTCACCGACATGGATCGGCCCTCGCCGATGAACCGGTTGCTCCAGGGTGACGTCGGGTCCGGGAAGACGGTGGTGGCGGCGATGGCGGCCCGAATGGCGATAGCCGCCCGCCATCAGGTGGTGCTCATGGCGCCCACCGAGATCTTGGCCCGCCAGCACTTCCTGACCCTGCGAGATCTGCTTTCCCACTTCGAGATTTGGCCGCGCCTGCTGGTGGGTAGCACGCCGGCTGCTCAGCGCCGAGAGATTCTGGGTGGCCTGGCCACCAGCGCCGACCGGCTGGTGGTGGGAACCCACGCCCTGATTGAGGATGACGTCAGCCTGCCTGACCTCGGACTCTGCATCGTCGATGAGCAGCATCGCTTCGGGGTGGCGCAAAGGCTTCGCCTGCTGGAGAAGGCCCGGGTCAACCCTGACTTTCTCTCGATGACCGCGACCCCGATCCCGCGCTCCCTGGCCCGGACTCTCTACGGCGACCTCGACGTCAGCCAGATCCGCCAGCTTCCCCCCGAAAGGATCCCGGTCCAGACCCGCTTGGTGGAGCCGGCCCAGCGCGAGGAGGCCTACCAGTTCATAAGGGCGGAGGTCGCCGCCGGCCGCCAGGGGTTCATCATCTGCCCTCTGGTCGAGGAGTCCCCGGTCCGCCAGGCGCGCTCCGCCATCACCGAGTTCGAGCGGCTCAAGTCTGAGGTCCTCCCCGATCTGCGGTTGACGCTGCTCCACGGTCGGCTACCGGCCCGCGACAAAGCGCTGCGGATGGAGGCGTTCGCCAACGGCGAGTTCGACATCCTGGTCGCCACCAGCATTATCGAGGTCGGAGTCGACGTCCCTAACGCCACTGTTATGGGGGTCGAGGACGCTGAGCGATTCGGGTTGGCACAGTTGCACCAGTTCCGGGGGCGGATTGGCCGCGGGCCGTACCCGTCCCACTGCCTGCTCTTCGCCGAGAGCGACGATCCCGCATCTCGATCGCGGCTCCAGGCCTTGGTCGACCATCGCGACGGCTTTGAGCTGGCTGAGATCGACCTTCGCCAACGCGGAGCCGGAGAGCCCTACGGTCTACGCCAGCACGGGCTTCCGGAGATGCGGGTGGGCGACCTACTGGACGAAGGTTTGCGCAAGCGGGCGCGCTCTGCGGCCGAGGCCCTGCTGGACCGCGATCCCGAGCTGCGTGACCAGCGCCTGCGCGCACAGATGAAGCACTACCAAGTCGTCTTTGAGTTCGACTGAGCCGCGCTGACGGGATGTGCCCCGTGGGATCCTTGGGGGCGGTGTTATCTCGCCGTGGACAGGGCCGGCTCCGTGCCCATCCTGGCGCCCGCCTCACCGGAGGCGAGGCTGCGGGGAGGCGGATCCTGACCACCTCCGGAGACGACCTTCGCGCCAGCACGGGGCTGGTTCGAGCGGCCTGCTTCAACATCCTGGCGCTGGAGGTCGAGGACGCCGTGGTGGTGGACCTATTCGCCGGCGCCGGAAGCCTGGGACTGGAGGCTCTCTCACGGGGTGCGAAACGAGCGACCTTTGTCGAGCTGAGACGGCAGCGTGCCCAGTTGATCGGTGCCAACCTGGCGAGCTTGGGATGGACCTCGCGGGCAGAGGTCGTGGTGGGCGACGCCCTTGCCTGGATCCGAGGTCGGCCGTCTGGACTGACGGAGGCCGGGGTGGTCCTGCTCGACCCTCCGTACCAGGATGTCGGACCCCAACTCTGCCTGGACGCGATCCAGCTTCTGGGAGAGACCGCAGCCGTGGCGCTCGAGTGGAATCCTGTGGTGGTGGTCGAACATCACCGAGACTTGTCGGTGCCGGGTCAGGCTGGCGCGCTAAATTGCGTGCGTAGCTCTAGGTACGGCACCACAACGCTCTCCTTCTACCGGAGGCTCCCATGACCACGGCGGTGTATCCCGGCAGCTTCGATCCCATCCACAGCGGCCATCTGGACGTCATCCGGCGGGCCCGCGAGATCTTCGAGAAGGTGGTGGTGGGCGTCCTCGACAACGACAGCAAGAATTACCTCTTCTCGGTCGAGGAGCGGGCCGAATTGGTCCGCCAGAGCCTGCCCGCGGACACGGATATCCAGGTGCGCCACTTCTCCGGACTGGCGGTCTCCTTCGCCGCCGCCGAAGACGCCGGGGTCATAGTCCGGGGCCTGCGCGCGGTCTCGGACCTGGATAGCGAATTTCAGATGGCGCTGATGAACCGTCGGCTCGAGCCCAAGGTTCACACCGTCTTCCTCACCACCGGTTTCTCCAATGTCTACTTGAGTTCCTCACTGCTGAAGGACGTCTGTGCCCACGGCGGCAGCATCGAGGGACTGGTCTCCCCCGCCGTGGAGCGAGCGCTCCAACAGAAGTTGGCACCCGTCGCTGCGGCAGTCCCGAGCAGATAGAGGAGGAAGCATGGCGGACGACCGAGACGACTTCGCACCGGACCCCGAAGGCATCTCGATTTTTGACGTCTTGGACCGCCTCGAGGCGATGGTCAACCAGAGCCGCAGACTTCCCCTCACCTCCAGCATCGTGGTGGGGGAAGACGAGATCCTGGAGGCTCTGGACCAGATCCGAGTCTCCCTCCCCGACGAGATCCGGGAGGCGCGGATGGTTCTGGAGACCAGGGAGGCGCGGATCCGCGAGGCCGGTGAGCAGGCTGAGCAGACTCTGCTGGCGGCTCAGGAACGGGCCGACCGCCTCACCGACGACCATGAGGTGACCAGGCGGGCGGCCGGGGAAGCCGACCGGCTGCTGACCGAGGCCCGAGACCGCAGCCGCAAGATGCGTCGGGACGCCGACGACTACGTGCGCGACCGGATGTCGGAGCTGGAGGCTGAGCTGGCTTCCGCCCTCGCCCAGGTGCGCCGGGGCCTCGAGACTCTAGACGTGGGTCAGGACGGTGAGGAGAAGCCCAAGGGCCGGGGTCGGCGGCGCTAGTCCCGTTCAGGACGCCTGCTAGACTCCCATCTCGTCATGGCACTTCCCAAAGAACGCATACCCAAGGCCCGACGGGACCGGCGCCGCTCCCATCTGGCCCTCAGCGGACCCGCGCTCTCACCGTGCCCGCGCTGTCGTCATCCGCGCCGCCCCCACACCGTCTGCCCCAACTGTGGCCAGTACAAAGGACGCGAGGTCATCGCGACTGAGTAGCGCGCTGCTTGGGGGGAACTCGCCCGCGGCACCGTCTCGATGACCGCCGGGGCGACCGCCCTGGTCTTCCCCGGGCAGGGGTCGCAGTCCCCCGGGATGGGCCGGGCCATGATCGAAGGTGGGTACCAGACCTCCCTGCTGACCTTGGCCCAGGAGCAGGGGATCGAGCTGGAGCGGTTGCTGGTGAGCGGGGGAGCGGACGAGCTCAGGCCCACCGAGATTGCGCAGCCGGCGCTCTTCTACAGCGGCGTGGCTCTGGGGACCATCCTCATCGAAGCGGGGATAAAGCCGGTGGTCGCGGCCGGCCACAGCCTGGGCGAGTACTGCGCGGTGGTGGTGGCGGGCTCGCTGACCCCTGAGGACGGGATGCGGCTGGTGTTGGAGAGGGGCCGGCTCATGGCTGCCGCCCCTCAGGGGACCATGGCGGCGGTCCTGGGACTGGAGCGTCCCACCCTCAGCCAGCTGTGCCTGGAGGCGGCCGAGGGTGGCGAGTGCTGTGTCGTCGCCAACGACAACGCGCCCGGGCAGCTGGTGGTCTCGGGAACCAGAACCGCAATCGAGCGTCTCAGCGAGCTGGCCCGGGTGGCGGGTGCCAAGCGGGTGCTGCCGCTCAACGTCGGGGGCGCCTTTCACTCGCCCCTGATGGCCGAGTCCGCGGCCGCATTCGCGGCGGTGCTCGATCGGGTGGAGATAGCCGAGCCCCGCTTTCCGGTAGCCACGGGAGTCAGTGGAACCATCTCTCACACCGCGGCCGAGATCCGGTCCGGGCTGCGCCTGCAGCTGGATGGTCCGGTGCTCTGGGCCGACACCGTCCGGGCCATGGCCGCCGCCGGGGCGGAGAGGTTTTTGGAATGCGGTCCCGGTACGACGTTGGCGGGATTGATTCGCCGCGTCCTCCCGGAGGCCAAGACGGGGTCGGTGGACTCGCCCGAGAGTGCCACTCGGCAACTCTCAGAATCTCCAGCATCAGACGGTCAGGCGGCAGTCTCGGGTAAGGAGTAGGCTTCCGGCCCGGCTTACAATGACCCCCAGCTTGCCCCGGCAGACCCACTCAGCAGCGGCCACGCCGCCCCTCCTCCCAGTCGGGCTGTGAAGTCATTCGTCCGCCGGCTGGCGGGCGCGCGGGGGACTGACAGTACTTCTGGCCGGGCGCCCGCCGCTCCTGACGAGGGTGAGCGCAGCGGCGGCGGCTCTGCAAGCTTTACCGTATTGCCCGGCGAGCGCCTCAGCGGTGCCGGCACCGGCAGGGGGGACACACCGGACACAGGCCAGGGCGGCCAATCCGGCGTTGCCAATCCTCCGGCCCCGGTCGGCTCGGCGCCGGGCCAAGCTCCAACAGATCGGACCACAAAGGCGACCTCAGGTCGTTCAACTAGGGGAAGAGATGGCAGACACGACGTGGGAAGGCTTCAAAGCGATAGTGGTGGAGCAGCTCGGAGTCGAGCCCGATCAGGTGACGCCGGAAGCCAACTTCGTGGAGGACCTGAACGCCGACTCGCTGGACCTAGTGGAGCTGATCATGGCCTTCGAGGAGGCCTACGGAATGGAGATCCCGGACGAGGACGCGGAGAAGATCCAGACGGTGGGGCAGGCCTGGGACTACATCAAGGAACACCTCGACCTGAACAGCTAGCGGCCAGCTCAGCCGCGGAACCGGCCAAGCCGGCGGCGCGGCGCCGGCGCGCGCAGCCCAGCCAGGCTGAGCAAGCCGAACAGGAATTGGCGGCTGAGCGACAGCTCGACGAACTGGAGGCTCGCCTAGACCTCAAGTTCAGGCGCCGGGAGTTGCTGCGCGAGGCCATGACCCACACCTCGTGGATCAACGAGCGCGGTGCCGAGGGCCGCGACAACGAGCGCCTCGAGTACCTGGGCGACGCGGTACTGGAGCTGGTCGCGGCCGAGTACCTCTTCAATCGCTTTCCCAATTACGACGAGGGCCAGCTGACCCAAATGCGCTCGTCGCTGGTGAGCACGGTCGCGCTGGCGGGGATAGGCGAGCAGCTCGGGCTGGGCGAGGCGCTGCGTCTGGGGCGCGGCGCCACCAAGTCGGGGGCGCGCCGGCTGACCTCGCTCCACGCCAATGCCTTCGAGGCGATCATCGGCGCGGCCTTCCTGGATCAGGGTTACCGCAAAGCTGGAAGGATCTTCCTCTCCCGGATCGCCGACCTCAGCTCCTGGACGGACCCCAACTTCAAGGGAAAGATGCAGGCACTGGCCCAGGAGCGGTTCGGGACGCCGCCGATCTACCGCACCCTCCTGGACGGAAACACCCGACCGCGGCAGTACCTCTCCCAGGTCTCGGTCGAGGGTGGACCGGTCCTGGGCGAAGGCCGGGGAGGTACCAAGCAGGCGGCCGAACAGGGGGCGGCGCGGGCCGCCATCGACAAGCTGGTGGCGCCCACCTCGACCAAGCGGCGCCGACGCTCACGCTCGGGCACGGCCACCCCGGTGACTGGGGAGCAGGAGGTGGTGATCCTGCCGACGGCGGTGCCCGCCGATCTTCCGCTAACCATGGCTCCGGCTCCGGAGCCGGAGCAGGGCGCCTCCCCGCCTGGGGCAGCCGCGACCGGCACCACCCCGGCCAGGAGGCGGCGGCGTCGTTCCCGCGGCTCCGGCACCGGAGCCGGGACGGTCCCATCCCCGGAGATTCCGCCGGCGGCGGCTGAGGCCGGAGAGCAGGTGGCTGTGCCGGAGCCGGCCGCAGTCGCGGCACCCAAACCCGCGCGGCGCCGCCGGCGTCGGAGCCGAAGCACCGGTGGTCCGGCTATGACGACCGCCGCCTCCGCTGCTCCGGCCGGTTTCGAGTTGGTGCCGGTGATACCCCCGGCGGTCGCCGAGCTCAGCCCGGTGTCAGACCCCGATGAACCCACCGATCCCAGCCAGCGCAAGCGGACCCATCGGGGCCGCCGCGGCGGCCGACGGCGCTCAGGGAGAACGGTGACCCCCAGCCCATGAGGGTCAGTCGTCTCCAGCTTCAGGGTTTCAAAAGCTTCTCCGGCCGTGCCGATCTGGAATTAGGCCCGGGAATCACCGCGATCGTCGGGCCCAACGGGAGCGGCAAGTCCAACCTGGTCGACGCCATCCGCTTGGTGCTGGGCGAGACCAGCGCCCGGGAGCTACGGGGTCAGCGGCTGGAGCAGGTGATCTTCGCCGGGGGAGCGAAGCGGGCCCCGGTCGGAATGGCCGAGGTGACCTTGGTCTTCGACAACGAGGATGGCCGGCTTCCGGTCGAGGACGTTGAGGTAGCCATCAGCCGCCGGGTCTTCCGGGATGGCACCAGCGAGTTCCGCCGCAACGGTCGCCGGGTCAGACTCCGCGACCTCGGTCGCCTCCTCGACGCCACCGGACTGGCCCAAGCTGGCTACGCGGTGATCGCCCAGAACGACATCGAGTCGATCATCCGGGCCACGCCGGCGCAGCGGCGGCACCTGATCGAGGAGGCGGCGGGGGTGCGCGGCGCCCAGGCCCTAATCGAGGACTCGGGCGCCAGGCTGCGGTCCCTGAGCGAATGGCTCGAGGGCTCCAGGGGCCGATTGGCCGAGCTGCTGCCCCGGATCGAGTCGCTGCGGACCGAGGCTGCTGCCGCCGAGGAGGCAGGCAAGTTGAGGAGCCGACTCCGGGAGTTGCGGGGCAGCCTTGAGCGCGGCGCCTGGCTGGCGGCGCTGTCTGAGTTGCGCCGGCTGGAGCGGCAGCTCGAAGCCGGGGAGCGGCGCCTGGATCAGCTCAAGGAGCGGGCCCAGCAATTCCAGAAGACCTACCTGGTAGAGCGCGATCGCTGGCAGGCGATACAGGCCGGACGCCTGGAGTCGGAGCGCCAATCCGGGGCCCTGGCGCTGGCCCTGCAGCAGGCGGAAGGCCAGGTTGAGCGCTGGCAAGATCGGGCGGTTCAGGCGGCGGAGTCGCGGGCGGCCGCGGCTGAGACGCTTGCCGAGGCTGGCGACGATCTGGCTGCAATTCCTGAGCCTGGCCTCACGGTCGACCGCGACGGTCTCGAACAGGGCCGAGCCCTGGTGGGGGAGATCGAGCGGGAACTCGCTGACTTGGGCCGCGACAGCGGTCAGCGCCAGGCGGAGCTGACCGAGTCCCAACTTCAGGAACAGGAGGCCGAGCGCTCCCTGACCGCCGCCCGTCGCCGGCAGTCGGGGCTTGAGGCCGAGTTGGCGGGCGCTGAGGCATGGCGGGTCCAGGCCTTGACGGCCAAGCGCTCGGCGGCGGAGGCGAAGGAGAAAGCCGAAGCAGAACTCAAACAGGCCGTCGATGCCACCAAAGCCCTGCGCCAGGCCGCCGCCAGGGAGACGTCGGCCTTCGAACGGGCGGAGAAGGCGGAGGCCGCCCACCGCCAGCTGGTGCTGCGGGCCGAAGCCGGCCTCTCCCAGGCGACCGTCGCCCTGCGCGAGGCTGAGGCCAGGCTGGGCGCACAAGTCGCCGTCATGGAGGCGGGCAGCGAGGGTGCCCCGATCGCCAGGGCCGCGCGAAGCGGGAAGGCCAGACTGCGGCGGCTATCCGAGACCATCCAGGCTTCCCAGGTCGAGGATGCCCCCGCGGTCGAGGCCGGTCTGGGCGCGCTGATTGCCGCCCTGGTGGGAGAGGAGGCGGCGGCGCGGAAGGCGCTCGATCTTGCCGGCGAGACGGCCGAGCTGATCTGCTGGCCCGTGACCGACGATCACCCCATCGCCAACGCTCCCGAGGGCTGCCGACCCCTGGCTACCGCCTTGGTGGGGGAGCCGTCGGCGCTGTCCGTGGTCGCCAGGCTGTCCCGTCTCGTCTGTCTGGCCAGGGACCGCCAAGCGGCCAGCCGCTGGCTTGCCCGCTTCCCGGATGGCCGGGCGGTGTTGGCTGACGGCACTGTGCTGGGAACCGGCCTCGAGATCACCCCGGCTCGCGGCGAGGGCGGATTGCGAGCCGCTGAGCGACTGCTCGAGGCGGAGCGCACGGTCAAGCGGCAGCGGGCCGAACTGGTCCAGTCCGAAGAACGGTTGGAGCGCGCCCGGGAGGCCGCGGTGGAGCAGCGGGAGTTGGTCGACAGAGTTCGTCGCCTGGCGGCTGAGGCAGAGGCAGCTGCCCAGGCAGGTCAGGCGGACGTGGACCGTATGGTCGCTGAGGTTGCTCGCGCCGAGGGCACTAGCGCGCACCTGCAGTCCGAACTGGAAGTCCGGGAGGGGCAGAGCTCGCGCGACGCGGAAGCGCTCGCGGCGGTGAGGGACGAGCTGCAGGGTTTGGAGCGGTCACTGGCTGCTGCTGCGGCCAAAGTGGAGGCCTGCCGAGGGGCGCGGGCCAGCAGCGAGGAGCTGACCTTGGCGGCTGGCCGGCGGCTCGAGGAGGCTCGGCTGTCCATCGCCGGTTCGGAGGCCGAGGCTCGGGGCGAGGCACGGCGCGCGGCCGAGCTCGGGCACCGGCGGGAGCAGCTGCGGCTGCGAGAGCAGGCGGCCCAAGACCGGATTCACGCTGCCGAGCAGGCGGCGTTGGTCGCGGCCGAGCAATTACGGGCCGCCCGTCTCCAGGCAACAGCGGCAAGAGTCCAGCTTGAGCGCTCGGCTGCCCAGCGGGCCCAAGCCCAGGACAGCGATCGGGACCCCATCCAGGCTCTTGGCGAGCTGGAGCGCAATCGAGCTGAGCTCGAGGCGGCGGTGACGTCCGCGACCGGGCAGGTGGAAGGGGTGCGTCGAGACCTGGCGTGGCAGTCGCAGCAGGTCTCGCGACTCCAGGCGGAGGCGGCGCAGGGCTCCGAGCTTCCTGGCGAAGGTGAGAGCGCGGCAACTATCCAGGATCCCGCCAAGGCGGCTGCCGAGATCTCTCGTACCGAGCGGCGTCTCAACTTGCTGGGTCCGGTCAACGAGTTGGCTCCAGGCCAGCTCGCCGAGATTCTGGAACGGACCCAGGGTTTGCGCGCGGCCCACGACGACTGCCTCGGGGCCAGAGAGGATCTCGAGACGGTGCTGGCCCAGCTCCAGTCTGTAAGCGGGGGCCGCTTCCAGACGGCGCTGGCCCAAGTCACTCTCGAGTTTGAGTCGGTTTGGGTGGAGCTGTTCGGCGGCGGCCGGGCCACCCTGGCTTCGACTCCTGGCGATGAGGGTTCCCCAGGTGGTGTCGAGATGGAGGTCCAGCCCCCGGGTCGGCGGGTGATTGCGATGCCGCTGCTGTCTGGAGGCGAGCGAGCCCTGACCGCGCTGGCCTTGGTGCTGGCGATGCAAAAGGTGTCGCCGAGTCCCTTCTACGTCTTTGACGAGGTCGATGCGGCCTTAGACGACGCCAACATCACCCACTTCGCCGAGCTCTTGCGCAAGCGCTCCGAGAGCAGCCAGTTCCTGGTGGTCACACATAGCCTCACCACCATGTCCCGGGCTTCCATGCTCTACGGCGTGACCCAGGACGGAGACGGCTCCAGCCGCATCCTCTCGGTCCGCCTTACGTCGGATGGGCGCGCGGTGGAGGCTCACGACGGTGCTGAGCTGGAGAGCGTAGCGGCCGGTGGCTGAAGCCGAGGCCGCGCCGCGTCGGCGCTGGTGGCGGCGGATCCCCGGGCGATTGGACCGGGTCGGCAGCGGGCTGGGCCAGCAGCTTCGCGGCCGGCTGGGTCGGGGCGCCGGCGACGAGATCTACGAGGAGATCTTCGAGCTGTTGCTGGCCAGCGACTGTGGGATCCAGGTTTCCGAAGAGCTGGTCGCGGCACTCCGGGAGCGGGCTCGCAAGGAGGGCCTGCGCGACCCGAGCACGCTCGTGGCTGCCCTGCGGGAAGAGATGGAAGCCCGGCTGGGAGGGGTCAACCGCGAGCTGTCGCTGGTTGGTAACCCGTCGGTCTGGCTCGTGGCCGGGGTAAACGGGTCGGGCAAGACCACCACCGTGGCCAAGCTGGCGGTTCGACTCAAGGGCCAGGGTCTGACCCCACTCATCGCCGCCGCCGACACCTTCCGGGCAGCCGCCGGCGACCAGCTCCGCGCCCTGGCAGAACGGAGCGGAGTGGAGGTGGTGGGTCACCAGCCGGGCGCGGATCCGGCGGCCGTGGTGTTCGACGCCGTCGCCGCCGCCAGGGCCCGGGGCCGGGAGGTGGTCCTGGTCGACACCGCCGGGCGCCTGCACACCAAGCAGAATCTGATGCAGGAGCTGGGCAAGATCCGCCGGGTCATCTCGGGGCAGCTGGAGGGCCAGCCCAGCGAGTCGCTGCTGGTTCTCGACGCTTACGTCGGTGCCAACGCCCTGGCTCAGGCCCGCGCCTTCGGCGAGGTCGCGGGCGCCACCGGAGTGGTCTTGACCAAGCTGGACGGCAGCGCCCGCGGCGGCTATGTCTTCCAGGTCGAGGCGGAACTAAAGCTGCCGGTGAAACTGGTCGGATTGGGCGAGGGACTCGACGACCTGGGGGATTTCGAGCCCAGCTCCTACCTCGACGCCCTCTTGGCCGAGGGCAGCACCGAGAGCTGACCAAAGGGACCGGCCGCGCTCGCGACTAGTGGCAGTCGGGACAGAGACCGAGCTGATCAAAGCGATGCGCGCTCACCTGGTACCCCTGCTTATCGGCGACCGCCTGAGCGGCATCGCCCAGCGCCCGCTCCAGTTGCCCCGATGAGGGCACGTCGTCGACCCGGCCGCAGTGGGTGCAGACCAGATGGTGATGATGACCCGAGAGCTCCTCGGCGAGTTCGTAGCGCCCGTGGTCGTCGGTACCGGGGACGCGACGGACGACTCCCACATCAATCAGGGTGGTGATGTTGCGATAGGCGCTGCTTTGGGGCAGGCGCGGAGTGCTGGCCACGATCTCGGGAATCGTCAGCGGCCGTGCCGCCCTGGCCAGGGTCTCGACCAGGAGCCGGCGCAGGCGGGTGTAGCGCTGGTCCACCCGGGCCAGTCGTACCCCGACCGCGTCATCGACCGATGGCGTTAGCGGCATTGATCTTTCCTTCGCAGGCGCCAACATATCAGTGGGCGCTCAGAGAAGGCAGGGGGCCGAGCCGGTTCGGGACCGTTCGCCGCAACCAGTAGAAGGCCCAGCTCCGCGCCAGCCCGTAGGCACCAGCGCCAAGGACGCCGACAAAGAATCCGATCGGCCAGTTGCAGACATAAGAGAGCACGATCGCGCACCAGACTATGGCCAGGGCAATGGCGATCGACAGTCCCAGCGCCGCCATCGGCCGGGCCGTCAAGGAGCGGGCTGCGGCGGCAGGCGCGACGGTCAGGCTGAACATCAGAAACGCGCCAACCACGGGCACGGTCATAGTCGTCGCGAGGGCGAGAATCACCAGAAAACCTGCCTCCATCCGGCTGGCCCGGACGCCCCGCGCCTCAGCTACTTCGGGCATTACCGAGCTCAGGGTGAGCGGTCGGAACAACCACATGACGGCGGCGACGCAGACCACGCCCAGAACCAGGATCGGGAGCAACTCCGCGCTGCTTACCCCCACCACCTCGCCGAACAGCAAAGAGAAGGTCTGAGAGGCGTACTCCTGGCTCATGCTGAGAAAGAGAGCACCCAACCCCAGCATCATCACGAGGGCCAGCGCGGTGACCACGTCGTTGCGACCGCGACGGCCCAGCCAGCTGATGCCGAGCGAGCCCAGCAGGGCGAAGACGCCCAGCCCCAGGATCGGATTGAGTCCCAGCAGACTGGCGGCGGCGCCCCCGGCAAAGGCGCCATTGGGCACGGCGTGGGCGACGAACGCAGCGCCTCGCATCACCGTAAAGAAGCCGACCACGCCGGCCACCAGCGCGACGATGGTGGCGGCCACCCAGGTGTCGGTCATGAAGCCTGAGAACATCGAACTACCTAGCGATCCGTGAGCCCAGGTGGGTTGGATCCGCTGCGCGCGAGCCGCCAGGCACCCACCCTCGAGGCCTCAGCTGGGTCAGGAGGTAGAAGAGGAAGATCAACAGCACCACAAAGAAGCTCACCGGCCAGCCCCTATTACCCGGCGGCCAGTAGTAGCTGTCGTACGCGAGCAAGACACTCAACCACACCGACAACATGCCGATGGCGGCAGCCAACAGGAGCGCCACCCCGGGGCGCCGCGTGAGCCGAAGCGCGCAGGCAGCCGGCCCTATCAGCAAGGCGGTGCTGAGCACCGCGCCGACCGTCATCGCCGAGAGCGATACCGCCAGCGCCAGGGCGGCCAGATAGGCGACGCCGACGGCGCGCACCGGAACGCCGCGGGCAGTCGCCATGTCGGGGCTCAAGGCGCTGAACAGCAATGGTCGATAGAGCGTCAGGACAATCGCCAGGGAGAGCGCGCCGAGCAACACCATCACCGGGACCAGGCTGCTCTGGAGCGTAAAGATCGAGCCGAACAGGATGGTGACCGAGGCTCCGGTCGTGTTGCTGAAAGTGGTGTCGAGATAGAGGAACAGGGCGGCGACACCCAGGCCCGCGCCGAGGACGATCCCAGTCGCCAGGTCCCGGCCCCGGGTGCTGCGGACGCCGATCAGCTCGATCGCACCGGCGGCAGCGGCGGCGATGGCCACGAAGCCCCAGAGCTGATTGGCGCCGAGGAGGAAGGCCCCGGAACCACCGGTGGCTCCCAGGTCTGCCAGGGAGTGCCCGGCGAAGGATAGCCCCCTCGTCACCGTGAAGACCCCCACCACGCCCGATACCACCGCCACCACGGCGCCCACCACGATCGCCACCAGCACCGGGGAGCTGTGGAAGAATCCAGGGCTGAAGATGAGACCCATCGCCACTAACCGGGCCGCCTAGACCAGTCCCGAGTCGGCGACGGCGTGGGCGTGCTCGTGGTCGTCGGTCAGCTCCTCGTCCGAACCGGCGATCACCAAGACCCGATCACGGACCCGGATCACATCGACCTGGCGCCCGTACAGCTGGCTGAGAACCTCAGTCCGGACCACCTCGTCGGTAGTCCCACTGGCGGCGCGCCCGGCGGCTATGTAGACGATCCGGTCCATCACCGGGATCAGCGGATTCATGTCGTGGGCCGAGATCAGGATCGCGATCTGCTGCTCCCGGGCAATCCTGGCCAGCAATTCGACGACCTCGTGCTCGCTGCGGATATCGAGGTTGATGAGGGGCTCATCGAGCAGCAACAGTCGGGGCCGGCTTATCAGGGCGTGGGCGATCAGGACCCGACGCTGCTCACCACCGGAGAGTCGCCCCACCCGAGCCTCGGCAAAACGCTCGGCATCAACCGCTCGCAGCATCTCGTCGACCGCCCGGCGGCGGAGCGCCGATGGCAGCGGGAATCCCAGGCGGTGTCCGTCCAAGCCCAGCCCAATCACGTCGCGCGCCCGCAGAGGCAGATCTGGATCGATGGGCACGTTCTGGGGTACGTAGCCGATGATCGGGCGGCTGCCCGTGCCGGCCCGGCCCTCCAGCCAGACCCGCCCTGAGGTGGTTGGTTGGAGGCCCAGGATCACCCGGAAGATGGTGGTCTTCCCAGCACCGTTGGACCCGATCAGGCCGGTGACCTCGCCGCCCTGCAGAGCAAAGCTGACCTGGTCGAGCACCTGGCGGCCGCCCAGCCAGGCCGAGACCCCTTCGAGGCGAAGGATCTCCCCGTCGCCCCCGGACGAGACGCTCAATTCGACAGCAGCGACACCGTCGACTTCTGGTGCTGGAGGGCGGCCTTGAGGGCGTTGACCTCGGCCAACATCCATGACTGGTAGTCGTAGCCGGGCGCGGGCATGGTCTCGTAAACCCCCACCACCGGGATGTGATAGCGCCTGGCCAAAGAGAGGAAGGAGACGGTCAACGAGTCGGTCACCTGCTGGTTGTAAAGGAAGACCTTGACCCGATGCTGGGAGAAAAGATTCTGCTCTGTTGCGACGTCCTGTGGCGACGGATCAACCCCGTTCATGACGTCGGCCTGCAGCGACCAGGGGGTGAGGATGTTCGCCCCCACCGCGTTAAGCATGTAGTCGCCCACCGGCTCGGTGACTGCGACGGCCACGTGGGGAAACTCCTTCTTCACATCGGCCATGTCCCTGTACCAGGACTGCAGGGACCTGTCGAAGGCTGTGACCCGGTCCCGAAAGTAGGGAGCGTGGGCGGGGTCGAGATGGGCAAGGTCATTGGCCACGGCATTGGCCACGGCCGACATGGTATGGGGCTTGTACCAGAGATGGGGATTGCGGGTGCTGTTGGGGAGTCCGAGGAGCGACTGGACCACGATCACCCTTCGGTTGGAGCTGGGCGAGGCCGCCTCGATGTGGTTCATGTAAGCGTCGTAACCGACTCCGTTCTGGACGATAAGACTGGCCTTGGAGACCACCTCTGCCACCGCCGGGCTGGCCTCGAAGGTGTGAGGGTCGGTGTTGGGGTTGCTCTCGATCGCGGACACCGACACATAGGTGCCGCCGATTTGACCGATGACGTTGGCGTACTCGTTTTCGGCCCCCACGGCGACGATCTTGGCGGAGCTGGCCTGAGCCGCCGGCGCCATCGCGGCCAGGGTCGCGGTGGCGGTAAGGAGGCCTATCCCGCCGATTCCCAGCCTGGCCGTGATTCCGCTCGCCGCAAATCTCATCTTCGCCATCCCTCGCTAACGTCTCGGCGGACGATGCCGCCCGGGTTTAGCGAATGATAATCAATCCCGTTTTAGGCTGTCAACGACCGAGGTTGGGCCAAGATCGGCTGCGCCTTTTCTGGTAGGGTGTCAAGGTTTCTGCCTTGACAGTCACGACCATCGATCGAATCGAGCGACTGCAGCTTCTAGATGCCTACCGAGCCGTACTGACGGAACGTCAGAAGCAGGCTCTCCATCTCCACTTGGAGGAGGATTGGTCGGTAACTGAGCTGGCCCAGGCGCTGGGCACCTCGAGAGCGGCCGCCCACGATCTCCTGCGTCGCGGTCTGGAGCGGATGGAGGGGCTGGAGTCCAGGCTCGGGCTTCTGGGCCGCATCCGGGACCGCGAGAGTGAACTGGCGAAGCTACGAGAACGGGTGCGGCGGGCGGAGCTAAAGCTCCGAGCCGGTGCCCGGAGATCGGAGTCAGGCTGATGTTCGACACCCTCACCGACAAGCTGAGCGCCGCCTTCAAGCACTTCACCGACAAGGGTCGACTCACCGCCGATGATGTCGACGCCGGCCTGCGCGAGGTCCGGATGGCGTTGCTCGAGGCCGATGTCAACTACAAGGTGGCGCGCCAATTCGTCGACCGGATCCGCGAGCGGGCGGTCGGCAGCGACGTGCTGGAGAGCCTGACCCCAGGACAGCAGGTGATCAAGGTCGTCTTCAGCGAGCTGGTCGAGCTCCTAGGTGGCGAGGACGCGCACCTCACTTACCAGCCCGATCCACCTACCACGGTGCTCGTGATGGGGCTGCAGGGCTCTGGTAAGACCACCAGCGCCGTCAAGCTGGCGCGGCTGGTACGGGAAGACGGCCACCGCCCGGTCCTGGTGGCTGCCGACGACCAGCGTGCGGCCGCGGTCCAGCAGCTTCAGCTTCTCGCCGCCGAGCAGGGCCTTGAGGTATTGGTGGCTGATCCCGAGCGGGGCATGGCCAAGGGGGTGGAGCGAGCGCTGGCCGAGGCCCGACGCCGAGGAGCGGACGTGGTCATCGTGGACAGCGCCGGGCGGCTTCACCTGGACCAACCACTGATGGAGGAACTGAAGTCGATCCGCCAGCGCAACCGGATCGACAACGCGCTCCTGGTGGTGGATGCCATGACCGGCCAGGACGCGGTCCGGGTGGCGGGGGCGTTCAAGGACGCGGTCGGGGTCGACGGGGTGATTCTCACCAAGCTAGACGGGGACGCCCGGGGCGGAGCTGCGCTCTCGATGAAGGCGGCGGTCGGCCTCCAGGTCTGGTACTGCGGGGTTGGGGAGAGGGCGCGAGACCTCGAGCCCTTCTACCCCGAGCGGATGGCGAGGCGGATTCTGGGCATGGGCGACGTGCTCACCCTGGTCGAACGCGCCAGCCATGAGATGAGCGTCGAGGAGGCGGGTCGCGTCGAGGAGCGCCTTCGCGACGGGCGCCTCACCTTGGATGACTTCATTGTGCAGATGCGCCAACTCCGTCGCATGGGTCCCCTGGAGTCGATCTTGGGGATGATGCCCGGGGGCCGGGACCTGCTGCGCCAGCAGGGGGGCAACCTGCCCGACGAGGCCCAGTTGGCGCAGATCGAGGCGATCGTGATGTCGATGACTCCGGCCGAGCGCCGCCGCCCGTCGATGGTCGACGCCTCCCGGCGCCGCCGCATCGCCGCCGGCAGCGGCACCACCACGGTCGAGGTGTCGCGCTTGCTCAAGAGTTTCGACAAGATGCAAGAGCTGATGCGTGGTCTGACCGGTCCTGGAGGCAAACGTCGCCTGGCAACCGAATTACTGAAAGGAGCTCCCGGAGGAGCGGTGCGGCGGCGCTAGTGAGGACTGCGGGAGCCTCCGATCAATTGGCAAATTTGTCAGTAAAACAAGGGGATTTGCATTGGCAGTGAAGATCCGACTCAAGCGTATGGGCGCTAAGAAGCGACCTTTTTATCGAGTCGTGGTAGCGGATGCGCGTTCACCGCGGGACGGCCGCTTCATCGAGTCGGTTGGTTACTACGACCCGCTCAAGGATCCCAAGGTTTTCCACGTCGATGACGAGCGCATTCGGCACTGGATGGCGACCGGGGCGCGTCCTTCCGACGCGGTCCGTGAGTTGCTGGTGCGACAGGGGACACTGGAGGCTCGGCCTCACCCGGTGCGCACCAAGACCGGCCCCAAGCGCGCCCCCAGGTCGGCCCCGGCGACAGCTGCCGCTCCGGCCCCGGCAGCGCCGGCAGTGGAGTCTGCTACCCAGGAAGAGGCGGCCACCGCCGATGAGCCCGTCGCGGTTGAAGGTGAGTCCGAGCCGGCGGCCGGCGCCGAGACCGAGGCGGCGGAGGAGCCCGTCGCCCAAGCCGAGGACGCAGGGGAAGTAGGCCAGGAGGCGCCCGCTGCCGAAGACGCGCCAGCTGCCGAAGAGGATGTGGAAGCTTCGAGCGATGGCTCGGGGGAGGGGGATGCCGTGGACGCCTCAACCACCGCCGACGGCGATGGTTGAGGCCAAGCCCGATTACGGCGGGCTGGTGCGCTTCATGATCCAGCAGATGGTCAGCCGCCCCGACGCGGTCGAAGTAGCGGTTGAGCAGGACGGGCACAGGGTGACCGTTCGAGTCAGGACCGCGCCCGACGACCTGGGCAAGGTGATCGGGCGGAACGGGCGCCACATCGAGGCGGTGCGAATGGTGGTCAGGGCGGCTTCACTACGGCCCCGGGACCGGGTCTACGTCGAGGTACGCGATTGACGGCTGCGCCAGACTGGGTGCGAGTGGCCCGCGTGTTGCGGCCCCACGGTGTCCACGGGGAGATCGCCATCGAACTGCTCGGTGGGGACCGAGAACGGCTGCGTCCGGGGATGGAGCTGCGCGGGCCCACGGGCGCTGTGACACTTGAGGCGGTGCGCGGCGAGGGCAGCCGGCTGATCTGCCGCCTGGGCGGGGTCGATGGTCGGGACCAGGCCGCGGCGATCAGCGGCGGTTATTTAGAGGTGGCTCCCTCGGACTCACGACCCCTGGCGGAGGGCGAATTCTTTCACTTCCAGCTGGTTGGGCTCGAGGTCCAGGATCCGGAGGGCCGCAAGCGCGGGGAACTGGTGGATGTCGAGGCCTATCCGGCTCACGACGTCTACGTGGTTCGCACCCCTGCCTCCGAGCTTCGGGTGCCGGCGGTCCGGGAGGCGGTGCTCTCGATCGACCTGGACGAGCACAAGATCATCGTCGCCGAACCCTACCTCGAGGAGTGGATAGATGCGGTTTGATGTGATCACCCTCTTCCCCGAGATCTTTCCCGGTCCCCTGGCCGCCGGGGTGGTGGGAAGAGCCCTGGAGCAGGGGCTGATCGAGATCCAGGCCCACGACCTGCGTCAGTTCGGTTTGGGGGTGCACCGTCAGGTGGATGACATCCCCTACGGCGGCGGCCCTGGCATGGTGCTGCGGCCGGAGCCCCTCTTCCAGGCGGTACGGGCGATCCAGGCTGTCCCGGGAATGCCCCACTCCCGCGGCGTCCTGCTCTCTGCACACGGGCGCAAGCTGACCGCCGATCTGGTAGACGAGCTCGCCCTGGAGCAGGGGCTGCTCTTGATCTGCGGTCGGTATGAAGGGGTCGACGAGCGGGTGCGCACGGGGCTGAATCTGGACGAGGTCTCGGTGGGCGACTTCGTGGTCAGCGGCGGGGAGCTGCCGGCGATGATGGTGATCGAGGCAGTGGCCCGACGCTTGCCGGGAACTCTGGGGGACCCCGAGTCCGCTCTCGACGAGAGCTTCAGCGGCGGGCTGCCAGAGTACCCCCACTACACTCGTCCGGCCGTCTTCGAGGGAATGGCGGTGCCTGAGGTGCTGCGCAGCGGGGACCATGCCAAGATCGCCAGCTGGCGCGCGGAAGCGGCGCTGGAGCGGGCCCGTCGGCTGCGGCCCGATCTCCTAGAGGGCCGGGAGGCGGGGACAGAGGCGGAGACGGCGGACAGAGCTGAAAAACGGGACCCGGCTGCGACCGGTGTCCCTCTGGGAGGCGCGCAATGAACATCATCGACCTGCTCGAGGAGGAGCAGCTTCGAGACGACGTCCCCGACCTCAGCCCGGGCGACACCGTCAGGCTTCACGTCAAGGTGGTGGAGGGCACCAGAGAGAGGATCCAGGTCTTCGAGGGGCTGATCATCGGGCTGCAGAAAGGCGGCGCCCGGCGCTCGCTGACAGTACGCCGCACCGCCCACGGGGTCGGGGTCGAGCGAACCTTCCCCATGCACTCGCCACGCCTAGCCAGGATCGAGGTGGTCCGCCATGGCCGGGTCCGTCGGGCCAAGCTCTACTACCTGCGTGACAAGGTGGGCAAGCGGGCCAAGATCCGCGAGCGCCGGGAGACCGTGGTCCGAGGTGGGACTGCATCAGCCCAATCCACGGCGGCCCCCGAGGTCGAAGCGCCATCCCCGATCGAGACGGCTCCCAAGCGGCGGCTGCCGCGGAGGCGGCCCAAGGCGGACTGAGACGGTGCAGTACTCGAACTCCTCTACCGCCTAGACTTGCGTTCGTGCCAGACACACCCCATCGGGTCCTGGTGGTGTCGCGCCAAGCATCCCGGTCCGAGACGATCGCCAAGGCGCTGCACAAGCGCGGGCTCGCCATGGTGGCCTTCGAGACCACTACTGCCGCTTCCGCCTCGCTGGGCGACACTGCTGCCGAGGCGGTCCTGATCGAGGTGACCGCCAGCGACGCCCAACTGGTCCCCCTAGTTCAGCAGATAAGGGCCAGTACCGCCCATCCCGGGGTCCCGATTCTGCTGGTGGCGGCAGATCTGGAAGCCCCCATAGTTGTGGCCGCGCTCGAGGCTGGAGCCACCGAAGTCCTGCCCCGGAGCAGCTCCACCCAGACCGTGGTGGAGACCCTGAGGACCCGCCTGGTCGCCAGTCTCCCTGCCACGGAGTCTGCGCAAGCCGAGCCCGCGGCGGCGGCGGAGCCGGCGGCGTCACGCCAGGGTCCGGGCGAGCTGTGGGTGATCTGCGGACCCCGGGGTGGAGTGGGTCGAACCGCCTTGGCCACCAACTTCGCGGTGATTGCAGCGGAGAGCATGCGGGTTGCCCTGGTCGACAACGTGCCCAGGTTCGGCAGCGCCCTGATGGCCTTCAACCTTCCTCCGCAGACCCCCACCTGGGTGGAGCTCGCCGAGCTGCCGGTGGAAGAGGACATCCTCGATCGGCTGACCCGCCATCCCAGTGGGGTATCGGTCCTGCCCGCGCCCGGGCGACCGGAGCTCTCCGACTCGGTCGCGCCCGCTGCGGTCGGGGCTCTGATCTACCGCCTCACCAAGGTGGCAGACCTGGTCGTGGTCGATCAGGGCGGAAGGCTCGACAACGGGGGGATCGACCTCCTCGAGTCCGCCGATCACATGATCCTGGTGGGGACTCCGGACAACCCCGGCGTGGTGGGCCTCCGGGGTTGGCTGCGCATCTGCGACCAGTTGCAGATCCCGCGGCAACGGATCTCCGTGATCCTGAACTGCGTACTGCCTTACCACCAGGTCGACGCGGAACGGGCGAGGCGAGTCCTGGAGCAGCCGGTCCTGGTCCTGCAACACGGAGGCATCGACGGGGTGCGGTCGCTGAGCGGGGGGGAACCGCTTGCCTGGAAGCACCCGTCCAGTCGCTGGGCCAAGGCGATGCGCAACCTGGTGGGTCAGATCTCCCCGACCATCGGAGCCAAGCTCAAGCGCTGACCGGGAGCCGCGGGCTTCAGGTTCCTACTGAGTTTCGGCCGTGGCGGCGAGGGGGTCCGGCCGGCTGCTGACAGCCTTGTAGGCGGCACAGTTGGAGAAGGTTACGTTGGCCGACCGGGGCCGCGGCCCCCGACCCCGAGCTGGAGGTGGGACCTCTCGTTCCTCGGCGCCATATCGCTCCCAGACCGACTGCCGAGACATGCCCAGGCGGTCGGCGATCTCGGCCCAGCTCAAGCCTTCCGAGCGAGCGGCCACCACGGTGGCGGCCCGCCTGGTACCGAGCAGCACCGCCAGCGACCGCAACGCCAAAAGACGGTCCGCGGTCCCCAGTCCATCCAGGGTGGTGATCACAACTTCGGTCGCCGCCGTCGCTGGTGGCGTGGCTGGCTGGTAACTCACGGTGTCAAGGATACCTGACAAAGAGGTATGATGGTGAGAACGGTCTCTACCGCTTCGGCGGGCTGACCACACCCGCCGATCCCGAGGAGAAACCCATGGGCTTGCCGATCACGGTCACCGATGACAGCTTCCGGCGCGAGGTTCTGGAGGCTGAGGTTCCGGTCTTGGTCGATTTCTGGGCCGAGTGGTGCCCGCCCTGCAAGATGGTCGCCCCGATCGTGGAGGACCTTGCTTCCGAGTACGAAGGCCGGATGAAGGTGGCCAAGGTCGACACCGACACCTGCCCATCGGTCTCGGCCGAGTACAGAGTCATGAGCATTCCCACCCTGATGCTCTTCCGAGGGGGTCGGCCACTCGGGTCGGTGATCGGCTACCAGCCCAAGGCACAGCTCAAGGTCAAGCTCGACGCCCTCCTGCTCCAGCCTGCAGCCTGAATCCCGCCGACCCCGGCGGGCCTGGGAGCAGGCCTACTCAGATGCTGAGGTCGGGGCCTTGCCCTCGGGCCAGTACTGCTCCTCGAGGATGTCCTCGTCCCTAAGTCCGGCCCGGAGCATTACCGCCCGTCCGGTGGAGATCATTCCGGGGTGGCCGCAGAGATAGACCATGCCCCGACCCGGGCTTATGCCACAGCGGTCGGCGTGCTTGCGGAGCACGTCCTCGGCCCTGCCCACTTCACCTTCCCAACCGGAGTCGCCCCAAGGCCGGCTGACGGTCGGGACGTATTCAAAACCGGGGAGCTCGGCGGTCAGCTGAGCAAACTCCTGGGCATACCCGAACTCGTGGGAGAAGCTGGCCCCCTGAACCAGGACCATCTTGGGAGGGGTGGCCTCGCCCCGGCCCAACTCGCGTCGCAACTGGCGCAGGATGCTCGCGAAGGGGGCGATCCCGGTGACGGTGGCGAGAAAGAAGTGGGTGCGATCGGGTGCCAGCCCGGCTTTGAGGAAGACGCCCTTGGGGCGCTTGCGCATCAGCATTCGATCCCCCACCTGAAGTGGGTACAGGTGGGGGGTGAGGGCTCCGTCGGGGATCAGCTCGATGAAGAACTCGAGCTCATCCTCCTCAGGCGAAGAGACGATGGAGTAAGGGCGCTCCAGCGGTTTGCCATCCACCTCGACTCCCAGGGTGGCGTACTGCCCAGGGCGAAACTCGAAGGGGTGCTCGTGCCTCACCCGGATGGTCCAGAGGTCGGGACTGAAGTCACGGCGGTCGACGATCTCGACTGACTCGTACTTGTCGGAAAGCTCGGTGGCCAAGGTCGGCGGATCTCCCGGCTGGGGCGGTTGGCTGAGCTCAGTGTAGCCAGGCGTCAAATTCGGCCGAAGGTGTGGAAGTGGAGCCGGACGGGAAGGCTGTTGCTAGAATCGCCACTCGCCAACCGGCCCATCGAGGTACCGCCCCAGCTGATGCCAGCATCGAACCTGATCATCGTCGAGTCGCCCAGCAAGGCTCGAACGCTCAGCAAGTTTCTCGGCAGCGACTACGACGTGAGGGCGTCGATGGGTCATGTGGTGGATCTGCCGCACTCCAAGCTGGGCATCGACGTCGACAACGGCTTCGAGCCCGACTACACGGTGATCAAGGGCAAAGAGGCTCCCCTGCGCGACCTCAAGAAGGCGGCCGGCAAGTCGAAGCGGGTCCTGCTGGCAGCCGACCCCGATCGCGAGGGCGAGGCGATCGCTTGGCACATCGCCAAGCAACTCGGTCTGATCGACCCCGAGCGGATCGTGTTCCGAGAGGTGACCAAGCCGGCGGTGGAGTCGGCCCTGGACCACCCTCGGCCCATCGACCAGCGTCTGGTAGACGCGCAACAGGCTAGGCGGGTCATCGACCGACTCCTCGGCTACAAACTGAGCCCGCTGCTCTGGCGCAAGATCCGCAAGGGCCTCTCGGCCGGTAGGGTGCAGTCAGTCGCGCTGCGTCTGGTCTGCGATCGCGAGCAGGAGATCGACGCCTTCAAACCAACCGAGAGTTGGAGCCTGGAGGCGCTGCTGCGAACCGACTCCGAAGCCCAGTTCAAAGCCCGCTACCAGGGCCTGGGACTGGAGCCCAAGAGCCGGCGTGGGAAGGCCAAGGACGCTGACGGCGAGCCGGTGGTACTTGCCAACGAGGCGCTGACCCGCCGGGTCATGGCCGAGGTCGAGAAGGCCGAGTTCAAGGTTGCTTCGGTGGAGCGGCGCCGGGTTCGAAGGAACCCGCCGATGCCATACATCACCAGCACCCTGCAGCAGGACGCCTCCTCGCAGCTCCACTTCAGTCCCACCAAGACGATGCGGATCGCCCAGCAGCTCTACGAGGGTGTTGAGCTCGGTAGCTCGGGCCCGGTCGGATTGATCACCTACATGAGAACCGACTCGGTCCGTCTCAGCGAGTCCGCCATCGAGGGTGCCAAGACCTTCCTGACCAAGACCTATGGCGAGCAGTACCTGGGCAAGCCAGGGGCTCAGAGGCGCGGGCCCAAGGCGCCGGTCGCCAGCCAAGATGCCCACGAAGCAGTTCGACCCAGCTCGGCGGAGCGAACCCCTGAGGAGCTTGATCAGTACCTGAACTCGGACCAGGCCAAGCTCTACCGGCTGATCTGGCGGCGCTTTCTGGCCAGCCAGATGAGCCCAGCTGAATTCGACTCCACCCGGGCGGAGGTGATGGCTGGCGAGCACCGTTTTCGGGCCACCGGCAGCCAGCTGGTCTTTGACGGCTTCCTGCGGGTGGCTGGCTCCGAGAGCCGCGAGGATGAGCTGCTCCCCGAGCTGAATCCAGAGCAGGTTGCGAAGCTGGTGGAGCTGGTTCCGGAGCAACACTTCAGCCAGCCTCCGCCTCGCTACACCGAGGCCAGCCTGGTCAAGGAGCTGGAGGAGCGCGGCATCGGCCGTCCCAGCACCTATGCCAGCATGACCGAGCTGATCCAGACCAGGCGCTACGTGGTACAGGAGGAGCGCCGGCTCCATCCCACCCCGCTGGGGCTGGCGGTGAACGAGGCGCTCACCAGCCAGTTTCCCTCGGTGGTCGATCTGGGATTCACGGCTGCGCTCGAGCTGCAGCTCGACTCGATCGAGACCGGTGAGAGCCCCTGGGTGCCGGTGGTCCGGTCCTGGTACGAGCCCTTCTCCAAGGTGCTGGACGCGGCCCAGGAGAGCATGCCCCGGGTCAAGATCAAGGCCCAGCCCGCTGGAGCCGACTGCCCCAAGTGCGGGGCTGAGCTGGTCATGCGCAGCGGCCGCTTCGGAGACTTCGTGGGCTGCAGCCGCTATCCCGAGTGCGACTACATCCAGGGCAAGGAAGACCGGGCGCCGGCGGAGGAGATTGGCGAAGCCTGCCCGCTCTGCAGCAAACCCCTG
Organism: Candidatus Dormiibacterota bacterium; assembly: GCA_963701235.1. GTDB lineage: Bacteria > Chloroflexota > Dormibacteria > Aeolococcales > Bog-877 > Bog-877. Next base: position 985,024 of record OY969577.1, read on the forward strand.
GTGCGGCGCAGCGGCAAGCGTGGTCCCTTCATCGGCTGTTCGGGTTACCCCTCCTGCCGGTTCATCCGAACTGAGGCGGGTACCTCCGGAGATTCCCGGTCCTCCAACCGGCCCCCGGCGGAGGAGGTGGGCCAGGACTGCCCAGAGTGCGGAAAGCCGCTGGTGAAGCGCCAGGGACGGTTCGGTCCCTTCGTCTCCTGTTCCGGCTATCCGGGATGCCGCTATCGGCCCCCGCGTGAGGCCTCGGCACCGGGCGCCAGTGGAACGGTGGGAAGAAGTCCGGCCGCGGCTCGGGCCAAGCGCCGCATCAAAGAGCCGGTCGGAAGCTAGCCGGAGCGGCTCGCGTTGATGCGGGTCGGAGCCATACGCTGGGGGGAGGACTCATGAGTGATGGTCTTCCCCCGGACTTCAAGACCGCGCTAGTGATAGTGGCGCATCCTGACGACGCAGAGTTCAACTGCGGGGGAACGGTCGCACTCTGGACTGGTCGGGGGGTGGCGGTTTCCTATGTCATCTGCACCGATGGTGTGCGCGGGGTCATGGCCATGCTGCCGCGAGTGATTACCCCGGAAGAGCTGCGGCGCACTCGCCGACTCGAGCAGGATGCGGCGGCCTCAGTGTTGGGGGTGGCGCGGATCGAGTTTCTCGAGTATCCGGATGGGGAGCTGGTCGCCGATATGGCTCTAAAGCGTGAGCTGGTTATCTGGATCCGGCGTCTCAAGCCCGACGTCGTCGTCTGTCAGAACGCGGTGCGCAACTATCTCGATTTGGACAACAACCACCCCGACCACCTGGCGGCCGGTCAGGCTGCGATCGAGGCCATCTACCCGGCGGCACACAGCCCTGCGTACTTTCCGGATCTGCTGGAGCAGGGGTTGGAACCGCACACCATCCGCTCCATCTGGGTGACGGGCACCGCGGCTCCCAATCATTTCGTGGACGTGAGCGCAACTGTGGAGCAGAAAGTCGAGGCGATTCGCTGTCACGCGACCCAGTACCGCGAAGATCCCCGAGAGGTTGTGCTCGCGCAGATGGCAGCCCTGGGACGCCCGCATGGGATCGCCCACGCAGAGGCATTCACCCGTTTGCATGGTCGTCTGGGAGCGTCCAGCTGAGTCGAGACACCTATCACCATTGGCCAGGACCGGCATCTGAGGTGAGCAGGTTCGGCGCCCCACAGGAGGGGGCGGCAGGTGTCTATGTGGCGGGGACGGTGTTCCTCGATCTCATCCTCACCGGACTCGAGGGACCGCCGCCTCCGGGTACCGAGGCCTATGCCTCTGGTATGGCTGTCTCAGCGGGCGGGGTCGCCACGGTGGCGGTGGCCTTGGCACGGCTGGGCGTCCCAGTCGTGCTCGCGGCCCTCTTTGCCGACGACATCTGGGCCGATCTCCTGTGGCGGACGCTGAGCGATGAGGGAGTTGACCTCACCCCCTCACGACGCGTCTCGGATTGGTCTACACCGCTAACGGTCTCCTTGGCCTTCGAAAACGACCGCAGTCTGGCGACCTACAGCGCCGCCCCGCCGGTCACGCTGAACGTCGCTGAGGGACTGACAGCGAAGGCCTCGGCCTGTTTCACCCATATAGCTCCGGGAATCTCCGCGAGCTGGTTGAATCGTGCGCGGTCGCTGGGGATCCCGGTCTTCACCGACTCGCGTTGGGACCCAAGCGAGACCTGGCCTATAGAGGTCCTCGAGACCCTGCGACCGGAAGATGCGTTCCTACCCAATGCAAGTGAGGCGATGGCGTACACGCGCCAGTCCAACCCACGCCAGGCGCTCGCAGACATTTCCAAATTGGTAGCCGTCGCCGTTGTCAAGTGCGGGGTTGATGGCGCCATTGCTTCCGAGAGCGGCGGCCCGATTCTGCAAGAGCCCGGCTTGAAAGTTGAGGCTCTGGATCCGACCGGCGCCGGAGATGTCTTCGATGCCGGGTTCATCTACGCGACGTTGCAGGGCTGGCCCTTGGAGCAACGTCTTCGGTTTGCGGTGGTTTGCTCGGGGCTCTCGGTCGTCCAATGGGGCGGCGCCCTTTCGGCCCCGACGTGGGTCGAGATCCGAGCCTTCCTGGAGCGGGCCAAAGAGAACTCTGTCAGCGGCCGCTGGACATTTCTGGCGGAATTCGCGGCCCAATCTAAACCAGAGGAGACTAATCGGCAATGACCAACACCCCCGGGCCTGTCGGCGACACGCAGGCCGCCAAGACCGGACCAAAGATCGTGGTCATCGGCGGCGGAAGCGCCTTCGTCCCCGGGGTTTTTCGGGGCCTGCTGCGGCGTGCGACTGACCTTCTCGACAGCCAGATCATCCTCTACGACGAGGCTACCGAGAACGACTACATCCCGGTCTCGGCTCGGCGGTTGGCAATCAATCTTCAGTTGGGCCAGCGCATGATGGCGGCTGCTGGGGTCAACATCTCCGTGCGCGCTGAGACTGACCTGCGGACCGCGCTTTCCGGCGCCGACTTCATCTTCACCACTTTCCGGCCCGGTGGCTACGCCGCTCGCCACCTGGACGAAGCCATACCGCTTCGCCACGGCGTCGTGGGTCAGGAGACGGCAGGCCCAGGAGGGTTCTTCATGGCCTGCCGGTCGGTGCCGGTGCTGCTCAGGCTGGCTGAGCTGCGCGACCAGGTCGCCCCCTTGGCCTGGATCGTGAATTACACCAACCCGACCAGCATCGTCACGGCCGCGGTCGAGCGCTTCGGGAGCGGGCGGATCGTGGGAATGTGCGACCAGAGCAACGTTGACGACGCTCGCTGGTCGCGCCTGCTGCGCCTTTCGGAAGGTGACCTGGAGGTAGATTGGATGGGACTCAACCACTCCACCTGGGCGCAACGGGTCAGGGTCGACGGCGTCGACGTCAGCGAACTAGTCGCCGGCCGCCTGTTGGAGGTGGTGCCAGAGCGCGAAGACGATGAGGTGATCAGGCAGACTGCCTGGCTGGGCCGTGCCTTTGGCCTCCTGGTCAACTCCTACATGCACTACTACTTTTTTCACGACGAGATCCTGGCGGAACTGAAAGCCAAGCCGACCACCAGGGCCGAGGATCTGATGGTCCGGCTGCCAGCTCTGTACGAGAACTTCGCAGAGGAGGCGGAGCGGGAGGTTCCCGACCCCTCGACCGAGCGGGGCGGTCGGGGCCAGCACGGGCAGATGGCGGTGGACGTGATCTGCGCCTTGAGCGGCGATGAGCAGAGGCGGGTGATCGCCAACGCCGTCAACCGCGGCTCCATCAGTGATCTTCCCGACGACGCCATCGTCGAAGTCCCCTGCCTGGTGGGTGCCCGTGGTGCCAAGCCGCTGGCGATGGGCGCGCTCCCCCCTTCCGTTCGAGGTCTGACCGCGGCCATAGAGAGCTACGAGCGCCTGGCCGCCGAGGCAGCCGCGACCGGCGACCGTGGTGTCGCGCTCCAGGCGCTCTTGGTGCACCCCTTTGTGCGCAGCGCGCCCGCCGCCGAGGCCATCCTTGCGGAAGGCCTAGCTGCCCACCGGGATCTGCTGCCTCAGTTCCAGGCGCCAGGCTAACGCGGTCGAGCGCAGCGGCTCTCCGGGCAGGTGCTGGACCGACCTAGCAACACCTGCCCGGATTTCAGAAATGCCGCTGCCGGTCAGCCTTTGAACACGTAGTACTGCGGGTTCAGTTGCTGGAACGGGTTCTGCGGTGCCAGCCCCTTGAGGCTGCTCTTGTACAGGGTCAACTGAGCGGGGATGTCCGGCATCCAGCCTCGGGGCAGCTGCCGGGCCAGATAGTTCTCGTAAGTGAAGAGGGCGTGAATCTCGGCGGTCTCAGTGGCTGCGGTGTTGGTGGCAAGGATGTTGGCATCGTTGGTCTTGTTGGAATAGTCGGACAGGTTGCTGCCCGACCCGGTTTGGAACGGCTCCTCGCCGGTGGGCAGGTAGTCCGGCTCGAAAGTCCAACTGGCGTAGGTGCTGGCGATGGTGAGATCCCAGTTGGTGCATGGGGTGCTGGGCGCGCACCCGTTGTAGGTGACCGCGCTCACTTGGGACAGCGGGACGGCGCGCACGTTCAGGTCGATACCGGCCTTTCGCTTCATGGTCGACTGTATGGCTTCCACGATTCCCGTCAACGCCGCCGAGCCACTGCCGTACAGCAACGAGAAGCTGGCGTGCTGCCCCTGCTTGACTCCGGCCCCGCAGTGGCCACTGCCGTTGCCGGGCTTGTTGCACACGCTGACACCACCGGGCTTGACGGACCAGCCATGAGCCTTCAGCAGCGCCACCGCCTTGCTCGGATCGAAGGGATAAATCTGCCCGTGCGCCAGCAGGGGACTCAGATAGGGACTGTTGGTGGGATAGGCGGGCACGGGGCCATTCTCGACAGTGCCGACATTGCCCAGAAAACGCTTGATGTATTGGGGCTGATCTATCAGGTACTGCAGCGCCTGACGGAAATAAAGCTGGCTCAGTGTCGGCCCGGTCTTAGGGTTGGTGAAGTTGTAGGCGATGTAGTTGATACCGGCAATGTTCCAGGGGCTGTAGCTGTAGTGATCTGAGCGCTCCAGGCTCTTCATTTGACTGGTGTCCTCCGGCGGGAGGTAGCCGATAGTCAGAGAGCCGCTGCGCAAGGCGTCAAACTCGGCGGACTCGCTGGTGTACGGCAACTCCTCAAAGGCGGCGATGCTGGGCTTGGGCGAGCCCGAGTAGCTCGAATTCGGCACCATCTTGACGAAGCCGTCAGTGGTGTAGCCGGTGAGGCGGAACGGCCCGTCCACCACCTGCCAGAGCGGATTGGTGGTGTAGGTGCTGAGGGTTTGCGATTGGACGTTGAGGAACTGCGCCACTCCCAGGGCACCGGTGCTGCCGGTACCGGGATTGCTGGGGACATATGAGGGGGGAGTAGTCCCTGAGAGCGTGGTGCGGGCCTCCGCACTGGCATCGTAATTGCCGACCGGGCCCGCGGCTGTCAGCTCGTCCCAACTAGCCTGGGGGATGGGGGTGATCTGACTGAGCTCATTGAACAGAAGCCAGGTCGCGTTGTACGAAGCGTTCAATGTGAACACCACGGTGTAGGTACCGGTGGCCTGGTAGTTGACCACGTTCTCGGGGAATCCGCCAGGCACGGCCCCGCCATATCCCGGCCCGGGGGCGGCGCTGGAAGAGCTGACGACGGGCGCATTGGGATCGGTCGCGGCCGAGAGCAGATTCATCCAGAAGATCACATCCGCTGCGTCCACCGGCTGACCGTTGGACCACACCCAGTGCTTCATCTTGATGGTGGCAACGGTGTTGTTGTCCGAGAGGACGGGCGGGGCGGCCAGGCTCAAGGACTTGTTGAGCACCGGTTCACCGCTCTGGCCAAAGCTATACAGGGGAAGGTAGAGAAGGTTGGAGAACTGCCCTATGTCCTGATAGTTGAAATAAGCAGGTCCCTGGAGGGGAAAAATGTAGGAGGGTGCGGCGCCCGGCTGCTCAGCGTAGGTGACCGTGCCGCCGGTGCTGGCCTGGGCTCCCTGGGTCGCCGAGCCCAGGGCCAAGAGGAGCAGACCGGCGACCACTCCGAGTCCCATCAGTCGCCATAGACCGCGCCGCCAGATCCCCCCAGTCGGAGTGGTCCCGTGCCCCATGCCCTTCCTCCTCACCGCCTCAGCTGGCGAGCAACGGTAGGGGCGCTGCCCTCAGCTCCGACGGCCTGACCCTAGCAGTTTTTAAGGTGTCGCTATGGCTGGGACTCGGGACCGGGTGCTGGCGGGAAGTCCCCGGTCGCCCCGTCCAGGCGCTCTCGGATCAGGTCGGCGTGACCGTTGTGGCGGGAGTACTCCTCAATCATGTGGTTGACCATCCAGCGGGCTGAGATCTGCGGATCGCTGGGGCTGCTGAAGGTCACGGCCAGAGAAGACAGCTCCTTGAGGATCGAGCGAGAGATGCGGCACTCCTCCTCCCAGACGGTGAAGGCCTGGGCGACGTCGGCCTCTCCGGCCCCCTCAAAGTCGGCATCGGGCTGGGCCTGGGTGCACCAGATGCTGTCGATGTCCTCCCGGGAAAGACGACGGCGGAACCAGGAACGTTCCACCTCGGCCATGTGGCGTACCAGTCCCAACAGGGTGAGGTTTGAGGGAGGCGCAGACGCCTCCTTGAGCTGCGCGTCGCTGAGCCCTTGGCACTTCCAGGCCAGCACCTTGCGCTGGTCCTCGAGAAAGCCGGTGACGGTGGTCCGTTCATCGGCATTTCGGCTCGGCTCTGGCTGGGGATCAGGCACCGGAAGATCATAGGAAGAGTGGCTCGGGCGGCGCCCTCGCGATCGGGGCAGTTCCGGCCCCGGGGTAGAATTGAACTCCTGTGACCTCTCCTCACGGCTCGGGGCCGCACGCCACCACCATCCTCGCTGTCAGACGGGGGTCGGAGATCGCGGTAGCCGGCGACGGGCAGGTGACCGTAGGCGACGTGGTCATGAAACAACGGGCGATGAAGGTGCGAAGGATCCACCACGATCGGGTGGTGGTCGGTTTCGCGGGCTCGGTGGCGGACGCCTTCACCCTATTTGACAAGTTCGAGCGCCACCTCGACCAGCACCAGGGCAACCTGTTGCGGGCGGCGGTGGCCCTGGGCAAGGAATGGCGCACCGACCGCTACCTGCGTCACCTCGACGCCATGCTCGTGGTGGCGGGCAACAACCAAATGCTGCTGCTGAGTGGAGATGGCGACGTGATCGAGCCCGACGATGGGATAGGCGCGATCGGCAGTGGTGGACCCTATGCTCACGCTGCGGCTAGGGCGCTGATCCAGCACACCGAGCTGCCGGCGGCCGAGGTGGCGCGCCGAGCCCTGGAGATCGCGGCCTCGATCTGCATCTACACCAACAGCGAGATCTCGGTCGAGACGATCTCCGACACGCCACAAGAGGAGCCAGTTGGAAGCGGAGCTTAGGCCGGCGGAGATCGTCTCCTCGCTGGACCGTTACATCGTGGGTCAGGCGGACGCCAAGCGGGCGATGGCGATCGCTCTGCGCAACCGCTACCGGCGGATGCAGGTTCCGCCCGAGCGTCGCCAGGACATCGTGTCCAGCAACATCCTCCTGATCGGCCCCACCGGCGTCGGCAAGACGGAGATCGCCAGACGGCTGGCCCAGCTCACCCACTCACCTTTCATCAAGGTGGAGGCCACCAAGTTCACCGAGGTGGGGTACGTCGGCCGCGATGTGGAGTCGATCATCCGCGACCTTCTGGAGCAGACCATCACCCAGGTCCAAAGCCAGCGGGTCGCCGACGTCGAAGGCGAGGCCAAGCAGCGGGCCGACGCCCGGATCGTCGACCGGCTGATCGAGGCGGACCAGCCCGCGCAGAGCGATCCACCAGAGGGCGACCCCGCAGAGCCGGCTCCGGAAGCAAACGTTACCCAACCGGCTGGCGGAGCGGATCGGCTGGCCGCGGCCCGGAGGGAGCGCTCCCGACGCCGTCAGCTGCTGCGCAAGCTGGTGGCCCGCAAGCTGGATGACCGCCAGATCGAGATTGAGGTGGAAGAGGCCTACTCGCCTCCGGTCGAGGTCTTCTCCGGCAGTGGCTATGAGGAGATCGGCTGGTCGCTCTCGGACTTCTTCAGCCAGCTAGCCCCTCCCCGCAAGCGAGTGAGGCGGATGACGGTCGCCGATGCCAGACATGTCCTGACCCAGGAGGAGACGGAGCGGCTGGTTGACGTCGATCGGGTCTACGACGACTCCATCCACCTGGTCGAGGAGAACGGGATCGTCTTCATTGATGAGGTGGACAAGATCGCGGGACCCTACGTCGAGGCCCACGGGCCCGATGTCAGCGGGGCCGGGGTGCAGCGCGACCTGCTACCCATTATCGAGGGGTCGACGGTCAGCACCAGGTACGGACAGGTCCACACCGACCACGTCCTCTTCGTGGCCGCGGGCGCCTTCACCTCGGCCCGGCCCTCCGACCTGATCCCTGAGTTCCAGGGGCGGTTCCCGATCCGGGTCGAGCTCAAGCCCTTGGAGGAAGCGGACCTCTGCCAGATCCTGGTTGAGCCCCGCAACGCGCTGACCCAGCAGTACTCGGCTCTGCTGGCGACCGAGGGGGTCGAGGTCGAGTTCACCAAGGAGGGAGTGGAGGAGCTGGCCCACCACGCCTTCCTGGTCAACGAACGCGACGAGAACATAGGCGCCCGCCGCCTCTTCACGGTCATGGAGCGGGTGCTCCAGGACATCTCCTTCGCCGCCGACGACTACCAGGGGCAGAAGGTCAGCATCGACCGGGAGTTCGTCAGGGCCAAGCTGGGCGACCTGGTGCGCGACGAGGATCTGCGCCGCTACGTGCTCTGAGGCGACCAGACGTAGGGGGTGGTGCTGCTCACGGTGATGAAGCCAAGCCGCTCCAGAATCGGCCGGCTGTCGTCGGAGGCGTCGACCTGAAGATATCTGAAGCCCCGTGCCCCCGCCAGCTGAGCACGATAGGCCACCGAGGCCCGGTAGATCCCCTGACCGCGCCACTCCGCCCGGGTTGAGCCTGCCCACATGGTGGCGAAGTCGGATCCGGGGAACAGATTGGCCCTGGCGGTGGATACCACCTGACCGTCCGCCTCTGCGACCAGCAGAACCACGTCTTCGGGGTTGGCCTCCGCTTCTCTGAAGAGGAACTCGCCAAAGAAGCTGAGGTCTTCGCCCCAGACCGCCGACAGCATCTCGGCCATGCGCTCGGTGTCGTGGCGCGAGCGCACTTGGCGAAAGCTGACCCCGGTCGGCAGCCGCGGCTCCTGATCAAGCGCGGACACCAGCCCGATCACAAGGTTCTCCCTCTCCTCTGGAATGAATCCCGCGGCCAGCAACCTGCCGGTCAGACCCGCGTCCTGGTCGTGGGAGTAGGTTTTCCATTCGAAGGGCAGCTCCTGCTGGCTGAAGAACCGGACCTGGCGTTGGATTAGCGTGTCCAGTTGGGAAACGTCGAGCTGGCTCAGGTCGCGGTGCTGTACGAATCCCCGAGGTGACCACCCCCACGACCGGTAGATGGGGCCTTCCAGCTCCTCATGGGCGCCCTCGGGAAGGTGTCCCGAAGGGCGTCCCCGCATCTGGGTGTCGAAGGCCGAGAGCATCACCGCGTGGATCTGCGGGAGTCCGGAGGGGTGACGGCCGCCCAACTGAGTGGTCCGGTCCATGTCGGCCAAGTCTATGTTGGGATTGGGGTGGGCAACCTCGACAGCCGCCGCAACGCGACGTACGTTGTGGCAAGGGATGAGGCTAGCTATGCCTTGGACGAATCTCGTCAGCTGCCAGCCAGGGGTGACCATTGTGAGCTCACAGACGCCTCCACACGACCGGTGGGCCGAGTGGCTGCTGCAGCGCCGCCACGGAGGCGATCCTGGACGAACTGGCAGTCGTGCGCGACCGGGTAATCGAGCACGCCGACCTGCGGTCCGGCGACGTGCTCCTAGACGTGGGAGCGGGAGATGGTCTCATCGCATTCGCAGCGGTGGACGCCGTGGGTCTCAGTGGACAGGTAATTTTCAGCGATATCTCAGAGGAACTATTGGAGGCGTCATGCCTGCTCGCGCAGCAGCTGGGTGTTGCCGAACGCTGTTATTTCATGAATGCGAGTGCCGAAGATCTGACACCCATTGCAGCTCGCAGCGTGGATGTCGTCACCACCCGCTCGGTGCTGATCTATGTAGACCAGAAGGCGCGGGCCTTCGCCGAGTTCTTTCGGGTCCTGCGCCAAGACGGGCGAATTGCTATCCACGAACCGATCAATCGAGTCATGTTTCCCGAGCCGGCGTGCGAATTCCTGGGCTACCAAGTTGGCGCGGTTGAGGACCTGGCGGACAAGGTCAAAGCGGCAGGCGAAGATTGCGACGACCAGGAGAACTCGATGCTCAACTTCGACGAGCAGGACCTGCTCACCCTGGCCGAGGCCGCCGGTTTTCGCGAGATCCACCTGGAACTCCGGCAACAGATAGCGAGCTCCCGAGCGCCGATGGCGTGGGAGCGTTTCCTCTCCAGCTCTGGCAATCCACTCGCCCCAACTAACGGCGAGATGATCCTGGCCGCCCTGAGCCCGGCGGAGCGTGGGCGCTTCGAGAGGCATTTGCGGCCGCTCGTCGAAGCCGGCGAAATGGTCCGACGCCTGGCAGTAGCGGACCTCTGGGCCGAGAAAAGGACTTAACCCGGATCCCCGGCGCAACGCGGCTCAACTTGTTGTCGGTCGCTCTGGCGAAAGGGAGTTTGCAGCCGCGACTAGCCTCGCCAACGAGGTTGGGGTACTCCCGCCAGCGTAGGCGATATACGCCAGCGAGCGGATGCTTCTCGGAGCTGTGGTGGCTACGCTTCGATCGTGAAGTCGCATGGCTGGTGGGAGAGCCACCGCCCTCCGCAGGAGCCCGGGCGTCCACCGGCCGCCTGGGGAGGCCCACCACAGTGGGTGCTTGGCGTCGCTGGCCCTATTTTTCTCGCTGCGCTGGCACTCGGCTTGACCCTGGGTGAGCATCGCTGGATAACGCACGCGCGACAAATCACGCCACTGGAAGTCACCTTGGTGATGGCGGCCTTCATTGTCCTGATCCCAAGAAGGCGTTGGCCGATGGCTGTCTATGTGGCCTCCGGCCTAGCGACGCTTCTGTATCTGGAACAGGGCTACGCACCGGGGCCGATCTTTCTCGCACCCTTCTGGGGGCTTCTCACCGTCATAGCCATGACCCGCCTGTGGCAGGTTTGGCTGCCTGCGGCAGCCGTCGGCGGGGCCGCCCTGGCCACGGTGCACGGTTTCGAGGGGGGCAACTCGCTGGGCGCCTCGATCTTCCTGGCCGTCTGGATCACCTGCGCGGTGGTCGCGGGGATGGCGATGGTCGTGAGGAGAAGGTTTGCCGCCGAGGTGGCGGAGCGGAGAACCTGGGCGCAGCGAAGCCGTGCTGAGGAGGAAGGCAGACGCCTCGCCGAAGAGCGGCTGCGCATTGCCCGAGAGGTCCACGACGTACTCGGCCACAGCCTGGCGGTGATCAGCCTTCAAGCGGGGGTGGCGGAGCACCTCCTCGACAGTCGCCCGCAGGAGGTGCGCCAGGCTGTCTCGGCGATCCGGCGCGTCAGCCGTCAGGCACTTGGCGAGCTCCGCGCGGAGCTGGCTTCTCTCCGCAGTGGATCCTTCAGTGCGGGTGCGTCGCCGACTCCCGGAATGGCCGATGTGCAAGCGCTGGTTCAAGTCATGCGGGAGGCGGGTTTGCACATCGATCTTGAGGCGGAGGAGGACTGGAGTGAGGTCCCCGCCGTGGTGGGCAGCGCCGCCTACCGGATTGTGCAAGAGTCGCTCACCAATGTGGCTCGTCACGCCGGTGCCAGCGCGACCGTCACGGTGATCGTTCGGCGCAACGCCGACTCCCTCGAGATCGAGGTCAGCGACGATGGCGGCACGGCCGGGTTGGCAGCCGGAACCCTCGAGGGCCATGGCGTAGCCGGGATGCGGGAGCGAGTCGCGGCCCTGGGAGGCCGGTTCCAGATCGAGAAGCAGGGCGCCGGCGTAAGGGTCCGGGCCGAACTACCGGTCGCGCCATCATGACCGTCCGAGTCGTCCTGGCCGACGACCAACCGCTGGTCCGGTTGGCCCTGCGGGTTCTGGCGGATGCCGACGGGGGCATCGAGGTAGTGGGCGAGGCCGGCAACGGCCAAGAGCTGCTGGATCTGGCCCGGCAAACCCGACCCGAGGTAGCGGTGGTGGATATCCGCATGCCGGTCATGGATGGCCTGGAAGCCACCCGGCAACTCGCCGCAGATCCTGACTTGTCGGGCACGCGAGTCCTGATACTCACCACTTTCGAAGTCGACGAGTACGTGTTCGAAGCGCTGCGAGCGGGCGCCAGCGGCTTCATGTTGAAGGACGAGGAGCCAACCGAGCTGCTGCGCGCGATCCGGGTGGTGGCAGCCGGCGAGTCGCTGCTCTCGCCGAGCGTCACCCGTCGGCTGGTGGAGACCTTTGCCGGACGCCCGGCAGTGGTCGCTCCCAACGTCGCGCTTCTAAGTGAGCTGACCGAGCGTGAGCGGGAAGTGGTGGCACTGGTGGGCAGCGGTCTGGACAACGACGAGATCGCGACCAACCTCTTCATGAGCCCTGCCACTGCCCGAACCCATGTGTCTCGCGCCATGGGCAAGTTGCGAGCGCGCGATCAGGCCCAGCTGGTGGTCTTCGCCTACGAAACCGGCCTGGTGGCCCCCGGCCGGTCTGGCGCCTGAGCCACAGTCCTACGTCGAGCGGCGACGGTAAGAAATCCGCCATGGGACGGATGCGGCGGTAGTCGCCAGCGCCCGACGATCAGCAGCGCTGTATCCGGGCAAACAGGAGGATCTGTAATGAGTGGAAGCTGGGGCGCGTGGCCGATCTGGTGGGCTCTGTGGTGGCTCGTGCCACTCGGCCTCTTCGTCTTCTTCGTCGCCACTCGTGGTTGGTGGCATCAGTCGAGCCGCTGGCATTCAATGGGCGGACGGCAGCCACTCTCGCATGAGAGCGCAGTTGCCACCCTCAAGGAGCGGTTCGCTAGAGGCGAGATCGACGAGGACGAATACTTGCGCCGACGGGCCACCCTGGACGCGAATTGACCGACTGATCGGGTCGGCGGCAGCAGCAGCTGCCGCCGACCTTCACGCCACCACCACCGCCCCTTCACCCACCACGCTGATCTGGTCGAAGGCCGTCGACCTTGAATCAAGTGGCTAGATCTGCCTCAGGCCTTGTGGCCCCGCCTGTCGCAGGCGACCCGGGAACTCAAGACGACCGCAGGTTGTCAGACTTTCCGGGCCACAGCGTTGTATTGGCGATGGACGTGCTCAACGAGGAGGTGGTCAATATCAGCGGATCGCGGTCTGACCTAGGCTCGGAGGTCCCGCTGAGGTTCGAGGAGGTGTACGAGCAATTTGCACCGCAGGTTCACCGCTTCTGCCTCGTCTTGCTGCGCGATCCCTCCGCCGCCGATGACGTGGCAGCTCAGGCTTTAGCTCGGGCATTCGCCGCGTTCGAGCGCACTCAGCCCGCCGCCGAGCATGTCCGGCTGTGGCTCCTCAGGATCGCCCGTAACGCTGCGATCGATTACTTGCGTGAGCGATCACGGGTGCGCCGACTGCTTCGCAGCTTGGCTCTCAATCAGAAACCTGACGCAGATCCGGAGACAGTCGCCATTACCCATATGGAAGTCGTTCGTCTACTGGCGGTGCTGCCGCAGCTACGTTCACGCGAGCGCGAGTTGATCGCGCTCAGATGCGGCGCCCAGCTTAGCTATCGCGAGATATCGGAGCTCACGGGCCTGTCCGAGAACTCCGCGACTGCAGCAACCCACCGAGCGATGCGCCGCCTGAAAGACCGGTTGGAGGACCAGAAATGAGTGACGACCTGACCCCCGATGAGCGCCGGGTGGCAGAGATGCTCAGCTCGGTTGGAGCTCCCCGCCACCGGCGAGTGGCACCACGCGAAGGACCACGGCCAATCCGGTGGCTCGCCCTGGCCGGCGTTGCCGCGCTGGTGGTGGCAATTGCTGCAAGCGCCGTTGTCCTACCGGGGGCGTTGGGAAGACCGCCCGGACATAGGGAGACCCCACCAGCAGTCTCGCGTTCGACGGTGCCGAAGGTGTCGCCTTCGATCACACCTGGGGTCCAAGCCGAGTACGCCGGGGCTGGTGCTCGAATGGATGCCGCTCAGGATCTCTGGCTAGTAGGCCAAACATCCTTGGCGGTCAGCCGAGATGGTGGCACCACCTGGAATCGGCTTCCCCTACCACCGGGCGCGACCGCTTCTGACATCTACGCAATCAGTGTGCTGCCAACTGAGACCGTCGTCGTCACCTCCGTTGTACCCCTCGACGCTGTGACCATCAGCACTTTCACCACGGGCCAGTCCCAGTGGCATTGGCAAACCGTGAGTGTCGGAGCGGGGCAAGTCGGCACCGTCCAGATCGTGGATTCGAGTGGAACATTGGAAGGTCTCATGATTGTCCTGACAACCAGCTCTAACTTTTCGGAGGGTGCCTGGTTAGGCACTCCGGACGGCGGCGCGACTTGGCAGGTTCGATCCGCCCCTGTTGGTGGCGTGGTCACCGCGGCTGGTGGTGAGCTCTGGCTGGTAGGCGGAGCGGCTAACCAGGACGTCTACGTAACGTCTGACAATAGCGCCAGCTGGCAATTGGTTGACGTGCCTGTGACGGTCGGGACCGAGGTTGCGTATGGGCCAGTTCAGGCTAGCGGCAGCGGTATCGTCCTGACGGCCAACCTCGCGAATACCGATGAGATCCAAGTGGTTACCGGCAACGCCACCAAGTCCGGATGGCAGTGGACACCCGGGCCGATAGTCGGCCTGGGTGGACAGTACGGTGTGGGCGGCACAGCTAGCAGCTCAGTCGCGGACGGGGTACTTTGGCTGGTCGGCTGGACGGGAACCGTCGCTCGGGTGACTCTGGCCACCGGGAGCGTGTTGAAGGCGGACGCGGTTGGCCTGCCGTCGAGTGGCAGCGATCTCGTCGTCTCTGCGTCGAGCAGCCTGGCCGCGGTCGCGAGCTACTCCATGTATGTCTGCGTCACGACCGGATGCGCGATGCAGGCTGGGATGGTGGCTACCAGTGATGGTGGCAGCTTGTGGATTCCCGTGCCGGATCCCTTCATGGGCACAAGTTAGTGAGAAAGTTGTCGGTCCGATCGGCGCGGTTAGAGTGGCCGGGTGACTGGTGCACGAAACGATGGCAGCCCTGGACTGAGCTGGCCGCCTGGGGGTGGGATCGAGGGTCGCCCACTCAGCGGCGTCCGGGCGGTCGACCTGTCGCGAATACTGGCTGGACCGTACTGCACCATGCTGCTCGCCGACCTGGGTGCGGATGTCATCAAGGTCGAGCCCCCAACGGGCGATGAGACCCGTCGCTGGGGACCGCCATTCGCGGGTGACACGGCAGCTTATTTCACCAGCGCCAACCGCAACAAACGCAGCGTCGTGCTGGATTTAAAGCAGGAATCGGGGAGGCGGGTGCTGGGCGACCTGGTCGCTCAGGCTGATGTCGTGGTCCACAACTACACCGAGCGGGTGTCGACACGACTTGGCATCGACCGCGAATGGCTGGCGGGACGCAATCCTAACTGCATCGTCTGCCGCATCTCTGGCTTCGCAGACGGTTCCGACCAGCCAGCCTATGACCTGGTCCTGCAGGCGGCCAGTGGGCTGATGGCGATCACCGGCCAGCCGGACGGCCCACCCACCAAGGTGGGGGTGGCGGTGGCCGATGTGGCAGCAGGGATGTTCGCCGCCATCGCCATCGTGGCGGAACTATTCGCACGCACTCAAGGCGGCCCGAGACCTGAGGTCGAGGTCTCCATCCTGGACTCGGCTCTAGCGCTGCTGGTGAACCAGGGGGCGTCGTGGCTCGCCAGCGGTGATGATCCCCAGCGGCGGGGAAACGACCACCCCAATGTCGTGCCCTACGGTCTTTTCCCGACCGGCGACGGGGACCTGGTGCTGGCGGTCGGCAGCGACCGCCAGTTCGGGGCGTTGACCCAGGTCCTGGGAGCTCCGGAATTGGCACACGACCCAAGATTCGCCAGCAATTCGAGCCGTGTCAGCAACCGGACGGCACTGCGCCGCGTCTTGGAGGACAAACTCTCGGCACGCGGCGCCGAGGACTGGCGCCAGCTTCTGCAGCCGGTCGGAGTTCCCTGCGGCAGAGTGAGGACGGTGGCTGAGTCGCTCAGCCGTGCCGCCGACCGCCTGGTTGTTCGGATGCCGAAGAATGGTGGACCCACGGAGGGCCAGGTGATGTCTCCCATCCGCCTGGACGGGAACTACCTTCGCCCCTACAGGCCCTCGCCGCAGCTGGGTGAAGAGCAGATTTCGCCTGGTGGCGTGGACTGAGCAGACCGCAGCCTAGTGGTCTGTCTGCACGCTTCGATGGGGCCAGGTTTTGGAGCGCGGCGCAGGTTGGGATAACATGACCGCGGCGATCAAATAAACATGCCCAGCTGACGCCTGCGGGGATCCCCTCGGGGCCGGCAGGCGGGTGAGGCCGGGCAGAAGCGGTAACGAATAGGAGGCGAGCATGCCTGTAGCCACGCTCACCGAGCTGCTCCAGAACGGTGTCCACTTCGGGCATCAGACCAGCCGGTGGAATCCCAAGATGCGGCACTACATCTTTGCCAGTAAGGGCGGGATCCACATCATCGACGTGTCCCAGACCGTCGATCTCTTGGACCAAGCCTGCCAGTTCTCCCGGGACACGGTGGCCCAGGGCGGTCAGATCCTCTTCGTGGGCACCAAGAAGCAGGCCCAGGACACCATCCAGAGCCAGTGCGAGCGCAGTGGCCAGCCCTACGTGGTCAATCGCTGGATGGGCGGAATGCTGACCAACTTCGAGGTGGTCAAGCGCCAGTTGAAGCGCCTGGCCGAGCTGGTCGAGATGCGCGACCGGGGAGCGTTCGCCAGCCTCAGCAAGAAGGAGCAGAGGCGGCGTGAGGACGAGCTGGACCGGTTGGAGAGGAACTTCGGTGGGATCACCAACATGAAGCGGCTGCCGGCGGCGGTCTTCGTGGTCGATCCCCACAAGGAGCGCCTGGCGGTGACCGAGGCCCGCAAGCTGGAGATCCCGATCATCGCCATCACCGATACCAACTGCGATCCCGAGGAGGTCTCGTACGTCATCCCCGGCAACGACGACGCCATTCGCAGCGTACGTCTGATCGTGACTCGACTCGTGGACGCGATCATGGACGGGCTCGAGGAACACCGCCAGATCGAATTGGTCCAAGCTCAGAAGGCCGAGGTGGAGCGTCAGGCCCACGCCGAGGAGGCGAGGATCCAGGCCGAGAAGGCTGAGGCCGAGGCGGAGGTGGAGGCGGCGAGGTTGGCAGCCACCGCCGAGGAGCCGGCTGCGGAGGGGGAGACAGCGGCGGCCGAGCCCCAAGAGGTGCCGGTTGCGGTCGAGGCGGGCTCGGAGTGAGCCAAGCGATCACCGCGGACCTGGTGCGTCAGCTGCGAGAGCAGACCGGCGCCGGAATCATGGACTGCAAGGAGGCCCTGGTCGAGGCCGACGGCGACTTCGAGCGCGCCCGTGACATCCTCCGCGCCAAGGGACTGGCGTCGGCCCAGAAGCGCTCCGGCCGCCGGGCCACTGAGGGGCTGGTGGACGCCTACATCCATCCCGGGGGCCGGATCGGGGTGCTGCTGGAAGTCAACTGCGAGACCGACTTCGTGGCTCGCACCGAGCAGTTCCAGGCCCTGGTCCACGACCTTGCCCTGCAGATCGCGGGCACCTCGCCCAGGTGGATCCGTCGCGAGGACGTCCCGGAGGCGGAGCTGGCGCGCGAGCGAGCGATCTACCGCGAGCAGGCATTGAACGAAGGCAAGTCAGAGGAGCGGCTTGACCAGATCGTCGATGGGCGGCTGCGCAAGTTCTACGAGGCCTTCTGCCTCTACGAGCAAGCCTGGCTCCGCGATGAGGGCAGCAAGGGCCGCAAGGTCAGCGAGGTCATTCAAGAGGTGATCTCCGCCACCAGGGAGAACATCACGGTCTCGCGATTTGTGCGTTTCGAGCTGGGCGAGAGCGTGTCCGGCGAGGCTCTATCGGATGACTCTTGAGCCGGTGACCGAGCTGACCGGGACCGCGGTGGGATTCGATAGCGGGGGGCAGCCCCGCTATCGGCGGGTCGTGGTCAAGATCAGCGGCGAGGCGCTCGTCGGCGACGGCGAGTTCGGGATCGACCCCGACGTCCTGGACGTGGTGGCTCGCGAGCTCAAGGGTGCCCATGCCGCGGGGGCCGAGATCGCGGTGATGATGGGGGGAGGCAACATCTTCCGGGGTCTGGCGGGTGCTCAGCGGGGCATGAACCGGGTTACCGCAGACCTCATGGGGATGCTGGGGACAGTGATCAATTCGCTGGCCCTTCGCGACGCCCTGGAGTCCCACGGCATGCCCACCCGGGTGATGACCGCGATCGAGATGCACCAGGTGGCCGAGCCCTACATCCGCGGCCGCGCGATCCGGCACCTGGAGAAGGGCAGGGTGGTGGTCTTCTGCGCCGGCTCCGGCAATCCCTTCTTCACCACCGACACCCCGGCGGCGCTCCGCGCCGCCGAGATCGGCGCCGACCTGCTGATCAAGGCCACCAGGGTTGATGGCATTTACAGCGCGGATCCCAAGACCGACCCGTCGGCCAAGCGCATTCCCAACCTCACCTATATGCAGGTGCTCAACCTTGGCCTCCAGGTGATGGACAACACCGCCATCACTCTGTGCATGGACAACCGGCTGCCGCTCCTGGTACTCGATCTCTTCACCCCGGGGAACATCGCTCGCGCGGTTCGTGGAGAGGAGGTGGGGTCCCTCGTGAGCGACAAGGTCGCCACCCCTTGAGCGACGACCTCCTCCTGCGCGAGACCCAGCAGCGGATGGCGAAGAGCCTGGACGCGCTCCAGCGCGAACTGGCCTCGATCCGAACCGGCCGGGCCAGCCCGGCTCTGATCGAGCATCTCCAGCTCGAGGTCTACGGCAGCCACATGCCGCTCAACCAGGTGGCCAGCATCTCCGCTCCCGAAGCCCATCTGATCTTGATCCAGCCCTGGGACCGCAACAACATCTCCGCCATCGAGCGAGCCCTGCAGCGCAGCGACCTTGGCCTCAATCCGGGCAACGATGGCCAGGTGATCAGGCTGCCGGTGCCTCCTCTCAACGAGGAACGCAGGAAGGAATTCGTGCAGATGGTCAAGCACCGGGCCGAGGAGGCGCGAGTGGCGGTTCGCAACATCCGCCGGGACGACCTTGAGCAATTGCGCCGACTCGAGCACGACAAAGAGCTCTCCATCGACGAGGCGCAACGGGCCCAGGCTCAGTTGCAGAAGGTGACCGATAGGTTCACCGAGGAGATCGAGGAGGTGGCGCGGCGAAAGGAAGCCGAGTTACTCGAGGTGTGATCTCGCGCGGAGGCCGCGCTCATGGCTAAGGCCACTCCCTCTCTTCCTCAGCACATCGGGATCATCATGGACGGCAACGGTCGCTGGGCCCGGCAGCGGGGCCTTCGTCGCGGTGCCGGCCACAAGGCGGGGATACAAGCGATCCGGCGGGTGATGGAGGCGGCTGACGCAGCCGAGGTCCACTGCCTCACGCTCTATGCGTTCTCCACCGAGAACTGGTCCCGCCCCCGGCAAGAGGTGGCCACCTTGATGCGGCTCTTCGAGCAGACCCTCCAGGCCGAGGTTGACGAGCTCCACCGCAATGGAGTGCGGATCAGGGTGATCGGCCGCCGGCAGCAACTGTCGGCGCGGCTGCAGCGGCTGATCGACGACGCCGAGCGACTCACCGCGGACAACCGGACCGGGGTGCTGAGCGTGGCCATCAATTACGGAGGCCGCGCCGAGATCGTCGACGGCGTGCACGCGCTAGCGGCGTCCGGAACTGACATGTCCAAGATCGAGGAGGCCGACCTGGCGGGCGCTCTCTACACCGCGGGGCTGCCCGACCCCGACCTCATCATCCGTACCGCCGGCGAGATGCGTACCAGTAACTTTCTGATCTGGCAGGCGGCTTACGCCGAGCTCTATGTCACGCAGACCCTGTGGCCGGACTTCGATGCCGCCGATCTCGGAGCCGCGCTGGCGGAGTACTCCGCCCGGGTCCGTCGCTTCGGTGGTGTGCTGGAAAAGTCTTGAGGCTGGCGGTCCGGACCGCCAGCGGGGTGGCGCTGTTTGGTCTATTCCTGGCAGCGCTCTGGCTTGGCGACCTCTTCGTCGACGCCTTCGTGGCGTTGGTGGTAGGCCTCGCCCTCAGGGAGTACTGGAAGCTCTGGCGAGGGGCGGGAATCCAGGTGGACCTCGTAGTTCTCTTCGGGCTGGCTGCGGTTTGGCTCTTCCGCTACTCCTACGGCCAACTTCCCGAGGCAGGGACTATCCTGGCCGTGGCGGTTCTGGCGGGACTGGCCATTTCGCTGCGGTTCGCCCCTGAGTCCAAGCCGTTCCTGCGCTGGGCGCTGGCGCTGGGCGGAGCCGCGTGGCTCGGCTTCTGCCCGGGCTTCCTGCTGCTCCTCTACCACGGCATCGCCAACCGACCCCGCGCGGTGGAGGTGCTGCTGCTGACGGTGGGGGTCGCGGTGGTCGGCGACACCCTCGCCTACCTGGTCGGATCGCGCTTTGGCCGCCACCCCTTCTTGCCCCGGATCAGCCCCAGCAAGACCTGGGAGGGGGCGGGGGCTGCCCTGGTCGCGCCCACATTGTTGGTTGGCTTTCTCTTGCCCCTGGCGCTGCCCCAGGTTGGTCATCCCCTGGCGTTTCTGATCGGGTTCCTGGCCGCCGTCGCCGCCGTGGTCGGGGATCTGGTGGAATCCCAGCTCAAGCGGGAGGTGGGGGTCAAGGACTCGGGGCGTCTGCTTCCCGGCCACGGCGGGGTCCTCGATCGCATGGACAGCCTGATCTTCGTGGGGGCGGTCGTATACTCGCTTTTGGGGGCCGCGCACGCTCTCTGACCACCCCCACTGCCGGGCGCTCCGACTCTCCAAGGATGCCCCGGGACCATATCGGAGGCTCGATCGATGCCAACGCGGGTAGCGGTGATCGGGGCCACCGGGTCGATCGGGGCTCAGGCGTTAGATGTAATCCGGCGCTTTCCCGAGCAGTTTGAACTGGTAGGCGCGGTGGCGGGGAGCAGAACCCAGGCTCTGGAGGAGGCCCTTCGCCCCTTCCCGAGCGCCAAGGCGGTCCTGATCGCCCCCGACGGACCGGTTCCGGCTTCCACCCGGGTTGGGATTCAGGCAGCCTGCCAGCTGGCCGCCTCTTCGGACGTGGACGTGGTCCTGGTCGGGGGAGGAGGGGCGGGAGCCCTGCTGCCGACTCTGGCCGCATGCAAGGCTGGCCGTCTGGTGGCGATCGCGGCCAAAGAAGTCCTGGTCATGGCGGGAGAGCTGGTGACCCAGACCGCCCGGGAGCACGGGGCCCGGATCGTCCCGGTCGACAGTGAGCACAGCGCCATCTGGCAGTGCCTGCGTGGGGAGCGATCTGAATCAGTGCGCCGCCTGATCCTCACCGCCAGCGGCGGCGCCCTGCGGGCGACACCTCTGGCGGAGCTGGACGCGGTCAGTCCCGCTCAAGCGCTGGCCCACCCCAACTGGCGGATGGGCCCCAAGGTCACGGTCGACACCGCAACCATGATGAACAAGGGGCTGGAGGTGATTGAGGCCCACTTCCTCTTTGACATTCCCTACGAGCGGATCGATGTCCTGATCCATCCTCAGAGCGCGATCCACTCGGCGGTCGAGTTCTGCGACGGCACCATGATCGCCCAGCTGGGGGTCGCCGATATGCGGGCTCCGATAGCTCTGGCGCTGGGCGACGGGCGCCGGCTCCCGGGTGTGGTGGAGCCGCTCCGGCTGGAAGAGGTGGGACGGCTGGAATTCGAGGCGGTTGACCCGGCCCGCTTCCCGGCGCTGGCGGTGGTCCGTGAGGCGGCGCTGCGGGGTGGTGCGATACCGGCGGTCATGAACGCCGCCAACGAGGTTGCGGTGGCCGCCTTCCTGGACGGCCGGATCGCCTTCACCGAGATCGTCCGCCTGGTGGCACGGGTGGCGCGATCCTTCCAGCCGCCCGACAAGTTGGGTTTGGAGCAGTTGCTGGCGGGCGATCGCTGGGCCCGAGATCAGGCGACCGTCTTGGTAGCTCAGGCGTCGCTTTCCACCCCAGAGGTGGCTCCGGTCTAGATGGCCGGCTTCGCCTTCACCTGGCAGAGCGTCGGCGGCATCATCCTGATGCTGCTGGTGGTGATCGCGCTCCACGAGCTGGGCCACTTCCTGGTGGCCAAGCGTGCCGGGATCATGGTCCAGGAGTACTCGATCGGATTCGGCCCCCGCCTGTTCAGCCGGCTCCACGGCGAGACCCGCTACTCGCTGCGGCTCCTACCTCTGGGCGGATACGTGCGCCTGGCGGGCATGACCGGGCTGGAGACGCCTCCCAACGATGGCGGTGCGCGCGGCTTCATTAGGGCCAGCAACCCCCGCAAAGCCATCACCCTGGCGGCCGGTGGCTTGATGAACATGCTGCTGGCCGGCGTCATCTTCACCGCCGTGGCGGTGGTGGGGGGACCGGCGCCCCAGATCGAGTCGGGGGGCGCCCTGGCCGCGGCGGGGGTGAAGGGCAACTGGCAGGTGGTGGCGGTCGCCAATCACCAGACCGGCGGGCTCACCAGCATGCGGTCGCAAATCCAGGCCGACCGGGGTCAGCCCCTGACAGTGACCCTCAAGCCCTGGAACGGGGGCACAACCCGGAAGGTGGTGGTCCAACCCCAGCTCCACTGGGTGGGCCTGACCGCCACTCCCAAGATCCCCCTGGAGGCACAGATCACCGCCATCGACGGAGCGCCAGCGCCGCACGTCCTGCCCAGCGCCATGGCCAAGTCGTTCAGCGGCACGGGACCCTTGCAAATCTCGTACCGGAGCGCGTCCGGCCGAATCGTCACTCTGTCGATTCCCCGCAGCAAGCTCCAGGTCACCTGGTTGGTCGGCTACATCGCCTCCCAGGGGAATCTGCTGGTGCCCGGCCTGGGGGGACAGCCCATGCCCCTCCTGCCCGCCCTGGCGACCGGCTTCTACACCGTCCCCAGCCAGATCGGCTCCACCTTCGTCAACCTCTGGAAGCTGATCAGTCCCCATCACGCCGCCAACCTCCGTCTCTCCGGGCCGGTGGGCATCGCCGAGGAGACGTCGGTGGCGACTCAGATCGGGGTCACCACCTATCTCACCCTGATGGCCCTGATCTCAGTCAACCTGGGGCTTTTCAACCTTCTGCCGATTCCATTCCTGGACGGCGGCCGGCTCTTCTTCGTTCTCTTGGAGATGGTCCGCAGGCGGCGAATCAACCCCCGGGTGGAGGCCGCCGTTCACGCGGTTGGGTTAGCCTTGATAGCGATGCTCTTCATCTACGTGACCTACGGCGACCTCACCAACTTGTCCCGATGATCAAGCGCCGTCGGACCCGGCCCATCAAGGTCGGCAAGGTCGTCATCGGGGGAGCCGCCCCGATCAGCGTCCAGACCATGACCAAGACTCCCACTGAGGACGTCAAGGGCACCCTGGATCAGATCAGCCGCGCCGCCGACGCCGGCGCCGACATCATCCGGGTGACCTGCGACACCAAGGAGGCGGGGGAGTCACTGCGCGAGATAGTCAAGGGCAGCCGGCTGCCGATCGTGGCCGACATTCACTACGACGCGCCGCTGGCGCTGATGGCCCTCGACGCCGGGATCCAGTGCCTGCGCCTCAACCCGGGCAACATCCGCCAACCGGAGAAGATCTCCGAGATCGCCAAGCGCTGCCAGGCGCTCGGGGTCCCGATCCGAATCGGCGTCAACGCCGGCAGCCTGCCGGATCGCAAGAAGCTGGAGCGCGGGCGTGGAGAGGGCGGCATTCCCGACGTGGCCCAGCGCATGGTCGACGCCGCCCTGGGCCACATCCGGATCCTGGAAGAGCTGGGATTCCAGGACATCAAGGTCAGCCTCAAGGCCAGCGATGTCCTCACCAACATCGCCGCCAACCGCCTCTTCGCCAGCCTCGAAAACGGCTATCCGCTGCACCTCGGTCTGACCGAGTCCGGCCCCACCAAGACGGGCTCGATCAAGAGTGCAATGGGGATCGGCATCCTCTTGGCCGAGGGCATCGGGGACACCATTCGGGTCTCGTTGGTGGACGAGCCGGAGGAGGAGGTG
This sequence comes from Candidatus Dormiibacterota bacterium, assembly GCA_963701235.1. Taxonomy (GTDB): domain Bacteria; phylum Chloroflexota; class Dormibacteria; order Aeolococcales; family Bog-877; genus Bog-877. The sequence continues at coordinate 1,008,664 of OY969577.1, forward strand.
CGCGTGGCTCGGCAGATCCTTGCCAACCTCCAGGAGAAGCCCACCGGCCCCAACTTGATCGCCTGTCCGACCTGCGGCCGCTTGGAGATCAACATGGTCCCCATGGTGGCCACCGTGGAGGAGGCCCTGAAGCGGGTCAAGCGGCCGATCAACGTCTCGGTGATGGGTTGTGTTGTCAATGGGCCGGGCGAGGGTATGCACGCCGACATCGGCATCGCCGGCGGTCAGCAAAAGGGGATTCTCTATCGCAAGGGCAGGGTGGTAGCCACCATGCCCGAGGCCGAGCTGGTGGGTGCCCTGGTGGCCGAGCTCAACCGGATCGCCGATGAGGATGCTCGCCTGATCGCCGCTGGCGAGCCACTGCCTGAGGGAATCCCCGAGCAGGAGGCAGAGCCGGTCCTAGCCGGCTGACGTCAGCTGGAGGCGGACGCTGCCAGCATGCGATCGCTCTCGGCTTTTGCTTGGCCTGAGCTGAGTTCCTGAGCGGCCGCGGCGAACCCTTCGAAGAGTGCCCTGGCGGCTGGGTCGTTGGCGGCCAGCTCCTCGGGGTGGTACTGGACCCCAATCACGAAGCGGCGGCCCGGCATCTCAACTCCCTCGATCAGACCGTCCGGTGCCCAGGCGTTGGCCACGAGTCCCGAGGCCAACCGGTCGATTCCCTGGTGGTGGAGGCTGTTGACCCTGATCTCATCCGCGCCGACGATCTCGCGCAGCCGGGACGCGGGCTCGAGGCGAAGCGTGTGCGCCAGTTCGTCCCGAATGCTCGGCTGCTCTGGATCCCGCCTTGGGATGTGGTCGGGAAGGTCCTGGTGGAGGGTCCCCCCGAGGGCGACGTTCAAGACCTGGAGCCCTCGGCAGATGGCGAAGAGGGGGATTCCGGTGCCCAGGGCCCACTCTGCCAGCGCAAACTCGATCTGGTCGCTCTCCGTGTCCGGCTCGGTACTTGGGTCCAGGTCCTGGCCATAGCGCAGGGGATCGACGTCCGGGCCTCCCGGCAGCAGCAGCCCGCTGACGAAGGAGAGGTCGGCGGGGATTGAACTGCGCGTCGGCAGCAGGACCGGGGTCAGACCGACCGCCTGCAACGCCGCCACATAGGCCCGGTTCAGCGCCTGGACCGGTCGGGCCCCACCTTCGGATTCGGCTCTGACTGTCGCCTGGGTGGGCACCAGCACCAGGGGCTGGGGCGAGCCGCTGGACTGTGGCATGGACCCTAGTTGGAACTGACAGCAGCCGGCGAGGCGTCCCGGACGAAAGCGCCGATCCGCTCCAGCGCCTGGCGGATCTGGTGCTCGGAGACCGTGTAGGCAAAACGTAGGTGATCCCTACCCAACTTGCCAAAGGCTTCCCCGGCAACGCAGGCAACCCCGGCCTCCTCGAGCAGTCGCCGCGCCAGCTCACGACTCGAGATCCCGGTGCCGCTGACATTGGGGAAGGCGTAGAAGGATGCCAGGGGTAGATGGCAGCGGACTCCCGGGATCCCGTTGAGGCCGGCAACGATGACGTCGCGGCGGCTTTGGAATGCCGCAACCATCTTCTCCACTGCTAGCTGGGACTCCGGCGCCTCCAGGGCCTCGATCGCGGCCAGCTGGGTGAAGGCGGCGGCACAGCTGCTGGTGTTGATCAGAAGGGTGGCCATCCGCTCTGCCAATTCCTTGGGCATGACGCCGTAACCCAGGCGCCAACCGCACATCGCGTAGGTCTTGGAGAGCCCGTCCATGACGATCGTCCTCTCGGCCAGACCCGGGCGCGACCAGATGGGCTTGGGCAACTCACCGAAGCAGATCTCGGAGTAGATCTCGTCACTGAGGATCCAGAGATCGTGACGGAGGGCGAGCTCAGCCAGCCGGTCGAGGTCGCTCTCGGTGAGAACCCCGCCGGTGGGGTTCTGGGGCGAGTTGATGATGATCATCCTGGTCTTGGGGGTGATCTTTCCCGCCACCTCGTCGAGGTCCATGCGGAAGTCCTGCTCCTCTCTGATCGCGATGGGCACTGCCACCGCTTCCACGAAGTCGATCAGGGATTGGTAGACGGGGTACCCGGGGTCGGGAAGGAGGACCTCGTCGCCGGGTTCGATCAGGGCCAGCAGCGCAAAGAGAAGGATGTTCTTGGAGCCTGGGACCACAACCACCTGGTCGGCGCTGACCTCGATATCTCCCCGGCGACGCATCTCGGCAGCGATCGCCTCTCTGACCTGGGGGATGCCGGCGGCGGGGGTGTAATGGGTGGCGCCATGCTTCATCGCCTGGTAGGCGGCCTCGATGATGTTGTCAGGGGTGGCGAAGTCTGGCTCACCGATCTCGAGATGGACCACCGAGTGGCCCGCGGCCTCGAGCCGGCGGGCGTGGGCGAGCACCTCGAAGGCGCTCTCGGTGCCGAGGCGTTGCATCCGGCTGGCGAAGCGCATGGTCAACTCCTACTTGCGGCCAGGTTGGGCCGGCGCCTACCTTAGCCGACCACCGTGATCGACGCCACCATCCCCAGGGTTTCGTGGGGGATGCAGAAGTACTTGTAGGTGCCGGCCACGGTAAGTTTCAAGGAGAAGCTAGCGCCGGCCGCGAGGATGTGGTTCCAGCCGGAGGCTCCCTTGGGGAGTGCGGCGTCGGCGGCCACCGCGGCCAGGGAAGGCTCATCGGTGGTGGTGTGGGTGATGCTGCTGGTGCTCTTCCAGGTCACAGTGCCCCCGGTCTTGAGGCAGGCCGTGGCGGGCACGAATTTCAGGCTGTCCGTGGCATTGATGGTGATGGAGGTCTGAGCGTTGGCCGCTGTGCACCCGGTCGTGGTTGAGCTGGAGGAGGTGGCCTGGCCAGCCGGTTGACCGGGTATCGGGCCGGTGCCGCAGGCGGACATGAAGAACGCCAGCTCGGCCAGCGCCAGTCCCAGGCCCAAGCTGCGGAGCTGCCAAAAAGGGCGCGAGCGCTGCCGGGTCATGGGGTGCTGCAGGCTGGGCACCGCTCGATGTTACCGCGCCGCCTGCCCGCAGTCGGTCAGCCCGGTTCGGCGGGAGGGGGCAGCACCCGGGCGGCATCCACTGCGGTCGCGAGCCACCGTAGTCGGGTGAAGAAGCCGGTGGTGTGAGGCGAGCGGGATAGCCCCATCGCCGCGAAATCGAAGTGGTGTGTCCACTCGTGGAGGAGGGTATTGACGAAGGCTCCGGGGGCGAGCACCTGCTGGCGGATGGCGGTGCGGTGGTAGATCCGGATCGCACACAGCTCCGGGGCCGACCCTCGCCGCGGGATCCGGCAGCGGTAGTAGCCGTAGGTTTTTTGAGCCAGCCGTCCCCTCTGGTCAGTCGCATGAGTCTGAGCCCGGTCGGCAATCACCAGCCGGACTGAAGGCAGACCGAAGCTGTCGTTGAGCACCTCCAGTACGGCCCCCGCCAGTCGCTCGCGTTCCCGCAGCTGCTGGCTCTCCATCAGAGATGCGACCAGAACGCGGGCGGCCTGCGGCGGTCGGTGAGGCAGCGCCAATACCGCTTGGCTCCGATCGTAGTCGGAGGTTGAGGTCGCGGAGCGGGGCATCTGGGCCAGCAGTCTATGGGGCCTGCGCCTGAGAGCAGGCCGGGCGCACCGGCGGTGGTGCTCGGCCCTCCAGCTCTGACTAGTGGCGAGATGGCCGCCGCCGACCCCCGAGGATTAGCGGCCAGTCGGCGTGTAGCCGCAGATGTAAGAGGCGTTCTCGGGCAATTCAGATACAGCGGACGAGGAAGGCCGAACTAGGGGTAAATAGCCCGTCCAGCCGACGCATGTGGGTTGTCGGACGGGGACCACCCACGCCAGCAGGATCGCAAGCGCGAGCGACGTCAGCACCAGCACGAACACAAGCGACGGGCGCCGCGGCACCTCAGCGCCGCAGCGCTCGTTCAGTCACTCTCAGGACCGCCACGGCCGGCAGCGCTCCGGGCAGGCCTTGCACGCCCAGATGGACCGTGGGGCTGTCATCCGAAGAGCTCGTCTCCCGCGTACTGGTCGGTGGATGCGTCCCAGAACTCGACCACCTTGCCGTCGCGCAAATGGAAGACATGAGCCTCCTTAATCTCGAAGCTCTTGCCATTCCGCGTCGCACGGCTGACGACCATGGCGATGCCGTGCTCGTCGTCGGCCAGGATTGCGTGCACCTCGATGGCGAAGGTTCCAGCCGAGGCTTTCGCCATCTTGCCAAACAGGCCGAAGACATCCTCCCGACCGTGGTAGTCCCGGGTGAACTGGTTATGCCCACCGATGTGCCAGAGGATATCGTCGGCGAACAAATCGTTGAGCGCCGTGAAGTCACCCGTGGAGAAAGCGGCGTACCCGTCCCGGATGCGGGCGACGTTGGGGTGTTCGGACATGGTGTTCCCTCCTCCGATCGTCACCTAGCGGTGACCTTCGGTACAGCTTAGGCCGACTGGCTCGTAGCGGTGGCGGCCCTTCCGAGTCGCCAGTTCTGTGCCTGCACGGGCACCGATCGCAGTCTTGTTGGGCCGAACGCGACCCGGGCGTACGTAGTCGCAGTATCACTCGCTCACGACATCGGCGGTCCAGGCGAACCGCGGTCGAGTGCGCCGATACATCATGCGCAGAGCCGTGAGCCGCTGGCGATTAGAGGCCCCGACCGCAGCTTCGCCCGCAGCGAGTTTCGTGGCCGTATTGGGCGCGAAACCAGGCGCACCTAGCCCAGAGGAACTCCTGGGATAGTGCTCTCATGGGAAAGGACTACTTCGACGAGCGAGTGGCCGAGCGTTACGACGAGGACCTTGCCGAACAGTCCACCCCTGAAGCGGTTGACCCGGTGGTGAGCTTCCTTGCCGATCTGGCCGGAGGCGGCGCCGGCCTCGAACTCGGAATCGGCACCGGGCGCATCGCGCTGCCGCTCAGCCGGCGTGGCGTTCGTATGCATGGGATAGACCTCTCCCCGGCGATGGTCGCGCGCTTGCGCGACAAGCCTGGTGCAGACAGAGTTGCGGTTACAATCGGCGACTTCGCCACCACCAGGGTGGCGGGGACTTACCGGCTCGCCTACCTTTTATGCAACACGATCATGAACCTGACCACCCAAGGCGACCAGGTTGCCTGCTTTCGCAACGTCGCCTCGCATCTGGAACCCGGGGGCTGGTTCGTCATCAACGTGATGATCCCGGAGCTGCAACGTTTGCCGCCCGGCGAGACCATCCACGCATTCACCGTCACGCCAACCCACCTGGGCTTCGAAGAGTACGACGTCGCGACTCAAATCGCGTTCTCTCACCACTACCGAATCATCGACGGTGAGCTCGAGTTTCGCTCGGCCCCCTTTCGCTATGTGTGGCCCTCTGAACTGGATCTTATGGCGCAGCTAGCCGGCATGACGTTGCATGAGCGCTGGAGTAGTTGGACGCGCGATCCCTTCATGAGCGATAGCCGGAGCCATGTTTCGGTCTGGGTTAAGCCGCGGTAACGCTCCGGCAGATCCCACGGCTAGCGTCCTTGCTTGGGCGCCACCCTGATTGGAATGCGATCGAAGAAGTATCGTCGCGTCTCTACCCCTGAGAGGGGTCCTCGGTACCGGGCAGCTGGCCGCTAGGCGCGCGGGACGCGCAATCGGACTCCCTGGGCCGATTCGTTCAGGCGCGCACTAGGGCGGCGTCAGCTAATCTCCGGACAAGCGCCGACCCTTGGTTCCGCCAAGTATCGGGTGAGCCTAGGGTCGGGGATATGGTCTCTGCGCGTCCAGCATTGGATACCGGCGCTTACTTCGCTAAATGCGCTACCGAGCTTTCACCGCCAAGTTCAATAGCTTCGCCAACTTCGATGTTGACAGTACCTTGGTCACGACGAGCCCGTAGTGGTTCGACCGGTTGTAGGAGACCATCCCGGACTCATGGATCGTGGTTGCGGGAGGCGTGGGGTCCGAGAACGTGTCGGTGAAGGAGTAGGTGGTGCCGCCGATCGACGCGTGGTGCTTGATGACAAGGCCGCTGACCCCTTTCTGCTTCTTGAGAGCGCCGAGGTTTGACGACGTGGTTCCGGTGCCCAGGTAGTTGTAATTCAAGGTCACTCCACTCACCGACCCGCTCACGATTTGGGCGAATTCGCAGACATCGTTTCCGGCACGGCCAGCACGCCTCCGCCCTCGGCCAAGGCACCGAGCAGCGTGACCTTCTGGCCGAAGAGCGAGGACACGGTAGCGGCCGAGATCTTGGCACAAAAGGTCTTGGGTGTGATCGCCGACGCCTGGACCAAGGTCGGCGCGCCGAAGACCCCAATAACGCCCGAGAGCACGATGGCGCAAAGTCCCACTCGAAGGTGGCGCCTTCGTCGCGAAGTCGAGACCTCAATGGCGTCTGGGTATTTGCCGGCCAGTGAGTGGACTGAGATTGCGGTCCTCCCTAAGGGTTGGTGCATCGAGGCTAAGTCCATCGTGTGTTGTTGATCCTACGACCCGGCCAGATCTTTTATGGGAAAACAGGGAACATCTTCGGCCAGCGGACCTCGCCACGGGACAACTCGGGCCTCACCCCGGTCGATCGCCCGTGCACGAGCGACCCGTTGCCGAGTGGCCTCGCAGAACCGCTCCAAATTGGGCCGCTCGTTCCTAGCGCCAGGCGCAGCGCCAGCGTCCGTCCGTGTCGCTGTCGACGTCGTAGGTTTCATACATTGCCTCGATCGGCCTGGCCATCGCAATCAGCTGGCGGAGGGCCAGAAGTGCCAGAGCCGCAGGTACCGGGTCTCGACGGAACCAGCCCCGCTGCCGAGCGGCTAACTCCGGAGAAGTGCGGCTTCGCAGCGGCTGACGAGATCCTCGCGCAAGGCTGGCATGCGTCCGGCTCTTCAGCGTCCGCAGTGGATAGGATGACCACCGACGGCACTCGGGGGTGAGTGCGGCCGTGGACCCTGCCATCAGCGCCCCGGTGCGCGAGGAGAGTGGATGTGGCTCGGGATAACGAAAGCGAAGCCGGCGACGAATTGCTGCGGGCCTTTCTGCGCGGCCAGCGCGAATCGGTTTTGGCGATCGTCGACGGGCTGGACGAGGAGGCGTGGCACCGCTCCGTCGTGCCCACGGGCTGGACGCCGGCCGGGCTGCTAGAGCATCTCGGCGGCGCCGAGTGGCACTGGTTTCAAGGCGTCGTGGCGGGCAAACAGCCGGAGCTGCCAGGCGACCTCGACGACGATCAGCCGCCGTACGACCCCTTGACGGTGGTGTTCACTACCGACGAGCCCTCGGCGGAGGTCGTCACCTTCTACCGCGACCAGTGCGCGCAATCCGAGGCGGTGCTCGCGACAACCCCCCTCTCGGCGACACCACTGGGCAAGCACGGGCGTGGTAGATCCGAGCCACCGAATGTTCGTTGGGTCGTGTTGCACATGATCGAGGAAACGGCGCGGCACGTCGGGCATCTGGACATCGCCAGGGAGCTCCTCGACGGCACGACCCGGCTGGGCGGCCGCTGACACGCTAAACGTGCGGCGTGGACCTATTCATAACGGGCTCGCCTCGAGGGCCAGACGGAAATGCCCGCTTCTCAACCAGACGGACCGCCCCTAACGCCGCCGATGTCGACGGCCCTTGGCCCGAACTATTGGCTGTCGCCAGCAGTCAAACGGCCCGACCGCCTGCCAGCTCCGACCGTGTGACGGGTGACCGGCAGCTTTGATCTCAAAAGCAGCTGTGCCGGGGGTGGGAGTCGAACCCACACGTCCGTTAGGACTGCGGTTTAAGACCGCTGCGGCTACCATTACGCCACCCCGGCCAGCACCCTGGCGAATTCGCGCGTCTAGCTGGGGAGAGTAGCGCAGCCGAACCACGTCGGAGCGGGCGGTGAACTCCCCGATGCTGGCTGAGACGCGGGCGAACGGCTCGTGGGTTTTGGAGCACAGCCACTTGCGGATCGCTGGAGCGGTAGCGGGCTCGGCAACCGGCACTGGTCGCCTGCCGTGCCAGAGCCCAATCCCCTAGACCCCTTGCCTTTCAGGACTGCTATCGTCCGAGCCGTCGATGCAGGTAATCCAGCTCACCGTTCTAGGCTCGCGCACCTACCTCACCACCGCCACCGGGGCGGCGGGGGGAGTGACTGAGCGCCAGGCATGGAAGCGGAGTCTGACGGGGGCGCCCCGAGGGCCTGCTCTCAGGGTGCGCGAGTTTTGGGTGAAGGACTCGGAAACGGGCGAGAAACTGGAAGCGACCGCACTGCCGACCGACTTCCTTATCAGCAACCGGCAGCAAGCTACCCTGATCTTTCGCCACTTCGGCAGGAAGGGCCAGCGCCTGCTGGCCGCCCGCAACAACTCGAGCGGCGATTACTACCTGGCCCCACCCACGCGCAGCCTAGCCCTATCAGTGTTGCTGTGGCTGGTCTTGGGCTGGATCGGGTTCTGGGTGACGGATCTGCTGGAAACGGTTGAGCGAAAGCCCGGCATTGTCCTCGTGGTGCTCTTGCTCTGGCTGGCGGGAGGCACCTGGTATTTGCTGCATGAGAGAGCGTTTCAAGCCCGTCTCAGGAGCGCCGTGGTAGGCGGCCCAGAACAGCTGGCCCTGATGGTCGACCGCTGACCGTCACTCGCCCCGGACAGGACCGAACTCTCGGGCCATGGGGTCTGAGTAGCCGGAGGGGCTGCCAGTTGACCCCGGTACAACTGGTTACTACGGCGCTGAAACGGCGACTTCGAAGTTGGCGTCCCACGAACTCAGGCCATCTTCCTTTGCGGTTATTCGAGCCGGCCCCGGGGATCCGGTGGCCACGGTAACAGCCGAGTGAGCTCCGCCTCCGCGAGCTCTCAGTCGGGTCAGGAGGAAGGGACTCGGTATCCTCTCTTGCAATTCGAGGCGGTCTGGCGCCGGACCCGACTGGTCCTCTACTACTCGGTGGTGGTCGTCCTGGTCGCCATCGGCCTCAGTTACTTCGAGCATCACCAGCTTCAGCTCCAGTTCGTGATTCTGGGAGTCGCGGTCTTGGCGCTTGCGCTTTTGCTCCAGCTTGGCTCTGGACGCCACTACGTGGTGATAGAGCCCGAGGGACTGAGGATCTCCGGTTTGATCCGCTCCGAGATGATCTCTTTTGACGCCATGCGCCAACTCCGCCTCCAACGCCTCGAGGTCTACTTCGGAGCCGCGTCCCGGCGAAATCGCATGGACCGGTCGCTCCGCACCTTTCGCCAGACGCAGGCTTGCCTCGTGCGGCTCGACCTTGGCCCCAGCGAGGTTTACCGACTAGGGCGTTTGCTGGGCCGCGGCACCGCCCTTGACCAAGACCTCATCTTCATCGTCAGTCGAGCCGATGAACTGGAGAAGAGCCTTTTACCGCGACTTCGTCGCCACGCGAGCAACCCTGGCACGCGGGCGCCCCACAGCGGAAAATCTTCGCCTGGTTAGCCGCCACGCCCACCATGACCGCGGCAGCCGGCTGGAAGCGCGCTCGACGGACCCTCCAACTCAGCCCACTATCGGTGTATAGTCGCGGGCGAATCAACCGGCCGCCCCGTGACGGGCTCGGCCCACTTGACCATGGAGGGGGAAAGAGGTGGCAGCAGCTGTAGCCACAGGTAGTGGTCCGGCGGTCGGCGATCCCGGGCTGAGACGCGACGTAGGTTTCATGGGCCTGATGTGGGCCTCGGAAGGATCCATCATCGGCTCCGGATGGCTCCTCGGAGCCTTGGTCGCGACCGAATATGCCGGGCCGGCCGCTGTCTTCGCCTGGGTAATTGGTTCTTTCATCGTCATGATCCTCGCACTGGTCCATGCGGAACTGGGCGGAATGTTCCCGGTCGCCGGTGGCACGGCTCGGTTCCCTCACTATGCCTACGGCAGCTTGGCCGGCTTTGCCTTTGGCTGGTATTCCTGGCTGCAGGCGGCCGCGGTCGCCCCCATCGAGGTCGAAGCGGTGATGACGTACGCCGCCAGTTATGAGCACTGGATGACCAATCCGACCACAGGCGTGCTGACCGGTTGGGGCATCATCCTCGGCGTTGTCTTGATGGCGGTCTTCGTCTTGATCAACTTCTTGGGCATCAGACTGCTGTCGCTGATCAACACCTACGCCACCTGGTGGAAGGTGATCGTGCCGGTCTTCGCCCTCGTCGTGCTCTTCATCGCGCGCTTCCACGGTGGCAATTTCACCGCCCAGGGTGGCTTCGCTCCCTTCGGGCTGAAGGGCGTGCTGGAAGCCACGGCTGCCGGCGGAGTGGTCTTCGCCCTACTCGGATTCGAGCAGGCCGTCCAGATCGGTGCTGAGAGCTCAAATCCTCAACGTGACATCCCCCGGGCGGTGATCGGCGCCATGATCATCGGGATCGTCGTCTACATGTTGCTGCAACTGGTGTTCATCGGCGCCCTGACCTCGGGTGATCTCGCCCATGGCTGGCCCGCCGTAGGCGCCAACTTCACCTCGCACGTAACCGGGCCATATGCTGGCTTGGCCACCGGGGTGGGCCTGGGCTGGCTCGCCACCATCCTCTACATCGATGCCATCATTTCGCCGTCGGGTACCGGACTTGTCTACTTCACCGCAACCTCGCGGATCTCCTACGGACTCAGCCGAAATGGCTACATTCCGACTTTTTTCGAGAAGCTGACGCAGAGCACCGGGGTCCCCTGGGGCAGTCTGATTGTCGCGTTCCTGGCCGGGTGCGCCTTCCTCGCTCCCTTCCCGAGCTGGCAATCCATGGTCGGCTTGATCACCTCGGCCTCGGTACTGATGTATGCGGGCGCTCCGCTCGCCTTCGGGGCACTGCGCCTCTCACTTCCAGACTATGTCCGTCCGTTTAGGTTGGCAGGCGGGGCCATCATCGCGCCGATCAGCTTTGTCGGAGCAAACCTGATCATCTACTGGTCCGGCTGGAACGTTGACTGGAAGCTGTTCTGTCTGATTGCATTGGGCTTTGCGATCCTCTGGGCGTCTATGACCTTTGGCAACAACCCCAACAAGCCCAAGTTGGACTGGGCTTCAGCCGTGTGGCTGTGGCCGTACCTGGTTGGGATGGCGCTGATCTCCTATCTCGGGCAGTTCAACGAGGGCGCTGACTCGGCAGGTCGTCCCTACGGGCTCTTCAAGACGCTCAACAACTATCACATCCCCTTCTACTGGGATATTGGCGTGATCGCCGTCTTCAGCCTGGTGATCTACTACTGGGCGATCTCGCTTCGGATGCCGGCTGAGAAGGTCAAGGAGTACACCTCGGTGGTCACTTACGATCCGCAAACGCCGGGCTCCGGACCGCCTCCGGTCCACCCTCATGTCACCGAGCCGGGATTCGGCGCCTAGCCGCTAGTTCAGAGTTCGGTAGGGGCCGGCCGGGTGGAAACACCAGGCCGGCCCTCCTCTTTAAGGAGCCCGAGCAGGGCCACCCTCGCGGCGAAATCGATAGTGGTTCCTGCTCGCGGGCCGCATGAGAGCTCTCGGTTGGTGCCCAGGCTAGGCGCAGCCGTGAGCAGGGTTGGATTACGCTCGGGTGGCATTTCTCGATGTCACTGGAGCCTCACATGATGTTTCTCTTTCTGCTTACCGCGGGACCCCGCAGCGAGGCGGTGCACACGGTCGGCCAGTTGGTGCAGGCGGCCGTGGGAGCCGGCCACCGCGTGGAGGTGTTCCTGGCCGGCGACGGGGTCGCCCACGCCAGCGCATTGGCGGGCTCGGCCGCGGTAACGCTTTGCGAAGCGGACCTGCGCTGGCGTCAGAGCCAGCCCGTGGAAGTAACTGGGGTGCGCAGGGGAAGCCTGCGCGACCTGGCGCGGCTCGCCCGGGATGCCGATCGCATCCTGGTGTTCCGGTGAATTCCTTGGGGACCAAGTCGGTCGTGGTCCTGGCCCGGGGGGATCTGTCGAGCGATGATGCCGCGCTGGCGGTGAGGGTCGCCCTGGCATTGCCCCTGGCTGGCCTGGCCGTGCGATTGCTGCTGGTGGATGCGGCGAGCGCGCTTGGCCTCTCGGCACTGCCCGACCTCGGTCCTTGGAGCAGCGGATTGGTCCGGGAGATGGACGCTCTGCTCACCGACGAGGAGGTCCCGGTCCTGGTGGAGCAGGAGTCACTGGCGCAACTGGGCCTCGCTGGCCAGGCGCTTCGCCCGGGTGTGGCGACGGTGCCGCGTTCGCAGGTGGCAGCAATTTGCGCCGCTGCGGACAGCTGCCTGGTTCTCTGAGGCGGACATGGAACTCTACCTGGTAGACCGGCGCTCCAATCAGCGCGCCTGGGAGAGCGGCCGGGCCCGAATCGAGGCAGGCGCTATGGTGGAAGTTGTGCTGCTCCACGACGCGGTCTTGGAGACGGAGGCGACGCTGGCGGCTGCCTTGGGTGGCGCGGTGCCCTCCAAGTTGGTGCTGATGGCCTGCTCTGATGACGCCAAGCGGCGGCAAGTCGAAGAGCGCTGGGCGCTGATCGACTATCCCGGCATCATCGACCGCTGCGTGAAGGCGGAGAAGGTCACCAGCTGGTGAGGGGCCGGCGATGAGCTTGGCCACGCAGACCCTAGATGAAGCCGCGGTTGAACGCTACAGCCGACAATTGCTGCTCCGGGAGATCGGAGAAGCGGGCCAGCTGCGGCTGACCAATTCCCAGGTGGTGGTGGTTGGCTGCGGCGGACTGGGGGTACCCGCAGCGCTGTACCTCGGGGCGGCGGGAGTCGGCCGGTTGCTCCTCATCGATCCCGATCAGGTCGCGCTGGACAACCTCAATCGCCAGGTCGCCTACCGCACCGATGAAGTCGGCCAGTCCAAGGCGACTGTGCTGGCCCAACGCATCCGTGAGCTCAACCCCACCGTCGAGGTCGGAGCTCGCCGGGAAGCGGTGGACTCACGCTCCCTCGGATCGCTCCTCTCCCAGGCCGACGTGGTGCTGGAGTGCTCCGATGACCCCGTCACCAAGTTCCTGGTCAACGACTTCTGCGTAAGGGAGGGGATCGGCCTGGTGGTGGGGGGTGCGGTCGGTTTGGCGGGCCAGGTGGTGACGGTGCCGCCGGGAGCCGCCTGCTACCGCTGCCTCTTCGCGGCGCCACCGGCCAGCTCAGCCCAGACCTGCCGTGAGGCAGGGGTGCTGGGGCCTCTGGTGGGGATGATCGGCTCGCTGCAGGCACTGGAGGCCATCAAGCTGATCTCTGGGATCGGTCGGGAAACCGGTGGTCGACTGCTCGACTTCGATGCCACCACCGCGCGCTGGCGAGAAGTGCGCTTCCCGCTCGATCCCACCTGCAGTGCCCACCAGGAGGACTCCGGCAGGCAACGGCCATAATTGAGAGATGGCAGTTGCAACTCAGGGACTACTCGTGGACGAGATCCGCGAGCTCCGGCACGATCGCAAAGCCCTGATCCTGGCCCACAACTACCAGCGCGACGAGGTTCAGGACATTGCCGACTTCGTCGGCGATTCGCTGGGGCTGTCGCGGCGGGCGGCTGAGGCCGACGCTGAGGTGATCGTCTTCTGCGGAGTGCACTTCATGGCCGAGACGGCGGCGGTTTTGGCTGAGGGCCGGATGGTGCTGTTGCCCGACCTGGGGGCTGGTTGTTCATTAGCCGCCAGCATCAACGCCGATGAACTGCGGGCGTGGAAAGGTGAACATCCGGGTGCGGTGGTGGTCAGCTATGTCAACACCAGCGCCGAGGTCAAAGCGGAGTCCGACTACTGCTGCACCTCCAGCAACGCGGTGGAGATCGTGGAGCGGATCCCCAAAGACAAAGAGATCCTCTTCTGCCCTGACCTCTTCCTGGGTGCGCACGTGGAACGGGTGACCGGACGAAAGATGCACGTTTGGCTGGGAGAGTGCCACGTCCACGCCGACATCCGTGGCGCCCAGCTCGAGCGTCAACGTTTGGCTCACCCCGACGCCGAGGTGCTGGTGCACCCCGAGTGCGGATGCACTACCGCGGCCCTCTACGAAGCCGGCCGGGGAGACTTCACCGGAGCCACGGTGGTCGCCAGCACCGAGGGAATGGTTCGCCACGCCCAGAATTCCGATGCCAGCACTTTCATCGTAGCCACCGAGATCGGGGTCATGCACCGGATGCGCCAGCTAGCTCCGGGGAAGACCTTCATGGCCGCCAATCCTGACGCCATCTGTCCCTACATGAAGACCATCACCTTGGAGAAGGTGCGTGACTCGCTGCGAGATCTCAAGCACCAGATCACGGTTCCCAGCGAGATCGCGATCCGGGCCCGGCGGGCGATCGACCGGATGGTGGAGGTCGCTGCCTGATGGCCCAGGGGGAGGCCATCGGCATCTTCGGCGGTTCCGGTCTGTACGAGCTCCTGGAGAGGGCTCGCGAGGTCAGGGTGGAGACTCCTTTCGGACCTACCAGTGACAGCATCTGGTTGGGGGAGATCGAGGGGCGGAGAGTGGCCTTCATGCCCCGGCACGGCCGGGAGCACAGCATCCCCCCGCATCGGATCAACTTCCGGGCCAACCTGTTCGCCATGCACCACGCCGAAGTTGGGCGCATTCTGGCCCCCTGCGCGGTCGGATCACTCCGTGCCGAGATAGCACCCGGCCAGGTCGTCATACCCGACCAGTTCGTGGACCGCACCTGGGGACGCGCCGACAGCTTCTGGGACGGACCCAAGGTCCAGCATGTCTCCGCAGCCAATCCTTACTGTCCGGAGTTGGGGGCGCTGGCGGCGTCAGCTGCCGAGCGGCAGGGTGCCGAGGTGCACCAGGGCGAGACCTTGGTCGTGATCCAGGGGCCGCGCTTCAGCACCAGGGCCGAGTCGCGCTGGTTCTCCGGACAGGGATGGGGCGTCGTCGGTATGACCGGGTACCCGGAGGCAATCCTGGCTCGAGAGCTGGGGATCTGCTACACGGCGATCGCGCTGGTGACCGACTATGACGCCGGCCTGGAGGGCTCGGCCGAGATCGCCCCGGTGACCCACGACCAGGTATTGAAGGTCTTTGCCGAGAATATCGACCGGGTCCGTCAGATCCTCTTCGACCTGGTCGCCCACCTTCCCGCCCAGACCGGCTGCAGCTGCGGCACCACCCAGCCCCTTCCCGAGCTGGTCTCGTCTTGAGCGCGGGGACGGCTCTCTCAGCCCGAGACGAGCCCCGGCCCCGCCACCGACTACTCACCTTCGCCGCTCTCTGGCGGCGGACCGAGACCATGCTTCTCTACGGGGCGGCGGTGCTGTTGATCGGGACCTTGGTCACCTACCTGGACAGCCACAAGCTGGATATTGAGTTCCTGATTCTGGGGGGCTTGCTGCTACTGCTCGGCGCCGGCTTCCACCTCGGGTCTCGGCGCCACTACGTCCAGGTCTCAGCGGAGGGGCTTAGGCTCAACGGTCTGCTCAAGTTCGAGGTGATTCCCTTCCAGGAGATTCGCCAGGTGCGGACCCAGCCGCTGCAGGTCCTATTCGCGGCGCCTAGCCGTAAGCAACTGTTGCTGCGCTCTCTGCGCCAATTCGAGCGTACCCCTGCCTGCGTCGTCCGCCTGGACCAGGCCCCTGCCGAGGTCGCCAGATTGGGGCGGTCGGCCGGCCGCGGCTGCGCGGTGGACCAGGACCTGATCCTGGTGGTCTCCGATGCCAAGGCGCTGGAGGACGAGCTCCAAAGTCGAATCCGGCGGCGGCCCCCGGCACCGGCATCCCACCGGCGGTGAGTCTGGCGGGAGCGGCCGCCTGGCAACGAGAGGGGGTTGGCGCGGCCGGAGCGGCGGCGATCGTCGCAGCCCTTTGCGTCCTCATGCACTGGCCAGTGCATCCGCTGGTGGCGGCGGTGATGGTGCTGGCGATGTGGGGCCTGTCCCTGCTCCTGCGACGGTATCGGGAGCTGACCGGGCTCGACGGCCGGGACTGCGCCATCGCTGGCGGGCTGGTGGCGGTGGCGCTGGTGGTCCGGCTGGCGAGCCCGATTTACCTGGACTTCTTGCAGGGAAACCTGGACGTGGTGGGGAAGACCCCAGCGCCTGCCGGCGTCCACCGATCGCCAACCCACAGCGTCTTGGGCATCGGTGCCTGGGGACTTGGCTACCCGTTCAACACCGCCGGGTGCACCGACGTCCCACTAGGTCCTCACAACTCCGAAGTCAAGACCTGCGGATTCGTCTTCGACGAGGTCTACTTCCCGGTCGACGCCTACAAGGATCTCAAGGGCATCGATTACTTCGACCCCGAGCCCCCCTTGACCAAGTTGATCATGGCTGGGGGCATCAGCTGGCTGGGCTTCAATCCTTGGGGATGGCGGATCATGTCGGCGATCTTCGGCAGCCTGGTGATCGGACTGCTCTATTTCCTGGCCCGCAGGCTGTGGCACCGGCATCGAACTTTTCCCTTGCTGGCAGCGCTTTTCTTCAGTCTGGACGGGCTGGAGTTGGTGGACTCGCGCACCGGCTTGATCGACATCTTTGCCGTCTTCTTCGTGGTCTTGGGGCTGTGGCTGTTCACCCTCCACTGGCACGCACGCACCCGCGGGCAGTGGCTCTGGACCCTCTACCTGACGGCGGTCGTGTCCGGTCTGGGAGTGGCCGCCAAGGCGGACATGGTGCCAGCCGTGCTCCTGATGGCTCTGCTGCTGGTGGCGAGGTGGGCACGCCCTCACCTGCGGTTGCGGGGATTGGGCGGGGGCCACTCCAGCTGGCTGCTGCCACCCTCTCCGGACGATCCGGTGGAGGCGGGGCGGCGGACCATGGTCTCCGAGATGCGCTGGGGCTGGCACTACCTGGCTGGTGCGGCGGTGGTGGTGGTGGTCTTCTACCTGTCGTTCTTCAACTATTGGACCATCTCTCACAACCTCTACGTCAATTACGCGGCCACCAGCGGACCCAGCGCCAAGTGCACGGAGTTCACCACCAGCGCCTCGACCTGCCAATTGCCGGTGGCCATGCCGATCAAGGACGACCACTTCGGTCCGGTTTCAATCTGGCTGCCGACTGGGTTCAACCTGCAGCAGTCGCTAGTGGATGTGGAGATGAACAGCGTGGCCGGGCTCAGCTACCAGGCCACCCTCAAGGCGACTCATCCCTTCTCCTCGCCCTACTACACCTGGCCTCTGGACGCGCACCCAGTGCTCTACTACGCGGTCTACACCGGGAATGGCGTGACCACCATCAATGGCCAGACGGTCTCCAACTACGAGTGGATCGACGACATGGGCAACCCAGCCATCTTCTGGATGGGCATGCTAGCTTTGGCCATCTGTCTCTACTGGACCCTGCGGCGGCGTGACCGCGTCGCCCTCTTCATCCTCCTGGGCTTCCTGTTCAACTGGCTGCTGCTCTGGTCCTGGCCGTCCCGGATCCTCTTCTTCTACGAGATTCTGGAGGCGCTGCCCTTCACCTGCCTGGCCCTGGCCTACTACTGCACCCGACTGGCGTTCGCCCGCAGCGCCATGCAGCTGGGACCAGTGCGCCTGGGTCCCTACAGTCTTCGCCCCCTGGCGGGGGCGGTGGTGCTGGCGGTGATCCTCAGCTTCGCCTACTTCTACCCGCTCTGGACCGGGCAGCCAATCCCGTCCACTGACTTCTTCCAGCACATCTGGCTGCCCGGCTGGTACTAAGGCTAACTTCAGCCCGTGACTCTGGCCCTGGTTGGCTACTGGCTCCTGATCCTGGCCTCGGGGGCAGCCCTGGTCGACCTCTTACCCCTCGATTGGTGGCTGGCAGAGCGGCTGGCCGCGTCCCTGCTGGTGGGGGTGGTCGCCTCCACCCTGCTCAGCTTCGGGCTCGCACTCTGGTGGGGCCAGGGCGAGGCGGCGACCCTGAGTGCGCCCGCCCTGCTGCTGGTGCTGGGTGTGGGAGTGGGCGCCCGGAGTTGGATGAATCGCCTGCGCCTGGGGCCAAGGGGCTGGTGGAGCCGGATCCCCAGGGAGTGGAACCGGGTGGGCAGCGTCGGCTCGCTGCTGGCGACTGTGCTGGTGGGGATCGCCTTCTACTTCATCTTCACCAGGGCCCTGACCGAGTCCGCGGGATCGATCGTCGCCAACTACCCCACCGTCTGGTCCGATTGGTCGGTCCATACCAGCTACGCCCAGAGCTTCTTGCTCGGCCACAATCTCCCTCCTCAGGACTCCCTGGAGGCGGCCACTGGGCTGCGCTACCCCTTCCTGCCCGACTTCCAGTCGACGCTGCTCGAGACCCTGGGGCAGAACCTGGTCGGGGCTCTGGACATACCCTCGTGGCTGATCTCCTGGGCCGGGGGAGTCTTGCTCTGGCATCTGGCCTACCGGGTCACCAGGAGAGCGCCGGCCGCATTCGTCGCCCTCCTGCTGGCAACTCTGGGTGGAGGGCTAGGATTCATCGGCCTCTACGGTGACGGCTGCCAGCAGCTGGCGCACACCCAGGCCGGGTTCAACGCCGCTGACTGCACCAGCCTCAGTTCCAAGACCCCGGGCGCCGCCGCCGCCTTCGTCGCCCATCTGCCCACCGAGCTCGTCCACCTGCCGCGGTCATATGACGGCCAGAACCAGGCCGACCCGCCGGTGGCGGACTTGCAGTGGTACGAGCCGCTGCTCGCCTTCTGGCTGCCTCAGCGCGACTTCGAGTACGGGATAGGCCTCCTGGCGCTACTGGCGCTGCTGCTCTGGGAGGCCTATCGGGGGCGCCGGCGAGTCCCGCTGCTAGCGGCGGGTCTGGGAGCGGCCGCCCTGCCCTGGTTCAATCCCATCGGCTACCTGGTCGTGCTGGTGCTGGGAATCTGGTGGCTGGGCCGGCAAGGCTGGTGGCGGGGGCTGACGCTTTTCCTGGGGCCAGCGCTGGTGCTGGGTCTGCCCCGCTTGCTCTACATCCTTTCCGGTCCCCATGGCCAGCTGGCCGGACCGGTGGGCGCCAACCTCTATCCCCAGCTGGACGTGGGCTGGTTGGCCCACGCGGCAAGCTCGTGCACCGCCGCCCAGTTCAACCTGGGCAGCGCCTGCGACGCCCTCTACCTCAGCGGGGCCTCGCCCCTGACCATGGCCAGTTATCTGGCCGGCAGCCTCTTGAACCCATCCGTTTGGGCTGAGACAGCAGGGTTTTGGCTAGCCAACACCGGCATCTTCACCCTCTTGGCGGTGGGTGTCCTGCTGCTGCGGCGGTCCTCCTCGGCGATCGCAACCGAGTTGAAGGAGCTGGAGTTGATCCGCTTCGCAGCCCCCTTCTGGCTCCTCTTTTTGATCGGCAACCTGGTCATCACCCAGCCCTGGAACTGGGACAACACCAAGCTCCTCGACTACTGGTACGTGGGGGCCGCGATCCCCGTTGCCTGGCTGCTCTGTGCCTTCGGCAGGAGCCGCTGGTGGCGGCTGGCGGCAGGCCTCGGTGTCCTCTCCCTGATTCTGAGCGGCCTCTTGAGCATGGATGCGGCTCTGATCGGCCAGAGCTCGCTCAGCCAGTCCAAGGCAACTGCTGGCGACATAGCCTTCGCCGGCAGCCAGGAGGCGGTCGTGGGCAGAGCGGTCCGGCGGGACACGGCGCCCAAGGCGATCTTCCTCACCGAGGGCCAGCCCAACGAGCCGGTCTCGGTCCTGGCCGGACGGACCTTGATGCTCGCCTACGACGGTTGGTTGTGGAGTTACGGCCAACCACTGTCAGCCCGGCTGCGGGCGGTGGACACCATCTATGCCGGCTGCCCGTCGGCAGGGCACTGCCAGGTCGGGAGCCTGCTGCGAGCCTACGATGTGTCCTACGTCGAGTTCGAGCCCGGCGACTACAACAACATCACTATCAACGAAGCGTGGTTTAAAGCCAAGGATTTGCCGGTCGTGGTGCGCACCCAGAACTATCTGATCCTCAACGTTCGCAGCTTGTGGTCGCGCTAGCCATCAGCGGGGTGCAGGGGACGAGTCCGGACTTGCGGGCCGAGGCAGAGCAGTGCCGCCACTGACGGACATCCACTGTCACCTATTGCCGCCCGAGCTGCGCCAGCCGGCAGCCCAGGGCTGGCGGGATCCCTGGTTCGCCTCCTGTCATCAGGACAGCCCCCGGTTCGCCTCTGGCGAGGATGTAATTGCGGCCCTCGACCGAGCCGGTCTGGATCGGGCGGTGGTCCTCGGCTGGCCCTTCGCCGACCCCGGGCTCCTGGCTGAGGTCAACGACTACGTGGCGGGGCAAGTCGCCGCCTCGGCCGGCCGCCTGGTGGGGCTGGCCCTGGTGAACCCGGCTCGCCCGGGTTGGGAGCTGGAGCTGAGCCGCTGCAGAGACCTGGGACTGAGCGGGGTAGGGGAGTTGAATGCCGACGCCCAGGGCTTTGAGCTGGGCTTCGAGGGGACGCTGCGGGAACTGCTGGTCACCCTTGTCGACATGGACTGGCCGCTGTTGTTGCACGCCAGCGAACCCGTCGGGCATCCGTACCCCGGCAAGGGAACCGCTATTCCGGCGCGCATGTGGCAGCTCCTGGCGCCCGCCCTGGAGACCGCTCCCCGACTGCGGATCTGCCTCGCTCATCTCGGAGGCGGGCTGCCCTTCTATGCGCACATGCCCGAGGTCGCGGCCCTCTGCCGCCAACTCTGGTTCGATACCGCCGCCTTGCCCTACCTTTACCAGCCCGGGGTGTTGCTGGCAGTGGACCAACTCCTGGGAACCGGCCGCCTCTGCTTTGGCAGCGACTTCCCACTGTTGCTTCCGAGCCGGTACCGAGACCACCTGCGCGATCTCGCGGATCCGGTCCGGGAGTCGCTGGAGCGAGATGCCCCGGCGGCCTGGCTGGGAGCGGCGAGCGCCTGAGCGTCCGCCTCGGCCCAGACAGCGATAGATACCGCCACAATCTCAGCGATGGACTCTGATTGGTCGGGGCTCGCCTTCGCCCTGATCTCGATGGAGGGTCCGGACCAGTACAGCCAGGCGGGCGGGCTCGGGGTGAGGGTGGCCCAGCTCAGCCGGGCGCTGGCGGCATCGGGCTCACCCACCGGCCTCTACTTTGTCGGCAACCCTGAGCTGCCGGCGCGGGAGCTCTGGGAGGGGGTCGAACTCTACCGGCTCGGCCAAGAGATCTCCCGGGAGTTTCCCGGCGGCGTCTACCAGGGTGAGGCGCTCAAGGTCAGCTACCTGGCCGCACGATTCCCTGAGCAGTTGGTCACCGAATGGGTCCTGCCCCAGCTCGAGGCCGGCCGGCTACCGGTCCTGCTCTTCGAGGAGTGGCAGACCGCCAGCTGGGCCAAGCGCACCTTCGAGCTGCTGGGGGAGCGGGGGGCGGGAGATCACTGTCTCCTGGCCTGGAACGCCAACAACCAGTTTGGGTTCGAGGACATGGATTGGCTGGGCTTGGAGCAGGCGGCGGCCATCACCACCATCAGCCGTCACATGCGGCTTCTGGTGAGCGGGTTCGGCGTCGACCCCATCGTCATTCCCAACGGCATCCCGGCAGAGTATTTGGCGCCGGTTGACCAGCGGGCGGTGGCAAGAGTCCGCCAAGCCGCGGGCGAGCGCCAGGTAGTGCTGAAGGTGGGCCGGTTCCATCGCGACAAACGCTGGATCCAGGCGGTTCGAGCCCTGGGCGAGCTCCGGTCCGCCAAAGTCCCGGTCCGGATGCTGGTTCGGGGTGGGAACGAGCGTTACCAAGCCGACGTGATGACGGCCGCCCGTGACTGCGGGTTGCAGGTACAGCAGTGGCACGAGCCGGTCCGGGATGTGGAGGACCTGGCCCGGGCCCTGGAGTCGAGTCCAGAGGTCGACCTGCTGGAGCTGACCCGGTTCCTCCCCGAGGAGCTCCTACCCGTGCTCTACGCGTCCTCGCTGGCGGTACTGGCCAACTCCGGTTTCGAGCCCTTTGGCCTGGTGGGCCTGGAGACCATGGCCGCCGGCGGGGTGGCGGTGGTAGGCGCCACCGGCGAGGATTATGCCCGCCATCTCCACAACAGCGTGGTAATCGAGACCGACAGCCCCAGCGAGCTGGCCCAGGTGATCGCGGCGGTCGCGTCTGACCCGGCCAAGTCCGATCGGATTCGCAGAGCCGCGCGGGAGATGGCGGCCACCTACAGCTGGGAGTTGGTGGTGGAGGGCGACCTCCTGCCCAGGCTGCCGCTGCTGGCCCAGCGGCAGGGGATCACTTGGCCCGTCGCTGGTAGCAACCATTGATCGAGGCCGACAAGCGGGCAGCCCGCGTGAGGGTTGGCACGTCGCGGATGGACCGGGGCCAGATCGCGCTGCTGCTGGTCGCCTTTTGGATTGGGTTCAACATTCGCGCCCCTCTGCTCGGAGTCCCACCCATCCTGGGATTGGCCCGGGCCAGCCTCCACCTCAACTACGCCGGGGCTGGGGCTGTGGCGGCTCTGCCGATCTTGGCTTTCGGGATCATGGCCTTCCCGGGTGCGGCCTTGGTGCGGCGCGTCGGGGGGTACCAGGTGGTCGGAGTCGGTCTGGTGGTGGCCGCACTAGGCGAGCTGGGCCGGGCCCTTCCCGGGGGAACCTGGCCGCTCTTTTTAGGAACGGCGGTGATGGGGGCCGGAATCGCGATCGCCCAGCCTGGCCTTCCCGCGATCTGGCAGAAGTGGTTCGCGGGCAGGGTGCAGCTGGCGTCGGTGACCGCCACCCTGGGGATCACGGTCGGCGAAGTGGTGGGGGCCAGCATCACCGCGCCCCTGCTGCTTCCCTGGCTGCACAGCTGGCAGGAAACCATGGTGTTCTGGGGACTGCTGGGCCTAAGCTGCATCCCGATCTGGCTCTTTGGCGTACCCCGAGATGGCGCGGGCATGGCCGGAGAGACCAGGTGGGATCTGCACCAGCTCTTCCTCAACCCCAGGCTCTGGGCCATCTATGTTCTCTTCGCCGGGCAGTCTCTGGTGTATTTCTCGTCCAACACCTGGATCCCCACCTCTGTTGGTGGTGGGTCCCACTCCGCGCTGGCAAGTTTGTCGCTGGCCACCCTGAACGGGGTGATGGTCCCTGCCGACGTTCTGCTGATCTTGCTTGCGCGACCCTTCGCGACCCGGCGCTGGTTCTACGTGCTGAGTGCGGTGATCGCGCTCCTCGGGACCGGAGGATGGTTGCTGTTCGGCAATCGCGCACCGCTGCTCTTCGCCGCCCTGATCGGGATCGGGGTGGCGCTCAGCTTCGCCGGACTGCTTGCCTATCCGGCGATGGTGGCGGCTCCGGCGCGCGTCGCTTCCCTGACCGCGGCCATGCTCACGGTGGGGTACGTCGGCGCCTTCTTGGGACCGCTTCTGGGCGGGGTGGCTCTGGACCTCGGGGGCGGGCGCCGTTCCCCCTTTATCCCGATCACGCTGGCCGCGGCGCTGATGGTGGTGGCGGCGCTGGTGGCTCCGGTGGGCAGTGCGGCTGGCGGCGACGCCGGTCTGCCCGCAGCGGTTCGCGCCTAAGCCGGGCTCCGCTCGTCCGGCCGTTTGGCTAGGCCGAGCGACCGTCGAGGCGAATGGTCCAGGCATCGATGGTCTCGATCAGGAGATGGGTCTGGTGCCAAGGATCAGCGGCCAAGGTGGCGCGAATATCGTCGGCAGTTGCCGCTTCGATCGCCAGCACCACACGACGCTCGTCGGCCAGCGGTCCCCCCAGAACAACGACGCCGGCATCGACCAGCCCGTCCATGAAGGACGCGTGCGCGGACCAGCCAGATTGCTTCTCCAGAGGCAGTGCAGGCTTCCAGTCTGGGCCGGTGCGCGTGAGCACCACGTGGAACATGGCCACATCGGCATCGTAATCCCGGGACTCTGCCCACCTCCCGAAGGTGTCCGGGGATTCCCGTTTTGTGCACTGCTAGTCTGCTGATAGCTGTCCGCGCTACAGGAGCGGCTATGGAGTCACTTTTTCTTGCCTGAGTCCGATCTCGACTCCGCATGGGATGTCGACGACGCGCTGCGCATTCGGGTGCGCCGGGTCGGTCCCTGGGACAACGCTGCCTACGTCGTCGCCTGCCCGGAGACGGGAGTAGCGGTTCTCATCGACGCGGCCAACGAGCCGGACCGCCTGATTGAAGCGGTCGGCGACCTGCAGTTGGTCGGCATCCTGGAGACCCACGGCCACCAGGATCACTGGCAGGCGCTGGAGCCGCTCCAGTCCCACTTTCCCCACGTCTGGACCGGAGCCCATCCCGACGACCTGGAGATGTTCCCTCCACCGGGTCCCGGACGACCCCTGGAGCACGGCCAAGTGGTCGAGTTTGGCAAGCGCCAGCTGCGGGTGCTCTCCACCCCGGGCCACACCCCGGGCAGCATCTGCTTTTATCACCCTGGATTCGTGTTCACCGGGGACACCCTCTTCCCCGGCGGACCCGGGGCAACCCGGCCTCCCCTCGGCCACTTCCCGACCATCGTGGAGAGCATCCGCACGCACCTGTTGACCCTACCCGGACCCACCGTGGTCTATCCGGGTCACGGCGGCCCCACCACCATCGAGGCTGAGGCGCCTCAGTTTCAGAGCTGGGTGTCGCGAGGCTGGTGAACTAGCCGGGTCTCTGAGGCGGGGCCAGCGCCTCCTCTTCGACCAGCCCCTCTTGCTCGAAGAGCTCGGGCTGCTCGAGATGGACAAAGGCGTTGCGATGGTGCAGGCAGACGCCGTGGCTGGAGATTGCCTCCCGATGATGGGGAGTGCCATAGCCCTTGTTGTGCTCCCAACCGTAGTGGGGGAAATCGGGATGGAGCTCCCGCATCAGGCGATCGCGATGGACCTTGGCCACGATCGAAGCCGCTGAGATCGCCGGCACCAGGCGGTCGCCGCTGACGACCGAGTGGTAGCGGCGCTCCGTATTGATCCGCAGGTTGCCGTCCAGAAGATAAGCGGGGGCAACTACCAGCTCGAGCAATCGCTCGAACGCGAAGCGGTTGGCCCAGCCGATCCCGCGGTCATTGATGAGTTCGACCGTGACCGAGACGACCTCCACGGCCAGCGCCGCCCGGCGGATCAGCGGCTCCACAATCTGCCTCTGCTCGGCCGAGAGCAGCTTGCTGTCACGCAATAGGGGATGGCGGAAGCGCTTGGGGAGGACGACTGCAGCCGCCACCAAGGGGCCCGCCAGAGCGCCCCGGCCCACCTCGTCTAGGCCGCAGGCGTCCGGGCCCACCAGCTTCCAGACTGGTGGGGTCGCGCGCTGGGCCACGACCGCAGTCTAAGCACCCCAGAGGGGTCCCGGCGGCCCAGATGACGGTCGATATACTCGGCCGCTAGCCCAGCGACAGCGCTGTGCTCCGCTCTCTCAAACAGGGAGCGCAGCACCACCGGTCGTATCGCGAGACAGGACGATGCCGCGTCGCTGCCATCCATGCGAGGGAAATCTAATGCGCCGCCTGGTCCCTGAAAACCTGGTCAAGCTGCTCCAAGTTAGGGACTTCGTCTGGCTCTGGTCGGGAGCCACCGTCTCCCTGTTCGGCGACGGGATCTACTTTGTGACCATCGCCTGGGAGGTCTATCGGATCACCAACGCTCCCACCGCCCTAGGGGTGGTCTCGGCTGCCTTCGCGCTTCCTCAGGTGATGCTGCTGGTCCTGGGTGGAGTTCTCAGCGACCGTCTAGACCGGCGCCTGGTGATGTTTCTGGGCAATCTCGTGAGTGGTCTGATGATGGCCGGCCTCGGAACCCTGGTGCTGCTGCACCAGATCAGGCTGTGGGAGATCGTGGTCCTGGTCGCCGTCTACGGGGTCAGCCAGGCGTTCTTCATGCCCGCCTCCCGCGCGATCGTGCCCAGTCTCATCGACCCCGAGTTGATGCCCCAGGCGATGGCCTTGGAGCAATTCGTGCAGCCGCTGACGTCCAGCCTGATCGGGCCCGCAGTCGGGGGGTTGCTGGTAGCGGCGGGCGGCACCGGTTTGGCGCTGCTGATCGATGCTGGCACGTTCGTGGTCGCGGCCGCCGCGCTGGCGGCCATGTCTTCGGGACATGCAGTACTTGCCCAAGAGGCGGCGGGGGAGGCCCAAGGCCGGTTCGCGATTTTGCGCGAGGTGCGCCAGGCGCTCCAATTCGTGCGCGGCCTGCCCTGGATATGGGCGGGGCTCGCCGCCGCCGGCATCGCGAACATCGCTCTCACCGGTCCCCTGACAGTGCTCATCCCATACCTGATCAAGTACCGCCTCCACTCTGGTCCCCAGACCCTGGGCCTGTTCGGAGCCTGCGGCGGCCTGGGCGCGATCCTGGCCGCGGTCTACGTCGGTTGGCGTGGCGTCCCTCGCCGCTCGGTCAGCTGGATATTCCTCAGCTGGGCCGTGGGCACCGCCGGACTGGTGCCGATGGGATTGGCCGGGGCGGCGTGGGAACTCCTGCCTCTAGCGTTGGTGACGCTCGGTGGGATCACCCTCGGGAACGTCATTTGGTTCTCTCGGATGGGCGTGGAAGTTCCCGGATACATCCTGGGGAGGGTGGCCAGCCTGGACATGATGGTGTCGTTCAGCCTCACTCCCTTGTCCAACGCGGTCACCGGTCCTCTGGCGGGAGTCATCGGGGCGCGCCAGGTGCTGGTGGTCGCCGGAGCACTGGGTGCCGTGGTTCCTGTCCTCTTCCTCCTCACGGTCCCCGGGCTGACTGGCGATCGGACGCCGGGCACTGGGGCGGTGGCGAGCTGACCCGCGGTTCCGGCTGGCGCGGTCAGACCCTGGCAGGGAAATCTACCCGTGGAAATGCTGGCCGGTCCGACCGTTGGGCAAAGCCACAGATACTCGCTCAGAGAACGTGGGCCGGACCCTAAGGTTCCCCAGGGCCTCGAGTTTCCGTACCCAGCTACTTGACCACTCGATAGGTAAGGTGCGTGACGTGAGACGTACCTGAAGACTCGGTGAGCTCAAGCTCGATGGGTCCTGTGCCCAGATGGTCGAACAGTCGGACACCATCGACAAGCACGACAGGTGCGAGGTCGATGTGAATCTCATCCAGCAATCCGAGCGCGAGGCACTGTTGCGTCACGCTGGGAGCTCCCACCACCACATCCTTGTCTCCAGCGATTTCCCTGGCTTTTTGGATGGCGCTCTCAATCCCGTCGGTCACAAAAGTAAACGGCGAGTCGCTCCGGTACGCCCATTCCTCCGGCACCGTGTGGGTCACGACCACCACGGGCACGTCCATCGGGTGCTTGCCGCCCCACGCGTTGGTGATGTCGAACGTACGCCGTGCGGACACCAGCACCCCCGCACCCCGTCCAGCTGCTTCTATGTAGTCGGCTCCTTCGGCTGTCATCTTGAACGTCGTATCACCGGTCCGAACCTCTGCTTCGGCGTTTCCGGCGAAGTACCACTTGAAGACCTCATCGACACCGTCCTTCGAGTCCGCGACGAACCCATCGAGTGACATCGAGAACCCTGCGGTCACCTTTCCCAATGGTGCTGCCTCCTTGTCCACGGCGCGCACTGGCTCCTGAAGAGACGATCAGCCGCGATGACCTACCGTACCTTGAGCCCCTAGCCAAGACAACCGCTTCTCAGGGAGTTCGGCGGCTGGTAGTCGGTCGGTGAGTCGTCTGGACTCCCCGGACTGGTTCGGGCCGTAGAATCGGCCGCTAGATGACCACCCCCTCAGAGCCGGCATCGGAGGCGGGCGGGGAGGCGGACCTCCGGGGAGAGCTGGGGCGAAGGCGGGGGACGGCTCTCCGGGGCGGTCCCGAGCGCTATCGGAGCCGACTGCCAGACCAGCACAAGCTGCCGGTACGAGACCGCCTCCGGCTCCTCTTCGATCCGGCCACGCCGTTCATTGAAGATGGCTTGCTGGCCAACACCGCCTCCCCTGAGGAGATGGGGGCTGACGGGCTGGTCACTGGCATCGGTACCGTCCATGGACGCCGGGTCTGCGTTGCCGCCAACGACCCCACCGTCAAGGCCGGCTCCTGGGGTCCTCTGACCGTGGAGAAGTTCCTCCGAGTTCAGGAACAGGCCGAGCGGCTGCAGCTGCCCCTCTGTTATCTGGTGGACTCGGCCGGCGCCCGGATCACCGAGCAGCGACAGATGTTCCCGGGGCGACGCCACGCCGGGCGGATCTTCCACAACCAGGTGCGCCTCAGTGGCCAGGTGCCCCAGCCCTGTGTCCTCCTGGGCCCCAGTGCCGCCGGGGGCGCCTACATCCCCGCCTTCTGCGACGTCACCTTCATGGTCGAGGGCAACGCCTCCATGTATCTGGGGTCTCCTCGGATGGCGGAGGAGGTGGTCGGCGAGCATGTCTCCTTGGAGGAGATGGGTGGGGCCCGGATGCACTGCACTGTCAGTGGCTGTGGCGACCTTCTGGTGCCGGACGAAGCCAGCGCCATCGCGGCCCTGCGCACCTATCTCTCGTACTTCCCCGCCAACTGGCGGGGGGAACCTCCGGCGGCGGCTGCCCGGCACCCTAGCTCCCAGGCGGCCATCGGAGAGCTGCTGCCAAGTGAGCCTACCCGGGGCTACGACGTCCATCAGGTCCTGGACGCGCTGCTGGACGGCGGCTCCTTCTTCGAGATCAAGCCGCTCTATGCCCGCGAGTTGGTCTGCGGGCTGGGACGGCTCGGTGGTCGGGCCGTGGGCGTCGTCGCCTCCCAGCCAGAGCACCAGGGAGGGGTCCTATTCGTCGACTCCTCGGACAAGGCGGCTCGTTTCATCAGCCTCTGCGATGCCTTCAATCTGCCCCTGGTCTTCCTCGCTGATGTCCCCGGTTTCATGATCGGATCGGTGGTTGAGCGGGAGGGCATCATCCGCCACGGGGCCAAGATGATTGCCGCCCTCAGTTCGGCCACGGTGCCCCGCATCTGCGTCATCCTGCGCAAGGCATACGGCGCCGGCCTCTATGCCATGAGTGGCCCAGCATTCGAGCCCGAGGCTACCCTGGCGCTGCCGACCGCGGAGATCGCGGTGATGGGGCCGGAGGCAGCGATCAACGCCGTCTACGCCAACCGCATTGCTGCCCTACCCGAAGCCGAGCGCCCCGGCTTCGTCGCCCGGCTCAGGGCCGAGTACTCGGAGGACGTCGACATCTTCCAGCTCGCATCCGACCTGATCCTGGATGCTGTGGTCGACCCCAGGGAACTCCGCGATCAGCTGATCTGGCGACTGGCGGCCGCCGCCACCAAGGTGCGGCGGTCACCGGAACGCCATCACGGGGTGTTTCCGGTCTAGGGCGACAGCAGAGGCCGGTCGAGCCGTGGCGAAGTCAGGTGGAGGTCTGCTGATCTCACTTAAGGCCCCTTCGCTCGACCGTTACCGGGAGCTGCGCGATCGTAGCAGGGACTTCTCCCCACTTCGAGAGGGCCAACCTAGAATCCAACTTCGAGTATGTCTGCAGTGAGCTGGGCGTCATCGCGGATTGTGGGGCGCCAGCGGGTGCTCGACGGTCCCACCGTGTTCCTGCTGGCGGTTGCGATCCTGGGATTCGCCGCCTTTACCCAGCCCCAGTTCGATCCTGACTTCTGGTGGCACCTTCGGGTGGGGCTGGACATCCTGGCGTCAGGGGTTCCCCAGCACAACGCCTACACCTTCACCGCCGCCACCCATCCCTTCATCACCCAGGAGTGGGGCTCGGAGGTGATCTTCGCCTTGCTCTACCGGGCGTTGGGGATGGCCCCGGTGATCTTGCTCATCGCCCTGGTCACCTGGGTGGGGTTCGTATTCGGGGTGATGCGAGCAAATCGGGAGGGGCTCTCGCGATGGATCCTCGCCATCGGTGCAGGTCTGGTGATCATCTCGGGACTTCAAATCTGGGGACCCAGCCCTCAGATGTGGACCTTCGGGTTCCTGGGTGGCCTGCTGGTGCTGCTCGACGCCTACCGGCGTCGCCCAAATCGTCGGCTACTCCTATGGCTGATCCCGATGTTCATCGTCTGGGGCAATCTCCACGGTGGCTTCGTGGTCGGCCTGGGTGTGATCGCGGTCTTCCTGATCGGGGAGAGCATCAGCACCTGGCTGGGGGAGAAAGGTTCGCTCGATCTCCCCCGACTGCGCGACCTGGCTGCGGCGCTGCTGCTCTCGGCGCTGGCCGCCATGGTCAACCCCAACGGCTGGGGACTCTACCTCTACCCCCTGCACCTCCTGCTGAGCCCGGTGGCCCAGGCCAACCTCGACGAGTGGCAGCCTCCCAACTTCCACGCTCTGGGTTCGCTGCCGGTGCTGTTCCTGCTCCTGAGCACGATGCTGGTGGCGCGTTGGGCCAAGAACACCAGACCGGCGGACTTCCTCCTAGCCCTGGCGGGGACGGTGCTGCTGCTATATGCGGTGCGCAACATCCCCCTCTTTGCCATCATGGTTCTTCCGCTTTGGGCCGACGGCGTCCAGGGCCTCACCGACTACGTCCGGTTGGCGCGGAAGTCAGCCCAGCCGCACCGACGTCGCCCGGCTCCACGCTGGTTCGTGGGGGCGGTCTTGCTGATTGTGGTGCTGGCCAGTGTGGTTCGGATCTCGTCGCAGCTGAGCAGTCCCGACAATAGCCTTCAGAGTTCCACGTACCCGGTCCAGGTGGGCAGGGTCATCTGCGCCGGGCCTGCGGCGCGGGTCTTCACGCCCTACGGCAGTTCCGGCTGGCTGCTCTACCGGATCGATCCCCGCGACCCGGCTGGAAGTGGCTGTGCCCCCGACCGGCTCTTCATCTTTGGCGAGGTGGACCTGATGGGGCCCAAGGTGCTGGGGCAGTACCTCACGGTGGTCGGCGCATCGCCGGGGACGTTGGCGATCCTCGACCACTACAAGGTCAGCCTGGTCTGGCAGGGGAGGGGGTCCGCCCTGGCGCTGCTGCTGCAGAGCCAGTCGAACTGGAGCTGCGTCTACGCCAACCGCGTCAACGTTCTCTACGCGCCGAAGGCGGACGCTTCAGCCTGGCACGCGTCTCGGAGCGACTGCCCTAGCTGAGGCGGCTCAGCCCAGATTGATGTCGGCGTAGCGCTGGCGCAGCGCCTTCTTGTCGAACTTGCCGACGCTGGTCTTGGGGACCTCGTCAATGAAGACGATCTCGTCGGGCATCCAGAATGCCGCCACCCGAGGCCGCAGGAACAAGAGCAGTTCGTCCTTGGTCAAAGAGTCCTTGTGTTCCGGCCGGGCCACCACGAAGCCAACCGGTCGCTCCGCCCAGCGGGAGTGGGGGAAGCCGACCACCGCTGCTTCCTGGACCTTGGGGTGGGCCATCAGCTCGCCCTCCAGGGTGACCGAGGAGATCCACTCACCACCTGACTTGACCAGGTCTTTGGTGCGGTCGACGATCTGGACGTAGCCGTCTGGGTCGATGGTCGCCACGTCCCCGGTGCGGAACCAGCCGTCGGCGGTGAAGCGGCCGTCGCGATCCTCGGGGTCGTGGAAGTAGGCCCGCGCGATCCAGGGACCTCGCATCTGGATCTCTCCGGGGGTCTCGCCGTCGGCTGGGCACTCGTCGCCAGTGTCGAGGTCGACGATTCGGAGCTCTACGCCCAGCACCGGGAGTCCCTGCTTGGCCCTGAGGGCAAGCAGCTCCTCGCCCTCAAGGTGCTCGAGTGAGGGTTTGATCAAGTTGACGGTCCCGATTGGCGAGGTCTCGGTCATACCCCAGGCGTGGAGGATCCTCAGTCCATGACGGTCGAAGCCCGCGATCAGGGAAGCCGGTGCCGCTGAGCCGCCACAGATGATGGAGTGCAGCTTGGGCAGGGGGGTGGGCTGCTGATCCAGATAGTTGAGCAAGGCGGTCCAGATGGTCGGCACCCCGGCGGTGACGGTGACCGACTCGTCCCTGAACTGGGCAACCAGATGGGCCGGATCCAGAAACCGTCCAGGGAAGACCAGCCTGGTGCCGAAGCCAATGGCGGCGTGGGGTAGCCCCCAGGCGTTGACGTGAAACATCGGGACCACGGGGAGCAGCACATCCTGGTATGAAATCCCCAGCCCGCCCGCCATTCCGGTGGCCACCGCATGCAGATAAGAGGAGCGGTGGCTGTAGACGACTCCCTTGGGGCGGTCGGTGGTGCCGGAGGTGTAGCACATGGCGGCAGCCTGGTTTTCGTCCAGCAGGGGCCATTCTTCGAGAGGCTGACTGCCGGCGATCAGCTCCTCATAGTCGAGCGTCTCGGGCAGTCCCGAACTATCGGCCGCGCCCTCGCCCATGAGCACCAGCAGGCGCACCGAGGGAATCCGGTCCGCCACTCTTTGCAACAGCGGTAGCACGCTGCGGTCGCAGAAGATGATCTGATCCTTGGCATCGTTGATGACGAAGGCCAGGTCGTCAGGAAAGAGCCGGACGTTGAGGGTGTGCAAGACCGCCCCTCGTCCGGGAATTGCGAAGTAGCACTCGAGATGTTGGTAAGTGTTCCAGGCGAAGGTCGCAATCCGGTCGGAGCTCTGGACCTGCAAGCGCTCCAGTGCCTGGGCCAGGCGCGCGGTGCGCTCACCGAACTGGGAGAAGGTGTAGCGGTGGGGTACGTCATCGGCGCGCTGAGTGACTATCTCCTGATCCGGGAAGTAGCGCACTCCGTGCTGGAAGAGATGGGTCAGGGTGAGCGGGTAATCCATCATCAAGCCGTCCATCACTGTGCCCCCTGATCCCCGATCGATGCCGGCGGCGCGTTTACCCACCTGAGAACAGCGATGCAGCTGATCTCACAGATTGCCGCTGGGGACCACAGCTCGGTCACGCCCACTGCCGACCAAGCCGGTAAGGGAGCTTGCAGGAAATCGTGGGCAACAGTTAGGAGTAGTTCGCGCTGACTGTTCAACCCGACGTGGTACGAGGTCATCGAGACAACGTCTCTCCAGCTCGCACCGGCCTCGGCGAGCGTGACCGCGACGTTGGTGAATGTCTGCCGGATCTGTGCCTCAGGCTCGGCCTGGTAGCGGCCGTCGGCTGTCTCTCCGGTGTGTCCGGTAACGTGAAGCGTCTCCCCGACTCTCACGGCGCCTGGGACGTGAGTTTCATCATAAAAATCTGACCATTCTGATGAAACGACCGCGTTGCCGACGCGAGGTCCGTCAGCGCTTGTCATCCCCGTCTCCTTTCGACTCGGCCAGGTGCAACACTGCTCGACTGAGGAACCTGCGCAACGGCCCATCCTACCCGTGACATAGACGCACCGCGGGCCATCGGTCGCGGCGTTTGTCGCAGCCTGGCTGACCTTGCGCAGGTGACATCAGGTAGCCGAGGTAGCCGGCTCGAAATGCCGGACTCCATTTCAGCGAGGCATCTATCGCCCAGATATCCCCGAAGGCGACTCGCAGGGCATCCTTGGGCCACTCCGGCGAGGAGCGCTGGCGGCTGGGCAACGCCGCTGGAGTCACCTCAACCCGACCAGGTTGGAGCCGCCTGACCCGCCACGTTGGAAATGCTAGTCGCTAAGGCGCTCCTTCGCAGCCGCCGACAGCACCGTCTACGGATAGATTCCTCGCACCGAGGTGGCGTCGGCGACCCGCTTTACCGCTAGGCAGTAAGCGCCCATCCGCAACGTCGTCTGATGCTCGCGGGCCAGCTCGTCCACCTGCTCGTAGGCCCGCTGCATGATTTTGGTTAGGCGACTGTTGATCTCCTTTTCCTCCCAGAAGAAGGACTGCAGGTCCTGCACCCACTCGAAGTAGGAGACAGTCACGCCTCCGGCGTTGGCGAGGATGTCGGGGATCAGGGTCACTCCGCGTTGATGGAAGATGTCGTCAGCCTCCGGCGTGGTGGGACCGTTGGCTGCCTCGACCACCATCCGGGCCTGGACCTTGGCCGCGTTGGCCATGGTCAGCTGGTTCTCCAGGGCCGCCGGGACGAGGATGGTTACCGGGAGCTCAAGCAAGGCACTGTTGCTGATCGTCTGGGTGGCTCCAGGGAAGCCCTCCACCTTGCCGTGGGCACTGACGTGTCCCATCAGGCTGGGGATGTCCAGGCCCTGGGGGTTGTAGATCCCGCCGTAGACGTCCGAGACCGCCACCACCTGGAAGCCCTGGCTGTGAAGCAGTTCTGCGGAGACGCTCCCGACGTTGCCGAATCCCTGAATGGCGACGGTGGTTGTCGAGGGATCAATGCCCATTCGGCGGCAGGCCTCCAGGGTCACCACCATGACCCCTCTGCCTGTCGCCGCCGGACGGCCCTCTGAGCCGCCAATGGAGAGTGGTTTGCCGGTCACGATGGCGGGGACCGAATAGCCCTTCTCCATCGAGATCGTGTCCATGATCCAGGCCATCGTCTGCTGGTTGGTGTTGACGTCCGGTGCGGGAATGTCGGACTCAGGCCCGATCAAGATCGAGATCTCACTGGCGAAGCGCCGGGTCAGGTTCTCTAATTCCTTTTGGCTCATCTGCCGGGGGTCGCAGATCACCCCGCCCTTGGCGCCGCCGTAGGGGAGGTTGGTGACTGCGCACTTCCAACTCATCCACATGGCCAGGGCCTTGACCTCGTCGAGTGTGACCTCGGGGTGGTAGCGGATCCCTCCCTTGGCCGGGCCTCGGGTGAGGTTGTGCTGGACCCGATAGCCGGTGAAGATCCGGATGCTGCCATCGTCCATCCGCACCGGGAAGTTGACGGTCAGCTCGCGCCGGACCTCGCGCAAGACCTGGCGCATGCCTTCGTCGAGGTCCAGGATGCTGGCGGCCTGATCGAACTGGCGCTGGGCTGTGATGTAGGGGTTGGCCGCGGTCACCGTGGAACTCGCTGTCAGGACGCCTTCAGCCATCAACGCCTCCTGATGTCTCGCTGTCGGACGGGGACGGGGTGAGATCGGCGCTAGAGTAGGCTCCGGCTCGTTAGGTCTGTCAAGCCGTGCCCCTGAGCTCGCGGCGACTTTGAGGCAGAGTCAGAGGGAAGGCCTCGCTCCGTGGTTGCGCTTCCGTGTGGTGCGCTTGCATAACACATGCTCTGGAGCTATTATGGCGCCATGACCAGTATTCAGATCAAAGATGTTCCTGCTGATGTCCACGCTGCCCTGCGCCGGCGGGCCGCCACCGAAGGCAGATCGCTCCAGGAGTATCTGCTGGGTCGGTTGGTGGAGGAGGCCAGGACTCCGACCTTGGAGGAGGTTCTTGACCGCGCCGGTGGCCGGTCCGGTGGCGATTTACCACTTGAAGAGGCCGCCGCCGCCATCCGTCTGGATCGTGACGGACGATGATCGTGCTCGACGCTAGCGTTCTGGCCGCGGCCTTGGCCGACGATGGCCCCGGCGGGGACCGGGCCAGAGCTCGACTCCGGGGAGAGCGCCTCACCGCGCCCGAGATCATCGATCTTGAGGTGCTGTCGGTGCTTCGCCGGCGGTCGGCAAGCGGACACCTCGATGGACGGCGCTGCCAGCTGGCTCTGACGGATCTGCTCGAGCTCCCGCTGCGGCGGGCTGCTCACCGCCCCCTGCTGCCACGATGTTGGGAATTGCGGCACAACCTCACCGTTTATGACGCCGCCTACGTCGCGCTCGCCGAGGCCTTGGGGGTACCTCTTTTGACCGCCGACAGGCGGCTAGCGCGGGCCGCGGGGGTACGCTGCCAGGTGGAGGCACTCACTTGAGTTGGTCTTTCATTTCCGAGCGGATGGTGCGGCGCTCGCGCGCTCTTCCACTGTCGCCCTAGCTCAAAATCAAGCACTGTCGACGAAAGTCGGATTGCGGCTTAGTTCGCTGCTCCCCCGCAGGGTCGATAACAGTGCCGCTGCAAGCGCAATCGCTGCCAGGAAGAAGGCGGCTGCCACAAGACCTCTGGTCGCCAGTGCGGGCGAGTGGGCACGTGCCGATGAGATGCCCACCGTGAGTCCGTAGACCAGGCCGGTGATGGCGACGCCGGTGGCCGTGCCCATTCCCCTGGTCATGTTGAGGACGCCGCTGGCCATCCCCGCTTGGTCCCGTCGCACCGCTCCCATGATGGCAGCGTTGTTGGGGGAGGTGAAGGCGCCAATACCGACACCGATGGCGATTAGCTCAAGCAGCAAAAGCGCCCCACTACTGGGGTGGAGCGCGATTGCCAACAACGCGACCGTGGTAAGCAACATTCCCCCTACGGTCAGCGGCCGGGCCCCCCAGCGGTCAGCGAGGATTCCCGCAGCGGGCGCGGTCAGACCCAGTGCCAAAGGCAGGCATAGCAAGCGCACCCCGGCGGCGGCGGGGCTCAGGTGTCCTGCGAACTGCAGATAGAAGGGAAAGACAAAAAGCGCTCCAAACAAGGCCAGGTACGACAGTAGCCCGCTGGTGATCGCGGCACTGAAAGCGGGCCGCCGGAAGACCGAAAGTTGCACCATCGGCGCGGACACGTGCAGCTCCATAGCAACAAACGCGATGCCGGCCGCGAGCGTCACCGCAAAACCAGCCAGGATGTCGGCGGAGGTCCAGCCTGCCTCGTCCCCGAAGGACAGCGACAAGAGAAAGCTGGTGACCGCGATGACCAACAGGCCCAGGCCGCGCCAGTCGATAGGCTCCCGCGCAGCCAGGAAGCGGCTGCGCGGGAGCAGGAACCATCCCAGCGAGAATGCGATCAGACCGACGGGAATGTTGATCAGGAACAGCAGTCGCCAACCCCCCAAGACCAGCAGCAGTCCCCCTGCCGCAGGTCCCAGGGAGAGGCCCAGAGCCTGCGCCGCCGCCTGGACGCCTATGCCTCGGCCCAATTTATCTCTGGGCAGAACTTGGACGATCAGGGCAACGCTGTTGGCTTGGAGCATGGCTGCGCCGAAGCCCTGAAAGATGCGAAACAGGGCAAGGATGGGCAGGTTCGGCGCCAGCGCACAGAGACCACTGCTGACGATGAATATCCCGAATCCGTACAGATAGAGAAGCTTTCGCCCGGCCATGTCGGCGAAGCGCCCGATGGCGATCACCATCGCGATCAGCGTCAAGAGGTAGGCCAGCGACACCCACTCCACCGCCCCCAGGCTGCTGTGAAAGTAGGTCTGGATCGTGGGAAGGGCGATGATCACGATGCTGGAGTCGAGCTGGCCCATGAAGGCACCGATGCAGACGGTGCCCGCCGCCAACCACGGCGCCCTGGGACTGGTGGCAATCGCCACCGGGCGACGGGGCTCAACCAGCCACTTCTTCCAGCCGTGGGCCGGGCGCTGAGGCGGCAGCCCAGACGAGGAGTCGTCGACACCCATCTCGGTCAACTCTAGCTTCCAGGCTGCTGATCTCCTGGAGGCACTTGGGGTGCAGGTCTCAGCATGGCACCAATGCGAGCATCGGAGGCGATCTCCGGGTAGGCTGCACCGAGGGGGTGCCAGTGCTGGCGACCATCGAGCGGCCTGCGGCTGGCCCAGACTGATTAGCGACTACAGTTCGAGTGGGATGGCATGGCACAGCGAACGTGGATTCCCAATGCCGTGGTCGATAGTGGGACTCGGGCTTCTGGCCGCGTGCGTGCTGGCGCTGTTTGGGCCGTTTGGGCGCAGTCAGTGCACCGTCTGGGTGCTGCCTACCACGGCGGCGCAGCAGCGGTCCCTATCCCCGCTGCACGGTCATCCGACAGAGGCCTTTCTTTGTACTAACGCGGCCGGTTACCCCATGATCGGTGCCCCCTAGGTCGGCGCAGCCGATAATCCTTCCGATGGCTGCCCCGATCGCACTCGAGGTTGAGGTTGACGCGGCCCGAAACCTGATCGCCGGAGGCGCCCCGTTGCTGGACGTCCGGGATGCCGACGAGCGAGGGCACCTGCGGATCGACGGATCCATCTGGATCCCCGTCGAAGAGCTCAGCGATCGCTGGGGGGAGCTGCCCCGGGACGGCACCCTGGTGGTGCAGTGCGCGGCCGGGTCCAGGAGCTTTCGGGCCACCAAGTTCTTGCGCGAGAAAGGCCTGGTGGCGACCTCGATGATTGGGGGTATCAGCGCCTGGGCAGCACGAGGCTTCCCTACCACAACCGGATCAGCGGCCGGCTCCGTTGCTGACGAGGGACTCCGGCCGGTAGAGACAAGCTGACCCGCGTAGCCGCGCTGGGACCTGCTCGATGGCGACGTTCCCTAGCCGCGTCTCTACGGCTCAGATGAGAGCATGGGGTAGATGGCTCGTGATGTCCAGGAGCGCGCGGTGAGCGGGGGGGCGGTGCTCCCCCGAGCCGGGACCTGGCTCGACAACGCCTGCATAAACACGATTCGCTGCCTGGCCATCGACGCTGTCGAGAAGGCTAAGTCCGGACACCCCGGCCTACCTATGGGCGCGGCGCCCATGGCCTACGTGCTCTGGACCCGCTTCCTGCGCCACGACCCCACCGACCCCGGGTGGCCCGACCGGGACCGCTTCGTTCTCTCGGCGGGCCACGGGTCGATGCTGCTGTACGCCCTGCTGCACTTGACTGGCTACGACCTGCCCCTCGAGGAGTTGGAGCAGTTCCGCCAGTGGGGATCTCGGACTCCAGGCCATCCCGAACGTGGCCTGACCCCTGGCGTAGAGGTCACCACCGGACCGCTGGGCCAGGGATTCGGGGACGGAGTGGGGATGGCCATGGCCGAGCGCCATTTGGCCTACCGCTACAACCAGCCGGGCCACGAGATCGTCGACCACCGCACCTTTGTGCTCTGCAGCGACGGCGACATGATGGAGGGAATCAGTTCCGAGGCCGCCTCGCTGGCGGGACATCTGGGGCTGGGAAAGTTGATCTGTCTCTACGACGACAACCACGTCTCGCTTGATGGCCCCACCTTGCTTTCCTTCAGCGAGGACGTGCTGGCCCGATTCAGCGCCTACGACTGGCAGGTGCAGCGGGTGGAGGACGGGACGCTCGACCTCGACGGCATCGCCACCGCGATTCAGAACGCCATCGACGATCCCAGTCGACCGTCTCTGATCGCGGTCCGCACCCACATCGGCTATGGGGCTCCCCACAAGCAGGACACCAATGCCGCACATGGCTCACCGCTCGGTCCCAAGGAGGCGGCCGCGGCCAAGAGTGCCTACGGCTGCGATCCCGACCTCACCTTCCAGATTTCACCGGAAGCGCTGGAGCATTTTCAGGAAGCACTAGTGCAGGGGGGAGCCCTGAATCGGGAATGGAACGACCGCTTCTCCGCCTGGAGCGAAGCGTTCCCGGCGCTCGCCTACGAGTGGCGCACCTCGATGGCGGGAGAGCTCCCAGCCGGCTGGGAGGATGTCCTGCCCAAGTGGGAGGCCGGGAGCGATCCCATCGCCACCCGCAGCTCCGGCGGCAAAACACTGGTCGCCTTGGCGGAGCGAATCCCTTGGATCCTGGGTGGCGACGCCGATCTTTCGGAGTCGACCAAGACTGCCATCGCGGACGGTGGCGACTTCGACGGCCATACCGGGTCTGGCCGCAATCTCCACTTCGGGGTCAGGGAGCACGCCATGGGGGCGGCCTGCAATGGCATGGCCGCGCACGGCGGGCTCCGTCCCTACAGCGCCACCTTCTTCACCTTCTCCGATTACCAGCGACCGGCGGTGCGGCTCTCGGCGCTCTCCCACCTGGGGGTGGTCTGGGTCTACACACACGACAGCATCGGCCTTGGGGAGGACGGGCCCACCCACCAGCCGGTCGAGCACCTGGCGGCACTTCGGGCCATCCCTAACCTGGTGGTGATCCGTCCCGGAGACGCCAACGAGTCCAGCTGGGCTTGGGCGGTGGCGTTGGAGCGAGGAACGGCCCCGACCGCGCTGGTCCTCTGCCGCCAGAACCTACCGGTCCTGCCCGGGACCCGGGAACTGGCCGCCAGCGGGGTCATGCGGGGAGCGTACGTTCTCCAGGAGGCCGAGGGTGGCAAGTGCCGCTGCCTGCTGATCGGAACTGGGAGCGAGCTCTCCATCTGCGTCGAGGCCAGAGCTAGGCTGCAGGCGGAAGGCGTGCCTACCCGGGTGGTGAGCATGCCCTCGATGGAGCTGTTCGCCAGCCAGCCCGACGCGTACCGGAGCCAGACCCTGCCTCCCACGGTGCCCGTCCGGGTTGCGGTGGAGGCGGGAGTTGACCAACCGTGGTGGCGCTGGGTGGGGGACCATGGCGCGGTGGTCGGGGTGAACCGCTTTGGTGCCTCCGCGCCCTACCAGACCATCTACGAAAACCTGGGCTTGACGCCAGCGGCGGTGGCCGAGAGGGCGAAGGTCCTTTTGGGGCGATTTCGGAGGTGAGCAAGGTGGCTAAGAACTCACTCCAGCGACTGGCCGATGAGGGTCAGAGCGTCTGGTACGACAACCTCAGCCGCGATCTCTTGCGCAAGGGCGAGCTGACTCGCCTGATCGGGCTGGGCGTGCTGGGGGTGACCGTCAACCCAACCATCTTCGAGAAGGCGGTCTCCGAGGGTGACGCCTACGACGACGAGATCCGAGAGCTGGCTCTGGCGGGCCGCTCCACCGAGGAGATCTACGACCAACTGATCTCGGATGACGTCCGCAGCGCCTGCGACCACTTGGGCACCGTATATCAGGAGACCGAGGCCAGGGACGGCTACGTCAGCCTCGAGGTCTCGCCGGCCCTGGCTCGGGACCCGCGCAACACGGTGGCCGCCGCCGGCCGCTACTGGAAGGCGGTGGACCGGCCCAACTTGATGATCAAGATCCCGGCCACCAAGGAGGGGGTGGGGGCGGTCGAGGAGGCCCTCTTCCAGGGCTTCAACGTCAACGTCACCCTGATCTTCGCGGTGTCCCGCTATCAGGCTGTGATGGAGGCTTACTGCCGGGGCCTGGAGCGACGCTTGGCTGCCGGGTTGGCGATTGAGCGGCTGCGGTCGGTGGCCAGCTTCTTCGTGAGCCGGGTCGACACCGAGACGGACTCCCGGCTGGACGCGCTCGCGGCCCAGGCCGATGGCAAGCGCAAGTCAGCCCTGGAAGCGGCCCGGGGCCAGGCGGCGATCGCCAACGCCGCGGTCGCCTACCAAGCCTTCGAGGACGTCTTCCGGGGGCAGCGGTTCGCGGCCCTGGAGGCCGCCGGCGCCAGCGTGCAGCGTCCCCTCTGGGCCAGCACCAGCACCAAGAACCCTGCCTACCGGGATGTCCTCTACTGCGAGGAACTGATCGCCAAGGACACTGTCAACACCATGCCACCGAGCTCGATCGCGGCGTTCTTGGACCACGGCCAGGTGCGTGCGACGTTGTTGGGGCACATCCCCGATGCCGGTCCCCAGCTGAAGCACCTGCGCGAGCTCGGGGTTGATATCGACGACGTCACGGCCACCCTCGAGGTCAAGGGAGTGCAGAGCTTCGCCGACTCGATGGACAAGCTCCTGGCTGAGATCGGGGCCAAGCGGGCCATCTTCGCCGGACAGGGACTGGTGGCCTCGCCTCGGACCCAGGTTAGTTCGACCGCGGTGCTGGCCCGAGTCGATCCGCGCCAGGCCGAGGAGGCGATCACGCAGGCCTCGAGTCAGCTCCAGAGTGACAACGCGCTGGCGCGACTCCGAAACCGCGATACCAGCCTCTGGCCCGGCGACGAGTCGGAGCAAGCGGCCATGGCGGATCGGATGGGCTGGCTCGACGAGCCCCAGCGGCAGCGGGGCGCCCTCGGAGAGCTCCACAGCTACTCGAGCTGGGTGCGGGATCAGGGCTTCACACATGCGGTCTTGGTGGGCATGGGTGGGAGCAGCCTCTGCCCGGAAGTGCTTCGGCAAACCTTCGGGATTCGACCTGGGTTCCCCGACCTCATCGTCTTGGACTCGACCGACCCCGACCAGATTCAGTCGGTGGTGGATCGCATCGACCCGGCCCGAACCCTCCTTCTGGTCGCCTCCAAGAGTGGGGGGACCACCGAGACGCTCTGCCACTGCAGCTTCTTCCACAGTCTCTGGCAGGCCGCGATCGCCGAGCGGGCGGGCGACCATTGCGTGGCCATCACCGATCCTGGCACCGGGCTGGAGAAGCTGGCTCGGGATCTGAATTTCCACCAGATCTGGTCGGCCAATCCCGCCATCGGCGGTCGCTATAGTGCCCTCTCCGACTTCGGCATGGTTCCGGCCGCCACCATGGGAATTGACGTCGATCAGCTCTTAGCTGGGGCGGTCTCGATGTCCGCAGCGTGCTTTCCCCAAGACCCCTCCGCCAACGACCGCAGCCCTGGTGCCCAACTGGGCGCTGCCCTGGCCGGGGCCGCTGCGGTCGGCCGCGACAAGGTGACGATCGTGGCTGATCCCGCCCTCGCCGAGCTGCCGATCTGGATTGAGCAGCTGCTGGCGGAGTCCACCGGCAAGTTGGGCAAGGGCCTGGTGCCGGTGGTGGGAGAGCCGCTGGGCGAGGCTCCCGAGTACGGCGATGATCGACTGTTCGTCTACCTCGAGTTGGAGGGCAGCGGGGCCGATCCCACCATCGACAACTGGCTCAATGCCCTGGCGGCCGATGGCCATCCGATCGTGAGGATCCCGACCGCCCACGTGCTCGATCTCGGCGCCGAGTTCTACCGCTGGGAGGTCGCCACTGCGCTGGCTGGGGCTCTGATCGGGATCGATCCATTCGACCAGCCCAACGTCCAGGAGAGCAAGGACAACACCGCCAGGCTTCTCCAGGGGTGGGAGAAGGATGGCCGCCTCCCAGAGCCTGGCATCGACCTGATCGACGGCGCGGTCCGGGTGGCGGGCGCCCCCGGCGCCACCAGCCTGGAGCAGGCGGTGTCGGGCTGGTTAGCGGGACTGCGCGCACCCTGGTATCTGGGGGTGATGGCATACCTGCCGATGCGATTGGACCACCCCGAGGACGAGGCTCTCATCGGGCGGCTGCGGCTTGGATTGGTGCGGGCCACCGGTTGCGCCACCACCTTTGGTTACGGGCCCCGCTTCCTGCACTCCACCGGGCAGCTCCACAAGGGCGGACCGGAGACCGCCGCCTTCCTGCAGATCACCGGAGTCCACCGAACCGACCTGGCCATCCCTGACCGGCCCTACAGCTTCGGGGTGCTCCAACAGGCCCAAGCGCTGGGGGACTATCAGGCGCTCACCGGTAGGGGTCGGAGAGTGCTACGCGTTCGCTGTGAGGACGTGGCCCGGGGGCTGCAGCAGCTGACCGAGGTGGTCGAGCGGCTGCTGGCACCCGTCGCCAACTGAGGAGAGTCAGTGCAGATTGCCTTGATCGGCCTCGGCAAGATGGGCGGCAACATGGTGGAGCGGCTGGTCAAGGGGGGCCACCAGGTGGTCGCCTACGACCGCGACTCGGGAGTAACCGCTCAGGTCGCGGCTGGGGGCGCTACCCCCGCCAGCTCGCTGGAGGACCTGGTCGCCAAGCTCAGCCCCCGGCGGGCGGTGTGGCTGATGGTTCCATCCGGGCAGCCGGTCGACTCTTCGCTCGACAGCCTCCTGCCACTCTTGGAGAGGGGTGACGTGATCGTCGACGGCGGCAACTCTCACTACACCGACTCCCAGCGTCGCGCCCAGCGCTGCGCCGAGAAGGGCATCGGCTTCCTCGACGCCGGGACCTCGGGAGGGGTCTGGGGCCTCACGGTCGGCTACTGCCTCATGGTCGGAGGTGATCAGGACGCTTTCGATTACGTCGCACCGGTGTTCAAGACGCTGGCCCCGCCGGAGGGCTTCCTGCGTGTCGGTCCCTCCGGTGCCGGGCACTACGTGAAGATGGTCCACAACGGGATCGAGTACGGGATGCTGCAGGCCTACGCAGAGGGATTCGAGGTCATGGAGACCTCGGAGTTCGATCTCGACCTGGGCGCCATCTCCCACCTCTGGAATCAGGGCAGCGTGGTGCGCTCTTGGCTCCTGGAGCTGACCGAGCGGGCACTGGCGGATGATCCCGACCTGGCCCGGATCAAGGGCTATGTCGACGACACCGGAGAGGGGCGCTGGACCCTGCTCCAGGCGCTGCAGCAGAACGTACCCACCCCAGTCCTGGCACTCTCACTGATCATGAGAATCCGCTCCCGGCAGAGCGACTCCTTCGCTGCCAAGTACGTGGCCGCCCTGCGCAACCAGTTCGGCGGGCATGCGGTAAAGCGTGACTGAGAGATCACAGCCGGCGTGAGCGGCAGC
This sequence comes from Candidatus Dormiibacterota bacterium, assembly GCA_963701235.1. Taxonomy (GTDB): domain Bacteria; phylum Chloroflexota; class Dormibacteria; order Aeolococcales; family Bog-877; genus Bog-877. The sequence continues at coordinate 1,052,192 of OY969577.1, forward strand.
GAGGGGTCGTCGGGAGAGCCGCAAATCCGAGTTCTCCCGGACCCCGAGTCACTGGCCTGGCACGCCGCGCGCACCTGGGCGCAGGAGATCCGCGATGCGGTCTCTGCGCGGGGAGAGTGCGTGGTCGCCCTCCCCGGGGGTAGCACACCGGCAGAGGCGCTGGAGCTGCTGGCCGGTGAGCCCTCGGTGGATTGGGCTCGGACCATCCTGCTGCCGGGAGACGAGCGGATGGTCGAGGTGTCCGATCCCCGGTCCAACGAGGGGCTGCTGCGCCGGGCTCTGGTTGACCGGATTCAGGGGGATCGACCCATGGTGCTGAGCTGGGACGTCACCCCTGGCCTCGGGCCCGAGGTGCTCAGCCAGCAGTTCGAGGCCAAGCTGCTCGGGGTCCTGCCCTTCGTGGACGGCCGGCCCCGTCTAGACATCCTCGCCCTGGGCATGGGCGCCGACGGTCACACCGCGTCGCTGTTTCCTGGGCGCAGTTACCCCGCCGAGGCGGTGGTTCTGGCCACCCAGCATCCCGATGGCGACCGTCGACTCAGCCTCGGGCCGCTGGTGCTGCGCTGGGCTGCGCGTACTCACTTCTTGATCGACGGCGAGGCCAAGGCTGAGACTCTGGCCCAAGTGGTGCGGGGACCCTACGACCCGGTGCGCTGGCCGGCCCAACTGGTGGTCCGGAACTCCCCCGACTGCGAGATATGGTGCGACTCCGCGGCCGCATCCCGACTGGAGGAGCCGGCGTCGTGAGCCTGCTGGCGCCTTCGATCCTGGCGGCCGACCTGGCCCATCTCAGCGACGAGCTTGCCGCCTGTGAGGCGGGCGGGGCCGATCGCATCCACATCGACATCATGGACAACCACTTCGTCCCCAACCTGACCATGGGCCCCGACATCGTGGCGGCCTGCCGACGCTCCACTTCACTGTTCCTGGAAACCCACCTCATGGTGGAGCGGCCGGACGGGATCATCCCCAGCTTTCGGGCGGCCGGGGCGGATCTGATAACCGTGCATTTCGAGGCCTGCCCCCAGCTCCACCGCACCGTGGAGCTGATCCGGACAGAAGGAGCTGGCGCCGGGGTCGGTCTCAACCCCGCCAGCCCGGTGGAGTTTTTGTCCGACATCCTGCCGGAGATTCAACTGGCGTTAGTGATGTCGGTTGACCCCGGCTTCGGGGGACAGACATTTCTGACCGCGACGCTGGACAGAGTCGAGGCGCTGCGCCGTCTGATCGCTGCCCGCCAGCTCGACTGCGACATCGAGGTGGATGGCGGCGTCGAGGTAAGCAACGCCGGCGCCTGCGTCAAGGCCGGGGCCACCGTCCTGGTCGCCGGTACCGCGGTGTTCAAAGCTCCCGGAGGCACCTCGGCCGGCCTCGGCTGCCTCCTCGCAGAGATGGGCCGGAGGCCGCCGAGCGGATCGTCTAACTGATGAGCGAGGCCGAGACGCCAGCCGAAGCCACCACCGGCATCGCCCTGCCGCCGCCCCTGCACCCGGAGCTGCCAGCCGACGCCGTCCAGTCCTTCATCGAAGTGGATCGCAAGTGTGGAGTGTTCATCTTTCCCCAGCTGCGGCAGTTGGGGGCCGAGGCGGTGGTCGACGAGTTGCTGGCGGCGGCGGTGGCTCTGGCGCAGTCAGCTGGCTCGGGGTCGACCGCAGATCTGGCCCAGGGATACCGTGCGCTTCTGGCCCGCGCCCAGGCGGAGCTCCGGGACGCGCGTACCAAGGAGGTCGAACAAGAGGCCACCCACCGTGACCGGCGCCAGGCCGACGCCAAGCTGGCAGCCAGCCTGCTCGCGGCCAGGTCGCGTCTGCCGGCGGCCCGGCTGACTCGACTCCAGCAGCGGCTGGCGGAGATGGCTGAGAAAGGCGACGGCGAGCACCAGGTCGCGCTGGTGGAACAGTCGGTCGCCGACTGGGAGCGCCTCAGTCAGGTTCGGCAATCACGCGAGGCCGAGCGCCTTGCCGACCGGGCCCACCTGGTGGTCAGGCCGAGGCAGCAGGAGACGGCCCGCAGCCGCAGGGCGCTGCGCGATCAGGCCCAGGTGGTCGCCCTGGCACGAGCGTTCGCGCTTGAAGGAGATCCGGAGCCGCGATCAGAACCGTCTGACCAGGAACCCGATCAGTGACGAGCGGCCTCTAGCTCCAGCGCCTCACCTTCCTCAGCCTCGATGCTGACCCAGTCGGGCTGTCCCAGCAGTCGGCTGACCTCGACCATGATCCGGCCCTGGGCGTCGAAGACCGCATCCTGAACCCGGTCGATGCTGGGGCGGCTGGTCGCCACCACCTGGGCCAGATCCGGGTCTTCCTGAGCCACCTCGGCCTGCCGCAACTGCTCGGTGATCTGGGGCGGGACCACCCGGCGCTCGCGAATCCGGGCATCCTCGAGGTCGGCCAGAACTCGGTCGAGGTGCTCTAGATGGGATCGGTAACGACGGAGGATCCGGGTCCGGGAGAAGCCGTCGTGCTGACGGCGGAGTATTTCCCGACGGGTTGCCCGAAAGCGGCTGTCTCTATCTGTAGTCATCATGTTGGGTATTCCTTGGATCGCGTCGGGGTCCCGGAACTGGGATGTCCGATGTTTCCAACGGCGACGGGCGCAGCCTGGTTACCCGGTGCTCTCCCCGCCACCTGGCAGCGCAGCCATTGGTGGCTGCTGTCTCTGAAGTATATCCCAAAATGGCCGAATTTTCAATCAGAAATCGCTTAGAAAGTCCCTAATAATCAGACCTGCTCGCGCGGTTGATTTAGGTCGCTGAACGGTCACGGTCGTGCCGCGTTCGGCAGCTCCGGGATCACGACCTTGGCCCACCTTCTAAACTGGCGCAATGGCTTCCACCCAAGGGTCTCGGCGCGTCCGTCCCAAGCGCACCACCGCCCGCTCCGTCGAGGCCGAGCTGCCGCTGGGGCTGACCCCAGCCCAGTGTCGGCACATGTACCGGCAAATGGTCCAGATCCGCCGCTTTGAAGAGCATGCCGCCGAGGCCTACGCCCAGGCCAAGGTCGGCGGCTTCCTACATCTATACATAGGTGAGGAGGCGGTGGCTGTGGGAGCCCTCAATGCCGCCCGCGACACCGATCACGTCTTGGCTCATTACCGGGACCACGGCTACGCCTTGGCCCGGGGCTGCGATCCCAAGGCCTGCATGGCCGAGCTCTTCGGTCGGGAGGACGGGCTCTGTCACGGCCGGGGTGGGTCGATGCACCTGGCCGAGGCCGCTCGACACTTCTGGGGCGGGCACGCGATCGTGGGCTCGCACATCCCCATCGGGGCGGGGATGGCCTACGCCATGCAGTACCAGCAGAGCGACGAGATCGTCCTGGACTTCTTCGGCGATGGTGCCACCGGCAACGGCATCTTCCACGAGGGGCTGAACATGGCCGCCCTCTGGAACCTGCCCATCATCTTCATCTGCGAGAACAACCTCTACGGGATGGGCGCCACCCTGGCGGAGGAGTCCCCGGTGAGCGAGATGATGATCAAGGCCGAGGGCTACACCATGCCCGCTGTCCAGTGCGACGGCATGGAAGTTCTCTCCGTCTACGAGGCGGTTCAGAAGGCGGCGGAACACTGTCGCAGTGGGCAGGGGCCCTTCTTCGTCGAGGCGTTGACCTACCGCTTCCGGGGCCACTCGATGGCCGACCCCGAGCTCTACCGAGCCAAGGCCGAGGTCCAACGTTGGCGGACCAAGGATCCAATTCCCCGGTTTGGGGATTTCTGCGTCAAGCACGGGATCTGCACCCCCAAAGAGCTGGCTCAGGTCAACGAAGAGGTGGAGCAGGAGATGCTGGACGCGGTCGCCTTCGCGGACAAGTCGCCCTGGCCGGAGGCTGCCGATGTCGCCCGCTGGATCTACGCCAAACCAATTGACCCAGAGGCCGACGGCAGTCCCGCGGCGGTGGCTCTCGAGGTCGCCGCGGTCGAACCCCAGCCCGAAGTCAGTGAGGCGGGAATCTGAGATGACGGTGGTCAGCTACCGGGACGCCGTCCGGACTGCGCTTCGGGACGAGATGCTCCGTGATCAGCGGGTGGTCCTGATGGGAGAGAGCATCACCGGCTACGGGGGCTCCTATGCCGTCACCAAGGGGTTGATCGACGAGTTCGGCCCCAAACGGGTCATGGAGACCCCCATCGCTGAGGCCGGGATTGTGGGCTTCGCGATCGGGACCGCGATGGGCGGGCTGCTGCCGGTGGCGGAACTGATGACCGTCAACTTCGCCCTGCTGGCGCTGGACCAGATCGTCAACAGCGCCGCCAAGTTCCACTACATGTTTGGGGGGCAGTGGTCGGTACCACTGGTGATCCGCACCGTCTCCGGCTTCGGCCAGCTAGGTCCCACTCACTCCCAGACCTTCGAGGGGTGGTTCGCCTCGGTCCCGGGGTTGAAGGTGGTGATGCCCGCTACCCCGGCCGACGCGCGGGGCCTCTTGCTAGCTGCGATCCGGGACCCCGACCCGGTCATCTTCATCGAGCACAGCCTGCTCTACAGCACCAAGGGGGAGGTCGCAGAGGGAGCCGAGCCAGGCCAGGACGAGATCCCTATCGGCAAAGCCAAGGTGGTCCGGGAAGGGCGGGACGTGACCCTGGTCGGGTACTCGCGAATGCTGCTCCAGGCGCTGCAAGCAGCCGAGGTCCTAGAGCGCGATGACGGCATCTCCTGCGAGGTTGTCGACCTCCGCACCCTGCGGCCAGTCGACTACCCGACCGTGGTCGAGTCGGTGCGTCGCACCCACCAGGTGGTGCTCTGCGGCGAGGACTGGCGCACCGGGGGATTCGGCGCCGACCTGCTCAGTGAGATCCAGGACCGCTGCTTTGATGATCTCGACGGCCCAGTCCAGCGGGTGGCGATGCGCGACGTGCCGATGGCCTACTCGCGGGCGCTGGAGAGGGTCCTGGTTCCGACCAGCGATCAGGTGGTGGAAGCGGTCCGGCGGCTGAACTGATGGCCTACGAGGTGACCATGCCCCAGATGGGGTATGACATGACCGAGGGCTCAATCAACCGCTGGCTGCTGGAGGAGGGCGCTCCTGTGGAACGGGGTGACGTCATCGCCTCGATCGCCACCGAGAAGGCGGACATCGACATCGAGGCCTATGCCAGTGGGGTGTTGAAGAAGATCCTAGTCCAGCCCGGTACCACAGTCCCGGTGGGTCAGGCGATCGCGATCATAGGGGAGGCTTCTGAGGTGATCGCGGACCAGGGGACCGCTCCGGAGAAGCCACTCCCAGCCGCTCCTGAGAAACCAGCAGCAGCGGAGAAGCTGGAGGCGTCAAGCGAGAAGCCCAAGGCAGCAGACGGCGACGGTGCCCGGCCCAGCGAGGATAGTCCCAAGAAGCCATCCCCCAGCCAGAACCAGTCCCCGTCTGAGGAATCTTCCCCGGCCTCGACTCCGGTACCGGAGTGGGCCCAGCAGCTCGCCGACGGTCCCGCCGAGCCGGTTCCCGCCAGCTCGGCTGCGATTCCTGGCGAACGGGTCAAGGCCAGCCCGCTGGCTCGACGCCGTGCCCGCGAACTCGGCATCGAACTGACGGCTGTTCGCGCCACCGGCCCGGGCGGGCGGATCAGAGCCGAGGACGTCGAGGCCGCTTCGCGCGGCGGCGCTATCGCGCCCCTAACCCGACCTGTGGGAGCCGCTGCGGCCATGGACCTCAGCGATCCCTCCGAGCCGGTGCAGCTCTCGAGGATGCGAGAGGCGATCGCGCGACGGATGGCGGAGGCCAACAGCTCGATTCCCCACTTCCACCTCACCACCGAGGCCCGGATGGGAGCGTTGTTGCAGCTCCGCGGCGAGCTCAATCAGCTGGGTGACCCTGAACTGCCCAAGTTCTCGGTCACCGACTTCGTGATCCGTGCCATGGCGCTGACCCTGCAGCGCCATCCCAGCCTCAACGCCGCCTGGATCGGCAGCGGCCTGCGCCAGTTCTCCCAGAGCAACATCGCAGTGGCGGTAGCCCTCCCTGACGGCCTGGTGGCGCCGGTGCTGAGGGGTTGCGAGACTCTCAGCTTCTCCGAGCTGGCCCGTCGCGCCCACGATCTGGCGGCCAGGGCCAAGAGCAACCGCCTCCACCCCGAGGAGCTCTCGGGAGGCCACACCGCGATCAGCAATCTGGGCATGTTCGGGGTGACCCAGTTCTCGGCCATCATCACCCCCGGCCAGGGCAGTGTCCTGGCCGTCGGCGAGGTGCGCGAGGTCCCGGTGGTGGTGGCCGGCGAGTTGGCGCCCGGCCACCAGATGGCGATGACCCTGGCCATCGATCACCGGGTCACCGACGGTGCCCAGGGAGCCGAGGCGCTGGCCTTTCTACGCTGGTGTCTGGAGCACCCCACCGCGTGCCTGGTTTGAGTCGGGCTGGGAGACCCGCTTTGAGCTCGAGGGGTGGGCCTTGAAAGACCTCGCCATCATCGGCTCCGGGCCGGGAGGCTATGTCGCCGCTATCCGCGCCGCTCAACTGGGCATGGCGGTCACCATCATCGAGGAGGCAGACACCCTGGGCGGGATCTGCCTCAACTGGGGTTGCATCCCCTCCAAGTCGCTCCTGCGCAACGCCGAGGTGCTCCACCTGGTCCAGGAATCAGAGCGCTTCGGCATCAGCCGCGGCCAGGTGGTGGCCGACTTCGACGCCGCGATCACTCGCAGCCGGGAAGTGGTCGGCAAGCTGACCCAGGGGGTGGCCTTCCTGATGCGGAAGAACGGGGTGGAGGTGGTCCACGGCCGGGCTCGCCTGGTCTCCGAGCAGACCATCGAGGTCAGCCCTTCGGGGCAGACGGTTGCGGCTTCGCAGATCCTGATCGCCACCGGTGCCCGTCCTAAGTCACTGCCCGGGTTGGTGGTGGACGGCAAGACCGTCTTCACCTCGCGCGAGGCGTTGGAGCTGCGCCAGCTGCCCAAGAGCTGCGTGATCGTGGGCGGTGGGGCGATCGGGGCGGAGTTCGCCTACGTGTACTCGTCGTACGGGGTGGAAGTGACGGTCGTGGAGGCCCTGACCCGCCTGCTACCCCAGGAAGACCAGGACGTCTCCAAGGAGCTGACCCGCCAGTTCGAGCGCCAGGGGATTGGACTACGGACCGGATCCCTGATCCAGCGCACTGAGCGCGCCGGTGAGGGCTGGCGCCTCCACCTCGAGAACGGTGACGCGGTTGAAGGCGAGATGGTCCTGACCGCCACCGGGGTCCAGGCAAACGTTGAGAACCTGGGGCTTGAGGACCTGGGCGTAGTGGTTGAGGGCGGCTTCATCAAGGTCGATGACCACCTCCGCACCAACGTTCCCGGGGTCTTTGCGATCGGGGATGTGATCGGACCGCCGCTGTTGGCCCATTCCGCTAGTGCCGAAGGGGTGATCGCGGTGGAGACTGCGGCAGGCCGGGAGGCCGCGCCTCTCGACCCGATCCAGGTGCCCCGATGCACCTACTGCCAGCCCCAGGTGGCGTCGGCTGGCTTCACCGAGGAGCAGGCCAAGGAGCGTGGCTACCAGGTGCGGGTCGGCAAGTTCCCCTTCAGCGCCAGCGGCAAGGCGATCGCCATGGGGGAGACGGTCGGCTTCATCAAGACCGTCGTCGATGCTGACACGGGCAGGCTGCTGGGGACCCACGCGATTGGAGCCGAGGTCACAGAACTTCTTCCGGAGATGGTCATGGCCGCCTGGTCCGGAGTCAAAGCCGAGCAGTTCGAGGCGCTGGTGCATGCGCATCCCACCCTGAGCGAGAGCCTGAAGGAGGCCGCTCTGGCGGCCGAGGGGCTGGCCATCCACATCTGAGCCGCCAACGCTTAGATGGAAATCCGGCTGGCCGTTTCCCGAGCCAGTGCTCCGGACCCCCTCAGTCGGTCGCCAGACCGGTGATCCGGATCCCGGTCTCGGTGTGATGAAGTCGGTTGAGCCGAATCAGGAAGGGGGTCAGCGCCTCACTGAAGTGGGCGTTCATGAGACCTCCGCCGTCGATTGGGCGGAGGCCCGCGATAGTGCGGACCAGTCGAGTGACCAGTTCCTTTGCCTCGGCATCGTCGGCGGTGATGATGACGTCCTCGTCGAGCGGCGAGGCCAAGGCGGCCAGGGTGGAGGCGCTCACGGTGTGAAAGGCACCTACCACCCGCGCTCCAGGGCAGTGTTGTGATACCTCCAGCGCGGCTGAACCGGCTTCGGGCGTGAGGGGCTTCGGCACCCCGCGGCGGAACTCCATGGGAGCCGCGGTGGAGATCAGGACCCGACCCTGCAGCGGCGCTCCCAGCTGGCTCAGCAGCGCCGCTCCCGCGTCGTAGGGCACGGTCAGCAGGGCGAGCTGTCCGGAGCCGGCAGCTTCAAGGTTGCTAACTCCCGCGACCTTTCCTCTGCCACTCCCAACCTGGGACTGAATCGTGGTGGCGATCTCGTCCGCTCGCTGCGGGTCGCGCGACCCCAGTCGCACGGAGAGTCCAGCGGCGGCCAACCTGGCGGCAAGGCCCCGGCCCAGAGGGCCCGTTCCACCGATGAGTCCCACTTCGCCGAGGTCCGATTCGCTCATACAGCTCCTGTCGCTGATCACGGGGCTGGCCCGGGGTCGGTCAGATGTTGAGATCTACCATATCGAGCATGGCCAACGAGATCGAAGCCGCGGAGTCGGCCGCCTATCGGGAGTTGATCCCGGATCAGGGCCACATGCGTCTCAACGGCCTTCGGGCTGGGTTCGGTTAGTCGATGGCCGTCCACGCGGGCGGGCTGAAGCCCCGCTCCGAGCTTCCCGCGCCCCTGAGCTTCAGCGGCGTCGTGGGCCAGGACCGCATGAAGCTGGCTCTGCTGCTGGCAGTGGTCGAGCCCAACATCGGTGGGGTCCTGATCCGCGGCGAGAGAGGCACCGCCAAGTCCACCCTAGTTCGAGCCCTGGCGGCGATCCTGCCCACCCAGGAGCAGGTGGCTGACTGCCCTTACCACTGTGCGCCGAGCGGCCCCGACCAGTGCCAGGACTGCGTCGCCCGGGTGGGCCAAGGCGAGGTCCTGCCCTCCGTGGTCCGGCCGACGCGGGTGGTGGAGCTACCCCTTGGCGCGTCGGAGGACCGGATCGTGGGGTCGATCGACATGGAGCTGGCCCTGAGCCAGGGCAGGCGAGCCTTCCAACCGGGTCTGCTGGCAGAGGCAAATCGCCAGATCCTCTACGTGGACGAAGTCAACCTGCTCGATCATCACCTGGTCGACGTACTCCTGGACGCCGCCGCGGGAGGCGTGAACGTGGTGGAGCGCGAGGAGATCTCGATCTCCCACCCTTCGCGCTTCGTCTTGGTGGGAACCATGAACCCGGAGGAGGGAGACCTCCGCCCGCAACTGCTGGACCGCTTCGGACTCTGTGCCGAGGTAGCCGGGCTGATGGCGCTGGAGGACCGGGTCGAGGTGATGCAGCGTGACGCCACCAGCGCCAGTCTGGTCGGCGAGGATCGACTGCTGGCCGACCGCCTGCTCCGGGCCAAGGGCCTGCTAAGCCAGATCGTCACCCCAGAGCTGGTGGTCCGAGTGGCGGCGGCGATGAGTGTCGACCAGCAGGCGATTGGACATCGCTCCGACCTGGTTCTGGTCCGGGCCGCTCAGGCAGATCGGGCTCTCGAGGCGGCCGAGCAGCCGACCCTCGATCCAGACGATCTGGTGGTCAGCCTGAGGGATCTAACCGAGGTCGCAGAACTGGCCTTGGTTCACCGCCGGCGTTCCTTGGGCAGCGGCCTCCAAGAGGCCCCTTCCGGGATCACCGAGGCGCCCGCGCAGATGGTCCAGACGCCGTCCGAAACCGCGGCGCCGGACTCCAGTCCTCAGACGTCACCGACGGGAGCCGAGACCACCGATGAGGAGGATGCGGAAGGCCCTGGCTCACCCCAGAGCGAGGGCGAAGCGGCCGGGGACACCCGTTCCAGTGCCGAAGCTCGGCCGGGGCCTGTGGCGACCGACCCGATCGAGGTCGATGAGGGGTTCGCGGTGGGGCGGATTGAACTGCCCCGGGAGCGGCTGCGCCGCCGTGGCAGTGGTCGCCGGAGCCAGACTAGCTCACGTGACCGCCGCGGCCGCTACGTCGGAGCTCGCGAGGTCGAGCATCCCACCGATCTGGCCCTGGACGCGACCCTGCGGGCGGCGGCTCCACATCAGGTGGCGAGGCGTTCCCACTCCAAGACTTCGGATCGCACGTTGCAGTTGGAGCCGCAGGACCTGCGTCAGAAGGTGCGCGAGCGCCGGATCGGGAATCTGATCGTGTTCGTGGTCGACGCCTCGGCCAGCATGGACGCCGAGCAGCGGATGGACGCCACCCGGAGCGCGATCCTGGCGCTGCTGAAGGACGCCTATGTTCGCCGCGACCGGGTGGCATTGATCTCCTTTTCCGGGCGGAAAGCCCAGGTCGTCTTGCGTCCTACCGCCAGCGTCGACTTGGCCGAACGCCACCTGACCCGTATTGCCGTGGGCGGCACCACCCCCCTGACCCACGGCCTGGTGGCGGCGTTGAGCCTGATCATGGGAGAGCGCCGCCGGGACCCCGACGTGCTGCCGCTGCTGGTGCTTATCAGCGATGGCCGAGGCAACATCAGCTTCGGTGGCGAGGAACCGCTCGTCGAGGCCCAGCGGATCGCCGACCAGATCCGCCGGGATGACATCCGGGCCCTGGTGATCGACTCCTCGCGGGACCATCTCCAAGAGCCGCGGATGACGCCGGGTCAGGAGCGGTCCGGATCTCCTCGCTTCGCCGGCTACAACTTCAATGCGTGCGTCGACCTGGCCGAGCGGATGGGAGCGGCCTACTTCGGGCTCTTCGACCTCTCGGAGGGAGCGATCCTGCGGCCTGTCGCCGAAGCACTCCGTCAGCAAGGCTGAGGGACTGCCCGCCCGGCCTCTGAGACAATCCGCCCGTGGCTGAACTTCGCACCGTCTATCCGTTCACGGCCCTGGTCGGCCAGGACCAGATGCGGCTGGCCCTGGAGCTCAACGCAGTCAACCCCGCGATCGGGGGCGTCCTGATCCGAGGCGAGAAGGGGACCGCCAAGTCCACGGCGGTGCGAGCGTTGGCCCGGCTCCTGCCCGAGCTTGATGTAGTCGTCGGATGCCATTACGGCTGCGCGCCCAACAGCGATGCCCCGTGCCTGGACTGCCAAGCCCGGCTGGCCGCGGGTGAGAAGCTCGGATCGGTCAGGCGACAGATGCGGGTGGTCGAGCTGCCCATCAACGCCTCCGAGGATCGGGTGGTCGGCTCGATCGACCTGGAGGCGGCGATCCATTCGGGGCAGCGTCGCTTCGAACCCGGAGTGCTGGCCGAGGCCAACCGTCAGATCCTCTACGTCGACGAGGTCAACCTGCTCGACGACCACATCGTCGATGTCCTCCTCGACGCCGCCGCCATGGGCGTGAACGTGGTCGAGAGGGAGGGGATCTCGGTGTGGCACCCATCCCGATTCATCCTGGTCGGTACCATGAACCCCGAGGAGGGTGACCTCCGTCCCCAGTTGCTGGACCGTTTCGGACTCTGTGTCGACGTCTCCGGCATCACCGAGATCGCGGAGCGGGTGGAGATCGTGCTGCGCCGGGAGCAGTACGAGGACGATCCCGAGGCGTTTGCTGCGGAGTGGGAGGACGCGGAGCAGCGGGAGCGCGCCCGGATCGACCGCGCCATCGCGGTGCTCTCCGAGATCGAGGCCTCGCGACCGGTGCTGGAGGCGATCGCGAGGCTGGCGATTGAGCTCGAGGTAGACGGTCACCGGGCCGACCTGGTGGCGCGGAAGGCGGCCCAGGCCTATGCCGCCCTCGAAGGTCTTCCCCGCGTCGGCCTGGCTGAGGTGGCAGCGGTCGCGCCCATGGTCCTGGCTCACCGAGTCAGGGCCAAGGCCGGTCAGAGACCACACGACATCGTCGGATCCACCCGCAGGGTGCTGGGCGAGGCATGAAGGGCGCTCGGGTGTCGCGAGCGACTGAGGGGCGGGTCACGGGCGGGTCGCGCCTAGATGATCTTGGTCCAGCCACTGCTAGCTTGAACTTGCCGGTCGTGGTTCGGGGACCGTCCTCCCACTCCGGTGGGACCCCGGCCACGGTCGGTGTTCCACCGGAAACCGGCTGTGGCTGATGAGTCCGAGCTGGGCGATCTGGTTCCAGTCGCGCCCGAGGAGCTCCTTTCCAGGGCGGCGCTGGGCGTGCCCGGCGGGCCGCGCATCGAAGTCGGCCTCACCGAGCCCCGCTTTGCGCCCCGGCAGGGACGGCGCACCCCCAAGGATCAACTGGCCCTCCAACGAGCGCTCGGGGGTGTCTCGTATCCCGCGGAACGGGAGCGTCTCATCGCTGAGGCTGGGCGTTGGCTGGGCGCCTACCCACGCATCTTGCAACGGCTCCAGGCACTGCCGGAGCTCATCTACGGCGGCGAACTGGAGGTGCTCCGCAAACTGGCGGAGTTGGTCATCGTGGAGCAGACGCCAAGCGACGATCAAACCTCGGGCTCAGAGCCTCCTTCGGCCGGCCTGGGGAACAAAGAGGGCAGTTCCGAGAGCAGGTAGCGCCGGGAGTCAGGGTCGAAGTCGATGACCTGGAGCCCCGTGGAGAACGCTGCCTCCAGCTGCCCTCGCAGCTCATCCTGGAGGGGAAGCACCTTGGTCAGGTCAGCCCCATGCGGTGCCGGCAGCCCGGACGGGACCGTGATCGAAGCTGCCGCTGGGCGTCGCCTGAGCCTGGCGAGCTCGGCCTGCTCGCGGGATCCAAGGAACCACTCGATGAACAGTCGATCGGTGGGCAAGCCATGGCTCAGAGCTTCGTCGCCGACCCCATAGAAGTCGCGCTGGAAGGCGCGGGCGGTGGCTCCCAAATGTCGGAGGTTGAAGTACGCATTGCCCAATTGGGTCGGGTCGAAGGTCCAGACCACCCGGTCCAGGCCCGATGCCAGTACCTCGCGACCCTGAGCACGTTTTAGTGCGCTGCCGATGCCGCTGCTGCGGAACTCGGCAAGGACGCCGGCGGCGTGGGAGCGGTGGTAGACAACACCATCTAAGGTCCGTCCGGTGAAGCCGTATGCGAAGCCCACCGGCCGATCGCCGGCGCGGGCCAGGAGGACGAGTCCACCAGCGACCGATATCGCACGCAAGATGGTGCTCGGGGCCGCGATGCTGCGCGAGCCCCAGATCTCAGCCTGCAAATCGCTGACCGCCTCAAGCTCGTCGAGACTGCGTGCCACCACGACGTCGTAGTCGCTCGTCGTCGAAGCCGCGGCGCTACCCGAGTCCTTCACTGCGCCTCACAGAGGACCGCTTATCCGCCAAGACCGATCGCCATCCCGCCGGGCACCGTGGGACGCGGAGCCGGACCTATGCTGACTAACTCTCACGAGATATTGATTGTCTAGACTTCCGGTCGGTAGCCGCAATGACAACCATCCCATCTGGTTCGGCCAGGTTGGGCCATAAATGGAGCTTGACCGTGGCCAAGCTGATCTATACCGCCATCGCTTCGCTCGACGGCTACGTAGCGGATGAGGACGGAAACTTCGACTGGGCGGCTCCAGACGAGGAAGTGTTCGCGTTGGTCAACGAGCTGGAGAGACCGGTTGGGACCTACCTCTACGGGCGTCGGATGTACGAGACGATGGTCTCGTGGGAAACGGCCACCTTCCCAGCTGGAGAGTCACATCTCATGCAGGACTTCGCGGAGATCTGGCGGGCGGCCGACAAGATCGTGTTCTCCACAAAGTTGGAGACGGTTTCCAGCGCTAGGACAAAGATCGAGCGCGCCTTAAGCCCGGAAGCGGTGCGGCAGCTGAAAGCGGCAACTGAAGGAGACATCTCGGTGGGTGGCCCCAACCTCGCCGGTCAAGCCATGAGGGCTGGGCTGGTCGATGAATACCATCTCTTCGTCACGCCGATCATGGTTGGGGGCGGCAACCGATCTCTGCCCGAAGATGTCCGCCTGCAGCTGCAATTGCTAGGCGAACGCCGCTTCAGCGACGGAACCGTTCATCTCCACTACTGCACCAGGGCATAAAGCCATTCCATACGGTTCCCGCCCAGATCGAAGACCGAGTCTTCCCGTATCCGAGACCACCGAGTACGCGCTGGGACGGCCATTCGTCAGTCCAGCTGATGGGACAGTGCAGGGCCGGTGAGTATCCTGTACTCATCGCGACTGCAGGTGTTTACCGTGCGGGATGGGTTAGCGTGCGACGTAACTACTGGGTGTACAGTATCGGCCTGGCCATTGTGTGGGCGGTTATCTTGGGTGTGGTAGCGATAGGCACGCACAAGAGCAGTCTGCACACTTTCCTCTTCGTCTTCGCTGGATTCGTGATCGCCTGGGTGTCGGGAACCATCGCCAGGTATGTCTATCCGCCACCGACGAAGTGGAGTCGCTAGGGTCTTAGATCCGTCGGCGGATACATCCTCTTTCCATCTCGCAGATGGTGAAAGGTCGCCATCGCCGTTTTATCAGCCTGCCCAGCGCTGCGCTCACCGGTGAACGCCGTGTCCGGAGATAGGAATCAGACCGCAAGTGGGAATCAGGCGGAGCGCTGACTTCGCTTGAGCCCAAAGCGATTGGCTCGGCACCTGCCTCGAGGGCGGTGTCTACATGGGGGCAGTCTCATCCTGGGTCAGCGGCTAGTGGTCCCAGGATCGGGGTCGGGAGGTTTGTTCCCGATCGCCGGAGCCATCCCCGAGCCGCAATCCCAGCGCCACCGCCCGCGTTGCTGCTGAGTTGAAGTTCCTAGAGGCAGAGGCTCGTCTCGGGATAATCGCCCCACAAATGCCCTCGCAATCCACAAATCGAATCCGCAACTTTTCCATCATTGCTCACATCGACCACGGCAAGTCGACGCTGGCGGACCGGCTCCTGGAGCTCACCGGCACTGTCAGCGCTCGCGATCTGACCGAGCAGATGCTGGACACCATGGACATCGAGCGCGAACGCGGCATCACCATCAAGGCCCAGGCCGTCCGCATGACTTACCAGGCCGAGGACGGCCAATCCTACGAGTTCAACCTCATCGACACCCCCGGCCATGTCGACTTCGCCTACGAGGTCTCGCGGGCGCTGGCCGCCTGCGAGGGTGCGCTGCTGGTGGTAGACGCCAGTCAGGGCATCGAGGCCCAGACCCTGGCCAACGTCTACAAGGCGCTAGAGCTGGGGCTGGAGATCGTGCCGGTGGTCAACAAGATCGACTTGCCGCAGTCCGACCCCGAGCAGGTGCGGCAGGAGATCGCCCGGGTGATCGGGATCCCCGCCGAGCGCTCGATTCTGGCCAGTGCTCGGACCGGGGAAGGTGTCGACCAGATCCTGGAGGCGGTGGTCACCGCTCTTCCCGCACCAGTCGGCGACCCTGAGGCCCCCCTGCGGGCGCTGATCTTCGATTGCAAGTACGACGCCTATCGAGGCGTGGTGGTCTACGTCCGGATTGTGGACGGCCGGCTTCGACCTGGTAGCCAGATTCTGATGATGGCCTCTCACGGCACCTTCACCGTGGACGAGGTGGGGATCTTCCGGCCCGGGATGGTGGCCGTCGAAGAGCTGTCCGCGGGCGAGGTCGGGTACCTGATCGCCTCCATCCGCAACGTCCGCGACAGCAAGGTCGGCGACACCATCACTGAGGTTTCCCGGCCGACCAAGGAACCGCTGCCCGGATACCGCCAGGCGAGTCCGATGGTCTGGGCGGGGCTGTTCCCCGTCGACAGCGATGACTACCAGGGCCTCAAGGAAGCACTGGAGCGACTCCAGCTCAACGACGCGGCCCTCACTTATCAGCCCGAGACCTCCGCCGCACTGGGCTTTGGTTTCCGCTGCGGCTTCCTCGGACTGCTGCACATGGAGATCGTTCAGGAGCGCCTCGAGCGCGAGTTCCAGCTCAACCTGATCACGACCGCACCCTCTGTCGCCTATCGAGTGACGCTGAAGAACGGGGCGGCGGTTGAAATCGACAATCCCGACCAGCTCCCCGAGGCGGGAAGCCTCGAGACCATTGAGGAGCCCCGAGTCAAGCTGGAGATCGTGGTCCCCAGGGAACACCTAGGGGGGATCATGGAGCTCTGCCAGGAGCGCCGCGGTGAGTTCATTCAGCTCGAGTACCAGCCTCCCGGCGAGCGGGCGCTGCTTACCTATGACCTTCCTCTGGGCGAGATCATCCACGACTTCTATGACCAGCTGAAGTCAAGGAGCCGGGGCTACGCCTCGATGGACTACCAGCTGGCCGGTTATCGGGCCGAGAACTTGGTCAAGCTCGACGTCCTGGTGGCGGGTAACCGGGTCGACGCCCTTTCGGTCATCGTCCATCGCCAGCAGGCCAGCACCCAGGGCCGCAAGCTGGTGCAGCGCCTGCGCGAGGTGATCCCCCGCCAGCTCTTCGAGGTTGCCATCCAGGCTGCCATCGGCGGCAAGGTCATTGCCCGAGAGACGGTGCCGGCGCTGCGCAAGGACGTGCTCGCTAAGTGCTACGGCGGCGACATCACCCGCAAGCGCAAGTTGCTAGAGAAACAACGAGAGGGCAAGCAGCGCATGAAGCGGGTCGGCAGTGTCGAGATACCTCAAGAGGCGTTCATGGCGGTGCTTTCGCTTGACCGCTGATTGCACGGCAGGTAGCGTGCGCAGTCTCTATCTGCACATTCCCTTCTGCGAAAGTCGCTGTCCGTACTGCGATTTCGCGATCCATGTTGGCGGGGAACACCTCCACCAAGCCTATGTCGAGGCGTTGATCGCCGAGCTCGAGTGGTCGGCTCCGGTGGGTACCGACCGCGCGGAGCTGGAGACGGTCTATTTGGGTGGGGGAACGCCTGCATTGCTAGCGCCGCCATTACTCGAGCGCTTGCTGACTGCTGTGGCGGGGCGCTACGGCATCGCCAATGGTGCAGAGATCACGATCGAGGCCAATCCCAGCGGCCTGACCGAACCCTTGGTACGCAGCTGGCTCTCGCTGGGAATTAACCGGGTCAGCCTCGGGGTTCAGAGTCTGGATGATCAGACCCTGGGCTGGCTGGGCCGCACCCACGATGCCGCCGACGCCGAGGAGGCCATAGTCGCGGCCCAGCGGGCCGGTCTGGAGAACCTCAGCTGTGACCTGATCTACGCGATCCCAGAACAGCCGACCCGTGTCTTCGCGTCGGGACTGGAGCGCTTGCTTGGATATGGGCCGCAACACGTGTCCTGTTACGAGCTGACCGTCGAGCCCTCGACGCCGCTGGCGCGGCGGGTCGCTGTCGGCAAGGTGCGCGGCCCCCGGGAGGAGGACTTCCTCGACCAGCACCGGTTGGCCAGAGAGTTACTGGAAAGCGCAGGACTCTTGCAGTACGAAGTGAGCAATTACGCCAGCCCGGGTAGGGAATCCCGTCACAACCTCACCTATTGGCACGGCGGGCATTACCTGGCGGCAGGTTGCGGAGCTCACGGGTTTCTAGATAGAAAAACCAGTCAGCAGCTGGGATTCCCGATCTCTGCGAGCGACGTCGGCCTGCGCTATTGGAATCTCCGCAACGCCGCCACCTACATCAAGCAGGTGGGCGACTTGGGTCACGGGCGACGAGGTCAAGAGGCGATCAATCGCGAGCAACACGAGATGGAACTGCTGGCATGTGGACTGCGCTTGCGCACCGGGGTCGAGCTCGCAGACAATCGGCAGCGGGAGGAGGCCGACCGCCTCGCAACTCTGGGCCTGCTGACCCGAAACGGTGACCGGGTGGCGGCCACTCCGCGAGGAGTGGAGGTGCTGGATCGCCTGACCCTGGAGCTGGCCGCGAGCGGCCCCCGAGGGAGGGATGGTTCGGGTCGGGAACGGCGCCGAGCAGGCGAGATAGCCATGGCAAGCGCCGCGGCCCGACCGCGGTAGGCGCGACCTGTGTCAGGCGGCGGGAGTGAGCCTCAAGCCAAAGGCGTGGGGCAGCAGCACGCCGAAGAGATAGCCAGCCACGGCTGCCCCGGTCCCTACCAGCAGGACCTGGCCTCCACCCACCCACAGTCGCTGCCCGGTGACCCAGGCTTTGATGAGGCCGACCCCGGTCAGGGCAACCGCGGAAATCGCTAGCGCCGCGATGACCGCCGGCAATCCCCTCATAAAGATGTAGGGGATGATCGGCAGCATGGCTCCCAAGAGGAACGTGCCCGCCATCAGGAAAACCATCTCGGACAGGGGTGTCGCCGAGCTGGCTGGAAATACCCAGTTCCTTCTCGATGTGGGTCTCCTCCCAGAGCTGGGGGTAAAGGGCGATCGACTTGGACAGCTCGGTGGCAGCCTCCAGGGGGACCCCCCGTTGAGCCAGGATCGCCACCATCTCGTCGAGCTCCTCCTCGGGCCGAGTCTCGAGCTCGCCCCGCTCTTTGTGGATAGCGCTGTGCTTTAGATCGCGGCTGGCTGTGGTGCCCAGATAGGCCCCGGTACCCATCGAGATCATCCCGGCCAGTGCTCCCAGGAGGCCGGCAATCAGGATGGTGGTGTGCGAGACCGCCGCACCGGCGGTGGCGGTGGCGACACCGGTGGTGAGCCCAAGGGTGGTCAGCAGGCCGTCCTGGACCCCGAACACCACCTCCCGGATCCCAGCCCGACGGGCGAGGCGCTCGCGCTCGGAACCGTGGGCCACCCCGATGATCGAGGGCAGGTGATGCGACGGCGGCTTGAGGTCGGCGGTCGGGGCCGGGCTGGAGCCCATCGGCTGATGTTAGCGTGGCGGCCAGCCGCACTTGCCTGCGGGTGTCGCCCGTTCGAGGGGGGAGAACACCCGTGCTAAACTCGACTTAGCACTCGGTGTATTGGAGTGCTAACCGGAGCTGGAGTGGACCTGGGCATGGACCAGCGCAAAGAGCGAATTCTGAGAGCGGTTGTCTCTGACTACACCGAGACCGTGGTCCCGGTGGGGTCGCATGCGCTTGCCGCCAGGTACTTCCTGGAGCTGAGCTCGGCCACCATCCGCAACGAGCTCTCCGAGCTGGTGGATGACGGATTCTTGGCCCAGCCCCATGCCTCGGCGGGCCGAGTTCCAACCGATCGCGGCTACCGCTATTTCGTCGACTTCCTCCTGCCCCAGGAAGTGGTGGACCCCCAACTGCGTCGCGCGGTCCGCCAAGGCTTTGAGGCGGCGGCCCACGATGTCGAGGCGGTGTTGGAGGTGGCGGCGGCGGTGTTGAGCCGGCTGGTCGAGAACGTCGCGGTGGTCACTGGGCCCGCCAACACCACTAGCCGCCTGCTCCATCTCGACCTGGTTCTGATGCACCCCGGGCAGGCGCTGATGGTGGAGATTGCGACCGGCAACGCCGCCTACCAGCGGCTTCTGGATATTGACCCTCTGGTGGACCAAGAGGAGCTCAGCGGCTGGGCCCGCCAGCTGAACGAGCTCTACCGTGGGCTCTCTGCCGATGAACTCGAGTCGACCCCGCTGGTCCCCGGTTGGGCGCCGGGACTTCACGCGATGGTGTCAGACGTGGCCAAAGGCTTGCGTCAGCTGGCGACCAGGTCGGCGCTGGTCATCCACAACGGAGTCCGCAATCTGGTGCGCCAGCCGGAATTCGAGGACCCCGCGCGCCTCCGCGCCGTGCTGGAGGTGCTGGAGGCCCAGCGCATCCTCGGTGATGTGCTGGCGCAGCTGGCTCCCCAGGCCGGAATGCAGGTGCTGATAGGTCACGAGAACACAGTCGAGGAACTGCGCGAGTGCAGCTTGGTGCTGACCAGCTATCAGGCCGGCGACCAGCTCTGGGGGACGATCGGTGTGGTCGGGCCGACCCGGATTCGCTACGGTCAGGTGGCGGCGCGGCTGCAGCTGGTCTCTCAGGCCACGGGGGCCGCGTTGGCCCGGCTGCTGGCGTGAGCTCGACCGCTACTGGGACTCTATGAACCCCACTGAAAACCATCCCGAGCGAGGCCCGAAATCCCAGGCGTCGGGGCCCGAGAGCTTGGCCAATCCCGATCGGATGGCCGAGCTGGAGGCCGACCTGGCCCAGCTCAACGCCACCTACCGGCGGCTGGCGGCCGACTTCGAGAACTACAAGCGCCGCAAGGGACAGGAGGGCGAGGAGCTGGCCAGGTACGGGGCCGCGGCGCTGCTGCAGGCGCTGCTGCCGGCGCTCGACAACCTTGACCGAGCCGCCTCTCACATCCCTGAAGACGCCGCGGACGGGCTGGCTGAGGGCCTGCGCCTGACGGTCAAGCAGCTGGGGGAGGCGCTGGCCTCCCAGGGCATTCGTCGGATCGCGTCGGTGGGAGAGCCGTTCGATCCTCGACTTCACAACGCCGTCCTAACCGTACCCGCGCCCGGTGCTGAGCCGGGAACCGTGGTGGCTGTACTCGCCCCCGGTTATCTGATCCATGACCGGGTCGTAAGGCCGGCGCAGGTAAGCGTGGCCGAGGCCGGCGCAGCCTCCCCCGCCCGCAAGGGTCCCGAGCGCCGGGCGGGCTCAAAGCCAGGCCCGGGGACGAGCCCGACCCGAGGGCGCCCCAACTAGCGCATGCCGCAAACCAAACGCGATTACTACGAAGTCCTCGGAGTTGACCGCCAGGCAACTCCGGCCGAACTCAAGCGCGCCTATCGCGGTCTGGCGATGCGCTACCACCCGGACAAGAATCCCGGCGACCACGAGTCAGAGGAGCACTTCAAGGAGATCGGGGAGGCCTACCAGGTGCTCTCCGATCCCAACCGGCGCCAGCGCTATGACGCATTCGGCCACGACAGCGATGGCATCGGTGCATCCGGCTTCAACTTCCAGTCCGCCTTCGACCTCTTCGACATGTTCTTTGCCGGAGGCTCACCCAACCAGCGCCGCCGCGGCGGTCCTCGGCGCGGCCAGGACCTGCGCCTACAGGTGACCATCGAGTTCGAGGAGGCGATCCGGGGAGTGACCCGGACCTTTGAAGTCACCAAGCCCAGCATTTGTGGGGAATGCAGCGGCTCGGGAGCCAAGGCGGGCACCTCCCCAGTGACCTGCCCAGACTGCGGCGGCCAAGGCCAGGTGCAGCGGGTCCGGCAGTCGTTGCTGGGTCAGATGGTGACGGTCGAGCCCTGCCCGCGGTGCCGCGGCGAAGGTCAGACCATCGAGTTCCCCTGCCCCACCTGTCGCGGCCAGGGGCTGGTCGACGCCTCCAAGGCGATCGAAGTCCAGATTCCTCCGGGGGTCGACAACGAGATGCAGGTGCGGGTCCCCGGCGAGGGCGCGGCCGGGCCCCGAGGTGGTCCCGCCGGTGACCTCTACCTACTGATCGCAGTTCGGCCCCACGAGCAACTGCAGCGCCGTGGCATGACCATCCTCTATGAGTGCCCGATCACTTTCTCCCAAGCGGCTCTGGGCGACACCATTGAGGTCCCCACCGTGGACGGGCCGGTGCAGACGGTGGTCAAACCTGGCAGTCAGTACGGACAGCAGGTCCGGATCCCGGGCAAGGGAGCACCGGACCCGAGGACCGGCCGTCGTGGTGACCAGGTGGTCCGACTTCGGGTGGTGACCCCGACCCGGCTCACCGACCGGCAGCGGGAGTTGCTGCAGGAGTTCTCGCCACCGGATGGCAAGCCGCATCCTGTGCGCAAGGGTTTCTTCGAGAACCTTAAGGACGCCATAGGGCTGTAAGGCCTAGCATCAGGTTTGGTGCCGGTGCTGCTCGGGTAGGAACTCTACGGGTTGATAAAACCCACTGGAAGGTGGCGTTTTGTGGGAGTAGCACCGATGATTAATTGGGATCCGTGGCGTGATCTTTTTGGACTTCCCCGCGAGGTGAGTCAGTGGTTGAATGAGCAAACCACTGCGCTCTCGACCGGCGAGACTGCACCCTCGGTATACCTGCCACTGGACATCCGTCAGACCGACCGGGAGTTCATCCTCGAGGCCTCGGTTGCCGGGTTCGACCCCAAGGACATCCAGGTGGTTGCCGAGCAAGGTGTGCTCACAATTCGCGGCGAGCACAAGAGTGAGACCCAGCAGGAGGGTCGCTATCTGCGGCGCGAGCGCAGGCAGGTCTCATTCTTCCGCCAGATCTCGCTGCCCCAGGAGGTCCACGAGGACGATATCCGGGCCAGCTTCGAGAACGGTGTCTTGACCGTTCGCATTCCCAGGGCGGAGGTCCCGGCGCCGCGGCGGGTGAACATCGAGGTCAACTCGGGCGCCAAGACACTTGAGGCGGGCGGCAAGGCCGTCGAAGTTCAGGGCGCCAAGAGCTAGAGCAGGCTCAACTGCTCACCGACCCAGGTGGCCTCGTAGCCGGGAGTTTCCGGCCCGGCGCCATTTGCCTGCCCGATTAGAAGGCGCCGCCGAATCGTTCGCGCAGGCGCGCCGCCAGCGCCTCCGGACTGCGTACCATCACCGACTCGTCGAGAAGGTGCTGCCAGGCGCTGGTGTCGGAGCCCAGGATCGCCGGGTTGAAGTAGATGCGCGGGGAGATCCGGGCGTGCAGCCAGAAGTGAGGGGTGGCTTCCCCGCTCGGTGCTGTGTAAAAGGCCAGGTTGAAGGCGCGCACCCCCTCCTCATGGAATGCGGCGAGGCAAAGGCGTAGCCCGGCGACGAACTCCGCGACTTCGGCATCCTCGAGATCCTCGAGAAAGGCTCGCTTCGGAAACACCGCCATCGCGTCCGAGATGACGCTGCGTGCGACGAAGGGGGTGAGCCACACGGTGTGGCCTCCCTTGGCCACGAAGCGATCCGACTGCGCCTCCTCGACTTCCGCGAGCTCAGCCCAGAAGGGACGTCGGTGGCGCCTCCAGAAACTCCGGCTCCGCCGCACCTCCTCCTCCAGGATCGAGCCCGGTCGGTTGGTGGAGAAGGCCTGGAAGTGGGCATGGACCTGGGTGGCGCCGGACGGGGGCATGTAGTTCCAGGTGATCACCGAGTGCGTGCCTCGGCCGGGTCGGGGCAGCGACCGGAAATAGTCGATGGTGGCCATGATGCCGTCCACGAGTTGCACGCTCGAGAACTGGTTGGCCTCGAGAAAGTGCTCTCGGTTGAGAACGGTCACCACGCTGCTGCGGTCGTAGGGGGAGATGTTGGGAAATAGAACTGCCTCGCCTCTGCGGATCCGGCCGGATGGGGCCGCCGTCTTGGGCAGCTGCGGGGTCACGTCCATCACACGCTCGGGGCAGAAGGGACAGGCGAGGCGAGAGTCCGCAACCACCCTCGAAAGGTCTGGGGCGATCAGGGTGAAGCCCTTGAAGTGGGCGACCCGGCCGCTGCGCCCGGTCAGCGGATCCCGCCTCACCTCGGACCAGACCCTCACCGGCAGCGCTTCGCCGGTCGCCCCCGGTGGAAGGTAGGTTGAGAGCCTCCGGCTGCTGGCGAAGCGCAGGGTCAAGAAGGGTGGGCTGGTCGCGGCATTAGCCGCCGTGGGCCTCCATGTCCCCCGCCCGGGCCAGGAGCACGGTTAGGGCCACCACTGCGGCCAGGGTGGAACGAAGGTTGCGAGGGCCAAGGGAGACCGGCCTCGAGCCGTGACTGGCCAGCAGCTGAACCTCGGCTGCGGAGAAGCCTCCCTCGGGTCCGACCAGCACTGCGGTCGGCAGGCTGTCGTCCCAGGCCACCGAGTTGAGCCCCTGTCGCAGCTCGCCATCGTGGCAGGTGAAGGCTTGGAGTTTGGGCTCGCTCGCCCTCAACATCTCGAGGGCGTCCAGCACCGGAGCGATAGGTCGCACCTCGGGAATGCGATGGCGTCCGGCCAGCTGCGCCGCCTCCCGGCTGATTGTCGCCCAGCGCTCCCTCCGCAGCGCCGCCTGAGCCGGCTCAGGTCTGGGTACGGTGCGCTCGCTTAGCACCGGCCAGATGGTGACCGCACCCAGCTCCGCCACTTGCTCGCAGACACTGGCCATTCCCTGGCCTTTGGGCAGGGCTTGGAGCAGGTGAAGCTGGGCGGTGGGCTCCCGACGGGTTCGCCTGGAGGCCACGATCACACCTGTCACCTGGTCCGGGCGCAGGGACTCCAGCCGGATGTCATGCTCGGTTCCGTCCTCGACCACGACCGTCACCAGCTCCCCCTGCCGTGAGCGCAGGACGCGGCTGATGTGCCACGCGTCCCGATCGAGAATCTGCACCTCACCTGTCGGGCTCACCTGGGCCACGGGGACGAAGAACACCGGCATGGTCCGAGTGTAGCCAGCCCGGTTGGTCCGGCCGGAGCCTCCACCACTCACCGATACCATGGGGCGGTGGAGTGGCCCACCTCGGGAGAACTCCGTCGCGTTCAGGTGGGCGACGGCACGGAGCTGGCGGTCCATGCGGTAGGGGAGGGGCCGCCACTTCTCCTGATCCCAGGACTGGGCACCGATTACCACGCCTTTGTCTGGAATGTGGGCCAGCTCTCCAAGCATTTCGAGTGCCTGGTGCTGGACCAGCGTGGGATTGGACTGTCGGAGGCCACCCCCGGCCCCTACTCGATGGAGCTTCTGGCCGACGACGCTGCCAGCGTCCTCCAATACCTGGCGCCCCTGGGCGCGGCGGTGGTGGGTATGTCGATGGGCGGCATGGTCGCCCAGCATCTGGCAATCCGGCATCCCGCCCTCGT
The DNA here is from genome assembly GCA_963701235.1 of Candidatus Dormiibacterota bacterium. GTDB lineage: Bacteria > Chloroflexota > Dormibacteria > Aeolococcales > Bog-877 > Bog-877. The sequence goes on from OY969577.1 coordinate 1,076,597, forward strand.
CACCTCGCTGGTACTGGGATGCACCGGACCTGGGGGCAAGCTAGCAGTCCGCGCTGATCCGGAAGTCACCCGTCGGCTGCTTGGTGGAGACGCCAAGGACCCCGCCACCGCCTATCGAATCGCCTGCTCTGCCCTCTACGAACCTTCCTGGAGCGCGGCTCATCCCGAGGTCATCGATGACGCCGTCGAATGGCGCTCGCGTCACCCGGTGCGACCGGGGGTCTTTCAGGCTCAGTGGCAGGCGATCCGACACCACGACGCCGGCCCCGGCTTGGGCGGGATTGCCGCACCCACCCTGATTCTCCAAGGCACCGCCGATGTGGTGATGCCGCCGGCCAACGCCGAGGTGCTCGCCGGCCTGATCGGCGGCGCTCAGCTGGTGTGGCTCGAGGGTCGTGGGCACATGTTCTTCCAGGAGGATCCGGAGCAGACGGAGCGATTGATCGTGGACCGATTGCTGCCCTCTCGGCCTGGAATCGCGACTTCTTAGTCACCGGCAACTGCTCTCTTCCCGATACAATCGCCATCCGCGGGGGGTGCGGGCCGAGTGGACCGGCTACGGCCTGGCTAAATTGGCTTTAGGAGGTGACTTTCGCTGTCGGAGGTAAAGCTGCGGGAAGGCGAGTCGTTCGAGAGCGCACTGCGCCGCTTCAACAAGAAGATCAAGCAGAACGGCGTCCTGACCGAGGTCCGGCGGCGCGAGTTCTACGAAAAGCCCAGCGTTCGTCGCAAAAAGAAGATCATGGCGGCGCGCAAGCGTCGAGCCAAGCAGGCCTAAGCGGAGCGGCCCGGCTGCCTGGCACCGACCCAGTGCGGCTGCTGCTGGCCTCGGCGCTGTCCAGGGCAGAGCGTGATCTAGTCAAGGCGGCCGCCCTGGACGCTCTACTAAGCGGTGCGCTAGTGGATTTGGAGCTACCCGCTGCCAACCTCAACTGCCGCCTCACCGATCCGCTTGAGATCCGCCGCCTAAACCGGAGGTTCGCCAATCAAGACGAGGTGACCGACGTGCTGGCCTTCGCGGCGGTAGGGGAGGAGGGTGCCCCAGGATTCCAGATCCCACCCTCTGAGGCGGACTTCTTAGGCGACATCGTGATCTCGGTCGCTACCGCCGCCGAACAGGCCGACCTAGCAGGGGTCGACGCTGCCTCCGAGATCCGCCTCCTGGCGGTTCACGGGTTGCTGCATCTGCTAGGCCACGATCACCATCAGCCCGAGCCGGCCTCGCGGATGACCGCTGCCACCCGGCGGCTGCTGAGCCGGGACGCCAGCCGCCGCGGGGTTCCCGCGCCCAGGGCGCCGGCACTGCAAGCCCAGGCGTGAGCGAAACTCCGCTCTTGGTAATTGGTCTGGGCAACCCCGGCGGCGAGTACGAGGGGACCCGGCACAATGCGGGGGCGGAAGCTCTCGGGGTCCTGGCTCAGCGGCTTGGGGTCAAGCTCGGTCGTTACCGGGGCCCTGCTTGGGTGGCGCGCAAGGCGGTCGATGACCGTGAGCTGATCCTGGCCCGACCCAAGACCTTCATGAACGAGTCCGGTGTAGCGGGGGCCCGGTTGTTGCGCGACTTTCAGGTCCCCCTGGAGTCCGTGGTCGTGGTCTATGACGAGCTCGACCTGAAGTTGGGACGCCTACGGATCCGAGCCAAGGGGGGTACCGCCGGACACAACGGTCTGAAGTCGCTGCAATCTCACTGGCGCTCTCAGAACTTTCCTCGGGTTCGGATCGGCATCGGCAGGCCGCCACCTGGTGAGGACCCCATCGAGTTTGTTCTCACCCGGCCCAATCCCAAGGACCGGGACATCCTTGAGCGGGCCTGCTCCAGGGCAGCTGATGCTGTTCTGGTCATGGCCCGCGAGGGAGTGGAGCAGGCGATGACCGAGTTCAATCGGGTCGATCCCGAGGAGACCGCCGATGCCGGCTGAGCCGAGGCGGGGCGCGTCCGCCCAGGGACTGACCCTTGACAAGCCCAAGACCCTGCTAACTCGGCTAGCCGGACTGCCGCTGGGCCGAGGTCTCAGCGCCTGGCTTGAGGGCGGTGCTCCGGAGGCTGCGGTCGGAGGAGTGATCCACGCGGCGACGCCGCTGCTCGCGGCCCTGATCAGAGACCTGCTCCAGGTCCCGGTCTGCCTGGTGGTGGCAGAGCCGGAGCCGGCCTGGCAGGAGGTCTCCACCTGGACCCTGGACAGTGACGTTCGGCTCTTCCCCGCCGCCGACGTGCTCCCCTTCGACCGGGTAGCCCCTTCGGGGGAGGTGGTGCGCCACCGGCTGGCCACGCTGCGAGCCCTGCGCTCTACGTCACCACAGATCGTGGTCACGTCTCTGCCGGCGATCCTGAGACCCACCCTGTCGCCGCAGCGGATCCGCAGCTGGAGAAGCGAACTTGAGAATGGGACCGCGATCAAGCCGGCGGAGCTGGCCGCGGTGCTGCTCGAGTCCGGCTATCGGCGGGAGTCGATCGTCTCCTTCCCGGGAGAGTTCGCGCGAAGAGGGGGCATCGTCGACTGCTTCCCGACCGATGGCCGGCCCTGGAGGGCAGAGTGGGAGGGCGACCGGGTCGTGGGCCTATGGCGGCTGGATCCCGAGACCCAGGGCTCGAGGGTGGCGTTGGAGTCAGTGGAACTGACCCAGGCCCGGGAGTTCGCCCTGGACGAGCTGTCACTGGCGGGCGCCGCCGAGCGGCTGGCCGCGCTCGACCTGGCCTCGCTCCGCGACGACGTCCGGGAGCGCTGGGAGTCTGACCTGGAGCTGCTGCGCCAGGGTGCGACGCCGGACCCCACCGACGTCCTGGGCCCCTTGCTGGCCGACCCGGAGCAGACCCTGCTCCGCCATCTGCAGCCCGGCACCGTGATCCTCACCGAGCACAAGGAACGGCTTGAGCAGGTGGCCAGAGGCTGGCTCGACGAGGTGAGTTCGATTCACCAGGCCGAGGTCTCCCGGTCCGAGCTGCCCTCCGACCTCCCCATGGCAGTCGCCTCTTTGCCGACGGTGATGAGCGAGCTCACCGGGGCACGCCGGCTCGATCTCCGTCGGGAGCCGGTCGAGGAATCGCCCGTCTGTGCCGATGTCGAGATCGCCGGGGCCCCGACCTTCGCCGGGGACATCGACCAGTTCGCCAACCAGGTCCGAGAGCTGCGGCGGGCCACCGGCACGGTCCTGATCCTGGGAATGCAGGAGGACCGGGTGCTTGAGCTGGCCCAGGAGCGCGGTCTAGAGCCGATCCGGCTCGAGGAGTTCTCGTTCAACTCCACCGAGGTGCCTGAGGCAGCCCTGATGGTGGCTCCAGGCGACCTCGAGGTCGGGCTGGTGGTCAGCCAGCTCAAGCTGGCGGTTCTCTCCGATGCCGATCTCTTCGGATTGCAGAAGCGGCGGGCCTCCTCGCTGCTGCGCACGGTGCGCCGAGCGGAGTCGAGCGCCGCCGGTCGGCTGCGCCATGCCACTGGGGCTGGAGTCGACGTGGCCGCCTTCCGATTCAAGCTCGAGCCCGGCGACGTGGTGGTGCACCGAGACCATGGAATCGGCCGATTCCTGGGCATGAGCCGGGTGACCGACGGCGACGGCGAGCGCGAGTACATGCAGCTCGAATACGCCGACGGCCATAAGCTCTACGTCCCGGTCGAGCACCTGGACCGGATCGAGCGCTATTCGGGCGGGGGAGGTGAGCACCCCCAGCTCTCCCGGCTAGGCACCGGCGAGTGGGAGCGCACCCGACGCTCGGTGCGGCGGCGAGTGGACCAGATCGCGGAGGAGCTGGTTGAGCTCTACGCCCGGCGACTGGAGGCTCAGGGGCACGCCTTCGCGCCTGACTCGCGCTGGCAGCAGGAGCTGGAATCCTCGTTCCCATATCAGGAGACCCGCGACCAGCTACTGGTGTTGAATGACATCAAGCGCGATATGGAGTCGAGCCGCCCCATGGACCGCCTGCTCTGCGGGGATGTCGGATTCGGCAAGACCGAGATCGCTCTGCGCGCCGCCTTCAAGGCGGTTGAAGATGGCTACCAAGTAGCGGTTTTGGTGCCCACCACCGTGCTCGCCCAGCAGCACCACCTGACCTTCAAAGAGCGGCTTGCCGCATTCCCGATCAATGTCGAGCAGCTCTCCCGAATGCGCTCCGACGACGAGGCCGAGGCGGTCCTCGGGGGCCTAGCGGCGGGCACGGTCGACATCGTCATCGGAACCCACCGGCTGCTCCAGCGCGATGTCCGATTTTAAGAATCTGGGACTAGTGGTCCTCGACGAGGAGCAGCGCTTTGGCGTGCTCCAGAAGGAGCGACTCAAGCAGCTGCGTACCGCGGTCGACGTCCTCTCCCTCTCCGCCACCCCGATTCCCCGGACCCTGCACATGGCGCTGGCAGGCATCCGTGACCTCTCGGTGGTCCGCACTCCGCCCGAGGGCCGACTGCCGATCCGGACCTACGTCACCGCCAAGGAAGCCGGCCTGGTCGAGGACGTCATCCGCCGGGAGCTGGCGCGCCAGGGCCAGACCTACTACGTCCACAACCGGGTTCAGACCATTCAGCGCGAAGCGGATTGGCTGCGGGATCTGATCCCCGACGCCCGGGTCGCGGTTGCTCACGGTCAGATGGACGACCAGGCCCTGGCCAAGGTAATGGTGGCCTTTATGGCGGGAGAGGTGGACGTTCTCTGTTGCACCACCATCATTGAGAACGGGCTCGACATACCCAACGCCAACACTTTGGTGGTCGACGACGCCTCCCGGATGGGGCTCTCCCAGCTGTATCAGCTCCGCGGCCGGGTGGGGCGAGCAGGGCAGCGGGCCTACGCCTACTTCCTCTACGACCCGCTGCGGTCGTTGACCGAGCGGGCCGACAAGCGCCTGGACGTGGTGGCCGACCTCCAGGATCTGGGCACCGGATTCGCTCTAGCCCTGAAGGACCTGGAGATCCGCGGCGCGGGCAATGTCCTGGGCGAGGCCCAGCATGGCGACATCACCGCCGTTGGCCTAGAGACCTACAACCACCTGCTGCGCCAGGCGGTGCTCTCCGCCCAGGGCCAGGAGCTGGTCGAGTCGCCGGCCCAGGTGGCGGTGAACCTCCCCTTCGCCGCGCTCCTGCCCCCGGAATACGTCCCGGACGAGCGGCTCAGACTGCGGATCTACCAGCAGTTGGCGGGAGCCACCTCTGAGAGTGAGCTGGACGAGAGCGCCCGCAACCTGCGCCAGCGTTTTGGACCGCGACCCGAGGAGCTCGACAACCTGCTGATGGCGCTCCGGGTGCGACTGGTCGCCGCCGCCGCTGGAGTCCAGGCGGTGGAGACCGATCGCGAGCAGGTGGTGGTGAGCTTCCCGCCTGGGCACGGGCTCGCGCTCCGGGAACTGCTCGAGTCCGAAGAGGGGCGGGCCCTGGAAGTCGGTAACAACCGCCTCCGCCTCCGCCCCGATCTCTTGGGGGAGCGCTGGCCCGAGCTTCTGCTCGGAGTCCTGCGGCGGTCGGTCACAGCTCGGACCGAGCTGGTGACGCAGGCGGCCAGCTCATGACCGACGACGATCTTCAGCAGCTCCGCCGCCTGTTCGAGGTGATGGAGCGGCTGCGGGCGCCCGGGGGCTGCCCCTGGGACCGGGCCCAGTCCCATCAAACCCTGCTCCCCTTCCTCTTGGAAGAGACCTACGAGACGATCCAGGCGGCGGAAGAGGGCAGCAATGAGGACTTGGCTGAGGAACTGGGCGACCTCTTGGTCGAGGTGGCCATGCATTCGGCCATCGCCGCCGAGGCTGGCACGTTTGACATCGGCATGGTGGCTCGGATAGCCACCGAGAAGATGGTCAGCCGCCATCCCCACGTTTTCGGGGATCTCGAGGTGGACGGTGTGACGGCGGTGATGGACAACTGGGAGGAGCTCAAGCGTCGGGAGAAGCCCGACCGAGAGTCGGCGCTGGACGGAATCCCCGCCGCCCTTCCTGCCCTGGCCCTGGCATCCGCGATCCAGCGGCGCCAGGAACGTGGCCACCTGCAATCGGCCGAGACGCTGGACCCGGCCGAGCGGGCGCTCGGCGCGCTCACCCGGTTGGTTGAGGACGGCGGCGAGGATTCGCCTGAAACGCTGGTGGCCGATTTGCTGTTCTCGGTGGTGGCCCTGGCCCGTCAGCGGGGGGTGGACCCGGAAGGGGCGTTGCGGCGGGCGGCGGCCGCCCACCGCCAGGCTCTCAGGAGCACCGAGATCGAGAGCCGCGCAGGCGACGGGAGACGTAGCAGCGAGTCTTGACACAAATCTCTGGGGAAGCTGGTTCGGGCTGTCGAAGGTGAAAGGAACAGGTGGTGCGAGACTCACCGATGCGCTCCCCAACCTCGGCCGCAGTCATCGCGCCTCCCAAAGCGAGTGACTCGATGAGAGCGATGCGCGCGGGGTGAGCCAGCGCGCCTCGAACTAGGGCTGAATTCAGAGCATCCCTTCCGCTCCCGCGCCTACGTGCCTATACTCTCCCGAACGAGCGGGCTCCTCGCCTGCCCTCTGCCGACTCAAGTTCCACCACACGTTGCACCAGGATCGAGCGGACGGCTACGGGCCCACGACTGGGCTGATCCGAGAGCTACGCATCCGCTGGCGGCTTTTCCGGCGGGGCCACTCCCTGGGGCGTCGCCATGCCGTGCTCCTGATCGTGGCCATCGCCGGCTGCTGGATCGCCCTCAGCCTCTATCGCGGACTAGGTGCCGACGCCGCCCTGCATCGTCAGGTACTGGGCCTGCAGGCCCAGACCCAGAGCATCTCGCGACAGGTTGCGGCGGAGCGGGAGGAGTTGAAGGGCGCTTCCTCCGGCGCTGCTCAGGCTGAGATCGCCCGTTCCGAGGGGCTGGTGGCCCCGGGCGAGAAGGTCTACGCCTTAGAGAACCCGGTGCAGGCTGCAGGTCCGGGAGCGATCCAGCGGGGGGCAGAGGAGGTCGGTGCGACGGCGCAGTCCCTGGTCCAGCAGCTGCTGGGACTGCCCTGAGCCAGGGCCGCTTCCCCGGCCAGGGCAACTCGCGCCGAAGTCTTTCTGCAGAGCGCGCGGTCAACGCTCGTGCGGCGATCTATGCATGCCCCTGGAGCGCGCCGACAGGCACCACACCAGGCTGACCTGGTTGGCAACAGGGTTAGCCGCGAACACCGCAATCAGTAGCTGCTGACCAGCTCGCCCCCCACCCGTAGTCGCACGATCAAGAACTGATTAAGCGAGCGGAATTGGTGCCTGACCAGTTCCGCGATATCGTTTCTGGTCGACCGTAACTTAACTTGACCCCCTACAAACCGCGGTCTAAGCTTGCCTTCGGGTCAGTGGGCGTCGCGGAGACCGCGCACCAATCCGCACGCTTGATGAGCGCATGTAACCCGGGGTGCGGGAGGGAGCACATGGCTGACAAGCCGATGCATGGCGAAGGGCGCTCGATGGGAATGCTGCGCGGACTCTGGGGCGAACTCTCCGCTGAGCTATTTGGCACTTTCGTGCTGATCTGTTTCGGCGATGGCGTAGTGGCGATGGCAGTGGCGGCGCTGCCCGGTTCCGGAAGAACTGCGAGCCCAACCACGATTTTCAACGCCAGTGGCGACTGGCTGCTGATCACATTCGGATGGGCGTTCGCAGTCTGCATGGGCGTGTACGTGGCCGGTGGCATCAGCGGCGCGCACATCAATCCCGCGGTCACTCTGGCTCTGGCGGTGAGGCGGAAGTTCCGTTGGAACCATGTCCTGCCTTACTGGGCCGCCCAGGTGGTCGGGGCCTTCCTCGGTGCCGGTCTGGTCTACTGGGTTTACAACTCCGCTATCGCGGCGGCCAACACCGCGTTCCACCTGGTGCCCAGCGCTGGAAATGCGCTTACGACGTACTCGATTTTCGCCACATTCCCTGCTTCGTACTTCCACGGTTCCATTGGCGGACCGTTCGTGGACGAGGCAGTTGGCACCGCGTTGCTGCTGATCTGCGTCTTGGCCATCACCGACGGCCGCAACCTTAGCCCCACCTCCAACCTTGGCCCGCTGATCATCGGATTCGCGGTCTTTGCGATAGGCACTTCATTCGGGGCTAACTCGGGCTACGCGATCAACCCCGCCCGCGATTTCGGCCCCAGGCTGTTCGCCTTCCTCTTCGGCTGGGGCAAGGTGGCCCTGCCCGGCACCTACAGTTCGGGAACCTTCCACTTCACCGACTACTTTTGGATACCGATCGTGGCGCCTCTGGTCGGAGGCGTAATTGGCGCCTTGCTCTACGACTGGTTCATCGGCGATGTCCTGCATGCGCGCAAGGCAAAGACAGGTGCTGCTGATGAGGTCCCGCCCGAGCCGGGCCGAGGACAGCCCAACATCGAACCGGGTCAGTGAGCTAGGGGAAGCCATGAAGAAGCTGATCAACGACCCCGAAGCGGTTGTCCGCGAGGAGCTCGAGGGGATCGAGGCGGCTCATGGTGACCGCGTCCGGGTTTCCTACGACCCTTACTACATAGTGCGCAAAGATGCACCGGTACAAGGCAAGACCGCGATCATCTCCGGTGGCGGGTCTGGGCACGAGCCGATGCACGGCGGTTTCGTGGGGGTGGGCATGCTCGACGGAGCCTGTCCTGGCGAGGTCTTCACCTCGCCTACCCCCGACCAGATGAGCGCCTGCACCAACGCGGTCAGCGGCGGCAAGGGCGTCCTACACATCGTCAAGAACTACACCGGTGACGTGCTCAACTTCGAGATGGCCGCCGACCTTGTGCGGGGCGACGGCATCGAAGTCGAGGCGGTTGTCATCGACGACGACGTGGCGGTGAAGGACAGCCTCTACACCGCCGGGCGTCGGGGCGTCGGCGCGACCGTCCTGGCCGAGAAAATCTGCGGTGCGGCGGCAGAGTCAGGGGCTTCCCTGAGCCAGGTCGCGGAGCTCTGCCGGAAGGTCAACGCCAATGCCCGGAGCATGGGCATGGCGCTCACCTCGTGCACCGTCCCGGCGGCCGGTAAGCCCACCTTCGAGCTGGGCGAAGACGAAATGGAGATTGGCATTGGCATTCACGGCGAACCAGGCCGGGAGCGACGCAAGCTAGCCCCCGCCAACGAGATCGTCGAATTGCTAACCGAGCCTATCGTGGAGGACCTCCCCTTCAGTCAGGGGGACAAGGTGCTGGCGTTCGTCAACAGCATGGGCGGGACACCTCTAATCGAGCTCTACATCGTGCACCGGGCGCTGAATAAGTACTTGCACGGGCGCGGTATCGAAATTGAGCGCAACCTGATTGGTCCTTACATCACATCATTGGAGATGGCGGGCTGCTCGATCACCCTTCTCAAACTTGACGACGAGACAAGACGTCTCTGGGACGCTCCGGTCAACACGCCGGGGTTGCGCTGGGGGGCGTGAGCGAGAAGACGAAAGACATCAAGAACTACGGGAATTCAAACCGACCCCGGGCTGGGTGAGCATGGCGATTACCGCCGAGCAAACGCTCGCTTTCGTCCGCGACTTCAGTGAGTCGATGGCCGAGCAGAAGGACTACCTGACTGGGCTCGATTCCGACATCGGCGACGGTGACCACGGGATCAACATGAACCGGGGAATGAAGGCGGTGATGGTGAAGCTAGATGGTGCCGCACCAACTGACATCTCTGGCATCTACAAGACTGTGGCGATGACTCTGATTTCGACGGTAGGGGGGGCCAGCGGCCCCCTGTACGGGACCCTTTTTCTGCAGTTGGGTACTGCCACTCAGGGTAAGACTGAGCTCTCGCCCAATGATTGGTCCGACGCGCTTACCGCCGCGGTCCACGGCGTCGAGGCGCGCGGGAAGGCGGTGCCCCAGGACAAGACCATGATCGATGCGCTAGAGCCTGCGATAGCGGCGCTGCAGACGGCGGTCGACGAAGGAGCCGACCTCGAGACGGCACTTGCGCGCGCGGAGGCAGCGGCGGAGACCGGCATGAAGGCGACGATTCCCTTGGTGGCTAGGAAGGGTAGGGCTAGCTATTTGGGGGAGCGCAGCGCGGGGCACCAGGATCCCGGCGCGACCTCGTCCTGGTTGTTGATGAGGGCCGCGCACCGGGCTTTTGGATATACCGCGGAGCAAGAATCCGCGAACTAAATGGGCGTAGGAGGGACTAGGCCATGGCAAAGTACGTCGGAGCTCTCGACCAGGGCACGACCAGCACCAGGTTCATGATCTTTGATCACTCGGGCACCGTGGCTGGAGTCGACCAGAAGGAGCACGAGCAGATCTTCCCGAAGGCGGGCTGGGTGGAGCACGATCCCTCGGAGATCTGGCAACGGAGTCAGGAGGTCATCAAGGGAGCTCTCGAGAAGACCCACATCGAGGCCTCGGATCTAGCTGCGGTGGGTATCACCAACCAACGCGAGACGGCGGTGGTTTGGGAGAAGGCCACCGGCAAGCCGGTGTACAACGCGATCGTCTGGCAGGACACCCGAACCGACGTCATCTGCAACGAGCTTGAGAAAGATGGCGGTCAGGACCGCTTCCGGGCCAAGGTCGGGCTACCGCTGGCCACCTATTTCTCCGGGCCCAAAGTCAAGTGGGTGCTCGACAACGTCGACGGCGCTCGTCAGAAGGCCGAGGCCGGCGAGATCCTCTTCGGCAATATCGACAGTTGGCTGATCTGGAACCTGACGGGAGGTCCCGACGGTGGGGTCCACGTCACCGACGTGACCAACGCCAGCCGGACTCTGCTCATGAACCTGGAGTCCTTGGACTGGGACGAGGAGATCCTCAAGATCATCGGGATTCCCCGGGCGATGCTCCCCGAAATCCAGTCCTCCAGCCAGGTCTATGGGGAGGCCCGCGGGACTCTGGCAGGAATCAAGGTGGCGGGCGATCTCGGTGACCAGCAGGCGGCCCTCTTCGGTCAGACCTGCTTCGCGGTCGGCGAGGCCAAGAACACCTACGGGACCGGGAACTTTCTGCTCCTCAACACTGGAAATTCGCCGATCCAGTCCAAGAATGGTCTGCTCACCACCCTGGCCTACAAGATCGGCGACCAGAAGCCGGTCTACTGCCTCGAGGGATCGATCGCAATCACCGGCGCCCTGGTGCAGTGGCTACGGGACAACCTGGGCCTGATCAAGGCCTCCGCCGACATCGAGGCGCTGGCGGCTTCGGTCGACGACAACGGCGGCGCCTACTTCGTGCCGGCATTCTCCGGCCTCTACGCTCCTTATTGGAAGAGCGACGCCCGGGGTGTCATCGTCGGGCTCACCCGCTACGTCAACAAGGGACACCTGGCCCGGGCCGCGCTCGAGGCTACTGCCTGGCAGACCCGAGAGATCGTGGATGCCATGGACAAGGACTCCGGGGTCGCTCTGACCTCGCTCCGAGTTGACGGCGGCATGGTCTACAACGACGCTCTGATGCAGTTCCAGGCCGATGTCCTGGGGGTGCCAGTGGTGCGGCCGAAGGTCGCGGAGACCACCTCGCTGGGGGCGGCCTACGCCGCTGGATTTGCAGTCGGATTCTGGTCCAACGAGGAGGAGCTGCGGGCCAACTGGGGTGTGGACCACACCTGGGAGCCCAAGATGGACGCCGCCAAACGAGACCGCGAGTACCGCTTCTGGAAAAAGGCGGTCACCCGCACCTTCGACTGGGTGGAGAACTAGCGAGCGCCGAAACTAGAGATGTGACTGAAAAACCGGAGACCGAGCTCCTAGTCATCGGGGGCGGGTCGACCGGGGCTGGCGTGGCGTGGGACGCGGCTCGCCGCGGACTCCACGTCACGCTGGTCGATCGCGGTGACCTGGCAACGGGCACCACCGGCCGCTTCCACGGTCTACTCCATTCCGGTGGCCGCTACGTGGTCAAGGACCCCGACTCTGCCAGGGAGTGCGCCTCCGAGAATCGGATCCTTCGTCGCATCGCCGCCGACTGCATTGAGGACACCGGCGGCCTCTTTGTGATCACTCCCATCGACGACCCTGACTACGCCGACCGCTTTCTGGCCGGCTGCGCTGTGGCCGGGATGCCGGTAGAGGAATTGCCGGTCTCGGAGGCGCTCCGCCGCGAACCACTGCTCAATCCCAAGATCAGCCGGGCTTTCGCCGTCGAGGACGCCGCCATCGACGCCTGGAAGACGGTATGGGCCTGCGTGCGGGGAGCGGCGGCATTTGGAGCTCGGATCCTGCCCTACCACGAGGTGCTAAAACTTCGGGTGGAGGGCGACGCTGTGGTCGGAGCCACGCTCCGCAACAGCGTCTCGGGCGCTGAGGTGGAGATTCGGGCAGAGTGCACAGTCAACGCCGCTGGGGCTTGGAGCGGACAGATCGCCAAGATGGCCGGTTGCCAAGTCGGGGTGGTACCAGGTAAGGGCGTGATGGTGGCGATGAACCACCGCCTGGTCAACACCGTCGTCAATCGCTGCACCATGCCGGGCGACGGCGACATCATCGTTCCGATCCGCACCGTCTGCGTCATCGGTACCACCGACGTGGCGGTGGAGGACCCCGATGAGATAGCGCCCACGGCCGCCGATGTCGCCCAAATGATGGATGCGGGCGAAGCCCTGATCCCAGGGTTCAGCCAGGCCCGAGCTCTGCGCACCTGGGCCGGGGCTCGTCCCTTATTTCCCAAGGGAGATGGCTCAGGCAAGGTCCAGGAAACTCGTGATGTCACCCGTTCCCATACCGTGATCAAGCACGCGGAGGCGGATGGTGTGGCGCGCCTGATCAGCATCACCGGAGGCAAATTCACGACCTTCCGCCTGATGGCTCAGGATGCGGTCGACGCGGTCTGCGCCGAACTCCAGGTAGACGCAACCTGCACCACCGCTGAGGTGGCACTGCCGGACAGCGAGGGGCAGCGCTTCTACTGGCTTGGCGCCCGCCAGGAGTCGATGGAGGAAAACGTCCACAGCGACCCGGTTATCTGCGAGTGCGAACTGGTCAGCCAGGGCGACCTCCGGGCTGCAGCCGCCCGCCGCCCGGAGCAGCAACTCGACGACGTCCGACGCAGCCTGCGGCTGGGGATGGGCCCTTGCCAGGGAGGCTTCTGCACCTACCGCGCTGCCGGCCTGCTACACCACGACAACTACTACGATCGAGGCCAGGCCAACGACGCCCTGAGCAGCTTCGCTCAGGAGCGCTGGAAGGGCCAGCAAATGGTGCTATGGGGCCAGCAACTGCGCCAGTCGCGGCTCGACACCTGGATCTTCCAGGGCATTCTTGACCTCGAGCACATTCCCGCCTGACGCCTCGATATGGAGTGGTAGGGAGTGAAGACAGAGGTCCTGGTGATTGGCGCGGGCACCGCCGGGCTCACTGCCGCGGTCCGGCTGGCCCAGGCCGGCGTCAAGGTCGTGGTGGTCGCCACCGGAGCCGGCTCCCTGGGCCTGTCGCCCGGCACCCTGGACCTCCTGGGCTACGCGCCGCAACTGGTGGAGGACCCCCTAGCAACACTGCCGGAGTTTGTAAGCGAGCACCCCGAACATCCCTACGCTCGAGTCGGGTTCGAGCGCCTCCGCACGGCACTGATTTGGTTCCAGACGGTGGTGGCCGACTTGGGCTACCAGGGCGCTCTTGGGCGAAACCGGCTACTGCCCACGGCCCTGGGCGCGCTGCGGCCCTCGGCTTTGGTACCCGACTCCATGGCTGCGGGAGAGGTCCGCCCGGGAATGCGGATCCTGATCGCCTCGCTCCGAGGGTTCCGCGATTTCTTCCCACAACTGGTGGCGGCCAATCTGGGCGCGGCCCGGCCGGGCCTTGATGTCCGGGCTCTCGAGGTGGACTGGGCTGGAGACGCGACCGACCTTGCTCCGCAAAGGCTCTGGCGCCGGCTTGAGCAGCCCCAGATCCGACGGCAGCTGGCAGCTTCCCTGCGCTCCGGCGTGGACGGGGCCCAGGCGGTGGGGTTGCCGGCGATATTGGGCCGTGATCAATCCGTGGAGGTGCGCCGGGATCTCGAGGACCTGCTAGGTACGTCGATCTTCGAGATCCCGACTCTGCCGCCGTCGCTCCCTGGGCTCCGGCTTTTCGACCTGCTCAAGGGAGCCTTGCGCCGGGCCGGGGGCCGGCTGGTTTTGGGCGAAAGCGCCACCGGCTTCCAGGCCCGTGGTCGTGAGGTGGTGGCCGTGACGGCGTCGCAGCCGCCCCGGGTCGTGGAGTACCAGGCTGGTGCATTCATTCTCGCCACGGGCGGTGTGGGAGCCGGCGGTATCGAGGTCACCAACCCACGGAACGCTCGGGAGCCGGTGTTTGACCTGCCCCTGACGGGCGTGCCGGAGGCCTCGCAGGACTGGTTCGGTCCCGATTACTTCTCTGACCAGCCCTTCGACCGCGCCGGAGTCAGGATTGACGGGTCAATGCGCCCTCTCGACGGCAGTGGCGAGTTGATCTACAGCAATCTTTACGTCGTTGGGGCCGAGCTGGCCGGGGCCCAGCCCTGGCGGGAGAAGTCGGGAGAGGGGATAAGCGTGGTCACAGCCGTTGGGGCCGCCGACGCCATCCTGGAGGCGGGTCGGTGACCGACGTTGAGATCAGCCCGGTGGGATGGGTCCGCAGCTCCCTCGACCAGTGCGTCAAGTGCACCATCTGCGAGAGCGCCTGCCCGGTGATGGAGGTGACCGGTCTGTTCCTCGGGCCCAAGACCGTGGGGCCGCAGGCGGAGCGGTTCCGTACCGGCGAGCATTCCCCGGACCATTCGGTCGACTACTGCTCCGGTTGCGGCATCTGCACTCGGGTCTGTCCCCAAGGAGTTCGGATCGCCGAGATCAACTCCAGAGCCAGGGCCCAGCTTAGGGTGGAGCACGGCAGTCGGATCCGTGACCAGCTGATCGCCCGACCCGAGGTCATGGGACGCCTGGCCCGACCCGTGGCCCCAATCTTCAACTGGGCGATGTCGAACCGTTGGCTCCGGGCGGTGGGCCAGCGGATGGTTGGGATCCACCGTTTGGCGCCGGTACCGCGAGCCAACACCAGGACCCTGGAGTACCGGCTGCAGCGAAGACGGCCCCGGCGCCTGACCGGTCAACGGGTCGTCTACTTCCACGGTTGCAGCACCAACTACTTCGAGCCCCGGGTGGGGCTGGCCACCATCGCGGTGCTGGAGCACAACGGGTTCCGGGTCGAGGTTCCACGTCAAGGATGTTGTGGTCTGCCGCTGCAGTCCAACGGACTTTATCCAGCCGCCCGCG
This sequence comes from Candidatus Dormiibacterota bacterium, assembly GCA_963701235.1. Taxonomy (GTDB): domain Bacteria; phylum Chloroflexota; class Dormibacteria; order Aeolococcales; family Bog-877; genus Bog-877. The sequence continues at coordinate 1,091,681 of OY969577.1, forward strand.
AATACGTTCGCCGGCTCACCTCCCAACTGTCCAAGCAGGATCTGGCGGGGCTGGACGTGATCGCGACCTCCACCAGTTGTGGCCTGATGGTCAAGCGCGAGGCGATCGAGATCTTAGGGATCGAGGACCGAGCACTGAAGCATCTGGCGGCCCGGACCTACGACGTCTTTGAGTTCCTCCGGAGCCTTCACGAATCGGGGAAGTTGCGGACTGATTTCACCCCGCTCCCGCTCACCGTCGCCTACCACGCCCCCTGCCAGCAGCAAAACCAGCAGATGGGTAAGCCTGTCCTTGACATCCTCTCTACGGTCCCGGGGCTGAAGTTGGTGGAGCTGGATCGTGGCTGCTGCGGGATCGCCGGGACCTATGGCACCAAGGTCGAGAAGTACGAGATCGCGATGCGGGTGGGAGCACCCCTCTTTGGTGACATAAGGGAGGTCCAGCCCGACCTGGTGCTCTGCGACAGCGAGACCTGCCGCTGGCAGATCTCGCACGGCACCGGAGTCGCCTCAGTCCATCCGGTCGAGATCCTCTACCAGGCCTACGGTGGCAGATGAGCCCAAGCCGGCCGGTCTGATCGCCGAGCCGCGGGTGGGATTGGTGCTGGTGTCCCACAGTCGAGTGCTGGCCGAGGGGGTTGCGGAGCTTGCTCAGGCCATGGCTGGAGACGAGGTCCTGGTCGTCGCTGCGGGGGGGATGGAGCCGCCCGAGACGGCGCTGGGGACCGATGCCACCCGCGTTGCTCGGGCCATCGAGGCGGCGTGGTCGGAGCGCGGAGTTTTGGTCCTCATGGACCTGGGCAGCGCGCTGCTCTCGGCCGAGATGGCGCTCGAGTTCTTACCCGAGGAGCGACGAGGGCGGGTGCGGCTGACGTCGGCTCCCCTGGTCGAGGGGGCGGCGGCTGCCGCAGTTGCGGCCCGGATCGGGGCCGGGTTGGAGCAGGTCCAAGCCGAGGCCGAGGGTGCATTGGCCGCCAAGTCCCTGCAACTGAGCGGTCCCCAATCCATGCCCGCGCCGACGCCCGAGACTGTGCTTCCACCCGGAAGTCTGGAGCTGGTGGTGCCGGTCGATCTGCCGCTCGGGCTCCACGCTCGCCCCGCTGCCCGGGTGGTCCAGGCCAGCGCCGGGTTGGATGCCGAGGTGCTGGCCAGCAACGCCAGCACCGGCGCGGGCCCCGTAAGTGCCAACAGCTTCAATGCCCTGGCCAGGCTGCAGATCCGCAGCGGTGAGCAGCTGCGGTTGCTGGCCTCGGGGCCTGACGCAGCCAAGGCGATCGAGGCCGTTCGGGTCCTTGCCGAGCGCCGCTTCGATGAGCCGGTCGACTCCAGCGCTGCGGCTACTCAGGTTCCCCCGGCCCCGACCCCCACCCGGCGCCGCTCCAAGAGGTCGGGTGAGCTGACCGGGTTGGCCGCCTCGAGAGGGACCGCGGTGGGACCGGTTCAGACCCTGGGGGAGGCTCGCTTCCTCATTCCCACCGAGCCCAGCCCGAACCCGGGAGCGGATCTGGAGAGTCTGGATCTGGCCCGGGCGGCCACTCGAGCCGAGCTCGAGGCGCTGCGCGACTCGACCCGGGCCAAGGCCGGCGCCTACGAGGCGGCCATTGTCGACGCGCTGTTGACATTTCTCGACGACCCCGAACTCCTCGATCCCGCTCGGCTGGCAATCACCGAGGCCAAGCAGAACGCCGCCCAGGCTTGGTCCCAGACCGTCAACGAGGTGCGGCGGGACTGGGAGGGGATGGCGGACGCCCGGACGCGGGTGCGCGCGGCCGACCTCGAGGGGGTCAGTCGCAGGGTGCTGGGACACCTCTTGGGCGCGGGAAGCGCCTCGGTCACCGGGCGGGGGATTCTGATAGCCCGGGAGCTGACCCCGGTCGACACCGCCGGATTGGACCGCGAGCTGGTGCAGGGGATTGCCACCGCCGAGGGTGGGGCCACCTCCCACACGGCCATCCTCGCCCGGGCCCTTGGCATCCCCGCGGTAGTGGGCCTTGGTCCGCGACTACTCGAACTCGCGGTCGGCACCCCGGTTCTGCTAGACGGCGATCTGGGAACTCTGGTGGTGGCGCCAGGCCCAGACCTGGTCCGAGCGGCCAAGCGGCGCACCGAAGTCGCCGCCAAGGCGGCCTCCCGGGCTCAGGCCGCCTGCCAACGTCCGGCGGTGACACGAGATGGAGTCCAGATCGACGTTGTCGCCAACATCGGCTCAGTCGAGGAGGCCCACGCGGCTGGGGCGGCCGGGGCTGACGGTGTCGGACTTCTGCGCACAGAATTCCTGTTCCTCAGAGCGGCGTCGATGCCCGACGTCGAGGTGCAGGCGGACAGCTACCGAGCCATCGCCACCGCTCTCGAGGGGCGCCCTCTGACAATCCGGACCCTCGACGTCGGTGCCGACAAGCGTTTGCCCTACCTGGAGCAGGCTGTGGAGGAGAACCCGGCTCTGGGTGTTCGGGGACTGAGGCTGGGACTGTCACGACCCGAGCTGCTGTCGATCCAGGTTCAAGCCGCCATACGGGTGGCTCGGGAGCACGCGATCCGGATCATGTTCCCGATGGTCGCTACCGCCGCCGAGCTGACGGCCGCCCGCCGCGCTGTGGTGGTGGCACTCGCCGCGGAGGGGGAAACCGACCAGCCCAGGGCATTGAAGGTGGGGATCATGGTCGAGGTCCCGGCCGCCGCGCTGGCCACCGCCGTGCTCGCGGAAGAGGCGGACTTCTTCTCGATCGGTACCAACGACCTCTCCCAATACACCCTGGCCGCCGACCGCACCAACGCCCAGGTCTCGGCTCTCGCCGACGCATTCCACCCGGCGGTGCTGCGTCTAATTGCAGCCGCCATCGACGGGGCTGAGACTCGCCGGCGCCCGGTCGCGGTCTGCGGGGAACTAGCCGGGCAGCAGGGGGCGGCGGCGCTGCTGGTCGGGCTTGGGATCCGGGAGCTCTCGGTGGCTGTCCCACTGGTCGCCGAGGTCAAGGAAGCGGTCCGCCAGATCGATGTGGCGGACGCCAGGCAACTCGCTCAGCGGGCGCTCGCACTGCCTGACGCTGATGCGGTCCGCTCGCTGATCTCGCCGCGAGCGGCTGGGTGAGACGATAGCCGGGTTAATGGGCGCTCCCATCCAGGCCGAACGACGGACGCTGCAGTCGTGAGTCGAGTCGACGCGGGGAGCCTGACCACCAGTCCCGTGGCGCCCCAAGCGCGCTCAAAGACGCGGACCACGGTGGTGGCGAGTGCCACCGGTCTGCGCCTGGCCCTGACCCCTGTGGTGGTCTGGTTGGTTCTGGGCGGTCAAGATGTCGGCGCGGCTCTCGCCTTCGCGGTGGCCGCCGCCACCGACTACCTCGACGGGTACCTGGCGCGACGCTGGCAGGTGACCACCGCCACCGGAAGCTTTCTCGACACCACCGCCGACAAAGTGCTGGTGACGGGAGCTTTGGTGGCCCTGCTCGCGGTTAACCGCGTCTCGGCCTGGGCGGTCCTGATCATCATCGCTCGGGAACTCACCATCATGGGTATGAGGGGCGCAGTCGCGGTCGGCGGCGTGCTGGTGAAGGCATCCGAGTTGGGCCGGATCAAAACCGCGGTCCAATTCGTCGCCATCCTGCTCGCCATCCTCGACGTCAACTCCAGGCTTGGACCCATTGGCCTCGACCAGTGGGCAATCTGGCTGGCGGTGGCGGTGACGGTCGCGTCGGCTGCCCAATACCTATACCGATGGTCGGATGCCAGCCTGAGGCAGGGCCGCGACCCCTCTTAACCTGTGACTGACCCTGTCTTCCTCACCGGCGCCACCGGATTCGTAGGGGGCGCCCTGCTAGAGCGGCTGCTTGCAGACGGGACCGAAGTGCGGGCGTTGGTGAGGGGAGAGGCAGCCGTTGAGGCGATGCAGCGGTTGGGAGCGGTACCGATCCGGGGCGACCTCCTGGACGAGACCGACCTGGCGCCGGCCATGGCCGGCTGCAGCCTGCTCTTTCACGCGGCCGGGCTGAATGGCTTCTGCATGCCTGATCCCAAGCCACTCTTCCAGGTCAACGTCCAAGGGACGGTGAGACTGATTGAGGCGGCGGCCCGGGCCGAGGTCCCTAGGCTGGTCTACACCTCGTCGGCCGCCACCCTAGGCGAGGCCAACGGGTCGATCGGTACTGAGAACAGCGACCACCGAGGCTGGTTTCTCTCCGCCTACGAGCAGTCCAAGTACCTGGCCGAGCAGGCCGCGGTGCGAGCAGCCCAAAGCCTTGGAGTGGATTTGATTTGCCTCAACCCGTCCTCGGTCCAGGGCCCTGGTCGAACTTCTGGGACCGCTCGATGGCTGATCCGCTACGCCAACGGGAGGTTGCGCTGGATGATCCAGACCCGGGTCAGCCTGGTGGACATCGCCGACTGCACCGAGGCCCAGGTCCTGGCCGCTGTCAAAGGCGTGCCGGGAAGGCGCTACGTGATCAGTGGCCCGGCTCGGCCGATAGGCGAGTTGGTCCAGATCGTGGGTGCGGTGACGGGCCGAGGCTATCAAGTGCACTACCTTCCCGCCGCGCCGGCGGTGGCCCTGGGTTCGCTGACAGGTTCTGCGCTGAAGATCCTGGGCCAGCGGTCGCCGGTGTGCCGGGAGATGGTACGGACCCTGGCTTTCGGGCACGCCTACGACGGTGGCACAGCAGCACGAGAGCTGGGCTTCGCCTACACGCCAATCGAGACTTCGGTGAAGAGGGCCATGCATTGGTACTCGGAACACGGCTACCTGCACCCACCGCTGGCGGCGAGCTGAAGGTACGCACGAGCGGCGGTTCGGTTGCCAGCGATCTGCCCAAATACACGAGTTGAACGCCCCAACTCGTTGCGTTTGCACCTGACCTATACTCAAATTTTCCTGGGTCTGGGAGAGATCCGGCTCGGCACGGGGTCAGCGTGCAAAATCATGCGAACCATCAACTAGCGGGAGATGGGCTTGACGGGAACTCGGCTGCTAGGCGAAGACCTGTCGTGGGCTCGCGGCCCGATCGCCCGAGGAGTTCGGGCTAGTTTTGACAGACTGGTTCTGGGCCCAGTGATCGAACACTACGGTCATACCAAGGTCACCGGTTTGGAGAATCTGAAGGATCTTCGGCCGCCATTTTTGATCGCCGCCAACCACGCCTCCCACCTGGATACGCCGGCCATCCTGATGGCGCTGCCGCCACGGTTGCGACGACAGACCCTGGTGGCGGCTGCCTCGGACTACTTCTTCGACGCCCCTTGGAAGGCGGTCCTAGTGGCGCTGGCCCTGGGTGCGATCGCCGTGGAGCGGCGTCGAGCGTCTAGGCAGTCGCTGCGGACGCTTCGAGGCCTGCTTGCCGAGGGCTGGAACATCATCGTCTTCCCGGAGGGCGGCCGCAGCCCTGATGGCCAGCTGCGCGGTGGCAAGCGCGGAGTCGCCCACCTGGCCGTGGCCGCTGGAGTGCCGGTGCTCCCGGTCGGGGTGCTGGGGACGTTCGCGGCCATGCCCGCCGGATCCCCCTGGCCCAAACGGGGCCATTTCGAGGTGCGCTTCGGCGCGCCCCTCATGCCTACCAGGTCCGAATTGTCCAACTCGGAGGCGGCGCGGATGCGCACGGTCACCGAGGGAATCATGGCCTCGATCGAGGGACTGACCGGACAGGAGATATCACCTAATTCCCCCACCGGCCCGGCTCCGTCCCCCACCCTTGCCGCCCGACCGGCGTGGCACTGGTACTGACCTCCATTCCTATCCGCAGATCGACTGCCTCTGTGCGGCTGGACTGCGGCGCCGAGGCGGATTTTGACGTCCTGTGACCTGTCGGGTACAATCTCGGCGCGGCGTGGAGCAGTGGCAGCTCGTCGGGCTCATAACCCGAAGGTCCCAAGTTCGAATCTTGGCGCCGCAACGCTCCCCCTTCGAGGCCGCAAGTCCAGGCGGTATAGCTCAGGGGTTAGAGCGCTCGGCTCATAACCGAGGTGTCCCTGGTTCGAATCCAGGTACCGCCACGCTCTTCGAACAGATACTGGGATGGTTTTGGCGCCCAGGCGCCTTGGTCGGCGGGCATGTCGCAGGAGCAAAACGACCAAGATGAAACTCACACCCTTCCTGCTCTTCGACGGAAACTGCGCCGAAGCAATGGCGTTCTATCAGACCTGTCTGGGTGGGGAACTGACCATAACTAGGCTGGGCGACACCCCGATGGGAGAGCATGCCCCACCTGAGCAGAGGGGCAAGGTGACATATTCCCGCCTCAAGAGTGACTCCGTTGAGTTTTCAGCCACAGATTGGCTCCACCCCACCCGGGTGCCTAAGCCGGGCAACACCGTGGCCATACATCTGCGGGCGGAGAACGAGGAGGAACTGAGGCCGGTCTTCGACAAGCTGGCGGTCGGCGCCGACAAGGACCTGCTCGACGCCTTGCGGGAAATGCCGTTCGGTACCTACGGACATCTCGCAGACCGCTATGGGGTGCACTGGTTCTTCGTCGGGTCTAGCAGAAGCGACGCGGCACCCGAGGAGTGAACCCGAAGATTCCAGCAAAGCGAGGAGAACATGGCTGATCCGCTGTCCCCGCACGGGTTGGAAAGGTTCGCTGAAGTGGCCGCCAGCCACGTCGGGGCTGACAAGATCCCTGGCCTGGTAGCCCTGGTATCGAGAGCTGATCAAGTTCACGTCGAGACCGTCGGATCCCTGTCCGTTGGCGGGCCGCCAGTTCGCCAGGACTCCCTGTTCCGCATCGCGTCGACAACCAAACCCGTGACCGGGACGGCGATCATGGCTTTGGCAGACGAGGGCGTCGTCAGGTTGGACGATCGAGTAGAGAGGTGGTTGCCAGAACTTGCCGATCGCCGGGTGTTGCAGAGCATGGACGGGCCGCTCGACGCCACCATCCCCGCAGCAAGACCGATCACCATCCGCGATTTACTCACCGTCACCTTTGGTTTCGGGATGGTGGTGGAGATGTTCATGGCGCCCCAGCCTTGGCCGGTGATGCAGGCCGCCACCGACTTGCACCTGGGCACCTTTGGGCCGCCCAATCCTGACGAGCAGCCCGATCCCGACACCTGGATCGCCGGGCTCGGCTCGCTGCCTATGATGGCCCAGCCGGGCCAGCGTTGGATGTACAACGCGGGAGCCTTGGTGCTCGGAGTGCTGGCGGGTCGGGCCGCCGGCGTGCCCTTCGCCGATGTGCTACGCAGTCGGGTATTCGAGCCACTCGGTATGCGCGATACGGCTTTCTGGGCCGCGGACGTCTCCCGCCTGGCGACCGCCTACGCGTCTACTCCAGACGGGCTGCAGCTGTGGGACCCACCCGACGGGCAGTGGAGCCACCCTCACCCTTTCGCTGACGGCGCAGCGGGGCTAGTTCTACCGCCTCCGACCTTCTGGCCTTCGGGCGAATGTTCCTCACAGGAGGCACCCCAGTTCTCTCCAAAGAGGCCGTCGGGCAGATGACCCGGGATCAGCTGACCCCGGGCCAGCGGGCCGGAAGCGTCGAAACCTTCCTGCACGGGCGCAGCTGGAGCCTGTGCCAGTCCGTAATCACCGAGGGGCCGCGCGCTGGCGCCTTTGGTTGGGACGGCGGGCTGGGCACGTCCTGGCTGGTCGACCCGGCCCGGGACCTGGTGGTGATTGTGCTGACCCAGCGCGTGTGGCAGAGCCCGCAGCCTCCCGCCGTCCACGGTGAATTACAGGACGCGGCCTACGCTGCCGTCACCTGAGAGTCGGGGTGCCAATCGGGCCTGGCACCGCGCCTCGCGGTCGGCATTCAGTTAGTTCCCTCGCGCGCGACCCACTCCAGGTCCCCGGGCCTCTCCGCCCTTCTGCTTCCGTGAGGAGTGGTCTCCAGATGACTGGGTACAATCGCCGAGATGCCACGCCAGCGCAGGGCCATCGCCTACACGGTCCTTCTCCTTGCCCTTCTCGTGATCGCGGTCCTCGCCTGGCGAGTCACCCCGACCAAAAATCTCCCCACCCGGTCGACCGGCCAGCTCCAGCAGGCGTTGGCCAACTACCAGCTGAAATCCGAAGGCAAGAAGGTCCCGTCAGGGCAGCCGATCATTGCCAGCTCGCCCAAGTACGAAGCCCAGGTGGTCAACTCCGAGGAGTCGGTCAACTGGTGGACGGTCGGTGGGCACGAGTACCAGTCCGTCATAGACAGCACCGACCCGACTAGCCTGTTCAGCAAATACGGCTACACCGACTACTCGATTCAGGCGCCCAGTTCAGACAACGTGTTCCTCACCCTGATCCTGCCCAATCTGATCATCGTCTTGGTGATCCTGGCCTTCATCTGGTTCATGCTCCGGCAGAGTCAGAGCGGAAACAACCAGGCCCTCTCGTTCGGGCGCAGCCGGGCCCGGCTGGTGGCGGGCGACAAGCCCGAGGTGACCTTCGTCGACGTTGCCGGCGTGGACGAGGCCAAGCAGGAGCTCAGCGAGGTGGTTGAGTTCCTCAAGTACCCGGAGCGCTTCACCGCGCTGGGAGCTCGGATCCCCAAGGGAGTCTTGATGGTGGGCCCACCCGGCTCTGGGAAGACCCTTCTCAGCAAGGCGGTGGCCGGCGAGGCGGGGGTGCCCTTCTTCAGCATCTCCGGCTCCGAGTTCGTGGAGATGTTCGTTGGGGTCGGCGCCAGCCGGGTCCGCGACCTCTTCGATCAAGCCAAGAAGAACAGTCCCTGCATCGTCTTTGTGGACGAGATCGACGCGGTGGGTCGTCAGCGCGGCGCTGGACTCGGCGGGGGACACGATGAGCGCGAGCAGACCCTGAACCAGCTCCTCGTCGAGATGGACGGGTTCGAGACCAACACCCACGTGATCGTGATCGCCGCCACCAACCGGCCTGACGTCCTCGACCCCGCCCTGCTCCGCCCGGGTCGCTTCGACCGCCACGTCACCCTGGACCGGCCGGACATCCGTGGCCGAGATGCCATCCTCAAGGTCCACGCGCGCAACAAGCCCTTCGACACCGGTGTCGACCTGGAGGTGGTGGCCAAGCAGACCGTTGGCTTCAGCGGTGCCGACCTCTCCAACCTGATCAACGAGGCCGCGATCCTGGCGGCACGGCAGAACAAGAAGGTGATCGCCATGCCAGAGATCGAGGAGGCGATCGCCAGGGTCATCGCTGGCCCGGAGCGGAAGTCCAGGATTATCACAGATGAGGAGAAGTCGGTGATCGCCTATCACGAGATGGGCCATGCACTGGTGATGCGCAGCCTGCCCCATTGCGACCCTCCCTACAAGATCAGCATTGTGAGCCGGGGCATGGCCCTGGGCTGGACCATGCAGCTTCCCGAGCACGACAAGGTCCTGGTCAGCAAGGCCGAGCTGACCGATACCTTGGCGGGGATCCTGGGCGGCCGGGTGGCAGAGGAGCTCCTGTTGGGCGACGCCAACATCACCACCGGTGCCTCCGACGACATCGGCAAGGCCACCAAGCTGGCCCGGCGCATGGTCACCGAGTGGGGGATGAGCGAGAAACTGGGGCCGCTCGCATTCGGTACCAAGGAGGAGCTGGTCTTCCTGGGCCGGGACTTGGGTGAGCAGCGCAACTACTCGGAAGAGGTGGCCGGCGAGATCGACCAAGAGGTGCACTCCCTGGTGGACAACGCCTATCTCACCGCCAAGAAGGTGCTGACGCTGCGCCGGCACACCCTGCAGGCGCTGGCGGATCACCTGATCCAGGTGGAGTCGATGGACCGAGCCGAGATGGACCAGCTGATCCAGCAGGTCGAGGAGGCGCAGCCGGCCGCCAGCTAAGGCTGGCCGGGCGCTAGCGGATCCGGACTTAGGTCTGTCTGGCGCTTACCATGAATCCTGGCCATTGGGCCTAGAGGACCGGCCTCAATCCGCTTGGATCCCTGAGGTGACCGAGACGGAAGTCGAGATCGGAATCGTGGGCGCTGGCCGCATAGGGCAGGCGCTATCCCGCCGACTGGCTGCGGCCGGTGCGCCGCCGGGAGTGCTGAGCTCCAGGACCGAGTCCCTGGCGCAGTCTCTGGCTTCGGAATTGGGTTGGTCGGTCCTGGCTCGGCCGAGCCAGGTCGTCGCCGCATCGGCGCTCACCGTGCTCGCGGTCCCCGATGGCGAGCTTGCCCAGCTGGCTCTGGATGTGAGTCGCGAGCTTGGGGAGGCTGCCCGTCGGCGCGACCGGGTGGTCGCCCACTGTGCGGGCATCACGGGGATCGATGCCCTAGCGCCTCTCCGCCAGGTGGGCTGTGCGCTGGGCGTGTTCCACCCCTTGGCCCCGGTCCCCGACGGTGATCCCTCGTGTCTCGACCAGACCTTCATCTCCATCGAGGCGGAGCCTGAGGCGCGACAGCCACTACTTGACCTGGCCGCCCGCCTCTCCTGCCAGTCGGTCGAGGTAGCCAACCTGGACCGCCCGCTCTACCATGCCGCGGCGGTCTTCGCGGGCGTCCTGCCGGTCCTCTTGGAGCGTCTCGCCGAACGTTTAGCTGCGGCCGCCGGCGCCGGGGTCGAGCTCGGACCAGGGTTCCGTGCGCTCCACCTGGCCAGTGCCCGCAACGTGGAGCGGCTCGGACCGGAGCTCGCCCTGACCGGGCCCGACCAACGTCAGGATGCCGGCAGCGTCTCGGCCCACCTGGACGCTCTTGGTCGGCAGGATCCGGTCTTGAGGGATCTTTATGTATCCATCCGGGAGGCGGCCAGGCTGATGCCGGCCGACCAGCCCGGGAAAGGAGAGTTGCACCGTGGATGAACCGTCGGTATCGCGCAGACCAATCCAGATCACCGACCTGGCGAAATGGAAGCGGGAGGGCAAGCGGTTCGCGGCTCTCACCGCCTACGACTACACCACCGCCGCCTGGCTCGACCGGGCCGGGATCCCGGTCCTGCTGGTGGGCGACTCATTAGGCGGGGTCATCCTGGGCCACCACCTGCGCGACGGTGCCCCCGACACCATCCCGGTCACCCTCGACGACATGATCCATCACGCCCGGGCGGTCTCGCGGGCAGTCACCCGGGCGCTGGTGGTGGGGGATATGCCCTTCCTGTCCTATCAGCTCGGGCTGGACGACGCCACCAGGTCGGCAGGCCGCTTCCTCAAGGAGGGCAGGGTGCAGGCGGTCAAGCTCGAGGGGGGCGGGCCCATCATCGAGGTGGTCGCCCATCTGGCGGAGCGGGGCATCGCGGTGATGGGCCATCTGGGCCTGACGCCCCAGAGCGCGCATGCCATGGGTGGACTCCGAGCCCAGGGCAAGACCGATGTCGGGGCGGCGCGGATCCGCTCCGCCTTCACCGGCTTGGAGCAGGCGGGGGCGTTCGCGGTGGTCCTGGAGGGAATGCCGGCGCAGCTGGCGGCGGAGCTGACTGCGACCAGCTCCATCCCCACGATCGGCATCGGGGCCGGGGCCGGCTGCGACGGTCAGGTACTGGTGGTGCACGACATGCTGGGCCTCAAGGTGGGATCAGTGCCCAAGTTTGTGAAGCGGTACGCGAACCTGGGCGAGGAGATCGTGGAGGCGGCCACACGCTACCAATCCGAGATAGAGGCCGGCACCTTTCCCGACCCCGAGCACAGCTATGGCTGATCCGACGGCGAGCGCGTCGCCAATCCTGGTGACCACACCCCCAGAGCTGCGCTCATTGACGGCAGGGTGGAGGAGAGCGGACGAGCTGATTGGCCTGGTTCCGACCATGGGGGCCCTCCACGTCGGGCACCGCGCCCTGATTGAAACGGCTCGGAGGGCCTGCGACCGGGTGGTGGTGTCCATCTTCGTGAACCCCCTGCAATTCGGGCCGGGCTTGGACTACCCGACCTACCCTCAGCAGCTGGAGGCGGACCTTGAGCAGCTCGCCCAACTCGGGGTCGACGCCTGCTACCACCCGGCCGTCGCCACCCTCTATCCCAAGGGGTTCGCGACCAGGGTCTCGGTCAGCTCTGGCGGAGACCTCTGGGAGGCGGCTTCGCGTCCTGGACACCTGATGGGGGTGGCGACGGTGGTGGCCAAGCTCTTCTCCGCCACCGGTCCCTGCCGCGCCTACTTCGGGGAGAAGGATGCCCAGCAGGTGGCGGTGGTGAGCAGCCTGGCCAAGGATCTGGATACCGGGGTGGAGGTGGTCGTCTGTCCGACCGTGCGGGATGCCGACGGGTTGGCGGCGAGCAGCCGCAATCAGCTGCTCAGCCCGGGCGGCCGCGAGGCGGCGCTGTCGCTCTCTCGAGCGTTGATCAAATCCGGCGAGACCTTTGCTTCGGGCGTAGTCTCCGGCGCCGAGATCTCGCGGGCGGCCGCCGAGGTGATCGAGTCCGAGCCCGGGGCCCGTCTCGATTACGCTGCGGTGGTGGACCCTGTCGACTTCCAGCCGGTCGAGGTGGCCAGGTCGGAATCGCGGGTCATGGTGGCGGCCAAGGTCGAGGCGGTGCGCCTGATCGACACCGCCGTGCTCGGCTCCCCACCACAGCCGAGCGGCTGAGAAGTGGCAGACGCGGTGACCGTCGAGACCTCCCCGGGCCGCTTCGACCTGGTGGTCGTGGGCAGCGGCATCGCCGGTCTCTTCGCGGCTGTCAAAGCGGCCCAGGCCGGCCTCAAGGTCGCGGTCCTGACCAAGGCGACGTTGCAGGAATCCAGCAGCCGATACGCGCAAGGCGGCATCGCCGCGGCGGTTGATCCGGGTGACAGCCCGGGGCTGCACGCCGCTGACACTCTGGCGGCGGGAAGGGGTCTCTGCGATCCCCAGGCGGTGGAGGTGCTGGTGGAGGAGGGCCCTGGCCGCATCCGCGAGCTGATCGAGCTGGGCGTTCATTTCGACACCCAGGACGGGGTCTTGCTGGTAGCCCGTGAGGCGGCCCATTCCCGCTCCCGGATCGTCCACGCCGGAGGCGATGCCACCGGCCGAGAGGTGGAGGATCTGCTGGCCACCTGTGCCGCCGGCTCGGTGGCGCTCATCTTGGAGGAACAGCTGGTGCGGCGCCTCCTGATCAGCGACGGTCGCTGTTGGGGGGTGGAGTCGATCTCGATTCGCCGGCCTACGATCCGTCGCCTGGAGGCGGGGGCGGTGCTCCTGGCCACTGGCGGGCTGGGTCGCTGCTATCGCCATACCACCAATCCGCCCCCATCCACCGGCGATGGGGTCTGGCTGGCCCACCAAGCCGGGGCTGAAATCGCCCACCTGGAATTCGTGCAGTTCCATCCCACCGCCCTCGCGCTTGCCGGAGCCCCCGCCTTCCTCATCTCGGAGGCGGTCAGAGGCGAGGGCGCGCTGGTGGTGGATGACCTTGGCGAGAGGTTTCTCTTTGCGGCTGACCCGGCCGGGGAGCTTGCGGGCCGTGACGTGGTGGCGCGGGCGATCAGCCAGCGCATGGAGGAGCGAGGGCTTGCACATGTGTGGCTCGATCTCAGACCGATCGGGTCGGGCCGAGCCCGGGTCCGCTTTCCCAGCATCGCCGCGACCTGCGCTAGTCATGGCATTGACATCACCAGAGAACTCATTCCGGTGGCGCCGGCCGCCCACTACCAGATGGGCGGGGTCCGCACCAATCTCCAGGCTGCCACCACGGTGTCCGGGCTCTACGCGGCCGGGGAGGTGGCCTCCACCGGAGTCCACGGCGCCAATCGGCTCGCCAGCAATAGCCTGTTGGAGTCGCTGGTGTTCGCTGCCCGAGCCGTCGAGGCGGTGCTGGGAGAGGGCGAGCGGGCCCGACTGGCGCCCCCCGAGCCGGCTCGGGCGCTGGAGCTCGAGGACATCGATCCAGAGCAGCTGGCGGCGTCTCGGAACACCCTCCAGGAGGCCATGTGGAGCGGGGCCGGAATCGTCCGCGAGAAGCGGGGACTCACCCGCACCGCGCTCCGCCTCCAGGCTCTGGCTGAGATGCTTCCCGAGGCCCCAGTGGACCCCCGACTCAGTGAGCTCCGGGGCATGCTGGGTGTCAGCGAGCTGCTGGTGGAGGCCGCCAGCTTCCGAGAAGAGAGCCGGGGCGCCCACTCCCGCAGCGACTACCCTGACCCTGAGGAGGGGTTTTTGGGGGCGGTGATTCAGCGGCGGGGCGTCCCGCTCGAGTTCAGGCCGGTTGAGCCAGCTCGAAGCGGCTGAGGTAGAGGCCCAGGCGGCGAGGGCCCTGGCCGAGGACTGGCGCGGCAGCGATCTCACCGGTGCCGCGGTGGTCGACCCGGGTCAGCGCTGCCTGGTCCAGGTGGTGGCCCGAGAGGAAGGCGTCCTCTGCGGGGCCGCACTGGCTCGGGAGGTCTTCCGCCAGGTGGATCCGGCGATCGCTTTCAGTCAACTGATGCAGGACGGCGACCACCTCTCTGAGGGAAGTGTCCCCATCCGGGTCGAGGGTCCGGCCCAAGGCATCTTGGTGGGGGAGCGGACCGCTCTCAATTTCCTGCAGCACCTCTCCGGGATTGCCAGCCTCACCGCCAAGTTCGTGGCCGTGGCCAGCTTCTACGGGGTGGAGATCCTGGACACCCGCAAGACCATCCCCGGCTTGCGGGTCCTGGAGAAGTACGCCACCCACACCGCCGGCGCGCGCAATCACCGCATGGGTCTCTACGACGCCATCCTGATCAAGGACAACCATGCAGATCTGGCGGGTGGCTTGGGGACCGCGCTGGATCGGGCCACCGCTCGGCACCCGGCTCAGGAGTTGGAGGTCGAGGTCCGCTCCAAGGAGGAGCTCGAGGAGGCACTCCAATTCCGTGTCAGACGGGTGCTGCTCGACAACTTCACCCCCGAGGCGGCGGCCGAGGCGGTGAAGCTGGTCGAGGGCCGGGCCGAAATCGAGATCAGCGGGGGCGTCGATCTCCAGAACCTGGCCCGATACGCGGCTGCGCGGCCGCAATACATCTCGGTGGGGCGTCTAACCCAGAGCGCCCCAGCTCTGGACCTGGCCATGAAGGTGGTCCTCAGCACCGATTAGCGCTCGGCGGCACCCTCCGCGCCGCCGGTGAAGCCAACCCGCCGGCCCATTTCCGAGTCGCGCACCCGGCGGATTACGAAATGGAGCTTGCCCTCGACGGCGACGGTCTGGAAGAGGTCGAAGCCCTCTTCCTCGGCCAAGCGGTTCACTTCGTCCAAGGTGTCGACTTCACGGTATTGATAGATCTGTTGGGTCGGGGCTACGCTCACTCAGCTCTCCTAACTTGTCTGGCGCTGCATTTTCCAACGGCGGTAGAGGAAAACCGATGCCAGTATCCGCTTCGCTCGCTAGCGCCTCGCCAGGTCACGCGGGCCGCCACCACGATATCGCGGATCTCGCCGGGATCGCTGGTATACTCTCGCCCGCGCTGGCGCGCTGCTTTAGCGCGCCGGTGACACTTTCTCTGGAGGATTCAACAGGCAGTTGGCCGAGCTCGCCACTGAGGCACCCACCGAGGAGCTGACGGTATTCAGCTCCATGGAGGAGTACCTGCGCACCAGCGCTGAATCCATCCGAACCTTGACCTACGGGGACATAGTTGACGGCACCGTAGTCAGAGTCGACCCCGACGAAGTCCTGGTCGACATCGGCGCCAAATCTGAAGGTGTCATCTCAAATCGTGAGCTGACTGGGCGGGCTGAGGAGTCCGTCGTCCTCAACCCCGGGGACCGGATCAAGGTTTATGTCCTCCAGTCCGAGAACGAAGACGGCAATGTGGTGCTGAGCCTGCGCCGGGCCCGGGCCGAGGGGATCTGGGCCAAGGCGGCCGAGAAGGAGAGCTCCGGAGAGGGGGTCGAGGCGGAGGTTCGCGAGCAGAACAAGGGCGGGCTGATCGTCAACATCATGGGTTTGCGCGGCTTTTTGCCCAGCTCCCAGGTGGCGCGCACCCACTCCGGCAACCTGATGGACCTGGTCGGACAGCAGATCATGGTCAAGATCCTCGAAGTCAACCGCAAGCGCAATCGCCTGATCGTCAGCCAGCGGGCGGCTCAGGATGAGGACCGCGCCCGGCAGCGCGAGGAGCTGTTCGAAAGGCTCAACGTCGGTGACGTGATCACCGGAAGGGTCAGCGGACTCACCTCTTACGGGGCATTCATCAATTTGGGCGGTGCTGACGGGCTGATCCACATCAGCGAACTCTCCTGGGATCGGGTCAGCAACGTCTCCGACATGCTGGCGGTGGGCGACGAGGTGACGGTCAAGGTCATCAAGCTGGACCCTGAGCTTTCGCGTATTTCGCTCTCGCTGCGACAGATGAGTGACGACCCCTGGGACAGCATTGAGGCGCGCTTCCCGGCTGGAACGGAGATCGAGGGTACCGTTACCAAGACCAAGAAATATGGGGCGTTTCTGCAGATCGCCGACGGGGTTGAGGGTCTGCTCCACATCAGCGAACTTTCCTGGGAACACGTCGAGCGCACCGAGGACGTGCTCCGCGTCGGCGATACCGTGAAGGTGATTGTGCTGCAGGCGGATCGCACCCGCCGTCGCATTTCACTGTCCTACCGTCAGCTCCTGCCCCGACCCGCCCACCTACCCCCTGAGGAGTCGGTTGCAGGCGATGGCTACGCGGCCGTGGCCGACTATGAGCCCGAGGCCGACGACGAGGAAAGCCCAGAGCCAGCCCCCAAGCCGAAGCGCACCCGCACGAAAGCGGCCGTCAAGGAGGTTGCCGACGAGCAAGAGTCGCCCAGTTCGGGTGATGAGACGGCGACCGCCGAGCCCCAGGGCGAGGCCGCTGCCGAAGCTCCGATCGACCACAGCCAGTCACCCGCCTCAGAAGAGGCTGAGGAAGAGGAAAAGGCCGACGCCGCAGCCGATCAAGCAGTGGACGAGTCGCTCGAGGTCAAGGACGACGACGACGCCTCGACCGCCGAAGCTGCACCCGAAGCTAGCCCGCCTCCCGAGCCCAACCCCGAGCCAGCGGAGAGCGGCGAAGCTTAGCCCGGCCACTCCCGCTTAGTAGGCGCAACCGACTGATCGGCGTCGGCGAACCAACTGGCGTTCAGCATCGGCCCCGGACTCCGCCCATTGCCAGCCGCATCTCCCTAGGTCAGACTTGGGTCCTCTGCCGGACAGCACGGAAGGTGGCAGAGTGAAGAGAGGTATCACCTGTACCCCTTCGAGCGATTCACGGAGAAGGCCAAGAAGGCTCTGACCCTGGCGCAGGAGGAGGCTCAGAAGTCCCACCACTCCTACATCGGGACTGAGCACCTGCTGCTCGGTTTGATGCGCGAGGAGGAGGGCCTGGCCGCCAAGGCGCTGGCCAATCTCGGAGTCGAGATCGATAAGGTACGCGACACCATCGACTCGGTGCTGGGTCGCAACCAGCAGATCATCGTGGAGCAGATCATCCCCACCTCCCGGGTCAAGAAGGTGATCGAGTTCGCCTTCGAAGAGGCCAAGCGGATGAATAGCGGACACGTCGGCACCGAGCACCTCCTGCTAGGGCTGCTGATCGAGGGCGAAGGGATCGCCGCCCACGTGCTCAACGATCTCGGCGCCACCCTCGACCAGGTCCGCCACGAGATTGACTCATTGCCCAAGGAGCTGCCAGGCGAGGAACCAACGCCCGGGGAGGTCAGTTGGCCCCGCTTGGTTCCCGGAAGGCGGGGGCAGGAAGCGGGTCACATCGTCCACAGCGTCTTCCGCACACTCGGCCCGTTCACGATCGAGGCCCGATCGGTCATGGCGCTCACCGAGGAGGAATCAGCCAAGTCCGCCCTGGGCTATGTCGGTACTGAGCATCTATTGATCGGGCTTCTGCGCCAGGCAGAAGGAATGGGCGCTAGGGCGCTGAACAATCTCGGTGTGACGCTGGAGGGGGTTCGCCAGGCGATCGGCTCCCGCCGCCGCTCGGGCGGGCTGCTAGAGGATCGCAAGGAGCCTTCGCGCCGTTTCCTGGCGGCCCTGACGTCCCATCAACCCCAACCGGGGGACGACCGGCCGACCCGCTGGCTGGACACCCAGGACCTTCTGCTGGCCATCGCGGCAGACGGAGAGGACCCCACCGCACAGCTCCTCGAAGTCCTCGGAGCGAAGGCCTCGGCGATCGAGGCGGAGGTCAGAAGGCTGGAGGCTGGATCCGCCGACTAGCTCTCGGGCGGGCCGGGACCAGACCAAGCCAACTCTCAGCTTCGTCCCACTTCAACCGGGTGCAATTCTGTACGGCCCGGTGAACACGGAGTGACAGCCAGGTTGGGGGAGGTTGAATTGGGCATAATGCGGGGGTGATCGGCTTCGTCTCGAGCCCCGAGCCATTCCAGCCATGGCGGCAGCGCGCGCTGTCGACCGTCCTTTTCATCGGGCTCTAGGAGATCGCCCGTGTATCCGTTTGAACGCTTCACGGAGAAGGCGAAGAAGGTCCTGACCCTGGCTCAGGACGAGGCGGAGAAGTCCCATCACTCCTACATCGGGACCGAGCATCTCCTCTTGGGCCTGCTCCGCGAGGGCGAGGGCCTGGCGGCCAAGGTGCTGGCCAATCTAGGCGTCGAGATTGACAAGGTGCGCGACACCATCGACTCGGTGCTGGGCCGCAACGAGCGGATCATCGTCCAGCAGATCATCCCCACCTCCCGGGTCAAGAAGGTGATCGAGATCGCCTTCGAAGAGGCCAAGCGGATGAACAACACCTACGTCGGCACCGAGCACCTGCTGCTGGGACTGCTGATCGAGGGCGAGGGCATCGCCGCCCACGTTCTCGAGGACCTGGGCGCCAACCTGGACAAGGTCCGCCACGAGCTGGACTCTCTGCTCAAGGAGCAGGGGCTCGAGGACGAGCCCCCGCCCGAGCGCAAGAAGTCGAGCAAGACCCCCCTGCTGGATCAGTTCTGCCGCGACCTCACTGAGCTCGCCACCAAGAACCAGCTCGATCCCGTGATCGGGCGGGAGATGGAGATCGAGCGGGTGGTGCAGATCCTCTCCAGGCGGACCAAGAACAACCCCGCCCTGATTGGCGAGCCTGGGGTCGGCAAGACCGCGATCGCCGAGGGTCTGGCCCAGGCCATCGTGCACCAGGAGATCCCGGAGTCGCTGGCCAACAAGCGCGTGCTCACCCTGGACATGGGCGCCCTGGTGGCCGGCACCAAGTACCGCGGCGAGTTCGAGGAGCGCCTCAAGAAGATCCTCGATGAGATCCGTTCCTCCAAGGAGGTCGTGCTCTTCATCGACGAGCTCCACACCCTGGTAGGGGCCGGCGCCGCCGAGGGTGCCATCGACGCCGCCAACATCCTCAAGCCAGCTTTGGCCCGAGGCGAGATCCAGTGCATTGGCGCCACCACCCTGAACGAGTACCGCAAGTACATCGAGAAGGACGCCGCCCTGGAGCGTCGCTTCCAGCCGGTCTTTGTTGAGGAGCCCAAGCTGGAGGAGACGGTCGAGATCCTCACCGGGGTGCGCAGCCTCTACGAGAAGCATCACCGCGTCACCATCACCGACGCCGCCGTGCGCGCCGCCGCCGAGCTCTCCGGCCGCTACGTCAATGACCGGTCCTGGCCCGACAAGGCGATCGACCTGATCGATGAAGCCTCAGCTCGGGTCCGGATGAAGCTGACCACCACCCCGCCCGATCTGAGGGCCAAGCAACGCCATGTCCGCTCGCTGCAGACCCGCAAGGACGAGGCAGTGGAGAAGCAGGACTACGAGGAAGCCAACAGGCTGGAGGAGGAGGCCAAGCCTCTGCGCGCCGAGTACGTGGTCGAGGAGGCTGCCTGGCGCGACGAGCTGGGCAAGACCGTGCCCCGGGTCGACGAGGAGAACATCGCCGACATCGTCTCGTCCTGGACCGGGATCCCGGTCAGCCGTCTGGTGGAGGCCGAGACCAAGCGGCTCTTGGGGATGGAGGCGGAGATTCACAAACGCCTGATCGGCCAGGAGGAGGCGGTCAAGATCGTCTGCCAGGCGACCCGTCGGGCGCGCGCCGGGCTCAAGGACCCCCGCCGACCGATCGGATCCTTCATCTTCCTGGGCCCCACCGGGGTCGGCAAGACGGAGCTGGCGCGCTCGCTGGCCGCCTTCCTGTTCGACAACGAGGATGCCCTGATCCGGCTCGATATGTCGGAGTTCGCCGAGCGTCACAGCACTGCCCGCCTGGTGGGCTCGCCGCCGGGTTATGTCGGCTACGACGAGGGCGGCCAGTTGACCGAAGCGGTGCGTCGGCGTCCTTACAGCGTCGTCCTTTTCGACGAGATCGAGAAGGCCCACCCCGACTTCTTCAACATGCTGTTGCAGATCCTCGAGGACGGCCGCCTCACCGACGCCAAGGGCAAGGTCGTCAGCTTTGCCAACACCATCGTGATCATGACCAGCAACCTGGGCATCCAGGGAGTGGGCACCAACCTGTCCATGGGCTTCCAGACCGGACTGCCCGGGCCTAGTGGCGAGGACCAGGAGCACAGCAAGATGCGCGAGCGCATCACCGACGAGCTGAAGCGGGCCTTCCGTCCCGAGTTCCTAAACCGGGTGGATGCGGTGGTAGTCTTCCATCGCCTGCGTACCAACGAGACCCGGCAGATCGTCGACCTCATGCTGGTACGGGTGCGGGAGCATCTCCAACGTCAGGGTCTCAGCCTGCTGGTCACGGACCAGGCCAAGGACCTGCTGGCGGAGCGAGGATTCGATCGGCAGTTCGGGGCCCGACCTCTTCGTCGCGTCATCCAATCCGACATCGAAGATCCCCTCAGCGAGGAGCTGCTGCGGATCGAGTTCTCGCCCGGGGACTTGGTGACCATCGACGTGGAGGACGGCAGCATCCGCACCCACGTGGTGCCGGGTCCGCCCCCGCCGCCCGAGGAGGTCATCGAGGAGCAGCCCCCTGCCGCGGCTGAGCCGGCCGGGGCAGGAGCCGCCGGCGGTCCCGGGGGCGGCGACGGTGGCGGATCAGCCTGAACCCCTGAAAGTTCCAGGAGCCGAGGCTGAGGATCTAGACGGCCAAGCCGTCACCTCCGATCCCAATGGGGGAGACCGCGCCTCCCGCATCGCCAAGCTGCTGGGGATGTCGGCGGGCGCGGTGTTGGGCACCCTCTACGCAACTGTGGTCCTGTCGACCTTCAAGGGCAATCTAGGCACCTGGGAGGCCAAGACCATCGTCCTCGCCCTTGGGCTCGGCGTGGGGTGTGGGCTCGGCTACCTGCTAGGCCCGGCCCTCACTGTCCGGCCCTACGCTTGGGCCGAGGAGGAGCTGGCCAACACACCCCTTCCCGAACTCGTGGGGGCGGTCGTGGGCGTCGTCGTCGCCCTGGTGATAGCCGCCCTGGTGGCCCTGATCGCGTCGGGCCTGCCGCGGGGGCTGGGCTGGCTGGTCGCTGTCGGCGTGGCGTTCTGCCTGGTGCCACTCGGGATCTCGGTCGGCCGCCGACGCCGGCGAGAGATCTCCCGGCTTGGACTGGTTCGCGGGGTCGGCGGTCCCCCGCTGGCGCTGGTGGTGGTGGATACCAGCGCGGTCATCGACGGCCGGCTCCTCGACCTGGCTCGAGCCGGCTTCTGCCTCTACGAGCTGATCGTGCCCCAGTTCGTCCTGGCCGAGCTGCAGTCGGTCGCGGACGCGGCCGACCCTGTCCGCAGAGCCAGGGGCCGGCGGGGACTGGCCATGCTCGAGGAGCTGCGGTCACTCCCCGGACTAGAAGTTGAATTCCCCCAGGTCGACTATCCTTCGATGCCCGATGTCGACGCTCGCCTGGTGCGGCTGGCGCGGGAACGGCAGGCCGCGATCCTCACCGTCGACTTCAACCTCGACCGCGTCGCCCAGATTGAGGGCCTGACCGTGCTCAATCTCAACCAGCTCGCGACCGCCCTGCGCCCGGCCCTGGTGCCCGGAGAGAAGTTGGAAGTCGACGTAGTCAAGGAAGGCAGGGAGTCGGACCAGGGGGTGGGCTACCTTGCGGACGGAACCATGCTGGTGGTCGAGGGAGGCAGGACCCACCTCGGCCAACGAATCACCGCGACCGTGCGCAGCGTCATCCAGACTGGTTCCGGCCGAATGGTCTTCGTACAAGCAGCCGAACCCGAAGAGCCGGCCCCAACCCGACCATCCAGCTCCGGCCGCCGCCGCAAGCCTGCCGCTAGTCGAGAGTCCTGAGCTTGAGGGAGGGGGCGGCCGGCGCTACCGCGCTGGTGCCGGCGGCCGGTTCCGGGGACAGGTTTGGCGGGGCCAAGCTCTGGGCAGACCTGAGCGGGCAGCCGGTCCTGGCCTGGGTGCTTCAGGCGCTGGGAGATCCTGCCAGCGGCGTCGACGAGTTGGTGGTGGTGATCGATCCCAAGGAGCACCGCCGTGTCATGGAGCTGGCCTCTGCCGCTGCCCCCCGCCTGGGATGTCGCTGCATCGAGGGTGGAACTCGTCGTCAAGACTCAGTCGCCCAGGGGTTGCGGCTGTGCTCTCGCGAGATGGTCTTGGTTCACGATGGGGCGCGGCCGGGTGTGACCGCCGAGCTCTGCTCGGCGGTACTGCGCGCGGCCCGCGCTTCAGGCGCCGCCAGCGCCTGCCTCCCGGTCGCCGACAGCACCGCCATCGTCCGCGAGGGGCGCCTGGTTGAGGTTCTGCCGCGCGCCGAGCTGGGGGCGATCCAGACCCCGCAGGCTTTTCGGCGCGAGCTGCTGGTTAGAGCCCATCGCGAAGCGACTACCGCCGGGCGTGACGCCGATGACGATGCGGCGCTGGTGATGGCGCTGGGTGAGCCGGTGGCTGCGGTGATGGGCGATCCCCGCAACCTCAAGGTGACCCGAACCGAGGACATTCTGGCCCTGCGCTCGTGGCTCGGTCACGAGGCCTGGGCCCGGCAGTGAAGCAGCGACGGATGCCCGGAGTCGGGCTCGGGGTTGACGTGCACCGGTTCGGTGGCCCAGGGCCGATCTGGCTCGGGGGTGTCAAGATCGAGCACGACCGGGGCCTGATTGGTCATTCCGACGGGGACGTGCTCTGCCATGCCGTGGCTGATGCCCTGCTCGGGGCGTCCGGTCTGGGTGACCTCGGAGAGCTCTTCCCTTCCACTGATGAGCGCTGGCGGGGGGCCTCGTCGCTCGACCTCCTGCGGCGGGTGGGTGGGCTGCTGGGCGCCGACAGTATCGAGATCCTCGGCCTTGACGGGACGGTGATCGCCGAGGCTCCCCGCCTGGGTCCCCACCGGACGGAGATGGTCGAGGCTATGGCACGGGTGTTGGGGCTGGAACCGACCCTGGTCTCGGTCAAGCTCAAGTCCAGCGATGGCTTGGGATTGACCGGCCGCGGGGAGGGGATTGCGGCCCTGGCCGTGGCCCGGGTCGGAAGCTGAACCGGGAATAACATAGGCCCTCATGCCCATCCGCCTCTACAACACGCTCAGCCAAGAGATTGAGCCGCTGCGACCCCTGCATCCGGGCCGGGTTCACATGTACACCTGCGGTCCCACCGTGCATGACCGCGCCCACATCGGCAACTACCGCACCTTTCTAGCCGAGGATCTTCTGCGGCGGCACCTGGAGGCGCGCGGGCTCAAGGTTGAACAGGTGATGAACATCACCGACGTCGACGACAAGACCATTGCCAAGGCCACCGCTCAGGGTCAGACCCTGGACCAGTACACCGCGCCCTTCATCAACGCCTTCTTTGCCGATCTGGACCGTCTGGCGATTCCGCCTGCCCAGCACGTTCCTAAGGCGACCGACCACATCGCCCCAATGCTGGCCCTGATCGACCGCCTGGTGGCGACCGGACACGCCTACGAGAGCGAGGGATCCGTCTACTTCCGAGTGGCGTCCTTTCCCGAGTACGGCCAGCTCTCTCGACTCGACGTTGATGGGCTCAGCCCAGGCGCCAGTGGCCGCATCGACTCCGACGAGTACGAGGCCAAGGAGGCGGTTCGCGACTTCGCTCTCTGGAAGGCCGGCAAGGAGGGTGATCTGGCCGCGTGGCCATCCCCGTTTGGCTGGGGCAGGCCGGGCTGGCACATCGAGTGCGCCGCCATGGCGATGGAGCTTTTGGGCGAGACGATCGACATCCACTGCGGCGGCGTCGACAACAAGTTCCCCCATCACGAGAACGAGATAGCCGAAGCAGAATCGGTGACCGGCAAGCCCTTCGTCCGCCTCTGGTTTCACGTCGAGCACCTCCTGCTCGAGGGCGGCAAGATGGCTAAGTCACTGAACAACTTCGTGACCCTGCCAGCCCTGTTGGAGCGGGGCTACAGCCCGCTGGTGGTCCGGTACCACCTGCTCAGCAACACCCACTATCGGCAGAAACTCCGCTTCCGCGAGGAGGACCTGGTGGGCGCGTCGGAGTCCCTGGATCGGATCGCCACCTTCTGGCGACGCTGCGCCGCGGCCCAAAGCGGGGAGCTCAAGACCGCCGGGTCCGGTGATCCAATGGCGGCTGCTGCACGCCGTGCCATTGACCGCTTCGAGGCCAACATGGACGACGACCTCAATCTTCCTGGTGCGATGAGCTCGATCCACGATCTGGTCCGCGAGGGCAACCGTCTTCTCGACGAGGGTCGCGCCGGCGCCGACGGCTGCGAGGAGGCGTTGCGCACCCTGCGCAGCGCCGACAGCCGTTTGGGGGTCATGGAGCGGGCGGCGGTCTCGGAGGAGCCCTACCTGACGGCCGAGGAGCAGCAGATGCTGGACCGCCGCCAAGAGGCGCGTAAGAAGGGCAATTTTGCCAAGGCCGACCGGCTTCGGGACGAGCTGCTGGAGCGGGGCATAGTGGTGGAGGACACCAAGGAAGGCACCCGCTGGCGCCGGCTCTGATGCCGGAAATTCTCTACGGACGCAATCCGGTGCTGGAGGCTCTGCGGGCAGGTCGTCGACTGCGCCGGCTGCTGGTGGCGCCGGGCCTCAGCTCGGACCGCCGCTTGGAAGAGATCATGGATCGTGCCACCAGCGCAGGAGTCGCGCTGGAGACCACCCCACGTGGTCGGCTCAACGATGTCGCCCACACCGAGCACCACCAGGGAATCGCTGGGTATTTCGATGGCCGGCAGCTCGACAACAGCGACTCCCTGCAACGGCTGATTGACAACCAAGATGGCAGATGGCCGCCCGTGCTTGTCTGCCTCGATGGAGTCCAGGATCCGCAAAACCTGGGATCGCTAGCCCGCAGTGCCGAGGTGCTCGGCGCGACGGCACTGGTTCTGCCGCGGCATCGCACCGCTCCACCGTCGGCCGCTGCGGCGAAGGCCAGTGCTGGGGCCATCGAGCATGTTCGACTGGTGCGGGTGGTCAACTTGGTGCAGACCCTGCGCGAGCTCGGCGACCTGGGGGTGGCTCGGATAGGATTGGCTGCCGGCGGTGACCGTCGCTGCGACGAGGTAGACCTGTGTCAGGCGGTAGCGTTGGTGGTGGGGGCTGAAGGCGAAGGCTTACGCCCGCTAACTCGCCGCAATTGCGATGAGCTGGTTGCGATTCCCATGGGCGGGCGAGTCCATTCGCTAAACGCCTCAGTCGCGGGCTCCCTCCTCATGTACGAGATGGCAAGACAGCGTGGATTCGCGTACCCTGGGGCACCCGGGTAACTGACTTGAGCAGGATCCCGCCTATAATTCCGGGCTCGGCCGACGTAGCTCAGTGGTAGAGCGGCTGTTTTGTAAACAGCGGGTCGTGGGTTCGAATCCCTCCGTCGGCTCCCGTCACTTCGACCCAGTTCCGCCCACTTCATAAATCCGGCTGATAAGCGGCGTTGCAGGTTTGAGCGACAAGCCTGCCACACTCGCGGCCTCATACCGGAACTGAATCAGGGTCACCGCCGCAACTGGCTCTCGAACGCCTCGGAAGCGAGCTCAAGTTTGCCGCGGTGGTAACGATCCTCACCGATGTGCGCGACTGTAGTTCTACTCAGCTACCCTCAATGAGCCATACCGAGAGAGCACGTCAGATCAAGTATGGCACTAGCACATTTTTGGTAGTAGGTGCCATGTCGTTGGCCTCGGGCGCACCGGCGGTTTCGGCGAGCTCAAGGACCGTGCCTGGAACCGAAGCCGTCACAGCCGTAGCTCAGACCTACCTCACTGATCAGGATGAACGCGCCCTGGTCGGCCGCCTGACTCGGCTGCCAAATTGGGACTGAGCTAGACTCGGTGGAGCGAGTTAAGTTACGGGGAGCAAGGCAGCATGTCCCGACCATGTCTATCGAACCATTAGGAGGTCCGTCATGATCGGAGAGAAGATCCAGCATTTCCAGGACAAGCACCCCCACCTAGCTCAGTTGCAGGGACAGATCGAGAACTACCTGAAAACTGATGGCTTCAAGACCCAAACGTCGTCACCCAGCCCGCATGGAACTCTGATCCAGGCCAAGAAGGGTGGGTTTCTGACTGCAGTCATTGATGCCAATCGGGCGCTGACTGTCCTTATTGATGGCGACACTGACAACTTCACGGTCCGAACCGGGATCGGCAAGTGGTTGGAGCATTTGGGGGTGATGGCGGTGGAGACCCTCCTGCTGTCGGAGCTGTTCCTCGTCGTCGATGTGGCAGAGATGGCGTGGAACTTGGAGATCGAGAACAAGCTCGCCAAGAAGGTGACGGAGCTTGTTGGCTGACCACCGCACCAGAGTCCCATCCTGAGACAGGACTCTCGTGTGGCCCAGGACCCTGGCGCCGCCAAGACTTCGCCGCCCGGTTGGACACCAATCCAGGTCGGATACTTTCTCAATGCCGGGGCGGTGCCCGTCTGACTACATCCTTGAGAGTAGTTCGCCCCTCTTCGAGCGATGAGCGCTGGACAGGTTACGGTGATGGAGAAATCGGGAGTTCGAATCCCTGCTTCCCGTCAACTTGGCCTTGACCCCGTTCAGTGGACCATGTTTTGTGACAACGTGGCCTGGTGGATGGGGGATGAGTGTAGGTCTTCGAATTCGTTGGGAGTGAGATAGCCGAGCGCGCTGTGGCGCCGTGCCTGGTTGTAGAAGTGCTCGATGTAGTCAGCGATGGCGACGGCGAGCTCGAGATTGGTGCGCCACACGCCTGCTGGCCGAGAACGTGATGCTCCAGCCGGTGCCTCTTCACGTACCACGGGATACCGCTTGCGTTCGGCTAGCGCGGCGGACGCGGAGACCGCCACTCAGGTTTGAACCATCTCTCACGCGAGGTTCCGCCGCCAAAGCTCACATCGCATCGTCCCGGTGGCTGTCAGCGTTTGCTGTCACACCGGCGCGTCCCATGGGGTCGCTTGGCTGGGCTTGGCATATGAGGTGGACATTCCAGATCAGGCCTGCTGGGGCAGCGGCTCAGCGGCGTGACAGGAGCGTAACCGTCGCCACCGAGGCGACAGCGAACGGCCACAGCACCCACAGCCCGACTGCGAGTTGGACGACCAGGGCGGCGAGCACCACGACCACCGCAGCAGCGAGGAGCCCACCCCGACGTGCGGCATGCGGCGGCGGCGACGGGCGGGCGGCGGAGGCGAGCGCCGGAAGGTCCATGACGAGCCGTTCGAGCTCGCGGCGGTAGCGGCTCTGCAGCGCGGCGCCGATCCGCTGCCCACCCTCTTCGAAGCTCAGACGTCCCTCGCCGCTCGCCTCGGCGAGGCGATCGGTGGTCCGATCACGCTCTAGTTCGGAGGCCAGCACCGGTGGCGTGGGGATGTTCCCGGCGAGGCGAGCGGCGGCGACCGAGCTCGGCCTGATCCGGCGCGCTTCGATCCGGTGCCCCACCCACTGCCCAGCCATCGCCAAGGTGAAGAAGAAGGCCAAGATCAGGAACGGTGCGAGCGTTGCGGCCAGTTCGATCGGCCCGAAGGAGTGGTACCCGTAGGCGTAGGGCATCGAGTAGTGGCCAAAGTGCCCCGGCGGCATCAGCGTCCACCCCGCTCGGCCTTAACCACCACTTCAACGATACGCCTCGGAAAGCCGCAGAGCCGATTGCGTGAGATAGGGAGATCACGGCCCCGAAGGATTTCCTTGGGGTCGCGGTCGACCTCCCCTGAGCGGTCACAACACTGGCCGTCTCCGCGGCTCTTTCCGCGAGGCGTGTCGGCTGCGTACCGCCAGCCTTCCGGCCCGGCCGGACACCTCCTAGTCGCTTTCAATCAGATCGGCGACCACTCCTGGCTTCGTGAAAGGAAGCGTATGTCCCTCGCCTACCACTACCCTCAGCCGGAGGACCGGCTGGCGGCTCAACGCCACCCTGGCGCCGGCCAGCGGCAGCTGGCGGTCACGGCTCCCCCAGATCACAATCGTCCGTTCCGCGACGAGCCCCAGGCCGGGGAGCAGGAGCGACTCGGGGTGCAGGGCCAGAGGCCCAATCAGCCGTGTCAGCACCGCGAAGTCCGAGCCAGGCCCAAAGCGCAGCGCTACGCCGCGCCGGTAGGCCTCCATCGGGGACGGGCGCGGAGCTGGTGCGACCCCGCCACCAGCGCTAGAGGCGCGAAGGCTGGGCAACCGATACCGCCGAGCCCGGTCGGCGGCCGCCATCAGGTCCAGCGCTCCCGGTAGCAGCACCAAGTTCCAGTGCAGTGGGATGCGTCGTTCGAGTCCCAGAGGGCTCAGTAGCACTAGACGCCGGACGCGCTCCGGGTGCTCTATCGCAAACGCTCCCGCCACTAGTCCGCCCACGGAGTGGCCGACCAAGATGAGCCTCTCCAGACATAGCTGGTCAGCGACGGTGGCAAGGACCCGGACCCAGGGTTCTCGGGGATGGCCGCTGAAAGTAACCGGGTCGCTGAGCCCAGTCCCCGGTCGGTCGATCGCCACCACCCGGTGTCGGGAGGAGAGCGCCTTGATCAAGCGCCCAAACTCCCCTGCTGACGCTGCCAGTCCCGGGAGCAGGACTAACGGATCATCACCCTCACCCGCCTCCAGAACGTGGACCCGACCCACCGGGGTGTACAAGTAGTGGTGCCGGGCCGATAGCCCGAGCTCAGCCATCCAGCCGTCCAAGTGGGACTCCAGCTCGCCCAGGGCGGGGTTAGCCACCCCCGCCCTCCGGGCCCAACTCACTAAGTCGGCGTAGCCCAAGGCGCCCAGCGCTGCCCACCCAAGCCCGGCTGCGAGACCGAGCCAGGGCGACCCACCAGAACTCCGCGCTATTGACGTCGTGATCTTCCCAGCGTAGCTCCAGGATCCAACCTCGGACGACCTGCATCACCTCGTCCAGCTAGGCGTCGCCCTGACCGCCCTTTTATGCTCAGCTATATGCTCGGGGTCCTGGTTCGATTGAGCTGGCGGAGACGGTCCTGATCACCTATGTGCTGTTCGGGGAGATGATTTACGACTGCCGGAACCGGGCATGAGACGCCTTGCCTCGGCGATCGTGGTCGGGATTGTGGTAGGCCTAGTCGGCTACTTGGTCGGATCCCAGCTGGATGTCTCCGACAATGGGGATGCTGGAATCCTGATCGGCTGCCTGTCCGGGGCGGCTGGCTTCCTGGTCACCCTGGGTTTCGCCAACGACGTGCTCTTGCGGCTTCGAGGTCGGCCCAGGTCCACCATTTTCAAGCGGACTGAGAGCAACGGCTGGGCTGAGTACTTGGGCATCTCCCTAGACCACAAGGTGGTAGGGATTCAATTCGCGATGGCAGCTCTGCTGATCTCCGTGGCCCTGATCCTGCTCTTGGTCCTGTAGCTAACCTATGGCCGAGTTGATAGCTAGCCGGCCGCGACGATCGCCAAACACTAAACCCCCCATGAGATCACCGTTGTTGCCCTCTCGTCAGGCTGGCTGAGAGTGGAGACCGCCTGTCCTGTACAGGCGAGAGCCCGAGATCGGTTTCAGCGGTGCCCCGATCGGGCGTCTTTCCGAGGGCCGTGGCGCAGCCCTAGTCCTACGAGCCGAGACGGGTCCGGAACTTTGGCCCTCCTCGCCGCGGCGATTAGGGGACGGTCCAGGAGAGTGGGGTTCGACCAGTGCCAGAGCCCCTCGTTCGTTCACGCGGATCGGAGCACGCGGCTCCGGGGGGCTGGGATGGGCTCACCGTCCCGGTGCATCCCTGCTAGGTGCAGGTCAATCGCACTCCGAATCCGGCGCGATGCTTGGCCGAACGTCTGCCCGGTCGCTACGCAGCCCGGCAGATCCGGGACGTAGGCACTGAACCCGGTTAAGGTGGGTTCGATCACCACCTGGTAGTGGGGCTGAGTCCTGACGTTTCTGGCTCTCATTTCCTACCGAGTCTAGGCAATCCTGATTGCTTCCGTATGCTCGCCAGCGTTCCCGCTCCGAGTTCGTCACCGGGAGATCCGGCGATCGTTACTCGGCGAGGCTTGGTCGGGTGTTTGAACGGCCCCCGGGAGTTCCTACGTGACGGACGGCGACCTGGTGGTCGGTGGCGGCATGATGGCCTGGTGACTTGCCAGCCCGACGACGGGACCCACTCGAGGCAAACAAGAAGAACGTGAGCTCATGAACAAAGCAGACCGCGAGTGTGTTGGAATCGTCGGCGCCGGGCCTGAGCAGGCGGTGGCGCCGGCCGCAGCCGTTCCCACCAACAGCGGCTCCCGTGGTCGTGTCGCAGGTCGTCAGAAGGCCGCAATCGCGGATTCCAAGGCTCGCGAGTTCCTCCGAAACGCCGATCCGGTTCTCGCACGCCTGATCGACGCGCATCCGGACTTCCATCCGCGCGCGTGGATCGAAGATCTCCCTGAGCTCGATGCCTTCGGCACGCTCGTCTTCCATGTGGCCGGCCAGCAACTCTCCGTCAGGGCGACGCGAACGATCCTGTCGCGCTTGGAGCAGAGCTTCGATGGACGCCTGCCGTCTCCCGCCGAGCTTCTCACAGCGGGTCCGCAGGTCCTCCGCGCCAGCGGACTCTCGAGACGCAAGGGTGCGACGTTGATCGCCCTCGCAGAACGCTTCGTCGACGGGCGCCTGAGTGACGACGCGCTCGCTCATATGACTGACGACGAGGTCGAGGCCGCCCTCACCGAGGTCTCCGGCATCGGCCCGTGGACCGCGCACGGATTTCTGATCTTGGCGCTTGACCGGCCCGATGTGCTCCTCTCAGGCGACCTCGCGCTGAGGCACGCGGTTCAGAGGCTGTATGGGCTCGATCACCTTCCCACTGAAGCAGAGCTGGTCGAGTTGGCAGAGTCCTGGCGACCGTACCGGAGCCTCGTGGTGGGCTACCTGTTCGCATCTGAGTTTGAGGAGGGACGGTAGATGGACGTCGGAATCATCGGCGCAGGCAGACTCGGACAGGCTATAGCGCGGGTCGCTGTGCGAGCCGGGCGCTCCGTCGCGATCTCGAACAGCCGAGGGCCGGCGTCCTTGGACTCGGTCGCCTCGGAGCTCGGTGTGCGCGCGACGACCGCGGCCGACGCCGCGGCGGCAACGATCGTCGTGATCGCCGTGCCTTGGGACCGCGTGCCCGCCGCCGTCCACGGTATCAACTGGGCCGACCGGATCGTCATCGATGCGACCAATGACTTTGCGGGCGACGACCTCAACGGGAGGACGTCGAGCGAGATCGTCGCCGACCTCGCCCCTGGTGCCCGCGTCGTCAAGGCCGCCAACACACTCGGCGCCGACGTGCTCGCTTCAGATCCGAACCAGGTCGGCGGCCAGCGCGTGCTCTTCCTCTCCGGCGACAACGTCGAAGCCAAGTCCGTGGTCGCATCGCTGTTCCAGGACGCGGGCTTCTCCACCATCGATCTCGGCGACCTCGCAACAGGTGGCGAGATGCAACAGATCCATCACCCGCTCGCGGGCGTCAACCTGATCCGACTCTGAGGAGCTTCCACGGAGGCTCGTCCATCCTCTGATCCGGTGGGTTTGGGGTTCATGGCAGGGTATGGGAGGTAGAACGGATCTGCGCCGGTGTGTTGACCGGCCACCTCCGGCCTCACTCTATGGGGCACGACCAAATGGGCGGGCGTGATCCTCCGACCCAAGGGTGCTAAGCTTGACTCGTGCCGATACGAACCAAGCCCAGGCGACGACGGGGTTATACGCGCCTGTCCGGGAAGCGGCAGGTCACGCTTCCCCTTGCGGCCGTCGAGGCGATGGGCCTTGAGCCGGGTGCTGAGCTTCGCGTGGACGCGGTACGCGGGCAGATCATCCTCACGCCGCAGGAGGGGCTCGCCGAGCGCCGGGAGCGGGCGATTCGCCAGGAAGCGGGGTCACTGACCGGTCTATACGAGCCCGGGTACCTTGATCGGCTGCGCGACGAGTGGCGCTGACCGTCGTCGACGCGAGCATCCTGATCGCGCTGCTCGACGCGGACGACAACCTGCACGCGGCCACCACCGCGGCCCTCCTGGAGCATGCTGAGGATGATCTGACCATCCCGGCGTCGGCGTATTCCGAGGCGCTGGTTCGGCCGGCGCACGCCGGCCGGATCGCCGAAGCCCGGGCCGCGGTGGGGAGCCTTCTGCTGGCAGTTGCCCCCCTCAGCGAGGCCATCGCCGAAGAGGCCGCGGTGCTCAGAGCCCGTCATCAGGGTCTGAGGCTCCCTGACGCTCTCGTGCTCGCCACGGGGGCTTCTCTTCACGCCGACAGCATCCTTACCGGGGATCTCCGGTGGCGTGATCTCGTACCTTCCGTCGAGGTGGTTGGCTGAGCGGAACGGGGGAGCGTGACCAAGGTTGGCCCAACCTACTGTGATGTCTCAGGTCATGGTGCCCGTCGGTCGCTGGTGATCGTGCCCGATGCGGGCAGGCTGCTGGGGCTGGCCGGGTCACGGTCGGCTATCAGCAGGGGCGGACCTGGTCCACACCCGATAACTTTGCCCGCTACGCTCGCGCCGTAGAAGTGGGACGCACGACGCTGAGGCCTGGGTGCTTTGCAAACAGCGGGGCGGGAGTTCGAATCTCCCCGTCGGCCCCGGCAATAGGAGTTAGACCGGATAAGTGCTCTTCGGCTCCGACCGAAACAGCGCACGGCGCTGCCGCTTTCTATTTCCCTGGCTACCCCCTCAAGGGCACAGGTGTCTACAGATCTTGTGGACGGTTCAGTCTAGCTGGGAGCGGATCCAACGGATGGAGCGCAAGGCTCGAATTGCCTCGGCACCCCGTCCACCCGTACTCGCTCTAACTACTGCGCCGTATACCCGCCATCGACCAGGTGATAGCTGCCAGTCACGAAGGAAGCGTCATCGCTGGCCAGGAACGCCACCAGAGCCGCCACCTCCTCGGGCTGTCCCAGCCGCCCCACTGGATGCTTGGTGACGAGGAAGTCCAAGGTCGGGGTGTCGAGGTTGGCGGTCACCAGCGGAGTGACGATGAATCCGGGACCAACTGCGTTAACCCGGATTCCCTGGGCCGCGTACTCGAGTGCGGCGGTCTTGGTCAGCCCGATCATTCCGTGCTTGGCAGCGACATACCCCGAGGCGCTGGCAAAGCCGACGCTTCCCAGGATCGAGGACATGTTCACAATCGAGCCTCCCCCAGCATCGACTATGGCAGGGATCTCCTCCCTCATGCAGTAGAAGACGCTGTCCAGGTTGACCGCAATGATGCGACGCCAGCCGTCAGTGCTGTAGTCGGCCACCAGCGCCTGCTCACCGGCAATCCCGGCGTTGTTCACCGCGATCCGCAACCTTCCTAGCTCCTTAGCGGCGGCGACCATTTGCTTCACCGCGTCGGGGTCGGTCACGTCGACCGCGAACGGCTTCGCGGTGCCTCCCGCGGCGGCAATCTCGGCCGCTACCGCCTGCGCCCCCGATCCATTCAAGTCCGCCACCAGCACGCTGGCTCCGCCCCGGGCGAGAGTCTCAGCGCAAGCCTTACCGATGCCGGAGCCGGCTCCGGTGACAATCGCAGCCCGGTTTTTGAAGTTGTACTCAGTCATGGGACCCCCGAGTGATTTAGTGCTTTTCGTTCTTCTCTGCCGGCCCGATTTCGTTGGGGGACGTTTAGTTCTCGACCTCTACGGACGGACCGATAGTGTGCCCGTAGAGCCACTCATAGTTCGCCAGTCTAGTCAGCGCCGTCGGCATCGGCCCGTGCCAAAGAGGCGGTTCGCTTCGTTCCGACTGCGAAGGCCGTGACATTTGGGGATGCTCGGCCCAGGTGACCGCGGAAGGGGGGTGCCCGTACCGGTGCGCCTCATCGGCACGCAACCGCGCAGCTCCGTGACTGCTCCGCCCTAGGCTCTTAGGCCTCGCCAATGACCGTGATCGAGACGCGGAGTCCGGGCACGTCGATGGGCTGCGCAGTACCTTGCCTGGCGGTGGTAGAGCTCTCGGGCCATGAGCCAGCCGGTCACTCCTTTAGGCACTCGACCAGGAAGGTGCCAGCGGAGCCTCGTTCGACTCCGTGGATGTCACGGTCGAAGCTAGGGAAGCGGCGATCAAAGTCCTCCCGGGCCGCCAGGTACTGCAGCACTGGTCCGTCTGCTGCGCCGGCTTCCTCACCAGGCATGAGATGGGAATCCCAGGAGAGTAAGGGACAACCATCGCCGCGGCTGCCTGTCCCGCGATTTGAGAGAGCGGCACTCTCTCGGTTTGGCTGCGGACCAGGTGGCTGTACGCCTCCCCGTGTGCATCCAGCTCCCCGGAAGGTCTCCGAACGCTCGGTCGAGCAGGTCCGGTAGCCGCCGGCTATGCATCTCGGAGCGAGGTGCTTTGTAAACAGGGGGCCGGGGGTTCGAGTCCCTCCGTCGGCTCCAAACGCGGTGAGACCCGTTACTCGGACCCGGTAGGAAATATCCTCTGCTCTCGGAGCTTCGATATACGCGTGGCGTTCGAGCCAGTCGATCGCCGGTGCGCTTCCCTCCCAGTCTGAACCAGAAAAGATCGAAGCCGGGTGAAGGCTGAGAGAAGCGAACAGCCAACCGCTCGAGGACTCTCCGGGTCTTGGGGCTCACGTGCGGCGCTACTGCCCAATTGCGCGGAGGCTCAGGAAGTCCGCCACGCCGACCAGCCTCAGCATCAGGCGCATCGGCAATGGGACGCCCTGGCGACGCTCGTCATGAACGACCTCGGGGTGGGCCAGACGGTATTCCCTTCGTCGGGTCAGGAGCCGAGCCTCGCCCGCGGCGATCACGTTGCGTACCCACTGGGAGTCGCTTCCGTATGCGAGAGCGATCCGGAAGCCATCCGTCGTTGGGAAGACGTTGACCGGAGTCCGATACTGCTTACCCGATCGGCGTCCGGTGTGAACAACGATCCCAAATGTGGGCAAGCTCCCAGCGAAACGCAAGGTCAAGTGGTTTGTCACCAGTCGATTGAAGTGGGCCATCCGGCGACCCAAACGAGACTTGGTCGGCCGGTCAACTCGCTCTCCGGGAGGTTCTGGGCGACCAGTCATAAGGCAGATATATCAGCAGACGCGGCAGCTAGAGGTGCGCCATGTCGTTGACAGCGACCACGTCGCGGCTCATCACCGCCCAAACCCCTGGTGACCTGGTTGCGCGTGCGCTCACAACCTGTCATCCTAGGCGATCGTCGCACCAGATGAGGACCACCCTAAACCTCAGCCCAGGTGGTGTGCGGGTTGGCCCGAACACCGTGGAAGCGCGCTCGCGTCGAGACTGCTGAACCACGGGGGTGAACGAGGCTAATCCCGCCCTCGGGTGGAATTACCCGCACACCGGCTGAGTGGAATCACCCCTGACCTCTCGAGAGGAACGCTCGTGGCAGTGCGACACCGGCCCGACTGATCATGTGGGTAGGCACTTGATCAAGGCCCGACATAACCCGAAGATTTCAGGCGGAGGTACTGATATGACACGTTGGGACCAGTGGAGCGACATGTTTAATCTGGAGGGCGAGTTGTCCCGCTTCGTCAACGAGAGTTACGGAATTGGTCCTGCGGTAGCGTACGGGCGCGGCGCTTTACCAGCTCACCTACCGGTAGATATCCGCCAGACCGAGGGTGAGTTCGTGCTCGAGGCTTCGGTTCCGGGCTTCACTCCCGACCAAGTCGAGGTGACCTGGGACGAGGGCATCCTCACCATTCGCGGCGAAAAGAAGACTGAGAGTGAATATGAGGGTCGCTACCTACGTCGCGAGCGCAGGCAGCAGTCATTCTGGCGTCAGCTGACGCTCCCTCATGAAGTTAAGTACGATCAGATCAGCGCCGTCTTCGCCGACGGTGTACTGACCATCCGTATCCCCCGGGTATCGGCTCTTGCGCCGAAGAGGATCCCAGTTGGGATCAGCACCTCCAAGCCAGTCCTGGAGGCAGCGGTGAAGCCGACCGAGCCAGCGGCGATGGCAGCCCAAGCCTGACAGCTCTAGGCGTTCCTGGCCCCGGAGTGGGTAGGCCTGCTCCGGGACCTTTTTCCTCCCCTCGGACCCGTCTGGCGGCATGTAGCAGTGCATTGCTGGGCTCGGAACCGGGCGAACCCAAGATCAGTAACCACCGACTGGGATGTGGTCCGGCGGTCTTGCTAATCTTCAGACGCAACACCGCAGAACTAGTCGTCCTGCTCAACGCCTCCGCGACCGATATGCGCCTCGCTCTGGAATTGATGACCGAAGACCGAGGGACACCCTCGCCGTTCTGGTAGGCGTTGGGACCAGCGATGGCTCAATGAAGCCGCCGGCGCGGCGAGGCTTGTTGAGCATATATCCAAGTGCCATAAACTGGGTGGGTGGAGCTCGAATTCTGTGGCTTGCAGGGCCGCTTCGTGTGCTTGGAGCCGTTTGCCCCTCAGCTAAAGGAGGAGGTGCGAGCGGCGATCGACTGTGATCCAGCGGCGTGGGGGTTGTTTGCCATAATATCCAACTGGCGCAGGCTTTGACAGCTACTGGTCCGTGGCGTGCGGTGCGCCAACGGACGAGCGGATGACTTACGCAATCCGTCGCATCGCGGATCGGAGAGTGGTCGGGATGTCGAGCTATTACATGGCTCTGGCTAGTCAAGGTGGCGTGGAGATCGGCGCCACATTCCTGCATCCCGATGCGCGGGGGGGAGTCCTCAACTCTGAATCAAAGTTGCTGATGTTGGACCACGCCTTCACCTCAGGAGCAGTGCGCGTCCAATTCAGAGTCGACAAACGCAACCTCCGTAGCCAAGCCGCTGTTACAAAGCTAGGCGCCGTGAGGGAAGGAGTGCTACGCCGAGATCGGCTCACCTGGACGGGGTATATCCGAGACACCGTCTATTTCTCCATTCTTGATCACGAATGGCCCGCGGTGAGGGTACGGCTCGAGGCGCGTCTCGATTGATCGGGTCGGAGTGCGTCGGCATCATCGCCCAGCCACCGATGGACCTCCACCGGAGGCGCGACGGGCGGCGGGTAGCGAGCCTGCCTCAAAACTTGCCATCTAATTAGAAGCCAGTTGTCCGAAGACTCGCCTAAGCAGCGACCCCAGACCAGTGCCGCCTGATCCACACCCGACAACTTCACCCTCTGCGCGTGCCCTTAGAAGAGGGACGCTCGACATTGAGGCCTAGGTGCTTTGTATAAACAGCGGGCCGGGAGTTCGAATCTCCCCGTCAGCTCCATTGTCATGTCTCAGGCCCGGATTCAGGCCGTCAACGCAACAAACTCGGCGAGCACCGAGTGACCACTGCCCGCAGGAGGTGCCCGAGAAACCCAAGACGGTTCACTCCAGCTGAGAAGAGGGAGATCAGGGACAGGTTCGCGGCCGACCGAACGACGCTCACGTCACTTGCGGAGCATGTCGGCGAGCACCTCGGCCTGGCTGATCTCAGGCTGTTTGGTCGCGGTAAGCAAAGTCAGCGTCCCGGCATGCGCCAGATCCCGCAGGTGCGCCATTGCCTCCGATCGCTCCGGGCTCTTCAGTTCGACTTTGTAACGGCGAGTGAATTCGCCGAACCGCGCGGGGTCGTGGCGATACCATTTACGCAGTGCCGTCGACGGTGCGACCTGTTTGCACCACTCGTCGAGGTTGGCCTTGGCCAGCCCCCGGGGCCAGATCCGGTCGACCAGTACCCGGGCGCCATCCTGTCGTGAGGGCTCGTCGTAAACCCGCCGCACTTGTACCCCCGCGCCTTTCGCCATGCTGATCCTCCTCACTGCAATGCTCCACAACCGCCGCAGTTTCGACTCGGAAGACCCCCATCATCTCCTGTCAGGATGGGGCGGATGAGGTCAGGAAATCCTCCCCCTCCGCGGCGGACAATTGGCCGAGACGAATCTGGCGCCGACTATACGGTGCTTTACGCTGACACTCGCGGAGTCTCTCTCGTGTGCGAGGGGCTCTTGAAGTTGTGGCGCAACAGCCCCGATTTCTCGCAGCGCTTCGAAGGCCATGTGGACTCGGCAAAGACACGATCACCTCCCACTGGGAAAGGCGCCTTGATGGTGCCATCTGGGAGCGAGACTTCGACATCACCTACGCACGGCAGTAGCCGCGCTGCGGACGGCTCAGTGGGCTATCCGGAAGCGAGGAGCACGCACTGACTCCGACGCGCCGTAAATTGGCGAGGGGCTCGTCGGTCTCGCCGGTCCTCTTGGAGCTCGACTGTCTATCGAGATCAGCGTGCGGCAACCGTGCTGCAACCGATTCAGGCTCAGCGCGAGTGGCTTGGCAAGCGTGGCCACCAGCCCGGCACTTGTTTGCGGTAGGCCTCGAACTCAGCCCCATAGCGCTTGGCCATTGTCCGTTCCTCCCAAAAGTGGACGAAGGCGGCCAGGAAAATGATAAGTGCGGCGGTGTAAATGAACAGCACCGGTCGACTGAGCCAAAGCGCCTGCCCGACGATTGCGAGGATGAAGCCGACGTATAGCGGGTTGCGCACACACCTGTAAGGTCCGCCGACCATCACCTTCCTTGACGTCGGTGGGTCGGTGGGCCACGGTGTGCCTCTCCCTTCGGTAACAAAGCGCACAAAGGTCCAGACCGACAGAATCCCGCCTGCCACGATCAAGACCATGCCTACGGTCCTCACCGCGAGGGGATAGGCTGCCCCCGCCTGCCAGTGGGTGATCAGCCATGGGATCAATACCGGGATTACGCCCGGCCCGAAGGGAAAGGCCAACGCCGTGCCTATCGCGGAGTTCAGCGCCGATACGGGGTTGTGCTCCGCCGAGCCCTGGTTGTCCATCTCGCATGCCTCTTCTGGATCGATCCGCCCGGCCGACTGTGAGGGTCTGGAGGGCTTGGCGACGCCAGGTCTACTTGTTCTCTTCGGAGAGGTGGACATGGACTGGTCGTTGTAGGCCCTCGATCAGACGGTCGGGTCATACAGGAACTCGCGGACCTCTTGAGCACAGCGGCAGGCGACTGCGAACTTGGCGGCCCACTCCAAGGCCTCCTCGCGTGAGGGTACCTCGACGACCGCGAAGCCGCCGAGGTACTGCTTGCTGTCCGGGTACGGGCCGTCGGTGACCGTCCCGTCGGTGGCCACCATGCTCGCCTCCCCGTGGTCCTTCAGCCCGCCGCCGAACACCCACACGCCGGCGTCCTTGGCCTCCTGGACCACCGCGTGCGCAGCCTCGTCCACGTCGGGCAGCTCCTCCTCGGGGAAGGTCATGGCGCCGTCATCGAACGAGATCAGGTAGCGCATCTGCTCGTGACTCCTTGTCCCGGCGGCCCCCTCAGGCCGCATCTCACCCCTGCTACGAACCCACGATCCGGGTCGATCAACACTGCGCGCGTCGATTCTTCCCTCGTCGATTATGCCCTCACGGTTGAGCCAAGCGAAGCGCTGGTCGGTCGGTCGGATCGCGCTCGAGAGATCGCTCAACCCCGGCATGGGCGCGAGCGGTTGGTGCCAGTGGGTCGTGTCCACCTGCCAAGGCGCAAGGGATCTCCAGATACTCCCGCTACAAGCTGATCGGCGCCTCGGGCTGCGAGGACGCCCAAGCACCGCGCCCCTTGAGATGGGTCCGTGACCATTTGGCGACGGTCTACACGCATAAGGTGCCTAGGCTGGTCTTATGGGTAGCTCAAGACCGCTGCCCGGCCCCTACAAGTCGGGTGCCACGGCTACCGTAGATCGGAAATCGCACCAGGGCCGGGCGCCTCACAGGAAGGCGACGCGATCGCCCCGAGAACGGCCGAACTCGTCCATCCCCGAGCTCCTGGACGGGGAAGCCAGGTACCGCATCCTCGCCGACCAAACCAAGGACGGGATCCTTCTGATCGATGCCGGAAACCGTCGCATCCTCGACGTCAACGCCGGCGCCTTGCACCTGACCGGATACGATCGCTCCGACCTGATCGGAGCCCTGATCTCAAAGCTCGTTGCCCGGGAAGACCGACAGGCCCAGCGAAATCGCGTTGCCGCCACCCCAACTCAGGTATCTCTCGTTTCCCAGGCGCGCTATCGGCGCAAGGACGGAGCCCTTATAGAGGTGGAGATCCAGGAGCGCAGGCTCGCGGACGGAAGGGTCCTAGCTGTGATTCGTGGCGCCAGCCAGGGCGGATTGGCGGAAGGACAGTACGGCCAGGTGCTCACCCGTTTCGACTTGTTGGTAGCGACCTTTGACCGCGATGGGCGGATCTCCTACGCCAACGCCGCCATGAGCGCCCTCACTGGATGGAGCCTCGAAGAACTGATCGGGCGTGATTCGAGCCACATTCTTCCTACCGGCCCCAGTAACGGCAAGAACCAGCCCCTCTCACGCGAATTCTGGGCGGGGAACCTGCAACGACTGATTACGACCGAAATCGTGACCCGGTCCGGGGAGACGCGGAAGGTCGCGGTCAGCGCCACCCTGCTTCAGGACCAGTATGGGGAGAACGTCGGGGCCGCCATTTGGGGTCAGGACATCTCCCAGGGCCGGGCGGCCCTAACAGAGCTGAAGCGAGAGATACGCGAACGGGCCGGTCTGGCCACCGCGATCGCCAGACTCCAGCCGGGCGAGACCACCGAGGTAACGGCACGTGCCATCTGCAAGGAACTGCGCGGTCTGCGGGGAGTGGACCTGGCGCTCGTGGTCGCCTTCAGCGCGGACGGCAGTGCGACGGTACTGGCAAGTGACGCGCCTGATGACATAAGCCGGGAGGTGGCCGCGCCGGCGCCGCCCGCCCGAATGGCATACCTCATAGAACGTGCAGTTATGGGCCCCTGGGTGGAGCGCTGGAAGCTGCGGGCAGAGGATGGCGACTACGGCGTGCCCTTGGCAAGAGCTGGGCTCCATAGCTTCTCCTACGCTCCGATTCGATACGCGGATAGGACTCTCGGATTGCTGGCGGTGGGCTCCCTCCGCGGCGACAACGGCGATACCGTGCACGACGACCTGCCGGTGATTGCCGAGTTTGGCCCTGCCGCCAGCGCGCTCCTGGGGGTGGACCTGCACGCTAATCAATTAGCCGACCAGCTCCGCGGCAGGCTTCAGGAGATCATCAGGACCGACGCTTTCCATCCGGTCTTCCAGCCCATGATCGATGTTGAGACCGGGCTGGTTGTGGGCTACGAGGCGCTTACCCGTTTCGCCGACGGGGAACCTCCAAGTGCCCGCTTCTCCGCCGCTTGGAGCGTAGGGGCCGGAGTGGAACTTGAATTGGCGACGCTGGATCTGGCGATCCGGGTGGGCCGAGACCTGCCTTCCGGCCGCTGGCTTAGCGTCAACGTCTCACCAAGGCTGCTGACTCACGTCGCCGAGCTGCGGGCCGTCCTGAAGCGAGGCAACCGTCCCCTAATCCTGGAAATCACCGAACACGTGCAGATACCGGACTATGGCGCTATCCGGACCGCGCTACAGCGATTCAGCCCAGCCCGTGTCTCGGTCGACGATGCCGGTTCCGGCTTCACCAATTTCGCGCACATCGTGGACCTACAGCCTGACTTCGTGAAGATTGACATCGGCCTTGTTCGTGGTGTCGACATCGACCTCGCCCGCCAGGCCATGATCGCGGCCCTATGCCATTTCGCCCGAAACACTGGCTGCCAGTTGATCGCGGAAGGCGTGGAGACTCGGGACGAGGCTAGAACCATCAAGTCGCTTGGTGTGACTTTCGGTCAGGGCTACTGGTACGGACGTCCCTCGGCAGTGGAAGCCTTCAGCGCCACCCGCAAGACCGATCTCGTCACCTGCGGTCACTAGGTAGGCGGCTCCAGACCACAGGGCTGGGGGACAAAACCCGCCGTAGGCTGGCAGAAGTGATCCACACGAAACAGGGCGATGGCTGCGGCGGCCATGGCTGCTGCACTGGCCCATCCGACGATGGGAAGAAGTGGGCTGTCGCGGTCACCGTTTAGAAGAGACCCTGTCGGCGCTCCGCCCGGCTGCGTCCGTCGGGATCGTAGATGGTGCGATACAGCGGGACCACCCACCAGCGGGAGTCGTCGGCCACAGGAGCGACGTCGTGCTCCATGGCCCGTGCCTGTGGATGGGGTCCGGAGCCGCCGCCTCGGTGCCAGTCCGCCACCTCGGCCGCCGCGCCCCGCCACAGATCTAGCGAACCGGTCGGGTCCAGCAGTTGCGGATCGTCGGGGGTGCGGCCGAGGTGCTCGGCCCACAGCTCCAGGCGGAGGGAGCGGGCGAACACGCGAGCCCGATCGCCGAGACCCCCAGGATCAGCGGGCAGGCGAGTGTCGATGGTGGCGTCGAGGACGGCGCAGGCGAGCTCGGAGTCATGGGTCCAGGAGCGCAGATTGAAGTTGTCCGACCCCACCATTGCCCAGGTGTCATCGATGATGCAAACCTTGGCGTGCACGTAAATTGGCCAACTGGCGGCGTTCTCAACGCTGAACACCGCTACCCGGTCGCCGCCAGCATCGTGCAGGAGCCGAAGTGCGGTCAACTGACCGATGCGGTTGGGCGGCCCAGTGACTCGGCCGTCGGAATCGGGATACCTGGGCAGGACCGCGATGACCCGAAGGTGGGGTTGCTCGCGCAACTGAGTCGCCAGGGCATCGGCGATCGCCGCCGACCAGAGATACTGGTCTTCGATGTAGATCAGCGATCGAGCCCGCCGTATTGCCTTGAGGAGGGCTCTGGCTACGCTCCTCTCCCCCCGGCGGGCAAAGGGATAGGCGCGATGGCGGTGGGGGTAGGTACGCAGCACCTGCACCTTGTGAACCCCAGCCGTCGGAGGCGCGGCGATCGGCGAGGCGAAGGGAGTCGGTCGACGAGGCTCGCCGGACAGATGCTCGATCAGCGCGCGCCACGGGTTGCGATCGTCGAAGGGGGAAGGGTCGTTCCACCGCTCTCTAAAGCACAACTCCAGCTGTGCCACCGCCGGACCACGGACTTCCAACTGCAGGTCGTGCCATGCTGGATGCGGTCCATAACGAGGATCCATCGGCTGACGTTGGGGATCACCTCGGTGGTCGATGTCGTCGCGCCGGCCGTGACAGAGATCGATGCCCCCCACGAATGTCAAACCGCGGGCCGGATCCGTTCCTCGACGGATGATGAACAGCTTCTGGTGATGGGAGCCGAAGGGCAACACCCTCTGATCGAGCAGCACCTCGCCACCTAGCCGGTTGACAGCCTCCTCCAGGTGACGATTTGGGGCCTCGCTGAAGGAGAGGCTCTGGGGATGAGAACGCCAGACCAGTCCACGCACCTCGACCCCCCTCGCGGCCGCGGAGCCCAAGAGCTCGCCGACGGTGGGCCCTTCCCCGAGCAACATCTCATCGGGATCACCTCGCCAGTCGGTGAAATAGACGGAGTCGCCCGACCGCAAGGCGGAGACTTCCTCTACCAGTCGCCGGTAGTAATTGGCTCCGTGGACCAGGGCCGTGACTAGGTTGCCTTCCGTGAACGCCGTCCCGGACGAGGCCAGGTCATCGAGATGTGTGTCGGGATTGCCGCGCTCCCGAGGGCTGAGGAACCAGTCCAGCTCTTCGCTCATCGCCAGGTCCTTCCACTAGCAAACCGGATGCTGGGCCGCCAGTTTAGCGGGCACTAGAACGAGTTGGGGAGCCCCCAAGCGCAGGTGAGCCCACTCAGCGAGAAAGGGTGACACGATTGCCAGGGCGGTCGCCGCGGTGGAGCACGGCACCAAGACTCCCTGACGCAAGGACCGCTTGCGAGATAGGTATCCGAGGGTTCCCGACATCGTTCCTGCGGCGGCGTACACGTCACCAGGGGTTCGCGGGGCCGGTCCAGGGCCTGGGTGGGTCAGCCGGTTGAGACCGATGCTATGCGGGCATGAGGGACGCTGCGCGCGTGGATCGCACAGGGTCGTTGCCCCATTACCATGGCAGTCCGTCCATGTACATCATCGACTACGTCATCTACGGCTTGTGGATCGCGTTCTGGTCGGGGTGGCTGGTGGCTGCCCTGAATACCAAGCAGGCAGCCCGGCCGCGAATGGGACCGTTCGTCGGCTTCAGAATCGCCATATTTGTCATCCTGTACTTGGTCATTCGCGCGGGAGTCATCAAAGGCCACCAACCCATTGTCAGCAACCCCCTTCTCCAGGGCGTCGGCATGGCCCTGCTCTTGATGGGGTTGGGGCTGGCCGTTTGGGCACGGGTGTATCTGGGACGAAACTGGGGCACCCCGATGTCTGAGAAGGTGGACGCGGAGTTAGTCACAACCGGTCCATACCAGTACATCCGGAACCCCATCTATTCGGGAATCATCCTCGCCGGAATTGGGACGACGGTAGGAGTCACCTGGTATTGGATCATCGGAGTCGTGTTGGCGGGCGCCTACTTCATTTACAGCGCGACCGCGGAAGCAAGGATCATGGAGAGGCGCTTCCCCGAGACGTATCCCGCATACAAGCGCTCGACTAAGATGCTGATTCCGTTAGTTTTCTGAGACGTCAGCCGTTCCGCGGTCAGCTCCA
This sequence comes from Candidatus Dormiibacterota bacterium, assembly GCA_963701235.1. Taxonomy (GTDB): domain Bacteria; phylum Chloroflexota; class Dormibacteria; order Aeolococcales; family Bog-877; genus Bog-877. The sequence continues at coordinate 1,136,036 of OY969577.1, forward strand.
GAGCGACCTTAAGGCGATGACGGTCCCTGGTGAGTCGCATCCAGCTCGCTCGCATCCTGCAGACGGGTGGCACAGCCGTTTGCCGAGATGCTTCGACGAAACCCCGAGCAAGCCCGAGTGGTCCGTGCCTCTGTGCTCAGGGCCCCTTCGGCAAGCCACTCGGCTTGCCGGCCGGTGGGACTTCGGCAGGTCATTCGACTTGCCGGTCGGGTGGACCTTGGCTAGCCCGCTCGGCTTGCCTGTTGGGTGAGAGGTTGGGCGGACGCCAGGTCCGCGCTGCTTGGCGCATGTGCTTACGCACTGCCGCACGTCCTCCTTCGTCGGCGGCCGATGGAGCGGCGGTGAGCCTGGCGGCCATGTGATCGACTCCAAGAACCGCCCCTTTCCATTGCCTAATCGCCGCGCGTCCTCGGTTACCTCACACTCCGGTGAGACAAGTACAGAACCGATAGCGGCGGGTTAGGACGGACGCCCGTCGACCCCTGATACGATCCCGTTCCCTTCTGGTGACGCGCGACTGGAGTTGACTTGGGAGGTGAACGATAGGGGTGATGCCGCCAATTTGCAGTTACCTCCCATCGCCCGGGGTAGGCGGCCGTCGCAGTTGGCGGGAGCTGTGGCGTGGAGGGTTTCGGCGGCTTCGCCCGGCCAACCCCAGTGGCGGATGAGCAGTGGCTTGGCCCGCGCGCCCGCCTGGGAGTGGCGACCATGAACCGGAGAGCCGAGCTTGCCGCAGCTTGCCTTGGGGCGATCGTGCTCGTCGTCGTAACCCTAGGGTGGCGTCCGGTGTCACCGAGCCATCACGCCGGCGCGGCGGCTACACGGTCAACTCCCGGATCGCCCAAGGCCACTGCGAATCCCACCCACCAACCGAAGGCGGGGTCCGGCCCCAACTTGCCAGCGATCCTTAGCCCCAAACTGAGGCTGACAAGGGCCAGTGGCGGAACGACCACTTTGCAGCCCAGCCGAGGGTCCACCACACCCCCGGCCAGCGGGGGAACGGCCACGCCGCAGCCCAGTGGGGGATCGCCGACGCCCCCTCCCAGCGGCGGAACGACCAGGTTCCCCATCCGGGCCGCCTTCTTTTACCCCTGGTATCCCGAGTCCTGGTACCCCACGATCCACTTCACCCCGACCTTGGGGGCGCCCTACAACTCCAGCCTTCCCGCGGTGCTGCAGTATCAGATCGCCGCGATGGAGTACGCCAACATAGATGTGGCGATTGCAAGCTGGTGGGGCCCGGGTACGCCCACCGACCAGCGGATTCCGCTGCTCCTGAACGCCGCCTCCGGCACGGCACTGAAGTGGGCCCTGTACTACGAACCAGCGCCCGGTACCCAGTCCAGCGACCTCAGCTACATCTACCGGCAGTACGCCTCAAACCCGAACTACGAGCACGTCAACGGCAAGCCGGTGCTGTTCGTCTACTCGCGCTCGGTGGCGAGCTGCGCTGACGCGGCCAACTGGGTCAACCTCAACGCTGGGCGCTTCTACCTAGACCTCCAGGTTTTTGGTGGCTACACCTCTTGTGCTACCCAGCCCGACTCCTGGCACCAGTACGGTCCAGCCTCGCTGACATCTGCCCAGTTGCCCTACAGCTACTCGGTCAGTCCTGGGTACTGGAAGTATTCGGATCTCACCCCAACGCTGGCCCGGTCTACGGCCAACTTCGAGGCAGCGGTGGAGGCGATGGACAACTCTGGCGCGAACTGGCAGCTCATCACCACCTGGAACGAATGGGGCGAGGGCACCGCGGTGGAGGACGCGGCTCAGTGGCAGTCTGCCGATGGCTACGGGCAGTACGTCGACATCTTGCACGCCAACGGCTAGGGCGCGATCCCTGCACCAACGACAGCTGAGCCTCGCTCCCACACTAACCGCAGCCACCATTGTGACATCGACGCTGATGTCCGCCGGTCTCTTCTCTGGTCCAGGTGATCCCGCCGGGTAATCCTTGGTTGCACTAGGGAAGCAAGCTTGCTCGTTGCCCACGCAGCACGGGCGTTGGGGTGGGTTCCGCCGCCTACCTACAATCGCCAAATGGAAGTTGGCTTCAGCATCGACCCCGCGCAGCAGCTCAACCGCGAAGACGAACTGGACTGCGTCCGGTACGCTGCCGAGCTCGGGTACCAGTCGGCATGGACCCCAGGACGCGGTGACGCGGCCGCTTTCGAGCGATGCCTGGCTTGGCACCAAGCCTCCGGACTTCCCACGGGGATTGCGGTGGTGCCGGCGCCGGGGCAGCCTCCAGAGTTCTACGCGCAGGAGGCAGCGCGGGTCTGGCAGAGGACCGAGGGCAAATTCGTCCTTGGGATCGGCAGCGGTGCCATGACCCGCCCGGTGCGGGAGATGCGCCCCTACTTGAAGACTATTCGCCACCTTCTACCTCCCGAGCTCCCTCTCTATGTCGCGGCCCTCGGGCCCGGGATGTTGCAGCTGGCTGGCGAGATGGCGGATGGGGTCTCACTCAATTGGTGCTCAGCGGAGCAGGTGGCCTGGTCACGCGCCGAGGTGGAGCGGGCCTCCTCCCGGGCCGGCCGACCCACTCCTCCGATCGCTGAGTACATCAGGACCGCGGTTGATTCTGATTCCGCGTCGGCTTGCCGAATCCTGGACGACGCGATGAGGCAATACGCCCTGGAACCGGGGCCCTACCATCGGCACTTCGAAAGGATGGGTTTTGCCGATGAGCTGGCCCATCCGAACAGGGCTCGCACCAGCCCACGGCTGCCCTCCGCCGTGGGGGCGTGGGGAGCGCCCGGCGCGGTTCGCCAGCAGTTCCTCGGCCTTTCAAAGGGACTTGACTGCGCGATCGTCCGCGTGTTGGTGCGTCGGCCCGGGGACGCCGCGTCGGCCCGCCGGGTGCTCGAGGAATGCTGCCCCGCCAACGGTTCATGACCGATGCAGCGCACGCGACCGGTAACGCCTATGACAGCTCGACGCTAGGGTGACCATCCCGCGCCACGACGTCGTGGTTGTTGGTGCAGGACTGGTCGGTTTGGCTGCAGCGCTTCGGCTAACCGATCGGAGGCCAGGGCTTGACATCGTCTTGGTCGACAAGGAGGCGGACGTCGCCCTGCATCAGAGCGGCCATAACAGCGGCGTCCTTCACTCTGGCCTGTACTACGCGCCCGGGAGCTTGCGAGCTCGCCTCTGTCGGACCGGCAGAGACCAATTGATTGCATTCGCCCTAGATAAACAGGTCGAGGTAATGCGGCTCGGCAAGCTTGTCGTGGCCTTGTCCCACCGAGAGCTTCCCAGGCTCGAGGCGCTAATGGCCAGGGGCCTTGCGAACGGGCTCTCGGGATTGGAGCGGGTGGGAAGCGCGGACATCAGAAACCGCGTTGTAGACGGAGGGGGCGTCGCCGGATTGTGGGTGCCAGAGACCGCCATTGTTGATTTCCGAGCGGTCGCCCGAGCTCTGCGAATTGAACTCGAGCAACGAGGCGTCGAGTTTCGATTGGGTACCCAGGTGACAGCTGTTCGGGAGAGTAGCGACGGGGTTGTCTTGCGAGTCGCCGAGGGCGAGCTCCGCGCCCGAAGACTAGTCAGCTGTGCTGGGCTCCAATCTGACTTGATCGCAGCCATGGCGGGACACAAGGCCAGCCTCAAGATCTTTCCTTTTCGTGGAGGCTATTTCAGACTAAGTCGGCAAGCTGCTCAAAGAGTGAAATGCCTGGTATATCCAGTGCCAGATCCCAATCTTCCCTTCCTGGGTGTTCACCTCATCCCTAACCTGTGGGGCGACGTGTTCGCCGGACCCAACGCCGTACTGGCGCTGCACCGTGAGGGCTACCGACGAAGGGACGTAAGCCTGCGCCAGTTAGCCTCGATGATGAATGGGCGCGAGTTCTTCAATCTGGGGAGGCGTTACACAGCCACTGGCGTTAGGGAAATATGGCGTGACCTGTCGATCCGGTCGTACGCGCGATCGCTGGCGCGCTACCTCCCAGGCATCCGAGCTGATGACCTGGTCCCGAGTGCTCCCGGGGTCAGGGCCCAAGCGGTTGCCCCCGACGGCACATTGGTCGAGGACTTTGTCCTGCTGACCGCCGAGTCGGCGGTCTACGTATTGAACGCGCCTTCGCCCGCTGCCACCGCCGCCCTGGCGATCGGGGAACTCATCGCCACACGGGTCTACCCCGGGTAGCCTGGGGCGGCCGCGGATCCTCCGGATCCTGATCTGCACCCCGAACCTCACGTCCGGCTATCGCCCGCCAGATGCTCCAGCGTCGGAACGCGCACAGAGGTTGAAGGGTGGGGACGCCACGCTCTTCGCCATGCAACAGACCTGCTCGAGGTCGCGCCGAGTCGAAAAATCGACTGAACGGTTGATGCGCCCGCTTCTGGACAGCTCCTAGCCTGGGCCTGCTCCGGGCACCCGAAATGCCCCGGTTGCCCGCTCCATAGGAGAGAAGACGAATGGCGCAGCGACCGGCGACGATGCGGCTCGCGGGACGGTGTTCCGCTCCACCTGATGCGGTCTATGACCTGCTCTCGGACCTGCGCTCTCACCTTAGTTGGGGCGGGGAGGAGCAGGCCGGCAACTACCGGCTACTTTCGCTGGAGGCGCCCGACGGGCCTGCTAGCGCGGGCACCGTCTTTGTCACCACCGGGTCCATTCCGATGTCCCGCCGGCGCTGGCAGGATCGCTCGACGGTGACCTCGGCGCTGCGCCCCTTGGCGTTCGCGTTCGTGACCGACGCCAAGGTGGTGGGCGGCCCTCGACAGATGCACGCGCGCTACCTCCACAACTACGCCATCACGTCGTGCGGCGGAGGGTCCACCGTGACCTACGAGCTCACCCAAGAGGACATCGTCAATCCCTTCCTGAGGCTTCGAATTCCGGTGATTCGAACCATCACCTGGCGATTTGCCGCACCACTGTTCGCGCGACGGGGGTTCTTCAACCTGCTCCGTTGCGCCGAATCGCAGATCGCAGAGGCCGCGGGTGCTAACCCGCGCACCGGCGAACTTCCCTTGGACGATGCCGGGCAGACGGGGCGACCCGACCCGGCTGGGGCGGATCCGCATCTAAGTTATCTGGAGGTGAATCGAAATGGCCGTTGAGACTCCGGTTGTCGACCAAGACAAGCTGATGGCCTTTATGGGCCAGGTGGTGGGCGAACTCGGCGCTGCTGTGAACGCGGGCCTGATCGTCATCGGGGACCGTCTCGGTCTCTACCGCGCCCTGGCGCAAGCAGGCCCCCTCAGTACCGCTGAGCTGGCCGCTGCAACGGCGACCAGCGAGCGCTACGTCCGCGAATGGCTCAACGCCCAGGCGGCGGGTGGCTACGTCGACTACGACGCGGGCAGTCAGCGCTACTCTCTGAACCCCGAGCAGGCCCTGGCGCTGGCGGACGAGTCCAGTCCTGCTTTCGTGGGCGGAGCCTTCCAGCTGGCCCTGGGGGTCCTCAAGGCGACCCCCGCGATCGAGAGCGCCTTTCGCAGCGGCGACGGTTACGGGTGGCACCAGCAGGACGAGGACGTCCCTGTCGGCTGCGAGCGGTTCTTCCGCCCCGGCTACAACGCCAATCTGCTCTCGAGCTGGCTGCCGGCCCTGGACGGGGTCATGGCCAAGCTCGAGTCCGGCGCCAGGGTGGCCGACATCGGCTGTGGCCTAGGGGCGACCACCCGGCTGATGGCGGCGGCCTTCCCCGGCTCGACCTTCACTGGCTTTGACTACCATCCGGAGTCGATCCAGCTGGCGCGTCAGGAGACCCAGGAGGCCGGCCTCAACGGCCGCATCGAGTTCGAGGTGGCAACCGCGGCCGGCTTTCCCGGAGCCGGCTACGACCTGGTCACCAGCTTTGACTGCCTGCACGACATGGGGGACCCGGTAGGGGCCGCCCGGCATGTGCTCGCGGCGCTGGCGCCGGACGGAAGCTGGATGGTGGTCGAACCGCTGGCCGGCGACAGCGTCCAGGAGAACCTCAACCCCCTGGGGCGCGCGTACTACGCCTTCTCGACCCTGCTCTGCACGCCGAGCTCGCTCTCCCAGGAGGTGGGACTGGCGCTGGGTGCTCAGGCTGGCGGAGCAAAGATCCGGGAGGTGGTGATGGAGGCCGGCTTCACCCGCTTCCGTCGCGTCGCCGACTCGATGATCAACGCGGTCTACGAGGTCAGGCCATAGCTCGACCAGTTCCTCGACCCACCGCTGACAGACGGCGGCGCTCCCGGCAACATCACGGCGGCTGACCAGACTCACGAGAGGCCCCTGGATCTGCGGATGCAGACCCGGGGGCCTCCTTCATCTCACCAAGCAGTCGGTTTTCGTCAGTTGCGCTGCAGACCTGGGATGAGGACGGCGGCGACGGCCAGGTGCATCAAAGCCAGGGCGGCCTTGCTGGAAATGTTGGCCCCGGCGCTTAGGGGGAGGCTGAGCGACGCCAGCAAGGTGACGACGGCGATCCGGCTCCAGATCATCCGGGCTCGATCCGTGCGCCTCTCGAGAAGGGCGAGCAAGCCCCAGCCCAGCACGGACGCCGTCAAGCTGGCGCCCACGACCGACGCGATCCCGACCTCCAGCCCAGGTCCGCTGCCGAAGCGGACCAGCAGGTGGGTACCGAGCAGTGGCACTGCGACGGCCCAGACGGCAACGGCGGCGAGGCAGGCTCCGGCGACCCAGGTCGCCTTGGCCCAGGTCGGGTGAGCGGTGGCCGGGGCGATGTATCCCACGGTGGTGGTGGCCATGACGGGACTACTCCTTTGTGGGCTGGCCGCCCCTCATGGGCAGAGCCAGCCGGTAGACTTACTTAGGCGCCTAATGTTAGCCGCCTAAGTATCTGGTGTCAAGGAGGTCGGCGATGGACTTCGAGGAGGCAGACTCACTCAACGAGGCGATTCGCGCCATCGGCATCCGCCACCGGGCCCTGGGGATGGCGGCGCTGGCCCCGCTGGGCATCCATCCTGGCCACAAACTGCTGCTGCTGGAGCTGGAGCGGGCGGGGCCACGTACCCAGGCCCAACTGGCGGCCGCCAGCGGCTACGAACCGCCGACCATTACCATGAGCGTCCGCCAGCTCGAGGCCGCCGGACTGGTGATCCGCCGCCCCTCGCTCAGCGACGGCCGCGCCACCATGGTCGAGCTGAGCGACCAGGGGCGCGAGCTCCTGCCCAAGCTCAAGGCCGCCTGGGTCGGACTGGCCGAGGAGACGGTCGCCGGGCTCAGCTCCACCTCCCAAGACCAGGTCCGCAAGGTCCTCAGCGAGCTGGCCGCCAACCTCACCCGTAAGGCGGGTTCGCTTGAGGACGTCCCTCACTACATCGCCCGACCCGAACCCCGCTGAGGAGGGACATCGGGTCGGGCAGGGCGGGGCCGCACCCAGGTGAGCAGCTCCCACTGGGGGTGCTCAGGGGTCTTGGGGCTCTCCGTTGAGGCTTTTGGGCGCGATTGTGCCTGGCGAGGGCGGCTGACGAAGATCCCAGTTGGACCACTCAGCGTCGGTGAGCGGATCGAGCGGTCCGGGCATCGGCGCGGGTCTGCCTGTGTGGGGAGGTAATGCCACTGGACCTGTAGTGAATTGACTGGCGGTGCTCACAACGAGGAGAGCCCGCAGTCCTGGATACGGCGCGAGGCGAGAACCGTGACTGAGGCCCAACCGGGCTGAGTCCTCGATCACAGCGGAACCCTGCAGTCGCAGCAGCGACCGGGCCAATAATCCGCAGTGGCCTCGACCACGGGGATCACAGATTGAGGGACAAGATGAGACTTCCGACCTTTGCAGTCATGGGTATGAACATCAACGCCAACTTCACCATCAACAACCTTTCCGGGACCGGCGCCTTCACCTACGGGGGCGAGCCCTACTGCGGAGGATCGGCCTCCGTCCGACTCTACTTCGAGAGCACCCACGGTCCTTTCGGCTACAGCAACTATTGGTGGTCGGACACGGGATCTGTGACCCTGGTGGGGGACGGCAATTTCACCCTGACCGCCCAGATCGATCCGACCTTGGCAGCGTGGGGTAACTGGGACGGCCAGCCGAGCGCGGCCAACACAGCCGCCTTCACGGCGGCAGCCAGCGACGTCACCGCCATCGGACTGTCCTTCGGCGGAGGCTGCTTCTTCGAGAACGGCGTCCGCACCACCGACGGTTCCGGCACCTTCACCCTCAACAGCTTCTCCGTGAGCTGACCTTCCTGTAGTCCGGGCGCGGGCAGCGCCGCGCCAACCGACCGGGTCGAGCCGCCCTGCGAGACGGGCGGCCCGTCCTTGCCCGGGACCTCAGCCGCCAGGGCGGTAGACCGCGATTCCTGGGTGTCGCGCCGGCAGACTCGAGACCACCACCAGCCGGTCGACAAGTCCCGTGGCGTTGGTGCAGGTCTGGAACGTGGCGGCGGAGCCGGGCACGTAACCGACCTGGTTGGAGGGAACAGTCAAGAGCGAGTACACCTGGTACTCGGTCAGCTGGCCTTCAGCGTTGTACCAGTAGATCGAGTCACCGACGTGCAGGTTCAGCAGGCCGGCGAACAGCCCCGGCAGGTCATGGCCGACGAAGTACGGCCCCTCCCCTGTGACGCATGAGTCGATCGCCACCTCGCTGTGGGTGAGCGGGGTCTGGCCTGTGCAGTCCCCGTAAAGGCCGACGTGGACCGACAGGTCGGTATCCGGCGACCACAGGTAGTCCGTGAAGAGGGGACCCAAGGCGGAGGTGGCTGCCACCGGGACGGCGGTGGCGGGGAGTGGGCTCGGAACGGTGGCACGGCGATGCGTCGCCAGAACTGAAGCCGCGCCCAGCACGGCAACTGCAAGCACGGCAAGAAGAGCGGTCACGCGACTGGCTATCACTCGCACAGTGTCTCCGACGGGCACGGCGTTGTGACCCCCCAGTATTCACCTTGAACCCAGCTCGAGAGCGTCCTTGCTGGAGGTGAGCAGGCCGGGCAAGAGGGGTGGCCTGAAGATACGGTTCTCCTGGCCACCAAGCTCATTCGGTCCGGCGGTTGGCAGTTCCCCCTAGCTGGCCACGACCACGGGCTGCTCGTCGCGGCTCTGCCGCAGGCTGAGGCAGGCTTCCGCCGCCGCTACCCAGACCACCGCCCCCTCCCGCAAGAGCAACTCGGAAGCGGATGAGCGAGCCAACTGGACCCAGAATGGGACCTCGCCTTCGGCGCGAAGTTCCACCCGTACCTCGAAGCCGAGGTCCACAATCCGGCACACGGTGGCCTCAAGGCTGCCCGGCGAGGGATGCGGGACCAGTCGCAGATCGTGGGGGCGGACCCAGGCTCCCCGGAACCTGGTCGCAGGCCCCAGGAATCGGAATACGAATTCGCTGGCGGGGTGGTCGTAGAGCTCGGCCGGGGTGCCCTCCTGGGCCAGTCGGCCGTGGTCCATGACTGCGAGCCGGTCAGCGACCTCCATCGCCTCGTCCTGATCATGGGTGACCAGTAAGGTCGTGATCCGGACCCGATCGTGGAGGCTGCGCAGCCAGGCCCGGAGCTCCTTGCGTACGGTGGCGTCCAGCGCCCCAAATGGCTCGTCCAAAAGCAGCACCCTGGGGCGCACCGCCAAAGCCCTGGCCAACGCCATTCGCTGCAGCTGCCCTCCGGAGAGCTGGGCCGGATAGCTGCTGGCATCCTGGCTGAGGCGGACCAGCTCCAGCAGTTCCCCGACCTGCTTGCGGATCTGCTCTTGGGGCTGACGCCGGAGCCGGAGACCGAAGGCGACGTTCTCGAATACGCTCAGATGGCGAAAGGGGGCGTAGTGCTGGAAGCAGAAGCCGATGTCGCGGCTGCGAGCCGGGAGCTGGGTCACATCCACGCCTTCGATGCGGACCGAGCCACTGTCGGGACGCTCGAGCCCAGCGATCACCCGCAGCAGCGTGGACTTGCCCCCTCCGCTGGGCCCCAAGAGCACGAACAGCTGTCCCTTGGGCACCAACAAGCTGACCCTATCCAGCACCCCGCGATTGCCGAACCGCTTTCTGACCTCGGCCACGACGACGCCGCTCACTGGGCTGGGGCCCCCCGCCGCACCACGGTGAGCCCGGCGAAGACCACCAGACAGAGCAAGGCCAGTAGCACCGCCCCCGAGTAGGCGGCCACGTGTTGGAAGTTCTGGTACTGGTCCTGGATCAGCACGGTCACGGTCTGGGTGTGGGCCACGATGTCGCCCGAGACCACGGTCACGGCGCCGATCTCGCCCAAGACCCGGGCTGTGGTGAGGCTGACTCCGTAGGCCAGCCCGACCCGGACCGAAGGGAGCGTCACCCGCCAGAAGACACTCCACCCCGAGGCCCCTAGGGTGGCTGCCGCTTCCTCCTGGTCGACACCTAACTCTTCCAGGACCGGCAGCACCTCTCGAGCGACATAGGGCAGCGAGACGAAGGCGCAGGCCAGGACGATCCCCGGCCAGGCGAACACCAACTGAACCCCGTGCCGCAGCAGCCAGGACCCCACCAAGCCGCTCTGACCGTAGGCCAGCAGCAGGGCGAGACCCACCACTACCGGCGACAGCGCCAGGGGCAGGTCCACCAGCGAACCAACGAGCCGGGTAAGCCAGCCGCTGCGACGGGCGACCAGGATCGCGATCAGAAGCCCGAAGGCCGCGTTGACCGGAACGGCTATCACCACCGCCAGCAAGGTGAGGCCGAGGGCGTGAAGCGCAATGGGATTGCTCAGGGCCGACCAGACCGACCCCAGGCCAGCGCTGAAGGCACGCCAAAAAATTGCGCCCACGGGCGCTGCAACCAGCACCGCCACGTAGGCGATCGCCAGAACTCGAAGTGAGATGCGACTCATGAGGACGCGCCCCTCAGGGGCTGAACCCGGTGCCGGATCCAGGCCAGCCCCAGCAGCACTGCCAGGGCGATCACGACCAGCACCAGCGCCACCGCCGCCGCTGCGGGCAGGTCGTAGCTCTCGACCAGCCCGTAAATGCGAACCGAGGCGAGTTCGGTACGGAAGGGCAGGTTGCCAGAGATGAGCACCACCGACCCGTACTCTCCCAGGGCCCGGGCGAACCCCAGTCCCGCCCCCGCGAGCATGGCCGGGGCCAACTTGGGCAGCAGCACCCGACGGAAGATCGCCAGCGCTCCCGCCCCGAGCGAGGCGGCGGTCTCCTCCTCGGCCGGGTCCAGAGCCGCCAGCACCGGCTGGACCGCGCGAACCGAGAAGGGCAGGGTGACGAAGGCCAGAGCGAGAACGATGGCCCACCGGGAGAAGGCGACGTTCACTCCGATGGGGCTACTCGGGCCGTAGAGACTGAGAAGGGTCAGGCCCGCCACCACCGTGGGCAGGGCTAGAGGCAGGTCGATGATGGCGTTGAGGACGCCCTTGCCGGGAAAGTCGTCCCGGACCAGCACCAGGGCGACCATCAGCCCGGTGACGGCGTTGGCGGCCACCACGGCCGCCGCCATGAGCAATGAGAGTTGTAGTGCCGCCAGAGACTCGGGCTGGGTTACTTCCTGCCAGAAGGTCCCGATGCCACCAGTGAAGGCGTTGGAGAGCAGGGCCGCCAGGGGTAGAAGCACTAGCAGGCTCAGGTAGCCGACCGCCATCCCCGGGCCTAGGACCCGGCGCGGCCCCGTCCACGGCGAGCGCCGCGCTGGCCCGCTAAGGGTTAGCTCAGCCACCGCTGGATGTCGACTGTCCGACTTCCTGCTCGACCTTGGCCACGATTCCGTTGTTGGGGTTGAAGAAGCTGTTGACCACACTGGTCCAGCCCCCGAGGTAGGAGATCGAGAACAGCTTTTGTGGATGGGGGAAGTCGAACTTGGCGAAAACTTGCGGATCGACCGGCCGGAAGCCCTCCATTGCCCAAATGGTCTGGCCGGCCGAAGAGAGCAGGTAACTGGCGAAAGCCTTGGCCGCCGCCGGGTTCGAGCTCTTGTCGACCACCGCCAGCGGGTTCTGGATCAGGATCGTCTGCGGCGGGATTACATAGGAGATGTCGGCCCCGGACTTCTCGGCCAGGATGGCATCGTCCTCGTAGTCCAGAAGGACGTCGCCGGTGCCGCTGAGGAAGTCTGCCAGCGCCGCCGAGGCGCTGGGGTCCTGGGTAGGGACGTGCTTCAAGAGCTTGACCAGGTAGGCCTGGGATTGCGCCTTGCTCATTCCCAGTTCACGCTGGGCTCCATAGGCGGCCAGAATGTTCCAGCGCGCTCCCCCGGAGGTGAACGGGTTGGGGGTGAGGACTTGGATTCCTGGCTTCACCAGGTCGGCCCAGGTCTCGAGGTGCTGGGGATTGCCCTTGCGGACGATGAACACCACTACCGAGTCGGTGACTATGCCGTGGTAGGGCCCGTGATCCCAACCGGAGGCGACGTCTCCGGCCGCCTCCAGCTTGGCCATGTCCGGCTCCAGGGCCAGATTGACCACATCCGCAGGCTGGCCTGCGATTACGTCGGATGCCTCGGTACCGGAGGGACCAAAGGAAAAGGTGAAGCCGACGTTTTTGCCAGCGGCGGTCTTCTGGAATGCGGCGCTGAGCTTGGCAAAGGCGTCCTTGACCACCGAGTAGCCCACGACATTCAAGGTGACGGTGGGGGAGGAGGCGCGAGCCGTGAGTGGCGCGGCAGCGGTCCCCAGCAGGGCAGCGGCGGTGAGAGCGACGGCGCTGGATCCGGGAGGTGCGAAGGCTCTGCGGATCCTGGTCCGACTCACCCGTGGAGACCGCACTCGGTCTTGTCGCTGTCCGACCAGCGCCCGGACCGAGGATCCTCACCGGCGGCCACCGGCCGGGTGGTGGGTGCGCAGCCGATCGAGAGGTAGCCCTGGGCCAAGAGCGGATGGTTGGGCAGCTCGCGCTCGACGATGTACTCCGCGATCTCGGCATCGGTCCAGGCTGCCAGGGGATTGACTTTGACCATCTGCCGGGCCTCGTCCCAGCCCACCACCTGTGTCGTCGCTCTGGTGGGCGCGTCGCAGCGCTTGAGTCCGGTCAGCCAGGCGGACTTGCCCTCCAGGGCTCGGAACAGAGGATCGACCTTGCGCCGTTGGCAGCACTCTGCGGTTCCGCAGGGCCAGGGATCCGCCGAGGCGTCGGGATGGGTCACAGTCAGATTCAGTCCGTAGCGGCCGCGGACCAACTCCACAAATTCGAGAGTCTCGGGGAAGTGGAACCCGGTGTCGAGGAAGATCACCTCCAGGCCGGGGTCTACCTGGATCGCCAGGTCGACGATCACGCAATCTTGGAAGGAGCACGCCAGGGCGACTTCCGAGCCGAACTGCTCGATGGCCCAGCGAATCGTCTCGGTGGCCCCTGCCCGCTCCAAGCGGGTAGACGCCGCCGCCAGCGCCCTGGGATCGGTCGCCTGGTAGCTAAATCGAGGCATGGACGCGTCCCTGCTGGATCCTGTACCGTTGTGGCTCACCCGGAAACTCTACCATTCTAGTGGCATTTATCCTAACTCAGGTCGGCGATCGCGCGATCCCGTGTTCAACCGGGTCCTCCACGACGGAGCCCCCTTCCCGGTGGGAGAGCCTGCAGGGGGTTCTGACTTGCTTCCGCCCGTGGAGAACGCCTTGCAGACGCGAGAAGCGCTGAATCCCGCGCCGGCCGGAGCGGACTACCTCGACGTACTCGAAAGTCACGCCGTCTTCGTGATGCGCGAGGTCGCCTCCGAGTGCCGCCGTCCTGCCCTCCTTTTCAGTGGCGGCAAGGATTCCGCAGTCATGCTGAGGCTGGCGGAGAAGGCCTTCCGGCCAGCGCCCATCCCGTTCCCCCTGGTGCACGTCGACACCGGGCACAACTTCCCGGAAACTCTCGATTTTCGCGATCGGAGGGTGGCGCAGCTAGGGGCGGAGCTGGTGATCGCCTCGGTCCAGGAGTCGATCGACCAGGGGCTGGTGGCGGACCCATGGCCGGCAGAGTCGCGTAACCGGGTTCAGAGCGTCACCCTGCTGGACGCGATCGCCACGAACGGATTCGATGCCTGCTTCGGGGGCGCCCGCCGGGACGAGGACAAGGCGAGGGCGAAGGAGCGGGTCCTCTCAGTCCGAGACAGGCAGGGGCGCTGGGTGCCGGACCACCAGCGACCGGAACTCTGGAACCTCTACCACGGGAGGGTGGCAGCGGGCGAGCATCTGCGGGTTTTCCCCCTCTCGGACTGGACCGAGCTGGACGTCTGGCGCTACATCCGCCAGGAGCAGATGGAGCTGCCCAGCATCTACTACGCCCACCGCCGCCAGGTGGTGGACCGGGGCGGCATGCTCCTGGCGGTCTCGGAGTGGGTGCTGCCGGGGGCCGATGAGGTGACCGAGGAGCTGAGCGTGCGCTACCGCACGGTAGGCGACGCCACCCTCACCGGCGCCGTCCGTTCCCGGGCGACGACCGCTGACGAGGTGATTTCGGAGATTTCCCAGTCCCGGGTCAGCGAGCGCGGCGCGACCAGGGGCGACGACCGCTTTTCCGAGAGCTCGATGGAGGACCGCAAGCGGGAGGGCTACTTCTGATGCTGGGCAAGGCCATCGCACCTCCAGCACTCCCGCACGCGAGTGGGGTGGCGCTGCTCCGGCTGGCGGCGGTCGGAGCTGTGGACGACGGCAAGTCCACGTTGATCGGACGGTTGCTCCACGACGCAGACCAGCTCACCGAAGACCAACTGAAGGCGATGGAGAGCGCCAGCCAGGCCCGCGGACATACCGGTCTCAACCTGAGCTTCGCCACCGATGGACTCCGGGCGGAACGGGAGCGAGGGATCACCATCGACGTCGCCTACCGTTATGCGACTACTCCGCGGCGAAAGCTGGTGATTGCCGATTGCCCCGGCCATGTCGAGTACACCCGCAACATGGCGACCGGTGCGTCGACTGCAGACCTGGCCTTGGTGGTTGTCGACGTCACCCGAGGACTGCGCGAGCAGACCCGACGGCATAGCGCGCTGGCAATGCTGTTCGGAGTGCGCCACCTGCTGGTGGCGGTGAACAAGATGGACCTCGTCGACTGGGACCAGCGGCGATACCACGAGCTGACCAGCGAGATACGGCAACTGGCCCGGCGGTTGGGCGGAGCCGAGGTCGAGGTGGTGCCGATCTCGGCCCTCCATGGCGACAACGTGGTGGAGAGGTCCCTTCGAGCCCGCTGGTATCGGGGTCGAACGGTGTTGGAGGCGCTGGAACTGGTGCCTACCTCCACCTTCGCAGCCCATGGCGCAACTGGATTTAGGCTACCGGTGCAGTTGGTCCTTCGAGGCGCCGAAGGGACCTCCCGGATCGCCGGGATGCTGACCGGGCGGGGAGTGAGCGTCGGCGACGAGGTGGTGATCCTCCCCCAGGGCCGGCGAACCCGGGTTGCCGGCCTGGAGACCCTCGGCGGCTCCGTGTCGTCAGCGCCCGCGCCACTTTCCGTCTCTGTGACTCTGGAGGACGGCGAGGGGGTCGAGCGGGGAGACTTGATCGCTGCCCCGGACAATCCTCCCAACGTGAGCCGGAACCAGCGCGCGACCGTGTGCTGGTTCGCGGATCGCCCTCTCCGTAAAGGCCAGACCTTTGTCGTCAAACACACGACCCGACTGACCGAGGCCCGGGTTGTCGAGGTCGAGAGCAAGCTGGACTTGGCCACTCTCCGTCTGGTACCGACCCAGGAGCTGGCTGCTAACGACATCGGAGTCGTGCGTTGGCGACTGGCCGAGCCCGTCGCCGCAGACCAATACCGGGATAGCCGCGTCACCGGTAGCTTCATCGTCATCGACCCAGACAGCTGCGCCACCGTGGCGGCGGCGATGATCGGGGTGCCAACCCTCGCGATCGGGTAACTTATCGCCGCGAGTCCTTGCCTGCCGAAACGTCGTGACTCATGCTTAGCGCATGCGGCATGCCACGCAGGACGACCTTGATCGGCTAGAACAACTGCTGGCGGAGTTGCGCGCGCTCCCCCAGCTGCGAGAGCGCAAGCGCGGTTACTTCTCGCGCGGATCCCGAGCCTTCCTCCACTTTCATGAGGATGCCGGCGACCTCTATGTCGACGTCAGGCTCGCCAGCGCGTTTCAACGCATGAGGATCACCAGTCGCCGCGAACAGATAACTCTGCTCTCCCAGGTACGTAGGCTGCTGGCTGCGCTCCCTTGACGAGCCTGCGGTGCAGTGCCTGGCGCGAAGAGAGCGACCGGTTAACCGCCCCGCGCCGCAAGATTTTGTCGGTCGTCGTATGTTGCCGGGCCTGCAGGCGCCCGACTCCGACCCCAAAGTCGATGATGTCCCCCGCTGTGGCCAACACCGATTGCACCGCCAAGGCCACTCCCTACGCGGCGCCCCAACGACCAGCTCCTCGCAGGGTCCCGATCTCTCCGCCCGGGTGGCCTGGGGCACTCTGGCTGGCGCCCTACTCCCAGCGGAAGTAACGAGTGGCAAGGAACACAAAGACGAGCGTGTAGCCAGCCAAGGTGAGGAGTGTCGTCACCGGGGGGCTCGAATTGAACACCGAATAGAGAAGAGCCCGCGCCGCCGCGCCGCTTGGCGAATACCACATCACGTTCTGCAGTGGCCCGCTGAGGTCCACAGGCTGCACCCACAGCCCGGCGAGGAAGAGGAGAGCGAAGAAAAGCACCCCGCCCACAAATTGGGCCTGGATCTGCGTTCGAACCAGGGCGACGACAACCAAGCCCAGCGAGAAGATCTCGGCAATGGCGAGCGCGATGGAGAGGACGAGGAAGGGGATGCTTACGTGGAGGTGCGCACCGAAGATCAGCGTACCGCCAACAATGATGATCACGATGGCCGCCGCGGCTAGCACCACGTCGACGATCAGTTGTGCGCCTAGTAGTCGCGACGGATGCACTGGAGTCGTGGAAATGCGTCTCAGCCATCCGATCTCGCGGTCCCTCACTATCGTCGTGGGGAGGGAGATCGCGATGGCAATGAACGAAATGACCATGAGGGTCGGGACGTAGAGGTCGATCACTGACAGGCCTGTGTTGGCGACATTCCCAGGGACGTTCTTGCTGATGAAACCAAAAACCACCAGCAGGAGCACCGGAATCCCGACGCCAGGACCGAGGGCATAGGGCTCACGGAGGTTGAGCTTCACCTGCACCTTGAGCAACGCCAGGAGCTGAGCCCGCGTCCGATGGCTGTGTTCCCTATCAGGACTCGGCGTCATGCTTGGACCTTTCCCCTTTCCGTAGCCGCGGTGCCCCTGGTCAGCCTGATAAAGGCGTCATCGAGGTTTCCACTTCTGGCGTCGAGCTCCGAGACGTGCACTCCCATAGCTGCGAGCGTATTGATCAGCGACGCGGCCAGATCTCCGGTACCCGTGACGGTCACGTAGCGGTCCTTTCTTTCTACCAGTTGGACACCGGGGACGGCGTACAGCGTCTTGTCGTCGACCGGGGGTGATGGGACAAAGCGCACTCTGTTGACCCCCACTTCGGCGGCGATGGCTTCCGGAGTGTCCAGAGCTATCAGGCGTCCCTGGTTGATCAGCGCCAAGCGGTCACAGAGGGTTTCGGCCTCATCCATGAAGTGGGTGACAAGGATCACGGTGACCCCCCGGTCCCTCATGCGTTCTATGAGCGCCCAGGTGGCTCGCCGCGCCTCAGGATCGAGGCCGGTGGTCAGCTCATCCAGGATGGCGATCTTGGGGTTCCCCACCAGTGCGAGCGCTATGGACACCCGTTGTTTCTGGCCGCCCGACAGGTTCTTGAAGGCGGTGCGCTCGATGTTCTTGATGCCGAGGGTCTCAAGCACCTCCCTCGGAGCCAGGGGATGGGCATAGAAGGAGGCGAACAACTCAACGGCCTCGCCGACCCTCAAGCGGGGCGGCAGCGCGCTCTCTTGGAGTTGGACACCAACAAACTCCCTGATCCGGTATCTATCGCGCTGCGGAGATAGTCCGAAAACGCTGATCGATCCGGAGTCCTGCACACGAAGGCCGGAGATGCATTCGACGGTCGTCGTCTTGCCGGCACCGTTAGGGCCGATAATCCCGAAGATCTCGCCTTCCTGAATCGAAAATGACACGTCGTCGACGGCGAGGAGGCCTCCGTACCTTTTGACCAGATTCGTGACAGTAACGGCGGATTGCTTGGCAGGCGGGTTGCTGGCGCTCGGGTCACTGCTGAGCACGGACCGAATTGTAGTCTGTCGCCTGGGCGACGAAGGGGCCGCGACAATTGGGGATGCAAGGCCACTGGCAACGAGGATAACGTCGACCCCGCGGGTCCCTCTAGAGTGGTGGCAATTCGCGGCGATGCCGAGCCTCCAGCGTAACCCCCCACGATCGAACTGAGCGGCCTTACGCCGATAAAGAGGGCCCCTTCCCGAGAATGCGAGTTACGATCACGGGGCATGCTGGTCTCTCCTGCCCAGGCGAGCAACGGGATGCGGCTCGCCGAGCTCCTAACGACGGTTTCTCTTGCCAGTGACCTGGCGCACGACGTCCCCGCCGAGAGCGCCCTGCGGGACACCGTCCTGGCGGTTCAGCTCGGGAGGCTGGCCGGTTGGTCTGATCAGGACCTCTCCGACGTCTACTACCTGGCGCTTCTGTACCACGTCGGCTGCACCGGCGCCGTCGATGCTCAAAGCCGACTGGGGGGCGGGGATGACATCAACGCGCGGCGTTGGCTATCGGAAGCGGACCACGCCGATCGCCCCGAGCTCGCGCGCATCGCAGTTTCGAAGCTCGCCCGGCAGTGGGGACCGGCGGACTGGGCGCGTGGCCTGGCTGCCTTCGTCACCGCTGGCAAGAGCATTCCTGAGGCTTTCGCCGGGATCGCCGAGGTGGCGATGCGCCTGTCGCAGCGACTGGGTGCTAGCCCGCAAGTCACCTCGGCGATGGGTCACGCCTACGCCCGCTGGGATGGCAAGGTCTTCGCCGACCTGCCGTCTCGCGAGGCGCTGTCACCGATCGCAAGACTAGTCCACCTCGTCCACGTCGCCCAGACCTACAATCGCGTTGGGGGAGCGGACGCCGCAGACTCGGTCGTACGCGAGCGCAGTGGATCGGAATTCGATCCGCAGCTCGCCACGCTCTGGCTGGAAACCAGCCGCGCCATCCTGCCCTCGATCGAGGGGCACTCGGTCTGGGAGGAGGCGCTTTCGGCGGAGCCACAGCCACACCGCCGGGTTTCTCCCGCGCATCTCGACGAGGTAGTGCGTGCGCTCGCTGATTACGTCGATCTCAAGTCCGTCTACACGCACGGGCACTCCGCCGGTCTCGCCCGGTTGGCCTCCGTGGCTGGCGAGGCTGCGGCCCTCAGCACCAGCGACCTAACCAACCTGCGACTCGCCGGCCAGGTACACGACCTGGGCAACGTCGGCGTGCCCCATCAGGTCTGGATCAAGCGGGGGGGTCTGAGCCCCTCGGAGTGGACGCGGGTGCGACTCCACCCCTACCACAGCCAGCGGATCCTAAGCGTCTGCGAGCCGCTGCGGGCCTGTGGCGAAGTCGCCGGGCTACACCACGAGCGGCTCGACGGATCCGGCTACCACCGCGGCCTCCCCGCAGCGGCCCTTCCCTTAGTCTCCCGTATCCTCGCCGCCGCCGAGGCCTACCAGTCGATGATTGAAGAGCGCGCGTGGCGTCCGGCCTTCTCCCCTGCGCAGGCGGCCGCGACCCTGCGCAGGGAGTCGTCAGCCGGCCTGCTCGATCGCGGCGCAGTCGACGCCGTGCTGGACGCCGCTGGCCATCCTTCGGCCCGGGGCCGGGCGGCGCACAGCTGGCCGTCGGGACTCACCGAGCGGGAAGTCGACGTCCTCCGACGCCTGGCCAGGGGGCACACCAACCGGCAGACAGCGAGGTTGCTGCACATCTCCGAGGCGACCGTACATACGCACGTGGTCAACATTTACGCAAAGCTGGGGGTGAGCACGAGAGCGGGAGCGACCCTCTTCGCCCTGGAGAACGACCTGCTCGGAGTGCTGTCGGAAGCAAAGATCGACTAAATGGTTGATGTGCCAAGGGGCGCTTCCCGCCTAGCCTGAAGCAGCTGCCCGGCACCGACAGCCTCCGGTGCGGTCCAGGTCCCAGAGGAGTACCGCAGGCGAAATCCGCCGGTTCGATGACTGAACCCCTCAGCGTCGCTGGGCGTGTGCTGCGGCTCGGCGCCGATCCCAACGACGACGAGGAGACGGCGCTGCGGAAGGTCCTCGTCTTGCTAGGCGCCGTCCTGATCGTGCCGCTGGCGCTCTGCTGGGGCGCTCTCTACTGGTTTTCCGGAGCGCATCTAGCAGCCTGGATTCCGTGGTTGTACGCCGGCGTTTCGGTCGCGAGCATAGGCGTCTTTGCCCGACACCGCTCGTTCCTTTGGCTTGCGGGCAGCCAGCTCGTCCCCTACCTCGTCCTGCCCTTCCTACTGATGTGGGTCCTGGGTGGGTTCCAGAGCGGAAGCGCCGTGTGCATGTGGGCGCTGTTCGCCCCACTTGCAGCACTACTCCTATTCGGTCCCCGAGCCGCCGCTCCCTGGCTCATCGCTTTTCTGGCGCTCCTGGGGGCGAGCGTGGCCGCCCCCGCAATCTGGCGCTGGTCGCCCAATGAGGTGCCCCACTGGGTCGCCGACGCGTTCTTCGTCCTCAACGTAGCCGGTGTGACCATCGTGGCGTTCGCACTGTTGGCCGGCTTCAAGGGGAGACGCGAAGGCTTGCTCGTGACCGCCCGCGGGCTGGTGCACCGTTATCTCTCGGCCGACGTCGCCGCCACGCTGCTCGCTGACCCGCGTCGGCTTCAGCTTGGGGGCGAACTCACTGAGGCCAGTGTCCTCTTCGCTGACCTTCGGGGGTTCACGGCCTTCAGCGAGACACTGCCACCCGATTTGGCCGTCGGCTTACTCAACCGTTACTTCGCGGTTGCCGTCCCCGCCATCGTTGCAGAGGGAGGGGCTCCGATCGGGTTCGCCGGAGACGAGATCATGGCCGTCTTCAACGCACCGACGCGCCACGAGGACCACGTGCTGCGGGCGGCGCGAGCGGCGCTCGAGGTGCAAGTCCGCATTGAAGAGATCGCCGAAGATGCGAAGTCGCCACGGTTCGGTGTTGGGATCAACACGGGTCTCGTGCTCGTCGGCAACATCGGAAGCTCCGAATTCTGGAACTTCACAGCCATCGGCGACACCACCAACTTGGCGGCTCGCCTCCAGGCGCTGGCGCGCCCGGGCGAGGTGGTCGTGGGCCCCGAAACTGCGCGGGCACTGACCGGGGTAGCTCGGCTCTCGCCGTTGGGCGAGGTGTCGATCCGTGGACGGAGCGGACCGATTGAGGCCTTCCTGCTGCATGGTCTGCTCGTCGGTGACGATGCGCTCTGCTGAGGAATCGAAGCGACGCGCCCCCCGATTTGATCGTCCGGGATGGTATTGACTGTGACCCGCGGAGTGGGTGGGGCACCGTGTCGTGGCCCGGCCTTTCGAGACAGCGGCCTGGAGTTCGAATCGCCTGTCGGCACCGGCAATATAAAATAGGCCAGGTAACCGTCTCTTCGGGGATCGCGTCTGTCCGCCTTTTGCGGTGTCTGAGCTGAAGTCGGGCGTGCGCCGCGGCAGGGCTTCGTCAGCCGAATCACAGGGGGACCTTCTGACGATCCGTAATCTCAACATCGTAGAGATGCTGAGAACCCCGGATGGTGTCCGGTCAGCCGTTGACTGCCTCGTGTGCGGGGGATGGGGCACGCAGCGGCAGTTCCATCCGACGTTTTCCTTCTACGCGGATGAACCGCGCTGTCAGGTTCTAGTCGCCAAGGACGCCTCCGACGCGGTCGTTGGGACAGCCGTTGCTGCGCAGCACGGCGAGGTCGGTTGGCTAGGCAACATATTTGTAACCCCAGAACTGAGGAACCAAGGACTTGGCGAGAAGTTGACTCGCCAAGCGATCCAGCAGCTCCGTGACAGGGGATGCACCACCATCCGCCTCGTGGCGACTCAGCTCGGTCTTCCGCTGTACCGCAGCATGGGTTTCCGCAACGAGAACGAGTACCACGAGCTTCAGGGTTCAGGGCTCGGTCGCCAAAGCGTTCTGTCCGGAGGTGCTCGGCCGCTACTCGCTTCCGACGTCGATAATGCGGTCAAATTCGACCGCATGCTCACCGGAGAGGAACGTGGCCACCTGATCCGCCGTCTCTGGCCCCAGGGTTGGTGTCTCACCGGGTCGGGCGGGGACATTGACGGGCTGGTGATCCCCACCCCCTGGGGCGGAGAGTATGCGCTGCTCCGGCCGCAAGCTGCGCCGGAGCAGGGCGCTCGTTTCCTTGGTCTAATCAGGTCGATAGTCGGGGCCAGCTCGGAGTTGCTCATTTACCCCACCAGCGAAAATGTCACAGCCAGGCGCCTGCTAAAGGAGGCCGGTTTTACCGAGCTTCGGACCATGCCTCGGATGATTCTGGGAGTTGCCCGCCCGTGGGCGGCCGGAGGACTGTGGAGCATCTTCAGTCCCGCCCTGGGTTGAGCCGAGTGAGCTTGCCAGTGGTCACCCGGAGGTCAACCCGACGCGTCCAGATGCCTTTCCTCTCGTCCCACATACAGCTGGCGGGGGCGGCCGATCTTCTGCTCGGGGTCAAGCAGCCCCTCCTCCCACTGGGCCAGCCATCCGGGAGTGCGGCCGATGGCGAAGAGCACCGGGAACATCTCCACCGGAATCCCCATGGCTAAGTAAATGATCCCTGAGTAGAAGTCAACGTTTGGATACAGCTTGTGGCTGATGAAGTAGTCGTCCTCCAGGGCTATTCGCTCGATCTCCAGGGCGATGTCCAACAACGAGCTGCGCCCGGTGACTGCAAAGACCTCCTCCGCCACTCTCTTGATCAGCTGGGCCCGAGGGTCGAAGTTTTTGTACACCCGGTGGCCGAAGCCCATGAGCCGGAACTCCCCAGCTTTGACTCGGCGGATGTAATCGGGGACGTTGTCCGCGCTGCCAATTGCGTTGAGCATGCGCAACACCTGTTCATTGGCGCCGCCGTGGAGCGGACCGTAGAGGGCGGCGCATGCCGCCGACATCGCCGAGTAGGGGTCGGCCTCGGAGCTACCGACTGTTCGCATCGTGCTGGTGGAGCAATTCTGCTCATGGTCAGCGTGCAGGACCAGGAGCACGTCCAAAGCGTGCTCTAGCACGGGATTGGGCTCGTACTTCAGCTCTGTCGCCCGCCACATCATGTTGAGGAAGTTGCCGGTGTATGAGAGCTCGTCGTCGGGATAGGCGTAATAGAGCCCCATCGCGTGGCGGTAGGCAAAGGCGGCGATGGTTGGCATCTTGGCGATGAGGCGAACGATCTGGCGGTGCCGAACCTCGGGGTCGTGGACCCGCTTGGCCTCGGGGTAGAAAGTGGAGAGAGCCCCGACTACCGAGACCAGCATCCCCATTGGATGGGCGTCGTGGAGGAAGCCATCGATGAACTTCTTGATGCTCTCATGGATGAAGGTGTGGTTGGTGATCTCCGCGATCCAGTCGCGCTGCTCGCTGGGGCTGGGGAGCTCCCCTCGCAGCAGCAGGTAGGCCACCTCCAAGAAGTTCTTCTTTTCGGCTAGCTCCTCAATTGGGTAGCCGCGGTATCGCAAAATGCCCCGATTGCCATCGATGTAGGTGATCTGGCTGCGACAGCTGGCGGTGTTCTGGAACGCGGGATCGTAGGTCATCAGGCCGAAGTCGTCTGCCCCGGTCGTGATCTGCCGAAGGTCGAGCGCCCGTATCGCGCCCTCAATGATCGGCAGCTCGTAAGTCCTGCCCGTCCGGCTATCGGTCACGCTCAGCTGCCCCTCGGCCGCACCCTCATCGGTCATGCCCTACCTCCTTGGCCAGCGGTCCACCTCAATGTTGCTCCGACCACCAGCGCTCAGTCGACCATAGATCGTCACAGACGCACACCCTGGCTGCTATGGCTCCCGCTTCGCTCTCTTGAGAGGTTCCAAAACGCTGGTCAGTCACGCGTCCCTTTTGCCGCTTTCTACCAGGACAAGTGACGATCAGACGCGAAGCAGCGGAGGACGTTCTCGGTGATCCTCGACACGTTGTTATCGCCACCATTTGACCACAGACTGCCACGCCAGGCGATCGATCCCACCGAGAACACCGCGCCATTGGTGTTCGTCGCCGCCTACCACGCTCCAGCGGTCGAGGTAGCCATGAAGGCTCATCGAGACCCCCCGTCACCCGGACGAGAGGAGCTCACCGCAGGAGACCAATGACGGTCGTGTCGGCGTCGCAGGAAGACCGCGTGTTCGGCGTCGGCGCGGCTGTGGTAGGTGACGGAGTGGTCCGGCTCGGGTGGAACTGACCGATCACCCGACAGTCGTGCGATCTGCCAGGCGTGCGCTGGTCGCACTTCGATCAGGATGTACTGACCACGCTGCACGCCACCATTTCGCTGCAAGTAGTGGAGCACCGGGGATAGGGACGGACTGCGAGGGCCAAACGGTCGCTCGGCATGCTGGCGAATGATGTCTTCGTCGAGTTCGGGCTCAAACGAGAGCCAGATTTGGCGCTCCGCGTCCTCAAGCAGACGAGAGTGGTCAGACATCAACTGATTCCAAACCTTCGGTCGGATCGAGCCCGCCCAGCTAAGTGCGGCAACTCGCGTGGCAGCCTCATTGGCATGGTTGGGCCTCGGCAGCCGGAGTCCTGACGACGGGATGGGGGAGGGGCCGGGAGTTGCTCTCACCGGCCGCGTCGGCAACCCTGTGGGGCCGGGGCCGGCCACCGATCACTCCTGCCACCATCAAAACGCCTCCAAGGATCTGCAGAGGCAAGATCGGCTCGGCTATTAGCAGTGCCGCTGCTACTACGCTCAGGAACGGCTGGAGGTAGCTGTAGGCAGCGACCCGAGCTGGACCCAATCTACGCACGGCGATGGTGTACAGCAGGAAGCCCAGGGCCACCGAGCCGAGAACACTGTAAGAGAGAAGACCTATCCAGGCGGCCGTAACGTGCGGATGATGTCCGATCGCTTGCAGCGTCCCAAAGGGGGCCAGCATTAGCCCGCCCACTGTGGTGAGGATGGCGGTTAACCACATGGCCCGGTACCGGCGTAGCAGCACCGGCAACATCAAGACATAGACGACGCTCGTCACCGGTAGCCCCAGCGGCAACAGGATGTCGAGCCAGGTGGTCCGTCCGCCTCCACCAGCCGTCAGAGCCAGAGCGGCTCCCGCCAGACCGAGGCTGAACCCAATCCATACTCTTGGGCCGAAACGCTCCCGACCTCGCCAGGCAAGCCAAGCGACGATCAGCAGCGGACTGGTGGCTTGGACCATTGCCACGTAGTCGACATTGGCGTATGTCAGGGTCGAGGTGAACAGCCCTTGACTGAGCGCCTCTCCGATCCCGGCGGTTATGAGGATCAACCAAACGTCTATCAGCCGCGGGCGCGGCATCGGGCCCTCGCGCCAGCGGGCGATGACACACAATGCTGCCCCGCCCAACAGGAAGCGAATTGAGCCGAAGGTCAGCGGTCCAACGTTGGCCAGCGCGACCTTTACCACGACCACGTTGACGCTCGCGGTCACCGTCGACCCGAGGATCATCAGATCGCCCCAGCGCCATCCCAGGGCAAGCCGGGAGGCCGGGGCAGAAAGGCTCACTCGCACCTGATCTAGCATATAAGAGAGCCACAGCGCGACCGGGCCCCGGCGGAGTTCCGCAATCTAAAAGTGCTTGCCGGTCGATACTTGTCTCGCCGGAACGGATGGGCGAGTCGGTCTGGCCCGGGGGGACGCCTTGCACCATGTGACCCAACCCAAGGAGCACCCGACGCGCGTCCCAGCTCACGGATGGCGTTCAGTGGAATGGTAGTTCGCATTGGCGCACCCGAGGGCAGGGCGGGGATTGCCCGGTTGCAAAACGGCGCGCAAACCTGTCTGAGTCAAGGACTGTGGGCCTCAAGGTGCGACCGTCGGCCCAGCTAGTCAGCCAAAAATGCGATTAGCGCCTTGATGAAGTATTGCGGATCGTCAGCGCCAGCTAACTCACGAGCTGTGTGCATTGCCAGCTGAGTCATGCCGACATCGACCGTGGCGACGCCGAGGTGCGCGGCCGTCATAGGACCGACCGTCGAGCCGGACGGTATGTCCGACCGATCCATAAAAACCTGCCAGGGCACACCCGCCGTGTCGCAGGCGGCCGCGAACATCGCCTGGGTGTTGGCTTCGGTGGCATACGCCTGGGATGACTGACGCTTGATGGCGGGCCCTTGATTCATCGAGACGAAGTGCTGAGGCTCCGATTTGTCGACGTAATTAGGGTGGACTGCGTGACACATGTCTGCCGAAACGCAGAACGAATTGGCCATTGCCCGAAGGTAACTCCCCCTGGATCCACCCATCCCCAATATCAACCGCTCCAGGACTGATGCCAGCAACACGCCCTGAGCTCCGGTGGCGGACTGGCTGCCGACCTCCTCGTGGTCGAAGAGAACAAGGACTGAGGTCCGATTTGGGGAGACTCCGTCCGAGCCGGCGCACTCCACCATGGCCCGAGTCGCCGCAAACGTCGAACCCAGGTTGTCGAGGCGTGGGGCACTGATGAACTCGGAGCTGCCGCCCGCCAATCGACTCGGTTCGAGCGCATGGGCCATCACGTCCCAACTGCGAACCGCCTTGTGACCGACCCCAAGCTCGCCTTCGAGGAAGGACGCGAAGCTGGGCGGGTCACTGGCCAGCAAGCCCCAGATCGGGGCCATCTGAGTTTGCCTGTTCAGACGCAGGCCGCGATCGTTCACCTTGGGGTCGAGATGGATGGCCAGCTGAGGGAGCCGCAGCAGGGGTCGGTCGACCTTGAGCAGAGCGCGCTTGGTCTCGCCATCCTCAACGAACGTCACCCGTCCCGACAGCCCAAGATCCCGATCGAGCCATGAATTGAGCAGGACCCAGCCGTAGATCTCCACGCTCAGCTGCCTGAAACCAGCCGACTCCACCTCCGGGCGCGCCCGGATCCTGAGGTTGGGGCTATCGGTGTGCGCTGCCAGGATTCGAACTCCGCTGTCGGGAGTCGCCGACTGGGGAATCGACCAGGCGACAAGCGTGCCTCCGCTGATCAGGAAGTGTCGCCCATCGGCAGGCCACTCAAGTTCGGCGCTGACCTCGGTGAACCCTCCGGCCGAGAGCATCGCGCCAGCCTCAGCACAAGCGTGGTACGGCGACGGGGACCCATCGACGAAGCTGATAAGGCCCTCGGCCTCCTCCCTCGCCGAACCAACCGTCATAGATCGATTGTGCCAGACGAGATCGCGCGACCGCTGATCGGTGGAGCGCCCCATGGCGGGACGGGGTCGCCCGCCGTCCGGGCTGGAAGGGTGGCCTTGGACCGGCGGGACCCGCTGGGATTTGCTAGTCCAACCAGCTAGCGTCGGCTCCCGGTTGAGGTCATCGAAGCGGCGCGATCCTCCGCGGTGCGACGATCGTCTGCAAAGTGAGCACCAGAGCGAGCCGCTCGTATCGGGACGGTGGCGAGGGTCGCAGATCCGCTCAAGCGTTCTACATATGACTACGTTGAGAGCAAGCGGGCGCTGCGGCAGGAGTTCCTGAGCACCGTCTGGCGAGGTTAGGGCCGATGACAGATCTGGCAGTGGCGGTTGGAGGTGTGATCTATGACGGCAAATCAGACGTTCGTGATCGCGGGTGCCGGATTAGCCGGTGCTAAGGCCGCCGAAGGGCTGCGCACTGAGGGATTTGAGGGTCGGATCGTGCTGATCGGCGAGGAGGACGAGCGGCCCTATGAGCGCCCGCCCCTGTCCAAGGAGTACTTGCTGGGCAAGTCTGGCAAAGAAAAGATCTATGTGCACCCCGAGGCTTGGTATCGCGACCACGAGGTGGAGCTGCTCCTCGGCAGTCCGGTCATCGCGCTCGACCGATCGCTCCAGCAAGTGATATTGCAGGGGGATGAGCGGGTCGAATACGACCAATTACTGCTGACAACCGGCTCATCACCGCGTCGCTTGCGGATCCCAGGAGCGGACCTCGAGGGCGTGTTGTATCTCCGGAAAGTGCATGATTGCGAGGCGATCAAAGTCGCCTTCGCCTCAGCTAAGAAGGTTGCCATCATCGGGGGCGGCTGGATCGGTCTCGAGACCGCGGCCGCGGCCCGGGCCGCCGACTGTGATGTGACCCTCCTTGAGACCGCGAAGCTGCCGCTGCTAGGTGTGTTGGGTAGTGAGCTGGCCGAGTTTTACGCCACGTTGCACGTCGAGCACGGGGTTGACGTGCGAACAGGGGTTGAGGTCGCGGAGATCGTCAGTCGGGAGCAGCGGGCCAGCGGCGTCCGGCTCGCTGATGGCAGCCAGATAGATGCCGATGCCGTGGTGGTGGGTGTCGGGATTACTCCCAACACCGAGCTAGCCGAGACGGCTGGGTTGACCATAGACAACGGGGTTCTCGTGGACGAGTACCTGCGCAGCTCCGATCCCAAGGTGTTCGCCGCGGGCGACGTGGCCAATGCTCGCTACCCCGGGCTTGGCCGCCACCTGCGCCTGGAACACTGGTCGGCGGCACTCCACCAAGGACCCGTGGCGGCAGCCAATATGGTTGGCCAAGCGATTGCGTACGACCAAGTGCCCTACTTCTACTCGGACCAGTACGACGTGGGAATGGAGTATTGGGGCTATGTTGAGGGCGGCAAGTATGACGGAGTCGTCTTCCGCGGCGACGTAGCCGAGCGAAAATTCATCGCCTTCTGGGTTCGGGAGGGCCGGGTGCTAGCCGGCATGGCCGTAAACACTTGGAAGCTCGGCGACGCGGTCCCGGCCCTGGTCCGGTCCGGACGCGCGATCGACGCGGCCCAGTTGGCGGACGCCAACCTGGCTTTGGAGTCGCTCACCCCGGCGGAGGCCACTGGGAGCTAATCTCGCTGACCGAACGGGTCTCGGTGCGGCGCCTTCGGCGGGAACTACCGTCGCGGCCGCTGGCCCCTAGTCACCGCAGATCACGGTTGCCGAGAGCTCGGCTCGTCCGTTACCTCGCTTACTACTGAGTCGAGGTCCAAAGACACCATGGAGTCGACAGCCATTTCCCAGCGGCCTTCGGCACAGAGGCCGCTAAGGCCCGCCCTTTCATAGCCTTCAATCGCGGTTTGTACACAGGCGTCGCGCACGGCCCCAGCGAGCTGGATCAAGGACTCACGGCTTCTCAGGGGCATCTCCAGGTCCCACTCAGCGACATGCCGTTCAACCCAGAATTATAGAAAAGCCCCGTTGCCTGAACCTGCGGCGCCTGACCCACGGGTGACGGAACTGAGACATTGATGGTTCCGCTGGTGCCGTGCTTGCCTACATCGATGCTTCCTACGCCCTGGTAGTTGCCGTCGGTGAAGCCGACTACGTACGTCAACGACTGGGTATGTCTGGCTCCGTACACAGTCACGGTGACGCGGTCGGTGTATCCGCCGACCGGTGGTGGCACCGCAAGGTGTTGGCCGCTGCGAAGGCCGTTCAGGCGCACGCTCACGAGTTCCCCCACTACTGACCCGCGAAGCTCCACCGTCCTATCCTTTGCGCTGCAAGTAAGGGTTGCATCGCGAGGTGTGAGACGCCCGGCCCGGGATCCCCAATTGAGATCGAGTGCCGTAGCGGGTTGGGCTTGGTGGTGGCTGCTTGGGGTGGGGCTATGAGTGGCAGGTCCCGATAGGGATGGAGCCCCCAGACCACCCGCGCAACCGGCCACCAGCAGGCCCAGAGCCGACGCGAGGATGAGGCAAGTGACGTGAGTGAGGCGAAGCGGGATAGCCATTCTCAGCGCAATCCTATGCCTCCGCTCAGATTTCCTCTTCGAATTCGGGGAAGTAGCGTTCGATTGTCGAGAGTTCGAACTCGGCCAGGATCGAGCTGGCCGGTTCCCTCTGGAGCAGGAACTCAAAGCTGGCTCGGATCAGCTCTTCCACCGATCGGCCTTGGCCGTAGCGGAGCAGCTCCTCCTGGCTGACGGTCACCCGATGTACGGAGGGGCCCGCCGGGGCTTGAACCCAAACCTCGGCCGACCAGCCAGGACCCTCTTGCCTCGCGCTGACCTCAACCGAATATGTCACGCGCTCTTTACCTATTGCAAAACGGCGAGTCAGATCGCCAGGGCGTGGTGCCTGCGCCGCGCGAAGAGGTCGGCCGACTCGGCCAGGTCAGCCTGCACTTGGCGCTGCGCCTCGAGCAGTTCCACGGCCCACATCATCTGTAAGGTCGTGCGGAGCTGGTCGCCGCGACCCAGGGCCCCGGCTTCGCTCAAAGCCCCTGGAGGACGTCGTGCAGGGTCTCACCGACGGCGGGAGGCGGGTCGAGTGACTCGCGTCGGTCGGCCAGGATCTCGGCGAACTCCTCATACCAGCGGTGACTGGCGGCGTAGGAATCGCGCAGAACCGCTCCCGCGATCGCAACCGACTCTAGGTCGGAGATTTCTGGGTCACGATCGGATTCACGCACCGCCGCCAGCGTGTAGGCAGCCAGCCGGAGCCGATTCGTGCCCGTGAAGAGCCTGGCCACGGCCTCGACCGGCAACACCTTGGCCCCGCGCTCGGCCAAGAACTGTCGGAAGGCGTCGTCAAGCCTGAGGTAGGCGCTGTCGGCCGCCCGCTGGGCGGGCCGGGTGTCGACCGCCCGGGCCCTGGTGGTGAGCCGATCCACCGCGTCGGCCAGGTACCCGGAGCTCTCGACGAAGGCGTCCGATAAGGCTCTCCCCAGCGCCGCTGTGGCGCCACGAGGCCAGAACAGCAGACCCACCACGACGCTGACGGCGGCGCCAATCGCCACATCCTCAATCCGGGTCAGTCCAACTGTCCAGCCGGCCGGCGCGATGATGTTGAAGAGGATGATCACGACGAGGCTGAACCCGGCTTGGCCGGCCGCGAAGGAGATCATCGATGGGGCGGCTCCCGCCACCAGCACCGCCAGGGGGAGGACCACCCACAGGAGCACCAGATGGCTGCCCAGTCCGATCATGATGGCTGCGCCTGCCACGAAGCCCACCGCCGTTCCAGCCACCGCCCGCAGTGCCGTCGAGCCGGTGCCAAGGGCATTGGAACGCAGCACCGCAAGCGTGCCGAGGACCACCCAGAAGCCATGCTCGACGTTGGTCACCTCAACCACGGCTACCGCAATGGCTAAGGCAGTTGAGCCACGAACGGCGTTGCGGAACCAGACCGAGCGGAAGGACAAGTAGGACCGGAACTGCAGCCAAAACTGGCGCCATGACCGTCGTCCAGCCACGCCCCCAGGCGGATTACCCACTGGCTCGGCTCCCGCGGCCTCGAGTGAGGCATCTGCCACCAACTCGGCAGCGATGGCCAGGCCACGGTCGCGGTAGGCCTGGTCCAGCGAGGGGGCGGTCAGGGGGTATCCACCCCAGCTGGCACCGGAGTGCTCCGGGCCGATCAGAGTCGAGACCTCGGCATCCAGCTCCGCGCCAATCAACCGTTGCAATCGCCCGGTCGACTCTTGTACGGCCTTCACTGCCTTGAGGTCATCGACCGGGTAACCACCGCCATCGCAGATCAGGCGAGCGCTGAGTTGGAGAGTCTCGGCCACCTGACTCATCAGCCCCCCGGCGGGTCGCGGACCCGGTCCCCCAGGTTCGTCGCTCGAGAGCGCAGGGTAACCGGCCAGCCACTCAACACGACCCACCAGAGTGGCCAGGGCGACCGCGCCGGCGGCAGCACTTACGGGCGGGTATGAGGAAGTCCTGAACTGGGCCCGCAGCCCGGATAGCTCCGAGGTCACAGCAGCTGTGACTTTGGGATCTGACTCGCCCTGGGCGCGCGCGGCCGCCAGCTTGCCAACCGCCGCCACAGCGGCGGACAGGCGACGACGCAGGTCATCTCGCCACGGGGGTGGCCAGATGAACATGGCGGCC
Organism: Candidatus Dormiibacterota bacterium; assembly: GCA_963701235.1. Classification (GTDB taxonomy): domain Bacteria; phylum Chloroflexota; class Dormibacteria; order Aeolococcales; family Bog-877; genus Bog-877. Next base: position 1,167,715 of record OY969577.1, read on the forward strand.
GGAATGCAGAAGGCGGCCGCGATCACCCATCCCAGCAAGCGGGGACCCACAGACTCAACCGGTTGGGCGAACGCCACCGGCAGCACGAACGTCAGCAGGACCGCGGTGGACGCCGTGGCCGCCAGCGGGGAAATGACCCCCGCGAAGAGCACGGCGAAGGCCACGACCGCCATCGCGACCACCGCTACCACCTGTTGGGTCGACGCCAGGGTACCCAGGCTGATGAAACAACTTCCCACGACGAAGAGAGCCATGTAGGTGACGAGACGCGTGCGCGGCTTACCCCGAACGTCCGCCAGGAGCAGCAGCGCAAATGAACCGAACGAGGCAAAGAGGCCGACCTGGTCTGAGTTGGAGAACAGCACATGGGTCAGACCGAAGGCCGTTGGCATGATCACCGCGGCGCGAGCTGACCGCTTGACCGCCAGGAGACCGGGGTCCTTCGTTCTGATCCACCCGACGGTGTTTGACCAGGGACTGCGGCGCAACGACACCAGAGGCGGGGAGCTCACAGGACTCGGGCGGGCCGTTGACGGAGCCGGGTCGGCGGGCGGGCGTTGAGGCATATGGCGGAAGAAACTACTCCGGCTGGTCATGATCCGTCCAAGCGTGTGGCCGGCCGGACCGAGTGAGGTCTGGCCGAGGTTGCCCGGGAGTCCTGTGGTCCCGTCCCTGGGCCGAACGGGCCTAGCGGTTCGCCGTTGGGGACTGAGTCTGAAGGTTGGAATGCGAGCGAAGCAGCGTCTCAACCGTGAAAGTGATCGCAAAGGAGATCAAGGCAGCGCACCCAAACAACAGCGCAAGCTGCGGCAGTTTCCCGGCAGCAGGGGTGCTTCCGACGACCCACCAGAGGTAGTTGCGAAGGGCAAGTACAGCGATCACGAGCGCGCAGGCTGCGACGCTGCTATCCACGGCGCGCCTGCGCGCGCCACTCAATCGGCTAGGGGCTCGCACTAGGCCGATGTACGAGCCTGCCGACAGCAGAAAGGCGAACATCCCGCAGGTTCCCAGACCTACAGCCATCAGAGTCACCGAGGCACCGTAGCCTTCGCGAATACCCTGCCAGGTAAACACGGTCACTCCGAACAATGCGCTCGCGATCGCGGCGCTTATCAACGGATGTCTACGCACCTCGCGACCCACGTTGCCATCGACCCAGAGGAGTGCGGCACGCATCGGGCCGTACAGCGGTCCAAGCCGACGGCTTTCCCGAACCGCGACCAGCACCAAATCGGCCAGCCAGTCCGATGCTGGCGCGGCCGGTTCGGTCTGCGGCAACTCTGGAGTACGAAGAAGATCCGCGATAGCACTGACGGTCGCAAGCGTGCAGAGCGCGAGCAGAACAATGAGAAGGCCAGTTACTCCGCTGGTCCAGTGAGAGCGATTCGCTCCGAGGACTAGGGCGACCCAGGCGGAGATTACCTCTGCAGCGATGGCGCCGAGGGCGACCCGAGACCCGCGCAGAATGGCAACCACCCTCGCAGTGGGAAGCGGCTCTGACCTCAGACAAAGGGAGACCTGGACCAGAAGGCAGGCCACAACCAATGGGACGAAGAACATCGTGAAGGAGAGCACGGTGTCGTACGGGTCGTTGTACCAGGGCGCGTGGTCGTATATCGGAGGGATGAACTTCGTTGCCGTGAATGCGAAGAAGGTGGCCGACGCCAGCACCGTGCCAAAGACGGCTCGGCGGATCGGTAATCGTCGCGGGTCGTTCACCGGTAGAGAGCCTGCCTGGGTTGCGGTGCCTACGTTCACCCTATTCCCGACCTGTGAGGAGATCGTCCCTGGGTCTTGCATCAGATGTCACTAGTCTCGGGAGCCGCTGCGTGATCAGGCTCGGGCACCCTACGATCTTGGCCACGCGCGACGTGGCCGACGAGCCCTCTGCAGACAGCGTCCGAGCCGCGATTGCGACCACCAGCGCCCTAGGAGCCGGAGGTAGTCCCCGGTCCCCCGCCGAGGCGACGGCCACGTTGCAGCACTCCGAAGAGGAACAGGCCAACAATCACCAGTTCGACGGCGCCGCGGATGGCAAACAGGGGGTTGCGTCCTACCAGGCCCCAGATAATTAGGCCAACACCTAGCGCCAACAGGAGTACCGCGAGGCCCCATTTGAGCTTCGGGTGTGCAGGATCTCGCAGGAATCGGAACAAGAAGAACAAGTCGGTTACCTCCGCCTTAGCGGATCGGACGCCCCGGGCCTACCACGGGGCAATTGATGCTAGCACCGTCACTTGCCGGTCGATCGCCGCGCTACCATCGCCAGCAGCGAGAGCACGCCCCATGTGTCGGCCGCTTCACAAACGCAGGCCTAGGAAGGCTGGTGCCTGCTAGGTAAGGAGGTCCAATGAGTCTCACCTCGACGCTTTACCGGGCCGCCCGGCTGTCGGCGTCGGCAAGAGCGGTCCGAAGGAGTGTCGCAACCGGCAATCCTTACTATGCGGCCCGGCGAGCGAGGAACATTGCGGTGGGGCGGGCGCTGGGCCGAGCCGGCTTGTGGCGAGCGTTGTGGAAGTGGTGACTGTCGCAGCGGGGCATCACACAGGAACGAAATGAGCTTCTCATCAGACGGTGATCAGGAGATCACACATCCTGGCTGACCGAGTGGAGTGAGGTCGGAGACAGAGGTGCCGCGACCCGATGTCCAATCGCGAGAGGTGGTTTGCATGAACGAAGAGGTCAAGAAGGCGATGCTGGAGGATGACTCAGAGGAGGCGATGGCTCTGCGCTTCGAGATCTTCATGGACGAGCTGGAGGCTCATGCAGACCCTGCTTTCGGCGACGGCAGGATGCCGGAGATCAATCGGGCGGCTCGAGCCCTGATGGAGGCGCTGGAGGCGGAGTTCATCGTCGAGACCGAGGGCATGGCCTGAGGAGGGCTCGGGGTCAGCTCCCGCCGCCTCCCAGAAGCTCTGCGAACCAACCACTCAGTTCCCTTCGGAGGCTGAAGTGGCTCGAATCCTGGGGACCAGGCTCTGCCGTGACCAGTCCCGCCTTGCGTAGTGCGGCGAGGTGGTAGGCCGCCTCATCCAAGCTCATCGCCGCATCCCCGGCCACCTCGGCCGTACTTCGGGGCCCAGCCAGAAGGGACCTGACCACGGCCAGGCGGGGCACGGTCCCGACCGTGTGCAGTCGCTCCGCCGCCGACTTCAGGCGCGGGTCCACAGCTTGGGCCGCGGTGATCGCTCCAGTTGCCTCGGCCGCGTCGTGGCGTGGCAGGTAGACGGTGTGAAGCAGCGCTTCGCCCACGGTGGTCCCAGTGCTGCGGCGGGTGATGAAGATGTAGAGAACCGCTAGGGCGGCTACCACGACGGCTACGTCCGCCCAGCTGGCGCTGAAGTCCGTCCCGGTCAGCCGACGCACGACCGCCAGCAGTCCGGTGAGTATGGTGGCGACCACGCTCAGGTCGACCAGAGCGGCCAGAGTCGTCTTCATCCAGATGGGCAGGTTCACCAGGGGCTCGCGCCCGTGGGCAGGGGCTCGACGGATGGCGAGGTATCCGCCCACGCCGATGACCAAGAGGATTGCCCCCTGCACGACGAGGCGGGCGACCTTGGTCAGGAAGTGCTCTACCGGGATGCCCGCCACCACACCGACGGCGACATAAACGCAGACCCACAGCGCTGTGCTAGGAACCAATCCCTCCAGGAAGGTGCGTCGCTTGACCTGGAAGGCTCCCGCCACCAGGGTCGTGTAGATCCGAAGGCCCGGGATCAGGCGCGAGATCGCGATTCCCACGGCTCCGGCCGAGCGCACCCGGGTTGAGACTCGCTCCAGGATCTTGGCCTGGTGGAAGCGCACCGCCAAGCGACTCAATTCGTGCTCGCCGACGATCCGCGCCCAGCTGTAGCCGGCGACCGCCCCGGCCACGCAGACGACGATTGCAAGTGGGACGAAGACCCAGGGGTCGAGGCCCCCAGCCGCGATCAGCAGCCCAGCCGCCAACAAGGTGAGCTCTCCCGGGGCGAAGGGCAGTGGAACACCCGCCTCCTCTAGGAAGAGCAGGCTGCACAGAAGCACGATGGCGACCGCTCCATGGAGGCCGAACAGGAAATTCACGATCGCTGTGCTCCGCTGGCCCTCGATGCTAGGCGAGAGACTGGCTCTTGGTCGGCTGCACCAGGAGGAGCAGCCTTGCCCTGACGGGCTAACTTTCGCTCCGCAATTGTGCGGCCGCGCCCCCGGAGCAGCTACGGCGTGGGCCTACCGCTGGGCCAACTGGAAGGCGCTGGTACCCAAGACAGGCGTGGGCGCGCGAGGACGGCGCAACTCAGTCCAAGCTGAGCCGCGCCGTCCAACTCGCTCGTTGACGGCTAGCCGTCGGTCTGCGCCGGCGGAAGACGGCTACGAGCCCAAGGACCAGTATTGAGGCAAAAGGTTGAGGTTAGGATCTTGGGGCACCGCCCCCTTGAGCTTCTTGCTGATCACCGAGATCTGGTACGGGTAGTTGGGCTCCCAGATCCCGGGCAGCTGCTCGGCACCGTAGACGCCGATGGCGCGGATCGCCGCCGGGTTGGAGCTGAGTCCCGCCTCATTGATGAGGGCGTCCATGTGCGGGCTGCTGTATCCCTGAGGGTTGGTACCCCCGCCGGTCGCGAACCACTGGGTCCCGATCGGCAGATACTCGGGTGAGTAGGTGGGGGTCGACCCGATCTCGCCAAAGTTGCCCATCTGCCACTGGCAACCCTCGTCACCACCGCTGCACGGCACCAAGTTGGAGAAAATCGTGCCCACCGGCTCCTGCTTCAAGGTGACATGGATCCCCGCCTCGGACCAGGCCGACTGCATGTCCTCCACCTCAGCAGTGAAGGGCTGGGAGCCGGTGGCCACCATCTCGGTGAAGTTGAGCTGGGCACCGGCGCTGACTCCGGCACCACACTGGTTGGCTGCGGCTCCCGGCTTGGCACAGGTGTCGATGCCTTCGGGGTGGACCGTCCAGCCATGGCTACTGAGCAGCTTCTTGGCGTTGGCAATGCTGAACGGATAGGGATTATCCGTGCCGATCTTGGCCGTGTAGGGGTTAGCCGGTCGGGTCGGGATAGGCCCGTAGGTGGGGTAAGCCGCGCCGTGATAGATGTCCTGGGAGATCTGGGGTTGGTTGATAAGGGTCTGGATCGCCTGTCGGACGTAGAGCTGCTTGAAGATCGGGCCCACGGTGGGATTGGTGAAGTTGAGGAAGAAGTCGTTAAAACCGTAGTCGAGCCAGTCGTTGACTTGGAAGCCATGGCTGGTGAAGTACTGCTTCTGCGAGAGGTCCTGGACCGGCAGGTAGCCGTAATCCAGTTGACCCGATCGCAGTGCGTCGTACTCAGCGCTGTCGGTGGTGAATGGCAGCTCTTCAAACTTCGCCAGGGTGGGCTTACCGGGGCCGGTATAGCCCCGATTTGGAACGAAGGCGGCGAAGCCGGTGGAGGCGCTGAAGGCTTGCAGGGACCAGGGGCCATCCACCGTCTTCCAGATGGGATTGCTGGCGTAGGTCGACTCGTCCTGGGCTTGACTGTTGAGGAAGTTGTAGACGGCAACCGCGCCGGCGGTGGTGGTGTCGTAGTCGCCCACCGGTCCGGTGGCGGAGGTGCGATCCCACGTCTGCTGCGGAATCGGCACGATCTGACTTAGCTGGTTGTAGAGAACCCAGGTCGGACTGTAGGCCTGGTTGAAGGTGAGGCTGAACTGATAGGGAGTGCTAGCCGGAAAGCTCATCGAAGTGACGTCGTCGGGAATGCTTCCGACCGCATAGCCGAGCCACTGATCCTTCTCGGCGAAGAATATGTTCATCCATAGCTCGACATCTCGATTGGTGACGGGCTGCCCGTCTGACCAGGTGAACTTGCGGTTGAGGGTGACGGTAACCGTCTTACCACCATTCGAAAATACCGGCGTCTCGCCCAGGCTCTGCTGGTAGTTGATGCCGACCTGAAGCCCATGGCCGAAGAAGTACAAGGGGCGCCAGAGGAGAGGGGCGAACTGCAGGTAGTCGACGTTGTTGGACACGGACCCCGGCGAGAACGGGAAGATGTAGTTAGGGACTACGCCTTGGGGCAGTGCGAAGGTAGCGGTGCCGTGGTACCGCGTCGAGGCGCTGGCGGTGGCGGCCGAGCCGCCGAAGGACACCAGGATCACGGCGGCAAGAGCACCCATCGCCAGTCTGGCCTTCATTCAGTGTCTTCCTTGTGGTGTGTTGACCGGCAGAACAAAGAAGCCGTAGTAAGCGGAACGGCTCACGGCCAGGGAGCGTACTGCACCCATCGGGCAGTGTCAACTGTCAACAACTGGCTTCGGGGGGGGGGGGCAAACCGGAGCGCGCGACGATGCCGCCGTGCTGGGGTGGCCCAGCCGGGCCGGTTGCAGCTGCCCAGCCTTACAACTTGGGGAGAATCGCCGTGGCGAGCTGCTCTTCGTCTGACAGGGAGGGCGGCGCGGCATAGGGCGAGACAGCGATGCGTAGGTAGTCGCTGCCCTTGAGCACGCTCAGCGATGCATAGCCGTCCCAGAAAGCCTGGTCACCGTAGCCGCTGATTGGCTGCTCGGTGGCAGTGACGGTGGCCTTGTAGGCGTTGTACCAAGTCAAAGCCTTGGAGCCTTCGACCACGACCACCCGAACCGAGTCCGCCTGAGCCACGTTGGGGGTGTGGGGAGTGGGGGAGTAAGGACCATAGAAGACGCAGGCAAGGCCGCCTTCAACGGTGGCGTTGCCGAGCACCCCTGCCGACACGGAGGCGCCGATGGCGCTGGCCGCCTGGGCCTGGGTGACCACCGAGCAGGAGTCGAACTTGGTAGGGGTCGACTTCTTGTGCTTTTTCTTCTTCTTCTTCTTCTTCTTATGACCCACGGCGATGGCGTGCGCAGAGAGGGAATGGATGCTGGACCGCGCGGGTGCCTGCATAGTTCTCGCGCTGGCCCCTGATCCAAGGGCGACCGTCCCGATCAGGAATAGAAGTGCGAAGGCCGCCGCCATTAGTCGGCTCACTTGATCCCCCGCGAGCCCGATTTATCTTCGAAGGCGCCCTCTTGGCGCACTGCCTCGGGACCCTACCATCCATAGACGTCCACCACAAGTCCTGCAGACCTGTGGTGCGAATTGACCGGCGTCAGCGCCGGCTCAGCGGTAGACTCGACGCCTAAGCATGGTCCCGATACGACCGCGTGGGTGCCGAGCGCTTGCGATCAGAGTATCGACCGTCCCACACCGGGAGAAAAGCCATATGAGCGTGTTCACCGATGCTGAGCGGGAGTACCTCCTCGGCGACGTTCGCCTGGGACGCTTGGCGACGGTCGGAGCGGACGGAACTCCCCACGTCGTTCCCACCAGCTTTCGCTACAACTCGGAGACCGACACCATCGACGTCGGTGGCCACGACTTCGCGACCCGAAAGAAGTACCGGGACGCACTCCGGCACCCCAAAGCAGCGTTCGTTGTGGACGACATCGTGTCCTTCAGCCCGTGGCGCGTTCGAGGACTAGAAGTGCGGGGAGATGTAGAGGTGCTTGAGACCGGTGGGACGAGCATGGGTCCGGGATTCTCACCCGAGATGTTCCGGATCACTCCCCGGCGCGTCGTCAGCTGGGGCCTCGGCGATGAAGGGGGTTGAGCTCAAGGTCGGTCGGTTGACCCAGAGCTGAGCCTGCTGGAGGCGGCGAGTCAGCCTCCGGTCACTCTCGGTGACGGCGCAATCCTCAGCGGCCCTACCTGAGAGCGAAGCAGATAGGGCGGGATCTAATTTCCTCAAGCACCAGCTTCGTCGAGTCGCGGGGAGGCGACCCCCCGAACCGGAGTGGCATTCAAGACGAGTGCAAGGGTCGGGCACGCTGCAACTGCTCGGCGCGCGTGACCCTGGATACGTGTGGAGACTGGCGCTGGATCCACTATGGGATAGCCCCAGTCGTCCAGCCGCACCGCTTCAGGCAATAGCTCGGCGCATAACCCGTGCCCGGCGCACGTGGTGGGATCGACGTGAAGATAGAGGCTCTTCATCGGACTTGTTGCGTGGTTGCTGGAAGCGGAAGCCATCCTTCGTAGGAGCCGAAGCAGCGTCCGCTGCGGTGCGCCTCCACCTCGGGCGCGAACACTCGCAAGCAGCTGCGAACCAACTTTAATGACGCCGTCGGGATGCCGGCAAGCGCCCCGGCCCTCGATCTCGGTGCACCAGCGCAGAAGGCGACCAAGGTCGGCTCGACGGGCCGAGCCCGGCGACGCCAGCTGGGCGAGACAGGCCGCGACCGCTGATAGCCCATGGACACAGGGGCCGCACTGCCCGGAACTCTCGGCGGCAAGCCAGTCGACCACCTCGGCCGTCTCCTTGACTCCGCAGGCAGATTCAGGCAGCGCGACTATCACCCCGGCTCCCGGCGCGGCGTCGCAGGTCGCCAGGCTCGCCCGGGAGAGATCCTTCTCCGCCGCATCTTGCCTGTTGACCCAGCTCCCAAAATAACCGCCGACCAAGACGACTCCGGTTTCGCGAGACCACCCGCTCGAGTCGAGGACATCGCTCAAGCGGACCCCGACGGGCACCTCATATACACCCGCTCTGGTCACGCAGCCGCTGACTGTCACCAGCATCGTTCCGGGCTCTTCCTTGGTCCCGATCCTTCGGAACCAATCCGGGCCGAATCGAGAGATCAGCGCGAGATGAGCCAGGGACTCTGCGTTCTGCACCAGGGTGGGACGGCCGGTCAGGCCTCTGTGGGCGGGCAGGGGAGGCACCACTGTGGGGCGGGGCGCCCCACCGGCGATCCAGCTCAAGAGAGCCGTCTCGTCACCCCCGACGAAAGTCCGCGCGGCCGGGACCACCTCGACCGCAACCGGGAGCAGTCTCGCCTCTCTGCGCTCGCGCAAGGCCTGCTGCAGGGCGCGAACCACGTGATCGGATCGCTGACTCACGCAGATGTAGGCCCTTGTCGCGCCGACCGCTCTGGCCGCAACCTCGATTCCATCAATGACCAGGTGCGGCCGCAGCGAAAGCAGGAGGCGGTCCTTGGCGCTGGCGGGCTCGCTTTCAGACGCGTTCGCGACCACGACCGCCTGGTTTCGGAATCCGGTGCTCGCAGCCACCGCGGCCAACTTCTCGCTGACGGGGAATCCCCCTCCGCCGCGACCTCGCAGGCCGGAGGCCCGGATCCTCTGGATCAAATCACGGGGAGATGTTTTCCCGGCCCCGCCAAGCGGGTCGCCAAGCCGGTCCAGGTGGGACGCTAGCGACTCCGGGATCTCTCGTCCGGGACCCGCCAGCAGTCGGGGCGAACCGAGAACGCCAGCCCTAATTGCAAGGTCCTTGGCGGCAGGGGACGTGGCCACGTTCACTCGGTATCCGCCGAGGCGCCCGACCCAGTCGCCGGAGCGGCACCTCTAACGTCCCCGACCACCAAAGTCCCGGTAACCGGGCCCTCAGTTGCTTCTCGGAGACTGAGCTGAAGAACGACCGACGGGCCACTGCCCTGGTGGATTCTGAAGATCATGGTATTTGCCACCAGAGACGTCAGCGGGCCCCTGTAGATCCTCTCCAGTGAGACGCTCCGGAAGGTGGCAGCGCCCGAGGCCAAGTCGATTCCCCCGTTGGGCAAGGGCTCTCCGGTTAGCGTCACCGAGAGCGAGCCCCCTGGTCCCCCAAGAACCGTGCCGGAGATCACGATGGAAGCCCTACTGCCGGTCTGCTGAGCAGCGAGAGTGCCGTTGAATGTCCCGGTGAAATGGACCGACTGCCCAGGCTGGCTTGCAGCGCCGCGTGATGTAGCGCCGCCACCACTCTTCGCCAGCAGGGAGAGCGGGGTGCCGGCAGACCGTGCCCAACCCGGCTGCAGCGGGCCGACAGCGACGAAGACGGTGACCGCGAGCACCCCAGCGCCGGCCAAGGCAACCCCTGACCACTTCAGTAGTTGTGAAACGGAAGAGAGGCGCCAGAGTCGATACCACACCGCCACCGAAACTACGGCAAGGCAAATGAGGTCGAAGACAAACACCCAGCCCAGCCTAGTGTCGGTGCCAGTGCCAAGGGAGTGAAGCAGCGCGATTGGCCAGGCTAGGTAGGTGAGCCAGTGGACCAGCCTCCACAACCTGAGGCTCAAATGCGAGCGGAGCAAACTGGTTGCAACAACGGCGATCAAGACGTCGACACTCAGGGTCCCCAGCCCGAGCCAGATAGGACGGTAAGAGGAAAGGAACGGCACTACAACCGCCAGCCAGCCGACGGGTGCAAACGGGTCGAGCTCGGCCGTGAGGATGTGGATCGCCAACAGTGCCGTGCCCAGCAGCGCCAGATTCCGATGGAGGTCGCCAATCACAAAACGCGGCCACCCCGAGGGTGTGTGGCCACTCTTGTGAAGAATGCCCAGGGCCACGCTCGCCGTGAGCACGGCGAGCAGAATCAGTCCACTGCCGCGGGTGAGATACCAGAGCGCTGAGGGCCCGGTCGTTGCGACTGCAAGGCTCATCCGGGCCCTACTCCGAGCGTCTCGCTCATCCAAGTCGCGATTCGAGGCAGATCATCGCCCGCGGTGGTCCAACCGCCGAGGTGCAAGGCTCGCGAATCCTTGGAAACGAGCCGCGCAGGTAGTCCAAAGTTGTGCAGACAGTCCACCGCGCTGTCGCCTGCGACGATCGCACTAGTGGCCGCTGCGTTAGCTTCCGAGCACAACGCCGCGGCTACGCTAACTGTCCTCCAGGGCCCCGTCGCCGGAGCTCCGGTCCGTGGGTCGATGATGTGATGCAGTTCGACTCCGCCGCGCCGCCAGCGTCGCTTCGTCACCGACGAGGTTGCCATCGCTCGCGCCCTCAGTCTCACCGTCTGGCCTGGAGAGTCAGAACTCGATTCGTGGTCGTCGGCCACCCGCACCACCCACCCCCCGGGAGGTTCGGGGCCGCCGGTCGCGAGATCGCCGCCCAGACTCACCAACACCGACGCCCCGGTCTGAGCGCCGACTGAGGCCATGCGATCAGCCCCCCAGGCCTTGGCCGTGGCTCCGAGGTCCAGCACCAGTCCAGGAGGACGACGCACGGTCTGTCCGCTGATCTCGACCGATTTCCACCCCAAACCTACGGGAGTCTGCCGTATCACGCTGGGGCCGTCCTTGGGCATTGTGGAAAAGTCGTCCTTGTAACCGTTGGCGATGACCGCGGCGCCGACACAGGGATCGAGGAGCCCTGAGGATCGCAGAGCCCAGTGAAGCGCCAGCCCCAACAGCGCGGCTAGGAGAGCCCCGACCGCCACCTCGGCGTCCGGGGATCGGTTGAGTTGATCCAGCTCAGAGTCCCGCCTGAAGCGGCTAGCAGCGAGGTCGAGCGCTAGGATCTCGGCGTCCACGATGGGAAGGAGATCCGGGAGCGCCGATGAGGGATGGGCTACTACCTGGGCGCTGGTTCCGAGGGCGGCCCGCTTGGCCGAGGCGAGGTGGTTCGGTGCGGGGATTGGAAGCCAGGACGCGTCACTGGTCATGAGCCCCCAGAGGTGACAGCTGGAACGGATGGAGTACTAGTTGACCCACCCGGAGTGGGGGCCACGGGGGCGGAGGTCGACCCCGCAATGCCTCCCTTCTGGCTTGCACTCGCGACCGACCGGCCAGGCAGGGAGTTAGCCACGACGGCTGCGGTGGCTGCAACGGCGACGATCGCGGCAACTCCGCCCACCTTGGTCAGACGGCGCACTAGAGCCGTTCCGGCCGCCCGGCGTTCGAGCGCGTCGCGGCTAGCTAGGGTCATGTTATTCAGGCTCGGACATCAACCTGGGAGTCGGATGAGAGTGTGCTTATGGGTGACTGTGGCATAGGTTGCGCCAAAGACTCCCGTAGGAGCTCGAAACCACTTGAGCAGGTTTCCCATAACAGCCCAGTCAAGCTGCCAAAGCAGGAAGGCTCAACGGTCCGCTAAGTGGCCGCCGGTATCATCTGCTGGGGGAGCCAAGGAGGATCTGCCAGATGCGAATTGCGGGTGAGACCGTCGGCCGGCGCGGGGGACTCGCATTGTCACTGGCCGCGATCCTCGCCGCCGTTCTGGCAATTCATGGTTATGGCAATCCCGGGTCCCTGGGTCTTCCCGGATCTGGCGGAGTCTCGACCCGGCATGGCAGTCCTAGCGCCAACGGTTCGGGAGGCAACCCCACGGCAAGTCCCAGCGCTGCCCCGTCGCCGTCGGCGACTCCGACTGCCTCCGGCACGCCTGGGCCGCTGTTGTCATCGACGCCCTACGCCTCTTATACCTACCAGCTTTACCCTGGGAGTCCTGGCCCGAGCACTCGCCAAGCGTTAGCGGGATTCAGCTTCACCACCCGGCTTTCCGGAAGCTCCGTGGCCTTCACCTTGTATGCCTCTGGGAGTACTCAGCCGGTGAGCAAAAACAACTATCCGGCGAGCGACCACATCTACTTTGTCGAGTCCAATCTGGGTGACGACTCAAACAACACCGAGTACAGCTTCAGCGACGACGGCGTGGTGGTGACCGACGCCTCCGGCCATGTGGTGCAGTGACCATGGCGCGTAGAAACCGAGCGCGCAGACTTGCCGCCCAGGCCGGTGCGGCCTTCGCCAATCCGAGGCCAGCGCAGCATGTCCATTCCGCTGGCGCCAACCCCGTCGAATCGATCCGCGCTTGGGCTCCGACAGCTGCGCGCATCTCCCTGGGGCTGGTCCTGCTCTGGTTTGGAATGCACGAGTTGATCCAGCCCAGCCAGTGGACCGGCTATGTTCCGATCATCTCCCAGACATCGCACCTCGCCCTGGCCCTGGTGCTGATGCACGGTTGGCTCCTCTCGGTCCTGGGGGTGGCGCTAATGCTGGGGGTGGCGTCTCAACTGGCGGCCGCGGTCAGCGCTTTGCTGCTGTTGGAGATAGTCGTCGCTCTCTCATTCACCGGAGGCGTCTCGGACATCGTGGCCAGAGACCTCGGTGTCTTCGGACTGGCGGTAGCGGTCTTCTCCAGCGACGGCCAGAAGCTGGTTCTGCGGAGCTAGCCTGAACAGCCCGCGAAATCTGCGCGCCGGTTCCGCAGCGGCCTGGTTGGCACCGAGACCGGGAGCGGAACTGGTACCGACCAGAGTCGCCTCTAACGCCTGAGGACTGGCTTCGTAGTTGGGTCCGGCCTGAAGTCGCCGCGACCAACCCAATGGACGGCCCGTGTTGCCATGCCTAGATCAGCCGGAACCAGGATGCGTGGGCGTGGTTCCGTCATTCATGACCAAGTCAAATCCATCAGGGGAATCGAGCATCCCCGGAGCTGGGCCGGGCACTCCCTGCACACCGTACTGCCAGACGGCAGCTCCCGTGGCCGGGTCGATGGCCAGCATCCGATCGTTGTGATCGTCATTGAGCATGAACACCCCGCTGGGAAGAAGTTCCGCAAGCGAGGGGTGGTTAAGTTCACCGGGCCCAGAAACGACATCGTATCGGTAGCTGATGACTCCCTGGCTGTTGAACTCCACGATCTGTCCGGGACTGGTGTACCCGGAAATCATGTATTCGTCCGGTCCAATCTGCTGGGGGTCTGAAGGGTAGTAGAGATCGAGGTGAGCGCTCCAGACCAGGCCGCCGGTCGTGCTGTAGTCGCTCACCCAGGAACCGCCGATCTCAGAGATCAAGATCGTTCCGTCGGCCAAGGGGGTATCGCCGTTGGGAGCGGCGAGATCGTGGGGAGGCGAATGCGTGCACACTCGGGTCGTGCCGATCTGGTCCGCTATGGTCCCGTCGGGGTTGATGATGAGAACACGGCAGTTTTGGATGTCAGCCACTGAGATCTGGCCGCTCTTCAGCTGGTAGGCATCGTCGGGAGTGTCCAGGTAGCCCGGCGCATAACCAGCTATCCCTGGGTGCCCATAGGTCCATAGCACTTTGCCGGACGGGTAGGCAACCTTGATGATCTCCTGATAGTCCTCCATGTTCATGACGATCGCGGTTCCGTGATCTGCAAAGAAGGCATCGTCGGGATAGTTGAAACCACCGCTGGGAGCCGGCGCGGTGGCACTTGGGTAGGTCCAGATGATCTGGTTGCTGGGGTTTAGCAGCAGCAGCTCGTTGCTGCCGCTGTCAGCGACCAGTAGGTCGCCGCCGAAGTACGGCGAACCTGCCCCGGTTTCACCGGCTAATCCAAACTGTGGATTCGGAACGACCATCTGCACGGTGGACACGGGGCCCTGAGCGTTCTCTCCTCCAACGATCCAAGCGCGGCTGCCCAAAACTGCAACACCGGCGTGGGCTACGGGTGACCGCAGAGAGCCGGCGACCAGCATGGTTCCAGTCGTGGGGTCGAACGCCCAGATCGTCGGGATGGCTGCTGTTCCGGTTGCCACTGATGTGCTTCCCCCGGCTAGGTACACCGTGCCGCCGAGAACCATGGCAGCGGCACCGGTGTCGGCCTCCGGGATGCTGCCGACAACTTTGGCGGAATGCTGCGTTGGGTCGATCATCTGTATCTGTGCGGCAGGCTGCCCCTTCTCGCTCTGTCCGCCAAATACGTAGATTCGCCCGTCGAGAGACGCCACTGCCGGATACCTCACCGGAACCGGGAGGGTGGCCACTTGGCTAAAGGTGCTGCCGTTGGTGGTCGCGAGCACGGCTGAGTCAAAACCGCTGCCGCTGTAGCCACCCACTAGGTAGGCGGTGCTGCCGATAAGTGTTGCGGCCAGATCGGAGCGGGGTTGAGGAAGGTTGCCCACGGCACTCGCGGCCCCGAGGCTAGATGGGAGTGCTTGGACTGTGGCGTTGCTGGCGACGGTGCCCCCGCCGAAGACAGTGGGGCGGCCCTGCAGCAGCACCCCGGCAGCGTCATGCAGAGGCCCGATCAGAGTCCCCGCTGAAGTGCTACTTCCCGACGATGTGTCCAGGGCATTAACTGCTGAGGCAGAGGCGCCCGACGCCTCCAGCCCTCCCATAACGGTCAACTCGGTCGGACTGGGACCAGGCAACACAACTTCGCGACTAAGGGGGAACGTCAGTCTCCATGGGAGCACGCCCGACTCGGCCGCCGGCGCCTTGAACGCCGCTGGCTTCGGTGTCGGAGACGAGACAGGGGCATGGTGGTGGGGTACCACCGCACCACAGCCGACAGTCGCGGCTGTCACGACCACCACGAGTGCTGCGGTGAGGGTCGAAGGTCCCGGCCCCGGTCGGGGCTGGCGCTGCAGCAGCTGGCGCGTTGACAGATTCCGGACGGTCGACTGGATCAACGACTCTTCCTCCTCTAAAAAACACGTCACCGTGTGAAGGGTCCCGGGCCAGCCTGGGGTTGACGATCCCCGCTGCCTTGGGGAGCACGCTTGCTCGGTGGCGGAGCATACAGTCGACCGGCCTTCACAGGCGAAGGGCAGGAGCGACATGGCCGGAGTCGCTCGTGGTCGTACGACCTGGTAGGACGTGCGGGCACAAAAGGGGATGCGGGCCGCAGCGGCTCCCTGTACGCCCCCGATAACCGGGGAGACCTTTGTTCTCGACGGACCTGCTTGCGAAGGTGCCGGACCGCTAAGGAGCGGGCTGGCCGAAGGTGATGGTCTACGGACCCTTTGCCGAGGGATCAGCGGCGGCGCAGCCTTTATCGTGTCCGGGATGGCAGAGCAGTTCTCATCTCAGGGGCACTCTCCGGGAGGCTCCCTGCTCCAACTAGCGGAGGAGGTGTTCGGTTGGCTTCCCCCCGAGGTCCGGCGATGGCTTGAACTCGCCCGGGTTGACCTTGACGTGCGCCGCGAGCCGCCGTCGTGGCCTCGCTGGGTACTTGCGTTGGTGGTCGCGAACGTGGGTTCTCTCATCTCGGATGCGATCCTGGTGGCCATCGGGACGAGGATCTTCCCCTCCACCCAAGGCTTCGGGCACTTCCAGCCGACCGACTACGGCAAGCTGACCTTGATCGGCGTGACCATCGCCTGCGTCGGTTGGCCAGTCGTCACCCGCCTCTCGTCTCAGCCCCGCTGGCTGTTCCTCCGATTGGCGGTCCTTGTGACCCTGGTGCTCTGGTTGCCCGATCTATGGATCCTGGTCCACGGCGAGCCAATCCGGGGAGTTGGAGTCTTGATGACCATGCACCTCGCGATCGCCTTCATCACCTACAACGCCCTGGTTCATCTCGCCCCCGTCAGAGACGCCAGTGGCGCCTCCCGGACGGCGCTTGGGGAGGGTTGGCCCCGATCGGGCCCAGAGTAGGCGAAGGGTCCCGCAACCCAGCTAGTGCTACAGCCCATTGAGAACGTGTGTGAACCGCCGGGCGTCGCTCGACCGGTCGTTGTCAAGATCCGCGGATTGCTCCAGGGCAAACGCCCGAGCGGTCGCCACCGACCCGGATAGGTTCTCCTAAATGACGGCGTCGCGAGGCCGGATCTCGACGAGGTCGAGCCGGCCCCGCTTCTGGCGGCGCTGGTTCGCAAGGGTCGGACTCGGCTGCGTCGGGCTGGTAGTGGTGATCATCCTTTCGGGGGTGGGCTACTTCGTCTCCCTTCCGGGCGTGACTGGGGCTGAGGCTAAGGTGGCCGCGATCTTAAGGGCGCATCACTCCAAGCTTGGTCGACTCCCAGCACCTTCGAGACTCAGTCAGGCTGTGGTGGCGGTGGAGGATGAGAACTTCTACTCAAATGCATTGGTCGACGTGCTCGATGGCATCGGCCGCGCGGCCCTGGCAAGCTTCCAGGGGAACGGGGATCCTGGTGGCAGCACAATCGACCAGCAACTCGCCAAGCAGCTCTACGGTCAGGGGACCGGCCTTCTGGGCCAGCTAAAGGACCTCGCGCTGGGGGTGAAGCTTTCGCTGACATACGCGCACGGGCGCATCCTGTCCATGTACCTGAACGCCATCTACTACGGAAACCACTACTGGGGAGATGTGGCTGCCGCCCGCGGGTATTTCGGCTTGCCGCCGGGGCGCCTGAGCTGGGGTCAGGCAGCCATGCTGGCTGGCCTTCCGCAAGCGCCGTCAGCCTACGATCCTGTGCTTCACTTCGATCTGGCCAAGCAGCGGCAGTTGCACGTGCTCAACCAGCTGGTCGCCAACCATTACTTGACCCGAGCCCAAGCCAGGATCGCGTATAGCCAACCCCTGAGACTGCGTGGCGCGCAGGCGGCGCGAGCGTCGACTCGTTCGGAGGCTGGGCCGACTTCCCAATAGGCTAGTGACCAGCTCTGGTACCGCTGCGAAGCGAGATGTGGTGTGCTAGCTAGCGACCGCAGCGCGCGTTGTTGTAAGGAGCTAAAGGCGATCAGTCAGATCCCAGTCTGGGCCCGTTGGCCCTCCGGATCTGCCGTCATCGGAAAGGGCCCTAAATGACCCGGGAGCTCAGTTCCCCGTGACGCGAGTCACGAATTGGTTCTCGACGATCGCCGCGCTGAGAGCGAACAAGTCGGTGAGCACAAACATGATCATGACGGAAACAATGACGGGTTTCCAGGCTCGCTGGGCCTCTCCGGAGTGGGTGATGTACACGGCGGCGCCCAGGAAAGTGGCGCCTAGCATGAGCACTGACGCCATGGTCAAAATCGTCATGCCGGGAACCGATCCGAAGACTGCCATGCGGTTCTCCCTGCGGTTCAGCGGACGGTGTTGCCGACTGGCCAGCGACGCTGACTAGTCGGTGGAAGTTGAGAACGGCTCCCGGGCACTTCCCCCAGAGTCTAGGATCGGACTCCGGGCCCTGTCAACCAGTCTCAGAATTACCTTGGCGACCCCCGGACCCAACTCCCTCCGATCCGCCGTCCCCCGATCTAGTGCCAGACCGCACCGGCCTCCTCCAGCCCCAAAAGCTGCCCTCACCGCGGGCTCAGCACCCTTGCCTCCAACTGACCAAACACGGGTCCAGCCCTGGCTCAGCTGAGTTCAACGGATCTTGAACTCACCGCTGCTGGATCGAATCGCTGATCTCGTAGGGCGGTCAGAATCGCCGAATTACAACGATCGCCAACCGGGGTCGGTTGACACCGAGGGGAGACGGCCCTACGATCTTGTCTCGACTGGGAGCGCGCTCCGCCGTTTGGCTTCGGCGTTTGGAGAGGCGGCGAGCGCGGCGAGAGTCGGAAACCGGGGAAAGGAGAGCTAACGCAAATGAGTTCAGCCCGGAAGCTGACCATTGTTGGCGGTCTGTTCATCGCTGGCGTCATTGGTTTAGCGCTGTATGTCTTCGTGTGGCTCACTTACAACCCTGAGACCATCCAGCCGCCCGCTACCACCAGCTCCACGGGCCAAGTCTCGACCCACCTGTTCCTGGCGACCACGGGTTCCATCGACTTTGGCACCCACCCCACTTGGGTCGCATATCTCATCCGACAAGACGGCAAGTGGGTAAGTTCCACGGTCTGGCAGGTCCCCGCCCACTCGCTGATCCACGTGACCATCTGGGAATACGACAGCGAGACGGGTCTGCGGAATCCGTTCATGAGTCAGGTCCGGGGTACGGTAGGGGGAACGGTGGTCGAGAACGGCAAGACCATCAGGTACATGAATCCCACCTTGCCTGCCCACACCTTTTCGATCCCTGAGCTCGGCTTGAATGTCCCTCTTGAAGGGATCACGCAGTCAAGCTACCCTGCGGATCTCACCAACCCTCACAACACGCACGTGACGATCACCTTCTCCTTCCGCAGCGGAAACGCTCAGACCGATCACTGGCAATGCTTCGTTCCTTGCGCGGCTGGCTTCCTCTTTGGCAATGGTGGCCCCATGCAGACGGTCGGCTACATGGATGGCTACCTCAAGGTCGTAAACAAGTAGGCATCGAGGAGTCCGCACTGTGAGCAGAAGCCGCGACCTGATCATCCCCGGGATCATTGCCGCGATTCTGGCGGTGATCGGGGACTTGCTGGTGGTGTTCGTGCTCCATCTGCCGCCCGGGGGGCAGACCACCGCGGCAACTGACGACACCTTCACCGGTCAGGTCTTCGCCATCATCTCATGGACGGTCGGCATCGCGGTGGTCACGTATGCCTGCTACTTCATCGCTATCTCGGGCAAGAATGAGGAGGTTCCTGCCAAGCCCCCGGTCTATCTCCGAAGCCACCTAGCCCTGCAAGCCGCCTGGGTCGGGATGTGCGTGGTTCTGGTCATGTTCGCGGCGGGAATCGGGGTGGTGACGCTCGAGGGTGAGGTCAGCCCGACTTTGGTGGTACCGGCGAGCGCCCTAGCCGCCGGAGCCACTCATGACCCCTTGATCGTGCAAGTGATCGGCCAGCAGTGGCAGTTCACCTACCGCTACCCCCAATACGGAGGCTTCGAGACGCAGCAGTTGCGCATCCCGACTGGGCGCCTGATCCAGTTCGACGTGACGTCCCTGGACGTCGCCCACTCCTTTAGTCCCTATCAGCTGGCCCTCAAGATCGATGCGATCCCTGGCGTCAACAACGTCGGGTACGTATTCGTGACCAAACCGACCGTCATAGATGTTCGGTGCGGTGAGCTCTGCGGCTTGTGGCATGGCTACATGACCGATGTTGGACCGCAAGCCGGCCAAGCCTTGACGCCGTCAAAGTTCGCCTCGTGGCTCAATTACGCTGAGAGTGTCTACGGACCGGAAGAGTCCAATCTGCCCAAGTTCTCGCTAACCTACTTCCCCACTCCGTTGACCTATTAGATGGCGCATTTACAGTTGACGACCGGTCGAATGGTTCGCTGGACATCGAATGGGAGGCACCCGTGAGTCAGACAGCCATTGCTAGCGGAAGGGCTCCGGTAGGGTTCTCGGCGCGCCGCCTGTTCCTTGGTCAGAACCTGCTTACCGCGTGCGTGGTAGGCATCGTTGCAGGTGTGGCCGCGTATTGGATCGGTGCCCAACTTGACCAGACTGACAATGGCGATGGCGGCATCCTGCTGGGTTACATAGTCGGCGCGGCCGGCTTCCTAATCACCATGGGCTTCGCCAACGATGTTGTTCTGCGCCTTCGGGGCCGGCCCAGCGCCAGTATCGTCAAGGAGGCGGAGACCAAGGGATGGACTGAGTATTTCGGCATCTCGCTGGACCACAAGGTAGTTGGGATTCAGTTCGCGGTCGGGGTCACCCTGATGTTCTTGCTGGCCGGTTTTCAGGCGATGATGATCCGGACTGATCTGCTCTACCCCAATGGTGGGCCATGGCCCGCGGGGCAGTACACGACGCTGGTGGGGCTCCATGGGCTGCTGATGATGTTCGTCGCCACCCTAATTCTGATTGGGGCCTTCGGAAACTACTTCGTTCCCATAATGATCGGCGCCAAGCGAATGGCGTTCCCGCGCCTGGAGTCCTTCGCATTTTGGTTGGTGCCGCTGGGTGCTTTCATCCTGTACTCGAGCATCTTCTTCGGGTTCGGCGGCGGGTTCAACACCGGTTGGTACCTGTATGCACCGCTCTCGGTCGAGGCCAGGGCCGGCATGGACGGGGCAATTGTGGGATTTGCCCTCATTGGGATCGCGGCCTCGATTGCTGGCATCAACCTGCTGGCTACTATTTTCGTGCTGCGGGCTCCAGGAATGACTTGGAGTCGGATTCCGATTTTCGCGTGGTCAATAGTCGCAGTCGAGTTCCTCTCAGCACTCGCTCCGCCCGTGCTTGCCACCACCTTGGTCATGGTTGGCATGGATCGGGCGGTGCAGTCCTCGTTCTTCGAGGCGTCAGCCGGAGGCAGCACGTTCCTGTATGAGGAGATGTTCTGGTTCTTTGGCCACCCGGAAGTGTACATCTTCGTGATCCCCGCCTTCGGGATCGTCATGGAGATACTGCCTGTCTTTGCGCGTAAACCCCTGTTCGGCTACCGCCTCGCCGTGGCGGGTATGTTGGGCGTCGCCCTTTTGAGCTGGTTTGTCTGGAACCATCACATCTTCACCAGCGGAATCGCGCCGGGATTGCGGCCGTTCTTCATGACCGCGACCGAGCTAATCTCGATCCCGACCGGCGTGGTGTTCCTGTGCATGCTGGGCACTCTCTGGAAGGCACCACTGCGTCTTAAGGTGCCTTGTCTGTTCGCCCTCGCGTTTTTCTTCAACTTCCTCATTGGTGGTCTGACCGGTGTCTTTCTCTCGGACGTACCCCTCGACACCACTCTGCACGACAGCTTCTTCGTAGTCGGTCACTTCCACTACACGATCGTGGGCGGGGAGATCTTCGCCCTCTACGCGGCTAGCTATTTCTGGTTCCCCAAGATCACCGGCAAGATGCTGAACGAGCGGATCGGCAAGATTCACTTCTGGCTGGCGTTCATCACCTTCAATACCACCTTCCTACCGATGTTCGCGGTCGGGTACCTGGGGATGATCAGGCGAAGCCCGGTATATGCGTCGGAGCTGCACGGGCTCAATGTTTGGATCAGCGTCAACGCCTTCCTGTTCGGCTTTTCGAACCTGATCTGGCTGGTGAACATCGTCTACTCGTGGGTATTTGTGAAGGAGCGCGCTCCAGCCAATCCGTGGGAGTCGCGCTCGCTCGAGTGGCAGTTGCCAACACCGATTCCGGCGGATAATTTCGACCGGATCCCGACTATCGTCTCGGGTCCATACGAATACGGTGACGACAACGCGCCCCCGATAGCCGAGTGGCCCGAACGCGGATCATTCCCTTCACCAGTTCCGGCCACCTGAGGCCGATGTCGAGATGATTTCTGGCAACCCGGCGCCAATCGGAAGCCTGCGTCCCGGGGGGCGCGCCCACTCCCCGGAGCAGGTCGCTCGAATCCCCTTGGTCGGGACTTGGCTGTTGATCGGAGCTGACTTCTTCCTATTGCTCCCCCTCTTCTTTGCCTTCTTTCTCCTCCAGGAAACCAACAACAACCACATGTGGAAGCCAGCCGGAGTGCATGCACCCGATCAAGCGCTGGGAGCGGTGATCTTTGTGTTGGTTGCAGTCGGGATCGTGGTGGCCCATTCAGGGTTGAAGCACCTGCAGAGCCAAAGCACACTCGCCAAATTCACGGGTACCGGCCGCCTAGCAGCTCTGTTGCTGCTAGCTGCGGTCGTGGTCGACATCTGGCAGCTATCGCACGCTGGATTCGGGATCAGCAGCGGGTCCTACCCCAGTGTTTTCTTCGCAATGTGGATCTTTCTCGCGATCCAGGTGGTTGCGGTGGCCCTCTGGGTGCTGAGTCTGGCGAACCGCGCCGGCTACGAGTCCCAACATCCCATTGCGATGCCTGATCCTGACGCAGAGGTTGAGGTGGCCACGCCAATCTCGGCTCTAGCGCAGTCTTATGGCATGTTCGCGATTTTCGTGGGGGTCGCCGTCCTGTTGGGGTGGCTCGTCACCTACTTCCTATAATCGGGACCTGATCGGGACTGGCCCCGGAGTTTCTGCCATGAGTCGATCGGTGGCCTCTCCGGGGAACGTGAGTCTTGGCAACGGGGGGTGGGCAGGTCTGATGTCGTCGCGGCTGCCAGGCGCGGTTGTACGGGAGGTCCTATCCCATCGCTGACTCGATCGCTGAGACGGCTCAAGTGGCCCAGCTAAGCGGACCGCTGACGGACGCGGGAGCGGTCTGGGGGCAGCCGGCCCCGAGCTGCGGAGCGCCGCGCGATCGGACAGTCGGCGGCAGACTACCTGAGCCTCACGAAGCCAGGGGTGATGAGTCTGTTGCTGGTGACCGAGTTCCTCGCCATGGTCATCGCTGCCCGGGGGTGGCCCGGACTTGGACTTAGCCTGGCGGCCCTATCCGGAGGAGCCTGTGCCTCGGGCGGGGCCGCCGCGATCAACTGCTGGTTCGACCGCGACATCGATGCTGTGATGGGCCGAACCAGGCACCGGCCCTTGCCCTCTGGACGAGTCAGCGCTGCCGGCGCTCTAGCCTTCGGTGTGGTGCTCAGCCTGCTCGGCTTCCTATTGTTTCTGCTGCTGGTCAACCCGTTGGCGGCGGTGCTGGCGGCGGCCGGGGGCGCTTTCTACGTCTTGGTCTACACTTTCTGGCTCAAGCGCACCACGAAGTCCAATATCGTCATCGGCGGTGCCGCCGGAGCGGTTCCCCCTCTTGTCGGGTGGGCTGCTGTCACCCACGGAGTCGCCCCGCTAGGGGTGGCGCTGTTCGCCTTGGTCTTTCTGTGGACCCCCCCGCACTTCTGGGCGCTTTCGCTGATTGTGCGGCGGGACTACGCAGCCGTATCAGTCCCGATGCGGCCGGTGGTGGTGGGGGTACGGCGCACTCGCACCAGCATTCTTGGCTACACGTTGGCTCTGGTGGCCTTCAGCTGCACACTGGCTGTCTGGCTTGGCCCCTGGGAGCTGGCGGTCGCACTCCTGCTGGGGGCTCCATTCATCGCCCTCAGCGTTCTGGTGCTGCGCGAGGCACAGGGCATGCGCTGGGCGCGGCAGCTATTCCGGTTCTCGATGCTCTACCTGTTTGCCTTCTTTCTGGGGACCGCCGGAGTCGCCGTCCTCGCTCGCTGATCTCCTCAGGCCTGGGCTCAGGAGTTGTCGACTCCAAGTGCGACCACCACGATGAAGAAAGCCAGCACCGCCACGAATAGCATCAGCGCGATCAGCCAGCCGACGCGGCTCATCCGCAGGTGGGTCTGGACATCTCCCAGGGTCTTGGGACCATCTCCAAGCGAGCCCTCCGGATAGGCGGGGTCCTCGTCCGGGTCAGTTGGAGCGGCCACCGCAGGGAGTATAGACCGGGCCGTTCTGGCCCCCCGGGAGTCGATTTCAGGGACTCGACCTAGAATGACCGAGGAATGGCCGAGCCGGGAATGCAGTTCAGCGACCTGCTTCCGCGCCTGGCCTACCTAGGTGAGAGTGACGTCGCCACGGTGGAGCGGGCATACCAGGTAGCTGAGCTGGCCCACCGCGGCCAGTGGCGCCTCTCCGGCGAGCCCTACATCAGCCACCCGGTGGCGGTGACGGCCCTACTCGCCGATCTTCATCTCGACGCCGACGCCTTGGCGGCAGCGCTGCTCCATGACGTGGTCGAGGACACCCCACTGGCGTTGGATCAGATTCGAGAGGAGTTCGGCGAGACCGTGGGCAAGCTGGTCGCGGGGGTGACCAAGCTGGGTCGGATCAAGCTCCACAGTCAGGCCCAGGTCCAGGCAGAAAACATCCGCAAGATGCTGATCGCCATGGCCGAGGACCTGCGGGTGGTCCTGATCAAGCTGGCCGACCGGATGCACAACATGCGCACGATTTCGGCTCTGCCTGAGGAGCGTCAGCGCCGCATCGCCCAGGAGACCATGGATATCTACGCACCCCTTGCCCACCGGCTGGGAATCTGGCAGATGAAGGGCGAGCTAGAGGACCTCTGCTTCTCCGTTCTGGATCAGGACAACTACGAGCGGGTGCGCCAGGAGGTGCAGCTGCGCCGACGGCAGCGGGAGGTGGTGCTTGAGCAGGCCCGCCAGCACCTGCTAGCCGAGCTGGCCGAGGCCGGGATCAGCGCCGAGGTGGTGGGGCGACCCAAGAACCTAACCAGCATCTTTCGCAAGATGCAGCAGGGCGGAAAGACCATCCGGGAGATCTACGACCTGGTGGCGCTGCGAGTGGTCTGCGACGACATCCGCGGCTGCTACGGCGCCTTGGGGGTGGTGCACTCGCTCTGGAAGCCGATTCCGGGACGCTTCAAGGACTACATCGCTATGCCCAAGGGCAATGGCTACCAGTCCCTGCACACCACGGTGGTGGGCGAGGGCGGGGAGCCGGTGGAGATCCAGATCCGGACCCACGAGATGCATCGCACCGCTGAGGAGGGGATCGCGGCGCACTGGCACTACAAGGAGGGCACCCGCTCCAACCAGCGCCTCGACGAGGGCTTTAGCTGGTTGCGCTCACTGCTGGAGTGGCAGAAGGAGGTGCTCGACGCCGAGCGCTTTGTCGAGCACGTGCGCCTCGACGTCTTCCAGGACGAGGTTTTCGTCTTCACCCCCAAGGGCGACGTGCTCTCGCTTCCCGCCGGGGCCACGGCAATCGACTTCGCCTACCGCATCCACACCGATGTCGGGCACCGCTGCCTGGGCGCCAAGGTCAACTCGCGCATGGTCTCGCTCGATTACCTGCTCCAGAACGGCGACATCGTCGAGATCCTGACCACCCGCTCAGAACGCCACGGCCCGAGCCGGGACTGGCTCAACTTCGCCAAGACCAGCAGCGCCAGGGAAAAGATCAGGCAATGGTTCAAAAGGGAGCGTCGCGAGGAGAACGTCGCCAGGGGTCGGGAGCTGCTCGACCGGGAGCTCCGGCGCATGCGTGGAGTGCAGCTGGGCACCGTCCCGCAGCAGCGCCTACTGGAGCTGGCCAAGGAGTTCCGGATTCCCGACCTCACCGACTTCTTCGCCGCCATCGGCTACGGCGAGGTGGCGGCACGGTCGGTGGTGCTGAAGTGGGCGGCTCGCGAGGAGGCGGCCAGCGGGGCCGCAGCGCCGTCACGGACCAGCACCATTCCCCTCACCTCGCGCTCCACGACCTCCCCTAGCGGAGGGGTCCGGGTGGCAGGCCTGGACGACCTCATGACCAACATCGCCCGCTGCTGCAAACCGGTGCCAGGGGAGCCGATTCGAGGCTACGTGACCCGGGGCCGGGGGGTGACAGTCCATCGCGAGGACTGCGTCAACATCCGTCACGCCACCGATCCCCAGCGGATTGTCGAGGCGGAGTGGGATGAGGGCAGCCGCGATGTCTACCCGGTGCGCCTGCGGATCGAGGCTCGCGATCGCACCGGCCTGCTCCGGGACGTGGCCATCGCCATCGCCGAGAGCAAGGTCAACCTCAGCGGGGCCGCGGTTGAGGTGGATGGTGCCCAGGCGGCGGTGATCTCGGCGGTGGTCGACATCACCAGCCTTACCGAACTGAGTCGGCTGCTGGAGCGACTCGAGGGCGTGCGCGATGTGCAGCAGGTGGTGAGGGAGGTCGGCTGATGAGGACCGTCACCACGATGCGGTAGCCGAGGCACTTCATCTCTCGAACGTACTGGTTCGAGTTCGCGGAGCGGACGAGTACCGTTCCGTTCAGTGACGACCGATCCCCACGATTCCAAGCCACGCCCGACGCCTGACGCCCTGCTCGCGCTTATCCCGGTGGCACAGGCTCAGGTGGCCGCACAATCAGACAGCGCGGACACCGCCTCGAACCGAGCTCTGGCAGAGATAGGGCTTGCCTTCACCCTGGCCGCTCTGCTCTGTTCCGCCAGGCTCGCAGGCATTCCCCTGACGGCGTGGTGGTTCGCGCCCTTAATCGGCTTGGGGGCGGCTTCCGCTCTGCTAGGCCTGACCTTACGGGACTTCGACCTGGATACCGGGCGCAGCCCAGAGGACGCGTACAACTTGGTCTCCGGGGTGTCGACGGAGGATGCTTATGAACGTATCCTGGCGATGCTCCAGGAGGCGATCGCGGCCAATGCCCCGCCGATAGCCAACCGCTTCACCCTCCTCACCTGGGGCCAGTACGCGCTGGGTGCCACCATCGTGATGGGGCCGTTGGTTCTCTGGCTGTTGCGTGGGGTAGCATTACCCACGTGAGCCAAGAGACAGCGAAGCCCAAGCCAACCTCTAAGCCGCCGGCTACCCGCAACCTCCCTCCCGTCGGCGGCGAACGGGTCATGGTAAAGAAGGGTGCCGGAGGCGGATCCTCCTTCGTCCAAAAATAGGCCCAGCTAGCTCCGGGGTGCCCTAGAGCGGATAAGCGCCTGCAGAAGCTCACTCATCTGGACAGCTGCGTCAGCGTAGAACCGGCCTCGCTTCCAGGGCGATCGTTAGGCGAGATTGCGTTCCTTGCCAAGGTCGCGCCTAGCCGAGTTGCCGCTCCGAGCCGGAAGCTCTTGGAGTCGCTGTCGGGGGGTGAGGGGCGTCACTAGCAGACGCTAAGTCACCCCAGGGCACGGTTCCTAGACAGGAAGGTATGCCAGTGGAGACCTTTCGATCTCACCGCTCCCCTACACTGCCAGTTCGATGACCCCGATCTCACGGCCACGCGGCACCGAGGACCTGCTTCCCGACCAGCTGGCGGCCATGAACCGGGCCCGGGACGTGGCGATGCGCGTCGCCGCCGGCTACGGCTACCGGGAGATCGCCACCCCGATCTTTGAATCCACCGACCTGTTCATCAGGGGGGTGGGTGACACCAGCGATGTGGTGCGCCGGGAGATGTACACCTTCTCCGACCGTTCGGGGCGCTCGCTGACACTTAGGCCCGAGAACACAGCGCCCATCCTGCGGGCCTTCGGCGAGTCCAGCCTGCGCGAGCTGCCAGCCCCGGTGCGGCTCAGCTACGCCGGCCCGATGTTCCGATACGACCGCCCCGGGCGGGGGCGCTACCGCCAGTTCCACCAGTTCGGGGTGGAGGCGGTGGGGGACGCCGAGGCCGAGCTCGACGCCGAGGTGATCGCGGTCGCCTGGGATTGGCTGGGCGAGCTGGGACTGGGTGGGATCGGACTGCAACTCAACAGCATCGGCGACGCCGAGTGCCGACCCGCATATCGGCAGGCGCTGCTTGACCACTTCGCCCCCCACCTGGCCCAGCTGCCTGAGCTGGATCAGGAGCGGTTGCGGCGCAACCCGCTGCGAATCCTGGACAGCAAGGAGGCTGGCACCGAGGAGCTGATGAGGACCGCGCCCCGGACCCTCGACTTCCTCTGCGAGGCCTGCCAGGAGGCCTTCCAGCGGGTCCAAGCGGCGCTGCGCGCCTACCACATCCCCTTCGACCTCAACCCCCGCCTGGTGCGCGGCCTGGATTACTACGTCCGGACCACCTTCGAGGTCTGGCACGAGGACCTGGTGGGCGCCCAGAACGCCCTCTTCGGCGGCGGGCGTTACGACGGCCTCTCCGAGCTGTTGGGTTACCCACCGGCGCCGGGGGTGGGATTCGCCGCCGGGCTGGAGCGGGTGGTCATGGTGGCGCCGCCCGGACCGGCGCCGGAGCGGCCCCAGGTGGTGGTCTGCTCGGCTCAACCTCAGGCGGTACCGGCCGCCATCAACCTCTCCCAGCGGCTCCGCCGCGACGGCCTGGCCGTGCTCAGTGACGTGGGCGCCCGCAGCCTCAAGGGCAAGATGCGCGCCGCCGAGCGCAGCGGAGCCGTGGCGGTGGGCCTGATGGGCGACGATGAGATCAAGGCGCAGCGGGTGACGCTGCGCAGGCTCAGCACCGGTGAGCAGCTGAGCCTGCGGGTGGACGAGGTCTCGGCCCAGCTTCGGGACTGGGAATATTAGAAGCGGATTGAGGGTGGGCTGGTGATCGGAAGGCGCATGTGCGGGACTGTCGAATTGGCCGACCGGGGAGCGCCAGTCCTGCTGGCTGGCTGGGTCAATCACCGCCGCGACCACGGCGGGCTCACCTTCATCGACCTCCGGGATCACACCGGGGTGGTCCAGCTGGTCTTCAACCCGGCGCGCTCGAGCCAGGCTCAGGAGGTCGCCGAGAGGTGTCGCCTGGAGTGGGTGCTACGGGTGGAGGGGGTGGTCGAATCCCGCCCCGAGGGCAGCGAGAACCCTCACCTGCCGACCGGAGCGGTCGAGGTGGCGGTGGACGGCTGCCAGGTGCTGGCCCAGGCCGAGGCGATGCCGATCGGTACGTCCGACGAGGCCGAGGCGGACGAACTGGTCCGGCTCCAGTATCGCTACCTCGACCTGCGGCGGCCACGGATGCAGCACAACCTGCGTGCCCGGCACCGCTTCGTCAAGGGCCTGCGCGACCAGGCCGACCGGATGGGCTTCGTTGAGATCGAGACCCCGACCATGGTCCCCAGCACCCCCGAGGGGGCGAGGGACTTCGTGGTGCCCAGCCGGCTCTGGCCGGGCCGAGTATGGGCGCTGCCCCAGTCGCCCCAGATCTACAAGCAGCTCTCCATGGTGGCGGGCTTTGATCGCTACTTCCAGATCGCCCGCTGCTGGCGGGACGAGGACGGCCGGGCCGACCGCCAATTGGAGTTCACCCAACTGGACCTGGAGATGTCCTTTGTGGAAGACGAGGAGGAGATCTACCAGGTGCTGGAGGCGATGATCTCGCCCGCCTGGGAGGCGGCTTTCGGGGTGCGGGTGCCGACACCCTGGACCAGACTGCCCTACAGCGAATCGATGCGCCGGTTCGGGTCGGACAAGCCCGACACCCGCTTCGGCAACGAGCTCAGTGACGTCTCGGAGATCTTCCGGTCCAGCTCATTCCGGGTCTTCGCGGCGACGCTGGAGGCGGGGGGCAAAATCCTGGCGCTGCGGGTGCCGGACGGCTCCGAGCTGACTCGGGGCGAGCTGGAGGGCGGCTGGCTCCAGGTGGCGCGCACCTACGGGGCTAAGGGCCTGGCCTATCTCTGGCGGCGTAGCGGTGAGTACCAAGGGGCGATCGCCAAGTTCTTCTCCGTGGCCGAGCTGGGCCAGCTGACCCAGCAACTGGGGATGGAGGATGGCGACCTGGTCTGCTTCACTGCCGGCGAGGAGGAGGTCGCCGCCACCTCCCTGGGGGCGGTCCGGCTCCATGCCGCCCGCCAGCTGGGCTGGATTCCGGAAGGCCGTTTCGACTTCCTCTGGATCACCGAGTTCCCGCTCTTCAAGCGGGGCGCCGACGGCCAGGTGACCCCGGTACATCATCCCTTCACCCAGCCTCACCCCGATGACTGGCCGCTGATCGAGCGCGACCCGCTCCGGGTTCGCTCTCGGGCCTACGACATCGTCTGCAACGGGGTCGAGCTGGGAAGCGGCTCCCTGCGGATCACCAATCCCGAGCAGCAGCAGGCCATGTTTGCGGCCCTGGGCCTGAGCGCCGAGGAAGCCCAGCGCAAGTTCGGCTTTTTGATGTCCGCCTTTCGCTACGGCGCCCCGCCTCATGGGGGGTTCGCGGCCGGCATCGACCGCATCGTGATGGTCGGAGTGGGGGAGCCCTCGATCCGCGAGGTGATCGCCTTCCCCAAGACTCAGACCGGTACCGATCCCCTCACCGGGGCGCCCACCCCGATTACGCCAGAGCAGCTGGCCGAGGTGGGCCTAGGGCTGCTCCCCAAGGTCAAGGCTTCGCTGGACACACAGCCCAAGTGAGCCGTGCTACGGTGGCACCGGGCCCGGGGCCCCGCCGGACAAACGCACCCGACCCTAGTGTTGATTTCTCGGGAGCGCCAACATCGCGGACGGCCCACGAGCCTCCAGGAGAGGATGTGGAAGGTCGCGTGCGGCGCACCCAGCTGGCGTTTCAGGGATCGGAGCCAAGAGCCGGCGGGTGCCCCCGGGGCCATCTGCCAGGTTTGAGTTGGGGACGGGAGGGGCAGATTCTGAGGTGATGGCTCAAAGGACCGCTGAGGCTACCGAGCTGCGGATTCCGGCCGATCCCCAGTACATCGTGGTCGCCAAGCGGGTGGCCGCGGGCATGGCCAGTGTCGCGGGACTGGGGCTGGAAGCCTTGGACGAGCTCAACATCGCCATCGCCGAGGCCTGCGAGCACACCATCCGCACCGCCGCTGCCGCCGGCATGCAGGATGCGAATGTGCGGATCAACTTCCAGGTCCAGGAGGACGCACTTCGGGTTGAAGTGCGGTTGCTGGGCACCAAGCCCGTGCCCAAGCCTCAGGTCGACCCTAGAGTGGCCACGACCGCGCTCGCCACATCCGAGGCTCTGGACCTCGCCGTCTCCATGCTCCGATGCTTCGCTGACGATGTCGACTTCAAGTCGGCGAGTGATGGGCTCATGCGGGTCCGTCTGGCCAAATACCGCTGGCGGTGACCGAGGCGGGGGTGAATCCCCCGCGCTTCGATCGCGATCTCCAGCACCGACTCTTCGCCGAGTACGCCAAGAACCACGATCCCCAGGTACGAGAAGAGCTGGTTCGACAGTACTCAGCTTTGGTTCACTCGCTGGCGCGCCGCTTCGCGGGCAGGGGAGAGCCCCTGGAGGATCTGGAGCAGGTGGGATATCTGGGCCTGATCGCGGCAATCAACCGCTTCGATCCCAGCCTAGGACTGGAATTCACCACCTTCGCCACCCCCACCATCCTGGGAGAGATCAAGCGTTACTTCCGGGACAAGAGCTGGGCGGTGAGAGTCCCCCGCCGGCTCCAAGAGACCTACGCCCGGGTGGTGCGCACGCAGCAGGAGCTGAGCCAGGAGCTGAGCCGATCCCCGACCATCCCCGAGATCGCGGCTCGATTGGAGCTGGAGCCGGATGAGGTGCTCCAGGCCCTGGAGGCGGGACCAGCCCAGCGGGCCTTGTCGCTTGAGTCTCCGACCAGCGCCGGGGAGCAGGAGGGGGAGGAGCTGGGAGATCGACTCGGGGCGGAGGACGAGAACCTGAGTCGGATCGAGCTCCAGAACATGCTGGCGGGGGCGATGCGCCACCTGACCCCCAGAGAGCGAGAGATCATGGTGCTGCGCTTCGTCGAGCAACTGCCCCAAACCGAGGTCGCCCGACGGCTGGGGATCAGTCAAATGCACGTCAGCCGGCTGCAGCGGGCGGCGCTAGCGCAACTCAAGCGGGAGCTTCCGGAGTAGCTAGGTCGCCATCGGGAGAGCCGCCGAGCGGCTAGAATCCGGCCGATCCCGCTTGGAATATTGCCATTGCTAAGTCAACAAATCCGCGCGCAGTTCCTGAACTATTTCGAGCAGCACGGCCATCTCCGGGTGCCCAGCGCGCCCTTGATTCCCCGCGACGATCCCAGCCTGCTCCTGGTCAGCGCGGGGATGGTGCCCTTCAAACCGTACTTCTTGGGGCAAAGCGTCCCTCCCCGGGATCGCCTGACCTCCTGCCAAAAGGCCTTTCGTGCCACTGACATCGACGAGGTGGGCGACCTAAGTCACGACACCTTCTTCGAAATGCTCGGCAATTTCAGCTTCGGGGCCTACTTCAAGGAGGAAGCCATCGCCTACGCCTTCGATCTCCTCACCAAAGGA
Organism: Candidatus Dormiibacterota bacterium; assembly: GCA_963701235.1. Taxonomy (GTDB): domain Bacteria; phylum Chloroflexota; class Dormibacteria; order Aeolococcales; family Bog-877; genus Bog-877. The sequence goes on from OY969577.1 coordinate 1,199,405, forward strand.
TTCGGACTCGACCCGGACCGTCTTTTTCCCAGCGTTCATCCCAGCGATGAGACCTCGGTCATGCTCTGGGAGAAGGTGGCCGGAATCCCGCCCCAACGAGTGGCGCGGCTGGAGGAGAACTTCTGGCAGGCAGGCCCGACCGGGCCCTGCGGGGTCGATAGCGAGATCTACTACGACCTGGGTGAGGCCTACGGGACGCTGCCAGACGAGAGTCCCGGGCACGGCGAGCGTTTCCTGGAGATCTGGAATCTGGTGTTCATGGACTCCGAGCGCCTGGCGGATGGGCGCACGGTGCCGCTGCCCCACCCGGGGGTCGACACCGGTATGGGCCTGGAGCGCACCGCGATGGTGCTGCAGGGGGTTGGCTCCATCTTCGACACCGACCTGTTCGCCCCAATTGCTGCGGATTTCGCGGGCAGGGCCCGCAATTTGGCCAAATTGCCCAAGACCCAGAGCGACCGTCATCTGCGCCGACTGGCCGACCACGCCAGGGGCGCCTGCATGCTGATCGCGGATGGGGTGATGCCCTCGAACGAGGGCCGGGGCTACGTGCTGCGCCGCCTCTTGCGGCGAGCTCTGGTCAGCTCGCAGACCCTTGAGGTCGAGGGAGGGTTGGGTCCGGCGGTCCCCGTCGTTGTCTCGATCCTGGGTGAGACCTACGCCGAGCTGGCGAGTGGAGCCAGGACGGTGTGGGCGGTGATCGAGCAGGAGGAGGCCCGTTTCCAGGCGACCCTGGCGCGGGGGATGGAGCACTTCGAGGCAGCCATCGGGCTCTCCCAGGGTGGCACGATCTCTCCGGCCGATGCCTTCCGACTGCATGACACCTACGGCTTCCCGGTGGAACTGACCGAGGACCTTGCTAGCGCTAGGGGGTTGACGGTTGACCGTGCCGCCTTCGATCTCCTGCTGGAGCAGCAACGCGAGCTGTCGCGGCCAGACGAGAGAAAGTTGCGGGCAGGGGGCGGCGCCATGACCGAGCTCGCGACCGATTCCGAGACGCGCGTGGAGACCGAATTCGTGGGCTACGAGCGCCTGGAGAGTGACAGTGCGGTGGTGCGCGAGATCCAGGATGGGGAGGCGGTAGAGCGGGTGGGACCCGGGGCCAAGGCCGATGTGCTCCTGCTGCGCTCGCCCTTCTACGCCGAAGGCGGTGGCCAGGTCGGAGACCGAGGACAGTTGAGCTGGGAGGGTGGAGAGGCCTCGGTGCTGGACACTCAGATGTCCAAGACCGGGGAGCGCCTGCATCACTGCCTCGTGACTCGGGGCGAGCTCCGGGTGGGAGATGAGATCCGGGCCACGGTGGATGCTCAGCATCGCCGTGGCTGCGCCGCGCACCACTCGGCAACCCACCTTCTAAATGCGGCGTTGCACGCGATTCTGGGTGAGGGGGTGGTCCAGCGCGGGTCCCTGGTCACGGCCGAGCGAGCCACCTTCGACTTTGGCTGGCCACGCCCGGTCTCGCCAGAGGAACTGATCAAGGTGGAACGCCTTACAAACAGCGCCATCCGCGACGACCTGGAACGGGGGGTGGAATTGCTCTCACTCGACGAGGCCAGGCGCTCGGGCGCGCTAGCGCTGCCCGAGGAAACCTACGGGGACCAGGTGCGCGTGGTGAGTTTCGGCGAGTTCTCAAGAGAACTCTGCGGCGGCACTCATGTCGGTCGATCAGGCCGCATCGGTGCCGTCGTCCTTACCGGGGAGCACAGCGTGGGCTCGGGATTGCGCCGCATCGAGATGGTGGCCGGGGCCGCCGCCGAGCGCTGGTGGGAGGAGCAGCGCGATCAGCTCGCCGGTGTCGCCACCCAGCTGCGGGCTCCGCTGGGGGAGGTTAGCAGCCGGGTCCAGGTCCTCCAGCAGCGGCAGCGCGAGCTGGAAAAGGAACTGAAGCGGGCGCGAGAGAGCGGCACCACGTCGGGCTCTCAGGCAGAGGTTCGGGAGCAGGTGGCTGGCACGACTCTGGCCGTGGTCGACCTGCCCTTCGAGTTGGAGCGAGGGGACTTGCGGAAGCGAGCCGATCAGCTTCTGGATGACATCTCCTCTGGTTGCGCGCTCATACTGGCGGGCTCAGCCTTGGTGGTTAAACTCTCCCCGGATCTGGCCGCGCGTGGACTCAGTGCCGGCCAGATCGCCAGGGCAGCCTGCCGCGACACCGGTGGCGGGGGCGGGAGTGAGCAGTTGGGCCAGGGTGGAATCGCCGCTGACGGTCACGCCGCCGTGCTTGCCACCGTGCGTACCATCCTTGGGTCGATCTTGGAGGAAGCTTGAAGATGCCGCAGGCCCCGACGGCTCGCCGACAGCCGAGGACCCACGTCACCGCGCTCGATGTCGGCACCCAGGTGATCAAGGCTCTGGTGATCAAGAAGGAAGCGGGCGAGGCCATCGTCCTCGGCGTCGGCCGCTCCGAGCAGGGTCCTGGCGAGGTTGATCCTTCGGTTCCCCCGGATCTGGAGTCGGTGGTCGAGGGCTGCCACGGCGCCCTTGAGGCTGCCGAGGATATGGCCGAGGTGATCCCGACCAGGGTGATCATCGGCATCGGGGGCCCTCGGGTCAGGGCGATGAGCAGCGCTGGGTCCCGCATCCGGGGCAGGCCCCAGATGCGGATCTCGCGGCGCGAGCTGGACGACCAGGTCGAAGGGATCCAGCGCCGGGCTCTGCGCGAGGCCCAAGCACGGCTAGAGGAGGAGTCGGTGGGGGAGACCGACGGCGAGCTTCGCCTGGTTCACTCCTCGATCACCTCTGCCAAGGTCGACGGCCAGCCGGTCCTGGACCCGCTGCGCTACCAGGGACAGAAGGTCGAGCTGACCGTCTTCAACACCTTTGCCACCGAGGGCCAGTACGGGGCGGTCGACGAGATCGCCAAGGCGCTGGACCTGGAGTTGCTGGAGACGGTGGCCGAGCCCTACGCCCTGGCCCGCCTGGCGTCGACGCCGGAGGTGTTGGAGTCCGGTGCCGTGTTCATCGACATCGGGGCTCGAACCACCACCGTGAGCCTGGTCCGCAACGCGGTCCTGGAATCCAGCCGCATGTTCGAACTGGGCGGCAGGGCGTTCACACGCAAGTTGGCCAATGACCTCGATCTGCCTCTGCCGCTGGCCGAGAGCCTGAAGTTGCGTCACTCAGCCGGCGTCCTGGGCGGACAAGAGGAGGCCCTGGTCCGCCGGGCCATGGGGGAGTCGGCCGAGGTTCTGGCCCAGGGGGTGGCGCTCGTGCTCCACGACATGGCCAAGGGCCAGCCACTGCCGACCATCGTCCGCCTCAGCGGCGGCGGATCACTGCTTCCCGAGGTGGGCGAGCAGCTCACGGTGCTGCGCTGGACCGACTACCTGCCCTTTGTGCACCAGCCCAGCTTCACCCGACTCGGCCCCGACGAGCTCACCGCTGTACACGACACGACTGGCTTGCTCACCTCTCCCGCCGACGTGGTCCCGATGGGATTGGCTTACCAGGGATGTGGCCAGATCGAGGACGTCACCGAGGAGGGGCCGGGCCTAGAGGGGATGCTGCGCAAGGTCACCAAGGCGATACGGGGGCCGGATGCGTCGTAACCGAAGGCGTGGGGGTGTCGTTGGCCAAGATGGTCGGGGGGACTGACTGCCATGGCCAAACTGCTCTACGTTGAACCCAGCGACGAGATAACCGATCTCATCGACCGGATCCGACGCGCCGGCGCAGATCGCGATCTGGTGTTTGTGGTGCCTCCGGACGGCCACGTGCTGCGGACACCGCTCGACATGCGTCTGCTGATGCAATACACGCGGGGCTTCCAGAAACGGATCGCCGTCGTGAGCGGCGATCCACAGATCCAGACCCTGGCGATCCGCACCGGGTTCCCAACCTTCGCCTCGCTGGCGCGCCTGGAGCAGGGGGCCCCATTGCGAGGAGTCCCCGATGCCACGGCTGCCGCGGCCGCCGTCCCCGTCGCCGCAGGGGCGGCAACCGCCGCCCCTGCGGCGGCCAAGGGCGCCGGCAAACCAGCAGCGGCATCAGGCGGGTTGACGCGCGCCAATGCTTCAGCCGTGGCAGCCGGCGGTGCCGCCGTCGTGGCTGGGAGCGTGGCCGGTTGGTGGGCACGACTTAGGGAATGGTGGGGTGGCCAGAGCGGCAACGGTCTCAAGTACGGGGTGGTCGGCGCCGTCGTGGCCGTGTTGCTGATTGTGCTGCTGTTCATCCTCCCCTCAGCCACCGTGACCGTTGGGGTCAGGGCCCACAAGTTGGTGGACACCGCCACCATCCAAGGCAACGATGGTTCCCAATCGGGTCCAACTCTGGATCAGATCTCCACCCAAGCGCTCCAGACCGGCAACTTCAGCCAGAACTTCACCATCACACCGAGCGGCACACAGGCATTGCCGCCCGTGCCTGCGACCGGGGACCTGCAGTTTTGCTGGAACGGACTTCCTCCAGCCGGCACCTTGACCCTTTCGTTCTCTGGCAACGCCCCTGATTTCGTCGACACCAACTCGAGCGGGGTTAGTTTCACCACCACCGCTGCAGGCGAGAACCAATCGGTCAGTCTTCCCAACTGCCCCAGCTATTCGCAGGGAGTGGCAGTGCAAGCCGATGCCAGCACCGTGGGTACGGCGGGGAACGTCGCAGCGTCTCAGGCGTGGAACTGGACGAATCCCTCCACCGGCTCTGTTTGTTCTGACCCGTCCCACCCCAAAAAGTGCGATGACGCATCGCAGGTTTTGGTTGCGAACCAGAGCGCAATGTCAGGTGGCGCCAACGCCACGACTCAGTCTGTTTTCGCCACCTCAGATGTCGCTGCCGCCCAAGCGCAGCAGCAGACCATCGACACCACGCTCACCCAAAAAGCCGACAAGCAACTAAGGCACCTGGCTTCGCAGGATAAGGGCGTGCTGGCGCAGAACTCGGCCGGTACTGGTATCGACGTCACTGTCACCAACCCGACGCTGCCGACAGGCTGCAACACCACAGCGTCCACCCCCTGTCCCGCCGGTGCCGCTCAAACGTTGACGGTCACGGTGACTGCTGCCGGTACCAGTTACAGTCGCGCGGCCGCTCGGGCTGCTGTTCTCCAAGACCTCAAATCAAAGCTCCCGACCGGCGCGGAGCTGCTAGCGGACCCCCAGATCGGCAAGATGGTGGTCGTCTCGGCCGGAGCCGGAGGGTCGGTGACGCTGACGTCGCGATCGATTGGCTACTGGGCTCCCAAGCTCGACCTCGCCCCGTTCCGCAGCAAGCTGGTGTTCATGGGGCCGGGAGCGGCCAAGACGTACCTACTGGCGCAACTCCCCGGAGCCAGCACGGTAACGGTCAAGCAGTCCCCTTACGGGCTGCCCTGGCTGCCACTATTCTCAGGCAATATCCACATGGTCCGGGTCTCCCTCGCCGAGGCCCACACCGCTGGCTAAAGCGGCGGGCCGTCCTTCACTAGGGCGGATTCTCGCCTTGGATCCAGGGCGTGCCCGGGTGGGCGTGGCGGTAAGTGACGAGACCCAGACCATTGCCCAACCGCACTCGACGATATTTCGTAGGGCGGGCCGCGAAGGCATCGATGAAATCGTGAAGTTGGTGCGTGACTTGTCGGTGTCTCGGATTGTGGTCGGGCTACCGTTGCAGCTTGATGGGGACGAGGGCGTGGCAGCCGCGGAAGCCCGGGCTTTCGGGGCCGCAGTAGAGCGGGCAACCGCGCTGGAGGTCACCTACCTGGACGAGCGCCTGACCACCAAGCAGGCGGAGCGGCACCTGATCGCCTCGGGAGCGTCGCGGGCACGACGCCGCCAAGTCGGTGACCAGGTGGCGGCGACGCTGATCCTGCAACAGGTTCTAGCCACCCGGGTCGGGCGACGCAAGTGAGGGGACCCAAGCTCTTCACGCTGGTATTGCCGCTCCTGATCGTGGTGCTAGGTGGCGCCGCTGAGCTCGCCTACTACGTGCATAGCCAACTGGCTCCGGTACAGACGACCCAGTCGCAAAAGGTGCTCTTCGCGGTGGCCACGAACGAGTCACTCACCCAGGTCGCCAACAGCCTCCAGAATCGACACCTGGTGCGCAACAGCTTCTTCTTCAAGCTCTACGCGGACTACAAGGGCTTGGCACCGGACCTCAAGGCTGGGAAGTTCGTACTGGATCCGGGTATGAGTGTCAGCGAAATCATCACCGTCCTGAAGGGACCACCCCAGAGTCAGGCTATCGACGTCACCGTCCCTGATGGACTGCGAGCCGCCCAGGAGGCACAGGTGCTGCAAGCCAAGGGCCTCTTCTCGGCTTCCAGCTATCTCAAGCAGGTCGATCAGCCCGCTGTCTTCCCCGGAATCGCCCCCCTATCGGGGGCTCCCGCGGGAGCCAGTTGGGAGGGCTTTGCCTTCGGAGACACCTTCCAGGTTCTGCCGAAAGTCACGCCCTATCAGATGCTGCAAAAGCAACTCGAAGACTTTAACGCTCGCGTCCGTCAGAAGATCATCGCGGGAGCAGCAGCGGTGGGACTGACCCCGTACCAGGTGGTGGTGCTGGCGTCGATCGTCTCTGCCGAGGCGGCAACGGTCAACGATCGAGGCTTGGTGGCTGGAGTTTTCTTCAACCGACTCCACGACAACATGATGTTGCAGAGCGACGTCACAGTTCTCTACGCGCAGTCGCTGGCCGGCGACAACAGCACGGTCGTGAACACCAGCTTCGCCTCTCCTTACAACACCTATATCAACTCCGGCCTTCCTCCCGGACCGATCGACAGCCCCGGGATCACCGCCATCAACGCGGTGCTTCACCCGACCCCCAGCGACTACCTCTACTTCCTAGCCCTGCCCGACGGTAAGGTCCTCTACAGCGTCACCCTTGCCGAACACAACCAACAGATCCAGGAGAATGGACTGGGATGAGCCATGAGCAGGCTGACCTGGCCTTAGGAGCTCACCGCTCGTGACTTCCCTCGAGGCCGTGGGCTGGGGCGTACTGGGAATCGTCGGCGGGGGCTTGATGGGCCAGCTGTCGCTCTTGTTGGAGAGACCGCTCAAGAACGACGAGCCACCTCCCCAGCTAGGTGCGGGCCGAATCGAACTGCTGCTGCTGCCGGTGCTGGGTTTCGTCGGCTTTGCGGCCTTCGCGCTGCGCCAGGGGATGGGTGCTGGCCTCCTGGTTCACAGCCTCTGGATCCTGGTGCTGCTGCAGATCCTGGGATTCGACTTGAAACACCGCCTGATCCTGGACGTGATCACCTTGCCGACCATCGCACTGGGTGTCGCCCTAGCCAACTTCAGCCCCGATCTGTCGGTGTTCCGGTCCCTGTTCGGAATCCTGGTGGGCGGAGTGGCGCTACTGCCTTTCGCGATTGTCAGCGAGCTCTTTCACCAGGGCGAGGGCTTCGGCTGGGGGGACGTCAAGCTGGGGATGATGATCGGGGCCATCACCGGGATGAGCCTTAACTACGGCCAGCTCTACGCCCTCTGGGCGCTGATTGCCGGCACCCTTATCGGCGGCGTGGTCACCATCCTGCTCCTGGTCACTCGCAGGCTGAGCCTCCGCGACGCCCTGCCCTATGGTCCCTTCCTGGTGGCCGGGGCGGGGCTGATCCTCTACTTCATGTAGCGGCGGAAGGGGGGTTCGTCAGGCGGGCTCAGTGGCCATCTTCTTGCTCACCAGCTCCGTCAGCGCCTCGATGGGCTCACCGGCGAGTCGGGTGCCCTGATCCTTCTTCAGGACCCCAAGAGCGTCGTCGGGATCCATGCCTCGACGGTAGGGACGATGGGAAGTCAGCGCCTCGTAAACGTCGGCGACCGCCAGGAGCTCGGCGCCGTGGGGCATCTCGGGTCCGCGCAGGTGGCGGTGATAGCCACTGCCGTCCAGGCGCTCGTGGTGCGCGGCCGCCATCTCGCCGACGTCGTCGAGGAGCCAGAGCGGCGAGAGGATCTCGTGAGTGATAGCGGTGTGCCGTTGCATCTCCTCCATCTCCTCGGGGAGCAGCGGACCCGCCTTGTCCAGGATGGCGTTGCTGACTGCCAGCTTGCCCAGGTCGTGGAGCAGTCCAGCCAACCCCACCCGGTCCTGATCGGTGGCGCTGAAGTTCATCAGCTCGGCCATCAGGCGGGCGATGGCGGCAGTTCGAGCCGAGTGGTTGGTGGTCCAAGGCGACTTGGCGTCAACCACGGCGGCGAACACCTCGCCGATTCGGATCATGTCGTCCATGGTCGAGGAGGGGATCTGGCGGGGCTCAGGGTCGAGGTGGCTGACGTGCTCAGGGTGACCGATCTCGCCGAGCTGGCGCCAGAGCTTGGAGCTGCCGGCGTGGGCCAGGACGATGTCGACCAGCACCGGGTCAAACCACTTGCCCCGACGCTGGCGTAGAACCGCCTCGGCGGCGCGTCCCCCGCCTCGGCGCCAGAAGATCTCCACCGTCTGGCTGAGGAGAGCGATCCGGGCCAGCATGGCGATCTCGTCGCCCTTGAGGCCCCGGGGGCGACCTCCGCCGTTCCAGTGTTCGTCCAGATTGAGGACCGCTGTCGCTGCGGGTTCCGCCCAGCCCAGCTGCCGGACCATCTCCGCGCCCTTGGTGCAGCGCACTTCGACCAGCTCGTTGGCCAGGCCTTGGCCGCGGCTGCCGACCGAGACCAGCTGGGCCATGCGCCGAGTGATGGGGGCGGCGGGGGCGGTCTGGCGCAGTGCGAAGACCATCGAGCGCCAGTTGCTGCTCCAGTCGGTGATCTTGAGCTCCGCCTTGGTGGTGATGTCGTCGGCCTGGAACCAGCGGGTCACGCTGTAGGCGTTGGCGGAGCAGCCGGCGTCCTTGAGCAGGAGGGCGTAGAAAAGGTCCTGACGCTCAGCCGGCCGCAGCTCCAGCCATTTGGCGATCTGCATCCCCAACCAGCAGGTGCGAATGGCATGGCCCATGGGCTCGCCCTCGGCGAGATCGAGGGCGCGAGAGAGCGAGGCGATGACGATGGAGCTGGAGAGGCGGCCGGGCGCAGCCGGCTCCGTGACTTCCGGCATCAACTTGGCGGCCATTTGAGCCCACGGTAGGCTGGCCTACTCTTAGAGCCAGTCGCATTACGGAAGCAAGTTCTGACAAGGCCGTCGCGCGCGGGACGGGGTCGTAAACGGAAGTTGGTAGGGTCGACGCGCCGAGATCGTCTCGAGCACGGGCTGAAGCGCAAAAGCCACCCCGGTGGCGGTCGTCCACCGGCTAAAGCTGGCATCATCAGTTGCGCCTCAGCTGGGCCAGGACGCGATGCTCAGCCAGTTTGGACTGGAGCTAGTCGATGATCAACGCCGGGGAACTCAGGTCCGGCACCACAGTGGAGCGCAATGGGCAGCTCTGGGAGGTGCTGTCGCAAGAGCACGTCAAGCTTGGCCGCGGCACCGCCCTGATTCGCACGCGCCTCCGCAACATAACCACCGGATCGCTCACTGAAGAGACCTTCCGCCCCGAGGAGCGCTTCTCCAGGGCCAGGATCGAGAAGGTTGATGTCCAGTTCCTTTATCGCGATGGTGAGCACTATGTGGTGATGGATACCGCCAGCTACGACCAGTACCCGCTCGACGAAGCCCAGTTCGCCGAGGCCACCCGCTACGTGAAGGAGGGCGACCACCTGTACGTTCTCCAGTACGACGGCAAGGTGATCGGGGTCGAACTGCCCATCACCGTCGAGCTCGAAGTCACCGCCACCGACCCCGGCTTCAAGGGCGACACTGCCACCGGTGGCAGCAAGCCGGCCACTCTCAGCACCGGCCTGGTCGTCGAGGTGCCGCTGTTCGTGGGAGTGGGCGATACCCTCAAGGTCGACACTCGGACCGCAAAGTACCTGGAGCGAGTGCAGTGAGCACCTCGCTCTTGAATCAACCCGGCGGGGGCGGCCAGACCCAGGGTCGGGTTCGGGTCGCCAGCGAGGTGGTGGCCTCGATCGCAGCCCTGGCCGCGCTCGAGGTGCCCGGGATCGCAGCCATGTGCGAGCCCAGCGGGGTCAACGTCTCGCTGCCGTTGGTGCGCCAGCACGGGCATCGCGGAGTGAGGATGCAGATGGTGGGGGACACCGGGATCCGGCTCGACCTCTACTTGGCCATCACCCCGGAAGCCTCGCTGAGCCAGCTGGCCGACGACCTCCAGCGCAAAGTCGCCCACGCGGTGCACAGCATGTTGGGCCTCGATGCGGTGGAGATCAACCTGCACATCGCCGAGATCGAGGGGGACTGAGGCTTGGGGGCGCGGCATCGTGCCCGCGAGCTGGCGGTCCAGGTGCTCTTCCAGCTGGAGCTCCAGCCCGGGAACTGGCGGGAGCCGCTGGAGTACCACCTGGAGCAGGACCCCCAGGGCCGGGGCGCGCGCCGGTTTGCCGAGGAGCTGGTGGAGGGAGCGGTCAGTCATCAGGTGGAGATCGACGCCACCATCAGAGCCTGTTCCACCAACTGGGTCATCGACCAGATGGGTGCCCTGGAGCGAGCGGTGCTACGGGTGGCCACCGAGGAGCTCTGCTGGCGCCGGCGGGAGCCGGTCGCAGTGGTGATCGACGAGGCGGTCGAACTGGCCAAGCAGATGGCCGGAGAGGAAGCGGGCAAGTTCGTCAACGGCGTGCTCGGCAACATCGCCCGAGTCAGCCGCCAACCGGTGGAGCCAGCGGGTGCGACTTCTCCAGGTCGGTGAGCTCGCCTCTCTGATCCGAAGCGCCTTGATGGGCGAGCCGGAGCTGCAGGACGCCTACGTCGAGGCGGAGCTCGGCGACTGCCACCTGTCGGCAGCCGGGCATTGGTATTTCACCCTCAAGGACTCTCAGCCGGGCGGGGCCGACCGCTCGGTGATCAAGGCGGCGCTCTTCCGCAAGGAGGCCAGGTCGCTGCAGTTCGAGCCCAAGACCGGGATGAAGGTCATCGCCCACGGTGCAGTCTCGATCTACGCGCCCCAGGGGTCGCTCCAGCTCTACCTCGACAGCCTCGAGCCCCAGGGCGTGGGGGCGCTGGCTCTGGCTTTTCAGCAATTGGTGGCCCGACTTGAGGCCGAGGGCCTGTTTGCCCCCGAGCGCAAGCGCCGGCCGCCCTTTCTGCCTCGGCGCCTGGCGGTGGTGACCTCCCGCCACGGCGCCGCGGTGCGCGACGTCATCCACGTGGTGCAACGGCGCTGCCCGATCACCGATGTGGTGGTGGTCCCCACCCTGGTGCAGGGGGAGGGCGCCGTGCGAGCGATTCTGGCGGCGCTGGAGCTGGTTGGCCGGGTACAGATCGACGTGGTCCTACTGGTCCGGGGGGGCGGCTCGCTGGAGGACCTCCAGGCGTTCAACTCGGAGGTGGTGGCGCGGGCCATCCTGGCCTGCCCGCATCCCGTGGTGGTCGGGGTCGGGCACGAGACCGATGCCTCGGTGGCAGACTTCGTGGCCGACCGTCGGGCACCCACCCCCTCGGCCGCTGCCGAGATCGCGGTCCCTGACTTGGCGGGCCTGCGCGCCGATCTCTCCCGGCGCGGGCTGCGGCTTCGCCGGGGCGGTGAGGGCCGGGTGGCTCAGGAGCGGCGTCTGCTGACTCTGAGCCGAGCTCGGCTGGCCCGACTCGCCCCCGCGGCTCGCCTGGCCACTGGCCGCATCGATCTCGACACCCGCCAGCAGCGACTGAGCGGAGCCGTGCGGCGCCTGCTCCTGGCGGAGGCTCGCGGCCTGGAGTCACGGTTGGGTCTGCTCCAAGCCCGGGGACCGCAGCGCCGCCTGCGCCAGGCGCGTGAAGAATTCTCGGGCCGAGTTGGTAGGCTGGAGGCCCTCAGTCCCCTGGCCGTCCTGGGCCGGGGTTATTCGATCACCCTGGACGGGTCCGGTCGCCAGGTTCTGCGTGACGCCGAGCAGGTGGCGATCGGGGCGATCATCACCACCCGGCTCCGGAGGGGAAGGCTGCTGAGCCGGGTCAGCGAAGCGCAGCAGGAGCAGGAGGGTGGATCTGATGGATCTTGACCAGGACGCTGCGATCGCGCCGGGCGCCGGGGATCCTGAGGCTCTCGACTACGAGAAAGCGTTGGCCGAACTCGACTCGGTTCTGGCTCGGCTGGAGGACGGCCAGGTCTCCCTGGAGGATTCGATGGCCCTCTACGAACGGGGGGTGCGCCTCATCCGCCGCTGCTCGGCTCTCCTCGACGGCGCCGAGCGCCGGGTCACCGAGCTGACCGCGGGAGCCGACGGCCTGCCCCGGGAGCGTCAGCTGCTGCTTGATCCAGACGAAGAGGCGGGGGCCGAAGACGGCTGACCACGAGCCGTGAGCGCCCTTCTCACCAACCAGTTTGTCTGGGTACCGCTCCTGGCCTGGGCAATCGGACAGATCCTCAAGGTGGTCACCGACTCCTGGCGCCAGCATCGGCTGAGCCTGCGGACCCTGGGGATGTCCGGGGGAATGCCCAGCTCCCACACGGCGCTCACGGTCTGCCTGACGACGGTGGTGGCACGCAAGGTCGGGCTGGGTTCGCCACTCTTCGCGGCGGTAGCCATCCTCACCATGGTGGTGGTCTACGACGCCACCGGCGTTCGCCGGGCGGCGGGCCAGCAGAGCGTGATTCTGAATCAGGTTCTCGACGACCTCCGAAGTAATCTCGGCTTTCGTTACGAGCGCCTGCGGGAGTTCATCGGCCACACCCCCTATGAGGTCTTCGCCGGAGCCCTCCTGGGCGTTGCGGTGGGGCTGCTGCTCTGAGCCGGCCGATCCCTTGCCCGGATCTGCGAGGACCTAAGATCCTAGGCGCGATGTCAAGGCGTAAAGGCGGGAGGTGGGTGTGAGCGGGGCCGAGCCCGAGAGTTCGATCGGCTTTCTGCTTCACTTCCGCGAGAACCCGGACTCGGCGATCCTGCGCCAGTCCATGCGCGTCGCCGAGGCCGCCGGCCTGCGGCCCTGGGTAGCCCAGGCCGATGTCGAGGCGGTGCTCGAGAAGGAGCTCCGAACCGCCCGGCTGCTGGTGGCGGTCGGGGGCGACGGAACCCTGCTCTATTCGGCTCAGCACGCCGCGCCCAAGGGGGTGCCAGTGCTGGGGGTGAACCGGGGTCAGCTGGGCTTTCTCACCAACGTGGAGATGGCGGGCCTACCTCATGCGCTCGAGGCCTTCGTCTCGGGCGAATACGGGATAGTGCGCCGGCGCACCCTGCGGGGCGAAGTCAGCATCTCGGCGGTGGGTGACGTGGTGGAGACCGTGGCGGTGGCGGTCAACGAGATCGTGGCCAAGGCCGACGCCACCAACCTGGTCCGCCTCCAGGTCACGTCCGACGACCAGCTGGTGGGAACCTTCGACGCCGACGGCCTGATCGTCGCCACCAGCATCGGCTCGACCGCCTACTCGCTCTCGGCGGGCGGGCCACCCGTGGACTTCCGGGTGCCGGCGCTGATTCTGACCCCGCTCAACCCTCACGGCCTGATCAGCCGCTCGTTGGTGATTCCGGACACTCTGGATGTGCGGATTGAGGTCCAGCGGGGCCGGGCGGTGGCAGCAGCCGACGGCAAGATCTGGGGCCATCTCGAGACCGGCTGGTACCTGACCATCAAACGCGGACCGGAGTTGAATCTGATCCGGCCCCCGGGCTCGCCGGGTTTCTTCCAGCGGCTTCGCTCCAAGACCGGGTTCGGCGGGGTTCTGAAGCTCGCTCCCAACGAGGAAGATGAGGCCGCCGAGGTGGCAGCGGACGCCCAGCGCGCCTGATCGGTGCTGCTGGAGCTGCGGGTGGAGAACCTGGCGGTGATCGAACGCACCGAGGCACGGTTCGGGCCCCACTTCAACGCCATCACCGGCGAAACCGGCGCCGGCAAGTCGGTGCTGCTGTCGGCGCTCGGTCTGGCCCTGGGCGGCCGGTCCGATCCTGAGCTAGTGCGAAGAGGTGCTGAGCGGTCCAACTCAAGTGCCGCGTTCGACGAACCTCCCCTCATCGTTCAGGAATCCTGTCGCGCCCTCGGGGTTCCTCTGGAAGAGACCCTGGTGCTGACCCGAGAGCTGACAGCCACCGGCCGCAGCTCCGCCCGCGCCAATGGTTCTCTGGTCCCGATCAACGCTCTTCGCGATCTCGGAATTCAGCTGGTCGACGTCCAGGGACAGGGAGCGTCATCGCTCTGGCTGCGAGAGCCCGCACAGCGTTCCGCGCTCGATAGTCTGGGCGGTGATGACGCGGCGGCTCTGCTGCAGCGACTGGCCCAGCTCTGGGATCGACGCCAGGAGAACCTCCACAACAGTCAGCGCCTGCGCGCTTTGCGAGATCGCCAGCGGGGCGAGCTAGATCAGGCGCGGCTGGACCTAGCTGAGCTAGAAGCCGCCTCCCTGGTACCCGGGGAGGACGTCGAGCTTCGTCAGGAGCGGGACCGCCTTGCCAATGCCGCCCGATTGCGGGAGGCGGCTTCCGAAGTCCGAGCCGCGCTAGGTGGCGGAGACGGCGAGGGCGGGGCCGCCGACCTGCTGGCGAAATCGCAGCACAACGCCCGCAGCTCGCGGGGGATCGACACCGAGCTCGACCGGCTTCTGGATCAGTCCGAGGCCACGGTCGAGGGACTGCGGGACCTGCAGCTCTCCTTCAGTTCCTACGTGGCTCACCTACCAGATGACACCCGAAGGCTGGCGGAAGTTGAGGAGCGGCTGGACCTGCTGGAGAGGCTGGGTCGCCGCCACGGAGGCTCCTTGGAATCGGCCCTGGGCCGTCGCCGGGAGGCGGCCGAGTTGCTCGAAGCGGTGGACGAGGGCGACAGCGACATAGAGCGACTCGGGCTCGAGCTGGTGGAGCTGGAGGCCGATCTGGCCGGTCACTCGGAGAAGCTCTCCGGGCTGCGAGGCAAAGTGGCGTCGGTGCTGGCCAAGGCAGTCACCGCAGACCTTCGGCGCATGCTGATGCCCAAGGCCGAGTTCCGGGTGCAGATCTGGCAGGTCGAGGATGGTCAGGGGATCCCCTCCTCTGAAGGCCGGCGGTTGGCGTCCGGTGCCGCGGGTTGGGATCGGGTCTCGTTTGACCTGGCGGCCAACCCCGGGGATCCACCGCGCCCGCTGGCGGAAGCTGCTTCGGGAGGCGAGCTCTCGCGGGTGGCGCTGGCATTGCTCTCGCACCTGACCCGGGAGTCCGGGGTCTCGACGGTGGTGTTCGATGAGATCGACCAAGGACTGGGCGGAGAGGCTGCCAACCGGGTAGGTGATCTGATGCGCGAGGTGGCCAACCATCATCAGGTGATCTGCATAACCCACCTGGCTCCGATCGCGGCCCGGGCCGACACCCACCTGGTGGTGGCCAAGTCGGAGCGCGAGGGCCGGCCCTACAGCCAGGTGTCAGCGGTGGCGGGCGCGGCAAGAGTGGAGGAGTTGGCTCGGCTGCTGGCGGGGGAGGCGACGCCCGGGGCGGCTCGGGTCCATGCCGAGGAGCTGCTGTCGGCGGTGGGCGCGGCCCCGGAGTCGAGCTGAGCCGTGGCCAGTCCCGAGCAGGCTGCGGAGCTTGAGCGTCTCACCTCTATGCTCTCCGAGGCGCAGCGCGGTGACCTGGATCTGGGCACGATCGAGCTGGCAACGCTGACCCGAAACCTGAAGGATGATCTTGCCGCCGCCGATGGCGAGACGGACCTTCTTTGGGCCGCGGAGTCTCTGCAGATTCTGGCAAAGATGCTCGAGATCAAGATGGGTCGCCATCTCGAGGACACCAACGACGCCGCCCTGCTCGGCCACGTCGAGCCCCTGACCGAGGAGGAGGACCCCGGGGAGCGCCTGGCCGAATATCGGCTCTTCAAGGCGGCGGCCGGAGTGTTGCTGGCGGACTCCAGTGCCGGGCCCAAGGCGTTCCTGCGGGTCCTGGGACTGCCGGTCGAGCCGCAGGCGACGCTTCACCTTAGTCCCGAGGTCCTGGCACTGGCCCTGGGAGAGCTGCTGGCACGCCTCCCCGAGCCGACCGAGCTGGAGCTGGCCCTTCCTCATCCCCGCTACTCGGTGTCCGAGAAGATGGACGAGCTGCGGGGATTGCTGGAGCAACAGGCGAAACTTCGGTTCGACCAGGTCTTCGCTGCCGCCCGGGACCGGCTCGAGGCGGTGGCCTTGTTCATGGCGCTGCTGGAGCTGATCTGGACCGGTGAGGCCGTCTGCAGCCAGGCGTCGACCAGCAGTCCGATCCTGGTGGAGCGCGGCGGTGGCAGCTGAGCAGAGCGAGCCGGAGGCGGACGCGGTCGGGGCCCTGGTCGCAGTGCTGTTCGTTCGGGCCGAGCCGATCTCGATCGGCGAGCTGGCCGGAACCTTGGAGCTGAGCCCAGACGCGGTCGAGCAGGCGGCGGCCGCCGCCGCTACCACGCTGGCGCGGACTGGTCTAATGCTCCAGAACCATCGTGACCAGCTCCAGCTGGTGACCCACCCCCAGGCCGCCTGGGCGGTGGAGCGGGCCCTGCGGCCTGAGGTGGCGGGAAGGCTGTCCAAGCCCGCGCTCGAGACCCTGGCGATCATCGCTTATCGCCAGCCCATCACCCGGATCGCCATCGAGGCCATTCGAGGTGTGAACTGCGAGGCGGTGCTGGAGAGCCTCACCCGGCACGGATTGATCGCCGAGGTGGGGAGGGAGGAGGGTCCCGGGCATCCCCGGCTCTTCGGGACGACGCTGCGCTTCCTGCAGGTGGTGGGGATTCCCCAGGTCGAGGACCTCCCGCCCCTGCACGGCCCCGACGTCGGTCCCTGGCTGGGGAGGGCAGCTGACGTCGGGGAGCCAGATGCCGAGTGAGCGATTGGCGCGCTGGCTGGCCCGCTCCGGCGTCGCCTCTAGGCGCGAGGCCGACCGGATGGTGGCGTCCGGGCGGGTAACCGTTGACGGCCAGGTGCCCCCGCCCCAGGGGCGCCTCATCGATCCCGAGCGCGAGGAGGTGAGGCTGGACGGAAGAGCGATCTCCCAGCGCGGATTGCAACGTCGCTATCTGGCCCTCAACAAGCCGGTGGGGGTGGTGTCGACCGCCCGCGATCCTGGAGGACGGAGGACGGTCCTGGAGATGGTCGAGGACCGCCGTGGACTGTTCCCGGTCGGCCGACTCGACACCGATTCCCGGGGTCTGATCCTGCTCACCGACGACGGCGACCTGGCGCTGCGTCTGACCCACCCGCGATATCAGGTCCCCAAGAGCTACCGGGTCACCCTCATCGGGCCCACCAGCAGGGAGCAGTTGGATGCGCTCCGTCTAGGCCCGGTCCTAATCGACGGGCCTACCCATCCCCTGGAGGTTCGGCTGCTCCGGGGCGGCCCGCGGCGATCGGTGTTGCTGATTTCGATCGCCGAGGGTCGGCGCCGGGAGATTCGCCGGATGTGCGCGGCGGTGGCGGCCAAGGTGGAGGACTTAGAGCGGGTCTCGATCGGAGTCCTCCAGATGGGGACACTCGCCGAGGGCAAGGCCCGAGAGCTGAGTGTGGGTGAAGTGCGGCGTCTGCGAAAGTCGGTGGGCCTGAGTTGAGCGCCACCGCCCCGGTCGTGACGATCGACGGTCCAGCCGGGGTTGGCAAGTCCACGGTGGGTCGGAGGATCGCCTCGATCCTGGGCCTGCCCTTCATCGACACCGGCATCTTCTATCGCGCCCTGACCGTTGCCGCGGGTCGAGCGGGACTCCGGGCCGGATCTGCCCGCGAGATCGTGCGGCTGGCCGAGCGACTGCAACTGGAGATCAACACCGACCCGTCGGCCCCAGCTCAGTCCTGGCAGGCTCGGGTCGACGGAGAGGATCTGAGGGGCGAGCTGTGGGACCCCGCACTGGGTTCGCTGCTCTCCTATGTGGCGCGGCAGCCCGAGGTCCGGGAGGCCCTGCTCCACTTCCAACGCGCGCCCGCCGCTGATGGCGCGGTGGCGGTGGGTAGGGATACCGGCACGGTGGTCTTCCCGGCAGCGGACTGCAAAGTCTACCTGGACGCGCCCGCTGAGGTGCGGGTGAGCCGACGCCGGAAGGAGCTCCAGGGTCGCGGACTCGAGACCCCGGAGGAGGTGCTCCGCGCCGATGTCCTGAACCGAGATCAAACCGACCGCAGCCGGACCCACGCACCCCTGGCAGTCCCTGCCGACGCGCTCGCCATCGACACCACCTCGAGCTCGGCGGAGAAGGTGGTGGACCTGGTTCTCGAGGAATGCCGGAGGAACGGCATCGGGACTGCCGGATGGGTCGGGCACCCCCGTTAGGGACGAGCTCGAATCCTGCCCGCTGCGGCGCGGCTAAGGTGGTAGGCGGAACGTGATTATTGACACCCTGGCTAGCGGCGCTCAGACCATGGTCAGCTTCGACCTGGAGACGACCGGACTGAGTCCTCGGGTCGACCGCATCATCGAGATCGGCGCGGTCAAGTTCGATCAGAACGGTCTGATCGACACCTACTCGACCCTCGCTGACCCCCAGATGCCGCTCTCCCTGCTGATCCAACGTCTCTGTGGCTTGCGCGATCCCGACCTGGAGGGCCAGCCCCTGCCGGAGGAGGCGGTGGCCGGGTTGGCGCTGTTCAGCGAGGGCTGCACCCTGGTGGGTCACGGGGTCGCCTTCGATATGGCCTTCTGCTCGGAGATCCTGCCCGAGGCTTTCAGCGGTCGGGTGGCGCTGGACACGGCCGAGCTCGCCCGTGCGGTGCTGCCATCCGCACCCAGCCACAGCCTGGAGGAGCTGAGCCGCTCGTTGGACCTGCTCCACGACCGACCCCACCGCGCCCTCTCCGACGCTCGAGCCACCTGGCTCTTGCTCGAGCGCTTGGTCGAGACCGCCCAAGCCCTGCCGCTGGCGCTGAGGCGGCGGGTGCGCCAGCTCTGCGCCGGCAGCGGTTGGCCATCCGGTGAGTACCTGGCCCGACAGCTTGAGATCGCGCCAGCCAGCCCAGAAGTTGAGGGGCCAGAGGCTGCCGCGGCAGCCCCCAACCTGCCCGCCCATCGCCGCGCCGAGGATGCCTCGGGCGGGATCGGGGAGCCCTGGATCAGAGCTGCATTCGGAGCCGACGGAGTGCTGGCCCAGGCCGATCCCGAGTTCGAGCTAAGGGAGGAGCAGCAGCAGATGGCCCTGGCGGTGTCGCAGGCCTTCAACCGCAGCCAGACTCTGCTGGTCGAGGCGGGGACCGGGGTGGGGAAGTCGTTGGCCTACCTGATCCCTGCCCGGGAGTGGGCGGTCAAGCGCCGCGAACGGGTCCTGATCTCCACCCACACCATCACTCTCCAGGAGCAGTTGGCCCAGCACGACGTTCCGGTCGCCGATCGCGCCTGGCCCCTCCCAGTGCGGACCTCGGTGCTCAAAGGCAGGGGCAACTACCTCAGCTTGCGCCGGCTGGAGCGATGGCTGGCGGCGGGTTCCGAGGGCCGACGTCAGGATCAGGACGAGGTTCGGTTCAAGGTCCGGGCCCTGATCTGGGCCTATCAGAGCCAGGTCGGAGACCGGGCCGAGCTGAGACTGGCGGGTCGTGACGGGGAGCTCTGGGAGAAAGTGGGATCGACTGTCGATGACTGCCTGGGCCCGGCCTGTCACAACTGGCGCGACGCTCGGTGCTTCATGGTCAAGGCCAGGTTGGCGGCCAGGGAGGCTGATCTGGTGATCGTCAATCACGCCCTCCTGCTCTCCGACGCGGATAG
This sequence comes from Candidatus Dormiibacterota bacterium, assembly GCA_963701235.1. Classification (GTDB taxonomy): domain Bacteria; phylum Chloroflexota; class Dormibacteria; order Aeolococcales; family Bog-877; genus Bog-877. The sequence continues at coordinate 1,218,886 of OY969577.1, forward strand.
TGGCGGGGCGGTCCTGCCCGAGTTCCACCACCTCATCGTCGACGAGGCCCACCATCTCGAGGAGGCGGCAACTCAGGCACAGGGCGAGCGGCTGGGGCTGGGCGCGATCCTGGCCGTGACCGACCGTATCCCGGACTTCGGCGACCCGGAGGTGAACCGCTCCCTCAAGTCAGTCCGTCAGATGGCCAGTGCCGCCTTTGCCGATCTCCGCCACATGGTGATGGCCGAGTCTCAAAACTCGGGCGGTCGGGGCCAGACATTCGTGGTTCTGGACAACCGTTTGGTGGGAACCGAAGTTTGGGAGCGGCCGGGCCGGTCGGTGCCGAGGCTGGGCCGAGCGCTCCTCCAGGCGAGCGGGGCGCTCGGCGCCGCTGCGGAGATCGGCAATGTGCAACCGACCCTCTGGCCCCAACCCGACAACGGGGCCCGCGAGTGCTGGGTCGCCGCCGAGGCCCTGAGGGGCATGGCTCGGCTGGTGACCAGGGCGCTGGCCAATCTGGATAAAGCACCTGCCAGCGAGATCGCGAGTCGTGCCGATGAGGATGTGGTCTGGGTGGAGCTGGAGCGAGGGGACCGAGCCATCCTCAGAACCGCCCCCGCCGAGGTGGCCAGCACACTTCGGGAACAGCTTTTCGAGCACTGTGAGACGGTGGTCCTGACTTCGGCGACCCTGGCGGTGGCGGGATCGTTCGGCTACATCCGCGAGCGCCTGGGGGTGGCCGACGCCGAGGAGTTGGTCCTGGACTCTCCCTTCGACTACCTGCGCCAGTCGCTCTGCTGCCTGCCTGCGGGTATGCCCGGTCACGACGACCCCATGCATCCCCGAGTGGTGGCCCAGATGGTCGCCCAGATCGCCGTCGAACTGGGCGGGCGGACGCTGCTTCTCTTCACCGGTTACCAGGCTCTTCGCGAGGTCCACTCGCAGCTCAAGGGTCTGCTCCAGGGGGAGGGCATCGCGGTTCTAGGCCAGGGTCTGGACGGCAGCCGGAACCAGGTGCTGCGCAACTTTCGCAACGACGCCCGGACCGTGCTCTTGGGGACCAACAGCTTTTGGGAGGGGATCGACCTTCCCGGCGACGTGCTCCAGTGCGTGGTCATCGACAAGCTGCCGTTCCCGGTCCCCAACGATCCGATCTTCCAGGCCCGGGCCCGTGGCAGCCTGGACTCTTTCGCCCAGCTCTCCCTGCCCGAGGCGGTGCTGCGACTGAAGCAGGGCTTCGGCCGCTTGGTCCGACGCCACGGCGATCGCGGCGCGGTGGTGATCTGCGACCCGCGGATCTCGATCCGCAAGTACGGGGAGGAGTTCGTGAGGGCGCTCCCCAAAGCCGCCTTCCTGTACGAGCCGCCCGACGCCCTGGCGCCTGCCGTGGCGGCCTTCATCCGGGGCGAGAGGCCCGCCGCCGTGGTGGGGATGAGATGACGTCGAACGGCCGAGTCAGCCTGGCCCTGGTCCAGCAGGTACCGGTGCTCGGGGATGTCCGAGCCAACCTTACTTCGACCTGCGCCCAGATCTCGGCTGAGCTCCAAGGCGGAGCCGACCTAGTGGTCTTCCCCGAGCTGAATCTGACCGGGTACTTCCTCAAGGACCTCACCCCCGAGTCGGCGGTGACCCTGGACGGCCCCGAGGTGCAGGAGCTGATCGAGGCCACCGGGCGAGGCGCGAGCATCGTGGGGCTGGTTCTGGAGTCTGCCCAGTTCAGCTTCTACAACGCCGCCGTTCTGATCTCGGACGGTGCGGTCCGGCACGTCCACCGCAAGGTCTACCTGCCCACCTACGGCATCTTCGACGAGCAGCGTCATCTGGCGGCCGGCGACGCCTTTGAGGTGGTCGAGCTCCCCCTTGGTGGGGGCGAAAGCTGGCGGGTGGGGCTCCTCATCTGCGAGGACCTCTGGCATCCCAGCGCGACCTACCTCCTGAGTCAGGCCGGGGTGGACCTCTTGATCTGCCCGTCGTCGAGTCCCGGGCGCGGGGTAAACAGAGCGGAAGGTGAGCTCGGCAGCGCCGCTCTGTACGGTGCCATCCTCCGCACCTACGCTGCCCTCTTCACGGTGTTCACCGCCTACTGCAACCGGGTCGGATTCGAGGACGGCTACCACTTCTGGGGCGGCAGCCGGCTCCTATCGCCGGGTGGCCAGCTGGAGGCCGGTCCCCTGGACGATTCCGTCGGGGTCCTCCACGTCCAGCTCGACAGGAGCGATTTGAGGCGGGCCCGGATCGCCTACCCGCTGCTTCGCGACGAGCGGATTGACCTGGTTCGGCGCCAGTTGGGCCTGGCCGACGATGCCTGACCTCTTGATCAACGCAGACCTCGTGGCCGACATCCTGTTCAAGTTCGTCCACGACGAGGTGCTCAAGGTGAACGCCAAAGGGGTGGTGGTGGGGATCTCGGGGGGCATCGACTCGGCGCTCTCGGCCAAGCTGGCGGTGGAGGCCTTGGGCGTGACGGCGGTGACCGGACTGGCGCTCCCCTACCGGGAGAGCACGCCCAGCAGCCTGGAGGATGCGCGGCTGGTGGCCAGCGAGCTAGGCATTGAGCTGCTGGTGAGCGAGATAACGCCCCAGATCGACGCCTATTTCTCGAGGTTTCCTGACGCCAGCGCCACTCGTCGAGGCAACAAGATGGCCCGCGAGCGGATGAGCATCCTTTACGACATCTCGGCCACCCGCTCCGCCCTGGTGCTGGGTACCAGCAACAAGTCCGAGTTGCTCTTGGGCTACAGCACGCTATGGGGCGATGGTGCCCATGCGCTCAACCCCCTGGGCGATCTCTACAAGACCCAGGTCTTCCAGCTGGCACGGCATCTCAACCTGCCGCCCCAGATCGTGGCCAAGGTGCCGTCGGCCGACCTCTTCGCCGGTCAGTCCGACGAGGCCGACCTCGGATTCACCTACGAGGTGGCGGATCGGATCCTCTTCCATCTGATCGACGAGCGCCGATCCCCGGCCGAGCTAGCCGAGCTCGGCCTCGACCCTGATCTGGTGGCGGTGGTGTGGCAACGGGTCCGGGAATCGCAGTTCAAGAGACGGCCACCGCTGATCGCCAAGCTCTCCGGCCGCAGCGTGGGCCAGGACTTCCGCTACCCTCGTGACTGGGGGCACTGAAGTCGATGGCGGGGGTGCTCTATGTGGTGGCCACCCCGATCGGCAACCTCTCCGACCTCTCTCCCCGGGCAGCGGAGGTCCTGGGCAAGGTGGGGACGGTGGTCGCCGAGGACACCCGGCGAAGTGGGACCCTGCTGCGGGGTCTGCAGGCGCGTCCCCGTCTGATCTCGCTCCCCGGAGAGCAGGAGGAGCGCCGCATCCCCTTGGTCCTGGAGCAGCTCCAGCTCCATGACGTGGCGCTGGTCTCGGACGCTGGTACTCCCGCCATCAGCGACCCCGGCCGGCGCCTGGTGGCGGCGGTGAGGCAGGCCGGCTTTGAAGTCGTGGCCGTTCCCGGTCCCTCGGCGCTGGCGGCGGCCGTCTCGGCCAGCGGCCTTCGAGCCGATCGCTTCGTCTTCCTGGGTTTCCTTCCGCGCACCAAGTCCCGCAGCCAACGCCTGCTGGAGGCGGCCGCCAGCTGGGCCCTGGTCTTCCACGAGTCACCCCATCGACTGGCGGCCACTCTCGAGTGGGCGGCGGAGGTGGTCGGCGAGCGCCGGGTAGCCGTGGCCCGGGAGATCTCCAAGCTCCATGAGAGCTGGTATCTGGGCACGGCTGCCGAGCTGGCAGCACAGTTCCGGGCCGAACCGCCGCGGGGTGAGTGCACAGTGGTGGTCGAGGCCCCGTCCTCTAACAGGTCCGTCGAGGATGGCTGAGCGCGAGGCCGTGCTGATCGACGCTCACTGCCATCTGGATGAGCTCGAGAAGCGGGGGATCGATGGGCGTGAGGTCGTGGAGCGGGCCCATCGGGCCGGGGTCCACCAGATCGTCACCAGCGGCGACGGGCTGTCGGACAGCCTGGCTGCCAGCCGCCTGGCGGACGCGTACCCCGAGGTCTTCTTCACGGTGGGCTGGCATCCGGTCAACCCCCTGCCGCCCAGCGACGCCGAGCTGGGCCAGATGCGAGAGCTCCTCAGCCATCCCAAGGCGGTAGCGGTGGGGGAGGTAGGCCTCGACTACTTCTTCCGCCCCGGCTACCTGGAGACGCCGCCGGAGATACAGCGCCAGGTCTTCAGCTCCATGCTGCAGCTGGCGGCGGATCTCGCCAAGCCGGTAGTCATTCATCAGCGCCGGGCTCAAGCCGACCTGCTGCAGTTGCTGGACGAAGGCCCCTCGGTCACGGCCGTCCTGCATTGCTTCAGTGGCGACCGGGCATTTGCCGAGGCGGCGGCGGGACGGGGTCTCTATTGCTCCTTCGCGGGCAATGTCACCTTCAAGTCGGCTCACCAGCTTCAGGAGGCGGCTAGGTCGGTCCCCTCTGACCGTCTGCTGGTCGAGACCGATGCCCCCTTCCTGGCTCCCGAGCCGCATCGCGGCCAGAGCTCTGAGCCGGCCATGGTCCGGGCAACCGCACAGTGGCTGGCCGTGCTCCGGGGCGACTGCCTGGAATCGCTCTCGGCGGTGACCGCCGAGAACACCCGCCTGGCCCTGCAGATTCCCGCTCCTTGAGCGTTCCCGACCTCTGCGCCCCGGGCACGGCCCGGGCCGTGGCACGTAGATTCGGGATCAGCCCGCGGCGAGAGTTGGGCCAGAACTTCCTGGTCGACCGCCAGGTGCGAGACGCCATCACCGATGTCGTGGGCTATGCCGAGGAGGTTCTGGAGATCGGCCCGGGTCTGGGAGGTCTGACCCAGGGACTCCTGGAGCGGGGCGTGCGGGTGATCGGGCTGGAAATCGATCCCCGCTGCGTCGCCGCCCTGGGTCTGCTTCGCTCCGCCTATCCCTCTCTGACCGTGGTGGAGGCGGACATTCTTGCGGTCTCGCCCAACGAACTGGGCCTCGGCTCGCCGACCGTGGTAGGCAACCTGCCCTACCGGATCACGGGGGCCCTGCTGCCCTCGCTGGCAGGTTGGGATCCGCCCCCGGCAATCTGTCACCTCCTGGTCCAACGCGAGGTGGGGAAGCGTCTGGCCGCCCCTCAGGGCGACTGGTCCCTCGCCACTCTGGCGCTGCGCATGGTCGCCGAAGTGGAGGTGGAATTCGACGTACCCCCCTCCAGCTTCTGGCCATCGCCCCGGGTCCACAGCAGCCTGATCACGGTTCGGCCGCGCCGGGATTCGGACCCGCAGCTCCGCTCGGCCCTGGTCGAGCTGGCCCGGCCCATGTTTCAGGCCAGACGTAAGCAGATCCATCACGGTCTGGCACGTTCGCTGGGGGTGAGCTCGGCGGAGGCTGCCCGGGTGCTGCGGTCGGCGGAGATCGATCCCACCCGCCGGCCTGGCAGCCTGGACCTGGAGGAGTGGCGCCGGTTGGTGACCGTGGTAGGTGACCGGAGAAGTGCCTGAGGTGGCCTGAGCGGGTGATATATTCGCCGCCATGCCGGTCGAGGCTCCTCAGGCACTCTCCGCCGAGGCTATCGACTCCAGCACCACCGGCTTCCGCGATGCCCTCCGGAGCCGGGACTTCCGTTTCCTCTGGGCAGCTCAGGTGGCGGCTCAGCTGGGAGACAAGTTCTTCGCCTTCTCCCTGCTGCTCTCGATCTACTCCCTCACCCATCTCTATCTGAGCGACTCGGCGCTGCTGCTGGCCTACACCATCCCCGCGGTCTTCCTCTCCATCCCGGCCGGGATCTTCGCCGACCGCTACGACAAGAAGACCCTGATGATCTGGACCAACCTCTCCCGAGGGCTGATGGTGCTGGGGGTACCGGCACTGGAGATAACCGGGGTTGCCCAACACCAGGTCTTGCCCCTCTATGTCATCACCTTCGTCTTCGCCGGGGTGGGCCAGCTCTTCGCCCCCGCCGAGGCGGCCAGCATCCCCCGCCTGGTCAGGCGTCAGGACCTCGCCGCGGCGACCTCTCTGTTCACCATCACCATCGTCCTGACCATCGTCATCTCGGTGCCGCTGGCCTCCCTGGCCCAGGGGCTGCTCGGCCTCGAGGGGCCCTATTACTTCGGCGCGGGACTCTTCGCGGTGGCGGCGGGCGCGATCTGGTTGATAAAGCCCAAGCTGGCGGCGACTGCAGGCGCCGACGGCCAGCAGCTGCGTGCTCCCTGGAGCAGCACCTGGTCGGAGATCCGCGGCACCCTGACCGTGATTCGGGCCAGCAAGGTGCTCCCCTTCGCCTTCGCCATGCTGACCCTGGCGCTGGTGATCGTGTTCACCATCTTTGCCCTCTCAGCCGGGTACATGCAGCACGTGCTCCTGCGCAGCCCCCACGACAGCTACATCCTGCTGATCCCGGCCACCGTCGGAATCCTGGTGGCGGGCACGGTGGTGAGCCGGCGCACCCTCTCCGGCGACCCGGCGCCGAGGACGGTGGTCGTGGGGCTGGGCCTGGCGGGCATCGCCATGCTGGTGCTGGGGGTGCTGCCTCCCTTCTTGGACCGCCTCCATGTCGATGCCGCCCTGGTGCCCCTGGCCATCACCCTGGCCGTGATCTTCGGGATGGGCTTGGGAGCGGTTCTGATTCCCTGCTTCGTCCTGATTCAGGAGAACACCGAGGAGGCCACCAGGGGCAAGATCTTTGGCGGTGCCTTCCTGGCCATCAACCTGGCCATCGCCATTCCCCTGCTGGTGGCCGGGGCGATCGCCGATCTGGTCGGGGCCAGCGACGTGGTCGGTGCCATGGGCGTGGCCCTGATCGCGACCGGAGCGGTCGCCTGGAAGCGTTCCTGGGGCGCAATCCGCGGCTCGGACCCTTCTCGAACGGTTACGAGCGCGTAGCGAGTTGTGGAAGTCCATCGGCGACGGTATCGACTTTCGACCCGGCCGTTCTAAATGACGGTATGCGTGCCGTCGTCACTTGCGAAAGCTGCGGACTCCGTCAGGAGGTGGCCCGAGCCATCCCGGAGCCCACGACCTTCCACATCGTCTGCCACCGTTGCGAACTGAGTCTTCTAGTCACCGTGACCCAAGCCGACATTCTGACCGCGGAGTCCGCGGTCGGCGCCGGCTTCGCCCGGCGCTAGACCTGCTGCTTCAGACCGCCCAACGCGAGAGGCCACGAGGGATCTCCTCGCGGCCGTTGTCCAGCAGCGCCAAGCCGAGCTCTTCGCTCTCGAACTCAAGTCGAAGCTGACGGGCCAGGGGGAGGACCCTGCCGGAACGGGCCCGCTCCCGCAGGCGGGCCCGACGGTCAGGGTCGAGGCTGGAGCACTGGACACTGCAGTATTTGGCGGTCTGCTTCTTCACAAGCGCGCTGCAGCCAATTCGGGCGCACTGCCTGGGGGTCGTGGGACGGTCGCGGGACGAGAGCGCCACGGAGCGATATTAGAGGCTCATTAAGCCCGCGTGTCAACGGGAAAATAGCTATAAAAGTCGATACTTTTTGGGTTGAGTACTCCAGATTTTGGTTGTGCCCACTATCCCCACCCTAAGCTGTGGAAAAATTGTCAGCAACTGAACTTTCCGGGGCTGTCCTGAGTTTCAGGCCACCTGGAACCAGGCGCCTCGGGCGGCGAGCACCCGGCGAAGGCGTCATTGGGCCGACCAGCTTCCCTACCAAGCAGTTGACCATCGCCCGACCGGTACGAATCGGCGCGCTCGTGAAGAAAGCGGTGAGCTGAGGACTGAACCGGGCTGGAGTTGGGTCGGTCGACGTGTACGCGTCCACCCTTTGTCGCAAACGCGCTCGGAAGCGCTCATGCTCACCTCTGTCACGGCCGACCCTCCAAGGCCAGTCAAACGAACTTGAACTCTCATCATCGTCGACATGTTTTCGGCAGATCCTGAACCGAAAGTCATCTGTCACTCCGCTCTCGAGACGGCCGAAGTTTTTGGTTGGTACGTGGCGGAGCGATAGCAGAGGTGGCTTCCCCCGGCGACGCAGCACCCGACAGCCGCGGACCGGCGGGACTGCGATCGGCGCTCCGCTCTCCGTCCTTCGCGGTCCTTTTCTTGGGCTACGCAGTTTCAGCTGTGGGAAGCGGAATGAGTGCAGTCGCGATCTCGTGGCTTGCCATCAGGATCGCCCACGGCCACGACACCGGGCTCCTCGTGGGAGCTGCAGTCGCCGCCTACACCCTTCCCGGAGTCGTGGTGGGCCTGGGTCTGGGCCGTCTCCTCGCCCGCTTCGACCCCCGACTGCTGGTACTAGCCGATGCAGCGCTGAGAGCCACCTGCCTCGGGGGCATCGCGGTCATCGCCTCGATCGGTCTCCTAGCGCCCGGTTGGTACGTGGCGCTGCTGGGGGTCGCGTCACTATTCGGGCTTCTCGGGGTGGCGGGGGATCTGGCTACGGTGCCCGAGCTACTCCCCCCAGCCCAGCACGTCGCCGGAAACTCGTTGATCACGGTAGCCAGCTTCGCTGGGATCATCTTGGGCCCGGCACTTGCGGGGCTCTTGATCGCCGTCACGAGTCCGGCTGTCGCCATCGGGGCCGACGGGGCCAGTTATGTGGTGTTGGTTTTGGCCGTCGTGGTCAGCCGTCGGGTTCGGGCGCCCAAGCCTCGCACCGGTGAGATCCAGAGCGTGGGCCGAGCCTTGCGAATGCTCTCCCATCAGCCGGCCGTGCTCGGCATCACCATTCTCTGCGTGGTGTTCTTTGGCCTCTACGGGCCGGTTGAGGTCGCCCTGCCCGTCTTCGTTTCACAGACTCTTCACGCCGGGCCCGGCGTTCTGGGCGGCTATTGGACGCTCTTCGCCATAGGAGCAACGGTCGGCGCCCTGGGGGCCTCCTGGACACTGCGCTTTGGCTTATGGAGAGTCGCCCTTGTGGTCATGGCCGGCTGGGGCATCTGCCTCGTGCCATTCGGATTTGTCCATTCCGTCATCGTCGGCTTCATCGCCCTGGCCGTCGGCGGCTTGGTCTACGGGCCATTCTTGCCCCTCAAGACGACCATCATTCAGCGCCACAGCCCGCCCCGCTCACTGACCGCAATAGCCGCCGCGAGTGGGGTCCTGACAGTGCCGGCGGCCCCGATCGGCACCGCTCTAGGCGGTCCCATAGTGGCAGCCATCGGCCCGGGCTCTACGCTCCTCGTCTCCGGCTTGGCCACTGTCGCAGCGGCAAGTGTGGGTGCCACAGCTCTCATCGTGCACAGGTCGCGGAAGGGCACAAAGCTCAGCGCCTGAGTCGACCGCGACACGAGCCAGAGGTTGGAGGCCGCTAGCCCGCTCATGAGCGTGCGACGGCGGGATTGGGCGTGAGCGGCAAAACCGGTAACAGCCGCTCAGGCCCAGAGCGCCAGGGTTCGGCCGCAGAAACCCCACCGTTCATGCGAAAAAGCGAGGGCTGGTGGGCGCACCAGGAGTCGAACCTGGGGCCTCTACCGTGTCAGGGTAGCGCTCTAACCACCTGAGCTATGCGCCCTCTCCGGGTCGGGGTGCCCGGATTATAGCCCGGGCTTAGAGCCGATCTGGAACTGCGGGGGCGCTCTCATACAATCGCCGGGAATCATGGATGAGCCTCTTGTGGATCTTGACACCCTGCGCCATAGCACGGCCCATCTCATGGCCGCAGCCGTCTGCGAGCTCTGGCCGGGAGCGGAATACGGCATCGGGCCCACGATTGAGGACGGCTTCTACTACGACTTCCTGCTGCCCGACGAGCACCGCTTCAGCGATGAGGATCTGCCGCTAATCGAGGCGCGGATGCACGAGATTGCCAGCCGCGCGCCTGAATACCTGCGCCAGGAGATGGGCCGCGAGGAGGCGCTGGCAGAGTTTCGGCGCCGGCGCCAGCGCTTCAAGATCGAGCTGATCGAGCGGATCCCCGATGGCGAGGTGATCAGCTGCTACCGCACAGGCGACTTCTTCGACCTCTGCCGTGGCCCTCATGTTCGTGACGCCGGGGAGATCCCCGCCTTCAAGTTGACCCATCCCGCCGGCGCCTACTGGCATGGCGACGAAACCCAGCCCATGCTGCAGCGGGTTTACGGCACCGCCTGGAACTCGAGTGCGGAGCTGGAGCAGTACCTGGAGCGGCTGGAGCAGGCCGCGCTGCGCGACCACCGCAAGCTCGGCCGCGAGCTGGACCTCTTCTCGATCTCGGAGGAGCTGGGCCCAGGTCTGATCCTCTGGCACCCTCACGGGGCCACGGTCCGCACCGTGATCGAGGACTACTGGCGCCAGGCTCACCGCCAGGCCGGCTACCAGCTGGTCTACAGCCCCCACATGGCCCGGGAACAGCTCTGGGAGACCAGCGGCCACCTGGGCTACTTCGCGGACGAGATGTTCGGGCCGATGGAGGTGGAGGGGGACCGCTATCGGATCAAGCCCATGAGCTGCCCATTCCACATCCTTATCTACAGGTCGAGGGGGAGGAGCTACCGCGAGCTGCCGATCCGATTGGCCGAGGTCGCCAGCGTCTACCGCTACCAGCGCAGTGGAACTCTGCATGGCCTGCTCCGGGTACGCGGCATCACCCAGGACGACGCTCATATCTTCTGCGCCCCGGATCAGGTCGACCAGGAGGTGGTGAGAGTTCTGCGGCTGGTGCGGGAGATGTACCGTCGCTTCGGGTTCGAGGGAGTCGAGGTCGACCTCAGCACCAAGCCGACCAAGGCGGTAGGCGCGGACGAGCTCTGGGAGCGGGCGGAGTCGTCCCTGGCCCGGGTGCTCGAGGCCGAGGGCCTCGAGTACAAACTCAGCCCCGGCGAGGGCGCCTTCTACGGACCCAAGGTGGACGTCCATATCCGTGACGCCATCGGTCGGCGCTGGCAGTGCGCCACCGTGCAGTTCGACTTCAACGAGCCGGCCCGCTTCGGCCTGGAGTACATCGGGCCCGACGGCGCCCCTCACCAGCCGGTGATGATCCACCGCACCTTGCTGGGATCGCTAGAACGCTTCTTCGGAGTCCTGATCGAGCACTACGCCGGGGCGCTGCCGGTTTGGCTCTCGCCGGTTCAGGTGCAACTGATAAGTGTCAGTGACGACCAGCTGGACTATGCTCACCAAGTGGCGTTGAGGCTGGAGCAGGCGGGATTTCGTACCGAAGTCCCCGATCGCCCCGGCGACCGCATGGGAGCCAAGATCAGGGACTCGCAACTGGCCAAGGTTCCCTACGCGGGGATTGTGGGTAGAAAAGAAGTCGAGGCTGGCAACGTCAACCTCCGCAACAACCGCACCGGCGAGGAAGGCCCGATCTCGGTCGAGGAGCTGATCCAACGGCTCCACTCAGAGGTTGGCGCCTGAAGGTCTGGTTTTCGGGCTGGATCGGCCAGTCTGGGTGTTAGCATCCGGGATTCAATTCCCGACCTGAGGAGGTAGCGTCCATAGCGTTTCGCGAGCTGCGCATCAACGACCAGATTCGGGTTCCTTCGGTTCGACTTTTCGACGACACCAACGACGAGGCTCTGGGGATCGTCTCCTTGGCGGACGCCCAGGAGCTGGCCCAAGAGCGGGGCCTAGACCTGGTCGAGGTTGCGCCTCAGGCACAGCCCCCGGTCTGCCGGCTCATGGACTACGGGCGCTTCAAGTTCGAAGCGCTGAAGCGGGAGAAGGAGGCTCGACGCGAGCACAACCAGATCCGGCTCAAGGAGATGAAGCTCCGTCCCAAGATCAGCGAGCACGACTTTCAGACCAAGTACGGGTACGTACGCCACTTCCTGGAGGAGGGCGACAAGGTCAAGCTCACTATCATGTTCCGGGGCCGGGAGCTGGTCCACCAGGAGATCGGCCGAGCCCTGCTCGATCGTCTTGCTGAGGAAGTCAAGGACGTGGCCCAGATCGAGCGCTCGCCCCTGGTCGAGGGGCGCAATATGATCATGATCCTCAACCCGGTCTCGAAGAAGTTACCCAGAGGAGGCGCCAGCAACCATGCCGAAAATCCGCACCCACAAGGGAACCCAGAAGCGGTTCCGCCTGTCGGGAACGGGTAAGCTGCTGCGCCGCGGCGCCTTCCAGTCCCACATGCTGGAGCACAAATCGGCCAAGCGCAAGCGTGGCTATGCCCAGATGCACGAGGTCGTACCCGGCGACGCCAAGGTGGTGCGGCGGAACGCGCCCTACCTCAAGGGCTGAGAAGTGGCCAGGGTCAAGCGGGGAGTAGCCGCTCGCAAGCGCCATAAGAAGGTGCTGGAGCTGGCCTCGGGGTTCACCGGGACTCACAACCGCCTCTTCCGGCCCGCCAACGAGGCGGTGATGCACTCGCTGGCCTACCAGTACCGCGACCGGCGCAAGCGCAAGGGTGACTTCCGCCGGCTCTGGATCGCCCGGATCAACGCCGCCTCCAGGCAGGCCGGCATCCCCTACAGCCGCTTCATCGCCGCGCTGGGTAAGTCTGGTGTCGAGCTCTCCCGCAAGCAGATCTCGGAGCTGGCGATTCACGACCCGGCGGCCTTTGCCAAGCTGGTTGAGGTAGTGCGGGAGGCCACGCCCGACAAGTGACTGACGGCGACCTCCAGGCACTAGGCGCGAAGGCCCTGGAGGAGATCGCCGGGGCGGTCGATGCGGACCAGTTGGAGCGGGTGCGCCTCAAGTATCTGGGCCGACGCGGAGGACTGATCAGCGGCGCCGCCCAGGGTCTGGCCGCGGCCCCAGCTGAACAGCGGGCAGCTCTGGGCCGGGCCTTCAACTCGGCCAAGCAGTTGGTGGAGGAGGCTCTGGAGCGCCGCTCAGCCGAGTTCCAGTCGGCTCAGCGAGAGACTGCCGCTGACGAGCGTTGGCTGGACCTGACCTACCCCAGCGTGCCCCTGGGCCGGGGTCACCAGCACCCGGTGGGCCGGCTGGTGCGCGAGATCGAGGACATCGGGTCGGCGCTGGGGTATGAGTCGGTCAGCGGGCCTGAGGTCGAGGACGATCGCTTCAACTTCGAGCTGCTCAATCTGCCCCCGGAACACCCGGCCCGCGACAACCACGACACCTTCTACCTGGAGGCTGACGGCGGTGGCTGGCTCCTGCGCACCCACACCTCACCGGGACAAATTCGGACCATGATGGCGGGGCCGCCGCCGTATCGGATCCTGGTACCGGGCAAGGTCTACCGTCGCGATAATCCGGACCCCACCCACAACCCCATGTTCCATCAGGTGGAGGGACTGTGCGTCGCCGAGGGAGTGACCCTTGGCGACCTTAAGGGCACGCTTATCTACTTCATCGAATCTCTATTCGGCAAGGATCGCAAGGTCCGATTGCGCCCCAGTTACTTCCCCTACACCGAGCCCAGCCTGGAGGCGGATGTGTCCTGTTGGTTCTGCGACGGTACTGGTTGTCGCAGCTGCCTGGGCAAGGGATGGATTGAGATCCTGGGCTCGGGAATGGTCCATCCCAAGGTTCTTGGCAACGCCGGAGTCGACCCCGACCGCTACAGCGGCTTCGCCTTCGGGATGGGACCGGACCGGATCGCGGCCCTCAAGTACGGCCTCGCAGATATCCGTGACCTCTACGAGAACGACCTTCGTCTCCTGGGGAACTTCTGATGAGGGTGAGCCAGGAGTGGCTGAGCGAATTCGTCGACCTCGACGACCGAGCTCCCAGTCGGATCGACGAGCTCCTGACCATGAGCGGCACCGAGGTTGAGCGGGTCGGTCAGTTCGCGACTGGACTGGACCAGGTAGTGGTTGCCCAGGTGGCCGAGGTGGCCAGGATGGAGGGGAGCGACCACCTCTGGTTGGCCAAGGTGCGCATCCCCGACCACGAGCCTGAGGACGTCGTCTGTGGGGCTCCCAACCTAACCAAGGGGGCGCTCATCGCCTGGGCTCGCCCCGGGTCCGTGCTGCCCCAGGGGATGAAGCTGGGCCAGCGCCGGATCAGGGGAACGGTCAGCAACGGCATGATCTGCGCTCTCGACGAGCTGGGCCTGGGCTCGGAGCACGAGGGGGTGCTGCTGCTGCCGCCGGATGAGGTGGAGCCGGGTGAGCCCCTGAGCCAGGTCTTCCCGCCCGACACTGTCTACGATCTCGAGATCCTCAGCAACCGGGCTGATTGCCTCTCCCACTGGGGAGTGGCGCGTGAGCTGGCGGCGGTGCTTGACCGCCCGTTGCGCGACCCCGAGCTGACCGAGCCGGAGCGCAGCGGCCCGCCAGCCCAGGAGTCGGTCTCGGTGGGGATCGAGGCTGCCGGCGAGTGTCCTATCTACAGCGCCGAATGCATCGATGAATTGGGCGAGGGACCGACCCCGCTCTGGATGCTGCGCCGGCTCCTAGCCGTCGGTGCCCGCCCCATCTCTCCGGTCGTGGATCTAGGCAACTACGTGATGCTGGAGATCGGTCAGCCGGTCCACACCTTCGACCTCGACCGCATGCGCGGTGCTCCGGACGCTGTTGCCATCGGGGTCAGGCATGGCCTGCGCGGCGAATCCCTGGACTGCCTGGACGGGGTGGTTCGGCAGCTGGATCCCGACTGTCTGGTCATCACGGCTGGGGACCAGCCGGTTGCCTTAGCGGGCGTGATCGGCGGTACCCAGACCGCGGTCGAGCCGGGAACCAGGAGAATCGCGCTCGAGGTAGCCAACTTCAACTGGGTCTCGATCCGCAAGACATCCCGGCGCCTGGGCCTGCGAACCGAGGCGTCCTCCCGGTTCGAGAGGCACCTGTCGCCCGCGCTGGTAGCGGTCGGTCGGCAGCGTTTTCTCCACCTCATCAGTCGCGTCGCCGGTGGCAAGGTCCGACCGGGCCCGGTGATCGCGGGCGGACTACCAGAGCCGTCTGAGCCCATCCAAGTGTCCTCGACCCGCGCATCCAGGCTTTTGGGTCTGGAGGTGAGCGCGGAGGACGCGGCGGCGGCACTGAGGAGGCTTCAGTTTGAGGTCCAGGTGTCTGGCGACGAGCTCACGGTGATACCGGTCGCGGAGCGCACTGACATCAGTCTTCCCGAGGACATCACCGAGGAGGTCGGGCGCATCCTCGGCTACGACCGGGTGCCCGCGACCTTGCCGGCCCTGCGGACCCCTCCCAGCGGGCATCCCGGCCTTACCCGGGCCGCGCGCTTGTCCGAGGAGATCTGCATCGGCGCGGGCTTCACCGAGGCCGTGACCTCCAGCCTGGTCAGCCAGGAATCAGTGCCAGCTGTTCAGGGCATGGGTATGGGTGTCGCAGCGATCCAGATCAGCAATCCCCTCTCATCGCAGCTGGGCAGCTTGCGAGTCAGCTGTCTTCCCGGGCTGCTGGCGGCCTGCCGGCTAAACCAGTCCCGAGGAGGGGAGCGGACCGGGCTCTTCGAGTGGGGCCGCGTCTTCTGGCGCACGGGCAATCGATCGGAGAGGCCGGAGGAGCCGGAGGTTCTGGCACTCGTGGACCATAGGTGGGGAGAAGCTGCCAGCCCCGCAGCTGAGCGTGTCGATCTTCTCCTACAGGTGGTCGAGGCGCTGGCGGAGCGGGTAAGTCTGGATGGGGTCGAGTTCCGTCCTGCGGAGAGGCCGGGCTTCTCGCCCGGGCGCTGCACGGAGGCTTGGGTCAGAGGGGAGCTGCGAGGTGTCCTGGGCGAGGTGGACCTTGCCTTGGCGCGCGAACTCGAGCTTCGCGGAACTGCGGTTGGCGCTGAGCTGCGGGTGGACGGATGGCTGGTCGACGGCGGGCGACCCGGGCGCGGCATGGCATTGGCGAAGACCCCTCAGCTCGCGCTGGACCTCGCGGTCACGGTTCCCGAGCGGGCGGCCCTAGGCCCGGCGATGGCGTCGGTGCGCGCGGCCGGAATCAGCGAGCTTGAGGACATTCGCCTGGTTGACCGCTATTGGGGCAACCAGCTGCCAGAAGGAGCCAAGGGCTGGACCTTTCGGCTGGCATTGCGTGATCCCGAGCGAACTCTCACCCACCGTGAGGGGGAGCAGCTGCGATCCCGGGTCCTGGCCGCTCTGGAGACGGCGGTAGGGGCCCAGGTACGGGCGGGGGCAATGTGACCGCTAACGATTCAGTGGAGGAGAGGGACTTCTGGGTCGGGTGGCAGGAGAGCTGGGACCGGCAGCAGGCTCGCGCGCTGCCGGATCGTGAGGAGCGCTTCTCGGTTCTCCTCTCACTGATTGGCACGATCGCCGGCGACTACCCACCCCGCGTTCTAGACCTTGCCTGCGGTTGTGGCTCGATCACCAGCCGGGTGCTGAAGCGGTTCCCATCGGCGTCGGTCGTGGCGGCAGATCTTGACCCGGTACTGCTGCGCATTGCAGAAGGCGTGTTTCAGGGCGACGACCGGGTGAAGTTGGCGGAGGTCGACCTTCGACGCGACGATTGGGCCGCCTCTCTGCTGCTCTCTGAGTACGACGCCGTGGTCTCGGCGACGGCGCTCCATTGGCTGGCGCCAGAGCGCTTGGCGGCGGTTTACGCCAGCGCCGCCAGGCTGCTTCGCGTCGGTGGCCTCTTGGCCAACGCCGACCACATGCCGCTGGCGGAGACGCCCGCACTCGATCGGGTGGCGGCATCCCTGAGCCCGCCTCCGGGTCTAGCCGGCGAGGAGTGGCACGAGTGGTGGGAGCGGGTGGAAGGCACCCCCCAATTCGCAGCGCTGCTGGAAGAGCGCGGCCGGCGCTTCGGGGGCATCCTGCACCCTGACGAGTTCACGCCATCCGCCGCCTGGCACATTGAGAATCTGACCTCCTGCGGCTTTTCCGAGGCGGAGGTTGTCTGGCGGCGGGGAGGAGCCGCCGTGGTCGCAGCCCTCCGCTGACTCCGCTGAGCCGGCCGATGAAGGCTGCGGATCCTGAGCCAGCGCCCTCGACCCGACTGTCCCGAGAATTTTTCGCCCGGGCCAGCCCCCTGGTGGCGCGGGAATTGCTGGGTTGCTGGATGGTCCGGCAACGGGATGATGGCGTCCTCAGGGTGCGCATCAGCGAGACCGAGGCCTACCTCGGCAGGGCCGACCCCGCGTCCCACGCCTTTCGCGGCCGAACCCAGCGCAACGCGCCCATGTTCGGGCCTGCCGGGATCGCCTACGTCTACTTCATCTATGGGATGCATTACTGCTTCAACGTCGTGACCGGCGGGGTTGGAGATCCCCAGGCGGTTCTGATCCGTGGTGCTGTCGGAGGTCCGGCCGAAGCGCCTCAGGTGCTGGCTGGACCGGGCTTGCTCTGCCGGGCCCTGGGCATCGACCTGAGTTGCAACGGGGCTGACCTCTGCGCCCCCGGTCTGAGCCGGATTTGGTTCGAGGTCGATGAGGGCTGGAAGTCCTCCCCGGAAGTCACGCCGCGGGTGGGAGTCAAGGATCAGCGACCGCTTCGATTCCTCGAGGGCGCAACTGAACGGACTGGCCCCAATCGCCGGTCCCGACAAAGAAAGCGAGCCCCGAAGGGCTCGCTCATTGGTTAGCCGGTGCCTTGGCACCGCGTCCGACGGATAAGTCGGACTCAATATCAGGTGGTGAGATGCCCCTCCCCGGGGCCGCGTCGACCGAATCCGACGCAATCACGGCCCCGGAGGGCCGATCACTCCGCCCGAGTGTGCCTCAGGTAGCTCCAGACGGTTCGCATCGGTGACACCTCCGTCGGGATCGGACCTACCCATCCACCCTACCACCCGCGCAAAGAGAACTGTCAAGGGGATCGTGCCCCAGACGGAGGGGGCGCCGGGCCTGCCCAGGCCGCTCAGGTGCGGGGGAGGGTCGAAGTCAGCAGCGACCGCGGAACTGACTATGATGTCACAATGCTATTACGGCGCGGTTAAGAGATGGCGCAAAATCCCCAAACGCCGTAACGGATCTGTTTCCATAGGGCGACCGTCAGGCTCGTGTATGCGGAGCGATCCCGACACGGGAGGCTGGCGGTGGGAAGGCACAGTCGTAGCTTGGACTCACGCTATCGGGGGGGGTCTGGCCGAAGGTCGACCGCGTGATGCTCACCACAGGATCCGTGGGGAGATCGGCGGCGGGTGAGCCAGGGTAGGTTGAGCCGGTCTGCAGGAACCGACGCAGTCATCCCGGTTGATCCAACGTTGCCGGTCGAGGAGAGGTCCAGTGCATCCGACGAACCGTGGGGGAGGGGTCGACCTGCGGGCAGCCACAGGGCACGCTGGCAGCAGTTTTTCGCTGCTTCGTGGCTGCCATGCTGGCTGATCGCCGCCAGGTTAGCAGCACCCTGATGGAGCCCCGCGAGCTGAGCGTGGTGATTCCCACGCGCAATGAAGTTGACAACCTCCAGGCTCTGTACGGAGCTCTCTCGGCCGAGTTGGTCGGCATCGACTACGAGGTCATCGTCGTCGATGACAGCACCGACGAGACCACCCGACCGCTACTGCGCCACCTGGTGGCATCGGACCCGCGGTGGCGGTCGGTCGAGCGCGAACCCTCTGAGCAGCGTGGCCTTGGGACTGCCGTGTCGATGGGTATGGCGATGGCCACAGGTGATGCCATCTGCGTTATGGACGGGGATCTCCAGCACCCTCCTTCGGCGATTCCGCGTCTGCTCCAGGCGCTCCGGGGCGGTGCCGATTTAGTGGTCGCCTCCCGCTACACCTCCGGCGGGAGCGCAGAGGGGCTGTCGGGCCCATTTCGTAAGGGCATCAGCAGGGGCGTGTCCTGGGTGGCCCAACTGGTGTTTGCCGAAACCCGGCGCACGACAGATCCTCTGAGTGGGTTCTTCTGTGTCCGACGCGTGTGCGTCGCGGGCTTGGAGCTGAGGCCGATCGGCTTCAAGATCCTCCTAGAGCTGCTGGTCTGCCTTCCCAACGTCCGGGTGGCCGACGTCCCCTTTGACTTCGGGCCCCGGTACTCAGGGGTGAGCAAGGCCACCTTCTCTCAGGGGATGATGTTTGGTCGACACCTCCTGTCCCTGTTCGTCTATGTGCCCCTAACGGCCCTGTTGGGCAAGATCGCCTTCTCGGCCGGCGCAGGCATGGTCATGTTCGTTTTGAGCATTGCCCTCCTCAAGGCGGTGCACCTACACAGTCCCGCTCCCTGGTTGATCGCTTCGGCCGCGAGTCTGACGGTAAGCCTCGCGTCCTACAGCCTTGTCACCTTCCGCAGCGCTCTATGGCGACTGGGGCTCGGAGGTCAGCGACTACTCTGGGTCTTCGGCCTCTCCAGTGCCGCGGGCGGGCTGATCAGCTTTGCCGTGCTCACCATCAAGGCCAGGCAGGCGACCATCGTGGTCGCGATCGTGGCACAGCTAGTGGCCCTACTGGTCGGGTACTCCTTGGTGAGCTACGTGCGCTATCGAGATCGCCGCGTCAAGCCAGTGCCTTCCCCAGCCGACGAGCTCTCGCTTCAGGCGCTCGCCGGCAGGTTGGGTGCCCAGCGCGCCTGGTGGACCGAGCCCGTGCCATCGACCCAGGCCACGGCCCGGCTCGAGAAGCTGGTTACTCCCGAGATCATCGCCCATGTGAGCCGCACCGGGCAGCCCCTCTTGACCGTGGAGCTACCGTCGTGTCGGCCTCAGGCGCGAGTCAATGTGGAGAGCTTCAGCGTGATGCTGGTACCGCACCTGGGGGCCGGGGGTCGGGTGGTGAGGATCGCAGTTCTCGTGCGCGCCGGGCGCAATCCTTTCTCAAGTCGCGACCTCCACGTAGCCCTCGACTGGTTCAACCGGCGTCAGGGAAGCGCGGTCCCCTCGACCGAGGGGGCGCCGCCGGATCTCGATCGAGCGAGGGCATCGTGAACTCGGGCACCCCCCTGCGTCTGCTGGTCGAGTCCAATCCCCTAGCTCGCTACCGGGGTAGGTTCGGATGGACGCGCTTGACGCGGGGATTCCGGTTCGGTCTAGTTGGCCTGCTCGGGCTGGCGATTAATCAGCTGGTTCTCTGGCTCTTGGTCAGCTCGCTTGGGCTCAACTACCTCCTCGCCGCCGTGGTCGCCAGCCAGGCCTCGACCGCTGCTGCCTTCGTCCTCAATGAGGCCTGGGTTTTCCGGGCTCAGCCGGTATCTCGGACTTTGGGCGCGATGCTGAAGCGACTGTTGGTGTTCGACGCCGTCAATGGTGCTTCGCTACTGCTCAGGCTGCCGGTTCTATACGTGCTAACCAGCATTGTGGGAATCAACTACCTGCTGAGTAATTTGGCGGCGATCGCCCTCTTCATGCTGATGAGGTTCGTGGTCGCCGACGGTTGGATTTGGCGCGCCTCTGCCGCTTCCGGGGAGCCGGAACGGTACGAGACGGCCTAGAAAGGTACATTTAATGATCGCCAACGAATCGACGCGCTGGATCCACTACGACGTCGACGGACTTGCACGCGTTCGGTCTCGGGTGCGCCTGCCCGAGCTCGAGCTCTTTCGGGTCGCACACCTAGACGATCCGGATATCGTTATCACAGTCCGTCCCCGGGTCAGCGGCAGCTCCTCGTCCAGGGCTGGTGGCGGGCAGTATTCCTACCGGGAGTGGGGGGGCTCGCTCCTAGCCAACTTCGATATCGAGCCGGGTAACCCCACCAAGGTCATCGCCACACCGTTGCTGGCAACTTCCCGCCACGTGCTCTATACCAACGTAATCGAGCCGCTGCTGCGGTTTGTGATCGCCGGGAAGGGCCAGATGCTGCTCCATGCTGGATGCATCTCCTTGTTTGGGCATGGCATTCTGCTTTCCGCGAAGACCGACACGGGGAAGACGGCGACGATCTTGCGCCTGCTCCGGGAGTGCGGGGGTAGCTTCCTTTCCGACGATATGACCATCATTTCGTCGACCGGAGTTGCCAGCCGTTATCCCAAACCCTTGACCATCAGCGCCCACACCCTGCGTGCCGTGAACGGGAGCCGGCTCCGGCCCCGGCAACGGGCGGCCCTCTCGATCCAGAGCCGGCTGCATTCGCGGAGCGGACGCGCGGTGGGCAAATGGCTCGGCGGTCGACCCGTACCGATCATGGCCATGAACAGCCTGGTACAGGCGGTGATTCCGCCGCCCAAGTACATGGTGGGTCAGCTGGTGCCCTGCGAGATGGGCAAGCAGGTCAACGTGGAGCGCCTGTTCCTGATCGAGAGGGGCAGCCCGGCCTTGGCCGCTGCCGTAGGTCGGGACGAAGCCATAGATCAGCTGCTGTCGAACACCGCCGACGCCTACGAGTTTCCGCCCTTCCGGACCATGGCCCCACAGCTGCGCGTGGCGGGTCTTGACTTCGACCAAGTGCAGAGGGTGGAGCGCGAGGTCCTGGAAAGGGCGCTTGGATCGGTGGAGATCGTGCGCCTGCGAGTGGCGGATTTCAGCTGGCCCGAGCTGGTGAGGTCCACGCTGACACTGCAGGTAACAGGCACGGTGACCGGCGCCAGTGAGGGGGGCACCAGGGTCGCCGCGCCATTGATCGGCTCCGGCGCGCGCCTCAATGTCCAAGAGGAGGTGTAACCCTCCGGGGACACCGGCAGCGTTCCAGGGTGGAGCTGGGTTGGCCCGGCACTCGAGCGGCGTTGCGGAACGGGTATTGAGGGAGTTCACCGGGTTCCTGGGGTCTCGCAATCCCGGGCTACCCCGCTGGGCGCGGGTGCTCGGCCAACAGACAGGGCGCGCCAGGGACGATTCTCAGGGGTCAGTGATATCTCGATGGGACATCGGGGCGGACGGCCACCAAGCGCCATCAGGCAGAGTCACTCCGTGACCAGACCGATCACACGGGTGAAGAACTTTTGGCGTTCGGTCAGGCAGCGCCATTTCGTGACCAGACCGATCACACGGGTGAAGAACTTTTGGCGTTCGGTCAGGCAGCGCCATTTCGTGACCAGTCCGATCCCACGGCTGAGGGACTTCTGGCATTCGCAGCAGGCGAGGCTGCCCTGGGACGATATGGGCTCGCTCACGATCCTTTTGGGCTTAGTGATCTTGGCGGTTGGCTTCGTGCTGAGGGAGCTCAATCTAAACCAGTACGGACTCAACTCAGATGAGGCTGTCTACGCGGGGCAGGCGGCGGGCCTGGCTGGGTTCGCCAAGTACAGCCAGCTGTTCGGGTTATTCCGGGCCCATCCCCTGCTGGTTCAGCTGCTCGTCTCCTTCGTCTATCGGTTCACCGGAGTCAACGGTTTGGCGGCGCGGGAGGTGTGCGTCGTCTTTGGAATGGGCTTGATCGTGGTGATTGGGCTCATCGCCCTGACGCTCTGGGGTAGACCGGCGGCTCTGATTGCCATGCTCTTCACGGCCTTGTCGCCGTACCCGATCTCGATATCGCGGGAGATGCTGCTTGATGGACCAGAGGCCTTCTTCGCCGCCGTCACGCTACTGCTCCTCTGTCTCTATGTGAGGCGTAGGAACCCGCTCTATTTGTGGGCGGCAGCGTTCGGCGCCGGCTTGGCATTTGTGTCTAAGGAGACGGCAATCCTCATCGTGCCAGGGTTCTTGATCTTTCTGTTGCTGGCGCCTAATTTGCTGCGCCGGTACCGGGATCTCGCTGTCGCCGGGGCCATCTACGTCGTGACCATTGCCCCTTATCCCCTGGCCGAACTCAGCGCCGGTAAGGCAGGCACGGGGTTTGACTACTTCATCTGGCAGATCCTGCGCCCGGCCAACCACACACTCTTGTTCTACCCATCACTGTTCGGGACCATGGGCTGGGCCATCACCGCCTTGGCCGCGGTGGGTACGGTGGTGGCGCTACGGCGCCGCAATGCCACCGACATCCTGCTCCTGATGCTGGCCCTGGTGATGGGCGGGCTCCTCGAGGTGTGGCCGACCAAAGGCTACGAGTACCTGCTTCCGATGCTGGCCCCCATCTTCCTTCTGGCCACCACTGGAGCACTCTTCTGTGGGACTGAGGCGACCAAGCTGCTGGCTCGTCTGCGCTGGAGCCCCCTGAGTCTGGACTGGAGCCGGAGCCAAGAGGGAGCCGCCCGGCCGTGGGTCACGGCGGTGTTCTCGCTGGTGGCCGTGGGTACGCTGCTCTTTACCGCCAGCCCCGTTCTCAGCGCTGACAACAGTGCTGCGGCCCTGGTGGCCACCGACAGTGGTCAGCCGACCCCGGCCCGGGTGCAGTCGCTGGCGGGATCGGGTGGGCTTTTGGCAGGGCGGCCAACTGGGCTCTGGGTTAAGTCCCACGCCTTGCCCGGTTCGGTGTTCCTAACCATCGGCCCCACCTTTGCCAACATCCTCCAGTTCTACAGTCTTGACCGAGCCCTGGCGCTTAGTGTCAGCCCCAATCCGCTGCACCGAAACCCCTCCTACGTACCCGTGATTAACGCGGACCTGCTGATCCGAAGTGGGGCGATCCAGTACTTGGTGTACGACGCCTACTCTGCCTCTCGCAGTTCCCACTTCGCGGATCGGCTCCTGGCGCTGGCCGCCAAGTTCAACGGCGTCTTGGTGTATCAATACGACCAGGCAGGATCCACCAACTTCAACCGCTCCGCGTTGGTGCTGGTGTACGAGGTGCAGCCGTGAGCAGGCTATGCCGCACAGCCGCCGCGATGCTGCTGGCGAGCTGGCTCTTGACGATCCCTGCACTGGCTTTCCCCGGCATGGGCACCGTCGCGGCGGCGTCTCCAGTCGTCCCGGCGAGCAGGGTGGTGGCCATTGACCGGACAGCGGCATCAAAGATCAAGCACATTTTTGTGATCGTGCAAGAGGGTCACTCGTTTGACAACTACTTCGGCACCTATCCCGGAGTGGCCGGCATCACCGCCACTACCTCGGTGCCGGACAATCCCAAGACCCCAACTACTGGAAGTGTGTCTTCGCATCAGCTCACCTCGGTCCGTACCGCGCCGCTCGACAACTCGGCCGACTCGGCGACCACGGCCTTGGACGGGGGAGCGATGAACGGCTTCGTGGCGGCTCAGGCATTCCACGCCGCTAACGGGCCTTTGGCCATGGGTTACTACACCTCCAAGGAGATTCCCTACTACTGGAGTCTGGCTCGTCGCTACGTGCTGGCCGACCACTTCTTCTCCTCGGCCCTCGGCGGCAGCGTCGCCAACCATCAATTCCTGGTCGCTGCTCAGAGCTGGACTCCAACCACCACCGGCAGCCCCAAGCTGCCCACCGTGCCCACCATCTTCAACAATCTGGACCAGGCCAGGTTGAGCTGGGGCTACTTCGTGGCCCAGTACTCGGCCCACGTGGCACGGGGACAACTGGCCAGCTTGGAGCCGGAAGTCCCAATCCTCGGTCTGGCCAACATCGCCGGGGTCAATAAGGACAACTCGCGCATTCAAGACCTGTCCCGACTTTATGGAGAGCTGGCCAACGGCGGAGTGCCTTCGGTCAGCTACGTGGTTCAACCCGGGAACACGGAACACGCCCCGGGGAACGTCGCCAGAGGCCAGGTAGCGACGGTGGGACTGATCAACTCCATCATGCGGAGTCGATACTGGGGCTCGTCGGCCATCTTCCTGACATGGTCCGACTGGGGCGGTTGGTATGACGGCGTAGCGCCCCCCGCCGGCTCCGGTTTCCGGGTGCCGCTCATCGTCGTCTCCCCCTACGCCAAGCGCGGAGCGATTCTCAGCCAAACCGCTGACTCCACCTCGATCCTCAAGTTCATCGAGAGCGTCTACGGATTGCCGCCGCTGACTAGTCGTGATAAAAGCGCCGCCAACCTGCTGGGCGCGTTCGCGTTTAACCAGCGGGCTCGAGCCCCCTCCCCAGTGATCATGGGCACCCTGCCTGCGACGGCGGTGTCCCACGGGTCGCTCCTGGTTGTGCTGCTCGCGTACGCGCTGCCGGTACTTGTATTCGCAGCTCTGCTCGCATACGTCATGGGTCTTTGGACACCGGCCAGGCGGTGGGTGGAAGGCTGGAGACATTCCTGATGAGAGTGCTACGGATACATCAATGCACAGGCCTGGGGTGGTTAGCGCGATGCGGTTGAGAATGGTGAGAAGACTCCTCATTACCTTGGCATCGGCAGTGGCGGCGTTGACGCTTGTAGCGCTTCCAATCACTCAGATCGGTGCTGCTGCGAGGACCGTCGTGCACCTGGCCGTCAATATTTCACTGAGCGCGCCCGCGTCGGTTAATGCTGGGTCCGGCATCCCCGTCTCGGTCCACGTCACCGCGGGCGGCGCCCCGGCAGTCGATAAACTGATCCGCTTCTCCATCGCCGGGGTGGAGGTCGGCGCTGCCAAGACAAACTTCAGCGGCGACGCCGCCAAGACACTTCACGGCTCGATACCCCCGGGCGCGCAAACACTGACGGCCAGTTACAGGGGCGGTGGTCGCTACGATGCCGCGAGCGCCTCCCGGACCATAGTCATCGTCGCCGCGCAACTGAGCATCCGAGTGGTTCCCTTTGTTCCCAACTCCGTCTCGGTGAGTATCGACGGTGGGGCAGCCATCGCGGCGGACTCTGCCGGATACATAAATGCCAGTGTCCCGTCGGGGAAACGGCTAACCCTGCAGGCGATTGTCCAGAATCCCAATCCCCATGTCCGAGTGAGTTTCGTGGAGTGGTCCAATGGCGACACCTCGGCAACGAGGTCGGTGCATGTGGGTGCCAGGTTCTACACCCAGATTGCCCTGCAAACTTCCTTCCTCACTCCACTCACCTTCGAGGACGGCGTCGGAGGTCACCTACCCGCATCGGAGCTCAAGGATCTGAATCTGGTCGGTCCTGACGGCTCCACAGTGACGGTGGCGCAGAAGTCTGCGATCTGGCTCAGCACCCCGGTGCCACGACGGACCACCAGCGGGGCGCTTGAGGTGGGTAACCAGACCTACACCCTAGTCACGGCTTACTTCCAAGGGGTCGACGTCGCCGACCAGGGGCTCGACCGCTTCGTCCCCAGTGCGGGTGGTCGCTGGACAGTGCGCCTTCGAGTCTTCCCTATGAAGTTGGTCACACGGAACACGGTCCTAGGTGGTCAGATTGGGGCCTCAGTCTTGGTCAGTGGGCCGGGCAGTAGCTCGCGGAGGCTTGAGCTTTCCGCTCACAGCGCCACCACCATTCTCGTTCCGGTTGGGCGCTACAGCGTCAAGATCCTGAGTGGGGGCTTCGGACCAACCGTGAAGGTGCGGGTGTCGAGGCCGGCCACCGTGCCTCTGCCGATGATCACCCCGATCGATATTGGTGGGGGAGGCATCCTAATCGTTGTGATTGTGCTGGGGTTCCTGGCCATGGGACCGTGGCGCCATCGAGTGGTGGACTGGATATTCGCGGGGGAAATGCGCTAACCGCGGCTGCGCGACCGGCGCAAGTCAGAACCACGAGGTGGGCCAGGACTCCTGAGGTGCCGGGTGGGTCGCCACCAGCACCAGTGGGCCACCCGACTGAGACGACCCGGCCGCTCGGCCCAGCCGCCCGGCGTCTAGTGCCGGTAGCCGGCCAATTGGGGAATGCGGTTGCTCCGGGTCGAACCAGAGTAGTTTCCGGATGGCAGAGGCGCGACCGGTCGCAAGCCCTCGAGACCGAGGCTCCTGAGGATCGAACACGCCAGACAGGAAACCTCGCCGTCGGCATCCGCAACCATCCCATCCCGCAGAGGGGTCTGGCACCGTGGGCATTGGCCGACGGTGCGAGTAGACGGCCAGTGCCTCCGAAGCGCTGAGGATATCGTCACTAGGTACCTCCTTCCGAGCCACCTGGCCGAGAGGCCAACGTGCTCTGATCCGGAACCCGGGTGCTTGGTCGAGTGCTTCGATCCATCCTGTCTACTAGCAGCTTGCGGCTCGTTCTCCCGGAGCCTTGCAACAGAGTAGCCACGAGTGTGTTAAGGGCTGGTCAATGTTCGCCCGGTCTGAGAGTGATCAGAGGCCGCGGCCACGATCGGGCCGATTAGCCGGGGACTAGCCCCACTGAGATCTCTTGGACGGAGATCAGGATCGCCCGGGCTCGCTCTCGGGGCGGATTCGAGGCCGCGCAGGCTGAGGAAGGGGGCCAGCTGGCCGCCGGGGTCGCTTGTCCCGATGGTGATCGAATAGCTACTGAGTCGAAGGACGGGGAGGACCTAGCTGACCGCTGGAGGGCTTTCAAAGGTCCAGCGAAGCCGACCTATCGGCGGCTTAGCCGCGACGCCGTCAGCCGGCCTGGATCAGGCGTTTCAGTTCGTTCAGGTAGGTTGACCCGTAGGCCAAGCTTGGTTGCATGTAGGTGTTCTCGACAAACTCGTTCCAACTGATCCCGAACCAGGCCTGCGGCGAACTCGCGGAATTGATGCTCCAGAGCTTGTCCAGGGTGGCCACTCCATCGCGCGGAACGCAGGATCCGCCGGCTAGCTGCTTGTCGTATCCAGGTGTGAAGGGTGCGAACCACTTCTTGGCCGCCGAATGTACCTGCTGTCCCAAGCTAGCCACATCGGCTTGGGCCGCGTGGTTGGTATAAGGATCCTCGGATGACCAATAGTAGGTCGACGCGTTCAGGTACGCCTGGTCACGAGACCATGAGTCGGGCGTCTCGTCCCCAACCAGATATTCATCGGAATGTTCCGCGCTCCAAACGGCGGCGACGGTGGATACGGCGAATTTGCGACTGTCCATGAAGACCACGATCGGGTGACTGCTGAAGGGGTTGCGGAATGCAGGGTTGTGGGCATATACGCGGGAGAAGTAATCAAGATCCGCCAGGATCTCACTGGCAGGGCGGGTGTAGTCCCCAAAGGCAGAGAATGCCAGCCCGAGGTAAAAAGGCGCGGTGGGGTGGCTGGCATTGTAGGCGTCCACCGCCTGCACCAACAATGCCAGTCGTCGATCGTAACCGGAAGACTTCGTGCTTTGATGATCTGTACCGGTCCCTTGCCAGCTGGCTAGAAACCCCGTCACTCCGGCTTGCACCGCTTCCTCGATTTGGATCTCATAGCTGGAAGCCTGATCCTGGTTGTAGAGGCCCTGCTGCGGGACATCGACGATGCTGGCCCCGGAAAAGTTCGTCGTTGGGTTGCAGCCCTGGGCGTTGGTTCGCCCTGGAAGCGGAAGGTGTTCCGATCCCGACGGATATTGGGCCCCTAGCTTCTGCAGCCAGTGCTCGGGCGTCCACCACATGTAGTAATAGAGGTAGACAACGGTTTTGGGCACCGACGACGAGGGCAGTGGTGCGACTGTGGCGGGCGCTGATGGGGATGCACCTGGGCTCGCCTGGCTGGCCGGAGCCGATGCAGGGGTTGGTGCCGCTCCCCAGTCCAGGAGGACGCCGACTTCCACTCCGATCAGCGCCAGCAGTACCGCTGCGATTAGGAGCTGTCGAACCGACATCTGTAGTCAGGAGCCCTGGGCTGGCTCAGCTGACCTGCCTCGGGCTTGTGTTCTCGATCCATGCCTGGGAGTGCCCGTCCCGCGGCTCAACTGGGGGGTGAACATGTCCACAGGGTACATGCGGGTAGTGGACGGTACCCTCTCGACCTCAAAGGTCAGAGGCATGCCTCTGAGCGTCCAGAGCCGGCCGTCCGGTCAGGTCCTAACCGGTCTAGCTGGTCCAGAGACGGATCTCACTTCTGCCATCCCACAACGTCAACCACGAGATCGGCCTGCCCAAAGGGTATGTAGAAGTCCACGGCGCCGTCTGAGCCCAGGGTTGCGGTCACCCCGCTGGCCACCGTTTGTCCAGGGCCCCAGTTCAAGCTGGATACCCCTGGGCGGGTCTGGCCATCCGGGTAGACGGTGAGGAAGTCTGGCGCGGTGGTGTCGGTCGCCGTCACGTTGAGCACTACCGCCGTGGCTCCGGCTGGAATGCCCCCCACTCCGGTCACCGGCAGGCTGAACACCGCGCCAGCATGCAGGGTATGACCGGTGCAGGCATCCGTCACCCCTGAAACCGCGCTCGGCCGGGTGTCGCAGATCCGGTAGGGAACCATTGGTGTGAAGTAGCTGGCCCCAACCGGCGGCGGGGAGGCGTTGTAGCCGGAGACGTCGACCACCACATCGGTGGTGCCGAAGGCGTTATAGATGCTCACGATCCCTCCGCTGCTTACCGCCACCTCGACGTTGTTGGCAACCGTCTGCCCAGGCACGAAGTTGAGGTTGGAGGCCACCGGCTGCGGCTGTCCTGCCTCCCAGACCGACAGGAAGGACGTCTGGCTGGGTTGGGTCACGGTCACGGTTAGGTCCACCGCCACAACGCCGCTGGCCGGGATGCCGCCGGTGTCGGTTCCGGATGGATTGGTGCCAGCGACCTGGATATTTAGAACCCCACCGGGTCCCATGGGAGTGCCGTTGCACTGAGCATTGACCCCGGTAAGGCCGGACGGATTACCGGCCCGGGTATCGCAGATCCGATAGGGGGTGAGGGGCACGTACGGTCCTCCAGCGGTATCCGAAGAATCCATCCAGCCCTGTACGTCCACTATCACGTCGGCGTTGCCAAAGGCGTTGTACAAATTGATCTTACCGCTGCTGCTGAGCCCCACGGTTACCAGGTTCGCCACGGTCTGACCCGCCGACCAGTTCACGCTGGACGAGAGCGGCTGACCCCCTCCCGCTGGCCAGACGGTGAGGAAGGATGCTGCCGTTGCGTTGACAACCGTCACGTTGAGTACCACCGAGGTAGCACCCGATGGCACTCCACCAGAGCTGGCCCCGGACGGGTTGGTTCCAGAGACCTGGATGGTCAGGGAGCCCCCCGGACCGAAAGTCTGGCCGTTGCACTGGGCGTCGATCCCCGCCAGGACCGAGGGATTGCCGGCCCTGGTGTCGCAGACGCGGTAGGGCGTGACAGGATCGTAGCTTGCCGGGCTGGGGGCCACCGGTATCACGGGTGCGGATTGAGTTGACGGTGGACCAGGCCCGTGCTCGTTGACGCCGGCCACCGTGAAGGTATACGCGGTGCCATTGGTCAACCCCGTCACGGTGTAGGAAGGATTGGCCGAGCCGGTGTTGATCGGGGTCTGGGCGACGCCCCCGATGTAGGGAGTCACGATGTAGGAGGTGCTGTAGGAGGTTGATTCATTTGCCGGAGGTGCCCATGTCAGGCTCACCGCCGAGGGCTCCCCGGCTCCCACCGGCTGTCCGGCAACCAGCGGGGCGGCATTGTCGAAGGTGTAGGTTTGTTGGTCGAAGATCTGGCCGGCGGCGTTCGTCGGGCTGACCGTCACCTGGTCGCCGTTCACGGTGACATTGAGATAGTTGAAGACTTGGGCCGCCGATTGGGGAGCCGGGACGCTGGTGGCCACCCCGTTGGTGACCCCGCAGCTGGAGCCAACCCCGGGCAGGGTGACTGGGGACCAACCGAGCGCGTAGGCCGAGGTAATCCCCGTGACTTCGGCGCAGGTGACCGAGCCCAGGATCCCACCGCCACCGCCGGTGACATAATTGATCACTTGGCCGGGGCCGGTGGGATCGAAGCGCTGGTAGGTGTGGGCGTGGGCATTGAAGGCTATGTAGACCCCGTTCTGGGCCAGCAGCGCTTCCAGGCTGTTCTGAGCCCCGTTGGGATTGGCCGAGCTGTTCTGCAGATAGGTGTCCGAGAGTTCGCTGGGACTGTCCGAGCGCAGCGGATAATGCCAAACCGCGAACTTGATGCCCCCGGGGTGGCTGGCCAGGTCCTGCTTCAGCCACTCGTATTCGGCCGAGTTCTGCTGCCAGTGGGCCAGGGCATCCACCTGATAGGGACCACCCGGGGCGCTGCCCGCGTTGAGATCGGCCCAGGCCGCCTGAAGCATGTAGATGCGGACGTTGCCGGACTGAACCGCGTACCAGTCGTTCGGGTAGGTCGCGGGAGCACTGCCCATGATGCTGGGATAAGTGAGAGGGGCGTCGACACCCCCGCTGGCGGCGGCGTTTGTTGATTCGGGAAAGTTGCGGAGCGAGTCCAGGTTGTCTCCGCCGTGATTCCCGGTGATGTAGTAGATGGGGAGCCCACCGGTCTGAGGCAAGTAATAGGGCCCGAACATATTGCTCACGTCCGGGTTGGCGAGCGTGCCGGTCTGCTGCAGGTCACCGTAGCGCGGGTTGAGTCCGCTGGGATAGGCGTCGTCGCCAGCCAAAATGATGAACCGGGCGCCCGATTGCCCCATCAGATGGTCGATCGCAGCCTCGTCGGGGTTGATGTAGTTCGGCCATGCTTGGTACGGATTGGCGAGGTTCTCACCGGTGTCGCCGATCACATCAAAGCTTTGGGGCGCGGTTGACGAGTTGCTGACGGGGTCGAGAGTGGTGAAGAACTGAACGGGATTGGTCCCCAGGAGGTTCACCAGGGTCTTGTGGCCGGACACCGTCTCGTACCCGTAGGGGCGATAGCAGTAGGTGCTGCTCGGTGACAATCCGGTGAGCTCCACCGCCGACTGAAACTCGCTGGTGCTGATCACCTTGAACTCGCGAGAGGTGGTGTCTGTGGTGGTATCAGCAGCAGGGACGGAGGCGGGCAGGGAGGACGCAATCGGTGTCGAGTGGGCTCCGCAGTCCCCGTTAGGCCCCCATGCCAGGTAGCCCGGCGCGCTGTTGAGGCTAGCCCAGGTGATTTCGACCGACGTTTGGGTTAGGTCAGTGGCATAGGGTGCGCGGGTGAGGAGGGGACTGAATCCTTGGAAGGGAGTGACAGCCACCGGAGCGGGACCTTGGGCCGTCGCCGTCGCCGGCAGAAGCGCCGCGGCGGCAGCCCCGGCGATCACGAAGGTCCCGAGAACCGCCACCAGACTCCGCCGGCCACTGGGATCGCCCGAGCGCCCGCTACGGTGGCTACGTTTCACCCCACCCGACATTGTTCCTCCACAGACCCTCAGGGACGATGATGGAGGAGCCGGGCCTCTCGCTACCCGGGCGGTGCACTGCCCGCCAGCATGCCTGAACTGCCCGACTCTCACCCAAGCGTACCGGCACGACAAGAGGTCGGCAACGGGTCCAACCAGACTGTTACATCGAAGTCAGCGACTCGGCTGCGTAATTTGGGAATCCTGGACTCTTTTGCCGGGGCTCCAAGCAGGCTAGAGTGAAGCTGACACGACTGTTCCGGGGTGGGGCGTCGTCCGGCTGGACTCCCGAATCTGCAACGATGTGGAGTCTGGTCGGGCAGATCCCGTTTCTCTACGAGGCTGACCGAACGTGTTGCTCGGTTGAGGGTAACTCTTGGAACGTCGACCGAAACACTCGCAGGCTTCCCCGCCGGACGCTGGCCCTCCGGGTGGAGTCGGCAAGACCTGTGAAAAGCGAAGAATGCTACCCCCTGCGAGCGAAGTACGCAGTGCCCTGGCCTGGATGATGGGCCAGCGGTGTGTGCCAGACCAATAGCAGGCCTAAGCTGCTCAGACGTGCAACAAGCTCTTCGAAATCATGGCCAGTGGCGGGGTGATACTCGAGAAAAAGCTTGTCCACTGTCGTCCACGGCCACGGGGTGGACTCCAAGATTGCGGCGTACTCGCCCCCTTCGCAGTCCAGTTTGACTATCTCGACTCTGC
This sequence comes from Candidatus Dormiibacterota bacterium, assembly GCA_963701235.1. Lineage (GTDB taxonomy): Bacteria > Chloroflexota > Dormibacteria > Aeolococcales > Bog-877 > Bog-877. The sequence goes on from OY969577.1 coordinate 1,250,999, forward strand.
CCCCCGCCGTACCAACGATGGAGTCGAAACTCAATGTCCGCACCCTAACTTGCTCACCTGTTCCTGGCGTCAGCGATGCGGCGCATGATGCCTCCTCAGTCGCCCACATGTAGGCATCCCCGTCTGCCGGAGCGATCGCAGCCGGTAGGATTTCGGCTCTTTTGGCCAGGCCGTTCTGCACCAAATTCGCATAAAGAAATTTCACGGCGCTCGGCAAAGGTTCTACACAGACGAATCTTGCCCCAGGTAGATAGGTAGCAAGAGCACAGGTGAAACTACCGACGTGTGCGCCAATGTCGAGGACGACATCGGCGCCTAATGTATCCTCCCACAAGGTTTCCTCAAGCCGATACGTGTCGTCCGCGAGGACCTCGACCAGGGGCCACCAACTAGTCCGATGGTTGGGCGCCAGGAGAGTAACACCAGATCGAGATTGAACGGAAAATATCCCACGGCTCCAACCCAAGTGCGAAAGGCCGACTTGGAATAGGACAGCCGGCCAGTTAGCAAACTCAGCTCTACATCGGCGGGCTGCCCCAACCTTTGCCTTGACCCTCGCCGCGACGCTCACAGCGGGTCCATCGCTCTCTGGGGCGTGAGGACGAGCGCGGGCTCAGCCGTTGTTTGCCAGCCGTCCAAGGGGTCAGCGCCGGCTTGCTCGCTCATTTCTCCCCGGGATGTCTTGAATTACTCGGTACTGGTGTCACGCGGTTGGACCAGTGCGTCGGCCCCCAGCGACAGCAATTGCACCGCGCACGCCGTTGGCGGCGAGAGTCGCTGCCACTGCTACGGACTCCCCCGCCTTGAGCGCGACAACTCCCAGCCCGAGAACGGGGTGCGGATACAGGAGTCGCCACGGACGGCGCAGGTAGGGCCGGTCGATCGTTTGCCGAACGCCGCCCCATCCGTGCTTGCGGGCAAACGACCACATCCCGGCCGCGTAACCGGCCTTCTTCCGACATTCGGCGAGATAGGTCAAGCATCCTTCGTCATGGTCGATCGTGGGGGTGATCCGCGCCACCCAACCGGAGCTCCTCACCCGAATGGTTAGATCCCAGTCTTCCCCGGCGTCGAGGTTTGGATCGAACCCACCGACATTCTCGAAGACGTCACGCCGGAAGAATCTGGCAGCCTCAACGCTATCGGAGCCTTTGTAGAACGACCGCTCGAAGGCTCGTACCGCCGCCCAGAAACCTGAGCCGATAGTCCGCTCGGGAACGATCACCGCGACCGCCCCGCTGGCGATGGCGCGCGCCGCCTGCTCTACTACGCCAGGGCCAGCCAGCATGTCGGCGTCGATGAAGCCGAGTACGTCCACCGCAACGACGGCAGCGCCGGCGTTGCGCTGGGCAGAGCGTTCTGGCCCCATCACCAAGACGCGGTTAGCTAGCGGTGCCGCTAGTCGTTGGGTCCCGTCCGAGGAGTGGTTGTCTACTACTATCACTGAGCAAGGGTGGGTCTGGGCGCGCAGCGCGGCGAGACACGGGACAATGGTGCGCTGCGCGTTGAGGGTGGGCACGATTACGGCCGTTGACGGAAGAGGCGAGTGATCTACCTCTGTGCTCGGGGGGAGACCGCTAGTCATCATTGGGCGTCGTGCACCCGGAGGCGCCACTGGGATCGCGTGCGTAGGAGGCGACGCGTACGAGCCTCCTCCTAGGCAGGCCTAATCTGCCTAGCTGTGCTTGCGCTTCCAGCGCGACAGGCTCGTGCATGGTTTCGGCGCGTGGGGCCATCGTCACGGCTTGCGCCGCCAGATGACGACCCCCACTAGAACAAAGAGAAGCAACCCGCTCGCTAGCGATAACTCGTTGCGGAGTTCGTTGGCAATGGGCTGGTACCACACGTTTCGAAGGGTCGCGGTACGGGATCTCGTAAGCCAGCCGTTTCGAACGCCGTCGACGAGAACGTGGAGCGCTCCAGCGGGGCCGGTCCACCCAGGGGCGTATCCCACGGACGAGGCCAAGAGCCGCGTCGCTCCGGCGCTGGTTGTGGGGCGCCCGAGGACGTCCACCCTGGGACTATGCGTTAGGGATCGCGCGATTACTCGGGAGAATTCCTCGATCGAGGATGGCCCCGAAGATTCGGCGTATGCGTACAGGAAGATCGTAATTGACTGTGTGCCTTCATCAGGGAAGACTGTGGTGCGATAGAGGTGCCACTTCGAACCCTGTGGCAGAGGCGCCGCGACTGCGCAGCGGTTGATGGGGCTCTCCCGAATACACATCTCGGGTGGCGCTCCGGATACAGATCGCACCCAAAGGGATAGCAGGATCGGCCCACCATTCCACGTGAGTTCTGTAGACTCACACGCTGCGTCGATGGAGGCGGTGAGTTGAAGGGCGCGGGTGTGACGTGGACCGGCCCGAGGTAGGACATCCGCCCGCAAGAACTCCGGGGAGATCACCGGCTCATGGTCGAAGCAGTTGCCGACCGGTCCCCAAGGCCCCGCGGAAAAGGTGCCGTCGTGGATGAGAAGAGCTCCGAGGGGTAATCGTATTTGAAGCGCACGTCGGCCTTCTCGGGAAGTTACCTGGTTCTGGGATAAGTGGAGTCCGGTGTCGGTGGCACTGCCTTGCAGCCCGAGCGCCACGGCAGAGTACTTCCAGTCCCCGCGTTCCGGTACTGTGGTCGTCACCTCGGTCGCACCTATGTTCCAAGTCGCGACTGGAGGCAGTTGAAGAACGCTCAGGTGACCTGGTCTCGGCACTGCGGTAACGAGGGACGTTCCGGTGGGGAGGATAGACAGTACGCGGAGATCTGGGGAGGAGGTATCCACCGTCGCAAAATCCGTCTGCCGAGACGGTATCTTGCGGGAGACGAAGACTTTCAGTAAGCCGTCGGTGTGCAGGATTCGCATCCCGGGGTCCATCGACAGGCTCATGGCGAGCGAAGCGGGCGAGGGTATTTTCCTGTGATAGAAATCGCTCACGATATCGCCCCGGACGAGTACGAGTGGAGTCCCGAGCACTTGGAGGAGTTTATTGGCCTCTTTCCAGTCGTGTGCGAGAAGAGCCGAAGACTCGAGTCTCACTGAATCGAGAAGGTTTTCCGAGACGGTTTGGTAGCTCTGAGCGCTGGGATCGAGCACATTCCGGTCAACAAGGTTGGAGATGAACTGATCGCTGCCGTAGTACCAGCGGTACGGCATCTGGTAGAAGTCGTCGGGCGGGAGGACAAGAAGCGAACCCGGTGGCCCGCTGGTGTTGAGGTAGTGGGCAGTTGCGAGCCAGTAGGCGGGTACTTTCACATGATCTGGCGGGAACGCTTGCCGCTGCGTCGGTACGACCGCGCCAGTCCAAAGCGGGAAACCAGATGCGAGAGCGAGTAGGGCGACAGCCGATAGAGCCAACCCTGGTGGCCCAAGCGTCGAGGTCATGGCTGTCGTCACAAGGTTCTTGGACGAGAACTGTGTTGGAGCGAAATGGCGCCACTGCTCTACCAGGAGCGCCGCAAGAAGCGCGTAGCCGAGCGAAGCGAATATGAGGAACCGCCCTGGCTCGCGAAGCAGCCAACCGTATGGGAGGTGATAATAGAGGGGATCGAAAAGCAGGTTGCCGGGCGCCCTCGTGCCAGTGCTGAAGAAGACGATGACGAGCGTGCCTATCGCGACCGCGCCCCGTAGCCGCGTAACGCGCCAACCAGCCGGTCTATTCGGCGTCCTGAGGCACAGTCCGGAGAACGCAAGCAGTGGCAGGAGTACTTGCACGAGCCCCAGGGGAAAGCGGGCGAAATCTGGAGCATATGGATAGTAAGCCGTGAAGCGCCAGCCCCAGGAGGTGTTCAGCCATAGGGCGTTGGCAAGTGTTGCACGCGCTTCGGTGAAGCCCCACGCGGATAGACCCGATAGCTTCCCAAATGCCACTGCGCCGAGAGCGACGACGTCCGGTACAAGCCAGTAGGCGGATACCGCGAATAGAATGGCTCCGCCGAGCATTACGAGTCGGAGCGCGCGGCGCGCCGTGGGCCGACCGAATCGCGCCCAGGCAAGGAGAGGTGTCGCCGTGGTGGTCAGGCCGATGATTCCAACGAGGGGTGGATTTGAGTACGCGAACCCAACGAAGGGGGCGGCACCGGCAAAGCAGGCTAGGGCCACCCAGAGGCTCATGCGCCCCCGACCGTAGGCGAGCAACACCGCTGGCAGCACCACGAGCAGGATCCTGGCGACGAGGTAGACATCGTTCACGGATCCGTCAGCGAGATTCTCTGGGTTAAAAAGTAGAGAAGCGAGGCTGCAATTCCCGCCATTGGCCCAAAACCGAGAGCGCGAACGAGCGCTGCCGCCCCTACGAAGGCAGCGCCCACAAGCAGGGATAACCAGATTCGTTGCGCCAGCACACCTGAGCCGCCAGCAATGTGAACAACCCAGTCGACTGCCGCCCAGGGGAGCTGGCCCTGCGCTTGGCCGGGACCGCCCAGGTTGTCTATCGACCAGGCGAAAGGGGAAAAGATGTGGGCCAGCCACGCGGTGCCTAAGGGGGGGCTGATGTCACCTCCTGCAATCGCCGTACCGGCCCGAAACCAGGTCTGTGCGACCAGCAGGCCAAAACAGCCAAGTCCGATCAGAGTCCACCGCCACGCCCGTACTGAGTACTGAACGTCCGGCCGGTCCGGTCCGTCGCCAACGTCCGCGCCGTTCCGGTGGGGTGCGACAAGCGCGAAGAGTGCGGCGATGAGGAGGGCGCTTACGCCGAGCTCGGCTAGGACCCCGCGCGGCGCGAAGCCGCCAGGGGCGGCTTCGCCGGCCGCTACACACGAGAGACCAACCAGTGCGATGGCCTGCCGGGCCAGCTCTGGAGACGGTCGCGCTGCAGCCGGCTGTCGGCCGTTCCCACTCTGACGGGGTCGCTTAATCTCCGGCACCGTCAATCCTCTGATCTGGGCAACGGCCCCAGCGGTTCGCGGAGTCCGCGCAGAGTACCTCTTAGATAGGCTGCGGACCAGGCAACGAGATGGCCATGGCGCGCGAACCGGGCCAGATAGTACCCGGATGACAGTGGAAACGCCACGGTCCAGAACCCGAGCCATGGGATTAACCATTCTCCCAGCGCCGCTGGAAGAGCAGCCGAGCCCTACTTTGGTCTTCGATCTGCCACGGGCCAAGCCTCGTCGTGAGCGATTTGTAGCCGCAGTCATGCCATACGACCGCACTCGGAGCGACTCGAAGCTCGTACCCAGCCCGCTGCACTCGCACACCTTGGTCTAGCTCCGAGAAGTTGTGAGGAAATACCTCCGGGTCAAATGGTGCCAAGGAACTTACGACCTGGCGACGCGCCAGAAATGCATTCGGCAGATAGTCGCATGGCTTTAGAGTCCCCACACAGTCCGGATCAAGCGTGCGATCCCTCTCCCTACGGTGTCGAACTCCCATAGCCGTCCTTTCGCCGCCGGCACACCAGACTCCGGATCCCGGCGGGAACCTGAGCATTAGTGGCCCGAGCAAACCGATCTGCGGGTAGTCAGCCATCAGCCCCACCAGTTCTCGGAGGCAGGCATGATCAACTATGTTGTCGTCGTCGACGAAAAAGACAAACTCTTGCTCGGTGTGGCGAAGCCCTTCACAGCGAGCGCCAGCACAACGCAAAACTCGCTCGCTCTCCACCAGCACTACAGACGGAAACTCCTCCCGCACCATCGCCTGCGTGCCGTCCCTACATCGGTCTGCAACCACCACTATGCGGTCAGCGATCAGGTCCCCGTGGTCAAGGGAATCCAGTAGCCTGCGCAGCTTCTCTCGCCGGTTGTGGGTGGGAATCACCACCGCCAACCGCCGGCTCGGCCTCGAGACTGAGCGTACGGCTGCGGTCGGAGTAGGGCAGGTGGGAGTCACACTTGCCCGTCGGGCCGGCCATAGGATTGCTCGCTGGGCAGCGGCCTCAGCGGTTCGCGGAGTCCGCGCAGAGTACCTCTTAGATAGGCTGCGGACCAGGCAACGAGATGGCCATGGCGCGCGAACCGGGCCAGATAGTACCCGGATGACAGTGGAAACGCCACGGTCCAGAACCCGAGCCATGGGACAAAACCATGCTCCCAGCGCCGCCGGAAGAGCAGCCGAGCCCTACTCTTGTCTTCGATCTGCCACGGGCCAAGCCTCGTCGTGAGCGATTTGTAGCCGCAGTCATGCCATACGACCGCACTCGGAGCGACTCGAAGCTCGTACCCAGCCCGCTGCACTCGCACACCTTGGTCTTGCTCCGACCAACTGGAAGGAAATACCTCCGGGTCAAATGGTGCCAAGGAACTTACGACCTGGCGACGCGCCAGAAATGCATTCGGCAGATAGTCGCATGGCTTTAGAGTCCCCACACAGTCCGGATCAAGCGTGCGATCCCTCTCCCTACGGTGTCGAACTCCCATAGCCGTCCTTTCGCCGCCGGCACACCAGACTCCGGATCCCGGCGGGAACCTGAGCATTAGTGGCCCGAGCAAACCGATCTGCGGGTAGTCAGCCATCAGCCCCACCAGTTCTCGGAGGCAGGCATGATCAACTATGTTGTCGTCGTCGACGAAAAAGACAAACTCTTGCTCGGTGTGGCGAAGCCCTTCACAGCGAGCGCCAGCACAACGCAAAACTCGCTCGCTCTCCACCAGCACTACAGACGGAAACTCCTCCCGCACCATCGCCTGCGTGCCGTCCCTACATCGGTCTGCAACCACCACTATGCGGTCAGCGATCAGGTCCCCGTGGTCAAGGGAATCCAGTAGCCTGCGCAGCTTCTCTCGCCGGTTGTGGGTGGGAATCACCACCGCCAACCGCCGGCTCGGCCTCGAGACTGAGCTATGTGCTACAGCCACGCGGAGCCAGCGGCATCGCTCATGAGCACAAACCTCAGGCTCGACGCAATCTCACGGGGTGAAATGAAACGCCGTCGTCTTCGTTGGGCGCTAGCGAGCGGTGAGGTCGGGATTGATAGGCCACGCGTCGCCTCCTCCGCCGATGGGAGCGTGACCCCGACGCGGCGGCGTCTGCAGGCGCCGATCTCACCGACCCTGTGCCTTCCGTACCCGTTGGGGAAACCAACTTACTCGCTGCCAGTGCGGTGTGAATGGTACTTCAACTGCGGGGCACGGGCACGGCGGTTGTCGGTTCGGCGTCGTCGGATGGTTGACCCATCACGCGACTTCGGTCCACAGGTAGTGTCAAGGACGTGAGCAGTTCCCGAGCCGACCGGTCCCACGTGAAGTCTCTCGATCGCTGTTGCGCAGCCCTCGAAATTCGTGTCCAACGCTTGCTATCCATGAGGACGCTGGTCGCGGCGGAGCCCAGCTCTTCGGCCACTCCTGGAACAAGAACGCCGGTGACGCCGTTCAGGACCACGTCCCGCAGGCCAGGGATGTCGTAGGCGACTACCGGTACCCCATAGGCTGCCGCCTCCATGGCAACTATGCCCCAACCCTCGCGGGTTCCGGGTAGCAGGAGCAGATCAGCCCGAGAAAGGAGGGATGCCTTCCCCACCTCGGCGACGAATCCGTGCACGGTCACACCAGGGTGGTGCTGGCTTCGCATTTCTGCTTCCAAATATCCTCCGCCAACTACGTCCAGTGTGGCGCCCGGAATGGCTGTGCGGACTTTATTGAAGGCAGCAATCGCATCTCCGGGCAGCTTGGTGCGAACGAGGCGTCCAATCCAGAGGAGACGGGGAGTTGCTGAAGGTGCAATCCGTTCCTGGGTCATTGCCGGCGGATCGCAGCCTGGCGGGATTATCGCCTCGCTGCGGATGCCGCGGCGGCGCAGCGCAACCGCCGTAGAGGGTGAAATCGCGATCACCCTGGCATTCCGCATTCGTCGTATCCACAGAGGCTCCAGCACATGCTGACCCAGCCAACTTATCGGCAACGGGAACTCCAGACCCCAAACCTCTTCGGCCGTCTGCATGTAGACCGCCACGGCACGATTACCGACTATCCGGTGGGTGGCAAACGGCCGTGTGCTCACGGACTCTACGAACCTGTCGAAGGAACTGCCTTGGGAGCGAACGTACCACAGCGCGTCCCGAAAGACGGTAAATCTCGCCCCTACCCCAACGTACCGGATCCCGTTTTCTTCGTTTGCAGCGCCATGATTTTGAAGCGTGCTGCGCCTAGGCCCCAGAATTGTGACTTGGTGGTCGCCACCCACCCACCGCTTCGCCACCTCCGTGAGGTAGCGCTCGGCGCCGCCCGCACTTGGGTGTAGCGGGTCCTTCCAGCTCAGGATCAGGATCCTTATGGGTCGCCCCTTGCCTGCGTTGACAGTAGGCTGCTTGCAGAAAGCTCCGAGCCCTCGCGAGAAGAGGTCCGAGCGTGCCGCATCACGCCCAAGCCGACCGTCCCTGCACCCAGAGCGAGCGCTAGAAGTGGACCTGCGGCAAGCAGGGTTTCCGTGCGTCCCGCCAAGCCATCCCACCCCAACTCGATGAGCAGGGCTAGAGCTAGAAGCACCAGCGTAGGCCGCATCGCCTGCTTGCGGGCGAGGGCAGCCCAGCAGGCGAAGGTTGCGCATGCGGTCGCGGTGGCTGACAGGGCCAGGACCAAGAACGCCTCTCGCGAGCCACTAAAGTGGCCGCCATAAAGCTTCTCGATCAAGACGGGGCCCACAGCGGTAAGGGCGACGAGCCCCACCAGGGCTATGGCAACCGTCCCTATGGCTCCAGTCGTTATCGGGGATCTGTGTCGATGGCGCACGATAGTTGGGTAAAACGCGGTAATCAAAGGGGCGGTCACCCAGATGATCCCTCCGGCCAGTAATTGGCTGGCGGCGAAGTCCCCTGCGGTGGGCGAGCTCAGGGCATGCCGGGCGAAGAGGACTGGCATTCCCCAGATCGTCCACGTTGCTCCGGCGATCAGCGCACCCATGAAACCGGTGTGCCCGATTTCTGCGGGGCCGTCCAGTCGATCCGTGACCCGTGCTTCATCGCTCGGCCGTGGCCAGAAGAGAAGGATGGCCGATCCAACGAGCATTGAGCCAAGGATCGGAACCAGGGACGCGACGATGCTGCCGTCGACCGCACCTCCCCCGCGGCCCAACACGGATCCCAGCACGAGTCTGAGTACGGCGAAGGCGATTCCGAGGGCAGCGATTACCCGGAACCGACGCAGTCCAATCAGCAGTCCACCCACCGCCGCGGCAGCCACGCTGCTGGCGGCCAGTATCGTCACGATCAGGACCGGCAACGGGGACGAGAGGTGGAGGAAGCGTGCAAGCGGCGCCGCCGAGAACGCCAAGATCAAGGTGGGAAGCACCCAGGGTAGGACCGCTCGGAGCGCCGGTCCCACCATCTCTCGAGCTGGCTTGGGTGCTAACGCGGCCGCCCGAGCCACCGCGAACTGGAGACCGGTTGCCAGCAGTCCTGCCACCGTAGCCAGCATTAGCAGCGGTCCGATCGCCCCGTAGGCTCTGACCCCGCCGCCGCGCGCGACTACAACGTTGAAGAAAAGGTTGAGGATCCCCGTCACGCCTCCGGCGACTACGAGCAGTACCCCCGCCCGAGCGGCCTGCCTCACTGCGCTAGGAGCTGGGTCCGCTGTTGCTACCACATCAATCTCCGCCGAGTGAGGCTGGCAGGTCATCCGCCAAGACGGTGCGCCCGCCTGCATCGGCGCGGTCGTACCACCTGAGCACGTGGAGTCGGTAGTAGATCGCTGCGGTATCCCAGAGCACGGCGAAGACAGCCCTGAAGTTAGTGGTACTCCGAAACTGGTAGTCGATCTTCACTGGGCACTCGATGATTCGCTTGTACCCGAAATGGTTGGCCAGCACCAGCAACTCAAGATCGAAGGCGAAGCGCTTGACCAGTGCGGCATCCACCACTCGGTCAGCCACCTCGCGCCGGAACATCTTAACCCGGTCTGAGTGTCGCGGACCCGGACTCGGAAGAGCGTCCGTACCAGAAGTTGATAGGCAAGCGACTGCACCCGACGCGCCCATGGGTACTGGACTTCGCTGAGCGGGTGGCGCTTGCTGCCCACCACTATGTCCGCCCGATAGAGGTCCAGGAGGCCAGCCATCCTGCCGATCTCCTCCGGGGCAATCTCCATGTCCGAGTCGATGATGGTGACCAGCCGGCCTCGCGCCCCGGAGATCCCGTATCGCAGGGCGAACCCCTTGCCCCGGTTCTGCGAGTAACCCAGGACCCGCACACCTGAAATGGCGCAGGTCTTGGCAGCAGCCCACGTCGTGGGATCACCATCGACCACCACGATCACCTCCCAGGTGCTGCCGGTCTGGCCCAGCGCTTGGGTCAGACGAAGGAGGTTGGACGCTATCGCGCGCCCCTCCCGGTACGCCGGCACGATGACGCTGATTGTTGGCTGGAGGTCTGCCGCATTCGCCGACATGGAGTGTGGGTTGGCCGGCGAGGTAGCCTCCTCCGCACGGTCCGCAGCGCTACCCAAGACCGCTTCTCATGTGCGAAGGACGAGTCGGGCCCAGCTCATCTCGGTCCCTCTCGACCGTAGGCTGAACGGTCGGGACGGGTCTCGTCTTCGTGTCCGCGAACGGGCGAAATCATCGTCACCCAGAGCCTCCCGTGCCCCCGTGCAGTGAGCTCCTTCATCCGCCGCCGCCGACTCGTCCCTAGGCCAAACGCAGTATGCACGAGTTGTGGGGAAGGTCAACGAGTCCGCCGCCGATTTCAGCGGGACTACGCCGCGGCGGCGAATGGCTGGCGTCCGCCTGGGCTGGTCGGGATCGTGTCGGTCCGTCAGGGGACAATCGCAGACGGCCGCTAGCGTCCCCGTCGGGACTGGCACGACACTGCAAGATCCTCAATCCTGAAGCAGGACGAGGGCGGGCAGGCGTCCGCTGCGAACCCGGAATCCGCACCCCAGCAGCGCTTCTGCGTCGGCGCTACCGCCGGGCGCCGGTTCCACGATCGCCCAGCGCACCCCCAGACGCCGCAGAGTCTGCTGCAGCGCGCAGGAGCCTGGCCGCGGGTTGATGGCAACCTTGACGAGGTCCCCGGGCGACCTGGCCTCGGTCACAACTCCGGGAATCTGAATGTCGTTGGGGCTGATCAGGTGTCCAGGGAACACAACGGCCGCGGGATTGGCTGTGAGCAGATTGCCGGTGAACGGAAGCGTCTCGTACAGGGACCAGGGCAATACCACCACCGGCGTCTGGGGCGACACGTGGTCCTTAAGGTAAGCTGCCGCCTGAGTCCAGCCGGCCGGGTATTGAACTGGGATGACGGTGGCGGGGAGTTCCCGGAGCACCCCAGCGCCGGCGGGGAATATGGTGGCGAGCACCATCACGACCGCCGCCGCTCCGGCCAGCTCGGCGGCCCAGCGTGGGCCAGAGCGCGTCGCCAGCCAGCTCACCACCTCGGCTCCCAAGACGACAAGGGCCAAGAGCCAGAGCTCACTCCACTTCTCAGGCTCTCGATAGGCACCCACCAGGGGCACCCGTGCCATCAGCCATAGGAACACGTCCTGACCGAGCCCGGTGGCCGTGCTGCCAGCGACAGCCAGCCCGAACAACCCGGTCAGGAGCAACCAAGCGCGCTCTCGGCGGGCCAGGGCCCCGGCGACTGCCAGAGCGACCAGGGCCGCGGTCGAGACTGGCCACCAGGGGGCACCCGTGTTGACCAGAGGGATGCGCCCCAGGCGCTCCGGCCAGAATCCATAAAGACCGACCAGGTTGGGCCAAAGTCCGTAGCTCCCGCTGGCGGCACGGAATTCGACCAGGTCCGGTCTTCCGAAGTGCTGTACCGCGTAGTAGCTCCCGGTGTCGTGGCCGAGGAAGAAGGGCGGCAGAGCGTATAAAAGCGTCACTCCCAGCATCAGGAAGCTGGCGGTACCCCACAGGAGCGCGGAGCGATTATGCCAAGACCGGTGCCAGAGCAGGCTCGTTGCGGCCAGTACCAAGAGCATTCCAGCCGCGTGCTCGTCCAGGACGACCGCGCACCACGCCGCCAGACCACAAAGTGCGGCCCCCTTCCAGCCGGGCCGCCGCTGCAGGGCCTCCCAGCATGCAAGCCAGAGAAAGAGGACTCCCAGCGCCGCCGCGACCCCCCACTGGCCTTCGATGAGGCGGTCGTAGACCCATGGGTTGAGTGCTCCCAGGAGCCCGGCGGGAATCTGGGCGACCCAGGTGCGCCGCCGCAGCAGCACCATGGGCCCGAAGCCGCACAGGTAAATGGTGGCAGCCACAAAAACACGGCCAGCCAGAGCGCCCCCGAGTAGATGGGTGAGCAGCACGAGAGGGGCTCCCACGCCGACCAGGGAGAGCGGAGCCCGCGGCCCGAAGACGGAGTCGACCTGAAGGAGGTACCCCGGCAGCAGCAGAGGGTGGAGGCACCAAGCGGTGACCGCTGCTGGCACCGCCAAGGCCCGCACCCAGGCCCAGATTGGGCCCAGCCCGCCGGGTCGCACCGGGGCTGAGGAGCGGGTCGTGACCCTTATGGAATCGCCGGCAGGCACCGCGCAATCATCGCCACCGTTGGCTGCTGCTGCTAGTTGAACGAGCAGAGCTGCAAGGAGGATTGGGGGCGGGTAGCCATTGGATATACCGACTTCGCAGCTATCTTGCCGTTGGCGCCACCTGCCGCTACGATAACCACCCAGCAGACCAACGAATAGCGCCCGTTCGACCGCGGGCGCTTCCAGGTCAGCCAAGGAGAGGGATTCATGCGCCTGATCTCCGCAGCACTAGGGCGCTTGGCGCGACGGCCAGTACCGGTGATCGTGGCTCTGGCGGTCCTAGGCGCGGCGGGGTGGGCGGTGGCCCAACCCCCACTTCAGTTGGCGGCGAACTGCGTCGGGGGCGGCTCCGGAGGCGGTGGCACTGGTGGCTACGGGGCCCCGACCACCACCTGCGGGCCGTATGTCCCACTGACGCCCACGCGGGTCCTGGACACCCGCACCGGTATCGGCAGTTCGGCTGGTCCAATAGGCCCAGGCCAAACCCTCACGTTGACGGTCGCCGGCGCCAACGGGGTCCCGGCCATGCCCGGGGCCAGTGCGGTGGTCCTCAACGTCACCGCTGTCGTTCCCACCCAGGGCAGCTTTCTCACTGTATGGCCGGACGGCCAGCCCCAGCCCACCGCGTCCAACCTCAACTTCGTCGCCAGCGAGACAGTGGCCAATCTGGTGGAGGTGCAGCTAGGCACCACCGGGGCGGTGGACTTCTTCAACCCCTTCGGCTCCGTGCAGGTTGTCGCCGACCTGGAAGGCTATGTGGCCACCAGCGCCACGGGCAGCGCGGGGCTGTTCAACCCGATGGCCGGGGTCCGGGTCCTGGACACCCGTACTGGCACGGGCGTCCCGCACCCGGGCCCCGTCGGCCCTAGTTCGACCATCAACGTGCCCGTGACTGGCGGGACCACGGGAGTCCCGGCGACTGGAGTTTCGGCCGTGGTCTTCAACCTCACCGTGACCCAGCCCACTGCGCCGAGCGACGTCACCGCCTTCCCCGACTCGACGTCAAGACCCACGGCCTCCAACATCAACTTCGGTGCGGGCGAGACCATCGCCAATCGGGTCATCGTGCCGGTCGTCAACGGCTACGTCAGTCTCTACAACGTCCAGGGGGATGTCCAGCTGATAGCCGACATCAACGGCTACTTCACCAACAGCTCAGTCCCCGCCAACAGCGGCTCTGACTTCAACGCCGAGGCTCCGGTGCGAATAGTCGACACCCGACCCAACAGCGGTATCCCTTACAGCGGCGCCACACTTCAACCCAACGGCACCCTCTTGGTTCAGGTCGCCGGCTCGGCGGGAGTGCCGCTGATGAGCTCGACAGCACCACCTACCGCGGTGGTCTTGAACCTCACCGAGGCCAGTGCTAACGCGCCCAGTTTCCTGACCGTCTATCCCTCGGATGTTTCCCGTCCCGGGATCTCCGACGATAACTTCGTGTCCGGTCAGGTACAGCCAAACCTAGTGGTAGTCAAACTCAGCTCCCTTGGACAGCTCTCGTTCTACAACGCCCAAGGAATGACCAACATCGTGGTCGATGTGGAGGGTTGGTACTCCTGATCGGGTGCCACTTCCCGGTGGCAGATGGCGTCGTCTGTACCCGATTGGTGCGGGCTAAGTCAGACCTTCAACAACTTAGGGCTGCAGCTCAGCTTGCAGTGGCGACCTCCATCCGATGACCCGTCTCACTAATTGATCCTTAGTCGGCCACTTGCGCTCAGGTTGTGGACCGCGAATGCAGTGGAGGGGAGAGTCCAGCGCTCTCAGCCCTCAGCGTCGCGCATCAAAGAGTTAGTTCCATCAGCGGACGTTGCGATTGGCAGGGACACACGCAGATCGGAGTTCTTAGCCGAACAGGCTCGTCAGATCTCCGTTGGAGGACTGAGCCGCACCACCAAGCAAGGGCAGGTTGAAAGTCTCCTCAATGCTCCGCAGGGTTCCGTAGTGGTCTCCTACGATGTCCACAATCCCCTTCGCCGTCGCCTTCCGGGAGATGATGATCATCGGGATCTGACCGCCTGCCGCATCGCCGCAGCAACTCCCGCCCGATGAGGCATCGTTCTCGTCCTCGGTAACGATCACGGTGGAGTTGTAGCCGGTGAACCAGCTTGAGCTCAACACTGGGCCGAGGTTATTCTCCAGCCAGGTATTGCCCTGAGCCACCGTGCCGTCATGCATATCGTCGATCAGGTTGGGGGTGATCCAGACGAAGTCAGGCGGGCTGGCTCCGTCCAGGGTGGAGATCATGGAGGTGACTCCGGGGTATGGCAGGATGTTGCAGGCCGCCGTCGGCGGCAGGTTGTCGGCGAACAGGGCGAAGGGATTGTGCTTGAGGGCGTACTCACCTGACGAGCTTCCGGTATAGCACGGGCTGGGCATCGACTCCATGTAAGCCCTCCAGGGGATTCCCGCCTGGGTGAGTTGGTTCCCAAGGTTGTTGACGGTGTACGCGCCCGCACCCACGCAGCCGTCCGAGGTGCAACCCTGGGTCGAGCCCGAGGCGAACGCGGTGTAGTTCGGCTGGGACGGGTGGCTCACCCCGTACCACGCATCTGAGCTTGTGTATTCCGAAGCCAGGGAGCAGAAATAGGAGTTGTCAGCTCCGCAGCTGGTCTGGGTGGCAGCGTAGCCTTGGTTCTCCTCCATTACCAGCAGAATGTGCGACTTTGCGCCAGAAGGAACCGTAGACGGCGCGGCCTTGTTGGTTGGTGGCGGGGCGCTGGTTGGGGTTCGAGTGCCGGTAGGGCTTGGCGCGCTGCTACGGCTCGGAGAGCTGGTTGGGCTAGAAGTGCTGCTATTAGGGTTCGAGGATCGCCCAGCGGTTCTGTGATGAGCAGCGGGACCACAGCCGACCAGGACCAGCGCAAGCAGCGCTGCAAAGGCCGCGACTCTCGAACTCATTCCTCGCTCCAAGTGCATCTGGAGGCTCCCCGCGGCGCGCCACCGGTAGATGGGATTGGCCTGCGCTTACCGGATCGAGATGGTAGCTTCGCTCATCGGTGGTCGCGCGCCGTCTCCAGAACGTGGGTTTCATCGGCTGGGTTCCGTCCGGGGGGCCGACCTGGGCTGCTGGTGCGCCGGCGACTGGGCGGTCGCTGCTGCCCATCAAACTCGGCCTGCTCGGCAGTGGTGCCAGCCAAACCCTGCGGGCGCCCTCGCCTAGGCTCGGGTATCTGGCGGGCGACGCGAGGAACCCGAACACGCGGGCCAAGGTGTCCATCAGCCGCTAGCGATTGGACCCGCTGGGGCCCGTTATGCCGCAAGAACGGGGCGGCAGAGAGCAAACCGGCCGCGCTCTGGCCAACCTGCCCGGCCTCTCCGGATCCGCTGCTCCGGTCCCCAGGTCCAGCGCCCACGCACTTCGGTATGTCAATCTCCAGCATGCTGTGAGCCCATCTAATCCTCCCGGGAGCACGTCCGCCGCGAGCCTGCTGCGGGGTGTGGTCCAGTGCGAGAACCGGGATCACCTCTCCGAGCGGCTCAACCGGGGCGACCAGCTGCGGATCAAGTTCGGGATCGACCCCAGCGCGCCGGACCTGCACCTCGGGCACATGGTCCCCATGCGTCTGCTGCGACGTTGGCAGGAGGCGGGGCACCTGCCGGTCCTTGTCATCGGCGACTTTACCGCCCGGATCGGCGACCCCAGCGGCCGCTCGGTGACCCGGCCCCAGCTCACGGTCGAAGAGGTCGAGGCCAACGCCCGGACCTACCTGGACCAGCTGTTCTGCGTAATGGATCCGGGTCGGGTGGAGGTGCGCCGCCAGAGCGAGTGGTATGACGGCTTCGGCCTGGTCGACGTACTGCGACTCGCCAACACTGCCACGGTGGCTCAGTTGCTTCAGCGCAGTGACTTCGAGCAGCGCATGCGCTCAGAACAGGCGGTTGGAGTGCAGGAGCTCTTCTACCCACTGCTCCAGGGCTATGACTCAGTGGCGATCCGCGCGGATGTAGAACTTGGTGGGAGCGACCAGCTTTTCAACCTGCTCCGGGGCCGAGATGTGCAGGTCGCGTACGGTCAACCACCCCAGGACATCGTCACCGTGCCTCTGCTGGAAGGGCTTGACGGCGAGAAAAAGATGAGCAAGTCGCTGGATAACGCGGTGGCGGTTGCCGACTTACCGGGATCCCAGTTCGGTCAGCTCATGTCACTTCCCGACCACCTGATCACCCGCTATCTGGCACTGTTGACGGACAGCCTTCCCGAGGAGCTGGGGCGCATTGAACGCGTCCTCCAAGACGGCTCCCTGAATCCCAGGGATGCCAAGGCCGACCTTGCCGAAGAGCTGGTCGCCAAGCTTCACGACTCGGCCCAGGCGAGAGCCGCCCGGGAGGAATTCTTCAGAGTCCATCGGGACCGCCAACTCCCCAGCGCCATCGACGATGTGAGCATCCCTGCCCTCGGGGCTTGGGACCCCCGGGATCTGCTGGTCGCCGCCGGAATGGCTCATTCCAAAAGCGAGGCCGCGAGGCTCATCCAAGGTGGGGCGGTTGAGCTGGAGGGCGAGCGGATCAGCGATTGGCGAGTGCCAGTCAAGGTGGTCCCCAGTGCGGTGCTCAAGGTGGGCGCTCGTCGGGTGGTGCGACTCATACCCGCCTGATCGGCCTGCCCGGCGGGCTGAAACGAGAGAGGACCGATCGGGAGAAAAGACCTCCCCCTGGGGCTGATCGGCGGACTGCTAGGCTAGATCGAACTGCCCAGGTTAGACTGGATGCCTTGGGAATGGATGTTCGGGCGCACTGGCTGATGGGCGGGTCCGGCGGAGGTCGGAGGTAGGGCGATGTCTGGGCATTCCAAGTGGGCGGGGATCAAACACAAGAAGGCGGTGGTGGACGCCCGAAAGGGCCAGACCTTCACCAAGGTCGGCAACGAGATCACCGTGGCCGCCCGTGAGTCGGGCAGCGATCCCAACAGCAACTTCCGGCTCCGACTGGCGATGCAGAAGGCCCGCGAGGTCAACATGCCAGCCGACAACATCGAGCGGGCCATCAAGCGCGGCACCGGTGAGCTTCAGGGCGCGGCCATCGAGGAGATCCGCTACGAGGGTTACGGTCCCAGTGGAGTTGCGATCTTGGTCGACGTCCTCAGCGACAACCGCAACCGGACGGTGGCGGCGATCCGCAACCTCTTCACCCGATCCGGAGGTAGCCTGGGCGAGTCCAACTCGGTTGGCTGGATGTTCAATCGGACCGGCTTGATCAGGGTGGACCCGGGCACCGGGGACCCCGAGGCGCTTGAATTGCGAGCCATCGAGCTCGGCGCCGACGACGTCCAGTTGGAGGACGGGGAAGTAGAGGTCTACGTTGCACCGGAGCGCTTGGAGCCGCTTCGAGAGGCGCTCAGCGAGGCCAAGATCCAGGTAGAGAGCGCTGAGGTCACCATGCTCCCGAGCAACACTATCGAGGTCGACGCCAAGAACGCCCCAGCGGTGGTCAGGCTCCTGGAAGCGCTGGAGGAGCAGGACGACGTTCGGGAGGTCTACTGCAATGCCGTGCTCCCCGACGACGTGTTGGCTGAGGTCTAGGCGGCCACGCGCATCGCGTCGGGGCGGCCGGGGGCGGACCGGTGCTAGTACTGGGTCTGGATCCCGGACTGGCGGTCACCGGCTGGGCCCTGATCGACGGCGATGTGGGAAGGCTGACTCTCCGAGGCGCCGGTTTCTGGGCCACTCCCGCCAACCAGGCTGAGGGTCAACGCCTACTCAGCCTCTGGGACAGCTTCGGTGTCCTGGTAGCCAGCCAAACACCGCAATCCGTCGCAGTGGAACGGTTGTACTTCAGCCGCAATGTATCCACCGCCATGGCGGTGAGCCAGGCCCGCGGCGTACTGGTCTGCGCCGCTTCCAGGGCTGGCCTGGAACTGCACGAGTACACCCCGGGGCAGGTGAAGCAGGCAGTGACCGGGAGCGGGGCGGCACCGAAGCAGCAGGTGGCGAAGTTAGTGCGGATGCTGCTCGGGGACGGTGTACCGCTCAAACCTGACGATGTGGCGGACGCCTGCGCCGTTGCCATCTGTCACCAGCACGCCGCCGGCCTGCAGCGGGCCCTGGTCATGGGAGCGGCGAGGTGATCGCGGCACTTCGGGGCGAGGTGATCCGGGTGGAGGAGGAATGGGCGGTGCTGGAGGTGGGAGGGGTCGGCTATCAGGTCTACATCCATCCCAGGACCGCTGCCCAGCTGATGAGCACTGTCGGCGAGGCCCGTCTGCAGATCCACACCATCGTCCGCGAGGACGCCATTTCGCTCTACGGCTTCCTATCGCTTGAGGAGCTGGCCTGCTTTAGGTACCTGCTCACGGTGGAGCGGATCGGACCCAAGGCTGCCCTAGCGATCCTGGCCCGAGCCGAGTGGCAATCGCTGGTCGCCGCCATCATCAACGGGGATCACGCCCTCTTGGCATCGGTTCCAGGAATCGGCGCCAAGACGGCGCAACGCATCGTTCTCGAGCTGAGGGGAAGGGTCGACGGACTGGCCCTTCCCGGCGCGCTGGGGCCCCAGGCCGACAACGGGCCTCTGGGCGATCGTGCCAGCGCTGCCCTGGTGGCGCTGGGCTTCCCAGCTGCGGAGGCGAAGCGGGCGGTGACGGATGCGCTGGCCGAAACGCCCGACACGGCACCCGAGCGGACCATTGAGGATGTGGTCAAGACCGCTCTGCAACGTCTGGGGCAGGGCGGTGTGAGGTCTTCAGCGTGATGGAAGAGGAGCGGGTTCTGGCCTCAGCCGCCGCCAGCGATGAACCGGAGATCGACCGGCAACTGCGTCCCAAACGGCTGAGCGAGTTCGTCGGCCAGGAGCAGGTCCGCGAGCAGTTGGGAATCCTCATTGACGCCGCCCGCTCCCGGGGGGAGCCCATCGAGCACCTGTTGCTCTCTGGGCCTCCGGGTCTAGGCAAGACCACCCTAGCGAACATCGTGGCGGCCGAGACCGGGGTCAACCTCCGTGTAACCAGCGGGCCTGCGATCGAATTTCAGGGGGCGCTGGCCAGCTTGCTCACCAGCCTTGGCGAGGGAGACGTCCTCTTCATCGACGAGGTCCACCGGCTGCAGCGAGCCGTCGAGGAGAGCCTCTACCCAGCCATGGAGGAGTTCTCCTTCGACTTCGTCTCGGGCAAGGGTGTCGGTGCCCAGGCCCTGCGCATTTCGCTGCAGCGCTTCACGGTGATCGGGGCCACCACCATGGTGGGGATGATTTCGGCTCCGCTGCGGGACCGCTTTGGCGCCAGCTTCCGGCTGGAGTTCTACACCACCGACGAGCTGGGGACCATCGTGAGGCGCTCGGCCGGCCTGCTCCAGGTGCCGATCGAGGAAGCAGCCGTAGGCTTGCTGGCGGCGCGGTCGCGGGGCACGCCAAGAGTCGCCAATCGGCTGCTGCGTCGACTTCGCGACTTTGCCCAGGTGCGGGGTGATGGGTCGGTGACACTACAACTCGCGGTGGACGCGCTTCAGCTCCTTGAAGTCGACGAGCAAGGCCTGGACGCCTCCGACCGACGCCTGCTCAGACTTATCTGCGAGCAGTTCGGTGGAGGTCCGGTGGGCCTGGGGACCCTTGGCGCTGCCCTCTCCGAGGAGCCCCACACGATCGAGGAGGTGCTGGAGCCCTACCTGATACAGCTGGGGCTGCTGGCCCGGACACCCAGGGGCCGGGTAGTGACTGGCAGCGCCTACCGCCACCTGGGGCTGGTTGTGCCGGCGGGCGCGCCCGGTGCGGTGATGGCCACGGCAGCTGAGCTCTTTGCCGGCGAGGACTGAGTCGACAGCGACTCCCACCGACGATTTCGACTATCCGCTTCCGGTCCGAGCAATCGCCCAGCGGCCGCTTGCGGATCGCAGCTCCAGTTGCATGTTGGTGCTGGAGCGCGGCCGACTGCTCGATTCCCACGTCACCGACCTTCCCCAAATACTCCAGCCAGGCGACTGCCTGGTGCTCAACGACACCCGGGTCAGGGCAGCTCGCTTGCGGGGGCGGGTCGGGGAGCGCTCCGGCGAGCTCCTGCTCCTACGCGAGTTGACCTCCGGCCACTACCAGGCGCTGGCCCGGCCAGCTCGGGTTCTGTCCCCGGGAGCGGTGCTGGTGGGCCAGGGATGGCGGGCCACGGTCGAGCTGGTTTCCAAGGATCACGGGGCAGGGCGCCAGGTGAGGCTAGAGCTCGACCCGGGAGTCGGTCTGGCGGAGGTGGGGGAGGTGCCCCTGCCGCCCTACCTGAAGGAGCCATTGGCCGACTCCGAGCGATACCAGACCGTCTACTCCCGAGGTCCGGCGGTATCGGCCGCGGCGCCCACCGCGGGGCTGCACCTAACCCTCGCGCTCCTACAGGAGATACGGAGGCGAGGCGTGTCGCTGTGCCGGGTGCAGCTGGAGGTGGGAATAGCCACCTTCACGCCCATCCGCACTCAGACCATAGAGGCGCACCCGATGGCCTCTGAGCGCTATCGGATAACGCCGGCGGCGGCGGCGCAAATGCGGCGAACGCGGGCAGGGGGAGGTCGGGTCGTGGCGGTGGGGACAACCGCGGTGCGGTGCCTGGAATCGAGTCCGGATGGCGAGGGAGGAGTGCTGGCCGGAAGCGGGGAGACGGACCTTTACATTCGGCCCGGGAGTCGATTCCAGGTGGTCGACGGGCTGCTCACCAACTTTCATCAACCAAGGTCGTCGCTCTTGGTGTTGGTGAGCGCGTTCTACGAAAGGGATCGAGTCCGCAGAGCCTATCGCCACGCGCTGCAGCGGGGCTACCGTTTCCTCAGCTTTGGCGACTGCATGTTCGGATGGCGTGACCGATGAGCGCGGCACAGCGATTCGACATCTCGGCCCGTGACGGGAGGGCGCGTCGCGGCACGCTTCACACCGCACACGGCGAGGTCCAAACGCCGGCCTTCATGCCGGTCGGTACCCACGCCTCGGTGAAAGCCTGCGACCCCAAAGAGGTGGCGGAGTCAGGCGCCCAGGTGCTCCTCTGCAACTTCTATCACCTGGCCCTGCGCCCCGGGATCGGTTTGATAGCGGAGCTGGGCGGGCTGCACCGATTCATGGGTTGGTCGGGCGCGATCCTGACCGACAGCGGAGGCTACCAATTGGTGAGTCTCGGCGAGCTCATCGAGCTCGAAGACAGCGGTGTCACATTTCGCTCTCCCTACGAGGGCGGCACCATCCAGATCACGCCCCGAGGAGTGGTCGAAGGTCAGCTCAAGTTGGGCAGCGACGTGATCATGGTCTTGGACCAACCGGTGCCTTTCGGCACCGCGCCCGAGCTGGCTGAGGTCGCGACCCGGCGCACCCACCTCTGGGCCGAGCAGTGCCGCCAAGTCGACACCGGGGATTCGCTGCTGTTCGGGATCGTCCAGGGGGGATTCGACGTCGGACTGCGGTCCCGATCGGCGGAGGCGATCGCGGCGCTGGGATTCGACGGGGTGGCGCTGGGTGGTTTGGTAATGGGAGAGCCTCCCCAGATGCGGCAGGCAGCCGTGGATGCCTGCGTTGGGAACCTCCCCGACCACCTGCCGCGGTACTTGATGGGCCTGGGAACGGACGTCGATCTGCTCGACTCCATCTCCCGCGGTGTCGACCTCTTCGATTGCGTGCTGCCGACACGTCTGGCCCGGACCGGGACCGCTCTCACCGAGAGTGGTCGTCTCTCCCTTCGTCACTCCCGGTTCCGACAGGATCCTCGGCCGTTGGAGGCCGCCTGCGACTGCCCGGCCTGCGCCACCTTCAGTCGCGCCTACCTGCGCCACCTCTACCTGGCGGGGGAGATCCTGGCGCACCGCATGCTCAGCCTCCACAACCTGCGCCACCTCGGCCGGCTCATGGCCGGGGCGCGCCAGGCGATCGAGAGGAGCCGGCTCCAGAGCTTCACGGAGGGCCGCCGCCGTGAGCTTGCCCAGGGGGTAGAACGATGAAGCTCGAATCGGTAGCCCGAGGCCCCGCCTCGTCGCCCCCTAATATCTGATTCTCCATATGCACTTGACTTCCGCGCAGGCTGGCCCCAACCGATGATCCGGATAACCAGGTGGTGGTTGCTGCTGCTCTTGGTGGTGGTCGTGGGCGCCATCTTCATCGATGCCTTCGGGCCTATCTACAACGTGGTGGTCAAGCACACCAGCCCCACCGCCACCCTGCCCAAGGGGGCGCAGCCCACCCTCCTCGGGAATCCGATCTATATCCACGAGGGGCTCGACCTGAAAGGTGGTACCTCGCTCACCATCCAGGTCTGCCAGGGGCCGGGCAACCCCCAGGGCTGCACCGCGGGCGTGCCCAAGGGACGCACCCTGGCCGAGGCCCAGGCGGACACCCTCACCATCATCGAGCACCGCGTCAACGCCCTGGGTGTGTCCGGGGCTCAGGTGCAGACCCAAGGTACCGCCCAAATCCTGGTGCAGTTGCCGGGGGTGGGTCTGCTCCGGGCCGAGAACGCCCTAGGACAGACGGCGGAGCTCCACTTCGCGGTACCGGTGGCAGGGAAACCGACGGTCAACAACACGCCGGGGCTGTGCACAACCCAGACCTGCATCGACCAGCAGCAGCTGGTGCCCGCTGCCTGCTTCCCAGCCGCCCATCCCAAGAGCAGCTGTCAGTTCAGTAACGCCCTCTATTACCCCACCAACGCAACCACAGGCCAGCGCTACCACTGGAAGATAGTCCCCAGCCTGACCGCCTCGGACGTCACCGCGGCTGCGGTGGGGAGCGCGCCTGGCGGCGGTTATGCCGTCAACATCACCTTCAACAGTCAGGGCGCTTCGGTTTGGTCGCGGTTAACCAATGCGGCCTGTGCCAAGAACCCCGGCTGCAGCGCGAGCGGTGGCACCACCACGTCGGCTCCGCCGACCGCGCAGCTGGCGATTTTCCTCGACAACCAGGTCCTGACCGCGCCCGCCGTCGCCAGTCCCAGCAGCAACCAGACCCAGATCACCGGCAACTTCACCTTCCAGAGCGCCACCCAGTTGGTCGACGACCTCAACGCCGGCGCCTTGCCGGCTCCAATCACCATCGTGCAGTCGAGCTCGGTGTCAGCCAGTCTGGGCAAGCAATCGGTGCAGCAGAGCCTCGACGCAGGAGCTTTTGGGCTCTTGCTGGTGGTGATCTTCATGCTGCTCTACTACCGCTTCCCGGGGCTCTTGGCCAGTGTTGCTTTGCTCTTCTACGCCGCGATTGTCCTGGCCGTCTTCAAGTTGATCCCGGTGGTGCTGACTCTGCCCGGGCTGGCGGGTTTCATACTCAGTGTGGGGATGGCGGTCGATGCCAACGTGCTCATTTTTGAGCGCATGAAGGAAGAACTGCGCGCCGATCGCCCCCTCGAGCTGGCCACCGAATACGGATTCAGGCGAGCTTGGCCGGCGATTCGTGACTCGAACATCTCCACCATGATCACCTGCGCCGTCCTCTACTTCTTTGGCTCTTCCGACGTCAAGGGCTTCGCGCTGACTCTGTTCATCGGGGTCGCGGCCAGCATGTTCTCCGCCATCGTCATCACCCACTCGCTGCTGCACTACGTCCAGCGCTGGTTTGCCTTTGCGCGGCGACCGTCCCTGTACACGCGGATCATGCCCATGGACTCCCTGGCCAAGACCTTCAGGTCGGGTGGGCGCTTCGATGTCGTGGGCCACCGCAATTGGTACTTTGCGGCGTCTCTGGTGGTGATTCTGCCGGGAATCTTCTGGATCCTGATCGCCGGCTTCAACCTGGGCATCGACTTCACCGGTGGTGACAGCATCACCATCAAGCCGATCCAGCACACGACCGCGGCCCAGGTCCAGTCGGTGGCGCTCCGGGCGGATCCCAAGAGTCGAGCCACGGTGGTACAGGCCGGCAACAGCTACGTCATCACCACCTTGCCGATCAGCGAAGGCCAGCTGGCGACCATCGTCAAGGCGGAGGCGAACCATGTCGGCCTGCCCAAAGACAGTGCCGGTAACCCCCTCACCGAGTCGGTAACCACGATCGGCCCGACCATCGCCAGCAGTCTGGTGGTGGGGTCCGTCTTCTTGGTGATCGTGGCTGCGATCCTGATATCCGGCTATCTGGCGCTGCGTTTTGCGGGGACCCAGATCAGCGCTCGCCGCTTCGCCATCTGTGCCATGGCAGGCCTGCTCCACGACGTCTTCGTCCTAGCTGGGATCTGGGCCATCCTGGGCCATTTCAGCCTGCTCGGTCAGGTAAACACGCTCTTCGTGACCGCCATCCTGACGGTGGTGGGCTTCTCGGTCCACGACACCATCGTGGTCTTTGACCGGATCCGGGAAAACCTGCGAATACAGGGTGCGCGGATGAGCTTCGATCAGGTGGTCAACTTCTCCATCGCCCAGACCCTGACGCGGTCACTCAACACCTCGCTGACGGTGGTGTTTGTGTTGCTCACCTTGTTCTTTTTCGGGGGATCCTCGATTCAGGGCTTTGTCTTGGCGCTGCTGATTGGGATCGCGACCGGCACATACAGTTCAATCTTCAACGCCGCCACCCTCTTGACCGCATGGCGCGGGCTGGATCGGCGCGCCCCGCGGCGCAGCGAGGTGCGCGTACCCGCGGGTGCCGCCACCGCGACCAGACACTGAGCGCGCGCGCTGCGCCAACGTTAGAATCCGCCTACGAAGGCAGCCTGATGCACAGGCTGTGATAGGCCCGGTTGGAGTCGGGACCGCGCTGTAGCTGAGGCTGGCATAACTTGGTCCGAGCGTCGCCGGCGGAGGTGGTGGGGGAGTTGCTTGAGCCCGTGGTTCGGCAACTGGGGCTGCAGTTGTTGGACGTGTCATGGCATCCGGGTAAGGGCCGCGCCGTGCTGCGGCTCACGGTCGACCGCCCTGGCGGAGTGACCGTCGACGAGTGCAGCCAGCTGAGCGAGGCGGCGTCGGCGCTGTTGGACCGCAGGGAGGAGTGGCTTCCTGGTCCGTACGCGCTGGAAGTGTCGTCGCCGGGGGCCGAGCGCACCCTCAGCAGCGAGCGAGACTTTGCCACCGCCCTGGGACGACGGGTGCGCCTCACCGTCCAGGATGGTGAGAGCCAAACCGTGGTCGAGGGAAAGCTGGTCGGTCTGGGGCCGGAGGAGCTCGATCTCGAGGTGCGGCGCACCAGGGGAGGCAGGCTGCGGGCCTGGCGCGTAGAGCGCAGCCAGGTGGCGCTGGCGCAGGTGGTGGTCGACATATGAAATCGGTGGTCGAGCCACCTTCCGCCGCCGACTCCAACGCGCACGCGGGCGAGCTGGGCGAGGTACTGCGTACGCTCCGTGAAGATCACGGAGTGCCGACCGCGGGAGTGGTGGCGGCCGTCGAGGCAGCCATTCCCGCCGCCTGGTCTCAGCTCGAGGCCAGCCCACCCCCGGTGCGGGTGAGGCTGGATCCCGAGACGGGCCAGCTGCTGGTGGAGGTGACCCGTCTGGTGGTGGAGGGGGAACCCGCCAGCGACTCCGAGATTTCCCTGGAGCGGGCGCTCCAGCTCGACCCCGGGGCGGAGCTTGGGTCGCCGATTCGGGAGCCGGCGCAGCTGCCCAAGGCGGTGGCGGCCCGGGCCGCGCGGCTGGTCAAGGCGGCCATTGGTCAGCGAGTCAGGGAGGCGCGCAAGGGAAGGCTGGAGGGGGAGGCGGAGGCGAGTCGGGGACTTCTGGTCGACACCATCGTCGAGCGGATCGACGGCAGCACCGTCTTTCTCCGGGCCGGCGAGCTCCAAGCCTACCTGCCTCGAGAAGAGCAGATCCTAGGTGAGCGTCTGATCCGCGGGCGGCACCTGAGGGTGGTGCTGATGGAGTCCCGGCTGGCGGCGGGCGAGGAGGTGCTCGAGGTTCGAGCGTCGCGAGCCAATCCCCTGCTGCTGCGCCGACTGCTCGAGGCTGAGGTGCCGGAGCTGGCCGAGGGCACGGTGGTGGTGAGGGCCATCGCCCGGGAGCCGGGTGAGCGCAGCAAGGTCGCGGTGGAGTCGCTGCGCCAGGGCATCGACCCCAAGGGTGCTTGCATCGGTCCCAAGGGTGTCCGGATCCGATCGGTGGTGGCGGAGCTCGGTGGTGAGAAGGTGGATGTCCTGGAGTGGTCGGCGGACCCGGCCGAACTGGTGGCGCGAGCTCTGGCACCGGCTCCGGTGCAATCCGTCGATCTCGACCCTGCCACCCGCCGGGCCACCGCCCGAGTGGCGCCCCAAAGCCTCTCCCTGGCGATCGGCAAGGAGGGCCAAAACGCTCGGCTGGCGGCGCGGCTGACCGGTTGGCGGATCGACATCCGCCCCCTGGAAGAGGGGCCCTAGTCACTCCCGCTCTGGCCCAAGGGCCGATTCGGACTTGCATCGGCTGCCGAGCCAGGGCGTCCCAGGCGGGCATGCTGCGCCTGCGCTGGAATGGCGTCCGAGTTGTGCTCGAGGGGAGCGACCGGCGCGGGCCCGGGCGCGGAGCCTATTTGTGTGCCAAGATGACCTGCTGGGAGGCAGCGAGGCAACGCCGAGCCCTAGCTCGGGCTCTGCGGCTCAGCCGCGAGTCCATCGATCACCTCGGGTTGGCGAAGGAGCTGCAAGATATGATCTCGGGTTCGCCCCCGCCCCGAATTAGCCGAATCACACCCCCAGCCTGAGGAGGGCACGTTCATCGCCAAGGTCAAGCAGGCGGCCCTGCCCGCCAACCTCACCGTAAAGTCGCTTGCCGAAGCCCTAGGGGTCTCGCCCGCCGAGGTTGCCAAGGTGCTGATGCAGAACCGGATTCTGGCCACCATCAACCAGAGCATCGACGCGGGAACCGCGCGCCTGGTGGCCGAGCAACTTGAGATTGAGATCGCTGACGCCGAGCCGGATGTGGCGGCTCCGGTGGAGCGGATGTTGGACCGTGACCAGTTTCAAGTTGACGCTAAGGCGGGCAACCTCCAGACCCGACCCCCGGTGATCACGGTGTTGGGGCACGTTGACCATGGCAAGACCAGCCTGCTCGACGCCATCAGGGAGACATCGGTGGCCAGTGGCGAGGCCGGTGGCATCACCCAACGGATCGGGGCGTCAGTGGTCGAGCGCGACGGTCGCAAAATCACCTTTATCGACACGCCCGGGCATGAGGCCTTCACCGCCATGCGCGCCCGCGGCGCGAACATCACCGACCTCGCGGTCCTGGTGGTGGCTGCTGACGACGGGGTGATGCCCCAGACCATAGAAGCGATCAAGCACGTTCAGAACGCCGGCGTGCCCCTGCTGGTGGCGATCAACAAGATCGATCGCGATGATGCCAATCCCGACCGGGTCAAGCAGCAGCTGGCGGAGCACGGAGTTGTGGTTGAGGACTTCGGCGGCGACGTGGTCTCGGTCCCGGTCTCGGCCAAGACCGGAGAGGGGATCGGCCATCTGCTCGAGATGATCCTCTTGGTCAGCGACCTCGGCGAGCCTCGGGCCAATCCGGACCGACCGGGTGAGGCGGTGGTGATCGATTCGCAATTGCAACGAGGCCAGGGGCCGGTTGCGAGCGTGCTGGTCCAGGAGGGAACCCTGCGGGTGCAGGACCACTTCGTGGTGGGGGCACTGGCGGGTCGGATCAGGGCGCTGTTCGATGATCGCGGCCACCGGACGGCGGAGGTGCCCCCTGGGTTGCCGGCGCTGGTGACCGGGCTACCTGAGGTGGCCACCTCGGGAGACCGCCTGCTGGTGATGGACTCCGAGCGCGAGGCGCGGGCCATCGCGGAGGAGCGCAACCTGGCCGTCCGATCCGGGCGGGCTGACGCCAACCGGGTCAGCCTGGCGGAGCTCAGCAAGCAGTCCGGCGAAGTTGTCCGCGACCTCGACCTAGTCATCAAGGCGGAGAGTCAGGGCTCGTTGGAGGCGCTGCGCAGCGCCCTGCTGAAGTTCTCGGATCCTCTGGTGCGCCTGCGCCTGGTCTCGGATGGAGTCGGCCCGATCTCCGAGGCCGACGTCGATCTGGCCACCGCAGCCAATGCCATCTTGATCGGCTTCAATGTGCGCCCCGACCCGGGCGCCAAGGCGCTCGCCGACCGCCAGGGCATCGATGTTCGCACCTACGACGTGGTCTACCAGATCACCGAGGACATCGAGAAGGCGATCCGCGGGCTCCACGAACCCACCTTCGAGGAGGTGTTCGAGGGCCGCGCCGAGGTCAAGGCGCGGATCCGCGTCCCCAGGGTAGGAGTGATCGCCGGCAGCCAGGTGACCGAGGGCAAGATCACCCGTGGCTCGCTGGCGGTGGTCCAGCGAGACTGCCAGGAGATCCATCGGACTTTGGTGGTCTCACTGCGACGGTTCAAGGACGACGTGCGCGAGGTGGCCCAGGGCTACGAGTGCGGCATCGACCTGGGCGAGTATCAAGACTTCGCCGAGGGGGACATCCTCGAGTGCTATGTGGTGCAGCAGCGAAACCGCTGAGAT
This sequence comes from Candidatus Dormiibacterota bacterium, assembly GCA_963701235.1. Taxonomy (GTDB): domain Bacteria; phylum Chloroflexota; class Dormibacteria; order Aeolococcales; family Bog-877; genus Bog-877. Next base: position 1,279,718 of record OY969577.1, read on the forward strand.
CCCTGGCGCTGAGGACTTAGGACGATGGTTAAGCTGGGTCGGGACCAGAGCGCCAGCCATCGCCTGGAGCGGATCAACGTCCAGCTCCGCCAGGAGCTGGCCCTGGCCATCTCATCGGAAGTCAAGGACCCAAGGCTCTCTCTGGTGACGGTGGTCTCGGTCTCGTGCGCTCCCGACCTTTCCTACGCCCGGGTCAACGTCAGCGCGTTGGGAGAAGAGCCCGAGCGCGACCAAGCTCTGAAGGTTCTCCGGGGCATGACCGGATATCTAAGGCATGTGCTGGGGGAGCGGCTCGAGCACATGCGCCGGATCCCAAGGCTGGACATCAGGCTGGACGACTCGATCGCTTACGGGGTGAGGGTTAGCCAGCTGTTGCAGGAGTTGGACGCCCCAGCCCGCAAGTCCCGCGGGGGACCAACGGGTGACTGAGGTACTGGAGCAGATCCGCCAGACCGTCGCGGGTAATGAGGACTTCCTCCTGGTGGCCCACAAGGACGCCGACGCCGATTCCCTGGGCAGCGTGCTGGCCTTTGCCGACTATCTCGGGAACGAGGGCAAGCGGGCCTATCCCTGGGCCCCGGTACCGCTGCCCCGGGGGCTCTCCTACCTGCCAGGGTATGAGGCCGTCAACCAGCGCGAGGCTCCGCCGGACGCGGTGGTGCTCGCCTTCGATGCGGGCAGCCCGGGTAGGTTCGGCAACCTGCGGGAGCGGATCGAAGCGGCTCCCATGACGGTGGTGATCGATCACCACCTCAGCAACCATGGCTTCGGCGACATCTCACTGGTCAAGCCGGAGGCGGCCGCGACCGGCGTCATCGTGTTCGATGCGCTCCGTACCTGGGGGGCGCACATAAGCCCGGAGGCGGCGACCAACCTCTACGCCGCCATCTTCACCGACACCGGCGGATTCCGTCACGACAACACGACCGCCGAGGTTCTGCAGTTAGGCGCCGACCTGGCACGCCTCGGTGCCGACCCAGCGTCGGTGGCGCACAACAGCTACAAATCCCGGCCCGAGACCACCCTCAAGTTGCAGGCGCTGGCGGCAGGCGCTACCCACTACGAGCTTGAGGGGCGGCTGGTCTGGAGCGAGGTGACCCTGGAGATGCTGCGGAGCAGCGGTGCCGAGATGGAGGAGAGCGAGGGCATCATCGACATCCTCCAGACTCTCGACACCATGCTCTGCGCCATCCTCTTCAAGGAGGCGGAGGCCGGCCTGACCCGCGTCAGCGTGCGGACCCGCGGGGCCCTGGAGGCTCACCAGCTGGTGGCGGGCTTCGGCGGCGGCGGTCATCGACGGGCGGCGGGCGCCGAGGTTCGAGGCCCCCTGGGACAGGTGGAGGGGGAGGTGCTGGCCGAGGCCCGACGGTTGATCATGGCGGCCGGGTGACCACGATCGCCCCCAATCGCAGCCGGGGCCGAATGAAAAGTGACCAGCCAACCGTCACCGGGCTGCTCAACCTGGCCAAGCCCGAGGGAATGACCTCCTTCGCCGCCATCAAGATGGCCCGCCGGGCGTTGGACGAACGCCACATCGGGCATGCCGGGACCCTGGACCCAGCCGCCTCGGGAGTGTTGCCACTCTGCGTCGGCCGTGCCACCCGGTTGGTGGAGTACATCCTGCGTCAGCCCAAGACCTACCACGCCCGCCTCCGGCTGGGAGAGGTCAGCGACACCGGCGACCTCGAGGGCGAGGTGCGGAGGTCAGAGTCGGCAGCCCACCTGACCGAGGCCGCTGTAGCCGCGGCCCTGGAGCAATTTGTCGGCATCGTCCAGCAGGTGCCCCCGATGCACTCGGCGGTGCGCCACCAGGGCCGCCACCTTTACGAGCTGGCGCGGCAGGGCCTGACCGTCGAGCGCCGGTCGCGCCCCGCCGAGATTCGCAGCATCACCCTGCGCTCATTCGCAGCCGGTGAGGTGGCTGAGGCCGAGGTGGAGGTGGTTTGTGGCCGGGGTACCTACCTGCGCGTGCTCGCTACCGATCTGGGAGAACGGCTGGAGGTGGGTGGGGTGCTCGCCTGGCTGGAGCGAACGGAGTACGGCCCCTTCAAGATCGCGGACGCGGTCGGCCTCGACGATCTCATGGCGTCGTCAGATCCGCGGAGCTATCTGCTCCCACCTGAGCTTGCCCTGGAGATGGTCCCTCGGATCGAGCTGCTGCCGGCTGGAGCTCTGGCAGTGCAGCGGGGCCAGTCGGTCTGGGTCCAGCGGGCACCCGAGAGTCCGATCGATGCCAGCGCCCCGAGCCTGGAGGTGAGGGCCCACGGCCCCGATGGTCGGCTGGTGGCGTTGGGGGAGGTGACCGGCCTTCGCTTCCGGCCCACCAAGGTCCTGCTTCCCATCAGTGGCTGAGGCAGACAGCCTCACAGCCGAATTTGGCCTGGGCTATCGGCCCGACCACTCTTTGCCGCTGGCGAGCTGTCTGGTGTTGGGGAACTTCGACGGAGTTCACTTGGGGCACCAGGCGATTCTGGCGTCAGCCAGGGGTGAGGCCAGTCGTTTGCGGGTCCCACTCGTTGCCATCACCTTTCAACCCCACCCGCGCACGGTTCTCGACCCCGAGCTGGGGCTTGGCCTGCTCACCACCTTTGAGCTGCGTCGGCAGCTGTTGGCAGAGAACGGCGTCGATCAGCTCTGGGTAATCCCCTTCGACGCCGGGATTCTCCAGATGAGCCCGACTGAGTTCATGGAGCGCGTCGTCCACCGGCTGGAGATAAAAGTCATGGTGGTCGGGCCCAGCTTCTCCATCGGCAAGGGGGCGGAGGGAAAGCTCGACTTCATCCAGGACTACGCCGGTCGGGCCGGGTTCGGCGTCACTGTCGTTGATGCCGTCAGCTGGAAGGGAGCCGATGTCAGCAGCTCGAGCATCCGCAGTCAGCTGGCGGCCGCATCGATGGCCGCCGTCAGCGAGATGTTAGGGCGGCCGTTCCAGGTACTTGGGGAGGTGATTCACGGCCACGGGGTGGGCCGGCAGCTGGGTTTCCCTACTGCCAACGTCGAGTTCTCTCCGGCCCAGGCGCTGCCACCGGACGGGGTCTACGTGATGGAGCTGACCCTCGCCGACGGCATCGCCCGCGGAGCGGTCGGCAGCATCGGCAACCGCCCCCATTTTGGGGGAACAGAGCGCCAACTCGAGGTTCACTGTCTGGAGGACCCGGGCGAGATCTATGACCAGATGGCCCTGGTCTCGGTGCTGGCGAGGTTGCGCGAGCAGGAGACATTCAGCAGCGACCAGGCGCTGGTGGAGCGGATGGTGAGGGACGCAGCGGCGGCGGCAGCCTACCTGGCCGCAGGGCCGGGCTCGGTAAGCGGACCCTAGTAGGTAGTCGCCAAGACAGCCGCCAGCGGGCTCAGGTCAAGAGGCCCCAGCGGGGGCAGGCGCGCTAACGGTTGCCGCCAGCCATTGACGAGTTGCTGATCACGACGGCGACCCCTCCGACTGCGATCGCGGCAATCACTGCGATCACGATGGACCCGTACTTCCCGGTGGTGGTAGTACTTCCCAGTGCCCCCAGAGAGATGAAACCACCCGCCAGTGAGCCGACCAATCCGCCGATCACCCTGATCACGGCGCCCATGGCCCGGGCCTTGCGGATCAAGACGGCGCCGACGACGAGACCGATGACGATGAACGCGACCGCGTGAAGCATCTCCTAACCTCCCTCTTTCGTTGAATCCGTGGACGGGTCAGCAGCTCCCAGACGCTGCTGATCAACCGGCTTGGTCAGCACCTCTTGGCGCAGCTTGGTGAGTTGTGCTTCCACGGCGGCGTCGGTGGCGCCGGCCTGAAGCTGGCGGTCAATGTCGTCTCCTCCAGAGCTGCCTATGGCGTCGAGCGTCCCAGACGAGACCAATTGGTCGATGGCGGCGGCCCGGGCCTGCATCTGGGACGTCTTGTCCTGAGCACGCTCCAGCATCAGGTTGACATCGGTCATCTGATCCGAGATCCCGGTCACGGCCTCGCCGATTCGGGCTGAGGCCTGCGCGGCCGAGTATTGGGCCTTGAGGGTGTCCCGCTGGGTTCGGAAAGCCTCGACCCGAGCCTGAAGCTTCTGCGAGGTGATCTGAAGTTTCTGCTCCTGGTCCTTGAGCTGTTGAACCTGCTGGTCCAGCGATTGCAGCTGGGTGTCGGCCGCATGGGAGCGAGTCAGCGCCAGCCGGGCCAGGTCGTCACGGCCTTGCTGAACCGCCAACTTGGCCTGGCCCTGGAGCTTCTCCTGGTTCTGGCGCAGCTGGGCGGCTTGGAGTTCCAGGCGCTTCTCCGAGGTGACCACCTCCGCCACTCCGCGACGAACTTGCTGCAGCGCCTCCAGTTGCTTCTGGTAGGAGAGGTCGAGCGCCTCGACCGGGTTCTCAGCGCGGTCGAGTAGATGGGTGACTTTCTGCTGGGCCAGATTGACTGCCCGGCGACCGACCGAGGTGCGTGAGGCTGCGTACAGCACCACCACGCCGATGACGATATCTAGGCCGAAAAACATCGCTTCGGGATTCTCCTTCGAGCTTGGTCGCCCCCGCGGGCGTGGTGGTCATGTTAGCGCCCGTCCCGCGGAGCTTCCTTAGTTGCAACTAGCACCAACAGAGAAGGGATTGGTCTTGCAGTCCCATCTAGTGGTGGCACTAGGACCGAGCTGCGTAAGATGTTCACCTCGCGCGAGCAGCCGCCCCCTGTTTGCCGTCCCTAGCAGCGGTCCGCGATCTTCGCGGTACCTCACTGAGAGAAGCTTGTTTTGCGTCCCCTTCTTGCCGTCGATCCGGGTAAGCCTGATCTCCGATCACCCGACCACTTCCTGTGGTGGCTGGCGCGTGCCCAGAGCGGCAACCTCGCCTCGGCCGCCTGCTACGGAGTTCTCTGGATGGGCTGCCTGGCGTCGATCCCGATCGTGCTGGGTGACGCCGTCGGCGCGGCGGCCCAACGCCGGCCCATTGAGGTCCTGGCCTGGAGCGGGGCAATCCTGGTGCTCGGACTCTTCGCGGCCTTCTTTGGGATCATGCGTCACCGCCGGGCGGTCACCAACTACCTCAGAGCCGCCACCCGCACCCAGCAACTGATCATCCGCTGCGCTGCTCGCCTGGGTGGCGAGCTCGCTCGCCAGGTGGCGGCGGGTGAGGTGGCCAGCCTCAGTGCCACCGATGTGGACCGGATCGGCTTTACCTTCGACATGACCGGCATCTTCGCCGGGGCCGCGATCACCTACCTGGGGGTGACGGCCTTCATGTTCGTCTTGGCCCCCGCCTTCGGGCTGGTGGCGCTGGTCGGTGGGCCTCTGACTCTGGTGTCGTTGATGGCGTGCCTGCGACCTCTGGCCCGGCGCCAGCAGGCTCAGCGGGCGGCGATCTCGGCGGCGTCCGACCAAGCCGTCGACGTGGTTGTCGGGCTACGGGCGCTGCGGGGCCTGGGCGGAGAAGCCATGTTCGCCTCGCGCTTCGGGCTGGCGGCGGCGCGGGTGAGGACCACCATGAGTCGCACCGCTCAGATGGTGGCCGTGCTCACCGCGCTGGAAGCGCTGGTGCCAGGAGGCTTCCTGGTCGCGGTCACCTGGATCGGCGCCCGGATGGCTGAGCAAGGCAAGGTCGGCCCGGGTGAGCTGGTCACGGTCTACGCCTTCGCGGCGTTCATGCTCCTGCCCCTGAGCATCTTCGGACAGGCCGCCCAGAGCTGGAGCGCGGGCCGGGTGGCAGCCGGACGAGTCCTGACCGTGCTGGAGCGGGAGCGCACCCTGGTGCCGGTCGGTGGCCCAGGAGGCTCACCCGAGCCTTCGTCCCCAACCGAGCTGGCCCAAGGGGTTCTGGAGGACTCTCTGAGCGGTGTCCGAATCGAGCCCGGCCGCATGGTGGCGGTCACCAGCAGCGACCCGGACGAGCTCACCGAGCTGGCGGACCGGCTGGGACGCTACATCGATCCGCCAGCCGGCCAACGGGTCACGCTCGGGACCTGGTCATTGAGCGCGCTGCCGGTAGAGCTGGTGCGCGAGACGATCCTGGTCGTCGATCGGGAGTCGGCGCTGCTGGCGGGCACCGTGCGCGACAACCTCGATCCGCCGATTCCCGATTCGCCCATGCCTCGGCCAACCTTGTCCGAGGCCGTCCACGCCGCCCAGGCGGACGAGATCGTCTCCAGTCTCCCCGAAGGGCTCGAGCAAGTCCTGCCCGAGCGGGGCCGGTCGGTGTCGGGCGGACAGCGACAGCGCTTGGTAATGGCCCGGGCGCTGCGAACCGGTGCTCCGATCCTGGTGCTGGAGGAGCCCTCCAGCGCAGTCGACAGCCAGACCGAGGCGATGATGGCCGCGAACCTCAGGGAACTGCGCTCGGGCCAGACCACGGTTGTCATGACCACCAGCCCGCTGCTGATGGAGTCGGCCGACGAGGTCCTGGTCCTCGAGGGGCACGAGGTGGTCGCGTCGGGCAGTCATCGTCAGTTGATCGCAGCTGAGGCACGGTATCGGTCGCTGCTGGAGCGGGAGCTAGCGTGATCACTGACATCGGCGTGGCGCAGCTACTCCCCACGGCCTCCGGCCGACAGGTGGTAGGGGCAGTGCGGCGGCTCATGGCCAAGGAGCGCCCGGCGACAGCCTTGCTTCTGCTGCTGCAAGGCCTGGCCACCCTGGCCGGCCTGGTCGGACCCTGGGCGGTAGGGGTAATAGTTCAGGCCGCCACCGAGCGCCACGTGGCACGAGTGTTAGGCCCGGTCCTAGTGGTGTTCCTGGCTTCAGTGGTGGTGCGCACGGTGCTCACCTGGTGGGCCGGTCGGCGCGGCGGCCTTTTGGGCGCGAGGGTCCTGACCCGGCTCAGGGAGCAGTTTCTCGGCGATGTCTTGGAGCTGCCCCTAGGCGTGGTGGAGCGGGCCGGAACGGGGGATTTGATCACGCGGGCGACCTCCGACGTGGACGGTCTGGCTCAGACCGTCCAGCGCGCCCTACCCGAGATAGTCATCGCCGCAGTGACGATGCTGCTCACCGTCGCTGCTCTTATCTGGGCGGCTCCGGTGCTGGCGCTGACCTTGCTGCCGGCGGGAGCCATCCTGGCATGGGCGACCCGCTGGTACCTCCACCGGGCTCCTTCCGCGTATTTACGGGAACGGGCCAGCCAGGGGAGGGTCAACGGACTGATCCAGGAATCGGTGGAGGCGGGGCGGACCATCGAAGCCCTGCGCCTCGGTGAACATCGCGTCGAAACCGTTGATGGTGCCATCGGTGGCTGGATAGCAGCTGAGAAGGCGACCCTCAGGTTGCGGACTGTCTACTTTCCGGTCAGCGAGGCCACCTATTTGGTTCCGTTGGTCCTCTGCGTCGCCATCGGCGGGGTGCTGCATGCAGATGGGTTGCTCGGCATCGGTGCCTTGACGGCAGCGACCCTCTACACCCAGCAGTTGATCGAACCGGTGGACATCATCCTCAGCTGGCTGGACCAACTCCAGCTGGGCGGTGCATCCTTGGCCCGGCTGGTGGGAGTGGGTCAGGTGGAGCGGCAGCCAGACACGGAGGCAGAACCAAAGGGGCGGCAGCTGGACGCCGCTTCGGTCAGGTTCGCGTACCGGGCCGAGCACGACGTTCTCCGTGGTATGAACCTCCGACCCGTGCCTGGTAGCAGGGTCGCGGTGGTCGGCCCCAGCGGTTCGGGCAAGAGCACGCTGGCACTGCTGCTGGCCGGCGTCTATATCCCCCGGCGGGGGCGGGTGACGGTGGGGGGAGTCGATGTTCATCGCCTGGCGTCGAGGAGCGCTCGATCCCAGGTGGTGTTGCTTACCCAGGAGCACCACGTTTTCAGCGGAACGCTGCGGGAGAACCTGAGGCTGGCGGCCGCGGGCGCCGCAGACAGGGATTTGGAGAGCGCTCTTCGCACTGTCGGCGCGGGTTCGTGGTTGGCGGAGATGCCGGGCGGCCTGAATGCCCCGATCGGCTCGGGCGGCACCCGCCTCAGCCCTGGCCAAGCTCAGCAGCTGGCCCTGGCGCGCCTGGTGTTGGCTGACCCGCACACCCTGGTCTTGGATGAAGCGACCTCGCTCCTCAACCCGAGGGTGGCCCGGCGACTGGAGAGATCGCTGGCCCGAGTCCTGGAGGGACGGACGGTGGTGACGGTGTCCCATCGCCTCCACACCGCGGTTGATGCCGACCTGGTCGTGGTGGTGGCGGACGGTCGCGCTATCGAGTCCGGGACTCACGAGGAGCTGCTCAAAAGCGGCGGAGCCTACGCTGCCTCTTGGCACGCTTACCAGGGCGTCGCGCCCGGTCTGAGCTAACCGAAACTGACCGGCTCCGGATCCAAGCCGGAGCGCCGAGCGGCGTGATCGGGCCAGAAACGGGTATATAGGTTGCATATGCACAGAAAGCTCGGCGCTGATTTCGGACTGACAGCCCGGATGTTCCTGGCGCTTTTCCTGCTCGCGGTGGTCTACCTGGCCTTCGTGGGGGTCCTGCTGCTCCTGCACGTCTCCATCGCTTTGATCGTCATCGTGGTGGCGGTTCTGCTAGTGGCTCAGTTCTTCTACTCGGACAAGCTGGTGCTGAATAGCCTCCATGCCCACCTGGTAACGGCCCAGCAGCAGCCGGAACTCTTCGACATCGTTGGCAGGCTCTGCCAGATAACCGACCTGCCGATGCCCCAGGTGGCGGTGATCCCGTCTCCGGTTCCCAACGCCCTGGCGACGGGGCGGAACCCCAAGCACGCTGTGGTCTGTGTCACCACCGGCATCCTCAACCAACTGGAACCCAAGGAGCTGGAGGCGGTTTTGGCCCACGAGCTGAGCCACGTCATCCACAAGGATGTGAAGGTGATGGCCATGGCCAGCTTCTTCGCGACTGTGGCGGCGATGCTGGTGCAGTCGGGAATGTGGTTCGGAATGTTTGGCGGTTTCGGGATGGGAGGTGGTTACGGCGGTGGCCGCGGCGGTCGCGGCGGCGGAGCCAGCGAGGGCCAGGGCATGATCCTGATCATCCTGGTGGCGGCTGTGGTCTGGGCGATCAGCTTCGTCCTGATCCGCGCCCTCTCCCGCTATCGCGAGTACGCCGCCGACCGGGGTTCGGCGATCATCACCCGCGAGCCAGCCCAGCTCGCCTCGGCGCTGCAGAAGATCAGCGGCTCGATGAACCGGATCCCCACCCGGGACCTGCGCCAGGTCCAGACCGCCAACGCCTTGATGATCTTTCCCGCGGTGCACATGGGCAAGGGCAGCCTGGCCGAGATGTTCTCGACCCACCCGTCCTTGGACCATCGCCTCGCCAAGCTCCGGGAGCTGGAGTCCGAACTCTCTCGCTAGAGTGAGTCGGCGATGGGCTTCCTCGACTCCTTGGTGGGACGGACTCGGCTACCCAAGCCGAACGAGGACAAGGTCTTCGCCATGAGCACGGCGCTGATCACCCTCCAGGTCTCGGCCTCGCTGGAGTCGACTGGAAAGGTGGGGGTTGTCTTCAAGGCTCTCCCGGCCGGCCGGTTCGACCAGCTGATGCAGGACACCGTGGGCATGCTCCAGGTCCAGGACACGACCGCGCCCGACGACGCGCTCAAGGTCGAGGAGATCAAAGACAACCTCGGGTTCGAGTGGATGGTAGTGACCGGCCCCGACTTCGAGGCGCTGATCGCGGCCCTCCACGGGGTGGCCCAGGGGTTGATCGATGAGGGGCTGGGGGACTGCCTGCTGGCCTCGGTGTTTCCCTTCAAACAGGACCAGCGCAAGATCTACTTCATCTACGGCTACAAGCAGGGAACCTTCTATCCCTTCGTCCCCAGCGGTGACCACCAGCGCGACAACGCCGAGGAGATGCGGCTGGCGGCGATCGTCAAGGAGGACCTTCCGGTCGAGCCCAACCTCAGTTCCTGGTTCCCCCTCTGGGGAGTGCCGGTCTAAGCAGAGCCGACTAGGCTCCGGCCTGAGCGCCCGCCTCGACCACGGTGCCGCCGTCGGAGAGGAGCTTGGTGGCCTCGTCCAGAGTCATGTCCTCGGAGGGCAGGACCACGTCAGAGGAGACCAATGAGTCGGTGGGCAGCTTGCTGCCGTGGGAGCGGACGAAGTTGAGCAGGTCGCTGAGGGCCTTGGCATAGGCGGCCTGGTCCTGGGTATCGATGGCCTTGCTGAGGACCTCATCCAGGGGCTCTAGCTGCGGCCGCTCCGCGATGTTGAGGCGGTATTGGTCCTCGCCTGAGATGCGGACCACGATGTTCTGGTCATCGGGGGTGTCGCTGGCCGGGGGACTGGCGGGGATCTCCGCAGCCGGGACGGGGGAGGGTGCGGCTGAGATCCGGGGCGCGGACTCGCTGGTACCCAGCATCTCCTGCTTCATGGCGGCCAGCTGGGCGTCAACTTGAGAGTCGGTCAGCTGCCCCTGCAGCTGGCGGTCGATGTCGTCGCCGGAGGTAACGCCGATCTGGTCCAAGGTGCCGCTGTCGACTAGGGAATCGATGGCGGCGGAGCGGGCCTGCATCTGCTGGGTCTTGTCCTGGGCGCGCTCCACCATGAGGTTGACATCGGTCATCTGCTCGGACAGTCCGGTGACTGCCTCACCGACCTGGGTGGAGGCCTTGGCGGCCGAGTACTGGGCCTTGATGGTCTCGCGCTGGGTGCGGAAGGACTCGACCTTGGCCTGGAGCTTCTGGGCGGTGATCTCCAGCTTCTGTTCCTGGTCTTTCAGCTGCTGGATCTGCTGCTGCATCCCGTCGGCCTGAGCCTGAGCCTGCTGGGCTCGGGTGAGCGCCAAGCGGGCAAGGTCCTCGCGGCCCTGCTGGAGCGCTAGCTTGGCCTGGGTCTGCGACTTTTGCTGCGTCTGCTGCAGCTGGTCCGCCTGCATCTCCAGCCGCTTCTCCGAGGTCAGAACCTCGGCCACGCTCTTGCGGACCTGCTGCAGCGACTCCAGCTGCTTTTGATAGGAAAGGTCGAGAGCATCGACTGGGTCCTCTGCCCGGTCCAGGACCTTGTTGGCCTTCTGCTGGAACAGGTCGGACATCCGACGCATGATGCTCATCGCCATCTCCTTCTCCGCCCGAGGGCGGTCCACCGCTTACCCAGTGCTGATCTTACTTCCTGGGGCGGGAACAACCCTGACTTCCTGTCGCTTGACCAGAGGTGATCCGCTCAGCCCAGCCGCCTCCCTTTGGTCCCCGGGCGGTCTGGGCAAATGAGGACCACGTCTCCCGGGTCATCGGATGCCAGGAGCCCGAGCACCAGGACCTCACTCCGGAAGCCGGCGATCCGGCGAGGCGCGAAGTTGACAACCGCCAGGACGTCGCGCCCCACCAGGGCCTGAGGGGTGTAGTGCAGGGTCAGGTGGGCGCTGGACTGACGGATACCGATCTCTGATCCAAAGTCGATGCGCAACTTGATCGAGGGCTTTCGGGCCTCCGGGAAGGACTCCGCGTCGATGACCACGCCGGAGCGGATATCGAGCTTTTCGAAGGTGGAGAAGTCGACTTCAGGTTGCAAACCAGGCGCTATCTCTGCCAACTAACCTCCTCAAGACAAAGCTCTCTCCGGTCCTCGAGACCCGCTCCGGACCAGGTGATAGCCACCGGTATACTCCGGCGCGGGCGGGTACCGAAGTGGCTAAACGGGGCTGACTGTAGATCAGCTGGCTTTACGCCTACGGGGGTTCGAATCCCTCCCCGCCCACTCTGTCATGTCTCAGGACATCGTTGACAGATGTCGCACGACATCGTTGACAACTTTAGGTCTGCCGCTTGGGGTCCCGAGGGCTTGGTAATCGCGGTCGGGGTCGAGGACGAGTTCGCGCAGAAGAGACCCGTCCTCACGGATCACCCGGACGTGCTTGTTGGCCACCAGGAGGCGGACGGGCACACCGGCGTAGGCCCGCCCGAGGCAGATGTGGCGAAGTCGGCTGAGGTAGCGGAGGGTGACCCGGCCCTGGTTGTCCACCCGGTCGTGGCGGACGCGGTAGTGGACGGGGGCATCTGCTCCCTCGGGCCGGGCCTTGAGGCGGGCGTGGAAGGCAGTGAGTGGAGTTCGGCCGGCCAGGGCTCGGTGGGGCCGGTGCTGGTTGTAATAGGTACGGAAAGTGTCGAGCTGGAGCTGCAGGACCGCCAAGGTCGGTGCTGGGGTCTGCTTGGCCAGGAAACGCTTCAGGGTCTGGTGAAAACGCTCAACTTTGCCGCAGGTTTGGGGGTGGTAGGGGGTGGAGTGCTTGAAGACGATTCCCAGGCGTTCCAGCTCGGTCTCGAGCAGGACCTTGCCACCGCGGGACTTGCCGCTAAAGACGGCACCGTTGTCGGTCAGGAGGGCCGCGGGGTAGCCCTGGCTGGCGCCAGCGAGGTGGAAACTCTCAACCACATCAGCACCCTTCACAGTGCTGAATGCGTCGCAGGCGAGGAGCAGCCGGGAGTGGTCGTCGAGGTAGTTGAGGATCTCCACGCCGTTGCCGTCGGCCAGCTGCCAGTGGGTGAAGTCGCTTTGCCAGAGCTCGTTGGGCAAGCCGGCCTCGAAGCGGATGAACGAGGAGCGAGGACGCTTGTGGGGCTGGGGGGTGATCAGCCCTTCCCGGGAGAGGATGCGCCAGATGGTGGCCACCGAGGGAACGTGGTCGGAGGTCAGGGCCAGGTGGTGGGCGATGGTGGCCCCCCCGGCGTCGTGGCCAGCCTCCCCAAGTTCCCGTCGCAGCTGGACGATGGCGGCGCGAAGGTCCGGGTCGACTTGGCGCGAACACGAGCGGGGGCGGCGCGAGCGCGGCTCCAGGGCCGGATAACCACCCTCGCGAAAGCGTCCGATCAGCTTGTAGAGCCAGTACCTCGAGATCCCGTGCGCCTTGGCGACCTCGCTCGGACTTCGCCCTTCCAGCATCACCGCGTCCACCACATAGCGTTCCAACCCCATAGCGACACTCCCGCTGATCGTGGGTGTCAACTATGTCTTGAGACATGGGTCAACTATGTGGTGAAATCACACACCTCCCCGCCCACTCCTTGTGATGTCTCAGGTCATGGTGCCCGTCTGTCGCAGGTGATGGTGCCCGATCCGGGCCGGCTGCCGGGCTGGCGCAGTTCCAGGATCGAGCTTTCTGCGATCACGATCCGCGGGGTTGGACTCGCAGGCCAGCGGACTTCGCGTGTGAGGGACGAGGGCTCGATGCTGTGGTGTCTCAGGGCACGTTGCTGGTCTGGCGTTCATGTTGCAAAATCCCATGCCCTCTGCCCACCAGGTGCACGGCCGTGTGACGGCTCCTGGAAAGACCCTCGAACCTTGGCCTCCCGGATAATGGCCGCGCGGCAGTCGGCCCAGGTAGCTCAGTGGTAGAGCGCTTCCTTGGTAAGGAAGAGGTCGCGGGTTCAATCCCCGCCCTGGGCTCCTCTGATCTCGCGGGGCCGCTTCCGGCCTTGGTGGCCACGATTCACCTTCATGAGGGATGGCATCGAGTCGGGCCCGTCCTAGGATCTACGCAGGATGACCCGGGGCTACAACTCGTCCGGCTCGTGATGTTTGAAACACTCTGGGGGAGCCACGAGCCCCTGCGCTTGCTCTTGAAACATAGAGCAGTGTCCCGGTTACTACTGGCCGCAGCTTTGGTGGCTGTCGCCTCCTCAATTGGCGGTGGTGATACGGTCGCCGGAACCCTGCACCACGGCCGCACGGTGACGTTCGCAGAGCAAGCGGGTTCGCCCCCTCAATACATCTCGCCCATGGCCAGTGCCCCCTGGTACGCGAACGTCAACGTCGCCGACTTCTCTCAGCTTCTTTATCGGCCGCTGTTCTGGTTCGGGGACGACGGTCAGCCGGTCTTCAATCCGGCGCTGAGCGTTGCCTATGCGCCCAAGTGGTCCGACCGCAACCAGACCCTGACCGTGCGTCTGAAGCACTGGATCTGGTCTGACGGTGAGCCGATCACCGCCCGCGATGTGGTCTTTTGGATGAACCTACTCGTGGCGGCGGTCTCGCCACAGGCGGCCAGCGTCGGCAGCTCCTCGGCACCAGGCCCGGGCTACGGCGCGTATGTGCCGGGCGAATTTCCGGACAACGTCGCCAGCTATCGGCAGACTGGGACCTATACCTTGGTCTTTCACCTCGACAGTTCCTACAACCCCACCTGGTTCCTCTACAACGAGCTGAGCCAGATCACGCCCGTACCTCAGCACGTCTGGGACAAGCTCTCAGCCACGGGCGTGGTGGGCAACTATGACGAACAGGGGATCGGGACCGCGACCAGTGGCGCTCTGGGAGTGGCCCAGTTCATCAACTCCCAGTCCGAGGACGCCGGCACCTACACAATTGACCCGCTCTGGAAGGTCGTCAGCGGACCCTTCAAGTTGGTGCGGTATACCTCGGCAGGGTTCGTCAGGATGGTGCCCAACGCCAAGTACTCGGGACCGGACAAGGCCAAAATCACAGCCTTCGAGGAGATCCCGTTCACCAGCGACGCGGCCGAGTTCGCTGAGCTTCAGGCCGGGGATCTGACGGTTGGCTACGTCCCAGTGCAGGACCTGAGTCGTAAGCCCTACCTGGCCCAGCATGGCTATTCCTTCAGCCCCTGGTACACATTCGGGATCAGCTACCTCTCGTACAACTTCACCGCCCCCACATCGGGGCCGATCTTCAAACAGCTCTACTTCCGACAGGCCTTCCAGAGACTGGTCAACCAGCCTCTGCTCATTAGAGAGGCCCTGGGGGGATATGGCACCTCGACCGACGGCCCGGTGCCGGTCTACCCCAGCGGAAACGCTGACCTGACCACGGCTGAGTCGACGGGGCGGTCAGTCGCGTACGACCCTTCCGATGCGGTGGGGCTACTCAAGGACAATGGTTGGAGAGTGGTGCCCGGCGGGACCACCTCCTGCATCAAGCCCGGCACCGGCACAGGCGAATGCGGTGCTGGTATCGCCGCCGGTACTCCTCTTTCATTCCGCCTCGTTATCGCAACTGACTCCCCGGAGTTGGTCCAGGAGGTGGGGGCTCTCAAGGTCTCCGTGGGTCAGGCCGGCATTCAGTTGAACTACCCCACCACCTGCGACTTCTGCGGAGTGATTCCCTACTATCCGTGCACCACTGCGGCGCCCTGCGCCGCTTGGGATATCTCCGACTTGCTCAGCTCGGGTTGGGTCTACTCTCCGGACTACCTGCCCACCGGGGAGCAGCTGTTCCGGGGTGGGGCATCCTCCGACTACGGTGACTACAGCGACCAGACGGTAGATCATCTGATCCAAGAGACGATCAGCGCACCGGCGTCTGCTGAGGAGAGGCACGCGCTATCCGCCTACGAGAACTACCTTGCCGAGCAGCTTCCGGTGATCTGGCTCCCAAACCTGCCATACCAGCTCACGGTGTTCCGCAGTTACCTGCGCGGAGTCGTGCCGCAGGGAGTATTCGGCGAGATCTACCCTGAGGACTACCGCGTCGCGGATGGCTAGCGACACATTCATGCCTCCCTTCCTGGTCCCCAAGCGGCTCACCGGCAGGGGTTCGAGCTGGTCCTCGACTACGCAGGGCTGGTCTGGAAAGCCATACGTGGCGGTACCGTCACTTGAGGGGCGGTTCGTCCCGAACTGGCGCTACGAAGACCACATAAGTGCACGAGTTCTGGACCTGCCCTGGAAGTCAGAAGCACAGCGCACACCTTCAGATTCTTGGTAAGGAAGAGGTCGCGGGTTCAATCCCCGCCCTGGGCTCCACTGATCTCAGAGCCACCACCTAAAAAGGTCCTATCGGGGCCAGCGTGTGAGCATCAGGCTTAGACCGCAGGCACACTTTCGGGCCTGACGCTTCGGACCTCGTCCCCAGCAACCACAAGCGAGCGTTCGGCGGCATAGACTCCACTTCAGCCGCCGACCGAGCCTGGCGGCAAGGAGCAGACACACCGATGTCACACCCCTCCCAGGTAGCGCCAGAGAACGATGGGTACCGGGGTGCCGCAGCCCCGAGGGCTATCGGCTTCCGCTTCGCGGTGCCTGCGGCGAGGGCACTCTTTGGCGTCGTCGTGCTGCTCCTGATCGCCACCGTTGTGCTCAGTGGCCCGTCGCACCAACCCATCACCCTTGCCAACTCGGCCTTCACGTTTGCATTCGCCACGTTCGCCTTGGCCGGATTCGTGGTAGCGCTGCGCCAGCCGCGGAATGCCATCGGTTGGATCATGTTGGGTACCGCGCTGTTCGGATTCCTGAATAGCGCCGGGGGGGCATACGCCGCCTGGGACTATCGATTCAGTCGTGGCGCGCTCCCATTGGGAGTACTGGCGGTGTTCCTCGAGCTTGGCTTTGCGCCAACGTTAGCCCTATTCCCCTTGCCTCTGCTGTTGTTCCCAGACGGTCATCTGCCCTCCCAGCGTTGGCGCTGGGTGATGTGGTCGTATCTGGTGGTAGGCACGCTGTGGGTCGTCTTGAATGTTGGGGAGGCGGCGACCGGAGTGCTAGGGAAAGCCATCAAAGTGGACCCGACGGGTCAGCTCACGGTCGTTGATCACCCGACTGGTTTGGCGGTGCTCCTGTACGGCGGCGAAGCCGCACTACTTCCAGTCTTCCTAGGGTTCTGGGTGGTGTGGGTCGTTAGGTTGGTGGCCAGCTACAGGCGGGGGACGGGGGAGCGACGCCAGCAATTCAAGTGGTTTCTCGCTGGCGCTGCGGTGAGCGGAATCGGCCTAGCGCTTTCATTTGCCACACCGACTAATGACTCGGTGACGGCTCAGGTGCTGGGACTCGCGTCAGCCATCACGGTGTGCGCACTCCCTCTCGGCCTGGGTATAGCGATCCTCAAGTACCGCCTCTACGACGTCGACCGCCTCATCAGCCGGACTCTGTCTTACGCCATCGTCACGGGGCTGCTGATCGGTGTGTATGTGGGTCTGGTCACCCTGGCGACCAGGGTCCTGCCGTTCTCGTCACCGCTGGGAGTCGCGGCCTCCACTCTGGTCGCGGTTGCCCTCTTCAACCCCCTGCGCAGACGGGTCCAACGACTGGTGGATCGCCGGTTCAACCGGGCCAGGTACGACGCTGAGGCGACAGTCTCGGCCTTCGCCCAGCGCGTTCGCGACGATGTCGACCTGGCGGCCGTCAGCTCGGAGTTCGTCCGAGCTGTACAGACCTCCGTAGAGCCGGCTCACGTCTCGCTCTGGTTGCGGCCAACCGGGTCCGGGAGCTGACAGGGGCGGCCAAGCGGGTGATCCGCCCGGGTCGCGGATCGGTCCGCGACGCGATGCAAGGGTGCTAGATCGCCTTCACTAAGAACACATAACTTGAAAACTTCTTGATCACGTCGGGAAGTCTGCCGCATATCGCAAGGCCACCAATCCTTGGTAAGGGTCAATCCCCGCAGGGGCTCCAGTGATCTCAAGAGCACCACTTACTCGGGCTGTTTGCGCTCGCAGCCTTCAGGCGCAAGGTGCAAGACCATGAGCCCGGGGCCTAACAGCATCTCTCGCAGTTGGCCGGTGCACCGCTCACCTTAGGCTGAGGCGATGTTCAGGTCAGATCGCGCACGACACTCGTGGGGGTTGATAGGCGGCCTCGTGGCACCCTTGTTGTTCGCTACGGCGTTCACTGCTCTCGGCTCCCGCCGAGTGGGGTACGACTGGCGACGAGACACGGTCAGCAGCTTGGCCATCCCACCTGGTGGCAGACCACAACAAATCAACTTCGTCGTAACGGGGCTGCTGTTTCTGGCCGCAGGGCGCCAGCTCTGTGATCGAGCAGCCATACCTCGGGGTGCTGCGCGGCTCGTTGAAGCCGCTGGCCTCGGACTCGTCGGATCCGGGGTTTGGGTCACGGACACTGTCCCGCAGCCCTTGGAGGAGCGGCCTCCTCCAGTCGAGCGCATCGCGCGCACCCGACCAGGGCTCCTCCACGACCTGAGCGCTGTCCCCATCTTTCTCGGTCTCCCAGCGGCAGCTCTTGTCTCGAGCGTCGCGGCAGCCCGCGCCCATGCCTGGGGTTGGAGCGGCTCGTCCGGCGCAGCGGCCGTGCTCATGCCGGCGTGGTTCCTCTGCTTCGGAGCCTCATATGGCGCCGCACCCTCTCTCGCCGGCAAGGGCGGAATCTTCCAGCGCCTCTCCATCGGCACCGGTTTCGGCTGGGTTGCAGCTGCATGCCTTCGCGGTCTCCGCACACCTGGCGTAGACACCGCCGGCTAGGGTGGACCGAACCGCTGAGACGGTGCGGGGAGAGTGAGGCGTGCCCGGCGGAGCTATCGGCTAAAGAGCTTATCTCCGGCGTATTGGTCGCTGGAAGCATTCCAGAACTCCACAACCCTGCCGTGGTCCAGGTGGAACACGTGTACATCCTTGCTCTCTGTGATCCGGCCATCTCGAGCCCCGGTGGCAACTACCAGTGCCATGCCGTGCTCATCGTCAGCGAGGATGGTGTGCACTTGGATCCGGAAGGTCCCACCAGTGATCTCCATCATCTTCCCGAATAACGCGTAGACATCGTCCCGACCCTGGTAGTCAGCCGCCAGTTGGTTGCGCCCGCCGACATGCCACAGGATGTCCTCCGCGAACAGCTCATTGAGCGCAGCCAAGTCCCCTTTGGAGAACGCTGCGTAGGCATCTCTCAAGCGGACCGCATTGGGGTGCTCAGCCATGGTCCTCCTTCGACCTTCTCTAACTCAGCCCTTCAAGGCTGCCTCAAAACGCCGTCTGGATGAGGCCCACCCGGACTCTCCTGCCTTGAAAGGCTTAATCGGATCTTAACGTTTCCCTAACCCGCCCCAGCCGAAGATCGCAGCGTGTCCCAGGAGGACGTCGCGCGTGGGGTCGTCGAGGCCCTAGACGAGGCTCCGGTCAGTCGCTTTCATTTCCGGGCAGTTCTGACCGCCGGCACCGGATTCTTCACCGACGCCTACGACCTTTTCATCATCGGCACCGCCCTGGCTTTGATCAAGGTCGAGTACCACCCTTCGCCGGTGTTGATCGGCCTGGTGGGCAGTACCGCCCTTCTCGCTGCCTTTGTAGGCGCAACCGTCTTCGGCCGCATCGCCGACATCTTCGGGCGCAAGAAGATCTATGGCTTAGAGGCAACCATCATGGCGGTGGCGGCAGTCGGAAGCGCGCTAGCCCCTAACCTTCTCTGGCTAACCGTCTGGCGCTTCGTGCTGGGGATCGGAATCGGAGGCGACTACCCAGTGAGCGCCGTCCTGATGAGCGAGTATGCGAACCGGCGCAACCGGGGGCGCCTGGTGGGCATGGTCTTTTCGATGCAGGCATTGGGCCTGATCGCCGGCCCGCTGGTGGCGCTGGTGATCCTGGGACTGGGGGTGCCGCACGACCTGGCCTGGCGACTGATGCTGGGCCTGGGCGCAGTGCCGGCACTGGCCGTGATCTACCTTCGCCGGACCCTGCCCGAATCGCCCCGCTATAAGGCGATGGTTCAAGGCAAGGCTGTCGAGGCAGCCCAAGCCATGCGCAAATATTCCCGCGGCGTGGTGAATGCTGCCACCGACCATGTGGAGCGCCAGGTCAAGCTCAGCCTCCGCCAGTTCCTAACCAACCGCCGCTACCTCACCCTGTTGCTGGGGACGGCTGGCTGTTGGTTCGTCTTCGATTACGCCTTCTACGGCAACACTATCTCGACCCCGTTGATCCTCAAGGCGGTGGCGCCGCACGCCAGTTTGATCGCCGATACAGCCATCTCGCTGCTGATCTTCACGTTGGCGGCGGCGCCTGGATATGTGCTCGCCTTCCTGACGGTGGACCGGATTGGCCACCGCCGCCTCCAGTACCTAGGCTTCGCCCTTATGGGGTTGGCCTTCCTGATCATCGGAGTGGTGCCCGGACTCACCACCTTGATCGTGCCCTTTGTGATCGTCTACGGGATCAGCTACTTCTTCACCGAATTCGGCCCCAACACCACCACATTCCTCCTTGCCAGTGAGCTCTATCCGATATCTGCCCGCACCACCGGGCACGGTATCTCTGCCGGCCTGGCCAAGGTGGGTGCCCTTGTGGGGACGCTCACCTTCCCCGTGGTGAAAGGAGAGTTCGGCCTGTCCGGGGTGATGGTGATCGCAGCTGTGACCGCTGGGCTGGGGCTATTGCTAACGCGCTTGCTGCCCGAACCGTCGGGTCTGTCCCTTGAGAATGCCAGCCGCGATTCCGACGTGGAAGAGCAGAAGCCGACGAAAGAGGTTCTGGCCCCAACCAGGTCTCGGCCTGAGGCCGTCCGCAAAGCCTTGTCCTAGAATTTGGGCACCGCTTTGGCCGTCCCCTTCGGCGGTCACCTGGGAGGCATCCCAATCCCGCGCTCAATCTGTTGTGCGCGGAAGCCCACGCCCTTGGGAGGACTTGCGCATTACGGCCGGACACCCGTACAAAGAGCCCCAGCTGGTTCTCGACGGCGCGACTCTCGATGCCCTCGTCACTGGAGTGATCGAGCGCTTAGGCCGGGTCAGCTTTGGAGCTCCCTAAGTGGCCATAAAGTTCCGAGCGAGAGCAGATAAGTGGACGCCCTCCGGGATATGTCCTGAAGTCGGAAGCATGATGCGCGAAGGCGGACTCTTGGGAAGGAAGAGGTCGTGGGTTCGATCCCCTCCCTGAGCTCCGGTGATCTCAAGACCACCACGTAACTCGACGATCAGAGTCGGCAGCCTCACGCACAACGTTCTCTCTCTGCAGTGACGGCTCCCTTGGCTCGGCACTGCCGAGCCAAGGGCTAGCCTCGGAGAGCTGTCGCTGTGACCGCCTTCGTGCCGTAGCGCAATCGCCATACCGCTTCGAACGCAAAGGCCAAGGCCAGAATTAACAGAAAGGCCAGACTTTCAGATCGGTCGATGAGGCTCCGGCCGACGCCGAGCTCACCAAACTCGAAAAGCGCGAGCAACGCCCAGCCAGTCCCGCTCACAATGCAGTGCGCCTCGCGACAGTGCCAGAAGTTGAGCAGGCAGTAGGTGCTGGCCGCCAGCGTCGTGATCGCCCCGAGCGCCAGCCCCGCCAGAACTGGCAGATGTTGCGAGGCGAATAAGCCGATCGCGATCATTGCGAAGAACAGACACAGCCAAAGGCCACGTGGCAACACCCGGTCGGCAAAGCGCTTGGCCTGACCATCGCCGGAAAGTTGAGGGCGCGGACAGCAGACCTGGAGTAACGATTGAACTGTAGGCTGGCCGGCGTTCGGTGGCTCTGGCGTGATCATGTCCGAGGCCCCGCCGCGAGCGGCCTCAGGCGTTTGTTCACCCATCATCACCCTGTGTGGTGGAGCCTAAACCTTCCCCCCAGAGGGAGAGTCAACCCCTGCGGACACCCTTCGCGGGTCTTGAGAGCGAAAGTCAGCTCGCCCTCCCAGCTCGTCCGCATGGTGCTCTTTGAACACCGCGATTCGCTGGAGCCGGAGCCGGAGATCCGCAATCTGCTCTTCGGTGCGACCGCGGACGCCTTCCAGCACTTCGGCCAGTCGAGGGCCGATCGGTGTCTTTGTGCGGCTGAGATAGGTGCCGCAGAGATCTTGGATCTCCGCCAGCGTCAAGCCGACAGCACGCAGGCTACGCACCGTCTCAACACACCAGAGAGCTTCTTCGTCGAAGAGTCGGTAGTTCCCGGGACTACGACCCGCGGTATAGATGAACCCCAGATCTTCGTATTGGCGGAGCACCTTCACCGGCACACCAGTTCGACCCGATAGGCCGCCGATGGTCATCACCGTCGTCCGGCCTCCGCCGGCGACTTCCAGCCACCGGAAGCGCGTGCCAGCGCGGCCGTGATCTGCTCTTCGGTCGGCAGATCAAGGCGACATGACGGTTGTTCCAAAAGACCCTTCCCAGTTGCGTCCGCGCCATCAATGAGCAGCGTTGGTGAGGGATATGGTCCTTCCAACTCCTCCATCACCATGCTCGCGCCGCTGCGGGTCAGGCAATCATGCAGAGAGTGGCGTAGCTGGTTAACCAGGGGACAGCCCGGCAAGTAGAGCAGCTTGACGACGACAGGCCGCCGAACTTCCTGCGTCACCCGGCTTTCCCGCGACTACCCGCAGGGAAAGACGTAGCGGAGGTCCTCGAAAGTCTCGCCGGTGCCCGGGACAAACTGAGTTACGGTGCCAGCCAATCGGAACCCGGCGCTTACGGCCACACGCTGGCTCTCCACCATGCCTTGATCGACGCGCAGCTCGGCTGCGCTAACGCCCGGCAGGCACAGCAGCCACCGAGCGGTCATCCGGAGGGCCCTCGTCGCGAGCCCCTGCCTTCGCCAGCGGGGTGCGACGCCGATGATCATCTCCACGCTGCCGTCCTCCGGTTCGCCACCACCACGACCCCGACGAACCGCGGCTCGTCCGGGATCGTGATAACGAACATAGGTCCGTTGTGGCTAGGGCGGCCCGCCCAGCCTTCGAGCCAGTCTCGAACAGACTCTCCGGCGGATGCTAGTGGCAGCAACGGAAGCCAGGTCCCTTCAAGTTGTGCTTCGTCCTCCAGGTAGCTGGTCACGGTGTCGAGGTCTCCGGCTTCTAACGCGGGCAGACGCAGCGTGGCCACGCCGTCAGTCAGAGGTGCACTAGGTGCGACCAGGTACGGCATTGGTCGAGTATGAGCGGTGAGGCTCGCCATCTCGCCGAGCCGCTGTAGTTTTCTGATGTGGGTGGATAGGTCCCCCCGGGAAGACCACATAAGAGAACGAGTTCTTGACCTGCCCTCGAAGCCAGTAGGACAGCGCTCAGCTTCAGATTCTTGGTAAGGAAGAGGTCGCGGGTTTCATTCCTGCCCTGGGCTCCATGGGCCTCGAAGAGGTCTCTAATCATGGGAGCCAAAGCGGCTACGGCACGGTATAGGCCACCAACTGGGGCTTCCCCCGCGGCTTCGTCTTAGAAATCTTCAATGCCCCGAGAGGCACCAGGACGGTGTTGCCTGCGATGGCGATCGGGGCGTTCGTTGATGCCGGGAGCTGATGCCGGTACACGATGGCACCGGTCGTGCTGTTGAGCGCGAGAAGCGTGCCGTTGATCAAGGTGGTGAAGACCAGATTGCCGGAGACCGTCGCCGCACCGAGCGGGAGGTCCGACACCTTAGTGTCCCACTCAACCTTGCCTGTCGAGAGATTCAGGGCTTCGATCTCTCCGGCTTCCGGGAGGACCGGGAGACCCAGCACCGTGCTCAGGGATTTGATCCGGAAGGGGAGGTCGACGGTCACCACGTAGATGCTGTTCCCGGCCAGAGCCATATTGCTGAGCATGCCCCCAAGCGCGCCCGGAAGGTAGGTATAGGGTGCCTTTAACGTGCTCCGGCGCTCCAGAGCCTTGAGAGAGTCGTTGTCGTGGCCGTCGTGTGCGCCTACAGGCGTCTTCCAGATGAGGGCGCCGGTCTCGGCGTTCATCGCGTAGACGTACCCCACTTTGCCGCCACCGATTTCCGCAGCCACGCCGTTCACATCCGCGGCAATAGGCGAGGCCTGCATGTCGTGGTCGTAGAAATCGTCCGGCACGCTCTGGTAGTACCAGCGTAGCTTGCCTGTCGCCGCTGAAAGGTTCACGTCGCTGTCGGTGTAGAGGTCCTTGGATGGGTACTTGATGGCTGCGGCTGCGCTCTGGTAAGGGTTGCCGATGCCGAAGGTGACCGAGCCGTCGGTCCCCACCAGCGGAGTCTCCCAGGCCCCTCCTGAGCCCAGGCCGAGCAACTTGACGCCCTTTTCCGGGCCCACCACTGTGTTGAACGTCCAGAGCAGCTTGCCAGTCGAAGCGCTCAGCCCCACGAGTACCCCGCCGCCGGGCCCGGACCCGTATTGGCTGGCTAGGTAGACACGACCATCGGCTACCTGGGGCTGAATGCCAAACGTGCCCTCGCCGCTCCTGAGGAGATGGCGGTCGACCCAGACCGGACGTCCTGTCGTCGCATTGAGGGCGAAAACGGTGGTCGGAGAAGCTCCGAACACGATGCCGTTGGCGACCGCAACCCCGTTCGGCCCCGGTCCGCTCCTCAACGCCTGGTTCAACCGATATTCCCAGGTCAGCTTCCCGGTGGTGAAGTTGAGCGCGTAGACGTTGGACTCTTGGTCTTGGATGTACACCAGGCCATTCACCACGATCGGCACCGAGGTCAGGGAACCCGCATCCAAGACGCTGGTGGCCCCCTTGCCGGTGAGGTTGAAGCTCCAGGCTTCCTGCAACTCCGACACGTTGGCAGACGAGATCACCGCTCCGGTCGCGTCGCGGGTGTTGGCGAGGTCACCGTTGGGGTAGGTCCACGATCCAGACGGCACCGAGGCGCTGGGCGGGGCCGCTTCAGCGACGCCGGGAACGAGCACGGCTAGGCCATTGAGCAGCACGGTTGTCAGCAACACGGAGCGTCGCCGCCACGGTCCGGGCCGAACTTTGGGCGCCACCTTGCTCGGAGAGGGTAGCCAGTCGCGGGCTCTCGCAGCTAACGGCCGGCGCCAGGTGGGTGCGCGATCAGGGATAGATGCCCCTCCCATCGGTGGCCTCGGCTACGCGCTGAACCGCCAGGCAGTCGGCAGCCATCCGCAAAGTGGTCCCGTGCTCCTTGGCAAAGTCATCGGTCTCCCGGTAGCTGCGTTGGAGGATCTTGGTCAGTCGGGTGTTGATCTCGCTCTCCTCCCAGAAGAATGACTGCAGGTCCTGCACCCATTCGAAGTAGGAGACGACGACGCCTCCGGCGTTGGCCAGAATATCGGGGATCACGGTCACGCCTCGCTGCTGGAAGATGTCATCGGCCTCGGGGGTGGTCGGGCCGTTGGCTCCCTCGGCGATGATTTTCGCCTGCACCCGAGCGGCGTTCTCGATGGTCAGCTGGTTCTCCAGGCCGGCGGGTATGAGGATCGTCGCCGGCAGCTCGAGGAGAGCGGCGTTGGAGATGACCTGGTGAGATCCGGAGAAGCCATCCACGTGCCCGGTGCGGCGATGGTGTTCGGAGATGGCAAGGACGTCCAGCCCCTCGGGGTTGTAGAGGCCCTGCCGCGAGCCCGAGACGGCGACCACCTTGAAGCCCTCCTGGGTCATCAGCTCGGCGGCGATTCCGCCCACGTTGCCGTAGCCCTGGATGGCGACTGTGCACTCGGACGGCTCCAATCCCAGACGGCGGCATGCTTCAAGGGTGGTTACCAGAACGCCCCGGCCGGTCGCCTCAGGTCGGCCAGCAGAGCCGCCCAGCCAGCGTGGCTTGCCGGTCACGCAGGCAGGGACCGAGTACCCCTTCCCCATGGAGATGGTGTCCATGATCCAGGCCATGGTCTGGGCGTTGGTGTTGACGTCGGGGGCGGGAATGTCACTCTCAGGCCCGATGAGGATGGCCATCTCGCTGGCGTAGCGACGGGTGATCCTCTCGAGCTCGCCCTGGCTCAGCCGGGAGGGATCGCAAATGACTCCGCCCTTGGCCCCGCCGTAGGGTAGGTCGGTCAGGGCGCACTTCCAGGTCATCCACATGGCGAGCGCCTTAACCTCGTCCAGCGTGACCTGCGGGTGGTAGCGGATGCCGCCCTTGGCCGGGCCCCGGGCAACGTTGTGTTGGACCCGGTAACCCGTAAACACTTCAATGGAGCCGTCGTCCATCCGAACAGGGAAGTGGATGGTCAACTCCCGCTTCACATCGCGCAAAATCGCCCGCATCCCGGGATCGAGTTCCAGGATCGCGGCGGCCTGGTCGAACTGGCGTTGGGCGTTGACAAATGGATTGGCGGATGGTTGTACCGGCGGCGCCGTCAAGGTATTGCTGGCCATAGGAATCCTCCTCCTCGTTGATCTTGCCGGCCAACTTATGCCGGACTCACGGTCTAGTATTCGAGCGCCCCGAATGGGATAACTAGCCTAGTCGTGCGCCCCGGCTGGCGACCGTTCGGCCTCGCCGCCTTTCAGGCTGCCACTCCTCACGAGCGATTCACACACCCAGAAGACGTCATGGCCCTAGGACTGGATGTGCTCCTGTTCGAGCTCGAGACTCGTTCGGGCCCTGGCGGTCCGACCATTCGGTCGCTAGCCTGAGTCGTAAGCTCTGGCCAAAGGTCCGGTCGTCCGCTACATTCAAGAGTGGTGCAAGGTGAGGTCGTGGTGTCGACCTGCGGGTCGGCTGTAAGGGTGAGCGGGAGGGGTGGTACCGTGCCCGTCAGGACGCCGGGCGCTTCCAGGACCGAATTATGAGCGCCGGCACCAAGGCGGACCCGTGGGTACTCAAGACCCCACCGGGTACATCGGAGTACGCCATGTACAGAGACGAACAGGCCGATCCACCAGCGCTGGTCTGCCACGTCGGTTCCACCACTCTTAGGTACCGACTCCAGGCTATCGAAGACCTACATGCCTGGCTGGTCGGGCAGGGTGACTGGGTGTTGCTTGGCGCGGCAGACGAGAAGCAACCCGCCACGCCCGGCACGGTCGAAGCTTGGGGCCGCGCGCCGGACAATCCCGTCGGGGGCTGGTATGGCCTGCGCAACGGCTATCGCGGCCGGTTCGGGATGTACCTACCACCTCTGCTGGAAAGACTCGGCCTCGCCGAAGTCAGCCACGACCCTCGAAACAACCGGATGCGTGCAACTCCAGGGAGCTGAGCGGCGCGTAATCGGCCCGTCCCTCTGGGCGTAGATGAGCGGCAGAGCAGGCTACGCGTCGCTGCCAGTGACCCGAGTTGCGCGGCGGCACCGGGAAGGGATGGGCGATTTCGGCGATGCTGGCCTTACACGCTACGATTGGACCAGAACTAATGGCGGTGCATCTGCGGTGGGGGAGTGCTATGCCCAAGTACCTGGTTACCTATCACGACGGCGGAGAGATGCCCACTGACCCATAGGCGAACGCGCAGATGATGAACGCGTTCGGGGCTTGGGCGACAGGCGTAGGGTCGGCGCTCGTGGATCCGGGCGCTCCGCTGTCCCACGCCAAGACCGTCTCGGCCACGGGGGTAAAGGATGGCCAGGATCGGGCCAAGATCGGCGGCTACACCCTGCTCGAGGCCGATGACCTGGACCACGCTGTGAGCCTGGTCCAAGGCCATCCCTTCCTGGCACGGGGTGGGAACCTGCAGGTGAGCGAGGCTGTCGACCTCCACTAGAGTGGTCGTAGAGCTGGGTCGACACGGCGCGGATTCGGTCGCTCTACACTCCCGAAACTGGAGCCCGAAAATTCACCTAGGCTGAGTTTGAGCGCAACTAGGAAAGCCGGACCGGAGTGCCTCTAATAGCCGTAGCGGTAGATGTGTTCTTGGTTGGATCCGGATGGTAATGCGGCGCTCATTGGGGCTGCGTGACTCAGCGGGGAACTTGTCCTGATTCGTGAATTTCTTAGCAAGCGAGTCGATGACATCCTCGGCATGATTCTCTTCAAGTCGTGCACGGGCACTGACGGCGACGTAGGTGTATGGGTCGCGCTGACTTTGCAGCGAGACTGACACTCGGGGATCGCGTCGGATGTTGGCCACCTTGACCCGGCCAGCGGCGGTGTTCAGCAAGATCTCCCCATCTGCCTCGTCCACCCACAGCACGGTGGTCTGCGGTGAGCCATCCGGGTTGAGTGTGGTTAGGTGCGCGAAGTTCCGGTCGCGAAATAGCTCTCGATCGCTCAGAGTCGCGGCCACTTTGTCGGTTCCTCCCCACGATTACATTGGCGTCAGAAGTGACTGTCGGTGAAGTGAACGGTCAGCGTGACTTTTGCCTCACTGACCACCTTCACGACGTACTTGGCATTCGCCGCCGCCGCATAGGTCAGGCTCACTCCGCTGGTACCGGTTCCGCTATCCACCACCGTACCGTTCAGCAGGATTTGTAATTCGACCGACCCGCTGGGTGTCCAGCTGGCAGAGGCCTTGAGAGCGCCTGCAGTCACGGTGGCGACGAGGGCGTGGCGGTAAGTGGCGCCCGGTGAGAGCTTCACGGTCGTCGAGTAGCGTTGAAGGCCGGAAGTTGGCGTCGCAGTCGGGGTAGCCGTCGGAGTGGGAGTTGGTGTTGGCGTGGGTGTGGGTGTGGGTGTCGGGGTTGCCGTCGGGGTGGGTGTGGCGGTAGGTGTTGGCGTCGGTGTGGGGGTTGCCGTCGGCGTGGGTGTGGGTGTCGGGGTTGCCGTCGGTGTAGCCGTCGGCGTAGCGGTGGGTGTGGGTGTGGCTGTGGGCAAACCGGAGTTGCCGAACAGGCTGGTCAGATCCCCGTTCGCGCTGTTGGACGCTCCGCCGAGGAGCGACAGACCGTACGCCTCCTCGATGGTCCGCAGGGTCCCGTAGTGGTCGCCAACGATGGATGTCGTCCCTCCACCGTCAGCGTTGCTCGAGATCACGATCATCGGGATCTGTCCGCCAGCCGCATCGCCGCAGCAGCTCCCGCTCGGGGAGGAGTCGTTCTCATCCTCGGTCACGATCACCGTCGAGTTGAAGCCGGTAAACCAGGTCGAGGTGAGTACCGGCGCGAGGTTATTCTCCAGCCAGGTGTTGCCATCGGCCACGGTCCCGTCGTGCATATCGTCGATCAGGTTGGGGGTGATCCAGACGAAGTCAGGAGCGCTGGCCCCGTCCAGAGTTGAGACCATCGAGGTGGCTCCGGGGTAGGACAGGATGTTGCACGCGTTAGGCGGAAGGTTGTCGGAGAACAGAGCAAACGGATTGTGCTTCAGGACGTACTCACCCGACGAGCTTCCGATGTAGCAGGCTGAAGGCATCGACTCCATGTAAGCGGTCCAGGGGATTCCCTTAGCCGTGAGTTGACTGCCTAGGTCCTCTACCGAGTAGGCTCCCGCGCCCACGCATCCGTCCGAAGTGCAGCCCTGCGTCGAGCCAGAGGCGAAGGCTGTGTAGTTCGGCTGGGAGGGGTGGCTCACCCCGTACCACGCGTCCGAGCTGGTGTATTTCGACGCCAGGGAGCAAAAGTAGGAGTTGTTAGTTCCGCAGCCGGTCTGGGTCGCAGCATAGCCCTGGTTCTCTTCCATGATCACCATGATGTGAGGCAGGGTGACGGCCGCGTCCTGATGGGCCGCAGTCTGCGGAGGGGGACGGGTAGCAACTCCAAGACCGATCAGGAACAAAACGAGGGCCGCGCTGACAAAAAAGATTCTGGCTCTCATTCTGTACCTCAAATAAGGGTGCGCCGCCTGGCCGCAGACGGGATGGCCCAGTGCCGAAGTTGATCGGCACCGTAGCTCCGATCAGGCGTGGCTCAGCCGGCGTTATCCGGATTGTGGATTTCCGTTACCTGAGGTTCAGGCTGTCGACCCGCGGGCTCAACTGCGCGCGAGCGGGCGCGGCTAGTGGAACGCCATTCAAGCCACTCCCTGACGAAGTCGAAGGCACGATGCGCGAAGCTGGATTCTTGCTAAGGAAGTGGCCGCGCCTTCAACCTCGACGGGGGCTCAACTGATCTCGGAAATACCGCCTACCCACGTCCAGAGCCGATCTCGGCGCAACGACGAGGGCGGTCGACGGGCTGAATCGGTCCGGGGGTCTAGAAGCGGTCCAGCAGCCACTTATGGACGTCGCCAACTTTCCCGGCTAGCAGAGTCAGGTGGCCATCGTCATCGCTGAGTTCGGACTCGGCACCGGGGACGTGCTCGGCGAGCCACTGGCCATGTTGGAAGGGAACGAACTTGTCGTGGCGGCCATGCCACACCTTCACGGGCACACTGATTGTCTGTAGGTCGAATCCCCAGGGGGACAAGTGCGCGACCCCGTCATCCCACCAGCCTTGGTCCCCAGGCGCGAGACCGTCGTGCGTCGATCGTCTCAGCCACTCCCCGAATTCACCGCTCAGTTGCGCGGCGTCGACCGCGGACAGCAGCGTGCGCAGGATCTCGGCCTGCTGCTCCGCGGTCGCCCCCAGCATCTGATCCCGGGCTTCCCGGCCCCGTTTCCGGGCAGCGACTGGGTCAGAGAAGTAGAGCCTTATCTCCTCGACGTTGAGATCGCCCATCCCGGCGAAGTAATCCAACCCCGGCGCTCCGTACGGGGCGATCGAACCTACGGTCGCGGCGGCTACGACTAGGGCCGGCAGCAGAGCCGCGCAGGCCAACGCGTACGGTCCCCCGCCCGAGTAGCCCCAGACAGCCAGCTGATCGACCCCCAGGGCCTCGGCGATCGACCGAACGTCGGTAGCCCCGTCGGCCACGGTGTGGGCTGGGGCCGGGCTGGAGTGCCCGTAGCCGGGCCGGTCGTAGCTGATCAGCCGGATTCCCTCGCGGTCCGCGTCGGCAATCCACGGTCCATAAAGGTGGCGCGAGTTAGGCGTTCCGCCATGTACCAGCACTGGCCTTCCCGAGGGATCCCCCGCTATCTCGAGGCATAGCTCACGACCGTTCGATCCCGGGACGGTCGAGGTCTCAACGTTGGCAGGTATGGTCGACCCCTCCTCAAGCATGCGGTCCCGCGCCAGACTACTCCAAAGACGGTCCCTGCGTAGTCCACTTAATCGGGCAGCCTACGTACCCCCGTGGCCCCGGACCCTGGGACTCAGCAGCACATAACTGAACGGCATAAGTTCGACCGCAAAAGTCGGACGTGAACCGCATTCCTTGTGGGCTACCGAGGGTATATTGCGACGCATCATGGGCATCCAGCCGCGACACAATGCAAAGTCGTGGTCATCGCTCCCAGGGGTCAAACAGACCGCTCTGGTGACCCTGGGCGGAGAGTGCTGTAGGGCTAAACCATGAGCGGAGTGAGGTTGATCCGTAGGGCCAACACCTCAGGACCGGTGCAGCTGCGTCGGAGCCTCCGGGATCGGTGCTTGATGTGGGGCCGATTCGCCGTCGCGGGACTTGCGGGAGGGACGGCGTTCGCTCTTGGGACACCGTCTCTTCGCGACACCGTAGCGGTGGCAATTGCGTCAGCCGGAGTGGCATCGCTGGGCATGGAAAGGCTGCACCACGTGTTCAAGAGCCGCACCGTCGGTGCCTCCGCGATCCGGAGCCACGTGTCCCAAAACCCTGCTATGTCCTACTTCGTGCCCTTACCCGGGGTGGTTGCAATCATTTACGCATCGAGCCAAGGTGTGTGGGGGCAACCATGGCCCTGGTGTGCACCGCTACGGCCATTTTCACCTGGCTCGCATGGGAGGCCGCTGTTCGGGTGGTTTCGAGGTCGCAGGTCGCCTACCGCCTAGCGACGAGATGGGAGGTGAGGGCCAGCAAGGCGCAGCGAAACGCTCTGCAGGCTGCGGAGAGTCATTGGCGAGATCGGCAGTGGTGAGCAATTCCACGATGACTGCCTGCGGTCACCAAGATTGGAACCCTCCAGCGTCTGCACGGACGCCGATGCGGCGACCAGGCTTGCTTGCTCAGCCGGAGGTGCCATCCGCATCTCCGCGGCACTACCCTCCGCGCTAGATTCCCAGGAGGCAGTGGGATTAATCCCCGCTCCAGGCTGCTTGCCCACTCCAAAGACGCTAGCGGGCGACGGTTACGCTGAACGACCGGATAGCAAGGCCCTGACCTCCATGCCAGAGCTCGAAACCAGCCTCCACGTCGATCAGGTACCAGGCGCCAGGCAGGTAGCCGCGGGAAACCGCGTCGGCCGCGAGTGGCGCGAGGTCGAAACTGAGGCTGGACATGGGGGAGACCAGCTCGTAGCTGACGGTCCCGCCAGCGGACCCGCCCGCCCGGTACCAGACGTCGTAGGTGTTGCCGCCGACGACCACGTCGCTGGCTACCACCGCTCCGGCTGGCTGTACCCCGCCGTAGTGGTCGAGCCACACCATCATCTCCAGACCGCTGCTCGTTCCCTGCGTCCCGGAAGCTGTGGAGTTGAACCAAATGTCATAAGCGTCGTCCCAGCCGCCGCTGCTTACCGTCGTAGTGGCGTCGGTGGTCGTGACCACTCCTGGGGTGAGGGCGGACACCTCGAGTGGTAGGCCGCTGGCCAAGGTGCAGTCGTTCCAGTGGCACCCTTTGTACAGCGACGGATAGCCTCCGGGCTTGCCGTACGGTTGTGTTTGACTGATCTCCGAGGTGGCGATGTCTAGTTCGGAGCAGGCGTTGGAGTTAGCCTCAAAGAGTGCGCTCGAGCTGTACTCGTTGGCTTGGAGGTGGTAGGTGCCTCCTAGCAGCTGTGCCACCTCGACGCCCGATACGCTGAGAGATGAACCGCACGGAGCCGCTGTTGGGCTCGGGGGCGGGGCGGCAGCGCGGGTGAGCGTGGGAAGAGATGTGGGGCCGGGAGTGACCGGGCGGTTTGGCAGGTTCGAGATCGGCACTCTTGAGCCGGTGCGGACCGGGGTCGCGGCGGGGCTCAATTGCGAATGAGCACCACCGGTTGGAACCAGTGCGGTGGCTGACGGTGTTGCGGTCGCGGTCAGCGCGGGATCCGGATGGTGCCGGGCGGTTATGCCGTTCGCCAACCCGGATGGCAATGCCGGGGTCAACACGACCAATGCCGCTGCCCCAGTAATCGCATAAATCCCCAGACCTCGTCTCATCGCTTGTCCTGAGACATCGGTCCGTAATCGCCGCGGCGATGTCGCCGCTTCTGGTCTTGAGGGCGTCTCTCGTGGGCCACAGCGTCGCGCCGGCTGTTACTGGCTCGGTGCCCCTGATCGGTCACTGTCAGAGGCCTCCCGGGTGCCAAGCATCCTCTTAGCGAGCGCTGCAAAACCTCAATCCGCGCCACGCTTACGGTCGCGGAGTCGAGGTCGCTCCCCACGAGGCATTCAAGACAGCGCCTTCGTCCGCTTACGACACCGTAAGCCCCCCTGGGGTCCCCCGGTTCACGTGGGACTCCCTTGTGATCGGCGTCACGGATTCTTGAATCGGGTTGTGACGAGTGAGCTCCCTGCTCCGAAGGCAACCCAGACATCTGTCGCGTAAACCAGCACCTAAGAGGCGGAAAGGAGAGCGTCTGGGGCGCGACTTGGGGCGGCTACGGTTCGGACCAGCCGCCCCAAAGGCCAGTTCTGAGACTTCTTGAGCCGCTTAACATCGGGCAATGGCTACACAGGGCGGGCCGTTCGACTACGACGGCGCCTTGGTGGTGGTTGAGACGGACCAGGGCGAGATCATCCTGGTTCATCCCAAAGGCGGACCCGCGCACGCGCCGGCTTCGCTTCCCAGCAATCCTTGTGAGCCGGGCGAGCAACCCGAGCACGCCGCGGTTCGGATGGTGCGCGAGATGACGGGTTTGGATGTCGAGGTGGTCGCTGAGTTCCTCACATTCATCCAAGAAGGAACGCCGACGGGAACGATGCGCGCCCATGCATATATCGCCCGGGTCAAAGGCGGCGTGCTTCTCGAAGACGGTCCAGAGGGGCCAGCAAGAGCCTACCCACTCGACTCCCTGCCCGCGATCATGCCCATCCGGGTGGCCAACCAGCGCGCGCTTGCAGCCTATTTAGAGCAGAGAGGCCGCTCCTAGGGTTCTGGCGGGTCCTTAGTTATCTGACGGCCCGTTCTGGGCAAAACTGGCTGGTCAGCCGGTGACGACCGGAGGCACGGAATGCGACCGCTTAGGGGGCCGGGAGGCGCAACCCTTAGGGTCGCCGCTCGAGCTCGGCGATCCGCTTCTCCAGTGCCTCCACCTTCTCGACCAGATCGCGGACCATCTGCATGCCCAGGCCTTTGTCAGCCTCCACGTCGGCCCGCAGATTCTCTTCGACTCGGCTAACCAAGTTCTTCGGGGTCGCCTCTGAATCGCTCACTTTGCTACCCTCTTCAACCGCTGCCCATGTGGAACGCGCCGTCTGTCCGGAGACCATTGTGCCGATGCCGGGCGGGAGACCTCGGTGGTCTCTCAGCACCGCAGTCATCCTCTTGAGTCAGCCGATGGCCAAGGACCCGACCAAGGTCAGCGCCCGGCTTCGAGCAGGCTAGCCACAAGCCGGGTTCGAGCCTTCGCTGGTCCGGGGAGGGAGGTGGTGCAACCGGCCGGAGTCTGACTTGATCGGTGACCACCGGAGACGCCGATACGGGGTGGCTTCGCCGCCGTCCCTCCGGTAAGGTAGCCGCTGGCCGGCAGCGGCTCGGGGAATTCCCAGGCTGGTGTCAGGAAGGTCACAGACCGACGTGAGAGGCTGGTTGGTGACAGTGCAAAGTTCCGATCTGATAACGCGCGCGGCCGCCGCGCGATCTTCCGCCCGACAGCGAGTGGACGGGGCCACGGACCTCGTCGACCGGGTCGTCCGCAGCCCACGCGCCCAAAAGCTGTTCCGTTATGCGCTCACCTCCGGAGTGGCCACCGGGATCAGCGAGGTGACCCTGCTGGCGCTCTATGCCAGCGGCTTCCTGGGTGCGACCGGCTCGGCCGTGGTCGCCAACCTCGCCGGCACCGTGCCCTCGTACCTGCTCAGCCGCTATTGGATCTGGCCGGAGGCGGACCGAGGTGGGGCAGCCCGCCAGATGGGTCTCTACTGGTCCACCTCGGTGATCAGCCTGGTTGTCACCACCGCTGGCACCAGTTTGGCGGGGGCCCACGCCCCGGCTGGCCACACCGCCCACGTGATCGTGGTCGGCAGCGCCTACATCGGTACCGTGGCCATCCTCTGGGTGGCCAAGTTCCTGGTATATCAGCGCTACATATTCAGCAGTGCGCCGGTGGCGGAGACGGCCGGCTCCGCCTGAGTCGAGCCGTCAGGTGCCGGCCGGGATCGCGCCGCTAGCCGAAAGTGCCCGAGCGACTAGGTTTGACCGTTGGGGGAGTAGTGGGTATACTCCGGAGCACCCGGTCTTGGCCGGGCGTTTTTTTGGAGACTTCGAACTTGCCCGCCACCATCATCACTCTGCAGTGCAACCAGTGCCACGAGCGCAATTACACGACGCAGAAGAACAAGCGCAACGACCCGGATCGGCTCGAGCTTCGCAAGTACTGCAGGCGCTGCCGGCAGCAGACAGCGCACCGCGAGACCAAGTAGGAGCGGCCACCGAAACTCAAAGGGGCGTAGCTCAGCTGGTAGAGCAGCGGTCTCCAAAACCGCAGGTCGCGCGTTCGAATCGTGCCGCCCCTGCAGATACTTGGGAAAGGCGCAAAGGAGCTAGATTTGGCGGACATCCCCAGGGGGGAGAGGCCGGAGTCCAGCGAAGGCGGCTATCTTCGCGGGGTCTGGGGCGAGCTGCGCAAGACGGTCTGGCCGACCTGGCCGGAGCTGCGCCAGATGACCGGAGTGGTGATCGTCACCGTGGTCCTGCTGGGGGCGTTCCTGGGTCTCCTCGACTTCGGCCTCACGTCGCTGCTGAAGCCCCTCTACACCGCCAGCGCCACAGCGACCACCGCCCCGACCACGACCGTGAGCCCGACTCCAACCGTGAGTCCGACCCCGACCGCGAGCCCGACCCCGACCCCTTCGCCCAGCGCCAGCCCCTAGACCTCAAAATGAAACGATTGGGAGCCTCCAAGTGAGCGTGTCGAAAACCTCCGAAGCCACCGAACAAGCCAGCTGGTATGTCATCCATGCCTACTCCGGCCATGAGGAGAAGGTCAAGGCCAACCTCCTCAAGCGGGTGGAGTCGATGGACATGCACGACAAGATCTTCGACGTCATGGTTCCGACCGAGGACGTCATCGAGATCAAGGACGGCCAGCGCCGGCATGTGGCCAAGCGCATCTTCCCGGGCTACATCCTGGTCCAGATGGTGATGTCGGACGAGTCCTGGTACGTGGTCCGCAACACCCCTGGGGTGACCAGCTTCGTGGGCTCGGGAACCCGGCCGGTGCCGCTCCAGGAGTCAGAGGTCCGCTCGATCCTGCACCAGGTCGACTCGGTGGCCCCGACCAAGGTCCAGGTGGAGTTCAAGGTGGGAGATTCGGTTCGGGTCGTGGACGGTCCCTTCACCGACTTCCACGGCAAGGTCGGCGAGATCAACGCCGACAAGGGCAAGCTCAAGGTGATGGTCAACATGTTCGGTCGCGAGACACCGGTCGAGCTCGACCTGCTCCAGGTCGAGCGGCTGCGTTAGGAGTAGGCGGGCATGGGCAAGAAGAAGGTCAAGGCGATCCTCCGCCTCAACATCGAGGCGGGCAAGGCTACTCCGGGGTACCCCATCGGTCCGGCCCTGGGTCAGCACCAGGTCAACATCATGGAGTTCTGCCGCGCCTACAACGAGCAGACCGCGTCCCAGGAGGGCCTGGTGATCCCCGCCGAGATCACCATCTTCGAGGACCGCAGCTTCACCTTTATCACCAAGACCCCGCCCACCACCGACCTGATCAAGAAGGCGCTGGGGATCGAGAAGGGTTCGGCCACCCCGCCCCGCGAGCAGGTAGGCGAGCTAAGCCACGAGCAGGCTCTGGCGATCGCCAGGACCAAGCTTCCCGACCTCAACGCCAGCGAGGAGGAGGCAGCGGCGCGGATGGTCGAGGGCACGGCCCGCTCGATGGGCGTCACAGTAGCCAGATAGCGGAATAGCAGCTGTGGGAGGACGCGCTCCGCGTCCGCTCGAACCACGGGAGGAACAAGGGTGACTGCACGGCACGGCAAGAAGTACATGGCCGCGCTCAAGCTGCTCGAGGATCACGAGCTGGTTGAACCCCGCGAGGGGGTTCGCCTGGTCAAGGCGGTCAACACCTCCAAGTTCCCCGGGACGGTCGAGCTCCACGTCCGCCTGGGGGTCGACCCCCGCCACGCCGACCAGATGGTGCGCAGCAGCGTGGTGCTGCCCCACGGCACCGGCAAGGTCCGACGGATCGTGGTCTTCGCGCAGGGGGAGAAGGAGCGCGAGGCCCGCGAGGCGGGGGCCGAGATTATCGGTGGCGAGGACCTGGTCAAGCGGATCCAGGAGGGCTTCCTGGACTTCGACGTGGCCCTGGCGACGCCCGACATGATGGGCTCGGTGGGCAAGCTGGGCAAGGTGCTGGGACCCCGCGGTCTCATGCCCAACCCGAAGGCGGGCACGGTCACTTTCGACATCGCCAAGGCCATCCGCGACGTCCAGGCGGGCCGGGTGGAGTTCCGGGTCGACCGCTACGGGATCGTGCACGTTCCGGTGGGCAAGACCAGCTTCGAGGAGGACGACCTCTTCGAGAACCTCTCGGCGATGCTGGAGGCGATAGTCAAGGCCAAGCCCTCGGTCGCCAAGGGGGCCTACATCAGGGCCGCCTACCTGGCACCGTCGATCGGACCCAGCGTGAAGCTGGACCCGGTGCTGGCCGGACGGCTCAGCTCCTCCTAGCCCAGATCCGGGAGCCGGTATACTCGCAGTCCGTTCGAACAACACGGTTCCACGGTGCCCAAGACCGCGGGGGCAGCTTCTGCTCAAAAGCACAAACCCCGCGCAGGTGACCGACTGGAAGACCGCCTGATTCGGTCTACCAGCCCCAGCCTGAGCCCGGGCGCCCACAGAGCCGGGAGGTGCAGGCAGAGATGACCGAGGAGAGCCACCACGGGGCGGCAGTGATCCCCGAGGCCAAGCAACGCCAGGTGGCTGAGCTGGCCGACAAGCTGGGGCGGATGCGCAGCGCTGTCCTCAGCGACTACCGAGGCCTGACCGTGGCCCAGCTCGAGGAGCTGCGGGCCTCGCTGCGGGAAGCCGGAGTCGACTACCTGGTGCTGAAGAACACCCTGGCTCGAAGGGCCGGGGAGCAGGCGGGTCTGACCGAGCTAAATCCCCAGCTGGTGGGACCGATCGCGATCGCCATCAGCTACGAGGACATCTCGGCCCCGGCTCGGGTGCTGATCGACTACGCCCGGGCCAACCGCAGGACCGACATGGTCCGGGGCGGGATCGCTGAGGGTCAGGTGTTGAGCCCCAGCGAGGTACGACAGCTGGCTGACCTGCCCTCGCGGGAGGTGCTGATCGCCCAGCTGCTGGGAGTGCTGGAGGCGCCCATCTCCCAGCTGGCTGGGCTGCTGGACGCGCCAGGACGAGACCTCCTGGGTCTGCTGGACGCCCAGGAGCAGGCGCTGGGTGGATCGGCGGCGGCCTGAGCGAGCGGGACGGAAGAAATAATCACAGCAGAGCTGGAGGAGTGAAGAGATGGCCAAGGTAAGCGTGGACGACTTCGTGGAGTCGCTGGGTTCCTGGACGGTCCTGGACCTGGTCAATGCCAAGAAGAAGATCGAGGAGACCTACGGGATCACCGCGGCGGCCCCGGTGGCGGTGGCGGCGGCGGCCGCCCCGGTCGGCGAGGCGGCCCCCGAAGAGCAGACCGAATTCTCGGTGGTCCTGACCGCGGCCGGCGATCAGAAGATCGCCGCCATCAAGGCGGTGCGGGAGATCACCGGCCTCGGCTTGAAGGAAGCCAAGGACGTGGTCGACAGCGCCCCCAAGCCGGTCAAGGAAGGGGTCAACCGGGAGGAGGCGGAGGCGGTCGCCAAGAAGCTCCAGGAGGCTGGCGCCACAGCAGAAATCAAATAGAGAGGGAAGAGCCCTCAGAGGCGACCCCGCGGGGCCGTGGGCTCCGCGAGCGAACTTCTCACATGTGGTAAGATTTGCGTCCCGCCACCTGTGAAGTTTCTCGTATGTCCGCGCTTGCCTGGAGAACTTTAGCCCATGCCCTCAATTCGTGCTGCCTTGCCCGCCGCGCCCCCGCGTCTCAGCTACGGAACCATTCCCGAGATGCTGGAGGTGGGCAACCTGATCGAGACCCAGCTGAACTCCTTCCGCTGGTTCGTGGATTCAGGTCTGCGCGAGCTCTTCGATGAGATCAACCCGATCACCGACTACACGGGCAAGAACTACGAACTGCGCTTCCTTGACTACAGCTTTGGCGAGCCCAAGTTCGACCAGGAGGAGTGCCGCAACCGCGACATGACCTTCGCGGCGCCGCTGCGGATCATGACCCGGCTTCACATCAAGACCGGCGAGAACGCCGGGGAGATCAAAGAGTCGGAGGTCTACCTGGGCGACTTCCCGATGATGACCGAGCAAGGCACCTTCCTGGTCAACGGCACCGAGCGGGTGGTGGTCAGCCAGCTGGTCCGCTCCCCCGGGGTCTACTTCACCGCCGGCCTCGAGCACCCGGTCACCGGGCGGCCGATGTACGCGGTCAAGTTCATCCCCAACCGGGGCGCCTGGCTGGAGATCGAGACCTCCAACAAGGACGTCCTCACCGCCAAGATCGACCGCAAGCGCAAGTTCCAGGCCACCACCCTGATCCGAGCGTTGGGCTATCCCAGTGACGACGACATCCGGCACTTCTTCCAGGACGTCGACGTCGACCCCGAGCACAAGTACATCGACGCCACCCTGGAGAAGGACCCCAGCCACGACGTCAACGAGGCGTTGATCGAGCTCTATCGCAAGATCCGGCCCGGGGACCCGCCCACCGTGGAGAACGCCCGCAACTTGCTACAGGCGCTGTTCTTCAACCCCCGCCGCTTCGACCTGGGTCGGGTCGGCCGCTTCAAGCTGGACAAGCGCCTGGGGATCCCCGAGGCCGAGGCCCGGCGTCGGGCCGAGGAGCGCGAACTGCGGGTGCTCGCCCACGAGGACTTCATCAACATCATGCGGCGGCTGATCCAGCTCAACAACGGCGAGGGTGAGCCGGACGACATCGACCATCTCGGCAATCGCCGGGTGCGGGCGGTGGGGGAGCTGCTCCAGAACCAGTTCCGCACCGGCCTGCTGCGGATGGAGCGGATCATCAAGGAGCGGATGACGATCTGCGACGCCACCACGGTGACGGCGGCCTCTCTGATCAACGCCCGGCCGGTGGTCGCCGCCATCAAGGAGTTCTTCGGGTCCAGCCAGCTCTCCCAGTTCATGGACCAGACCAACCCCCTATCGGAGCTGACCCACAAGCGCCGGCTCTCGGCCCTGGGTCCGGGCGGTCTCTCTCGGGAGCGGGCAGGGATGGTGGTGCGCGACGTCCACCACAGCCACTACGGACGGATCTGCCCGATCGAGACCCCCGAGGGACCGAACATCGGCCTGATGGGGTCGCTGGCGACGTTCGCGCGGGTCAACGACTTCGGCTTCATCGAGACCCCCTTCAGGAGGGTCTATCGCCATCTCGAGGTGGGCCCCAACAAGGAGCTGCTTGAAGGCCGCGTGCTGGCGGACGCCGCCGGCGGTGTGGCCGCCGGGACCCGGCTCGACGCCGGCGCCATCAAGAAGCTGGAGAAGGCCAAGCTGACCACGATCGACATCCGGCCCTGGGTCAGCACCGAGATCCAGTTCCTCTCCGCCGACGAGGAGGACAAGTACACCGTGGCCCAGGCCAACGCCCCGGTATCGACCGAGGGTGACTTCCTGGTGGAGCACACCCCGGCCCGGACCCGCCACACCTTCAAGGATGTCCCGGTCACCGAGGTCGACTGGGTGGACGTCTCACCCAAGCAGACCGTCTCGGTGGCGACCGCGATGATCCCCTTCCTGGAGCACGACGACGCCAACCGGGCCCTGATGGGGTCCAACATGCAGCGCCAGGCGGTGCCCCTCATCTCCACCGACTCGCCGGTGGTGGGAACCGGGATGGAGGTCTACGCGGCCAAGGACAGCGGCGAGCTGATCGTGGCCAAGACCGCCGGAACCGTGGTCGGGGTCAACGTCCCGATTCGGGACGTCTCCTCGGATTCAGTCCAGATCGTCCGCAGCGGCCAGGACAGCGGCCTCGGCATCCTCTTCAAGCCCGACGGCAAGGGGCCGGAGGTCTGGTACGGGGTCCACAAGTTCGTGCGCAGCAACCAGGGCACCTGCCTCAGCCAGCGGGTGGCTGTCAGTCCGGGAGACCACGTCGAGGCCGGCACCGTGCTTGCCGACGGCCCCTCCACCGACCACGGCGAGCTGGCCCTGGGCCAGAACGTGCTGGTCGCCTTCATGCCCTGGGAGGGCTACAACTACGAGGACGCCATCCTCATCAGCGAGTCGGTGGTGCGCGAGGACAAGTACACCTCGATCCACATCGAGGAGTTCGAGGTCGAGGTCCGCGAGACCAAGCTAGGTCCCGAGGAGGTGACCCGAGAGCTCCCCAACGTGGGCGAGGAGAGCCTGCGCAACCTGGACGAGCGGGGCATCGTCTACATCGGAGCGGAGGTCGCCCCGGGCGACATCCTGGTGGGCAAGACCACCCCCAAGGGCGAGTCCGAGCTCTCCGCCGAGGAGCGCCTGCTGCGCGCCATCTTCGGTGAGAAGGCCAAGGAGGTCCGCGACAGCTCGTTGCGGGTGCCCCACGGCGAGCGCGGGGTGGTGGTGGACGTCAAGCACTTCAGTCGCACTAACAAGGACGAGCTCCCGGCCGGGGTCAACGAGCTGATCCGGATCTACGTCGCCCAGAAGCGCAAGATCAGCCAGGGCGACAAGATGGCGGGGCGCCACGGCAACAAGGGCGTGATCGCCCGGATCCTGCCCATCGAGGACCTGCCCTTCCTGCCCGACGGCACCCCGGTTGAGATCGTGCTCAACCCGCTCGGGGTGCCCAGCCGAATGAACCTGGGCCAGGTCCTGGAGACCCACCTGGGCTGGGCCGCCTCGGCACTGGGGATCAAGGTCGCGACCCCGGTCTTCGACGGAGCCTCTGAGCCCCAGATTGAGGACGAGCTGGAGCGGGCGGGTCTGCCGCGGGACGGCAAGGTTATGCTCCGCGACGGCCGCTCCGGCGAGGCCTTCGACCAGCCGATCACGGTCGGGATCATCTACATGATGAAGCTGGCCCACCTGGTCGAGGACAAGATCCACGCCCGCAGCACCGGCCCCTACAGCCTGGTCACCCAGCAGCCGCTGGGAGGCAAGGCGCAGTTCGGTGGCCAGCGCTTCGGAGAGATGGAGGTGTGGGCGCTGGAGGCTTACGGGGCCAGCCACATCCTTCAGGAGATCCTAACCATCAAGTCCGACGACATCGTCGGACGCGTCAAGGCCTACGAGGCCATCGTCAAAGGCGATAACACCCTCGACGCCGGGATCCCGGAATCGTTCCGAGTCCTGGTCAAGGAGTTGGAGGGCCTGGCTCTCGGCGTAGAGATCATGTCCGAGAACGAGGAGCAGATCGTGTTCACGGAGGATGACATGCCCGACATGCCACTGGGCTTGGGAATCAATCTGGAACGCGACGAGCGCGACGACGCCGAGGACATCAGTAGGTAGGCGTGACCTTCAACCCGACCCCCGACGCGGGGCCTGCGAAGGCCCTCCGACCGACCCCCACCCACCACTTCGCCAGGAGGCGGACAAGCATTGCTCAAGCTTGAGAATTTCGATGCCCTGAAGCTGTCACTCGCCAGCCCGGAGATGATCCTCTCCTGGTCGCACGGCGAGGTGACCAAGCCCGAGACCATTAACTACCGGACCCTGCGTCCGGAGCGGGACGGGCTGTTCTGCGAGAAGATCTTCGGTCCCACGAAGGACTGGGAGTGCCACTGCGGCAAGTACAAGCGTTACCGCTACAAGGGCATCATCTGCGACAAGTGCGGGGTCGAGGTCACCCGCAGCAAGGTGCGCCGGGAGCGCATGGGCCACATTCGCCTGGCCAGTCCGGTCTCGCACGTCTGGTACTTCAAGGGCATCCCCAGCCGCCTGGGACTGCTGCTGGACATGTCGCCGCGCAACCTGGAGAAGGTTCTCTATTTCGCCAATTACATAGTCACCCGGATCGACGAGGAGCAGCGCACCAAGGAGCTGGAGGCGCTCGACCCGGAGCGCAGCGAGCGGATCAAGGAGCTTCGCCAGAGCGCCAGCGAACAGTCCGAGGAGCAGGTCAAGAGTACCCAGCAGCGGATCGAGGAGCTGGAGCAGTCCAGCGAAGCCGAGGTGACGCGCCTGCAGGCCGCCGCTGAGACCCGGCGCCAGGAGATCGAGGCCGGCGCCGAGCAGCTCTCGGGGCGGGTCGAGGCGGCGCTCGGGCGCAAGGCCCCGACCGACTTCGTGGTCAAGGACGGCAGCGAGAAGCTGCTGGTGGCCAAGAAGGGCACCCCGCTCAGCCAGGAGCATCAGGAGCAGCTCAAGGAGCTGGTGAGCTCGCGGCTGGCCCTGATCTCGTCCGAGTCAGACGCGGCCAGCAGCGCCGTCAGAGAGCAGGCGGCGGCCGAGATCACCACCGCCCAGACCGAACTGGCCGAGCTTCAGCAGGGCGGGGGATCAGCCGGCGACGCCGAGCTGGCAACTCTGCGCGCGGAACTGGAGGACACCAAGACCAAGCTGGAGGCGCTCACCGTGCGCCAGCTGCTGAGCGACAGCGAGTATCGCGAGTACATCGAGAAGTTCCCCAAGGTCTTCCATGCCGGCATGGGGGCGGCGGCGGTCAAGGAGATGCTGGAGGCGCTCGACCTCAGCGCCGAGGCGACCCACCTCCGGGAGGAGCTTCTCTCGACCAGCGGCCAGCGCAAGCAGAAGGCTATCAAGCGGCTCCGGGTGGTGGAGGCCTTCCGCTCCAGCGACACCGCACCCACCTGGATGATCCTCGAGGTCCTTCCGGTGATCCCCCCCGAGCTGCGCCCGATGGTGCAGCTGGACGGCGGCCGCTTCGCCACCTCCGACCTCAACGACCTCTACCGCCGGGTGATCAACCGCAACAACCGGCTCAAGAGGCTGTTGGAGCTGGGCGCGCCCGAGATCATCGTCCGCAACGAGAAGCGGATGCTCCAGGAGGCGGTGGACGCCCTCATCGACAACGGTCGCCGGGGGCGGGCCATCACCGGCACCGGCAACCGCAAGCTGAAGTCGCTGAGCGACATGCTCAAGGGCAAGCAGGGCCGGTTCCGGCAGAACTTGCTCGGCAAGCGGGTGGACTACAGCGGTCGGTCGGTGATCGTGGTCGGCCCCGAGCTCAAGCTGAATCAGTGCGGCCTACCCAAGCGGATGGCCCTGGAGTTGTTCAAGCCGTTCGTGATGCGGGAGCTGGTGGAGAAGGGCTTCACCCAGAACATCAAGAGCGCCAAGCGGATGGTGGAGCGGGCCCGGCCCGAGGTCTGGGACGTCCTCGATGAGGTGATCCAGGACCATCCGGTGCTGCTCAACCGCGCCCCGACCTTGCACCGCTTGGGGATCCAGGCCTTCATGCCGGTACTGGTGGAGGGATCGGCGATCCAGATCCACCCGCTGGTCTGTACCGCCTTCAACGCCGACTTCGACGGTGACCAGATGGCGGTTCACGTGCCGCTCTTCAGCGGAGCCATCGCCGAGGCCAAGAACCTGATGATGTCCTCCAACAACATCCTCTCGGCCAGCGACGGCAATCCGGTGGTGGCCCCCACCCAGGACATGGTCCTGGGCGCCTACTGGCTGACCATGCTGCGCAAGCCCCTGGAGGTCGACGATCCCCACACCCTGCACAGCTACAGCTCTCCCGAGGAGGTGCTGCTGGCCTACGACACCGGGGTGCTCGAGGCCCACGAGCCGATCCAGGTGCGGGTGCCGCGCCGGGTGGTCGAAGCCGTGCCCGACGACGCCCCCACAACCTTAGTGACGACACCGGGACGGGTCATCTTCAACGAGGTCCTGCCCCTCGGCCGAGAGGTCCGCGAGGGCGCCGAGGGCCAGGTGATGGTGTTCCAGAACCGCGTCTTCGACCGCAAGGAACTGAGGGCCCTGGTGGCGGAGTGCTTCCGCCTCTACGGCAACCAGGTCACCGCCGGGGTGGTCAACGACATCAAGCGCCTCGGATTCGACTACGCCACCCGCTCGGGGGTGACCCTCTCCGCGATGGACATCAAGACCCCACCGGAGAAGGCAGGAATCATCGCCGAGGCCGACAAGCAGGTCGACGAGGTCGCCCTCCAGCACCGCCGCGGCCTCATCACCGAGGACGAGCGGTACGGCAAGACGGTGGAGATCTGGACCCAGGCGACCGAGTCGGTCACCCAGGCGACGATGGCCC
The DNA here is from genome assembly GCA_963701235.1 of Candidatus Dormiibacterota bacterium. GTDB lineage: Bacteria > Chloroflexota > Dormibacteria > Aeolococcales > Bog-877 > Bog-877. Next base: position 1,324,197 of record OY969577.1, read on the forward strand.
ATTTCGATCCCCTCAGCTCGGTGCTGATGATGTCCCAGTCGGGGGCCCGAGGCACCTACCAGCAGATCCGGCAGCTGGCCGGGATGCGTGGGCTGATGGCCGACCCCACCGGGCGGATCATCGACATGCCCATCAAGGCCAACTTCTCGGAGGGCCTGGAGGTGTTGGAGTACTTCATCTCCACCCACGGCGCCCGCAAGGGACTGGCCGACACCGCGCTGCGCACCGCCGACTCGGGTTATCTGACCCGACGGTTGGTGGACGTGGCCCAGGACGTGATCGTCCGCGAGGAGGATTGCGGGACCACCGGAGGCATCTGGCTCTCCGACCTCAGCCATGAGGGCGAGCCCTTCATGGAGCGACTGGCGGGACGGATCGCGGCCGCCGATGTCAGCGGTCCTGACGACAAGCTGGTGCTGGCCGCCGGGGATGAGATCTCCGACTCGCTGGCGCGCCGGATCAGCGAACTGGGCATTCCCCGGGTGCGGGTGCGCAGCGTGCTCACCTGCAGCGCCAAGAGCGGGGTCTGCCGCTACTGCTACGGCCGCAACCTGGCCACGGGACGGCTGGTCGAGATCGGGGAGGCGGTCGGGGTGATCGCGGCCCAGTCGATCGGCGAGCCCGGCACCCAGCTGACCATGCGTACCTTCCACACCGGTGGGGTCGCGGGGCTCGACATCACCCAGGGGCTGCCCCGGGTCGAAGAGCTCTTCGAGGCTCGGATCCCCAAGGGCAAGGCCATCCTGGCCGAGTCCGGGGGACGAGTCGAGGTGATCAGGGGCGAGGCCGGACGCAAGGTCCGGGTCGTCAGCCACGAGGAGTTCGACGTCACCCATCCCATCGAGAAGGGGATGAGCCTGGACTCCGCGGCGGCCGAAGGCTCAGTGGTGACCGAGGGTCAGATCCTGGCTCGGGGTCCCAAGGGCAAGGAGCTTCAGGTGGTCAACGCCCGCATCGGCGGGCGGGTCACCCACGCCAAGGTCGGCCGCTCCGGTGGAGAGGTACGGGTGCGCGCTCTCGACGAGGAGGTCAAGGAGTACCCGATCCCCCACGGAGCCCAGATGCGGGTCAGCGACGGCGACGAAGTCCGCGCCGGCGACCCCCTGACGGTGGGATCGATCAGCCCTCAGGAGCTGCTCTACATCTCGGGTAGGGAAGCGGTCCAGGACTATTTGGTTCGCGAGGTCCAGCGCGTCTACCGCTCCCAGGGGGTGGACATCAACGACAAACACATCGAGGTGATCGTCCGCCAGATGATGCGCAAGGTGCGGGTCGAGTCGGGCGGTGACACCGAGCTACTGCCGGGCGAGATCATCTCGCAGTGGGAGTACGACGAGGCCAATGCCCAGGTCCTGGCCGAGGGTGGGGAGCCCGCCATCGCCTCCACCGTGCTGTTGGGTCTGATCAAGGCGGCGCTTAACACCGCCAGCTGGCTCTCGGCGGCCTCCTTCCAGGAAACGACCCGAGTTCTCACCGAGGCAGCCATCTCCGGCAAGGTCGACCGACTCCGTGGCCTCAAGGAGAACGTGATCATCGGCAAGCTGATCCCGGCTGGGACCGGTCTCGACTACTACCGCAAGCTTCGCGAGGAGGCGGTGCGCTACCTCCAGGAGGGCCAGGCGCTGCCCGAGCCCGCCATTCCCGAGGACGGCGAGGTCTCCTCGGACCAGTTCGAGGACGCCGAGGTGGTGCTGCCAACGCTCGACCAGGTCGGCGACTGAGCGAGGACTGAGCGAGGGGTCCCTACAGGGCCCCTTGCCGGCCCCTGCCCGACGGTTCGCCTAAGGACCCAGACAGCTTGGTGGGGAATCCCTACGGATTCTCAGAACTGCTCGGCCGCCGTCCGGAAAGGGACTGGGTGCCTTACCGGCTGGGCGTTATGTCGGAGCTTATTGGACCTTAGAAGAAGTCAAAGTACTCGGTCTGCTCCCACTCCGTGACCTCACTGGGATCAGGCTTCGATTCGCGCTCGTACCGGTCGTACTCAAACCGCTTGAGCATGACCAGGTAGTCGACGATCTCAGGGCCTAGCGCCTGGCGGAAGAAGCCGTCCTTATCAAGTGCCTCCACCGCTTCGCCTAGGTTGGCGGGGAGTGCAGGGGCCGGCTCCTGGTAAGGATCGGTCTTCACCATCGCGGGCGGGGTGAGCTGGCGGCGGATTCCATCCAGTCCGGCGGCGATGTTGGCAGCCATGAATAGATAGGGGTTGGCGGCCGGCTCGCCCAGTCGGTTCTCAAGGTGAGAGGCCGGGTCGCCCGCCTGGCCCTGAACCCGGAGCATCGAGCCGCGATTCTCGACTCCCCAGTTGACCCGATTGGGGGCGAAGGAGTAGGGCTTGAAGCGCTTGAAGCCGTTCACCGTCGGGGTGGAGAAGACGGTCATGGGGATGGCATGCTCCAGGATCCCCGCGGCGAACTGGCGGCCGACGATGGATAGAGGCTCCTGGTCGCTCGCGAATGCGTTACCGCCCTGAGCCAGGTCCTGCAGGGACTCGTGCAGGTGCCAGCCGCTGGAGGTGATATTGGGCAGAAGAGGCCGGGCCATGAATGTGGCGTGGTAGCCGAGCTGATGGCAGACTTGCTTGACGGTGCTCCGCAAAAGCACCATGGCGTCGGCCGCAGCTACCCCCATCAGTGGGTCGAAGGTGATCTCGGTTTGGCCAGGACCCCATTCGTCCTCCACGGTCCGCAGGGGCAGGCCGACCGCTTCCAAGTGGTCCCGCAAGGGATCCAGGATTTCGCTGAGCTGGGCCAGGCGGTTTTCCGAGAGGAACTGGTAACCCTGAGCCACCACGCTGACCGGTGGTGGTGGTGGTGGCCAGCCAGTTTGGTCGGTCGGGATGCGAGTTCGCTCCCGGTAGAAGATGTAGAACTCGACCTCCAACCCGACCACGTACCCGAAGCCCATCTCCTTGGCGAGCTCCAGCTGCCGGCGCAGCACCTGGCGGGTGAACAGCGCCACCGGTTTGCCGCTGCCGAAGTAGGCGTCGGAGATCACCCATCCGGTCTTGGGTGACCAGGGCAAGACTCTGAAGGTCGTGGGATCGGGAACCAGGACCACGTCGGGGAATCCGGTCAGCTCTGGTATGCCGAAACCCCCGCCCTCAACGAAGGCGGGCGGAAAGACCTTGTTGCCGGTGTCGAGACTGAGGATGGCCCCGGAGAAGTCGATCCCGTTGCGCAGGGAGAGCAGGAAGTCCTTGGCGGACATGAACTTGCAGCGCACCGCGCCGTGCTGATCCACCACCCCGATCCGGACGGTACGGATGTCCTGCTCAGATATCAGCGCGGTGGCGCGCTCGGCTGCCGCTTGCATCTCTTCGGTGAACAGACCGTGCTCGGCGATGAAACCGACCTTGCCGACAGTCAGTTCCTGCAGGGGAGTGCTCCCCATCTGATCCTCCTCCTCATCGATCTTGCGGTTCAGCCGCCTTCAGTCCCGGGCGGGCACCATTCTCGGAGCAGCGTCCATGGTTGGGCGCCGCGTCGCCTCCAGATCCACCACCCCCTGCCAAGCCACCCTGACCCGCTGGCTCGCAGCAGGAAAGCCGAGTTCGAAGATCGCCTCGTCAGCCGAGTGAAGTGAGGTAGCCGCGACCTCCGCCCCCTCCATGTGGAAGCGCCAGAACGCGTTATCGGGGTTTCCGGCGTACACCAAGGCGGGGCCCTCTCCGGGTAGATAGGCAAAGTTGGCCCTTCCTCCCAGCTCCTGATGGACCTGCTTCAGTGCCTCCCCGGGCGCAGCGCCGAGAGAAACCTTGGCATCGAACAGTCGGAATCCCACCTCACTGTCGGCCCGTCCCTGAAGCCTGCCCTGGAAGCGCTGACGGATCCTATCCGCACCTTCCAGACGACCGTTGTGGGCCATGGCGAAGGATCCATCGTCGGCGAGGAAGGGCTGGGTATCGGCCAGACCGATGGAGGTGAGACAGGAGGGCCGACGCAGGTGGACCAGGAAGTGGGTGGAGTGCATCAAGCCGAGCGCGGCCTGGCCCGTGCCGTCGGAGGCCATGCGCCCCGGATCGCGATAGGTCCGAACCCGCTTTCCGTCCCGCCAAGCCGCGCCCCACCCGAAGCCCGCGACTCCGAGATGTTCCAGTTCCAGTGCCCACGGCATCACCCGAGAGAAGGGCTGAGGCTCCGGCCAGACCGTCACCAAGATCTCACACACGAGCCATCACCTCGTTGGAGCCGTCCACCTGAGTCTGGCTCCGCACCAGTCAGCAACGACTCCGGCAGCGCACGGGTTCGGTTCGCCAACAACTGGGCGCTGCCTTGACTTCACCGCAAACTCTCGAGGATGCGCCGGGTACCCACGTTTTCATGATAGTGGTGGGCGGATAAACCCCACTATCATGGTGCCGATCGTGCGCCGCGACTCGTGGCCGTATGAGCGGAGGGGAGAAGGTGGCCCTTGTGCGCCTGGTCGAGGAGTTGAGCGACTGACCTAGTCGGCTTCTTTCGGGGCTCGAATAACGTGCCGGTGGGCTCGATGGTGGAGTGCGAGCCCGGGCCGATTCCATCACACCGGTAGGAGGGAACCCAAATGGCGACCAGTGAAGCGACCGTCGGATTGGGGACCGAGGTGGGCACCGGCGGCCTGCGCCAGGGCAGTCTACGCACCATCGACGCGGTGGCCATGGCCATCGCGGTGCTCTCACCGGCCATGGCCATGGCCTACAACACCAGCGGCTCGGCGGCCTTCTCCGGCACCTCGACGCCGCTGGCCTTCCTGATCGGGGGCATCGGCTGTCTGGCACTGGCCTTCGTGGTAATCGGGTTCACCCGCCGGATGGCGTCCGCCGGCTATGCGTACACGTACTCCAGCCGGACCCTGGGTCGGCGCGCCGGCTTCCTCACAGGCTGGATGTACTTTTTCGGCTTTTTCTGCTTCGTGCCGATGACCATGAGCGGGGTCGGCGGCTTCACCGCCACGCTGATCCAGAGCGAGGTCTGGCACGGGATGCCCAGCTGGTTCTGGTTCCCGATCTTCCTCGTGGGAATGGCCTGCCTGGTGACTCTGTCCTACCGAGGCATTCGGCTCAGCACAAGAACCCTGCTCTGGATTGGACTGGTGACGGTCACGATAGTTGTGATCCTGGACGTCATCCTGACGGCCAAGGGCGGCACGTCCGGTCAGACTCTGCAGCCCTTCACCTTCGGCCACACCCTCCAGGGGGGCTTCAGCGGCATCTTCTACGGCCTGATCTTCGGGGTTACCTCCTTCATCGGCTTTGAGACCGCCGCCGTCTTGGGCGAGGAGACGAAGAACCCGCGGCGGGCCATCCCCATCTCGGTGCTGGTGGCGGTTTGCTTCGCCATCGTCTTCTACGTCTGGACCACCTACAACATCGCGATCGGAGTGGGGGTCAATAAGGCCGGCTCCACGGCCTGGGCCACCAACCCCGCGATTCTGGCCACCCTGGCCAAGACTTATGTGGGCACTCCGATGATGATCCTGGTCGACCTGGCCGCCATCGGCTCGGCGTTCATTGTCTGCCTGGCTTGTGCTACGGCTGCCGCGCGCACCCTCTTCGCGATGGGTCGGGAAGGGGTGATGCCGAGCTGGCTAGGGCACACCCATCCGGTGCACCGGACCCCGCAGAACGCGATCCTGGTGCTCGGTGGGGTGGCGACTGTGGTCGCCTTTATAAGCGGCATCCTTTGGAACCTTGGCCCGTACACCAACTATTTCTTCTATGCCAGCATCGGCACCATCGCGGTGTGCCTGGTCTACGTGGTGCTTTGCGTGGGCGGCTCGGTCTATTTCAGGCGCATCGCCCAGCGCTACAACCCACTGATCCACGGCCTGATACCTGTCATCGGCGTCGTCGTATTTGGGCTGGCGGTATACGGATCCGTCTACGGGGGAGCGATTCCGCCGGCCCCCTACACCTATGTCCCCTACGTCAATCTGGGCTGGCTGATTGTGGGAGTTGTATTTGTCGTCTACCTGTCCAGGACCGCCCCAGACAAGATCGGCCAGATCGGTTCCATCCTGGGCGAGGAGGGCGGCGAGGCCGCCGCCATCCTGGACGAGCCCGCAGCCGCGGTCACGTAGTGGTCGGCGTTTCCATCGCGTCCAAACAGGGGTTGGGCGGGGGCTCCCGGACCCTCACCCAACCCCTCAAGCAGGACCCGGTTTGATCGACAGCCACGGCCATCCGGTCGATGCCACCGGTGGTCCCCTCGACCTCAGCCAGATCAGCCTCCAGCTAGCCCCTGATGCTCGAACTAGAGCGGCGCAGGCCCAGTCGGGCCCAAGTCGCTTGAGTCAGGAATTGTTGGGGGTCCGACTGGCGACCTACCTCGGCTGCGAGGTTGAGGAACTGAGTCAAGCTCGCGCAGCGGCCAGCCAGGACTGGCAGGCCTATGTATCCAAGCTCTTCTCGGACGCTGGCATTGAAGGCCTGGTCCTCGACGCTGGCTGGCCCGGCCACGGAGCTGTGTCCGCTGCAGAGGACGAAATGGCCCACCTCACCGGCTGTTCGGTTCGGTCAATCCTGCGCCTGGAGCCCATCATCGACCAGCTAATCACGGAGGGCGCGACGGTCTCTGAGATCCTGAGCCAGGTCGAAACCGCGGTCCGCCAGGCTCCCGGCCGTGGCTACGTCGGGCTGAAGACCATCATCGCCTACCGAACCGGCCTGGAGGTGGACCCCGGCGCCAGCCTCAATGACGCCGAGACTTCCCTGCTGAGCACCGCGGACCTACCAACGCGACGGCGGGGTAAGGCACTGCGAGATCTGCTCTGCCGGCGTGCCCTGGGTTGGGCCGCCGAACTCGGGCTGCCGGTCCAATTCCACACCGGCTTCGGCGACTCCGAGATCCGTCTCTCCGAAGCCAACCCACTTTTGCTCGATGAGCTGCTGCTAACCCCAGAGGGAGGGGCCGCGACCGTGGTCCTGATCCACGGTTCGTACCCGTGGCATGAGGAGTTGGCCTATCTCACCACGGTGCGGTCAAACGTCCACGCCGAAATCTCGGAATTCAACATATTCGCGGCGGCGCAGGTCGCCGACCGCCTTGAGCGAATCCTGGAGCTCGCTCCCGGAGCCCGGGTTCTCTGCGGCACCGACGGCCACGGAGATCCAGAGACCTACTGGTTCGCGGCTCACCTGCTGACGGAGGCCTGGACCTCGGTCCGTCGGAGATGGGCGGCAAGCGGGGCCCGGGAGGCCTGGCTCGAGGGGATCGAGGACGCCATCTTCCGGGCTAACACCGCCCGGCTCTACGGCTTCTAGGTATTGCCTCGGCGCCAAACCGGCAACACGCTGTTCTGAGTTGCAGGTCCGGTCAATTGGCCCGGGAGCGATCAGTCGCGCAGCTCGCGGGCCAGCTTCTCGAAGTTGTCGACGAAGTGCTGGACGTCGCGCTCTGAATGCTGGACCGAGATGGTCCAGTTCTCCTCGGCACCGGGGGCGATCAGCACCCCGCGGTTGGACTGATACAGCCAGTTCAGGTAGGCCATCGACTTGTCGGTCTCAAGGTAGTCGCGGTAATTGCGGACCCGTTCCTTGCGATAGGTGACGCCGCCCCGGGCGCCCATGGTGATGGCATGGACTGGCAGCTCATGGTCGGAGATGACCTCATCCAGGCCACCCTGAAGCACCTCATCCATGGCGTCGAAGTGGGCATAGGCCATGGGGGTGAGGATCTGGGTCAGGGTGGCTCGCGAGGCGGCCATTGTCAGTGGGTTGCCGTTGAAGGTTCCCATCTGGCTGACCCGGCCCTCGGAGATCAGGGACATGATGTCGGCGCGGCCACCGACGGCTCCGCAGGGCAGGCCTCCGCCGATGGCCTTGGCCAGGGCGACGATGTCCGGCGTCACCCCGAAGCGCTGAGTCGCGCCTCCCGGGGAGAGGGTGACCCCGGTCTTGACCTCGTCGAAGACCAGCAGGGAACCGTGATTGTGGGCGAGCTCCCGCAGCCCCTCCAGGTAACCGGGCTCGGGGAGGACGATGCCGATGTTCATCATGGCCGGCTCGACGATCACGCATGCGATCTCGCCGCGGTGGCGATCGAAGGCATCCTCTGCAGCGGCGATGTTGTTGAAGGGAACCACCGTGACCAGGTCCACTACCGCCTTGGGAATCCCCTCGCTCTGGGGCATCGCATTGGGGGCGTCAACTGAGCCCATCAGCTCCGGACTGGGCTCCACCGAGACCATCAGTCCGTCGTGGTGGCCGTGGTAGGAGGCCTCGATCTTCATGATCCGCTCGCGGCCGGTGAAGCCGCGGGCCAGCCGGATCGCGTCCAGGGTGCTCTCGGTTCCGCTGTTGGTGAAACGCCACTGGGGGAGGCCGAAGCGCTGGCTCAGGTCCGCCGCCACCACAACGAAATCCTCGACCGGCTGGGCGAAATGCGAGCCCAGGACGATCCGCTCGCTGACCGCCTTGACGATCAGGGGATGGGCGTGGCCGACAACATTTACCCCGAAGCCGTTGTGAAAGTCGACGTACTCATTGCCATCGGCGTCCCAGACCCGGCTGCCTTGGCCACGGTCGATGAAGACGGGGAAGGGCGCACTGTCCTGGAACGAGGACGCGACCCCTCCGGGGCTGTGTTCTGCGGCCAGCTTCACCAGCTCCTGAGATTTTGGTCGGGCCGCCCGGAAGGCCTTTTCCTCTCGCTCGGTGAGGCTGGCGATTCGTTCGGGGACGATGGGTCTGGAACTGGTGGTGGTCATTCGATCTCCCCCTGGGATGCTCAGAATGCGCGGCGACCGGTCGGCGCTAGCCGGAGGGTCGAAGTCGGGTTACTTCCCGGAGTAGGCGACCATCTTCCTATGGAAGAAGTCCGCGCTCCCGAGCACCCTGGCGGCAAGCACGAGCGGGATCCCCAGGCCGAAGGTTATGAGGATGGGTAGCGAGGTGCCTACGCCTCCCTGGACGATCACCTGGTAGACGACCCAGAAGAGGAAAATCCCCCCCACCAGCGGCAGCAGTCCGGCCAAGAACAAGTTGGTCGCGGACTCGAAGAGGATCTTGCGGTAAGCCCAGGCACAGGCCAAGCCGGTGATGCCGTAGTAGAAGGCGACCAGCACACCGATCTGAGCGATCAGGTTGGAGAAGGTGCTGCTCACCGTGGGGGCGAGAGAGGTGATCATGACCCCTACCCCAGCGATGAGGAACAAGACGAATGTCCCCTGGGCCGGGGTGTGAAAGCGAGGGCTGATCCTCCCAAACAGCCTCGGGAAGACCCCGTCTCGAGCCATCGAATAGGTGACCCGCGAGGCGGGTAGCAGGGTGGTCTGGGTCGTCGCCACCGTCGAGCTGAGGATCGCCACCAGCATCAGATAGTTGAGCGGTGCCGGAGCCAGCCGTTGGGCGAAGTAGAAGAGGGCATTGCCGCCCTGGCTGACGATGGTGTGGACCGGCAGCAGGGACTCCATCGATGCGGCGTTGACCAAGAAGATCACCAGCAGGATGAACATGCTGAGGATCCCCGCTATTCCCGGGTTGGTGTCGGATTCCTGGGTCTCCTCATTGAGGTTGACAGCCGTGTCCCAACCCCAGAACAAGAAGACCCCTAGGGCGGCACCAAGCGCCAGACCTTGGTAACCCCCTATCGATCCAGGGCCTAGCCAGGAGAAGGAGAAGACCTTCGACCCGGCTGGGTGCGACGCGATCGCCCGGACCAGTCCGGTGATCGAGAAGGCGAGCACCACCAGGTATTCGAGCCCGACCATGATCCACTGGAAATTGGCCGTCAGCCGGATCCCGTAGATGACCATGGCGCTCACCAGGATCAGCCAGGCGAGTGCGATGAGTGCCGTAATTAGGGTGCTGGAGGCCGTCTTGCTGCTGATCCAGCCGAACGACTCTAGAAGTGCCAGGGTGTTGGTACCGGCCAGGACCGGCGCTGCGATGCAGAAGATGACACTGGCCGCCGTCTGCACCCAGCCGTTGAACCACCCGATGTACGGGCTCATGGTCCTGGCCAGCCAGGCGTACGACGCCCCGCAGTCGGGATCCCGCCTGTTCATAAAGTAGTAGGCCAGGGCAATGAACAGGACGGGTATGAAGCTGATGACGACCATGGCCGGCGTCCCCAGTCCCACTGCCGCTACCAGCAGGAAGGTTGTGGCCGCGATCGTGTAGGCCGGGGCAACGCTGGCCACAGCGATAGCGGTGGTGTCGAAGAGGCCGAGAGTGTCGGCCTTGAGAGTCGGCCCCGCTATCTTGGAGAGGGTCCCCCTGCCCTGCAGCTGTCCGCTGGTGACATCCACTGCGGCCACACTCTATCGGTTGGGTTTGGGAGCGTCTATGTCGGTCTGGGTCAGAGTTTTAGCCAAAATCTGTTCCATGCCCACAACACCTGGGCGGGCCTGACTAGGATGGCCCAGTGACAACCTGGGCGCCGCACTCGTGCGCATCACATCCGCGAGGTGGGGAGCCATGATGGTAGCCCCCGAGGTCCCCGGGGACGCGATGGAATCGGTGAGCTACTGGCTGGATTCGCTGCAACCCATCCGAGCGCGCCCTGCTCTTGACAGCGACATCGAGGCTGATGTTGCCGTGGTGGGGGCGGGGTTCACCGGGCTCTGGACCGCCTACGAACTGCAGCGACGACAGCCTGGCCTTCGCATCGCGATCCTGGAGAGCCAGTTCGCTGGCTTCGGGGCATCGGGGCGGAACGGCAGCTGGTGCGTTCCCGAGCTCAACGCCTCCCTGGAGCTGCTCGGCTCTCGCTTCGGCAGAGATAGGGCGCTCGCCTTGCATCGAGTCCTCCTGGCTACCCCGGCGGAGGTGGAACGATCTCTTGGAGAAGAGGGGATAGAGGCCGACTTCAGTCGCTCCGGAGTCCTGAAGGTTGCCAGAGGCCGGTACCAGCTGCCACTCCTTCAAGCCGAACTCCGCTCCTACCAGGAGGCCGGGGTGTCGGACGAATATTCCTGGTTGGACCGGGCCGCGGCCCGCCAGAAACTCGATGTGGCCGGCGTCGAGGCTGCGCTCTACACGCCCAACGGAGCCACCCTCCACCCAGGCAAGGCGGTGCGGGGCTTGGCCCAGGCGGTGGAGCGACGAGGGGCGACGATCTACGAGAACACAAGGGTCGTCGGGGTCCGGAAGGGAAGCCCGGTGCGTGTCGAGACCGAGCGGGCCGTGGTGCGAGCCAAGGTGGCGGTGCTGGCGCTGGAGGGATACCTCTCTCAGCTGGCCGGCTATCACCGCCGAGTCCTCCCTCTCTATTCGCTGATCTCGATTACCGAGCCGATAAGCGAGAGAGATCTCGCCAGTGTCAACTGGTCAGAGCGGATGTGCGTCGGCTCCATGCGTCTCAGCGTCGACTACTTCGCCCGGACCGCGGACGGGCGGATTCTGGTGGGCGGGCGAGGGGCGCCGTACAGCTACGGATCCCGGATCCTCACCTCGCGTGAACACCACCAGGCCACTCACGCCAAGCTGCAGCGGATGTTCAGGGAGTGGTTCCCCGGGCTGAGCTCGGTCCGCTTCAGCCAGTCCTGGGGCGGCGTCCTAGGGATGCCCCGGGACTGGATCCCTCAGATCGGCTTCCAACCCAGCAGCGGATTGGCCTTCGCCTACGGGTACACCGGACACGGGGTCGCCACGACCAACCTGTCCGGTCGCACCCTGGCGGACCTGATCACGGGGAGAGAAACTGAACTGACCAGCCTGGCGCTGGTGGGCCACCACTCCCCGGACTGGGAGCCGGAGCCGCTGCGGTGGATCGGGGTCCGCTATGTGCAGGCGGGCCTGGCGAGGCTGGACGCCCGCGGCGAACGCACCGGGCGGGCACCGTCGCGCTGGGATCCAGCCATGCGGATGGCCGCGAACTGATATGAGGGTCAATCAGGCGGTGGCCCTGCCCGTGCTGGGCGAGGCGGAGTTGGTGGCTGGCCGCGACGGGGTCGATCGTGAAGTCCGCTGGGCCAACGTAGTGGATATCCCCGACCCGCTTCCTTGGGTGAGCGCCGGCCAGCTGCTGCTGACGACCGGCTTTGCCTGGCCCTCGGGTGCGGACGAGCAGCGCCGGCTGGTCCGGGACCTGGCCGGGCGCGGGCTGGCAGGCGTCGCCTTGGCTGTACCCAAGTACCTGGAGCACTTCCCCGAGGTCGCCAAGGAGGAGGCCAACACCGCCCATCTGCCACTAGTCGAGCTGCCGTGGGAGATCCCATTCGCCAGCGTGACCCAGGCCGTCAACGGCGCCATCCTCACCGAGCAGTACCAGGTCATCGAGCAGTCGATACACATCCACCGGGAGCTGACGCGGGCGGCGGTTACCGCGGGCAGCCTCCAGGATCTGCTCGACACCCTGGGCCGGCTGATCAACCGGGAAGTCACCCTGGAGGACGCTGAGGGTCGGGTTCTGGCCGCCTGGCCGGGAACCCAGGGGGCCGACCCGGTGCGGCGCGCGACTTTGGAGCAGGGCCGCTCGCCCGCTGACGTGATGGCACAACTGGACCGCCTCGGCCACCTCAGTCGGATCAAGACCAGCCCGGTGCCGGTGCGCATCCCCGCCGCCCCCGAGATCAACCTCTTGGGAAGAGTCGTGTGTCCGATCTGGTTGCGGGACGAGCTCGTCGGCACTGTCTGGATCGTGGAGGGCGATGACGAGCTCAGCGACCTGCACATGCGCGCCGCCGAGCACGCGGCGGTGGTGGCGGCGTTGCACATCGCCAACCAGCGCCAGCTTGCCTCCCTCGAGGTCCGTTTGGGCAGCACCTTCCTGGACGCGCTCCTTGAAGGGAAGTTCGATGTCACCGCCCACAACTTGGAGCGGGCCCGGCTGATGGGGTTTCTGCCCGAGGCCCTCTACAAGGTGGGGATCCTTGTCTTCCAGTCGGAGCTGCCCCTCAGCCGAGAGGGCGTGCTCAGGCGTGATCGCGCCGCCGAGCATCTGCGTCAGCGGCTGAGCCGTGCCGGAGGGGTTCCAATCACCTCCGCCCGTCTCAACCAGGTCGCCTTCCTGCTGGCGGAGCCGACGGCGGCCGAAGCCGTCTGGGATCCGGGTTCGTCGGAGTCATCCGTAGGCCTGGTCCTGGGGCGGGCCCATCCGGGGGCAGACGGGGTACGGCGCAGCTACTTGGAGGCGCTCTCGATCGTCACCCATGTGGCGCCTGGCGAGGTGCGCCTCTATGAGGACATGCTTTTGCTAAGGGTCCTCAGGGGGGACGAGACCGCGCGCCAGGACTTTCTCGATCAGCTCCTGGGACCGGCCCAGCGCGCCAAGGGAGGCGCAACCCTAGTCGCCAGTCTTCTCACATTGGCCGAGGTCGGATTCCACCGGCGCCGAGCGGCGGCGGCGCTGCATGTCCACCCCAACACCTTGCGCTACCGCCTGGAGCGCGCGGGTGACCTCATGCAGATGGACCTGGGAGACCCTGATGTTCGCTTCCGGCTGCAACTGGCAGTGAACTTGATGTCTGTTCCGCACAACCGCCCCGGCTGATTTCTGAGCGACCCGCACCTAGCCGCGGCTCGAACGCGCGCCTAAGGTCGAAGCGTGGCGGAGTCTGCGCGTAGCACATCCGAGGAGTTGCTGGCGATCCGGGAGGCTGCCCTGCCCCGGGGACTGAAGTCAGCCTTCGACTTCGTGGCGGCCCGTGCCAGCGGCTCCCAAGTCTGGGATCAGGAGGGGGTCGGCTACATCGATTTCGTGGGTGGCATCGGGGTGCTCAACGTTGGTCATGGCCACCCCAAGGTGCTCGCCGCCGCTCGCCGCCAGATTGACCTTCTGATCCACACTTCGGGTCAGATCGCGACCACCGAGCCCTACCTTAGGCTGGCTCAGGGGCTCTGCCAGCTTGCCCCCGGCGACTTCGCCAAGAAAGCGATCTTCTTCAGCACCGGGGCCGAAGCGGTGGAGAACACCGTCAAGATCGCTCGCTCCTTCACTGGAAGGCCCGGGATCATAGCCTTCAGCCAGGCCTTCCATGGGCGAACCCTGATGGGGATGAGCCTCACCGACACAGTCAAGCCCTACAAGCTCGGCTTCGGTCCCTTCGCCCCCGAGATCTACCGAAGCCCCTTCCCCTATGAGTACTGGGGCTGGAGCAGCGACCGTGCCCTGGAGAGCCTGGAGGAGTCGCTCCGCACCACCTGGGCCGAACGCATGGCGGCAATCCTCGTCGAGCCTGTGTTAGGGGAGGGGGGATTCGTGCCCGCGCCGATTCCGTTCCTCCGCGGTCTCCGCGAGCTCGCTGACCGACTCGGGCTGCTGTTGATCGCCGACGAGGTTCAGAGCGGAATCGCTCGTACCGGGAAGTTCTTCGCGATCGAGCACAGCGGAGTGGCGCCCGACCTGATAGCAGTGGCCAAGAGTCTGGGAGGCGGCTTCCCTCTGTCCGGGGTGATCGGCCGCGCTGAGGTCATGGATGCCCCCTCACCTGGCCAGCTGGGGAGCACCTACGGTGGCAACCCGGTCGCCTGCGCGGCCGCTCTGGCCGTGCTCGAGGTGATCGAGGAGGAGGGTCTGCTGGGGCGGGCGGCTGTGATCGGATCGATCTTAGAGGAGCGGATGGAGGAGTGGCAGCGTCGCTATCCCCTGGTGGGAGACGTCCGCGTGGTCGGTGCCATGGCCGGTCTGGAGTTGGTGCGCGACCGCAGCACCAAAGAGCCGGCCCCCATCGAGACCAAGGAGATCATCGATGGCAGCCGGGAACGGGGCCTGATGGCAATTGGCGCCGGTCCCCACCACAACGTTATCCGGACCTTGATGCCGCTCAACATCCCCGACGACCTCCTGCTCCAGGGACTGGACATCCTCGAGCGTGAGTTGGCGCGGGTGAGCGAGCGCAGAGGTTAGAGTCAGGGGCGGTGGTGCGTCGGTGGGAGCGGCGGTAGGGAGGAGTTAGAGATGGCCGCAGTGCTTGATCGCAGCAAGATGTTCATCGGCGGTGATTGGGTGGAGAGCGCCGGGGATGGCGAGGAGGCCATCCACAACCCCGCCACCGGCGAGGTTATCGCCCACGCCGCCAAGGGCGGCCAGGATGACGTCGACCGCGCGGTGGCCGCGGCTCGCAAGGCCTTCGACGACGGCTGGGTCGACACCACTCCACGGCAGCGCAGTGAGGCGCTCCTCAAGCTAGCCGACCGCCTCGAGGAGCACGGAGGCGAGATCGCCAAGCTGGAGTCGGAGAACGTCGGCAAGCCAATCTCGATGGTGCTCTCGGAAGAGATACCGCCGATGGTCGACGCCGTGCGCTTCTTCGCCAGCGGGGCCCGATTCTTGGAGGGCAAGGCGGCAGGAGAGTACGCCAGCGGTTTCACCAGCATGATTCGCCGCGAGCCGATCGGAGTGGTGGGCTCGATCGCCCCCTGGAACTACCCCCTGATGATGGCGATCTGGAAGATCGGGCCCGCCCTCGCGGCTGGTAACACGGTCGTCCTCAAGCCCTCGGAGTGGACTCCGCTCTCGGCACTGCTCCTAGCGGAGCTCGCCGCCGACATCCTGCCCCCTGGGGTCCTCAACGTCGTCACCGGCGATGGGGAGCCGGTGGGGGCCGGGATCGTGCGCCACCCGGGGGTGGGCATGGTCTCCTTGACTGGGGACGTGAGCACCGGCAAGGAGGTGGCGCGGTCGGCCGCTTCGACCCTGAAAAAGGTCCATCTCGAGCTAGGCGGCAAGGCCCCGGTCGTGGTCTTCGACGACGCCGATATCGCGGCTGTGGTCGAGGGAATCAAGATCGCCGGCTACTTCAACTCAGGTCAGGATTGCACCGCCGCGGCCAGGGTCCTGGTCTCCTCCCGGCTCCAGGACGAATTGCTCTCGCAGTTGGTCCCAGCGGTGGAATCGCTCAAGGTTGGGGATCCCGGGGACGAGTCGACCGAGATGGGACCGGTGGTTTCCTCAGAGCAGCTGGAAAGGGTCTCTGGCTTCGTGGACCGGGCTCGGGCCGCGGGCGGCAGGGTCGTCACCGGTGGCGCCCGACTCGACCGGCCAGGGTTCTGGTACCAACCCACGGTTGTGCTGCCCACCGGTCAGGACGCTGAAATCATCCAGAGAGAGGTGTTCGGGCCGGTGGTCACGGTCCAGCCCTTCTCCGACGAGGAGGAGGCGGTGGCCTGGGCTAACGATGTCGATTACGGTCTGGCGGCGTCGGTGTGGACTAGGGATGTGGGCCGGGCTCTGCGGGTGTCGCGCCGACTCCATTTCGGGACCGTGTGGGTAAACACTCACATCGTGCTGGTGAGCGAGATGCCCCACGGCGGCTTCAAGCAGAGCGGTTACGGCAAGGACCTGTCCATGTACTCGATCGAGGAATACACCCAGATCAAGCACGTGATGTTCTCGCTGGACTAGCGCTCGCAGGTGCCTCCCTCGAAGGCACCGGGGGGTGGCGCTTGAGTTGTCCATTTTCGGATCGACTCGTTACGTAGCGGTTACCACGGTGCCACCGGAACGGCATGGGGCCGCTCAGATACTCCGCCGCGATGGAGTCACCGCTACCAATCAGGGGTCGACGCAAGACCGGCTTGATGGCCGTCCTCGTAGCACTGCTGTTGGGTGTGGCCGTCATTGGTAGCTGGGCGGCATGGGTGATCAGCGACGGCAACGCCAACAACTCGTTCGCGACCAACACGATTCTGCTCGACGACAACCAAGGCGGTCAGGCAGGATCGGCCACCAGCACCGGCACCGCGATCTTCACGGTAAGCAACCTTGAGCCCGGTTCGGCTGCTACCACCGGGTGCATAGGCCTGGACTTCTCCGGCACTGCCGCGGTTTCCAGCCTCACCCTGACGGCCGCGCTCGGTGGTGCGGGCCAGGCCACTCTTCAGAGCCAACTGACAGTGACCACCGCCGAGTACAACAGCAGCGGGACTGTAACCATCACGCCGGGCACCAACACCAACAACGGCGCTTGCACGAACTACCCGGCCGCTGGAACTAACAACCTGATCGGTACCCAGGCGTCGACCCTGCAAGCGTGGTCGACGGCGTCCCCTTACACGATCGCCGCCCCGGTGACGAACACCTGGTACAAGTTCACCATCAGTGGTCTGCCAGCCGGCGACAACACCTGCAGCACCTACTGCAATCAGAGCATCACTATCAGCCTCACCTGGACCTTGACCACGACCTAATGCTGGGGTCAAGCGGTGGGTTGGGGGACCGGGTAAGTGCTGACGCCGAGCTAACCATCCCACTCACGCCGCGCTACGGAACCCGGAGCGGCGGGCGGCCCTGGCATGTGGTGGCCCGGGGTGCGGATCTCGTGGCTACCGCGCTGGTGGTACTTGCTGTGCTTCTGCTCTCAGGAGCGCTGGTAGCCGAGCTGGCGGGCTACCGCGCAGTGGTGATCAGAAGCGGATCGATGAGGCCTACGTTGCCGGTCGCCAGTGTCATCGTGAGCCAGTCTGTGCACCCGCTTGTGGCCCGGCCCGGGGATATCGTCAGTTTCCAAGACCCGGCGCTGGGGGGGCGGCTGGTGACCCACCGAGTGGTAAGCGAGGAGCGTCACGGGGCCCGGGTTGATTTCGTCACGAAGGGAGACGCCAATCGCGACGGCGAGCACTGGAGCGTCGCCACCACTGGGACGATTGGCCTGGAGCGCATGGTCGTCCCGATTCCCCAGGCGGGCCGGTGGCTGTTGGGTGTGACCAGTCCCTTGGCGCGAGTGCTGGAAGTGCTGACCGTGGTTGGCTTGGTGGCCTATCTGGCGCTGGGTTACGTCTGGCGCCGGTCGGGACCAGAGTTTGGAGAGTCGAAGGGCTAGCACTCAGTTGGCGAGATACCACCTGCGGCGCCCGACGCCCCTGCCAGCCCTCTCCCCAGGGTTGCCGGTGCTGGCGTTGGTCGCGGTTGGTGGGATTGCCATCGTCCCGATCGCAGCTCTGGCGGCTTGGGTGGGCAGTGACTCGAACCACGGAAATACCTTCACCACGGCGGCGTACTTTCCGACCGCCTCGCTTAGCCCCACCAGTGGCCCCGTTGGAACCGTGGTGACGATCTCCGGCTCAGGGTTTCCCGCCAATGCCACCATCACTGTCACTTTCGCGGGAGTGGCTGTGACTTTGTCTGGCACAACTACGACCACCGGCAGTGGAGGTATACCCACCTCCACACCACCAACCTTCACCGTTCCGGCGACTGCCCCGGGAAGCTTGGCGGGTGCGCATGCGGTAGTGGTCACGGCCGGTGGGCAAGTGGCACCGTCGGTCTCGTTCACGGTCACCCGTAGCATTACGCTGAACCCAACCGGGGGAACGAAGGGCTCCTCGATCACCATAACCGGCAACGGGTTCGCCGCCAACTCGAAGCTGACGGTCACGTTCAATGGCACGTCGACGGCATGGACCTCAAATGGTGGTAACGAAACCACCAACGCAAATGGCGTGATTCCAGCCAACGCCACGATCAATGCCGGCTCCGAGGGTGCAGGGTCCTACACCGTCAAGGTGACGGATGCGGCCGGGAACAGCGCCTCGGCTACCTACAGCCTCTCGAACTGAGTCCGGACCTCAAGCCCTCGGCTCCACCCGGCTGACCAAGATCGGCCCACAGGGAGCTGTTGCCAAGCGTGCCCGCGGCGCGGGGCGTCCGTCTGCACCAGCGATGTGGGCACACCCAGATCCAGCCCATGTTCTCGCGGCACTAGGGGTGGTCGTGGGGAGTGTGGCGGCCGGACCTTTAGTCGCTCAACCTTCTGCGGCTTGGTCTAAAGCGGATGCCACGTCGGTATGGGCGAAGTCATCTCCCTTGAACAGCAAGGTTTGGCCGAAATCTCGTGCGAGCGCGTACGCGAAACAGTCGCCAAGGTTAAGGCCCGCCACGTGGCCGCTCCCCTTCCCGAAGAGTCGGTAGGCCTGGCGGGCGATCTCAGCATGCCGCTTGGTCAGGGGTTCGACATTGACATGCCCAGCGCCGAGGAGGTCGTCGAGCCGACCGCTGAGCACTGGATCGCGGTTCCCGTCAACCACGATTGCGGTTTCGAGATAGGTCCCGGCAGACATAAGGACTTCGGTGCTCCGACCTATAGCCCGGACGTAACGATCGGCGTCGGGCTCGCCGCGGAGGATGGCGATGATCGCAGAGGTGTCGACGATCACCTTGGTAGCCCAGCCTCGTCGTAGAGCAGCTGGGCGTGGTTAGTACTCCGGTAGGGCTCGACCCACCTAGACGCCGCGTCTAGGGCGATCCTGTGCATCTTCGCGACGCGCTCGGCCGCGGCAGCCTGGTCCAGCTGTCGCACCCGGACCAAGCGTTCCCGGACGGCCACGGTCACTGCACGGGTGACGGTCTCGCCGGTAGCGGCCGCCAGTTCGCGAGCCAGGGCGGTCGTCTCCTCATTCTTTATGTTCATAGACATAGGTGGCATTCTACCAGAGCTTGTCTGTCTTTCCTCCTCATGCCCGTTGGCTGGGCAACTCTCCCGGTTCCGCGCCTCGGGTGCTGGGGCAGGGAGACACCCCGCCGCTGATCTTGGCGGAGGCGGCCAGCAATTTTGACACTACCCTCGCTGAAGGGTAGAATGTTCACTCGCGCCTCCGGAGGGGCGTCAGCTTGTCCGAGTTTGGCCACCGCCCCGGAATGGCCAATGTTCCCAATAGGTCAAATTCAGTTTGCCCACCGTTCAGCAGTTGGTCCGCAAGGGTCGCAAGCCGGTGACCAAGAAGACCAAGTCGCCAGCTCTCAAGGGATCGCCCCAGAGGCGCGGCGTGTGCGTGCGCGTATTCACCACCACTCCCAAGAAGCCGAACTCGGCGCTGCGGAAGGTGGCCAGGGTGAGGCTGACCACCAAGACTGAGGTGAACGCCTACATCCCCGGGATCGGGCACAACCTGCAGGAGCACTCGGTGGTGCTGGTCCGGGGGGGCAAGGTCAAGGACCTACCGGGAGTTCGCTACCACATCGTGAGGGGAGCCCTGGACACGGCTGGAACCAAGGCCCGCAAGCAGGCCCGTAGCAAGTACGGGGCCAAGCGCGAGAAGCCGGCGCGGGCTTCCTGATATGCCGCGCCGCGCGCGGGTCTCCCGCCGAATCATCGTCGCCGATCCCCAATTCCACAGTGAGGGGCTGGCCAAGTTCATCAATTCGGTGATGCTCAATGGCAAGCGCTCCACCGCCGAGCACATCGTCTACGACGCGCTGGGAAGGATCTCCAAGAGCCAGCGCCGGGAGCCGCTCGAGGTCTTCGACCAGGCCATGCGCAACGTGACCCCGATCATCGAGGTCAAGCCCAAGCGGGTAGGTGGCGCCACCTACCAGGTACCGGTGGAGATCCGCCATGACCGGCGGCTGGCGCTGGCGCGGCGTTGGATCATCCGCGGGGCTCGCTCCCGCCACGGCCGGAGCATGGCCGACAAGCTGGCCGCCGAGCTGATGGACGCCAGCAACGGCATGGGCCAGGCGGTCAAGCGCAAGGAAGACACCCACAAGATGGCTGAGTCCAACAAAGCCTTCTCCCACTTCCGGTACTGAGTGGGCGTTGACATGAGTACTCAGACCACGGTCGCGCCCAGCGGGGCCGGAGCCACCAAGGGTCGGCGGGTCCCGCTGAGCAAGCTCCGAAACATCGGGATCATGGCCCACATCGACGCCGGCAAGACCACCACCACCGAGCGGGTGCTGTTCTACACCGGACGCATCCACAAGATGGGTGAGGTCCACGACGGCGCCGCCACCATGGACTGGATGGTGCAGGAGCAGGAGCGGGGCATCACCATCACCTCCGCGGCCACGGCTGCCGAGTGGCAGGGGCACCAGATCAACATCATCGACACCCCGGGCCACGTCGACTTCACCGTCGAGGTGGAGCGGAGTCTGCGAGTTCTCGATGGTGCCATCGCGGTCTTCGACGCGGTGAGCGGGGTCGAGCCCCAGTCGGAAACCGTCTGGCGCCAGGCGGACCGCTACGACGTGCCCCGGATCTGCTTCATCAACAAGATGGACCGGATCGGAGCCGAGTTTGGGGCCGCGGTCGACTCCATCAAGGACCGGCTCGGAGCCCGAGCGATCCCGGTGCAGTTGCCGATCGGCACCGAGGACGCCTTCCGCGGGGTCGTCGACCTGGTCCGCCAGCAGGCCACCGTCTACACCGACGACCTAGGGACGGCCCTGACCGACACGGAGATCCCCGAGGACATGCGGGAGGCGGTCAAGGCGGCCCGCCAGGAGCTGGTCGAGGTGGCGGCCGAGTTCGACGACGACCTGATGCAGGCCTACCTGGACGACACCCCGGTCGCGCCCGAGGCGCTCAGCAGCGCTCTACGGCGGGGCACCGTCGCCGCCGAGATCTTCCCGGTCTTCTGCGGCGCCGCCCTGCGCAACCGCGGGGTCCAGCCGCTGCTGGATGGGGTGGTCGAGTTTTTGCCCAGTCCCTTGGATCGACCGCCGATCATCGGCATCGACCTCAAGACGGGTGAGCAGCTGGGTAGGCAGGCCTCGGACGAGGCTCCGTTCTCGGCCCTGGCCTTCAAGATCATGACCGACCCCTACGTGGGCAAGCTCACCTTCTTCAGGGTCTACAGCGGGGTCCTGAAGTCGGGCAGTTACGTCTACAACGCCAGCAAGGGTGAAAGGGAGCGGATCGGCCGCATCCTCAAGATGCACGCCAACCGCCGCGAGGAGATCGACCAGGTCATGGCCGGCGACATCGCCGCCGCCATCGGCCTGCGCCACACCTCGACCGGGGACACCCTCAGCGACGAGTCACATCCGATCGTGCTGGAGTCAATCACCTTCCCCGAGCCGGTGATCAGCGTCGCCATCGAGCCCAAGACCAAGGCCGACCAGGACAAGCTGGGGGTGGCGCTGCAGAAGCTGGCCGAGGAGGACCCCACCTTCCAGGTGAGGACCGACACCGATACCGGTCAGAACCTCATCTCCGGGATGGGCGAGCTCCACCTGGAGGTGATCGTCGACCGCCTGCTGCGCGAGTTCAAGGTCGATGCCAACGTGGGCAAGCCCCAGGTGGCCTACCGGGAGACCATCCGCAAGCAGGCCAAGGGCACCGGGCGCTTCGTGCGCCAGACCGGCGGCCACGGCCAGTACGGCCACGCCGAGCTGACCGTGGAGCCCAACGAGACCGGCAAGGGCTTCGAGTTTGTAAACAAGATCGTGGGGGGAACAATCCCTCGCGAGTACATCGCCCCGGTGGAGAAGGGCTGCATCGACGCCATGCAGGCCGGGGTCGTGGCCGGCTACCCGGTGGTGGACGTCAAGGCCACCCTCTACGACGGCTCCTACCACGACGTTGACTCCTCGGAGCAGGCCTTTCAGATCGCCGGCTCGATGGCGATGAAGGACGGCATGCGCAAGGCGTCACCGGTCCTGCTGGAGCCGATCATGAAGGTGGACGTCACCGTCCCCGAAGCCAACCTCGGCGATATCATCGGCGACCTGGCCGCGCGGCGAGGACACACCTTGGGGATGGAAAGCCGACGGGGCATGCAGATCGTTCACGCCATGGTGCCGCTGGGCAACATGTTCGGCTACGCGACCCAGCTGCGAAGCATGACCCAGGGTCGGGCCAGCTACACCATGGAATTCGACCATTACCAGGATTTGCCGCAGAACCTGGCAGAAGAAATCACGGCCAAGCGCAAGAGCTGAGCCGTCATCAATTGAGCGCCACCCGCAACACGCTAAGGGCAGGGAAGAATGGGTAAGAAGAAGTACGACTCGACCAAGCCGCACATCAACGTCGGAACCATCGGTCACATCGACCATGGCAAGACCACGCTGACGGCAGCAATCACCAAGGTTCTGGCCAGCGACGGTCTGGCAGACTTCCGCGCCTTCGAGAGCATCGACAACGCTCCCGAGGAGAAGGCCCGGGGCATAACCATCGCGGCCTCCCACGTGGAGTACGAGACCGCCACGCGCCACTACGCCCACGTGGACTGTCCCGGCCATGCCGACTACATCAAGAACATGATCACCGGGGCCGCCCAGATGGATGGGGCGATCCTGGTGGTAGCCGCGACCGACGGGCCTATGCCCCAGACCCGAGAGCACATCCTGCTGGCGCGCCAGGTAGGCGTTCCCTACATCGTGGTGGCGCTGAACAAGGTCGACATGGTCGACGACGAGGAACTGCTCGAGTTGGTTGAGCTAGAGGTTCGCGAGCTCCTAACCAAGAACGAGTTTCCTGGCGACGACGTGCCGGTGGTGCGGGTCTCCGCGCTCAAGGCGCTGGAGGGCGATCCGGAGGCGGTGGGCCAGGTTCGGCAGCTGATGGAAGCCGTCGACACCTACATTCCGGTACCCGAGCGTCCCATCGATCAGCCCTTCATGATGCCGGTCGAAGACGTCTTCTCGATTGAAGGCCGCGGCACCGTGGTCACCGGCCGGATCGAGCGTGGCGTGGTCAAGGTCAACGACACGGTCGAGGTGGTCGGAATCAAGGACACCAGCAAGACCGTGGTGACTGGCGTGGAGATGTTCCACAAGCTGCTGGATCGCGGCGAGGCGGGCATGAACTGCGGTTGCCTGCTGAGGGGCGTCAAGCGCGAGGAAATCGAGCGCGGCCAGGTTCTGGCCAAGCCCGGGTCGATCAAGCCCCACACCGATTTCGACGCCCAGGTCTACGTTCTCAGCAAGGACGAGGGCGGTCGCCACACCCCGTTCTTCAGCAATTACCGGCCCCAGTTCTACATCCGAACCACCGACGTCACCGGCCAGGTCGCGCTACCTGAGGGCCGCGAATTGGTCATGCCCGGCGACAACGTTGAGCTCCGGGTTTCCCTGATCAACCCGGTGGCGGTGGAGGAGGGGATGCGTTTCGCCATCCGTGAGGGTGGCCGCACCGTGGGTGCCGGCGTCGTCACCAAGATCGACAAGTAATTCCGAGTAATCAGGAGCCCTTCAGCTAGCAGATGGCACAGCGCATCCGGATCAGGCTCAAGGCCTACGACCACAGGGTCCTGGATCAGGCCGCGGCTCGCATTGTCGAGACCGCGACCCGTAACCAGGCGCGCGTGGTCGGTCCGGTGCCGATGCCGACAGAGATCAACAAGTACACGGTGATCAGGGGCCCCTTCATCGACAAGGACTCGCGCGAGCAGTTCGAGATGCGCACCCACAAGCGGATCGTCGACATCCTCGACCCCAATCCCAAGGTGGTCGATGCGCTGATGCACCTCAACTTGCCCAGCGGTGTCAACATCGAGATCAAGCTCTGATGCCGCGCTCACTGCTGGCCCGCAAGGTCGGCATGACCCAGATCTTCGCCGCCGACGGGCGCTGCTACGGGGCAACCGTGCTCGAGGCCGGGCCCTGCCCGGTGGTGCAAATCAAGGATCAATCCAAGGACGGCTATGACGCGGTCCAGATTGGCTTTCAGCCCCTGCGCAAGGGAATCTCCAAGCCGGTCCGGGGCCACTACGAGGCCGCCGATCTCGAGCCCCATCGCCATTCGGCCGAGGTCCAGGGCCTGGGCGAGGTCAGCGTCGGCCAGGTGCTGACGGTTGAGGGCTTCGAGGAGGGCGGCCTGGTGGACGTGACCGGGGTCAGCAAGGGCAAGGGGTTCGCGGGCCAGCACAAGCGCCACCATTTCGGGCGGGGCCCGGTGACCCACGGCAGCCACAACATTCGCCAGGCAGGTTCGGTGGGTTCGGTGGACGCGGCGCGCACCTGGCGCGGCCTCAAGATGGCCGGCCACATGGGCTCCAGCCGCAGCACCGTGCAGCGTCTGGAGCTGCTGCGGGTGGACTCGGAGCGCAACCTTCTGCTCATCAAAGGGGCGGTGCCCGGGGGCAAGAACGGGGTGCTGCTGGTGACCGAGTCGCGGCCCCGAACCCGCAAGGTGAGGGGGCAGCACTGATGGCCAGCGCCGTACTCCGCGGGCCCGAGGGAGGCAAGACGGGGACCCTGGACTTGCCCGAGGCGGCGTTCGGCGGCGAGGTCCATGGTGCCGTATTGCACCAGGCGCTGCTCCGGCAGCTGGCCGGGGCCCGCCAGGGCACCCACGACACCAAGACCCGAGGCGAAGTGCGCGGCGGCGGGCGCAAGCCGTACCGCCAGAAGGGGACCGGGCGAGCGCGACAAGGCTCGATCCGAGCCCCGCAGTGGCGTGGCGGTGGCACTGTCTTCGGTCCCACTCCTCACGGCTACCGCCAGGGCATGCCCCGCAAGCAGCGGCGCTTGGCCCTGCGCTCGGCATTGGCGGCCAGGGCTGCCGATGGAGCCATCCAGGTGGTCAAGCAGCTGGAATATGACGCCCCCAAGACGGCCAAACTGGCCACCTTTTTGGACAAGGTGGAAGCGGGTCGGCGGGTGCTGCTGGTGCTCTCGGAGCGCTCCGAGAACGTCGAGCTCTCGGCGCGGAACATCCCTGAGTTGAAACTGGTTCTGGCCAGCAATCTCAACGTCCGGGACGTGCTGACCGCGGAGACCTTGGTCTTCACCAAGGCCGCGGTGGACGCCGTCGGGGAGCAGCTGGGGTGAGGGATCCGTCCTTGGTGCTGATCCGACCAGTCATCAGTGAGAAGTCCTATGCGGGCATGGCCCAACAGCGCTACGTCTTCAAGGTGGCCACCTACGCCAACAAGCTGGAGATCAAGGCCGCGGTCGAGTCCGCCTTCAAGGTCAAGACCGTGGCCGTCAACGTGATGACGGTCAAGGGCAAGACCCGCACGAGGATGCGCCGCGGTGGTCGCATCGTGGGGCGCAGCCGCGATTGGAAGAAGGCCGTGGTCACCCTTCAAGCGGGCGAGACCATCGCCAACCTCTTCGAGGGGGTGTGAGATGCCGGTGAAGCGTTACCGCCCCACATCCCCCGGGCGACGGTTCATGAGCGTGAGCTCCTTCGAGGACGTGGTCAAGACCAAGCCGGAGCGAGGCCTGACGGTCTCGCTGAAGAAGCATTCCGGGCGTAACGCCACGGGAAAGATCACCGTCCGCCACCGCGGCGGCGGGCACCGGCGCATCTATCGGGTCATCGATTTCCGTCGCGACAAGCTGGATGTGCCAGGCACGGTCGCGACGATTGAGTACGACCCCAACCGCAGCGCCCGGATTGCTCTGATCCACTACCGCGACGGCGACAAGCGCTACATCCTGGCGCCCGAGGGCCTCGCCGTCGCGGACCAGGTGATGGCGGGGGAGAAGAGCGACATCCGCCCGGGCAACGCCCTGCCCCTGACCAAGATTCCCCTGGGCACCACGGTGCACAACATCGAGGTGCAACTGGGCAAGGGGGGTCAACTGGTGCGCAGCGCCGGCGTGGGCGCGCAGCTGGTGGCTCGCGAGGGACGCCACGCCCAGCTGCGGATGCCGTCCGGCGAGGTCCGCCTCATCGACGTGCGCTGCAGCGCCACCATCGGCCAGGTGGGCAATACCGACCACTCCAACGAGACCTGGGGCAAGGCGGGCAAGACCCGCTGGCGGGGCTTCCGACCCGCGGTGCGCGGCTCGACCATGAACCCCTTCGACCATCCCCACGGGGGGGGTGAAGGCCGCTCCGGTCCCGGCGGCCATCCCCAGACGCCCTGGGGCAAGCCGGCCCTGGGCCATCGCACCCGCAACAACAAGTCGACCGATCAGATGATCGTGCGGCGGAGAAAGAAGTAGGCCATGAGTAGGTCAACCAAGAAGGGACCGTTCTGCGACGCACCGTTGCTGAAAAAGGTGCTGGAGATGAACCGCGCCAAGGAGAAGCGGGTGATCCGTACCTGGTCGCGTCGCAGTGACATCTTCCCCGAGATGCTGGGACACACAATTGCGGTCCACGACGGCCGCAAGCACGTACCTGTCTTCGTCAGTGAGGCGATGGTGGGTCACAAGTTGGGCGAGTTCGTGCCCACGCGGAGATTCCGCACTCACGGCCACCACACCGAGCGCAGCTCGTCGCTGAAGTAGGACTGGAGCAAACAACCGATGCAGGTACAGGCGACCGCCAAATGGGTAAGGGTGCCCGCGCGCAAGGCCCGGTTGGTGGCTGACGTGGTCGAGGGGATGCCGGTGGGCGACGCGCTCACGGCGCTCTCCTTCATGCCCCAGTCAGCCGCTGAGGACGTGGCCAAGGTGGTGCGCTCGGCGGCGGCCAACGCCGAGAACAATTTCAACCTGGAGCGTGAGCGCCTGCAGCTGCTGCGGGTCGAGGTCGACGGCGGCCCCACCATCAAGCGCTTCCGCCCCCGGGCTAGGGGATCGTCGTTCTCCATCTTCAAGCGCACCTGCCACCTCAAGGCGGTGGTCGAGGACGGCCTGGAGCGGCCGACTCGTGCCCGCCGCCGCAGCCAGCCCGCGCGGGCAGCCAGCCAGCCGGCCCCGGCTGAGGAAGAGGAGGACTAGGCAAGGCATGGGACAGAAAGTCAGCCCTATCGGCTTCCGCCTCGGCGTCTATCGCAACTGGGACGCGCGCTGGTTCGCCAGCGGCCCGGAGTACACCAAGCTGCTGCAGGAAGACCTGGCCATGCGCCAGCTGATCACCAGCCGCCTGCGCAACGCCAGCGTGGCCCGGATCGAGACGGAGCGCTCGGCCAACCAGCTGACCGTGATCATCCACACCGCAAAGCCTGGGATCGTGATAGGCCGCAGCGGCGCCTCGGTCGACGCCCTCCGGGACAACCTGGAGCGGATCTCGGGCAAGAAGGTTCGGGTCACGATCCAGGAGATCAAGACCCCGGAGCTGGACGCCCAGCTGGTGGCCGAGAACGTCGCCAACCAGTTGGAGAAGCGGATCGCCTTCCGGCGGGCGGTCAAGCAGTCGGTGATGCGCTCGATGCGGGCCGGAGCCAAGGGGGTGCGGATCCAGGTCTCGGGCAGACTCGGTGGCGGCGACATGAGCCGCCGCGAGTGGGACCGGGATGGCCGAGTGCCCTTGCACACCCTGCGGGCCGAGATCGACTTTGGCCAGGCCGAGGCCAAGACCACTTTCGGCCAGATCGGAGTCAGCGCCTGGATCTATCGAGGCGATTACGCCGAAC
The DNA here is from genome assembly GCA_963701235.1 of Candidatus Dormiibacterota bacterium. Taxonomy (GTDB): domain Bacteria; phylum Chloroflexota; class Dormibacteria; order Aeolococcales; family Bog-877; genus Bog-877. Next base: position 1,352,038 of record OY969577.1, read on the forward strand.
CTCAGGTGACCGCGTCCCCACCCCAAGAGGTCGGTTCGGAGCGGCCCGTCCAGATCGGAACGGAGGCTACCGAGGCCGAGCCGGCGCCGGAGGCGGTGGCCGTGGCTGAGGTCGAGGCGGCGCCGGAAGCGGCGGCCCTGGCGGAGCCCCAGGTGGACGATGAGGCGGCCGAGATGGTGTCCGAGGGCTCCCCGGTCGCCGCATCCGAAGCTAATGCCGCGCCGGTAGCTCCCGCGGCCAAGCCGCGGGCCCGGGCCAAGGCCACGAAGCCCAAGACCGCTGCGGCCGTGGTGGCCCCGTCGCCGAGCGTCGCAGCCGCGGCTCCTGCCAAGCCGGCCGCCCGAACCAGGCGGTCGACGGCGAAGGCGGCGGATGCAGCCGGGGCCGAGAAGAAGCCGGCCACCCCGCGCAAGCGGGCGGTGAAGCCGGTTGTCACCGAGCCGGCCGAGGACGCCTGAGATGCTCATCCCCCGCCGGCCTCGGCACCGCAAGCAGCACCGCGGACGGATGACGGGCGCCGCCTACAGGGGGTCGTCACTGGCCTTCGGCCCCTACGGCCTGCAAGCCCTGGAGCCCTGCTGGATGACGAACCGTCAGATCGAGGCGGCCAGGCGGGCGATGACGAGGTATGTCCGCAGGGGCGGTAAGATCTGGATTCGCGTTTTCCCGGATAAGCCGGTCACGAAGAAGCCCGCTGAGACCCGGATGGGGTCCGGCAAGGGGAATCCCGAGGGCTGGGTGAGCGTGGTTCTGCCGGGGCGGATGCTCTTTGAGATGGATGGAGTCGGCTTGGATACTGCCAAGGAGGCGATGCGTCTGGCAGCCTACAAGCTGCCGATCAAAACCCGCTTCGTGGCCCGCGAGGAAGCGGGCACATCGGAGGGCGCCGCATGACCAAGCGCACCCTCGACGTGCAGCAGCTCAACGAGCTCGACGACTACGGCCTGGGTGAAGCTCTCCGGGAGCGTCGCCAGGAGTTGCTGCAGTTGCGCCTGCAAAGGGCGACCGGACAGTTGGAGCAACACCGCCGCATCCGCGAGGTCCGACGCGGGATCGCCCGCGTCCACACCATCATCCGAGTCAGGGGCCTGACCGAAGTGTCGGAGGGTCCCGGATGACAGAGACAGCAACTCTCGCCCGCCAGCGCCGCAAGCTGCGGGTGGGCATGGTGGTCAGCGACAAGATGGAAAAGACCGTCGTGGTCGAGGTGGAGGAGCTGCGCGCTCACCCCCTCTACCGCAAGGTGCTGCGCCGTAGCCACCGCCTGCAGGCGCACGACGAAACCAACGACTGCCACACCGGAGACCGGGTACGGATCATGGAGACCCGGCCCCTCAGCAAGACCAAGCGCTGGCGGGTGGTCGAGATCGTGGAGCGGGCGAGATAGAAAGTGATCCAGCAGGAGACGGTGCTCAAAGTGGCTGACAACAGTGGAGCCAGAGAGATCCTCTGCATCCGGGTGTTGGGTGGCTCCTATCGTCGCTACGCGTCCCTGGGCGACATCATTGTTGCCGCGGTCAAGGTGGCTCAGCCCAACTCGGGTGTCAAGAAGGGCGACGTGGTGAAAGCGGTGGTGGTGCGGACCGCCAAAGAATGCCGGCGACCCGACGGCACCCGGATTCGATTCGACGACAACGCCGCAGTCCTGATCAATCCTCAGAACAATCCTCGCGGCACTCGGATCTTTGGTCCGGTGGCGCGTGAATTGCGAGATCGGAACTTCATGAAAATCGTCTCCCTGGCGCCGGAGGTGCTCTAGTCATGCCTGGCCGCCGCAACCAGCCCGCTCCCCACGTGCGCGCCCTCGACATCCGCTCCGGGGACACCGTGGTGGTGATCTCTGGCGCCGAGCGAGGCAAGCGCGGAGTGGTGGAGAGGACCCTGTCGGCGGAACAGCGGATCGTGGTCAACGGCGTCAACATCCGCAAGCGCCATCAGCGCGCCGGGGCCCGACGCGGCGGTACCACGGCGATGCAGGGTGGAGTCATCGACTTTCCCGCCCCGCTCCACTACAGCAATGTGCAGTTGATCTGTATCAACTGCGACCAGCCCACCCGCCTCGGGCGCCGGCTGGAGGGAGATCACTACGTCGCCTACTGCAAGCGCTGCAATCAGGCTTATTTGAGGCCGCCACGGGCATGAGCACCGCCGCCGCACTCACCCCCAGACTGCTGGACACCTACCGGGAGACCGTGGTCCCAGGACTGGTGACTGAGTTCGGATACCTCAACGTCATGCAGGTGCCCAAGCTGCAGAAGGTGATTGTCAACATCGGCATCGGTGAGGCCAGCTCTAACGCCAAGGCCCTGGATGCCGCCACCAACGACCTCAGGATCATCACCGGCCAGCAGCCCAGCATCCGCAAGGCCCGCAAGTCGGTGGCTGCGTTCAAGCTGCGTGAGGGGATGCCGGTCGGGCTCAAAGTGACGCTACGGGGCGCCCGGATGTACGAGTTCATGGACCGATTGGTGAGCATCGCCCTCCCCCGGATCCGTGACTTTCGGGGAGTGGTGGCACGATTCGACGGCCACGGCAACCTGACCCTGGGACTGCATGAGCAGCTGGTGTTCCCAGAGATCGACTACGACAAGATCGACAAAGTGAGGGGGATGGAGATAAGCATCGTGACCACCGCGAAGACGGATGCCGAAGGGCGCAGCCTGCTGGCCGCTCTGGGCATGCCCTTCCGGCAATAGGGAGGAGGGCCAATGGCCAAAAAATCCAAGATCATGGCCAGCCGCCGGGCTCCTCGCTTCCCGGTCCAGGCGCGCCATCGCTGTAACCTCTGCGGTCGGCCACGGGGCTACATGCGCAAGTTCGGACTGTGCCGGATTTGCTTTAGAACCCATGCTTCCCAGGGACAGATCCCAGGGATCCGCAAGTCGAGCTGGTAGAGAGAGAGAATGCTGAGCGACCCCATCGCCGACATGCTCACCCGGGTGCGCAACGCCAACATGGCGGGCCACGACCGGGTGGAGATGCCGGCCAGCAAAGTGAAAGCCGAGATTGCCCGCGTCCTCCAGGACGAGGGCTACATCCAGGGCTACGGACTCGCCGAGGCGGAGGGCCATCCCCGGCTCTGGCTGGAGTTCAAGCGAGCCACGCCACAAGGACGGCCACTGACCGGGTTGCGGCGGGTGAGTCGGCCTGGCCTGCGGGTCTATCGCGGCAGCCAGTCCATCCCCAGGGTCTACGGGGGCCTCGGGGTATCGGTGGTCTCGACCTCCAAGGGCATCATGACCGGCCGTGAGGCGCGCAAGCAGGGGCTAGGCGGCGAAGTCCTGGCCGAGGTCTGGTAGCCAGCTGATGTCAAGAATCGGGAATGAGCCCATCACGGTGCCGGAGGGGGTGACGGTGACCGTGGTTGGCAACTCGGTGTCGGTGACGGGACCGCGGGGAGAGCTCAGCCAGCAACTGCCGCCGGTGATCGCGGTGCGCCAGGAAGGCAACCAGGTTCTGGTCGAGCGTCCCACCGACTCCGCCCCACACCGATCCCTGCACGGGCTCTCGCGCACCCTGGTGGCCAACATGGTCACCGGCGTGACCGCAGGCTACCGCAAGGAACTGGAGCTGCAGGGTGTCGGCTACCGCGCCTCTCTCCAGGGAGCCGACCTGCAGCTCTCGCTCGGCTACTCACATCCGATCAGACTGACCCCGCCGGAAGGGATCAAGATCGAGGTTCCCGAACCCACCCGGGTGGCCGTGCTGGGTAACGACAAGCAGCTGGTGGGCCAGACCGCGGCTCGGATCCGGGCTACCCGCAAGCCCGAGCCATACAAGGGCAAGGGCGTGCGCTATCGGGGCGAGGTGGTCCGGCGCAAGGCGGGCAAGAGCGGCAAGGGTGCCAAGGTCTGATCGTGAGTCAGGCTGACCGAGACATCGCGCGACGGCACCGGCACCGGCGGGTGCGCTCCCGAGTGACGGGCGACAGCTCCCGTCCCCGCCTCTGCGTCTATCGGAGCCTGCGCCACGTCTACGCCCAGGTGGTGGATGACAGCGCCGGCCGGACTTTGGCTGCGGCCAGTTCGGCCGAGCCCAACGCCAGCGCCCGGGGCAGCAACCGCGCCAGCGCCGCTGCTGTCGGCAAGGTCATCGGCGAGCGCGCGGTGGCGGCCGGGATCAAGCAGGTGGTCTTCGATCGTGGAGGCTATCTGTACCATGGGCGGGTCCAAGCCCTAGCCGACGCGGCCCGCGGGGCCGGTCTGGAATTCTGAAGGCTATTAGATGAGCATGAACATGTCGCGCCCGGACCGAGACGCGCGCGGCGAACTCACCGAACGGGTGGTGAGTCTCAACCGGGTCGCCAAGGTGGTGAAGGGAGGTCGACGCTTCTCCTTCAGCGCTCTGGTGGTGGTGGGCGACGGCGCCGGCCGGGTGGGAGCGGGTCTGGGCAAGGCCGGGGAGGTGCCCGAGGCCATCCGCAAGGGGGTCGACGACGCCAAGAAGCACATGATCCGGGTGCCCATGGTTGGCCGCACCATTCCCCATGAGGTGCTTCGCAAGCAGGGGGCGGCCAAGGTGCTGCTGCGTCCGGCCTCGCCCGGAACCGGGGTCATCTCGGGCGGCGCCATGCGCCACGTGGTCGAGCTGGCCGGGATCAAAGACATCCTCACCAAATCCCTGGGTACCGACAACCCCATCAACACGGTCAGGGCAACCCTCTCGGCTCTGCGCGAGCTCCGCACCGCCGAGACCGTGGCCCGCCTTCGGGGCAAGACCCTGGCCGAGATCGGGCTGCGGCCCTCCCAGGCTGCCGCCGGCACCGAGGAGGCGACCGGTGAGTGACGACGCGTCGGGCCTAAGGGTGACCTGGGTCAAGAGCGCAATCGGCTACGGCGATGACCAGAAGCGGACCATCAAGGCGCTGGGCCTGCGGCGGCTGCACCAGTCGGTCGAGCACCAAGACTCGCCTTCGGTGCGGGGAATGGTGGGGGCTGTCCGGCACCTAGTCGAGGTCGAGGACGTTGCGGTAGCGGCCAAGCCGAAGCGGCAGAGGCCGGCCCGGGGTTCGCGCAAGTGAGGGTCGACCAGGTCAAGCCGCCGGTCGGGAGCCGGAAGTCGCGCAAGCGAGTCGGCCGGGGGATATCCGCCGGTGGCGGCAAGACCGCAGGGCGAGGCCAGAAGGGGCAGGGGGCCCGGAGCTCCTGGAGTCTGCCCCGAGGCTTTGAAGGGGGTCAGATGCCCCTCACCCAGCGGGTACCCAAACTTCGGGGCTTCTACAACCGCTTTCGGATCGAGTACCAGGTAGTCAACTGCGGCAAGCTGGCCCGCTTCGAAGCAGGGTCGGTTGTCGATGTGGAGGGGCTGCGCAAGTCGGGGCTGGTGCGCCATCTCAATCAACCCATCAAGCTCCTGGCCGGAGGAGGGGCTCCGCCCGCCCTCACCATCCGGGTCAACCGGGCCAGTCGGGCCGCCCTGGAGGCGATTTCCAAGGCAGGAGGCACGGTCGAACTGCTCGACGCGCCCCAGGCTGAGGAAGACACCGAGGCCACCCCATCGGCGGCGCAGAAGCGGCGCTTGGCCAAGAAGGTCAGCGCCCAGCTAGCGAGCGACCAGGAGGAAGAGGCACCGGATCCGGAGCCCGAGGCTGAGCCGACGGGCGGAGGGCAGGAAAGCTCGCCATGAGCCTGTTCGGTGCGCTTCGTGCGGCCATGCAGGTTCCCGAGCTTCGACGAAAGCTCCTCATCACGATCGGCATCATCTGCGTCTTCCGGGCCATGGCCACCATCACCATCCCCGGCGTCAATGGCGCCGCCCTGCGCCAGCTCTTCGATACCAACGGATTGCTGGGACTGATCAACCTCTTCTCGGGTAGCGGCTTCTCAACCTCTGGCAGCAACGCCGGTATTTCGATCGTGGCCTTGGGCCTGAACCCGTACATCAACGCCACCATCATCATGCAGCTGATGACGGTCATCTCCACCCGGGTCAAGGAGCTCTCCAAGGAAGGTGACCTCGGCCGTCGCCGGCTCACCCAGTACGCGCGTTATCTCACCGTGATCTTGGCCATGTTGCAGGGCTTCGGCTACACCCGTCTCTTTGAGAGCTTCAGCTTCGACGGGCAAACGATTCTCTCGCCCAGCACGCCTTGGCCCACGATTCTGGAGATCGTGATCATCCTGGCCGGGGGAACGGTCGTGATCATGTGGTTCGGTGAGCTGATCACCGAGTACGGCCTGGGCAACGGGGTTTCCATCATCATCATGGCGGGGATCCTGGCCCAGGTGCCCGGTAGCATCCTCGCCTTCACCAATGGCTTCACCGCCCAGATCTCGACGGTGTTCACCTTCGCCGTGATCGGGATTGTGGTCGCGGCCGGGATCATCTTTGTCCAGCAAGCTACCCGAAAAATCCCTATCCAATCAGCCCAACGGGTGGTGGGCCGGCAGGTCTATCAGGGTCGCAGCAGCTTTCTCCCGCTGCGGGTCAATCAGGCGGGTGTGATTCCCATCATCTTCGCCATCTCGATCATGTTTTTCCCACGATCTTCGGCAATTTCTTCGCACCAGCAGCGGGCCACGCCGGGGGCGTCATCGGTGGTTTGGCGACCTGGATTCACAACAATTGGGACCCCTTTGGTCCCATCCTCTGGGTCGACATTGGCTACGAGCTGCTCTACTTCGGCTTGATCATGGGCTTCACTTTCTTCTACACGGCGGTGACCTTCGACCCCGACGACGCCGCCGACAACTTGAAAAAGAGCGCGACCTTCATCCCGGGAATCCGCCCCGGTCGAGCCACCGCGCAATATCTGGGCCGCGTCATGAGCCGAATAACCTTGGCGGGAGCTATATTTCTCGGCCTGATTACGGTGGTACTTCCGCTGGTGTCGGCGGTTATCACCGGACAGCAGCCCAATTCCGGACTGTATCTGGGAGGCACCGCGGTGCTGATCGTGGTGGGCGTCTCCCTTGACACCATGAAGCAGTTGGAAACCCAACTCTTGATGCGTCAATATCGAGGGTTCATCCACTGAGGGGGAGGGAGACAAGGTGGCTGACTCAGCCCGGTGCAACCTGGCTCTGTTCGGACCAGCCGGCTCGGGTAAGGGTACCCAAGCCCAGTTTCTGAAGAAAAAGCTGGGAGTCGAGCACATCGCCACCGGGGAGATGCTCCGTGAGGAGCGTGCGCGGGGAACCGAACTTGGCCAGACGGTGGGAACCTATCTGGCCGCGGGCAGACTGGTGCCGGACGAGGTGATAGTGGCGATGATTCGCCACCGCCTCGAGGCTCCCCAGGCGGACGCCGGCTTTGTCCTCGACGGCTTCCCTCGCACCGTGCATCAGGCAAAGGCGCTTCGCGACGTGTTGGGCAACCTCGACCGGCCGCTGGACCTAGCGATGGTGCTGGAGGTCCCCACTGAGGAGTTGATCCAAAGGCTGTCCACCCGGGCCAAGCTGGAAGATCGCGACGACGACACCCCCGAGGTGATCGCAGAGCGACTCCGTGTCTACCACGATCAGACCGAGCCGGTCCTCGACTACCTCGCCGACTTCGTCCAGGTGGCGCGGATAGACGGGACCAAGCCGGTCCGCGAGGTCAGTCAGGCAATCCTCCAGGCAATCGGTTGATCACTCTCAAGCGCCAGGAGGAGATCGAGTTGATGCGGCAGGCCGGCCGCAAGCTGGCCGAGGTCCTGCAGCTGCTGGCGGCGATGGTCAAGCCGGGCGTTACCACCACCGAGCTCGATAGGGCGGCCAATCGGGAGATCCGCCGGCGCGACAGCTTCCCCGGCTTTCTCGGCTACGACGGCTTCCCCAAGCACCTCTGCATCTCGGTGAACAACCAGGTCGTTCACGGTATCCCCAACGGTCGGCGCATCCTCGCCGGCGACATGGTCAGCCTCGACTGCGGCCTCATCTACAAGGGCTGGTGGGCCGACGCCGGGCTAACCGTGGCCGCCGGGGAGGCGGACCCGGAGACCCAACGGCTGATCCAGGTCACCCGCGAGGCTCTGCAGCGCGGCATCGCCGCGGCCCTGCCCGGCAATCACCTCGGCGACATCGGGCATGCCGTCCAGAGCCACGTCGAGAGCAACGGGTACTCGGTGGTTCGGGGCTATACCGGTCATGGCATCGGGCGGGACATGCACGAGGATCCCGAAGTTCCCAACTTGGGCACTCCCGGGCGGGGCATCGAGATCCATCCCGGTCTCTGCCTGGCGATCGAGCCGATAGTCAACGAGGGTGACCCGGGAACCAGCGTCGAGTCCGATGGCTGGACAGTGATCACCGCCGATGGGCGGCGCTCGTGCTATTTCGAGCACACCATCGCCATCGGCGCCGACGGTCCCGAGATCCTGACCCAGCTTCCGGAGTCGCTCTGATCGGCTTTGCGGAGAACGCAGATCGGGTATACTTTCGCATGGGCGAGGCTCGCTCAGCTTTCGTGTGCCCACCACCATGAATGACCCCGGCGCGCTCCGGGGCAGAGTCCTTGAGCCCTTGCCGAACTCGCTCTTCCGGGTGGAGTTGGAGGGCGGGGGCAAGGTGGTGGCTCACGCGGCAGGACGGGCGCGCTTGGCGAGCGTGCGGCTGCTACCCGGGGATCGGGTTCTGGTCGAGTTGTCGACCACGGATCCGGGCAGGGGCCGGATTTTGTCTCGCCTGGTCTGAGAAGCGAGTGCGGCGGAGTGTTAGATGAAGGTCCGGGCGTCGGTGAGGAGGATCTGCGACAAGTGCAAGATCATTCGTCGCGCCGGCGTGGTCCGGGTCATCTGCGAGAACCCCAAGCACAAGCAGCGGCAAGGATGAGGCTGGAGGACTGATGGCCCGAATCGCCGGCGTCGACCTACCCCGCGGCAAGCGGATCGAGGTCGGGCTCACCTACGTCTACGGGATCGGACTCACCACCAGTCACAAGCTGCTCCGGATCGCCCAGATCGACCAGAACACCAAGACCGACGATCTCAGCGAGACCCAAGTGGTTCGCCTCCGAGACGTGATCTCCAAGGAACTGCCGGGTCGGGTGGAAGGGGATCTGAGGCGTCAGGTGGCGCTCAACATCAAGCGGCTGATGGAGATCGGCACCTACCGGGGCCTGCGCCATCGGCGGGGGCTGCCGGTTCGAGGACAGCGCACCCGAACCAACGCCCGGGCCCGCCGGGGTCCGCGCAAGACGGTGGGCGTGCGCCGCAAGAAGGGCAAGTGATCAGGGTTCTGCTGCGAGCGCTGGTTCCGGCAACCTCGAGGATCTGATTTGGCGAAGAAAAAGAAGGTGGTGCGGACCCGGCGCCGGGAGCGCAAGAACATCGCGGTGGGTCATGCCCATGTGTTCAGCACCTTCAACAACACGATCGTCACCCTGACCGACCCCTCGGGCAATGTGATCGCCTGGGGAAGTGCCGGGTCCTCGGGCTTCAAAGGCTCGCGCAAGAGCACGCCCTTCGCCGCGCAGGTCACCGCCGAGGCTGCCGCCAAGAAGGCGATGGAGCACGGTCTCAAGGCGATCGAGGTGCTGGTCAAGGGACCGGGAGCGGGCAGAGAGGCCGCCATCCGCTCGCTCCAGGCGGCCGGCCTGGAGGTGACCTCAATCACCGACGTGACTCCGATCCCCCACAACGGCTGCCGCCCACCCAAGCGGCGCCGGGTCTGAGGAGTTAGCCCGGATGGCCAATCCGCATCCACCGGTGTGCCGGCTCTGCCGGCGCGAAGGGGTCAAGCTCTTCCTCAAGGGCGACAAGTGCCTGGGCGAGCGCTGCACCTTCACCAAGCGCAACGCCACACCTCCTGGACAGCACGGGCTTTCGCGCCGGCGTCGCATCAGCGATTACGGGGTCCAGCTGCGCGCCAAGCAGCGGGGGCGTCGTATCTACGGGGTCCTGGAGACACAGTTCCACAACTACTCCGCCGCCGCCGCCACCCGGAAGGGCGTGACCGGTACGGTTCTGCTGCAGATGCTGGAGCAGCGTCTGGACAACGTCGTCTACCGGGCTGGATTCGCCTCTTCCCGACGCGAGGCACGGCAGCTGGTCTCGCACCGGCATTTCAAAGTCGATGGCCGAACTGTCAACATCCCCGCCTTCCAGGTGAAGTCGGGGCAGGTGATCACGGTGCGCGACCGCAGCCGGGATCTTGAACCCATCCGACGCTCCCTGGAGTCACGCGGCGGGCAGGGGTTGCCCGGCTGGCTGACCCTCTACCCAGAGGAGCGCAGGGTGGACGTAACCCGATTGCCGGAACGCCCGGAAATGGACACCAGCATCGACGAACAGCTGATCGTCGAGTACTACTCCCGATAGACCAGGGCGGCGCTTCCGACAGCTAGCAACGAGGACATTGCCACTTATGCCAGAAACTGCAATTCAACCGACCGTTCACGAGGTGGAGACCGCCAAGGACCACGGCCGCTTCGAGATCGAACCGCTCGAGGCCGGCTACGGGACGACCCTGGGCAACTCTCTGCGCCGCGTCCTACTCTCCTCCCTAACCGGGGCGGCAGTGACCGCGGTCTCGATCGAGGGAGTCGCCCACGAGTTCTCCAGCGTCAAGTACGTCAAGGAGGACGTCGGGGAGATCCTGCTCAACATCAAGCAGTTGAGCCTCACCTGCCACAACCCGGACGGGGCCCGGCTAACCCTGGATGTTCAGGGAGGCCGCAGGGTCACCGCTGCCGACATCACCCCCAACTCGGACGTTGAGATCGCCAACCCCGACCTCTATCTGTGCACCCTGGACGGCGCCCACGCCAAGCTGCGCATGGACCTCACCGTGGAGATGGGAAAGGGCTACTCGCCTGCCGATCGCAACAAGAAGGAGGGCCAGCCGATCGGGGTGATCCCGGTCGACGCCATCTTCACTCCCGTGATCAAGGCCAACTTCCTGGTGGAGAAGACCAGGGTGGGTCAGGACACCGACTGGGAGAAGCTGATCCTGGAGATCTGGACCAACGGGACCATTCCTCCGGTCGAGGCCGTCAGTCGGGCGGCGGAGTACTACATCCACCACCTCAATCTCTTTGCCACCTTCGGTGAGAGCCTGACCGCGTCCACCAATGGGGCGGTGGTCGGCACCGACCTCAAGAGCCGTCTGGCTGACGTCCCGGTGGAGGAGCTGGAACTCAGCGTGCGGGCGCTGAACTGCCTCAAGGCCAACGACATCACCAAGCTGGGCGAACTCCTCAACATGCGGATCGAGGAACTGCTGGCGCTGCGCAACTTCGGCGCCAAGTCGCTGGATGAGATCAAGCAGAAACTGGTGGCCAGAGGCTTCGTCGCCGAGGACGAGGTCGACGAGCTGTTCCAGAAGGGGGACCGGTAGGGGCGATGCGCCATCTCAAGGCCGGCCGGAAGCTGGGTCGCACCTCGGCGCACCGGATTGCGCTCACCCGCAATCTTGCGACCGCGCTTATCGAGCACGGCCGGATCGAGACCACCGAGGCCAAGGCCAAAGAGCTAAGACGCTGGGTCGAGAGGGTGGTCACCGTAGCCAAGACCGATGACCTGGCCGCCCGCCGCCGCGTCGCCAGGGTGGTGGCTCGCGAGGATGTCGCCGCCAAGCTCTTCAGCCAGTACGCGGAGCGTTACCGGGAGCGTCCCGGGGGCTACACCAGGATTGTCCGCCGGGGCCCTCGCCAGGGCGACGGCGCCCCGGTGGTGATCATGGAGATGGTGGAATAGTGGCCGCTACCTCCTACCGGATGGTGATCGCCTACGACGGCAGCCGCTACCACGGCTGGCAGTCTCAGCCGGAGGTCGCGACCGTTCAAGGCGAGCTGAGCCGGGCATTGGCGAGGCTGACAGCTGAAGCTCCCGTCATCAAGGCGGCCGGGCGCACCGACGCTGGAGCCCATGCCCACGGCCAGGTGGTCTCTTTCACGCTTGAGACGCCCTGGCTCCCCGAGGCGTTGGCAGGTGGCTGCAACGCCCATCTTCCGGAGGACGTCGAAGTGCTTGACGCCGGGCAGGTGGGAGCGGACTTCGACCCCCGCCGCCAAGCATGGCGCCGCACCTATAGATACCTGGTCCGGGAATCAGCGGCGGTTGTGCCTGGAGGTCGTCAGTACGAGTGGCGGCTGCGGGGGCCACTGGAGCTGGCACCGATGCAGGAGGGGGCCCGGATGCTCTTGGGCACCCGCGACTTCGGCGGATTTGGTAGGAGCCCTCGTCCCGGAGGGTCGACAGTGCGGACCGTCGACCGTGCCGAGGTCGGCCGTGACCAAGGGATGTGCACGATCGAGATCCGGGCTGATGCCTTCCTGCGCGGAATGATGCGCAACTTTGCCGGAGCCCTGGTGGCGCTTGGCGGCGGCCGGGCATCCCTGGCCGACCTGGAAAAGGCGCTCTCCGACCCCGCTGCCCCGGTGCGCGCCTGGGTGACGGCGCCGGCCCACGGTTTGCACCAGTGGCGGGTCGAGTACCCGGCTGGGGTTGCAGGGCTGCAAGCATGAGCACGGTCGCCCAGCGCACGTTTGCGGCAGTGGAGAAGCCGGGGCAGGACCGCTGGCTTCTGGTCGACGCCAGAGGCCAGACCCTGGGCAGACTCGCGGTCAACCTAGCCCGAGTCCTGCGGGGCAAGCACCTGCCCACCTACACCCCACACGCCCTCTGCGGGGACCAGGTCATAGTCATCAACGCCTCGGAGATAGTGGTCACCGGTGCCAAGCGCAGCGACAAGGTCTACGACCGCTACAGCGGATTCCCCGGCGGTCGCCGGGAGCGCACCTACCAAGAACTGGTTGACCGCGATCCCACCGCTCCCTTGCGGGAGGCGGTGCGAGGGATGCTGCAGCACAATAACCTCGGAGACCGGCAACTGCGACGGCTGAAGATCTACGCGGGCGGCGATCACCCCCACGAGGCGCAGGTGCCGGTGGCCATCAAATTTGGAGAGCATGGAGAGGTTGTGAGCCTTTGAGCGACCAGGATCCGACCCGCTACGCCTACGGCACCGGCCGGCGCAAGACGGCAGTGGCCAGGGTCCGGATCTATCCCGGCGATGGCACCGCCTTGATCAACGATCGCGAGCCCTTGCGTCACTTCGGCCGTCGTGAGCTGGAGGAGGCCGCGCTCCGGCCCCTCAAGGTGTCGGGCTTGAGCGGTCGCTTCCGGGTCTCGGTCAAGGTGGTCGGCGGAGGGGTTTCCGGCCAGGCCGGAGCAGTTGCGCACGGCCTGGCCCGTGCGCTCTGTGCCTGGGATGCCGAGCTCCGAGGTCCCCTCAAGGCTGCTGGCCTCATGACGCGTGACCCCCGGATGAAGGAGCGCAAGAAGCCGGGACTCAAGCGCGCTCGCAAAGCACCCCAGTACACCAAGCGCTGAAACTACCCTTAAACACACCCGTTCCAATATCAGCCCCGCCAAGTGGCGGGGATCCAACACAGCCATGGGGTGACGTGGGTCAGGAACTGCGTGGGCGCGACCTTCTAGCCGTATCGGATCTCAGCCGCGACGAATTGCTGGGACTTTTGCAGAGCGCCGCTGAGCTCAAGCGCGGGGTGGACCCAGGCACTCCACTGGCCCGGAACTCGGTCGCCATGATCTTCCTCCGCCCCAGCAATCGGACCCGGGTCTCCTTTGAGGCTGCCGTCCATCGCCTTGGCGGTCACCCGATCGCCCTCTTCGATCGCGAGATCGAGATGGGCAAGCGCGAGTCGGTGGCAGATGTGGCCCGCATTCTGGACCGTTTCGTGGTAGGCCTGGTGGCGAGGCTTCCCTCGGACCGCGACCTGAGGGGTCTGGCCGAGAACATGAATGCGCCCGTCATCAATGCCATGACCGACGGCGGTCACCCGTGCCAGATCCTGGCCGATTGCCTCACCGTCCAGGAGCAGCTAGGGCACCTAGAAGGAGCACGGATAACCTTCGTGGGGGACGGCAACAACGTCTGCGCCTCCTGGATCGAGGCGGCCGAGGTGGCGGGGCTGGACCTGCGGGTGGTGACCCCGCCCGGATACGCGCCCACCCCACGGCAGGGGATAGGCTCTGTGACCGTGACCACCGACCTGGGCCCCGCCCTGGCCGACACGGAAGTCATCTATACCGATGTCTGGACCTCGATGGGCCAGGAGGAGCAGCACGAGGATCGCCGCCAAGACTTCGGCCCCTACCAGGTGAACCAAGCGCTGCTGGAGCGGGCGCCCCGGTCCGCCAAGGTGATGCACTGCCTCCCGGCGCACCGAGGCGAGGAGATCACCGACGCCGTCATGGACGGTCCCCAATCGGTGATCTTCGATCAGGCCGAGAACCGCTTCTGGGTGCAGCTGGCGCTGCTGCTGGCCATATTCCAACCAGAGGCGAGGGCATGACCGACCTCTCAATCCTGCAGGGGGCCGGGGTCGTGGCTGGCCTGAACCTGGGTCAGGCAGCCGGCGTGCTCCTGCACACGGTGGGGTGGCGGGCCATCCTCGACGTGGTGATCATCTCCTTCCTGCTCTACCGGCTCTTCGTCCTGATCCGAGGCACCCAGGCGGTCCAGTTGCTGCTGGGGCTAGGCGTGATCGGCCTTCTGGGGGCGGTCGCTTACATCCTTAACCTGCCGGTTCTCAAGTTCATCGTCACCACCGGCGGCCCGGTTATCGTGATCGCGATCGTGATCCTCTTCCAACCGGAGCTGCGGCGAGCCTTGGACCAGATGGGGCGCCTAGGTCGGATCCGACCCGGGCTGCTGGCGCCGGAAACGGCGGAGCTCAGGCGGGATGTCGACGAGATCGTCCGTGCCGCCATGCGACTCGCGGAGGAGGTGACCGGCGCTCTGATTGTCCTCCCGGGTGACATCGGGCTGGAGGAGATCGCGGCCACCGGCGTGAGGATGGATGCCATCCTCAGCGCTGAGACGCTGACCACGATCTTCACCTACAAGTCCCCTCTCCACGACGGCGCGGCGCTGGTTCGGGCCGGCCGCATCATGGCCGCCGGGTGCGTGCTGCCGCTGGCTGAACAGACACGCACCCAGGGTCGGGTGGGCACTCGCCATCGTGCCGCCATTGGGCTGAGCCAGGCGACCGACGCCGCCGTTGTCATCGTCTCGGAGGAGTCCGGCCAGGTCAGCCTTGCCCTGGGGGGCGAGCTCCAGCGTGAGCTGGATGCTGACGCGCTCACCAACCGCTTGGGTGCCTTCTATCGCCTACCGCTCTACGAACGCCATCGGCGCAGCCTGCGCCTGCTCAGCCGGGGCTCGCGGAGCACGGCCCCGGTGCCCGGGGCGGATCGGCCGTGATCAAGCACCTGCCCAAGTTCATCACCCGCAATTTCCAGTTCAAGCTGATAGCGGTGGTGGTCGCCTGTGGCATGTGGGTGGGAGTCGTGTATGCCAGCGACCCGCCAGCCATCACAACCTTCAATGTCCACGTGCAGAACGGTGGGGTTCTTCACGCTGGCCTGCTGCTACTGCGCCCGATCGGGACCGTGCCGGTGAAGATCGCCGGTGTATCCAGCGACGTCAAGAACCCGGAAACGACCAGTCACCTGACCGCGTTCGCCAACCTCAGCGGCATCACCAAGGTAGGCAAGTACGAGGTGCCGCTGAAGGTTGAGGAGAGCGATCCCAACGTCTGGATCTGGTCCGCTCCCGAAAAGGTCGAAGTTCTCGTTGATCGGCAGGCGACGCTCTCGATCCCGGTGCACCTCAACATCACCGCCATACCGCCGACTGGCTACGTTGCCAACGTGGCCAAGAGCTCAATCACCCCTGCCAACGTGACCGTCACCGGGCCTGCGACGGTGCTTACGAATCTGCTAGCCGAGGCCAACGTCAACCTGACCGGAATTCGCACCTCGCTCTCGTTCAACGAACCGGTTCGGCTCCTGAACAAGACCCCGGGATCGGCCTCCACGGCGACGGTGACCGTAACCCCCAAGGACGTCACCGTCGCGGTGACGATCGACTCCGAAACCTCGGAGCGGGCACTTCCGGTGATACCCACCTTCGCGGGGGCCGGCGAGCCTCCCGCCGGATACACCCTATCCGGGATCGTGGTCAACCCGGTCACGGTCATAGTCACCGGGCCTGGCTTGACCCTGGCCGCCCTGACCTCGGTGAGTACCCAGCCCATCGACATCGCCCATGCGACGTCGAGCTTCACCGTGAACCCCCAAGTGGTTGCACCGGGGGGCACCACCCTATCGCTCACCTTTGTGACTGTGGTGATCACCATCACTCCGGTCGCGTCACCCACCCCCACTCCAAGTCCAACTCCTTGAACTGGGTGGCAGTAACCTCAGTCTGGTCGCGCCCGTTTGGGATCGCTGGCCGTCGCGATCTGGGCTGGAGGTAGCGGAGCAAGCTTTGTGCGGGATCATCGGCTACCTGGGGCCTCGCTCCGCGGCGCCACTGCTGCTCGACAGCTTGCAGCGGCTGGAGTACCGCGGCTACGACTCGGCCGGGGTTGTGGTGCTCTCGGCCGATGGCACTCCCACGGCCCTCAAGGCCGCTGGCAAGGTGGAGCACCTACTGACGGAGATCAACGGCACCGAGCTGTCCGGCCGGGTGGGCATGGGGCACACCCGCTGGGCGACGCACGGCCGCCCCTCCTATGCCAACGCCCATCCCCATATGGACTGCAGTGGTCGCTTCTTCGTGATTCACAACGGGATCATCGAAAACTTCGCCGAGCTGAAGGCGGAGCTCCAGACCGCCGGTCACGAGTTCACCTCTGACACCGACAGCGAGGTGGTCCCCCATCTCATCGAGGAGTACTACGCGGGAGACTTGGTGGCCGCCACCCGTCGGGCTCTGGGCCGACTCAGCGGTGCCTACGCCTTGGTGGTGCTGAGTTCGACCGATCCTGACACCCTGATCGGAGCCCGACTCAACGCCCCCCTGGTGGTGGGGGTGGGCACCGACGAGTGGTTCCTCAGTTCAGATCTCACCGCCATCATCCCTTACACCAAGCAGGCCCTGGTGCTGGGCGAGGGGGACATGGCGGTCTTGAGCCCGGTCGGGCCGGTGATCAGCTCGATCGTGGACGGCACCGAATCGGTGCCCCGGGTGGTGAGGGTCGACTGGGACGTCATCCAGGCCGAGCGCGGGGGATTCGCCAGCTTCATGTCCAAGGAGATCAACGAGCAGCCAGCGGCGCTCGAGAACGCGCTGCGAGGCAGGCTCCTGGGCGATGGAAGGGTGGAGTTCGCCGACTGGGCCCTCGATGATGCCGAGCTGAGGTCGTTCCGGCGGGTCCAGATCGTGGGAACCGGCACCGCCTACATCGCCGGAATGCTGACCAAGTACGCGGTCGAGGACGTGGCCGGATTGCCGGTCTCGGTGGACATCTCCTCGGAGTGGCGCTACCGGCCCCAACCACCGGACGGCAAGACCCTGATGGTCGCCATCTCCCAGTCAGGCGAGACCGCCGACACCCTGGCGGCAGCCCGGCTGGCGCGGACCCAGGGTAGCCATGTCCTGGCTCTGACCAACGTGGTGGGCAGCACTCTCTCGCTAGAGGCGGACGCTGTGATCAACATGCACGCCGGCCCCGAGGTCTGCGTGGTCGCGACCAAGACCTTTGTCAACCAGGTGGCCTGCGGCCTGCTGCTGGCGATGCGGCTGGCCCAGGCGCGCGGTGCTGAGGGCGAGGCCGACCGGCGCGAGCTGGCGACGGCGCTGCGAGTGGTACCCGCGGTCCAGCGGCAGATTCTGGCCCGCGAGGACGCCATCTCACCCCTGGGCAAGTGGTTGGCCGGCTACCAGTCCGCCCTCTACGTTGGCAGGGGGTACAACTACCCGACCGCGATGGAGGCGGCGCTCAAGATGAAGGAGGTGTCTTACCTCCACGCCGAGGCCTACCCGGCCGGGGAGCTGAAGCACGGCCCGATCGCACTCCTGGACCCGGGAATGCCGGTGGTGGCGTTCGTGACCGAGTCGGCCACCCGGTCCAAGATGCGCAGCAACGTCCAGGAGTCGAGGGCGCGCCAGAGCCCGGTTTTGGCGGTGGTCAACGACGATGATTCGACTCTGGACCAGGTCGCCGACCACGTGATTCGGGTGCCGCGGCTGCCGGAGGCGGTAGCGCCCCTGGCCAACGCTCTGGTCGGCCAGTTGCTGGCATACCATGCCGCCATGACCAAGGGGCTCGACGTCGACCGGCCCAGGAATCTGGCCAAGTCCGTCACCGTCGAGTGAGCTCGCCCGGCGAGCTGGGCGTCAACCCGCCACTCTCCATCGGGCTGGACGTCAGCTCGGTCGAAAGGGTTCGAAGGCTGACCGAGCGCCGACCCGGGTTCCTCACCAAGTACTTCAGCCCTGAGGAAGTCGAATACTGCCAAGACCGACCGGAGCGTCTCACCGCTAGGTGGGCGGCCAAGGAGGCGGTCCGCAAGGCCTTCGGTGGGCTGGGCTGGCCAATTCCCCTCTACAGCCGAATCGCGGTATCGCACCAACTGGGCGGAGCGCCGGTGATCCTGGTCGAGGGCGCTCCGGTCGAGGGGCTCAGCATCAGCCTCACCCACGACGCCGGGCTGGGCATGGCCGTCGTCGCCCTCTCGCCGCTTGGTCGCCGCACCAGGTGGCTCTGGGGTAGGCTGCCCGCTGACCTCGAGATGCCCGAGCGACCGGTCGAGAGTAACAAGGGCACCTTCGGAACGGTGGTCGTCATTGCGGGCAGCCCGGAGTTCCCGGGCGCAGCCATCCTGTGCGCCTTGGGGGCCCTGCGGGGAGGAGCCGGCAAGGTCAAGGCGCTCGCATCCCCGTCCGGTATTGCGGGCGCCCCGCCGGAGTTGATCCGGGTTCCGGTGAGCTCTTCCGGGGTATCGCTGGGATCAGAGGCGATTGACGACGCCAAGGCTGCGCTGGATACCGCCCAGGCTGTGGTGTGCGGGCCGGGATTGGGCCAGAGCCCGGCTACCGGAGACTTGCTTCGAGAGCTGTTCGAGGCCGCCCAGCCGGCCAGCTGGGGGCTGGTACTCGACGCCGATGCCCTCAACGTCTGTGCTGGCGATTCCCAGCTGCGCCAAGAGATACCGCACCGAAGTGTTCTGACTCCCCATCCTCTGGAAGCCGCACGATTGGCCAGGACCGACGTTGCGGAGATTGAGCGCAACCGCCAGGGCGCGGCGGCGGCTCTGGCCAGAGAACTGGGTGCCATCCTGGTGTTGAAGGGAGCGGGAACGGTGGTGGCCGACCCCCAGGGGAGATCCTGGGTTGACGATCACGCCACCTCCGCCCTGGCCACCGGCGGGACCGGTGACGTCCTGGCCGGGCTCATCGCTGCCCTGATCGCCCAAGGGCTCGAGCCTTACGAGGCCGCGCGATCAGGCGTGTTTCTCCACGGGGAGGCGGGCACCCGTCTGGCCCGGCTCCGCGGTCGAGCGGGAATCCTGGCCAGTGAGGTTGCCGATAACTTCGTCGAGGTTGCCGAGGCGGTGCGAAGGCAGCAAGAGGCGGGGGCCACGTCCGCGTCACCTCGGCCATGACCGACGGCGCGGTGCCGGAGGTTCGCTTTAGGTCGGGTCAGAGGCCGACCTGGATCGAGCTTGACTTGGAGGCGCTGGGGCGGAACGTGGCCGCGGTTGTCCAGGAGCTTCGGGGGGTGCCGCTGATGGCGGTCGTGAAAGCGGATGCCTATGGTCATGGTTCCCTGCCGGTGGCGAGGACGGCCTTGCGCCACGGCGCCAGCTGGGTGGCGACCGCGACGGTGGCCGAGGCTCTGACTCTGCGCCACGATGGCATCGCGGCCCCGATCCTGGTGTTCGGATACACCCCTCCCGAGCAGGTCGGCGCGGCGGTCGCGGGCCGGGTCGCAGTGACCGTGTTCGACACCCAGGTTCTGGCCGCTCTAGAGCGGGCTGGGGCCGACCAGGGGAGGCGGGCCAGCGCCCACGTCAAGGTGGACACAGGGATGAGCCGGCTGGGGATGAGTCATAAAGACCTGCCGGACTTCGTGGCCAGCGCCGCCGGGCTCCGTCACGTCGAGCTGGAGGGATGCTACACGCATTTCCGCAGCGGCAAGGACCGAACCGCAACCGAGGCGCAGTTGCAGCTGTTTCTTGGGGCGCTGGTCGCGACCGAGGCAGCGGGCCACCATTTCCGACTCCGCCACGCCGCCAACAGCGCAGCCTGGAACACGGTGCCGGCATCGCGCCTGGACATGGTTCGATCAGGAGTCGAGCTGCTCGGTCTTCGCACCCCCGACGGCCGTCAACGCGAGCCTATCCTCAGCTTCCGAACCACGGTGGCCCAGGTGCGCTCGATCTCCGTGGGCACCTTCGTTGGTTACGGAGAGGGCTTCCGGGCCCAGCGGGCGATGCGGGTGGCGACGCTGCCAGTCGGTTATGGGGACGGCTTCCGCCGGGGGCCCCTGAATTGGGGAACGGTCCTGATCAACGGTAAGGCGCGACAGCTGGTGGGGGACGTGTCCATGGACATGAGCACGGTGGATGTCAGCGAGCCCCCGGATGTAGCGGTGGGAGACGTGGCGACCCTCATCGGTGACGATGGGTCTGCTCGCCTCAGCGTCGAGACCGTCGCTGAGCGGCTGGGGACGCTCAATTACGAGGTCACTACCGGACTGATGGCGCGAGTTCCGCGGGAGATCTCCCAGGCGGTGTCGAGCAGCAAGCCTGAATACAATTGAGGCATGTCGCAGGCCTCGGTGGGAACTGCCCGCTCCGCGGCCGGTTCCCCTCGTAGGGCCCAGCTGCGCCAGGCCAGGCTGTACCTGGTCACAGACGACCAGACCCCCGAGTCTGAGCTTCCGGGACTGATCGCGCGAGCGGTCGCCGGCGGCGTCGACATTGTGCAGTTACGACGCAAGCAGAGCCAGCCCGAGGACCTGAGACAGCTAGCCGGCCAATGCCTCGAAAGCGCACATGACGGCGGCGCCCTGTTTCTGCTCGACGACCACGTCGACCTGGCCCGCGAGATCGGCGCCGATGGGGTCCACATAGGCCAGGCCGACCTATCCCCAGCCGAGGCCAGATCGCGCGTGGGAGGCGAGCTGCTGCTTGGGCTCTCCACCCACTCCAAGCAGGACGTGTTGCGGGCGAGTAGCCAGCCGGTTGACTACATTTCTGCCGGTCCCGTGCACATGACACCCACCAAGCCCGGCCGCCCGGCGGTGGGATTCGAACATATCTCCGTTGCTGCCGCCCGATCCTCGGTGCCGGTTGTTGCGATCGGGGGACTCGGGGTGCAGACCGTGGGCAAGGCGATATCCGCCGGCGCGGACATGGTGGCGGTGGTTCGGGCCGTCTGCCTCGCTGACGATCCTGGCGAAGTGGCCTCTGAGCTTCGGGCCGCGATTCAGGCGGCTCCCCCCTGGGTCTCTCTCCGAGTCAACGGCCAGGAGCGCAAAGCTCCACCTGGGACGTCGATCAAGGCCTACCTCGAGCTTTTGGAGCTGCCACTTGACGGGGTGGCGGTGGAGCGCAACGGCGAGATCCTGCGAGCTCCCGAGTTGGCAGCGGCGACGCTTCAGGACGGAGATGAGCTCGAGGTGGTCCACCTGGTAGGAGGGGGAGATGGCTGAAGGCAAGCTGCGGCTAGGTGGCGTGGAGCTCACCTCCCGGCTGATACATGGCACTGGCAAGTTCCCATCCCCAGAGGCTCTGGCCGGCGCGATCAACGCCTCCGGGGCCGAGATGATCACCGTTGCGGTGCGCCGGCTTCACCTGGACGGAGATCACAGGTCGGAGCTGTCCGAGCTCGACATCCAGGCTTACACGGTTCTTCCCAATACGGCGGGAGCGAAGACCGCCGCTGAGTCGGTGCGGCTGGCCAGGCTGGCTCGCGCCGCCGGGCTTTCCAGCTTCATCAAGATTGAGGTCGTGGGCGACGAGGAGACCCTGCTGCCGGACCCGATCGCGACCCTGGAGGCCACCCGCGAACTCGTGGCAGAAGGCTTCACCGTGATGCCCTACGCCAGCGACGACGTCTCCCTGGCCCTGCGTCTGGCCGAGGCCGGGGCAGCGGCGGTGATGCCGGGCGCGGCCCCGATCGGTTCGACCATGGGCGTTCTCAATCCGTTCAACCTCAGGGCCATCATCGAAAGGTGTCCGGTGCCGGTGATCGTCGACGCCGGGCTCGGGTGCCCCTCGGACGCGGTCCGAGTGATGGAATGGGGGGCGGCGGGAGTGCTGGTGAATACCGCCATTGCCCACGCCCGGGATCCGATCGCCATGGCGGGGGCGTTCAAAGCAGGGGTGGCGGCGGGCCGGGCAGCCTTTCTGGCGGGTCTGGCCGAAAACCGGCCGTCCCAGGGTTACGGCGCCAGTAGTCCGGCCGAGGGCCTACCGGCCGCAGCTGGGGTCAGCGGCTGATCGACAAGCGCCCGGCGTCGCGGAGCACGCTGCGCAGCACCGGCTGGATCGACGGCGCTCCGGTATCTGCCCGAGGCGAGTCGATGCTGCTGCGACAGCTGATGGACCTGGCCGGTCCGGCGGCCGCCGGTGCCGAGGTCGGGCCGGGGGATGATGCGGCCGCTTGGCGTCTCAGCGGTGGCTGCCTCGGACTCTGGTCAACTGACTCCATGGTCGAGGACATCGACTTTCGTCGCCGCTACCAGACCCCTTATCAGGTGGGGTGGAAGGCCTGGGTTGGGGCGGCGTCAGATCTTGCAGCGATGGGAGCCAATCCGCGTGGTGGTCTGGTCGCTGCAGCTTTTCCCGGGGATACCCCGGCTCCGGCAGTGGAAGCCATCCAGCTCGGCCTGGTGGACGCGGCGGCGGCCGATGGAGCCTTCGTTCTCGGGGGGGACCTGAGCCGCACCGACGGTCCATTGGTGCTCACAGTGACCGTGCTGGGCGAGCTCAGTGAGGGCAGTCCGGTCCTCCTGCGCGGGGGCTCTGTGGAGGACGCCCTGGTGGTTACCGGGAGCCTGGGTCTGGCCGCCGCGGCCCTAGAGGTGCTGGAGCAGGGTTCCGGGGAAGTGCCGCTGCCCTGGAATGAACGGTTCCTGCAACCACGGTCGCGCACCCTGGCCGGCGTCGCGCTGCGGCGGGCGGGAGCCTCGGCGATGACGGATATCAGCGACGGCTTCTTGCGCGATCTCGGCCGTCTCTGCGAGGCCAGCGGGGTGGGCGCGGAAGTATGGCTGGACTGTCTGCCGGTGGCTGCTGGGCCTCGCTCCGAGGTGAGCGAGACCCTGGCGTTGACGGGGGGCGAGGACTTCGAGCTGCTAGCGGCGATCCCAGATCATCTGGTTGGGCAGCTGAACGCGAGCTGGAGCCAGGGGCTACCGCCGCTCTCGCGCCTGGGAGTCCTGACTGAGGAGAAGGGGATCCGCCTGCTGAAAGGCCAAGGCGGAGAGCCCATCGATCTGCCCGATGGCGATGGCTTTCAGCACTTCTGAGGCGCTCCAGCCGCTGGTCCTACGCAGCCACTCCGACGAGGAGACCCGCACCATCGGTCGGCGGATCGGCGCCGGCCTGAGACCGGGCGACTGTCTAGCTCTGAAAGGTGAGATGGGTGCCGGAAAGACAGTCACCGCCCAGGGGATCGTCCAGGGAGCGGGTGGCGGAGCGGACGTGCGCAGTCCAACTTTCCTGCTCCACGCGATCTACGCGGGACGGGTCACCGTCCACCACCTCGATCTCTACCGCCTTGGTGCCGGCGTCGACCTGCGCATGCTCGGGGTGGATGAAGCTCTGCTGGAGGGCGCGGTGATCGTTGAGTGGCCGGAGCGCTCCCTCGGTGATTGGTTCACCGGTGAGATAGCCCTGGAGATCACGTCCGAAAGCGAGCGGGTGATACACCTCGATCTCCGGTCGGGCTTCGGCATTGAGACCTAAGGGTGGCGACCTTGGACCTGGTCCTGGCGGTGGACGGCTCGCATCGAGATGCGCCCTTGGTGGTGGTGGTCGACGCAGGCGGTGGACTCGCCGACAGCCTGCCGATGGAGCCTGGGGTCACCTCCGTCGTGGCCGCGGTCCGTGATGCACTGGCGGCCTATCGCCAGCTGTTGGTGGGGGTGGTGGCCGTTTCCGGGCCGGGTTCATACATGGGTGTTCGTGCTGGCCTGGCCGCCGCTCTGGGGGCGGCCCAAGCCTTGGCTATTCCCCTGGCGTTGGTGGGCAGCCTTGAAGTCATCGCGGCCCAGGCCGACCCGCGAGAGGAGGCCGTCCTGGCGGTAGCCGATGCCGGTCGGGGAGGCACGCTGGGCCAGCTGCTCGAACCCAAGCTTGACGCGGGAATGCAGCCCCGCTGGTCACCGCTGGGCGCAGCGGAGCTGTTGGGGCGCGATCTCCCCTGGCCCGAGAAATGGCAGGCATTGCGCTGGATGGTTGGCAATCCCGGTGCGGGGAGGTCCCTGCCACTCCATGCCAGACAACTACCGCTGAGTCGGGATCGGCGCCAGGCGCTAGCCTGGGTGGTGGCAGGTGGCCCTGACCCGATCACGGGGTACGATCGGGTCACCGCCGACTACGCACAGCCTCTAGGAGCTTAGCAGTGGTCCTGATCGGCGAGCGACTGCAACTGAGCCCGATGCGCGACGGGGACATCGCCGCGGTACGGGCCATCGAGCTGGAGGTGTTCCCCACCCCATGGCCCGGCAGTGCCTACCAGCGCGAGCTCAACAACAATCGGGCCGCCCATTATCTGTGCCTGCGCCGCAACCAGGAAATCGTTGGATACGGCGGTCTCTGGGCGGTCGGCGAGGAGTCCCACGTCACCACCATCGGGGTGGCCGGGCAGTGGCAGGGCCAGGGCTACGGCCACGCCATCTTCGCGGCTCTGGTGAGTCGTTCGTATGCACTTCGGGCCAACTTCATCAGCCTCGAGGTGCGGCCGGCCAACGAGCCCGCCATTCACCTCTATGAGAAGTTCGGATTCAAGGTGATTGGCCGACGGCGGGGCTACTACACCGACAACGGTGAGGACGCTCTGGTGATGTGGTCCGATCTGATCCAGGCACCCCACTTCAAGCAGAACTTCCTGGCGATCTGGGATGCGCTTGAGGTTGGGGGGCTCGGTACCCGCCCCAGCGAGGAGCTGCCATTCCCCTGAGGCTGCTGGCGGTCGAGACCTCATGCGACGAGACCGCGGCTGCCCTGGTTGGCGACGACTTCACCGTGGAGAGCTCGGTGGTGGCCTCTCAGGCCCTGGCTCACGCCGCCTACGGCGGGGTGGTCCCCGAGCTGGCCGCCCGGATGCACCTGGAGCGGATCGCAGGCGTGGTCTCCGAGGCACTGGTCCCCGTCGAGGGCGACCTGACGCGGCTGGCCGGGGTGGCGGTGACGCGAGGCCCCGGACTGGTCGGCTCCCTTGCCGTGGGAGCCAACTACGCCCAAGCGCTGGCGGCCGCCGCCGGTTTGCCGGTGGTCGGGGTAAACCACATGACCGGTCACATCCTGGCCGCACGGGTCGCCGACCCTAGGCTGGCGCCGCCCTTTGTCGCCCTGGTGGTCAGTGGTGGCCACACCGACCTGGTCCACTACCAGGCCCATGACCGGGTGGAGCTGATGGGTGCGACTCGGGACGACGCCGTGGGCGAGGCGTTCGACAAAGTCGCGCGGATGCTGGGGCTGGCGTATCCCGGCGGCCCCGAGATCGACCGGGTTGCTGCCTCTGGCGATCCATCCAAATACCGCCTGCCGCGGCCAGTGCTGCCCCACTTCTCGTTCTCCTTCAGTGGCCTGAAGACCGCGGTTCTCTACCTGGTGCGGGATCTGGGGGAGCTGGATGAGCAGCAGGTTGCCGACATCGCCGCCAGCTTTCGCCTGGCGGCCGTGGAAACCCTCTGTGCCCAGCTGGAGGCGGCGGTAGAGCAGACCGGCTGCAGCCGGGTGGTTCTGGCCGGAGGCGTTGCCAGCAATCATCTTCTGCGACGTATGGCCGTAGAGCGTCTCCGGGGGATTGCCGGGGTCACGATTCCCGAACCCCAGCTGTGCACGGACAACGCGGCCATGATCGGAGCGGCGGGTTGGACCAAGGTGGCTCGCAGCGGTTTCGAGGGAGAGCCGTTCGCGGCTGAGCCAGGCCTGCGCGCTTACGCCTGATCGGGAGCGCCGCGTACCGCTCGGGGGGGCGACGTCGGTGGCGGTTCGAAACTCCGTTGGGAAGAGGTTGGGGAGGACTGAGGAGATGCTGAGCTCGATGCGGCCGTGATCGCCCTCTTGGAGGGCGCCAGCACCGCCCATCTGGCCACCATCATGCCTGACGGGTCGCCGCAGAGCGTTCCGGTCTGGGTGGGAATGGAGGCTGGTCACCTGGCGATCCAGACGAGCCCAGGCTCACGCAAAGCCCGCAACATCGCACGGGATCCGAGGGTGGCTAGCTCGGTCACGCTTCCGCAGCAACCCTTCACGATGGCAGCCATCCGGGGGCCCGTGTTCGACCGACTCGAGGGAGATGACGCATGGTTGGTCATCGATCGACTGTCCATGAAGTACACCGGAAGCCCATATCCGCGGCGCAGCGACCGCATTGTTTTCTTGATCGATGCCGGGCATGTTGAACAGCGTGGCCTACTGAGGACTCTGGAAAGAAGCAGTCGCCCGGCGGGCGCGGCGGAGCGCGCGATGCACCGGTTTCGGCGCGGTCGAACTGGGCACCCAGTGCCGACTTGCGGACCTGCCCTTCCCCGGCATAGACTATTAGCACTCACGAGGGTTGAGTGCTAATAGTGAAGGAGGCAGGGAATGGCATTGAAGCTACGGCCGCTGGCCGATCGCGTGGTAGTCAAGCCGCTGGAGCGTGACGAGACCACCAAGAGCGGAATCGTTCTCCCTGACACTGCCAAGGAGAAGCCTCAGGAAGGCTTGATCGAGGCGGTTGGGAACGGTAAGTACAACGAGCAGACCGGACAGCGGATCGCTCTCGACGTCAGTGTTGGCGACCGGGTGATCTACGCCAAGTACTCCGGCTCGGAGATCAAGATCGACGAGCAGGATTACCTGATCCTCTCGGAGCGGGACATTCTCGCCATCGTGGGGTCGAACGGCAAGAAGAAGTCCTGAAGCTGTGAGCCGGAGGCTCGCGCGATCCGGCTCGAGGGTCGCCGCGAGCCCCGCTCCCATACCTAGGAGATGTGAATAAGTGCCAGCTAAGCAGCTGAAGTTCGACAATAAGGCTCGCGACGCCCTGCTCCGAGGCACCGCCCAGGTGTCGGCGGCGGTTCGGCCCACCCTGGGTCCCAGGGGCCGGTCGGTGGTGATCGACCGCAAGTACGGCAGTCCTCAGATCACGACCGACGGCGCCACCATAGTCCGAGACCTCGAACTTCCTGACCACTTCGAAAACATGGGCGGTCAGCTGCTGGCGGAGGCCGCGCGCAGGACCAACGACGTCGCCGGTGATGGGACCACCACCGCCGCGCTGCTGGCGGAGGCCATGGTCGTGGATGGAGTCCGCAACCTGGCCGCGGGCGCTTCGCCGGTCGAGCTCAAACGCGGCATCGAGAAGGCGACCAAGCTGGTTTTGGCCGACCTCGACCGCCAGAGTCGGCCCCTGGCCGGTCGCGAGGACACGACCCAGGTAGCCACCATCTCGAGTGGCAGCCACGAGATCGGGACCATGATCGCGGACGCCATGGAGAGGGTGACCTCGGATGGTGTGATCACCGTCGAGGAGTCCTCGGGGATCGAGACCGAGGTCAAGGTGGTCGATGGGATGCAGTTCGATCGCGGCTTTGTCTCCGCCTACCTGGTCACCGACCAGCACGGCATGGAGGCGGTCCTGGACCAGCCCCTGATCCTGGTCACACCCCGCAAGCTCTCCGCCATCGCGGACATCGTCCCGGCGATGGAGCTGGCCGTGAAGGCAGCCCGGCCGCTGCTGGTGATCGCTGAAGACATCGACGGTGAGGCCCTGGCGACGCTGGTGGTGAACAAGGTGCGCGGCACCGTGTCCGCCTGCGCGGTCAAGGCGCCCGGATTCGGCGACCGCAGGATCGCCATGCTTCAGGACCTAGCGGTGCTGACCGGTGCCCAGGTGATCTCCGAGGAGCTTGGTCTGACCATGGACGGGCTCATGGAGTCGCAGCTGGGGACGGCCCGACGGGTGGTGGTCACCAAGGACGACACCACGGTGGTGGAGGGCGGTGGTAGCCACCAGGCGATTCAGGACCGGGTTCGAGAAATCGACCAGCAGATGGAGCTGACCGAATCCGATTGGGATCGGGAGAAGCTCCAGGAGCGCAAGGCCCGTCTGGTCGGGGGAGTGGCGGTCATCAAGGTTGGCGCTCCCACCGAGACCGCCCTGAAAGAGCGCAAGGAGCGAGTCCAGGACGCCTTGGACGCGACCCGGGCGGCGGTGGCCGAGGGGATCCTCCCCGGTGGTGGGAAGAGCCTCTTGCTCGCCGCAGCGGCGCTGGGCTCGGCCAAGGGGGACGGTGACGAGCAGACCGGGATCGAGATCGTCCGGCGGGCTCTGGAAATCCCGGTGCGACAGCTGGCAGCCAATGCCGGGTTGGATGGCTCAGTGGCCCTGGAGAGGGTCCAGGCCATGGGTCCCACCGGAGGGTTGGACGTCTCCACCCTGGAGTACGGCGACCTGCTCAAGGCCGGCATCATCGACCCGACCAAGGTGGTCAAGACCAGCCTCCAGAGCGCTGCGTCGGTGGCGGCCTTGCTGCTCACTACCCAGGCTCTTGTCGCGGATGTTCCCGAGCTGGCACCGGCGTTCCCGTCCGGTGGTGGTGATGACGGGATGGGAGATATGGGTGGCATGGGCGGGATGGGTGGCATGGGCGGGATGGGAGGCATGGGTGGGATGGGCGGCATGGAGGATATGGACTTCTGACCGCCGCGCAGGCGGAAAATGTCCAAGTGACCTCAGCTTCCCGTATCAAAGTGGCGGTTTGTCAGTACGCTCCCCGACTGGGTCGGGTTGAAGAGAACGCCACTCTCGGATCCCAGTGGATCGCCCGAGCAGCCGATGCTGGCGCCCGGTTAATTGTGCTCCCCGAACTGGCCAATTCTGGCTACGCGTTCGCCAGCTCCGAGGAGGCGGAGTTGGCCTCCGAGTCCTCCGCCGACGGCCCCACCCTCCTTACATGGGCGGAGCAATGCCAGCGGGTTGGGGTCTGGGTTGTGGCCGGGTTCTCAGAGCGCTCGGCAGCTGGCCGCTTCGATTCGGCGGCACTGCTGGGCCCCGCGGGAGTGATTGGTGTCTACCGCAAGGCCCATCTCTTCTTCAACGAGCAAACCTACTTCCAGCCCGGAGACAGTGGCTTCCCGGTCTTCGAGCTGCCCTTCGGTCGGGTGGGAATGCTGATCTGCTACGACCTCTGGTTCCCCGAGGCCGCCCGAGTGCTTAGCCTGGCTGGGGCCGACATCATCTGCGTGCCCACCAATTGGGTGGCCAACTTCCGCCGACGGATCCAGGACGAGCGGGGCTGGAACATGGGCAACTACGCCTCGGTGGCGGTGGCCACCCAGAATCAGGTCTATCTCGCGGCCGCGGATCGAATCGGCAGTGAGCGTGACGTCGACTTCGTGGGCGGCAGTTGTGTGGTTGGCCCGGACGGTTGGATGCTCGCCGGTCCCGCCACCCGATCCGACGAGGCCCTGCTGCTCGCAGATGTCGACCTCTCCCAGTCGGCCGCCAAGAAGCAACGTACCCCGCGAAACCACGCTCTGGGGGATAGACGGCCGGAGCTCTACCGGGAACTGAGCGCGACCGAACCCGTAGCCACCGGGTGACTGAACCAGTCGGGCTCCACGCCGCGCGCAGGTCTGCGGAGGCCGCCGAAGGCCAGGAGCTCCTGCACGGTCTCAATCCTGCTCAGCAGGAGGCGGTCGTGGCTCCCGATCGTCCCTTGCTGGTGCTGGCGGGGGCTGGTTCGGGGAAGACCAGGGTCCTCACCCACCGGGTGGCCTACCTGCTGGCGCAGCGCCGGGCCCGTCCTGACCGAATCATGGCGGTCACCTTCACCAACAAGGCGGCGCGCGAGATGCGGGGCCGGATCGCCATCCTGCTGGGCGCGGAGCCCCATGGGATGTGGCTGGGCACGTTCCATGCCCTGAGTGCACGGATGCTGCGCCACAGCGGCGAGTTGATCGGCATCCCGAGGAACTTTGTCATCTACGACGAGGTCGATCGAACCGCACTCATCAAGGCGGGCATGCGGCTTGCGGGAGTCGACGAAAAGCGGGTCAGCCCGGCCACCGTCGCGGCGGAGATCTCGCGAGCCAAAAATGAACTTCTGGATCCGCTTGCATACGCGAATGCGGCGGTGGGCTACGTCGAGTCCCAGGTCGGCGCCGTGTACCCGAAATACCAAGCCCTGCTGGAGGATGCCGCAGCTCTCGACTTCGACGACCTGCTCTTTCGCGCCGTCGATTTGTTGCAGCAATCGGAGGAGGCGCGCCTCTATTTCCAAGAGCGCTTCGACCACGTTCTGGTCGACGAATATCAGGACACCAACCGGGCCCAGTACCTCATGCTGCGCGACCTGGCTGAGGAGCATCGCCACATCACGGTGGTGGGGGATCCCGACCAGTCGGTGTACAGCTGGCGCGGCGCGGACATTCGCAACATCCTGGAGTTTCAGCGGGATTACCCGGACGCGCTGGTGATCCCTTTGGAGCAGAACTACCGCAGCACCAAGGCCATCCTGGCGGCCGCCCAGGCGGTGATCCGGGAGAACTCGGAGCGGGTGGAAAAGGGACTCTGGAGCGATGGTCCCGAGGGCACGCCAGTTGTGGTGGCCCAACTCTATGACGAACGCGAGGAGGCCAATGCGGTGGCCCGGGAGGCGCAACGCTTGGTCGACCAGGGGGAGAGCAACTTCGGCGACATTGCGGTCCTCTACCGGACCAACGCCCAGTCGCGGGCCCTGGAAGAGACCCTGCTGCGAGCGGGAATTCCTTATCGCCTGGTGGGTGGGGTGCGCTTCTACCAGCGGCGTGAGGTGAAGGACGTGCTAGCCTACCTCCGTCTGGTCGCCAGTCCCCTGGACCGCCTCGCCTTCGAGCGGGTGGTAAACGTCCCCAAGCGGGGGGTGGGGGGACAGTCACTGGCGGAGCTGATGCGAGTAGCCGGCGAGCTGGGGGTTTCCCACTGGGACCTGCTGGCCGACCCTCAGGCGGTTGGTATCCGGGGAGCCGCCGGCAACGGTCTGCGGGGCTTCCGGGCCATGATCGAAGAGGTGGCCGACTGGGGAGCACAGTGGCCGTTGGTGACCCTGATCGACAAGCTGCTGGATCGCAGCGGCTACCGGCAGTTCATTCGCGACGGTAGTCCTGAGGGGGAGGAGCGCTGGGCCAACGTGGTCGAGCTGCGGGGGCTGGCCGCCGAGCAGGGGGAGATGCCCAGTTTCCAGACCTTGGCGATTTTCTTGGAGCAGATCGCCCTGGCCGGCGAGGTCGACCAGATGGAGGAGTCAACCGAGGCCCTGACTCTGATCACACTTCACCAGGTCAAGGGCCTGGAGTTCCCGGTCGTCTTCATCACCGGAATCGAGGAGGGGCTGCTTCCCCACAGCCGGTCGCTGGACACCCTCAGCGAGATTGAGGAGGAGCGTCGGCTGCTCTACGTGGGAATGACCCGAGCCAAACAGCGCCTCTATCTCAGCCATTGCTTCCGCCGCCACGTCTACGGCAGCCCGTCTCCGGCGATCGCATCGCGCTTCCTGGCGCCGCTCAGCAACCGGGAAGGGGTGGAACGATGGGACGTCAGCACTCCCTCGGTATTCGAGGAGAGTTGGGCCCAGCCTGACCGCAGTTTCGTGGCCCCGGTGGCGGTGCGGGGCCAACCGCTGCCCCTACGCCGAGCCCGGGACGTCATCTTCGAGCACGCCTTGGCGCCGGGGCAAAAGGTCGTCGCCGAGAGTCGCTTCCAGCCCGGGGACAAGGTCGAGCATGCTCGGTTCGGCCGGGGTGTGATCAAGGCCAGCCAGATGACTGGCGCCGGGGAGGAGGTAGTGATCGGGTTCGACTCGGCCGGGGTACGGCGTTTCGCGGTCAGCGACGCAGTCCTGCGCCGGGTCGACCGCTAGGGGGCAGATGGCCGACGAGCGCATACCCAGCATCGCCCGGAAAAGGGCTGCAGAGCTCCGAGAGGAGCTGACTCACCACAACTACCTCTACTACGTCCTCGACGCGCCGGAGATCGCGGACAGCGACTACGACGCCCTCTTTCGTGAGCTCCAAGAGCTGGAGACGACCTATCCCAAGCTGCGCAGCAAGGATTCACCGACCCGGACGGTGGGGACCGGGTTCTCGACTCCATTCCGCAAGGTGCGTCACCGGACCCCGATGTACTCGCTGGCCAACGCCTTCTCGTTGGAGGAGGTGGAGAGCTTCCGGGCTCGGGTCAAGCGCCTGCTGGGGACCGAGCCGGTGCTGGTGGCGGAACTCAAGATCGATGGGCTAGCCATCAGCCTGGCCTTCTCGGGCGCAGAGCTCGAGATCGGCGCGACTCGTGGCGACGGTCAGGAGGGTGAGGACGTAACCGCCAACATCCGGACGGTGCGGGGGATCCCCCAGCATCTGGCCCCGAGCCAGGTGGCCGGGCTCCCCGCCCGCTTCGAGGTTCGCGGTGAGATCTACATGCCCAGGTCGGTGTTGGTGGATCTCAACGCCGAGCGCTCCCAGGCGGGACTGCCGCTCTACGCCAACCCCCGCAACGCCGCCGCCGGGAGTCTGCGACAGCTGGACTGGCAGATCACCGCCAGTCGCAATCTCGAAGCTTTCTTCTACGCCTGCGATCCCCACCCGGCAGAGGTGAAGGGTCAATTCCAGCTGCTCGGCTGGCTGGAGGAGGTCGGCTTCCCGGTCAATCCCCACCGCCGCCTGCTCCACGGCCCGACCGAGATCTCCGAGTACCTGGAGCACTGGCGCGGCGCTCGCCATGAGCTGGCCTACGCGACCGATGGAGTGGTCCTCAAGGTGGACGCACTCGATCTGCACGACGAACTGGGCGCCGACAGTCGCAGCCCGCGCTGGGCGGTCGCCTTCAAGTTTCCCCCCGAGGAGCAGGAGACGACGGTGCTCTCGATCGAGGTCAGCATCGGCCGCACCGGCGTGGCGACCCCGGTGGCGAACCTCCAACCGGTTCTGGTCGCGGGGTCGACCGTGGAGCGGGCCACCCTCCATAACGAGGATCAGGTGCGGATCAAGGACGTGAGAGTCGGCGACCGGGTGGTGGTGCGCAAGGCAGGGGAGGTCATCCCCGAGGTGGTCAGGGTGCTGCCGGAGTATCGGCGGCGGAGTTCCCGCCGGTTTCACATGCCCAAGAAGTGCCCTGTTTGCGGATCGGACCTGGTCCGGGAACCGGGCGAGGCGGCCACCAGATGCCTCAACCCGCTCTGCCCCGCCCAGCGTCTGCAGCGGCTCTTGCACTTCGTCAGTCGCGGGGCCCTGGACATCGACCGCTGCGGCCCCGCCGTGCTCTCTGAGCTGCTCAACCGGGGGTTGATCCAGAGCCCGGCTGGCCTCTTCGCACTGGAGCCGGAACAGCTGCAAGAGCTGCCACTCTTCGGCAGGAGGTCGGCCCGGCAACTGGTCGCCGCCATCCGCTCACGGCAGCACCCGTCCCTGGAAAGGTTCATCTACGCGCTGGGCATTCCTCATGTGGGGGAGCGCACCGCCCAGCTCCTGGCGGAACATTTCGGGAGCCTCGACGCCCTCCGGGGTGCCGATGTCACCGCCATCACGGCGGTCGCTGGGGTGGGGCAGATCGTGGGGGAGGAGGTGGCCCAGTTCTTCGGCAGCCCGGGAGGAACCGAGCTGCTGGACCGGCTCTCCGGCGCAGGGGTGACGCCGCTGGAGGCGGTCAAGTCCGATGGTCCCTGGCGGGGCAAGACCTTCGTGCTCACCGGGAGCCTCAGTCACTGGACCCGGTCCGAGGCGGAGCAGTTGGTGCGTGATCTTGGAGGGACCAGCGGCAGCAGCGTCTCGCGCAAGACCACCGCCGTGGTGGCCGGGGACTCGCCCGGATCCAAGCTCCAGGCCGCCGAGCGCCTGGGAGTGAGGGTTCTCGATGAGGACCAGTTCGCGGCCTGGCTCAAGTCTCCGGAGGAGGAGCCGGCCAGCTAGGCGGAACCCTCGAGATTGTTCGCTGCTCCGCGCGCAGGAGCTGGAGCGCGCTCTCGGCCGCGGCGAGTGCGTCGGGCCCAGATCCTCCCAGTGCGGTGACCGCGTCTCGGGCGCCCCGCAAGGCTTCTTCGAGCTCCTCGAGGGCGATCCCTAGCGCGTACTCCTCGACCATCGACACCAGTAGGCCCGGCTCGATGGCTAGGTCGGCGGCGATCCCCCGCATCAGGGCCGCCCAGCGGTCGCGAGCCTCCTCAAGCTTTCGCGCCGCCTCCTCGAGGCTGGCCTGAGCCTTGTTGCTGGCCCGGCGGGCACCGGGGATGGGGTGACTCCGATTGACGGCATTAGCCCCGCGCTGTCCGGCACTGTCGAGCAGTCGGCGCGCCGAGCGAGCCGCGGCAAAGGCCTCAGCGGCAGCGGCCAATGCCGCTGGCTGGGGATCACCTGCGTCGCTGGGAGCGTCGCTCATGGGCTGAGACTCCTGGGGTTCGATCGAGGCGATCCTATAATCCAGCCTCGGTGGCGGAGGAGCGCACGACGGCAGCCGAGGCGGGGCCGATTGCCCTTTCGGAAGTCGCCCATGTCAGCAGTCTGGCCCGGCTCGGTCTGACTCCAGAGGAGCTGAAGGCACTGGCGGCGCAACTGGAGCTGATCGTGGCGGCCGTAGGCAAGCTGTCGGCGGCCGACACTGCTTCGGTCGAGGCAACTGCCCAGGTCGGGGGTTTGCGAAACGTGACCCGTGCGGACGTGGTCGCGCCCGGCCTGAGTCAGGAGCAGGCGTTGGCCAACTCGGCCATCAAGGAGGCAGGCTTCTTCCGGGTCCCCGCGATCCAGTGACCCTGCTCGAGGAGCCGATCCGAGAGCTGGGGCGCCGCCTTCGCAATCGGGAGATCTCGGCGGTGGAGCTGGCCCGCGAGGCCTTGGCGCGGATTGAGGAGCTCGACCCGGCGGTCGGGGCCTTCCTGCGGACCACGCCCGAGCTGGCGTTGAGCGCCGCCGACGCCGCCGACCGCCGGCTCGCCGCAGACCCGGTGGCAGCCCCAGCTCTCTGCGGCATCCCCGTCGCCTACAAAGACGTGATCTGTACCGAAGGGGTGGAGTCCACCGGCGGCAGCAAGATCCTGCGGGGATTCGTGCCTCCTTACAGCGCGACCGTGGTGGATCGCCTCAGCGCCCTGGGAGTGGTTCCCTTGGGCAAGCTCAACTGCGATGAGTTCGCCATGGGCAGCTCCAACGAGAACTCGGCCTACCAGGTCACCAGAAACCCCTGGGCACCGGATCGAGTCGCGGGCGGCAGCAGCGGCGGCTCTGCCGTGGCTGTCGCCCAGCGCTTCGCCTGCGCCACCTTGGGTAGCGACACCGGAGGGTCGATCCGGCTCCCCGCCTCCTTCAGCGGCGTGGTCGGGGTCAAGCCCACCTACGGTCGGGTCAGCCGGCTGGGACTGATGGCCTTGGCCAGCTCCCTGGACCAGATCGGGCCGCTGACCAAGACGGTGGAGGATGCCGCGATCGTCCTGACCGCCATCGCCGGCCAGGACCCTAAGGACAGCACCAGCGTGGAGGCGCCGGTGAGCGACTTCGTGGACGATCTCGGCCGAGGAGTGGACGGTCTTCGGCTGGGGATCCCGCGGGAGTACCTGGAGGTGGGACTGGAAGCTGGAGTCAAGGGCGTCTTCGACCAGTCCGTCAAGGCGCTGGAACGCATGGGCGCGCTGGTCGAGGAGGTCCGCCTGCCCACCACCGAGTACGCCCTTGCGGCCTACTACGTGATCGCTCCGGCCGAGGTCAGCAGCAACCTGGCCAGGATGGATGGAGTCAGGTTCGGCCCGGGCTCGCCCGGCGCCAGCAGCCTCCGGGAGGCGTATGAGAGTGCTCGCCACGAAGGGTTCGGTCCGGAGGCGCGCCGCCGAGTGACGCTGGGGACCTACGCCCTCAGCAGCGGCTACTACGACGCCTACTATCTGCGAGCTCAGAAGGTGCGCACCCTGGTGGCTCAGGATTTCGATCGCGCCTTCTCTGAGGTGGACGCCATAATCTCGCCGACCTCCCCGATCCCGGCCTTCCGGCTGGGTGAGCGGACCGCTGACCCGCTGGCCATGTACGCCACCGACATCCTCACCCTGCCGGCCAACCTAGCTGGCATCTCCGGAATCTCCGTTCCCGCCGGCTTCAGCCAGGGGCTCCCGGTCGGATTTCAGGTGCTGGGGCCGTATTTGGGCGAGGCAGTGTGCTTCCGGGTGGCCCAGGCCCTGGAGACCGAAGCGGGAATCTGGCACCGGCTGCCACCGCTGGCGGGGGTCGCGGCTTGAACGCGGCGGCGCCGTCTCCCTGGGAGGCGGTGATCGGGCTCGAGGTGCACGCCCAACTTCTGACCCAGAGCAAGATGTTCTGTGCCTGCCGCGCCGACTACCTGGGGCTTCCTCCCAACAGCAACACCTGCCCCACCTGCCTGGGACTGCCGGGCGCGTTGCCGGTAATGAACGCCGAGGGGATCCGGCTCACCATCCGGACCGCTTTGGCGCTGAACTGCGAGATCCCTGAGTTCACCAAGTTCGACCGTAAGAACTACTTCTACCCCGACCTCCCCAAGGGCTACCAGATCTCCCAGTACGACCTGCCCCTGTCCCGCAACGGCTGGCTCGAATTCGACGTCGAAGGGCGCTCGGTCCGGGCGGGTATCACCAGGGTGCATCTGGAGGAGGACAGCGGAACCCTGCATCATGCCGGCGAGATTCAGACCTCCGCCTTCTCGCTGGTGGACCTCAACCGGGCCGGCGTGCCGCTGATGGAGATAGTCGGGGAGCCCGACCTGGGAACCCCGAGTGAGGCGCGCGCCTACCTCCACACCCTGCGCCAGCTGCTCATCTACATCGGGGTCAACGACGGCAACATGGAGGAGGGCAGCCTGCGCTGCGATGCCAACATCTCGCTTCGCCCCGCCGGGAGCCCAACCCTGGGAGTCAAGGTCGAAGTCAAGAACATGAACTCCTTCCGGGGGGTTCAGAGGGCGCTGGAGTTCGAGCTCGAGCGCCAGGCCGAGCTGCTGGACCGAGGCGACCCGGTGGCCCAGGAGACCAGAGGCTGGAGTGAGCTGGAGCAGCGCACGGTGTCCCAGCGCAGCAAGGAGGAGGCCCAGGAATATCGCTACTTCCCGGAGCCCGACCTGCCCCCGCTGGTGATCACCCGGGCCGAGGTTGAGCAGGTGCGGGCAGGACTTCCCGAGCTCCCCGCCGCTCGCCGGGCCAGATTCCAGAGCCAGTACGGCCTGGCTGAGGACCAAGCGCTACTGCTGACCACCCGCCCGGGTGATGCTCGCTATTTCGAGGAGGTGGTGGAGCAAGGGGTAGAGCCACTGCTGGCTGCGAACTGGCAGCTGGGGGACCTCCAGGGTCTCTGCAACGCCGCCAACCTGACCGTCGATGAGTCCCAGGTCTCGGCGTCAGCCCTGGCCGACTTGCTGAAGCTGGTTCAGACCGGCGAGGCCACCGCCAAGGTGGCCAAGGAGGTCCTCGCACGCGCCTTTGAAACCGGGACCAGCCCGGCAGAGATGGTCCGCAGCCAGGGGCTCGGTCAGGTCAGCGATCAGGGGGAGATCACAACCATGGTTGAGCAGGTACTGAGGCAGAACCAAAAGGCGGCGTCTGACTATCTGGCTGGCAAGGATCAAGCATTCGGAGCCCTGGTGGGAGCCGTTATGGCGATGTCAAAGGGGCGGGCTAACCCCGGGATCGTCAACCAGCTTCTGCGCGACCGGCTGCCGCGACCGGGAGGCTGAGACTCTGGATTCAGACCCGAGGGCCGAGGACCTAGCCCCCGCTGCGACCTCGCCAGCCGCCCCCAAAGTTCGAGTGGGTGATGTAGTCCGGGTCGAGTGCGACGAGATAGGTCACCGGGGCGTGGGGGTTGGCCGCCTGTCCGGGCTGGTGGTCTTCGTCTTCGGAGCACTGCCCGGGGAGGACGTGTCTGCCCGGGTGACCAAGATTCACCGCCGTCACGCCTTCGCTGACACCATCGAGGTGCATCGTGCCTCGCCAGAGCGGGCGGTACCACCCTGTCCCTACTTCGGAATCTGCGGTGGCTGTCAGCTTCAGCACCTCAGCTACAAATTCCAACTTCAAAGCAAGCGAACCGTCTTGGAGCGGGCTCTGAGCCGCGAAGGGGTGGATCTGCCCGCCGACGTCGCGGTGGTCGGCTCAAACGAAGAGTGGCGCTATCGCTGGCGGGGAGAATTCCACCGGAGGCGCCAGGGGCCCGAGTTGGGCTTCAAGGCCCGATCCAACTACCAGGTTGTCGGCGTCTCCGACTGCCTGATCCACCACCCCAGCATCACCGGGACTCTGGCCGCGATCGGGGAGGCGGCGCAGGGCGCGGGGCCACGGGTGCAGACGATCCAGATGACGGTCGGGGATGGTGGGCGTCAGCTTTTGGTAGACACGCGACCCGACCGATCGGCCAGCGCTGACCTTGCGACGGATGCCTCGGCGCGATCCCGGGAGCCAATCGTCATCACCGACGAGGCGACCAGCATCAGCTACAAGGGCCGGGAGTTTCGGGTCTTCCCGGACTCCTTCATTCAGGTCAACCAGGCCAGCCTCGAGAGTCTCTACGAATCAGTGGTGGAGCTCATCGGGCCCGAGATCTCGGGGCGCCAGGTCGTAGACGCCTACGGCGGGATCGGCATCCTCAGCCTGCGCCTCGCGGACGCCGGTGCCGCGGTCACTGTGATCGAAGCGAATCCGGTCGCAGCCCGGCTTTGTCAGCTGCATGCGGAGATGTACGCTCCGACCCAGGTCAAGGTTGTGTGTGGGCCAGTCGAGCATGAGATTAGCCTGGCCGCCTCTGCGGCCGCGGTGGTCCTGGACCCACCGCGAGCCGGGTTGGCTCCTGAGGTAAGGGGCTGGTTGGGTCTGGCGGGGCCCCCAACTCTGGCCTACCTGAGTTGCGAGGTGTCGGCCTTAGCTCGGGACCTGAAGACCCTCTGCCGGCTCGGCCCCTACCGGCTCACGCACCTTCGTCTGGTGGACATGTTCCCCCAGACCTATCACTTCGAGACGATTGCGTTGCTGCGCCGAAGGTGAGGGCGTCGGCGTCCCCCAATCTCCGATACTGGAGTCGACGCGGGGAGGGGACTCCCCCAACTTAGGAACTCTTCCGTCTCTATGCCGTCCGTCCCGTTCGCCCACCTCCACACCCACTCTGAGTACTCGCTGCTGGACGGCGCCGCCCGGATCAAGGGCCTGGTGCAGCGAGCCCACGACCTGGGCCAGAGCGCGATCGCTATCACCGATCACGGCGTCCTCGCCGGCGCTATCGAGTTCTACGAGGCGGCCACGGCGGTGGGGATCACCCCCATCATCGGGTGCGAGGTCTATGTGGCCGCGCGATCGCACTTGCAGAAGGAGGGACGTCCGGATCGAGATCCCTACCATCTGATCCTGCTGGCTCGGGACCAGATCGGTTACTCCAACTTGGTCAAGTTGGTGAGCCGGGCCCACCTCGACGGTTTCTACTACCGGCCCCGCATTGATCACGAGCTCCTGGCCGAGTACGCGGGCGGCCTGATCGGTCTGTCCGGTTGCATCGGCGGCGAAGTTCCTCAGCGGCTGCTGGCGGGAGACATGGATGGAGCGCTTGCGCTCGCTCGCGAGTACGCCCAGATCCTCGGGCCCGACAGCTACTTCCTAGAGATCCAGGACCACGGTATGGAGGAGGAGCGGCTGGTCCGGGAGGGCCTAATCGAGATTGCCCGCCAGACCGACATCCCCCTGGTAGCCACCAACGACTGCCACTATGTCGAGCAGGACGACGCCCAGGCGCACGACGTCCTGCTCTGCATCCAGACCGGCAGCCGGCTCGACGATCCCAAGCGCTTGCGCTTCTCCGGGCCGCACTTCTATGTCAGCTCGGGCGAGGAGATGGCGGAGAAGTTCGGCTATTGCCTGGAGGCGGTCAGCAATAGTTGGGA
The DNA here is from genome assembly GCA_963701235.1 of Candidatus Dormiibacterota bacterium. GTDB lineage: Bacteria > Chloroflexota > Dormibacteria > Aeolococcales > Bog-877 > Bog-877. Next base: position 1,391,847 of record OY969577.1, read on the forward strand.
GATCGCGTCCCGCTGTCGCTTCGAGCCCTTGCTAAATCAACGCCTGCTGCCCCTCTACGACGTCCCTGAGGGCCAGGACGCCGACAGCCTGCTGGAGTTGGTCGCCAGCGACGGGCTGCGCCGTCGCCGTCACGGGGAGGACCCTCCCGAGGAATACCTGGAGAGGCTCAACTACGAGCTGCGGGTCATCCGCGAGACCGGCTTCGCTCCCTACTTCCTGATTGTCTGGGACTTTACTCGGGCCGGCCGGGAGGAGGGGGTGAAGATTGGGCCCGGGCGGGGTTCCTCGGCGGGGAGCCTAGTCGCGTACAGCCTGGGGATCACCGACGTAGACCCGCTTCACTACGGGTTGATTTTCGAGCGATTCCTAAATCCCGAGCGGGTGTCGATGCCCGACATCGACATCGATTTCGACGTCCAGGGCCGGGGTTGGGTCATCGACTACGTCAACCGCCGCTACGGGAGTGACCGGGTGGCTCAGATTGTCACCTACGGGACCATGGCCGCCCGTGCCGCCGTGCGGGACGTTGGCCGGGCCCTCGACGTCCCGCTCCCGGACGTCGATCAGCTGGCCAAACTCATCCCCACCCGGCCCGGGGTGACCCTGGATGCGGCCCTGTTGGAATCCCGCGAACTGAAGGCCCTCTATGACGGGGAGCCCTGGGTGACGCGCTTGGTGGACACGGCGCGGCGGCTGGAGGGGATCTCCCGCAACGCCGGTACCCACGCCGGGGGAGTGGTGATCGCGCCCGGTCCTCTTATCGACTACGTGCCGCTGCAGCGCGCCACCACCAACCGGGAGGCGGTGGTCACCCAGTTCGACATGGACGGGGTGCAGAAGATCGGGCTGCTGAAGATGGACTTCCTGGGGTTGGAGAACCTCACCATCTTGGAGGAGACCCTCACCAACATCGCGGCGCGCACGGGCGAGCGCCCAGACATGGACGCCATCCCTCTCGACGACCCCGCCACTTACGAGCTGCTGGCCCGCGGCGACACCTTGGGGGTGTTCCAGCTCGAGCAGCCGGGGGGTCGTCGGATCGTGATGGAGATGCGACCGCGATCGATCGAGGACATGGCCGCCGCGGTCGCCATCAACCGCCCCGGTGTCATCGAGGGCGGTGCCACCGATATCTACATGAAGCGGCGGCGTGGGGAGGAGCCCATCACCTACCTGCTGCCGGGATTGGAGCCGATTCTGAAGGACACCCACGGGGTGATCGTCTACCAGGATCAGGTGATGCAGATTGCCGCTGAAGCGGCTGGATTCAGCCTAGGCGCGGCGGATCTCCTGCGTGCCGCCATGGGCAAGAAGGACAAGCGCAAGATGGCGGCGCAGCGCCAGCGATTCATCGCCGGCGCCGCGGAGCGGGGAGTCCTCGAGAAGACCGCAGTTGATCTCTTCGACTACATCAACCATTTCGCGGGCTATGGATTCAACAAAGCGCACGCGGTGGCCTACGGGATGATCAGTTACCAAACCGCCTATTTCAAGGCCCACTTTCCCTTGGAATTCATGGCTGCTTTGCTCAACAGCAAGGCCAGCGACTTCGAGCGCCTCAAGCGCGCCATCCAGGACACCCAGGCCCGCGGGATTCTGGTTCATCCGCCTGATATCAACCGCTCCCAGGCCGCCTTCAGCGTTGTCAGTGAGGACGCGGCAGGCGGGGGCGATACTGGCGGGCGGGAAATCCTCTTCGGCTTGCAGCACATCAAGAATGTCGGCGAGTCGGCGGCCGAAACGGTGGTGGCGGTGCGCAAAGAGGGCGGACTATTCCGCTCTCTGGTCGATCTCTGCACCCGGGTACGGGGTCGCGAACTCAACCGCCGGGCCTTGGAAGCGCTGGTGCGCAGCGGCGCTTGTGACAGCCTGGGGGACAGGGGTGTACTGCTGGTCCAGCTGGACAGCGCCATGCGACGGGCGGAGATCGCCGCCCGCGAGCGCGAGTCCGGCCAGATTGCGCTCTTCGAGTTGGAGCCGATGGAGTCGTCGGGCCCCTCCGGGGAGCCCGGCAACGGCGGGATGATGGCTATCCTGCCCCTCACCGAGGAGATGCAACGAGAGCGCCTCTCCTGGGAGCGCGAACACCTGGGGATTTACCTTAGCGACCATCCCCTGCAGCGACTCACCCAGGAGCTGCGCCAGCGCACCGACACCCTGATCTCGGATCTCCCCCGACTGGAGGGCAGCGTGGTCCAGGTCGGGGGATCGGTACGAGAGTGCCGCCGGGTCCAGAGCCGTCGCGGTGAGGCCATGGCGTTTGCCCAACTGGAGGACCTCAGCGGGGTATGCGAGGTGGTGGTATTCCCGTCCCTTTACCAGCGTACGGCCGAACTCCTGCACGCGGATGGTGTGATCGTGGTTCGCGGCCGGGTGGAGGTGGGCGCGCGGCGCCCGGCGCCCAACTCAAACGGCGGTGGCTATGCCCCGCCTGCGTGGGACCCGGAGGAGGCGGCGGAGCCGACAGCGAGCGAGGAGCAGGAGGAGGCCAGGGTCATCGCCGAGGAGGTGCTAGCGCTCGAGGACCCTGCCCTGCTGAGCTGGCGAGCGTCGGCAGTGATTCACGTGCGCGCCCATCAGGGTGGGGAGGAGGAGCTGCGGTATCTCTCCCAGGCCTTGAAGGCTCATCCCGGCGACTGCCCGGTGGTGCTGCATCTCCGCGACGACGACGGCGATCATGAGTTGGAGCTGGACTCGGAGTACTCGGCCGCGGCCGACCCTGACCTGGAGGCGGCAGTGGTCGCGATCTTCGGCGAGGGTGCGTACCGGGCCGATGCGGTCAGGGCCATGGCGCCGCCACCGCGCTCGCGAGGGGCGAGCCGGTAGACGGTGCGTCGGCCTAGACCTGGTTCAGCCCCCTGAGGATCGTAGGGAAGAGAAGCTGGGCGAGGGCGATGTACACCACCACCGCAGCCACCAGTCCAATCACCGCGGCCATGTCCGGCTGGACCCCGGCCAGGCGTTGGATGGGATGGATGAAACTGTCGGTGATCCGCCGTATCGACATGACAAACGGGTGCCAGGGATCGACGTGAATGAAAGTGATCAGGACCCGGACCAAGAGCAGCACCAGGATCACCAACACAACAACCTCGATGAATTCGAAGACCACCGAGAACACCGCCGCCACCGGGTCGGCGAACCCCTGGTCCGCGAGCTGCTGGAGAAGCTCTGCCACCGCGTACACCAAGACCAGGGCCAACAGGGGCGAAAAGTCGAGACCGGCAATGCTCGGCAGCACCCGGCGAATGGGGCGGATGACCGGCATCACCAGATCGTCGAGAAGGTGTCCCACAGGGGTCGCATAGGCGCCCGGAAAGAAAGACAGGAGGGCCCAGGCGAGGATGCAGAGGGCATAAATGTCCAGCACAAAGGCAAGGTCATTGACGAGAATCTCGGCCAGGTGCATCGGGGCGAGTATAGATCGCAGCCCGAAAGGGCCCGATCTCGGACGCCAGCTTGGCGGCTTCCCCACCCAGGAGCGCTCGAGGTGACGAGCGCGCCCTCTGTCTTAGCTCAGGACAGCTGGGCGCCCGGCTGTAATCGCGTTGTCAGTGGCCGGTCTGAAGGACGCTCGAAGCTTCAGCCCTCGACGTAGCCGTCGGCCACCGTCAGCGCCTGGTCCAACCTAGCAATCCCGTCCTCCAGCTCCTCGCGGGTGATGATCAAGGCGGGGGCGACGTGGATCCGGTTGAAGTGACTGAAGGGCCAGAGCCCCACTTCGCGGCAAGCCGCAACCACCTTGTTCATTGGCTCCTTGGCTGCCCCGCTGGCGTTGTAGGGGACCAGCATCTCTCGGGTCTCCCGGTTCTTGACCAGTTCCACTGCCCAGAACAGGCCGCGTCCTCTGACCTCGCCGATCGAAGGGTGGCGCGCCATCAGGGCCCGCAACTGAGGCTCGGCAACCTCGCTGCCGAGACGGCGGACGTGGTCCAGGAGGTGGGTCTCTTCGAAGACGCGAATGCTGGCGACTCCGGCGGCGCAAGCGAGGGGGTGGCCTGAATAGGTCAGACCGCCGGGATAAGGGCGGTCGGCGAAAGTCTGCCAAATGCGCTCGCTGAGGATGACCCCGCCCAGCGGCACGTATCCGGAGTTGACCCCTTTAGCGAAGGTGATCAGATCGGGTGCCACCCCCCAGGCGTCGACCGCGAACCACTCCCCGATCCGCCCAAATCCCACCATCACCTCGTCGCAGACCATGAGTATCCCGAACTCGTCGCACAGGGCTCGGACCCCGGCGAGGTATCCGGGAGGTGGCACCAGTACTCCGTTGGTGCCAACCACCGTCTCCAGGAAGATTGCCGCGATACTCGCTGGGCCCTCGAATTCGACCACCTCCCGCAGGTGTGCCAGCGCGGCTACCGTCTCCTCGGTCTCGGTCTGAGCCCCGAACGAGGAGCGGTAAAGGTAGGGTCCGAAGAAGTGAGCCACGCCCGGTATTCCCGGTTCACTACCCCAGCGGCGGGGGTCGCCGGTGAGGGTGATGGAGCCACCGGTGGCGCCGTGATAGCTGCGGTAAGCGCTGAGGATCTTGAGGCGCCCGGTGTGCAGTCGCGCCATTCGGATGGCATGCTCGTTAGCCTCGGTACCGGCGTTGGTGAAGAAGACATAGTTGAGGTCACCTGGCGCACGGGCGGCGATGAGCTCGGCCAGCTCGCTGCGGGCGTCGTTGGCGAAATCGGGTGCCAAGGTGCACATCAGGTTGGCCTGCTCGGTGATGGCCGCGATCAAAGCCGGATGCTGGTAGCCGAGGTTGGTGAAGACCAGCTGGCAGGCGAAGTCCAGGTAGCGCTTGCCGGCGCTATCCCAAAACCAGCAGCCCGCGGCTCCCACTGGCTTGACCTGGCTAATAGACCGCTGCGCTGACCAGGTGTGGAAGACATGGTCCACGGCAATCTCGGCTGGAGCTTCGGCTTGAATCACAACACTCTCCATCAATTGGCTGGGAACGAAAGGTTGATTGCTTGTCGCGCTATGCCCGACTCTGACCACCTGCTGGTGACCACCTTGGTTTGGGTGAAGAATCGGATTCCATCGAGGCCGTAAATTCGGCTATCGCCGAAAAGTGAATCCTTCCAACCCCCGAACGAAAAGGTGCCGACTGGGACCGGGATGGGGACATTGACTCCGATCATTCCCACCTGGGCTTCGCGGCAGAAGCGCCTGGCGGCGGCCCCATCCCTGGTGAATACCGCGGCGCCATTACCGTACTGATTCCTATTTACGACCTCGAGAGCTTCCTGATAGTCACCGGAGCGGACGACACAAAGCACCGGCCCGAAGATCTCGTCGCGGTAAACCTGCATTTCCGGTTCGACGTTGTCAAGCAGGGATGCACCCAGGAAGAAACCGTCGCTGTCGAACTTCTGGGCTCTGCCGTCGATCACCACCGTCGCACCCTCGCGCTCTCCGATAGCTACGTAGCCGGCGACTCGCTCGCGGTGCTGGCCGGTGATTAGGGGTCCCATCTGCGACGAGGGCGCTTCGCCGGGACCGATCCTTAGCTTTGTCATCTTGGCCGCAACCAAATCGACCAGAGGGTTGGCGATCTCTCCGACAGCGACCACGACGGAGATCGCCATGCAACGCTCGCCGGCTGAGCCGAACGCTGCCGAGACGGCAGCGTCGGCAGCGGCTTCGAGGTCGGCGTCGGGCATCACCACCATATGGTTCTTGGCGCCTCCAAGGGCCTGAACGCGTTTGCCGTTCTGAGCCGCGCGCAGGTAGATCGCCCGGGCGACCGGGGTAGAGCCGACCGAGCTGACGGCAGCAATGCCGGGATGGTCGAGCAGCAAGTTGACGGTGCTGGCATCTCCGTGGATGACAGTCAGCAGTCCGGCCGGCAGCCCCGCCTCCTGGAACAGTTCGGCGAGTCGAACCGGGGCGCTGGGGTCTTTCTCGCTGGGCTTGAGGATGAAGGCGTTGCCCGCGGCCAGGGCATTGCAGATCATCCAGAGCGGAACCATTAGCGGGAAGTTGAACGGCGAGATGCCGACCGCGACGCCGACGGGGAAGCGGATTTCCTCGACATCGATGTTGGAGGAGACCTCGGTCGATTTGCTGCCCTTCAGCAGATGCGAAAGTGCACACGCGAACTCCACGTTCTCGAGCCCGCGCGAGATCTCACCCATGGCATCGGAGAGGACCTTGCCGTGCTCCTGAGTGATGGTCAGTGCTAGCTCATCCGCATGCGCGATCAGCAGCTCGCGAACGGCATAGAAGACATTTGCTCGTTGAGCCAAGGTGGTGGCGCCCCACGCCGGTTGAGCCGCCGCGGCCAAGCCCACTGCTTCGTCAACCTCGGCCGCTGCCGCGATCGGGACGGTGCGCGTCTGCCGCCCGGTGGCGGGGTTGTAAACGGGGAGGGAGCCTGATGAGTGGCGGGGTGCCCCGCCGATGAAATGCGGGACTGCCACGATCTCGGCAGCCGCGGCTCCCTCGCTCTTTATTGTCACGCCCACTCGGCCTTCCTCCAGATCGTGATCGACCCCGCCAACAACAGGGTAGCCGCCTCTGAGGGCCCGCGGCAGCACGATTGAGGAGTCCCCGGGTTCCGAGGTGTCGGAACCAGGCCTTCTGAGCCAATGCTGGGGTAATCGGCCCCGGGGTTGTCGGGTCCGCAAACAGGGCGGATCCGACCTGCGCTTGTTTCGTATGTCGAGGGGTGGCGATCAGCTCGCGGTGAGGAATTCCCGCCGTCGGACGATGGCCGCCGCTCCCGGCCGAACCGTCCCCAGGAGCAGTAGGGCTGCGCCGCCCCACACCCAGGCCCCGCGCCGGTGGCCGGTGTGCTGGCGGCCAGAATCCCGCCCGTAGGCGAAGGAGTCGGTGAGGTGGTGCTTGAGCCCATGGTCCGACCGTCGGTGTGGGCGTCAGCGTACCTGCGGGCGTCGGCGTTGGGTCGGGGTACCACTCGGAGTGGGGGTCGGGGTGGGTGCTGAGGTCCGGCCACCACAGATGATGCTGGACAGGGCGAAGAAGGTGCCCGAAGGGGCCATTCAGTTGGCGCTCCGCGGAACTGCACGGTGCCGGGTCCCGCGACGTCCGTTTGCAACGGCGGAGGCTCTGGGATCTTGAAAGCTGCCGGGCCAACTGGCGTGTGCGAAGGCCCATCGGGCATACCAATTGGGGTGCGTTTAGGTAGCACCATTTCGCGGGAGTGGGGCTTAAAATCCGGCTATGGGGAGCGCGAGATTGCCCAGGGCGTTTCTTATGGCGGCAATCGCCGTTTTGGTCGGGGGCGCCTTTCTGCTTGCGAATCAGCTAACACCGATTTCCGGCTGGTCATGCCTGGCTGTTGGGATCGGCCTTTTGGCGGTGGCAGTGTTGCTGGACAGGTCTCAACTCGCCCAAGGGTTTAGAGAGACTCGGACCCGAGCTCCAGTGACGGCGCCCACTGGGAGCGTCTCCTTGGCAGCCGGTGGCGGGACACCAGCCAGGGCGACTCCGGCGCGCCACTCCACCCGCTGTCGAGGGAGTACCGACGGCCACCACCGATGGAGCCATGATCAAGGACTCTGCATGTTCTGCGGTCAGGAGATGCCCGAGGGCGGCGGCTAGTCGCTCTTAGACGGACCCCTCGGATCCTGGTCGGACGTCAGCTGCCGGCAGCGTAAGGCGGAACGCTCATGTACTTGAAGCCGCTGTCTACGGCGATGGTGACGATGACAGCACCTGGGCCCAACCTCTCGGCCAAGGCTAAGGAGCCCACCACGTTCGCTCCCGTGGAGATGCCAGCGAAGATCCCTTCCTCTCGTGCCAAGCGCAGGGTCATGTGGATGGCTTGGTCATCCACGATCGTTCGCACCTCATCGACCCATTCCGGTGCCCAGTGCGGCGGTACCAGACCAGTCCAGCCCTGCACGGCAAAAGAGCCTTGTCGACCCCCGGTGATGGCCGCGGATCCGGCAGGCTCGAGTGCGCAGATTTGTACTGATTTGGGCTTGAGAGCCTGGGCCACCCCCATCAGCGATGCGGCGGTACCCACCCCATGACAGAACCCCGTGACCCTGCCCTCAGATTGCTCCCAAATCTCCTTGCCCAGGTGTTCCCTAGGGCTGGGGACGATGTAGGGATTGTTGAACTGGTCGGTCTGGTAGTGGTTGGGGGCTCGGCCCAGTTCCGCGGCGCGCTCAACCATACGTCGTACGTCCTCAGCGGTCACCTTGGGGCGGCCCTCGACCGAGGGTACGATCTCCGGCTCCGCTCCGAGGGCTTGCATTAGCTGGAGCCGCTCCTCGGTGAAACAGTCGGCAATCACGATCCGGCAGCGATAGCCCTTGGCGGCGCAGACCAGCGCAAGGGCGGGGCCGGTGCTGCCACCCGTGTACTCGACGATGGTCGTACCCGGTCCAATAAGCCCGTCACGCTCGGCCCCTTCGATCATCGCCAGGGCCATGCGGTCCTTCATCGAGCCACTGGGATTACGGTATTCGAGCTTGATCCAGATCTCGGCTCCGTTGGCAGGCACGCAGTGTCGGAGTCGGACCAGAGGAGTCTTTCCTATCGCGTCCAAGATCGACGTCATCTCCGCGATCTCCTCCCCGCTAAAGGCGCCCTCTCACTCAAAGATGCCTTCGCTCACGACGTCCTCGCCCGACCGCCCCCTGAAGGCAGGTCCCAGGAAGCCGGCCTCACGCGCCATCGCTACCAGCCTGGCGGCATGCCCCCTGGACCTGTGAAGCCGCCTGCCTACCTCGGCGGTCGGCGACCGAAACACCCTGGGATCCGGGCTTGCCAGTGCCCGGCGGTAGGCGTCCGCCGCCAGGGGGAGAAGTTCTCGGGAGTGATGGTAGCGACGGTACTCGGCCTGGAACCGCTGCCAATCCTCCTCGGTCGGTCGAGTCAGATACGGCACCAGGGCATTTGGGGATCGGGTCTGGCTCCGCACCAACAGCCCGTCACCCAGGTTCTCGAGGCCCTGCCGAACCGCGTGCAGGTAAGCGTCCAAGGGAGCGGAGCGAAGGCGAGTACCGGTCAACGGTAGGCCGTTCTCGCGGAGCGAGAAGACCGCTCGCTCAATCGCTAAGCGGCGGTTGTGGGCTCCGATCGTGAGGCTGAGGGCACATCCGAGTTCTGGGTCTGCAATCTCGGCCTGGAACCCCTCGACCAATTCGAGGTCGCCTTCGAGGGCACCTCCACCTCGTCCATGGGAGGTTGCCGGTGAGGGGGGGACGATGGTGACTCCGACGCGGGACATGTCCTTGAATTGTGGGGGCAAGGAGGAGCCATTGTAGCCTGTCTGTCAGAGCTGACGCAAACAGCGCAGTAACGGATGCCTTGTAAACGCGGCGGCTCTGCAGAGCCAGCGCAAGTCGTAGATCTCGAATCGCCGCAAGGGCCTGGTGCTGGAGCGTCCGATCGGTCGGGGCGCAGCCCTCTAGCGGTCAGCGGTCAAGGTTGGCTGCCAATAGTCGGCCCTCCGGGCGAGCTGTCCTCGTCGGCCGCCACATTTCGGACCAGTCGATTCAGTAGGTCTTCGAGGCTCGCCAGTTCCTCATCAGTGATACCGGCACGGAGGCGGCGGTCGAAAGCGACCGCGGCCGTCCGCAGCCCTAGGAACGCCTCCTCGCCGGCATGGGTCAGTGCCACCATATGAATTCGACGGTTGGAGGTGTCGCGGCGTCGGGTGATCAGGCCTTCGGCGTCCATGGAGTTGAGGTGGTGGGTGAGCGTGGCCTCCCTGACGCCCACCGCCTTGGCCAGTTCCCGCTGACTTGCGGGCCGTCGAATCTTCAGGTTGAGCAGCACCAACCAAGCCGGCAGGGACCCTCCGGCCTCGGCGAGCGCCTCATCGAATGCGCGCCGGACGATGCCGGCCGACCTAGCCAGATGAAGACCGATGGGTGGCTGGGCGGGACGCACGCGTTAAGGGTAGCACTACCGTTCGATGCCTAACCCTTGGACTCCTAAGGCTTAGACTCCTATGCTTTATCTGGCAGGACGCATGCAAGGAGAACTTAAATGTCAATGTCAGAGAACATCGACGCATTCCTCTCGAAACGGACCACCGCTGAGCGCGACGGAGGCGTCGAGGCGCTGAAAGCCCTAGCCGACGATTTCTATGGGGTCGGGCCGCTCGGTTTCGTACTCCCCCGAACTGCATGGCTGGACCGACATCGGCAGGGACTGGCCGCCATCCACATGAACTTCCTCGCCGGCGCCAGAGGCGCGCCACCTATGCGGGTACCAGACAACCCCGCCGGGAGCGGCGCTCAGACGATCGCGGTGGGGGAGGGACGGTGACCGACCTAGATGGTCGTGTCGCGCTGGTGACGGGAAGCTCGCGCGGGATCGGGGCCGCGATCGCCAGGCTCTTCGCCAAGCAAGGCGCCGGGGTCATCGTTCACGGCCGCGATGCTGACGCTGTGACGGCCGTCACCGCCGAAATCGGGGAAGCCGGAGGTCGAGCCTTGGCCGCGATCGCCGACCTCACCCGCTATGAGGAGATCGAGGCCATGCGGAACTCGATCGAGCAAGGTCTAGGGCCGATCGACATCCTGGTTGCCAACGCCGGTGGCAGCACGGTCCGACCGGGGCCGCTCGAGGACATCGCCGAGGCCGACTGGCGCGGAGCGGTTGACGGCAACCTTACCGCCACCTTTCTCACCATCAAGGCGTTCCTGCCCGGGATGAAGCAACGCCGTCACGGCGCCATCATCACGATGTCCTCGGCGGCGGCCCGCCGTCCGTCCGCCCAGTCCCCGCTGGCCTACGCCGCCGCCAAAGCGGGCATCGAGGTGCTCACCAAGGAGCTGGCCGCCCAAGCAGGCCCAGATGGCGTGCGCGTCAACTGCCTAGCCCCGGAGACGATCCTGACTGAGCGCAATCAACAGCAAATACCCCAGGCCATCCAAGAACAGCTGCGCCACAGCCATCCAGTCCAGCGTCTTGGTACGCCAGATGACGTCGCCCAGGCCGCCTTGTTCCTGGCCTCGGACCACTCCTCGTGGATCAGCGGGATCACCCTAGACATTGCCGGCGGGTCCGTCCTTATTTGAAGGGGCCAGCCATCCCAGTAGGGCGTGCGGCGATAGTGATGCGACTCGGCAACGACCGACGACTTGACCGCTGAACCTCAGCGTTCACGCCGGGTTCACGCGCGGGACCAGCGTGCGACACACGCAGAAGTTGAGCAGATCCCGAGACAAGACCCCGGATAGACTCCCTCGTCGGCACTTGGGGAAACGCGAAACGTGCCGACCAGCGTCTCAAATAATGCGCCGGCATCTTCGGGCCGGAGTGCTCCGCCTGCTATCAAGTCCTGGACGGGGGATCCGGGCCTATCGGTGAGGGGTGATCATGCCGCGGAGGTGCTATCGAATCGATTCCCGGCGGCTCATCCGGCCACACCAGCAGCACGGCGCAGGGGGCGTGATCAACTACGAAGCGGGTGGCAGGGCCCAAGCTCTTGGGTCCGAGGCGCGAGCGGTCACCGTCACGCGCAGCCACCAGGAGGTCGACGTTTCCGGCGATTGCGAGGACAACTTCTCGCTCGACTCGGCCCCGTTTGTGGAGTAGCTCGGCGTCTGGTCGGCCGAGCTGCCTCGCCGCGGCTGCGAGGATCGCCACGGCCGCCTCGTCGGCAACGTCTTGGAACTGGTGGCTGGTATGCAGCCGCGGAAGAGTACGCCCGAGCAAGCCTCCCACCGCCGCGTCGGCGACTTCGCTAACGGTAGACGGGGTGACGTAGAGGAGGGCGACGCGGGCCTCTGGAGGGAGCCTATTAGCGACGGCGTCTACGCATCCCTGCCAGGTTCCCTCGACCAGCCAAAGAACGATCCGCACGCTCTGCATCATCCCACCAGCCTCAGGGACAACCAGAGCGCCAATGTGGCTGCGACCAGCACTAAAGGCACCGTGGTTGCGCCTAGGCGGAGAAACTCCGAGATGGGGAGTTCCTCACCGTGCTTTCGAAGCACCCGGCGCCAGAGCAGGGTGGCAAGCGACCCCACGTAAGTCAGGTTGGGGCCAGTGTTTACGCCGATCAGAACCGCGAGCACTGGCCCCGCGCCGGCGGCGGCCGCGGCTGGAAGGAGGAGGAGCACAGCCGGGAGGTTGTTGATGAGGTTGGCGAGCACGGCGGCGATGACCGCGATCAGGAGGAGCGAGCCCAGCGATGATCCCCCCGGGAAGTAGTGGAGAACCAGCGAGCCTAGACCATGGAGCGAGACGGCCTTGACGATGAGACCAAGCGCCAATACGAAGAGCAGAAAGGGAATGTCGAGAGCGACGCCAACGTCGCGGAAGGCTACCCGCCGGCGGATCAAAGCTGGTCCGGCCAGGAGAACCGCGCCCCCGAGCGCGGCGAAGGCGGGGGCGACATGGAAGATGGAAGTCACAAAGAACCCGACAAGAGTGAGAACCACCACCGCGGATGCGAGGACAGGTACCGGCCTTGGCGTCCCCACCCAAAGTTCACCGTGCCCGACGAGATCGGAGGCGAAGAATCTGCGCAGGACTATCCACTCGACGCCAATCGCCACTAGCCAGGGCAGCCCCATAGTCGCCCCGAAGCGCAGGAACGACAGTCCGCTGGCGCTAAACGCAAGGAGGTTGGTGAGGTTTGAGACCGGCAGGAGAAGCGAGGCGGAGTTGGCGAGGTGCGTACATGCATACACCTGGGGCTTGGCCCGCAACCGCAGCCGCGCCACGGTGGCGAACACGACGGGGGTCAACAGGACCACCGTCGCATCGAGGCTGAGAACGGCAGTAGCCAGGCTAGCGACCGCGAAGACGAGGGCCAGTAGCGTGACCGGACGACCTCTGGAGCGGGCGGCCATCCAGGACCCGGCCGCCTCAAAGAGACCGTAGCGGTCGCACATGTGGGCGAGGACAAGGACCGCTGCGAGGAATCCGATGGTCGGAGCCAGAATCCTGGTCTCGGCGCCGGCCTGACCTAGTGGGAGGACCCCAAGCAATAAGAGGACCGCGGCGAACGGGACCGCCATCACAGCCTCAGGCAAGCCCCTGGGGCGAGCAACGGCGCCGACCAGCGTCGCAACCAGGATGAGAGCGGCTACTGCCTCAGCAAGTGGACTTGGCACGCTGTGAATGAGGGTAGTCCGGAGGGGCAAAGGGGTCCGCCGCTACGAGGCTGACGTGGTGGGCTCGGGCTACCGCTTGGGTGTGGCAGGCGACGGGCCTCCGGACAGGTGGAGGCCGCATTTCTGGGCAAGCTCCTCGGACCAGCGACGTAGCCGGACCTGAGCGGGGTGGGGCGGCGGCACTCCAGCCCCCGGAGCCTCGCCGGGTTCCGGCGAAGCGGTGTGGAGGACTGGTCCATTCCGATGGCTATCTGTGGCCGGGATGAGGATCCACTCGCCCGCGGCATGACTCAGAATTGAGTTTCGTTCCCGGTGGGTCGAGGAGGTGGCCGAAGAGCCCAGCCCCATGAGAGCAGTTGTCTTCGACAGGTACGGCCCGCCGGACGTGCTGCGCCTCGAAAACGTCGAGCGGCCCGTACCCAAGGACGACGAAGTACTTATCAAGATCTACGCGGCAACGGTCAGCCGGACGGACACCGGACTTCGCGGCGCCGATCTGTTCCTCTCCCGCCTTGCCACGGGGCTCCTCCGGCCCAAGCGGAGGATCCTGGGCAGTGACTTGGCCGGAGAAGTCGAGGGAGTCGGCACCACCGTGACCGAATTCGCGGTCGGCGACCGCGTCTTCGGCATAAATCCCTGGAAGTTCGGCACGCACGCAGAGTACATCTGCATGCGTGCGAGTTCGGCACTGGGTCGCATGCCAACCGGCATGAGCTTTGATGAGGCGGCGGCCGTCTGCGACGGGGCGATCCTGGCGTTGAACGCCCTAAGACCGGCAGATCTCCGGAAGGGACAGAGGATCCTCATTTATGGCGCCTCTGGCTCAATCGGCACAGCCGGGGTCCAGCTGGCCCGATGCTTCGGTGCCGACGTCACCGCTGTGTGCGAGTCGAAGCACTTCGAGCTGGTGCGCTCGCTGGGTGCCGACGAGGTCATCGACTTCACTAAGGAGGACTTCACGAAGAACGGCCGGACGTACGACGTCATCTTCGACTCGGTCGGCAAGCAATCGTTCCGACGATGTCGAGGTTCACTGAAGCACGGCGGGTTCTACGTCGCCACCGACCACCTGTTCAACCTGGTGCTGGCCATGTGGACCGCGAGGATCGGGGACAAACGAGTGCTATTCCCGCTACCGCCTCGATTCACGAAGGAGGACGTGGTGTTCCTCAAGGATCTAATCGAGGTGGGGAAGTATCGAGCCGTCATCGACCGGCGCTACCCTCTGGAGCAGGTGGTCGAAGCGACCAGGTACGTCGAGACGAAGCAGAAGACGGGAAACGTCGTCCTGATCATCAGCGGCGAGGACGAGGTCTAACAAGCCGTGGGTGGACTCAGTCGATGCGGACCACGACGGTGGGTTCAGCGCAGGAGGGCCGCCTCGGATTGCGAGCCAGCGGTGCCCCAACCCGAGATGGAATACAGTAGCGTCGCATGAACGGCGAGTACCCGGTGCAGCTTTCCGTCGATTACCCGGACCGCGACCTCGACCGCTTGACGTCCGGCCTGCGGATCTTCACCGTGATCCCCATCGCAATCGTGCTCGGCAGCCTTGAGGGCTTCGGTGGGCGTTCGGGCACAGGAGGGAGTGGTGCTGCTACCACGATTGCCCTCGGTGGCACCGGGCTGCTTTTTCTGCCGCCCCTCTTGATGATCCTGTTTCGGCAGAAGTACCCCCGCTGGTGGTTCGACTGGAACCTGCAGCTGCTGCGCTTCAGCTACCGAGTGACCGTCTACTTGGCGCTTATGAACGATGCCTACCCGTCAACGGATGAGGAGCAGACCGTGCATCTGGAGTTCGGCTACCCTGATGCTGAGCGGGACTTGAATCGCTGGCTGCCGCTGGTGAAGTGGTTATTGGCGATTCCCCACTACATCGTGTTGATCTTCCTCGACATTGGGGCGTTCTTCGCAGTCATCGCCGCGTGGTTCGCGATCCTGTTCACTGGCCGTTACCCGCGTGGGCTCTTCACCTACGTCGAAGGCGTGATCCGCTGGAACCTGAGGGTCACCGCTTACGCCCTCATCCTAGTTACCGACCAGTACCCGCCTTTCCGGCCGCAGCCCTGAACAGGCAGAGGCTTGGTGGCAAGGTCGCCTGGGAGCGCACACGGGTCCGGGACATACTGGGACCGACCGGATAGGGCTCGGGCCGCCGCATAACTCCGGCTCTGCCTCGTGACGTTGCTGGGGCAGATGGAAAGGGTTTGGCCTGAGCGAGTCGGCAGAGAGGCGCGGGCGGCAGGGATGTGGCAGCAGTACCGTCTGTGACCGTGAACAGCGACGATGTGATCCGGTGGTTCGATGATTATCTGGACGCTTTCGCGGCGTGCCCGCGGGGCGAGAGTGAGACTTCTGCGCTGCTTGGGTACTACGGCCTTCCGCTCTTGCTCACCACCGGTGACGGGTGCTTCGCCCTGACCAGCGGCGACCAGGTGGTGGCGGCGCTGCAGCCGCAGATTGACCGGATGCGAGCGGCTGCTTATGACCGCACTGAGATCCTCGACTCAGAAGTCACGACCCTGAACTCCAGGTCGGCCCTTTACCGAGGAACGTTCTCGCGCCAAAGGAGCGATGGCGGCGAGATCAACCGGCTGACCGCGACTTATCTGTTGACCGACGGCGGGGCTGGCCGCCGGATTTCAGTGCTTGCGGTTCACGGCCCCTGACCACGATTTCGAGAACTCTACCGCCGCCTACGCCTCCCCCAACCACCAGTTCGTCGTTATCCCGGCCTGGCGGTGGCAGCGCCGCCGCCCTCCTCATTGCCGCCGTCGCCGACTGGTGGCTCGCACTTCGCGCCTCCGCAAATGTCACCCGGCTGGCTCATCCCAACGACCTTGCGGCTGACCAGTGCCCCTCGGTATTCTTGGCCAGTTCGCTGGGCCGTGACCGAGGGGATGAGATGAGTTCAGTTCCGTCGACAACCACGCTCGGAGCCCGTTCTCAGGCAGCTGAGATCGCGGCGGGGGTGACCTCTCCGGCCACGATCGCCGGAGTCAAGCGGACCATGCTGTGGGGCATTGCCCTGCTCTGGTTACTTGACGCCGCCCTCCAGGCGCAGCCACGGATGTTCACGATCGACTTCGTCAGCAACATCATGAAGCCCTCGATTGCAATTGCGCCCTCGTTCATAGGAACCATTGCGAACTGGTCCTTGGGCTTCGTGACCCCCCACATCGCTCTCTTCAACTGGCTGTTCATGATCACCCAGTTCGTCATCGCCTTTGCCCTCCTAGGCGGGTTGGTTCGGCATAACCACAACCTGATCAGGGCGGGACTTCTACTGTCCATTGCCTGGGGCATGGTGGTCTGGGTGGCCGGTGAGGGCACCAGCGGGGTGTTCACCGGGAACGGGACCATGTTTACTGGGGCCCCGGGTTCCGTCTTCCTGTACATGTCGGTGGCGGTCTTCTATCTGCTGCCCGATAAGTGGTGGCAGTTGAGGGATCGATTCTGCCTTCCCCGTGATTTCCTCGCCATTGTCTTTCTCTACGGTGGCATCGCCCAGGCCGTGACGCCCGGCTTCTGGGGCCCCCATGGGATCGCTGTCTTGATCGAAGGTCAGGCGAGCATGGCCCCCTCGTGGATGATCAACACCATGACACCGCTGGTGACACTGACCCAGCAGTACCCTGCCATCTCCAACGCGGTACTGGCCGCTTCCCTGTTTGCGTTGGCCGGGCTGCTTTATGGGCGGAATCCCAAGACCCTGGGCTTCCTGCTGCTCGTGCCGGTGCTGGGTGCCATCTGGTACTGGGGTCAGGCCTTTGGTGGCATCTTCTCCGGCATGGGGACCGACCCGAACACCATCCCCCCGTTGCTGGTACTGACGATTCCCGCATTCGTGATCTGGCGCGCACGGAGGCGAGGCCGCGAGGACCTGGCGGGCGGGTCCAGCCCTGAGGACACCTCGGCGGCGAACACCTCCTCGGCTCCGTAGGGCCCTCGGTCCCGCTTGAGGCCAAAATGCGGGTAGGAACCTGGGCGGATGATTCCAGCGGTGGCTGCTGAGCACCACTCCACATCGTTAGCACTCAGTCTGGCACTCGGCCTTCTGTTGGTCGGCTGCGCCACCTCGCCCGCCGGGAGCCAGTCTGCTGCCAAACCTGCGGTGCTGGTACCAGCCAGTGTGCCACCGGTCGTGGGAGAGTGTTCCCAGGAACTGGGTTTTGGGGGTGACGGCAACGCCAGCCCTGTCATATGCAGGAACGGAGACGTCAACGTCTTGGCGTGGAGCTATTTTGCCACGGTTGATTCCGTCCTTCTGGGGATGGGCCGTCGGGCCACGGAACAGGAGGTCCAGACTCAACTCTGTTCGGACCTGGAGCACTCCACCGTTCCCGTCGAGCAAAGCGCATACAAGCTCGCCGAGACCTACTACGGGTGGCGGTTCGCCCGCGACCCCGTCAGCGTTCTGGTGGATGACTCCTGCTGAACGCTGCACCGCCGCCTAGAACCCGGAGGGGGCGCACTAGTCACTCGGCTCTAGTGCGTTTCTGGTCCCTGGGTGCGCGAATCGTGGTCATGACTTCGACACCAGAGGTTGGCCACAGCGAGGCCCGGCTCAGGAGATCGTCGCGAGTAGCGTCCCCAAAGACTGCCTTATGGAGCGGCCGACATCCACTGGCAGCGTTGGGGTGCTACTCCTGTCGGAAAGGACTCTGGACCACGCAGAATTCGTTGCCGTCTGGAGCGGCCATGACGACATGATCGTGGTCCTCCGCGTACTCCCACGGCACCACCTGAGTCGCACCCAACCCCTCCAGACGCGACACCTCCCTGTCCCGATCCGCGGTGTAGAGGTCGAGGTGGACGCGATTGAGGCCTCGCTTAGGCTCTTCGGAATGCTGGAGAGAGACGTTCGACCAGCGGCGGCCCGGGTCGGTCAGGACCGCGAATGTCGGATCAGCGCTGCGCACCACATACCCCAAAGCGGCCGTCCAGAAGGCAACCGCCTCATCGATGTCTGGGGTATTGATCACCGTGGAGCCCACATGCAGCCCCATGCTCACCTCTCGACCATCCCCAGCTCGGTTGACCGCGGAGCGCTCGATAACTTTGCCACCCTCGCTGGAGATAGCACCCTCCCGGGACAACTCATTAATCGTAGGCGCCTCGCGGATGGTGGGGGTAGCGTCGCTTAGGCCTGACCCTCCTAACAGTTCACCAGTTGACAGACCCAGTTCGGGCCCGACCGGGGTCCGCGTCGCATCACCGGCAGCCCGCTACCCGGTAGCCCCCCAAACTTGCACCCATGCTCTTGACCGCCTTCGGGGCAGCCGCCGTTTCCTTCATGGTCGTCATGTACGCCTTGGAGCGCCGACACCGTGGGTTCGTCCTGGCCTTCGCGGCTGGCTGCCTGCTCTCCAGCGCCTACGGGTTCTTGGTCGGAGCCTGGCCGTTTGGAGTCGTCGAGATCGTCTGGTCGGGGATCGCTGTGCGCCGCTACCGCGCGGCTTCGACTCCAACTAGATCAGGGGATTAGCTGCACCGCCAGCCTGGCGCGATCGGACATCTCCGGGTTGAGCTGGTAGAAAGACCACAGCCCACCCCTGGTCGAGGTCACCAAGCCGGCGTCCCGCAGCTTGGCGAGATGGTGGCTGATGGTGGGCTGGCCGAGCTCGAAGGCAGCGGTGAAATCGCAGACGCAGACTGGTTCGGTCGCGGCCGCCAAGATATGGATGATCTGGACACGGGTGGGGTCGGCCAGGGCCCTATAAAGGCTCGCCAACTGGTCGGACTCCTCGGCGAGTAGCGGCGGCGCCACCGGCTGGCAACACCCCTTGGTTCGCTCCGGGGTTTCGGCTTTGTCGAGGCTGATGGCGGTGGTCACGGCCTGATTCTCATAGGTTGACAAGCGTCGATGTAAAGACTAGCATCTGCTCAGTATACATCGACCGCCATCGATATAGGAGAGCTCATATGGACTGCGAGTGCCCGTGCGGACCCTGCCCTTGCGACTGCGGGTGCTGCTGCACTAGTTGAGGGAATCGTCGCTACCGCGCAGGGTGGTGGCCGAGGCTCTCGGCACCGCCCTGCTGCTGGTGGCCGTGGTTGGCTCCGGAATCGCTGCCCAGCGGCTCAGCCCTGGGAACATCGGCCTTGAGCTGTTCGAGAGCGCGGTCGCGACTGGCTCTGCCCTGGCCGTGATCATCCTGGCTCTAGGACCGGTGTCTGGCGGGCATCTCAACCCGGTGGTTTCGCTGGTTGACGCCGCGTTGGGCGGGCTAGATCGCCGCGACGTACCCGCCTACATCGGCGCCCAGTTAGGCGGTGGCGGCGTCGGCGTAGTGGTCGCCAACTTGATGTTCTCGCTCGCCCCAGTCAGTCTTTCGACGCATCAACGGTCCGGCGCTGGTCTCTGGTTGGGTGAGTTTGTGGCCACCTTTGGCCTTGTTCTAGCGATCTTCGGCATTGCCCGCAGCGGCAGAGCCACCGTCGCTCCCTTCGCGGTCGGGGCCTACATCACCGGCGCCTACTTCTTTACCTCGTCAGCCAGCTTCGCCAACCCGGCCGTCACCCTCGCCCGGACCCTGACCAACACGTTTGCGGGCATAAGCCCGGCTTCGGTGGCGATGTTCATCGTCGCCGAACTCTGTGGCGGAGCCGCCGCCTGGCTCGCCATCCGCTTCTTACATCCCAACCCCCAAGAGAGCTCGGACGTGGTCGTCGTGCCCTACGGGTCGCCAGCAAAGGAGGCACCGGTATGAACGTCTTCGATGTGGAGCAACGAATCCAGCCGGAGAAAGAGAGGCTATCCCAGGAGTTTGCCGGAATCTTCAGCCCGGAGACAGTGGAGGCGGCTGTGCTGGAGTGTTACCAACAGCTGGCCACGACGGCCACCGTCGCCAATTTCCTGCCAACATTGGCAGAACGCTTTGCCCGTGATCGCCTGCGCGCCACCGCCCAGGTGGAGGGAAAGATCGTGTCCCAGCTGCCGGAAGTGCTGTTCGTCTGCGTCCACAACGCGGGGCGCTCGCAGATGGCTGCGGCGCTGCTCGATCGCCACGCCCACGGGAAGGTCCACGTCCTGTCAGCCGGCTCGCAGCCAGCTTCAACCCTCAATCCCGCCGTCGTCGCGGTGATGAGCGAACTCGGGTTGGACATCTCCAAGGAGTTCCCCAAGCCCCTGACCGATGACGTAGTCCGCGCCGCCGACGTCGTCGTCACGATGGGCTGCGGCGACGCCTGCCCGCTCTATCCGGGCAAGCGCTACCTGGACTGGGAGCTAGAAGACCCGGAGGGCAAGTCGCTCCAAACGGTCAGGCGGATCCGGGACGAGATCGACGAGCGGGTGAGGAAGTTGGTCGTCGAATTGGCGGCTACTGCCGTAGAAACGTAAGGATTTGCCGGAGGCTCCGCCGAGCCCGCCACGCGTGACCCGACGCTGGCCACCTGGTGCACACCAACGCCGAGGTATAGCGGCAAAAGATGCCGGTCGACGCGTTCACCTCATGGGCGTGGCAACAGGTCGAGCAAGCTGAACCTGGTTGGGAACCGGGGGATTAGCTGGTGGGAGGCGCCTCCGCCAACGAGCGCAGGTCGCCCAGATGGGCGGTCAGGTGGCCGAAGGGGTGGTCCTCCGCTCCGAGCACCCGGCCGACCAGCTCGTTCAGCTCCAAGGGAGGATCATCGCCAATGCTGATTGGGATTACCCAGGTTGCCGGGGGCAGCTCGGAGATGGCCTGGATCAGCTGAGCGTGGGTCCTGGTGGCGCGCCGACACAGCTCCTCCAAGGGCAGCTGGCCCTGGCGCGCCACCATCTCCCGGTTGATCTCGTCGATGTCCCCCTGTGGCCAGGGCGGCGGCGTGCCCGCTTCCGCGGCGGAAATGGCTCCCAGAGCGAGCTCCTCCCAGCTCATGATGTGGCCGACCAGGTCGCGGAGCGACCAGTCGCCGTCGCCGATGGTGCTCGGCCGCCCCCAGTCGGCGTCGCCTAAGGAGGTCAGCAGCTCCTGGTACTGTCGGTCCAAGCGCTCCAGTTCGGCGGTAGCCTGCGCCTGAGTGGTAGTCACCGGCCAGAGCTTAGATCAAAGTACAGGCCACCTTCACAGGCGTCTTCAGATCTGTGAGCTGTTCACATTAGAGCTGCCGGTGCTTGACTCAATGGAGGATCAGGGCGCATCAATGATTGGCAGGAACTCCCGCCAGGGGCCCACAGCCCGCGAGTACTGCTTCGCCATGGTCTTCACAATCTGACCCTCGTGATTTAGATCGTGAACCACCCACGCAGCGAGGAGTTGGCTGACCGTCACCTCCCCAAAGTCGGGATGGACACCCCGTCGGTCCAGGTCGCCGACCTCGACGAGGCTGTCCAAGGTCTGGAGATTCGAGGTCCGCAGCGAAGCGAATCGCTCTAGGAGATCGCTCAGCCTCCACCCTAAGAGTCGCGCAAACCCGGCCTCGCGGTCTATTTGGTTTAAGACACGTTCCGTGCCATGTTCGAGGATGACCCGAGTCCGGTCGATCCAGTCGCACTCCTCGATGTGGGTGAGGTGCCCAACGACTTGGTAAGGAGACCAGGTGTCCGCTCCTTCGTTCCCAGCGGCCCAGTCGTCCGTGAGTCCGGAGACCATCCCACGGAGCACATCCGGAGTTCGAGAAAGGACATCCTTGCTGAGCTTGAGTGAGAAGTCCATAGGGAGCCCAGACTACTCGCAGCACTTGGGGGCTAGGATATCCGGCTTCAGGCCTCAGCCCCGGACAACCTGTCGAGCTGACACGAGGCACGAAGACCTACCTGGTTACAGCCGTTTTTTTGAAACCGCTGGGACCGCGGACAAGAACGGTCGTGTGCCGGTGCGTGCGGACCGGAGATCCAGACACTACAGGCTGCGCTCGACAAGGAACCGGAGGCGCCTGAAGATCAAGCGAATCCCGACTAGGTAGTCGAGGAGGCCGTCGGGGCCATGTTTCGAATGATCGTCTCGAGGCATCCGTTGAGGGTGCGTACCTCATCCTTGGTGAGACCCCGGAGCAGACGCTCCTCCAATCCCTGGACGTGGTCGTTGACCGTTCGCCATTTCTTCTCGCCCGCGTGCGTCAAGTGAGCGTTCAGGATTCGCACATCGGAGGCATTCTGCCGACGCCTTACCAACCCGGAAGCTTCAAGCTGCTTGAGGACCTCGTTCATTGACTGGGGCGTCACGAATGCCTTGCGGGCAAGCTCGGCGTTGGGCAAACCCGGCGTCTCTGCCAGCATTGAGAGCACGACGTAATGGGGGATCCCGAGTCCATGTTTGGAGACGATCTCGTCGAGGGCGAGATGGATGAGCGACTGAGCGCGCTTGACCAGGTAACCCGACATGTCCTCGGCTCTCGTCACTGGTTTCTCGGTCTTCCCCATCGGCACCCTTGCATTTGTCAGGCTACCTGATATCATGGTCAGGTTGCCTGATAACTATAGAGGAGCGGAAGTGAAAGTGATAGGACCCGACTTCATCGCACTGCAGGTGAGCGACCTCGGGTTGTCTGCCGCGTTCTATTCGGAGCAGCTTGGCCTCGAGCGGGCACCCCAGAGCCCGCCAGGAGCGGTCGTCTTTGCCACCACTCCTATCCCCTTTGCCGTTCGCGAGCCCGCCATCGACTTGCGGGCGGTCGAGCGTCTTGGCTGGGGCGTCGCGCTCTGGCTCAAGGCCGATGATCCGCAGGCCCTGCACGATCGGCTGGTTCAGGTCGGCGTTCGAATCGTCACCGAGCCCTTCGACGGTCCCTTTGGGCGGACCTTCGTCTTTGCCGACCCCGACGGATACGCCGTAACCATCCACGCCTGAGCGCAACAAGGAGACAGAGATTACTCTCCTGGCCGAATACATCGAGGGGCCAGATGCTTATCTGTCGTTGAGCACGTCTCCGTTGATGAGCGATCCCAGACCTGGGATGAAGAAGCTAGCGACGAACGGGCCGGCGGCGCTCCTCGGCGTCTGAGGGGTGGCCAGCGCGGTCCGTGCCGCCGGCGCGCTGGCTGCGGTTGTCTGCGAGTCGGTCACTTGAGGGCTTGGGGGCGGCGCCGCGGCGATAGGACTGGCTGGCGCAGGTGTTGGGCCGACTCCCACCGGCGCTTGCCTGCCGGCGTCATCTGGCTTGGGTAGCGCTGCTTCGCTGGGGGGCTCAGCGGCGGTCGTTCCGGCGGATGGGGCAGGACCGGCAGCGCCTTCGAGCCGGGAGTAATGGGCCTGAGCTGCGCTGAGGCCCTCCGGGTCTCGGGGGTAGCGGCTTGTGGGGATGCCAGCCGCCGCGTCGACGGCTCGCACTTCGTAGGCGGTCGCGGTCTCCAAAAGCTGGAACACCGTTCCGGTGCTCAGGACCTCGGGCACGCCGTGGGACTCGCGGCTCCCAGCCACATCCACGTCTGCGGTGGGCTGCGGTGTTTCGGACAGGTCATCGTCATCCGGATGGTCACTGACTGACTCGAAATTGGCGTACAACGCCTCCCACTCGGGGCAGGGCTGATCATCGCTGCAGAGCTCGCAGTCCTCCAGGTGGTCTTGCATGCTCTTCCGCACCTCACTGGGCTCAACTCCAGCCGCTTGATATCGGGCGAAGAGCTGGTCCCATGCGTCGCATGGCTGGTCGAGGGAGCAGCGGGCGCACTCGGCCAGGTGCTTGGACATGCGCGCCCGCACCTCCGCAGGGTGATCCAGCGAGACTCCCGGCTGGGCTCCTGTGTCTGCCGGCTGCGTCGTCTCTGTCTGCTGTGACGGCGCCGCTGACTCGAGCACTGCCCTCAGCGCCAATGCCTCTTGGTAAGGGAGCCGCTCCGCTCCTCGGCGAAACAGCTGGTGCCGAGCCCGAGCGGTCTGTGAAAAGCTGGGTCCGATTTCGGCCAGGTACTGCAAAGCCTGGACGCCGGTGCTCGGATTCCCAATCACCCCCATTCGCACCTGCCAGTACTGGCTGAGAGCAAGGCGGTTCAAGGTAGGCGCCGAGGCGTAGGGATGTTTTGCCACCCCCACCTAGACGATTCGGTCTGGATCTCGAGCCAGTTGGTCGAGTACCTCGGCCGAAGTGTCGGGATTTTGGGCCAGCAGCCTGCGGTCAGAGTCGAGCTTGGGCAGGGCAATCTCAGGCATCTAAGCAGCCCGCTTCACACGGCCAGTCGGGATGTCGGACGAAGGCGACTTGGAGGAAAGGACCTGGCTCGCGCATTGGAGTACGGCGGCAGCCTAACAGCGTCCGCGGCTCCGTCCTAACAGCCTTGCAATCGGGACGGGGCGGGGTAAGCTGCCGCAGTAAACCCATGGTCTGGCTCAGATCGAGAGCGGTGGCGGGGGGACTTGCGCTACTCGCGGTTGCGTTGCTGGCCGGCCGCAGCCGCCACGGGGCCCCTGAGACTCGACCGCATGAGCGCTGAGCCCGAGTTCCGGCTGGTCGCCGAGGTTAGCAGTGATCACCCTGCCGGCCTCCGGACGCTGATCGAGAGCCTGGTCGCCGGCAGCGTCACTCCGACCCCGGACGGCTTCCACATCGAAGGCACGATGCGCGGGGCGAGCGCCCGCGATCTCAATCGAGCCCTGCTTTCGGCCTTGCGCCGGGTGGAGCGCCGGACCCGTGTGCGGGCCGAGTGGACGCATGGGGGGATGAGCCAGCGTTTCTTTGATTACGTGCCCAAGGGAACCCGCCCCGCTTACTGAGGTTCCGCTTCTCCGTCGCCGTGATGTTTCAAGAGAGTACAAGCCGAAGTGGCCGTGCTCGCTGACCCATCCTGAGCCCCGGAAAGGCTGCTCCACGACCCCCAGCACCCCGAGATTCGGGCCCTCGCGATTACCGCCGCTATCGGCACGACGAGAGCCATCCGGTGCGTAGCCTCAGGGTCGTTCTCACGACGCCTTGAGTTCAGTGTTGTAGACGCTGTCGGGGTTGAGTGCGCTGGGCGTCCACTGCAAGAGGAGCCTCCCGGCCAGCGGCACCTCGAAGTACAGAGTGGCCGCGGCGTGGCCACCGGGCACAAGACTGTCGATCGAGTCTGACGATGGGCAGTCCAGCGAGCTGTAACTGTCATACGACTGCCCGCTCGCGCCCACTGCCGTCAGTTCGTACAGCGGGAGCTCCCACGGTGATGAGTCTCCGTTGAATAGCGCGACCTGCACGCTGACGCACTGATCGCCCGCGCTTGGCGTTGAATACGCCGAGGCGGCCACCCCCTGGGTGAAAGCTGTGACCGTGACGGTCTGATGTGCTCCGTTGGTCATGGCCTTCCCGACGGCATAGACCTCGGGCCCGCTCGGACTTGGGCTCGGGCTTGGGCTCACGTTGGCCCGGGTTGACGGGGTGGGGCTAGGTATGCCGGTGCCGGTACTGGCGCATGCGCTGATGCCGATTGCCAGCAGTGCCGCCCCGATGGCGACGATTCCATTGTTCACCCAGGATCCCCCTTGCCAAGTGCACCCGTTTTTGGCGCCCCAATCATAGGAGCGGGCCTCCGACTGGGGGCGCCGGGACCAAGCGCGGGTATGGGTTTTTCTCACTTGGCTGTCAACTTGGCTGTCAATCGCTGGGCCGGGACCGGCTAGCTGAGTCGACGACTGCAGCTTCTGATCTCAAAAAGTGGGTGCCAGCAGAGGGAGTCGAACCCTCACGAGCTTGCGCTCAACGGTTTTTGAGACCGCCGCGTCTACCATTCCGCCATGCTGGCCCTGGCGGCTGTCAGGCGTCGGGAGTGTCGAGGTCGGGAAGATTCATGTCGTTGACCATTTGTTGGAACACCGCGAGCCGACTGTCTTCGTCAGTCTGACTGTCGGGCAGCACGCCAGCCTGATCGAGGACCTCCTTGACCACGTAGATGGGGGATTCGACTCTAACTGCGAGGGCGATGGCATCGCTCGATCGGGAGTCGAAGATCAGCTCCTTGTCGCCCTGCATCGCCACGATCTGGGCATGGAAGGTGTCGTCCCGTAACTCCGACACCACCACGCGGGTCACTCTCACCTGGAGGTCGCTGAGGATGTTCACCAGAAGGTCGTGGGTGACCGGCCTGTCCGGTCTGATGCCGGAGATCTTGAGGGCGATGGCGTTGGCCTCCGCCATGCCCACCCAGATCGGCAGGAAGCGCTCCTCATCCTTCTGCTTTAGCACCACCACGTGCTGGCCGCTGGGCATGTGGACCCGAATGCTGTCAACCGACATCTCGATCTGGTCCATAGCTCCTCACACTTGGCGATTCCCAGAAGCCCGGAGAGCGCCCGCGGGGGGATCCGGCCGCTGACTGCGCCGCCGGGAGTTCGCGATGTCCCGCTCATCATAGCCGTGACCAAGAGCGACTCACGCTTGGCCGACCGCGCTGCACCATCCGGGCACAATTACCTCTCCACAGAGGTCAGGGAGAGGTGAACTGGCGGCTCAGGGGCGCGAACAACGGCTGGTGTTCGGCGAGGTGGCTGATCTCTACGACCGCTATAGGCCCACCTATCCGGAGGTAGTCTTCGACCGGATGGTCGAGTTTGGCCACCTTGGTTCTGGGGATCGAGTTCTGGAGGTCGGCGCCGGCACCGGGCGGGCCACCCGGCCGCTGGCTCTGCGCGGCCTGGCGGTGACGGCACTGGAGCCCAGCCCGGCGATGGCGCGGCTGGCTCGCCAAAACACGAGGGACATGGGCGCGGTGCGGGTGGAGGAGGCCTCCTTCGAGGACTGGCCGCTACCGCCCGATCGATTTCGGCTGGTCGCCTCAGCTCAGGCGTGGCACTGGGTTCGGGCGGACGTTGCTTATGCCAGGGCCCGCGATGCCCTGGAGCCGGGGGGAACTCTGGCGCTGGTCTGGAACACAGCGACCGGGGAGGAGAACCGCTCCGGTATCGGCTCTCAGCTGGAGGCCGAGATCGAGCAGGTCTATCGCCGGGAGGCGCCCAGACTCGCCCATGGGGTCCCGAGCGAGCGCGAACCTGATCGCCAGCACGAGATCCAAGCCAGCGGGGCCTTCGGTGAGGTAGTTCGCGAGGACTACCCCTGGTCCACCGCCTATACCTCCGAGGAATATCTGGGCCTGCTGCGGACCCAGTCAGACCACCGCCTGCTCGACCCAACTGTCCTGGAGCGGTTGCTGAACGGCATCAGGCTTGTCCTTGCCGGTCACGGAGGCAGAATTGACCAGAGCTATGTCGCCAGGCTCTACCTAGCCCGGCGACCCCAATAGTCGGCGCCGCCAGGGCCGGGATAATTGGTCGCATGCTGGCTGAGCCCGAGGCGCCCCGCCGGCTGCTGCTGGTGGACGCCCACGGGCTGGCCTTCCGTGCCTACCACGCACTGCCGGAGATGACCAACCGCCGAGGCGAGCCCACCAGGGTGGCCTACGGCTACACCTCGATCCTCTTGCTCGCATTGTCCCGGGGCTTCGACTGCGGGATCGCCGCCTTTGATCCTCCCGGACCTACCTTTCGTGACGAGAAGCTGGCGACCTACAAGGCCACCCGTCAGGCGGTCCCAGAGGAGCTGATCGCCCAGATCCCCACCTGCCAGCAGATCAGCGAGCGCCTCAACATCCCGGCACTGATGGTCTCGGGCTTCGAAGCCGACGATGTGATCGGCACCCTGGCCCGGCAGGCAAAGGCGGTCGGCTGGCACACCGTGATCCTGACCGGCGACATGGATCTGTTGCAGCTGGTCGACGACACCACCGTGGTGCAGTGGATGGTGGGCCGCCGCGGGAGCAACGAGCAGGTGATCTACGACGTCGCGGCCGTCCGCGAGCGCTACGGGTTCGACCCCGTGCAGGTCATCGACTACAAGGCTCTTCGAGGCGACTCCAGCGACAACATCCCCGGCGTGCCGGGGATCGGGGAGAAGACCGCCACCACCCTGATCCAGACCTACGGCTCGCTCGAGGGGGTGTTGGCGGCGGTGGATTCCATGCCCGAAGGCAGGGTCAAAGCGGCTCTCCAGGCCAACCAGGGAATGGCCCGGTTGAGCCGGGAGATGGTGACCATCGTCCAGGACGTCCCGGGAGTGACCTTGGACGTCAGCGACTGCCGGCTTGGCGAATACGACCGCGAGGCGGCTGCCAGCCTGCTCGAGGAATTGGGCATGCCCAGCCTGGTGACCCGACTCCCGGCGTCGTCGGCTAGCTCGGCGGAGCTCCAGCCGGAGCGACCGGCGGCCGCCCCCGCCGAACTGGTTTTGAGCCGGGAGGGGGTGGCGGCTATGGCTGCAGCCTTGCGCGAGGCCGGCTCGATCACGGTTCAGATCGCCACCGATGGCCCGCCCCGCAAAGGGCGGGTGGTGGGCCTAGGACTGGCCACCGGTGTCGACCAGAGCTGGTACTGCCCGGTGCAATCAGATGGTAGTGGGGGCCTGAGCTGGGACGAGCTGGCCCCGGTGGTCGAAGTCATGGTGAAGTCGATGGTGAGCAAGTCCAGTTACCAGTTGAAGGAGGCGCTGCTGGCAATGCGAGGCGCCGGAGCGGACCTGGACGGCGCCTCATTCGATTGCGTCCTGGCTGCCTACCTGGCTGACTCGCGGAGCCGGACGCCGACCCTTGGGGCCCTCAGTCGGGAGTGGGGTGGTCCGCCAGCACCTGACCCCGAGGTCTACCTGGGAAAGGGAGTGGCAGCCCGGCAACCGTCGACGCTGACTATCGAGGATGCGGCCCAGCTCTACGGCGGCGAGGCGGCCTGCGCCGCCGCGATTCGGCCCCAGCTCGAAGCTCGGTTGCGGGAGTCGGGGCAGAGCGAGTTGCTCCGCGACCTGGAACTCCCGGTGCTGCAGATCCTGGCTGAGATGGAGGCACTGGGGGTGCGTCTGGACGTGGAGCAGCTGCGAGCCATCTCCACAGATCTTAACCAGCAGATTTCGACGCTCGAAGCGGAGATGTTCCGGCTGGCCGGGCGAACTTTCAGTCCTGGCTCGACTCCCCAGATAGCGGCTCTGCTCTACGACGAGTTGGGCCTTAAGAGCTCGCGCCGCACCAAGACCGGTCGCTCCACCGACGCCCAGGCTCTGGAGTCTCTTCGTGGCGAGCATCCGATCATCGACCTGCTCCTGGAGTGGCGCCAGGTGACCAAGCTCAAGAGCAATTACGTCGACGCTCTCCCGGAGCTGGTCGATCCCGACGACGGCCGGGTCCACACCAGCTTCAACCAGGCGGTGGCCGCCACCGGACGGCTGTCCTCAAGCGATCCCAACTTGCAGAACATTCCCATCCGCAGCGAGCTGGGCCGGCGCATCCGGGCGGCATTCATCCCGGGTCGGGAGGACTGGGTGCTGGTCTCGGCTGACTATTCCCAGATTGAGCTGCGGGTCCTGGCCCACCTAAGCGGCGATCCCCAGCTGACCGCCGCCTTCGCTCGGGGTGACGACGTCCATGCCGACACCGCCGCTCAGGTGTTCGGGGTCTCCCAGGCCGAGGTGGCGGCGGATCAACGGCGAATGGCGAAGGTGGTGAACTTCGGCATCCTCTACGGGCTCTCCAGCTTCGGGCTGGGGAGAGACCTGGGCATCGCACCTGACGTGGCCGCCGAGTTCATCAAGCGCTACTTCGCCACCTACTCCGGGGTGGCCGCCTACTTGGAGACGGTGCGTGCGGACGCGCGCCGCCAGGGTTATGTCAGCACCATCCTCGGACGCCGCCGCTACCTGGGCGACATCACTGCCAGCAACCGGCAGGTCCGGGAGGCGAGCGAACGGATGGCCATCAACATGCCGATCCAGGGCTCGGCGGCCGACATCATGAAGCTGGGGATGATCCGCACCGCCCAGGCGCTGCGGGCCTCGGGCAGCCCAGCGCGAATGCTGCTCCAAGTCCACGACGAGCTTCTGTTTGAGGCGCCGGCGTCGGCCGCGGCGGAGGTCGCCGAACTGGCCGCAGAAGGGATGGCCGATGCGATCGCGCTGGAAGTCCCCCTGGTCGTCGATCTCAAGATCGGTCCTAATTGGCGAGATCTGAGCCCTTTGTCTCGAGCGGTGGGCTAAGGCATCTTTGCCTGAACTTCCCGAGGTCGAGACCATCGTGCGCGACCTCCGACCCCGCCTGGTGGGGCGCACCATCACCAGGGCTGAACTGGTGCGGGACTCGGTCCTGCGTTTCCCGATCCGGCGAGCTTCCCGGCCGCGACCCAGGGCCGGCGCGTGGCATCGGTCCGCCGCCGGGGCAAGTTCATCCACATCGGCGTCGGTGGCGGCGAGAACCTGGTAGTTCACCTGGGGATGACGGGATCTCTCACCCTGCAGGGGCCGGCTGAGCCGCGCTCGCCGCACACCCATCTGCTGCTCGATCTGGACGATGGCAGCCAGCTGCGCTATCGCGACCCCCGCCGGTTTGGCCGGGTCCTGCTGGGGCATCCGGCTTTGCTGGAACAGATCGGTGTGTTGCCCAACCTGGGTCCGGATCCGCTATCGGCACGGTTCGTCGACAGTGGGGTGGCTCAGGTGCTGGGGCGATCCGCTCGGCCCATCAAGGCGGCCCTGCTGGATCAGGCGGTTCTGGCCGGCTGCGGCAACATCTACGCCGATGAGGCCTGTTTTCTGGCCCGAATCCGCCCCGGCCGCCGGGCCAACTCGCTGAGGCCGGTCGAGACCCGCCGGTTGCTCTTGGCGCTGCCGTTGGTGATGCGGGAGGCGATCCGGCGCCGGGGTAGCTCCTTCTCTGACTACCGGGATGGTTTCGGGGCCAGAGGCGAGGCTTACGAATCGCTCTTCGTTTATGGCCGCGGCGGGTTACCCTGCGTGCGTTGCGGCAGCACTCTGCGTCAGAGCCGGATAGGGGGACGCACCACCGTGTACTGCAGTCGGTGTCAGCACTGAGCTCCCGAGTCGCGCTGCTCTCCTATGACGACGTCCCGCCCATTGGTGGCCAGGGGAGGTACGCCGGTGCGCTCGAGCAGGAGATGCCCAAGGCGGGCTTCGAGATTGAGATGGTTAGCGCGAGAAGAGGGCCGTGGGGCACCGGGGTAAGGATCCCCAAACGGACCCGGCGAGCCCCGCTGGACTTCTCGCTCTGGTTGCGCCGACGCCTGCCGGAGGTGGCAACCGCCGTGGGGCCGGACTTGTGGCACGCCCTCGGCGGTCCCGGCGGGGTGCTGCTTTTCCGGCATCCGCCCGCTGCGCCGCTGATCTACACCGCCAATCACACCTACCGGACCGCCCACGGGAGGCAGTTGGCCAGACGTCCCTTGGGTGGAATGGAAGCCCGCGCCTATCGGTTCTCCGAACACGTGATTGCCATTTCGTCGTCGACCGCGGCTTCGCTGGCAAAGGATTACGACGTGCCCAGCCAGAAGATCACCGTGATTCCGGTCGGGATCGAGACCGAGTGGCTGCAACCGGCCGACGGCGAGGAAGAGCGGGACACCATCCTCTTCGTGGGGAGGCTGGTCCCGATCAAGGGTGTCCAGCACTTCGTGGCGATCTTCCGCGACCTGAGCAAGGAGTTCCCCGACCTTCGAGCCGAGGTCTGCGGTGACGGCCCCCTCCACCACGCCGTGCTCGGGGCCGCCAAGGAGTTCGACGGTCGGCTGATGGTGATGGGAAGGGTGTCGGAATCCGAACTTGCGAGCGCCTATCGCCGCGCCCGTCTGCTGGTGGTACCTTCGCGATACGAGGGACTTGGATCGGTCGCCCTCGAGGCCATGGCGGCGGGCACCCCGGTGCTCGCCATGGATGTGCCTGGTCTGACCGACCTCCGCGGGGGAGGGGTGGAGCTGGTGCCGCCCGAGGACACGCCCGCGCTGCTGCGGGCGGCCCGAGGGATTTTGGCCGCGCCAGCTCGGTGGGAGGAGATGTCGGCCGCGGCTCGCCAGGCAGTGCTCGAGCACTACTCCTGGGACGCCGTCCGGCCCCAGATCGCCGAGGTCTATCGGTCGGTGCTGGGCTCCAGGGCCAGCCAGGTGGCGTAGGCGGCCTCGAGCTCGGCGCGGACCGTCTCGAACCGCGCCACGGTGTCCCGGGCGCGGTCATGCGCCATGAAGGTGTCCGGTGCGGCAAGCTGGGCCTCAAGATCAGTCCGCTCCTTCTCCAATGCCTCGATCCGGAGCTCTGTCTCTTTGCGTGACGGCGGGGATGGGGCCGGGATGGTTCCGCGAGTTCGCACCCCAGACTTGCGCGCCGGTCGGCCTGGGGTGGGCCGCGCCGGCGCGGCCGGGGCGCGTCGCGCGACCAGCCGTCCGGCCTCGATCTCGTAGACAGTGGTGGCCACCGAGTCGACGAAATAGCGGTCGTGGGAGACCAGCACCACCGCGCCGGGATACCGGGCCAGGGCCTCTTCGAGCACCTCCTGGGAGGGGATGTCGAGGTGATTGGTCGGCTCGTCCAGGAGCAGGCAGTTGGCGTCGTCCATGCCCAGGCGGGACAGTGCCACCCGCGCCTTCTCCCCGCCGGAGATCTTGCCCACCAGGCTGAGCGCCCTCTCCCCACTGAAGAGCATTGCTCCAAGGACCGACCGGGCTCGCTCAGGTTGGGTGCCCGGGTGGTCGTCGAGGAGGTTCTCCAGCACCGTACGCCCGAGGTCGAGGTCGGCAAAATCCTGGTGGTACTCACGGATCCGAGCCCGGGCGCCCGGGATCACCCGACCCCGCACTGGAGGAAGCTGGCCCGCCAGGGTGTGCAGCAGGGTCGTCTTCCCGGACCCGTTGGGCCCGAGAATGGCGATCCGGTCGCCGCGGGCCACCGTCTGGTTGGGCACTTGTAGCAGCTCGACGTCGTCCCGGCCACAGGCCAGTCCCTCGGTGCGGAGCACGATCTGGGCGCTGGGCGCCGCATGCAGGGTCAGCCGCATCCGCTGCAGCTCGGTGGGCTCCGGTACCCGCTCCAGCCGGTCCAGCAGCGTCTGCCTGCCCCGTGCCTGCCGCGCTCGTTGTCCCGCCTTGTAGCGGCGGATGTATTCCTCCTGGTGGTTGATGTGGGCCTGCTGGGCCTCCCAGGTGCGCCGCCAGCGAAGCCGGCGCTCCTGGCGCTGACGCAGATAGCTGCTATAGCCGCCCTCGTAGACCTCGACACGGCTGGCTTCGAGCTCGACGATCCGTGTGCAGACCCGCTCCAGCAGGCGCCGGTCGTGGGCAACCAGGCAGAGAGTGGGGGCGCTCTGGAGCAGGTGGGACTCAAGCCACTCGATGGCTGCCAGGTCGAGGTGGTTGGTGGGCTCGTCGAGCAGCAGCAGGTCTGCCTCCTGGAGTAGGAGTTTGCTCAGCTCGAGGCGCCGCAGCTGCCCGACGCTGAGCTCTCGAGGTGAGCGGCCCTGCTCTTCCTCCCTCAGACCCAGGCCCCCGAGCACGGCTCTGGCCGTGGCTTCGAGCTGGTAGCCGCCCAGCCCTTCGTAGGCCAACTGGACCTCGCCGTACTTGACCAGGTGGGCCTCGCTGTCGGGGCTGGGCACCGTCAGGACCCGCTCCAGGTGGCCCAGTTCGTCACGAAGCCGGGCCAGGTCGGTGCGGCTGGCCATGGCTTCGCCGAGGACGGTCTCGGCCACGGGTTGGGGCGACTCTTGGGGAAGATAGGCGACCAGCAGGCGTCCCGGGCGATCGACCCTGCCGGTGGCGGCAGGCTGCAACCCCGCGAAGAGCGTCAGCAGGCTCGACTTGCCGGCGCCATTGCTGCCCACGATGCCCAAGCGGTCGCCCGGCTCCAGCGCGAGGTCGAGTCCGGAGAAAACGACCCGGTCGGCATATTCGACCGAGACATCGCTGCAGCTCAGGAGGGCCAAGGCGGAACCTCGAGCCAGGCGGCCCCAGACCGCCCACGCTGCGATACTCGAATCGTGCCCGAATTCCAGCTCGACGCGCCGTTCACACCCACCGGGGACCAGCCCGAGGCCATCAACAAGCTGAGGTCGGGAGTGAAGCGGGGGGACCTCCACCAGGTCCTCCTCGGGGTCACGGGCAGCGGCAAGACTTTCACCATCTCCAATTTGATCGCGCAAATTCAGCGACCAACGCTGGTGCTGAGTCCCAACAAGACCCTAGCCGCCCAGCTCTGGGCTGAGTTCAGGGCGTTCTTTCCCAAGAACGCTGTCGAGTACTTTGTCTCGTACTACGACTACTACCAACCGGAAGCCTACATCGCCCGCACCGACACTTACATCGAGAAGGATTCGTCCCGCAATGAGGAGATCGACCGGCTCCGCAACGCCGCCACTAGGTCGCTCCTGACCCGGCGGGACGTGATCGTGGTGGCCTCCATCTCCTGCATCTACGGCGTGGCATCCCCCGAGGACTACCTCGGCGAGTCGGTGCAGCTGGTCCGCGGATCCAGCTGGCGCCGGGACATCCTGCTGCGCAAGTTGGTCGATCTCCAATACTCCCGCAACGACCTCGACTTTGGACGCAGCCGCTTCCGGGTCCGGGGCGATGTCATCGACATCCAGCCCGCCTACGAGGAGGTGGCCAGCCGGGTCGAGTTCTTCGGTGACGTGGTGGAGCGGATGGTGGATTTCGATCCCCTCACCGGCGAGATCCTGGGCGATCGCGAGGAGCTGGCGATCTTCCCGGCCTCGCACTACGTCACTCCCCGGGACAAGCTGGAGCGGGCGCTCAAGGCGATCGAGGAGGAGCTGGAGTGGCGGGCAGGAGAGCTGGACCGCGAGGGCAAGTTGCTGGAGGCTCAGCGCCTGCGCCAGCGCACCCTGTTCGACCTGGAGATGCTCCGGGAGACGGGAAGCTGCGCCGGGGTGGAGAACTACTCGCGCCACCTAAGCGGACGTCGTGAGGGGGAAAAACCCTTCACCCTTATGGATTTCCTGCCCGCCGACACCCTCATCGTGGTCGACGAATCCCACGTCGCCGTGCCTCAGATCGGAGCCATGTACGGCGGTGACCGCTCCCGCAAGATCCCCCTGGTCGAGTACGGCTTCCGCCTACCCTCGGCCTTGGACAACCGTCCCCTCACCTTCGCTGAGTGGGAGCAGTCGGTCGGCCAGGTGGTCTACGTCTCGGCCACCCCGGGGCCCTACGAGCTGGAGCACGCCACCCAGGTGGCTGAGCAGCTGATCCGGCCCACCGGGTTGCTTGACCCGGTGATCGAGGTACGCACCTCACGAGGTCAGGTGGACGACCTCCTGACCGAGATCCGCCACACCGCCGCGGCAGGGGAGCGGTGCCTGATCACCACCCTCACCAAGCGGATGGCCGAGGACCTCACCGACTACCTCCGGGAGGCCGGAGTGAAGGTTCAGTACTTGCACTCCGATGTGGACACCCTGGAGCGGGTGGAGATCATCCGCGACCTGCGACTGGGTGTCTTCGACGTCATTGTGGGGATCAACCTGCTCCGGGAGGGTCTCGACCTGCCCGAGGTCAGCTTCATCGCCATCCTGGACGCCGACAAGGAGGGCTACCTGCGCAGCTTCCGCTCCCTGATCCAGACGGCCGGTCGGGCCGCCCGCAACGTGAACGGACGGGTGGTGATGTACGCCGACACCACCTCGGACGCGATGCGCGAGGCCCTGGCGGAGACCGCCCGCAGGCGTGAGGCCCAGACCGCCCACAACGAGGCCAGCGGGATAACCCCGGCCACCATCGTCAAGGCGGTTCGCGAGCAGGAGATGGTCCGGGCCGAGATCCAGGAGGTGGCTGCGGAGTTCCAGGACGCGGTTGGGCTGCCCCCGGATGAGCTGCTGCGGCTGACTCGGGACGTCGAGAAGGCGATGCGCAAGGCTGCTTCCAACCTGGAGTTCGAGAGGGCGGCCTTGATGCGCGACCGCTTGGTGTCCCTACGAAGGATGTGGAGCGAGATGGGTCAGGAGCCATCCAGCGCGGGCAGTGCGCCCGGAAGATCGACCGGCGGGGCCCAACGGCCGGCTCGCCGCGCCCGCGCCCCGCGCAGCTGACTGCGGCCCGCCTCCAACACCCCCTCGCGGTCTTAGTTCACACTGGATTGGACGGTGCAGACCGGCTCGGAGGCCGGAGGTGGAGGAGATGAGGAATGCCGGTTCGGAAGGCGCGAGCCAGCTGGGCTCCCAATGACCACGGCGGTGGCGGTGAGATTCGTGGCGACAGTGGCAAGCTCAGCGTCGATTACTCAGCGGGATCCCGATTCGGGTCCGACCCTGGAACCAACCCCGAGGAACTCTTGGGTGCAGCCCACGCCGCCTGCTTCAACATGGCTCTGGCCTTCGGCCTGACCGCGGCGGGTCATCCACCCACCATGCTCGAGACGGCGGCCGAGGTGACCCTGGAGAAGCAGAGCGACGGCTACCGGATCACCGCCATCAATCTGGTCACGGTCGGAAGCGTGCCCGATATCACCGACCAGGAGTTCCAGGATCAAGCTCACATAACCAAGCTGTCCTGCCCCGTTTCCAAGGCCCTGACCGGCGTCGACATCTTCCTGGAAGCCAAGCGCATCGAACCTGGCTACTGACGCTCCGAGCCGGCAGTCAGGGGACGGTTGGGAGTGCTAAGCTGCCGACGAACTGGTGTTCGTCACAGCAGTTCAACCCGATGCTGCCTTTGACCCGCAGGAGGGTACGCTAGAGTCGGATGGGACAGGCTTACATTTCGATCCGGGGCGCCCGCGAACACAACCTTCGCGACATCGACCTCGACATTCCCCGGGACCAGTTGACCGTGATCACCGGGCTCAGCGGCTCGGGCAAGTCTTCGCTGGCCTTCGACACCATCTATGCGGAGGGCCAGCGCCGCTACGTCGAATCCCTCTCCGCCTATGCCCGTCAGTTCTTGGGCCAGATGGAGAAGCCCGACGTCGATCACATCGACGGGCTCTCGCCGGCGATCTCGATTGACCAGAAGGGTGCTGGTCGCAACCCCCGGTCGACGGTGGGGACCGTGACCGAGGTCTACGACTACCTCCGCCTGCTCTACGCCAGGGTCGGCCATCCCCACTGTCCCAAGTGCGGTCGCGAGATTTCGCGCCAGACCGTGGAGCAGATCGCTGACCAGATCGCGGCCTTGCCACGCGGCAGCCGGGTGCTGGTGATGGCCCCGATGGTGCAGGGGCGAAAGGGTGAACACCAGGCCATCTTCGAGCTCGCTCGCCGCCAGGGATACGTGCGGGTGCGGGTGGATGGACTGGTGTATCCCCTGGAGGACGCACCTGCCCTCGACAAGAAACTGAAGCATGACGTCGAGGTGGTGGTCGACCGATTGGTGGTGGATCCCGAGTCAATGTCTCGACTGCGCGAGTCCTGCGAGCAGGCGTCGCGGCTGTCCGGGGGGACGGTGCTGGTGGCTCCCGCCGAACCCAATTCCGACCTTCAAGACATGCTGTTTTCCGAGCAATTCGCCTGCGTCTACGACAACCTCTCCATGGAGGAGCCTCAACCCCGCAACTTCTCCTTCAACAACCCCCATGGCGCCTGTCCGGATTGCACCGGATTGGGAGCGCGGATGGAGGTGGACCCCGACAGCGTCGTCACCGATGCCGAGAAGTCGATAGCCGAGGGGGTGGTATCGGGTTGGAGCTGGGGTCCGGCCCAGCAGTGGATGGCGGAGTTGGTGGAGGCGGTCGCGCGGGAGAACGGCATTCCCCTGGACCGACCCTGGCGGCGGCTCGGAGCCATGCAGCGGGATCTGATCCTCTACGGGTTGCCG
Organism: Candidatus Dormiibacterota bacterium; assembly: GCA_963701235.1. Classification (GTDB taxonomy): domain Bacteria; phylum Chloroflexota; class Dormibacteria; order Aeolococcales; family Bog-877; genus Bog-877. Next base: position 1,429,364 of record OY969577.1, read on the forward strand.
CGAGGGGAGACCGTGTCGATGCGCTTCCGCAGCCGGAGCGGACAGGTCCACCACTACCAGGCCAAGTTCGAGGGGATCATCCCCAATCTTGAGCGGCGGTACCGCGAGACCGAGTCGGCAGCGGTCAAGGACGGGATCGAGCGGCTGATGATGCAGCGCCCCTGTCCCACCTGCAAGGGCAAACGTCTTCGGCCGGAGTTCCTCGCCGTCACCGTGTCCGGGCTCGGGATCATGGACTTCTGTTCGCAACCGGTGGACGAAATCCTGGCCACCTTGGAGGACTGGAAGCTCTCGGATCGAGAGGAGGTCATCGCCCGCCGGATCATCAAGGAGATTCGCGAGCGGGTGGGCTTCCTCTACGACGTTGGGCTGCAGTACTTGACCCTGGACCGGCCCGCCGGATCGCTATCCGGTGGCGAGGCCCAGCGAATCCGGCTGGCGACCCAGATCGGCAGCCGGCTCACCGGGGTGCTCTACATCCTCGATGAGCCGAGCATTGGACTGCACCAGCGGGACAACGGCAAGTTGCTGGCGACCCTCTTCCGGCTCCGGGACCTGGGCAACACGGTGGTGGTGGTCGAGCATGACGAGGAGACCATTCGCAGCGCCGACTTCGTGGTCGACATGGGGCCGGGGGCAGGGGAGCACGGCGGTGCGGTGGTGGCGGCGGGTTCGCTTGACGATGTCCTGAACAGCCCTGAGTCGATCACCGGCCAGTTTTTGCGAGGGGAGAAGCGGATCGAGGTGCCCAGTCGGCGTCGCCGCGGTCGCCAGCAGATCGTCGTGCGCGGAGCCCGTGCCAACAATCTGCGCGACATCGATGTCGCCTTTCCGCTGGGCTGCTTCGTGGGCGTCTCCGGGGTGAGTGGCTCGGGCAAGAGCACCCTGGTCAACGACATCCTCTATCGGCGCTGCGCTCAGTACCTCTACTCAGCCAAGCACCGGCCCGCAGCCCATGACCGGATCGACGGGCTGGAGCTGATCGACAAGGTGGTCGAGGTCGACCAGGACCCGATCGGACGGACCCCCAGAAGCAACCCCGCAACCTACACCGGCCTCTTCACCCCGATTCGGGAGCTTTTCGCACTGCTTCCGGAGGCCAGAGCGCGCGGCTACAAGCCCGGGCGCTTCTCCTTCAACGTCAGAGGCGGGCGCTGTGAGGCCTGTGAGGGTGACGGTCTGATCAAGATCGAAATGCACTTCCTGCCCGACATCTACGTGACCTGCGAGGTCTGCAAAGGCCAGCGCTACACCCAGGAGGTGCTGGAAGTCCGCTTCAAGGGGCATTCGATCGCCGACGTGCTGCAGCTCTCGGTGGCCGAGGCGCTGACGGTGTTCCGCAACCAGCCCGGGATCGCGCGCAAGCTCCAGACCTTGGTCGACGTCGGCCTTGGCTACGTCCACCTTGGCCAGCCCGCGACCCAGCTCAGCGGCGGCGAGGCCCAACGGGTGAAGCTGGCCACCGAACTCTCGCGGCGAAGCACCGGCCACACCCTCTACATCCTCGACGAGCCCACCACCGGCCTGCATTTCGCCGACGTCGCCAAGCTCCTGGGCGTGCTGCATCGTTTGGTTGATCAGGGCAACACGGTGGTGGTCATCGAGCACAACCTGGACGTGCTCAAATCCGCCGACTGGTTGATCGACCTCGGGCCGGACGGAGGTGCAGCCGGCGGCGCCATAGTCGCCGAGGGAACTCCGGAGCAGGTCGCTGAGGCCAGGCAATCGTCGACCGGAAGCTACCTGGCTCCGCTCTTGGCGGCGGCGGACGCGACCCGGTCCCTAGTCCCGGACCGGGTGGCTGTGTGAGGGACCCGGGCGAGGAAGACCCGTCCGAGCCCAGCCAACCTCATACCTTTCAGGGCTGGCAGCGCACGGCCTGCCTGGTGGGGGTTGCCCTGATGGCGTTGCTGGCAGTGCTGCTGCTCACAATTGTCATCCTTGAGTTGACGGGAGGGCATTAGCGGTGGCCGGCAGGGTCCGAGGAGCAATCCCTACTTCGGTGGCATCGGCAGCGGAACTCAGGCCTGAGCCGCGCGAGGCGGTTCCCGGCGCCTCCTTGCGACTGCGCCAGCGGCCGGATCTGGTCAGGGCCCGGCTCAAGGCGGCTCCAACTACTCCCGGGGTGTACCTGTTCCGAGCGGGATCGGGCCAGGTGATCTACGTCGGCAAGTCCGCCAACCTGCGCGACCGGCTGCGCAGTTATTTCGTGAGCTGGGAGTCGCAGCCGGGCAGGATCCAACACTTGGTCGACTCGGTGTTCGACTTCGAGGTGATTGCTGCCGGTAGCGAGCAGCAGGCCCTGATTCTCGAAAACACACTCATCAAGCGCCACCATCCCCGCTACAACGTCCGGCTTCGCGACGACAAGAACTACCTCTATTTCCGTGTCCCTCAACCGCGAGCGCGCCGTGGAGACGTCGTCCCCGAGGACATATCCGAGAAGCTTGCCGCGTTCCCCCGGCCCAGCTTCAGCCGCCGCCTGGGTGGTGAAGGGCACCGCGAATTTGGGCCCTACACCGATGCCAAGTCACTGCGGCGATCGGTGCGAGAGATACGGACCGTCTTTCCCTTTCGAGGCTGCACCGACGCCATCTTTCGACGGGGTCGCGTCTGCCTCGACTACCACCTCGGCATCTGCGCCGGTCCCTGCGCCGGACTGATCCAACCCGGCCCCTACGCCGACCTGCTCGATGACGTGGCCGCGTTCATGGAGGGCCGGATCGAAGCTGTCACCGGGCGTCTTCGAGCCCAGATGGAGCGGGCCAGCGACGAACTGGACTTCGAGACCGCCGCCGCGCTCCGGGACCGGCTGCAAACCGTGGAGAAGCTGGCCAAAGAACAGATCACCCCGCCCCGGCTGGCCGCCGACGTCGACGTCGTGGGGCTGGCGGTCGACGGTACCCAGGGAATGGCCGCTGTGCTGCTGGTGCGGGACGGTCGACTGCAGGGGATGGAGCGTCACCCGCTGGAGGGAGTGGGGGAGGTGGAGCTGGCGGAGGTGCTCACCAGCTTCGCATCTCAGTACTACGCCAACTCCACCCATGTGCCGCGGACCATCTACCTGCCCGAGAGCCCGGCCTCGCCCGAGCTACTGGTGGAGTTCCTCGAGGCTCGACGCCATGGCCGGGTGGAGCTGGTGGTGCCGCGTCGGGGGCGTTTTCGGACCTTGCTCCAGAGGGCCCACGAGACGGCAACCGCTTCGCTGGGCCAGGCGCGGATAGCCCAGGACTTTGACTCGGGGCGGGCGGCTGCGGCGCTGGAGGACCTGAGCCAGCGCCTCGGATTGGCATCACCGCCACACCGGATCGAGTGCTACGACATCAGCAACACCATGGGCGAGCAGAGCGTAGGGTCGATGGTCGTTTTCGAGGACGCGCGACCCAAGCCGGCTGACTACCGCATCTTCTCGATCCGCAGCGTCGAGGGCCCCAATGATTTCGCCAGCTTGGAGGAGGTCCTGACCCGCCGACTCGGCCACCTGGGCCGCTCAGACGAGGGTGACCAGAGCCTCGGAGTCCGCCCTGACCTGTTGATCGTCGACGGGGGAGCTGGTCAGCTGGCGGCCGCCCACCGGGCGCTGGCAGCCCTGGGCCTGGCCGATCTGCCCCACTTCGGCCTGGCCAAGAGGTTCGAGGAGATCTACGCTCCAGCTCGCGGCGCCCCTATCCACTTGCCCGAGGGCAGCCCCGCCCTCTTCCTGGTGCAGCGGGTCCGGGACGAGGCTCATCGATTTGCGATCACACGTCACCGGGCCAAGCGGTCGAAGGCTGGGGTGCGGTCGAGACTCGATGAGATCGGTGGCCTGGGACCGAAACGCAAGCGCGCGCTTCTGCGCCGGTTCGGGTCGGTTGAGGGGATACGCAACGCCTCCTGGGAGGAGCTCACCGCGGTGCCGGGGGTGACTCGGGGAGTCGCAGCCGCCATCAAGGAGATCCTGTGACCGATGCGGCCGTTCCCGGCGTCAGTACCAGGCTGCTTGTTTTCGGCCCTCCGGGCGCGGGAGCGGCCCTGGTCGCGGCAGGTATGGCTCGGCAGGGAATGGCAGCGGTCAGTTGGGAGGGCAGCCAAGAAGAGTCCCGCCCCGCGGTAGAGGCAGCGGATCTGACCCCCGGAGAGGGCCCAGTTCTGTTGGCCCTGGATGCCAGCGATCTGGCATGCCTGACCAGGTCGATGGCTCCCTGGGCGGCGCGCGAGCTGGCCAAAGACCTGACTTTGGCCACCCGCGAGCTGGAGGAGTCTAGAGAGCGGCTGTTTCCCGCCCGGCTCCGCGCCAACGCCGTGCTCGACACCACCCACGTCAATGCCCAAGAGCTTCTCGCGAGGGCCAGCCAGATCGCTCCCTTCCTTCGGGAGCAGGGTTTGGCGCAGCCAGCCGTGGTGATCGAGTCTTTTGCCTACCCCCGCGGTGTTCCCCTTGATCTGAGCTCCTGCTTCGATACCAGGGCAATTCGCAATCCCTACTGGGAGCCGAGTCTGAGGATGCTCTCGGGGTTGGATCCCAGAGTCCAGGAATTCGTGCTCGAGCAGAGGGTGGCCGAGATGTTGCTCTCAACCGCGATGGACCTGGTCGATGCCCAGCTTCCTGAGCTCCGCTCAAACTCCCGCCAGAGGCTTCTGAGGCTGGCATTTGGCTGCAGCGGCGGCTTCCACCGCTCGGTCGCCCTGACCGAGGAGTTTGGCCGCCGTCTTCAGGCGCTCGGAGTCAGCGCTCTCATCTGGCACCGCGACCTGCCTCAGCGCGCTTGAGCAAGTCCCCCTGCGGGACCAGCCGATCGGCCGCCAGCCCGCCTCTATACTCGCCGTGAACGAGCATCCTGGGGTGGTGACCGGGTGGCCAGCCATTCCGGTGACCCGGAGGTAGACCGAGCTTGGCCGTTCGGGTAGGCATCAACGGTTTCGGCAGGATTGGCCGGAACTTCTTCCGCGCCGCCCGGGAGAACGGGTCATTTGAAGTTGTGGCCGCAAATGACGTCGGCAGTCCCGAGCAGCTGGCCCACCTCCTCCGCTACGACTCCATCCTGGGACGGTACCCGGGCCAGATCAGCCACGGCGAAAGCTCCATACAGGTGGACGGCAAGGATGTGGAGATCCTGTCCGCCGGATCCCCGGGGGACATCGACTGGGGCGGCCTAGGCGTGGAGCTGGTGGTGGAGTCATCGGGGATGTTCACCCGGGCCGAGCAGGCGCGACTGCACATCGACAAAGGCGGCGCCAAGAAGGTCATCATCACAGCGCCCGCCGAGGGCGAGGACATCACCATCTGCATGGGGGTCAACGACGAGGCCTACCAGTCGGATCAGCACCACGTGATCTCCAACGCGTCCTGCACCACCAATTGCCTGGCACCGGTGGCCAAGGTCCTGCACCAGGATTTCGGCATCGAGAGCGGGCTGATGACGACCTGCCATGCCTACACGGGAGACCAGCGCCTGCTCGATAGTCTCCACAAGGACCAGCGCCGCGCTCGCGCCGCTGCCCTCTCAATGATCCCCACCGGCAGCGGGGCGGCCCAGGCTGTGGCCAGGGTTCTTCCGGAGCTGAAGGGACGCTTTAAGGGATTCGCGCTGCGAGTACCCGTGCCCGACGTGTCGATCGTCGACTTCACGGTCGTCACCGAGCGGCCCACCAGCGTGGAGGCGGTCAACGACGCCCTGCGCAGCTCGGCCGAGGGCGAGCTCAAAGGGATCCTCCGAGTTGAGGAGGACGAGCTGGTTTCGGTCGATTTTCAAGGCGACCAGCACTCCTCGATCGTGGATGCACGCTTGACCACCATGGTGGGGTCGCGTCACCTGAAGGTCTTGGCCTGGTACGACAACGAGTGGGGCTACTCGTGCCGGGTCGTCGACCTGGCAGCACTGGTGGCCGACAGGCTGCAAACCGCGCCCCACTGAGGTGGCGTCGCGGGCAGCGACAGCGAAAGCCGGACTGGATGACATCGACCCCAGCGGCAAGCGGATTCTGCTCCGAGTCGACTTCAACGTCCCCATCAGCGCGGATGGGGGTCTGGGGGACGAGAGCAGAATCGTCGCCGCCCTCCCCACCATTCGCGAACTGCTCTTGCGGGGTGCTGCGGTCATCATTGCCACCCACCTTGGCCGGCCCGGAGGAAAAGTCGACCCCGCGCTGAGCACTCGGCCCCTGGCCGGTGCCCTGGAGCGGTTGTTGGGAGTCCCGGTGGCCTGGGTTAGTGACTGCGTTGGACCGGTGGTGGAGGAGAGAGCAAGGGCACTCGCGCCTGGCCAGGTGCTGATGCTCGAGAATCTGCGCTTCCACGCTGGCGAGGAGGAAAACGACCCGGAATTCAGCCGCCGGTTGGCGGCCCTGGCGGACATCTATGTGGATGACGCCTTTGCCGCTGCCCATCGCGCTCATGCCTCGACCGAAGGGGTAGCCCACTACCTGCCGGCGGTGGGGGGACGTCTGATGGCGAGCGAGATCGCTAACCTCAGCGCCATCCTCGACAATCCCCAACGGCCGCTCCTGGGCATCATCGGCGGCAGCAAGCTGAGTACCAAGTTGGGCCTGCTCGGCCATCTGGTCGACCAGGTCGACTGGCTATGCCTGGGAGGGGCTATGGCCGCGACCTTCCTCAAGGCGGCCGATTTGGAAGTGGGGCGGTCGATAGTGGAGGAGGATTTCCAGGACCAAGCGCTGGCCGTGGTCAGACAGGCTGCCGAGCGACACGTCGACCTGCAGCTGCCGATCGACGTGGTGGTGGCTCCATCGCCCCAGGCCCAGGTCGATCAGGTCGCCGTCAAGGCGGTGGGGGAGCTGGGAGGGGACGACATGATCCTCGACATCGGCCCTGGCACGGCTGCGCGCTGGTCGGAGATGGCCCGGAAAGCCGGGACCATCGTCTGGAACGGTCCTCTGGGCCTCTATGAGAATCATCTTTTCGCGGCCGGTACCGAGACCGTGGCGAAGGCCGTGGCGGCCAGCTCGGCGATGAGCATCACCGGAGGGGGCGATCTGCAAGCCGCGATCAGCAGCCTAGGTCTGGAGCAGGGCTTCACCCATGTCAGCACCGGCGGCGGGGCGACCTTGGAGTTCCTCGAGGGTCGGGAGCTGCCCGGAGTGGCAGCGTTGCAAGACGCCCCGCGAGCGGCCAATTCCGTGGCTCGATGACTAGTCCAGTCCGGCGGCCGCTGGTGGCTGGCAACTGGAAGATGAACACCACCGTTCCTGAGGCCCTCAACCTCACAACCGTGATCCGCCAGCGGTTGGATCCGGATCCACTTGCCGATGTGGTTCTACTTCCGCCCTTCATATCGCTGTGGCCGGTTCAGCAGCTGCTCCTCGACGATCCCCGGATCGCGGTAGGAGCCCAAGACTGTTATTGGGAGAAGTCGGGGGCATACACCGGGTCCGTCTCCGCTGCGATGCTGGTGGGTAGCTGCCGGTACGTTCTGGTCGGTCACAGCGAGCGGCGGCGGATCTTTGGAGATGACGACGAGGTGGTCCGGCGCAAGCTCGAGGCCGTGCTTGGGGCTGCCCTCGACCCCATCCTGGCTGTAGGGGAGAGCTGGGAGGAGCGCGAATCAGGGAGCACCGATGCGGTGCTGAACGCGCAGACTCGCGCCGGCCTTGCCGGACTAACTCACTCCCAGCTGCTCCGCTGCGTTCTCGCCTACGAGCCGGTCTGGGCGATAGGCACCGGCCGCACCGCGGTCCCAGAGGACGTTGCCAGCGCCATTGCCAAGATCCGCGAAGTCGTTGACGACCTGGACGCTGGCGCGGGCGACGAGGTGCGGGTCCTCTATGGCGGCAGCGTGACCGCCAGCTCCGCCGCCGAGCTCTTCAAGCTTGCAGTAGTCGATGGGGGTCTCATCGGTGGCGCCAGTCTCGTTGCTGAGGAGTTCTGCGCCATCGTGGCCGCGGCTGCACAACCAACCGCCTGAGACCGCCCACCTCTGGCGCTCGGGCGTCGGATGGTAGGCTCAGGCGGCCGTTGCGCAGTTTGGCGATCAGCGCCGACCGCACGGACCGCCCGTCAGATGCTGGCGGAGTTCTTCTCGGAGACTTTAGCCAGTGAGCAACCAGGGACCTCATCCAGCCGTCCTCTGCATTTGCGATGGATGGGGCTGCAGCCAGGAGTCGAGAGGTAACGCGATCGCGCTGGCCCGAACCCCAAACTTCGACCAACTCTGGGCGAAGTGGCCCCACACAACCCTTGCGGCCAGCGGTCGCGCCGTGGGACTGCCTGAAGGCCAGCAGGGCAATTCAGAGGTCGGCCACCTGACCATCGGTTCGGGGCGAGTGGTGCCGCAAGACCTAACCAGAATCGACGACGCGATCAGCGATGGCAGCTTCTTTGACAACCCGGTACTGCGTTCAGCGGTGTCGCTGGCGCTGGACCGCGGCAGCCGACTTCACCTCATGGGACTGGTCTCTGCGGGAGGCGTGCACAGTCACCAGAACCATCTGATCGCGCTCTGTGAGCTGAGCCGGCGCATGGGCTTGGAACGGGTGGCGATCCACGCCTTCACCGACGGTAGGGATACGCCGCCCACCAGCGGACGGGAATTTCTGGCCGACGTCCTGGACCAGCTCGCTCGGGTGGGCGTAGGCGCACTGGCATCGGTGAGCGGGCGCTACTTCGCCATGGACCGGGACCGGCGCTGGGATCGCACCGAACTGGCCTTCGCGACAATTCTGGGACGGGGGCAGACGGTGGTTCCGGACGCGCTCGAATATCTGACCGAGCAGTACAAGCAGGACGTTTCAGATGAATTCATTCCGCCGGCCTCGGTCCGGGCGGCTGGCGGCGAAGTAGTCGGTGTCCACGACGAAGACGTCCTGATCCATTTCAACTTTCGGCCTGACCGGGCCCGCCAGCTATGCCATTCCCTGATTGATCACACCTTTGAGGGTTTCGACCGGGGAGCGGTCCCAAGCGGGCTTGAGCTCTTCACCATGACCAAGTTCGACGACGCCCTGGACGCCGAGGTGGCGTTTTCCAAGCCCTTGGTGAGCGACACCCTGGCCGAGGTGGTGGCGAAAGCAGGGTTGCCTCAGTTCCACCTTGGGGAGACGGAGAAATACGCACATGTCACGTACTTTCTCAACGGGGGGCGAGAAGATGCCTTTCCCGGCGAGGAACGACTTTTGGTTCCCTCGCAGCGGGTGGCCACCTACGATTTAGCGCCGGCCATGAGCGCCGAGGCCATCACCGACGCCCTGGTTGAGCAGCTGGCCCGAGGAACCTTCCCGTTCATCGCCGTGAACTACGCCAACGCCGACATGGTTGGCCACACTGGCGACCTCGACGCGACCATCGTCGCGGTGGAGTTCCTCGATTCCTGTCTGGGCCGAGTGGCGGCAGCTTGTTCTGCGGCCGGATTCCTGCTGATGTTGACGGCCGACCATGGCAACGCCGAGATCAAGGTCGATCTTCGTGACGGTTCGAAGCTCACGGCTCACACCACCAGCCGAGTCCCGCTGGTTCTGGCCAATTCCGACCAGAGCCGGGGCCTGACCGACGGTGGCGGGCTTCGTGATGTGGCGCCGACCTTGCTTGCGGCCATGGACCTGACAGTGCCCCCGGAAATGACGGGATCTGATCTGCGGGTTGGGAGCAAGGTCTGATGCCATCCACCCTGGGTGGTCCCGCACCCCGTACCGCTAGGGCCAGGCGTCGCGCTCAGCAGGCCGAGGAAGAGGCCCCTGCGCCACCGCTCTCCGGAATCGTGGCTCTGGTGGGGAGGCCCAACGTCGGCAAGTCCACCCTCTTCAACCGCCTAACCGGGGAGCGACGCGCCATCGTCTCCGAGCAGCCCGGATTGACTCGGGACCGGATCTACGGCGACCTGGAGTGGGGCGGGCGCGCCTTCACCGTGGTCGACACGGCGGGACTGGAGCGGGTACTCAAGGGGAACACCGAGGGGGATCTGCCGGCCAACACTCAGGCCCAGGCCCGGGTAGCCCTCCGGGAGGCCGATCTGATCTGCTTCGTCTGCGACGCCAAGGCCGGACTGACCACGACTGATCGAGAGGTGGCCGAGGAGCTGAGGCGGGCCGCCCAGCCGGTGATCTTGGTCAGCAACAAGCACGAGGGCCGGGAGGATCGGCTCTTGGCACACGAGTTCTTGGAACTCGGACTCGGCGACCGGGTGCCGATCTCGGCGCTCTCGGGGAGCGGCACTGGGGATCTTCTCGATCGGATCGTGGCTCTACTGCCACCTCCTGAGGAGAGCGATGTGGCGCAGGCGAGCGAGGTCCTGCGCTGCGCCATCGTCGGTCGCCCCAACGTGGGCAAATCCTCTCTTCTCAACGGCATCCTTGGCGAAGAGCGCGCCCTGGTCAGCACGGTGGCCGGTACCACCAGAGATCCGGTGGACACCCTGGTGCAGACTCCCCAAGGTCTGGTCTTGCTGGTGGACACAGCTGGCATTCGGCGACCGGGGGCGAGCAAGGACGCCGACTACTACAGCCTGCTGCGGGCCATCCGAGTGGTCGAGCGCGCCGACGTGGCGATCCTGGTTGTCGACGCCACCACCCCGCTCAGGGCCCAAGACCGCCATATCGCCGGACGGGCTCGCGATGCCGGGGCCGCCACCGTGGTGGCGCTCAACAAGTGGGACCTTCTGGACGAAGATGCCCGACGGGACCGAGGCCTGATCCGAGAGTTGCGGGCGGCCTACGATTGGGCCCCGGGTACCCCTTTCCTCTTCACCAGCGCGCTCACCGGCAGGGGAATTGGCAAGGTTCTACCGACCGCCTTTGAGCTCGCCGAGGCCAGGTCACTGCACATCCCCACGGCGGAGTTGAATCAGTTCGTGCGCGCCGCGGTGGACCGACGGCCACCGCCCAGCGGCCGCGGTGGTCGTCGTCTGCACATCTACTACGCGGTGCAGGCGCGGAGTCGGGTGCCAACCTTCGCTCTCTTCGTCAACGATCCTGATCTGATGCACTTCAGCTACGGCCGCTATCTGGAGAACCAGTTCCGCGAACGCTACGGATTCCAGGGGGTGCCGTTGCGGCTGCGGGTCCGTCGCTCTGAGCAGGCGCGTTGAAGCTCCCGGTCTTCTAGGACCTGCGGCGCAGGGGGGCGCGAGCCGAGCCCGTGATCCGCTCCGCTGAGAGCGGTGCCGATTGCGGCTTGTCGTCTCCGTGCCCAAGGTTGGTCGCAGAGATGAATTCGTTCTATCTCGGGGTACGCTCTCAGCCTCAGCCATCGACCGTCGTCCTAGCGGGCCGCCGCCGCAGGGAGGCAAGCCATGTCCGACCTGTCCGACTCCGTCGAGATAGGTGGCCAGCGCCGCGGCTACCTGGTGCATGTGCCGTCGGGTCCTCCCGTAAGTGGGAGGGCGGTGCTGCTGGTGCTCCACGGGCGACGGCTGACGGTCCCCGAAATGAGGCGGTTGACTCACTTCGACGCGGTGGCTGATCGCCGCGGATTCATCGTCGTCTATCCCGAAGGACACAAGCTGAGTTGGAACGATGGCCGCGGCTACTCACCAGCCGCCCTCGACGGGGTAGACGACGTCGGCTACATTCGCAATCTGATTGATCGCGTGGTGGCCCGCACCGGGGCGGACAAGGGTCGGGTGGCGGCGGTCGGGCTCTCCAACGGGGCGGTGATGTGCCACCGCTTAGGACTGGAACTCAGCGACAGAATCACAGCCATCGCAGCGGTTTCGGGATTGATGCCCGGTCGCCTGGCGTCGCTCACTCCCACTCACGCTGTGTCAGCGCTACTGATCCATGGAACCGAGGACCCGATCGCGCCCATCGATGGCGGGCCGCCCCGCAGCCTGCTCGGGCGCTGGCGAGTCTGGCGCCTCGGTGGGGGCCCGGGAAGGAGTGAACCGGTGCTCTCGCTGGCAGCCACGGCAGCCCGGTGGCGGGAGATCGACCACTGCCAGTCAGAGACATATCGGGATGTCCTTCCCGCCGCCGGCAAAGACAGGACCAGCGTCGAGCGAATCGTGAGTCCTGGAGGCAGGGGAGGAGCCGAGGTGGTGCTGTGGATCGTCAGGAAGGGCGGCCACACCTGGCCTGGCGGACCTCGGTTGCTGACCCTGGGCAAGACCACCAACCGTTTCGATGCGGGGGAGGTGATCTGGCAGTTCGTATCCAAGCACGCCTCTCCCGCGCGGGAAAGGCTTCTCGCTGACCAGCTGGCTGTCTAAAGCCTGGTCTCCCGCCGGGGAGCCCGGTGCCGGTTTGGCCTCAGCGGCTCCATCTTCGCCCTCGCCGGGCCGCCCACGCAGGGGCACCGTTCCGAGGGTGGTGAGCGGCTGCATTGATCGACCGCGGTTGGCTGCGCGGCGGAGTCGCCCCGTCCGCCCCGTCAGCCAAGAAAACCATCTTGCCCGCACCCAGCAATTCCGCCTGGTCAACGAACCGGAGCGCAGGCGCGCCCAGGCGACGCAGCTTGCGCCACTTCTCGCTGTCGTCCTCGCTCATGAATGTGAGCGCCCGACCGCTGGCGCCATTCCGGGCTGTCCTACCGATGCGATGGGTCAGCCAGAGCGCGGTGTCGGGTAATTCGTAATTGACCACCAGATCCACATCCACGACGTCGATCCCCCGGGCCGCCACATTGGTGGCGACCAGCACCGCCGTGTCCCGGCGTCGAAAGGCGGCGATGGCCCGGTCCCTGGCCGCCTGGGATAGGTTTCCCTGCAGCTCGGAGGTGGGATGGCCGAGATCGCTGAGATCTCGGGCTAATTTCTTGGCCCCGTGCTTGGTGCGGTGAAACACGATGGTGGAACTGGAGCGCTTCAAAAGCTTGCTCAACATCGCCACCTTCTGGGACCTCTGCACCGCGAACAGCCCGTGTTCGAGCTGGGATTCGAGCGCCGGTGCGACCGAGACCTGGGCCGGCTCGACCAGGTGCTTGCGCGATATCGCGGAGACCCAGTCAGGCATCGTCGCCGAGGCCAAGACTGTCTGGCGGGGCTGCGACGTGGTCCGGTGGGTGGTTCGTTCGGCGATCTTCTCGACGTCCTTGGCGAACCCGGCGTCGAACATCTCGTCAGCCTCATCCAGAACCAAGAACTCCACGCCGCCGAGAGCGGCAGCACCGCGCCCGACCAGATCTAGGATCCTTCCAGGACATCCGATGATGACGTCGGCCCGGCCCAGATTCTTGAGCTGAGGTCCGTAGCCAACGCCACCGAATACCAGTACCTGGCGCAATCCCGGCTCCAATTGAGCGAGGACCGCACCGATCTGGGTGGCCAGCTCGCGGGTCGGAGTCACGATCAGGCCCCGCGCCGATCCCTGCTGGTGGGTCCGCAATCTTTCCACCATGGGAATCAGGAAGGCCAAGGTCTTTCCCGAGCCGGTGGGGGACTGAATCACGCAATCCCGGCCCGCTTCGAGAATCGGTATGGCGGCCGTCTGAACCTCGGTGGGCTGGTCGATGCGAAGTCGGTGGAGGGTTTCCAGGGTGCGCGGCCGCACTCCAAGTTCGGCGAATGATGTCATGCAAATCCCTTGGGCGAGTCGCCCGAGTGTGGTGTGGTCAGTTCAGCTCGCAGCGCTTCTCAACTATGCCGCTGTGCCAAAAGACCAGGGATCAGCAGAAGGCCGCAGTCGGTTCAGGCCCGACTATGACCTCGATGGTATCAGTAACTCGATCACACCGCACGGATTTGTAAGTGCTGGCTCCGGTTCAACTCGGTGACGCGCCTGCGCCGCCGGCTGCCCGGGGTTCAGTGAATGCGTCCACGATTGAGTTTCAGGGGAGCGATCATGCGGGTCAGCCAAACCGTGAGGAAAAACCGCCCGAACCTGGGTCGACTAGCTACTGCGACGGCGATCCAGCTGCGCTCTTCAGAGCTTCCCGGGCCAGTCTTCGGCGTTCTCGCTGGCGCACGGTCTTGGGACCTGTGTATCGACCGCCATCACGGCATCGATCGCAATGGTGGCGTCTACTCGGGCTCTGCGACGGGCGCCGTTCCGCGATGACGTAGGGCTGGCCGCAGGTAGAACAGCGAAAAATCCGCGGACCGCCAGCGATCGCCCCGGCCAACTCGGTGGTGAGCCTGCCAGCCAGGCCTGCCGCTTGCAGGGCGGCCCCCCAAGCCACCCTCCGGTCGGGCCGTATGGTGAAGGATCCCCGATCGCAGTAGGGCTGGAGCGGAAGCGGAGTCCAGTTGAGCCAGACCTTGAGGGCCTCGGTCAAGGCCTGGTCCGCCTCGACCCTTGTCCGGGGTGCCCGCGATGGCCAGTTCTCGACACCCCCGACGGGGCCCGGGCGACCGTCATCCGCCCACTGGGGTGCTCCCGGGGCGAAGGTCAGGGGAGCGGTGGACCAGTCCGAGGGCCGCGGCTGGACCCAGGCGAGCTCCATCCAGAGGTCGGCGTCGGACGGTGGATATCGGTCGTACTCCTGGCTGTCGGCCAAAAGGCAGAGGAGCGCGTGCAGGGAGCGTGAGTACCGGCGCCAGGTGGCAATGGGCTCCGCCCACTGAGCTGTGGCAACCGCTTGGTCCTGCCATGGCTGGCAGAGCGGGGCGTGCGCGAAGGGACGCAGGTGAGCGTCACAGAGCTCCAGTGGACCCCATCTCTTAGCGAAGGCCAGGACGGCGGCGGGGAATCGTGAAGCATCCTCGTCCCAGAGTCGCGCGAACTCGATAAGAGCAGCGTCCTCCGACGGCGCATAGGCCGGCTGCGCCCCGCCCGCGCTGCCATACCGGAGGACGTCTAGGTTGCCGAGCTTGCTGAGGAAGAGGGTCCGTGGAACCGCGTAGTGCTGGCCCAGATGTCGGGGGTCGGCGACCCGGAGCACCGCGCCCCTTGGTTCCGCTCGGCTGTCCACCCGAAGAACTTTAGATCGGATCTAACTACGTCCGTTCTCCCGGAAGCTGCACGCGCTCGGGCCGAGCGGGAGACTCTGGCTGTTGCGTGGGGTCTGCCAAAATGTGCCCGTGGCTGGCGCCGCTACGATCGACTCGCTCATGGGGAGTTCAACCCGAACTCCCTTCACCGCGTTCGGGTCGTCGCGGCCGCGGCGTCCGGAGGGTGGCGAGCCCTTCGGGGAAGGGCGGCCCCGAGGATGAGTCGGTTCGGCACGGGTGCCAGACATGCTCGCGGGCCGAGTCAGCTCAGGGTTCTGCATCTCCTGGCCCTGGTGGGGCTCGTGCTGGCTGGCCTGCTTTCGGGAGGGGCTGAAGCGACGCCATCGGCGAGCTTAGTGCCGCCAGAGATCGCGGCCAATGCCGCTACCGGCTGGCCCGCCCACAACTACGATCTCTCCAATTCCCGCGCCGACCTGTCGACGGACATCAACGCTAGCAACGTGGCGACGCTCAAGCCGAAGTGGACTTTCAAGCTCTCCTATCACGGCCTATTCGGCCAGTTCGCTTCGAATCCGATCGTCGTCAACGGCCTGGTCTATTTCGAGAATCCCGATTCCGACGTGTTCGCTCTGAACGAGGACAGCGGAAAGCTGGTCTGGGAGCACAAGTACAACTCGGCGACCCCGTCGGGTGGTCCCAACGGGGTCGCCCTCGGCTACGGACTGCTCTTCGGAGCCACCGAAAGCTCAGCGTTCGCCCTCAATCCCCAGACCGGGAAGCAAGTCTGGATCCGCAAGCTGATCGGCAATAGTCGTGAGGGCATCGACATGGCGCCCACCGTCTATGACGCCAAGGTCCTGATTTCGACCATCCCCGGCAACTCAACCTCGTACTACACCGGAGGCGCCTACGGAATCGTCTACACACTCAACGCTCAGACCGGCAGCATCATCTGGAGCTTCTCGACCGTCCAGGACGGAAGCAAGCTCTGGGGCGACCCAAAGGTGAACGGCGGGGGAGGGGTCTGGTACCCGGCGGCGGTTGACGGCAGCGGGCGAGTCTTCCTGGGAACGGCGAACCCGTCTCCCGTCTACCCCACCAGGTCAGATCCCAACGCCAAGAGCCGACCCGGGCCCAATCTCTACACCGACTCACTCCTGGCGCTGGATGGCAAGACCGGCAAGCTGCTCTGGTACCAGCAGGTGACGCCGCACGACATCCGTGACTACGACTTCCAGGACTCGCCCATCCTCACGACTGAGGATGTAGCCGGGGTTGCGACGGAAATCGTCATCGGCGCCGGCAAATCGGGCAAGGTCGTGGCCTTCAATGCAGACACCGGCACCCGGATCTGGACGTTGAACATCGGGAAGCACAACCAATACGAATACGGGGACTTCCCGGCTAAGTCGGTTCCTTACTGTCCCGGGTCACTTGGAGGAGTTCTGACCCCAATGGCCGAGACCGGCAGCACGCTCTACGTGCCCTGGATCGACTGGTGCTTCAAGGGAAAGGCGACGGGGCCAACCGGAGCCAGCAAATCGGAAACCGGCGGACTCGCTGCCGTCAACGCGGTCACGGGCCAAATCGAGTGGACGCGGCCCTTCACGAGCTTTGACTCTGGCGGAGCGACCATCGCCAACAATGTAGTGTTCACTTCCGATTTTTTCGGTACGATCTACGCGCTCTCGACAACGAACGGGGCGATTCTCTGGTCAACGAAGGCGCCGGCCGGCATCAACTCATTCCCGGCCGTGACCAAGGACATGCTCATCATCGGCGCAGGTGCCAAGACGTCGGCCAAGAACCCTCATGGCGAGATCATCGCGTATTCCCTCGGGGGCCAATAGGCAGAGTTTGCCCTTGGGACTAAAGCAAATTCCCTAATTGGATGCGGATCAGTCCGAGGTGTCCGGATCGTCCCGCAGGCGGGCGTAAAGAGCTCCGTCCCGCCAGCGGCCTCCGAGAAACCCAGCCCCACGCAGGATCCCATCGAGTTGAAAGCCAGCACGCTCAAGAGATCGTCTCTCCGCCTTGTTGTCGACGTCGGTCAGGGCTTGAATACGATTGGCCAACGTGGTCTCGAAAAGGTAGTCGGCCAGTGCCCGCTGAGCCAGGGCACCCACCCCCCGCCCACGAAAGTCGGGCAGCACCATGCATCCCAACTCGAAGCAGCCTCCGGTCGGGCCAACTACGTCGTGGGGCCACCAAACCACGGCCCCTACCAGCGCGCCGTCAGGCGAGGCTATCGCCAACATCGACGAACCGCCTCCGATCCAGCCGTCCTCCTCCCACCGCCGCCGCCTCAACTTGGGATCGCGGAAACCGGACCACATATGCTCCCCAACCGCCGATGGGTCGTTCTCCATGCGATCTAGTACGTCCACGTCTGCCTCGGCGAGGGGCCGCAGGTGCACACGCTCAGGAACATTCATCGCGCGATCTCCCCTTCGTCTGCAGTGCTACGTGCGTTGTTCTCAGGATATTCTCGCCTCGGCAGCTGACGCGACAGTTCGTCAGCCTGAAGGTCCAGAACGACTTCCGTAGGGGCACTGCTTCAGCTTCCCGGCCGGATGTGACCGGGCGGAGATCGATCAGGCTCCGGGCAGGACCCGCGAGGTGACGTCGGACCGGACCCAGAGCTCGCCGTCCGCCGACACCTGGACTTCAGTGTAGGTGCGTTGCAAAAGCGGCTCGATCGGGCCGTAGGTCGTGAAGGAGTCGCGGGTGACAATCACAACTACCGGGCGCTCTTGGCTGACCCGCTGAAAGAGCAACTTACTGCCAAGCAAGTAACTGTTCATATAGATGGTTGGCTCGGGGAGGATAGGCTGGAGTCGTCCGAGCAGGTAGGCCCAGGCATCAGGCGACCAGACCACTGCGGTCGAACCGGTGAGGTGGTTCTGGCGCAACCACGTCACCGCATCGTGCTCCTCCACGGAATCCCGGCTGTACAGGGAGTCGTAGTCGGTGCGGCTGACATCGCCGGCCAGCCACCCCGCGAAGTTGGGGTAGTACAGCTCGGTAAGCCTGACTGGGAAGAGCCCACCCCCGATTTGACCTGAGCCCAGCAGAGCGAACCAGAGATATCCGCCGACTAGCACCGAGCCGAGCAGCGGAGCGCCTGCCAGTCGGGCTCGATTGCCCACCTTATGCCAGCCCGGGTTGCCAACTCTGGCCACCAACAGTGCAGCCGCCGGCACCGCCGGCAACAGGAAGTGGAGATAGCCGCGGTTGGGGATCACATAGGCCAGGAACAGGGTGGCCAACCAGACCCACGGAAGCAGTCGCTCGATGGGCCAACGCCGGGCCAGAAGCGCCCCAACCACAAGCAGGAGTCCGCCCAGGACCCGGGGGAATACCGACCAGAACGAAGGATGGAGAGAGCTGGTCGTGTAGCTCGAATAACTGGTAACCAGGAAGAAGACCACATTGTGTAAGCCGGCGGCGGCGACAAATGGTGCCAGCACTGCCCCTACCACCGCCGTGGCGGTAGCGGCAGTCACCAGACCCAACTCCCAGGCTCGCCGCCCTGCGAGGAGTAAGAGCAGCAGAGCCGTCCCGAGGTCCGCCAGCACCGTCTGCTGGATCAGGCAGCCGCAACCGAAGAGTGCCCCGGCGAGCGTGGCCAGCAGCAGGGCCCGCCGACGCTCCGGGGCTCGCAAGGCTGCCAGCATCGCGACCATCCCCCATACGGTGAAGCCGATCAGGAAGTCCTCGGGGAGGGCAAGGTCGCCGTTGAGGATCGGGGTGGCGAGCAGACTCGCCGCCACCAGGGTCGCGATCCAGACCCGTGGGGCACTGAGGTATTGGGTCGCCAGCCGCCAAGTTCCGACCAGCGCTGCGACCTCGGTTACCGTGGAGAGCAGGTGGAGGCCTAACTCGCGCGACCCGGAGATCCCCCAGGCCAGCTGATAAAGCCAGAAAAGCAGCGGCGGCTTGTTGTTCCAGGTGGTTAGGAACAGCACCTTGCCGTGAGCCATCAGCCAGGCGGTGGTGGCGTAGCCCGCCTCGTCGTTGTACCAGTGGGGCTCAAAGAGAGAGGGCAGCCGCAGGACCAGCAGCAGCACCAGGGGAGCCGTCAGGCTACGGTTTGCGGCCCATTCCCAATCCCTCTTCGCCGCTTCCACGCCGGCCTGGGCCGCCGCCTGGTCCGAGCCCGCCCGCTGGCCTCCCCGCATCCCCGTTCGACCCCCAATCGCGGCCCGGTTGTGGGCGTACCTACTGAGGTTACCGCGCCTCACCGGGATCGTCTATCACTGCTTGTGCTAGCGGCCAGTCTCGACTTTCAACCTTAGAAGCCTCTGAGGATCGCCGCACGGAACCGTGAAACTCGTCCCAAAGGATTCCGTCGGGGACCGTTTATTCGGACCGCAGGGGCCAACCCGTGTGGCTCGTGCGCTCTACCCCAGTCGACCACTCGTAGTCGAAGTCGGGCCGCTCGGCTGCCAGTCCTGGCGACACCGACCAGTGTCCAGGCCGAGCAGTCGGAGAACCATCCGCGGCCCAAGGTCGGCGGCCATGGGTTTCCACGCCCCGGTTGATTCCCGACTTAGACCTCCACGGCGAGGGAGAACCAGGTCGACTTTACCGCAAGCTTGCGCTCCATCGTGCTGTGCCGACTGCCGTATTAGGCGACGTTAGCCGCTAGGTCTCGGTAGGCAGGGACGAGCTCGTCCCACCGCGCCTCGATGTCGCCGTGCTCACGCCCAGCGAGGTAGGCGGCGAGATTCTCGGCGTGGATCTGCCACCCGGCCCCGTAGAAGGCGATCTTGTTCAGGGGAAGGCCCCGGACCTCGATAACCAGCACGGTCTGGTCGCCGTCGGCGGTCAGCCTGGCCTCTATGGTCTCGTCGAACGGCGGCGCACCCTGACCCTTCCGCCAGGACTCGTCGGACTCCCTCGTCGTCACCAGTAGCCGCTGTTCGGGCTCGCACGCTTCCACGCGCCCGGCGCCCTGCCAGTCATCGGATTCGAGGTAGACGCGGAATTCTCCGCCCAGGCGGAGGTCGCCCTCCACCTGGCCGTGCCAGCCGGCCAGGCGGGCGGGATCGGTGAGGGCCGACCACAGGTCGGCGATGTTGGTGTCGAACCGGTCTTCGATGCGCACGATGCCCTTGCCATCCGCCGATCGCAGGTTGCCTAGGATGCGGTCACCTCCGCCTGGGTTGCTGGTCATCTGATACTCCTTGTATTCGGGGTACTCCCCGGCCCACCTCCGTGTGTAGGGCATGAGCCGCTGCTCTCACCGGCCTCGCCGCGGACTGAGTTGGCAGCGCTTAATCTCAACTACGAAACGGTACTTGATGCCACCAGACAGACAGGTTATGGCGGAGTCCTAAACCCGTGTCTTGGAGGTTTTGGGTCGTTCTGAGGGCACCAGGTTTGCGCCAATGGAGCAAGTCTTACGCTGTCCGGAAGGCTTCCCTTTGAGACCGCTCTGTGGCCAGACTCTGCCGACCTCGCCGACGGCTGCTCCCGGATATCTCAATTTGGGATCGCGTAGTCCGGGGCCGTCCCGACTGTGCTCTGGGCAGGCCAACGGACACGATCGAGAATTGTCCAGGTGCTGCCCACCGCGTGGCAGCGGGGGGAGTGGAGGTTCCACCGTCGTCCGGCAGGGCCCCGCGGCACGCACCTGACAGATGCCGATATTGGAATATAATCCCGGCATGGCCCGAGCCGCCACCACCTCCGACGTCTTCAACGCCATCGCCGAGGTGCAGCGCCGCGACATCCTCGACGCGTTGCTGGCGGGCGAGAAGCCGGTCGGGGAGATCGTCGACGAGCTGTCCATCACCCAGCCTCAGGCCTCCAAGCACCTCCGGGTGCTCAGCGAGGTGGGCCTCGTCCAGTGCCGCGCCGAGGGGAGGCGCCGCTACTACCGACTGGATCGCGACCACCTCCGGCCCCTGGACGGGTGGCTGGCGAAGTACCAGCAACGGCTGGACCGTTTGGACGACTACCTCATCGAGCTACAAGAAGGAGAGGAAGAGGAATGACGATCAATCGCCATGGCTCGGCCACGCTCGAGTTCCCCAGCGACCGCGCAATGCTGACCACCCGCAAGTTCGACGCGCCCGCCGAGCTCCTCTTCGACGTGTTGACCAAGCCGGAACACGTGACCATTTGGTTCACCGGCGGGGACGAAGTTCTCGAAGTCTGCGAAATCGACCTGCGGGTCGGTGGGGAGTACCGCTACGTGGGTGTCATTGCCGGTGGCGAGAAGTGCTCCTTTCACGGCACGTTCCTCGAGATCGAGGCGCCGACGCGGTTGGTCGACAGCTGGGTTTTCGACGGCAGGCCGGATGACGAGGCTGTTGAGACGGTGACGCTGCACGAGGATGATGGCGTCACGACGATGACCACCCTGCTCGTCTTCAAGGACCAGTCGGGTCTCGACGCGATGTTCCAGCGCACCCCGGAGCAGCGAGATGATCCGACGGTCGCCCTCGGTGGAATGCAGGCGAGCTGGGACAAACTCGAGGACCTCATCGCCGCACTCGCGCTGCGGGTTCGTTAGTAGAGCGCGTTGCACCAGCTGGCCAACCTCAGGGCACCAGCTAAGTGGGATCGGCCCGACAACCCCATCAGCCCCACGGCATATTCCGTGAGTCAAGGCGTCAACCCCAGGTGACGAGCGGTCCAGCCAGCCCTGAAACACGTGATCCTGATCTCAGAATTATGGTCGGGGAGACAGGACTCGAACCTGCGACCCCCAGTCCCCCAGACTGGTGCGCTAACCACCTGCGCTACTCCCCGCGATCGGGGGTTGAGCATATCAGGGCGTTAGAATTCGTAGTTGGAGATGCCTTGGATGCGCCGATGCGGCAACTGCGACCGGGAGTTCCCGATCTATCGATTGGCGGCCGTGCTCCTGGATGGTGAGTTGACCTCTCTCTGTCCCCGGTGCATGCAGTCCGAGCACGACCGGATCTCAGTGCCGTACGCCCCGCAAGCGCCGGGAGCGGCACAAACCAGCACTTCCAGAACCTCCTGGTGATTCAGGCTCCCTTCCGGGAGCGATTGGCAGGTGCCATTGCTCGTAATGGAGCGCCACTCTGTGTGGGCTTGGACCCTGATCCCGCAGCGATTCCAGCCAGTCTGGGGGAGGGCATCGTCGCCATTCGCCGCCACACGCTCGCGCTGGTGGAAGCAACCGCCCCCTTTGCGGCGGCCTACAAGCCCAACCTGGCGTTCTTTGAGCGCCTCGGATCACCGGGTTGGGAACTCCTGATCGAGGTGGTCCGAAGCGCCTCGCGCCATGCCCTCGTGATCGCGGACGCCAAGCGCGGCGATATCGGCAATACCGCGACTGCTTACGCGGAGGCGCTCTATGACCAGCTGGGAGCCGATGCCTGCACCGTGCACGGATATCTCGGAGAGGATTCGCTACGGCCCTTCCTGGCGCGTCCCGACCGATTCGCGTTTATCGTCTGTCGCACCAGCAATCCGGGGGCGGCTGACTTCCAGGACTTGCCGGTGGGCGAAGGGGGAGAGCCCCTCTACCTCCACCTGGCTCGGCTCGCAGTTGGTTGGAACAAGCTAGGAACGGTGGGCCTGGTGGCGGGGGCAACCTGGCCCGGGGAGATCGCTCGGATACGCGCTGTCGCTCCTGACCTTCCGCTCCTTCTCCCGGGCGTGGGCAGGCAGAGCGGCGACCTCGAGCAGGCGTCGCTGGCCGCCCGTGGCCAAGACGGCAAGGGCCTCTACCTTGTCAGCGTCTCGAGAGGCATATCCCAGGCGTCAATTGGGGACGACTTCGCCGAGGCGGCCGCAGCCGCGGCCCAAGGCTTCCACTCGCGACTCAGCCGGGAGGCGGCCACCGCGGCTAACTCCGGTTAGTCACCAGCAACAGGGCGGAGTAGGCCTGGCGGCAATGGGGAAGGCGCACCGATCCCTGAGGCTTATGGCCCCCTTCCTGGCGATTCTGCTCATCATCCTGGCGGGGTGCTCCAGCCCGGGCAGCCGCCCACCGACCACCTCGAATCACTCCCCACGCCCGACCCCCAGCCCGAGTGCGCTGCCGACCACGCTCACCGTGATAGCGCCCCTCGGCGTCAACCTGCGGTCGAGCCCGAGCACCTCCGCGGCGGTGGTGCAGGTGATCTCTCAGGGGGTGACGCTCTCGATCGTCGGCCACAACTCGGCGAACGGAGGCTGGTGGCAAGTCAAGGGCGCGAGCGAGTCGGGCTGGGTAACAGCGCAGCCCCAGTACACATCCACCCGGGCCTTCCAGACGTTCTCGTCATCGGCCCCGGTGGCGTGGTCGGTGATGTATCCGCCGGGCTGGACCTTCGCCCAAGAGGGCACGGGCACCGTGGTGTTCAGCGACGCCGCCGGGGAGACCATCACCTTCGTGGCTGCCTCGAGCACCGCGCAGCTACCAGCCGCGGCGCCGGCCGGGGCGACCCAGAGCGGGGCCGCCGCCGTGGTCGTCTTCGGCGTCACCGCTCCGCTGGTCACCTACGCCAGCAGCACTTCGTATCTGGCCTCGATTGAGTTTCAAGCCCAGCCGGCGCTGGCATTCCTGATCAAGGCACAGCTGCTGTCGAAGACCGGTGGGGCCACCTTGAATCTCTTCCTGGAGACGGTGTTTTTCACCCCAGCTGCGGCTTAGCCTCCTCCACCCCTGGCCTTTTGGTCAGCCTCTCGGCGAGCTCGGCGTAGGCGGCTGTCCGGGCAGAGTCCACGACCTTGGTGTAACCCTGCATGGTGTTGAGGTTGGCATGGCCCAGGACCTCCTGCACCAGCCGTACGTTGCCGGTGATGGTCAACAGTTCGGTGGCGGTGGTGTGGCGGAGAACGTGAGGCGATTTCAAGCGCTCCACCCCCGTCGCTTTACGAAGGCGGCGGAGAATGTGGCGAGCTCCTGCACTGGTCAGTTGCCGTTTACCGCGGGCATTCGAGGAGCGGTCGTAGTTGAGAAACAGCGCCGACTCGCGATCATGTCGAGCGGCTAGGTAAGTCCGGATGGCTTGGACCGCCTCGGGAGTCAGGTTCACCATCCGCTCCTTCGACCCCTTGCCCGTCACCACCAGACGACCCTCGTTGCTGATCTGAGTGCGCTTCACCGAGAGCGCCTCGGAAATCCGGCAGCCTGTGCTAAGCAGGAAGTAGACCAGGGCAGCGTCACGGAGCCCAGGTTCTCCCGAGCCGTGGTCATAGGAGAGGATCAGGCGGGCTTCGGAGGTGCTCAAGGGTTTGGGTAGGGGAGCAGAGACCCGGGGAATGTCGATGTGGGCAGCCAGGTCCTCATGGAGCCAGCCTTCGCGCAGAGCGTGACGGAGGAAACCGCGCAGCGCCTGGAGTCGACGGGCCCGCGAGCTCAGGGCCAAGCCTTTCTCACCAAGCTGGCGCTGATAGGCGCGCACAGCGTCACGGTTGAGATGCTCGGTATCGGTGGCTGGCTCCCGCAGCTCAGCCCAGAACTGGACCGCCTGATCTAGGTCAGTGCGATAGGCGCGGATGGTTTGGATGCTGCGGGCTCGGTCCACCGACAGGTAGGTCAGATACTCCTGGATGGCCCTTCCGATCTCCACGCCCCCAGCCTACCCCGGGTGAGACCGGGCTGGGGGGACTCGATTGAAAAGTCTGAGCAAAAACGCCTAATTGCGTGGGCGAAGGTGTGACTGACGGCCTGGACCATGGCGTTGGGGTCGGCTTGGGATTGTGAGCTGGCCACGACTTGGTTGGGGTGGGCGGCGGCTGGGCTGAAGGGTGCGGCCAGGCTTTACTCGGCGTCTGCTTGGGAGTTTGGGATGGACAAGGCTTCTTGGTGGGTGTCGGCGTGGGCCTCAGCGTCGGCGTCGGGCAGGGTGTCTTGGTGGGGGTGGGCTTGGCAGTCGGGGTCGGGCACGGCGTCTTGGTGGGTGTCGGAGTGGGCGTCGGCGTGGGGCAGTCTGTCTTGAACCGCTTATGAATTGGGTACGGGCACCGGGTGGGGCTCGGTGAGGGACGGGGCGACTTGGTTGGGGAAGGGGTCGGGGTTGGGCAGTCCGTCTTGAACCGCTTATGAGGTGGGTACGGACACCGCGTGGGGCTCGGCGAGGGATGGGGCGACTTGGTGGGGCTCGGCGAGGGATGGGGCGACTTGGTTGGGGAAGGGTTAGGCGTGGTGCTCAGCGTTAGCTTGCGCGTGCGGGGATTCGACTGCGATGTGGCCGAATTCGTATTCGACTGGGAGAGGACGGTGGTGGATGGGGGAGTCGGCGGAGGAGTGGGAGGGGACGGCAGGGCAAACGGGGAGATCACATGGGGGACGCCGCCTGGCGCTGTCAGCGTGGGAGGCGACTTAGGCTGTGGTTGGGGGTGCGGCCCGAACGAGAAGCTGGACGTCATGGCGTAGGCGACCAGCCCCAACGCCAGGGCGGCAGTCACCGAAGCCAACGCCGAGGTCGGCACGGCTCGAGCCACTCGGGAGACCAGCCGCCTCGTCCAATACCATCCCGCCCCGAGCGCCAGGGCCGAGGGGATGCTCGAGGCGATCTTGGGGGCCGCATGAGATCCCTCCCAGAGCCCGCCGGTGAAGAGGGAGACGGTCTGGGTGAGCCGCACTTTGAGCCACTGCTCCAGTTCCTCGGGAGACCGGATCGCCTCCCCCGCGCGCGCGGTCAGGTCGACCAACACCTGCTGAGCGACCAGGGCCGCCATCTGGGGGTCGTGGATCAGTTGGGCAGCGTTCGCCACCAGCCAGGGTCGGAGCGTCTCCAATGCCCCGGGGACGCCTTCATCGCGTTCGGCGATGAAGGCCTGCCAAGCGACCTCAGGTATTAGTCGGTCGGACTCTCCCAAGTCCCCAGTACCCCTACCCGAGGGTACCCTTCCCATTAGCTCTACTATCCGCGCCGGGGAGGGCTGGTGCCGGATTGGGCGGTGACGATATCGTCACTCAAGTTCATCCTCGCAACGCATTCACTACCCAATCGACGCAACGCGTCAGCTGGGCTACGTCGTCAGGCTCGATTGCTGGAAACAAGCCCACTCGCAGCTGATTCCGGCCCAGCTTCCGATAGGACTCGGTGTCAACGATCCCGTTCTCCCGCAGGATTGTGGAAACCAACTTGGCGGGGATCTCGTCAACCAGATCGATGGTCGCGACAACGGAACTGCGCTCCTCGGGATTGGCGACGAATGGGGAGGCGAAGCTTCGTTGCTCGGCCCAACCGTAGATGACCGCCGCGGACCGGCGAGAGCGATCCACCGCCCAGCTCAGTCCGCCCATGGCGAGCAGCCACTCGATCTGTCGCGCCAGCAAGAACAAGGTGGCGATGGCGGGCGTGTTGTAGGTCTGGTTGAGCCGCGAGTTCTCTAATGCCAGGGCTAGGCTCAGCGAGCCCGGGATCCATCGGCCAGACTTCTCCATCCGCTCCGCCCGTTCGATTGCCGCCGGCGAGAGAAGGGCAAGCCAGAGCCCGCCCTCCGAGGCGAAGCATTTCTGGGGCGCGAAGTAATAGGCGTCCGTCTGGCTGACGTTGACCGGTAGCCCGCCGGCTCCCGAGGTGGCGTCCACCAGGACCAGCTGGCCGGCGCCACCGACTCGCTCGATCGCCATGGCGACCCCGGTGGAGGTCTCATTGTGGGTGAGGCAGTAGGTGTCGACGTCGGCGTTGGAGCGGGGGAGGGGATGGGTGCCTGGCTCGGTCTCGATTACCTCAGGCCCCTCCAGGAACGGTGCCCCGGTGGTAGCCGCCGCGAACTTGGAGGAGAACTCCCCAAAGACCAGATGCTGGCTGCGACGCTCGACCAAGGTCAGGGTGGCGACATCCCAGAAGGCGGTCGACCCGCCGTTCCCCAGGACCACCTCGTAGCCCTCCGGCAGCTGGAAGACTTGTGCCAGACCTTCGCGCACCTGCTGTACCAGCTGCTTCACCGGAGGCTGGCGGTGGCTGGTTCCCAGGAGGCGGGCACCGGCACTCCGGAGTGCCTCCATGGCCAGAGCCGGTACCTTTGATGGACCACAGCCGAAACGGCCATCGCTCGGGAGCATATGCTGTGGTATCCGCAGATTTGATCCACCACCGGTAGTCATAGGGAGCAGTCTATTGCCTCAGACGGCGGCCACCACAGCAGGGATCTCGCGCCGGGTGAGCGGCATCTCGGAGTCGGCGACCCTGGCGATGGATCGGCGGGCAAAGGAGCTCAGTGCGGCGGGGGAGAGGGTGATCTCGTTTGCGGCCGGAGAGCCTGACATGCCAACGCCGCCCGAGATAGTTGAGGCAGCCATCGAAGCCTGTCGCGATCCACGGATGCACCACTACACGCCCGCTGCCGGCCTACCGGAACTTCGCGCGGCGATTGCCGAAAAGACCTCGCGGGAGACAGACACCGAGGTATCCGCTGCCAACGTCCTGGTAACCAGCGGCACCAAGCAGGCGGTTGCCCACGGATTCGCGACCCTGCTCGACCCCGGCGACGAGGTCTTGATCCCCAGCCCCTACTGGGTGACCTTTCCCGAGGCGGTGGCGCTGGCCGGCGGCGTTCCGGTCGTGGTCCCGAGCGACCAAGGCCGGGGCTTCCGAGTTTCGGTGGAGCAGCTTGAGCAGCACCTCACGCCGCGCACCAAGGCTTTGCTCTTCGTGTCCCCGTCCAATCCGACTGGGGCGGTGTACCCCGAAGGTCTGATGATGGATATCGGCAGGTGGGCGGCTGAACGCGGCCTCTGGGTGGTCAGCGACGAGATCTACCAGGAGTTCACCTATGGCGAGGCTAGCTTCCACTCGATGGCAGCGCTAAGCCCGGACCTAGGCGACTGCACGTTGCGCTTCAACGGGACATCCAAGACCTACGCCATGACCGGCTGGCGCGTGGGCTGGCTGATCGGCCCCGAGCCAGTCGTGACAGCGGCCACCAACCTGCAATCGCACGTCTGCGGAAACATCAACAACGTTGGGCAACGGGCGGCTTTGACCGCACTCCGCTCCGGCCCAGCGACGGTCGACCGGATGCGCCAAGTCTTCTCGAGGCGCCGCGATCTGATCTTGGCCGGGTTAGGAAAGCTGCCTGGCATCGAATGCCCGCCCCCGGAGGGAGCCTTCTATGTTTTTCCGTCGGTCGAGGGCCTGATGGGCCGGACCATCGCCGGACAGAAAGTGGAGACGTCGGAGCAGCTGGCCGGCGTGTTCCTGGACCAGGCCAGGGTGGCTGTCGTACCCGGGGAGGCGTTTGGATGCGCGGGCCATCTGCGCTTCTCTTACGCCCTCGCGGACGAGCTGCTGGAGGAGGGAATCACCCGGCTCCAACAGCTGCTTGCCTAGCACCGAATCAGGGCCGCGCGAGCAGGGCTCTTGGATGGCGCCCGGCAATGCGCCTGCACACTGACGCTCGATCTCCGCTGGGCTGAACCCTGCCAAATCGCAGAAAATAACCGACATGAGCGGTGAGGATCTGAAAACCGAGCTCCATCGCGACCTCCAAGAGGCGCGCGACGCTCTGGTCTGGAAGCTGGACGGGCTAGCAGAGTACGACATTCGCCGACCGATGGTGCCCAGCGGGACCAACCTATTGGGAATCGTTAAGCATGTCGCCATCGTGGAGGCCGGGTACTTGGGCTGGACCTTCGGCCGGCCTTTGGAGGAGGTGCAGCACTGGTGGGGCGACGACGTTGAAGTCAACGCCGACATGTGGGCCACCGCCGGTGAGACCCGTGAAGAGATCATCGGGCTTTACCGCAGGGTCTGGTCTCACTCGGATGCCACGCTTGATACGCTCGGGATGGAGACGATCGGACACGTGCCGTGGTGGGGCGAATCCAACCAGGTGACGTTAGAGAGGATCCTGGTTTACGTGATCGCCGAGACCAACCGGCACGCCGGCCACGCCGATATCCTGCGCGAGCTCATCGACGGAGCGGTGGGATGGAGGAGAGACGACGAGAGCATGGCTCCGGGCGACCAAGCATGGTGGGAAAGCTACCGCGCCCGGCTGGAACAGGCTGCTCAGGAGGCGGAGAAGGCCACGACCACTTCTGGAAGTGGGGGGAGGGGGTTAGCCGCTACGCGCTCGGTGCGTCGGAGGTGACAAGGACGAACGCCAGGCCGTCGTAGCCCTTGATGCCCACGGTCTGAATCGCGGTGCCGCTGAGCCCAGGGGAATCAGCCAGCGCTCGGTAGAAGCGCCTGATGCCCCGCGAGGCTTCGTCGTCGGGGCTGGGGTCGACAACCGACCCGCCTCGAATCACGTTGTCGGCCACAATCAGGCTGCCGACCCGCGATAAGCGATGGGCCCATCCTAGGTAGTCGGCGTAGCCCACCTTGTCGGCGTCGATGAAGACCAGGTCAAAGGGCCCAGTGCCATCGGCCAGTAACTGGGGCAGAGTCTGCAGGGCGGGTCCCAGTCGGATCTCCACCCGGTCTGCCATCCCGGCGCCTGCCAGGTTGGCCCGGGCAACCTCGGCATGGATGGGGTCCGCCTCGAGCGTTACTAGGCGACCGCCAGGCGGAAGTGCACGTGCCATCCAAAGGGAGCTATAGCCGCCCAGGGTGCCAAGCTCCAAAATCGCCCGCGCGCCCAGTGCTCGCGCCAAGAGGTTGAGGAGCTTTCCCTGGGGCGGCGAGACCTGGATCGAGGGCAGCCCGGCCTTGCTGCTGTCCTCGAGAACCGCCCGCAACTCGCGATCCGAAGGCAGCAACTGATCCTCAATGAAGGCGTCAACGGTGCTCCACTGCTCCTCGCTCATGCACTCTCCTGTGGCGGCAGGTTGAATTCACCCAGCAGTCCAGCCAGCTGCTTGGGCTCACAGTTGCCCCCCGAGATCACACAGACGACGTCGGTCGGACCCGCGCTCCCGGAGCGGTCACCCCAGAGCTCTGCGCCCCCTGAACCGCTGAGCACTGCCGCCAAAGCCAGTGCTCCGGTAGGTTCGGCCACCACCTTGCAGCGGCTCCAGATCCACCAGAGCCCCTCCGCCAGTTCGGCCTCGGTGACGGTCACGATCGCGTCCGCATGCTCACGAATGATCTCCCAACAGGTCGAACCAAGATGCAGGGTGCGAACACCATCAGCGGCTGTCGCAGGTGGCTCTGCGAGCGAGATCAGCCGCCCGGCACGCATGGATTGGGCTCCGTCGTCGCCGGTCGCCGGTTCCACACCTACGACTCGACAGCCGGGCAATCGGCGCCGAACTGAAGTTGCCATTCCGCCGAGCAGGCCGCCTCCCCCGACCGGCACCACCACCAGTTGTGGCGTGAAGTCGTGCTCGCTTGCCTGATCTGCCACCTCCTCGGCTACGGTGGCCTGTCCGGCCATGACCAGTACGTCGTCGTGAGGGTGAAGCAGGCGCAGATCCCGATCGGCCGCCAGGTCGGCGGCAATCCGCTCCCGGTTCAGGACGGTCACGCCGTCGATGACGACCTCAGCCCCGTACGCTTGCACCGCGGCGACCTTGACCGGCGAAGAGCCCTCGGGCATCACCACAACCGCCGACAGTCCCAGGTCCCTGGCGGCAAGAGCCACTGCCTGGCCATGGTTCCCCGAGGACAGCGCCACCAGGCCGCGCCGGTCACCAGCCTCGAGGCCGGCGAGTGCGGCGTTGAAGGCACCTCGCGCTTTGAACGAACCGGAGCGCTGGAAGCATTCAGCCTTGAACCAGACCCGACATCCCGCCCGATCGTCGATGAGCCTGGAGCGGAAGAGCGGAGTTCGATGAACCAATCCCTTGAGACGCCGGAGCGCCACGTCGATCTCCAGGGCGTGCGTCACTGAAGGGGCGCGATCCATGTCCCCAGGATAGGGGCGGCTTGCACGGCCGGGAGGAGGCCCCGCAGTGCTGAGGCGCCATCGACCAGGCGGCCGATCCTATGATCGGTCCGGTGCCGTCAAGCCTGAGCCGGTCCACCCAAGTACAGTCTCTCGCCGAGACGGTGGCGGTTGTCCTGGCCTCGCTAGGCCCTGGGGACGTACTGACATACGCCGAGCTGGCCCAGCTAGCCGGTCATCCGGGAGCAGCGCGGGCCGTGGGTCGGGTCATGTCCCGGAGTTCTGGCCTACCCTGGTGGCGCGTAGTCAATAGCCAGGGCAGGCTGGTTCCGGGTCACGAGCGGCGTCAGGCTGAGTTGCTCAGAGCCGAGGGCATCGGGGTGGTCAACGGCCGCTGCCCGCTACGTGGTCGAGGAGATCCGCACATAACGCAGGGCACCTAGTGGTCAGGTGGCTCTTGCCGCAAAGTTCGCGCTCGAGGCTCTTGGGTTCGCAGCCACAGGCTCGCGTGGCTAGGCTGGACGGTCTGGTCAACGGCCGAGAGCAGATCCGAGCTGATCGAGCTGAGGCTGACCTTGTCGCCCAGGCGAGCTGCAAAGGAATTCACCACCGATTGGGCGTTGTAGTGCGAGCGGTTGAAGCGCTTGTCGACCAGGGCCCTTGCCCTGCTGCGCAGGGGAGCGAACAGCCCGGCCGCTACCAATACCGCAATAACCACGCTGATGCTGCCCCGAAGTGGCAGCACGGTTGTCATAAGCAGCACACAGGCTACGTAGACCCCGAACAGCAGACCCACCACGACCAGGTACGCCACCGTGCGCGATACGATCCGCTCAATGTCGTAGAGCCGGTAGCGCACGATCGCGAAGCCGATGCTAGCGGCGAGGCCATTGGAGGCCACCACGATCGCGATTCCCGACCACCAGTAGTTGCCGGCGGGCGTGGCTACGATGATGAAGGCCGGGACACTTAGTCCCGCGGCGTAGGCCAGCCATTTGAACTGCTGCCGCTCAATGCCGTGAGCACTACGCTGGCGCCGGATGGCGTCCGCAGCCGCCAGCGCGAGGAACGCGACGCCAGCCACGAGGGTCGCGTTGCCGACGGCGTTCATGAACCCATCGAAGACGCGGATCTGAAGGGGGTTCGAGTAGCTTTGGGCGTCACCCCCAATAGTGGGCGAGAGGAAGGACGCGGTGGCGCTAACTAGAACCCAGACCAGTGCGAACTGGATCATGTGGCGCCGTGGCCCCTGCGGGGGAACGCCGGCTGGAAAAACCAAGAGCAGGACCGATAATCCCGCCAGCGCCGAATAGACAAGCGGCGTGGCGACTCCGATCACCAGGGCCTGCGGGATACTGAGAGGGGGAGTGGGTGCGTACGCGTATGCCGCCTGGCTAGCCGCCCCCATGAAGCCGATCAAGAGCAATAGCCAGCCCACCGCGTTGCCCGGGCGTCGGGCCGCCGCCACCGCCCCAACGATCGGAGGGGTGAACCAGGCACCGGCCCAGATCGCGTCCTCAGCGCCATAGACGCGAGCGATCACCACCACAAGGGCTAGCGTTCCGGCCGCCGAGACGACCCCGACCACCGTCGCCAGGGCCGTCAAGAGTGGCCGCGGTCGCGCAGCGCGGCCGATGACGTCGTTTTGCACCCGAACACTCCGGTGGCGTATCGATGGTAGGCGCCGATGAGAGCTTACCGATCGAACGCCAGAAATCGTTACGAGGATCGGCAGGTGTAGCCGCGGTGGGCCACGCAGGCCCGGGAGGTTAGGCTGCACTGAGACTCGGACCTCAGCGTCGCCGCTCTGAATCACACCAATGATCGCTTCGGCTACTTTGACTGCCGGGAGCGCCGCCATTCGAGGGGCTCCATCGAAAAGCTTTCCGGCCCGCAGCGAGCTGTGGAATCCGGTTTGGGTGATCCCCGGATAGACCAACGACAGGACGACCCCCATCGGGCCGAACTCCTTCCGCGCCACCTGGGCGAGCATGTTCAAGTCCGACTTTGTGGCTGCATACGCCGCCAGTCCTGGAATGACCATGAGCGAGGTGGCCGAACT
The DNA here is from genome assembly GCA_963701235.1 of Candidatus Dormiibacterota bacterium. GTDB lineage: Bacteria > Chloroflexota > Dormibacteria > Aeolococcales > Bog-877 > Bog-877. Next base: position 1,461,875 of record OY969577.1, read on the forward strand.
CACATTCACGATCGCACCCGCCCCCCCGCTGGTCATGGTGGGAAGGACACCGCCTGCATCAACGTCAGGGGAGCCAGCACGTTCAGCTCCCAGATGGCCCGGAAGTCCTCGGCCTCAACCTCGGTCAAGGCCACGTGCAATCCTTGACCCGCGTTGTTCACCAGGATGTCGATGGAACCGAAGGCCTGGATAGCGCGTGCGCAGAGCTGAGCCACTTCGGCTTTCTGGGTGACGTCGGTAGGGACCGCGAGCGATCCAGGGAGCTCATCGGCGAGGCTCGCCAGCCGCTCAGCCCGTCGGGCCGCCAAGACCACCCGAGCACCCTTGGAATGGGCCAGCCGCGCAGTGGCGGCGCCAATCCCGGACGACGCGCCGGTAACAACCATCACCCGCCCACTGAGGTCCACGAGAGAAGAGCTTAGGCGCGCTGCTAGCCCGCCCACCTGGCCACTTCCCTGAGCTAGGCGGGAGGCGAGAGGCTCAAAAAGCGGGAATTGGTCAAGGTATCGATAAGGTCCCTTATAGCAACCATCCCCAGACGGATCGCAGCGGAGTGTGTCGGGGGTTTATGGAGCTGCACCCGCACTCACGCCCTCTTATCGACGGGTGCGGGCCCAACTACTCCCCGATGACTCAGACTGGCTCCGGCTCCGGGGTCATCGAGCGGCTCCGGGCACCAGTGGCACAAGCGCCCAGCTGGCAGCAGTGAGTTTGATGATCGAGTCTCCGTGTCAGGGGTGTGCCGACCCCGACCCGACGATGCCGCGTCGACGCTGAGCCCCCAGGCGCTGGGCCTATTTAGTCAGTCGGGGGTTGCCCTGGTACCCGAGCCGCGGGGCTGGGGGCCCGCTGGACCGTGGCTTCGGACTTCGAGAAGAGCCGTGTACCAGACAGGACAGCCGCCACTAGCATCAGCGCGATGCCCAAGTAGAGCGCGGTATGGATACCCGTCACAAAGGCGGCTCCCCGAGCCCCGGAAAGGTTGGCGCTGCCCACGAAGATGGCAAAGGCTGTGCCTCGGGGAATGCTGTGGGCCGCCGCCACGATGGCGGCCGCGAACGAGAACACCATGCCGACGTTGGCGCAGGTTCGGAGGAGGCCGGAGCTGAGCCCGAAGTCGCGCGGCGGTGAGGCTCGCATCACGGCGGTGGTGTTGGCCGGGAAGAAGGCACCAGCGCCAACTCCATTGATGACACTTCCCAGCGAGACCATCCAGAGTGGACTGGTGACCGTGAGTTGCAGGTACACCAAGAGTGCGACCACCTCCATCAGCAAACCTACGGTTGCCGGAAGCGCAGCGCCGACTCGGTCAGTCAGACGACCGGCGAAGGGACCGGCGACTCCGCCCAGGAGGTAGCCCGGCACCAGCCAGAGTGATCCTGCTAAGGGCGAGAGGTGCCGGACCCCCTGCAAGTACATGATCAGCAGGAACAGGATGGCGAAGTTGGCCAAAGACTGGAAGAAAGATGCGGCCAGCGAGGGTGACATGGTTGGCAAGCGGAACAGACGCAGGGCGATCATGGGCAGTTCGACCCTCCACTCAACGAAGGCAAAGGCGACTAAGCAGACAATGCCAACCACCAAGCCGGCAGCAATCGGTAGATTCAAGGAGCTGGAGGTCAGCTCGATCATCGACCACAGAATGCTGAATAGTCCCAGCGCGAAAAGCCCCATTCCGGCCAGATCTAGGTCGCGCGCGTGCCGCTCTCCCCGGTCTTGGAGCACCAACAGTGCCACCGCCAGGGCGGCTATCCCGATGGGAACGTTTATCCAGAAAACCCAGCGCCATGAGAAATAGGTGGTGATCAGTCCGCCGAGGACGATCCCGATGATGGCGCCCACGCTCCAACCAACCGCGTTGATCCCGTAGGCCCTCCCGCGCCGCTCGGCAGCGAAGGTGTCCGCGATGACGGCACCACTGTTGGCGGTGATGAGCGCACCGCCGATGCCTTGAAGGACGCGGAAGCCAACCATAGATGGCTCGTTCCAGGCCAGAGCGCAGAGCAGTGACCCCACCACGAAAACGCCGAACCCCGCCTCATACATCCGGACCCGGCCGAATATGTCCCCCAGCCTCCCCACCTGCGTCGAGAGGATGGTGATCACCAGGAGATAGCTAACGATGATCCACACCACCGAGGCCAAACTGGCGTGCAGTCCTCTCTGAATGTGGGGTAGCGCTAGAACCACGATGGTGGTATCCACCGCGGTGATCAGGACCCCGGTGGCGATCACGGCGAGTGCCCAACCCGGCGACCCGCGGCGCTTGGAGGACGTCATTGCGCGCATCTCTTCAGCCTACCGAGTCTCGCTTGAGAGCTCGGTGATGCCGGAGCGCAAGCCCCAGCCGCCGCCCCCATCCCCCTAAGGTGCAGAAGCAGGTGGCGCGGTGGCAATCTAGCGGGGTGGCCACGCAATCCCCGTATGCTCTCGCTCGCTCGCTTCCAGATCGAGTCGAGCGGATCATTATCAACAACGTCTCGCCTCAAGTTGACGGCGGTCGGCTTCCCGCCAAGGCGGTCACTGGCGAGCAGCTGCCCGTCCGAGCCTGTGTCTTCAGCGACGGGCAGCAGGAGCTCCTGGTCCGAGCTCGCTGGCGCATGAAGACTGATGCTTCGGAGTGGCAGTCCACCCTGTTGGAGGGCCGCCTGGATGACTTCTGGACGGGGAACGTCAGTTACACCACAACCGGAGCGGCCGAGTTCCAAATCGAGGCCTGGCGCAATGAGTTTGGGTCCTGGCGCCACGGCTACCGGCGCTGGTTGAGGGCCGGCGCCGACCCCAGCTTGGAGCTGCCAATGGGACTCCAGCTGCTGCGCACCGTGTTCGCCTGGCTTCCCTCACCGACTCGCGATGCGGCCGAAAGGCGTCTCAGGCGGGCTGAGACGGGCGGGGTCAAGTCGCAGCAGAACTACTTGCTGAGCCCAGGGGTCGCCAAGCTCGCTGCCGAGGCGTTAGCCCGAACCCCAGCCGCCCAGAGTGCTCCGTTTCCGGTCTGGGTCGAGCGGCCGCTGGCTCTCTTCGGGTCCTGGTACGAGATGTTCCCGAGGTCCGAAGGAGCCCACGGTGAGAAATCGGGCACTTTCCTCTCAGCCCAATCCAGACTGCCCGCCTTGGCCGACATGCACTTCGATGTCGTATACCTGCCCCCCGTACACCCCATCGGCACCACCGCCCGGCGAGGGCGGAACAACGCCCCCATCGCCAAGCCGGGGGAGCCGGGAAGCCCTTGGGCGATTGGGTCAGCAGCCGGAGGGCACATGGCGGTGCACCCGGACCTGGGGTCGCTGGACGATTTCAAGAGCTTCGTGAAAGCTGCCGCTGACTCAAGGTTGGAGGTGGCCCTCGACTACGCGTTGCAGTGCTCACCGGACCACCCCTGGGTAACTGAGCATCCAGACTGGTTCGAGCACCGCGAGGATGGCAGCATTCGGCCGGCCGAGAACCCGCCCAAACGATACGACGACGTTTTCCCACTCGATTTTTCCTGCGCCGATTGGCGGCAGCTGTGGCTTGCCTGCTACGAGATTCTGGAGTTCTGGATATCCCAGGGGGTGCGCATCTTCCGGGTCGATAACCCCCACACCAAGCCAGTTCCGTTCTGGGCCTGGGTGGTCGAGCGCCTCCGCAAATCCCACCCGGACGTGATCATGTTGGCAGAGGCCTTCACGCGGCCGGCGCTCATGGGTGAACTCTCCAAGGTCGGATTCAGCCAGAGTTACACCTACTTCACCTGGCGCTCGACCAAGAGAGGGCTGCGCTCTTACTTGACGCAGCTGACCAAAGAGACCGCCGACCATCTGCGACCCAACTTCTTTGTCAACACGCCCGACATCCTGACCGCGGAACTGCAGCGCGGTGGCCCACCCGCATTTCGGCTCCGCCTGATGCTGGCCGCCACCCTCTCCCCCACTTACGGGATCTATAGCGGTTACGAGCTGTTCGAGAACAAGCCCCAGTCCCAGGGATCGGAGGAGTACTGGGACTCGGAGAAATATCAGTACCGGCCACGCGACTGGAAGCAGCCGGGGTCACTCGCGCCCCTGATCGCCCAGATCAACCAGATTCGCCGCGAGCATCCGGCTCTGCAGCAGTTGCGTCGACTCCAGTTCCATCGCACGGACAGCCCCTCTGTCCTGGCCTATACCAGGTACACCGCCGACCGTTCCGACGTCGTCCTAACTGTCGTGAATCTAGATCCCAGAAGGTCCCACAGTGCCACCGTAGAACTGTCGCTGAGACATCTCGGCCCCAAGCCACGAGCCCGGATCCAGGCCCACGACCTCCTCGCCGGTGCCACTTCCACCTGGACCGGTCCGTCCCACGAGGTCAAATTCACTTCTGACCAGTTGCCCGGCCAGATCTTCTGGATCGAGCCGTGAGCCAGGTCCCGGATCGTGACTGGTACCGGGATGCCGTCATGTACGAGGTATTCGTCCGCGGCTTCTACGATGCCAACAACGACGGTATCGGCGACGTTCCCGGACTGATCGAGAAGCTCGACTACTTGCACTGGCTAGGAGTCAACTGCGTTTGGCTCCTGCCGATATTCGCATCACCCCAGCGCGACGGCGGCTACGACATTTCCGACTTCTACTCGATCCAGCCGGAATATGGAACTCTGGACGACATGCGGCGCCTGCTGAGCGAAGCCCACTCCCGTGGTATCCGGGTGATCACCGACCTGGTGGTCAACCACACCTCTGACCGGCACCCGTGGTTCCAGGAATCGCGCAGCAACCCGAATTCAGCGAAGCGCGACTGGTACGTCTGGAGCGACACCACCGACCGCTACCAGGGGGCCCGGATCATCTTCACCGACACCGAAGTGTCCAACTGGACCTACGACCCCGAGGCGGGTGCCTACTACTGGCATAGGTTCTTCAGCCATCAGCCCGACCTCAATTACGCCAATCCCGAGGTCCAGGATGCCATGCTCGAGGTGATCAGTTTCTGGCTGCGACTAGGATTGGACGGTCTTCGTCTGGATGCCGTCCCCTACCTGTTTGAGGCGGAGGGCACCAACTGCGAGAACCTGCCCGAGACCCACCAGTTCCTGAAGCGGATCCGCCGCGAGGTGGACGCTCAATTTCCCTCACGACTATTGCTGGCCGAAGCCAACCAGTGGCCCTCCGACGTGCGCGCCTACTTCGGAGACGGGGACGAGTGCCAGATGTGCTTCCACTTCCCCCTCATGCCCCGAATGTTCATGGCGCTACGCCAGGAGCAGCGCTACCCGATTACCGAGATTCTGGCCCAGACGCCACCGATACCGGACGAGTGTCAGTGGGGCATCTTCCTGCGCAATCACGACGAACTGACGTTGGAGATGGTGACTGACGCGGAGCGAGATTACATGTACTCCGAGTACGCCCGCGATCCCCGGATGAAACTCAACTTAGGAATCAGACGCCGTCTGGCTCCACTGCTGGGAAACGGACGACGCCAGATGGAGTTGCTCTACGGTCTCTTGCTGTCCTTGCCGGGTACGCCCATCCTCTACTACGGCGACGAGATTGGCATGGGCGACAACCTATTCGCGACGGACCGGGATGGAGTTAGGACGCCGATGCAATGGAATGGCGATCGGAATGCCGGCTTTTCCCGCGCGGATTTTGCCCAGCTGTATCTGCCACCTCTGATGGATCCCCTCTACGGCTACCAAGCCTGCAACGTCGAACAGCAAGAGCGTGCGGAAACCTCCCTGCTGCAGTGGTTACGCCGGTTTATCCGGATCCGTCAAACTCACCCGGTGTTCGGCCGTGGCCAATTCGAACTGGTCCAAGTCAGCAACCCGTCGATCTTTGGATTCGTGAGATCCTCGGAGACGGAAACCATCCTCTGTGTCAACAATCTCTCCCGCTTTGCCCAACCAGTCAACCTGGATCTACGTTTGTTTGCAGGCATGACACCGGTGGAGTTGATCGGACGGGTGCCCTTCCCAACCGTCGGCTCCGAGCCCTACCCGCTGACACTCGGGCCTCATGGCTTCTACTGGTTGCACCTAGAGGAGGACACGTGACCGAGGTTCCTCGGCTGTCCGATCTGGCAGGGTTGGAGGCATCTCTAGCCGCCGACCTCGGCCAAGAGCGGTGGTTTGCTGACAAGCACCGCCCCATCCGCCAGCTTCGCCTGGAGCGCACCTTCTGGATCCGTCGGGAATCACCTGGGATGGTGGTAGCGCTGGTGGAAGTGGACTTCGACGAGGGCCCGAGCGCCACCTACCAACTAGTTCTGGGCATCCGACCTTGGGATCGTCACCTGCCGGCCGACCTCCGCACACTGGCTCGCCGGGTGCCGGGTAACGAAGATTCGGGCTCGGAACAGGAGCAGCAACGTGGCCCCTCCTGGGCCGTCTACGACGCCTTCGCCGACAAGACCCTAGGCGCCCAGTACCTCCGCTCGCTGGCCGCCGGGCAAACTATCGAGGACGAAGGGCCGGGAAGAATGCACTTCCGCCTGCTTCACCCTCCCCTGCCGGAGCTCCCTTCCCTGGAGCCCACCCACATCGGCCCCAAGGATCAGAGCCAGTCGACCGTGCTCTACGGCGAGGATCTGCTGATCAAGGTGCTGAGGCGGGTCTGGACCGGCGTCAGTCCTGAGGTGGAGTTGCTCGAGGCGCTGGACCGTGTCGATTTCCCCGGAATCGCGCGCCCTCTAGGGGTGGTCGAGTCCAACTCGTCGGGAGTGATCACCTCGCTGGCGGTCGCCCAAACTTACCTTCGCAACGGGACTGACGGCTTCTCTCTGGCCCTGACCTCGCTGCGCGATCTCTATGGCGACCTCTTGCTCGACGCCGACGGGGCGGTCCCGTTGCCGGCGGAGGCGGTCACGGCGGTGGAGCGCCAGGGGTCCTCGTTTGCTGGTGCGGCCATCCAGATCGGCACCCTGACGGCGGAGATGCACCTGGCGCTGGCCGGGCTCGAGGGAGACCCAGACCTGGTCGCCCGTCCGCTGTCCTATGACGACCTTCAGATAATCGCCGACGACCTGGACGTCCTGGTCGAGAAGCTGCTGGGCTTGGAGGATCCCCAGCTCGAGCCCCTCGCGGTTAGAGCCAGCGCCCTCCACAGGCTGGCTCAGCAAGTGCGCGGCCTTGACCCTGCCGGCTCTGCCATCCGCATCCATGGCGACTACCACCTGGGACAGCTCCTCCGAACCGACTCGGGCTGGCACGCCCTGGACTTCGAAGGTCGGCCCTCGCTGCCGATTTCGGTGAGGCGACGCAAAGCGACTCCGATCCAGGACTTGGCCGGCATGCTCAGGTCATTCGACTACGCCGCCTCCGTGGCGCTGCGCCAGCAAGTCGACTCCGCAGACGTCAGCGCCGCCAGCCTCGAACCGTACGGCCGGGCCTGGTCCACGGTGGCCCGCGACGCCTTCATGGGCCAGTACCTGGCGATCATGAGCGGCACCGGTCTGCTGCCCACCGATATGACCACCATCAACCTGCTGATCACCTGCCTCCAAGCCAGCCAGGCGCTCTACGAGGTCGACTACGAGCTGCGCAGCCGGCCGGACTGGGTCTCGATCCCCTTGCAAGGGATAGCCCGGCTGCTGGGCGAGACTACGGATTGAGGGCTAGGGCGCGCCTACCTCGGTGAGCCGCCGAACGCCTCAGGTTCCCTGGTGAAAGGGTAGGTCGCCCAGTAGAGCCTGCGCACCTCGGCTGAGTCTGGTCCCGCGCCCCGCTCCAAGATCAGCCGCTCGCCGCGCTCGGTCCCACTGACCGCGACAAACTCATCGGTCCCGATCTCGGCGAATTCCGTGACCATCTCCCCCAGCGGCGCACCGGCTTGGGTGGCTTGGAGCTTGCCATCCTTCCAAATGAAGGTCCATTCACGCCATTCCGACCACCAACGGCCCAGGAGTGGCTTGATCCGATCTGGCACTGCCTCGCCAGGACCCCACTCGGAAGGGGCGGCATCGCCGGCGCGCACGATGGTCAGGAGCTCTCCCGCCAACACCCCCACGTTGAAGCCGGCGGTTGAGTTGGTGAGCACCACAATCCCGAAGCCGCTGGCGGGGTGGCAGAAGGCAGCCGCGACAAATCCCGGCATTGACCCGGTATGGCCCACGTAGACGTTCTCGCCATCTCGGATCAGCATCAGACCCAGGCCGAAGCCGGAGCTCCAGTGCTCGAGATCGGCGATGGTGCGCGGGGCACGCATCTGTTCAAGCAGATTGGGAGCGAGCACGTCTGGGCGGCACCCCGCCAGAGCACCGGTCCAGCGACAGAGGTCGTCCGACGTGCTCCAGAGTTGCCCAGCAGGGGCGATCCCCCGGATGTCCAACGCCGGCTCCTCGACCAACTCGTCGCTGTATGCCCGAACGGAGTAGCCCTGGGCCGCGTCTGAACCCGGAATTGACGCTGTCCGGCGCATCTCAAGCGGTCCCAGGATCCGCTCCTGGAGATAGGACTCCCAGCTCCTCCCGCTCACCTGGGCCACCAACTCACCGAGCAGCGCGAAACCGAGGTTGGAGTAGTGGAACCAGCTGTCCGGCGGATAGAGCCGGGCAGCCGTTGCGGCATTCTCCGCCAGGTGCTCCCGGTCCGGGAATTGCAGGGTCTCCCAGATCCGCCCCGGAGGCTCTCGCTGCAAGCCGGAACCGTGACTCAGGAAGTCGGCCAGCGACAGCTCGTCGTGTGGGGCACCCGGCCAGCCCTGGCTGAGGGATCGACGCAGGTCCAGCCTCCCCTCCCCGACCAGTTGCATCACCGCCATCGCCGTAAACGTCTTGGTGATGGAACCAATTCGGTACTGAACATCTGGCCCAGCGTCCCGTCCGGCGCGAAAGTCCGCCTTTCCGATGCAGATGTGGTCGATTGGCTGCCCGCGGGATGCGACCGCCACGACGAGGCTGGGCACGCGTTGCTCGGCCTGGACCGCCGCCGCCTTCATCCGCAGGCGCTCTGATGTGTTCGGCGAGAGGCCCATGGAGGCCAAGCATATAGGCGGCGATTCCTCGCCCATCAGGCCAGGACGGTGAAGTCATCGGCGGTCACGTCGTCGGCCAGTCAGGCTGGAGGCAGAAGCAGTCGCTCTCCGGGCGTGATCGCGGCACCCCGCAGGTGGTTAGCCGATTCGATCGCCGCGATCGCGGCTCGTGGATCGGACTGTGGATAGTGCTGGACGGCGAGACTCCACAGTGTCTGCCCGGGCTGCACCACAACCGCCGGGGCTACCGAGCCGGCGGTGCCGAGGACGACCTGGGTCATCACCGCACCCAGCAGGGCCGTGAGTACGGCCAACTTGAGGAGCAGCCCCCACTGTCCCCTACGGCTGCGACGGCCCGCAACTCGTCGTGGCGGCCTCCGGCCTCCCAACACCCTGGTCGGCTCTGATACGAACATCGGTTCGTAGTGTAGGGAACGCCTGTTCGCTTGTCAAGGCCATTCGGTCGCGGGTAGTGGCTCAATTTCAGGGTCATCTCGCTTGACTTCGGTTGGCCTATCGACGCGGGCCTCTAGACCGAACATCCATGCTTCTACACACCGTGTAGGTGTAGGCAGACGGCTACACCTGTTACCATCAGTAGCGCCATGGATTACTTTGAGGGCTGGCTGAGCCAGCTGGACGTGCGACGAGTTCAGGCCGAACTGGAAGAGTTCGAGGCCAAGAAGGCCGAGATCGATCACCAGATCGAGCGGCGCCGTCAGGCGCTGGGCTTGCAGGAACACATCGAGGCAGCTGCCGAGGAGCTATCGGCTGGCCGGAACGGGACCACCAGCAGCGGGCACCCTGACCCGGAGTCATCCGACGCGAACTACCCCGTGGCCTCAGACGCGATCAGACAGATCATGGGAGAGCATCCCACGCGCCGCATCAAGCTGCAGAACTTGGAGCGAGAGATGGTACGGCGGGGATTGGCGGCCCCGAGCACAGCGCTGCGCGCTCGGGTGCAAGCCGCTGCCCGTCGAATGGCGGCGAAGGGCGAACTGAAACGACCTCGCGTGGGTTACTACCAGCTTGCCAACCCCACTTTCAAAACCAATCCAGCCTCAGCTGGACTGGACAGTCCGGCCGCGAGCGAACTCGCATTCGGAAGGAGATGAAGAGGAGACGCGGCCCCCGGCCCCTTTAGAGGGGGCAGCCTGATTTATCCCGGGACCGGCCCTGCGAGGCCGGGGGCACCTCCATCTGGAGGGTGAAGTTACCACTCTCCGAGTTCAGCTTACCGCATTTCTGCGTGTCCGCGCGCCCTGAGTCGGGCAAATCGTTACACGGCATGTCTTGACTTATCTGATCTACTCAAGCATAATTTGCATTATGAACCAGCTACCGATAGCCAAGAGGGTCCAGGTAGTGAAAGCTCTCGTGGAGGGCAACTCCATCCGGGCCACCGCCCGCATGACTGCCGTGGCGCGTAACACCGTGTCTAGTCTCTTGGTGGATCTGGCGGGCGCTTGCTGGGACTATCAGAACGACGCGCTACGCGGACTCAACTGCCGCCGAGTGGAGGCCGACGAAATTTGGAGCTTCTGCTACGCGAAGGAAGCCAACGTCCCGGCCGAGCACAAGGGCGAATTCGGGTACGGAGACATCTGGACTTGGGTCGCGATGGACGCCGACACCAAGCTCGTGGTCAGTTGGCTGGTGGGTGTACGCGACACTCCGACCGCCATCGAGTTCATGCAAGACGTTCGGGAGCGAATCGCCAACCGCACCCAACTCACCACGGACGGCTTGGTCTGCTATCTGACGGCCGTCGAGGATGCGTTCGGCGCGGACGTGGACTATGCCCAACTAGTGAAGGTCTACAGCGCCAACCCTGACAACGACCGGCGCTACAGCCCGGCTCGGTTCGTCACCGCCGAGAAGCGCCAAGTCAGCGGCTCACCCGACGCGGCGCTAGTCTCCACCAGCCATATCGAGCGGCAGAACCTCACCATGCGTATGGGGATGCGGCGCTTCACGCGGCTAACCAACGGATTCTCTAAGAAGGCCGAGAACCTAGCGGCCGCGGTTTCGCTTCACTACATGCACTACAACTTCGCCCGCGCCCACAAGAGCCTGGCCAGTCCTTACCCTCAGACGCCCGCCATGGCCGCTGGCGTTGCGGATCACATCTGGAGCGTTGAGGAGATCGTCGGCCTCCTGGGCTAGGGGCAAACGGACTCTAGGTCGTGTGGAGGCGCATCCGAGGCGAGTACCATCCGAGCCCGTGGATACGGGTGTCATCTATTGCGACGACAATCTCAACCGCTTAGCTCTTTTGCCACGAGAGAGTGTAGACCTCATCTACCTCGATCCGCCCTTCTTCTCGAACCGTCATTACGAGGTGATCTGGGGCGACGAGGCCGAGGTCCGGTCTTTTGAGGACCGCTGGGAGGGAGGAGTCTATCGCTACGTTGAGTGGATGAAAGAGCGTGTCTACGAGATGAAACGCGTTTTGAAACCGACCGGCTCCTTCTATCTTCATTGCGACCAGCACGCCTCTCATTACCTAAAGGTCATGCTCGACGAGGTGTTTGGGAGCGAGCGTTTTCTCAATGAGATCATTTGGCACTACGGCCTTGGTGCTTTTCGTTCAAACACTCGCTTCCCTAGCAAGCACGACACTCTTCTCTTGTACGCCAATTCATCGAACCACAAATTCAACAAGGTCCGCGGGGCTGTAACTTCGGCCATGCTCGCCAAATACTCCCACGAAGACGCCCGCGGCAAGTACATGGTGAGCTACGGCACGAAGTACTACCTAAAGGGCGGCAAACCCTTCGACGACGTATGGGATATCCCAACGATCTCCCCCACCGCAGCCGAGCGGTTGGGCTATCCCACCCAGAAGCCCGAGGCTCTGCTAGAGCGCGTTATTGTGGCATCCTCCGACCCCGGCGACGTGGTGCTTGATCCGTTTGCTGGATGCGGTACGACCGTTGTGGTCGCGCACCGACTGAAGCGTGAGTGGATCGGCATTGACATTTCGCCAACGGCCTGCAACCTGTCTAGGCGGCGGCTCCAGAAAGTTGGCGCACTAGATGTCCGCCTCATCGGAATGCCTACCACTGTCTACGATCTTCACGCGCTGAAGCCGTTTGAGTTCCAGAACTGGATCGTGGATCGGATCAATGGTATCCAGTCCAATCGGAAGTCAGGTGACATGGGAGTGGATGGTCATACCTTCCTTCTCCACGAACCTGTCCAGATCAAACAGAGCGAGGCGGTCGGCAGAAATGTTGTTGATAACTTTGAAACAGCCGTAAAGCGTGACGGTAAAAAGCGCGGATTCGTGATTGCGTTTAGTTTTGGTCGAGGGGCACATGAGGAGGCCGCACGAGTTCGCCGCGAGGTGGACATTCAATTGATCACCGTGTCCGACCTTATAGACCGCCTGGACGACGTTATGGACCGTATGGGTGTCGCGACCGCCACCGGCCTTCTTCCCGGCATGGAGGCCCTGCCGATGCCCGAGATCGACAGCGGCCGCCGTACCGCGGAGGAGCTGGTCCGGAGCGCCAAGGGACAAGCCGGACGCGAGCGCTAGTGGGCTAGCTCTTGCCCCACCTGGCCGCAGCGGCCTTCTTGGCGATCTCAGACCGCTGCTCGGGGCTGAGTTTGGCCGCCCGAGCCTTCCCGCCCTTCAAGCCGCCCAGCCGGCCAAGTTCGACGGCGGCCGGATTCTTGCCGGGGTTGGGGTCGTAGTCAGGGTCGGTAGACTCTCGGACGATCTCAAAGGCAAGGCGGTTGAGATCGGCGGGCTTCCTTGACCGCTTTGGCATACCCCTAGTCTAGCGGCCGAGATCAAATCGCCCAAATTCAAATTGAGCCACTACCCGGTCGCGGGTAGTGGGTCAGTCTGACCTGGGCGATGGCCGCGGGCTCTGCCCGGCTTGCGCGACGCCCCCGGGCTTGAAAAACGCGTTGGAGGTCGGGCGCCAGAGCAGCCACACCACGGCGAGGCCCACCAGCCACAGCACCACCGCGAAGACCACCTCAACCGCGCCTTCGTTGTTGGACAGGTGCAGCGTCGCAAGGACGAACAGCACCGTGGACAAGATGCGCGCCCAGTTCCGGCCCTGGCCGTTCGACCGCGCCATCCACAGCCACAGGGCGATGAGGACCAGGCCGACCGTGATCCCCGCCATGATGGCCACCGGGAGCGGCTGGTTGTGGCCCAACAGGCGGAGTCTGCCCACCCCACCGCCGAAGAAGGCCACCGAAATGATCGCGATGATGAGGCTGAGGGTGGTGACAGCGGCGCCCGCGTACATGAGCCGGACGGCTGCTTGCACCGTCGGCGCCGACCGAGGCACGCTGGGGCGGAGGCGCATCCACAGGCCGCTCCTGATCAGGTCCGCGGAGGCGGCCAGGCCGGGCCGACGCTGGCCGTCCGGGGCGCATGCCATCAGCACTGTGAGGAGCTCTTCGCCGTGCTCTCGCCGGAACGCCGGGGGATACCACGCCAGCAATCGCCGGTACCCTCGCTCGAGCTTGGTCTGATCAGTCATGTCGCCGTTCCCCCGGCCAGCTTCAGCCGCGTCAGCGCGGCGGTGGCATGAGCCTGTAGCCGGGCCGCCTCGGCGCTGAGCCGCTTCGTGCCCGCCGTCGTGAGCCGGTAGTACCGGCGAAGCCGACCGTCCACGATCTCTTCCCGCTCCACCTCGATCAGCTCGTCCGCGCGGAGACGGTCCAGGGCGGTGTACAGGGTCCCCGGCCGAAGCTGGACCCGGCCACTCGAGATCTGCTCCACGTCGGTGATGATCCCGTAACCATGCTGGCTACCGTTTGCCAGCGCGGTGAGGATCATGAAAGTCGCTTCCTGCATCGCTCGAGTACTCATGCGGACACTATATACCGTTGAACTAGCGATAGCAAGTTCGCCGCCCGGTTGGCCTAGCTTTGGGTCCGGACAAGCTCGGGTCGCGCAGCCATGGATCTTGTGGCGCATGGCCAAGTCGACCCAGTCAGGTCAGGTCAAAACCGACCCACTACCGGTTCGTGGGGCCTGGATCAGTTTGAGACGACCCTGACAACTGCCGGGAGTGCCAGTACGACTATCGGTGGGCGGGTTGGTCGCGTCTGACCCCGTGTTCCACGGCGGCTGCGGTCAGCACGAGCGGAAGGTAACGCCGCGGGCCTTGTAGCTGGGCTTGAACACCGCCTGGAAGGACATTCCGACACGCTAGGGACGCATTTCCGCACTGGCAATATCGCCGCGGTCCCCGCGCCCACAACCACGGCGCCGCGGTGACTCCGTTTTCGCCCGTTTCCGATGTCACCAAGGGCAATCATGGGCGAGTCCCCATAAACCCAGGGCCTGCACGCGCGCCTTGCTGCGGGCATCGGGAAGTGTATCAACCCCCTCAGGCGCCAACGCCAATCCTTCAGATAGCATTAGCCGCCGCCGAGTTGAGGGGACGAGAAACATGCTGCAGAGACTGGCCAGCGGTCATCACCGGACCTGAGGATTACCAGACAACTTCCTAGCTGAGGAGAGAACGTGGACACGGGAGACACTGCCTGGGTACTCGCGAGCGCCGCACTAGTGCTGTTTATGACCGTGGGACTGGCCTTCTTCTATGGAGGGCTGGAGCCCAGGCGCAACGTGCTGCACATGCTGATGATGAACTTCTTCAGCATCGCACTGGTCACCGTGGTGTGGTCAGTCATTGGATTTTCCCTGGCATTTGGGCCTGATGTCGGTCATGGGTTGATTGGCAACCTGCATTACGCCGCTCTGACCAACATGGGCGGGGTCTGGCCCGGTACCCATGTCCCCAAGCTCGCGTTCATGCTGTTTCAGCTGATGTTCGCCATCATCACACCGGCGCTCATTACCGGCGCCGTGGCGGGGCGCATAAAGTTCGAAGCCTGGGTCGCATTCTGTGTCGGCTGGAGCTTGATCGTCTACCCGGCCATCGCCCACTGGCTTTTCGACCCTGCGGGGTGGCTCGCCCAGTTGGGCGCCAGAGACTTCGCGGGCGGTGACGTGGTTCACGCGAGCGCAGGTTTCTCGGCCCTAGTCCTCGTGTTCCTGATTGGACCCCGTACCGTGCGCGCCAAGGCCGCCTACCCAGCTCACAACGTTCCCTTGGTCCTCTTAGGCGCCGGCATCCTGTGGTTCGGTTGGTTCGGCTTCAACGCCGGCTCGGCCCTTGGAGCAAACCAACTGGCAGCAAGCGCGTTCACTGCGACCCAGTTGGCGGCGGCTGCGGCGACGATCAGCTGGGCGTTGATCGAACGCGCATTTACGGGCAAGGTCACCGTGGTGGGGATGGCCACCGCCTGTATCGTCGGCTTGGCCGCTATCACCCCCGCCTCCGGTTACGTCGGGCCCATGCCGGCGCTGCTGATTGGGGCGGTGGCTGGAATCGTCGTCTTCATGGCCGAGCGGTTGGTACTCACCTTCAAGCGCGTCGACGACGCCTTCGGTGTGGTGGCCTGCCATGGCGTCGGAGGGGCTTTGGGAATTCTGCTATTGGGCCTTTTCGCCCAGTACACCATCAATCCAGGGGGCCTGACCAGCACAAATGGTGCCCATATCAATGGCCTGGCTTTCGGCGACCCAAGTTTCTTCGGGCATCAGCTGATCGCGGATCTGGCGATTGTGGCCTTCGTGATGGTGGCGACCTTGCTGCTTGGGCTGCTTCTCCGGTCGACGATCGGCCTGCGGGTAACCGAACGCGAAGAAGTTAGTGCCCTAGGCCTGGGCGAAGCCTTCGACCTAGCCGCCTACGAACCGTGGGATTCCGTAGTCGGCGGCGGATAGTAGGAGCCTCGCGGGTTCGGGCGAAAGGACAGTTTGCCGTCGGGAGCGGGTTAAGGATCAGTGCGAGGCCGGGCCGTACTGCCGTGGACTCTTTCAGTCGCGGGGTGCCGCAGCAGTTGGAAGAGTTTCACCGCACCCAGGACGAGGTTGCCGATCGTCAGCACGGCGAGACCCCGCTTGACGGTCTCTGGGATTACCCGCTGACGAGGCGGTGGGTAGACCGCCCTGGCGATGGTTGCCGAGGTCCAGCCCATCACCCATCCCAGAAAGGACAAGAGGAATTGGTGACGCGTTTTGTCATCTGCCCGAGTTCCAACGACGGCCCAGATCACCGCCCAGACAATGAAACAGCCGATGCTGTAGGCGGTGTACGTACGCGTCTTCTCCATGTCTCGGGAGTCTAAGCGTGGCGCCCGGATGGGAGAAGCTTGGGCCTCACTCGCGGCCGGCCGAGACGAGTCCACTGCCGCCCGCAGGCTGATTTCGCGGCCTTGCCGCATGCCTTGGAGCCGGGCACTAGATTCTGGGCGAACAGCCGTTTGCACTTGGGCGCTATCCCTGGTACCATCGGAGCGATCATTTGTTCTGGGGTGCGACCGCCAGACGGTCGGCGCCGCGGAAGGGAGCTGCTAGATGTCCGAAGGTCTCCATCCTAGGCAAGAGGAAATCGTCGAATACCTGCGGTCTCGGAGCCAGGAGGGCGGTTATCCCCCATCGGTTCGTGAGATCGGACGGGCGGTCGGCCTCAGCTCTAGCTCGACTGTTCAGAACCATCTCAACGTTCTCGAACGAAAAGGGCTCATTCGTCGCGATCCGACCAAGTCCCGAACAGTTCTCCTGACCGACTTCTCGGCCCCCACTGCTGGCTCGACCCGGGCCTTCTGGCTGCCGTTGGTTGGACAGGTTGCGGCCGGGGCTCCGTTGCTTGCCGAGCAGAACATCGAAGAGCACGTCGCGATCGGACCCGAGATTGCGGGAGGCGAGGACTCCTTCCTCCTCCGGGTTAGGGGCGAGAGCATGCTCGGTGACGGCATCTTCGACCGGGACCTGGTGGTCGTGAAGCCCACCCCCGACGTAGCCAACGGCACAATCGCTGTGGTTCGCCTCGAGAACCAGGAGACCGGGGAGAGCGAGGTCACCGTCAAGCGCCTTTATCGCGAGCGGGGCCACGTCCGCCTGCAGCCCTCGAACGACGCCTTCGAGCCGCTCATCGTCAACGACGCCCGGATCGAGGGCAGGGTGGTGGCGGTAATACGGGTGCTGCCCTCGTAAGCGTCGATCTCAGTCGCCCGCCTCGGCGTCCTCCTCGGCTGCGCTCACCGTTCTAACCAAGGCTTCGGGTAGCCGGCCGCGCACGTGAATGCCGTCGCTGGCGAACTCCTCGCTCTCCACCACCCCGTAGCGGCGCCAGCGCGAGAGTGCATTCCAGTTGTCGTAGGCGATGGTGGCCTCGACCGGCAACATCTCCCGCGTCAGGGCCTCGGCGATGGCGGACCTGAGGTCGTCCAATCCCTCACCGGTGGCGCCGCTGACCAAGACCGCGGCCAGATACCGATCGGGACGAAAATTCGCGAGCCGCATGCGGCTCTCGCGGGAGCAACGATCCACTTTGTTGATTGCGAGTATTAGCGGCCGATCGTCGAGCTCGAGCTGCTCCAAGGTGGCGTGCACCGTCTCCAGTCGGCTCTCGGCACCCGCGTGGCTGGCATCTAGCACATGGACCAAGAGGTCCGCCTGCCCGACCTCCTCCAAGGTGGCGTGAAAGGCCGCGACCAACTCGTGGGGCAGCTTCTGGATGAAGCCGACGGTGTCAATCAGGAGGCAGGGCTGGCCCAACGGCAGGCGCACCGCTCTGGTGGTGGGGTCGAGGGTGGCGAAGAGGCGACCCTCAGCGAGAGCTCCCCCAGCGGTCATGGCGTTGAGCAAGGTGGACTTGCCGGCGTTGGTGTACCCGACCAGTGCCACGGTGCGGAAGGGAAGGCGCCGCCTGCCATCGCGGTGCAGGGCACGCTCCTCGTGGAGCTGGGTCAGCTCCTTCTGGAGCAGGCGCAGGCGGTTGCGAATCTTGCGCCGATCCGTCTCCAGCTTCTGCTCACCGGGACCTCTGGTGCCAATCCCGCCGCCCGGTCTTGACAGTTGGCTGGAGCCGGTCAGTCTTGGCAACAGGTGCTGGAGCTGGGCGACCTCGACCTGGATTCGGCCCTCCCGGGAGCGGGCGTGCTGGGCGAAGATGTCAAGGATGAGGCCGGTCCGGTCCACGATCGGGACCTCAAGCTCCCTCTCCAGATTGCGCTGCTGGCGCGGCGAGAGGTCATCGTTGGTGATCAGCAGGCCAAAATCCAGGCTCTCGCGCAAGGCAGCGATCTCCGCCACCTTGCCCCGGCCAAAGAAGAGGGCGGGATCGATCTGGGCCCGCTTCTGGACATCCGTCCCCACCACCTCGGCCCCCGCGGTGCGGGCCAGCTCCCCCAGCTCATCCATCTCCAGCTCCACGTGGGCAAAGGCGCGGTCCGATGCCGCCCAGCCCAGCAGGAAGGCGCGCTCATGTTCAAGTTGGAGGGACTCGTCGAATACTCTCAACCCAGCTCCCAGGCCTGATTCGCGTGCAGTACGCCCAGGCATCGGCTCACCATCTCCTCGGGATCGGCTTCGGCGTCGACCCAGGTGAGATCCGGCTCCCTGCGGAGCCACGTCATCTGAGCACGGGCGTAGCGCCAAGTCCGCGAGATCAATCGCTCGACCGCCTGCTGGCGTGTGCACCTTCCGGCCAACCAGTCGACCGCCTCAGCGTACCCGATCGCGGATCTGGCTAGGAGCGACGGAGAGAAGCCTCTCTGCAGAAGTCTCTCGACCTCGGTCGTCAGTGGCTCGGCCATAAGCAGGTCCGAGCGGATCGCGATCCTCCGCCTGAGCTCACCTGGGCCAACCCGGCAGGCGAGTTTCTGCGCCAGCCAGCCCGGGTGCGCGCGTCCGGCCCTCACTCCGACGCGGGCCAGCTCGGCCGCGCGAATGACTCGGCGGGGGTTGCGCAGATCGACGCTCTGGGCTCGTTCCGGGTCCAGTTGTGAGAGGGCGCGGGTCGCGCTGACCGCGATGGCGCCTTCGTCTGCCTGGGAGCCGATGGAGAGCTGCCTGGCCCCGTCAGGCGCCACCCCTCCGAAGTCGAATCCGCTCAGAAGTGCTCGGATGTACAGTCCGGTCCCACCCACCACAACAGGGATGCGACCGCGGGCCCAGATCTCCGTCATGACCTCGCTGGCCAGCTCGCGGAAGTGGGCGACCGAGAAGGGTACGCCGAGCTGGCTCCATCCCAGTCCGTGGCAGGGTATCCCTTGAAGTTCCTGGGCGGTGGGCTTGCAGACGCCGACAGCGAGCTCGACCAAGGACTGGCGTGAGTCTGCGTTGACCAGCTCCCCGTCCATCTCCCGTGCCAGCGCGACCGCGAGTCTGGTCTTGCCAGCGGCCGTGGGGCCAAGCACAGCGAGGACGCGTTGCGAAGCTATCGGCTTGGCGCCAGTGACTGGCAACCGGGTCAGCGCCTGTGAAAGGCGCCGAGCAGCTGGCCTTCGTTGAGGATGAGAACCGACGGCCTTCCGTGCGGGCAGGTGATGCCACCAGGCGTGGATGCCAGATCGCCGAGCAGGGCCGACACCTGCTCTCTGGTCATTGGGTCGCCGAACCTGACCGCACTGTGGCAGGCTACCGAGGCGGCGACTCGGTGGAGTCTCGGTCCGGAGGTTTCGCGTCCCCCTACGGCCTCGCCCAGCACCTCCAACAGCAACTCGCGCAACTCCGAGAGTCTTGTCCCCATTGGCACCGCCGAGCAGCGCACGGTTGCTTCGCCGAAGGCTTCCAACTCGAACCCAGCCCGCTGCAGCAGCCCCGCAGCCGCAGGCAGAGCTGCGACCGCTTCCGGACCCACCTCCAACAGCATCGGTGCCAGCAACCCCTGCCCAGGCTGCGCACGGTCCTGAACCACGTCGGTGAGCTCACTCATGACCCTGGCGTAGATCACCTTCTCGTGGGCGGCATGCTGGTCGATGAGGGCGATTCCCCGCTCGGTTTGCAGCACCAGGTAGCGGTTGTGGGCTTGACCCAAGTAGCTCCAGCGATCCGCATCCACTAGTGGCCCGGGATCGTCCAGCGCCGGGAGGGCCTCGTCTAGCTGAGCCTGCTCACCGAAGAGCTGGTGACTGGGAAACCACCCGAGATCTGACCAGCCACGGTTGGCGACCCGGCCCACCACTTCCGCTTCTACTTGCGGGAGGACGAAGGCGCCAGGACTTAGGTTGCGAAGTGCCTCCCAACAGGACTGCTGGACCGCCACGAAGAAGCGTCCCTCGTCCCGAAATCTCACCTCGCGCTTGGTGGGATGGACGTTGACATCGACCTCCGCCGGGTCGCAGCGGATGTCAAGCACCGCCAGGGGATGCCGCCCTTGGGCTAGCAGTCCTCGGTAGGCTCCCTCCACCGCTGCCACCAACGCTCGCTGGTGCACCCGCCTGCCGTTCACCATCAGCAGCAGGGCGTTGCGGTTCGGGTAAGCCGCGGCCGGCATCCCCAGCACCCCGATCACTTTGATCCCATCAACCGATCGCTGAACGCTGATCAGATGCTCAGCCGCGGCACGGCCCAAAACGGCCCTGGCGGTTTCCCCCAGATCACTTCCCCCCGGGCTAGCCAACGCGCGGCGCCCGCCCAGCCGGAACTCAAAGCGCACATCCGGTCGGCCCAAGGCGGCCTCGGAGACGACCCGCAGGCAGGCGCTGACCTCAGCTCGGGCTGATCGAAGGAAGGCCCGGCGCGCCGGGGTGTTATGGAAGAGATCCCGGACTTCGATGGCGGTTCCCACCGCCATCCCAACCGGCCTGGGCGCGCTCTGTTCACTTCCGCTGACTTCGACCCGCATCCCCGCCTGGGAGTCCGCCCTCCGCGATGCCACCATCACCCGGCCGACCGCGGCAATGCTGGCCAGCGCCTCCCCCCGGAAGCCGAAGGTGGAGATCCGGCTCAGGTCTTCAATGGTCTGGATCTTGCTGGTGGCGTGGCGTTGGAAGCACAGGGCCAGCTCCCCGGGGGACATGCCGAGGCCGTCGTCCACAACTCGGATCAGCTCGGCTCCGCCTCCCACAACCTCCACCATCACGTGGCCGGCACCCGCATCCAGGCTGTTCTCAACCAGCTCCTTGACCACCGACGCCGGGCGCTCGATGACCTCACCCGCCGCGATCGCTTCCGCGACCTCAGGGGCCAGGCGGCGGATCCGCACCGCTCCGGCGTGAACCTCCGCAGTGTCGGTGCCTCGGTTCAGGCCGGCTCTCCGGCTTGACGCTGCCAGTCAGCGAGCTTCTGCAGCGCCTCCAGCGGCGTCATCCCGTCCAACTGCAGCTCACCGAGCTCGACCATCACCGGATGCACTGGCACCAGCGGCAGCTGCATCTGCAGCTCACTGGCCGCGACCGGGGACAGGGGCCGGTCCGCCTCCCGCCCGGCCAGGATCTGAGCGGCGCGATCAAGGACAGGGGTGGGAAGTCCAGCCAGCTGGGCCACGTTGATGCCGTACGAACGGTCTGCACCACCAGCCACGATCCGATGCAGGAAGGCGATCTGGAGCTCTCCGCCCTGCTCGGTCTCGATCACCTCAACACGATAGTTCCGAAGGGCCGGAAGCGTCGCGTCGAGCGCGGTGAGCTCGTGGTAGTGGGTCGCAAATAGCACCCGGCGGGCCATACCGGGCTGACCGTGGAGATGTTCCAGGATCGCCTGGGCGATGCTCATGCCGTCGTAGGTGCTGGTCCCACGTCCGATCTCGTCTAGGATCAGCAGACTCCGAGGGCTCGACTGGGCCAGGATCTGAGACATCTCCTCCATCTCCACCATGAAGGTGCTGCGCCCGGCGGCTAGGTCGTCTTGGGCACCGATCCGGGTGAAGATCCGGTCCACCGCCCCCCAGCGAGCCCGGGAACAGGGAACCATCGAGCCCACCTGCCCGAGGAGGCAGATCAAGGCGACCTGGCGCAGGAAGGTGGACTTGCCCGCCATGTTGGGCCCGGTCAGGAGCCAAAGTCGCTCGGCCTCGCCATCCATTTGCACGTCGTTGGGGACAAACCGACCGGCTCCCAGACTTGCCTCGACCAACGGGTGCCGACCATCGATCAACTCCAGGTGCAGGCCCTCGTCGATCTCTGGCATCACCCAGCCCAGCTCCACCCCCACCTCGGCTAGGCCTTGGAGGGCATCGAGGTCGGCCAGAGCCGAGGCGGCCCGACTGATCTCACCGGCCTGGGATACCACCGCCCCCAGCAACCCCTTCAGCAGATCCAACTCCCGGACCAGACCGCGCTCCCGGGCGTGGAGCACGACGCTCTCGTGTTCCCGGAGTTGGGGGGTGACATAACGCTCGGCACCGACCAGGGTTTGGCGGCGAAGGTACTCGTCGGGGATGGCTTCCCGGGAGGCATTGCGGATCTCGATGTAGTAACCGAAGACCCGGTTGTAGCCGACCCGAAGCGACCTGATACCAGTGCGCTCCCGCTCCGTCTCTTCCAGCTGCGAGAGGTACTCCCGAGCTCCGGCACTGGCTTGGCGAATCTGATCCAGCTCCGGGTCGAAGCCGGTCCGGATGAAGCCCACCTCGCGCGGTTGCACCGGTGGGTCGTCGGCTAGTGCTCGGCGCAGCAGTCCGGCCAGATCCTGTGAGGGCAGCCCCAGCTCCTCTCTGGCTTTGCTCAGAGGCGGCGACTCTGCTCCCTCAAGAGCTGACACCAGCTCGGGCAACCTCTCGAGAGTCGAGGCCAGACTGGCGAGATCGCGCGGACCAGCGACCCCGTGGACGCAGCGCCCCAGCAGGCGCTCCAGGTCCCGACAGCTGCGGAGCGCGGATCGGACCGAATCCCGCATCGTTCCCCGGCGGGCCAGCGCGGCAACACCGTACTGCCGCTCTCGGATAGTCGACACCACGGTCAGTGGCTCCTGGACCCAGGCGCGCAGTCGGCGCGCACCAAGCGGGGTCAGGCTGCGATCGATCAGACGGACCAGAGAGAGCCCGCCACCAGCCGCATCGACAAGTTCCAGGTTCCGCCGGGTCGCCGAGTCGAGACTCATGGTCGCCTGCGCGGCGCGCCAGGAAAGCCGAAGGAAAGACGGGTCCAGCGCCAGCTCTCCCTCCTGGCAGTAATCGGCTAGCGCCGCCAGAGCTCCCAAGGCGAGTTGGGTCGCTCGGAGGTCGCCAGCTGGAACACCTGCTGAGTCGGATGTCTCGAGCAGGGTTCGGCCACACTCTGGATTGAAGGCGGAGCGCGGTCTCCGCGTGATGGTGGCATTCGACGGTAAACCTTGAGGGGGGGCCTCGTCTTCGGGAAGCAGTACCTCTGCCGTCTCCAGCGCGGCCAGCTGCTGGCCGACCGAGGCTGAGCCGATCCCGCCTGAGATGACGCCAAGTTGGCAGCTGCCGGTGCTGACGTCGATCGCCGCCAACCCCACCTGATCTCCCTCGCCCAGCAGAGCAACACACCGGGCTACCGCGCCCGGCGCCAGGAAGCTGTCCTCGATCAGGGTGCCTGCGGTCAAGACCCGAACCACCCTTCGCGCCACCAGTCGGCCGGGGCGCGCTGGTTCCACCTGGTCGCAGACGGCCACCTTGATGCCGGCGTCGAGCAACTTTCGCGCGTAGGGCTCGAGACTGTGATGGGGAACACCGCACATCGGGACCCGGCCCATCTTCCCGAAGGCGCGAGAGGTCAGGGTCACTCCCAGAATCGGAGCCGCCAGGGCCGCGTCGTCGCCGAAGATCTCGAAGAAGTCACCCATCCGAAAGAGCACCACGCAGTCGGGATGGGCCCGCTTGGCCTCCCGGTACTGGCGCACCGCCGGGGTGTCGGCCGCTTCTCCAGTCACCTGGATCTCGGGGCTGACGACGCCCACCGGCATCAAGCGGCCACGAGCTGCCAGGCGGTGGCCGCAGTCACCTGGGCCCGGACGGTTTCCCCGGGATCAACCCGGCGCCCCAGCCAGGCCACTCGGTTCTGTCGCGTTCGGCCGTAGGACCGGCCGTCCTCGCCCACACCCTCGATGAGGATCTCCACAGTTCTGCCGATCAGCGCCCGGTTCCGCTCCTGGCTGATCCCCCGCTGTAGTTCCAGAACTGCCTGCAGGCGCTCCTTCTTGAGAGCCAGCGGGACGTCGTCAGGCCGACGGAAAGCGGCCGTCCCAGGCCTGGGCGAGTAGGCCTGCACATGGACCATGTCGAACCGCACCTCGGCCAGCATTCGCAGGGTCTCGGAGAACTCGGCGTCGGTCTCTCCGCAGAATCCGACTATCACATCGGTGCTGAGCGCGATGTCATCGACCCGCTCCCGGGCACGCCTCAGTACCTCGAGATATGACCGCACCGAGTACTCGCGCTTCATGCGCTGGAGGCAAGAGTCGCTGCCGGACTGCACCGGGAGGTGAAGCTGCTGGCAGGCGGTTCTGAGCCCGGCGATAGCGTCGAGCAACCGATCGGATGCGTTGCGGGGATGCGAAGTCAGGAAGCGCAGCCGCTTCAGCCCCGGCACTTGGTCGACCCGGGTCATCAGCTCCGCCAACCCGGAGCCATCCTCGGGGCTGACATACGAGTTGACGTTCTGACCCAGGAGGGTGATCTCCACTACTCCCCGCTCCACCAACCTCCTGGCATCCGACTCAATCTCGGTGGCCGGCCGGCTGGCCTCGCGGCCCCGTACAAAGGGCACGATGCAGTAGGTGCACATCTCGTTGCAGCCGAGGATGACTGGGAGGTAGGCGAAGAGCCGATCGGAAGCAGGTAGGGGCACCGGACCCTCCAGAGCTCCTTGATATAGGTCGCGAAGCCGCGCGAAGAAGCCGTCTGGCTCACGCATGTCAAAGACGTAGTCGAGATGGCGGAAGCGCCGGAGAAGCTGGCCGCCGTGCTCCCCGACCATGCACCCGGTCAAGGCGATCGCTCTACCGGGGCGGGCGTCCTTCCACTTAGCCAGCTCGCCCAGCCGACTACTGGCCCGGTCCTCCGCATGCTGGCGGACGGCGCAGGTGACCAGGACCGCAAGGTCCGCGTTTTCCAGTTCCACTCCCGGCACCATGCCAAGCTCGGAGAACTGCTCCGCGAGGCTGTCCGCGTCGGCGGTGTTCATCTGGCACCCGACCTGCCAGATGTTCACCCGGGGGGCACGGTCGCCGCTGACCACGATGGGAGTCCTCTGTGGCCTAGCCTCCAGAAGAGGCAGTGGGCTGAATACCGACCTAGGCCCGACCGCCGTCTTCAGCGGACCTCCACCACGAGCCGGATGCCCGTCCGCTCCTCGCCGTCGATGGCAATGTCAATGAACGAGGGAATGCACACCAGCTCTAAACCACCGGGCGCCACGTAGCCACGTGAGATCGCGATGGCTTTGACCGCCTGGTTGATCGCCCCCGCTCCGATGGCCTGGATCTCAACTCGACCCTGGGTCCTGACCACGCCAGCAATCGCCCCGGCAACCCGCACCGGCTGCGAGGTGGCAGAGACCTTGAGTACTTCCACTGGGGTGGCGGCGCTCCCGCCGGTGGGCGAAGTCGGGATTGACAAGTTGGTCAAGGTCCTGAAGTGTGATGCGGATTCTAAGCCTAAAAAGGTAGGGATGGCCCGCCCGGCGGCCACACCTCCACGTTCCGGCGCCAGTGGAACTGCCCGGCGAGGCTGACGACGAGGCAAAGCGCCACCGCCGCAATCGTCAGGAAAATCATGAATTCCTGTCTCGATAAGTGGGTCGCGCCCCACGTTGCGGCCACGGCTCCAAGCGCCCGACCAAGGTACATGCACCAAAGCCCGGCGCCCATCGCCTGCCCAACGCCCTCACTTGGGGTGCGAGTCTGGATCCTATTGAAGCCCCACACCTCTTGGAGCGCGCCGCTGCCTGCGAACACAACCACTGCTGCTACGACCAATCCTGCCCCGAGCATCATGCCCACTAAGGCCGCGACCGCCAAGTGGACGTAGCCGATTATGACCACGCTCCTCCGGCTCACCTTGGGTAGTCGAACGGCCACGGCGCTAGCCAGAACCGATGCGATCCCAACGACCACGTACATCACGCCTACCTGGTTCGTCCCAGCGTGGAAGGTGTACCTGGCTAGGGGGACGAAATAAACTTGGATCACGCTCGCCAGGGCGGCACCCAGGGCAGCCTGGACCGCAAAGAGGCGGGTGGTTGGCTCAAATAGCAGCAGTTCGAAACCCCGTCGAAGCGACGGCCATACCGGCTGACGCGTGTACGCGCGGGTCCCCCACTGGGCTGGCTGTGGCCCTATCCGCTGGATGAGCACAGCGGATAGGAGAAACGTCAAACCATCGACTGTGATGAGTGCTACCGGCTGCAGGTGGAAGATCAGCATCAGCAGAGCCCCAAGTCCCGGTGCGACGAAGAGCGCCGTCTCAGACACAACCGAAAGCAGACTGCTGCCGGCAGCAACCATCGCTGGTGGTAGCAACACCGCCACGAGCCGCCGCCTCCCGGGGTCGTACAGCGCTGAGGCCGATCTGGCGGCGGCCGTCGCAATCAGTACGAAGAACAAAAGGTGGCCTTCGGCCGCAACGATCGTCAGGCCAGCGAGGCTCGCTCGAACCATATCCAGTGCGACCAGCCGGCGCCGTCGGTCACCGCGGTCACCTAGCCGTCCCCCGATAGGGAGAAGCGCCAGGGCTGGAACCATTTGAGATACGAAGAGGAGCCCAACAGCTAGCTCTCCTCCCAAGTCGTAGCAGATGATCACCAGCGCTGGCAGGGTCAGGAAATCCCCGTACCAAGAAAGGGCTCCCCCAAGCCACAAGGCTCGGAACCTTGGGACCCTGAGTGGTGCGCGCCACTCAGCTCCTGTCTCGGTCAATCAGAACCCTCCACCCGACCGCGAGACCGGCGAGCGAGACCCCGGAAGTGTAAGGACCGGCCCGGCTGCCAGCGCGAGGCCGAGACTCTACGATCCAAAGACCGGTTTGTTACTACTTCGTCACTTACAAGTTAGCCCACTGCGACAACTCGGGCTCCCGGGTTATAGTCGCCACGAAGGGATTCTGCGACAGGCAAGGTCTGTCAGAGAACTTAATCGAGAATGCGTCAAGGGAGACATCGCACTATGAGCACCTGGGACCTGAGCGAGTGGGGCGGCTGACAGACTGACTTGCTAGGAGGGTTCACCAACCCTCCCATAGCGACTCAAAGAGAGAGCAGTTCCTCGGTGGGCTGCTCTCTCTTATTTGAGACCGCTTCCAACTCCGCATCCGAGATGCTCTCGAAGGCCACCACGGCTCTGGGATCGAACTGGGTGCCCGAGCAGCGATGGACCTCAGCTCTGGCCTCGGCGAGTGTCATCGCACTGCGGTACGGACGGTCGGAGACCATCGCATCGAAGGCGTCTGCGATCGTGAACACCCGCGCTGCGAGGGGCACCGAGTCTCCCGCTAGTCCGTTGGGGTACCCCTTGCCGTCATACCGCTCGTGGTGAGTCAGGATCACTTCGCGAGCCTTCTCCAACTGGCGGACATCCGCGACCATCAGGGCACCCAATTGGGGGTGTGTGCGCATGACCGTCCACTCCTCGTCAGTCAGCGGGCCAGGCTTGTG
Source organism: Candidatus Dormiibacterota bacterium (assembly GCA_963701235.1). Classification (GTDB taxonomy): domain Bacteria; phylum Chloroflexota; class Dormibacteria; order Aeolococcales; family Bog-877; genus Bog-877. The sequence continues at coordinate 1,489,201 of OY969577.1, forward strand.
GAGGATCGCGTCGGGGACCCCGATTTTGCCGATATCGTGTAGCAGGGCTCCGTGGCAGAGTCGCAGGAGTTCCTCATCAGAGAAGTTCAGGAATTTGCCCATCATCAGGGAGTAGTCGACTACTCGCCGGCAGTGGCCCTCCGTGTCGCTGTCTCGCAAGTCGATCGCTTTTGACAGACTCACTAGCGTCGCGTTGAATCCGCTCTGGGCCTCGACGGCATGCGCCTGCTGCTCTCGCATCCAGCGGTTGGTTGTGGTCTGAACAATGGCGACGGGAGCAGCCAAAGTAAGCAGTGCCGCGATTGGGTTCAGCCAGTGGCTCGCCGCTAGGACTCCAACTCCAGTCAGACCGTAGCCGAGGTAGTAGGGCATCAGGTTTGCCACGTGCCGCGAGAACAGCTGGAATCGGAAATTTTTGATACCCCGGTCCGCCAGCATCACCGCTCCAAGCAAGGCATGGTTGGTTACCCACGCGCCGAGACCTCCGAGTGCTCCGGCTACGAGCAACCATGTCAATGGCCCAAGGGCTGACCTACTCCCTGTCCATGGAATCAGACGTTCCAACGCGTTGAACACCCAGTAGGCGGACGCGTAAACCAGCAGGCTCATGACGCTGTTGAACCAGACCCTGGTGTTGAGTTCGCGACGATAAACCACACCCATCACCAGCGCGGAGATACTGGACGCTGCCGCACCGGGCAGTCCCAGTAGGTATACGGCTCCAATGCTCGCGTAGGCTTTGGCGCTGAACTGGATCCTTCCGCGTCCAAAGGGCAGCGCCACGCCCCCTCGGGTCTCGAGCAGCCCGACCAAGACCACCACGATCAGCAAAGTCCACCAGTCGATCGCGTTTGTGGGAGGACGGATGTACACAGCTCCGACGGCGATCGCTGCGCCTGTGGTGACCGCGACCACAGCTTTGGCCTCCCAACCCCGAGTTGGTTGAGAGGCTTGCCCGATCGGATCCACCCTATCGGTATGGGATCGGACCGACGGAAGCTGGACAGGTCCCACTTCAGTTGCTTGCGACTCCACCTCTGGGTGGACCGCCGCCGGACTACTCACGCCGGCCCACCGAACATGGAACTGATGAGCGCGTTCGCTCAAATCCCGCGCCAGACCGCCTTACTGTCTGGGGAGAAATCCGTACCGCGATCGATGACGCTGGTCGCAAAATCCTGTCCCTCGCCACAACTCGATCCCTTCCACCGGACCGCCGAAGTCTAGCCCGCGGATTCTGACTTCGGGGGGTACTCCAGGCAATTGCGGCACGCTTGTGACAAGTTCGGGACAGATATGTCCGGGCCTAAAAACGGACTATTTCGCGTAGTCGACCGAGCGTGTCTCCCTGACCACGGTCACCTTGATGGTGCCGGGGTAGCTCATCTCCCCCTCGATCCGGCGGGCGATATCCCGAGCCAGGACCACGGCGGCGTCGTCGTTGACGCGGTCGGGTTTGACCATGATTCGCACTTCCCGACCGGCCTGAATCGCAAAGGACCGCTCCACCCCCTCGAAGGCGTTGGCGATCTCCTCCAGCTTCTCCAGGCGCTTGATGTAGCTGGCGAGCGTCTCTCTCCGCGCCCCTGGCCGAGACGCAGAGATGGCGTCGGCGCTGAGGACGATGAAGGCGAGTACGGTCGTGGGCTCGATGTCGTAGTGGTGGCACTGGACCGCATTGATCACATCGGGATGGCGACCAAGGCGGCGCAGGATCTCGCCGCCGATGATGGCATGAGAGCCCTCGACCTCGTGGTCAACCGCTTTGCCGATGTCGTGGAACATCCCGGCCTCCTTGGCGAGACGTTCGTCGGCCCCGATCTCAGCCGCGATCATGCCGCCCAGGTAGGCGACCTCCTTGACGTGGGCCAGGACGTTCTGGCCATAGCTGTAGCGAAAGCGCAGAGTTCCCACCAGCCGCACCAGTTCGGGGTGCACGTTCTGGAGTCCCAGGTCGAAGAGCGCCTGCTGCCCCTCCTCCACTATCCGCCCCGAGACCTCCTCCCGGGACTTGACCACCACCTCCTCGATCCTGGTGGGATGAATGCGCCCGTCGCTGAGGAGCTTGCTCAGGGTGACCCGGGCCACCTCCCGGCGAACCGGGTCGAAGCCACTGAGGACCACCGTCTCCGGGGTGTCGTCAATGATCAGGTCCACCCCTAGAGCCGCCTCCAAAGCTCGGATGTTCCTTCCCTCACGGCCGATGATCCGTCCCTTGACCTCGTCGTTGGGGAGCGGGACCACCGACACCGAGGTCTCGCCGGTCTGGTCGGCGGCATGCCGCTGAATCGTCGTAACCAGCACCTCCCGGGAGAGCTCGTCGGCCTCGGCTTTGGCTGCAGACACCGAGTGCCGGATGAGCTCCGCCTTCTCAGAAACCAGCTCCTGGTCCAATGTTTGGAGGACTTCTCGTCGGGCTTCGTCCCGGGATAGCCCGGCCACCCGCTCCAGCTCCCGCTGCTCGCTCTCGCGAAGTGCGGCGAGCTCGGCCCGGGAGGCCTCCAGCTGGGTCCGTTCTGCCGCCAGGGCGTCGTTGCGCTGGAGGACGTCCTGCTGTTGACGGTCGAGCTGCTCCTCGCGTTGGACGATCCGCTGCTCCAGCCGGAAGATCTCAGAGCGCCGCTCCCTGAGCTCCTCCTCCAGCTCGCTCCGTACTCGCAACGACTCGGCCTTGGACTCCAGTGCCACTGCCTTGCGCTCGGCCTCGATGGCGGCGCGGGCGGTCACCAGATCCTCCTGTCCTCGCCGACCCTGGCGAGATGCCATCAGACCGAAGGCGATCCCGCCCACGGCGAGCACGGCTAGTACTGCCAGCAACGCGACCATTGCGGCACTCATGGCCCAGACCTCGCAGTGTCGAGCAAGGGACTGGCGAAGCCCCTCCCGACATCAACCCCTCACGAAGTCGGAGGAGCAGGAAATTAAGTGGAAACGTGACCGATTCTACAGCGGCCCCGGGCGCGGCCGGAGGTGGCCGGGGCCATGGGCGATCGCACTACCGAAGTCGGGAGGTCAGCCCAGAGCGGCAGCCGGCTCTGACGCGACGTCCAAGTCGGGGCTACCGGCCAGCACCGGCTCCCCGATCACCGCTTGGCGGACTTTGTTGGCTATCTCTTGGGTGAGCTCGGCGTTGCCGCGCAGCAGGTCGCGGACGTTGTCGCGGCCCTGGCCCAAGCGGGTCTCACCGTAGCTGAACCAGGCGCCGCTCTTGTCGACTATTCCGGCCTCGATCGCCCCGTCGAGGACGCTTCCCTCGTAGGAGATCCCCTCGTTGTACATGAGGTCCAGCTCAGCCGATCGGAAGGGAGCAGCTACCTTGTTCTTGACCACCCGTACCCGGACCCTGCCGCCGACCACGTCAAGCCCCTGCTTCAGGGAGTCGATCTTGCGGATGTCCAGCCGCACCGAGGCGTAGAACTTGAGGGCTCTGCCTCCACTCGTGACCTCGGGGTTTCCGAACATGACGCCAACCTTCTCCCGGAGTTGGTTGGTGAAGATGACCACACAGTTCGAGCGGCTGATGGCGCCGGTCAGCTTGCGCATGGCCTGGGACATCAGCCGGGCCTGCAGACCGACGTGGGTGTCTCCCATCTCGCCGTCGATCTCCGCCTTGGGCACCAGTGCCGCCACCGAGTCGACCACCACCACGTCGACCGCCTGGCTGCGAACCAACACCTCCACGATCTCCAAGGCCTGCTCGCCGGTGTCCGGCTGGGAGATCAGGAGCTCGTCGGTGTTGACTCCGATCCGGGCGGCATAGGCGGGATCGAGCGCGTGCTCGGCGTCGATGAAGGCGGCGACTCCTCCCGCCTTCTGTGCCTCGGCCACGATGTGCAGGCTGAGACTGGTCTTTCCTGACGACTCGGGCCCAAAGATCTCCACGATCCGGCCCTTGGGGATACCGCCCACACCGAGGGCCAGGTCGAGGGTCAGGGCTCCGGTCGAGATGACCTCAATGCCTTTGATGCCCGCGCCGTCGCCGAGGCGCATGATCGCGCCCTTGCCGTAGCTGCGCTCGATCTGGGAGAGAGCAGCCCCCAGCGCGCGGTCCTTCTCACTCGCCACTCGCGCAAGCTCCTTGGCATCGTGGTTTGCCGGGCCGCTGACGCGCCCCGCAACTTCGAGTGTAGCGCTCATGTAGGTGACCTCCGGTGTGTCGCTGCGGGCTGGCCGCGAGCAAGGATTAGTGCCAGGACGGCTGCGCGCTGATGGGGAACAGTTGTTCGATATTGTACCGCTTATACCCGCCTATGTGAAGGGTCCTTTGGCACGATTCCATTGGGCGCCCGCGTCCTAGTGGAGCGCCCCGACGGCCATCTCCAGGGCCACCTCGACCGCCGCCACCCGGTTGAGGTGGCGGCCGAGGTCCCGGTCCAACTGGCGCACCACGACGCCATCCGGCCCAGCCAAGGCCACATAGATGAGACCGGCGGGCTTGGATTCCGACGACCCCGGACCGGCCACCCCGGTGGTGGCGATTCCCAAGCTGGCGCCGAAACGAGCCCGGATCCCCAGCGCCATCGCCTCAGCCACCTCCTGGCTGACCGCTCCGTGAGCCTCCAGGACCGGTTCGGGCACGGCCAGCCAGCCGATCTTGACCGAGTTGGCGTAGGCGACGACGCCGCCGAGAAAATCCGGGAACTGCCGGCGACCGAGGTGATGGCGGCCGCCAGCAGCCCCGCCGTGCAGGACTCGGCGGTGGCCAGCGTTCGTACCGGTACCCGGCTGGCTAGTTCCAGCACCTGGCGCGCCAGAGGGAAGGCTCCGGCCAGGTCGTTGAGCTGGGTGTCAGTCACCGTCTGCGCGACTGCCGACGGGACGCGACCAACTCTCCGACTTGCCGCAGGGGAGCGGTAGCTCCCCTCGTCGTCATCGGTAGTTGGTGTACTGGAGGGGAACCGGGAGGTCGAGCTCGCGGAGCTCGTGGATCACCGCCTGGAGGGCGTCCTTGTCCTTGCTGGTCACCCGCAGCTCATCACCCTGAATCCGTACCTGGACCTTGGCGTGGCCAGCCTTGATCCGCTTGGTGAGGTCCCTCGCCGTCTCCTCGGCGATGCCCCGGCGGAGCTGAATCACCTGCCGCACATTCCCCTTGGCGGCGGGCTCCGGCTTTCCCGGGTCGAGGATCTTGAGCGAGAGCTGGCGCCGCACCAGCTTGCTCTTGAGCACGTCGAGCATGGCGTCGGCGCGGCTGTCGGAGGCGGCCAGGACCACGATCTCCTTCTCATGCAGGTCGAGCTCCGCCACCAGATCCTTGAAGTCGTAGCGGGTGGCGATCTCGCGCTTGGCCTGCTCGACCGCGTTCACCAGCTCCTGTCGGTCAAAGTCCGAGACCACGTCGAAGGAGTGCTCGGAGCTGGCCACGGCCTCAAGCCTAGCGGCTAGTCCTCATCCTCGCTGGAGTCCAGCAGTTGCTCGAGCTCGGCCAGGGTCATGAGCACCTCCCTGGACTTGCTGCCCTCGTAGGGCCCCACCACTCGGGCATCGGAGAGCTGGTCGATCAGGCGAGCCGCCCTCGTGTAGCCCACGTTGAGCTTGCGCTGGAGCAACGACGCCGCGCCCCGCTGCTCTCCGATCACGATCCGCCCCGCCCGCTCGAAAAGAGCGTCGCGGCGCAGCCCGGGATCACCCCTGGTGGGAGCCAGAGCGGCGGCCAGCAGGATCTCCTCCTGGTAGGTGGGGCGACCCTGGGCCTTCCACCAGCCGATCAGCTGGTCCAGCTCCCGGTCGGAGACGTAGGCCCCCTGGAGGCGGGCGGCCTTGCCGGCGTCGATGGGCAGGTAGAGCATGTCGCCCCGTCCCAGCAGCTTCTCGGCCCCCATCTCATCCAGGATCACCCGGGAGTCGACACCGCTGCTGACCGCGAAGGCGATCCGGGAGGGGATGTTGGCCTTGATCAGGCCGGTGATGATGTCGGCCGAGGGGCGCTGGGTGGCGAGAATCAGGTGGATGCCCACCGCACGGGCGAGCTGGGCGATCCGGCAGATCAGGTCCTCGATCTCACTGGCTGCCACCATCATCAGGTCGGCCAGCTCGTCAATCACGATCACGATCTTGGGCAGGGTTCGCAGGCCCAACTGCGGAGCCCGCTCGTTGAAGTTGGTGATGTTGCGGGCGCCGTGGCCGGCGAATAGCTTGTAGCGCTGCTCCATCTCCATCACCGCCCAGCGCAGCGCCGCCACCGCGGGCTCAGTGTCGACCACCACCGGGACCAGAAGGTGTGGCAGCCCGGAGAAGTTGCTGAGCTCGACCCGTTTGGGGTCGACCAGGATGAGGCGCAGCTCCCGCGGGGTTGACTGCAGCAACAGCCCGGCCAGGACGGCGTTGATGCAGACGCTCTTGCCGGATCCGGTGGTGCCGGCGATCAGGAGGTGGGGCATCCCCGCCAGGTCACCAAGGACTGGATGACCGCTGACATCGGCCCCTAGAGCCACGGCCAGGTGGCTCTTGAAGCTGTTGAAGTTGGGGGCCTGGACCACCTCCTTGAGGGTCACCAGCTGGGCCGCCTTGTTGGGAACCTCGATCCCGATCGCCGACTTACCCGGGATCGGCGCCTGGATCCGGATCGGCGCCGCTAGTGCCATCGCGAGGTCGGGCTGGTAGGCCAGGACCTTGCGCACCGGGACTCCGGGAGCCGGCTGGAGCTCGTATTGGGTCACGGTCGGTCCGGCGTTGACCCCCATCACCTTGCACTGCACCCCGAAGTTGCCCAGGGTGGACTCGATGGTGCGGATCCGGGTACGGATCTCATCGCGAAGCCGCTCTCGCTTGCCGGTCGAGGAATCCAGCAGGTCGACGCTGGGGAGCACCCAGTTGGGCTCGGGCTCCTCCAGCTCATCGAGGGCCTCATCCTGGGCCTCGATGCCAATCGAAGGTTCGGCGAGGACCGGCACGCCGCCAATCTCGACCGCCTCGGCGGCTGCCTCGATGGCCAGCGGCTCCGGCTCCAACTCGTCTAGCCCTTCAAAGATTCGCTGGAAGGGCTCGGGCGCAGCCTCCTCAGGCTCGAGCTCGGGACCGGCGCCTCCGACAATGGTGGTCAGAGCTCTGCCGGAAGGTTGAGGATCGCTGGTTGGGAGCCCGCGGAGGCTGCCGCTCGGATGGGCCGCCTTCCGCTGCGAATTGGTGGAGGCGAACACCTGGGTGGCCGCCCCTCCCAAGCGTCGAACGGCCAGAGCCGACACTCGGGACGGATAGATCTCCAGCCCGATAATCAGCCCGGCCAACCCCAGCGCCGCCAGCGCCACCAGCGTGGCGGGGATACCAATGAGTGACGCCAAGTGGGGTCCGATCGCCCGGCCTAGGGCGCCGCCACTGCCGGACCGGACCGTGGCAGCCATCGAGATCGCCGACACTGCCGAGACCACCAGGGCGACCAGCACCTGGCCCTCACTGCGCTCGGAGCTCCGGGACGCCAGCAGACCGACACCCACCGCCACCAGCGCCACCCCGATGATCCAGCCGCCGACCCCGACTGCCGACGAGACCGCCCGGCCGAATTCGAGTGCGACCCGTGCCTGGGGAAAGGCCAGCAGGATCATCCAGATCAGCCCCACCGAGATGGCGCTGATCCCGGCCAGCTCTCGATGCTGCTTGGGACTCAGGCGCAGCAGTGGAGCCTCTCGGCGGCTTCCCCGACTGGTCGACGCTCGCCGACGGGGTCGTGCCGCTCGGGGACTCGGCGCCCGGCGCCGCTTGGTTGCCGCCACTAGTGAGAGGTTGACATGGGTGGGGTGGAATGGGACGAAAGCGGGATTGCCACCTGCTGGCGCAGTCTAGCAGTGAGACCGCACATCTGCTCGCTCACCAGGGGCGCTTCAGCCTCCACCCCCAACTCGGATCATCCAGGCCCCGATCCGAGATCAACTGGGCGTGGGCACTCGAGCCACCGGCGGTGGTCACGACGAGGGTCCCCACTTCAGCCCCTCGGCGAAGCGGGGCCCGGACCCGACGGAAGCGGATGCTGAGCTTGAAGCGAGCCCCCGCAGGCGCCGCGAGTTGCACCGTGGCGGGTGCCCTGATCCCGATCGGCGGAGTCCAGGCCGACTCCAGCTGGCCGATGCTCGCTCCGGAGGTCGGCAGGCTGACCCAGCGCAACCCATTGGTGGCGGCCTCAATCAGAGCGGCCGCCTGGGCCGCCGCCGCGGCCAGCCCCGAGGTAGGACCACCGGGCTGTCCAGTCACAGCGCCGATCAGCTGAACCGGGTGGCCGTCGACGGTTTGGCGACTGGCGAAGACAAGGCAGCCCAGGGCGGCCGAGGTCCAACCCGTCTTGATACCGACAACTCCGTCCTTTCCCAGGAGGGGGTTGTAGTTGTGCACGGTCCCGGCCAGGGGCAGAGTTGCGGTGGTCATGGCCACGATTGAGGCGAAGACGAGGTTGCTCATGGCAACCTCGGCCAGGGTGACGAGGTCGGGCGCCGAGCTGACGCTGGCGGGATCAAGTCCGCTGCTGTCGGCGAAGTGGGTCTGGCCCAGTCGGAGCGATGCCGCCAACCGGTTCATCTCAGCCACGAACGCGGGCTCCGACCCCGCCTGCCAGTCCCCCAGAAGCTCGGCGACATTGTCCGCCGAGGGCAGGAGCAGTCCCTCCAGGAGTTGCAATTCGGTGAGGCCTTCGCCGGTCTCGACCCGCAACACCGAGTCACCCTGGGCCAGCTCGCTCCGATACAGCGCAAAGTCGGCGGGGCTGACTGTCACGACCGGGCCGGTCGCCCCCAGGGTGAGTGGATGCGCCCTCAGGATCACCAGCGCGGTCATGATTTTGGTGAGACTGGCGATGGGAACCGGGCCATTGATCCCGGCCGAGCCGAGCCAGCCAAAATGGGGTAGGTAGAGCGCCGCCTGGCCCTGAGCCGGCCACGGCAATTGCTCGCTGACACCGGCAACGGTGTAGCTATGGGGAAGCGAGTCCCGAATCGTAAGGCCCGGGATCGGCCGCGCCAGTTGGGCCATTCCCGCCGCCACCACGACCAAGATGAGCGCCGCTACCGCCAGCGCCAGACGCCGGGGGTGGGGGGTCACGAGTGTCTCAGCTGAGACTCACCACCGCGACCACCCTGGGTTGCCATTGCCCACTCCCAGCTAAGTGAGCCTCCATGGTGTTGCCGATCACCCGCCGCACCTCGGCCGCGTCCCTGAAGTCGCGGTGGTGGTCGCGGATCGCCCGCTTGACCTTGGCGCGGCCCTCCGCGATCAGCGGCAGATGGTCGCCCGGGGAGGCGCTGGCCACAACTGTCTCCGGACCCGCCACCACCTTGCGAAGGGACCGGTCCATCGTCATCGAGACCACCACCAGGTCGGAGGTGCTGGCCGCACCCGCCTCCGGAAGGACTGGACGGTGGCTGCGGCCCTCAGCATTGATCGGGACCGACCCGACGCTGACATCGCCGCTGACCCGCAGTGCCGAGGCGGAGACCTCGACCACGGCCCCGTTCTCGACGATTGCCACGGCCTGGGATCCCAGCCCGGCCTCCTTGGCCACCTCGGCGTGGGCCGCGAGGTGACGCGGCTCGCCATGGACAGGCACGAAATAGCGGGGACGCACCAATTCCAGGAGAAAGCGCAACTCCTGTGTCGCAGCGTGGCCGCTGGCATGGACCCCGGCACCACTCCCGGCCAGGACCCGCACCCCGCGCTCGACCAGAGAGTTGACGATCCGCCCCACGGTCGCCTCGTTGCCGGGGATGGGGTTGGCGGCCAGCACCACGGTGTCATCCGGGTGCAGCTTGATGAAGGGGTGGGTACCAGCGGCGATCCGGCTGAGTGCGGCCAGGGGCTCGCCTTGAGAGCCGGTGGCCAGCAGGCAGAGCTCTCGGGGCGGGATCCCGGCGAGCTCGCGCGGCGAGGCCAGCTGGCCGGGCACCACCCGGACGTATCCCTGCTCGACCGCGGTGTCGATGTTCCGAAGCATGCTCTGACCGACCAAGCAGCAACGGCGCCCGGCGGCCTGGGCCAGCTCCAGGGTCTGACGCATTCGCGCGAGGTTGCTGGCAAAAGTCACCACCACCACCCGCCCCGGGGAATCCTTCAAGGCCCGCGCCAGTGCCGGTCGCACCGTCAGCTCCGACGGAGTCAATCCTGGGATGGCGGCGTTGGTGCTGTCGCTGAGCAGCAGGCTCACGCCCTCGGCGCCCAGCTCGGCCAGGCGCTCCAGATTGGGGACCAGGCCATCGACCGGGGTCTGATCCAACTTGAAGTCACCGGTGTGAAGCACCAGCCCGGCCGGTGTGTGGATAGCCAGAGCGCAGCTTCCCGGGACACTGTGGGTCATGTGGACCAGCTCCACCGTCATCTCCCCCACCTCGAATGGCTCCCCCAGGGGCACCTCATGGAGGGCAGCCCGGCCGGCGTAGCCACGGCGCACCAGCTTGTTGCGTAAGAGCCCGATCGTCATCCGGGTCCCGTAGACCGGGACTTTCAACTCCGCCAGATAGAAGGGCAGGGCGCCGATGTGGTCCTCGTGGCCGTGGGTCAGCAGCACCGCCCGCAGCCGTTCCAGTCTGGTCCGCAGGAAGCCGATGTCGGGGAGGAGGACGTCGACTCCAGGTTCCTCCCGCTCGGGAAAGGCCAGCCCGGCGTCGATGACGACCACGTCCCGGCCCGCCTCCAGCAGAGCCAGATTCTTGCCGATCTCCCCCACCCCGCCCAGGGGAATGAAGCGAATCGTGCCCGGCGCCGGCTCCATCATGAAGTCCCCAGAGGCGGGGTGCGCCGCCGGCCTAGAAGAGACCAAGCTGCTCGCTGGTCGGAACCGGTTCGATCGACTCGGGCGGGGCGGGAACGGGAGTTGCTGGGACGCTTTCGAGATGGATCTTGAGCCGTCGAAAGTCCTCCCGGAGCACCGCCAACAGACTGCCGTTGTAAAGCGCGGCGGCGGGGTGATAACAGGGCATGTAGGTGCGGCTGCCGCGGCGGACCACGGTCCCGTGGGATCGCGTTATGCCCCCTGCTCCCGGCAGCAGACGTTGCAGCGCATGGCGTCCCAAAAGCAGGATGACCCGGGGCTGGAGCACTTCAATCTGGGCATCCAGGTAGGGGGCACAGGCCGCCACCTCCTCGGGCAGGGGATCGCGGTTGCCGGGAGGCCGGGACTTGAGCACGTTGGTGATGAAGATGTCCTGCCGGCTCAGCCCGATCTCCTCCAGCAGCTGGGTCAGCAGCCGGCCGGCCGCGCCCACGAATGGTTTTCCCTCGCGGTCCTCGCTCTCCCCGGGCGCCTCTCCCACCGCCATAACCACAGCGGTGGCAGGGCCGGTGCCCGGGACCCCCTGGGTTCTGGTTCTATGCAGAGGACAGAGGGTGCAGGCCCTGACCTGGGCGGCGATCTCGTCCAGTCGGGCCTGGGCCCCCGGCGCCGGCTCCGGTACCGATTCAGGCACCCGGAGGACGGTCACCGGTCTGGGCGCCGTTTCCGCCCTGGTCGGCCCGACCGGCCAGCTCCAGGATCGCCTGCTTGCGGGACAGATTGACCCGGCCGCGGTCGTCGATCTCGGTCACCTTGACCATGATTTCGTCGCCGATGTTGACCACGTCCTCCACCTTCCCCACCCGCTGGTCGGCGAGCTGGGAGATGTGCACCAGCCCATCCTGCCGGGGCAGGATCTCGACGAAAGCTCCGAAAGGCATGATCCGGACCACCTTGCCCTTGTAGATCCGGCCCACCTCGACCGACTCGGTGAGGTCCCGGATCATGGCCACCGCCCGGTCCATCGCCTCCTCGTCGACGGTGGCCAGGAACACCGTGCCGTCATCCTCGATGTCGATCTGACAGCCGGTTTCCTCCTGGATCCGCCGGATGGTCTTGCCTCCGGGCCCGATCAGGTCCCGGATCTTGTCTGGGTGGATGTGGATGGTGGTTATCCGGGGGGCGTAGGTGGACATCGCCTCCCGGGGAGTCGCGATGGCCTCCGCCATCTTGTCCAGGATGAAGAGCCGTCCCTGGCGAGCCTGCTCCAGAGCTCTGCGGAAGAGCTCGGAGCTGAGACCGCGTGCCTTCATGTCCATCTGCAGGGCGGTCACCCCCCGGCGGGTGCCCGCCACCTTGAAGTCCATGTCGCCGAGGGCGTCCTCCATCCCCTGGATGTCGGAGAGGATGGCGTAGCGATTGGGGTCGTGCTCGTCGGTGACCAGGCCCATGGCGATGCCGCCGACCGGGGCCGCCAAGGGCACACCGGCGTCCATCAGGGCCAGGGTGCTGCCGCAGACGCTGGCCATCGAGGTGCTGCCGTTGCTGGACAGGATCTCGCTGACGATCCGAATCACATAGGGGAACTCATCGGCAGGCGGGACCATCACCCTGACCGCGCGTTCTGCCAGAGCTCCGTGGCCGATCTCCCTGCGCCCTGGCGAGCGCAGTGGCCTGGCTTCCCCCACCGAGTAGGGCGGGAAGTTGTACTGATGCATGTAGCGCTTGAAGTCTTCCAGTCCCAGACCGTCCAGCTTCTGCTGGTCCGACATGGTGCCCAAGGTGACCACCGATAGGGCCTGCGTCTGACCCCTGGTGAAGATGGCACTGCCATGCGCCCGGGGCAGCACCCCCACCTCGGACGAGATGGGTCGGATCTCGTCGGTGCGCCGCCCGTCGGGACGCTCCCCCTGCTCCAGGATCGCCTTGCGGACGGCTGCCTTGAGAGCCGACTCAAAGGCGACGGAGATGTCCCCCGCACCATCGGGGAAGCGGGGGCTGAGCTCGGCCACGACCTCGGACCGGAGTCGGTCCACCTGGTCGTCACGCTGGGCCTTGTCGGCCTCGCGGAAGACCCGGTCGATGCGGTCGGCGGTCGCCTCCGCAACCGCCTGCTTGATCTCGGCCGGGATACCCACCTTGGGGTAGTCCATGTTGGGCTTGCCGACCTTGGCCACCAGCTCGTCGATCAGGGCGATGATCTCGCGGATCCGCTCATGGGCCCGGACCAGAGCCTCGACCAGAGTCTCCTCCGAGACCTCACGAGCACCCGCCTCGACCATGTTCAGGGAATCCCGGGTCCCGGCCACCACCAGGTCCAGCTGGCTGCGCTCCAGGTCGGGCATGTTGGGGTTCTCGACCAGGTGGCCCTCGAACTGCCCGATCCGCACCGCCGCTACCGGGCCGTCATGGGGAATGTCGCTGATCGCGACCGCCGCTCCGGCTCCGATGAGGGCCAGGATGGCGGGATCGTGGATCTGGTCGGACGAGAGCACGGTGGCCACGATCTGGACGTCGTTGCGGAAATCCTTGGGGAAGAGCGGGCGCATGGGGCGGTCGATCATTCGCGCGGTCAGGGTCGCCGCCTCCGAGGGCCTCGACTCCCGGCGCATGAAAGCCCCCGGGATCCGTCCCACCGCGTACATCTTCTCTTCGTAATCACAGGTCAAAGGGAAGAAGTCGATCCCCGGCCGCGGCCCTTTGCTGGCGGTGGCGGTGACCAACAGCACCGTGTCACCCTGGCGGATCCAGACCGCACCGTTGGCCTGACCGGCCATCCAGCCGGTCTCAATACTTAGTTCCGCGCCGTCAAACGTACGCGAGACAACTGTCTTTTCCATGAGCTTCCTCCCCGCGCCTCCCGGCCCGAGAGAGGGGTAGGCTTCGCTCCGGAAGAGCCGTCGCGGTTAGGGAAAGGGGATGAGAGCTGAACTTTGGTTCGGCTCCGATCGCCAGTCTCCAACCGCGCGCACGCCGCTTCGGTGAAGTCTGCCGCCACTCCCACCGGGAGAGTCCGCGGTCGTACAACAAACCGGCTCTCGGTTGCAAACGAGTGAGCCGGAAATCGATCAACGTCAGTGGCGCAGCCCCAGCTTGGCGATCAGCGCCCGGTAGCGGTCGATGTCCACCCGCATCAGGTAGTCAAGCAGTCGCCGCCGCTTGCCCACCAGCTTGAGCAGACCCCGGCGGGTGTGGTGGTCCTTGGGATGCAGCTTGAGGTGTTCGGTCAGCTCCCGAATCCGCTCGCTAAAGATGGCGATTTGGACTTCGGGCGAGCCGGTGTCACCCTCGTGTTGGCGGTGATCCTCGATCACCGCGGCTTTGGCTTCACCTTGAAGCATGGTTGGGTCCTTCTCCTCTAGTCGCCGCAGAGCCCGCCCGCACGGCGCCACCGGCTGCAGCTGGGCTCCGGGTCCAGGTGAGCATAGCACAGGCTATTGAAGCTAAAAGTGCCTTGACCGCCCGTTCGCAGCCCTGGTCAGGCGAGTCGGCTGGGGTGGCTAGAGGGACTTGAACCCTCGACCTCCAGGGCCACAACCTGGCACTCTAACCAAACTGAGCTATAGCCACCACGAGGGGCCAAATTATAGGTGCGGCTGCTCAGCTTCCCCTCGGCGAGGTTCACGTTGCCTGCCCAAGAAATCGGGAGCGTTCCCGTGCCCGAGCTGGACCGCGCTGCCATGGGCCACGCCTTGCGCCTGGCCCGCGCCGCCGGACGCCGGGGCGAGGTTCCGATTGGAGCCGTGATCATCACCGGCGGACATGTGATTGCGGCCGCGTCCAATCGAGTTGAGCGCGCTCGAGACGCGACCGCGCACGCGGAAGTGCTGGCTCTGCGTCGGGCCTCTCGGAAGTTGGACTCATGGCGGCTCCAGGGTTGCACCCTCTACTCCACCCTTGAGCCCTGTCCCATGTGCGCAGGCGCGCTCCTCTTGGCGCGGGTCGATCGGGTCGTCTACGCAGCGGACGATCCCCGCAAAGGCGCCTTCCGCAGCGTCTACGACGTCCTGGGAAATCCCGGCGGAAACCATCATCCCGAGGTGACCGCGGGCTGCGAGGCAGCAGCAGCTTCGGCGCTGCTGCAAGCTTTTTCAGCGCCGGCGTGGGAACGCCGGCTGACGTGGCGAGCCGCGATCCCGGCCCACAACCAACCACCGTCGCCGGACTCCCCGCGATTCACGCGCCGGCCAGCGGGCCACGACAGGATCTGACCGTGCTGTTCGTCCATGGTGTCCTTTGCGATCACACTTTCTTTCAGTCCTGGGTGCAGTGGTTTAGTGCCGCCGGATTCGACGCCTACGCGGTTTCGCGACGGGGACGGCGGGGAACGCCCCCCCCCGACTCGCGCGGCGTGACCTTCTCGGATTTCCTCGAAGACACGCTCAATGCCGCCCGGCAATTGCCTCACCCGCTGCTACTGGTAGGGCACAGCCTGGGAGGGATCCTCGCACTCAAGGCCGCCGAGCAGAACGCCTGCGAGGCGCTGGTACTTCTGGCCCCGGTTCCACCCCGCGGCATTCTGCCCCTGGTGAGGCTTCGACAGCTGCCACCCCAGCTAGCGCAGCTGACCACAGTGCTGACTGGGGGTACCTTCTATCCCAGCCTACGGCAGGCTTCGGCGATGTTCATGGGACGAATCCCGGCACCGCAACGGCGGGATCTGTACCGCCGCTATGCAGGCGATTCCGGCCTCGCATTGCGATCGACCTACCTCCCTGGGATCCCGGTCGACCCCTCTCTACTGACCACTCCCCTCCTCTGCCTGGTCGGCGACGAGGACGCCACCATCCCCCCACGCAGTGTCGCCCAGCTCGCCCAGCGCTACGGAGGCGCGTTTCAAAGTCTTTCTGGTCATGCTCACGAGTTGGTCGCGGAGCCGGGCTGGGAGGAGGTTGCGGCCATGATTGCCGCTTGGGCCCGGCGCCTACCGCCCCGGCGTGCACCTCTCCCGAGGGAAGCTCCCGGGAGCGTCGTCTAAGCAGGGCCCGGCCCTGGGTCAGCCATACAATCTCCGCGGTCCACGAGGAGAGGTGTCCGAGTGGTTTAAGGTGCCGCTCTCGAAAAGCGGTGTGGTGAAAGCCACCGCGGGTTCGAATCCCGCCCTCTCCGCGCTCCGAATGCCGCTCGAAGCTGCCGCAAGTGGCCTGCTCTCGGTGCCTCATCGGGCGCCGGCCCTGGCGCCATCCCGGGCGTCTTCTGTCCGCCCGACTAGAATCCGGCCGGGAGCGGTCGCCTAGTTGGTCGAGGGCGCGGCACTGGAAATGCCGTAAGGGGGCAACCCCTTCGAGGGTTCGAATCCCTCCCGCTCCGCCAAAGTCATGTCTCGGGCTTAGGTTGAGGCAGTCGCCGCAACAACCTCCTTGAGCAGCCGATGTTCACCGTCTGATGGGGTAACAGGCGAAACTCACGCATCCGGAGTGTTGTGGTCGGTGACAACAAGTCGGGCTGCGGCAATCAGGTGGCGCGCGTAGGCGATGGCGCTGTCGCGGTCGCTGACACCCAGCTTGGCGAAGATGCGGTTGACATGCGTCTTGACCGTGGCGCTGCCTATGAAGAGCTGACTAGCGATCTCGCGGTTGCTGCTCCCGGAGCCGATCAGCATGAGGATCTGTCCCTCGCGATCGGTGAGGCCGTCCGGCCAGGGGTCCAGTACCAGGCTCTGAGAGCGACCAGTCTGCTGCCCGCGGACAGCTGCGGAGAGAAGGTTGCGGTGGACCTCTCGGTCCAGGGTCACCTTGTCAGCCACCGCCGCCCTTATGGCTCCAGCGATGTCGGCCCGGGTAGCGTTCTTGGTCAGGAAGCCACGCGCTCCCGCCTGGAGGGCGGCAATCACCGATTCATCGTCGGCGAAGGTTGTGAGGACGACGACGGCCAGGTCCGGATGGGATCGGGCCAGCCGCTCGGTCGCCTCCACACCGTCCATTCCGGGCATGCGTAGATCCATCAGCACCGCATCCGGCGCCAAGGCCTCCACCATCGCCAACGCGCTCGCACCGTCGCCGACGGCGCCGACCACTTCGAAGTCCGCCAGCGTGGAGAGGAGGGCCACCAGGCCGTCGCGGACGCTGGCCTGGTCGTCAGCCACAACCAGGCGGAGTCGAGGCGGCGTCAGCCCGGCACCTCAGCATGCACGGTCCAGCCGCCCACAACCGGCCCGGCCACCAGTGAGCCTCCGATCAGCTGGAGCCGCTCATGCATGCCGGCCAAGCCGTATCCTCCGCCGACCCCGACCAGCGCCTCGACCACGCGGGGCCCCTGTGTGCCAGCCGTGGGTGCATCGTCGGTGCCGTCCGTGACCGTCAGGGTGACCCGATCCGGCCCGTAGGCCAGCTGGAGCATCACCGGAAGGCCAGTGGCATGTTTATGCGCATTGGTGAGCGCCTCCTGGGCGGTGCGCAGGAGGGCGAGGGTGCTGACCACCGGTAGGGGGCGAGCGCTTCCCGACACTTCGAGGTTGGCCGCGCCGCCGTCGCGGCAGGCGGCGCCCACGAGAGCGGCCAGAGCGTCAGGCAACGGTGGGGCGTCGCTGCGCAGGGTCTGAATGGCTCTTCGGGTTTCGTTCAGCCCATCGGCGGCCAGCCGGTGAGCGTAGCGGATGCGTTGCAGAGCGCCGGCGGGGTCGGTGCCTTCGGTGAGGAGCGCGTCGGCGACCTCCAGCTGGATCGACAGATCCGCCAGCGAGTGGCCCAAAATGTCGTGGATCTCTCTGGCGATCCTGGTCCGCTCGGCGAGCGCGGCGGCGTTCTCCCGCTGGATCGAGGACTCCCGCTGCTGGGCCAGCACCAACCTCGCTTGCCGGAGCTGCTCCCGGCGGAACCCTCGCGCGACCCCTCCCAGGGTCACGGCGGACAACACCACGGCGTAGAACAAGACGTAGATCCAGGTTGGCAAGCCGTTGAAGAGCCCGTAGGCAAAGCCGCCATGAATCACGCCGCCCATAGCGAATCCCAGGCCGCCCGTGAGCGCCACCCCGACCGCCGTTCGGGCCTTCAGGGTGGCCCCCGCTTCCAACGCCACCCCAGCCACTAGATTGGCGGCCCAGCCGGGGCCGTCGACCATCGTCGCCAGCCCACTGGTGGCGGCGATCAAGAGCATGAGTAGAACCGGGGTCAGTCCGCTGCCGGGAACCTCGTCTCGCCACGGCCTAACCGCGAGCCATCCCACCCAGGCGAGGCTGGCGGTCGCCATCAGCGCCACTAGGAGAGTGGCATGGGACCCGGGCTGCTGGTAGACCGCCACCAGGGCCAAGGTCAGCGGCAGCAGCAGGAGCCGGCCGAGCCAATTGATCTGAGCCCGACTGGGCCGAACTCGGCCCCCCAATCTCGACGGAAAATGTCGACCTTCAGGGACCGCGCCAACGGTGCTCATCTCGTCAATCTTGACCCCATGGCCGGGCGGTGGCGTCATCCCCGGGGGTTGAGCCCGGGTGGACCACCTCAACCCGCAATCAACCGCCAAGGCTGACGACGGCTGCTAGGTCGGCGTGGATGCTGGGTGAGGCGGCCCCACAGGCCGCGTGACGCTCAATCAGCGCCGCCCGATTAACCGAGGCTCAAGTGCTCAATGTTGATGGCCGCCAGCCCACACACCAAGCAACCGAAAACGCCGGATCCGACTCGACCCGCTGGCGGGCTGGAGCAGGGATGGGCGGCGGCTCGCCGGTGAGTTCCGCCGCTCGTACGGTGGACCTGGTAAAGACCTACGGCAGGGGCGATGCCATGGTCACTGCCCTGGCTGGCGTCAGCGTCGAGTTCAGGAGTGCGCGTTTCACCGCGGTTATGGGTCCGTCCGGCTCAGGAAAGTCCACGCTGATGCACTGCATAGCCGGGTTGGACGTGC
This sequence comes from Candidatus Dormiibacterota bacterium, assembly GCA_963701235.1. Classification (GTDB taxonomy): domain Bacteria; phylum Chloroflexota; class Dormibacteria; order Aeolococcales; family Bog-877; genus Bog-877. The sequence continues at coordinate 1,507,727 of OY969577.1, forward strand.
CTACCTCGGGCCAGGCCTTCGTTGGCCAACGGGATATCTCCAAGCTCGACGACAGCGCCCTCACCGAGCTGCGCCGCGACCACATCGGCTTCGTCTTCCAGTCGTTCAACCTGGTGCCGACCCTCACCGCACGGGAGAACATCACCCTGCCTGTGGATCTGGCCCGGGGGAGACTTGACCGCACTTGGTTTGACTACCTGGTGGGCGAGCTCGGGATCGAGGATCGGCTCAGCCAGCGACCCAGTCAGATGTCCGGGGGGCAACAGCAGCGGGTGGCGTGTGCCAGGGCTCTGGTCAGCAGGCCAGAGCTGATCCTGGCCGACGAGCCGACCGGCAACCTCGACTCCAACGCCGCCGCCGACGCTCTGGCCTTCCTGCGTCGCTCCGTAAGTGACCTAGGACAGTCGGTGGTCATGGTCACTCACGACGCCAACTCAGCGGCATATGCCGATCGCGTGGTTTTCCTGGCCGACGGGCGGTTGGTCGGGGATCTGGTCGCGCCTACGGCCGACACCGTGCTCGACCAGATGAAGCAGCTGCGGCGCTGACATGTGGAAGGTCACCGTCAAAGGCCTGCTGGCACGCAAGTTGCGGCTGGCGCTCACCGCTCTGTCGATCATCCTCGGGGTGGCGTTCGTCTCGGGCACGCTGGTGCTCACCGCCACCCTGAACAGCACCATCTCAACCCTGTACGGGAACGTCTACCGGCACGTCGACTTTCAGGTCCAGGCACCGGGCGTCCGCAACATCCCGGAGTCGCTCCTGGGGAGCCTGCGCAAGGTACCCGGGGTCGCCTACGCCGACGGTGCGGTCAGCGGGTACTCACAGTTCGTGGCCCACGACGGGTCGCCAATAACCACCGGGTTGGAACCCGCCAGCGGCCTTTCCTTTGACCCCAACACCCAACTCTCGCCTTTCCGGCTTGTCCGGGGACGCGGGCCCACCAACTCACGCGAGGTCGTGATGGATGCGGTGACCGCGCAGCGGTACCACTTCTCGGTCGGAGAGCGGGTGCGGATCCTCCTGCCCGGCGCGCCTCAGACGTTCACGATCTCGGGGATCGCCAGGCTGATCGGGGCTGGGGCGGTGCCCGGCGCCACCTTCGCCGCGTTCAACCTGCCCACCGCTCAGAGGCTATTCGGCGCGATTGGGCAGCTATACACGATCGACATCTTGACTTCCCCGGGGGCAAACCAGCGCCAGGTCCGGCGCGACGTCACTCGGCTCCTGCCGTCCGGGCTGAACTTGGTGACCGGCAAGACCCTCACCAATCAGCAGGTCAAGTCCAGCGACCAGTCGCTGGCTCCGCTCTCGACCGCGCTGCTCATCTTCGGTTTCATCGCTCTCTTCGTCGGGGGCTTCACCATCTTCAACACTTTCTCGATCATCGTTGGCCAGCGCACCCGGGAGCTGGCACTGCTGCGGATAGTGGGAGCGAGCCGACGCCAGGTCTTCCAGTCGGTCATCCTCGAAGCGGCCCTCGTCGGACTGGTGGCGTCGCTGATCGGCCTCGGCCTTGGCGTCCTAGCTGCCATAGGCCTGCAGGCAGGGCTCAGTGCCTTGGACGTTCCGCTCCCCTCCGGTTCTCTGGTCGTCAGCGCCTCCACGGTGCTGGCGGCGTTCGCCGTCGGTCTCGGAGTCACGGTGGCCTCGGCGATCAGCCCGGCCTGGCGCGCGGTACGGATCCCCCCGGTAGTGGCTCTCACCGCCTGGGCAGGCGAGGAAGAAGTATCGTCGCGACGGCGGGTCCTCGTCGGCGGAGTCTTCGCCCTCGTTTCCCTGGCGCTCTTGGGCCTGGGACTGGCGCAGTCCGCGATCGCGGCGGTGGGCGTAGGGGCTGCCGGCATCTTCATCGCCGCAGCGATCTTGGCCCCCCTGGTGGCACGAGCGGTGGCGAGCATCCTGGGTCGCCCGCTGGCCAAGGTCTTCGGTGTCTCCGGCCGGCTCGGGCGGGAGAACTCAATGCGCAGCCCGCGGCGAACGGCACAGGGAACGACCGCCCTCATGGTGGGGCTCGCCCTGGTCTCGGCGGTCGCCGTGCTGGGTGCGTCTTTGGCCAAGGCGGCCACCAGCAGCGTCGACAACGCGGTTAGTGCCGACCTCCTAGTCACCAGCTCTAGCGGCACCTTCAGCCCCGCCGTTGCCACCAAGGTCGCGCATCTTCCCGGAGTCAGCAGCACCTGCACCATCTATGGGGCCCAGTTCGAAGTCCAGCACTCCCTGGTGTCCGTCGACGGGGTGTGCGTCAAGGACCTACGGCAGAACGTGATCCTGCGCATGGAGGCCGGGGCGTCCAGCACTGCCTTGGTACGGGGTGAGCTCCTGGTCGACGCCACCACGGCGCGTGCCCGCCACCTGGGGGTGGGGTCGATGGTCGCCCTCTCCTTCCCCCAAGGCCGCGGCGCCACGATCCGAGTCGGGGGCATCTATCAGCCCAACGCGCTGATTCCCAGCTATGTGGTAAGTGACGCCTTCTTCCGTGCCCACCTGCCAGGGCAACTGCCCGGAGGCATTGCGGTGAGCGGCACCCGCAGCGCCAACAACCTGAAGACTGAGGTCACCAAGGCCCTCGCGCCCTACCCGACCCTTTCAGTCCAGACCCGGGACGAGTTCGAAGCCACCCAGGCGGGCGCCATCAACGAGGCACTGGGGCTGGTTTACGCTCTGCTCGCCCTGGCCGTGATCATCGCCTTCATCGGCGTCGTCAACACGCTCCTGCTCGCTGTGTTCGAACGCACTCACGAGATCGGCCTGCTCAGGGCGGTGGGGATGAAGCGTCGCCAGGTACGGGCGATGATCCGCTCGGAAGCGGTGATCTTGTCGACATTTGGAGCGATTGCTGGGGTGGTGTTGGGGACGGCGCTCGGCGCTGCTCTGACCTCCTCGCTCAAGCAGCAGCAGAACCTCTCGGCCATCGTCATCCCCTTCAGCAGCCTCGCGGTGTTCCTGGTGATCGCCGCCATCCTGGGACTCGTCGCCGCCACCTGGCCGGCGCGTCGAGCGGCCAGGCTCGATGTGCTGGCCGCGATCGCCGCCGAGTGAAATCGCAGCTTTGCTGGCAGAGGATCGGGCCTTAGTCGACTCACCGGTCCCGGCTAAACCCGACTACGCGTTCAGCACCGGCACAGCGCATCATCACCGCTGGTCTCGACCGAGCCTTATCCCTCGGGCCCACAGGCAACAAGGCCCCTCGGCCCTGCCCGTTGATGCCTTGGAAGCACTCCCCAACGCCGAGCACGGGTAGCGTCCGGCGGCGTCGCGGTCCCATCATCGCCGCAGCCACATCTCGAGGAGGAACATGACAGCGCCCCGCTATGTCCCGATCGGCGACTACGGGATCATCGGCGACCTGCACAGTGCCGCTCTGGTCAGCCGGCTGGGATCGATCGACTGGTTCTGCGCCCCGCGCTTCGACAGCCCGTCAGTTTTTGGCCGGCTGCTGGATGCCGACAAAGGCGGTTCCCTGAGCGTCGTTCCTGGAGCTGACTTCATCGCCGACAGCCGCCGGTACCTCCCTGGCACCAACGTACTCGAAACCACCCTGAGCGGCACCAACGGCCGGCTGGTGATCACCGACTTCATGGTCGCCAAGGAGCAGGTCCACCAGACCAGTGCCGACCATCTCCTGGTCCGGCAGCTCGAAGCGCCGGACGGCCGGCTAGAGGCCAAGCTGATCGTTGATGCTCGATTCGACTACGGTCGAGAGGCACCAGAGGCCGAGGTCGACAGCAACGGGCACTGTCTGCGTCTTAGCCACAAGGATCTGCATCTTCACCTAGATGCACCCGGGCTCTGGGAACGAGAAGGCCGGGCGATGGTCCAGCGCGTCCAGCTGGCGCCGGGAACCGCTCAATCCTTACTGCTTAGGTACGACAACGAGCGGTCCCACCACCGCGACTACGACGTCGCAAGGCTCCGCAAATGGACCGAGGATTTCTGGTTGGACTGGATCAAACGCTGCCAGTACCAAGGCCCGTACGAGGAGTTGGTCTTGCGCAGCGCCCTGCTACTCAAACTACTCATCTACGCTCCTGAGGGGTCGATGGTGGCGGCTCCAACCACCTCCCTGCCTGAGTGGATTGGGGGCCAGCGCAACTGGGACTACCGTTTCAGCTGGCTTCGAGACTCCGCTTTTCTCGTCTATGCGCTTCAGCTTTTGGGCTACGACCAGGAGGAAGCAGACTTCACTGCCTGGCTGGGCCGGGTCCACGAGGCACACCCCGGGCACTTCCAGATCATGTACGGGATCGATGGACGCACCAAGTGTGACGAAATCGAGCTCAGCGAACTCGAGGGCTATGGGCGCTCGCGCCCGGTGCGGATCGGCAATGCGGCCGCAACCCAAGAGCAGCGTGACATCTACGGCGAGGTCGTCGACTCCGCCTACCTCCACCTGATGTTCGGCAAGGTCAAGAAGCCACTCCTGCGTGAGACCTTGATCGCCCTGGTGGACGAGGCTGCGGAGCATTGGCAGGAGCCGGACTACGGCATCTGGGAGATGCGCACCGGTCCCCAGCAGTTCGTCTACAGCAAGCTGCAGTGCTGGGTCGCGCTAGACCGCGGCATTCTGCTCAGCGACCAGCTCAAGCTGGACCCGATCCATCTGGAGCGCTGGATCGACAACCGCAAGCAGATTCGGCACACCATCCTGACCCGGGGCTGGAGCGACAAACTCCGCGCCTTCCGCCAGGTTCTTGACGAGGATGAGCTGGATGCAGCCACCCTCATGATCCCTTTGCGGCTATTCCTTCCGGCCCGCGATCCCCGCATGCGTCAGACGGTGGAGGCGATCCAGCGAGACCTGACCGACAAGAACGGCTTCGTCTACCGCTACCGCCGCGACGACGGTCTGGGGCAGAGCGAAGGGACGTTCCTGCTCTGTTCGTTCTGGCTGGTGGACAACCTCGCTCTCCAGGGTCAGTTGGCCCCGGCCCAGCACCTCTTTGAGCAGCTAATCGCACACGCCAACGACCTTGGCCTGCTCTCCGAGGAGCTCGATCCTGACAGCGGCGAGCTCCTGGGCAATTTTCCCCAGGCCTTCACCCACTTGGGGGTCGTGAACACCGCGGCCCACCTGGAACGCGCTGCCCAGAGATATGGATGGCCAGGCCGCCGGCGTCAGTGAGCCGGCGGCAGACCGGTCCCGACGCCAGCAGGCACAATTGACCGGTGGCGACCCTGGAACTTGATTTCGATCCAGTCGATTCGATCACCGTCGGGGTTGAGGGTGAGCCCGGGTCCCGGGTCTTCTTCCTCGAGGGAAGACAGGGATCGCGGCTCTGCAACCTGGTGGTCGAAAAGATCCAACTCCAGGAGTTGGGGGGGCAACTGCTACAGCTCCTGGAGCCCTCCCCGGGGCAGCTCAACCCGGCTCCCGAGCCAGTGACTAGCCCCGGGGACCCCCCGGGTTGGCGGGTCGGCAACATCCAGCTGTCGCTGGACGAGGAGGGCGGACAGTGCACCCTCCTGCTCGAAGAGCGCCGCGAGCTTGCCCTGGACGAGGGTGAGGACGAACCGGACCAAGTCGACCAGGTCGCGGAAGAGGATGACCCCAACCTGCGCGCGGCTCGATTGGTCGCCACGATTCCCCAGCTCCGGGCCCTGGCGGAGCGCGCCCTCAAGGTGATCGAGGGAGGCCGGGCGATCTGCCCCATCTGCCACCTCCCGATCAATCCCTCCGGCCACGTCTGCCCGGCAAGCAACGGCCATCACCGGGCCTGACCCAGCGTCGAGCCCAAGGTGCAAAGACCCTCGTGAACGCCGGCCGAAGAGCGCTAGGGGTTGAAGATCCATCACCTGCGCCCGACCCCGATTCGGCGGTGACGTCAGCGACTGGGTCATGGAAACGGGGGCGGCTCCGAGCGTGGATCCCCAAGGGAACAGGCCGACTGCTCCTGATCCCGCTTGGCGCCTACGTCCTGCTCCATTTTCCGGCGCTCTTCGAGCCCCACTGGTACACCGACGAGGCCGGCTACAGCGTCACCGCCTGGCTCTCCAGTCATGGGGTCCTTCTCTATAGCGGCGTTTGGAACAACAAGCCGCCGCTGCTCTTCTGGCTCTACGGCCTGGTGCTGAGTTGGTTTGGACCGAGCGAAGTGGGCCTGCACATCTTCTCGATGATCACCGGGCTGTTGGCACTGCTGGGCCTTTGGAAAATCGTGCTCGACGGTTGGGGACCGCGGCGCGCCTGTGTGGCGGTTTCAATCGCCACCTTTCTGCTGGGGACACCGGTACTAAACGGCGACCTGGCTCTGCCCGAGAACATCCTCATCGCGCCCACGGCGCTGGCGATGGTGGTCACGGTCTTGGCCCTGCATTCCGCTTCACCCAGAGCCCAGTTCTGGCGAGGTGTCGGGGCCGGGTGCCTGTTTGCCGCCGCCATCCTGATTCAGCAGACGGCGCTGGCCGATCTTGCCGCAGCCGGCTTGTGGTTGCTGCTTCTTCCCGACCGTCGCGGGCTTCGCCAACTCTGGGTGATGGCCTCCACGACGGCGGTGCTGGTCGCCGCCGCCCTGTTTCCCTATGCGATAGGGGTCGGGGCCAGACATCTCTTCTTCCTGCTGGTCACCTCCTACGTCGGCTACGCGAATGGCAGTGCCGGATTCGGATTAGCCAATCTGCTGCCCCACGTAGTTGCCGGCGTAGCACTGCTGATCGGTGCCGTCCTGGCCCGAAACAGCAACCGACGCCAACTGCTCCTCGCGATTTGGGCGGCGGCGGTGCTGATCGCCGAAACGGCGCCGAACAAGTCCTACATCTTCTTCAGCATTCCCATGGTGGTACCACTCACCGCCTTGGTCATCAGTCAGCCATGGACGCAGCCCTGGCACCTGATCGGGACCCGCACCTGGCCCCGCTGGCGACCGATCATGATCAGCCTGCCACTGGCCCTCGCGGTCCTTCTGCCGTTCGGGATCTGGCTGGGCCTGCTGGTAGGCAATCGCGAGGCCACCTACTCGGTTCGACTGGGCGAGGTCTACTACCAGAACTTCGTCGGGCGAGCCGTCGGTCTGGTTACCCCTACCGCCTACAGCAACACCTTCGACCTGCGTGCCCGACCGAACGGGCTGGCCGCCCAGTGGGTCCGCAACCACGCCCTCTCCGGGTGTTCCGCAGTGGTCTGGTCCTCGCTGGCCTGGGACTACCTGCTGGCCGACCTGCGCCCGGTGGTCCCCACCCCCGCCATCTACGTGGACGAGGCGTGGTTGGGCGAGGCAAAGGTACTGGCAGATGTCGAGAGGGCCCACCCCGACGTGGTGATCACGTCCGCGGACACCCTTCTCAACTGGCCGGATGTCGAGGTGCTACTCAAAACAGGCTACGTGGAGACCTACCACGTCGACATGGTGGCGGTCTGGGTGGCACGACCCGCGCTGGACGCCGCCAAGGCGGCTCTACTGACCGCTGGCACCCATCCCGCCAGTGCCAAGGTCAGCGTCTGCGGAGGCTCGGCCTGATTCCGGCCGGTCTTCGGCAGTGGCGGACCACCTCGCAAAAACAGACCTCGTAGGATGGCCGCCGGGCCAGCGCTCAACCGGCAGCCGGCGACGACAATGCGCAGGAGCACCGCAATGGGACCAACGTTAGGGAACGGGGCCAGGGTCGGAGGTCTTCTCGGCACCCTCGCACTCGCCCTTACCCTCTCCGCCTGCGGCGGATCGCTCGACTCGGGCGTAACCGCGCCCAGCCCAGCGCCCACCCCATCGGTGGTTGCCGCCACCCCCTCCCCCAGCGCCAGCGCCAGCGCTTCGGCCTCGACATGCGTCAATCCCGCTATCACGGCCACCTACCAGCTAGCCGGGTCCCGGACCCTGGCCGGTGACCTCCAGGTGAAGGACGAGGTGCTCGGCACCGGGAAGCAGGCCAAGACCGGCGACACCGTCAAGGTGGACTACACCGGCTCGCTTCCAAACGGGACCGTCTTCGACAAGAGCTCTAACGACAATGGCGGCAAGCCGGTGAGCCTCACCCTGGCGGCCGGGAAGGTCATCGAGGGCTTCGTGGAGGGTCTCAACGACATGCGGGTCGGTGGCACCCGAGAGCTGGTGATCCCAGCAGCCCTGGGCTACGGATGCCAGGCCGTTAGCTCCATTCCGGCCAACTCCACCCTGATCTTCACGGTGAAGCTAGTCGGCGTGAGCTGAACCCCGGTAGCGGTCGGGCAACAGCGCCGCCACCCGACTCCGGATCTCCCGGCCGATCGCGGCCGGCTCCTCAGCGACCGGGTGGAATGGCGCTCCGATCCGGACCGATATCGGCCTCCGTCGCGGCACCAGACGGCCCTTGGGCAGAACCTCCTCGGTGCCCCAGATGGCACAGGGCAGGACCGTAGCTCCCGAGCGCCGAGCCAGATAGCCGGCACCGAGCTCGAAGCCGAGCAAGCCTGAGCCACTGGCCCGATGGCCCTCCGGGAACAGGAGGAGCGCCCCTCCCGAGGCCAGGACGGCGAGCGCGCCTCTGATCGCCAGACGGTCTGGGGCCCCTCGCCGGACCGGGATGCAATTGCAGCGCAGGAAAAACGCCCTGCCCAGGCGAGTTTGAAACAGTTCGGCCTTGGTCAGGGCGTGGAGCACCCGGGGAAGGGTCGCGGCGTACACCAGGGGATCGAAGTTGGAGAGATGGTTGGAGCAGATGAGAAGTGGACCGCTGGCAGGGATGTTGCCAAGGCCCTCGATTTGCAGTCCCCCCGAGGCCGCCAACCAGACCACCACCCGAAGGACCAGGCGTGTCAGGGTAAGTAGCCCCGACTGGCGACCGTCCAGGCGGGTGCCGGGAACTGCTGCCGACAGCTTTGGGCGAGAGGGCTCGACCGGGCTGTCCCGGTCCGTGGTCGGGCCGGCGCTCAGCCCCATAATTCCGGCTCCCTTTTCAGACGATAGTCGGCGGCTGCCCCCTGGTGGGTTCGAACCACCGACCGTCGCCTTAGAAGGGCGCCGCTCTAATCCACTGAGCTAAGGGGGCATGGCTCGGGGCCATTTTGACGGCTCAGGGATTGGCTCCCCTGACCCCCGAGCGCTCGCCCAGCCCGGCTCCGAGGCAAATCCGAGATTCCGTACGATGGGGACAAGTGAGCGTCACTCCTCCCGTCGATTCCCTCACCACCTGCTATTTGGCGCGCCACTGCGACGTCGCCAACCCCGATGGCGTCCTCTACGGTCACCTGCCCAACTTCCCGCTCAGCGCCAAGGGCCGTGGGCAGGCGACGGTGATGGGCCGCTATCTGGCCGAGGCGGGTATCACAGCCATCTACACCAGCCCTTTGGAGCGCGCCCAGGAGACGGCGGACGTCGTGGCTTCCGAGCTCTCCTCACCCCCGCCGGTCCTGACCCGACCGGGCCTGGTGGAAGCCGAATTCGGGCTTTATCTGCAGGGGACGCGCTTCAAGGACGTGGTCTGGCGCAAGCCGCGCTGGTGGGTGCACGTGGTCTGGCCGGGACTAGTTCCGGGCGACGAGTCCATGGCCACGATGGCGGCCCGGGTCGATGGGGTGATCCAGGAGGGACTACAGGAGCACGGCGGCGGGTCCTTCGTCTGCGTCAGCCACGGCGATCCCATCCAGGCCTTCTGGGCCACCAGCGAAGGCCGCCTGCCCTGGGCCCTGCATCGCCTCCAGTGCGCCAAGGGCGGCCTCCTGGAGCTCCACTACCTCGGCCCGCGCCTAACCGGGCACATCTACCGCTCGCCTCAATACCTGGCAGCGGCCACCGGCTCTCCCGCCCTCGCCGCACCCGCGCCCATCGCCGGTCACGGCTGAGTCCCCACGCGGCCGGCTCAGACCGGAGGGGCCCCGTCCTCACCCCCTCTCCCCGCCGCGGCTGGCGATGTCGGGAGAAAGCGATCCAGCACCATCCGGAAGGGGTCGAAGTGGTGGTCGGCGACGCGCTCCTTCAGGGGGATGATCGAGTTATCGGTGATCTTGATGTGCTCGGGGCAGACCTCGGTACAGCACTTGGTGATATTGCACAAGGCCACACCGGCCTCGCCGTGGAGCTGGCTGATCCGGTCGGCCACATCCTTGGGATGCATCTCCAGGGATGCCATCCGCACCATGAAGCGTGGACCGAAGAAGCGCTGGGCTCCCTCATGTTCGCGGAGGACGTGGCAAACGTCCTGGCAGAGAAAGCACTCGATGCAGCGCCGCTGCTCGGAGACCCGCTCGATGTCTTCCTGGAACATGACGAACGGGGCGTGTTGACCCGGCGCCGGGGTGAAGGGCTGGATCCGGCGGTTCACCTCGTAATTCCAGCTGACGTCGGTGACTAGGTCCTCCACCGTGGGGAACACCTGCAGCGGGCGCACAGATATCTGATTCGAGGTCTCCAGAACCTCTTCAACCCTGGTCTTGCACATCAGCGCCGGGCGACCGTTGATCTCGGCGCTGCAGGACCCGCACTTGCCCGCCTTGCAGTTCCAGCGGCAGGCCAGGTCGGCGTGGCCATTGGCCTGGATCCAGTGAATGGCGTCCAGCACAACCATGCCCTCGATCTGAGGCACGGTGAAGTCCTGGAGGTCTCCTCCCTCGACGTTGCCCCGCCAGACCCGGAGCTTGACCTTGCGATCGGTGGCACCGTCGCCGTAGGCGATCCGCAGGCTCCTGGGCCGCTCGTCCTCGGGCGAGGTCTCGACCTGGGGGACGGGTTGGCCTTTGAGCTTGGCCTGGACCTTGGCCTCGGCTGCGTCAGCAATCGCGGTGGCCGCCACCCTTGTCTCGCCCTCGGTGAGCTTGCGCAGCTGCTCGGGCATTGGGGCGAGGGGGACCCGGACCACCTCCATGTGGCCGTCGGCCCGCTTGCGAGTGACCAGATTGACGCTGCCAAGTTCGGGGTCGCGGTCGGGGTAGTCGAGCCGCCACTGCGAACCCCGACTCTCGCGCCGCTCCAGCCCGGCCCTGACGATGGCCTCGCTGACGGTGAGCATGAAGACGTCGTCCCGGGCGCCGCTGAAGCCCGGGTTGTAGGCGGCGGTACCGGGCACCCGGATCCGCTTGGCCCGCTGCTGCAGCTCCAGAATCTCCTCCAGGGTGTCCCTGAGCGAGTCCTCCGTGCGGGCGATCGCCGCTCCTGACTGCATGGCGTTCTGGAGGGCGCGATGGAGCTCGAAGGGGTTCTCGCCCTTGCCGCCCGAGAGAGGTCGGAGCAGGAGTTGCGTCTCCTCCTCGATCTCGGCCGGGCTAACCCGGGGATATGCGCTTCGCGAGCGCGCGTACTCGGCTGCCGCCTCCCCGGCGCGGCGCCCGAAGACCAGGATGTCCCCCAGCGAGTTACCGCCCAGGCGGTTGGCCCCGTGGAGACCGGCGGCCACCTCCCCGGCCGCGTACAGACCCCGGACATTGGTGGCGGCGGTCTCGGCCTCGACGTTGACCCCGCCCATGGTGTAGTGGATGGTGGGAGCCACCTCCATCGCCTCGTTGGTGATGTCCACCCCGGCCAGGCTGTGGAACTGCTCGTACATCGACGGCAGCCGGCGACGGATGGTCTCGGCACCGAGATGAGTGACGTCCAGGAAGGCGCCCCCATGCGGCGATCCCCTGCCCGCCTGCACCTCCTTGAAGATTGAGCGCGCCACCACGTCACGCGAGGAGAGGTCCTTCTTTATGGGGTCGTAGCGGGCCATGAAGCGCTCGCCCAACTGGTTGCGGAGGATGCCGCCCTCACCGCGAACTGCCTCGGTCACCAGGATCCCCCGGGAGCCTGGGGGCCAGACCATCCCGGTGGGGTGGAACTGGACGAACTCCATGTCCTTGAGCTCCGCCCCGGCCTCGTAGGCCATCGCAGCTCCGTCGCCGGTGCCTTCCCAAGAGTTGGAAGTGATGAGGAACATCCGACCCCAACCACCGGTGGCCAGGATCACCGCCTTGGCCCGGATGACGACGAACTCGCCGGTGGCACGGTCGTAGCCGAAGGCCCCGGCGATCCGGTCACCGTCCTTGAGCAGACGGGTCATGGTCGTCTCCATCCGCACCGTCACCCCCGGGGTGTGAACCAGGCGGTCCTGGCAGGTGCGGATCAGCTCCAGGCCGGTGCGATCGCCGATGTGGGCCAGGCGGCGCCAGGAGTGGGCGCCGAAGGCGCGCTGGCTGATGCGACCCTCCTTGGTGCGGTCGAAGACCCCGCCCCACTCCTCCAGCTCCACCACCCGGTCGATGACCTCGTGGGCGTAGAGCTCGACCATGCGCCAGTTGTTGAGCAAGGCACCACCCCGGAGGGTGTCGCCGAAGTGCACCTCCCAGGAGTCAGCCCCGTCCATGTTCCCCAGCGCCGCCGCGATCCCACCTTCCGCCATCACGGTGTGCGCCTTGCCCAGCAGCGACTTGCAGACCACAGCCACCTCACAGCCGTGCTCCGCCGCGGCGATGGCCGCTCGCATCCCGGCGCCCCCGGCGCCGAGCACCAGGACGTCGTAGCTGGCTTCGGTCGTCACTTCTGCAGCAGCTCAGAAGCCGAGGTGGGGGTCATGAATGACGCCGTACTGCAGGAGCCGGATGTAGAGGTCGGTGATGATCAGGCTGAAGAGGCTGAGCCAGGCGAAAGTCGAGTGTCTGGCATTGAGCCAGCTGCTGCCCTTCCAGAGCTGCTGGCGCTGGGCCCCGGCCAGCACGCAGGAGAAACAGTCGATCCCGCCTCCCACCAGGTGGCGCAGGGAATGGCAGCCGAACGTGTATCCGGTGAGCAGCACGATGTTGACCAGCATCAGGGCGCTGCCCACTCCGAAGCCCAGGTGGCCGTGGTAACTGAAGGCGCGAATCGCGTCGATCCAGAGCACCACCACGAATCCGACCGCCAGGTACATGAAAAAGCGGTGCAGGTTGTTGAGCACGAAGGGCAGCTTGGCCTCCCCCCGGTACTTGGCCCCGCGGCCGGTGGGTGCCAGCGCCGCCAGCTGGGATGGCTCCCCCTTGGCGCAGGCGGGCGGGTCGGCGAAGAAGGAGCGGTAATAGGCCTTGCGGTAGTAGTAGCAGGTGGCCCGGAATCCTAGCGGGATGTAGAAGATGAACAGCGCCGGCGACACCGGAGTCCTGCCGATCGCCACCTGCGGGGAGTAGAACGGCGACAGGTACTGGTGGAACTGGTCGCTGTGGAAGAAGACGATGGTCCAGAGGCTATAGACGCCGAAGAAGCTGAGCCAGCCGACGACGTTGGCCGGGTAGAGCCACCACAGCTGCCGCAGCTGGACCACACCAGCGCGGCCTCTGAGGAGGCTGGCCGCCATCAGCCCAGGACCGCGGCCGTCTCGCGCACCGCCTCCGCGGAACGCTCCAGCTCCGCCCGCTCGGCGGGGGTCAGCTCCACCTCGATGACGTCGACCACTCCCGCGGCACCGAGCTTGACCGGCACTCCCGCCACCACACCCTGAAGGCCGTACTCCCCCTCCAGGCGGATGGCGCACGGAAGGATCTGTCCCCGGTCGAGAAGGATGGCCTCGACCATCTGAGCGGCCGCCGCAGAGGGGGCGTAGAAGGCGCTGCCGGACTTGAGGTAGCTGACGATCTCCGCGCCGCCGTCACGGGTCCGTTGAACGATCTCCTCGAGCCGCTCGGGCGCGATCAGCCGTCCCACCGGCACTCCAGCCACGGTGGTGCCGCCGCGGAGGGGCACCATGGAGTCGCCATGGCCACCTAGGACATAGGCCTCGATGCTCCGGACCGAGACCCTCAGTTCCTGAGCCAGGAAGCTGCGAAAGCGCGCGGTATCGAGGATCCCCGCCATGCCGATCACCCGGGTGCGGGGCAGGCCGCTCACCCTCAGCGCCAGCTCGGTCATGACGTCGAGGGGATTGGTGACGATGACCAGAATCGCCTCCGGAGAGCGCTCCATCACCGCGGTGGTGACCTCACCCACGATCTTGGCGTTGGCGCTGACCAGGTCGTCGCGGCTCATACCCGGCTTGCGGGCCAAGCCCGACGTGATCACCACTACCCTGGATCCTGCGGTGATCGCGTAGTCGGTCCCGCCGTTGATCTGGCTGTCATAGCCGATCACCGGACCGGCCTCTAGCAGGTCCAGCGCCTTGCCTTGGGCCAGTCCCTCGACCACGTCCACCAGGGCCACATCCACCAGATCGAGCTCAGCCAGGCGCTGGGCCAGGGTGGCACCCACATTCCCAGCGCCGATGACCGAGACCTTTTCCCTCATGAAACCTCCGATGGCTGGGCGCAGATCGCCCAACTCAAGTCTGATCTCTAGTCATGATAGAGGCCGAGGTCAGGAGCTCTCAGGTGGGCCGCCCTGGTTGCTGCCGGCCCGGCGACGACAGACCTCGATTGCGGCCCTCGCGGCATCCCGACCCTCCCATCGCCCCACCGTAACCTCCTTGTCGTCCTCGAGCTGCTTGTAGGTCTCGAAGAAGATCTCGATCTCCTTCAACCAGTGGGGAGCCAGGTCCTCCAATTCGATGATGGGGTCGAAGCGAGGATCGCCGGCCGCGACGCACAGCAGCTTTACGTCGACGCCGTGCTCGTCGGACATGTGTAGAAGGCCGATCGGGCGCGCCGGCACCGAGCAGCCGGGAAAGGTGCCTTCATCAACTATGACCAGGGCATCGAGAGGATCACCGTCCTCGGCCAGGGTGTCGGGCACGAAACCGTAGTCGGTCGGGTAGTGGACTGAGGAGTGCAGGACCCGGTCCAGCCGGATCGTCTGGGTGTGGTGATCCATCTCGTACTTGTTACGACTACCCCGCGGGATCTCCACCATGACATCGATGGTCTCGCCCCCCGACTCTGGCTCAGCCACTGGGTCTCCTCAGATCTAGATCCAACAAGACTAGAGACCACAGCCAGCTGGACTCTCGGTCCCGCATCCAGGCGGCGCCCAACCCGGACCGAGGATCAGGACTTCTTGTTGGCTGCGGCCGGCCGTGTCCCAGCGCCTAGCACCCTGGTCGCCACGTTGGACAGGACCCAGAGCTCTCCACTGACTGACTGCTGCACCTCGGTGTAGCTGTGCTCGAGCAGAGGAACGATAGGCCCGTAGGCGGTGTAAGCGTCACTGGTGAGAATCACCACCACCGGCTGGTCCAGCTGGACCCGCCGGAGCAATTGACTCGTACCGAGAAGAGAATCATTCATGTAGATGGTCGGCTCGGGCAGGATCGGTTGCAGGTTGCCCAGGAGATAGGCCCAGGAATCTGCCGACCAGACCACCGCCGTGGACCCGGACAAATCGTTGCGCCGGACCCAGACCACTGCCTGGTACTCCTCCACCGCCCGCAGGTTGTACATGGAGACGTACTGGGCCGGGGTCAGAGCCCCGGTCAGCTCGCCGACGAAGGCCGGATAGTACTCACCGGTCAGCTTCACCGAGAAGAGACTGCCTGCCTGCAGACCGGTCCCCAGCAGCGACACCCAGAGCCCCGTACCCACCAAAATCGATCCCAGCAAGGGTGCCCCGGCCAGGCCGACTTTGCTCCGCCAGCGCTGCCAACTCGGCAGCCCGAAGCCGGAGATCAGCAGCGCCGCTGCCGGTACCGCCGGCAGCAGGAAGTGCATGTAGTCGCGGTTGGGGATGGCGTAGAAGAGCAGCAGGCTGGCTAGCCAGACCCACAACAGAAGTCGCTCGGGCTGCCACTTGCGGGCGCTGTATGCCCCCACCAGCACCAGCACCCCGCCCAGCGCCCGAGGCAGCAACGCCCAGAAGGTCAGCCGCAGTTGGTTTTGTGTATAGCCGGAATAGCTGGTGATCAGGAAGAAGAGCACGTTGTGCATTCCGGCCGCCATCACGAACGGCGTCATAACCGCGACCACCACCGCCGCCGCCGAGATCACGACTGTCGCCGCCTGGTAGCAACCGCGACGACTGACCAGGAGCAGCACCAAAACGGCGGCAGCCAAGTCCGCTACCGCCGATTGCTGGATAAGTAGCGCTGCCGCAAAGAGAGCTCCGGCGACAGCGGCCGTTAGGGTGGCACGTCGGGTGTCAGGAGCACGAATGGCCGCCACTACCGCCACCATCCCCCAGACGGTGAACCCGATCAGCAGGTTCTCGGGCAGCGCCAAGTCGCCGTTGAAGATCGGGGTGGCCAGGAAGAAGGCCGCTAGGAGCATGGCGATCCAAACCCGGCGGGGTCCGAGGTACTGCCTAGCCAACACCCACGTCCCCACCAGGGCCGCCGCTTCCGTGAGCGTCGACAGCAGGTGGATACCCAATTCGGTGGGGCCGGAGATGAGCAGCCCCAACTGATAGATCCAGAAGAGCAAGGGTGGCTTGTTGTTCCAGGTGGTCAGGAACAGGACCTTGCCATGCATCATCTGCCACGCCACCGTGGCGTAGCCGGCCTCATCGGTATACCAGTGGGGTTCGAACAAAGATGGCAGGCGCAGCACCAGCAGCAGCGTTAGCGGCACCGTCAGGCTGCGCCAGCGGCGCCAGCGCGAGATCGAGGGCACCTCGTGTTCGCCAGCCGGGACCGAGCCAGACGGGCTAGTGCCGCCCGGCCACCTTGCCATCACGTTCGTTTGCCCCTTTTTCTGGCTAGCAAAGAAGTCCGCCGGTCGGAGCGAAGGGCACCCCAAGCTGCCAGCGGCACTGCTGCGCATTCACTCTGCTGGCATCGTGTACCGCGGACCTGAGAACTAACTGAGATCACCGCCGTTCGCGCCGGGATGAAGGCGGCCAGCCCAATACTATGTCGGCACCATGACGAAGAAATCGCTTCCCGGCCGCGTGGCGGTGACGGGAGGTGCTGGCTTCATCGGCACTCACACGGTCCGGCGCCTGCTCGAGCTGGGCCTGGAGATCATGGTGATCGACGACTTCCGCCACGCCTGCGGGCAGCCCGTCCCCGAGGATGTTCAGCTGGTCCCCGAGGAGATCTCTGCCGGAACCGTCAACCGTGCCCTGGTCGAATTCCGGCCCTCGGCCATCATCCATTTGGCCGCCCAGGGCGGCGTCAACCGCTCGCTCCGCGACCCCGCCGCCGACGCCACCGTCAACGTGGTTGGCACTGTGGCCCTGCTGCGGGCGGCAGTGGATGCCGGGTGCCCACGGATGGTTTTCGCCTCGTCGGGCGGCGCCATCTACGGGCAGGCCCGCCGTCTGCCCAGCGCCGAGGGCGATCAGCCCAAGCCTTTAGCTCCCTACGGAGCTGCCAAGCTCGCCTGCGAAGGCTATCTAGGCATGTTCCACCGCACCTTCGGGGTCCACTTTGTGGCCCTGCGCTATGGCAACGTCTACGGACCTTTCCAGGACGGTACCGGCGAGGCCGGGGTGGTCGCCATAACCTCGCAGCGGCTGCGCCGGGGGCAACCTCCTCAGATCACCGGAGACGGCGGCCAGACTCGGGACTTCACCTTTGTGGGCGACATCGTCGCCGCCAACGTGGCAGCGCTGACCACCACCTTCAATGGCGCCCTCAACATCGGCACCGGTGTCCCCTCCTCGGTCAACCAGGTGGTCTCGCACCTCACTCGGGAGGCTGGTTTCGCCGGGGCTCCCGAGCACATCGAGGCCCGCCCCGGAGAGGTGCGCTCCAACTATCTGAATCCGGCTCGCGCCGCCGCCAAGCTCCAGTGGTCGGCTGAGGTCGGGCTCGGAGACGGCCTGGCGAGGACCTACCGTAAGCTTCGCCGGCACTAGTTAGGGCTGTCCCGAGACCTGAGGCTGGGCCGGCGGATGCCAGCTCCGAGCCAGCTCCAGCCGTAACCGCACCAGCTCGCGCATGGCCCTCAGGATGGGGATCAGCTTGCCACCGGAGCGGATCCCGGCAATCCGGCGGTGATGCGTGATCCCGACCTGGCGAATGGTCAGGCCACTGCGCTCGGCCTTGAAATAGAGCTCGGTGTTGAGCAGTGCTGAGCGGGCCAGGATCGGATTGGCCAGCTCCAGGACCTGACGACGCATCAGTTTGAAGCCGCAGTCGACGTCCCGGTAGGAGATGCCGTAGAGCAGCCGGACCAGCACGTTGAAGGTGCCGCTGACCACCGAGCGGTGCCAGGGATCCTCGCGATGGATCCGCCAGCCTGCGATCAGGTCGGCGCTGGGAGCCAGCTCGGCCAGCAGGCGGAGATCGAGAGGGTCGAACTGGCCGTCGCCGTCGATGAATGCCACCCAGTCTCCGTCGGCGGCGCGGAGGCCGTCAGCCACGGTGATGCCATAGCCAGACTTGTGGGGGTGGGAGACAAGGTGCAGCCGATCAGCCTCAGTACCCATCTGCGTCCGCGCAACCTCCACGGTTGCGTCGGTGCTGCCGTCGTCTACCAGGACGATCTCGTAGCTGCGAGAGAGCTGGGCCAGCGCCTGAAGCGCGGCCGGGATGACCCGTGGCATGTTGGCCGCTTCGTTGTGGACCGGTATCACCAGGCTGAGCCTTCCGGCTAGTTGGGGTTGCGGCCTCGGTGATGCCTCAGCCGCGGACAACGCTGATGCTCTGGAGCAGGGTGTAGATCACCGCCGGAAAGATCCCCAGCACCACCGTGCCGGCGGCGGCCAGTGACAGAACTCCCAGTCCGAAGGGGCCTGCCGCGCCCGGCCCCGCCAGCTCTGTAGCCGGGGGCTCCGACCGCCGCGCCAAACCGGCGGTGTCGGTGACCGACCCAGGGGCGGGCGCGCGGCTGTACATCACCAGGATCACCCGCAGGTAATAGAAGAGGGACACGGCGGAGGTGAGTATGCCCCATATCGCCAGGGGCAGCTGACCATCGTGAATTGCCGCCGCGAACAGGAAGAACTTGCCGAAGAATCCTGCGGTTAGAGGGAATCCTGCCAGCGAGAGCATGAACACCGACATCAGCGCCGCCAGCAGCGGCTGACGCTGAACCAGGCCAGCAAGGTCAGAGTAACTGTCGCAGTCCTCGCCGCGGTGGCTGAGGATGGTGATCACGGCGAAGGCACCGGTGTTCATGAAGGCATACACGGCGAGGTAGTAGAGTGATGCCTCGGTTCCGTCCGGTCGCCCCACCACCACCCCGATCAGGATGTATCCCGCCTGGGCGATTCCTGAATAAGCCAGGAGGCGCTTGACCGAACTCTGAGCCAGGGCGACGACGTTGCCGAAGATCATGGAGACGATGGCGACCAGGGCCAGGGGGATCTCCCATTCCGAGCGGTAGGGAGCGAAGGTGGCCGAGAAAAGCCGCAAGAACACTGTGAAGGCTGCCACCTTGGTGGCCACCGACATGAACGTGGTCACCACCACCGGCGAGCCCTGATAGACGTCAGGAGTCCACCAGTGAAAGGGCGCTGCGGAGACCTTGAAGAGCAGGCCCACCGCCAAAAGAGCGATGCCAGCCAGGAGCATCGGGTCGAGCTGCCCGCTTAGGGAGGTGCGTGTTACCACCTGATGAATCCCGGTGAGCATGGTGTTGCCGGTCTCGCCGTAGATGAGGGCCATGCCGTAGACCAGGAATCCCGAGGCGAATCCCCCCAACAGCAGGTACTTCATGGCCGCCTCCTGAGGCAGCCGCGCCCCCCTGGCAAAGCCCGCCAGGACATAGAGGGGAATCGAGAGCAGCTCGATGCCGAGGAAGATCACGATCAGGTTGGTTGCCCCGTCGAGCACCAGCATCCCGGACACCGAAGCCAGCAGCAGGATGTAGTACTCCCCCTCCTCCAAGCCTCGCCGCCGCAGATAGCTGGGGCTGAGGGCGACCACGGCCAAAGCGGTTACCAGCACCACCGCGTCGGAGAAGAGACCGAAGCGATCGTCCGCGAATGCGCCATCGAATATCAGCGAGTGGACCGGGTTGACCACCCACTGCCCGATCACCGTGCCCAGGGCTGCCAGCAACACCAAAGCCGTCAGCCGGGGCAGCAGCGGGTGTCCGCGCCGAGCCACGAACAGATCGGCGATCAGCACTGCCACCGAGCCCGCCCCCACGATCAGGAGCGGCAGGATGCCGACGAGGTCGGAGGCCGGGACGAAGTGGAGCGGGAACCCGGGCGGAAGAGCCCGGGTTCCCAGCACTGCCCCGCTCACGGCTTCACCACGGATGCGAACCCGGAACGCGCCGAGGTGGTGGCGGCCGCCGCCAACCCGCGGTCGACCGCGCCAACGTACTGGTCAGCGCTGTAGCGGGTGTAGCGGATCACCGGAGCCGGGTAGACGCCGATCAGGACGATCAGCGCCATCAGCGGAGCCAGCACCACCAGCTCGACGACACCGATGTCGAGCTGCCCAAGGCGGGCGACAACCCGCGTCGAGTCAGCCTCGGTCTGGCCGCCGGGCAGCCGGAGCCTGCCCTGGGTCACTCCCTGATAGAGCCTAAGAAAGTACCAGCAGGCCAAGACCATGCCCAGGCTGGCTACCACCGCCCAGGCTGGCGAAACCTGAAACGCGCCCAGGAGGGTGAGAAACGCTCCCACGAAGGAGTTGAGCAGCGGCATCCCCAGGCCGGCCAGCGCGACCACCAGGAACACGCCGGCCATCACCGGCATGGGTTTGGCCAGGCCCCCCAATGCTCGTAGGTCGCGGGTCGCAAAACGGGACTCGTAGACGCCGACGCAGATGAATAGGGCGGCAATGATGATGCCGTGGTTGACCATCTGAATGATGGCGCCGTTGAGACCGTCCACGTTGAGGGAGAAGATCCCCAGCACGATGAAACCCAATTCGCTGAGTGAGGCATAGGCGACGATCCGTTTGATGTCGCGCTGCGCCAGGGCCGAGAGAGCACCGTAGAGAATGCTCACCACCGCCAGACCCAGGAGCAGCGGTTGGAAGGTGTGGCTGGCCTGGGGGAAGAGTGTCAGGTCGTAGCGGACGAATCCGAAAGCGCCCAGCTTGCTGACGATGCCCGCGAAAAAGATGAGGAACGAGGTGTCGCCGGAGCTGTAGGCGTCGGGCAACCAGGAGTGAAATGGCACCAAGGGGAGCTTGATTGCGAAGGCCAGAGTGAAGGCCAGGAACATCCAGTCCTGGGGATTGAGCAAGGTGAAACTGTGGCCGAAGAGGGTCAGCAGCGAGCCTCGGGTGGAGTTGACGAAGGCCTCCGCCGACATCAGGGTGGGGACGTCGAAGGTGTAGACCCCGGTCTGGGCACCTGTGATGAAGTAGACGCCGATGATCGCCAGCAGCATGAAGAGGCTGCCAGCCACGGTGTAGATGATGAATTTGAGTGCAGCACGGCCCCGGTTCTCGTCCCCCCAACCGATGAGCAGGAAGTAGAGCGGGATGAGCGCAGCCTCCCAGAAGAAGTAGAAGAGAATCAAGTCCAGGGACGAGAGCACTCCCAACACTCCGACCTCTGAGAGCAACATCAGGGCGGCAAAACCGCGCAGCCCCGACTTTCGGCGGCTGAGGGTAATGGCGGCCAGGAAGAAGAGCAATGCCGCCAGTGCGATCAGCCAGACCGACAGCCCGTCCACTCCCAGGTGGTAGGAGAAGTTGATCGGCGGCGGGCCCGCCTGGTTGACATCGTTGTTGCCCTCGTTGAGAGCGGCGTGCGATTTGGACAGCGAGCTGCTGGTGCGTAGCCAGCCCACCTGCTCTTGAAACTGGAAGCTGATGGGGGAGTGCACTTTGCTCAGCGATGAGCCATTGGCGGTCCCGCTGAGCCGCGACACCGACGCCGGCGGTGTCGCCAGAAAGGCCACCAGCAACACGCAGGCCAGTCCCAGGGTGGCGGCGGTGGTGGCGATCACCACCAAGCGCATCGCCCGCTGCTGACCCCTGGGCACGGCGCAGAGCAGCAAGGCGCCCCCCACCGGGATGCAAAGGATGACGGTGAGGACGGGCCAGCTCATGCCAGACGCAATCCCAGGACCAGCAGTCCGATCACCGCGCACACGAAGAAGACCAGGGCGTAGTCGCGCAGGAACCCGGTCTGGAAGGTGCGCAGGTCATCGGACAGCGTCGCCATCCCCTCCCGAACTCCACGCACCATGCCGTCGAAGAGGTCGGGTTCGAGCACCTGGCCAACCACGGCCGCCAAGGCCAGGGCCGGACGCGCCAAGGTCGCGGCGTAGATCTCGTCCCAATAGAACTTCTGAAAAGACAGTTGGTAGAGCCAGGGGAGCCGCTGGCTGATCAGCTCACGCGAGATAATCCGTCGTCCGTAGACGCCCCAGGCGATCGCCAACCCACCCAAGCTGAGGGCGGTGCCCACCACCAGGGCCAAGACCTGGATCCCGACGCTGGCATGGGCCGCGGGAGTCCCCAGGACCGGGAGCAAGAACTGGCTGA
This sequence comes from Candidatus Dormiibacterota bacterium, assembly GCA_963701235.1. Taxonomy (GTDB): domain Bacteria; phylum Chloroflexota; class Dormibacteria; order Aeolococcales; family Bog-877; genus Bog-877. Next base: position 1,529,843 of record OY969577.1, read on the forward strand.
ACAAGGTGACCGGATGAAAGCCGAAGAAGTCGATGTTGAGGAATCCCACCACCGCAGCCAGGAAGGCCAGGACCACCACCGGGATCAGCATCACCGGCGGCGCCTCGTGGGCCTCCGCCGCCCTGCTGGTCGCGGGATCACCGCGGAAGGCCAGCCATACGACTCGGAAGATGTAGAAGCTGGTCAGGATGTTGACGGAGACTCCGATCACCCAGAGCCAGGGCACAGCCGGGCCCAGGGCCAAGCCGGAGCCGAGCAGCTCCTCCTTGCTGAACCAGCCCGCGAACAGGGGGATGCCTGCCAGGGCCAAGGCACCGATCGCGAAAGTTACGAAGGTTATCTTCATCCTGGCTGAGAGCCCACCCATGGAGCGGATGTCCTGCTCGTCGGCCAACGCGTGGATGACGTTGCCCGCCGCCAGGAACAGCAGCGCTTTGAAGCAGGCGTGGGTGAAGAACTGGAACATGCCGGCTGAGTACGCGCCCACTCCTACCGCAAAGATCATCAGTCCGATCTGACTCATGGTCGAGTAGGCGATGACCCGCTTGATGTCGTACTGGGTGCATCCGATAACCGCGGCCATGAATGCAGTGCCGATGCCGATCGCCGCCACCAGCCCGGCCGCGATCGGGGCCTGCTGGTAGATGGGATGAAAACGCGCAATCAGATAGACGCCCGCGGTGACCATGGTGGCGGCGTGAATCAGCGCCGAGACCGGCGTTGGGCCCTCCATGGCGTCGGGCAGCCAGGTGTGCAGGGGCCACTGCGCCGACTTGGCCGCGGCGCCCAGCAAGAACAGGATTCCGATCACCGTGACCAGGCCGCCGCCCACCAGCCCCAGACCGTTGTGGAAATGAGGCCCCGGGCCGACGTTGGCAAAGATGGTCTGGAGGTCGACGGTGTGGAGCAGCTGGCCATTACTGCCCCGCAAGTTCAAGAAGATGAGAAACGCGCCGAGGACCAGGCCGATGTCCCCGATAACCTGGGTGATGAAGGCTTTCCGTCCCGCCAGCACCGCGGATGGGCGTTGATACCAGAAGGCAATCAGTGCGTATGAGGCGAACGCCACCATCGACCAGCCGATGATCAAGAAGATGAGGTTCTCGCTCATCACCAGCACGAGCATGCTGGTGATGAAGAGATTCATGTAGGCGAAGAACCGGTTGTAGCCGGGATCGTCGGCCATGTAGCCGACGCTGTAGACGTGAATCAGCCCACCTATCCCGGTGATCACCAACATCATCAGGACCGAGAGCGGGTCGATCCGGATGCTGAAATTGGCATTGAAGCCGGTCTTCGCGACTGCCCCGGCGCTGGAGCCGACGCTGAGGTTGAGCCAATGCCAGAGGAACACGGTGATGCCTCGACCCGCGGCAGGCTGTGCCAGTAGCTCCGCCAGCAGGATCAGGGTGGCCGCGAACGCGCCGAGGACTACGCCGGGCCCCAGAAACGTCACCACCTTGCGGGGCAGCTTGCCCGCCGTCACGGCGTTGACCAGGAATCCTGCCGTGGGCAAGCCCAGGGCGATGGCGGTGAGAACCAGAGTGAACTTCGGGTTCATCGGCTCGTCACTCGCTCATCTCGCTGAGCTCGTCGACGTCCAAGTTGCGGCCGCTGCGGTAGACCGCGGTGATCAGAGCCAAACCCACCACCACCTCGCTGGCCGCAACCGCGATCACGATCAGGGCGAAGACCTGACCGGCCATGGTCTGGGTGTAGCGCGCGTAGGTGACCAGGGCCAGGTTGCCCCCGTTGAGCATCAGCTCGATAGACATGAAGACAACCAGGGGGTTGCGCCGCAACATCACTCCCAGAGCCCCCAGGGCGAACATGGCGGCCGACAGGGTGAGGAAGCCGGGGAAGAGGTCCGTCACCGGACGGTCCGCCGGTGTCGCGAGAGATAGACCGCTCCCACCGCCGCGACCAAAAGCAGCAGGGAGGTGACCTCGAAGGGCAGCAGGAAGGTGGTGAAAAGCTGCTCACCAAGGCTCTGCACCTGGCCGTGGGCGTTGACCGCGGCCGGACTGAAGGGGCCGAGGCCGCCGTGAAACCGCCCGCTGGCGTTGACCGTGATTCCGTTCAGGGCCAGACGGGCCACCAGCAGGGTGAAGCCGATGGCGGCGATCCCCCCAACCAGAACCCGCAGCTCTACCGGCCGGAGTCGCTCCTCGGCGCCCGGCGCCAGCAGGGCGATGATGAAGACGAAGAGGACCATCACGGCGCCGGCATAGACGATGACCTGGACCGCCGCCAGGAACTGCGCATCCAAGAGCAGAAACAGGACTGCCAGGGCGATCATGTTGGTGACCAGGCTGAGCGCCGAATAGATAGTGCGCCGGCTCAGGACTACCCCCGCCGCCCCCAGGAAGGCCATCACCGCCGCGATGCCGAAGATCACGGTCATGCCGGCGGCGTGCCCCTCCCCTTCTTCGGCGTCAGGGGGATCCTCGGATTCAGACCGGGGGCAACTCCGGCCGGACCCTCGTGGGAAGACCCCGGACCCAGAGGAGTGGGCTGCGACGCCGGAGCCCCGGTCCCCTCCCCCGCTCCCTGACTCATCGATGCGGCGCCAGGCCAGGCCTCGAGCAGATCGTCCTTGGTCGCCACCAACCGCTCCCGCTGGTAGTCGGTGAGGTCAAGCCGAGGACCGAGGGTGATCGCCTCGGTGGGGCAGGCCTCCGCGCAGTAGCCGCAATAGATGCAGCGCATCAGGTTGATTTCGTAGCGCACCGCATAGCGCTCCCCGGGAGAGACCGGATGCTGGGGATCGTTTTCCGCAGCCTGCACGTAGATGCAGCCCACTGGGCAGGCCCCGGCGCAGAGCTCGCAGCCGATGCACTTCTCCAAGCCGTTGTCGTAGCGGTGCAGGATGTGGTGGCCCCGATGCCGCGGGGGAACCGGGCGCTGCTCTTCCGGGTACTGGATGGTTATCGGCTTGCTGGTCATGTTGCGGAGCGTGGTCCGCAAGCCACCGATCATTTCCTTGAACATCTCAGCTCCCTGCTCGGAGGCCACTGCCGGCGGCGACGGTTCCGGTCATCGCACGGCCACGAAAACCGAAGTGATCAGGAGATTGACCAGCCCCAGGGGCAAAAGCACCTTCCAACCGAACTGCATCAGCCGGTCGTAGCGCAGCCGGGGGAAGGTCCAGCGCACCCACATCATCACGAAGATCAGCAGCGAGACCTTGGCTCCAAACCAGACCGGCCCCAGCCAGTTGGGTAGGAACCAAAGCGGTGCCATCCAGCCGCCCAGGAACATCACGGCGGCAATAGAGGAGACCGTGATCATGTTGATGTACTCGGCCATGAAGAACAGCCCGAAGCGCATGCCCGCGTACTCGGTGTGATAGCCGGCGACCAGCTCCGCCTCAGCCTCGGGAAGATCGAAGGGCAGCCGATTAGTCTCCGCCAGAGCCCCGGTGAAGTAGAGCAGAAAACCCAGCGGCTGTAGGAAAACGAACCAAAGGCCGTGCTGCTGATTCACCACCGTCTCCAGATTCAGCGAGCCCGCCAACAGCACTGGCCCAATCAGGGCAAAGCTGACGGCCATCTCGTAGCTGATGAGCTGGGCCGAGCTGCGCAGAGCGCCCAGAAGTGAGTACTTGGAGTTGCTGGCCCAACCCCCCAAAAAGATGGCGTAAACGCCCAGCGACGTGATCGCAAGGATGAACAGCAGCCCGACGTTGAGATGAGCCAGATCCCAGTGCAACGGGTAGCCGCCGGGACAGCTGGCTGACAGTGGCCCCGCCCCATGGGTCCCGGCGATGCAGATGGTCTGATCGATTGGGATGGTCGAGAAGGCGAAGAGAGCGGCGGCGGCAGCCAGGGCCGGCGCCAAGGTGTAGAGGAAGTGGTCGCGGCCCTCAGGGGCCGCCTTCTCCTTGAGAAACAGCTTGATTCCATCCGCCGCGGGCTGGAGAGAACCAAAAGGCCCGACGCGATTGGGCCCCAGGCGGAGCTGGATGCGGGCCGAGATCTTTCGCTCGGCCAAGGTCATGTAGGCGAACCCGGTGGCCAGGACAAAGATGATGAGCACGCCCTTGACCAGGGCCACGATCACCGCCAGCAGGATGGAGGTGGCGGCTGGACTCAAGCCGACCGGGTCCAATCGGCGCGCAGGCCCCCTTGGGAGCCGCGGTAGCTGGGTACCGCCTGCCCGATCAGCTCGAACACCGGTCCGGCCAGAGGCTGGACTCCCAGCTGAGCACCGAGACCACCTGCCAGGTCGCCGAGAATGCGCAGGTCGGAGGGGAAGGCGTAGCGGGGCTGGACCGCGGGCCGGACTCGTTGCACCCTGCCCTCGGTGTTGGTGACCGTGCCCGCCTTCTCAGCGATGGTCCGACCCGGCAGCAGTACCGTGGCATGGCGGGAGACCGCCCCCACGAAGGGGGTGATGCCGACCACAACCTCGACCCGCGCCAGTGCCTCCTCGAAGCCGGGCTGAAGCTCCCAGCCCCCTCCCACCAGCACCAGACCTTTGAGAGCACCGGTCGAGGCCGCCTCGAGAATGGCATCCCCGCCAAGGCCGGGAGTGGGAGCGGGCCGGTAGCCCGGCAGCAGCCCGGGGACCAAGCCCAGGTCCTGACAGCCTCTGGCGTTCATCCCCTCCACGATGGTGAGAACTTTGGCCGGCGACCCCCGGCGAGCCAGACTGGCCCTCAGCGCCGATGCCGCCTGGCGCTGGTCCTGGTGGGCAACGATTCCCACCAGCTGCTTCCCAGCCAGTTGCGCCGCTAGCTTCTTGGGGTCGACATCCGCGGGGCGTCGCAGCACCTCCCGGTGTCGCTTGTTCTCCGCCTTGAACAGGCGCAGGGTGAGCACGGGGTCGCTGAGCTCGGGCTGGTCACCCAGCACCACCACCGCCTCACACTCCTCCAGCTCCGCGATCCCGAGGTCGAATTGCTCTGGTGAGATGTCGTCTAGTGGAGAGAGCCGATGGTCCAGGTGAGGAGTGCCCACGACCTCGCGGCCCAACCATTGGGCGAGGAAGGCCTCCTCGTTGGTGATCTGGGGCGACCCTAGGAAGGCGATCCTGCCCGGCCCGTAGTCACCCCGCACTCGGAGCAGGGCGCCGGCTGCTCGGGAAATCGCCTCGGGATAGGACACCGTCTGCCGAGCCCCCGCGACCCGCGCCTCGGGATTGAGCACTCGGTCCTTGCGGTTGAGTTCGGGGAAACTGTAGCGGCCGGTGTCGCAGAGCCAGCTGTCGTCGACGTCGGGATTGTCGTTGCTAGCGAAGCGGGCCACCTGGTCCTCGCGGGCGTCGATGAAGATGCTGCAGCCGTAGGAGCACTTGGGGCAGACGCTGGCGGTCCGACGCAGGTCCCAGGGCCGGGCTTGGAAGCGGTACTGCTCATGAGTCAGAGCTCCCACCGGACAGATCTCCGGCAAGTTCCCTTGGAACTCACTCTGCAACTGGCGACCCTCGAAGGTGTCGACCAGGGTCTTCACCCCGCGTTGCTGGAGGACGATCTCGCGCTCGCCGGTGATTTCCTCGTAGTAGCGGACACAGCGCCAACAGAGAATGCAGCGCTCCTGATCGAGGACGATCTTGTCGGAGAGCTTGACCGCCTTGTCGAAGTGAACCTTCTCGGCGATCGCCGTCCTGGTCTTGCCCGGACCGTAGCGGAGCGTGAAGTCCTGGAGGTCGCATTCCCCTCCCCGGTCGCAGACCGGGCAGTCGAGGGGGTGATTGAGGAGCAGGAACTCGAGGTTGCCCTCCCGGAACTTGCGCACCTGCTCGGTGGCGGTCCGGACCACCATGCCCTGGGTCACCCGGGTGGAGCAGGCCGGCTGCAGCTTGGGCATGCCCTCAACCTCGACCAGGCACATCCGGCAGACCGCCACCGGCTCCATCTTCTTGTGGGCGCAGTAGACGGGCACGTAGATCCCGGCGTTCTCGCAGGCGTCCCAGACCAGGCTCCCGGGCACCACCTCCACCTTCGTACCGTCAACCGAGACCTCGACCAGCTCTACCGCCGGCTTGGTCTCGGCCATCTAGGCCACGGCCTCGAGATCGGCCCGCACCGGACAGCGACCCGCTCCACAGTGACTGGCGAACTCGCCAGGGAACATCTTGTAGGCGGACATCACAAACCAGGTGGCGGTGTCCCCCAGTAAGCAGAAGCAGCGGCCGTCCATGTTGGCGCAGATGTCGCTCAGCGTTGCCAGCTCCTCGGCCGAGGCCACCCCCGCCTCGAGCCGGTGCATCAGCTCACTCTCGAAGTAGGTGCCTTCCCGACAGGGGACGCACTTTCCGCAGGACTCATGGTGGTAGAAGTCGACTAGGCGCATGGAGACGTCGACCAGGCAGGTGGTCTCATCCATGATCACAAGTGCCCCAGCCCCGAGCGCGGATCCGGCGTCGGTGACGGCCTTGAAGTCGAGGGGTAGGTCCAGGTGCTGGGGACCAAGGATCTGCATCGATCCGCCCCCCGGCTGCATCGCCTTCATGGCCCGGCCCTTCCACACGCCTCCCGCCATCTCCAGCAGCTCGCGGAAGGTGGTGGTGCCCATCGCCACCTCGTAATTGCCGGGACGCTCGACGTGACCGCTGACGCAGAAGAGTCGACTGCCGGGGCTGCTCTCGGTACCGATCGCGGCGTACTTGGCTCCGCCTTCACTGACGATGAACGGCACGTTGGAGAGGGTCTCCACGTTGTTGACGATGGTGGGCTGGCCGTAAAGACCCTTGACCGCCGGGAAAGGTGGTTTGAGTCGGGGCTGCCCGCGCAGGCCCTCCAGGGAATCCAGCAGCGCCGTCTCCTCGCCGCAGATGTAGGCGCCGGCGCCTCCATGGACGATCAGCTCGCAGCTCCAATCGCTGCCGAGGATCGTCCTGCCGGCAAATCCGGCGGCGTAGACCTCGGCCACTGCCCTCTCGAGCAGCTCGCGCTGAGCTCGGTACTCGCCTCTGATGTAGATGAAGGCGTGCGACACCTCCAGGGCGAAGGCTGAGATCAGGACCCCCTCCAGGAACTGGTGGGGGAACTCCTCCATCAGGAAGCGGTCCTTGAAACAGCCCGGTTCGGACTCGTCGGCGTTGACACAGAGGTAGCGAGGGAAGACGCCCTTGGGGAGAAACGACCACTTGGTCCCAGTTGGGAACCCGGCTCCTCCCCTCCCCCGCAGACCTGAAGCCTTTACCTCTGCCGTGACTGCTTCAGGTCCCATCGCCATCGCCTTGGGCAGTGCCTGGTAGCCGCCTACCCGCTGGTACCCCGCCAGGGTAGTCAGACCCTCGGCGCCCAGATGCCGCGTCAGGACCCGTGCCTCAGGCACCGGCGCGGACTCCCCGCTTCGAGGACGCCTCGGCTCGAACCTTAGCCAGGACCTGATCCGCACCTTCGAAGTCCAGGTCCTCGTAGCTGTAACGGTCCACCTGCATCATGGGCGCACCTCCGCAGGCCCCCAGGCACTCCACGGTTCCCTCCAGGGTGAAGACACCGTCCGGGGTCGTCCCCCCGTCCTCCACGCCCAGCGCGGTCTCCAGGTGATGCAGGAGTTCGTCGGCACCGCGCAGACCGCAGGAGACGTTCCGACAGACCTGGATCAGGTGCCTCCCTGGTTGGTGCTGGAAGTACATCGAGTAGAAGGTCGAGACCGCCTCCACCTCCGAGGGTTCGAGTCCGAGCTCGCTGGCCACCGCCGCCAGACCCTCGGGCGCAAGGTAGCCGAGCTGATCCTGGACCGCCCAGAGAGCCGGCAGCACCGCCGAACGGGGGGACGGATAGAGGGCTTTCGAGCGCCTGATCCGAGCCAATGTCGCAGCGCTCAAGGGCGCCGAGCCCCCGGCTGGCGCGCCCCTTCCCTCAGCCATCTGACGGTGACCCAAGCCTGTCCCCGGGGAGATCAAATGCCCGCATCCCCGGGCGGCAGAGGGCGCGCCTCTGCATACCGCAGCTCATTCGCGGTCCACTTTACCAATCTGCCCACCTCGGTCGGAGGCTTGCTCGCCAGCGATGGGTGCGGTGCCTCAGGATTACCGCTGTGACGTCGCCTCCCCAGCCCGGTCCGGGTGCCCCACCCCCCACCGCCGCCTCCGGTCCCGGCGCCCCCGCAGGGCGCACAAGGCGGCTTTGGGCCAGCTCCCTGATCCGGCAGAACATCCTCTACCTGATCGGCATCGGCGGCTCCGGGGCCGGGGTGCTGATCGCCCAGTCCTACGCCGCCCACCACCTCACCGCGGTTGAGAACGGGGAGTCCTTCTCGGTGGTGGCGGTCCTCAACCTCCTCTACACCGTCTCCTTCGTGGTCAACGCCGGCGCCGCCCGAGAGGTGGCGGCGACCGTGGCTCGGGGGGTGCCCGCCATCCAGCGCTGGGCCGATCTGCGGAGCAGCACCCTGCGAATTGGGCTGGCCCTGGGATCGGTCATGATCCCGGTCGACTTCCTGCTCGCCTTTCTTCTCCATCTCCCCCATCCCGAGGTCCTGGCGACCACCGTGGTCGCGGGACCGCTCAGCGCCTTCACCGGGGTCCAGCGCGGCTACCTCCAGGGAACCCGGGACTTCCGGAGATTGGCCCTCAACTTCTTGATCTACGGGGGCACGGTGGTGGTGCTGGCGGTGGTCCTGCTCCACCTCCATCTGGGCTCGGCGTCGGTCCCGGTCGCAACCGTGGGTGGCGTGCTGGGGTCGTCGCTGTACCCACGGCACCCGGGAGCTCATCTCGAAAGAGCCGCCCCCCACGGAAGCCTCATCGACTACACAGTTGTCGCCGGAGCCGCGACCGCGCCGCTGTTCAACAACGTCGACGTGGTTGCCGCTCGCCACGTGCTGCCGGGCGGGAGCGCCGGGCTCTACTCCGGGTTGTCAGTGATGGGCAAGATCATCTTCTTCGGCACCGCCAGCCTCAGCGCGGTCATGTATCCGAGGCTCGCAGCTGCCGCGACCGCTTCGGCCCGGCGACGTCTTCTGCTGCAAACCCTGGTGGCGCTCGGCGCGGCTGACGGGGTCGCCCTACTGGCCTACGGCTTCTTCGCCAAGCCCCTGCTGAAGCTCGTCCTGGGTGCCCAATATGGGCGCGATTCGACCCATCTCCTCCTCTTCACCCTGGGCGTTATCGCGCTCACCATCGTCAACCTCATGGTCTACTACGGCATGGGCACACGAAACCGCCACTTCGCCATCGTGCCCGCCATAGGTGTGCCGGTCCTGATCGCCTGGCTTTTCGAGTCGCCGCCTCAGCTCTCAGCCTTCGTGCCCCGCATCGCCAGCGCTCTCTTGGTCCTGGCGGTGCTGGAAACGGTGCTGGTGCTCCCGGGGGCCTTGCGCAGGGGTGACCGCGTCTCCCAGGCGCCGCCGGGAGGCATCCCCTAGTCAGCGGTCGACGTCGCCCAGGGTGATGTCGATGCTGCCTACCACTGCCACCGCATCCGCCACCAGTTCATCCTGGACCATACGGTGGAGCGCGGAGAGGTTGCTGAACGAGGGTGCCCTGACCTTGCAGCGGTAGGGACGGTTGCCACCGTCCGAGACCATGAGGAAGCCGAGCTCCCCCCGTGGGCTCTCGATGGCGTGGTAGACGCTGCCTGGGGGGGGCCGGAAACCCTCCGTGGTCAGCTTGAAGTGGTGGATCAGTGACTCCATCGAGGTGTCGATCTCTGCCCGTGGCGGCAGGCTCACCTTGCGATCGGCGCAGTTGACGGGACCGCCGGGGAGCGCCTTTACCGCCTGGTCGATGATCCGGCACGACTCCTGCAGCTCCCGGACCCGGATCAGGTAGCGGTCATAGACATCGCCATTGACCCCGATTGGGACCTCGAATTCGAAGTGGTCGTAGCTGGAGTAGGGACTGGCCCGGCGGATGTCGTACGGCACCCCCGAGCCCCGCAGGGTCGGGCCGCTGCAGCCGAACCCCAGGGCCTCGGCGGCGCTGATCACCCCTAAGCCAATCGTCCGCTGCCGCCAGATCGGGTTCGAGGTGAGCAGCTTCTCGTACTCATCCACCTTCTGCTGGAATCCGGCGGTGAAGGCGCGCACCATGGGGACGAATTCCTCGGGGACGTCGGCCATGAGTCCGCCGACTCGGATGAAGCTGGTCATCATCCGCACCCCGGAAATCCACTCCATGATGTCGAGGATCTGGTCGCGCTCCCGCCAGCAGTACATGAAGACGGTGGTGGCACCTAGGTCCAGGGCATGGGTGCCGAGCCAGACCAGGTGGCTGGCGATCCGGGAGAGTTCGGCCACGATCACCCGGATGTACTGGCCCCGGGGCGGGATCTCCAGTTCCATCAGCCTCTCCACGGTCAGGGCGAAGCCGAGGTTGTTCATAGGCGGGGCCAGATAGTCCATCCGGTCGGTCAGGGGGATGCACTGCTGGTAGGTGTGGGACTCGAAGCTCTTCTCGAATCCGGTGTGGAGGTAGCCGATGTCGGCCCGGCAGGCCCGCACCCTCTCCCCGTCCAGGCTCAGAACCAGCCGCAACACCCCGTGAGTGCTGGGGTGCTGGGGGCCCATGTTGATCTCCATGAGCTCGTCGGCTGGCTCAATCTTGTCCAGGAACTCCCCCGATCCACCAGGGTGGATCCGGGGAACGCCCTCCTGGACCGGGGTCATGTCCGGCGGTGTGCCGCTGCCTACCGGAGGTGGCTGGATCGACATCAGGGACGCTCCACCGCACCCCGGGTCGCGCCCGGCAGGTATTCCGGGCGATCCTGAGCCGAGAGCGCCCACTCGATGTTGTGGGTGAAGGCGACCGGCTCTCCGAACGAGACGTAGTCCTTGCGAAGCGGGTGGCCCTCCCAGTCGTCGGGGAGCAGGATCCGGGTCAGATTGGGATGTCCCGAGAAGCGGATTCCAAACAGGTCGTAGCACTCCCGCTCGTGCCACTCCATGCCCGGGAAGATGGTCGAGAGCGATGGGAGCTCGGTGCTCTCCGAGGCGGGCACGCTGAGCCAAGCCAGGTCGTTGTAAACCAGAGAGCGGAGCAGGTAGACCACGTCATAGCGGAACTCGCGCTCCGGCCAGTCCACGCAAGTCATGCAGATCGGCATCTCGTAGAGGCAGTCCGGGTCCGAGCGCAGGGCAGCTGCTGACTCCAGCAGCCGCTCGGCGGGAATCGCCACCTTCACCTGCCCCATTTCCGACTTGGCGGTGGCCTGACGGGCCGGAAGCAATCGCTTGAGCAACTGCCCTGCTCGCGCTCCCTGCTCGGCGGAGACCTGCAGCCGCCGGGGGCGCGAGGGCGCCGGCCTGGGGGTCAAGGCTCTACTCCCTGATGCTGCCGACCGGGGTTGCCGCGATCTTTTTCTGCAGCTTGATCACGGCGTCCAGCAGGCCCTCGGGCCGGGGCGGGCAGCCAGGGATGAAGACGTCCACCGGGACCACCTTGTCCACCCCCTGGATGATGGCGTAGTTGTTGAAGATGCCCCCGCAGGAGGCGCACGCGCCCATCGAGATCACCCATTTGGGGTCGGGCATCTGGTCGTAGATCTGGCGCAGCACGGGACCCATCTTCTGGGAGACCCGGCCCGCCACGATCATCATGTCGGCCTGGCGTGGCGATGCCCGGAAGACCTCGGCCCCGAAGCGGGAGAGGTCGTAGCGGGCGTTGCTGGCCCCCATCATCTCGATGGCACAGCAGGCCAGGCCGAAGAGGGCGGGCCAGAGCGACGAGTACCTGCCCCAGGCGATCACCTTGCCCACCGTGGTGGTGAAGACACCTACCTGCGCCGCTGCGTCGGCCAGGTCCCGCTCCGAGGGAATCGCACCGGGGATGGCAGGTGCGTCGCTGGTACCCACCCCGGCTGCCTGCACTCCACGGGGCATGATCAGCCCGCTCTCGGCCGCTCTCAGTCCCACTCGAGGGCCCCCTTGCGCCACACGTAGAGCAGCGCCACGCCCAGCAGGGCCACGAAAATCGCCATCTCGATGAACCCGAAGACGTGCAGGGTGCTCCTCACCAAGACCGCCCAGGGGTAAAGGAAGACTGCCTCGACGTCGAAGACGATGAAGAGCATGGCGGTGAGATAGAAACTCACCGAGAACCGCCGCCGGGCGGTCTCGGCGGGGATGATGCCGCACTCGTAGGGCAACCCCTTGGCGATGGTGGGATGGCGAGGTCCCAACAGTGAAATGGCGAGGGTCATGCCCCCTCCGAAGAGCACCACCATCACCAAGAAGACCAGCAGGGGCAGGTAGTCGAAGAGCATCCCGCCTCAGTCTAGCAACGGCGTTCAGACGGTCCAAATCGAGCCGTGCTCGGCTTCAACTCGAAGGCCCGCTATCCTTCTCTGGCCGGGCGGGAGTAGCTCAGTTGGTAGAGCGCTAGCCTTCCAAGCTGGATGTCGCGAGTTCGAGTCTCGTCTCCCGCTCTTTGCAGTACCCCGACTTCCGTAATTCGAACTCTTCAAACGGGACTCGGCGACCCTACACGCCGAGGGCTCCCAATGGCATAACGAGAGGCCCGTTAACTCAGCGGACGTGTGTGGTCGACTCTCGTGGGACTTCGGATGGCGCGGGCCGGGCGGTGGCTGTGGCTGGCTGTCGCCTGCGGTCGCAGGTCGGCGGCACCCGGATCCTTTCGCTCAGGTGACCGCCCTCTTCACCAGCTTGGCGATCTTCACCTCGTCGGCGGTGGTCAATGTCTTCAGCGCGTAGTAAGTCGGCCACATCTCACCATCGTCGAGGTTGGCCTTGCCGGTGAACCCGAGAGTGGCGTAGCGCGCCTTGAATTTTGCGGCGCTTTGGAAGAAGCAGACAACGGTTCCGTCTTTGGCGTATGCGGGCATCCCGTACCAGGTCTTGGGCGCAAGCTGGGGTGCGGCCGAGGCGATGAGCTTGTGGAGCCGTTCGGCCATCTTGCGATCGGACGGCGGCATCTCGGCGATCTTGGCCAGACATTCAGCTTCGGCCTCGGCCCTGTTGCCACTCGCCGTTCGTTCCTTGATCAGCTCTTTCATAGCCGCCTTCTCTTCGGCGGTGAGTACCGGCGAGGCGGCGCCGCGGGCGGGCTGCTTTGTTGCTGGCATTTCAGTGCTCCTGCGAGAGTCCCTGGGGGTGCGCGGCCATCCTACCGTCGGCGCCCACGGGGCCGGGGCGGGACTTTTGCCTGCCAGGGCCTAGTGCTTGCGCCATGGCGCAACTCCACAAGCAACCTGGCTCGGCGAGAGTCAAACCGACGTGACGCGGCGGATATCGGCGCGGCTGATCGCCAGATAGGCGACCAATAACACCATGGGGACCGCCAGGCACAGCGCAACTGCGCCGCGCCCCCAATTGAGCCCCCCGGAGCTGTTTGGTACGCCCATCCAGTCCGAGAACGAGGCCCCGATCGGCCGAGTCAGGATGTAAGCGAGCCAAAAGGCCACAACCGGGTTGTAGCGCAGGGCCCAGTAGGACACGGCGATGACAGCGAACAGGGCGCTGAAGATCAGCCCAGAGGCGAAGAAACCGAGTTGCAGAGTGTAACCGCTGACATCGCCAACGGCCGTGCCCAGCGCAAACGTTGCGAGGACGGTGGCCCAGTAGAACAACTCCCGGCGACGGTTGTAGATGCTGTGGATCGACAAGGTCTTTTCGCTGGCGTGCCAGGTCACAAAGATGACGATCAGGATGACCAGGTAGAACGCGCTCGACGCGTAAAAGGGCACGCCCAATTCAAAGTGCAGGCCATCTGCGGCCATGGTGCCGAACACGCTGACCATGGCAACCGCGAGCCAGTATGACCAGACGATGTACCTGCGCAACCGGAGCTGAATCACCAGTGCGACCAGCAGTCCCAGACCACCGATGGTGGCTGCCAGGAAGGGGTTTATCCAATGGGCGAGGAAGTCTGAGGCTGCCTCACCCATTCCGGTGCTCAAGATCTTGATGGCCCAGAAGTAAACGGTGATTACTTCTGGGACCTTGGTTTGCAGAGATGACGTCGAGACGGCGGCGGAGAACTCGCGGTGGGCCGGCAGGCTGGCTCGAGTTGTCAAAATCCCGTCTCCTAGAGCAGAGGCTGCTGAGGCCGCCACGCGGCGGTTCGGGCCGCCGATCTATCCCAAGATCCTAAGAGACGCGAAGATACCGGCGGAACATCCCCTCTCGCTCTGGACGGTCTACAACCCTGCCCGGCGTGGCAGACTGGCGCAAGCCCCGCCTATATAACCCCTCCCACACGGGTTCCGACATGTCCTTTGCGGAGTCGCCGACCCTGGCGACTGACAAGCGAATCAGAGCGCGCATCGCGGCCGGCGAATCGGTCCTCCACCTCGCCTTCGGGGAAGCGGGTCTCCCGGTCATTCCCGAGGCGGCCCAAGGGTTGGTGGATGGGGCTCATCTCAACGGCTACGGCCCGGTGGCCGGCTCAGACGAAGCTCGAGCGGCGGTGGCAGGCTACTGGAACCGGCGCCAACTGCCCACCCAGCCGGACTCGGTCATCCTGGCCCCGGGAAGTAAGGCCATCCTCTATGCCCTGCTCAGGGTCATCTCCGGAGACGTGATCCTGCCCCAGCCGTCCTGGGTCAGCTATGGCGCCCAGGCGCTCATTGCCGGCCATGAGGTGGTCTGGGTACCGACGCCGCCCGAGGCTGGCGGGATCCCCGATCCCGTGCTGCTCGATGCGGCCATCCTCTCCGTCCAGGCCAGGGGCCGGCGGGTGGGCTGCCTGATCGTCACGCTTCCGGACAACCCCACCGGGACCCTTGCAAGCCGGGAGCTCGTCGAGGCAGTCTGCCAGGTCGCTGAGCGCCACGGAGTGACTGTGATTTCCGACGAGATTTACCGAGACTTGGCCTACCAGCCGGAGGCGTTCCACTCGCCCGCTCACTGTCTGCCGGCACGCACGGTGGTCACTACCGGCCTCAGCAAGAGTGTGGCACTGGGGGGTTGGCGAATCGGAGTCGCCCGGTTCCCCGAAAGCGCTTGGGGGGAAAAGGTTCGTGATGATGTTGTCGCCCTCGCCAGCGAGCTCTGGTCGTCGTTGGCGGCCCCCATGCAAAGGGTGGCAACTCGCATCTTCAGCGAGTCACCCCAAGTGGTAGAGCACATTGCCTCCAGCCGGCGGCTGCACCGCTCGGTGGCCTCAGCTGCCCACCAGCTCTTCATTGAAGCGGGGGCTCAGTGCCACCTCCCCCAGGGTGCCTTCTATCTCTACCCCGACTTTGCGCCCATCCGCGCTCAGCTCGAGAGACTGGGAGCGGCGTCGAGTGCCGCCTTGGCTGAGTATCTCCTCAGCCAGCGGGGAGTCGCGGTGCTCGCCGGGACTGCTTTTGGAGACGAGGCATCGGCGCTACGTTTTCGGGCCGCGACCAGCCTTCTCTATGGCCAGACCGACGAGCAGCGCTGGGAGTCGCTTCGCAGCCCTGCGCCCTGCGAGCTTCCTTGGATAAAAGAGTCCCTCAGCCGCCTCGCAGAGGCCTTGGTCCCACTGCGGTCATTGAGCGCAACGCCTCACCCGGTCTGAGTCTTCTCGAGTGCGGCCTATAGGTATCGCTCGGGGCCACCACCAGATGCCCGTTCCGTACGTCCAGCACTAGGACGATCACGCCTTTGGCGATCGCCTCACCGACCGCGCTCAGAGCGGGCCATTCTTCACCGCGCGCACGCACAGAACCCAGGTGGATCTTGCCGGGAATGGCGACCGAGACAACTGCCTCCTCTCCCACCATGCCTTCGATCCCGTTGATCAATTGCCCCTCCTGGGCTCGATGCCGGGACCGAGGGTCGGCATCTACCGGGACCTGGAACGCCGGCCTCCACTCGCCACAGGCGCCGTGGTTGGGGTCGGGATCACTTCCGGTGCAGCCTTGCCGTTAGTGGCTGCGGGCACGGGGTCCGCCGCCATTGCCACGGTGAGAGCCTTGGCGGCCCCCATCAGCCCGGCGAAGTCTGCGGGCACCACTAGCTTGGAGTTGGCGCTGTCCGCCAGCTTGGCCAGGTTCTTCAGCTGCCAGTAGGCGAGCACATCTGGGGTCGCCTTCCCCTCGTGAATGGCGTCGAAGACGGCACCGATGGCCGACGCCTCGCCCAGTGCGTCTAGACGCTGGGCCTCCTGGTTGCCCTCAGCTTCCAGAATCTGGGCGCGCTTTCGACCTTCTGCGGCCAGAACCGTCGCCTGCCGCTGCGCGGTGGCGCGGGTGATGTTGGCTTGGGCCTCGCCCTCAGCCTGATTGATGGCGGCCTGCTTGTCACCTTCAGACTGAAGAATCACCGATCGCTTGTGCTGATCGGCCTCCTTCTGCTCCTCCATGGCGCGCAGGATGTTGGTCGGGGGAATGATGTCAAGAACCTCGATCCGGTTCACCCGCACCCCCCACTTTTCCGTGGCGTCAGCTATGTGTGCGGCCAGGTCAGCGTTGATTCGCTGACGCTCCGACAGCGCCTCGTCCAGGCTCATGGTGCCGAACACGGCACGCAGTGCCGTCCGGCTGATCTGGTCGATGGCGACCTGGTAATCCTGGACTTCGAAGAGAGCCTTGTTGACGTCGATGACCTGGTGGAAGATGGTCGCGCTGACACCGACTGCGACGTTGTCCTTGGTGATGACGTCCTGCTTGTCCCCGCGGCGAGGGACCTCCCTCATGTCCACGCGAATCATGCTGTCGAGGATCGGCAGCATGAACACCAGGCCCGGGTTGTGGGTGGCGTGAAAGCGACCCAGTCGCTTCACGACTCCCTTCTGACCCTGCTGGACGACCCGGATCGTCGTCCGCCCTACGATCAGGACTAGGATCACGATCACGACCAGAGCGATCACAGCACCCACGCAGGTCACACTAGCAGACCGCTCAGAGCCACACTCGCCCGAAACGACCGCCCGCTGCGGCCGTTTTAGTTATGTACGGCAGCGTACGCGGTAGACAACGTTCAGTGGCTGGGTCCCTAGGACCGCCCGGCCTACTCCGGAGGAACCTTATTTGAGTAGGCGTTTGGGTTGGCAGGACTACGAGAACGATGGTCATCCCCCTCCTCCACCCGCCACCCCCGCCGAGCCGGCGCCATCCCCTATCCCTTGGGCGCCAAAGGCGGACGTTGGAGCCACCAGCGGCAACCCGACATCAGACACGACAGCTGGAGGCACCTCTTACCCGGTCGGGGCCGCCACGCCTGGGGACACCGCGACGGCCCGTAGCGCCCAACCGCCGAGCGCGCCTGCGCGAACCTTCCCCATCGTCGAGCTGCTCTGGTTGTGCACGGCGGTAGTGGATGGACTCCTCGCGTTCGACTTCCTCTTCCGCGCTTTAGCCGCACGCAACACCGGCTTTGTGGGCGCGGTGATCGCGATTGGTGACGCACTTTCCAGGCCCTTTCGCGGCGTGCTCAGTGGCAGATCTCTGCCCGCTGTCGACCACACCAGTTATTGGCAGGCACTGGTAGCCATCGTCATTTACACCTTGGCGGTGGCGCTGCTGCTCCAGTTCCTTCGCCTACTCGCGCGACCTCCTCGCCGCTGAAACTGCCACTGGCCAGATGAGGGGTTCGATTTGCTTCTGCTCCGACTGCTGACATTCCTGGCCATCGCCTCGGCGGCTTGTACCGTCCTGGCCGTCTTCCCGCGCCTGGCTCGAGGGGGCCTGGCCGTCGGTCTTTTCGCAGGAGCTATCGCGGTGGCCCTGGCCGGCTGGGCAACAGCAGCGGTCACTGGGGACCACACCCTGGCAATAGTGGCGGGCCTTGGTCTGTTTCTCCTGGTCTCTCCAGCCCGACTTCTGTTCCGAGGCTGGACCTGGCTGGCGACTGAGCTCTTCCTCGCCGCCGGCTTGGCCGCGGTCGCCTACCTTGCGTACTCAGCCCTCCTGACCGTGCAGCAGGCGATTACCCCCCACCTCTTTGTCGTGCTCCTGCTGGGATCGGTGGTGCTGATCGTCGGAGAGACAGCCGCCCTGTCGCTGGCGCTCTCGTATTTGTTCGAGATTCTCGATGTCTTGGGCAGACCACCGGAGCCGCGGCTGAGCCCTCCTCCGAAGGACCCCAACACTGTTTGGCCACTGGTCGTTCTCCAGGTGCCGATGTATAACGAGCCGGTCGGGCTGGTGCGGGACACCTTGGTAGCGCTGGATCGTCTCGACTATCCCAACTTGCTGATCCAGGCGGTGGACAACAACACAACTGATCCAGCGGTTTGGGAGCCGATCCAAAAGCTCTGCGAAGAGTTGGGGCCGCACTTTCAGTTCGTGCACCTCAGCCCCTGGCCGGGGTACAAAGCGGGTGCTCTCAACGAGGCCACCAAACGCCTGCCCAAGGCGGTCGAGATTGTTGGCATCGTCGACGCCGACTATCTGGTCAAGCCCGGATGGCTGCTGGAGACAGTGCCCTACTTTCAAGATCCCACAGTGGGATTCGTGCAAACACCGCAGGAATACCGGGATTGGGAGGACGACGCCTACCTGCGCGGGCTCTACCACAGTTACTGCTACTTCTTTGACATCACCATGCCAGCCCGCGCCCACCGCGACGCCATCATTTTCTGCGGCACCATGGGCTTGATCCGGCGCTCAGTCCTCGACGAGATTGGCGGCTGGAACGAGGACTGCATCACCGAAGACGCCGAAGCCAGCCTGCGGATTCTCGGGCGCGGCTACCGCGGCGTCTACCACCACCAATCTTGGGGTGCCGGTCTGATGCCCCTTACCTTCGGAGGTCTCAAGACCCAGCGCTTCCGATGGGCGCTGGGTGGACTGCAGATCCTCCGCTTCCATTGGCGGGAGCTGATCCCCCTCATCCCCCACAAGCTCCGCCTTACCGCTGCCCAACGCTGGCATTACCTGATCGGGGCCGTCCAGTGGTTCGGCGACCTACTCCTGGCTGCTTTCACCGTGCTCCTGGTGGCGACCGCGGCAGCCACCGCCGCACACCATCGACTGCCGGTGCGCCAGATCACTGGCGCCGTCCTGGTCATCCCCCTCTTGTTCTTGATCTTCGGACTGCTGCGGGCGGTCTGGGCCATGCGCCGCAGCAGCGAGCTGACCTGGGGGGATGCCGTCCGCGCCCTCCGGGTGTGGTTCGCCCTGAGCTGGACGGTGGCGCTGGCGGATATCCGGGGCATGCTATCGGCCAAGGCCCGCTTTCTTAGGACCCTCAAGCGTCGGGGTGGTTTGAGCAGCTGGCGCCAGGCGCTCCGCTCGGCCCGCTTGGAGACCGCGGTGGCGGCCGTCGCCATCCTGGCGGCGGCGGCCATGGAGGTGCGCGCTCCCAGCCTCACCACTGCCATCTTGGGGGTACTCCTCCTGTTCCAGGCGGCGGTCTATTTCAGTGCCCCCTGGGCCAGCTTGGCAACCGAGGGCATCAAGGTCACGCCGCTTCGGGAGATCTACCTTCGATCGAGCCAGAACCTCGCCGATTCCCGTGAGAGTCGGGCTCCAACCGCCAGGTTGCCGGTTGCCCTGGCCCTCCTCGCTACTGCCGGACTGATCGTGGCCTTCGCCACCTCCAGCCCGACGGCACCGGCCCCCTTCAACTCCTCGTCCGGGCCTTCCCCGAGCCGCACCCCCACCACCAGCCCTAGCCCGAGCCCATCTCCCTCGCCCTCGGCTAGCCCATCCACCACCACGACCCCCACGCCATCCGCAACCTCGACCCCCACGCCGACAACTACACCCACCCCCACATCGACACCGACACCCACTCCCTAGCCCGAACTTCCCAGGGAATCGTCTCCCCGACCGCCAACGAACTGGAGCCGCGGAGTAGGGTGGAAGCGTTGTGAGCGACCCGGTCCCAACCATTTCCGACTCCCAGGCCCGACTCGGCTGGGCCATCGCGGCCACCTTGGTGGTCCTAGCGGTGGAAGTGGTCGCGGGGCTGTTGGGTCGCTCAGTCGGCCTGCTGGCCGACGGCGGCCACGTGGCCGTGGACGTGCTGGCGCTAGGCTTCGCCTGGCTGGCTGCAGCCCAGGCGGCCAGGCCACCCTCGGGTCGCCAGACCTATGGCTATCAGCGGGTGGGAATCCTGGTCGGGGTTGGTAACGCCTTGGCCCTGCTGGTGGTGGTGGGTGGGCTCTCGGTGGCAGCTGCGCTGCGCTTGGCCCACCCGGTGCATCCCCTGCCCCTGCTCATGCTGCTGGCGGCGGGCTTCGGCATCCTCGTCAATGTCGGAGTGGTGACCCTCATCCGTCGCGACCGCACCTTCAACGCCCGGGCCGCCACCCTGCACGTGGGTGGCGACGTCCTCGCCGGCGTCGGGGTCATCGTTGCTGCCCTGCTGATCCTGCTCACCGGTTGGGACCGCGCCGATCCCGTCGTATCCTTGCTGATCTCGCTGGTAATCGCCGCCGGGGCTCTGCGGCTCGTGCGTGAGGCGCTTCCGGTCCTGCTGGAGTCCGCCCCCAAGGGCATATCCCTAGCTGCGGTCGAAGATCGGATTGTGGCCACTCCCGGCGTCACCGGAGTCCACGACCTCCATGTCTGGCAGCTGGCCCTGGACAGTCCTGCCCTCTCCTGCCACCTGGCTCTCAGCGCCCAGTCGCTGGAGGACTCCGAGCACCTGGTGCAGGAGCTGTCGAACCGGCTCTGTACCGATTTCGGTCTCCGCCACACCACCATTCAGGTCGAGGCCTGCCATCCCTGCCCGCCCGGCCTTTGTGCCCACCAGGTGGCGACCTTTGACAACCACCATCACCGAGCCGTGGCCGCGGCCGCCGGATCGTCGACCCACCCGCATTAGTTTTGCCAACACATCGATGCCATCAGTGACCTCCTCGACATCCGTGACCGCGGTGGCTGCCTCTGCGGGTACACCGAGAAGCTGCTCCGTGACCAATTGGTAGACGTCAGAACAGAGCTGCGACGGCTCCGACATCGCCGGATCGAGCTATCGCGGCTTATCAGCGACCAACGGCTATCCTCGTGCCCCGAGCCCACCGGAGAAGGCTGGTGCGACCGTGAGTTCAGAAAGGAGGTGAGCGCGCTGCCTTGCCCGAACTGCGGTTGCCCCTGCGGTCATAGGCCGTGCCCGCGCTGCGGAGTTGACTGAGTAGCGACCAACCTTGCGGCGAGGAACCATGGCGACCTGGGAGCCCTGGGCCTCGTCGTAATTGGCATGGCGGCTCCTGACCTGGGGCGGCTCATCCGATGGTTCGAGTTCGGCGCAGCGCCAAGCCCAGACACTGGGTCGGGGCAGTGCGGTCTGGAGTGCGACCTAGCTGGGCGCAACGGGTGACCGAACCCGAATCAGCCGAACTTGCCCTCGATGTATCCCTGAGTACGTGCATCGTCAGGTTGCGTGAACACGGCCTGGGTGGACCCGGATTCGATCAGCTCTCCGGGTCCGTCATCAGCCATCAGCATCAGACCGCAGTAATCTGCGATTCGGCCTGCCTGCTGCAGATTGTGGGTCACGATGACGATGGTGACCCGGCTGCTCAACTTCTGGACCACCTCCTCGATGTGCTTGGTCGCAATTGGATCGAGTGCCCCGGTCGGCTCATCCATCAGCAACACGTCAGGTTCTACCGCAAGGGCACGAGCGATGCACAGGCGCTGCTGCTGCCCACCGGAGAGCGAAACGGCCGACCCTTTGAGCCTGCTCTTCACACTGTCCCAGAGCGCTGCTGACGTCAGGGCATCTTCAGCTGCGTCATCAAGCAGACTCTTCTTCTTCACCCCATTGAACCGAAGTCCAGCAACAACATTGTCGTAAATGCTCAAGGTCGGAAAGGGCGTTGGGCGTTGAAAGATCATGCCCACTCGCGCCCTTAATAGAGTCACTTCCACATTTGGGCCATATATTTCGAAGTCACCCAAGCGAATGCTTCCCGTGACGGTGGCACCTCGCACTTCGTCGTGCATGCGATTCATGGACCTAAGTAGGGTGGTCTTGCCGCACCCAGAGGGACCGATCAGCGCCGTGATCCTTTTGCTCGGAATCGAGAAGTTGATCCCACGGACCGCCTGAAAATTCCCGAATCTCACCGATACATCCGCAAGCGTCAGCGCAGCGGCCCCAGCCTCATCCTGAGTCGAAGCCTGGCCAACCGCGCGTCCCAGGCTCGCGTTATCCAATGCCAGCGACTCGGTCACGCACTCATCCTCCTCATCCGCCGCACAAAAATGCGGCCGCCCAAGTTGACGCCTAGGACGATCACAATCAGCGCGAGCGCTGTACCCCAGGCGATCTGCTGGATGTCTGGGTATGCTTGGATACCGTCCAGATAGACGACCAGCGGCAGAGCAGCCATTGGTTGAGCCGGCGACACCGCGAAATATTGACTGCCAATGGCGGTGAACAGCAGAGGCGCGGTCTCGCCGGCCATACGTGAGATCCCCAGCAGCACCCCCGTAGTCACCCCGGGAAGCGCGCTCGGTAGAATGATCCGCAGGCTCACCCGGGACCGCTGGATACCCAGGGCCAAGCCAGACTCCCAGATGTCCCGTGGCACCGATCGAATCGCAGCTTCCGTGGTGCGCATCACAATCGGTAGCATCAGAATCCCAAGGGCGACGCTTCCCGCGAAAGCTGAGAAGTGACCCAGCGTTACCACCAGGATCGCATAGGCAAACAAGCCCAAGGCAATCGACGGCACACCTGCCAGCACGTCGGCGGTGAATCGGACCGTCCTGGCGAACGCCCCATCCTGTTCAGCCAGGAACAGACCAGCGGCGATGCCAAAGGGGACAGCCATCAGGATCGCCATTCCGTCTATGATCAGCGAGCCGACTAGCGCGTTCGAGATCCCACCTCCAGGGATCCCGGCAGGCGTTGGGAGATGGGTAAAAAACGCAGCTGACCATGCCCCAATGCCTCTGCCCACGGTGTAGACAATCACTGCCAACAACGTGGCCAGGGCACCTGCCATCGCGACCGTGCAAAGAGCGCGGGCGACCGTTCCCGTGATTTTGCGGCGGCGAAGGCTGCTGGACGCTGACGCGTGGATTTCCGCGCGGCGATGCGCCTCAACAGTCGTCATCGCGTCACCAGCATTGGTTGCCCGGACCCCATCTTTGACACTAACAGTCGGGCTCCCCCATTGACCAGGGCGGTGACCACCAACAGGATTACGGCAAGGGCGAGCAGGGCGCTCAACTGATACTTCGCGGTCGCCTCCGTGAATTGGTTGGCGATTACAGACGCGATGGTATTGCCCGGCTGGAACAGCGACGTGGCTATTCCGAGAGAGTTGCCGATCAGCATGGTTACTGCGATTGTTTCGCCCATTGCCCGGCCGATTCCCAGCGTCACCGCGCCCAAGATCCCAACTCGAGCCCCCGGTATCACCACTCGGCTGGCAGCCTGCCAATGGGTTGCTCCGAGCGCGAGAGCCGCTTCGCGCTGTTCCACCGGCACAGCCAAGAGCACGTCGCGGGAGACAGCAGCGATAGTGGGCAGCACCATCGCTGCGAGTACCAATCCCGCGAGGAGCACTCCGACGCCGAGGATGGGTCCGCTGAATAGGGCGAAGCCGTGTGTCACTTGTTGCAGTTGAGGTTCAAGCACGGTTCGCACCCAGGGTGCGACCGCCAGCAGTCCCCACAGACCGAACACTACGCTTGGGATCGCTGCCAACGACTCGACTAGGACCGAGAGCGCTCCCTTCGCCCAGGATGGCGTGAAGAAGGCAAGAAAGGTCGCCACTCCAAGCCCCACTGGCACCGCTAGGATCAAAGCAAGCGCCGTGGTGAACAGCGTGCCAAGGATGAAGGGCAAGGCTCCGTACTCGAGGCGCACAGGATTCCATTGCGTGCTGATTAGGAATCCGAGGCCGAAGTGCTCAAAGGCTTGCCGGGCCTGGAGGACCAGGGTGGCCAAGATGGCCACCATGAGCAGCATAAAAAGCACCCCCACCACCACGAGACCGCCGCGAAAGCGGCGGTCTGAAAGGTGAAGTGCTCTTCGCAGGCCGCTCTCAGGCGGGCCCGCCCGCCTGAGAGGATGAGGGTCGGATTGCATCTAGCTCTTCTTCGGAAGCTTGAGTAGGGCCTTGCCATTGGAGCCGTCAACCTTGAGGAGAGTCGATTGGGCGAGCGCCTGGATATTTGCCGGCAGAGGCACGTAGTCAAGCGCCAGCGCCTGGTTTTGTCCGCCTGAGTGTGTGAGCCACTCGAAGAGATCCACCAATGCCCTCCCGGCGGTGGCATTCTTCTGGTGCGTGTACAGTAGCCCCCAGCTGTAGCCGGTGATCGGGTAACTTCCTTTGCCCGGCTCATTCACGATCGCGAAGTCAGCTGCTGTCACATCTGGTTTTTCGGCTGCGGCAGCGGCCACCGAGGTGAGGGACGGCTCAACCCATTTACCGGCTGCGTTCTTCACAGCCGCGTAGGTGAAGTTGTTCTGGATCGCGTAGGCCAACTCAACGTACCCGATCGCCCCGGGCACTTCTGAAACCTCTCCGGCGACACCCTCATTGCCTTGACCACCCACTCCGACTGGCCAGGCGACCAGCTTGCTAGTGCCAGGACCGCTGGCCCAAGCTTTGGACACAGTGCTGAGGTAGTTGGTGAAGATGTAGGTGGTGCCGCTGCCGTCGGCGCGGTGGACCACGGTGATCGCTTCGTTGGGAAGCGTCACCTTCGGGTTTAGCGCCGTGATCGCCGGGTCATTCCACTTGGTGATCTTGCCAAGGTAGATGTCGGCGATGACAGCGCCGGTTAGATGGAGGCCCGGAAGGACGCCGGTAAGGTTGTACGCAATCGCCTCGCCCCCAAGAGCAACCGGCACCTGAACCATCGGTCCGCCGGTATCTAGAGCGATCTCCGCGGCGTCCATCGGCACATCACTGGCTCCAAAGTTGACGGTGTTAGCCTCAAATTGGGCGATCCCACCTCCGCTCCCGATCGACGCGTAGTTGACGGTGACCTTGGGGTACTTGAGGTTGTACTCGTAAAACGCGCGCGTGAAGAAGGGCTGATCAAACGTGGAGCCGGCCCCAGTTAGCTGGGCAGCCGGCGGTGTCAGAGAAATTGTCTTTGACTTGGCCTCAGCGGCAGTCCCGAGCCCGGTAGATGCCACAAGGCCCGCAGCGATAACCACCGGGAGTAGTCGCTGGACGCACCTCACCGTAGCCGTTCGTCGCATTCGTTCCTCCCTACCCGGCTTTTTGGAGAGTCCGGGCGCCCAATTGACCGCTCGCGTGCCTGGAGCTGTCCTGCGGTTTGACCCAGCTTTAGAACTGAGCCCCCACGCTGGCACAGCGACACACTTGCCAGCCTACGGAACGCGATGCTAGGAACTCATAAAGGAGAAACTAAGGATTGATTAACAAACATCCGGCAGAAGGCCCTGGTCGACATCACCCGAAGCAGGACGCCTGGGCCATTCGCCGCGCGATTCCGGGGTGGACTTGGGTGAGTGTCCACGGTCATTGCAGATACCAGGGTCGCTTCGGGGTGAACTCGTCCTCGTCGAGGAGGCGGGAACCCCCACGGGGGGCCTCTGCCGCGCGCCCCGGGGACACACTCGGCTTCCGCTAGGCTGAGACGGTGGAAGCTGGGTCGCGGGCGGCGGGTCAAATCGAAGAGACGACTCCACTCGCCCGCCGCGGAATGCGGCGTTGGTATTGGTGCTTGTTTGGGGTCTCGGCCCTAGGCACCTTGGACATCGGCCAGTTCCTGGCCACGAACCAGAGCATGTTCAGATTGGCCCCTGGTCGGGCGGCGGGCTCGGTCCTCGGTCTGGTGCTCTGGCTTGCGCTCACTGGACTGTCTCTGTCGGCCGCGTCAGGCCACGGAACATCTCGGCTCTCCCGAACCATCCTCCCGGTCTCAGGACTTCTGGCCGTAGGCAGCTTGGGACTTGTTGCGGTCCACGCTGCCGCCCGCGTCGGGGGCTTGAGGCCAGCCGTCGGCGGGGTTCTTGGCCTGAGCGCGCTGGGTATTGCCTGGCTGGCCAGCCGCGACTGATAGGACTCCGGATCGCTACGGGGCGGCCGCCTCGGCTCGCACCGGCGACACGTAGAGGTCGCCCCCACAGGGCATGATCTGACCCATCGCCGCGGTCACCTTGCCACCACCGCCCGGAAGGCTGATCCCGAGCTCGTAGGCGGTATTGCATTGCTGAGTTCCGGTGGGGACGTCTAGCCACTGGACCACGAACGAACCGGCCGTGTCCGGGGCGATGTTCACCCGGGTCGGCGTGTCGCTGATTTGGGCCCCGGCAGGCGGGTTGCCATTGGTCTGAGTCGTGCTCACAGCGGTGCCGCCGTTCATCAACTGCAGGGTGGGGAAACCGTCCAGCGAGCAGGCGGCGGCCGAGTCGTTGGTGAGAACGATGGTCCAGGCCTGATGGCCCGCGGCGTTGTTGGACTGGCCCAGCCCGGCTGCCATGGCGCCCGCCTGGCACACGGGGGCGGTGGCGGCCGTCGGGGTCGCGGTCGGTGACGGGCTGGGGGAGGCGGACGGTGATGGACTCGGGCTAGGACTGGGGTGGGACTTGTGGTGGCTGTGACTAGGGGTGCCGCAGCCGGCCAGGCCCAACGCGAGGGCTAGGGATACCGTCAGCAACGTCCGGGTGCCCGAGCGCACCGTGCTCACCGGCCGATTATCGCCAAAAACGGGAGGTGGGACCCCCAAATGCCGATGGGACCGATTGCCTCGGGTCTAGCTGTCGACTCCTAAGCTGGCCCTGTGAGGGGTTGGTACCCGGTTCTGGTTGGGGCACTGGCTATCCAGCGTGGCCGCGAACTCCAGCTCTCCAAGCGGCTGGAGCGGGATCAGCCGGGGCGCCGTGCCGCCCCCGGGACTTTCCCGGTGATGGTCACGGCCCACGTCGCGCTCTTTGTGCTGCCTCTCGTCGAGGCCAGGCTCGGCCACCGACGTTCGCGCCGACCGGGGGTCTGGCTGGCGGTCCTGGCGGCCGCCAGCGGGCTGCGCTGGTGGAGCATCAGATCACTGGGCCCTCAGTGGAACGTCAGGGCGGCCGTCCCGCAGGACCTGCGGCCGGTCGCCACCGGCCCCTACCGCTGGGTCCGCCATCCCAACTACCTGGCGGTGATTCTGGAGTTCTTAGCCCTGCCGATGGCCGGTGGGGCCTGGGTCAGCGCCCTCGGGCTCTCGATCCTGGACGGGACGGTCCTCCTGGACCGGATCAGGTCTGAGGAGGAGCTCCTCTTCGAGGTACCCGGCTACGAGGAGGCCTTCTCCGGCAAGGCTCGCTTCATTCCGGGGATCTTCTGAGGGTCGCCATCTCCACCGTCACCCCTGGTCCGAAGGCCAGGCCCAGCCCCGCGCCGGGTGGTCCCTGGCGTAGCTCAGCCAGTACCACCAGCAGGGAGGCGGACGAGAGATTGCCATAGCGGCTAAAAACCGCCCTCGAAGTGGCTAGCGCGCCCGACCCCAAACCCAGCCCACTCTCGACCGCATCGAAGATCCGGGGGCCGCCGGCGTGGACCGCCATGAAGTCGAAGCTCCCTTCGCCGAAGCCGTTGAGCGCAGCTGGCAACTGCTGCTCGATCAAGCGGGACAGCCGCCGATCCAGAACCGGGTGGAAGCCATCCTGGCGGAGATCGAAGCCCAGGAACTCCTCGGAGTCGGCTACCAGTCGGGTCCCTGTCGCCACCACCTCCAGCCCACCTTCCTCCCCGGTGAGCACCGCCGCCGCCGCCCCGTCACCGAAGACCATCGCTGCGGTCATGTTGTCGACCGAGCTGTCGGTGGGCTGGAAGGTGAGTGAGCAGAGCTCGACGCAGACCACCAGGGCCCGCTGGCTGGGCTCAAGGCGGATATGGCGATGGGCGGCGGCGATGGCGGCACCTCCCCCGGCGCAGCCCAGTTCGGTGAGCGGGATCCGGAGCGCATCGCTGCGAAATCGCAGTCGATTCGAGAGCTGCACATCCAGGGCCGGCACCATGTAGCCGGTGCAGGAGACCGAGAAGATGGCGTCGATCTGCTCGGGCCGAAGGTCCGCCGCCGTCAGCGCCCGCTCCACCGCCTGCTGGGCCAGGCGCGGCGCCGCCTCTTCGTAGATGCGCATGCGCTCCCCCAGCGTGCTGGGCGCGAAGACCTGTTCAGCCGGTTGCACTGTGTAACGGGTGACCGCCTCTACCTCCACTCCCCGAAGGTGAGGCCAGAACTGACTGAGGGCGGCGAGGCTGGCCGCAGGGGTCAGCTGGTGCTCGGGCAGCGCCACCCCGAACCCGACGAAGCGGCTCATCTCAGGCCAGTCCCAGCAGGGCGGCCCAGTCACGGACCCCGACCGACCGCAGCGTCCGGCTGCCGTCGTTGACGCTGAGGAGTGCTTGCAGCGCCTCGGGACGCTGGGTCGCCCCCCTGATCGCGCGCTTGCCCAAGCGCGATGACGAAGATAGGGTGCGGGCTAGCGACGTCACCAATCGACGCCGGCGCCACTGGCCAGCGCACCAGCTCCGGTAACGCGGTGCCGCCTGGTCCACACCCTCCGAGAGAAATTGCGCCAGCGCCCCCGCCTGGGCGATGCCGGCCGACATGGCGTCCCCGGTGAGGGGATCGAGAAAGCCGGCGGCATCACCGGCCAGGAAGACTCGCCCGTGTGCCACCAAGCGTGGCCGCAGATTGAATGGTCCAGCTCCGGTCAGACTTCCGAGCAGCGGCGCCGAGGCAAGCTCGGGGTGAGCGCGCTCCAGGACTTCCCTGTAAGACTGCTCCGTCGTCAGACCCGAGGCCCGGAGCACGCCCTTGCCCCCCAGGACGGCCACCAACACCTCCTGGGCACCCACCGGGGCGAGGTAGGTCTCGACTTCTCCCAACAGACTCACCTCGACGTCAGATCCCGCACGCTCCACGGCGAGGTGTCCAACCAGGCCGTATCGCGCCGGACCTCGGGGTGGCCGCCACCATCCCAGCATCCGCGCCACCGATGAGCGGATTCCGTCTGCGGCGATCAGGACCGACCCGACTAGCGTCCCACTGCTGGTGTCAACCTCGACTCGGTCCTTGAAGCAGCGCACCGAGGTGACCCGGACTCCAGTCCGAACACCGGCCCGCTCCGCCAGCAAGGCGTCCAGCCGGGTACGCCGCACCCCATAGCCAAAGCCGGAGGCGAATTCGGCCCTGGCCGACCGGCGATCCGGCAGCGAGTAGCGCACCCCGCGCAGCGGCGGAAACCCCTCGGCCGCGAGGTCGAGACCGGCCTGGCGCAGAAGCCTAGCCCCGGTTGGCATCAGTCCCTCGCCGCAGGGCTTGTCTCTGGGGAAGGTGGCAGCCTCAAGGACCAGCGCGCCCGGAAGCATCAGGCCCAGCGCGGAACCCACAGGTCCACCGCCGGCGACGATGATCCCGGCGTCCATCTACCAGGGCGACGCTACCAGAGCCGGATCCATGCCATTTCTACGGACCCCACCCGAGGGAGCCCACACCATCCCTCCGACAGCAGCACCCTGGCCCGGGTGCGGCCGCTAGGCTGACGACGTGGATGTGCTCGTGGTGGTCGGCCCCGGCGGCGTCCCCGAGCGCCTGCTGGCCAGAGCCCGCCACGTCGTCAAGTCCACCGGACCTGAGCTCGAAGCTCGGTTGATCTCGGGAGTGCTCGAGATGCTGCCCCGTGAGGTCGCGGTCGTGGGACCGGACGATCCTCAGGCGGCGGCACAAGCGGCGTTCCAGCTTCGCCAGGCAGGGCTCATGGTGACGCTGATCACAGACGAGGTGGTCGAGCCCGGTGGCGGGGTGGTGGTCCAACCCCTCACCGACGTCGGGCCTCCCATGGAGGTGGTCGACTCCCTGACCGACCTGATCGGCAACACCCCGCTGGTGCGCCTTGATCGGATCGGGCGCGGTCTCGACTGCCATCTGCTCGCCAAGCTCGAGTTCCTCAACCCGGGTGGAAGCGTCAAGGATCGGGTGGCGCTGGCGATGATTGATGCCGCCGAGGCGGCGGGGCTGCTAAAGGAAGGCGGCACTATCGTCGAGCCCACCTCCGGGAATACTGGGGTGGGGCTGGCGGTGGTCGCGGCCAGGCGCGGCTACCGCTGCGTTTTCGTCATGCCCGACAAGATTGCCTCCGAAAAGATCGATCTTCTGCGGGCGTATGGCGCCGAGGTGGTGGTCTGCCCCACCACGGTGGCGCCCGAGCACCCGGAGTCCTATTACTCGGTCTCCGACCGGTTGGTGAGCGAGATCCCCGGCGCCTACAAGCCGGACCAGTACAGCAATCAGGCCAACCCCGCCGCCCACCAGGCCTCGACCGGCCCCGAGATCTGGCGTCAGACCGGCGGCCGAGTCACACATTTCGTGGCCGGGATCGGCACCGGGGGGACCATCACCGGAGTCAGCCGTTTCCTCAAGTCGGTCAATCCCAAGATCCGAATCGTGGGCGCGGATCCTGAGGGCTCGGTCTACTCGGGAGGCGGCGGCCGACCCTACTTGGTCGAGGGCATCGGCGAGGACTTCTGGCCGACCTCGTACGATCCCGCGGCCGTGGACGAGGTGGTGGCGGTCAGCGACCGAGACTCGTTCCTGACGGCGCGGGCGATCACCAAGGAGGAGGGCATCCTGGTGGGCGGTTCCACCGGCACCGCCGTCTGGGCGGCGCTCAAGGTGGCCCGCTCGCTGGACCGCGATCAAGTGGTGGTGGTGCTGATCCCGGACTCTGGTCGCGGCTACCTCTCCAAGCTCTACAACGACGGCTGGATGGCCGACTTCGGCTTCCTTCGCGCCGGGGGTCAGACCGCCGCCGACATCTTGGCGGCCAAAGGCCGGGCCCTGCCGCCTCTGGTGCATGTCCATCCCGATGAGTCGGTCCAGTCGGTGATCCGGCTGCTGCGGGAGTTCGAGGTCTCGCAGGTACCTGTGGTCAAGGCCGAGCCACCGCTGGCGGCGGCCGAGGTGGTGGGATCGGTGCAGGACCGGGAGCTCTTGGATGCAGCCTTCCAGGATCCTGGACTGCTCTCCAAGCCGGTCGAACAGGTGATGGGCCCACCCCTGCCGACCGTCGGCAGCGGCGAGTCGCTGGAGCTGACCGTGGCCCGTATGGATCGCAGTGGAGCGGTGCTCGTGCTCGACGCCGGGCATCCGGTGGGGATCATCACCCGCTCCGACGTGCTGGGCGCCATGCTGGGCCGTCCCACCCGGTGACCCGGCCGGACCCCGGCTTCGAGACCCGGGCCATCCATTCTGGCCAGGACCCCGACCCCGTCACCGGCGCAGTGGTACCGGCGGTGCATCTCACCACCACCTTCCGCCAGGCCGCAGTCGGCCAGCACCAGGGGTTCGAGTACTCCCGCTCGGGCAATCCCACCCGCAAGAGTCTGGAGGCCCAACTGGCGAGCCTGGAGCGAGCCCAGTTCGGCTTCGCCTTCGCCAGCGGCCTGGCCGCCGAGGACGCGGTGCTGAGGGCGACGGTGGGCGTCGGCAGGCACATGATCCTGAGCGCCGACGCCTACGGAGGCACCTTTCGCCTGGTCGATCGCATCCACTCCCCCGCCGGTGTCGCCTACACCCTGGCCAACACCGCCGATTCTGACTCGCTGGACCGGGCCTGGCAGGACAACACCGATCTGCTTTGGATCGAGACTCCGGGCAATCCCTTGCTCTCCATCGTCGACATCAAGGCGGTTGCGGATGTGGCGCACGGGCGAGGAGCACGGGTGGTCGTCGACAACACCTTCGCCACCCCCTACCTCCAGAACCCGATCTCCCTGGGGGCGGACGTAGCCCTCCACTCAACCACCAAGTATTTGGGCGGACACTCCGACGTCGTGGGTGGCTTCGTCGCGGTTGACGACCAAGCGCTCGCCGAGCAGATCGGCTTCCTGCAGAACGCCGCCGGTGCGGTACCTGGTCCCTTCGACTGCTATCTGGTACAGCGTGGGGTCAAGACGCTTGCGGTGCGGATGGACCGTCACTGCCAGAACGCCCGCGTTGTCGCCGAATTTCTGCGAGGACACCCGAGGATCTCCAAGGTTCTCTACCCGGGACTGCCTGACCACCCGGGCCACGAGATCGCCCGTCGGCAGATGCGCGACTTCGGGGGCATGGTCTCCTTCCACCATGCCGACGGGGGCGCGGCGGCCATCCAGATGGTCTCACTGACCAAGCTGTTCACCCTGGCCGAGTCGCTGGGGGCGGTTGAGTCTTTGATCGAGCACCCGGCCCGAATGACTCACCACTCGGCTGCGGAGTCGGCGGCGGCGGTGGACCCGGACCTGGTCCGGCTCTCGGTCGGCCTGGAGTTGGTCGATGACCTGCTCGAGGACCTGGACCAAGCCCTCGATGGTTGACGGCCCAACTTCCATATGGGAGCCCGACCATTAGCAGGCTCGGATCGCCTCCCCGCTGGGAGCTCTCGATCTGGCGGCCAGCACGACGGCACAGGAGGTGACGGCATGGGAATAGAGATTCCCCCAGAGGGATCGCGGGGTGCCAAGGGACCCGCCCTTATGAATCGCCTTTTCGCGCCCTTCATGAGGATGCAGGTATCGAGGTACCGGCGCAGCCAGGGACCCGAGCAGCCCCGGATGATGGACTTTCCCGCGGTGGTGCTGACCACCGTGGGGGCCAAGTCTGGGCAGCAGCGCACGGTGCCGTTGGGGGGCTTCCCGGACGGCCCCGATGCCTGGCTGGTGGTGGCTTCAGCCGGCGGCGCGGCGCGGCACCCTGCCTGGTTCATCAACATGGCTCGACACTCCGACCAGATCTGGGTCGAGGTGGGCAAGCGCAAGTTCCGAGCGCGTGGAGAATCGCTCCGGGGAGAGCGCCGGGAGCAGGCGCTGCGTCAGATAGCCGCCATCTCACCCAGGTATGCCGCCTACCAGAAGAAGACCGATCGCGAGATCCCGATCGTTCGGCTGACCCCGGTCGAGTAGACCCAAGGGGTCGGCGATCGAGAGCTCCGGTACTGGCGCCGCGACCGCTGCGGTTGTATCAGCGGTACACGTCGCCCACCCCAACGTTGTCTCCCACGCACCTAGACGGGGGACTGAGTTCTGCCTAGATTGCTAGCTGAGATCCCGGGCGCCTCCCGGTGTCCGGGCCGGCACAAACGCTGGTGGTTCCAGACCGGCAGGTAGCAGGCATCAGCGGCAGCGACGGGGGGACTTTGATGTCGGACACGGCCAGATCTGGATCGGCGGCGGTCGACGTCCAGGATGCCGACAGCCAGCGCCTAGCCGCGCTGGGATACCGCCAGGAGCTGAGCCGGGTCCTCAGTCTGTTCGAGAACTTCGGGGTGGCCTTCTGCTATCTCTCGCCGATGGTGGGCATCTACTCGCTGTTCACCCTGGGAGCTGGCTCCGCCGGGCCCCGCTACCTGTGGCTGATGCCGATCGTGGTCTTCGGCCAGTTCTTGGTCTCACTGGTCTTCGCCGAGCTGGGCAGCCACTACCCCATCGCCGGCGCCCTCTTCCACTGGAGCAAGAACCTGATCAACCGCGGCTACGGCTGGTGGGTGGGCTGGATCTACGGTTGGGCACTGATCATCACGGTGGCCTCGGTGGACACCGGCTTCGTCATCTATGCCTCTCCCCTACTTCACAACCTCTTCGGCGCCAACATCAACGCCGCCGATCCCAACACCATCTTGTTTTTCACGCTCCTGCTGCTGGCGGTCCAGACCGTCTTCAACGTCGCCGGAGTCAGGTTGCTGGGCAGCATCTCCAAGATCGGTGTCTACGTGGAAATCCTGGGCACCTTTGGAATCGCCATCCTGCTGGCTGCGGTTGGCTTCCACCACGGCATCGGCTTCCTATTCACCACCCAGGGCACCGAGAACCTGGCCCACAACCCGCTGGGAGTGAACTTCGGCGGCAACTGGTGGCTGGGGGCGGCCCTGGTGGCAATCCTCGCCCACGTCTACATCTTCTACGGCTTCGAGTCGGCCGGAGATGTCGCCGAGGAGGTCAAGTCCGCCAGCAGACAGGTCCCCCGTGCCATCGTGTCCTCGCTGCTGATCGGCGGGATCACCAGCTTCATCCTGGTCGGGACTCTGCTCCTGGCGATCCCATCCGGGGGTAAGAGCTTCACCGCGGCTACCTCGCTCAGCGGCGGGGTCCCCTACATCCTCAGCGCCAACGTTCACGTGGCCGGGATCCAGGACTTCATCTTGATCCTTGTCTGTTTCGCCTTCTTCAGCTGCGGCACCGCGGTCCAGGGCGCCGGGGCTCGGCTCGCGTTCTCCTACGCCCGGGATCGCGCGATTCCCGGCAGCCACGTTCTCCGCTACGTCTCGCGCCGCTTCAAGACTCCGATCAACGCGGTCCTGCTGGCTGCCATCCTGCCCGCGCTCTTCACGCTGCTGGTGCACCTCAGCCCCTCGAAGCCAATCGTGGTCGGGTTCGTCACCTACCCCGCCAACGTGACCCCTCTGACCGCCTTGGTCTCCTTCGGGGTCTCGGGTATCTACCTCTCATTCTTGATGGTTGTGGTGGCGGCGGTGGTGGCCCGGTTGCGGGGCTGGAAGGCGGAGGGACCTTTCAAGTTGGGGATCTGGGCTTGGCCGGTGCTGATCGGGGCGATGGTGTACGGCGCCGTGATGCTGGCCAACATCGTGATCCCGACTGGCATCACCAGTCCCAAGGCCGAGCTCTTCAATTTCGACTGGCTGACGCTGCTGGTGATGGTGTTCATCTGCCTGATCGGGGCCCTCTATTTCCTGGCGGCCCACCCTCACCGGCGAGCTCCGGAGGCTACCCAGGGCCAGTCCGCCCCGCCCCTGGGAAGCGTCGCGGGGCCCTAGCGGAGAGCGGTCTGTCCGCGCTTGACCACCGCGCCTCCGCCCGGTCTTTAGGGCGCTCACTCTCTCCGCTTGCGCGGGCTGGGCCCAGGATCGACCCTGGCGAGATTGCCCGGGCCGAATTTGCACGACGCCTGCGGCGGGTGATCAGTCCAGGCCCTGAAGGTCCACATCGCGGTACTGAAGAACTGCGACGGCGTTGCAAGGAGGAAGGTAGAGAGTGGCTGATATCGAGATTGAAGGTTCCGACCTGGTGCTGCACCTGAGCGGGCTTGAAAAGGCGGAGGCCGTCCACGGAGACGTGCGGGTACCGCTTGCCTCGGTACGCGAGGTCGAGGTGGTTGACCGGCCGCTCGACCTCATCCATGGCCTCAAGCTTCCGGGCACGGGAATCCCAGGTAGCACCGCCGTTGGCACCTGGGTCAGCCCCGATGGCCGAACCTTCGCGGTCGAGCACCATGCCAGCCGAGGGGTGGTCGTCCACCTCGAGGGCCAGAGCTACCAGCAGTTGGTCGTGGGCTGCGACCAACCCGAGGAAGTCGCCGAACGGGTTCGGGCGGCTGCCCGCGGGCCGCTCGACTAGGTCAGATCCATCGCCTCTGCTTGAAGAGGAAGAGCTGGATCACCAGCGAGCCAATCATCAGCGTGATGCCACCGAAGAAGGCAATCTCGGACGGCTGCACCACTCCCGTCAGGTAGGCGAAGTTCATGCCGAAGAACCCAGTCAGAAAGGTCAGTGGTAGGAAGAGACTGGCGACCACCGTAAGCGTCTTCATGGTTCCGTTGAGGCGGTTCGAGACCGTGGAGAGGTAGGTGTCCATGGCGCCGGAGAGGAGGTCGCGGAGCGAGTCCACCGTCTCGTACTGGCGAACCAGATGGTCGTAGACGTCGCGGAAGTACAGGGCGGAGTCGTCCTGACCCGGCTGCAGCGACTGGGTGACCAACCGCTGCACGGCATCACGCTGTGCGCCCAGAGTGCGCCTGAGGTCGCTGACCGAGTGCTTCAAGTTGGTGATTTCGGCCAGGTCGGGCTGGGTGGCACTGGTTACCAGCCGGTCTTCCAGGGCGTCCACATCCTGGTCGATCACGTCGAGAACCGTGAAGGCACAATCGACAATGGCGTCGGTGACCAAATAGCTGAGGAACATCGAGCTGCCCTGAGTCAGGCTCGAGTCGATCCCCAATCGCTTTCTGAGTCCACCCAGCTCGGGGTTGACCTCCTGATGGACAGTGATCACCCACGTCGGTGCGATGCAGAGGTTGTGCTGGTGCAGCACCAACTTTCGGTTCTTCCAGTAGACACTGACCAGCACTAGGAATACGTAGCCCGGGTAGTCCTCCCACTTGGGCCGCTGATGGCCATGGCTCATGTCCTCGATGGTGAGGTCGTGGATGCCGAAGGCGGCCTTGAGTAGCTCGTAATCAGCCCCCGTCGGCGCGTGCACGTCGAGCCAGAGCGGGCTGTTCTTGTCACCGAGGGCCTCCTTCACCTGGGCGAGGTCGAAGTCCTCGTCGACCCCCTTCTGAGTGACAAGCCAGCGCATGGTCGGACTCTAACCGAGAGCCAGCTCCATCAGGAGCGGGGGTGGCCCAGGCCGAAGACGGTCATCCGCCGAGATACGACATCTCCGGCTTGGCCTCGGCCGCGTCTCCAGCGCCAGCTCCGGACCGCAGTTCGGAATAGCGGTCCGATCGCCGGGTCCAGATCCTGCGCATCTCCTGGATCAGCTCCTCTCTGGTAGCGCCACCTCGCAACTGGGGACGCAGGTCGTGGCCCTCGCGCGCGAACAGACATGTATGCAGCTTGCCGTCCGCAGTCAGACGCAGCCGAGAGCAGTCGCGGCAGAATGGCGCCGTCACCGAGCTGATCACGCCGAACTCCCCGGCGCCATCGGAGTAGCGGTATTTCTGGGCCACCTCGCTGGGGTGATCAGCGTCAACAGGCTCGATCGGCCAGGTGTCCCCGATCATGGCGATCACGTCGGCGCTGGGCACAACCTCCGCCATCTTCCAGCCGTGGCTCTCGCCCACGTCCATGTACTCGATCAGGCGCAGGGTGTGACCGTGATCCCGGGCGTAGCCGGCGAGTTCGACAATCCCAGCGTCGTTCAGACCCCGACGAATGACCGCATTCAACTTGATGGGGCCGAACCCCGCCCTTACCGCAGCATCGATCCCCGCCAGAACGGCCTCGACAGGCAGCCCCACCCCGTTCATCAGCCGGAATACATCGGGGTCCACCGAGTCGAGGCTCACCGTGACCCGATCAAGCCCGGCATCCGCCAGCGTCTGAGCCCAACGTGCCAGTAGGACGCCGTTGGTGGTCATTGCGATGTCCGAAACACCGGGAAGGGCAGCCAGCATCCGTACCAGGACCGGCAGGTCCCGGCGCAAGAGTGGCTCGCCACCAGTGACCCGGACCTTGGTGACACCCAGGGCGGTGGCGGCTTCGACCACCGTGGTGATTTCTTCGAAGTCGAGGATCTCGGCACGGGGCAGGAAGCGGAAGCCAGGACCGAAGGTGGACGCCGGCATGCAGTAGCGGCAGCGAAAGTTGCAGCGATCGGTGACCGAGACCCTGAGGTCGCGCAGCCCACGTCCGAGCAGATCTTGGGTGACTGGCATCAACTTCATGCTACGCCCGGGTTCCGACTCGGCCGCCCGCCTCACCCCCCGCCGAAGGGAGACCGCCTAGTGCGCGACCGCGGCTCGAAGTGACTCGCGAAGCGACCCCATGGTGCTCATCACCGCGGTCGGCTCGTACCCGCAGTGGGCCATGCAGTTGGCGCACTTGGGGTTCCGACCTCGGCCGTAGTTCTCCCACTCGGTGGTCTCCAGGAGCTCACGGTAGGAGCCGACGTATCCGTCCGAGAGCAGATAGCAGGGACGCTGCCAGCCGAAGACCGAGTAGCAGGGAATACCCCAGGCGGTGCAGGAGAAGTCCACCTTGCCCTCGAGGAAATCCAGGAACAGGGGTGAGTGGTTCAGCCGCCACTTCTGGCGCCGGCCCTCGGCAAATGCTTCCTTGAAGATGGCCCGGGTGCGCTCCACGCCCATGAAGTGCTCCTGGTCGGGAGCCTTCTCGTAGGCGTATGCGGGCGAGATCTGCATGTTGTCGACCTTGAGGTCGTCGTTGAGGAAGTCCAGCACGTCGCGCACCGAAGTCGCGTCGTCCTGGGTGAAGAAGGTGGTGTTGGTGGTGACCCGGAAGCCGCGGGCCTTGGCTTCCTTGATCGCCGCCACCGCCTTGTCGAATACCCCGTCGCGACAGACAGAGGCGTCATGGCGCTCCTTGAGCCCGTCCATGTGAATCGACCATGCGAAATAAGGGTGGGGCTTGAAGAGATCAATCTTGCGGTCCATGAGGATGGCGTTGGTGCAGAGGTACACGAACTTCTTGCGCTCGAGCAAAGCTCCGACGATCTGGTCGATCTCCTTGTGCACCAGGGGCTCGCCGCCGGCGATCGAAACCACCGGGGCACCACATTCCTCGATCGCATCTATGCACTGCTGGACCGTGAGCCGGCGCCGAAGGATGTCGTCGGGATGCTGGATCTTGCCGCAACCGGCGCACTCCAGGTTGCATTGGTAGAGCGGCTCCAGCTGCAGCACCAGGGGGAACTTCTCGATGTGGCGGAGGCGCTGGGACATCAAGTAGGCGCCCACTCGAACCTTCTGCCGCAACGGAATCGACATGATCTACCTCACGGTGTCGCGGCTCCCGACTGATCGTTTAGGACTCTAAACCTTACGACGGTTGTAGAGTCAAACAGTGGCGCTCGTCAATCCCGCAGTCGATCAGAGCGGTGGGCTGCTCAAAATTGGCGAAGCCGCGACCCTGACCGGCGTCAGCCCGGGCCGGATCCGCCACTACCAGAGCCAGGGCTTGATCCGGCCATCGAGGAGCCTGACCGGGTACCGCTACTTCAACGCCGACGACCTGGTGCGCATCCTTCAGATTGACCTGCTCCGGAGCCTGGGGATGGGCCTCACCGACATCCGAACGTCGCTACCTGGTCAATCCTCCGGAGACTCACTGCGCGAGACCCTGGCAGTCCATCGCAACACCCTCCGCGCCGAGCGGGATCGCCTGGACAGGCTGCTCGCCGCAGTTGAAATGGCACTGACATCGGAGGACGCCAGCGCGGAGGCGGTGGCCACCCTCTTGGCCTCCGCGAACTCCACACCCCGGGACAGCCTGGGCATCTTCGGACGACTCAGCCGGCCCCTATCGGAGGAGGCGGCCGAGATATATCAGGAGATCCTCGGCGGCGGGTGGGGACTGCCGGTGCCCTCGATCTTCGGGCGGATGCTGCTGCCGGCCCCAGTCAGTGACCTGCTCGAGCAGGTCGCGCACGCCCCCGGATACCCGGATCTCTTCCGTCGAGTCCGCGATTTGGCGGTGGAGATCATCGGCCTCGCCGCCTTCCCGGCTGCGGACCCAAAGATCCCAGCTGACCTGGCACGGAGATGGCTGGACGGCCTGTCCACGGAGCCTCTCCCAGCTGAGGTCCAGGCCGCCCTGGACCGGACCGTTCCCCGAATTCGCGAGCTGGAGGTGCTCAACCAGGGGTTCCAGCTCTGGGCCGCGTCCATCTCGCCTCAAGCCGCCGAGGTCCTACGAGCGCTCGAGAGACTTGCCGAAAGCAGGTCGCTGCTGGTGCTGGGAGTGCTGGTGGCGAGGCCCAGCCGCCGGCGCGGAACCGCCCATTCCCGAGCCGTTCGGAACTGATCGCGATACCCCCCAGGGGTATACTCCTTAGCTGTCAGTCCTCGCGAGGTTATTCGGTGGAACCGCACATATTTGATCTGGTGGCGTCCGGCTTCAGGGAGGCCGCCAACATGTTCTGGGAGACTCTCTGGGCCCTGGTGCTTGGCTTCGCCCTCTCGGGTGCGATTCAGGCCGTCGTCCCGAGACGGGGGATTCTCCGACTGCTGGGCGACACCTCTCCCCTCTCCTTGCTGCGAGCGACCGGGTTTGGCGCGGCTTCCTCTTCCTGCTCATACGCCTCGGCCGCGATGGCCAAGTCGCTCTTCTCCGAAGGGGCCAACTTCGTGACCGCAATCGTCTTCATGCTGGCCTCCACCAATCTTGTGATCGAGCTCGGGATCGTGCTGGCGGTGCTGATCGGATGGCAATTCACCGGTAGCGAGTTCTTCGGTGGACTGCTGATGATCCTGCTGTTCGTGTTGGTGGCGAGGGCCACGCTGCCCCAATCCTTGATTCTCAGCGCCCGCGACCGATTGAGGGCGCTCGGGACTTCCCACGAAGTCGAAGCGGGGGAACCCTGGGGCATGCGGGTGCGCTCGGCCGAGGTCTGGAGGGCAGCGGCCCGCTACACCATCGCCGACCTCCGAATGCTCCGGATGGAGATCGTCGGCGGCTTCCTGGTGGCGGGCTTCCTGGCGGCCCTGGTGCCGGATCAGGCCTGGCGGGCCCTCTTCCTCTCCGGCCACGGATTGGCGGCGTCGCTGGAGAACGCTGCCATCGGTCCCCTGATCGCCATCCTCAGCTTCGTCTGCTCGGTAGGCAACGTCCCCTTGGCTGCTGCGCTTTGGAAGGGCGGGATCAGCTTCGGCGGGGTGTCCAGCTTCCTCTACGCCGACCTCATCACCTTGCCCTTGCTCCTGATCTACCGGAAGTACTACGGAGGTCGTCTCACCCTCCGTCTGCTGGCCACGCTCTGGCTGGTGATGTCAGCCGCCGGCCTAGCTACGCAGTACCTCTTCTCGGCGCTGGGTGCGATTCCCACCACCCGGCCCCACCAGATAGCGGTGCATGCGCTGGGTTGGAACTTGTCGACCGGGCTCGACCTGGCGGCGGTCGCCGCCCTGGCCGCGTTTTTCGTCCTGGCACGCCGAGGTCGCTCGACCGGGACGAGGGATCTCTATGCCCTTGACCCTGCCTGCGGCATGCAGATCGAACGAGACACAGCGCCGGCTCGCACGGAATACCACGGCCAGAAGTTTTTCTTCTGTTCCGATCGCTGCTTGGATCGCTTCCAGCGCCACCCCGAGCGGTTCAGCCAGGTACCCTCGCTGGCGATGGCACCTCCCCCCTCCTCGACACTCGATCCCGTCTGTGGCATGCCGGTCGATCCGGCGCAGGCTGGCGCAGTCCTCGAGCGCAACGGCCAGCAATTCTTCTTCTGCTCAGCCCAGTGCCGCGACCGGTTCTTGCGGGATCCCGATCGATACGACGGGGAGCACGCCGCGACGTCGGAGTCGCCGCCCGCCCCGGGAGAGGTCGATCCGGTTTGCGGGATGATTGTCGACCCCGGCCAGGTGGCGGCCACTGTCGAGTACCAGGGCCAGCGATTTGGGTTCTGCTCGGTGCAGTGTCGGGATCGCTTCCAGGAGCATCCCGACCTCTTCGCCAGCATGCGCTCGCTGCCCCTTCCCGCCCCGGGGCCCGACTTCCCGATCGATCCCGTCTGCGGCATGAGCGTGAATCCTGGGGACCCGGGAGCCATGTTGGACTTTCCCGACGGACCGGTCTACTTCTGCTGTCAGCCCTGTGCCGACACCTACGCGGCGGAGAGATTGACCTCAGCCGCCGGCGGCGGCGAGCGCAGTCCGGATCAACGATGAGTTCAACTAAATCTCCTCCTCGCCAGCGCGTGGACTCAGGAACTGAGAGCGAGGTGTCGGGGCGCAAGGGATCTTACCAGGCGAGCAAACAGGAACTGCTGGTGCGCTTCCAGCGGGTGCTGGGGCAGGTCGGGGGAATCGCCCGGATGGTGGACGAGGAGCGCTACTGCCCAGAGGTACTAGTGCAAATCCGCTCAGTCACCGCAGCCCTGGACCAAATCGGATATCTGCTCCTTCGTGACCATCTCGCCCACTGCGTCGCAGACGGGGTTCGGGCCGGGGAGGGCGACGCCTACCTGGACGAGGTCATGGAGGTTATCCGGGGCTACAGCCGCCGCTAACCCGCCGAGCACCGTCGAGTTCGATGGGAATGCCTCGGGTCGCTGCTCCACCCGCCTTGCCGCTGCGGGCTGGCGCGTAGGCGCCGCCCCTTACGCCTTCGCTTGCAGCGCCGCGCGTGCCGACGCGACGATGTCGTCGCTGGTGTTGGCGTGACCGTCGATGCCCCATCCCCCCTCGGGCGATTCTGTGATCAGAACCCAGGTCCGTTCCATAAGGCTCGGGTCACCGGCTGCGGCCACGACAATTTCAGTTAGCTCCTTGACGACCCCCAGCTGCTTCTCCCGATCCAGGACGTGGACCGGCGTCAGCACCTGGACACGGACGTAATTGCTGTCGCCAGCGGCATTAGAGATCGCGTCCGCGGGCAGGTCGTGAACGAAGGCGGCGGTGTTATCGAAGAACAAAGGGATCTCGGGCACTTTCTCCCAACGCATGACAGCCTGGGCGAGAGCCTGCGCCAGGGCATGCTTGTCCCTGAATGTGCCTTCTCGGGCGGAGACGTCAATCATCGGCATGGTGAACCTCCTTAGGGTTCGGCGGCGAACCTGCGCAAATCACTGGCTTGGGCTTCGGTCCGTGGTGCAGCGACCCCCAAGATTGATTACGGCGCGACTCAGTGTAATATGACCGGTCATCTTGGTGGACCTGAGATAGTGCTCAGATGCCTAGGGTCGGCGTCAGAGACCAACTCATCGAGAGCGCGGTCGAGGTGTTCCACGCGCGCGGGTTCAACGGCTGCAGCGTCCAGGACATCGTCGAGGCAGCCGGCGTCCCCAAGGGCTCCTTCTACAACCACTTCGACAGCAAGGAGGCGTTGGGGGTCGAGGTCGTGCGGGCCTACACGCGGCTCGTCGGCTCCTATGTGGCCGAGGCGGGTGCGAGCCAGATCCTCACCGGCCCCGGAACTCCGCTCGAGAGGATTCGGGCCTACTTCGAGGCCGTTGTCGAGCAGAATGTCAGCTGCGGCGTCCGCAAGGGATGCCTGCTCGGAAACTTCGCCACCGAATTAGCCCCCCACAGCAGGCAGATCGCCAACGCGGTTACCGAAGCCCTCGACAACTGGAGCGCCGCCGTGAGCAGAGCGCTCGCTCAAGCTCAGGAGGCCGGTCAGTTGGCTCAGGGCGCTGATGTGGATGCCCTGGGGCGTTATCTGGTCGACGGTTACGAGGGCGCCGCGGCGCGGGCCAAGCTCATGGGCGATCGCGCTCCGATGGACGAATTCATCCGAACCACGTTCGACTTTCTGCTCGCCAAGGCTGACTGAGCGCCGGGCGGACTCCCCCGCACGTCAAAGATTCCACACCAGAACGACTTGACCCTGCTCGGCCGCGGCACCGGAGCCCTGGTAGGTCGCCAGAGCGGCACGGTTGTTCTCGTCGGTCAAAACCCACATCCCGTAGCACCCCCTGTTGCGAGCAAGATCCTTCAATTGCTGCACCAGCGCGCGCCCCAACCCATGACCGCGGAAGCGCTCCTCCACGCTCAGTTCGTAGAGGAACATCTCAGTGCCCTTGTCCGGGTGAGTCATCTCCACGCCACTGATGAATCCCGCCGGGTGGCCGTCCACGTAAGCGATCAGAAGGTGATGGCCTGTCTCGGCTAGGAAGCGCCGGGTCGCGGCCTCCTGCGCTGGACCATCGAACAGGTGCGACGCCGCCTCTACCTGGGCATCATCCCCGGGCAGCAGCGCCCTTATCTCCACCTGCGGAGTATGGCCAGTGGCGATCAGTCACTCCTACCTTCCAATGGCGGTACGAAGCCTTACGGCCCGCCGCGGTCTGCCGACTGTTGCGGCTTAATCGCAGAGGTTTGAGATTGAGCAGCAACGACCCGGACAATCACGGCTAATGCCGATTCCTGGCACCAACGAGCGCCCAGCAACTCTGGAGGAGTGACATGGACCTGACCCATCTCGCCGTGGCCCCTTGGGACATCGTAATTCGCTGTATCAGCGTCTACTTAGTGATGCTGGTGGGCCTGAGGCTTTTCGGCAAGCGCGAGCTCGGTCAGATGACCATCTTCGACCTGGTCCTCGTGCTTCTAGTCGCCAATGCCGTTCAGCCTGCGATGACGGGACCTGACAGCTCGCTTGTGGGCGGCTTGCTGATCATCGGAACTCTGCTGGCGGCCAACTGGTTGGTGGGTCAGGGGCGACTCCGCAACCCACTGATCCGTCAATTCCTCCAGCCACCCCCAACGGTTCTCGCGTCGGACGGGCACTGGAGGCCGGGCGCCCTCCGCCGTCAGGGGCTCGACCAAGAGGACGCCGCGGCGGCTCTTCGTGAACATGGTGTTGACAAGGTCCAGGAGACGACGTTGGTGGAGCTGGAGCCAGACGGCTCCATCAGTGTGGTGGCCAAGGATGGGGTGGCTGCACGACCTCGCCGTCGAACCCGGCTTGTAAAGCGGCCTTGAGGTCATTCAGCTCTCGGACGCTGCCGGCCGTGTTTCACCTCCGACTGCCTGGTGGCGGAAGAAGAGCTGGGGCGACGTCGTACCCAAAGCGCCGGGCTAGACTCTGAGGCTGGCCAATGTCCAACGAGAAGAGCCACGCCGACCGAGCGGCGCGCTGGAATGCCATCGTCGGGTCCGCGCTGCTCTTCCCCCTCGGTCCGGGCATTGGGGCCGTGCTGTTTCCATGGGTGATCACGGGCTGGCATGAGGGCGCGCCGTACCCGGTGGCGCTGCGGGCGGTCGGCCTGATCCTGATCGCAGCTGGCGGCTTGGTTCTGGTCGTGGCGTGGGCGCGATTCGCCACCGAGGGCGTGGGCATACCCCTGCCAGTTGAGCCGACTTCGCAACGGCTCACCGTCGGCGGACCCTATCGATATGTGCGCAACCCCCTCTACCTGGCTTGGGTCGCGGTCATAGTGG
This sequence comes from Candidatus Dormiibacterota bacterium, assembly GCA_963701235.1. GTDB lineage: Bacteria > Chloroflexota > Dormibacteria > Aeolococcales > Bog-877 > Bog-877. The sequence continues at coordinate 1,574,152 of OY969577.1, forward strand.
GCCAGGCATTGGTACTCGGCAGGCCGGTACTACTTGTCTATGCGGCAGGAGTCGCCGCGGCCACGGTTGCGTTCGTCCACTGGGTCGAGGAACCGACTCTTGCTAAGCGTTTTGGCGCCGAGTACGAGGCTTACCGTAGGCGGGTGCCCGGCTGGTCACCGCGCTCGCCACGCCGAACCTCCGTCCGCTGAACTGGCGCGGCTCAGCCCTACTGGCTAGCGGCTCGGTCAAAGATTCGCTTGCCACACCCACTAGTGAGCAGAGGCCTTGGCCCCAGGTCCACCAGATCTCCCATCGTGGGCTCCTCCATTTGAAGTTGGCAGGCAATGGTCGACCACCCGCCGCCACTCAATCGGGCCGCGGCGTCCATGGCTCTACCCACGGAGTCGCTGGCCAACCCTCGGCGGCTGCCAGGAGCGGGATCGCGGTGGCTCCGTCGATCGACTCGCGCACGATGTCGGCGTGGCCCACGTGGCGTGCCGTTTCCTCGATCAGGTGCAGCATTACCCAACGCACCGACCAGGCCTCCACGTCCGCTGGAAACCAAGGCGCATCGCGCGGCACCGGCACCGGTTCACCGAGGTCGGTGACGGCGTAGATGACTTCGGCGGTACGCCGACCGACCGCCGCGTAGGCGTCGAGTAACTGCGTAAGCGTTTCGTCCGAACTCAAGCGGAAGTTGTCCGTGTACTCGCTTTCCTGGTCCCCCTGTCTCTGCGCCTGCGCCGGTGCCACAAGGTCGATCCAGTAACGCTCAACCGCCGTCAGGTGCTTGATCAAGCCGCCGAGCGTGAGCGTGCCTGCCGTGGCAGCGACACGCGCCTGGGACTCGCTGAGGCCATGAGCTTGAACGCTGAGTAGGTGGCGCTGCTGGTCGAGGAACGCCAGTAGCCCGTCGCGCTCATCGGATACGGGACGAACGGTTCCAGGCATCTCGGATCCTCCTGAGGCTCAATGGCTCGGCGACACTCAGGGTGGATCCTGGCACACTAAACCGGTCACCCTCTGGCCACTTTTACGGCTATCCTCTGAGCCGTGCGTGCTGACCGACTCGTGGCAACCCTGCTGGTCCTGCAGGCTCGCGGCAGGATCACCGCGGCCGAGCTCGCCGCGGAGCTGGAGGTCTCGGAACGAACGGCGCGCCGCGACCTCGAAGCCTTGTCGATGGCGGGGATTCCGGTCTATGCCCAGCAAGGACGGGGCGGTGGCTGGTCGCTCCTTGGCGGCGCGCGAACTGACCTCACCGGGCTTACCGCCGCCGAGGCACGGGCGCTCTTTCTCGTGGCCGGTCCGGCTGTCACCCTGACCCCGGAGCTGGGTGCCGCGCTGCGCAAGCTCGTTCGTGCGCTGCCTGAGCCCTTCCGACCCGCGGCCGAACTGGCCGGACGGGCGGTTCTTCACGACTCCGCCGATTGGGATCGGCCCTCGACCCGCGTCCCACCGCCGGCCCACCTCACACCCCTGCAGAACGCCGTTATCGACGGTGTCCAGGTGCGTCTGCGGTACGCGGGACGTGACAGCGCGGCAACCGAGCGCATGGTGCATCCTCTCGGCTTGGTCGCGAAAGGACCGACCTGGTACCTGGTCGCCAACACCGACGCTGGACTGCGCACCTTTCTCCTGAGCCGCATCCAATCACTTGAAGTCACGACTCAGCCGGCACAGCGACCAACAGGATTCGATCTCGACGCGGCTTGGCGCTCCACCATGGCGACCCTGGACGAGCGACGTTTACCGTTCTCTGCAACTGTGCTTGCCGACGCAGACTTTGTGCCGGTGTTGCGCTACGTTCTCGGCACACGCGCTTCCCTCCAGCTGGGTGGTCTCCTCAGGGTCCGTGGTCCCAGCATTGAAATCCTCGCGGCACAACTCGCTGGGTTTGCCGAGCACATCGAGGTCCTAAAGCCAGAGGAGGTGCGGACGCAACTTGCTCGACTCGGGGTGGCACTCACTCGTAGCTACGGACGCAAGCAAATGCGGGCAAAGCTACCTTCGGGCTCATTCGCGTCCCCACTCTGAGCTTGGGACCGGCCGCTTGTGCCACCAGCCCGAATCCACGCCTCCGTCCGGGGAATTAGGGGGAGCTGTGGCCTCCCGCCGTCGTGGCGGCTAGCCTGGTGGACCAGTTGCCACGTTGAGTAGGGGCAGGAACTGTACTAATGGGCGGCGAGGATCGTTAGTCTGGCACCGTCGCCGTTGTCCTGAGGAAGGCTGTTGGCGATCTGTGGGTCTTGCCTGCTGATGGATTGAATCAGGGGTTGCGTTGCGCCCGACGTTCCCACGGCCACCAAACTCGAACGGGACGAGCCAAGGGTGTCGGAAGAAGTTAGTTGGAGGTGAATATGGCTGAGGCAAAATTTCTGACCGGCAAAGTGATGATCGTAACCGGGGGTGCTGGGGGCATTGGAGGAGCCACTGCCCACGCGGCGAGCACCGCGGGCGCAGCCGTGGTGGTGGCTGATGTTGCCGACTCGGGCCAGGGGACCGTTGCCGGTATTAGGGAGGCCGGTGGACAGGCAGAGTTTGTGGCGTGTGACGTGTCCGAACCCGAGCAGGTGAGCGAACTCATCCGGCGGACGGTGGATAGCTTCGGACGAATTGACATATTGGTCAACAATGCCGGGATTGGCGGCGGTGGGTTGCGTGTCCACGAATTGGATGTCGAGTCTTGGGATCGCACCGTTGCCGTCAACCTGCGGGGACCGTTTCTGTGCTCTAAGTTCGCCATCCCTCACCTGCTTGCAGCCGGCCGGGGCGCGATAGTGAACGTATCCTCCGCCTATGGGCTTATCGGGGCACCTCTGTCAGCAGCCTATTGCGCCTCCAAGGGCGGGGTAATTAGCCTCACCCGCCAACTTGCCGCTGACTATGGGAGCGATGGACTCCGAGCGATCGCTATTTGCCCAGGGTACGTAGACAACGATATGGGCGGCCACCGGGCTAGGCTCGCTCCGGCCGAGGCAGCGGCTGCGCTCGCGCGTCGAGAGGCAGCTGCCGCTCACCAGCCACTAGGTCGGCAGGCGCAGCCAGAGGAGATAGCTGATGTCATCGTTTTTGTGGCCTCAGACGCCTGTTCCTACATGACGGGCGCGGTTCTATCCGTCGATGGTGGAGCCACCGCGACCGGTTATTTCTCGCGTTGGGACTCCTCCGTTGGACAGTGAATGTGGGTCCCTGTCCTTTGCCGCTAAAGATGGTCAACCGTGGCCGTTAGAGATCCAGGCGCCTTGAGCCAAGGTCAGATCTCGATGACCATCCATACCTACAGCCACGTAATCCCCGAGCCAATTGGCGCCGCGGCTCAGGCGGTCGACTCAGCCTTGGCCTGCGACAGGCCGCGGACGAATTGGTAGTTGAGGTAGACAACGCCAGCGTCGGTGGCCCGGAAGGTGGCGCGAGCCGGCCACGTCGGCGCGGATTGCGGTGCTGAAGGACCCCGGGCCAATCGGGTAGGCGGGCAGCCCGTTAGGCGCTACGGAAGGCTGAAAAGAGGGCTGGCGGCATTTGAGGATGCCCGGCCCAGTGACCGCCGAAGGGGGGGTCCCACAGGGGGGTCGCCATCAGAAGCGTGACCTGGCGCTAGACAGTCCCCGCCAGAACTGCCAGCAGTCGTATCACCTCATAGGCCGAACGGAAGTCCTCGGCACTATAGGCCACGGTTGTGCCGTCCAGTCGCCTCACGCCAGGGATGAGCAGGCCGGGCTCGGCCATAGCTTCGCGATGGAACGCGACCTCCAGTTCCACCGCGCCCTCGAACCTCAGGCTGCGTATCTGATCGCGCTGCTCGAGTGCCTTGGGAACGGCCTCCTCGATTAGCCGGCAGGCCTCCTCGGGGTGAAGGGACTCGGCGGCGCGAGCGCCCAGTGCCACCTTCACGGTGACCGTGGTGACCCCGTCTATCACCTCCTTCGCCTCCTTCGACACCTTATCGTCGCCCGCCACCAGCACCACCGGTATTCCTAGGTGACCAGCCAGGGCAGCGTTGAGCCCAATCTCTCCGAGGGACTTGCCCTCGCAGCGGACGTCCGCTATGGCGACTCCGGAGATGGTGTGGGAGAGCACCGACGTCTCCGTCCCGACCTTGCCGTGATAGCCGATGAAAATCGCCGCCGAGCTGCCTTCGAGGCCTGTCACCATTCCCAGCGGCCGGGGCGCGCCCCTGACCAGCTTGGCTCTCCGGTCCAGTTCCTCGGGGATGAGATTGGTGAGATGAGCGTGCGAGTCCGCCACCACCACGTCGGCCTCGGGTTGGTGGGCGAGCACTCCACGTACCGCCGCATTGGCCTCATTAGTCATGAGGTGGCGGCCGCGTTGGTAGTCGGGGGTGCCGGGGGAAACGTCGTCCGGAACCGCCACTCCGGCGATCCCTTCCATGTCCACCGAGATCAAGACCCGCAAGGCTTCCCTCCTGCGCTTGAGTTACCGTCACTTCGAGGATAAGAGAGACGAACTGGGCGCGGCTCAGAGGTCCGATGCCCTTCGGCTTATCCCCTCGCAGGCGCGGCAAAGCATCCGAGGGTGACCTCTTGGGCTCAATCCCGATCCGTCCTTGATGCTGAGGCTGGTCGGCGTGACGGACTTTCTGAGCCTCCGAGCAGTTGGGCAGTCGCGCCTCGCGTGGGCCGGAAGGTCCCAAAGCCCAATCGGGAAGTAGACGGGTTCAGCGGTCGTTCTAGCCAGCGCCGGTCGTTTCGTACTCCTCGACCCGTGCCTGCATCAACGCCGCCAGGAGTTCGGTCGGCAGCTCGCGGTCGTAGGGCAACTTGATGAAGCCCTCACCGGCCTCATAACCGGCGGCCTCAACCTCGGTCTTCTGGGTCGCGAAGAACGGCGGAGAGAACCGCAGCGAGCAGTGGTTCTTGAAGTTCTGAAGCACCCACAGGTTCGTGTTCTCGCCGCGGACGTACATCGGCAGGTTCCACTTCAGTTCCTCCCGCGCCTTCGGGTCAGCATGGAGGCTCAGCTCTCTGAGCGCCTCGAGGTGCGGCCTCTGGACGTCGCTCAGTTGCGCGAAGAAGTCATCGACGCTCGTCCGCTTTGGCATCGGCATGGCGTTTAGCGTAGTCCTGGTAGCAGCGACCCTGAAAACAGCCCCAAGGATGCGCCGAGGGCTGTGGTAACAATCCCCGCGCTCCCTACGTGGCCCTTCCTTGAGTGGCGGGGCAAGGAAAGGGCCGCGACATTAGTGGGCCTGAGATCAGTTGAGCCCAGGGCAAGGATTGAACCCGCGACCTCTGCCTTACCAAGAATCTGAATGTATGCGCTGTGCTACTGACTTCCGGGGTAGGTCAAAAATCCGTCCACTTTTGTGGTCTTGAACCGCCCTCGGCCGCTCCTCCACCTCGCCTCGGTGTAGGCGTCCAGGTCAGTCCACGCACCTCTGACTGAGCGCCAACCAGACGCTGAGCAGACGCGGCCTCCCAAGGTCATCCTTGGCGCACCTCCGCCATCCAGTAGTATAATGTGCTAGGTAACTAAATAAATGGAGCTAGAATGATCGAGTTTCACCTGGACATCCGCTCGGGGGTCTCTCCGTATCTGCAGATCGTCCATCAAGTGCGACAAGCCCTCCGACTGGGTCTCCTACGCGAAGGAGACCAGCTCCCCACGGTCAAAGAAGTGGTAGCGCGGCTGGCGATCAATCCCAACACCGTCCTCAAGGCATATCGGGAGCTCGAACACGAGGCGTTGGTGGGAGCCCGCCCGGGAATCGGTACGTTCGTGATCAAGACCTTGAGCGATGCCCCTCTGGCGGAGCTTGGTCCCCTGCGCCATGACCTCCAGCGCTGGCTTGCCAAAGCGCGCCTGGCAGGGCTCGACGAGGAGAGCATCGAAGCTCTGTTCCTCGACACCTTTCGTTCCTCCACCCAGGAAGGGGTAGCGTGACCGCAGCAGTAGAGACCAGAGGATTGGGGAAGCGCTACCGGAGCCGATGGGCGCTGTCCGACTGCACTCTCTCAATTCCGACCGGGCGAGTCGTCGGGCTGGTCGGACCAAACGGTGCCGGGAAGACGACCCTGCTCTCTTTGGCTGTCGGCCTGCTGTCCCCGACTTCGGGCTCGATCACTGTCCTCGGCGCTGAACCTGCTGCCACTGGCCGGCAGATGGGCCGGATCGGTTTCGTCGCCCAGGAGACGTCCCTCTATTCAAGCTTGACGGTTGCCGATCATCTCCAGCTTGGGGCGCACCTGAACCCAGGCTGGGACAACGACCTCGCGCACAGACGGCTAGAACTGGTCGACCTCGACCTCGACCAGCTGGCTGGCTCACTCTCAGGGGGTCAGAAGGCTCAGGTGGCCCTCACTCTGGCCATCGCCAAGCGACCCGAGCTCTTGATCCTCGATGAGCCTGTGGCGAGCTTGGATCCCCTCGCTCGGCGCGAATTTCTCCAAGTTCTCATGGAAACTGTCGCCGACGGCGACGTCAGCGTGGTGCTCTCCTCCCACAACGTCGCCGACCTCGAACGCATCTGCGATTACTTGGTGGTGCTGGTCTCCTCACGCGTGCAAGTAGATGGGGAGATCGAGAAGTTGCTGGCATCGCACCACCGCTTGATCGGACCCCGCCGCGCCCTCGCCACCCTGCCGAAGAATCAACAAGTCATCGAATCTAGTCACACCGACCGCCAGACCACTCTGCTGGTGCGCACTGAGGTGCCGATCCTCGACCCGAGGTGGACCGTCGAACCGGTCGGTCTGGAAGACCTGGTGCTGGCGTACATGCGACAAGCACGCGCCGTTCGGATGGCCGTCTTGGGGATCCAGCCATGTTGTGGCTGACCTGGCGCCAGTACCGTACCCAGATCCTGGTGGCAGTGGGTGCTCTGGCAGCACTGGCAATCATCTTGGTACTGAGTGGTCCCAGTCTCGCTCACCTTTACAGCACCTCGGTCGCCACTTGCAAGGCGCATAACGACTGTGCTAGCGCAAAAGCTGCCTTTCTCCAGCACGACTCCACCCTGAGAACCACGCTCGGCGTTGTCCTTCTGGTGGTCCCCGGAATCGTCGGAGTCTTCTGGGGGGCACCTCTGATCGCCCGTGAGCTGGAGACCGGTACCTACCGACTGGCTTGGACCCAGAGTGTCACTCGCACCCGGTGGTTGGTCGTTAAAGTCGGCCTCGTCGGCCTGGCCGGCATCTCCGTCGCTGGCCTCCTCAGTCTGATGGTGACCTGGTGGTCCGCACCTTTCGACCGGGTCACCATGAACCCCTTCGCGTCGTTTGACGAACGCGACATCGTCCCTGTTGCCTACGCCGTGTTCGCCTTCGCTCTCGGGGTCACCATCGGGATCCTCACCCGGCGCATCCTGCCGGCCATGGCTACCACGGCGGTCGCCTTCGTCGCCATCCGGTTGGTTGTGTTCTTTTTGGTGCGACCGAATCTCAACGCGCCGCTCCATCTCACCGTGCCCGACATCATCGGAGCCAGCCCGGCGACACCAAATCCCCGTGACTGGATCACCTCGACTCAGACCATCAACGCCGCCGGGCGAGTGATCGGGGAAAACGGATATGTCGGCAGCGGGCTTCGCATTGCCTTCGGAAAAACCCACGGAGTCACCATCAGCGGCGTAGGGTCATGCCCAAACATCACGATCCCACCGTTGCCCGGTCACTTGCAAGGCCCTGGTCCTGCGGGACCCCTCCTGGCGCAGAGATGCCTAGACCACCTTGGGGTACGTGATTTACTCACGTACCAACCGGCTGGGCGCTTTTGGACGTTCCAGTCGTATGAGCTGGCGATCTTTGTCGTCTTCGCCTTGCTCTTAGTGGGGATCTGCTTCTGGTGGGTTCGCCGTCGGGTAGCCTGACTGCCGACTTGAGACGTTAGCGGTAGTCACACCGCGAGATCCAGGACGCGAACTGTCGACCAGACGTGAGGAGGAAGTCAGCAAGGCGGTACGGGTAGGGCTCGTGGTGGTCTTTGAGATAGGTGGAGCCAGGGCGGGCTCCGCCGACAGAGCCTGACAAGGTCGGATGCACTAACTGATTGGCGCTCGTCTGCCGGTTTGGAGCCACCACGAGCGGCGGCGGTGGCGGGACCGTGGAGGCATCGGGGAGCTGCACCGGGTGGGCGTGCCGGCGTCGGGACGAACTTGCCGGTGTCAGGTGGCGGGGTTGGTCTGCCATGTCAGCTGTTCGCCAGCGGCCTATCGCCTCGACGCGTTCAAAACATCCGGGCAGTTCTCAGGGTCGCCCTTGCCGGCGCGGTCGCCCGGCGCCAGTTGCCCCTCAACGTCGCGGAGGCCGGGATGGTCGCCACTCCAAGATCGAGCGCCACAAGGTTCGTCCCATGACCTCACCCGAGGCTCAGGGGATCCTCGACGCCTTCGAGAGTCACCGACTCGGGGGGTTGGTCACCGTCATCCTCGGCCTCGGTTTGCGGCTTGTCGAGGCGTTAGGACTCCAGTGGTCCGAGGTGAACTTCGAGCAGGACCAGGTGCGGGTCGTCGCGACCCTACAGCGATTCAAGGGTGAGGACGGGATCCGGCGCTGGGAACTGCGACCGCCCAAGTCCGAGGAGTCAAACCGGACTCTGCCCCTCCCCGCTTCCGTGGCCGCAGCCCTTCAGGGCGAGCGCTCCCGGCAACGGCTCGCCCAACTGGCAGCGGGGCCAGCCTGGCAAGAGACGGGCTTCGTCTTCACCAGCCGCACCGGGGAGCCTTGGTCAGAGAACGGCGCGCTACACGCCTTCCAGAACGCCCTCGCCGCGGCTGACCTTCCCCGGATGCGACTGCACGACCTCCGCCACGGGACAGCGACCCTGCTACTGGCTCCGGGAGTGCCGGCGCGGGTGGTCATGGAGATACTTGGCCACAGCCAGATCTCAATGACGCTCAACACCTACAGCCACGTCATCCCCGAGCTCATGGGTGGCGCAGCTAAGGCGATCGACTCAGCCTTCGCGCGCGGGTGAGTTCGAGGAAATGGGTGTCAATCCACTCCTGGGCCTGCCAGCCGAGGCACGCCATTTGAGATCAAAATAGGGGCTGGGGCGGAAGGATTCGAACCTTCGGATGGGGGATCCAAAGTCCCCTGCCTTACCACTTGGCGACGCCCCAAGGCGCGATCAGATTAGCGGAGGCATGCACCTGCGTCGCACCGGCCACCTCGTGCTTGCGTGGTCTCCTCCGGGTCAGCCCCGGGTCGGGACCTCCCGAAAACGATCGATGGCGGCCAGGCAGCCGTCGGGGTGGGTAAGAGGCAGCCTGTGGTCGCCAAATGGGAGAAGCGACAAGCTCACGTTGCGGTGTCGCGCTGCCAGCTCCGAGAGGAGCACCGGGTCAGGAACCGGATCGTTCACGGGCAGGACGATGTGCACCGGGGTAGTGATCTGGTCGAACCAAGCCGCACCGTCCGCCTCAACGACGCAGGCCTCGAGGATCTGCCGGTAGGTGCTGACGCTGGGCTCGAGTCCATTGCGCGGGCCACCGGGTAGGTTCAATCTCAGCAGACGCGCGGCTTGGGCGGCTACCGCCGATCTGGCACCGGGGCCTCCGTAGAGCGCCTCTGCCAGATTGCGGTTCAGGGGACCACCAAACTGCAGGGGCGTCACGCGGCGGAGACGACGGCGAGCGGACTCGGGGTTCGAGTACAGCAAGGGGCTGATCGCCACTACTGCCCGCACCCGGGTGGGATGGCTGGCTGCGGCCCGGAGCGCGACAACTGCTCCCAGACCATGGCCGACCCAGAGTGCGGCTCCGGGAATCTCGAGCCCGTCCAGACTGTGAACCACAGCGTCCACCTGCTGCTCTGGGCCGTACCCATCCTCCGGTCGGGGCGACGATCCGAACCCCAGCAGGTCGGGGACAACCAGAGGGCCGGGGTCCCCGAGCTCGTCGAATGCTGAGCCGAAGTACTCGGCCGATCCCGAGAGCGGATGCAACAGCACCACCGGCGCGTCGCCGTGGCCGAGCACCTCGACACTGAGGTAGGGGTGGCTGAGAACCCGCTCAGGCGGCGACCAGCTCACCTCCCGACGCCGTACCGCCAATCGCGCGGCCAGCGCGGCTGCCCCGCCCCCTCCCACGGCGGCTGCCGCTAAGGCTGCCTTGCGAGTCCGGGAGCCCCACACCTAAGCGCCACCTCTAGGTGGCGCCGGGTTGGGTCCTGTCTCCACTTGCGAGATCGACGCGCGCTTCTCCAAGACGACAGATGATAAGGACACGCCCTAACGCGACCGATCATCTACCGCCGGCGTTGACCTCGGTTGACCAGCGCGCGGCCAGGGTCAGGAACGGACCCAGCGAGCCCGGGTCGTCGATGGCCCCTGGGTCGAGGGCCTGGTCTGGAGTCATCCCCTCCAATATCCGCTTGAGTGGCACCTCCAGTTTCTTGCCACTCCGGGTCCGGGGAATCCTCCCTACCTCCTGGATCAGATCGGGAACGTGGCGGGGTGACAACTGATTCCGGATCCGCTGCTTGAGCTCCGCCGTCAGCTGGTCGGTAAGGGCGAGCCCCGGGGAAAGGACCACGAAGAGAGCCAGGCGAGAGCTGCCATCGGCTCGGGCAACGTCGACAACCAGGCTGTCGCTGAACTCGGCCGCCTCCTCCACCAGTCTGTAAATCTCAGCGGTCCCCATCCGGACTCCGTTACGGTTGATGGTGGCATCGGAGCGCCCGTAGATGGCCACTCCCCCATCAGCGCGGACTTTGATCCAATCTCCGTGCCGCCAGACACCGGGAAACGTCGAGAAGTAACTCTCGCGATACCGGGCGCCGTCCTCGTCACCCCAGAAGAACACCGGCATCGAGGGCATCGGCTCGGCGATCACCAACTCCCCCACCTCATCGACGACCTCGACTCCGGTCTCATCGAAGGCCTCAACTCGGGCGCCCAGACCCCGGCACTGGATCACCCCGGCCCGCACCGGCAGCCAGGGACAGCCCAGCACGAAGGCCGTGCAGAGGTCGGTGCCCCCGCTGAGCGAGGCCAGCCACAGGTCCCGCTTGACCGACTGGTAGACCCACTCGAATCCGGCTGGGGACAAAGGAGATCCTGTCGATCCCACGAAACGAATGCTGGCCAGGTCAAACTGCCGGCCGGGTTGAACATCGGCCTTCATGCTGGCGCTCAGATGGCCGGCGCTGGTCCCGAAATGGGTCACCCGCGCCTCGGCCGCCATTTCCCAGAGCCGGCCGAGGTCTGGCGCCGCTGGACTCCCGTCGTAGAGGACGACCGACGCCCCCACCAGCAGCCCGCTGATCAGGTAGTTCCACATCATCCAGCCGGTGGTGGTGAACCAGAAGCTGCGGTCGCCGGGCCCCAGGTCGGAGTGAAGGCCCAGAACCTTGAGGTGCTCCAGCACGATGCCGCCATGGCTGTGCACGATCGGCTTGGGCGGCCCGGTGGTACCTGACGAGAAGAGGATCCAGAGGGGATGGTCGAAGGGGACCCTGACGAACTCCGGCTCGACTGGGTCACCCACCAGCTCCGCCCACCCAACGCTCCCGGATGGGTCTTTGGACGCATCGTCCACCAGGTAGGGCACCGTCACCAATTGCACCAGCGTCGGGAGTCCAGCTTGGAGCTTGGCCACCACTTCTCGGCGGTCGAAATCCGCCCCGCCGTACCGATAACCGTCGGCTGCCAGCAGGACCTTGGGCCGGATCTGTTCAAACCGATCCAGCACCGCCCGCTCTCCGAAGTCCGGGGAGCAGCTCGACCAGATCGCGCCCAGGCTGACTGTGGCCAGACAGGCGACCACGGCCTCAGGGATGTTGGGCAGGTAGGCGGCCACCCGATCTCCCCGCCGCACACCCATCTCCCGGAGGTGGGCGGCGACACTGCCTACCTGCTGGCGGACCTCGGCGCCGCTCAGCTGGTGCCTGGGCCGGAGCTCAGAGAAGGCGATCAGGGCGAGGTCAGATCCCGAGATCGACCTCAATGCGTTCTCCGCGTAGTTGAGCGTGGCTCCCGGATACCATTCGACCTCGGGCATGACGCCACCCCTCAGCGCCGGGCCTCGACCCCGGTCGCCGACCACTTCGAAGTAGCGCCAGATGGAGTCCCAGAAAGACGCGAGGTCGCGGGTGGACCACTCCCACAGTTCTGGGTAGTCAGCCGTGAGCAGTCCTCGTTCCCGCGCCAGCCAGGTCGCGTAGTCGGTCAATCGCGACCTGGCCACCCTCTCTGCTGGAGGCGTCCAAAGCAGGGCGCCCTCTTCAGGTCCGGACCGGTCGGCCACGGGCGCACCATACGTCATCCCGGGCAGCGTCCCGGGGCTAGCTCAAGGGGCTGTCCACGATCCGGAACGGGATGTCGGCGTCGTCGGAAATGTGGTAGCTGGCACAGATCCGGTGGTAGCCATCGGCGACGATCAGAGGCACCCCCTGGGGCAGGTCTCCCCTCACCAGCAGCACCGGCGAGAGCAGTCCCCCCTTGCGCACGGTCCTGAGGTCGCGCAGCACTTCAAGGTCTTCCATCGGCATCAGCGGCAGCCGACTCGCCCGCAACAGGTCCTTGGCCTTGCCATGACTCACCGGAGCTGCCTTCAGCTTCCGCACCACCGCAGCGACATCGGTCCGACCCAGTGTCAGGGAGAGATAGGCGCTGGCAGCCGGGTAGTCATGCGGATCCGGCTCCGACTTCCAGTGCTCTTTCTTGGCCAATTACCCACCTCCTCCCGCATCGCAACTCACTCCAAGCAGGCCGACCAGCCTGACGCACGCAGCCTAAGGCTTTGTCCGCCGGACCGGGACGTCAACCGCCCGATGCACCGGATTGAAAATCGACCGGTTACCTGCTCCCTGGGCTGCCGCTTCGGCGACCGGATCCTGACCCCCCGGGCCTCTGAGCACATAAGCGATCGCCACCGCGATCACCATCCCCAGCACCGGGCCGATCGCATAGACCCAGTAATTGGTGAAGTTGAGAATCACCAGTTCGGGACCGAATGAGCGAGCGGGGTTCATCGAGGCGCCGCTGATCGGGCTGGCCCAGAGGCCGGCCAGGGCGATGTACCCAGCCACTGCCAGGGCGGATAGAGCCCCGACGTTCTGAGCGCCAGACGCGGTTCCCAGAATCGTGGTCACCAGGCCCAGAGTGAGCAGCGCCTCGATCATCATGGCCTCGCCGCCGGAGATCCCGGCTCCCGGCTCGGTAGCACCGAGCATGCCTGCCTGCCCGAGCACCACGGATAGGAACACGCAGGCCAGGGTGGCTCCCAGGAGCTGCGCGATCACGTATGCAGGCACCCGGCGCCAGGGGAAGTCCCTGCGCATGGCAAAGGCCAGGCTCACGACTGGGTTGAGGTGCGCTCCAGAGACCTTGCCCATCGAAAGGATGACCGCCATCACCATCAGGGCGGGCGCCACCACCTCCGCCGTCCGCCCCACGGATCCGTGGCTGACGGCGGATACCACGCCCGCTCCGGCAGCGACGGTAACCAGCATGAAGGTCCCCAAGACCTCGGCGAAGATCCGGCGCCACTCCTGGGTGGGGTCCAGAAAGACAGCGATCCAAGCTGGCTCGAGGTGCTCAAGAGCCGCCGCCCCGGCATCACTAGCGGGCTGGGCCGGCCCTTCGTGACCGGCCGGGGGGTCAGGATTGGCCATCGAGGCGCAAGTAAACGCGATCTGGGCCTCCCCGCGCTTGCTAAAGGCTGGGACCCCATGTCGTGAATCGATGGCGCCGGTTCGACTGTCCCGAACCTTCAGCTGCCTGTGTGGAACGGGTCCCTGCGGTTAGCTGGGCTGGCGCACCGCCCAGGCGCCGGTTCGGGTTGCGGTCAGCTGGAAGTACGCGCGCCGCACCGCGACCTGGGCGACGGCCGCGGGGAACGCGGTATCGGCTTCGAAGTCAATCGGCCGGCGCGAGGCTTGAAACCCGGTCCGGGCGAGGTCCGCCAGATGCTGCAGCTCAGCCTGCTGGTTCCGCCCGAAGGTGGAGTCGACCACGGCCCCGTGGCCGGGGACGAGCTTCTCCGGACCCAGCTCCAGGAGAACGCCCAACGTGTCTGGCCAATCGAGGGGGAAGGAGTCGTCGAACGAAGGCGGTTCACCCTCTTCGAGAAGATCTCCGGCGAAGAGCACCCGGGCGTCACCAACCCAGACCGCCCCGTCGTTGTCGGTGTGGCCTCGACCGGGGTGGATCAGGGTTACGACTCGCTCACCCAGGTCGAGCTCGGCCCGGTCGTCGAAGAGACATCCGGCCTGGACGATCGGGCTGGCTGCGACCTGTTGCGCAAGTCCAGGATCGGTCTCGCGGAGCCGAGCGACCACGGCGCGTTGCTCGACCGGCCCCTCCCAGCGCAGATGCTCGGCGCAGAGCCGCTGACTCCAGATCGCTTCGGCCTCCAGCGCTCCGTTGCCGAAGCAGTGGTCGAAGTGGTTGTGGGTGTTGACGGCCTCAAGGGGACGATCCGCCGCCACCTGCTTGGCCAAGTGCACCAGCTCCTGTCCCTCGGTCAGGGAAGCACCGGTGTCCACCAGCAGAGCCCGCTCCCGGCCCAGTACCAGGCCGACGTTCGCCCGAAACGGATCGAGGGGCATCGTGAAGAGCCCCTCAGCCAACTCCTGCCAGCCACGGGTCGGGGCCATGGGCACATCTTGCGCTGGCATGCGCCAAATGCGGCGTTTCGGGTTAGATGTTACGAAATCGTGAGCCTCGATGATCTGCGACCACGGCCTTGGGGGATCCCGCGGGCCGTACTATCGAGACGGCAATTTTGGAGAACGCGGCGGCGTCCTTAGGAAGGTTGGAGGGCAGCAGGCAGTGGCGGACGCGATCGGCGAAATCCCGCTCGCGCCACCGGTACCCCGGGTTGGCGGAGCAAAACCGGCCCTGGTCGCGATCGTGCCAATTCGGGCCCTGCCCCTGGTGGCGGCTGCCCTGGCATTTCTGGTCACTGCCATCGTCGGCAATTGGTTTTGGGCGCTGGACTTTCTCCACGTCGCCGGCGGTGGTCTCTGGACCGGGGTCGATCTATTCGTCGGACTGGTGATCGGGCCGATCCTGGGGCGGATGTCGATCCCGGCTCGAACTGAGTTCGCCACCAGGTTCATGCCCAAGATGTTGGTGATCATGCCGACCCTGGTAATCATCACTCTGGCCTCGGGACTGCAGCTGGCGCGGCTGACGGGAACTCTGGCCGTCCCCTACCCCAACCACTGGTGGCTGGTGGCTTCGTTCGTCGTCGTCGGGCTGATGGCGGTAATCGCGATCGGGGTCCTGGAGCCCGCCAATCTGGCGGTCCTCTTCGAATTGAAGAAGCCGAGCCCCAACGGCCAACTCATCGGCGGGCTCATGCGACGCTTCATCTACACCGCCGGGATCACCGGTGTGCTCCAGGTGGCGACCTTGATCATCATGACCCGGATCGCTACGTGGTAACCGGTGGGCCACCCGCCACCAGCCGCCAGCTCCCGCCGATCACGGCGGTGGTGGTGCTGTCGATGGCGATGGTGATCGCCGGCGGCATCTACCTGGCGGCATATTTGCCCAAACAGGCGCCGTTGCCGCTTCCGATCGCGCTGGTGACCGTGGGGGTGGTCCTCTTCGCGGTCGCCGCGCTGATGCTGACTCGACTCGGCGAGTTCGCCTGGGACCGCTTTTTTCAGGTCGGCGGTTGGGCGTTGCTGGCGTACGTGGTCATCGTCGGGATGCTGGAGTTGGTCCTGGTAATCGACCAGACCCGTGGTGCGCTCTTAGCCCTCCTGACGGTGATCCTGCTGATCTTCGCGCTCGACATCCCGCTGTTGCTGGGCTTCTCGGTAGCTCGTTTTCAGGAAACAGCGAGCCCGCCAACCTCCTAGAGGACGAACCGCCAACAGCGAGGTGACGGCAATCGCACAAAGATCGGCGGGCTTCCGGTCCAACTGCTGAACCGCTCGGGGAGATTGCGACTTGGCGAGTCATCTGCAACCTCTGTGCCGGACCCGGGATCAGTCGCCTCGAAGGTAGTGTGCGGCCTCCGGCTCGACCGCCAACTGTCATCGCCGCTCGGCCACCTCTCTTAGTAGAAACAGGACCTGGGCTATGGACCGTTCCAGGTCCTCCTCCCTCCACTTCAAGACGTCCTTGCCATCGGCGAGCGCTATCGCATTGGGCATCTTGTTGCGAAAGGGATCGACCGCCGCCAGCTGAGCCGACAAGGCCCGCTGCAGTCGCCGCCTCTCAACCGCACCGGCCGAGTTTGGTGCCTTGGGAAAGCTGGGCCCCAGTTGGCCCAGAAACACGGCTTGCATCTCGAGGAGGAACACCAGCAATAGCTCGAGGCGTCGCAGCTCGGAGTCGGTCTTCGCCAGCTCCTGCGCCCGACGCGCCGCCGCCGCCGAGCGCCGCTCGATGCTCCAAATCCCGACGCCGACGAACAGGAGGACAAAGAGGATGAGGATCGAAACCAGTAACTGCGCAGCCTCCACGGCCAAAACTCTAGGCCGCCGTCGGCGGCTACGCCGGATGCATCAGCCGCTTGGTTGCGAAGTCAGCCTTCTGCCTTCGTGACCCGCTCGTCCCGCCGGGATGCCTACCGGCGCTCGACCGCGGCCTTGAGTCCCTCCAGCACCGGACCCCAGTTGTTTTCAGCCATCTTGTCGGCCTCTTCCTGGCTGGCGTTGTTGTCTTGCTTGACGGTGAGAGTGGTCGTGCCCTCCTCCCCGGCCAGCTCATAAGTCACCGTGTGGTAATTGTCGGGCGTGTCCTCGGTGCCAGCCGTCGGGCTCCAGTGCGTCACCCTAAGCAGCTGGCGTGGTTTGACCTCGAGCACGCTGCCCTTGTCCTCGTAGGTACTGCCCTGCCACTCGCCTTTCCAGGTGATCGGGCTTCCGACCTGCCAGTCGGTCTCCATGTTCGTTCCGTACATGTATTGCCTCACCATCTCGGGGTCCGTCAGGGCCTGCCACACTGCATCGGCCGAGGCATTGATGGTGATCGACTTCTCAGCCACAAACGAATCTTTCACGATCTCTTCATATCACTACCGCGGCACTGGCGTGCGGTTGGCCACTATCCTTGCCGGATTTGCGTGGCGAGTTTGGTTTTTAGGCGGATGCGCTCTCCCTGGCGCTGGGCGTGCCGAGGCGCTCAATCCAGGGGTGCGCCTGCAGGCTCTGAAAGGTCCCCAGGGCCAGATCGCGCAGCGGCCCTGCCTTGTCCTCACGACCGCGAGCCAGCAGCCACTCAGCGTGCTCGGTCTGGGTCACTGCGAGGTCGAAGGGCGCGCCGAGATCCCGGAACCCAGCTTCGGCCGCCACAAACCCCGGTTCCACCAAATCATCCTGGCCGGCGGCCGTGGACAACCTGGCACCGAGCCTAGCCACCTGGGCCCGGAGCCAGGGCGTGACCTGCCCTGAATGGGCCTGCCTGACCGTGTCCAGTAACTCATGGGCACGGCCCAGGTCGCCCTGATCCAGCGCAGCCTCGACGGCCTTGATCAACAGCCTCTTGACGTGGCTCTGGGTGAGCCCGATTCCGAGCTCGGCTCGGGTCGCCAGGAACTCCTCGGCGGCCGCCAGGGCTTCGGCCGGGCTGCCCTCCGCACGACGGACCTCGGCCATCGCCGCCGCGAACTCCCCCTTAGTCTCCCAGTCCTCGGAACTGCGCGCGGACTTCATTGACTCGATCGTCGCCTTGGCCTTGGCGAGGTCCCCCCGGTGGACATCGATCGTGGTAAGGGCCAGGAGTGCTGCTGTCCAGGTCTCCAAAGACTCAAATTCCTCTGCGTTGCGCACCGTCTCGGCCTGCACCTCGGCTTCCTCCCAGCGACCAAGGTTGATCAGTGAGCCGAGCGAGCCGGTGAGTACGGTCAACTCCCAGAAGCGATCGCCCACCCGGTGGGCCAACTCCAAACGCTGCTCGTCCATGGCGACCGATTCAGCCCAGCGATCCTGGGCGATCAGGGCCACCGCCAGGTTGTTGTAGGCCCGTTGCGCCGCGGCCGTGAGGCCGTCCTCGAGAGCCACCTCCAAGGCTCGCCGGAGCAGAACACCTGCCTCGTCCAGCCGGTCACTGTGCATTAGGCTGACCGCCTTGCTGCTGAGTGCCTGGGAGTAGACCTCTCGGAGCTCGAGATGCTCGGCGAGTTCCAGGCCCTCCTCGAGCACGGGATTCGCCTCGTCGTAACGTCCGGCCAGGGCGAGGATGCGGCCCAGTTGGGCCGCCACCAGGGCCAGATCGGGGTCGGCCCGGCCACCGGCAAGCCCGGAGTAGGCCTTCTGCATGCGCTCGATGGCCTGCTCCACGTGACCGCGGACCCATTCCGCCCCGGCCAAGCGAGCCTGGACCCTCGCCGCCGCGCGAGTGTTGTCCGCGGCTTCGAACAGCCGGCTGGCCTCCTCATATCGGCTGGCCGCCTCATCCGGGCGTCCCCGCAGCTCCGCCATCTCGCCCGCTCGCTCGGTGAGGGCCGCCTGCTCCAGTCCCGATTCGCTCAGCTCGGCGGCTCTAACGAAGGCGAGCTCCGCCTCTTCCGCTGCGGCCAGCGCAGCCGCCCGCTCCGCCGCCCGCACCAGCATCTCGCGGGCCTTGTTCTTGATCTCCCGGGCGCCAGGTTCGTCCGGGTCCAGGCGCCAGGCTTCCAGGTAGTGCGAGGCCAGGACTTCGACTATCTCCTCGGCGTCCCTGCCC
This sequence comes from Candidatus Dormiibacterota bacterium, assembly GCA_963701235.1. GTDB lineage: Bacteria > Chloroflexota > Dormibacteria > Aeolococcales > Bog-877 > Bog-877. The sequence continues at coordinate 1,592,719 of OY969577.1, forward strand.
CTGGTCCGCTCGAGATAGGTGGCGACTGCGAGGTGCTTCGACCGACGTTCCCGCTTGGAGAGGGTCTCGTAGGCGACGGTGCGCACCAGGTCCTGCAGGAACCCGTATTGACCCCGCTCTGGGGAGCGGGGGTCGGCTTGGACCGAGAGCACCTCCTTGGCCACCAGGGTGCTGAGGATCGGCCCGAGCTCGTTCTCACTGTGGCCCGAGAGCGCTGCCAGGCCCTGAAGCGTGAAGGTCTTGCCCAGGACCGAGGCATCTTGGGCCAGCTGTCGCTCCTCTGGGGACATTCCGTCCAGACGTGCCGCGATCAGTGCCTGGAGGGTCTCCGGCACCTCGAGGGTGTCGATCTGTCCGGTGGGGCGGTAGGCCGAGCCCTCCTCGACTAGAAGTCCCCGGTCCAGCAGCATCCTCACCGTCTCCACCGCGTAGAGGGGGATCCCCTCCGCCCGCCCCCGGATGCGCTCGGCCAGCGGCTTGGGCAGCCCTGGGACCAAGCCGGTGAGGAGTTTGTCCATGGCCGCCGGCGTGAGCGGTTCGAGGTGGACCGAGGTGGCGTTCCGGGTCGACGCCGCCAGAGCGGTGGCGGCCACGTCGGGGCGGACCAGACTCACCACGAACAGGGGATACGCCCTCGACCACTCCATTAGATAGGCGATGAACTCCAGCAGCGAGGGGTCGGCCCACTGCATGTCCTCGAAGACCATCAGCACCGGGCTCTGCTCGGCTAGGCGCTCGAAGAAGAGGCGCCAGGCGGCAAAGAGGTCCTGCTTGTCGGGTGCGGTCCGCTCCTCCAAGCCGATCAGGTGAGCTAGACGGGGAAAGACGAAACGACGGTCCTCTAAGTCGGGGACATATTCATCGACCGCGGCCTGGAGCTTGGCCGCCGCCGACTCGCGGTTCTCTGCCTCCAGGATGCCCGCCCGGCCTCGCACCATCTCCGCGAGTGCGAAGTAGGTCACGCCCTGCCCGTAGGCCAGACAGCGGCCCTGGTGCCAGAAGTAGCCCGACTGCAGGCCGTCCATGTATTTGAAGAACTCCCAGGCCAGCCGGGACTTGCCAATCCCGGCGATCCCGGTGACCTGCAGCAGGTGGGCCCGCTTGTCCTCGGTGCAGGCGTGGAAGACCTCCTTGACCAGCCTCAGCTCACGATCACGACCCACGAACGGCGCCTCCAAGCGCTCGGACTTGAGCAGGCCGCCGCGGCCGGCCACCACCCGGAGCGCGCGATAGAGCGGGACCGGTTCGGCCTTGCCCTTCAACTCGTGGGTGCCGACATCCTGGTAGGCGACGGCCGCCTCGGTGACCCGCTTGGTGCTCTCGCCTACCAGCACCGTCCCGGGCTGACTCTGGGTCTGGATCCGGGAAGCGGTGTTGACCAGGTCACCCGCCACCATCCCCTGGCCTCTGGCTCCAAGATTGACTGCGGCCGTTCCGGTCAGCACCCCGGCCCGGGCTGCCAGCCCAGGCGCCTTGACCTCCTCGCCCAGGGCGGCGACCGCTTCCACCAGGTCCAGCGCCGCCCGGACTGCCCGCTCGGCGTCATCCTCCTGGGCCACCGGGGCTCCCCAGACCGCCATCACCGCGTCCCCGATGAATTTCTCAACTGTGCCGCCGTAGCGCTCGACCAACTCCCGGCAGACGTCGAAGTAACGGCTGAGCAGCTCTCGCACCTCTTCGGGGTCCCTCGACTCCGAGAGGGTGGTGAATCCCACCAAGTCCGCGAACAAGACCGACACCACTCGCAATTCGACCGTGTTGACGGCATCTGGCGGCGGCGAAGAGTAGGGCGCCGCCGCAGCTGACCCGCGGCCGGTGGCGCCTAGCGCTGCGCCACACTCGCGGCAAAACTTCTCCGTCGCGCCGTTGGCAAATCCGCAGGCGGCACATACCTGAGCTACCGCCGCGCCGCATTCGCCACAGAACTTGCTGCCCGGGATCGTCTCCGCCCTGCAGTTCGAGCAGACCACCCACGCCTCCTTCAGAGCCCGACGCGCTCCGAATGGTAACGATCGAGGCCCGGGATCACGACACGGGTCCCGATCAACGCGGCGACGCTAGCGGATCTTCTCATTGCCCAGCAAGTTGGCTGGGCGGTCCGAGGAACGACCCACTCACGCTTCGGACCAGGGTTGAGAGAGGATCTGCAAATGGTCTGGGATTTGGGTGCCGCGCCCCCAATCGTGCCCTTGCTGCTGCTGACCGGCGCCGCGGGCTACTTCATTCCCACCTTCATAGCCATGGACCGCCACCACCGGCGCGCCGCCGTGTTCGCGGTCAACCTGCTCTTGGGGTGGACCTTGATCGGTTGGTCAGTGGCCCTGGACATGGCACGCTCAGCGCCGCCGTCCCCGCCGACGTGATCGGCCCCGGACTCGTCCATTTCAGCGACTTGAATAGCTCGCGTGACAGGCGGGTACCCGCCCTAGGCCGGCTTCACCGCCCGAACGATGGCGCTGAACATGCCGTCCGCCACCGGGTGACTCTCGATCACCTCGACGTCGGAGAAGCCCTGAGCTAGCAGAGCTTGGTGGTACTCGGACCGCGTCAACGCCCCCGCGATGCACCCGACGTAGCTGCCACGCTCCGCCCGCTCCTCGACCGAGAGCCGGTCCTCGGCGACCACGTCGGTTATCGCGAGCCGGCCGCCCGGGCGGAGCACTCGGAATGCCTCGCGCAAGACGGCGCTCTTGTCCGGCGATAGGTTGACCACGCAGTTGGAAAGAATCACGTCCACCGCCTCGGCCGGAAGCGGTACTGACTCGATCTCTCCCTTCAAAAACTCGACGTTGCTGGCGCCAGCCTCGCGTGCATTGGCTGTGGCCAGCTCCAGCATCTCGTCGGTCATGTCCAGACCGTAGACCTTGCCGCTCGCTCCCACCCGTCGGGCGCTGAGGAGCACGTCGACGCCAGCCCCGGATCCGAGGTGAAGGACGGTCTCGCCGTCGTGGAGATCCGCCACAGCCGTGGGGTTCCCGCATCCCAGGCTGGCCAGCAGCGCTCCCGCAGGCAAGCCCTCGCGGTCATCGTCGGCATAACTTGACGCTCCGAACCCGTCCTCGACAATCGCCGATGCGCAGCAGGAGGCTTCGCGGCAAGAGGCGGTCGCCGCTCCCCCAGCTGCACGGGCTGCGGCTGCGTATTTGACACGGACTTGTTCTCGTAGAGCGGCCTTGGTGTCGGCCCCCGGCTGGGCGTTCGGCACAAGCTCCGCGAGAAGACCAAGGACTCGCCGATCAATTTCGTCTCTGATCCTCCGGATCTCCTCGAGAGACCTGCCTTCGGGATCCGCCACCTGCCAGTCCAGGTAGCGTTTGCCGGGGAAGAACGGGCAGGCGTCGCCGCATCCCATAGTCACCACCACGTCCGAGGCGCGGACCGCCCCGGCGGTCAGTAGCTTGGGAGACTCGCCGCCGAGATCGAGGCCGACCTCGGCCATGGCTCGTACTACTTCCGGGTTCACCTCGCTGGCAGGCTCAGAACCGGCCGATACGACGTCGAGATTGCCACCCGCGCGGGCGGCCAACAGCGCCGCCGCCATCTGAGAACGGCCAGCGTTGTGTACGCAGGCGAAGAGCACGCGCGGCACTGATCCCAACGTCGCCACCTCGGCTACCGAAGGCCAGCCATCACTGCGTAGGCTACACCTATCCATCGACGTTGGTCAATGGATAGAACAAGGTGGAGTCAGGTCCTCCGCTCGCACATTCGCACCCTATCCCTGCAGCCGCTGCAGCGGTGGTCGGTCTCGTGCCCTGGCGGCGTTTACAAGCGGCCGCGCGATGGTCGGGCAGCCCGCCCGCCGGTCGGGGCCGTGATGGTCGCCGCCCCCACCGTGACGAGAACATCCCAGCTGTTCCGAAGCGAGATGACCAGAAGCAGGATGGTGACAGGGATCAGCTGGCCCAATCCCGATCGAAAGTCGCCCGCCGCCAGCAGCCCTCCGCTGGCGATGACGCCGAAGAACCCAAGTTCAATCAAGCCGAAACGCAGCAGCAGATGCCAGATGCTGATGGTGCGCTGCGTGCTCCGAACACCCGAGATCAGGCTCGGTACCGTCAGCAAACAGGTGGCGGTCCCCAACCCGATGAGGGCGGCGCCAGTCGAGATGGCACTCTGGCCGGGTATCAGCATGAACAGGGCCAGCACCAGGGTTGCCGCGAAGCCGCTCAGGGTGACCCTCGCCAGACCCTGGACGTCGGGCCGCGATACCACCACTCGCAGGTGCAGGGCTAGACCCACGAAGAGAAGTCCGACGAGCCCCGCAGCCGCCTGGCCGGTGGTCGAGTAAAACGAGTGCCAGCTCTGAAGCGTCGCTTGGTAGGTCAACGCTTTCGAGCCAGTTTCTCAAGGCCTTCACCACCGCTCGATCTCACACGCTGCTGGATAAGTCTTCGGATCGCAGCTCGAGGCAGCGGTTGATTCAGAGGAAAGCGCAGTGTCGACTTAGCCGACATGTTCCCCTCCAGCCCGACACCGCGCGCGTCCTCCAAGCTGAACGAATACAGGCCGATGTGCCGTGCATGCGCTTGGAAGTACGCGAGACGACCACGCAGGTAGTAGGCGGGCATCCCGTAGCTGATGCCTTCGTCGGCCTCCGGCGCCGCGGTCCGAATGGTCTCCCGGAGCTCCTTCAGCATCGGCCGCGCAGCGTCAGATGCGGCTGCGATGTACTCGTCAATACTGCTGGGAGCACTCACGGCCCTCGAGCTTAACGCTCCCGTCGCTCGGACCCGGGCCTAGAGGGCAGAAACGACGGGTCTGGGGCGGGACGCTCCGACTATAAGCCGCGCACAGTCAGCGCCAATGCGCCTCTCTAGGTGCCCGCGGCGGCGAGGGGTCGCAGAGAAGCGGCAACAATGCCGTCCACATCCACCGGGCGTCCATACCAGTAGCCCTGGGCGAAGGCTACGCCGCCAAGCGAATTTAGGGTAGTCGCCTCGGCGCGGGTTTCCACGCCCTCGGCGATCAACTCGCTGCCGGTAACCCGCGCGAAGTGTGCTAACGCGACGATCATGGCCTGTCGAGCGGGATCCGAGTTCACCCTACGGATGAGACCGATATCCACCTTGATGAAGTCAGGCTGGAGTTCCACGATGTGCTGGAAATTCGCGGTGCCGGCCCCCGCGTCGTCGACCGCGACTCGGACCGCCCCGAGTTGCTGGAGCGCGATTCGGATCGCCGCATAGTCGGTTATCACGTCGTGCTCAGTGATTTCCAGGACGAGGGGGCGATCGGACTGGTTCAGGATGGTCCGCACCCTGTCAGCCTGACTCAGGATTAGGGGTGAGGCGTTGACATTCAGCCAGAGGCCCGGGGGCAGGCCTCGGCCCACTCGGATCGCCAGCTCCAATGTGGCAAATTCAAGCTCCGCGCCCAGGCCCACGCTCCAAGCGGTGGAGAATTGGGTGTCGGGGGACTCCATCGCTGAACCGGGTCAGCGCCTCGTAGCCCACAACCTGGTGGGTCCTTACGTCGACAATGGGTTGGAAGACCGGCCGAAACGCCGTTGTGTCGATGATCGTCTGAATTCTGGCGTGGTGCTCAGCAGCGAGCTGTTCCGCATTCAGGTCGAGGGCCAGGAGGGTGCTGGCGGCAGAGCCAAACTCAGCGATTGCGGACAGGTTCTCGATAGTCGCCTCGGCCTTGGCGGGATTGACAGAGCCCACCAGAAGCACACCCAGGGTGTGCTGTCCATAGCAGATTGGTGCGTACGCCACGCTCTGCACATTTGCTTGTGTGAGCGTCTCTCCATAGGACCCGTCCTCAACTCGCTTCCTCCAGCGCTCCGCCCACGGCCCCTCGGCAGCACGCTCGATGAGGTAAGAGGCCCGCACGGCAGGCAGGTTGTCCCCGGCCGACACCGGGAAGCTCTCTCGAGCTGTGACGGCGAGCACGGTCGCGCCCCCAAGGGAAGTGAACACGATCAGCACAGAAAAGTCCGCCCCGTCCAAGCCGCAGAGTTCCCCGCAAATCGCCTTGGCCGTCTCCTCGGTAGTCTCTCCGGGCCGCAGCCGAGCGATCGCGCCCGCCACCTCCGCCCGGTCTCGGAGTTTTTGTTCCAGCTCCCAGTGGGCGGCCCGATCCTGGGTGACGTCCTGGCCCAGGATGACTGCACCGAGCGTGGCACCGGCGCGGTCCCGAAGCAAGATGGCGCTAACCACAACCGCTCGCCGAGTGCCTGACTGGGTCACGACTTCGGAGGCCACCGGGTGCTCTAAATCGCTGACCAGGAATCCTTCCGGCAGCGGCTGGCCGGGGGCAAGCCTGGTGCCAACTGGCAACAGATCGCAGACGGGACGCCCGATCAGATCGGCGTCAGCCCGGCCGCTCAGGGCGCACAGCGCCGGGTTTGCGTACGAGATGCATCCCTCTGTGTCGACGGTGGCCACGAATAGGTCGAAGCGCGTCAGCGTCTGACTGAACTGACCTTTAACCAACTCGCGTTGGCTGGCGCTGCGAAGGACCCCAAGAATCCTTCCGTCCTCAAGGCGGCGCTGCTCGATCTCAACGGCAATTGTTGTTCCGGTCTTGTGGCGGTAGCGGATCTGGGAGATCAACGAGGGATGGGCAGTGGATGCGGCCATGCGCTGGCGCTGGGCCTCCCGATCCTCGGGGGCAACCAGCATAGACAGAGGGGCACCAATCAGCTCGGAACGCGCGTAGCCCGTCAGCAACGAGGCACTGACGTTGACGTCAACGATCCGATGGGTCCGTGAGTCCGCAAGAAAGATCGAGTCTTTGGTTCGATCATCGGGGCTGCCCGCGCGGGTTGCTCCGTTCTCGGAGAGTCTGCGGGCCGACCTGTGGGCTGTCGCCAGGGTTCGCGGAGCCTTGCCGCGAGGCGCCCTACCCGGGTGGATCCGATCGGACGAAGCCGTGCCGCCCGACTTTTGGGGGCCCGGCAGCCGGCTTGAGCTGCCCATTGATCGAGCCTAGCCGCCTCACCCTCGGCGGGACATGACCAAGCCATCACGGTCCCATCTCAGTATCGGAAGCCATCCAAGGCCCTCGGCGGGCAGCCCAGCGGCGTTTGCCTGAACTATCGCCCCGAGCCGCCCCACGATTTCGGCCTGGGATTAGCATGGACCCACTGTGTGAGCTGCCTAATCGAGCGGAGACCGGGACGCCCGGGGGCGCGGGCCATCCGGACCTTGCCCGCCGACCGGAGTCACAAAGAGGGACAGCACCCGATGAGGCTCAGTACTCGGGTCGCGCTGCTGGTCGCCGGGGCGGCCATCGGTCGACGCCGCATCAGGCGGTTCCTCGCCCTGGTGGTGGTGGTCGTGGTGGTATTTATCCTGGTCCGGGTTAGCGGATTCACCCTTTAGCGTGTCGGGCACTTGTCTGGCTGAGGGAGTCGCCTGAAGTACATCGTCCTAACGGGTCTGTACTGCACCGCGGCCTGAGCCGTCTCCTCCCGCCCGATAGTCACCCTAAGAGGTGATGCAAAGGAACGACAGCGACTGGTACGCTCTTACACGTCTGCAGGGGTAGGAGAGAGGATTCGGGCCCAGCTTTCCCAGACTCAGTCGGCCAGAGGTCGGAGGGTCGAAGAGATGGTATTTAGGTCACGCGGCTCTATCGAAAGGCTAGCTGCTGCCGGCGCGGCGGCCCTCCTGCTCGCGATGGCTTTGGGTGGCAATCCCACTGTGGCACGGGCCAGCGGCGGCTCCGGTGGGACAGCGACTTTTGCACTGCCTCCCAGCGAGACGCCAAATGACGTCTTTCCGTTCGTCAGCGGCAATCTAGGTAATAACGTCGATTTCCTGCAGTTCTCGCCGTTGCTATATCGGCCACTGTACTGGTACGGGATTAACGGGATGCCTACGATCAACTACCAGCAGAGCCTTGGCGAACCTCCACGGTTCAGCAACGGCGGGAAGACCGCCACGGTCACCCTTAACCGAAAGTTCACTTGGTCAGACGGACGCCCCGTCACCAACAGGGACGTGGAATTGTGGATGAACATCCTCACCACGGAGAAGTCGAACTACTTTGGTTACGCGGTAGGGAGCATTCCCGACGACGTCACATCGATGAGTTTCCCCGCGAACACTCCCTACCAGTTCAGTCTCACTTTCAACAAGGCTTACAGTCACCTTTGGCTCCTCTACAACCAGCTCAGTGAGATCGTCCCGCTGCCGTCCCAGCTCATGGATCGCACATCTGCCTCCGGCCCGGTTGGTAACTACGACACCACTGCGTCTGGCGTGATTGCCGTCTACAACTACCTCAATTCCCAGGCCCAGGATCTCGCCACCTACGCGACCAATCCGCTTTGGAAGGTCGTCGACGGACCTTGGCTGATCGACTCCTACAGTTCAACCACTGGAGAGGCTAGCTTCGTTCCCAACGACAAGTACACCGGCCCGGGCAAGCCGAAACTTGCGAAGTTTGAGGAGCTACCCTTCACCAGCGATGCAGCGGAATTCGACGCGCTGCGTGCCGGTGAGGTCGACTACGGGTACCTGCCCGCGGAGGATCTCTCGCAGGAGAGCTACTTCACCAAGCGCGGATACAAGGTGGTGAAGTGGGTCGACTTCGGCTTCAACGGTGCGTTCTACAATTTCACCAATCCCAAGACCGGTCCGATATTCAAGCAGCTGTATATTCGCCAGGCCTTCCAGAAGTTGGTCAACCAGCCGCAGATCGTCAAGGACGTCTATCACGGTCTGGCACTTGCCCAGTACGGTCCAATTCCGTCGATTCCAGTCAATCCCTACTCATCTAAGAAGGTTGCGGATAACCCCTACCCCTTCAGCGTCGCCGGCGCCAAGAACTTGCTCTCAAGCCACGGCTGGACGGTTCACCCGGGCGGGATCGACGTTTGCTCCAAGCCCGGCGCAGGTTCTGGGCAGTGCGGAGCCGGAATCGCCAAGGGCGCGCAGTTGAACTTCAGCTTCGAAGTAGCGAGTGGGTCTCCCCCGTTTCTCGCCGAGGTTGAATCCATGCAATCCGACTGGTCCGACGCCGGCATCCATGTGACTCTGTTGCAGCACCCCCCTGATGAGATCTACGCGACCGCCATCCCCTGCGTCAATGGCGGTCCTGGCTGCTCCTGGGACATGGCCGATGGCGGAGCACCTGGATTCACGGCCACCTACTCACCCGAGTACCTGCCGATCGGAACGCAATGGTTTGCCAGCAATGGGGGGACCAACGCTGGGGGGTACGACAGTCCGGAGATGGATTCTCTTATCGACACGGCAGGCACCGACTCTTCGCCTACGGCCATCCAAGCCATCGGTGTGTACGGCGCTGAGAACTTGCCTAACCTTTGGGAACCGAACTATCCCTACCAGCTCTCGGTGATCAGCCCCAAGCTCCACGGCGCGCTGCCACAGGACCCCAATCTCAACCTGTATCCGCAGAACTGGACGCTGAGTTCGTAGTCACCTAGGCGCCGGCGCTCGTTTCCGAAGTTTCGATGCAACCCCTAGGCCAGCGCGGCTAGAACCTAGACGTTGGCGGCGAAGGCCTGCCGGAGCCAGTCCACCACTGCTTCGTCGACGTCCGTCACGGCGGTCAGCGCGATCCGGGCGTTGACGTAGTCGTTGCCGAGGCCGGGTGCAGTCAGCAGCCGCCCTTTGGGGAGGGCGCCGGGGAGGCGCAGTCCCAGGTCGAGCCGGTCGCGCGTCGACGCCCGAATTAATGCGAACGTCCGCCTCGGAGTCAGCAGAGTGATGTAAGTCTTGCGTGGCTGCACTTCGACCTCGCCCACCTGTACCGCGCGTGCTAGCAGCTCGTCGAGGATGGGTCGGAGCTTCGGCCGGTCAGCGTACTGGCCGTCGATGAGCTCGCCGCTCGTGGCGAGGAGGAAGTCGGGATATCCGAAGCGCTCCCACACGATCAGCATTTGCGGATATCCGGTGACGCCCTGCTCGTTGAGCCAGGTTCGCAGGCGCTGTTGGTCAATGTCGCCGAGGGCGCCGACTCGAGACATCCACGGGGCGAGCCCTTCGCCGGTGCGGCGCTCGAGGCTCTTCTCGATTCTCTCCCGCATCTGAGCCCATGAGCGTGGTGGAACCGGCGGCGGCGCGTCGCTCGCGGCGGACTCCGGCACGTCTCGCAGTATGCCTAAGCGCCCAGCGGACCGGGGCGGGGCGGCGCCAGCTACGCGAGACCAGTGACCGCTTGGGTGAACTGTTGCGCCGACCGGCCGCACCGGCCAACTGGCGCTTCACTGGGTGGGTGGGTCCGCGCCCCTTGTCAAGTTATATTGACAAGGTCTGTTCGTCAAGATATATTGACAACATGAATTCAATCTCGATCACAGAGACAACCGATGCTCTCAACCGACAACTGGGCGAAGTGGTTGCCACCGACCCCATGGCCGTACTGGCCGCGCTCAAGGCCGTTCACACCGTGGTGGCCCACAGGGAACGGGAGGCGGTATCAGCCGCTCTGGTTGACCACACGTTCCGGGAGATCGGCGACGTCCTGGGGGTCTCAAAACAGGCGGTCTTTCAACGATTCGGTAAGGACTGGGCCGTCACCAGCAAGGCCCAGATGTCCAAGACAGATTGGAAGCAGCAGGTCAAGCAAAAGCTGGTCGGCCCGTAAATCTGCCCGGCTGGCACCATCTCTCGCCGCTTTAGTTCCTCCTCTTCGGCGAGACTCGTCGGCGGAGTTCCACCCAAAGAAAAAGGGCCGGGGCGATTGGGGTTGCCCGGCCCAGATTAGCGCCGAAGCGGGTTCCCAGAAGCGATCTTTGAATTCTCAGACCGCCTCAGCGCGACAAAACTGGTTCATCCCCGGGTCGGCGGGGTTGCTGCCGGCCTTGGTCAGTCGCGGGAGGGTTGAGCTCCGACCGAAGCTGGCTGTACTTCAACCCAGTTGATCTCGCGTCCACAGGCCGGGCAAGATCCGAATTGCTCGCCGTCGGTGGCCGTGATCCGGGCCTTGCAGACATCGTCGCCTTCGTAGATCCCTGACTCCAGGCATATCTCGCTCGACATGGGCATGGCCTTTCTCCAGGACCGTCCGCCCCTCCCCAGAGGCTGACTTGGGCGGCCCAGACACCGAGCCTATCTCGTGCTAGTCCGCCAGCGTCTAGCCGAAGTGACTATAGGGTGACGCCGCAAAATCCAAGGCCGGGAGGACACGCTCCCGGTCGGTGGCAGCGCGTTGTTGCTTCGCGTTCCCCCGGGCACTGTCTCTCTGGGGTCGGCCTGAGCACCATGTCAAGCTTGCTCGGCCACACCAGGGTCAGCTTCATCCCCTCGACCTAAGGAAGCTATCAGTGCCACTGCCCACAGCGGGCCATCTCGGGGGGTGGATCCGTGACCGGAAGCGTTAGCTGGGGCTCGACTACTGACGCCGCCCAGCGGCTTGCTATTTCGGCAAGTGGCGAAATAGACTGAGGCCGTGTCCGGGCAAGTCTTTACCGACGATCTCGATGACGCGCTCCGGGCGCTCTCCCATCCCACCCGGCGAGCCATCATCCGACTCACGACCCCAACCGACGTGCCTGCGACGGAGCTGGCCGAAGAACTCGGCATCGCCCCGGCGACCGCCTCAGAGCACCTCCGAGTGCTCCACAGAACCGGCCTGATCGAGCTCACCGCCACGGGCACCTGGCGCCGCTACCAGGCTGTGCCCGCCCGGCTCGAAGCGGTGGTCGATGCCCTCATCCAAGACCTCCGCACCCAAAACAACAAGGAGCAGTCATGACCGCACGACTCGCCCACTTCGAGATCCTCGGGCCCGACGACCGATCCTTGGTCGCCTTCTACCACGACCTGCTGGGCTGGCCGACGGACAGCCAAGGACCTGGCTACACCCTCGTGCACCTCGAGGGCGGACCCGGCGGGGCCATAATCGAATCCCCCGACAGCCGGGTCACCCTGGACGTCACCGTAGCCGACCTCGACGCCACCGTGGCCCGAGTCAGAGACCTCGGCGGTCAGATCCCCATGCCGACCCGGAAGGCAACGCCCTCTCGCCCATCCAAGACCGCCCATCCCCAGACCGCTGAAATGCCCGCCGGCTACTCAGGCACCCCCCAGGCCCGGAAACTCGGCGTCAAAGCTCAACAGCGTGTGTCGCTCGACCGGCCCCCGGATGGATGGTCACTCACCGACCCGCCCGCCGACCTGACCTATGTCGAGGCGCCTGAGCCCGCCGATGTCATCATCGGCTTCTTCACCGCCTCGGAACAGCTCCCGTGGCGCCTCCCGGAGCTAACCCGACGCATCTACCCTTCGGGTGCCCTGTGGATCGCCTGGCCGCGAAGAGCGGGCGGCCACGAGAGCGATATCACCGACAACATCGTCCGTAGCCACGCTCTGGCCCTCGGAGTAGTCGACATCAAGGTCGCCGCCATCGACCACGACTGGTCCGGGCAACGAGTGGTGTGGCGCATCTCCAACCGCAACCAGCCATAACAGAACAGATCCACCAGAGGTGCGGGCTTGATCCTCCCGAAAGACCGCGACCCTCGCTTCGTGACGATCCGACGCGGTGGGACCCTCACCGATTCGGATCACCAGCTTCTCGCGCTGTGGGCAGCAGCGTGCGCGGAGCACGTCCTTGACCTCTTCGAGTCGGCTCAGCCCGAGGACCCGCGCCCACGTCGCGCGATCGAACTCGTGCGGGCCTGGGCGCGCCGCGAAATCACGATGACCCAAGCTCGCGCGGCGGCCGGCCATGCAATGGCCGCGGCCAGAGACCTGCGTGGGGCAGCACGTCATGCCGCGTACGCTGCCGGCCAGGCCGCGGCCGTCGCCCACGTCGCCGCGCACGAGCTCGGCGCGGCCGCCTACGCGATCAAGGCTGTGCGTGCTACCGCGCCGGAAGGAGAGGGCGAGCGCGCGGGGCGAGTCGAGTGCCGGTGGCAGCGCGACCAGCTCCCGGAGGCGATTCGCGAGCTCGTACTCGACGACCAGCGGTTGCGGGACGACATCTGCTGGTCGGTGTTCGGCTCCTGACCAGCTGTCGGCAAGGATTCAGTTATCTGAGTGGAGCGATCAAATTGGTCACTCAGTTCCTCCAGCCGTGAGAGATCAAGAGGGCAGCTGCCAAAGGCAAGGCGGTAATGGGCCTCCAGGCCGAGGTGAGGGCTTCACTCATAGCGGGCGCCCGTCGGTAGACTTCGAGCACCGCTTTGGGATCCCCCCTCGGCGGTTTCTGGGCCTGGCAGCCCAAATGTCGCGGCCCTTGTTTGGTGGCCGACGATTCGCGGTGCTTAGCGCCAGGGGGAAGGAGAAAGGGTCATGAGTCTCATCGACGGGGCGCTGACTGCCAATGCAACCATCGCCAATGACTTCGATTCCAACCGTGGGAAGCCACCGAAGCCCCAGATCGCGATCGTCACCTGTGCGGATCCTCGGCTAACCAAGATCGGGCAGATGTTGGGTCTGGCCGACGCCGATGTCGACATGATCAGGAACGTCGGCTCCGTGATCGATGACGACTCGATCCGGTCGCTTGTCGTCTCGACCAGGGTGCTGGGCAGCAGGGAAATAATGATCATCAACCACACTGGCTGCGGGATGACAACGTTTGCCGACGCAGAGCTAGAGGACCGGCTTCGCGAGGAGACGGGGCGGGCGCCGACTGCACCAGCCAGGTTCTACAGCTTCACTGACGTCGAGCAGAACACCAGGGAGCAGATTGAGAAGGCCAGGTCTCATCCATGGATCTCGCAGGACGTTCCGGTCAGGGGCTTCATCTATGACGTCAACACCGGGCGGCTCAGTGAGGTCTCTGCATGACCCGGAGACAACCTAATCGTCTGACCCTGGGCCCAACCTGCCCTCCTCGCGGCAGAAGCCTTCGAAGGTCGCAAGCTTCACCACCGATCGAGGCCAGCCGCGGAGCGGGGCTGCGATCAGCCACGCCTTTCAGTCGGCGCTCGCCAAGGCAGGGCTCCCGGTGATGCGCTGGCACGACTTGCGGGCGGTCTACGGGCCCTCCTGCTCCAAGCCGGGACGGACATCAGTGTCGTCTCCAAGATGCTCGGCCACTCAGCCGTCGGGGTCACAAACAGGCACTACGCCGGCGTGGGCGAGGCCCTCGGTCGACAGGCCAGCGACCGCTTGGGTGAGCTGCTGCGCCGCCCCGCTTGGCAGCTAAATGACGCTCTCCCCACGGGCTTGGGGTCGTTCCCGAATGCTTCGAGGAGGGCGCTGCATTGACGACCGAATAACCTCAACCATCTAAACGAGGTCCGATAAGTATGGACGACGGGAGCCCTGTGCCCAGCGTAGAGCGAGTCTGCGGCATCAGCTGACCCTGCCCGGGATCGGGCTACTGGAGGAACAGAGGCTGATAGAGGAAGAACGGCGTCGGGGGGTTCCACAATGTACCGTCGACGTAGCAGTAGACGACACCGTAGTAGTTGCCCGGGCCAGGTGATCCTGCCGCCGTTGGCCACCCCACAGTCGCGGATGCTACCCGATCTGGCGGAAGCGTGACTTGAGTCGACCCAGGAGGCAAAGCAGCCTTAGAACTCCAGGTCACGTCAGCCCAGAGGCTCGGAGGAACTGTCGGATTACCGCCGAGCGCGAACGGTAACGCCCCGTGGGTTATTAGCACCCAATAGGACACCGTCTCAGCCGTGGAAGACACTTTCCGCAAGTAAACCGAGATGAACGGGTCCGTGGTTGGGGTGATGGTGCGGGGCACTTCCTGCAGCACGTTCGAGGGTTGCGGGCCGGTCAGCATCCCATACCACTTAACCGAGAAAGGGAGCATGTCCGGGACCACGGAGGCGCCGTTCCCACTCGGGATAGCGGCCTCGCGCAGAAGCCGGGGATGGGCGTCGCGAGCAAAGCCGGTGAGTTGGGGCGGTTCATACCCGTGATCGTGGCTGGGCAAGGTCGCAGGCGCCGCACAGCTAGCGACAAAAAGGAGGGCCAACGGCAGAACCGGCGCCAAGACGTTCCGAGCCCTGAGTCTGTCAGTCATCTCGAGCCTGCCCAGCGCGACCTTAGCACCACTATTCCCCTCAGAGCGAGGGTGGGCGAGAGACGCGAGTCTCACGTATTTATATGACGTTGGGTGGGCCAGCGACGTTCCCTAGGTCGGCTGCCGAGATACGAGTGGACGGCGAGGTTAGGTCCCCACCCCCTATGCCACGGTTCATCGCCAGTGTGTCGGGCAGCCGTCCGAAAAGCAATCGTTCGGCGCTGCTCCGGCCCACTACGATTCAGCCTCTGACCCCCGAAGAAACCGCGTCGTGAGATCAAATCGACAAATTGGCTCACTTCCAGAGCAGCGGTTTACGACCTAGCTGTCGATTTTGTGCCAAGGCGGAGCGACCCCAAGTTGACCCCCAAGGGACACTCGAACCCTGCTAAACGCTGACACACCCTGACGGGGTTTTGATCTTGAAAACGGAGCCGACGCGGGGATTCGAACCCCGGACAAGCGGTTTACGAAACCGCTGCTCTACCACTGAGCTACGTCGGCCTGCGAACTGGCGACTTGCGACCCGTTGAGAGTAGCGCCCCAGCCAACCAGTAAGCCCGTGCCATGAGGTCGGCGGCCTACGACGCGCGCTCTGTCCTGCTCGCGAGGATCATCTTCGCGCCGCCGTCCAGTCGTCCCGATAACCGGGGTTCAGAGTCGCGCTCGGGCAGCACGCAGGCGCTCAGCTCCCCCGTGCCTCCGACCGACTCAGCCCCCAACCAACGTCGGGTCAGCCTGCCTTTCTGCGGGGTCGTCTTGGCCGGGAACTGAGCCCTGGCCTCGGCGGAGGCTCAGGCCGTCCGACCCGGCATCCACGACGATGGTGTCCCCCTCGCCATAATCGCCCTGTAGCACCGCAGTGGCGATGCGATCGCCCAGCTGCCTCTGTATGACCCGGCGCAGCGGGCGCGCCCCATAGACGGGGTCGTATCCCTGCTCGGCGAGCCAGGTTCTGGCGGCGGGCATCACCTGCAACTGCAGGCGGCGGTGGGCGAGGCGCTCCTCCAGCTGCCACAATTGGAGCTCGACGATCCGCTCCAGCTGTGCCTGGTCCAGTCGGTGGAAGAGGATTACGTCGTCGACCCGATTGAGGAACTCGGGACGGAAGTGCTGGCGCAACTCCGCCATGACTTCCGACTTGGCGGCCTCCTCCTGCTCCCGGCTAGGGTGGTCGGGCAGCGCCGCGATCACGGGACTGCCCAGGTTGCTGGTCATGACCACGACGCAGTTCCGGAAATCGACGGTCCGCCCCTTGCCATCGGTGAGCCGCCCGTCCTCGAGCAGCTGGAGCAGGATGTTGAACACATCCGGGTGCGCCTTCTCGATCTCATCCAGCAACAGCACCGCATAGGGACGCCGTCGCACCGCCTCGGTCAGCTGCCCGCCCTCGTCGTATCCGACGTAACCGGGGGGGGCGCCCACCAGCCGGGCCACGGCGTGCTTCTCCATGTACTCGCTCATGTCAAGCCGGACCATGGCGTCCTCGCTGTCGAAGAGGAACTCAGCCAGAGCCCGGGCCACCTCGGTCTTGCCGACTCCGGTGGGCCCCAGGAAGATGAACGACCCCAGGGGACGGCGGGGATCGTTGAGTCCCGCCCGGGCCAGGCGTACCGCACTGGCCACGGCTGCTATGGCCTCGTCCTGGCCCACCACCCGCTCGTGGAGACGGTCCTCCATCTGCAGCAGCTTGTGCATCTCGCCCTCGAGCATGCGCTGGACCGGGATCCCCGTCCAGCGCGCCACCACCTCGGCGATGTCCTCCTCGCCGACCTCCTCCTGCAGCAGCGGGGTTCCCCCCTGGCCCTCGGCGAGCCGATGCTGCTCCGCCTCCAGCCGCTGGCGCAGCTCGGTCAACTTGCCGTAGCGCAGCTCGGCCGCCTTGGCGAAGTCGGCCATCCGCTCGGCCCGTTCGGCCTCGAAGGTGGTGCGCTCAATCTCCTGCTTGGTGGCTCGGATCTGACCGATGTCCGCCTTCTCCTGCTCCCAGCGCTGGCGCAGCCCCACCGCGCTCTCCTGAAGTTCCGCCAGCTCGCGTTCCAGTGCCTGCAGCCGCTCGGCTGAGGCACGGTCGGTCTCCTTGCGCAGCGCCTCGCGCTCGATCTCCAGCTGTCGCACTTGGCGCTCCACCGCATCCAGTTCCAGCGGCATCGAGTCGATCTCCATTCGCAACCGGGAGGCGGCCTCGTCGACGAGGTCGATGGCCTTGTCGGGCAGGAAGCGCCCGGAGATGTAGCGGCTGGAGAGCACCGCCGCCGCCACCAGCGCCGAGTCCTTGATCCGCACCCCGTGGTGGACCTCGTAGCGCTCCTTGAGCCCACGCAGGATGCTGATCGTGTCCTCGACCGAGGGCTCACCGACCTGGACCGGCTGGAAGCGGCGCTCCAGGGCAGGGTCGCGCTCGATGTACTTGCGATACTCGTCAAAGGTGGTTGCGCCGATCGCGCGCAGCTCACCCCGGGCCAAGGCCGGCTTGAGCATGTTGCCGGCATCCATGGCTCCCTCGGCGGCGCCGGCACCGACCAGGGTGTGGAGCTCGTCGATGAACATGATGATCCGGCCGTCAGAGCCGGTGACCTCCTTCAGAAGTGCTTTGAGGCGATCCTCGAACTCGCCGCGGAACTTGGTCCCGGCGATCAGGGCGGCAAGATCCAGAGCCACGACCCGCTTGTCCTTGAGGGTTTCGGGCACGTCGCCACTGGCGATCCGCTGGGCCAGCCCCTCGACGATGGCGGTCTTACCCACCCCGGGATCACCGATCAGGACCGGGTTGTTCTTGGTCCGTCGCGAGAGCACCTGCATGGTGCGGCGGATCTCCTCGTCGCGGCCGATCACCGGGTCGAGCTTGCCCTCCCTCGCCTGCTGGGTGAGGTCGCGGGTGTAGCGCTCCAGCACCTGGAACTTGCTTTCAGGGTTGGGGTCGGTGACCTTCTGGCCCTGACGGAGCGCCTCCAGGGCCGAGCTCAGCCGTTGTGGGGTAGCTCCCAGCTGGGCCAGGATGCCCGCCGCCGGTCCGCCCCGCCGACTGGCCAGGGCCAGCAGCAGGTGCTCGGTGCTGCAGTACTCATCGCCCAGCTTGCCCATCAGCACGAAGGCCTGATTGAGAACATCCTCGAGTGCTGCGGATATCCGGGGGCTAGCTCCCTGCTGCTTGGGCCGGCTCTCGAGATCGGCGAACAGGCGCGAGCGCACCTGACCCGGGTCCACCTCCACCTGGCGCAGCAGCGGCGAAACCACCCCGTCGGTCTGGTCGACCAGCGCTGCTAGGAGATGCTCGGGCTCGACCTCGGGGTGCTCGAGCTCGCTCGCCAGCTCCTGGGACTGCTCCAGAGCCTCGCGACTGCGCTGCGTCAGCCGGTCAAGCTGCATGCGCCACCTCCCGATCCGATCTTCTCACAGAGTTTTTTTACCCGCGCTGCGGAGCCTGGAAACCGATCAGCTCAGGACGCCAGGAACTCCGTGATCAGTCCGGCGGTGCGCTCGGCCTGAGTGGCGGGGAAGAGGTGACCGGCATCCGGTACCACCTCCAGCCTGATCCCGGGGTAGTAACTGAGTTGGGGAGCCGCGTCTCGGAGCAGGAGCTGGCGGTCCTCGCTGCCCCATATCACCAGCACCCTGCCGGACAGCAGTCCCAGGGCGGGCAGCAGTTCCGATTCCGAGCGAAGGCGCAGCGGTTGGAACAGGCGGCTCACTAGAACGAGGTCGGAACCGCTCCCGAATCGCCTTCTCACCAGCCGTGCGTAGGGATCATCGCTCCAATTGGCGTCACCTCGAGCGCTGCCCGCTAAGGTCAGCCTGCGCGAGAGGGCCAGCAGATCCATGGTTCCAGGGAACAGCGCCAGATTCCACTGGAGCGGGATGCGACGGCGGAGTCCCAAGGGGCTGAGCAGGACCAGCCTTCTCACCCGCTCTTGGTTGGCCACGGCGAATCCGCCTGCGACGAGGCCTCCCAGCGAGTGGCCCACCAGGTCGAACTCGGCGATCCCCAGCTGATCCACCACCGCCGTGATCGCCTCAGTCCAGGGAGCAACGGGATGGCCCCTGAAGGCCACAGCATCGCTGAGCCCGCTGCCAGGCAGGTCGACCGCCACCACCCGATGACGGTGGGCCAGCTGGGCCAGCAGGCCGGGGAAGTCCCCCACCGAGGCGCCCAGTCCGGGAACGAAGACCAGCGCGCTCGCTCCTGCACCCCCGACCAGAACGTGGACCCTACCGGCCGGGGTGTGGACATAGCGATGGTCAGCCACCAGCCCAACCGCGTCGAGGCGTCGGTCTAGCGCCGACTCCAGCTCCGCCATCGGGGGGTCCGAAACCGCGGCGCGGCGAGCCCATCCCACCAGGGCGACGTAGCCGCAGACCGTGAGCCCAAGCCCGATCGCAAGATCAAGCTTGGGTCGCTTCACACTTCCTTGAACTCGGCGTCGACGACGTCGCCGTCGCTGCCCGCGGCGGCATTCGGCGCCCCGGCGGCGGGCGGGATGTCATCACCTCCGCCCTCCTCCCCGTCCGAACCCGGCGTCGAGGGGCTGGCCTGCTGGTAGATGGCCTCGCCCACCTTTTGCAGCGCATCGGAGAGCTCCTTCTGCCGACTCTCGATGTCCTCGGCATTCTGAGCCGCCACCGCCTCCTTCAGGGCATCCGTCTTCTGGGTGATCTCGTCGCGAAGCTCCGGCGAGATCTTGTCGCCGTGCTCTCGCAGCGTCTTCTCGGCGGTGTAGACCAGGGTGTCGGCCTGGTTGCGCCGGGAGATCTCCTCGGCTCGCTGGCGGTCCTCGTCGGCGTTGGCTTCCGCCTCCTTGACCATCCTCTCCACCTCCTCCTTCTGGAGGGTGGTTGAGCCGGTGATGGTGACCTTCTGCTCGCGCCTGGTGCCTAGGTCCTTGGCGGTCACATTGAGGATGCCGTTGGCGTCGATGTCGAAGGTGACCTCCACCTGAGGCACACCCCGCGGCGCCGGGGGAATCCCGTCAAGCATGAAGCGCCCCAAGGTCCGGTTGTCCTTGGCCAGGGGCCGCTCGCCCTGGAGCACTACGATCTCCACCGAAGACTGGTTATCGGCGGCGGTCGAGAAGACCTGGGTCTTGCTGCTGGGGATGGTGGTGTTGCGTTCGATCAGCCGGGTGTTGACCTCGCCCTCGGTCATGATTCCCAAGGAGAGCGGGGTCACATCCAGGAGCAGCACGTCCTTGACCTCGCCCTTGAGGACGCCGGCCTGGATCGCAGCCCCGACGGCGACCACCTCATCGGGGTTGACCCCACGGTGGGGCTCCTTGCCGCTGAGCTTCTGGACCAACTCCTGGATCACCGGCATCCGGGTGGAACCGCCCACCAGGATGACCTCGTCCAGGTCACTGGTTTTCATGCTGGCGTCTTTCAGAGCGTTCTCGAAAGGCGCCTTGCAGCGGTCGGTAAGATCGGCCGTCAGCTGCTCGAACTTGGCCCGCGAGAGCCTGGTGTCCAGGTGCTTGGGACCGTTCTGATCGGCAGTCACGAAGGGCAGGTTGATCTGGGTTTCCTGGAGCTGGGAGAGCTCGATCTTGGCCTTCTCGGCGGCCTCGGTAAGGCGTTGCAGGGCTTGACGATCCGTCTTCAGGTCGATGCCCTGCTCCTTCTTGAACTCCTCCGCTAGCCAGTCGACAATCCGTCGGTCGTAGTCGTCTCCACCCAAATGGGTGTCGCCGTTGGTCGACTTGACCTCGAAGACCCCCTCGCCGACCTCGAGGATGGAGACGTCGAAGGTGCCTCCGCCGAGGTCGAAGACCAGGATCTTCTCGGACTCCTTGCGGTCCAAGCCGTAGGCCAGCGAGGCCGCGGTGGGCTCGTTGATGATCCGGAGCACGTTGAGGCCGGCGATCTGGCCCGCGTTCTTGGTGGCCTGGCGCTGGGCGTCGTTGAAGTAGGCAGGGACGGTGATCACCGCGTCGCTGACCTTCTCCCCTAGATACGACTCAGCGTCGACCTTCAGCTTCTGCAGGATCATCGCCGAGATCTGCTCGGGGGTGTACTTGGTGCCGCCTATGTCCACCTCGGCGCGACCGTCCTTGCCGGCCACCACCTTGTAGGGGACGATCTTGCGCTCGCCCGCCACCTCGTTGTAGAGGCGGCCCATGAAGCGCTTGATCGAGTAGACGGTGTTCTCGGGGTTGACCGCAGCCTGGCGCCGGGCCAACTGCCCGACCAGCCGCTCCCCACCTTTGGTAAAGGCCACCACCGACGGGGTCGTGCGACCGCCCTCAGCGTTGGGGATGACAACGGGCTCGCCGCCCTCCATGACGGCGACCACTGAGTTGGTCGTTCCCAGGTCGATTCCGACGGTCTTGGCCATTAAGTCTGCGAACCTCCGTAGCACTGAAGCCTGGTGCCAGCCTGCGGCACCGCTAGAGCTACCCTACCGCAGCCGGGCACCGCCCAAACGCGTGTCCATCTCCCCATCCCACCCCCGCTCTCCGGTGTTCGATGATTCCAGCGTGCAGTGGACGAATCCCAGTCCCCGCCCGCGCTCCAGGTGGCGCTTGCGAACGCTCGCGGGTGCCCTGCTGGTGGGTCTGGTCGCCGCCCTGAGCTTGGCGACCACGCGCCCGCCGGAGAGCGCCAATGGCCTCGGCATCCTGCCCAGAACCCAGTCCCTGCTGGAGCAGAGCGGAGTCACCTTGCATACGCCTCACCGATCGGCCCACGTCAGCGCGGCTCAGGCCGAATCGGCGGCCACCGCGGGCCAGTCCGGGGCGCTGGTGGACCAGGTTCTGCTCGCGGTCGCGGTTGGCTCCCGAGGCTCAGCCATCTCGCCCCCGGGAAAGCTCTGTTGGGTGGTCTTCCTCAACCCCGCCGCAGCGGAGGCGACCAATCCGCCGGCGCCGGGTGTCATCCATATGGACACGGTGCTGGTCGACGCCCACACCGGCACGGTCATCGAGGGCTTCATCTCCTTCGGCAGTACCACGCCCAACTCCAAGGTCGGCAGCGAGTAGCTCGACCACTGGCCGCGTCTGATCGGGCCAGCACCAGGGTGGGCCGCCCCCGGTGCGACACAATCGCCGAGTGCTGCGCCTAGCGTTGAGGTCCGCCCGAGCCCAGCGCGCGGGCGGGTTGTCGTCACTCCCCAGCGCAATCGGGCTGGTGCTGGCAGTGGCAGCGGTTGTCTATTTGCCGGCGCCGGCACAGTTGGTGAGCTTCCAACCCAACCGACCCCCGGCCGGCGCTCTGCCCTGGTTGTCGGTCAGCCAGGGCCGGGTCGCCGACAGTCAGGGTCGGACCGTCATCCTCCGCGGCTTCAACGACGACGCGCTCCTCCAGATCGCGGGGGAGCCGCCCTCCCCGCCGATGACGCCTGCGGACGCCTCTCTGATGGAGGCGGAGGGCTTCGACGTGGTCCGGCTGCCGATCTCCTGGTCACTCTTGGAGCCCCACCAGGGGCAGTTCAGTAAGACCTATCTGCGCCGGATCAGAGAGGTGGTCGCGCTCTGCGCCAGCCACCACCTCTACGTGGTGCTCGACATGCACACGGAGGACTTCGGGGTCGGCTTCGGCGGCAGCGGAGCCCCGGACTGGCTGTCGATCCCAGGTGTACCTGACCTCCACCTGCCCTTCCTGACCCCGGCCTGGCAACGCCACCTCTCACCTGCGGTGAATGCGGCCCTCGCCTTCTTCTGGCTCTATCCCAACTGGCAGCGGCTCTACTGGCAGGCGTGGGCAAAGGTCGCGGCTGAGTTTCGGGGCAACTCCGCGGTCGCCGGCTACGACCTCTACAACGAGCCCCATCCCTTCCCGGTGCCGCCGGCCATCTTCGAGACCCATGTCCTGTGGCCCTTCTACGCCGTCGGCATTCGATCTCTGGCCAAGGTCGACCCCAACCACCTCTTCATCGTCGAGGGCGACCTCTTCGCCGACCTCCCCACCGCCGTCCGTCCCCTCTCGGCACCGGACCTCGTCTATTCCACCCACCTCTACAGCGGCAGCATTCTCGGGCCTACCTTCAACGGCAGCGCCGGGCCCCTTCAGGCCGAGCTCGAGCAGGGGCTAACCGAGGCGCGTCAGCTCCCTGCCGCATACTGGACCGGAGAGCTGGGTATCGACCACACCCGTCCCATCGCCGCCTCCTGGGCGCGCGCCGAGATCTCCCTCTCCAACCGCTCCCTCACCGGTTGGGCCTGGTGGCAGTGGAATGATCCGGACGACTGGGGAGTTGAGCGAGGCAACGGCCCTGTCGACCATGCCTGGCTCGATGTCCTGGCCCAGCCTTTCGTCCGGGCCTCTCCTGGCACGCTCAGCGATCTCAGATACGAGGTGAAGTCGTCCACCCTCTCGGCCCAAGTCAAGTCCGCGGCGGTGGGCAGCCAGGTGCTGGTCTCCTGGCCAGCCTCGGTGGGGGCGCCAATCGTGCTCAGCGAGTGCGCCCGGCTGGCCTCGCCCTACCTACCCGCCAGCGGGGAGCTGAACCTCACGCTCACAGCCCCCGACTGCAAGATCGAGATCACAGGGGTGGTCACTGCCCTAAGGGGCCTGCCCTAAGAGCTCTCCCACACCCCACTGACTTGGCTGCGGTGACCCGCGTCCAGGACTCGCAGGTTTAGTTCCGCGTCGTCTGCCTCGGTCGGAAGCAAAGCCCCGCCGCCGACCCGGGCGGTGAAGGCCGACACCATCTTTTGGTAGGGATCGGCCGCCGGGGTGGGGATGCGTCGAGAAGTGCCTCCGGGAGTTGGACTCATCCACAGTGGAATCGCCTCCTTATGCCAGGCGGTGAAGGGCTTGGGGATGGTCAGGGAGGCCTCAGTGCCGATCAGCTCCAGCCGCTGGTGCTCGGCCGACTCGAAGCTGTAGGCGAGCTCCGCCGAGGTCGGCCCTCGCGGCGTCTCAAACTCCATCAGCATGGAGCCGTCGCTGACCACGCCGTGTTTTAGATCTGCTCGGGCCAGCACCCGGGTGGGCTCGCCGACCAGCCAGCGGCAGGCATTCACCAGGTAGGACCCGACGTCGTAGAGGGCGCCTCCCCCCAAGGCCTGCTCCCAGCGGACGTCAGGCTCTGGCCCCAGGGGAAAGGTGAAGGTTCCTTGCAGATGGCGCAGGCTGCCGAGGCTGCCGTCGGCGACCAGTTCGCGGATCAACTGCCAGCGCGGGTGATAGCGGTACATGACCGCCTCCGCCAGCACCACGCCCGCCTCGGCAGCGGCCCTGCGCATCTCCATGGCCTCGGCCGCGGTCAGTGCCAGAGGTTTCTCGCAGAGGACGTGCCTGCCGGCGGCCACCGCCCTCAGGGTCCAGGGCCGGTGCAACGAATTGGGCAGCGGGATGTAGACAGCGTCCAGGTCGACCTCGAGCAACGCCTCGTAGCTCGGGCAGAGCCGCGGAATCTGGAACCGGGCCGCCATGTCCCGGCCTCTCTTGGGGTCGCGGCTGGCCAACGCCACCAGCGCGCCCCCGGCGCCGAGAATCGCGGGAATCACCGCCTTATTGGCGATGTCAGCTGCTCCCAGCACCCCCCAGCGGAGCCGTGCCGCGGTCACACCCGAATGTTGAGCGGCTGCCCCAGCTCGGCCGCGCGGAGGGCGGCCTCCATCAACGCCACGTTGCGGCGTGCCGACTCCGGGGTCACCGCCAAGGGCTCCCCGGCGAGGAGGTGACCGGCCAGGTTGCGGTAGAAGGCCTGGGGCGGTGGAGCCGGTAGCGAGAGCAGCTGATCGTGACTCTCCCCGGAACCGCTGGGGGTGAGGATGTGCAGCTCGCAGGGCAGGTCGGTGACCGGAAGCCGTTCTTCGACCAGCTGGCCGCTCGGCCCGCGACTGGTCAGCCTGCCCTCGCGCCAATGGCCCACCGCAGCGCCCTGCGTTCCCAGCACGTACCACTTGGGCTTGCGGGCGGCGGCGATGTCGGAATGTATGAAGGTCGCCTCGGCCCCGTTGCGAAAGGTCATCCGGAGCTCGAAGTGATCGTCGTTGGTCACGTCCTGCCAGACCAGCTTCTGATTGCGGGCCGAGACCTGCACCACCTGTGCCGGGATCAGCTGCAGGATCCAGTCCAGGTAGTGCGCTCCCCAGTCGAAGATCACGCCGCCGCTGACCGGGGAGTGGGAGTGCCAGTAGTGGCAGGGATGGTCATAGCCGCCGACGAACGCCTCCAGATGAAAGATCGACCCCAGGTCACCGCGCTCGATGGCCGCCTTGAGAGCCAGAAAGTCAGGATCCCAACGGCGGTTCTGGTAGACGGTGAGGGTCTTGCCGGTCTCACCGGCCAAATCCACCAGCCGGTCCGCATCATCGAGGTTGAGGCAGAAGGGCTTTTCCAGCACCACATGCTTGCCCGCTCTCAGGGCCTGCTCGGCCAGGGCCGCGTGAGTGTTCGGAGGAGTGGAGATGATCACGACCTCGACGCCGGGCTCCTCCACCAACTCCGCCAGGCTGGTGGCCACCGCCAGCTCGGGAAGTAGCTGGCTGACTGCCTCGACTCGGGTTGGATTAGGGTCAGCCACCGCCCGCAGGCTGAGCCCGGCCACCGCCGCAATCGAAGCGAGGTGATCGGGCCCGATGGCCCCGTAGCCGAGCATCCCAAGCCCGACGTAGTCTCGCTCCACCTCGCCGGCCAGGTAGCGCAGACCTCGATAGAGCAGCTCCTGAACCTCGGGCTCCCGAAAGGTGGCCGCGGCCTCGCCCATCCCCCAGTAGAAGACCCGTCCCGCGCCCGGCTCCCGGACGTAGGCGACCGGGAGTCTCCTGGCCCGCCAGGTGGTATCGAGCAGAACCCGGCAATCGGGCGGCGCCTGGGGCTGGGTGTAGCAAGAGTCGTGCAGGGTCAGTGAGCCGGCCAGACGGCGGGTGATGTCGTGATCGCCATCACTGACCCGGCTCACGATCTCGCTCCTGGGCAGACGTCCGTCCGGGCTGCCCCCGACCAGCTCCAGGTAGTCGCTGGCCCCGGCCCAGGTGGCATTGGTGCAATGCAGGCCCAGGAATCCGCCTCCCCGGCGCACGAAGTTGCAGAGGCCGGCCTCGGCCGCCGGGAACAGCTCTCCCTCGGGAGGGTGGGCTACGACCACGTCGTACCCGTCAGGTCGGCTAAGCGCGGAAACGTCGCCGGTGACCTCGGCAGTGATGGCACCCGTCCGGTCCATGTACTCCAGCCAAGGAGCCAGGTCCTCGGCCTGCCGACCCCCCGCCACCACCAAGGTGCGAATCACGCGGACTACCCTGCTCCCGGCTTCCATCTGCCCGGCCCCGGCCGACCGACCTGGCGCTCACTGTAACCTACCCAAGTGGAGATATTCGTGCCCCCAGAGACGATTGAGGACCTGCGCCAGGCGGTCGGGTCAACCTTGGGTCCCAGTGACTGGGTGGAGCTCGACCAAGCCAAGATCGACGCCTTTGCCGAGGTCACCGGAGACCAGCAGTGGATCCACGTCGACCCTGAGCGGGCCGCGGCCAGCCAGCTCCACACCACCATCGCCCACGGATACCTGACCCTCTCGCTGACTCCGATGCTCCTGGACCAGCTCAACCATGTCCGCCACCACGCCACCAGCCTCAACTACGGGCTCAACCGGCTTCGTTTCCTAACCCCGGTGCCGGCCGGCAGCCGGGTCAGGCTGAGGGCCAAGGTGCTGGAGGTTCGCGATCGGCCCCCCGAGGGGTTTCTGGTCACCTACGAGCTCACCTACGAACTGGAGGGCTCGGAGCGGCCGGCGCTGGTGGCAGAGTCCCTCAGCCTTCTCCTCCCCCGCGGCTGACCAGCCCGCCTCCACGCCGCCCGACGTGGAGGGCGACCACCCCAGCCGTCATCCGATATTGGTGGACCGGGTTGAAGCCGGACCGATGCAGCCAGGAGGTCACCAGGTCCGGCGCGGCAAAGGCGGCGATCGAGTCGGTGAGGTAGCGGTAGGCGCTGTCCCGGCCCAGCACCGCCCTGGCGATCACCGGGATCAGCCGGCGGCTGTACCAGCCGTAAGCTGGCCGCAGAAGTGGGTGGACCTGGCTGAACTCGAGGATCACCGCCCTCCCCCCCGGCCGCAGGACTCGAGCCAGCTCGTCGAGCGCACTCTGGCGATCGTCGATGTTGCGGAGGCCGAAGGCCATGGTCGCGGCATCGAACGATTCATCGGCGAAGGGAAGGGCGCAGGCGTCTCCAACCACGAATCTCACTTCTGGCACCCTGGTTCTGGCCACCTCCAACATGGCCTCGGTGAGGTCGATCCCCACCACCTCGCCGGAGACGCCAACTCTGCGGCGCAGGAGTTGGGCCAGAGCTCCAGTCCCAGTGCAGACATCCAGGACGCGGTCGCCGGGCCGGGCCCGGGTGAGCTGGGCGGCCCGACGACGCCAGCGCCGGTCCTGGCCCTGGCTGAGCAGGGAGTTGAGCACGTCGTAACGCAGTGCCAGGCTGGTGAACATTCCCCTCACCGCCTCCGGCTCCGGGCTCCCCACGGTCGGCAACCCGAACGGGGCGATCCCGCCCTGGCTCACGCCGGGGCCGCCACCGCTTCGGTGACTGGGAGCGCGGCCTGTCGGTAACTGAGGCAGGCGCAGTCGATAGCCTCGGGAAGCGCGATCAGAGCGTCGAGGGCCACTCGTCCCAGCTCCTCCGCCCCCTCGCGCACGATCGCCCGGAGAAGGTCGAAATCCCACTCCGGGCGCACTCCCTCGGCGTAGTTCAGCACCATCTCAACCGACCCGAAACACGCCCCAATCTCACGAGCCAGATAGACCTCGGGGGTAACGGTCTGGCTGATGATGTCACCCCCCATCCGAGCCAGCGCCGCCACCTCGGCGGCGGTCTCCATCCTGGGGCCTTCCACGGTGACGTGGACGGCCCGATTGAAGGCCCTGGTCGCCTTGTCGGCTGCGAACTGCCGGGCCCGCTGCCAGAGTGCCTCGCGGATCTCCGGGCAGAAGGGATCACGCATCACCAGAATCACCCCGGGCTCGAGCTGGCCGCCCCGTTGCTGGGTGAAGTCGATGAAGTCGTGGGGTACCACCAGGTCTCTCGGATGGAAGTGCTGGGTGATGCTTGCAGACCCGGACTCCGCGACCACCCGGACCACCCCCGCCCGCTCAAATACCCAGAACAGGGCCAAGGCCTTTTGAGCCCGCTCCTGGCTGGAGCGCCCCGCCAGCCCGGCGCCCAGCCCGGCGTGGGGCCGGGAGAACAACACCGATCTCTCGCCGCCGCCCTCAAGCGCCACCTCAAAGTGGGTGACCGGAGGGGTGCTCCCGAAGGGAGTCTCGAACACGGATTCGCGGGCGAGTAGCTTGACCGAGGACTCCAGCTCAGGAGAACCCTGCGTGCCGGTCCCCGAACCCCCGAGGAGAGCGAACTTCGCCTTGGGGATGCCGGACTGCCGACTTGCCCTGACCATCGATCGAGTATATGTGCGGCTTCGGAGCCCACCTCGACCGCCATGGAACCGCCCGTGCGGGCCGGTCGCGGCCTAAGCTGCGAAGCTCAGCCCACCTGGGCGCGCGCGGCGGGAATCTCGCGGCCGGTCACGGCTGCGGCTCTCGCGCCGGACGCCATCCGACAATCTGGCGTTTTGCATGCGGAGAAGCAGACGTGGTTTGCCGCCTGGTGCCGGGTGCTGCGGGCAGAAGGAAGTAGATTCTGGCACCCCTGCTTGGTGCGGGATCGACCCAGATCCGGCCACCCTGAGCTTCGATCAGACCTTTGGAGATGGTCAGGCCCAGACCCGAACCGCTACTGGCTGTAGACCGCGCTGTGTCGGCCCGCCAGAATGGCTCGAATACCCGGGCCTGAGCCGGGAGCGGAATGCCGCAACCGGTGTCGCTGACGGCCACCAGGATGGCGCCCGGCTGTTTGGCTGCCGACACCCGGATCTCGCCCCCGGCGGGCGTGTGCTGCAAGGCATTGGTGATGAGGTTGGAGACGACTCTCTCCACCTTCTCCGGGGCACACAGGGCGGCGAGGTCGCCGTCGAAGTGGTCGGTCCGGAGGGTGATTCCCGCGCCCCTGGCCGCCGCCTCGAACCAGCCGGCACAGGTCTCAATCAGGGCAACCAGATCCACCACCTTGATCTCGTCTTGAGTTGCTCCGCTGTCGATGCGGGCCATCTCGAAGAGTTCGCTGATCCTCCCCTCCAGCAGCCGCACCTGTTCTTGGAGGGGCGGTAGGTACTCCGCAGTGTTTGCCAGGCCGTCCTCTAACGCCTCCAGCATGGCTCGAATCGAGGTGACGGGAGCCCGGAGATCGTGACTGGCCCAGGTCACCAGGTCCCGCCGAGCGTCGAAGAGATCCTCCAAGTTCTGGGCCATGATGTTGAAGGAAGCCGCTAGTTCGGCCAGCTCCGCTGGTCCACCGCGGGGAGCCCTGGCTGCCAGTTCGCCGGCTGCCAGCGCGGAAGAGGCAGCCCTGAGTCGCTGGAGCCGTCCCATGATCCGGCGCTCGACCAGTGCAGCGCCCGCCAGGGCCGCCAGGGCCGAGGCGGACGACACCACCAAGATCGCTTGGGCTGGCCCTCCGTGGAACATCGCTAGACCGGATACCGATACCGCCGCCAGGGGCAGGCCCACCGCCAACATTGCCAGCGCCACCAGCTGCAACCGGACCGTCGGCAGCAGTTGTAGTGCCAGCGCCCCGAGCACCCCGGCAACCAGGGTGGCGGAGCCAACGGCCAAGAAGAGGCCGATCACGGCACGAACCGATAGCCCACTCCCCAGACGGTCTGGATCAGCGCTGGACTGGAGGGGTCGTCCTCGATCTTCTCGCGAAGCCGGCGCACATGAACGGTGACCGTGCTGGCGGCGGTCTCCACGCTGCGCTGGTGACCCCAAACTCTGGTCAGCAGCTGGTCCCGCGAGAACACCACCCGGGGGTTGCCAGCCAAGAAGCGCAGCAGGTCGAACTCCAGGGCGGTGAGCTCAACCTGGGCGCCGCCGACCGTCACCTCGCGTGCCTCTGAGTCAATCACCAGAGCGCCGGCCTCAATCGGTAGGCTTCGCGCCGGAGCAGCCGACGCCCGACGAAGCACCGCTTTGACACGGGCGGAGAGTTCGCGAGGAGAGAACGGCTTCGTAACGTAGTCGTCGGCTCCGAGCTCCAGGCCGACAATGCGATCGGCCTCCTCAGAGCGAGCGGTAAGCAGGATCACAGCTGTCTCACCGCGATCGCGGATCCACCGGCAGAGGTCCAAACCGTTGAGGCCGGGGATCATGAGGTCAAGGACCACCAAGTCGGGGTGGGCGCGCTCTAGCAACTGCCTCGCCTGATCACCGTTGCCCGCCTGCACGACCTGGACTCCGTCCCGCTCCAGATAACGGGTCACCACGTCCCGGACCACGGCATCGTCATCGACCACCAGCACTGTTGCCATCTTCAGATCGTATCCCCACCATCCGAATCAGCCTCCCCCAAGGGCTGCCCCGGTTGAGCGTGCCGCGCTGAGCGATGCGGTAGCGACCCCTGTCAAGCCTCGCTATGGACGCCTTGCTTTGGCATGTTCGCGCTCCGCACTCCTCGAGAAGAACCCGCGGTGAGATGCCTCTAAGGCTCAAGGGGGGAAGTGACGCGGCCCTTGTCGAATCCTTACGAAATGATTGCGCCCCAAGGTTCCGCTGAGATTCGGAGCCCAATGGCCAGGGTGGTCACGCCGATCCTCCAGTCCCGAGCCGCGCCTCAGTCGACGTCACCGAAAGGTAATCCCAGCTTCCGACTTACTTAAGGTCCCGGGGCTACGGTCGGAACAGGGACTCGACACCCAGCTCAGTACGGCTGGCCGCGGAGAGTCTCTGCCCCGGAAGCTCCGGCCCCAAGGGCTCACTGACCATGCCGGAAGGAGGAAGCGCCCGATGAAGAATCTGTTGCGACTGGGTACCACAGTTGCCTTCCTGGCCAGCTGCGCCACCC
This sequence comes from Candidatus Dormiibacterota bacterium, assembly GCA_963701235.1. Lineage (GTDB taxonomy): Bacteria > Chloroflexota > Dormibacteria > Aeolococcales > Bog-877 > Bog-877. The sequence continues at coordinate 1,623,472 of OY969577.1, forward strand.
TGCTGAACCTACCGGTCAGCGCTGCCGATCCGGGGCAACCCAGTTGGGGGGGCGGTCAACACTTGGTCTTTGCTCAGACCAATGGGGCAGGTGGTAACCAAGTGATCGTCTACCGTCACACTGCCGAGGGTCCCATCCTGGTGGGCCGCTACCTCACGGGTGGGGTGGGAGCAACCGCCAGCGCTGCGGTGGTGGATTCCTTGGCGTCACAGGGTTCACTGGTTTTCGATCCTGGCCACCAGGTCCTGATCAGCGTCAACGCCGGCAGTGACTCGATCTCGGTTTTCCAAGTTGGGGGCGGCGGAATCGCCTTGCGCCAGGTGCTCTCCTCTGCAGGCTCGTTCCCCGACAGCATCGCCGTCAGCGGGCAACTGGTTTACGTTCTCAACGGTGGTGGCGTCGGGGTGCTACAGGGATATCACTTCGACGGAGATCGGCTGCGCCCGATTCCTGGCTCGGCCCGCTCCTTGGGCTTGACCAACACCGATCCCCCCAACTACCTGGAGTCGCCCGGGCAGGTTGGATTCACCCCAAATGGCAGGCAGTTGGTGGTCACGACCAAGGCCAGCGGCAGCGACATCGATGTCTTCACCGTGGCCGCAAATGGCCAGCTGGGCGCGCCCACAGTCAACCCCAGTGCGCAACCGGTGCCGTTTGGGTTCACCTTCGACAACTTCGGCCACCTGGTGGTCACGGAGGCGGGTTCCAGCAGCGTCACCACCTACAACCTCAGTCCAGGCGGTGGCCTGATAGCGATCGCGACCCTCGGAGACGGACAGGCAGCTCTTTGCTGGATCACCCGGGTTGACGGCTTTTACTACGGCGCCAACGCCGGCAGCAACTCCCTGAGTGGCTACACCGTGGGCTTCAACGGCAGCCTGGCCTTGTTAGGCCCCGACGGTGGGGTGCTCGCCAACACCGATGCCGGTCCCATCGACATGGCGGTCGGCTCCGATGGCGTTCTCTACGCCGAGGCCGGCGGGGCCGGGGCTATTGATGAGTTCCAGATCAACCGGAACGGGTCGCTCACGGCGATCGGATCCGTAACCGGACTAGGGGCAGGGATCGAGGGGATCGCGGTCAGTTAGGTCTTCAGTCTGCGGGAGCGCCGCCCCCGAGGGTGGCGCTCCCGCCCTGCCCGGGCCCTCGGCCCGAGAAGTCCGGACCGGTCCCAGAGATCGGGACTGAACCGGGCCGAGGCTGAATTCCGCCATCACCGGGAAATGGTCACTGGCCCGGCGGGCCAGCTCCGCCAAGTCGCCCCCGCGACCCACCACCTCACAGCGGACCAACCGACGGTCAAGTCCTCTGCTCACGAAGACGTAGTCGATCCGCGCCGCAGGTTGATAGGTGGGACATGTAAAAGCGCTGGCCCGGGGATGGAGCGCACGCAGGCAATCGATGTATCCCGCTCGGAGCATGCTCCTTACCGCGGCCCGCGGCAAGAGCGCCCCCAGGACCGCGTCGGTCGCATCTCCTCTCGGCAGGACTTCCAGGAAGGGATGGACCAGCCAAGGCAGCCGGGGTAGTCCGCTGCGCACCGCCTCGGGCAACTCCTCGACCACGGCATCGGCGGTCTCCGGGTCCTGCCACCAGCGCAGTCGCGACAGTCCCGGCGGAATCGGCCCCATCGCTCCCGACTCCTGGAGAACTCCGGTTTTGCGCCAGAGATTGATCTGCGCGAAAAAGTCGGTGGCCTGAATTCGGTCTCCGGGAGCCAGCGAGTTGAAGTCTCCGATGACCAGGTGGGGAGCCTCGGGATGCTGAGCCGCATGACCCTGGACCGTCGCAAGCTCGCGAACACGGTTGGGCTCGGCCCGCCCGCGGCGTTGAAATGCCGCGGTCAGGTGGACCGTGTGCAGGCAGATTTGGTTGATCTGGCTGCCCGTCGGCGTCTCCAACCAGACTTCCAGCGAGTTGCGCAGGAGCACAGTGGGCTCGCGATGGTTGAGCCAACGCGCCACCGGAAGTCGCGAGAGCACCGCCTGGTGCCGTGCCATGGCCCGCTGCGGCGGCGTCGGCGCGACGCCGTAAATGAGCTGATAGCCGAGCTGGTCGGCGGCACGGGCGACCGCGGATCGGTCATCCGCCTCCTGTAGCGCCACCACGTCGGCGTCAACCAAGCGCAGCAGCTCGGTGATCTCGCTCCAGCGCCCGCCACCCCCCAGGAGGATGTTGTAGGTGGCGAAACTCACCGTTGGATAGCCCGCCGGGTGGGGCGAAGGCCTCTGCCCGACCGGGGTCGAACCCATCGGCCTGATTCTAGACTCGGTGCTCACTCTCGAAGGACTGCAAAATCAGGGGCGACATGCCCGCTTTCATCTGCCGGACCTGCGGGGTCCAGCAAGCTTCGGGGCCACTTCCACCGCCAATCTGCCCAATCTGTGCCGACGAGCGCCAGTACGTCGGCCGCGAGGGTCAGAGCTGGACCACCCTGGCAGACATGCAGGGCAAATATCACGACGAGCTGACCGAACTGGAGCCGGGACTCTGGCAGATAACGACGGAGCCCGCTTTCGGGATAGGCCAGCGGGCTCTGTTACTGACCACCCCCGGGGGCAACCTCCTGTGGGACTGCCTGAGCTTTCTGGACTCCGCCACCCTGGGGGACGTGCTGGACTTGGGCGGACTGGCCGCGATCGCCATCAGCCACCCCCACTTCTATGGCAGCTGCGTCGAGTGGAGCCTGGCCTTCGGCGACATTCCCGTCTACCTCAGTGCCCGCGATCGCCAATACCTGCCCCGCCCCAGTCCGGCCGTTGTCCACTTTGAGGGCGACGAGATCGAGCCCATAGACGGTCTGCGAGTTCTACGCCTGGGGGGGCACTTTCGCGGTTCGACAGTGCTGCACTGGCGCGCCGGCGCGGCCGGCAGGGGAGCCATGCTGACCGGCGACACCATCGCGGTCGCTGCCGATCGCCGCTGGGCCGCGTTCCTTTACAGCTATCCCAACCGGATTCCCTTGCCCGCAGGGGACGTGGCCGCCATCGGCAGCCGGGTAGGTGGGCTCGACTTCGAGCGCGTCTACGGAGCCTGGCCGGGCGACGACATCCTCGGTGACGCCAAGGCCGCGGTGCTGCGCTCGGTCGAGCGCTACCTGGGCATGCTCGACGGGTCCTGGGAACGTGGCTGAAGGCGCGCGGCCCAAACTGCGACTTCCACGACGGGTGACCGCGGCCCCAACCCGAGCCAGCGCCTGGGTCCTGGCCCCAGTTCGCCACCACCCCTGGCCGACTGCCGTCGCCGGCGGCAGCCTGATCCTAGGTTTGGGAGTGAGCCTGGGATCCTTTGCGTTGCAGAGCCGGTTCACCACCTCCTATGAGGCGGGCCACCATCTCAGCGGTTGGCAGAACTTCCTGCGAGTGGGCGCGCCCTGGCAGGCCTTGATCCCGGTCGTGCTGGCTGCCGTCCTGGCCGCCTGGGGAACCCTGCGACTGGGCAGCTCCCAACCAGAGCCCCCCAGCCGCCTGAGCAGCAGGGCGGCCAGCAGCGCCCGCCGGCTTCGAGAGGCGCTCAGATCCGAACGCCGTGCCGTTGGCGTGGCCTTTGTGGTGATCTCCGGTTTGGTGGGCATGGTGCTGGTACGGGTCATCGTCTATGCCCTGCTGGCACTGACCGGCAGCCGTCTGGCCGGGGCGACCCTGGGTGGGGTCGCGATTGAGCTGGCGTTCTGGGTAGCCGCCTGGGGGTCATTCTGGAACTGGAATCGGAGCTATCGCTCCCGCCTGGAAAACTGGGGGGTCTCCGACGGCTGAGCAGCTTCAGCTCCTCTCCCGGCGCAACTGCCCACTTTGCGAGTCGGCCCGAGTGATCCTGCTCGAATTGGCAGCGGCGCACAGGATGGTGGTTTCCGAGTACGACATCGACGAGGACCCGGTGCTGCGGGCGCGGTTCACCGACCGGGTGCCGGTGATCCTCTACCGCGATCGGGTTCTGGCCGAGGGCCAGGTCGATGCCGCCGAACTGCGAGTTGCGCTGGATGAGCTTGTAACCCGCGAAGGAGCTCGGTCTGACGATTCTGTAACGGAGGCGGGTCTGCAGCCGGATCGAGGCTAGACTTCGGCCCATGGCCGAGCTCCGCGCCCACCCTGGGGGGGCAGCGCCGGAACTTTCGGTGGTTCTGCCGACGCGCAACGAGGCCAGCAACCTCGCGCCCCTACTAGCAAGGTTGGAGGGCGCTCTGACCGGGGTCGAGTTCGAGCTGGTCTTCATCGACGACAGCGACGACCAGACCGCCGAGCTGCTGGCCGCCGAGGCGAGCCTCGATCACCGCATCCGAGTGATCCACCGCGACCCGGAGAGGCGGACGGGCGGGCTAAGCACCGCGGTGGTTCAGGGCCTGCGCGAGGCCCGGGGTCGGCTGGTCTGCGTCATGGATGCGGACCTGCAACATCCCCCTGAGACCATCCCCGCCATGCTCGCGGCCGAGCGCAGCGGGGCCGACCTGGTGGTCGCCAGCCGCTACCTGGCTGGGGGCAGCCGGGAGGGATTGGCTGGGGGCTTCCGGCACTTCGTCTCGAGAGCGGCCAGTGTCCTGGTACGGACAGTTTTTGTGGAGGCCAGGACCAGCACCGACCCCTTGGCCGGGTTCTTCCTGGGCCGCGCCTCGCTGCTGCGGGGGCTCGAGTTCCGCCCGGTGGGGTTCAAGATCCTGCTCGAGCTCCTGGTCTGCTCACCCCACGACGTAGTCGTGGATGTGCCTCTCCAGTTCCAGGCCCGGGCTGCGGGCGAGAGCAAAGCCAGCACCGCCCAGGGTCTGCTCTTCCTCCGCCACGTCTGGTCGCTGGTCTGGGACGTGCCTGGCAGTGCCCGGATCTGGAAGTTCGCCGCCGTGGGGATCACTGGCCTGGGCCTGTTCCTCATCCTCATCGAGCTGGGCGGAGTGGTTCTGGGCTGGCCGGCGCTGGCGGCCTGGGCGGTCGCCTTCGTGCTCTCCGCGGTCTGGAACTTCGGCTGGAATCTGAGGCTCACCTTCGCCGATCTGCGCCGCGAGCGCTATCCCTTGATGCGCCGCTACGTCTCCTCCGCGCTGACCGCCGGCGGAGCCCAGCTGGTGGTCTTCCTGGGCCTGGTCGGCACCTCGCTGCCCCTGGTCCTGGATGGCCTAATAGCGGCAGTTGTGGGAATGGCGGTGAGCGCCACCTTCAACTGGCAGCTCGCCCGCAGGCACCGGCGTCCGGCGCAGCAGCCGATCGGGGTCGATCACTTCCTGACCCAGTTGAACAGGGCCGGTCGGGCGCAGCTGACCGTGATGCTGGATCCCCAGGGTCAACAGCTCGCGGTCACCGGCCAGCCCCCGGCCGCGGTCAGCCAGCTGCTCACCTCCCTGGCCGAGCTCGCCAGAGAGGGTGGGGTGCCTGTCCTTTGGGTCGAGCCTCCCTCGAGCCGGCCCCAAGCCAGGACCAACGTCGAGCTGGAGTCGGTGATGGCCCTGCCGCTGGCGCTCCCCGGCTTCGCCGGCTGCACGGTGGCGCTGCAGAAACGCAGCCGCTCGGCCTTCAGCTCCGCGGACCTGGAGGCGACCATGCGTCAACTGGAGCGGTTGCGCCCGCGGCTGGGATTGGGACCCTCGGGTGACGACAGCGGCCAGCCGGTCGCGGTGGCAGTGGGACCGGACCGGTCCGAGGTCAGTGGTAGTCGTGAGCCGAAGGGACGGGGAACAGCGAGTCGGTCGGGGTAGGGTCAGCCGCCTGGGGCACCTGTCGAGGCAGCGGCAGCAGTCTCTCGACCAGGAGGCTGAGAGCCCCATCAGCCACCTGCAGCACCCCCTCGGCGCAGATCACCGGCTCATGGTTGGCCCAGGATCGGTGGGCCTGGTAGACCGGGGGACGGAGCACCAGGTCCAGGTGCGCAGTCTCGTCAACCACCGTGAAGAAGCGCATCCCATGGGCGGAATAGGGCGCCTGGCGGGTTATCACCAACCCGGCGGCTCGCACCCTGGTGCCATTGCCGAGCTGCCGTACCTCGGCCAGGGGGATCGCCCCCAGTTCGGTCAGCTGTGTCCGCAGGAAGGAGACCAGGTGCTCACCTGTGGTCAGGCCCATGATTCGGTAGTCGGCCGCGGCCCGCTCCCTCGCCGTCAGATCCGCCAGTCGCGGCGGTTCCGCCGGCAGCGCCAGCAGCTGCTGCTGCCTGGCATTCGCCGGCTTGGCTTGGCCTGAGCTCGGGGCCGACCGCTGACCCCGGCTCCCCGTCAGCTCCTCCTCCACCGACTTGAGTCGCCAGAGCAGCTTGCGACGGGACTCACCGAAGCTGTCCAGGGCACCCACCATCACCAGCGAGTCCACCGCCGGCCGGGGGAGCTCGGTGCGGCGCCAGAAGTCCTCCGGCGATCGATAGGGACCTAGCTCACGCTCCCGGTCCAGCTCTTCACCCAGGTTCTCGCCCAGCTCTCTGACGTAGTTGAAGCCGAGTCGGACGCCGAACTGGTGGGGAGTCCTCGATCCCGTCTCCAGCTGCTCCAGGTGACAGCGGCTCCGGCTCAGGTTGACGTCCACCGAGAGCACCTTGACCCCGCGGCGCTTGGCGTCCTCGACCAGGACCGAGGGGTGGTAGAAGCCCATGGGCTGGTGGTTGAGCAGCCCTACCAGGTAGGCGGCGGGATGGTAGAGCCGGAGCCAGGCGGTCTCATAGGCGGTACGGGCGAAGGCCGCGGCATGACTGCGGCAGAAGCCGAACTCGGCAAAGCCTTTGACCGCCTCGAAGAGCTCGGCAGCCACCTCCCTCGGCACCTGGTTGCGGGAGCAGCCGTCCAGGAACCCCTGCTCCAGAGAGGACATCTCCACTCGGGAGCGATGGCGGTTCATGGCCCGGCGGAAACGATCGGCCTCACCGGCGCTGAATCCGGCCAGCTGCATGGCAATCTCCAGGATCTGCTCCTGGAAGAGGATCACCCCCAGGGTGTCGCGAAGGATCGGCTCCAGCAGCGGATGGAGGTAGCTCACCTTCTCGCGGCCCTGGCGGCGACGCATGTAGGGGTGTACCGCCTTGCCCTGGATGGGGCCGGGCCGAATGATCGCCACCTCGACCACCAGGTCGTTGAACTCCTTGGGGTTGGTGCGCGGCAGGGTCTGCTGCTGGGCCCGGGACTCGATCTGAAAAACCCCGATGGTGTCGGCCCGAGCGCACATGGCATAGACCTCGGGGTCGGCCAGGTCCAGCGCCTCCAGGTCGGGACGCTCGCCGCTGGCCCGCTCCAGCTCATCCAGAGTCTCGGCCACCACCGAGAGGGTGCGCAGCCCGAGCAGGTCAATCTTGATCAGGCCCAGATCCTCGACGTCATCCTTGTCGAACTGGACCACCACCCGGCCGGGCATGGTGGCCCGCTCCAGGGGAGCGATATCCCAGAGCGGCTCCCCGGTGACCAACATGCCGCCCACATGGATGGAGAGATGGCGCGGCACTCCCACCACCGCCTCCACCAGGCTGGCGAACTGGCGCCAAGACGGAGAGCCCAGGACTTGTTCCGAGAGCTCACCAGCCGATTCCAGCAGCTGGGCGACCATGGCCTGCTCACCCTTCCCGTACCAGCGGTCCACCGAGCGGCTGAGCCTGTCCACCACCGGCTGGGGCAGCCCGAAGGCGGCCCCCACCTGGCGGACCGCCATCCGGAGCTGGAAGGTGATGACGGTGCACACCATCCCGGTCCGATCCTGACCGTAGGTGTCGTAGACATGGCGGAGCAGCGGCTCCCGGTGGGCGCTCGAGATATCGATATCGATGTCGGGCGTGCCCTGCATCTCCTCGTGGAGAAAGCGCTCAAAGAGCAGGTGGTGAGCGATGGGGTCGACCCTGGTTATGCCCAGCAGATAGGCCACCAGGCTGTCGGCGGCGGAACCCCTGCCCTGGGCCGGTATCCCCTCCCGGGAGGCGAAGTCCATCAGCTCCCAGACGATCAGGAAGAACTCGGCCAGCTTGCACTTGGCGATGATCCGCAGCTCATGGAGCAGCCGGGCCTCGACCTCGGGGCTGGGACTGGCGTACCTGCTCGGCAGCCCTCGGCGGCAGAGCTGCTCCAGGTACTGGTCGGGGCTGAGTCCCGTAGGCGCCTTGAAGCCGGGGAAGCGGCTGTGGCGAAAGTCCAGCTTGAGCTCGGCACGGGCGGCCAGATCAGCTGTCGCCTGGAAGGCCGCCGGATAGGGCAGCAGCTCCATCAGCTGCTCTCCCTCTCGCATCTGGTACTGGTGGTTGGGCAGTAGCAGCCCCCGCTCGGCTGCCTCTTCCAAGGTGCAGTTGTGGCGGATGGCGGTGAGCACATCCAGCAGGGCCGCCTCTGGGGCTGTGGCATATCTGGGGGCGCCCGAGACCAAAAGCCCCACCCCGGTCCGCAGGGCACAGGCGGCGGTCTCCGCCGCCAGCCAGCTGTCTCCGGGATGGAGATGGTGAAGCATGGAGAGGTAGACCAGGCCGCTGGGGAAGGCCTGGCGGAGGGCCAGGGCAGCCCGGTCCGCCGCCTCCCTGTCACCGCGGAGAAGGGCCAGGCTGATGGGACTGTGGGGTCCTCCCGCCATCACCGTGCAGCGGCTGACCTGCTCTGGGGCCACCCAGGTGTCGACGCCGACCTCCGCCCGGTCGCGCCGGCTCCGTCGGCGGGCCAGCGCCGGCGAGGGGACGGCATCGCGCTCATCGGCCGCCCTGCCCGCCGCATCGGCGAGGACGGCTTCCAATCCCGTCAGGTGGAGGCGGTGAGCCCCCTTCTCCCCCGCCAGCTGAGCCCGGCTCACCGCTCGGCAGAGTTGCTGGTAGGAGGGGCGGTCGGTGGCGAGCAGGACCAGCCGGCCCCCACCCTCCAGGTCCAGCTCCGCCCCCACCATGACCGCCAGCCCGACCCGCTCGGCAGCCTGGACCAAGCGCACCGCTCCATAGAGGCCACCGCGGTCCACCAGGCCCAGGGTGGCCATCCCCAGCTCGGCGGCCCGGGCGACCATCGCCTCGGGAGCGCTGGCACCTTCCAAAAAGGAGAAGTAAGAGCGGGCCCAGAGTTCCGAAAAGCGGGACTGAGGCATCGCCACATCATACGAACTGATGTTCGCTTTCGGTGGCCAACCACTCCCCTCAGGTCTACGATTTCCCAGTGCGCTCCGCCCTCAGGCTGATAGGCGCCGACGGCTGCCCGGGTGGCTGGATGGTGGCGCTGGAGTACGCCGACCGAAGCACCGCCCTGGAGCGCTGGGACACCCATCTCCTGAGCGCCGTCAGCAACCGTCGCTCGGTGCTGGCTGCGGTACTCGACATCCCGATCGGGCTTCCGCTACAGGGGTCCCGTGCTTGCGACCATGAGGCCCGCCGGCTGCTGGGCTGGCCAAGGCTCACCAGCGTGTTCCCAGCTCCCTTGCGCCCGATGCTGACCGCGACCAGTTACCAGGAAGCTCAGGACATCCGGCGCCAGATCGATGGCAAGGGTTACTCGCGCCAGGCCTTCGGGATCCTGGCCAAGGTCAGGGAGGTCGACGAGGCGCTGGCGCGACGAGATGCTCAGAAGCTGTATGAAGGGCACCCGGAACTGGCTTTCCGCGAGCTCGGAGGGGCCGCGCTGGGGTCCAAGCACACCGTCGAGGGCCGATCCCACCGGCAGCGACTGCTGCTGACCGAGTTCTCCGAGGTGGCGAAGGTGAACCCCGGGCGACCTTCGAGCGAGGACGCCCTGGACGCTTACGCCTGCCTTTGGACCGCCCGACGGATCGCGGCTGGGATGGCGAGCTGGGTTCCCAGCCAGGGCGAGGAAACCGACCCTCAGCTGGGGATCCCGATGAGGATCTGGTTCTAGCTGACCGGCTCCGGTGCGGGCCGCTCCCGAGCCGGATCCGCCTCCGCTGGGACCTCCCCAGCCCCATTGCTGGCCACCGAGGGCGGCGCCACCGCGCTCGGTTTGGGCGGAAGGCCGGTGACCTTGAGGATCTCCTCCTCGTCGAGGGATTCGTCTCGCAGCAGGGCCTGGGTCAGCGCCTCCAACTTGTCCCGATTCTTACTCAGCAGATCGCAGGCCTCGGTGAAGCACTCCTCGACGATCCGTTTGATCTCGGAGTCGATCACCTGGGCAGTGACCTCGCTGTAGGGGCGCTGGGGCATGACCAGCGCCTGCTGCTCAGGCTCCTCGGTGAGGTTGAGCGGGCCTACAAGGGGGCTCATTCCCCAGTGGACCACCATCTGCCGTGCGATCATCGTCACCTGCTGGAGGTCACTCTCGGCTCCGGTGGTGACCACGTCGTAGACCAACTTTTCGGCCGCCCGGCCCCCCAGCGCCCCGACGATGCGGGCCCTCAAGTAGGTCTCGGGGTAATTCTGGCGGTCGTCGACCGGTGACTGCACCGTGACCCCGAGGGCCCGGCCTCGAGGCACGATCGAAACCCGTCGTACCGGGTCCGCCTCGGGGATGAGCAGGCCCAGCAGGGCATGACCGCTCTCGTGACAGGCGGTCCGACGCCGATCGTCCTCGGAGAGCACGATCCGCCGCGCCGCCCCCAGGAGCACCTTCTCAAAGGCGTCGGTGAAGTCGGCCATGGTTACCGCCTTGCGGTCCCGGCGCGCGGCCAGGAGTGCCGCCTCGTTGACCAGGTTGCGGAGCTCGGCCCCCACCAGTCCCGGGGTCTGGGAGGCCACGCTGTCGAGATCGACGTCGTCGGCCAGGGGCACTCCCCGGGTGTGGATCTTGAGGATGGCGGCCCGGCCCACCCGGTCCGGGGGCTGGACCATGACCCGGCGGTCGAAGCGCCCGGGTCGGAGCAGGGCGGGATCGAGTACGTCGGCCCGGTTGGTGGCGGCGAGCACGATCACGCCCTCGCGGGAGTCGAATCCGTCCATCTCGGTGAGGATCTGATTCAGGGTCTGCTCCCGCTCGTCGTGACCCCCGAAGCTGGGGCCGGCCCCACGGCTGCGCCCGATGGCGTCGAGCTCATCGATGAAGATGATGGCCGGGGCTGCGGCGCGGGCCTTGGTGAAGAGGTCGCGGACCCGCGATGCCCCGACCCCCACGATCATCTCGATGAACTCCGAGGCCGAGAGGCTGAAGAACGGCACCTTGGCCTCGCCCGCCACCGCCCGGGCCAAAAGGGTCTTCCCGGTACCGGGCAGCCCCACCAGGAGCACTCCCTTGGGCACGGTGCCACCGAGCCTTTGGTATTTGGCCGGTTGGCGCAGGAAGTCCACGATTTCCTCTAGTTCCTCCTTCGCCTCCTCGATGCCGGCAACGTCGGCGAAGGTGGTGGCCGGGCGCTCCGCGTCATAGAGGCGGGCCTGGCTCCGCCCCATGCTGAAGATGCCGCCACTGGACGACGCAGATACCCGGCGCATCAGGTAGATGAAGCCGAACACGATCAGCAGGGTGGGACCAAAGCTGAGCAGCAGCTCCTCCCAGAAGGGGGTGAGCGTGCTCTCGGCATTGATGGTCACGTTGTGCTTCTGGAGCAGAGACTCCAGGCCGCCCCCGGCGAAGCTAGGCAGCTGAGTGGTGAAGTACCTGACCTTGGTCTTGGAGGTAGCGGTGGTCCCGGTCAGGTGCCGAAAGGTGCCGTTGATCGTGCCCGAACTGGTGGTGATGCTGCTGACGTCGTTGCTGGTGAGGTCCTTGACGAAGGTGCTGTAAGGGATGGTGATGGTCTTGGGGGCAGCCGGAGCCAGGAAGACGTTCACGATCAGGACGTTGAGGACCAGGATGATGATCAGCGGCAGCCAGCTGCGCATCGAGCGGTAGTTCATGGGCGGCCGCCCGCTGGGTGAGGGGTTCGAAGGGGGCGGCGAGGTCGACGTGGCCGGACGGTCGGGCATGTGGTGACGCTAGCAGATGAGGTTCGCCGTCATCCCCAGGTCCGCTCCAGCCCCCAGCGTCGGGAGGCCAGGTCCAGCCGCAGGTCGAGGCAGCGGCCATCTGCGAGCAACACTCGCCAGATGGCGCGCTGGACCGGACTGTCGGGCGCGACCCGCCACCATCCCACCTCGACCCGCCAGCGCTCCACCACCTCCACCACCTCCACCCAGCCGGTGCCGGTGTCCACCGCCAGCGGCCCTGCTGTGGCACTGTCGGAGCGAACCTCGATCGAAGTCAACGGGAGTTCCAGACCAGCCGCTCCTCGGGTACGTCCCCGGGATGTCCTGGACGCACCTCCACCCGCCAGACCAGGCCGGTGCCGAATCGGTCGTGGAGGCGGTCCACCGCCCGCTTGATCACCTCCCGGTCAGCCGCCCGCCCCTGCCAGAGTCCGATCTGGTTCACCGGCGGGGCGACCAGGTCAAAGGCCTCCAGCTCCACCACCGTGACCGGGGTCTGGAGACGAGCCCTACTGAAAAGGCTGAGCAGCGGCCCCATCAGCTCATCGGCGGTGGCCATGGGAGCAGGAGGCGCCACCTCATCCCACCAGAGTTGCCGATCCGGTTGGGCTGCATGCCTGGGCTCGTCCTCGCCGCGCAGGAGCAGCCGTATCCGTCCCGCTGCCCTTCCCTGCCGGGACAGCTCCTGTGCCAAGCCCCTGGCCAGTTCGGCGGCACCGAAGCGCAGCGACTCGGAGTCGTCGACTCCCCCCGCCAGGACCCGGCGCACCCCACAGGGGAGCGGCTCCCGCCAGGGATCGACCCCGGCGGAGTCCTGGCCCCGGCAGAGTCGGTGGAGAAGAATCCCGTCCGGGCCGAACTGGCGCTGCAGCTCCACCATGGTGATCGAGGTGCAATCGCCGCAGGTGTGGAGACCGAACTGAACCAGCCGCTCTGCGACCTGGGCCGGGATCGGCAGCTCAGTCACCGGCCAATTGGCCAGAAATTCCGCGGCCTTTCCCTCCGGTACCAGGCGCACCCGGCCTGGGTCCGCCAGCTGAGCCGCCACCCAGGCGGAGAAGCGGGAGGGACCCACGCCGACACTAGGCGTCACCCCCAGAGCCTCCTCAATGGCGCGGCCGCACTGAGCGGCCCGCAACCCCTCCTGGGGCCTGAGGGGATCGCTTCCCGCCAGATCGACGTAGGCGCTGGCGTCATCCCCCCACTCCACCAGCGGGCTGCAGGCGGCCAGAGCCAGCCGGGCGATCCGTCGCAGCTCAGTCAAAGCCGAGGGGTCGGCCGAGAACCGAGCCGCTAAGGGGCAGAGGACCTCGGCCCGAGGCCAATCCTGGCCGGGCCGTACCCCCTGAGCCCAGGCAGGCGCTGAAGCCGCCATCACCACCTGCCTGCCACCCGGACCCTGGCCCCCCACCAGCACCGGCTCTCCCTTGAGCTCGGGATGGGCACGCCAAACCAGCACCAGCGCCAGGTGGGGAAAGGTGAGGCAGGCCAGGCGCGCCTTGTGGCTCCGGCTCACCGGTGACTCCCGGCCGCCTGAGGCAGCGGCTCCACCGCCAACTCCTCGTCCCCTATCGCCACCGACTCCTCGAGACCGATCCGCAGTGGGTAGGGCCGGGGAAAGTTGAGCTGTAGCTGGCAGCTGGCCCCAGGAGCGCCTAGATGACTGCGGCTGACCTGCACCTCAGTCCGGAGACCGCAGATATCCCCATGGGCCCAGGACCAATCAAGTCGCCAGCACTCCAGCTCCAGGCAGATCCTCTCTTTGAGTACTGCTGGGATCCGCCCTCCCCCCAGGACCAAGCCCGCGCCAGTTCCCTCGGAGAGGGCCGCCAACAGGGCCGCGGGGGCAGCGCCGGGGGTGAGGCGGGACCAATCATCGGCCACCAGCAGACAGAGGCCGACACCGGCCTTGGCCAATGCCCTGGCCGCCGCCCAGCCCTCCTCCGAGCTCCTGGGCCTGACCAGCCAGAAGTCGTCCAGCTCACCCCCATAGGCCTCGACAGCGCCGGGATCCACCTCCAGGGTGAAGTCGACCAGGGCTACCGATTCAGACCGGGACGCCTCCGCCGCCAGCGCTAAACCGAGATCGCATGCCCCAGAGGAAGGCTCCCCCAGCAACCGGCTGATCCGGCCCCGGGGCAGGCCCTGGCACCCGGTTAGGCCGTCCAGGCAACTCACCCCAGTCGCCAGCCCCTGGAGCGGAGGCGGAGTTCCAGCCTGAACCGTCCCCGGGCCATAGCGGTGACTGAGCGCGGCCAGCGCCAACTCCAGGGCTCCGGCCCTTGGTTCGGCGAGCCCGCCCTCCCCCCTCCCGTCCGGCTTTGAGGACACTGGAAAGCCACCTGTGTGAAGCTCTGAAGGGAGCCGAGGCGGGGTTAGGTTTCCAGCCTCGGCCCTCCCCAAGTATACGAACGTATGTTCGTATAAGCAATCCCCGGCTCGGGCGCAGGGAAAAGGTCGGGAAACGGCGACTGTGCAGCTACGAAACCTGCACAACCGCCCACGTTTTCCTTAGTATTTGTGCGTCGCATTGACGGTCTCAGTTCGTCCCAAGGGAGGATCTACATCCATGAATCGCCGTGAGCTGGCCAAAACCCTACAAACCCGCATCCAGTTTGAGAACGACGAAGGCAAGAAGGAGCCGTTTTTCTCAAGTTTTCAGCTTGCCGATGACACCCTCAAGCTGATCTTCCAAATTGTCGGCAACGAGCTGCAGAGTGGCGGCGAAGTCTCGGTCGCCGGATTCGGTCGCTGGAAGGTCCGGCAGACCGCGGCTGGCCTACGGCGCAATCCTCAGACCCAGGAGATGGTGCGGGTACCAGCTTCTCAGAAGGTGCGTTTTTACCCCTCCACCGGACTGAAGGCGGCGGTCGCAGGCAAAACCCCGTCGCGTCGTCGCACCGCCACCAAGCGCGCCTAAACCCAGGGACGTTACAGGTCCACGAGCTTGCGGGTAGCCATCGTTGGCGGAACCGGGTTCGTCGGCTCGCACCTGGTACCGCAAGTCCTGAGGGCGGGTCACGAGGTTAGGGTGGTAGGGCGCGGGCTGCGCCCGACCACTCTGCCCCCCGGGCTCAGTTGCACCTGTGCGGATGTGGTCAGCGGCGACGGGCTGGACGCCGCCTTCCACTCCGCCGACGTGGTGGTCAACCTGGTGGCGGTGATACGGGAGCGGGGACGACAGACCTTTGACGCGGTCAACGCCCAGGGAACCGCCAATGTGGCCAACGCGGCCTCGCGAGCAGGGGTGAAACGATTGGTGCAACTGAGCGCCATCGGGGCCGACCCCGACCCCAACTTCCCTTACCTGATCAGCAAATGGCGGGGAGAGCAAGCGGTCATGGCCAGCTCTTTGGAATGGGTGCTCATCCGCTCCTCGACCATCTTCGGAAAAGGCCACGGCTTCTTCACCCTGCTGGCCAAGGCGATAGCTCTACCCGCCCCCTTCCTGATCATTCCCGGAGATGGCGCCGCGGTCTTCCAGCCCATCGACGCCGACGACGTCGGCCGCTGCCTTCTGGCCGCAATCGAGGAAGGCGGCCGCGCCCGCCAGCTCTACGAAATCGGCGGTCCCGACCAGGTCACCCTGGAGCAGATCACGGTCGCGGTAGCCCAGGCCATCGACAAGGAATGGTTTGGCATCTCCAAGCGCAAGCCGCTCCACCTGGATCCTCGGATGATTCGTCCCGGAGCTCTGTTGATGGACAAGCTGTTGTCGGATCCCCTGGTAACACCGCAGCAGCTGGACATGCTGGCCAAGCCCAACATCACCCGCGTGGACGCGGTCAGGACCCAGTTTGGATTCGAGCCGCGACCGATGTGGGGCAACCTGGGTTATCTGAAACGCCCCAGTCGATGGCCCAAAATGGCCGCCTGATCCGGTCCCGGGACGGCGGCCGCCGAGACGTCGCCCGTTGCCATGCTACCGAGAACTAATTCTCCGGGAGGAATTTCGTGGCCGAAGCCGAGCTGACACCACAGGACATCATCGACCAGATCCCCGCTGCCTTCCAGGCGGACAAGGCAGCGGGACTCGACGCCACCTACCAGTTCGACATTTCAGGAAGTCAAGGCGGTCAGTGGTACATGGTGATCAGGGACGCGATCTGCGAGGTTCATCAGGGCACTTCGGCGGACGCCAAGATCACCGTCAACATCAGCGACGAGAACTTTGTGAAGCTGATCAGGGGCAAGCTTGACGGCACCATGGCCTTCATGACTGGAAAGCTCAAACTCAAGGGCGACATGGGATTGGCGATGCGGCTACAGGGATTGTTCAAACTGCCCAGCTAGGCCGGCGCGGATGCCCGGCCGGCGCTCCGGGCAGCGCTCGACAAAGGGACAGTTCCCGCAGGGCCGTTCGGGGAATCCCTCCACCGATCGGTAGTCGCCCAGCTCGAGCCGGCGCGCCGCCTGAACCGCCCAGCTGAGGGCCTGCCGACGCTCACTTTCGCCACTGGCAATCTCAATCAAGTCTCCGGAGCGGAGCATGGCGAGTGCCGTGGCCGGTGCCCGCACCGGGACTCCCATCACCCCGGCCATGACCGCCGCCGAGTAGAGCTGCAGCTGCCTGGAATAGCTGGCCAGGTCCTCCGGGGCCAAGCTGAGGTTGGTCTTGTAGTCGATGATCAAGAGCTGGCCCGAGGGAAGCTGCGCGACCCGGTCGATCGCACCGGTCAAGGTGGGACAGCCCGGTCCGGCCCAGTCCCTCCAGCTGAAGCGCAACTCGATGGCGACGGTCGGCAGCGCCGCCGTCGGGCCCGCGATGTAACGGGCCACCATCTCCTCGGCCAAAACTCGCTGCTGGGCGTTCAGCCGGGTGGCGGCAGCCTCCAGCGCCCGGCCTGCCTCGTCCCGGGTCGCCGCCCGCTGGAGTTGGTCGGCGTGCAGCCGCTCCAGTACCTCGTGCACCGCGATGCCCAATTGCCGGGCCTCCTCGCCACCCAAGCCCTCGGACTCGACCCGGGCGTCGTCGATCAGGCTGTTTTCGGAGCCCTGGTAGGCGGGATACCGGGCCAGGTAGCGGTACCAGTACTGCCGGGGACAGCGGTTGAGGATGTCGATCCCGGTGAAGCTGAGCTGGTCGGGGCGGAGGGGTCCGACCGCGGTGGAAGCTCGCAGGCGCTCGATCTCCTGCCAGCGCTGGGCGAGCCGAGGTATCGAAACCCTGCGTTCGGGGGTGGTGGGGCCGAGCGCTGCGCCAACCCTCGCGCTGACCGTTGCCGCCGCCCAAGGCAGACTCACCTGGCTGCCAAAGTCGAGCCACTCGCGGGCCCAATCGGCCGGCCCGGCCGCTGCGGCGGCCAGCTCGAAAAACTCACCCTCCTCCCCGCCCCGGGTGGTTGTCACCAAGAGCAGATCGCGGGCCCTGGTCATGGCCACATAGATCAGGCGCCGGTGCTCCTCACGGTCAACCGCCTTGGCGGGGCTGTCCGACCAGCGCTGGAACGCCGCCGTCGGGTCTCCAGCGACCCGAGTGCAGACCACCGCCCTGGCCTCCCGGTCCCAGATGACAGAGGCAAGACCCTTTGCGTGGTAGGGCCGGCAGTCAGCCAGCACCACCCCAGACCATTCCAGACCCTTGGCGCGGTGAATGGTGCTGATAGTCACCAGGTCCTCGTCGCTCTGGGGGCTGGGCTCCGCAGTCGTAGCCTCGTCGCGCATGGCGTCGAGCCGAGTCAGTAGGTCGCCCAAAGTGAGCCAGCGTGTGGCCGACTCCGCTGCCCAGACCACCCTCTGCAACTCCGACAGCGCATCCAGTGCCCGACGCCCGAGCGGGTCTCCGGACCGGACCCGGGCGCGTTGCAGCTGCAGCAGGCCACTCCTGGACAGGGCGGTGGCCAGCACCTGGCTGGCCGCTGCGGTCCGGGCAGCCAGTCGCAGCTCCCCTACCAGCGCTAGCAGTCGGCGGGCCCGGTCTGACCACGACGGATCCCAGGTGTCACCCTGGTCCTCCAGGTGCTGTCGGACCCTGGCGGCCAGCGACGCACCCCGCTGGCCATAACGGGTCCGCAGATCCAGGAGCGCCTGGTCCGGGATCTGCCCCACCGGGGACTGCAGCACCCGCAGACAGGCGAGGTCGTCGCGGTCGTCGGCGGCGAGCCGGAGCAAGGCCAGCACATCTTTGACCTCGGGTCGGGCCAGCAGCCCACCGCTGACGGTCTGAAAGGGGATGCTGCGGCGCCGTAGCGCCTCCTCGAGCGGCTGTCCGAGACGGCTCAGAGTGAAGGCCAGGACCGCCAGGTCTCCCCACCGGAGGTTCTGCTGGCTTCCGTCGGGATAGGTGATGCCGTCGCGGTGAAGCAGGTCGATCGCCTCTGCGATCGCCTCCGCCTCGCGCGCAGGGTCGTCCACCACAGCGACCCAGACGGGAAGCGGACTGTCGTCCGCGCGGGCCGCCTCCATTGCTTCGTCGTCTGCAAATTGAGGATCTGCCCGGATCACGTGGTCGGCCGCCTCCAGGATCGGCTCCCGCGATCTGTGATTGCGAAAAAGGCCGAAGGCCCGGCCGTTCGCGTCGGTCATGATCCCGGGCTTGGCGTCCCGAAAGGCGTAGATCGACTGCCTGGCGTCGCCCACCATGAAGAGGCTTCGCTGCTGGGGCCCGGTGAGCTCCAGTATCAGCGACTCCTGGAGAGCGCTGGTGTCCTGGTACTCATCGACGATCACCAGCTGGAAGTTGGTTCGGCACCAGCTGAGCAGTGCTGGCGAGCGGCGCAGCGCCAACAATCCCTCGCGCAGGAGCCCGTCGAAGTCGAGCGCCTGACGCTCCGCCAGTCGATGCTCGTAATCGCGCCAGATACTGGTCGTGAGGCGAAGTCCAGCTCGGTGCCAGGCGATCTCTTCCGCAGGATCCCCGCGGGCGGTAAAGCTGTCATATGCCGCCAATGACTCGCGCTCGCATTCACCCGGTAGCAGGTCGGTGGAGCGAACCCCCCGGACGGTGGCGGTGGCGCCGTCCAGGAGGCCGAGGAGGGTGCGGGGATGGGGTCGCGGGGGCAGCTCCCGCATCCAAGGCGATGCAGCCGCCTGTTGGCGGACCGCAGTCAGGGTCTCTTCCATCACCATTCCTGCGACCACCTCATCGATGAGCTCCAGATCGCGAGGCAGGCCGGCCAGGTAGGCGTGGTCTGCCAGCATTCGACGGACCAGCTGGTGGAAGGTGCCGACCCATGCTCCCTCCAGCGGGTCCCCCACGGCTGGCTCGGGCAGCAGCCGCGCCGCAGCCAGGGCGGTCAGGATCTTCTCCTTCAGCTCGACGGCGGCCCGGTCAGTGAATGTCACGGCCATGATCCGGCTCACCGGCATCCCGCCGGCCACCGCAGCCGCATAGAGGTAGGCCATGGTGGTGGTCTTGCCGCTACCGGCCCCGGCCACCACCTTGACCGGGCCTCGGCCCAGCTCCGACACCACACGGAACTGGGCCGAGGTCAGGTCGTTCTCAGCCAGGTCGAGGAAGGCCTGGCGCAGGTTCATAGCTCGGGGTCCGGGGTCGGGAAGCGCTTCCCGACCGTGCCCTCGCCGTCACACCAGAAGGCCACCGGGCAGCCCGACCATTGATCCCGGCATGTGCGCGAAGCATGGCGGGGCTGGGCGGGGAACCTCCCCACCAAGATCGATTCGGCCATCCGGTTGAGTTCGATCTCGATCCGATCCAGCTCCCTTTCGGTCAAGATCCCACTGGCCCCCTCCTCCTCCGCAGAGACCACCTTGAAGCCAGCGGCCGGGATCGGGTCGGAGCTCTTGGGGCCGGGATCGATCCCGACGTACCAATTCCGGACCAGCGATGGCAGCTGCCCAGCCAGTTGCTCTTCGAAGGCCCCGTGCCTGGCGCCGAGTTGGTATATGGGCAGCTGCCATTGCATCGGACCGTCAGGCGGTTTGCCGAATATCTCAGCGCGCAGGGTCGCGTCACTGACCTTGGACCTGGAGCTCTTGTAGTCGACCAGTTCGACCCCGCCGTCGGGATGGCGCCAGAGAGCATCAACCTTGCCTCGGAGCCGCCAGCCCGGCCTATCCAGTTCAAAACTCAACTCTTGCCCGATGGGCTCTCCGACCTGGTCCTTGCCGGGGACGACGATCTGACGCTCCCAGCGAGCCAGCATCTCCTCCAGCCAGAGCTGGGCGAAGTGCACCTTGAGCGGGTCCCATTCCTGGGCCCTCACCTCCGGCATTACCTGATCGCGGAGCATCTGCTGGGCAGCCGCACGGAAAGCCCCAGGCCGCCCCTCCCAGTCGCCCTTGTCCTGATAGAGACGCTGCAGCAGCCCGTGAGCTTGAATGCCCACCGTGAGGGTGATGTCGGTATCCCGGTTGAGGTCCAAGCTCTGGGCCAGGTACTGACGCGGACAGGCCAACCACTTCGTCACCGAGGTGGCGCTGATCGAGACCTGGCCGACGACCCGACCGGCACCCACGGCCACCGGATCCCAATCGACAAGGGCCCGGCGCAGCTCGGCAGCCGCCCGCCCCAAGGGAGCCGGACTGGCCCCCGGATCGCCGGCGCTGGCAGCCAGCGCCAGCTCGGTGGCGACGTCTCCAGGAGTTACGAGCTCTGCCTGGGGCGCCGCCGTCTCGGCGCAGCCGGCCCCGATCAGAGTACTGAGCAGAGGCGACCTCTCGGCAGACCGCCGCTGATAGCGCCGCGCCCAGCTGCAGGTGACTTGAGTCGTGGCTCTGGTCAGACCGATCAGGAACAGCCGGGACTCCGCGTCCTGCTGGCGCTCACCGGAGGAGAGCACGTCCTCCAGCTCGGGCACCAGCCGTACCAGCTCGTCGACCTCCTGGGCATCGAGCAGGCCACCCGCGTCGGTCGGCGCCGGGATGGTCCCGGCCACGCAGCCGCAGACAAATACTCTCGGCCAGGTCCTGCCTTTGGCCTGCCGGATAGTCAATACCGAGACCTCGGAGCGCTCGGACTCGAGGTTTCGCTCCTCACCGCCCGCATGGCGGACCGCCAGCTGCAGCAGCTCCAGCCAGTCGACCAGGCTCAGCGCTGGCCGGCCGAGCCGGCCAGCGGCATTGGCGGTCGCCTCCGCGACCCGCGCCAGCTCTGCCAGGACTGCCGCCATCTCGAGGTCCTCCACCGCCATTGCGGCCAGGCCGGCAGCCAGCTCCAGCTCGCCGAGAAGGGCCCGAAATTGAGGCCAATCCTGCGGTCGGTCGGCCAGCCCTGGATCTCCGCCGTGCAGCCGCAGCCATGGCTGGCCGGCGCGACGCAGCTCATCCCACTGGTCACCGGCCGAGACCTGGTCCGTCCGTATCGCTGTCCAAAAAACCCTGGCCAATGGGCGATTGCTGAGTCCGGCCGTACGGCGCAGCACCGCGATGGCCGCCGGCGATACCGCTCTGGGGCCAACGCTGAGCGCCGTCAGCAGCGCCCGTTCGTCATCGGGATCGCAGAGAACCCTGAGCCAGTTGAGGGAGATGGCCACCAGGGGATGACCAGCCCAGTTGGCGGGATGCAGGAGACGGTAGGGGATTCCCAGACTGCTGAGCGCGGCTCGGATGGGAACCAGTTGGCTGCCTTCTGAGCGCACCAGGATCGCCATATCGCGGAAGTCCATGGCTCCGTCCAGGCGGGCCGTGAGGATCTCTCGGGCCACCGCCAGAGCCTCCGTGGTCTCGTCGCTGGCCTGCCACACCTGGGCCGAGGGAGCAACTCTGAACGCGGCCTCCGCGAGGGACTCCGCCTCGTCGCGCACCTGGTAAACAGCCTCGTCGGGCTCGAGTCCGAGGTCGGCGGCGACCGCCCGCGACCAGCCCTGCAAGGCCGGAGGCAGCACCCAGTCGCTGGCCCCCATCTCGCTCGGGAAATACTGCTCAAAGGGCCGACTTGAGCACTCGCTGGAGACACCCCGGAAACCCGGCGCGGACTCGGTCCAGTGCCCCGCCAGGACCAGCCGGGTGGGAGACCTCAGTCGCCATCCCAGCTCGCGGACCAGGAGCCACTGGGCTGGGCTTAGGTCCTCTGCCTCATCCACCAACATGACATCAGCCCAATCGCGCATCGCGTCCGGATCCTCGAGAGCGGTGAGCGCCAGACTGTGCCAGTCGCGCGGATCCAGGCTGCCCATCTCCTCCAGGACCGTCTGGTAGCTGGCTGCTATCACCACCATCTCGCGCAGGCTGACCGGCGCCTCGCGGAGCCGCTGCGCCAGCAACCCAGGTCCGACCAGCGCGCGCTTGCAGGCCGAGACGACCGCAAGGGCGTCGTCGATACATGAGGGCTCGGCAACCAGATCCCCCAGTCGGGGCAGACTGGGACGCGCGCGGCGCAGCGCTTCACGCATCGCCAACCACTCCCCGACCCGCGAGAGAGTCGCGGCCGGGTCCAGCTCCCTCCCCAGCGCGGCCAGAACCGAGCGCGCGAGCCGCTCATGGGTCAGGACCTGCGGTGCCTGATGCGCGCCGGGTAACAGGGCTTCAACCCGGCGCTGCAGTAGGGCAGCGCCGCTCCGACTCCGAACCACCAGCACCAGGCGTCGGGGGTCGCCACCCCCGAGCAGCCACTCCACGGCCAGCTCCACCAGCCGCTGGGTCTTGCCAGAGCGGGGACCACCGACAACGCGGGTGGGGCCGACTACGTCGCCTACTTGCAAGCCGCTGGGGATTCCCGGCTGGGGCAAGATCCTAGACCCGCTCCCGATCCGCCGAGCCGGAAGCGGGACCCGCCTGGCGAAACTCAACTAGGGCGGCCATCAACCCCTCAGGGCGTAGCAGCTGCCGGAGCGCCCCGGCTCGGAGCGTGGGGTCCTCGCCGCGGATCAATCCACCGGCCACGCCCTCAACGATAGAACTGACCATCCCGGCCAGCCAGCCGGCGTCGGGGCTGGGCTGCAGGGTCTTAGCCAGCTCCACCGTCTCCGCCTCGGAGAGCAGGGAGGTGACCATCACCCTGCCGATCCGTTCTCGGAGCTGGTCCACTCTGAGCTTGGCGCTGCCGGCAGCGGCGTCGACCAGTTGGAAGAGCAGGCGGAAGGAGGCCGGATAGTCGGCCGCGAAACGCAGGAAGGCTATGGTCAGCTGCTCGAAGCTCGGAGTTAGCAGCATCGCGCCGTCGAGGTCGAGGAACTCCAGCAGGCGCTCGCTCTCCTGCTCGACCACCGCGGTGAGTGCCTCCCGCCGGTTGTGGAAGTGCCGGTAGACCAAAGGCTTGCTGACCCCGGCGGTGGCGGCGATGGAATCCATCGTGGTCACCTCCAGCCCGTCCCTGGCGAAGGCCACCAGGCAGGCCTGGAGCAGCTGCTCCCGGCGCTCCAGCCGGTGCAGTCGGTGCTGCTTGACCCGCCCTCGCCCGGGGTGGCGCACGGACACCTTGCCGACCGCCTCGATGGAGGCGCCGACCAGCCAGGGCGCCAACTGCCGTTCGTTCTTCACATCGACGTGGCGACCTCGGGCTAGGCGCCCCCGGCCGCAGCCTCCGCCTCAACCCGGTTAGGCAAAACGCCGATGGGATCGATCCGGACCTCAGCCAGGACGAGCCAGCGCAACCCCTCGGAGCTGGGCTTGTCGGGATCGGCGACGGCGAAACGGGGCCCCTGGGGGGCGGCAAATCTGGAGATTGGCACCTGGCTTTCTCCCGAACTTCGCACGCCCCATTATCCCGACGGTGAGGGCGCGGAGCACCAGCCCAATTGCTAGGATCGAGCCAGCGTGAACCAGTTGGCGAGACAGGTCAGCCCGGCGCCCAATCCGGGCGTTCGGGCGCGGTTGGTGGGTAAGTGACCACCACGACCGATTCGGCTAGGTCTGGGGACCGCCTGGTCCAGGATCAGTTCTACATCGGGGGCACCTGGAGCCCCTCCACTTCGGGCACCCGGATCAACGTTCACGAGGCCGCAACCGGTGAGGTTTTCGCCGAGGTCGCCGAGGCCTCGGAGCAGGACATCGACACCGCCGTCAAGGCGGCCGCCGACGCTTACCCCAGCTGGTCCGCCACCGCTGTCGACGACCGGTTGGGCTATCTGGAGGCCATCTCGCAGGGAATAGCCGATCGGACTGAGGATCTGGCTCGCAGCATTGCTCGGGAGGTGGGAAGCCCGATCCGGATGGCCAGAGCCGTCCAGGTCGGCAACCCCATCGCGATCATCGCCGGCACCGCCGCGGCGGTGCGCGACTTCCAGTTCCAGGAGCAGATCGGTAACGACCTGGTGATCCATGGCGCGGTGGGAGTGGTCGCCGCCATCACCCCCTGGAATTACCCTCTGCAGCAGATCGTGGCCAAGGTGGCCCCGGCGCTGGCGGCGGGATGCACGGTCGTGCTCAAGGCCAGCGAGGTGGCGCCACTCACCGCCTTCACGCTGGCCGAGATCGCCGCCGCCGCGGGGCTGCCGGCGGGGGTGCTCAACGTCATCTCTGGTACCGGAGTCACCGCGGGCGAGGGGTTGGTGCTGCACCCGCTGGTCGACAAGATCTCCTTCACCGGGTCGACCCGGGCCGGTCGGCGGATCTCCCAGCTGGCGGCGGAAACCGTGACCCCGGTAACCCTGGAGCTGGGCGGGAAGTCGGCCAGCGTGCTACTGCCCGACGCCGACATCGAGAAGGCAGCCAAGTTCGCGGTCTACAACGCCTTCTCCAACGCCGGTCAGACCTGCACCGCGCTGACGCGCCTCTTGGTGCCGGCGGGGGAACAGGAGCGGGCGGTGGCGGTGGCGGTGGAGACCGCTCAGAAGCTCACCCTGGGAGATCCGCTGGACGAGTCGACCAGACTGGGTCCGCTGGCCTCGGAGGCTCAGCTGGAGCGGGTCCGCGGCTACATTCGCCAGGGCATCGCCGAGGGCGCCCGGCTGATGATCGGCGGAGCCGAATCCCCTGATGGACTAGACAAGGGGTACTTCGTGCGGGCCACCGTCTTCGCCGACGTCCGTCCCGAGATGGCGATCGCTCAGGAGGAGATCTTCGGCCCGGTGCTCTCGGTCATCCCTTATAGGGACGAGTCCGAGGCGCTGGAGATCGCCAATGGCACCAGGTATGGGCTGGCCGCCGCAGTCTGGTCGCAGGACCAGGACCACGCCGTCAGCTTCGCCCGCCAGCTCCAGGCCGGCACCGTGGAGGTCAACGGCGGCGCCTTCAATCTGGTGGCGCCCTTCGGCGGGGTCAAGGAGTCCGGGCACGGCAGGGAATTTGGCAGGTACGGCCTGCAAGAATTCCTGGTCCCCAAGTCGATCCAGCTCTAACTGCTGAGCTCAAGCCCGTAGCGGCGCGTCCCCGCCGGGGCTAGCCTGCGGCTCGGGCCTTCCTCGAGCGGGCGGGCGCCGCAGCAGGCCGACGCGCTGGTTGCTTGGCGATCTTCGCAGAAGCCTGGAGACGCGCCTGGGCCGCCGCCAGCCGAGCCCCGGGAACCCGGAACGGGGAGCAGGAAACATAGTCGAGACCGAGCCGCTCGCAGATCGCGATCGACTGGGCGTCGCCACCGTGCTCGCCGCAGATGCCCACCTCCAGCGCCGGCTTGGCCGCCCGGCCCTCGATAGTGGCCATCTCCATCAACCTCCCGACCCCATCGGGGTCGAGGTGCTCGAAGGGATTGGCGGGCAGAATTCCCTCGCTGACGTACTGGTTGAGGAACTTGCCCTCGGCGTCATCACGGGAGACGCCATAGGTCATCTGGGTCAGGTCGTTGGTGCCGAAGGAGAAGAACTCCGCCGCCTCCGCAACCTGGCCGGCGGTGAGGGCGGCGCGTGGCACCTCGATCATCGTCCCGATCTTGATATCCAGCCGCACGCCCTGTTCCTTGGCCACCTCTTTGAGCGTGGACTCGATGATCGCGCGCGAGCGGCGGAGCTCCTCGACATGGCCCACCAGGGGCACCATGATCTCGGGAACGGCCTTGATCCGCCGGCGTCGCAGCTCGCTGGCGGCTTCGGCGATCGCCCTCACCTGCATCTCGATGATCTCGGGGAACAGCAGGCCCAACCGGCAGCCCCTCAGCCCCAGCATGGGGTTCTGCTCCCTAAGCTCCTCGACCACAGCCAGCATCCTCTCGGCCCGAGCCAACTTCTTGGGCGATTTCTTGAGCGCCCGCAGCCGGGTCACCTGAACCAACAGGTCGTCGTGGTTGGGCAGGAACTCGTGGAGCGGAGGATCGATCAGCCGGATGATCACCGGCAGCCCCCGCATCGCCGCCAGGATGCCGATGAAATCCTGGCGCTGGAAGGGCAACAGCTCGGCCAACGCCTGACGCCGGGCCTCGGCGTCGCCGGCCAGGATCATCTCCTGAACCCAAGGCAGACGTTCCTGCTCCATGAACATGTGCTCGGTCCGGCAGAGGCCTATGCCCTGGGCGCCAAAACCGCGGGCCCGCTCCGCGTCGGGGGGATTGTCGGCGTTGGCAAATATGCGCATCCGCCGCACCGAGTCCGCCAGCGTCAGCAGCTGCTCCAGGTCTCCCGACACGACCGGCTCGACGGTCGCCACCACGCCCTCGATCACTCGACCGTCGGAGCCGTCGAGGGTGAAGACGTCACCTTCGTTGACGGTGACCACGCCGGCGACGAAGCGCCGATGAGTGAGATCTACCTTGACGTCCTCGGCGCCGGCCACGCAGGGCTTGCCCATGCCCCGGGCCACCACGGCGGCGTGGGATGTCCGGCCCCCCCGGGAGGTGAGCACGCCCTCGGCCGCGATCATGCCGTGGACGTCGTCGGGGTTGGTCTCGATCCGGACCAGGATCACCTTCTCGCCCCGCTTGGCGGCGGCCTCGGCGCGGTCGGCATCGAAGACGGCGGCGCCGGTCGCGGCTCCGGGCGAGGCCGCCAGGCCGGTGGCCAGCACCCTGACCTTGGCCTGAGGATCGATGGCGCGGTGGAGCAGGTGATCGACCTGCTCCGGCTCCACCCGGGCCAGGGCCTCCTCCTTGGTGATGATGCCCTCGGCCAGCATGTCGATGGCGGTCTTCACCGCGGCTGCCGCGGTCCGCTTGGCGCCTCGGGTCTGGAGCATGTAGAGCTTGCCCTGCTCGATGGTGAACTCCATGTCCTGGACGTCGCGGTAGTGGGTCTCCAGCTTGGACGCGATCTCCGCGAAGCTCCGGTAGACCTTGGGCAGGGACTTGCGCAGGGTCTCGATCGGCTGGGGCGTCCGAATCCCGGCTACCACGTCCTCGCCCTGGGCGTTGAGCAGGTACTCGCCGAAGAGGCGGCGCTCACCGGTGGCGGGATCGCGGGTGAATGCGACCCCGGTGCCGGAGTCGTTGCCCATGTTGCCGAACACCATCGCCTGGACGTTGACCGCGGTTCCCAGGTTGTGGGGGATGTGGTTGTACTCGCGATAGGCGACGGCACGGCGACCGTTCCAGGAGGAGAAGACGGCCGCGATCGCCATGGCCAGCTGCTCCCAGGGCTCCTCGGGAAATGGCTCAGCGGTATGGGCACGATAGATCTCGCGGAACTTCTCGGCCAGCTTAGTCAGCGCCGCGGTCGACAGTTCGGCGTCGCTGCTCACCTTGGCGGCGGCTTTGGCGGCTTCCAGCTCGCGCTCGAATAGCTCCCCGTCCACCCCTTTGACGATGCGGCCGAAGAGCTGGATGAAGCGACGGTAGGCGTCGAGAGCGAAGCGACGGTCACCGGTCTTCTTGGCCAGGCCTTCCAGGCTGCGCTGGTTGAGACCCAGATTCAGCACCGTGTCCATCATTCCGGGCATCGACTGGGCTGCTCCTGACCGCACCGAGACCAGCAGCGGCTCATCCGGGTCGCCCAGGCGCTTGCCGGTGCGCTGCTCCAATTTGGCCAGGTGCTGCCTGACCTCCTCCAGCAGCCCGGCCGGGAACTTACCCGCCGCCTGCATGTAGGCGTTGCAGGCCTCGGTGGTGATGGTGAACCCGGGCGGTACCGGCAGCCCGGCGTTGGTCATCTCGGCGACCCCGGCGCCCTTGCCGCCGAGCAGGGCCCGCATCCCGGCATTGCCCTCTTCGAAGTCGTAGACGTACTTGGGCCCAACCTTCGGCGTCGGCGCTGACCTTGTCCGCGCCGCAGTCGCTGCCATAGACCGGCCTCCCTGACTCACCCTCGCCGTTCGAGTGTAGCTGGGCCGAGGTTCGATCGAGAACGATCCCGGTGCTAGGATCGATCGGTCGAAGCCGGGGCGGCTCCCGGGTCACCGCTCCGGCGACTCCGGACTCAGCCAGACCCCGTGGTCTATCCAGAGGACCTACCGAACTAGATGGGCATGCACTACGGGGGCGGCGGGATGGCGCACGGTAGCTCCCGACCCCTCGATCCCTCCTCGGTGGCGCCCCCCACCAAGGGCACGGTGCGGCGCGTGGTCAAGCTCTTCCGCCCCTACCGGCTGCAGGTGGCCGGAGTCCTGCTGATCCTGGTGGTGGTGGCGTTGCTGGGGATCGTCAACCCCTACATGCTCAAGCTGATCATCGACGACGCCATCCTGAAGCACAATCCCGGGCTGCTCCTGATCTTCTTCGGGATCATGGTAATCACCCCGGTGGTCAGCACCGGACTGGGGGTCTGGCAGACCTACCTCAACGCCGTGGTCGGCCAGCGGATGATGCAGGACCTGCGGCTGGCGCTCTACTCGCACCTGCAGAACCTTCCCCTCAGTTTCTTCACCGCGACCCGGACTGGCGAGATCCAGTCCCGGCTGGCAAATGACGTCGGCGGGGTGGACTCGGTGATAACCAACACCGCCACCAGCACCGTCGCCAACATGACCAGGGTCGCGGCAACCCTGGCGGGAATGACCTTCCTCAGCTGGCAGCTGACCCTGCTTTCGATCGCGGTGCTGCCGATCTTCATCCTGGTCACGGTCCGAGTCGGAGAGGTGCGCCGGCGGGTGAGCGCTGCCACCCAGGTGACCCTGGCAGACCTTTCGGCGCTGGCCGAGGAGACCCTCTCAGTCAGCGGCATCCTGCTCACCAAGGTCTACGGCCGAGAGAGGGTCGCGCGGGAGCGCTACTCGAACGAAACCTCCCGGCTGACCGCTCTGATGATCCGCCAGCAGATGGTGGGGCGCTGGTTCTTCGGCTTCATATCGACCTTTTTCTCGATCCTGCCCGCGGCGGTCTACCTGGTGGCAGGGCTGTTCCTTCACGCTGGGCTCAAGGGCGGGGTGTCGGTGGGAACCCTGGTCGCCTTCACCACCTTCCAGGCCGGTCTCTTCTTCCCCATCGGACAGCTGCTCAGCGTCCAGGTCGAGCTCCAGGGGGCACTGGCCCTTTTCGATCGGATCTTCCAGTACCTAGACATCCCCGTCGAGATCGAGGATCGCGATGGAGCCATCACCATCCCCAGCAGCCAGCTCAAGGGCAGGATCGGCTTCCAGAATGTCACCTTCAGCTACCAGGAGGGCACTGCCCCCGCGGTTGATGGAATCACCTTCGAAGCCGACCCTGGGCAGCTAGTCGCCCTGGTAGGCCCCAGCGGTGCCGGCAAGAGCACCCTCACCTACCTCATGGCCCGGCTCTACGACGTCGACGAGGGCAGGATCACCCTCGACGGCCACGACCTAAGGGACCTGACCAGCGCCACTCTGCGGGCGGCGATCGCACTGGTGACTCAGGAGACCTTCATATTCCACAGCACCATCCGGGAGAACATCCTGGTGGGCAAGCCTGACGCCAGCGAGGTGGAGCTGATCGCCGCCGGACGGGCGGCCGCCATCCACGACCGGATCATGGAGCTGCCCGACGGCTACGACACCGTGGGCGGCGAGCGGGGCTACCGGCTCAGCGGCGGTGAGAAACAGCGGGTGGC
Source organism: Candidatus Dormiibacterota bacterium (assembly GCA_963701235.1). Lineage (GTDB taxonomy): Bacteria > Chloroflexota > Dormibacteria > Aeolococcales > Bog-877 > Bog-877. Next base: position 1,652,940 of record OY969577.1, read on the forward strand.
CCTGGCCCGGGCGATCCTGAAGAACCCCAGGGTGCTGATTCTCGACGAGGCCACCAGCGCCCTGGACAGCCACAGCGAACGCGCCATCCAGGAGGCGGTCTCGGGTCTGATGGAAGGCCGGACGACCATTGCCATCGCCCACCGCCTCTCCACCATCTTGGCGGCGGACCTGATCCTGATGATGGAACACGGACGGATCGTCGAGCGCGGCTCCCACACCCAGCTGCTGGCCCAGGGCGGCGCCTACTCTCGTCTCTACCTGCAGCAGTTCGCCAGCCAGCCCCTCGAGGAAGCCGGCTAGCTGGTCGCGCGTTGCCGCTCGGCCGCTCCGACCCGAGTCAGCTGCCGACCGCGTTGAGGATGGTGATCACCAGTCCCACCAGGCCAACCACCACTCCCATGCCACCGGTAATGAGGCCAGCGCGCAGGGCCCAGCCCCCGCTCGGTCGCCCCTCCTGCCCATCTGCGTACCACCGGGTCAGCATGTAGGCGAAGGCGGCGACCAGGAGCATGGGCAGTCCCACGACGGTGACCAGCCCCAGCATCCCCAAGATCGCGGCCCAGGACCCCAAGGTGGCAAGAGCCACTACCAAGGTTCGGGGCGACCGTCCCCTCAGGGCTAAAGCCAAGGCGGCGGCGGGCGCCAGGGCCATGCAGAGGAAGGTCACCTGCAGCTGCCATCCCGAAGGGAACCCCTGGGTCAGAAGGATCAAGAGGTCCGCCACCGCCCAGGCCACCGCCGCCGCGACCAAGAGCCGCATTCGACTTCTGGCCCGCGCGTCGACTAGCTCCGCCTCTTCCTCGGCGCGGCTGGCTTCCAAGCCCCCAGCCTACGCCGCCGCAAAGAGACCCACCCGCCTCCTGCCACCGTCCTTGAGTGCCCTCGAGCGCTTTGGGATCAGTAGCATTCGCTCCATGAGCCTGCGTTGGTACAGCGTCGTGGTTGACTGCAAGAACCCCTCGGCGCAGGCGCGATTTTGGGCAGAGGTCCTGGGCTACCGAATCGTCTTTGAGGAAGCGGACGAGGTGGCCATAGCTCGAGACGAGGACACCTACCCGACGCTGGTCTTCGTGCCGGTGCCAGAGTCCAAGACCGTCAAGAACCGACTCCACATCGACCTTGCTCCAGACGACCGTGACGCCGCGGTCGAGCGGCTCAAGCACCTGGGTGCGCTGCCCGTGGATGTAGGCCAGGGCCCAGACGTTAGCTGGGTGGTACTGGCCGATCCGGAGGGCAACGAGTTCTGCGTCCTCAGCGCCAGGCAGAGCGGCCTGTAGCTAGCCGTCCACGCCTAGGCGCTCGGCGCAGACCGTGGCGAGCTGGTCCAACGTAACTCTCACCTGCTCCATGCTGTCCCGATCCCGGATGGTGGCCGCATGATCCTCCAGGCTGTCAAAGTCGATGGTGATGGCCAGGGGGGTCCCGATCTCGTCCTGGCGCCGATAGCGGCGCCCCAGGGACTGGGTGTCGTCATAGTCGGTGGAGAACTGCTGACGCAGGTCGTGCTCGACCCGCCGCGCCAGTTCCACCAGTTCCGGCTTCCTCTGCAGCGGCAGCACCGACAGCTGATAGGGCGCCACTCGCTGGTGCAGCCGCAGCACCACCCGGGTCTCGCCTCTCACCTCCTCCTCGGCGTAGGCGTCGAGCAACAGGGCTAGGAAGATTCGGTCCACCCCTACGGCCGGCTCGACCACGTAGGGCAGATAGCGCTCATTGGTGCTGGGATCGGTGTATTGGAGGTCGTGGCCGCTTACCTCCTGGTGGCGCCGGAGGTCGTAATCGCCCCGACGAGCGATGCCCTCGAGCTCGCCCCAGCCCCAGGGAAAGCGGTACTCGATGTCGCTGGAAGCCAGCGCGTAGTGGGCTTTTTCATGCTCGCCGTGAGCTCGCAGGCGCAAATGATCGCGACTCAGGCCCAGTGACTCGTGCCAGGCCATGCGCTGCTCACACCAATACTCGAACCAGTGGGCATCCTGACCCGGTTGGCAGAACCACTCCATCTCCATCATCTCCAACTCGCGAAGTCGAAAGATGAAGTTTCCGGTGGAGATCTCATTACGGAAACTGCGTCCGATCTGGGCGATTCCGAACGGAATCCGCTGCCGCGAACTGTTGACCACGTTCCTGAAGTTGACGAACATGCCCTGTGCGGTCTCGGGCCGCAGGTACACCACCGCGCTCTCATCCTCGACCGGTCCAATGAAGGTCTTGAACATGAGGTTGAACTGGCGGGGCTGGCTCAGCGGTCCCCCACAGTCGGGGCAGGTGGTGGCGCCGTCGAGCTGGTCCCAGCGCCAGCGTTGATGGCACTGGCCTAGGCAGTCGACTAGGGGATCGCTGAAGTTGCTGAGGTGGCCCGAGGCCTCCCAGACCGTGGGGTTCATGAGGATTGCCGCCTCAACTCCCTCGACGTCGTCGCGAAGATCCACCATCTGCCGCCACCAGGCGTCACGGATGCGGCGGCGCAGCCGCACTCCTAGAGGACCGAAGTCGTAGACCGCGTTGATCCCGCCATAGATCTCACTGCTCTGGAAGACAAAGCCTCGCCGCTTGCAAAGCGAGACCAGGGTCTCCAGCAGGTTGGCCGCGGGCTCCGTCATCTCGACCTCCAGCGGCCCCGGCAGGACGCGCCGAAGGGACCCGGGCTCAGGCAGTGCGCGTCATTCTACTGGCGGTAGCGGCTGCCCCTCCCCCATCTCCTCATCACCGGTTGGGGTGACCAGGACGGCTCGACCCGGACCTCTAGCTGTCCAGGTCAGTCCGTCCCAGCAGAGGCCGGTGGATTCGTCGATTGCAATCACCTGATGGTCGCGGGCGAGCCGCTGGGCCACCTGACGCCATCTGGCACCGGCATCGCTCCAGTGCGGTATCACCACCGCTGGCATCAGCCCCAAGCCACGGCGCAGGCAGAAGTCCCGGCCGGGCAAAAGGCAATCGGTTCCCAACACCATAGCGCCGGCGCTCGAACCCGCGAGGGGAACCCCTGCCCGATAGGCGGACAAAAGCACCTCCGCCGCCGGGCTGTCGATGAGTACCTCCCGAGCTGCTCCGGGATCGCCGCCGCAGAGGTAGATCGAGGCTGCGTTCCGCAACTGCTGGACAAACCGGGGATCGTTGGCGTCCTCGCGGGTCTGGATTTGACACCCATCGACTCGCGCCCCCATCTCCCCGAAGTGCGCGGCGGCCCAGCCCACCTGAGTAGTGGGTATGTCCTGGGCGGCCGAGGTCACGACCGTAACCTCCGGTCGGGCGGCCCGGGCCAGCCACCACGAATCCGGGGCCTCAGCGGCACGGTGCCACTCACCGCCTCCCAGGAGGAGCAACGTGCGCACCGGGCTGGCGGGGATCATTCGGCTCCTCCAGAGTGGGAAAACCTCGGCCACGTCGGTGGAAATTTACCTTGGATTGGACTCGACTTTGGGGGTTTTCTGAGCCCACTGCTAGCATCCAAAGGTGCTCCGTCTCCGCGACACCCTGACCAGAGCCGTCCGACCAGTGGAACCGCGGGAACCGCGGCAGTTGTCTATGTACAGCTGTGGACCGACGGTTTATCGTTCGGTGCACATCGGCAACCTCCGAACCTATCTACTGGCGGACTGGATCAAGCGCATCGCCAAGACCCAGGGATGGCGAGTGGTCCACATCAAGAACATCACCGACGTCGGGCACATGCGCCAGGAGCTAGCGGAGCGGGGTGGCGACAAGGTGATCGCGGCGGCGCTGGCGGCGGGGCGGACGCCGCGTGAGATCGCTGGCGAATTCGAAGACGAGTTTCACCGCGCGGAGTCGCTCCTGCGGATTGAGCCTGCCGACTTCTTCCCCCGCGCCACCGACCACATCCCTTCGATGATCGCCCTGGTCGAGCGCCTGCTCAGCCGCGGTCTCGCCTATGAAGTCGGAGGCACCGTCTACTTCGACACCAGGTCCCAGCTCTCGTACGGTGCGCTGTCGGGTAATTCCCTGGAACAGCTGCAGGGCACCGCCGGTGCCGAGCCCGATCCCGAAAAGCGCCATCCCGCCGATTTCACCCTCTGGCGCGCGGCTGAGCCTGGGCGCCAACTGATGGTGTGGGAAAGTCCCTTCGGGCGCGGCTACCCCGGTTGGCATATCGAATGCTCGGCGATGTCGATGGAGCTCCTGGGGGAGGAGATCGACCTGCACACCGGGGGAGTAGACAACATCTTCCCCCACCACGAGGACGAGCTGGCCCAGAGCGAGGGTGCCACCGGCAAGCGGTTCGTTCGCCACTGGGTGCACGGTCAGCACCTGCTGGCAGACGGGGTCAAGATGGCCAAATCCCAGGGCAATGTCTACACCGTCGGCGACCTGGTTCAGCGAGGCTACGATCCCCTCGCCTTCCGCTATCTCTGCGCCAGCGCGCGCTACGGCACTCGCCTCAACTTCACCTTGGCATCGCTGGCCAGTGCCCAGAGGGGACTGCAACGCCTGCGTCAGCTGGCGGCAGACGACCGCGGAACCGTCGATTCCGAAGTGGTCGACAGCTTGCGCCAGAAGATCCGGGAGGCGCTGGAGGATAACCTCGATGTGCCCCGGGCCCTGGCCCTGACCTGGGAGTTCGCACGTCGCGAGGGCCTCAGCGGGGCCACTCGGCGGGCCGGGCTGCTGGGCGCTGATAGCTGGCTGGGCTTGGGCCTCGAGCTGGACCCGCTGGCAGCGCCCGAGCCGGGCGAGTGGCGCGAACTGGCGGCGGTCCGCGAGCAGGAGCGCCGCGAGGCTCACTTCGCCGAGGCGGACACCGCCCGGCTCGGCCTGCTCGACTTGGGGGTGGTTCCGGAGGATGGACGGGCGGGGACCGACTACCGAGCCGCAGTGGCGCTGGACCTTCGGCAGGGGCTGATCTCCTCCCCCACGGAGATCCCTGATCAGCGCAACGAGCCCGACCTCCTCGACGTCTCGGTCAGCATCGTCAGCAACGGCTATCCGGGGGATCTGGAGCGGTGCATTCGCAGCCTCCAGTGGCACCGAGGCGCGCATCGGGTCGAGATCCTGGCGGTCGACAACGATGCCCCTGGGGTGGGGGCGAAGCTAGATGGCCTGGCCCGCGAGGACCCCTCCATCCACGTCTTCCACTCCGATCATCAATTGGGAGAGGCGGCCGCTCGCAACGTCACCATGCGGGCCGCCCGGGGCACGGTGGTGCTTGTCATCGACACCGGGGTTGAGGCCACCGGTGATTGCTTCGCCCCGCTCTTGGAGGCACTCAAAGATCCCCGGCTAGGCGCGGTGGGCAGATGGGGAGCGGTCAGTCGCGATCTGCGCGATTTCACCGACGCTGACTCGGTCGAGGTGGATGCCATCGACGGCTACTTCCTGGCCTTTGCCCGGCGGCGGCTGCGGGAGGTGGGTCTGTTCAACGAGTACTTCCGGTTCTACCGGATGATGGATTTCGACTACTCGTTCTCGCTGCGCTCGTTTGGGCTCAGCCAGCGCCGCCTACCCCAACTGCCAGTGGTGATGCACAACCATCGGGGTTGGGAGGAGACCGATCCGGACGAGCGGGAGAGGCTCAGTCGCCTCAACTTCCGCCGCTTCTTTGAGCACTGGCACCACCGCCGCGACCTGCTCTTGGACCCCGCCCCGGAGACGGCCGTCCACCACTGAGCAGCGAGCCGGCTCAGGCCCTGGCCGCTGACATCTGCCGGAACTCAGCCAGGATCCGGCTGGCCTTCATGGATTTATCGAGGTGGTGCTCGAGATGCGCCAACAGGATCGACTCGACCTGATCGCGCAAGAGGTCAGACCAGCGCAGCCGACGGAGGGTCTCCAGGTCGCCGGCTTCCATGCGCCTGAGGATCCGCAGGGTTGCCGCCGAGCAGGGCAGAGCCGTGGGCTCAGCTCGCCAGCAGTCGGCCTGGACCAATCCCCCGAGATGGGGCAGGAAACCTCCGTCTCGGTCCTGCAACTCCTCCCCACAGACAGCGCAGCGCTGCAGCTCGGGTCGGTATCCGCCGATCGCCGCGACCTGAAAGGAGCTGAGCGCCAGCTCCAGCCGGGCGTCGCCGCTGGGATCGGCCATCCGCTCTCGCGACTCCAGTACCAATTGGTAGAGCTCGGGATCCGGATGCCCCTCCTCAAGGGTGGCATCGACCAGCTCCGCCAGCACCCCCCCGCATGCGGTGCGGACTACGTCGGCACCAGGCCAGGGCAGACCCACTGGCCTGGCCTGGGCCACGGTCGCCATCCCCCGACCGGGCACCAGCAGCAACTCGGAGCGAGTGAGAAGGTCGAGTCCGGCGGCGTTACGCGCCTTGGCTCGGCGCGCTCCCTTGGCCAGAACGCTGATCTTGCCCTGCCCCCGGGTGATCATCACGAGAATGCGGTCCGCCTCCGCGTAGGCTCGCCGCCGGAGGACTATCCCCTCGTCGCTCACGAGCTCAGACACCTCTCAGCTGGTCTCAGGAGGGAGATTCTCGACTCCCACCCTGGCCACGGTCGCTCCCCCGAGACCGGTGTCGTTGTCGAGAGCGAACGGGCGGTTGGATCGCAGCCGGACCGTCTTGATGGCGCGACGGTCGATCTCCTCGACGGTGATGGTCACCCCGGCCCCGGCGTCGATGACATCGCCGACTTCAGGGATCCGCCCCAGGTGGGCGTATACCAGTCCTCCGATCGAGTCGAAGTCCTCCCCGGCCAGTTCCAGATTCAGCACCTCGTTGACGTCGTCGAGACTGACCGAGGCGCTGATCAGGGCCTCGTTGGGACCCACCAGCTGGATCTCCTCCTGCTCGGCCTGGTCGTATTCATCCCGGATCGGTCCCACGATCTCTTCGAGAACGTCCTCGATGGTGACCAACCCCGCGGTGCCTCCGTACTCGTCCACCACAACCGCGAGGTGGGTCTTGGCCCCCTGCATCTCCTGGAGCAGCTCTCCTAGGCGCTTGGCCTCCGGTACGAAGGTGGGCGGCCTGGCCAGCTGACCGGCTCGGACCTCAGGCGCTTGATCCTGGTGACTGGCCCGCAGGAGATCCTTGGCGTAGACCACGCCCACGATGTCGTCCACCGTTTCCTGGTAGACGGGAATCCGGCTGTGACCATGCTCCAGGATCTCGGCGATCGCCTCATCCACGGTGGCGTCCGCCGGTAGGGCGACCATCTGAACCCTGGGGACCATCACCTCGCGGACCGGCTTGTCGGTCATCTCCAGGACCCCGTGGATCATCTCCCTCTCCTCTTCCTCGACGATGCCCTCCTGCTCGCTGGCGGTGACCAGCTCCTTGAGCTCGGCCTCGGTCAGGAACGGGGCTCGGCGCCCTCCGGCACCCGGCAAGAGCCGGAAGATCAGCGCCGAGATGGTGGTCAGCACCAGCACCACCGGCCCGAGCACCCTGGTCGTCACCGTCACCGGACCGGCCAGAACCCTGGCCATGGTCTGGTTGTGCTGGAGAGCGTAGGTCTTGGGGCCCAGCTCGCAGAAGAGCAGCACCAAGATGGCGAGGGCCACCGCCGACCAGAGCGCCGCTCCTGCTCCGAGATGCTTTTCCGCCAGCAAGGTGGCCGCCGATGAGGCCAGGACCAAGGCCAGGGTGTTGGTGACCAGGACGGTGCCCAGGTAGCCCCCGGGATTGGCCTGCAGCCGCTCGACCTGGGCCGCCCGCCGGTCCCCGTCCGCTCGCCGCGCCCGCAGCCAGATGCGGCTGACCGAGGTCAGCGAGGTCTCGGCGGTGGCTGAGAGGCCTGCCACCACCAGGGCCACCACCAGTAGCACCACCAACCAGTCATTCATGGACGGGGCCGCTGATTGGAGGGAGGCGCCAGGCTACCCCGAGTCATTGAGGCCCGGCCGGGACGGTCCCGGCCGGTAGATCTCCCACCCTTGCTCTAGGGGACCTCGCCTGCAGCGAGTTTGGTATGTCGGCGGGTGAGCCAGAGCTCATCTTCGCAGCGAGTTTATCAGGCGCCCCTGATCACCGAAACAGCGCAGAAACGCTGCGCCCTTCGTGGACCCGGACGATGGCCTCGGCGATCAACGGGGCCACCGAGACCTGGGTCACCTTGGGGCTCGCGACCAGCTCGTCGGCCAAGGGGATGCTGTCGGTGACCACCACCTCGTCGACCGGCGCCTCCTCCAGCTTGGCCAGGGCTCCGGCGCTGAGGACGCCGTGAGTGGCCAGGACGTCGACCGAAGTTGCCCCGTTCTGGATCAGGGCATTGGCGGCCTCGGCCAGGGTGGAGCCGGTGGAGATCAGGTCGTCGACCAGGACACAGCGGCTGCCCTCGACCTCGCCGATGACGTTGAGGATCTCGACGTCGTCGTCACGGGGCCGGCGCTTGTCGACGATGGCCAGGGGCGAATCCAGCCTCCGGGCGATCGCCCGGGCCCGGGCGGTGCCGCCCACGTCGGGCGAGACCACCACCAGAGGCTGACGGCCGTGGCGAGATTGGACATGGGCGGCCAGGATCTTGCTGGCGGTGAGGGCGTCGACGGGGATGTCGAAGAAACCCTGAATGGCCTCGGCGTGGAGGTCGAGGACGATCATCCGCTCGGCCCCCGCCCCCTGCAGGAAGTTGGCCATCAGCTTGGCCGAGATCGGATCCCGAGCCTGGGTCTTCTTCTCCTTGCGTGCGTAGCCGTAGTAGGGCAGGACGGCGTTGATGCGGGCGGCGCTGGCCCGACGGAGAGCGTCGAGGATGATGAACAGCTCCATGTAGTTGTCGTTGACCGGCGGGCAGGTCGACTGGATCATGAAGACGTCGTGGCCGCGCACCGACTCCCCGATCTTGACGTCGAATTCGCCGTCAGCGAACCTGGTCACCGCCATCGGCGCCAGGGGTACTCCCACCTCCTCTGCGATCCTCTTCCCCAAATCGGGATTGGAGGTGCCGCAGAGGAGCATCAGTGGCCCCTCGGAGCCCTTCATCGAGGGGCCTCGGACTCGGTCGAGCTCTTGGAGCGGCGTCGGGCCACCCACCCCAGGACGTTGCGCTGCCGACCCCGCGAGACCGCCAGGGATCCGGCCGGAACGTCGCTGGTGATAACCGAACCCGCGCCGGTGTAGGCGCCCTCCCCGACCTCGACCGGGGCCACCAAGACGGTGCCGCTGCCCAGCCGAGTGCCATCTCTGACCAGGGTCCGATGCTTCATCTGGCCGTCCCAGTTGGCGGTAATACTGCCGGCTCCGACGTTGACGTCGCGACCCAGCTCCGCGTCGCCCACGTAGCTCAAGTGGGGTATCTGGGTGCCCTCGCCGACACGGCTGCGGACCACCTCGGTGAAGGTGCCCAGGTGGCTCATCGGCCCCATCACGGTTTCAGGGCGCACTCGGTTGAAGGGTCCGATGTCCACACCGTCGGCCAGCTTACAGCCGCTGAGGTGAGATCGCCCGACCCGGCAGCCGCTGCCCAGCTCGACGTCCTCCAGTTCCGCGAACGGCCCGATGACACAGTTGCTGCCGATCCGGCTCCGACCCCGGATCACCGTTCCCGGCGCGATCAAGCTGTCCCCCCCACCTCGACATCGCAATCGATCCAGGTGGCTCTGGGGTCGACGACCGTTACGCCAGAGAGCATCAGCCGCCTCAGCGTCCGGCTGCGCATTGCCGCCTCGGCGGCAGCCAGCTGGACGCGATCGTTCACCTGGATTGCCTCCTCGGGGTCGGCGACCTCGATGGTGACGGCCCCCCCAGCCACCATCTGCGGGATCCAACTGAGGTAGAGCTCGCCTTGGGCGTTGTCGGCGGTCAGGCGGGCCAGCGCGTCCCAGAGATCGGGCAGGGCGAAGGCGTAGGCCCCTAGGTTGACTTCCGCCGGAGCCCCATCCCAGGGCTCGTCAGCGTCCTCCACGATCTTGCCGAAGCCGCCGCTCGGTGAGCGCACGATCCGACCGTAGCCCCGGGCCTCGCGGACGGTGGCGGTGAGCACCGCCGCCCCCGCTTGGGAACCCTCCAGCGCCTCCAGCAGGCGCGTCAGCGAGCCACTGCTGAGGAGCGGCATGTCTGCGGAAAGCACCAGGGCCAGGGACTCTCCAGCCAGAGCCGTCTGCGTCTCGGCCAGGGCGGCGGCGGTTCCTCCCGGATTTGACTGAACCACCAGCTGGGCCCGCTCACCAAGGGCCAAGCCGGCGGCATCCTCGAGCTCCCGCACCACCAAGATCGGCGCCCGCAAGGTGGCAGACTCCGCCGCCCGGAGGGAGTGCTCGAGCATGGAGACCCCGCCCACCTGATGGAGCACCTTGGGCGTGCGCGAGTGCATCCGAGTGCCTCTGCCGGCGGCGAGAATCACCGCCCGCGCAGCCGAGCGATCGCTCAACTTCCACCCCGCTGCCAGCCTGGTTTGTGAACTCGCCGGAGCCGCCCGAGTATAGCAACGGCCGATTTCGCCACCGCCCCCCAACGGCCGCAGCTATGCTGCCGGGCGTGGTCCTCGGCGAGCCGCCTCCGGCCGAGCAGCTCATCATCAGCTCCCGCCCCGCGGCCGGGGTGGCTCACATCGCCCTCAATCGACCGGAACGGCGCAACGCCCTGACCGAGGAGCTGGCAGGGGCTCTCCGCGAGGAGGTCAGGTTGGTGGCCTCCGAACCCTCGGCGAGAGTCCTGGTCCTGACCGGAGCCGGGGAGGCGTTCTGCGCTGGCGCTGACCTCGGGGCCCTGGGCGCCGAAGCCAGTACACCCGAGGCCAAGCGGCAGGTGCTGGCTGACTATTACCGTGCCTTCCTTGACCTTCGCGACCTCCCGATACCCACCATCGCGGCGGTCAACGGACCGGCCATCGGCGCCGGGCTAAACCTGGCGCTCTGCTGCGATCTCAGGGTGGTGGCCGAAGACGCCCAGCTGGCGGCGCCGTTCGTCCGGCTCGGCATCCACCCGGGCGGCGGCGCCACCTGGATGCTGACGAGGCTGGTCGGTCTATCAGCCGCCAGGGAGATGCTGCTTCTGGGCCAACCGATCGATTCCCACCGCGCGCTCCAGTTGGGACTCGCCAATCGGGTCGTCCCGGCGACCGAGTTGGGGCAGGCGGCCTTGGAGTGGGCCACGGCTCTGGCTGCACTCTCAAGCCCGGTGCTTAGGAACGTCAAGCACTCGCTCTGGATGGCCGAGACCGGGGCCAGCTTGGATTCGCTGCTGGCCTTCGAGACCTCGGCTCAGGCCGAGTCGCTGCTCACCGAGGACGCGGTCGAGGGCTGGGCCGCCCTCCGCGAGCGCCGACCGCCCCAGTTCCACGACCGCTGACCGGCTTCCTGCTACTAGCCCGGGGGCGCAGCAGTGAGGATGGACACCAGCTCTCCAGGACACAGACCTCGCAGCGGGGACGCCGGGCCAGACAGACCTCTCGCCCGTGAAGGATCAGCCGGAGGCTGAGACCGGTCCACTCCTCGGGTGGCACCATCCGGCAGACCTGAGCCTCGATCTTGACCGGATCCTGGACTTTGACCAGCCCCAATCGGTTGCTGAGCCGGGTCACGTGGGTATCGACCGGAAAGCCCGGCTTGCCGAAGGCGACCCCGAGGATCACGTTGGCGGTCTTGCGACCGACACCGGGCAGGCTGGTGAGGCCCTCCATGGTGTCCGGGACCACGCCGTCGAAGTTCTCGGAGAGGGCCTTGCCCATGCCAATCAGGGCCCGAGACTTGGCCCTGAAGAAGCCGGTCGGATGGATCAAGGTCTCCAGTTCGGCGGGATCCGCCCCCGCATAATCGGCCGCGGACTGGTACCGGGCGAAGAGCGCCGGAGTCACCTGATTCACCTTCTGGTCAGTGGTCTGGGCCGAGAGGATGGTCGCCACCAGCAGCTCCAACGGACTCTTGTGATTTAGGGCACAGGCAGCCGGGTAGACCTGGGCCAGGGCCGCCACCGTAGCCAGGGCACGCTGTTTTGGTGTGTGGGGAAGCTCGGTGCCAACGGGGCCTGCTACCACCTCCCGAGCCCCCGCCCGGCCACGCCTAGGCCAGCTATCCTGAACCCATGCTGGCGGGCCCGTTGCATGGAGCGGTCACGCGTCTTCGGGCACGCGGAGTCGGCTGGGTGGCCCTGACCCTGGCACTGGGCGTGCTGTTGGCCAGCTGCACCTTCTTCGGCCCTAACGGAACCCCTCAGTCCGCCCACATTCAGTTTCCCCCCGGCAATCCCGTCCATCAAAACGACTCCAATCTGAAGATCAAACCCCTTGCCAGCGCCCCCAAGAATCCTGAGTACCGAATCATCATCTATCACAACGTCAACACCGTGGGCGCGTTTGTGCCGGAGAGCTTGACCGTGCCGGTGGGATCCACCGTGGAGTGGATCTGGACTGACCAGTACGACCAGCACAACGTCTGGTGGATCGATGCCGCCTTGGTCAACTCTCCGACCAAGGGTGCGGGATTCCGCTGGGCGGTTCAGTTTCTCACCCCCGGCACCTATGACTACTATTGCACCCTTCATCCCGGAATGGCTGGCACAGTTGTCGTCACTGGTTAGGCCGCTGCGCCTGCGGGCCGCCCTAGCATCACTTGTGACGCTGATGGTTTCCGGGGCGCTGCTCAGTGCCTGCGTCGGCCCGGCAACGCCCGCACGGCATGCGCTGCAGCAGTGGCTGGGGGATGTCAGCGCCCACTCGGTGGCCTACGCCTACACCCTGCTCAGCAACAACGCTGAACTCCGCACCAACTACGTTGCCTTTTTCAACGGAGTCGACCGCAGCGATGCCACTTTTAAGGTGGAATCGATGAAGGTCATCAATCCCCAAGACGTCTGGGCAGTGATAGCCGTCAAGACTCGGGGTACCAACCACGCCACCTCGGTCAGGTTGCAGATCGTCGAGGAAGGCAACGGTGGCGACTGGCTGATCGGAGCCCCGTTCTCGACCGAGGGCGCCCGGGCCATCGCCGCCTTCCGCTAGCGCCGCGCGACCTGTCAAGTCGGGTGGCAGCTTAGGAAGACGGTGCCGGCTCGCTCCTCCTGGCTTGGCGTTGCCGCACCGCCAGTCCTAGGGTCTTGGGCGGCCGGTCACTGCCCTTCTCCAGCAACGGCAGGAGGTGGTCGGAGATGCCCTCCGCCTGCAACTTGAGCCAGCCCGCCTCCACCGAGAGTTCGGTGGTCACCACCACTTCGTCTCCGACCAGCTCGACCTTCCACTCCAACGCCTCCAGACGCCGGATCAAGTCCGCCATCAGGATCAGGTTGCGCTTGAGTTCGGTTCCGACCGCTGCCAGGCGGACCGAGACCGGCAGTCGGTCGACGGTGGGCCGGTCGGGAAAGGCGAAGCTGCGCACCTCGAAGTAGGTGGAGACCGAGTAGGGCAGCGGCTCGTCGGTGATTGAGGCCAGCACCTCGGCTGGCGGGCCAATCGGCCGCAGAACCAGCCTCACGGTGCGCTCTCCCAGGGCACGATGACGCCGACCGAGCTGGGACCGCTCAAGGCCGGTCCAGCCGACGACGGGGGGGTGAAGTTCCGCTGTTGGTTGATCAACATCTGGTCGGTGATCAAGAAGGGTGCGCGGGAATCCTCGCGAATGTAGCCCATCAGCGCCATGATCAGACTCACCGCGATACCGACCGTGATCAGGGCAGCGGCTTGGCCTCGGCCGGCGTCACCCCAGCGCATCTCTCCATTGGTCACGTGCTTGAGGTACACGGTGATGGCCCAGATGGCCACCCCGGTGAAGGTGATCAGAGCGACGAGCTTGAAGGGGATCATCTCCCCCCACGGAATCAGCAGCCCACCCTGCCAGATGGGTACGTTGGCGTTGGCCGCGAAGACGTCTTCATAACTCCAGGCGAGTGATGAAGGCGTCGATATCAGGAGCCAAGACGCGAATGAGAGGGCGGTGCAGATGGCGAGGGCGCGGGAGCGCAGACCGCTGGCAACCAGGCGACGCCATAGGTAGAAGATTCCCACGGTAAAGATGCCGCCCAGCAGAAAGACCTGAAAGAGGAAGGCGACGCTTAGCCCACCCAGCATCATGCTGTACCAAGACGCGTAGGCGTGAAGCTGGATCTCCTTGGCGTACTCCCAGCCGATCAGCGGCTGGGCCAGGGTGAATCCGATCGCATAGATGAGCCCGTAATGGCCTATCCAGTCCCCATAGGCACGTGCCTCGGGACGCTTGGCCATGAGGATGCGGATTCCACCTACCAGTGCAATGACCGCACCAGCGAAGGCGATGTTGCCCACGAAACGATGGATCTCGAGCGGGATCTCGGTCGGGTTGAGCAGGTTCAGCGCCAGGCTGGTGGATGGCCGTGGGGTAAGCATGTAGGAGGCGACCACGTCGATCGCCAGCATCTGGATGGAAGCGTTGATGAAGAGCAGAAGCTCCATGCCCACCCGCAGTGCCGGGAAGTTCCGAAGCCGCTCCCACTGCGAGTAGAGCAGGTAAAGGCAGGCGATTTCCCCGACAAAGGCGACCGCCTCAACTATCAACGGCCAGAACATGATTCTGACCAAGGTCACGAAGAAGTGGCTCCAGAGCCCTAAAAACAGAATCAGCACTGCGAATATCGCCAGCGAAGAGCCGATGGCGAATGTCGCGCCGAGGGCTGTCACCAGCCCCTTGGAGAAGCGAGCCTGCCGCTCGTCCTTGCGCTTCCATCCCATGAAGTCGGTGACCGCCAAGATGAAGTAGCCGCCCTGCTGGAAGGCAGCGAACTGGATGTGGAGGAGCATCAGCAGCGCCACCAGCGCTGTGGCGACGGCGGTGTTGATGGGGGTGGCGACGAGATGGGGTGCCGACGCCGCGAGCAGGCTTAGCTGACTCACAGGTTGAAGAGCCGGTTCACGGCCAGCAACGCTTCAAAAATGAGGAAGAGCACAGCAAACAGCGCCGGTACCATCACTTCTGGTCGGCGCCACGGCTCGCGGTCGGGGGTCCGATCCAAGAAGGGAACCAGCATCAGCAAGGTGGTCCCGATCCCTGGGATCACGAAGACCCCCACCGGGATCATCCAGGCTTGGGGGAACTGGACCAACAACTGGTCGAGGGGCAGGAAGAACCATTCCGGGGTGGGCACATAGTTCAACGCTGCCGGGTTGGCGACGCGCTCCAATGGCGCTCCCACCACCACCGCCATGACGAAGATCACCACCACCAGGAAGAAGCTGACCACCGCGTCCTTGAAGACCTGGGAGGGGAAGAATTCGTCAAGGTCGACCGGAACCGCATAGCCGGGATCGCTGGGTAGCGCCGGGTAGGGGTAGTCGGCCTTAGCCATCCGCGCCGCCCGCTCTTCCGCGGTTTCACTCTCCACCCCCTCGTAGTTCACCCAAGAGCCGTGCTCGCCATGACGCCGGAGCAGGACCAGATGGAGCAGGATCAGAGGCACCAGCAGTGCGGGCAGCAGCCAGATGTGGATGGCGAAGAAACGGGTGAGCGTCTCCGGCCCCATTTGCGGTCCGCCGCGCAGAATCTCCTGCGTCCAGCCGCCCACAAAGGGGATGTAGTCGACTACATGGGTCACCACAACGGCGGTCCAATAGGCCGCCTGATCCCAAGGCAGCATGGCGCCGGTGATGCCCAAGCCCAGCACCAGGAGGAACAGGATCACGCCTACGATCCAGTTGAGCTCCCGTGGTTTCTTGTAAGAACCACTGACAAAGGTGCGGATCATGTGCAGCCCGATGATGAAGAGCAGCACGTAGGCGCCCCAGAGGTGCATCCCCCGCACGATGGCTGCGAATTCGTCGTGGTGCTCGATGTAGTTGAGGCTCTCCCACGCCTCTGTGGTTGAGGGCACGTAGGTCCACAGCAGGAACATGCCGGTGACGATCTGGAGCACGATGATGATCAAGGTGGCGCTGCCCAGCGAGTAGGCCCAGGCGCCACGCCGTGGCACCGACTCATAGAGAAGTTGGTGGGTCAGGTCGGAAATCCCCATGCGCTCGTCAACCCACCGATAGGTCGCGGCCAGAGGCCGAGCCACCGGCCGGGTCAGCTTGGCGACCAGGGGATTGCGGACGGGCTGACTGGGGCTATTCACTGGGCCTAGGCGCTCACCAGCACGTTGCGGACGTAGAGGGTGTTGCCGACCTGCTTGTGCTGATAACGGAAGAGCGGCCAGGGTGGGGGTCCTCCCACGTTGGTCCCGGTAACGCTGTAGAGGCCGCCGTGGCAGGGGCAGAGGAAGAGTTGGAGGTTGAGGTCCCAGTGCACGTCGCACTGCATGTGGGTACAGACATTGGAGAGGGTGAGCATCTGCACCGACCCGTTCAGGTTGAGCTTGACCACGTAGACCGTCCGGGGTACCGGCGGTACCGACCAACCCTCGTCGATGGGGAGGTTGACCACGTAGGCGGTCGGCACCCCAACCGGGACCTGGCCGATGTCGGCTACCAGCACCCACGGCGTCTTGCGCTTGACGAAAAGCGGGCTCAGCACCGACCCCACGATCGGTGCCCCGATCAGCAGCGCAGTACCGGCCCCCACCGCGTTGATCCCGACGATCATGAACTTGCGTCGCGAGATGCGCTTGCGGGCTAGCTCCTGGGGGCTGTCAGCCACCGGCAAGGACCACGATGCCTATCAACAACGCCAGACAAAGTCCCAACAGGAACAGGAAGGTGAAGACACTCGCCGAGACCATCAGCACCGCCAGCATCGGTCCCTGCTCCAGGGCCAGTCTCCGTGTGTGCCGCAGCACGACGACGAATCCCGTCAACATCACGCAGAAGAACGAGGTGACGATGAGCCCCAGATACCAGGCGGATTCAAAGTCCTGGTAGTTCACGGCTGATAGGCGGGATTGATGTTGAAGTTCTCGGCCGACTGGTGCAGGGTGAGAAGGCAAGACGTCTGACCAGTGGTGGCATCAATACCGCACGAGCCCTTGGCGTTTTCTTTGATCACCCCCATGTATATGGAGAGGACCAGCGCGCAGACTCCCACCAGTCCGATCAGCCGCCCGGCGCCTGGGTTGATACGTACCGAAGCGCCCGCACCGCGAATCGAGCGCAGATAGCCGATCAGATTGACCGCGGTCGCCAGGAAAGCGATTAGCAGGGCCACATAGCGCAGCGCCACTAGGTTGGCCGGGATCACCGCCGCTGGCATGGCTGCACCGGCCATGCCCAAAAGGGCCACCACGGTCAGTGTCGCCCCGCTGCCGCCTTGAGCGGCACCCTGACTGTGCCGCCAGAAGACCAGGTTGGCTCCGACCACCAGGACCGCCAGCAGCACCATTTGGCCGATGAACAAAGATGCGGAGTTGAGGACGAAGAGGTTGTCAAATGCCGGCGTCGAAGTGTTCTTCACGGTTTCGGACAAGAGGAAGCCGGTTATCGGCTGGGCCAGCAGGAAGACCGAACCGATGGCAAAGTTGACCCGGGCCGCCCACCGTTGGTAGGTGATCTCGGCGGCAGACTTCGCCCTGCTCCCCCGCCAGACCGCGAGCCCGGCCAAGAGCAGGGGCGCCCAGGATAGGTTGGCCCCGGCGTAATGGAGCAGCAACCAGGGATAGCTGGGCGAGAAGGCGGCCCCGACGGCACTGACGGCGGTGCCGGGGGTGAGTGCGTAGCTATCCAATTGGACGATCGTGAACAAGAACACGTACTGGACCGCCGCGAAGGCAAAACCGACGGCGAGGTGGAGCCGAGGCGAGAACCGGTCCCAGCAATAGGCATAGAGCAGCAGCAGGGGAATGCCGACGAAGAAGCTGGCGAAGGCGATGGTGAGCGGCAGCAGCAACTCGTTAAGTAAGGTGCCGATGAGCCGCCCATAGAGACCGGCGAGCAGGAAAACCGCGAACACCGCCCAGGTCGCCCCAAAACTGTACAAATAGAGGACTGCCCGAGAGAGACTGCGGGCGTAGCGCAGGTACATCGGGTCCCCGCCCCTTCGGCGTCCGGCCAGCTCCATGAAGGGGGCCATCGCCGTCACGGCCAGGATGAAGCCGACCAGGGCGATGTGGATAAGGAAGACCGCCCCGATCGCGATTTGCGCCCCGAGGGTGCCGAAGGGGAGCCTAGGCAGCGGATCGGCAAGCGAGGACAGCAGCACTTCCCGCCAATGCTGACGGGACAACCCGCTACAAGGCAACTCCCCGGGCCGCATTGCCGGAACGGGATCCGGAGCGCTCGATAATCCCTCTGTGTTGGAACCGCTGCTGTTGGTGCACGGAGACGACCCCTTCCTAGTGACCGGCGCGGCGCTCCGACGACGAGAAGAGCTGACCTCCGATCTGGTCTCGGAGCTGGGCCTCGAGGAGTTCCGAGGCTCGCGAGACCTCGACGCCATCTCGCGCAGCCTGTCGACGCCTCCGTTCCTCGCGGTCCGACGCTTGGTGGTTATCTGGGATCCGCCCCAGCTGGCCGGTGGAAGGAAGTCCGGCCAGGAGGCACAGCTTTTGAGCGACGTGCTCGGATCTCGGCTGGATACCACCGCGGTGCTGGTGGTTTGGCGGGGCACCATCGCGGCCGGCTCGCCCCTGATCAAGGCGATCAGAGCCCAGGGAGGTGAGGTCGAGCTTCTTAAGCGGCCAAGAGGCCGAGAGCTTCGGCAGTACGTCGAGGCCCGGCTGAGGGAACTACGACTCAAACTTGGTCCCGCCGTGGTGGGCCGTCTGGTGGAGGTGGGCGGGCAGGACCTAGGGCGGCTCCACCAGGAGTTCGAGAAGCTTTCCATCTACGTTTCGGGGAGCGGACCGATCAGCGACGCCGACGCGCTGCTGCTGGTCCCACCGGCACCCCCCACCGAGCTCTACCGCCTGACCGACTCCCTCTTCGAAGCGCCCGGTCGGGTCGGCGATAGGCTCCGGGACTTGGAAGGCAGGCCCGACATTCCGCCCCCCATGGTGGTTGGCGCGGTGGCGCGGGTTCTGCGAGATCTGATCGCTTTCGCCAACAGCAAGGAGGGTGGGGCTGGACGCCGCCTACCCCCCTGGCGAGAGGACAAGTTGCGCGCCCACCTCAAAAGGGCCGGAGAGCCTCGGCTGCGTCGTTGGCTGGTCGAGTTGGCTGACCTCGATTGGGCTACCCGGACCGGCGGCGTGGACGGCCACGACGGGCTGGATCTGCTGCTGGCGCGGATGGCCACGGAGTTGGCCGCTGGCCGCCAGAGATGAGCCTCGGCTAGAGCTCAGCTGTCCTTGCGGCTCTTGCCGGCGGTTCCCGCCGCCCGGCGCTGAGCGCTGAAGGTCCGCTCGGTCTTGGTCGCCGGCCGGCCCGCCTTGGGAGTCGCGGCTGCCTTGCGCGCGCTGGTGCCCGACTTGGGCTTGGTGCCCTGGGCCGAGGCTCGCTTGGCGGCCGGCTTTCGGACCTTAACGGCCTCAGTCCGGGGGGCATCCGCCTTGACGGCCAGGCGCATCAATCGCGACTTTCGCCGGCTGACGTTGCGGGGGTGGAGCACGCCGTGCTCGGAGGCCTTGTCGAGGGCGGAGGTGGCCAGCTTGACCAGAGCCTCGGTCGACCCCTCGTCAGCGCCCTCGATCACCCGTCGCGCCTTGGCCACGGCGGTACGCACGGACGAGCGGACCCGGCGGTTGCGCTCGTGCTTGCGGGCAGCGGACCGGATGCGCTTGCGGGCGGAACTGGTGTTTGCCAATGCTCCAGGGGACTGTACGTGGGACCTCGGCAACGGCCGGGTCGATTCGGGCCGACGTCGGGAGCCGGACAGCGCCGAAGTATAGCAATCTGCGATCGGAGAACCTCCAAGCGGCCGCTAGAGTGGCACGGGTGTTGCACCTCGGGCGGGCCCCGGCCAAGCTGAATCTGGCCCTGGAGCTCACCGGTCGCCGCAGTGACGGCTACCACGAGATAGCGGCTGTCTCGCAAACCATCGACTGGAGCGACGTGGTCGCGTTGGAAGGAGATGGCGGTGACCCGAGCCCCACCACCGGCTGCGTCCCGGAGCTTCAGGTTTGGGGACCCGAGGCTCAGAATGTGCCCCGCGGCAGTGACAACATCGCGGTCAGGGCTGCGGTCCTGCTCCGGGAAAGTGGGCTGGGTCCTCCGATAAGCCGTTTGGCGTTAGAGAAACGGGTACCTCCTCAGAGTGGACTCGGGGGAGGCTCTGCCGATGCGGCCGCCGTCCTCCGGCTCGCCGGCGAGGGAGCGGACCAGCAGCAGCTGGAGCTGATCGCACTCCAGTGCGGTGCCGACGTGCCCTTCTCGCTCCGCGGCGGCGCCTGCCTGCTCGGAGGCATCGGAGAAAGAATGTCCCCAGTTCCCCCGCTGGGAGCCGGGGCGTTCCTAGTGGTCGTTCTCGGGGCTGTGGCAACAGCCGCGGCCTATGCCGCCACAGATCCGGCTGACTTCAGTGACGGCAGTCGGGTCGAGCTGCTCGCCTCAGCCCTTCGGGGAGGCTCCCCGCTCGACCCGGAGCTGTTCGGGAGCGGGCTCCAGCCCAGCGCAATACGCGCCGTGCCGATTCTGGCGGAGAGGCTGAGTCGATTGATCGAAGCCACCCCCGGCACCTACTGGGCCATGACCGGAAGTGGTGGCGCCTTCTTCAGCTACCAACCTGACGGCAAGGCCGCCGCGGTACTGGCCGGAGCAGTTGCGCCCGCCTGCCCGGGTGCCGGGCTTCGAGTAGTCGTGCCCCTGACCGGGCTCCTCGGTCCCGACTCCTAGTCGGAACGGTGACTTAGCTCGGGGCTAGGGCAGCGCCCAGCCCGCTCGGGGTGGGGAGCGGCCCAGCCACGATGTCGCTGGGCTTCTGGATGCCGAAGTTCTTCCCGTACTCACTGAAGTTGCCAGTGGCGTCGATAATCATCGACATCGAGCCGCTGGGAAGGTCCGACTGGCCCGGAGCCAGTGCCGACAGCGACCCAAGGTCCAGGGTCATACCGACTGAGATCTCGGTCCGCTCTAGCTGGCCGCTGGCGGTTCCAACGTAGCTATCGACCTTGGCCGAGTTGAACTGCAGCAGCTTCTCGATCGCCGGGACCTCCCCGCTCAGCGAGGGCTCGGCGGTTCCCAGCTGAGTCGCCAGCCCGGAGAGGACCTGTGCCAGAGCGTGGTTCAAAGCCGGGCCGCTGACAGAGGTCTGCACGTGGTCCACTTCCGCCCCGTTGAGCTGGCTGTTGCCAAGGTTGGTGACGGTGGCGGAGCTGTGCAGTTCCTGACCCCAGGTCTGAAGCTCGGCCTTGAGGTTGCTGAGGCCACCGCTTGCCACGCCTCCAACACCAGCGGCGAGTCCGGAGTTCCCCGTGACGGTATGCCACTGGGTGCCGTTCTCGGAGATGTAACGGGTTCCATTCAGGTCGATCAGGTGCCAGGTTTGATCCAGGAGCGGGCTGACGCTGAAGGAGAGCTCGAACAACTTCTGGCTCTGGAAGTCGACCACACCCTGGAGCTGGGCTGAGTTGATCTCCGCTTGGATCAAGCCGAGCTCCCCGGGAGTGACCCCGCTGAGGCCGCTGACCCCGGTCAGGTCGACCTGCATCTTGCTGGTGAAGCTCATCTCGAAGGAGGTACCCAGCGCCTGCTGGTTGGCGGCGTCGAGGATGGCCCTGGCGCTCCCGTGAGCGGTCGCGGCCGGACTACCACAGCCCGCCACCGCCAGGACGGCCAAGGAAGCGAGGGCGATCGCCGATCTGCGAAGTACGGGCACCACGAATCGATGCTAACCCCAAGCGAGCAGATCCGCGCCACCAGCGGTGGACGCCCGGCCGAGATTTAAGCCCGCTACCACCGGGCGGCTGGTAGCGTAGCCGCCGTGACGCAGGCGCAGTGATGGAGGCCAAGTCAAGGCGGCCGGCGGTCGAGGCTACCCGTCGCAAGGCGTCCTCGCGATCAGCCAAGATCGTCGAGCTCCCCGTCCTCGGCCACCCCGATCCCGAGGACCGGCTCAGCGATCCCGGCAACTACATCAACCGCGAGCTGAGTTGGCTCGACTTTGACGCCAGAGTCCTGGCCGAGGCCCAGGACCCCCGGGTCCCGCTGCT
Source organism: Candidatus Dormiibacterota bacterium (assembly GCA_963701235.1). GTDB lineage: Bacteria > Chloroflexota > Dormibacteria > Aeolococcales > Bog-877 > Bog-877. Next base: position 1,674,753 of record OY969577.1, read on the forward strand.
GGAGCGGCTCCGCTTCCTGGCCATCACCTCCAACAACCTCGACGAGTTCTACATGATCAGGGTGGCATCCTTGAAGCGGCAGCTGGCCGAGCGGGTCCAGAGCACTCACGCCGACCTCATGAGCCCCACCGAGCAGCTCCGAGCGATCTCCAAGCGGACCAGGGAAGTCGTGGCCGCCGAAGGCCGCTGCCTGCGCGAGGACCTGGTTCCCCAGCTGGAGCGTCAGCGGGTGCGGATGGTGCTCGACGGCCAGCCCCTACGCCGCTCCGAGCAGAGGGCCTGCGACGACTACTTCGAGGCCCAGCTTTACCCCCTCCTGACCCCGCTGGCAATCGATCCCGCCCACCCCTTCCCCTTTGTCAGCAACCTGTCGCTCTCGATCGCCGTGATGCTGGGGGAGCCCGGGGAGCAGGCCCCGCGGGTGGCCCGCGTCAAGGTGCCGACCTCCGCCCCCCGGCTCTTCCAGGCCGGACGACGCGGACCCTACGTTCCCATCGAACGGATCATCGCCGAGCGTCTCGATCGGCTCTTCCCCGGCATGGAGATCATGGCCCACGGCCTCTTCCGGGTGACTCGCGACGCCGACTTCGACGTCGATGAGGATGAACCCAACTTGCTCTCGGCGATCGAGGAAGAACTGCAAGAGCGCCGCTTCGGCGCGGTGGTGCGGGTGGAGACGGCGCCCGGGCTCTCGCGAGAGATCGTGACCATGCTCGAAACCGAGCTGGCGGTGAGCCCCGACGAGATCCAGGAGGTTGACGGCATGCTCGACCTGACCGGGCTACTCAGCCTGGTCGACGCGGTGGAGCGGCCCGATCTCTCTTACCCGCAATTCACCGGCACCACCCCGCCGCGACTGCTCTCGGTCCAAGACCAGGACCCCGACTTCTTCGCCGTGATCCGGCGCGGCGACGTGCTGGTCCAGCACCCCTACGACTCCTTCGCCGCCACCACCGAGCGCTTCATTGAGCAGGCCGCCCGGGATCCCAAGGTGGTCGCGATCAAGCAGACCCTCTACCGCACCAGCGGCGACACCCCGATCATCGACGCCCTCACCCGCGCCGCCGAGGATGGCAAGCAGGTGGTGGTCCTGGTCGAGATCAAGGCCCGCTTCGATGAGCAGAACAACATCCGCTGGGCCCGTCAGCTGGAGCAGGTTGGGGCACATGTCGCCTACGGTGTGCCTGGCCTCAAGACTCACGCCAAGCTGGTCCTGGTGGTGCGCCAGGAGGAGGCCGGGATCCGCTACTACTCCCACGTCGGAACCGGCAACTACAACGCGGTCACCGCCCGCCTCTACACCGACATGGGATTGCTGACCGCGAACCCCGAGATCACGACCGAGGTGGCCGACCTCTTCAACTACCTCACCGGCTACTCCCGCAAGCGCGACTACCGGGACCTCTGGGTCGCGCCCATTAACGCCATCCAGAGCTTCGAGAGGCTGGTCGAGCGCGAAGTCGAGCACCATCGCAACGGCCGGCCGGCCGGTCTTCTGATCAAGATCAACGGGCTCACCGACGAGCGTGCGATCAGGGCCCTCTACCGGGCCTCCCAATCGGGATTGCCGATCCGCCTCCTGGTCCGGGGCATCTGCTCTCTGCGGCCGGGGGTCGAGGGGCTGAGCTCAACCATCCAGGTCCACAGCGTGATCGGTCGCTTCCTCGAGCACGGACGCGCCTTCATCGCTGAGAACGGCGGCGACCCCGAGGTCCACATCGGCTCGTCCGACCTGATGGGCCGTAACCTCTACCGCCGCGTAGAGTGCGTCATCCCGTTGCTCGACCCCCAGGCCCGGGACGAGGTGCGGGAGGTCACCGAGTTGACTTGGGCCGATCGCCGTCAGAGCTGGAGGCTGCAGGCCGACGGCCGCTGGGTCAGGGTGGACCCGACGTCCGCTGACGTCGGGATTCAGGAGGATCTGATCCGTCGGGCTCGGGCTAGGCCGCTGCGCTGGGAGGGCTTGGGAAGGAGGGCTACTGCTCGTGGATCAAGACGGGCCTAAGGAGTTCGTCTCCCAGCATCACCACGCCGTCCTGGCCACCCGGCGCCGCGACGGCAGTCCCCAGTTGTCGCCGATCCTGGTCGGGAGCGATGCTGATGGGAACCTGGTAGTCAGCAGCCGGGAGACCGCGGTCAAGGTTCGCAATCTGATGCGCGACCCTAACTACGACCTGGCGGTGTTCACCAAGTAACTTTTTCGGGGCCTGGATCTCCATCCGCGGCCGGGCCCAGGTGGTGCACCTGCCTGACGCTCTTCCGGGGCTTGAGCAGTACTACCGGAGCGTCTCCGGTGAGCACCCCGACTGGGATGAGTACCGCGCGGCAATGGTGGAGCAGCGGCGGGTCCTACTCGTACTCTCCATTGAGGATGTCGGACCGAAGGTGAGCGGCTAGCTTGGGGCTGAGCCCCGAGGAGTTCGCAGCTGCGGCGGCGGAGGTGGGCGCCTACTGCGCCGGGCTGGTCGCCCCGGGGATGCGCCTGGGATTGGGCAGCGGCCGGATGGCCACCGCCTTCATTGCCGCCCTCCAGCCCCGAATCGAGGCCGGGCTCCGAGTGCAGGGCCTCTGCACCTCCGAAGCCACCGAGAGCGTGGCCATGGCCGCCGGCGTCGAGATCCTCGCATCGGCTGATGGCCTCCTTGACGTCGATATAGACGGAGCCGATGAGTACGATCTCGCGCTCAATCTATCCAAAGGCGGGGGCGGCGCCTTGCTCCGGGAGAAGGTGGTGGCCCAGCGCAGCCGCCGCTTCTGGGTGGTGGCCGACTCAACCAAGCAGGTGAACCAGCTGGCCACCCGCCACCCACTGGCGGCGGAGATACTCCCATTCGACTGGGAGGGTACGGCAGCCCTCTGCCAGGCACGGTTGTCCTGCCGGCCGGTGCTCCGTGAGATGGATGGGTATCCCTTCCGAACCGACAACGGGAACTACGTGATCGACCTCCACTTTCCGAGCGGACTGGCCGACCCCGAAGCGGTGGCAGGTGGGCTCGAAGGAATCGCCGGAGTGCTGGGCCACGGACTCTTCCTGGGGCTGGCCACGGCCGCGGTCATCTTCGATGGCCGCACCGTCCAAGTCCTGGGCGATCTGAACGCCGAGGGCGCCTACTCCGCTGGTGCCGAGAGCAAGGACCCTAGCTGGAGCCCCGATTCCGGCGATTGAGGATGAGGCTCAGCCCCAGGGGGATCATCACCCCCACGAAGCCGGTGATGACCGCGATCCCGTTGGGCAGGTGGCGGGGATTCGCCATCCCCAGATAGGAGAAGAGCGAGGAGCCCACGGCGGCGATCAGGATCACGGTGACGGCGCCCGCCAGCACCCAGTTGGCGTTCTCCTCGCGGCTGACCACCCAGGTGGGCCAACGGTTGCGGACGTAGCGATAGACGTTGATCCCGGTGAGGCTGTTGAGGACCAGGGCGCTGATGAAGGCGCTCACCGCCACTCCCCAGCGGAAGGCTCCCAGCTGGGAGATCACCCAGGCTGAGAAGTTCACCACCAGCAATCCGACCGGAGTGGCGAGCCCGATCACCGGCAGGATGCAGCTGCGCCAGTCCGCGGGCAGAGGGATGAAGAGACCACTCTGAACCGGCCCGCGGCTCTGTCGGACCCGACTCACCTGACCCGTGCTGTTGCGTGCCGTCTTGAGCGCTCCTGACTTTGCTTGGACGCGTGAATTGTGACTAGACCGGATTCACCAACGCTCGAATAGACATGGGAGCAGCGATGATTGCCAGCGGATCATGGACATCTTCGATCTGGTCGTCATAGCGCTGCTGATCTATGCCGCGATCAGAGGCTACCGGAGAGGACTCAGCTACTCCTTCTTCTCTCTCGTCGGCCTGCTGGTGGGATTGGCCTTCGGAGCCTGGCTGGCCACCTCCTTCCCTCCCCTCCTGCGCAATCTCTCGGTTGAGGTCCGCTCGGTGATCGCCATCGGGCTGCTCGTCGCCATGGCGATCTTGGGCGACGGGCTGGGCACCTGGGTTGGACTTCGCCTCCGGGTCAGCGCCATCCGCAGCCACCTGGGGGTGGTCGACTCCGTAGGCGGCGTGGTCTGGGGGCTGGTGATTGTGCTGGTCGCCACCTGGTACCTGGGATTGACCTTCGCCTCCGGGCCCTGGCCACCACTGTCGCAGCAGATTCAGAAGTCCGCCATTCTTCGGGCCCTGGCCCAGCGCTTCCCCAACGACCCCACCTGGCTGGGTGGGCTCCAGCACCTCTTCAGCGGGGTTCCCTTTCCGGAGGTCTTCGCCAATCTGATCCCGCCTCTGCCCGGGCCGGTGGTGCTGCCCGCCAACCTGGCCGGCAACCGAGCCGTCGCCAATGCCGCGGCAGAGACGGTGAAGGTGGTGAGCGTGGGATGCGGCGGGCTGGTGGAGGGTAGCGGCTTCCCGGTGGCGCCGGGGGTGATCCTCACCAACGCCCACGTGGTGGCGGGGGCTCATGACCAGCAGGTGGAGGTCGCCGGACGGGGGGGCTCCTTGGCGGCGCAGGTGGTCTTCTTCGACCCCCATCGAGATATTGCCCTGCTCCGAGTGCCGGGGCTGGACCTGGCCCCGCTCACGATCAGCACCTCGGGGTCGCGCGCCACCCAGGGGGCCGTCATCGGCTACCCGCAAGGCGGTGTCGAGCAAGTGGTACCCGGGGCCGTCCGCGGCGAGCTTGACGCCGTGGGCCGGGACATCTACTCCACCGCAATCGTCAGCCGGGAGATCTACGTGCTCCAGGCGACGGTGATCCCGGGCAATTCGGGAGGGCCCTTCGTCAACCTCCGGGGCCAGGTGCTGGGCGTGGTATTCGCCAAGTCGCTGGTGGCCAGCGACCAGGGCTACGCCCTGACCGCCGGCGAGGTCATCCCCGACGTCACCAAGGGCGAGTTCGACACCACCGTGGTGTCAACCCAGAGCTGCGTCAACTGAGATCCGGAGGCCGGGCTACACTTAGTTTACCTAGTTAGGTAAACTAAGTACATGAGCCCCACTACCACCAAGTCTCCGCCGGCTGGGCGGGCCAACTCCGCCGGCGTCTCCGAGCTGGCGCAACGGCTTCCAACCGTCCTCACCCGCCTCAATCGGCGTCTGCGCCAGATGTCAGGGATGCTGGGCGTGCCCCCGGGCCACTACCCGGTTCTGGCATCACTGCTGGAGCAATCGCCGGCCACCGTGAGCACCCTGGCGGCCGCCGAGCACGTGCGGGTCCCCTCCATGACGGCCCTCTTGGGCCAGCTCGAGACCGAGGGCTTGATAACCAAGGAGGTGGACGCCTCCGACCGGCGCTTCGTCCGAGTTTCGCTGACCCGCCATGGCGCCAGCGTGGCCCGGGCGGCAGCCCAGCTCCGGGGCGACTGGTTCGCTCAGCGCCTCAGCCACCTGACCCGGGCCGAGGTTGACGCTCTGGCACGGGCCCTTCCGGTGCTGGAGCACCTGATCGGAGCTGAGCACTGACCGGATCCGCTCGAGCCCTGACCAGCCGCACCTTCAGCGCCCTCGGCAATCGCAACTACCGCTACTTTTTCGCCGGCCAGACCATCTCCGTGACCGGCTCCTGGCTCCAGTCCACCGCGCAGGCCTGGCTGATCTTGGAACTAACCCACTCCCCACTGATCCTAGGGCTGCTGCTGACGGTCCAATTCCTGCCCAACCTTTTGCTTCAGCCCTTGGGCGGATTGGTGGCCGACCGCTGGTCCAAGCGTCAGGTCCTGATCTTCACCCAGAGCTGTTTCGGCTTGACTGCGGCGGCGCTTGGCATTACCGACGGGCTGGGGCAGGCCCGACCCCTGGAGGTATTCCTGCTGGTGGCGCTCTTCGGGCTGATCAATGTCGTGGACGGCCCCACTCGGCAGGCATTTGTGCCGGAGATGGTCGGGTCCCGGCAGATGCCGAATGCCGTCGCACTCAACTCACTGGTGTTCAACGGCGCCCGGGTGGTGGGTCCAGCCCTGGGTGGGGTTCTCATCGCCACCGTGGGCACCGCCTTCTGCTTCGACCTCAATGCGGTCTCCTATTTGGCGGCCATCGCCGGGCTCTGGATGATGCATCCCTCGGAGCTTCACTTCAACAAGCGCGCCGTCGGGGTGAGGCCGGGGGTGGTAGCCCAGCTGCGCGAGGGCGTCGGTTATGTCCGGCGCACTCCGGAGGTGGCGATGGTGATCGTCCTGATGGCCGTGGTCGGGACCTTCTCCTACAACCTCACCTTGATGATCACCTCCTTGGCCCGGACCGGGCTGCACGCGGGGGCAGGCGGATTCGGCCTGCTCAGCGCCGCCATCGGGGTGGGCGCTCTACTCGGGGCCCTAGGGGTGGCCTACGCCGGCAAGGTCTCGATACCCGCCCTACTGGTGGGATGCGGCGTCTTCGGTACCTTCCTGGCACTGACCGGGGAGACCGATGGCCTCTTTCAGGCCATGGTCCTGCTGACCATGGCGGGGATGGGGATGATCGTCTACAGCGCTATGTCCAACAGCGTGATCCAGACCTTCACCCCCGCCTCCCTCCGCGGCCGGGTGATGTCGCTCTACCTCTGGGTCTTTCTCGGCACCAGTCCGATCGGCAGCCTCCTGTTCGGGGCTATCGAGCAGGCCTGGGGCAGCCGGGTGGCCTTGGCCCTGGGCGGTGCCGCCGCCGTGCTCGCGGCGCTCGGAGGCACCTGGTGGTGGCGCCGAGTGTCCCGCTCCCGGCAAGGCTACGCCTCGGGGTTGGTCTCGGGCGGGTCGATCGAGGCCCCCAGGGCGTGAAAGCCGCCGTCGACGTGGACGATCTCCCCGGTGGTGGCAGGAAAGTAATCGGATAGGAGTGCAACTACCGCCTTGCCGACGGGGTCGGAATCTCGGGCATCCCACCCCAGTGGCGCTTGGCGATCGAAGATCTCTGGAAAAGATGGGAATCCGGGGATGCCCTTGGCCGACGTGGTGTAGACGGGACCCGCCGAAACCGCGTTGACCCGGATCCGCCGCGCACCCAGGTAGTGAGCCAGATAGCGCACCACCGACTCCAGCGCCGCCTTGGAAACGCCCATCCAGTCGTAGCCCGGCCAGGCCAGGCTGGCGTCAAAGTCGAGGGTGACCACGCTGCCCCCGGAGCTCGGGAAGAGCGGTTCCATGGTCACCGCCAGCTGCTTCAGGGAGTAGGCACTGACCCGCAGGGCAGTGGCGGCGGCCTCCCAGGGGGTGGTCAGGAAGGCACCCCCCAGCGCATCCGCCGGGGCGAAAGCCACGCCATGAACGATGCCGTTCAGCTGCCACTTTCTGTCCTTGAACTGACCGGCCAGTGCCGCGAAGTCTGGGTCGCTGGTCACATCCAGCTCCAAGATGATCGGCTTCTCGGGTAGCCGAGCCGCCGATCGCTCGGTCAGGCGCATGGCCCGACCGAAGGAGGTGAGCACGACCTCGGCGCCATCCTGCTGGGCCTGACGGGCGGCGGCGAAGGGCAAAGATGCCGGGGTCAGAACCCCGGTCACCAGAACCCGCCGGCCCTGGAGCAGCATGGTGGCCAAGGTTACTGCCATGGTCCCGGCCGGCGGGCGCCCACTTGAGCACACGCTCCTCTCAGGGAGGCCGGGTACAATCCGGCCGCATGCCTGCCGGGACCAGGCCGCGGCGCCGCCGCGCCGGGCTTAAGTCACAGAACGCTTCCTTCTCATGGGGCCGGCACCGAATGCTGGTAGCCGCGCTACTGGTTTTCGGCTTCGGCATCTCCGGCGTGAGCGGGGTGGTCGCCTATTTCCTGCCTGCCCTCGGCGCCGCACTCAACATCACCGGGCATCAGACCTCTCCTAACGGTTCCAAGCATCCCCACGTCACTCCCACCATCCCTCCCACCACCACCCCAAATCAGCCGATAAACATCTTGCTGTTGGGGTCCGACAACGACACCAAGTTCGTGGCCGACCACGTGCTCACCCAGACCATGATCGTGGTGCGGGTCAATCCCACCGCCCACACGGTGGTCATGTTCTCGATCCCCCGGGACCTGTGGGTTCCCATCGGAAACGGCGGTGGTTACGCCAAGATCGACGCCGCATATGCGGATGGCGGTGCGGCCGAGGCGATCACGACCGTCCAGAACAACTTTCAGATCTCGATCAACTACTGGGTCTGGATCGGACTGGGCGGATTGGTGCAGTTGGTCAACGATCTGCACGGACTGAACATCGTCGCTCAGATGCCGATCATGGACGACGAGTACCCTTCCGACCTCACCGGCTCCAACCCCTACGCCCAGGCGCGCATCGCGATCCTGCCCGGACCGCAGCGGCTGGGCGGCGTGGTGGCTCTGGAGTACGTCCGGTCCCGCCACGGCGACATCCTCTCCGACATCGCCCGCTCCCAAAAACAGCAGCAATTTCTGCTGGACGTAAAGTCCGCCGCCAAGGATGAGGGTCTGGCTGATGTCCCCACCATCGCCGGCTCCCTAGGCAATTCCATGAAGACCGACATGTCCATATCCGAGGTGGCGTCGCTGCTGCCGGTGGCCAAGACGCTCAGCGATGGCAGCGTGCAGCAGGTGATCATGACCGGGTCGCCCTATTTCTCCAGCCAGACGGTCGACGGTCAGGATGCGCTGGTGCCTTATTGGCCGGCGATCAACGGTCTGGTCGCCCAGTACTTCCCCACATGAGGCGTCTGCTGCCGCTCGTAGCGGCACTGGCGGCGATGGCCCTTTTCGGCCTGGTCGTCTACTCGGTGATGGGCACCCTCAAGAGCAACAAAAACATCAGCCACAAACCCACCCAAACCCAGGCGCTGATCGATCTGCCGGGAACCGTGACCCTGGTCCAGGGCGGCAACATTTATCAGCTCAACAAGCTGCACTTCACCGAGCTCAAGGCCCCAGCCTACGACTGGGTCCAGGTAGAGCCCGGTCCCGACGGCGACATCCTGGCGGTGGCGTACACGTCCATGTACAGCGACGTGTATCTGCTCAATCCCCAGGGACAGGTTGTGCGTCTGCTGCTCCAGGAAAGCTCGACCTACTACTTCCAAAACCACTGGGCCTACTACCCCAAGGTCAGCCCCAACGGTGCCACCCTCTTCTACGCCACCGACTGGCTCGACCCCTATGCCGCCTACGACGTGGATTTCCAGATCCAGGCGGTGCCCTTCGGGAATCCCACCGCCCGGCCGACCGTTTGGAGCACCCCCAACCAGTATCAGGGAGGCGATGTGGAGCCGATCCCGCTGGCCAGCGGTGGCATTCTCTACGCCAAGTACGCCGTGGCAACCACCGGCGCCACCTACGCCCAGCTCGTGTACGCCAGTTCCCCCTACGCCAACCCGGTTTACCTGACCACCCCGGCCCAGGACTGTGCAGAGCCGGCCCTCTCCCCCAGCGGCACCGAGGTCGCAATGGTCTGCACCAACAACTCTCTCCAGACCACCCAGCTCGAGGTGGCCAGCTTCAACGGGACCACCCTAGGCACACCGGTGGTGGTCAGCTCCGGTCCGCTTCCCGCCAGCCCCACCTGGTCGGCCAACGGCAAGAGCCTGATCTATCTGAACACCCTGCTGACGGACAAATCCTCTCCCTTCCAGCTCTGGTGGATCCCCAACGCCATCGCCGCCAAGCCCAGCCCGGCCGAGCAGGTGACCGCGGGCCTCGACTTCACCGCCACCTCGCCGCCGATCTGGTCCAGCTGACCGCGACCGACCCACGGCCCTGGTCGGTTGTCCCTTGTCAGCTCGAGGGTCGCGGCGGCGCCCAGGGAGCGCCCAGCTCTTGGACCATGAGCGCTGCCAAAGCGGTCCATCCGGTCTGATGCGAGGCACCCAAGCCAACACCGGTATCGCCGTCGAAGTACTCGTGGAAGAGCAGGTTGTCCCGCCATTTGGGATCGGTTTGAAACCGCTCCAGCTCGCCGTAGACCGGCCGGCGTCCGTCGCGCCCTTGACGGAAGACCCCAATCGTGCGGGCCGCCAGCAGGTCGGCGATGCGCAGGAGCGTGGTCGGTTTGCCATCGGGCGCAGGAAAGGGATGGGTGAACGAAGGCCCCAGCCCGGTGCCCAAAAGACGCAGGGCCTGGATCAATAGATAAGTGGTGGGGAACCACACCGGGCCTCTCCAGTTGGAGTTGCCTCCCATGATCCCCTTCTGGCAGACACCGGCTTCGTAGCGCACCGGTGCCATCCCCGGCACCAGTCGGCTCCGGAAGGGCTTGTCCAGATGAGCCTTGGAGAGAGAACGCGGCCCGTACTCAGAGAGGAATTCGGCGGGATCGAGGAGTCGGTCGAGGAGGCGGTGCAGCCGGTCGGAACCGACCAGGCGAAGACCGGCGTAGGGGTCATCCCCGCGCGCCGCCCGATAGTGAATCACTCCTCTCTCGGCTGCCTCCTCGAGCGTCTCCGCCAGCCGGGGCAAGCTGGCCAGGGTGTGGCGGTGGACCAGCTCACTGGCGGCGATCGGCATCAGGCCCACTAGGCTGCGCACCCGCATCCGCTCGGTCTGGCCGTCCCCCAGCCGCAGCATGTCGTAGTAGAAGCCGTCACGATCGTCCCAAAGCCCCGCGGTGCCGTCATTGCCATTGAGGGCGGCGGAGATGCGTACGAAGTGACTGAGGAAGCGAATCGCCATGTTTTCGTACTGGGGCTCTTCGATGGCGAGCTCGGCCGCGATCCGGAACATCTTGACCACGAACATCCCCATCCACGCGGTTGCGTCCGCCTCAGAGATGACCGCGCCCGGGGGCAGGTTGCTGCGGTCGACTGCGGAGATGTTGTCCAGCCCCAGGAACCCGCCGGAAAAGATGTTGTTGCCGCTGGGGTCGCGGCGGTTAACCCACCACCCGTAGTTGAAGAGCAGAGAGAGGAATGCCTGCTCCAAAAATGCGCGGTCGGGGATTCCGGTCCGATTGCGCTCGCGCACGTAGATCTGCCACACCGCCATCACATGGACCGGAGGGTTGGAGTCGGAAAAGGCCCACTCGTAGGCAGGCAGCTGGCCATCCTCGCGGAGGTATCGGGGCTGCAACAGGAGCAGCGCCTGCTGTTTGGCCAGGGCGTTATCGATCGGTTCCAGGGCCAGCGAGTGAAAGGCCAGATCCCAGCTGGCGAACCAGGGGTACTCCCAGCTGTCAGGCATGACGAAGACGTCGGCCGCACGCAGCCGTCTCCAGTCGGAGTTGCGACCCTGGAGGCGTTGCTTGGGCGGCGCCGGCCGGCCCGGATCACCACTCAGCCAGCGGGCCACGTCGTACTCGTAGTACTGCTGAGTCCAGATCAAACCGGCGAAGGCCTGGCGCTGGATCAGCAGGTCGTCAGCGTCGCTGGTGGCAACACAGACTCGAGCGTAGAACTGGTCTGCATCAGCCCGACGGTCAGCGCAGATCCGATCCACCTCGGAGACGTCGCGGCCGCCCTGGTTGCCCCACAACAGCCGCACCACCTGCGACTTTCCCGGCAGAACTTGCAGCACGAAGTGGGCCGCTGCCTTGGTACCCCGGCCCTGGGGATTGCACAAACCAAGGTCCCCGTTGACCACCGCGTCGCCGATCGCGTCCTTGGGCCATCTGCTCCGGTTGGCAGACTTGAACAGCAGCTTGGCGTTGGTCTCGTTGTCGCAGACCAGCCAGGAGAATTGCCCGGCTGCCTGGAGCCGGTAGTCGCGGAGCTGCGGTTCCCCCTTCAGCACCAGTTGGGAGCTCTCGGCTTGGAGCTGGGGGCTGCGCCCGGGTGGGTCCTGCCAGGTCCAGGTGTTGCGCAGCCAGAGATGGGGTAGCAGGTGCAGCTGAGCTGGTGCTTCGCTCTCGTTGGTCACCGTGATCCGCCATGCCACCACCTCGGCCGCGGCCTTGGCGTACTCCACCTCCACGGTCCAATAGCGGTTGGAGTCGAAGGCTCCCATCGCCAGCAGACCAAGCTCGGGACCGGGACCGACGTTGCGGTCCCTTAGTTCCTGGTACGGAAACGCCGACATCGGGTAGCGGTAGAGGGCCCGAAGGTAGCTGCCATCGGGCAGGGCGTCGAGGTAGTGCCAGTACTCCTTGACGTCCTCGCCGTGATTGCCCTCGGCGTTGGAGAGCCCGAACATCCTCTCCTTGATCGCGATGTCCTCGCCGTTCCAGAGCGCCAGCGCCAAACAGACGCGCTGGTCCTCATCGCAGATCCCGAGGATGCCGTCCTCGCCCCAGCGATAGGCCCGGCTGCGGGCCTGCTCGTAGGGGAGGTAGGCCCAGGCGTCGCCGTCTTGGCTGTAGTCCTCCCGGACGGAGCCCCACTGCCGCATCGACAAATACGGACCCCACAGCCGGGACTCGGGAGGGAGGGCGTCGGCGGCCGCCGCGTCGGTGGTCGCCCGCCCTGGCACGGAGCGAATCTTCCCACCTGGCGGTTTGCGCTTCCTCTTCGAGCCCTGGTCCATCAGCTCGGGGCGGGAGCCGCTTGCTTGGCTTCCGCGGTCGGTTGAGGCCGGAGCGGCAACCACACCGAGAAGGTGGCGCCGCCTCCTGGAGTCGGCGCGTAGCGGACGCGTCCGTAATGTGCGGCGACTATCGCCGCCACGATCGCCAGTCCCAGCCCGGAGCCCCCGCGGTCTCGACTGCGCGATTGGTCGAGGCGCACGAATCGATCGAAGATCTTGACCGCCTGCTCGTCTGAGATCCCCGGCCCGTGGTCGGTCACTGAGAGGACCGCGAAGCCCTCCGGCTCTGCTCGGACCGCCAGCTCGACTTTCGTCCGGGTCGGTGTGTGAACGATGGCGTTCCGCACCAGGTTGCCGACCACCTGCCTGATCCGGGGCTCGTCGCCCACCACCTCAACCGCAGCCGGGGCGTCGACTTTTATCGGGTGATGGCGATCCGACACCGATGCGTCGGCGGCGGCGTCAACCACCACCTGAGACAGGTCGAAGGAGGTGGACTCGATTGGCCGTCCCTCGTCGAGCCGAGCCAGGAGCAGCAGATCGTCCACCAGCTGGCTCATCCGCGATGACTCACTCTCGATCCGCGCCATCGCTTTGTCCAGGTCCGCCGGCCTGCCTTTGGCGCCGTGGCGGAAGAGTTCGGCGTAACCCCGGATCGAGCTGAGTGGGGTTCGGAGCTCATGCGAGGCGTCGGCCATGAACTGCCGCATCCTCGACTCCGAAGCGGCCCGGGCCTCGAAAGCACGCTCGATCTGGCTCAGCATCTCGTTAAGGCTGACCGCCAGCTGGCCTACCTCGGTTCTGGGGTCGGCAACCGCCACCCTCTGGCTCAAGTCACCGGCGGCGATCGCCCCGGCCGTGACTCGGATCCGCTGCAGCGGTCGCAGCCCCAACTGCACCGTCCACCAGGCCAGCCCACCGAGTCCGAGCAGCACCGCGGCTCCGACGAGGATTTCCAGGAGCCGGAGCTCGTTCAGGGTGGAGTCGACAGACGTCAAAGGGATCCCCAGGACCAGATTGGTGCCTGGCTCGGTGGTGGGAACCAGGAGCACTCGGAACTCCCCACCGCCGGTGGATGCACCAACCGTGGTGAACTCTGGTCCGCTGATCGGATCGGACCCGAAGCGGGCGGGAAGGTTGGGGTACGGCGGCGGCGACGCACCTGGGTAGGTGAAGCGCTTTCCGAACGACCCGGCGGGGCCGACCAGTTCGCCATAACTTCCCGGCGGAGCTTCGACTCCTCCCCTGGGCGGGATGCCGGTCTGCTCCCAGAGGTACAGGTATTTGGCAACGGAATTGGCCGAGCTCTTAGCCTGCGAGTTGGCCTGGGCGCTGAGGTTCGACTGCATCACCAGATAGGTGACGGCGTCGATCACGCTGATGCCAACGGCGGCCAGCAAGAGCAACGCCAATACGAGCCTCAGACGGAGAGACATGGCTCAGGAGCGGGGCAGGCGGAGAACATACCCCATGCCCCTCACCGTGTGAATGAGGGGCGGTTCCTTCCGGTCCACCTTCTTGCGCAGGTAGCTGATGTAAGTCTCGAGGATCCCGGCGTCGCCACCGAAGTCGTACTTCCAGACGTGATCCAGGATCTGCGCCCGGGTCAGCACCCGACGAGCGTTGATCAACAGGTAGCGCAAGAGCCGGTACTCGGTGGCGGTGAGCTCGATCAGATCACCCCCGCGGCGCACCTCCCGCAGGTCCTCGTCCATCTCCATGTCGGCGAAGCTGAGCACGGTGTGGCTCTCGGCCTGGTGGCCGGAGCGACGCAGGATTACCCGGACCCGGGCGATCAATTCGTCCAGGCTGAAGGGTTTGGTGACGTAGTCGTCCCCTCCTACGGTTAGCCCGCGCACCTTGTCCTCGGTCGCGTCCCGGGCGGTAAGGAAGAGGATTGGGACTTGGGTTCCGGACTCGGCCAGGCGCCGGGAAACCTCGAACCCGTCGAAGTCGGGCAGCATCACGTCAAGGATGACGAGATGGGGCTTGAACTCCTTTACTTGGGCGATCGCGCCCGCGCCGCTGCCCGCCGTGGCAGTAACGAACCCCGCGTAGCGCAGGGCGGTCGCGACCAGTTCGGCCAGGTTGGTCTCGTCGTCGACTACCAGAATCCGGGTCTCATCTTCCAAGCTGGCTCAAAGTCTGGCGCCCGGACCTGAGAGTTTGCTGGGTCGCACCTGGGAGGTGGAGTGGGACCACCGCAGGGATCCGCTCGGACCAAAAAGTGCAAGTAGGGACCACCTACAAGAGGTCTCGGGAACCTCTCAGCCCGGTCTCAGCCACCTCCCAGCGCGGGGTCTCAAGCTTGGCTTTGGACCACGGAGCCGAAACGCCCCACCCGCAGTTCTCACCCTCCCCCAGCGGCCCGGCACTCGCCGGGTCGCTGTTCATTTCCGCCAGTCAGCCATCTCCAGGTGCTGACGGCGAAGGCCTCAGATAATGGCCGGCCGCCCTGAGGACGGAGGCCGCCTGCCCCAGTCGATGTTCCGGCACCAGCACCCAGTCGGTGTCGTGGGTGGAGATGGCAAAGATGGGAATCCCGGCGCTGGCCAGGGGATCAGCGACGGTTGCCAGGACGCCGACCAAGTCGTGGTCGAGAGGGCCCTCGACTCGCAACGCTATCCACCGGCCACCATGAGCCACCCCCGCTGGGACCGAGCCCTCCTCGCAGATGATCGAAAGTTCGTCGGGGGAGCGGCTGACGCTCCACCACTCACCGGCAACCGCCCAGCCGGGAATGGGGTCGTCTGGCGGCAGACGGCACACGACCAGAAGCGCGCCAACCGCCTCCAGCCGCTGTCCCGTCCGCTCGCGAGCGCGGGGACTCTCCACCGACCAAGTCTCGCGCGGGAGGAGCGAAGCTCGCGTCGATCTCGGCTCAGAATCGTTCCCGGCCAGGCCTTTTGATACCCTTGCCCAGCCTCTCACGATCGAGTGGTCTCATGGGGCCGTGGCGCAGCGGGAGCGCGCTTCCTTGGCATGGAAGAGGTCGCGGGTTCGATTCCCGCCGGCTCCACATGACGTGACCCATTACGAACCGGTGGCCGGTTGACCCGGCTCTGCAGCTGAGCCTGGTGAAAGCGACGAGATCCTGAGGCGACTCCCTTCTACGTAGCAGGGACCACGATCTCTTTGAAGGAGCAACGATGACGATCCGACCCCTCGCCCAGCGCGGGGCTCCCTGCTGGGTCGACCTGTGGACCTCAGACATCGAGGGCAGCCGCCAGTTCTATGCTGAACTGTTCGGCTGGGAAGTCGGGGAGCCGAGCCCCGATCAGGGCGGCTACTTCATGTTCACCCGCGCCAGCTTTCCGGTCGCCGGGGCGATGGGCGACATGGGCGAGGCGCTCGCCAACAACACCTGGAAGCCCTTCTTCGCTTCGGAGGACATCGAGCGCACCCTCAAGCTCGCCGCTGCGCACGGTGCCACGGTGCATCTCCCGGCCATCGCGATCGACGATCTCGGCAGTCAGGCGGTGATCGCCGACCCGGCGGGGGCGGTAACTGGCATCTGGCAGCCCGGGAGCTTTCCCGGCTTCACCGTGATCCATGAGCCCGGCACCCCAAGCTTCATCGCCATCGACGTCCACGACTACCACAGAGAGGTCGCCTTCTATCGCCAAGTGTTCGGCTGGGATCCGGTCGAGGAGGAGGTCGACGGTCATCACTACGCCGGCTACATGGACCCGGACAACAACCGACCAATCGCCGGGATCGGCGACGAGGTGGAGTCGCTGGGCCCCGGAGAATCGCCACATTGGTCAGTGTTCTGGCAAAGCGACGATGTCGACGCCTCGGTCGCGAAAGTCACCGCGCTTGGCGGCGCGGTGCTCACCGAGGCTGCCGACCACGGCCTCGGGCGCGTCGCCCGAGTGGCCGACCCTACCGGCGCGCGCTTTTGGCTCTTCCGGCCCGAGAGTTAGCACATAGCGACAGGCGAGGCGAGTGAAGCCAACGGCGAAATGCGCCGGTAGTAGGTCACCTACTCCACATGCATTGGGGTTGTCCCCGAGGCCCACGATCGACAATGGCGAACAGCACGTGGACGGAACATCGACCTCAACAAGCGGCGCACCCACGCGTACCGCCGGCTGTGGAACGTTAGCTATGCTCAGGATGGACACCAAAAGCCTCCAAAACGTCCCGGTAGGGTGCCCCCAAACAACGCCCAGGGCCGTATCCCTGATCGGCGGATAAGCGGGACGCTATCGATCGGCGTACGCGTCGATGATCCGGAACCCGTCTGGCTCCGCCCGCTCTAGTGGGACTGTCGGCGGACGCTTGGGGGTGTTGTTCGATCCCGCGGGCCCACCCGTTCTGCTTCACTACGCGGATTGCTGAGTGAGCGGTTCACTCGGGCGCCGAGGCACGCGAGCCGACGTTCACCATTCCGCTTCGAGCTTCAAGGTCGCGGAGTTGCAACGCGTACTGGATGAGTTCTCGACAGTTGGGCTTCGTAGGGGTGCGGCGGTTCCGGGATCGACCGAACGCGGATGGGTCTGCTCTGAGGGGTCACAGTGACTTTGGTGCCCGGCGAGACCCCAGTGCTCACGGTGGCCGACGCGAGGGCGTGGTCAGAGTGGCTCAGAAATCAGGGCAGACAGGCAGAGGGTGTCTGGCTGGTCCTGGCGAAGAAGGGCACCACCGATCCGACGACCTTGACCTATGAGGAGGCCGTCGAAGAAGCGATCTGTCACGGCTGGGTGGACGGTCAGCTCGCGAAGGGTGACGAGCGCACTTTCCGGCGAAGGTTCACACCGCGACGGTCGGGCGGCGCGTGGTCGAAACGGAATGCCGCAATCGCCACCCGGCTCATCGAAGAGAGTCGGATGCATCGAACTGGTCTCGTTGCAGTGGAGCAGGCCAAGGCAGACGGCCGTTGGGACCGTGCGTATGCAGGCCAGGCGACCATGGAGGTTCCGTCGGACCTTGCCGCCGCGCTGCAGGCGACCCCGCCGGCGAAAGCGATGTTCGAACGCTTGAGCAGCGCCGATCGCTATTCCGTCCTCTACCGTGTGACCACCGCCAAGCGTGCTGAGACGCGTCAACGCCGGATCGAGCAGTTCGTGGCCATGCTCGCCCGCGGCGAGACGATCCACCCATAGCGGTAATCCAAGCGCGAAATCGGCCCGGTCATCCCTCGACCTTGTCGGTAGCGGTCATCACCAAGCCCGAGAGCCGGTCGCGTAGCTCGGCCGGGTTCGAATAAGGACAACTCAGGACCACCAACCGAGCGTGACTTACTGCCCCACCAGATGGTCGAGCCATTTTAGATTTCTCGACTCACCGCTTTTGGAGTCCGGCCGACTCCGGTTGACCGCGAAGGGCTGGACCGCGCTCGATTAGTTTTCGGGAAGAGCAGCAAAATCACGCTTGGCCTTCCGATACCACCCCATTCCTGATATGGGATTTTTCCACCTACCCTTCATCGCCTCCCGGGCACCTTGGTGCGTTACATCACCGCCTGCGACCATTTCTTTTAGATGGCTGTCCTGGGCCTTTATAACCTCATCAGCGGTATTTCCATGGTGCGGCAAATCACATGGTCCACCCAATTGTTTACATGTCATCGTTTTCAAAAGTCGCGCCTCCTTGTACAGTGCTCGCCGCGAATCACGATGAGCCAGACGGGTTAGAGTTCTTCTCTTAAGGCGTCACCGTTCCAGTCGAATGACCCCCAATACCAGATGCTGGCTATCATCTGCCAGAGTACGGGCCACTCAGACAAGCGATGTCGTGGGTGAGCCGATGCTCAGTGTCGTACCGACGATTCGCGCTGGAGCGAGGAGTCAGCACTCATCGGTCCTGCAGCAGCCCGAGGACGTTGCCATCCGGATCGGTGACGGTGGCTACCAGGCGGCCGCCACCTACGTCGCGGACGGGCTCCTTAACGTTTGCTCCAGCAGCGGTCACCTCGGCCAGCTTGGCCTCGATGTCCGGTACATGCCAGTACGCCACCGGCGAGGTCATGGCTTGCGGTCCGCCACCTGGCACCAGACCGATGTGCTGCCCCTCGGCCTCGAAGCCGACGTAGTAAGGCTCGTCGGTCTGGGGCGCGATGCCTAGCAGGGCTGCGTACACCGGCTTGGCCGCCGCCAGATCTGACACGCGATGCAGCACGGTCTTGATTCCCGGTGTTTGAAGAGCTGGCATGTTCACTCCCTTAGTCGGGGTCATTCGCCCCAATGTCCTTAGTGGGCATTATGTGTAAGGAAAGCCTTACGCGTCAACCTCCGGTTCAACTCACCCTAGTCAGGGCTCCTAAACGCGACGACGAGCGTGGGTCGAACTCCTGGGAGATCCAGCGGTGCGCTCGAGGCCCCCTCGCTAGCGCGAGGGAGCCACAGCAGCGACCACCTTCGCCAGCTGGTCCAGCATCCCGGCCCAGCCGTAGTCGGCGTACTTCATCACCTGCTGCATGAGAGGCTGGGACGTATCGAACCCCGACTGCTCGAGTTCCAGGCGGGTGCCACCGTCCGCGGCGATGAGGCGGTACGTGACCAAGGTGTCGAGGCCACCACCCACCCACGTGTATGCCAACTCGGAGGGCGGCGCGCAGGCGCGCACCTCGCAGTGCACGATGCCATCGAAGTTGAACTTCGGGTTGGGTTCAGTGCGGAAGGTGAAGCGATGGCCCACGCGGGGCTCGAAGTCGTTGGGCATCAGCCACTCGCCCAGGGCGGCGCTGTCCGTGAGCGCCTGCCAGACGGCCTCCGGCGGTTGCTCCAGGGTGATCGCCTTGGTGATGGTTTCGCTCATGGCGTGTCTCCTTCCTGTAGATGCTGCCTGAGGCGTAGCAGACGGTCGTCCCAGAACCGTTCGTAGTGCGAGACCCAGTCGCTCACCGAGCGCAGGGGCTGAGCGGCGAGGCGATACTGCCGCTCCCTTCCCCGGCGCTTCTCGGTCACCAGCCCTGCATCGAGCAGCACCCGCAAGTGCTGCGAGATCGCGGGCCGACTCATGGCGAACTGCTCGGCAATCGTCTTGACCGGACGGTCGTCGGTGGCGAGCAGGTCGAGGATGCGGCGGCGCGCTGGATGGCTAATGGCGGCAAACACCGCCGGGTCGGAATCGATGGTGGTCGCCATCCTCGGCATTATGCGTAAGGCAAGCCTTACGCGTCAAGCTCCGGGCCAGGCCGCCTTCAGCCTTCCTGCTCGGTCGGCCTGATCAGGATTTCGTTGACCGCCGCGTGTCGAGGTTGGGTGACCATGTAGAGGACAGCGCCCGAGATGTCGTCGGGTTGCATCCGCTCTATCCCGCCGAACCTCTCCTGGATCACCGCACGCACCTCGGGGCGGTTGTGGCTGGCAAGTTCGGTTGCTACCGCCCCAGGCTCGATCAGCCCAACCCGCACGTGACGCCGGGCCACCTCTTGACGCAGGGCCTCACTAAACGCGTTAACGCCCCACTTGGTGGCGTTGTAAACGGCGCTGCCGGAGCGGGCGACTCGCCCTGCCACAGAGGAGATATTCACCAGGTCGGCGACCCGGCGGGGCTCTCGCTCGGCGGCCGATATGAGGGGGGGCATCGCGGCATGGCTGACGTATAGCAAGCCCATCAGGTTCAAGCGCACCATTCGCTCCCACTCCTCAATCGGAGCGCCGACCGCGGGACCGAGGAGCATCACTCCCGCGTTATTGATCACGACATCAAGACGGCCGAACGTCGCAATTGCGCTGGCGACCGCCGCCTCCGCCGCGTCCCGGTCAGTAACGTCCGCTTCGATCACCTCAGCCGTTCCGCCGGCGGCGCGGATACGCCCGGCCAGCGCATTGAGCCGATCCGCACGACGGGCGACCAAGGAGACCGACGCCCCCTCTTTAGCCAATGCCCCGGCGGTGGCCTCGCCGATGCCTGAGCTGGCGCCGGTCACGAGCGCAGCGGTCCCCGCTAGGAGACTTGTCATCGTTGGTGAGCGGCGTGACGCCCGCAGGCCCAACACCATGCGCTTTTCAACCCAAACATGGGATTCGTTGCGGCGCTCCTTGCTGGCGGCTCAACCCAGTTCGCCCGGGCCTCGTCAGTCAACCGTAACCGCTAGTTTCCCCAGCGTTCCACTGGCAAAGTCGGAGAGCGCCTCAGGGACTTCGGCCAACTGATAGTTGTGGTCGATCGGCACCCGCAGACGGCCAGCGACCACCTCGTCGGCCAGATATTCGAGGGTGGCGGCGTCGGGGTAAGTGATGATCGCGTTGGCGGCAGGGTGTTGATCGCTACCAACCGCAAGAGTGGAAGCCAGCCGCCCGTCGGGGGCGAGGAGGTTGTAAAGCTGAGTGCCATCTCCGGCAAAGTGCAGAACTGCGGCAACCCCGCTCGGTGCCAGAGCCCTGACCTGGGCGCTCAGGTCACCGGTGTGGTCGACGACGTGTTCAGCACCCAGACTGCGCACGAACTGCGATCCGGGGCCCGGGGCGGCGGTGGCGATGACGTGAGCGCCCAGGGCGGTAGCGAGCTGGATGGCTAGGGCTCCGACCCCGCCGGTCGCACCCGAGATCAGGACGACCTCGCCAGCTTGGAGCGCCACCACTTCGACCGTCGCGACCGCCGTTGTGCCCGCCAGTCCGAGCGCTCCAGCGCTCTCCAGATCAAGTCCGTCAGGAACCAGAGCGGTCGCCGGATGCTCAGCAACGCAGACGAACTGGGCGAAGGATCCGTCGCCCAGCCCGTCCTTCATCACCACTCCGAACACCACCTCACCGACGTGGAACCGTGAGGCTCCCTCACCCACAGCCTCCACCGTTCCCGCGAAGTCCTTGCCCAGCACGACCGGGAACTGGTGCGCGAGCTGGGCCTTGTAGGCGCCAGCGGCGACCGCCACGTCGAATCCATTCACCGAGGAAGCTCTGACCCGCACCACCACCTCTCCCGGCCCGGGTTCGGGCACAGGCAGCTCGACCACCGTGGGTCTCATACCGAACTCGTTGATGGCGACGGCGCGCACGGTGTCTCCTCGAGTGGGGGTGAATGAGCTCATCTTCCACCAGCATCACCCTGGTTGGACCACCTGAGGGATCCCCGATCCCCTGCGGTTTAGGTCTGTCGGGACCAGCTCAGCCCGCTCCCGGCCCCCTGGGTCGGAAGCTGGACGTCGGCGGAGGAGCCCCGATGTGATGGGGTTGCAGCTGCGGCCGCGGGCCCGTGGGCAGCGGCACCGCCGGAAGCTGATCCAGAGGCACCGCGTCCTTGGTAGCGGGCATGCCGTCGATCAGCCTGAGGATCCGGCCTGAGGCCTCCAGCACCTCAGGGTCGTGGGAGGCGATCACCACTATCCGTCCCTGCTCAGCATGCCCGGTGAGCAGCTTCAGGATGATCGCGCGAAAGTCGGCGGCGAGCTCTGAGGTCGGCTCATCAGCTAGCAGGATCGGAGGGTCACCAGCCAGGGCCCGGGCGACCGCGACTCTCTGCTGCTGGCCCCCGGAGAGGTCCTGAACCAGGTGATCTGAGTTCTCGTCGAGGCCGACGGCCGAAAGTACCTCGCGTGTGCGCTTGGCTACCTCCGCCTTGGGCATCCGCATCGCCTGCAAGGGCAGCGCCACGTTTTCGGCGGCGGTTAGAACAGCAACCAGCCCATGGTTCTGCAGGACCACACCATAGAGACGCCGCCCCGCCTCGCCCCCTGGGATCGCAAGCCCGTCCAGCAGCACCCTGCCCCGGCTGGGATTTTGGAGCCCGGCTAGGACCAGCATCAAAGTCGTCTTGCCCGACCCGGAGGGTCCAGTCACGGCCACCGTCTCGCCGGCCCGTACCCGCAGCTCGACGTCGTCAAGAATGCGCCGCGAGTTGATGACCACCCCGATCTCCTGGGCGTGGATCTCAGTGATCATCGGGTTCCAG
Source organism: Candidatus Dormiibacterota bacterium (assembly GCA_963701235.1). GTDB lineage: Bacteria > Chloroflexota > Dormibacteria > Aeolococcales > Bog-877 > Bog-877. Next base: position 1,696,947 of record OY969577.1, read on the forward strand.
GTCCGGACTGCGCAGGTCAACCCCCTGGTTGTGGCGGTGCACCTGCACCAGGGTCCCGGGGGGCAGCCACTCCAGGACGTCGATGGGCAGCTGGACGCTGCCGTCGCGGCCGACCACCGCGTACTCCTCACCCCGCCGACCCTCGGCGCCGATCCTGCCGTCCCGAATGCTCACGGTGCGGGGCATGGACATGGCCACGGCCGGGTCGTGGGTAACGCTGATCACGGTCGCACCCAGCTCCTCATTGACTTTGAGCAGCAACGAGATCACCTGGTCGCGCCCACCACTGTCGAGCTGGCTGGTTGGCTCATCGACCAGCAGCAGGCTCGGACGCACCGAGGCGCCGGCCGCGATCGCCACCCGCTGCTGCTCACCGCCAGAGAGGGTCGAGACCGTCTGCCCAGCCAACGCCCCCATCCCCAGCTGCTGGAGCAGCTCCAGCGGACTCCAGGGGGGGTTGCGCTTGCGTCCCCGCGCACCCCGCTGGGCGAAGCCGATGTTCTGCTCCGCGGTGGCGTAGGGGAGCAGGTTGCGCGCCGGATCCTGCAGCACCAGGCTGATATCGGTAGCCCGCAGCCGCAACAGCTGGCGGTTACTCATCCGGGGCAGGTCGTTACTGCCGATCCTGATTCGCCCTGCGGAGGGTCGCAACAGCCCAGAGAGCAGGGCCAGCATGGTCGACTTGCCGCTTCCCGAGGGGCCGAGGAGGGCAAGCGCCTCCCCCGCGTCCACGTCCAGGTCTACCCCGCGCAGAGCGACCACGTCCCCCTCAGGGCTGGGGTAGAGATGAACTACCCCCTCGCAGTGGATGTCGACCCCGCGCTGGGCCAGGGCGGTGGCGGTCATAGGATCTCCGTGCGCAGGCGGTCATAGCCCGCCATGCCGATAGTGCCGGCCGAGGCCAGGGTGGCGGCCACCGCCAGTAGTACCACGAGACTCAGCAGCAGAGCCAGCAAAGGGAGCCAGGGAAGGGGGAACTGGGGAGGCGGTCCACCGGCCACCGAGGTGAACTCCGGCACCGAGGGCAAGGCGATGACAGCGCCTAGGATCCCCGCCCCGGCGCCCAGGATCAAGCCTGGGCCGAGCACCAGCAGTTGCTCTCCCAGCAGGGACCGCGCCAGGGTGCGACGGGGTATGCCACCGACTCGCAGCACCGCCAGCTCGAAGGCCCGGCGCCGAGCCGTGATGAAGATGGAGAACACCGCGGCCCCGATCGCCAGCAGCGCCGCCGCTCCGGCCGCAAAGAGGAAGAACTGAAACGCCAGGGCCAGACCTCCGCCATTGAGGCGGGCCAGCAAGGTGGCGGGAACCTGGCTGGCATAGATCCGTAGACCCTGGGCTTCCAGCGCTCCGATCACCCGGTGCGGCGTGTGAGCCGCCAACCAAACCTCGTTGGTGGAGCCGGACTCTGGTGAGGTTTCGGCACGCAAGGCCGTCGGCAGGTTGAGCAGAAAGCCGTACTGACCGAGGTTGGGAAGAGCTGCGGTGGAGATCGGAGCGTCGACCGCGAGGGTGGTGCCGTCGAAATCCTCGAGGGTGATGTCAGCCGGGTCCGACACCTGGTTGGCGCTGGTCGTGATTCCGGGGAGGGTGGCGGGCAGGGGAGCCGGTATCACCGCCGGGGTGAACACGTCCTGGCTGCTGTCGGTGAAGGTGAAGATTGGGTCCCCGGCGCTGGACTGAACCACCGCACCCGTCCCCGCCGACTTCCAATAGCCTGCCGCCTCAATGGCGCCCCTCACTGCCCGAAACGCTGCCGACGGTTGAGACTGCTGCTCCAGGTCGGACACCGAGAATGAGTAGGTGGCCTGCTGCGGTCCGTTGGCACTGGCAGCCCAATAGGGAGTCAAGTTGGTGACCCGGCACTGCTGGATGCACGCGCTTGGCAGCGAGGCCACGTAGGTGTGCACCCCCGGGGAGAGGTAGCCAAAGTCAGCCACCGAGGGGTAGCCAGCGCCGTCGATGAGGTTGAACTGGAGATCGGGGACCGGCGTGACCGGGGTTGTGAGGTCGACCACCATCTGAATTTGGGTACCGCCCACGGTCAGCGCAGGCGTCAGACCCGGGGTGAGCCAGCGCACGATCTTGCTCAGGCTGGTGGAGCTGGTGGAGGTGGGCCAGTCAGTGACGCGAGCAAGGCGGACGGCGTCGACCGCGAGCAGGTTCTGGCTGGGAGTAATCGACTGCACCGCGGCCATCGCATAGCGGCCGCTTGGATCAGCCCGGCGAACTGCGTCCACCAGGTTGACCGCTTGCGGGACGTGGACGTCCAGAATTCGACCGGCGCCGGTGATGAAATTGGCACGGGTGACCCGATTGGTCCCTGCCACAGCCCAGCCGGCGACCGCGAAGGTCGCCAGCCCCGTTGCCACCGCCAGCACCACGATCTGGCGCAGGTTGGTAGGACGCCGGATCACCTGACGCACTGCCAAGGCACTTGCGATGTAACGGGAATTGAGGGTTCGCCGCACCGCGACCGAGCCGAGCAGGGGCAACAGCCGAACTCCGGCCACCGCCACCGCGACCGCGATCAGCCCCGGCGCGAGGAGTGCCAGGGGGTTGGGCGTCTTGCCGTTGAGCACGCCCGAGAAACCAAGCTCGACCAGTCCGGCCACCGCCAGCGCGATCGCGGCTCCGTCGGCCGCGGCCCGAGCCGCATTGGACGACCGCGGCTCGCTCGCCTGCAGCTCTTCGACGAGACGCCGGGTCATGATTCGCCGGGCCCCGAGCAGGGTGGCTAGAAGTCCACCTGCAAAGGCCGCTAGCCCCGCCCAGAGCACCAGCGGGTAGAAGAAGACCGGAGCGCCGTGGAGCAGCAACGGCGAGGCGATCACGACCGCGAGCCAGGCCAGCAGCATTCCCAGGGGTAGGGCGCAGCAGATGACGATCACCGGTTCCGCCAGCCCGGTTGTCATCACGCTGGGAATGCGGTAGCCGTGCAGTTTCGCCAGCGCCACCTCCTTTTGTCGAGCCTCAGCGGTCCGCGACACGACCCCGTAGAGCACGAAAAGGGTGAGCAGCACTAGCTGCAGATCGACCACCACCACGACCGCCAGCATCTGGTTCTCCTGGTTCGAAACCGAGTGCAGTTCGCGGATCAGGGTGGTGCTGGCGGTCGCGTTGTCGCGAGTGGCGACGGCGTAGGCGTAGCCCTTGTAGGCGCTCTGCAGCGTGGGGGCGTTGCTAACGGTCACCCGATTCGGGAGCAGAGGGAATTGCAGGCTGAGGTTGGGGCTGAGGTGACGCAGGCTGGCGGCGGTGGTGAAGAGAGAATCCAATCGCGGTAACGGCGCGACCCCGAGGATGGCGGGCGGCGGCGGGGGGCCAAAAGTGAAGAAGTTCTGGCCGAACCAGTACGGGGACGTAGCGCTCGCCACGCTCACAATCCCGGTCACCGTGACCGTCAGGGGAGCCCCCGTGTGGAAGCCCAGAACCGGGATCTTGCCCCCAACTCCCACTTGCAGGGCGGTGGCGGTACGGCTGCTGATCGCGACTTGGTCGACCGCGTTCGGACAGGCGCCGGAGACAAAGTGGAGATGTGAGCAGACTCCGGTTCGAGCGACCAGATCGGCCTCGTAGTAGTCGCCATTGGGGTTGACCTTGGGGGTTTCAGCTCCGTAAACCAAGGTGGTAACCGGTGGGGCATACCAGTGACTGAGACCGTACTGGCGGGCCGAGGCCACCGATCGGGAGGCAGACCGGAAGGGTTGGTAGCCCGAGTTGGAAGTCTGAGGGGTGACCGTGATCCCGTTGTCCTCTGCGCTGGCCGTCGTCAATGTCGAGTGCAATACGCTGCCTAGGGCAGCACCGAAGTAGAGGGGTCCCGCCGACGCGGCCAGCACCGCGATCGTGGCCACCACTAGCAGCGCAGCCACCGCGCCGGCACGCCAGCGCAAAGCGCGGAGCAAGAGGGGGAGCCGACTCACTTTCCCGCTTCCAGCTGCGAATACGCCTGGGTTGACAAGTCTGAAAGGACTCCGGTCACGCTTGGTGGTCTGGCCCGACCGAGCTGGGCACCAATTTCACCACCACGGACTTTGAGGTGGGTGTGTTGCTGCCGGCGGCGACACTCTCCAGCGGTACCAGGACGTTGGCTTCGGGAAAGTAGGCAGCGGCACATTGACGGGCAATCGGATAGGCGACCAGACGGTAGTCCCGGAGACAGCGGTTGGCGTCGTCAGACCACTCGCTGTAGATGTCGACATGGTCCCCGTCAGCGAAGCCGAGTTCGGCGATGTCTTCCGGGTTTACCAGGACCACCCGGCGGCTTTGGTGGATGCCCCGGTAGCGATCCTCGTTGGAGTAGATAGTGGTATTGAACTGGTCATGAGAGCGGATCGTCTGTAGCAGCAGCCGACCCGGCGGCAGGTTCAGAAACTCCAGGTCATTCAGGGAGAAACGGGCCTTTTGGGTGCTGGTGTCGAACCGTCGCTCATCCCGTGGCCCGTGCGGCAGCAAAAAGCCGTTCTGGGCGGAGATCTTGGCGTTGTAGTCCTCGCAGCCCGGGACGACGTGGCCGATGTGCTCGCGGATGACGCCGTAGTCCTGGGTCATCTGCTCCCAGGCCACTGGTACTTTGTCACCCAGGGTGCGCCGCGCCAAACCGCAAATGATGGCCACCTCGCTGCGCAAATGGGTCGAGGCCGGCCGCAGCACTCCCCGGCTGGCGTGGACCGCACCCATCGAGTCCTCGACCGTGACCTGCTGCAATCCGGACGCTTGCTGGTCTCGCTCCGTGCGCCCCAGGGTGGGAAGGATGAGCGCCACCTCACCGGTTACCAGGTGGGAGCGGTTGAGCTTGGTGGCAATGCTGACGGTCAGACTCAGTTTTGCCATGGCTGCCTCGGCAACATTGGTGTCGGAGATAGCTCGCACCAGGTTGCCTCCCAACGAGATCAGGGTTCGGGCCTTCCCGTCGCGCATGGCGGTGATGCTCTCGACCGAGTCCCAGCCCGGCTCCCGGGCCGGCTCGAAGTCGAACTCCTGAGCCAACTTGTCCAAGAAGGCAGGGGGCATCTTCTCGTAGATCCCCATGGTGCGATCGCCCTGGACATTGCTGTGACCGCGCACCGGTAACAGCCCGGCCCCGGGGCGTCCGATGTTGCCCCGCAGCAACTGCACGTTGGTGAGTTCACGAATGGTGGCGACCGCGCTCTTGTGTTGGGTCAGACCCATGGCCCAGGCGATGATCACCGAGTTGGCAGCGATGATCCGCTCGGCCAGCCTGTTGATCTGGTCCCGAGTCAGCCCGCTCCCGGCTTCAACCTTCTCCCAGGCAGCCTTCCGCAAATGACTGGCGTAGGCGTCGAATCCGTCGGTGTAGCGGGAGATGAAGTCGTGGTCCAGGACGGTGCCAGGAGACCGCTCCTCGGCCTCGAGCAGCAGCTTGCCCACACCCACGAAGAGGGCCTGATCTCCAGCCAGGCGGATTTGCAGGTAATCGTCAGCCAGCTCAGTGCCGTTGCCGAGAAGCCCCCTCGGAGTCTGGGGATTCTTGAAGCGAATCAGACCTGTCTCGGGCATGGGATTGACGGCCACGATCACAGCCCCGTTGCGCTTGGCCTTCTCCAGGCTGGTCAGCATGCGGGGATGGTTGGTGCCGGGGTTCTGGCCGCAGACGATGATCAGCTGGCTGTGCTCAACGTCCTCAAGGGTGACGCTGCCCTTGCCGATCCCGATCACTTCCTTGAGCGCCACGCCGCTCGACTCGTGGCACATGTTGGAGCAATCAGGCAGGTTATTGGTGCCGTAGGCGCGCACGAAAAGCTGATAGAGGAAGGCCGCCTCGTTGCTGGTACGCCCTGAGGTGTAGAACACCGCTTGATTCGGTGAGTCCAGCTGATTGAGTTGATCCGCTACCACTGCGAATGCCTCGTCCCAAGAAATCGGCTGGTAGTGATCGGCACCCGCCGGTTTGATCACGGGCTCGGTCAGTCGCCCTTGTTGCTCCAGCCACCAGTCCGACCGCATCCGTAGGTGGCTGATCGGATGTTGCCGGAAGAACTCGGGACCGATCCGGCGGAGGGTGGCCTCGGCGGCAACATGCTTGGCGCCGTTCTCGCAAAATTCGACCGCCTTGCGATGATCGGGCCAGGCGCACCCGGGGCAGTCGATGCCGTGGGGTTGGTTGAGCTTGCGCAGGGACTTGACGCTGCTGGCAACGCCCATCTCGTCCAGGGACCTCTTGACCGTGACCGCCAGAGCCGGCCAGCCGGCCGCGCTCTTCTCGGTTGGGGTGATCCTGGGTTCGCGCACCGGGTCGGAGCGAGGGGCACGGGTGGTCATCCTCGATCTCGCTCCTTGCGGAAGCCGGCTCTGAGCTTGGCTGCAGTAGCCTCAAGATGCTCGGGGATTACCTTGACGTCGGCCAGGATGGGCATGAAGTTGGTGTCTCCGTTCCAGCGCGGCACCAGGTGGAAATGGATGTGATCCTCGATCCCTGCACCCGCCGCGCGGCCTTGATTCCAGCCGCCGTTGAGCCCCTCGCAGTTGAGCTGCTGCTGCACGACTTTGGTTGCCAGCTGGAGCTCCTCGATGACCGCAGACAGCTCCGCCTGACTGAGCTTGACTAGGTCGCCGCCGTGGCGATTGGGCGCCACCATGAGATGCCCGGGATTGTAGGGAAAGCGATTGAGCAAGCAGAGGGCCAGCTCGGTGCGGTCAAGCAGCAGATCCTGGGTCTCTCCGTTGGGCCCCGCCGCCGCACAAAATATGCAGTTCTCCCCTCCCCCTTGGGGATGGGGCCGCTCGATATAGGCCATCCGCCAGGGCGCCCAGAGTATTTCCATGTCGCCTCCCTGTGGAGCCCGATCAGTTTGACGCTGTGAATTGCTTCAAGTAGACTACCGAGGTCATGGGCCAGAGGCGTTCGTTCGCCTGGGCCCCGCGCAGCCGCCTCCGGGCATTTTCGAGGTCTTCTTCTTTTTGGGATCGGTGATCAAAAAGCGGCGCAAGAAAATGCGCAAGCACAAGCACAAGAAGATGCTGAAGAAGACCAGATGGCAGCGCCGAGCCACCTAACCGCCGAGTAGCCGCTCGAACTGAGGCAGCAAACCAGCCACCGATATACTGGGTCGCCCTCGGGGCGATAGCTCAGCTGGGAGAGCGCTGCCCTCGCACGGCAGAGGTCAGGGGTTCGAGTCCCCTTCGCTCCACAAGGTGTCATTTGTGAGCAATCCCGTCGGCTTCGAGATCGACCTGGACCTCGGGGTGATCGACATCCGCGGCCCGGATATCGGCCACAACCGAAAGTTCCACAACATAGCCGCCAATGGCCAGGTCGCCTTCGTGGTCGACGACATCGCCTCGCTCGACCCGTGGACGGTGCGCTGCCTAGAAGTCCGCGGCCTGGCCGAAACACTCACCGACCAGCCGGCCCCGAACCCCTACTTCACCGGCGAGATCATCGGCATCCGCCCCCGCCGGATCATCAGCTGGGGCCTCGGCCCGGACGGCCAGGAATCCTCCCAGCGCAACATCGACCATCGAGGACCGCGTTGAGCATCGCCATCATGTTCGCCGACTACGGCCTGCCCGAGGTCCTCCAACCCGTCCACGTCGACCAGCCCGAACCTGCGGCCGGGCAGATCCGAGTCGCGGTGCGCGCCGCCGGGGTGCAACCGTTCGACTGCACGCTGCGCCGCGGTGACCTGGCCCAGTGGATGCCTCTCTCGTTGCCGAGCTGTCTCGGCAACGAGCTGGCCGGGACGGTCGAGGCCATCGGTGCCGGCGTCACGGCCGTCGCCGTCGGCGATGAGATCCTCGGCTGGCAGGAACGGGCCTGCTACGCCGAAGAGGTCCTCGTCGAAGCCGAGCAAGTCGTCGCCAAGCCCGCCGGGATGCCCTGGGAGCACGCCGGGGTCCTCTCCGCCTCCGGGCAGACCGCCCACACAGCCATCGAAGCCCTCGGCATCGCCGCCGGCGACACACTGCTCATCCACGCCGCAGCCGGTGGAGTCGGCAGTTTCGCCTTGCAGATAGCGGTCGCGCTCGGCGCCACCGTCATTGGCACCGCCAGTCCCGCCAATCACGACTACCTCCGCACCCTCGGCTCCCTACCAGTCACCTACGGCGACGGCCTCGAGGACAGAGTCCGCGCCGCCAGCGCCCAGCAGGTGACCGCAGTGCTCGACTGCATCGGCGGCCCCGCCCTCGAACAGTCCCTCAACCTGGTCAACAATCCGGCACGCATCGTCACCATCGCCGACCGGGTCAACGCCACCCGCCTCGGCATCGGAGTCACAGGAACCGACCGGTCCCCCCACCGCCTTTCCCAAGTGGTCGATCTCTACGAACAGGATCGGCTGCAAGTCCACATCCACCGGGCCGTTCCCCTGCTTGACGCCCCCATCGCTCACCGCCAGGTCGAAACCGGCCACGTCCGCGGCAAAGTCGTCCTCATCCGTTAGCCGCCGCATCGCGGCGGCGGGCAGCGAACCAGGCGGGACCAGCCCATTCAGCGGCGCTCACGGCGACGGTCGGCGTCACCCCAGCGACAGCGTCACAACTCAACCGCTCTTCTCCGGCGTCTTCCGGCATTCGTCGGCTTCCGAGCCAGCAGTTGCAGCGGCCTCCCGATGGCGGCCGTCGCCGACCCGAATAGTCGCCGCGGGCCTGGCGTGAGAGGATCCTACCGATCGCCGCGGCCTCGGCGGACGACCGTGTTCGGCGGCGGAAGACTCACACGACGGCCATTGACCTGGGTTAACGGTTTCGCCTATGACACCTCAGGACCACTCGTCGTGGTCACTTATGCGCAAGCTGCTAGGCGCGTGGCGCGGTCGGAGCACTGCCCGGCCTCCAACACCATGCGGCGTGGGCTGTCGATCTGTCGTTTCTGATGTCGGCATCCGAAACGGCGGGAAAGGAACGGCTGAAGGATTGCCCCGAGATCGCTACCCTATGACTCAGCACGCCTGCTGATCGGAGGTCGATGTTGCAGCGGCTTGGGCTCTTGTGGCGGGGGTTGCACTGGCGGTTGGGGACCTCGGCCCTGCTGCTGCTGGTGGCTGCGGTGGCAGTGTTCGCCGCCACGGTCGGGCCGCTTTACCTGGGGACAGCTGATGGAACCGTTCTCCACGGCACCCTCAACGGCCAGGGTGCGGGCCAGAACGCGGTCACCGCCACGGCGACCGTGGAGTCCCAGCAGTCAGAGCCTCTGGCCCAGGAGAGCCTGGCTCAAGAGCGGAAATCCCCCATGCGACGCTGGTTTGGCCCCGGGGTCCTGACCGTTGACGTGGGAATCCGGACCGGGGTTGATCAGGCCATCGCCGACCTCATCTACCGCCCCGGCGTCTGCTCCCACCTCACCTTTATCCAAGGTCATTGCGCCCGCTCTGGACTGCAGGTGGACATTACCCAGGAGGACGCGGGATTCCTCCATCTCAAATTGGGAAGTGCGCTTCTCCCAGAGGTCCCTGTGAGCCGGGCGGTGGGCCGGAACCGCAACGCGCCAGGAAAGACCATTGTGCCGCTGGAGCCGTCGGGCCAATCCCTGTTGGTGGTGGGGATAATTCGGGAGGTCAACAGGTCGGCTCCGTATTGGCTGGGCGACGACTTCAACGGATACTCGCCGCTCCAGTCCCCGCCTCAGCTCGATTCGATCTGGACTACCTCCAAGGCATTGGTGGGGCAGGAGTCGATCTCGACCGCTCAGTTCCCCCTCTTGGTCTCCCAAACCCGGGTGGCGAAGCTCAGCCCGCTCAAGCGGGCAGTCAACCAATTTGACTCCCTGGTAACCACCCAGGACGGACTTGTCCCATCGACTGGCCTGTTCAACTCCCTCGGCCTTTACGGAAGCGAGGCCAGCGTCATGGCGGCAATCGTGGTGGTGGTTGATCTCGAACTGGTCCTGCTGACCCTCTTCGTGCTCTACGGGTTGATAGTCCGCAGCGAGGAGACTCGGCTCAAGGAGGTGGCGCTCACCAAGCTCCGCGGTTTCCCCCGGTCCGCGGTCCTGAGCGCGGGCCTGGCCGAGCCCCTGGTGCTGGTCTCGATTGCCCTGCCAGTCGGATTCCTGGCTGCCTGGGGTGCGGTAGCCCTGGCCGCCCCCACGCTCTTGCACAGCGCGGTCTTGCTGTTTACCCCGCCGGTGTTCCTCGCCGCCCTGACCGCCTATGCCGGGGCCATCCTCGCCACCGTGGTGGGATCGCGACGGATCCTCAACCGTCGCCTGATGGAGGAGGTTCAGGGCATCAACCTCAAGCCATCGGCGACCGGCCGGGCGGTTCTTGACGGCGCCGCCCTAGCGCTGGCGATCGGAGGCATTGTGGAACTGGTCCACTCCGGCGTCCTGACCCGGGGCCAGCCCAACCCACTGTCGCTGCTCGCCCCCGGTCTGATCGCCGTGGCGCTGGCCGTGGTGGGGATCCGGGCTCTTCCCTGGCTCTGCCGTTTCTGGCTCAGAGGGGCCGGTTCGAAATCTGTCGCCGGCGCTCTGGCGCTACGCCAGGTTCTGCGCCGTCCCCCACTTTCCCGGCAAATGCTGGTGGTGGTAGTGGCTACCGCACTGGTCTGCTTCGCCGGTGAGGCCTGGTCGGTGGCGAACGCCAATCGCGTCGAGCGAGCCGACTTCGAGAACGGGGCGGCCCGGGTCTTGGCAGTCCGAGTTCCAGGCTCACTGAGTCTGGTAGGCGCAGTGGACAAAGCCGACCCCAGTGGCCGATACGCGATGGCCGTGATGAAGTCGAGCGAGTTCGGTGGGACCCTCATCGCCTTCGATGCCTCGCGGCTTGGGCGGGTCGCCTACTGGCCTGCCGACCTCAGTAAGACACGGGTCAACCAGGTGGTGCACTGGCTACGGGGCGACTTCCAGCCCCAACTGATCTTGACTGGGTCACAGGTAAAGGTGACAGTCAACTACTTCGGCCTGCCCGCCGGGGTCCCCGACTTGCAGTTCAACCTGATCGATAACGGGGGCGCCATCTCGGTAGCCGACTTCGGCTACATGGAAATCGGAACCCACACCTACCAGGCCAACATTCCCGCCGCCTGCAAGGGCGGCTGTCGGGTCACCTCCATCCAGCCTTACTGGCAACCCAATTCGACCGGGTTCAGCTCAACCACGTTCTCGATCCAGCTGTCGCAGCTCCTGGACCGCAACGGCGACGGAACCTGGCACTCTCCCGGAGTTCCTCTCAACCGGACCCGCTACTGGCTTCCCAGTCAGGGCGCCAGCCTGGTCCAGGTTGGTCACGAGGTGCTCTTCACCTTCAATGAAGATGCCACCGAGTTGCTGCCGCCAGCCGTGATCCCGGCCCCCCTGCCGGCCATCCTCCCGGGTGTCAGTACCTACGCCAGCCAGCCGTCCGATCCCGGGGTGGGCAGTGACATTGACTTCGACGGCACGCCGATCTACCTCAATACCAAGGTGGGGGTGGTCGCACTACCGGGAGTGGGGCGCTACGGCACCCTGGTCGACCTTCCGGTGGCGATCGACTCCGAGACCTCGTACCCGGTTGGAGCGCACGACTACGTCTGGCTTGCACCTAACGCCCCTAGCCGAGTGGTTCAGGCATTGCGGCATGAGGGGGTTTACATCGAGGACACCTCCACCCCGGCCCGCCTCCTGAGCGAGTACCAGCAGAGCGGTCCCGCCCTGGCGTTCCTGTTCTTCCTCTTCGCCGCCATCGCGGCAGCTCTCTTGGCGGTGGGATCCAGCGTCCTCTCGCTTACGGTGAGTTCCAGACAGCGCGCTTACGAGACGGCCATGCTGGTGGTGGCGGGGATCTCCCGACGCGACCTCTTCCGGGCCCTGGTGGGAGAACAGCTCCTGGTCCTGATCCCAGCCGCATGCCTGGGAATGGTTGCGGGCCTGGGGGCGGCGGTCGCTGCCCTGCCTTCGGTGCCGGAGTTCGTCTCCACCGCCGGTGGCCCGCCGCTGACGCTAGGGCTGCCCGTGATTCCGGCCTTAGCTCTTTTTGCCGGACTGGTAGTTCTCCTGGTCGCGGCGGCGCTGGTGGCCGCCTACACCACCATGCGCCTGGTCACGGTCGACCGGCTGCGGATGGAGATCATCTGAGGAGCGGAGGAGAATCCGCCGGTTCCGCCCCGGAGCAGCCGGTAGATGCTTCCCCAGTGCCCAAGCTGATGCTGAACACTGCCTATCCGATCAAGACCGAGCGCCTGCTGCTCCGGCCCTTTGCCGATAGGGACCTCGACGACGTGCTCGCCTTCCAGTCACGGGAGGATGTGACCCGATACCTCTATTGGAGTCCGCGAGACCGGGTTGAGGTCGGCGAGGTCCTGAAGGGGTGGATGGCACTGCCGCCCATGGACGCCGATGGTCAGTCGCTGGTGCTGGCGGCGGAGCTCCAGGAGGCCAACCGAGTCATCGGATCGCTCTTCCTGTTCCTGCGCAGTGTCGAGCATCGGCAGGGGGAGATCGGGTTTGTCTTCAATCCTGATTACCAGGGCCGGGGGCTCGCAACCGAAGGGACGATTGAGCTACTCCGCCTCGGTTTCGAGGGGCTCAACCTCCACCGGCTCTGCGGTCGCTGCGACGCCCGAAACCAGGCCTCGGCCAAGCTGATGGAGCGGCTGGGAATGCGCCCGGAGGCCCACCTGATCCAGAACGAACGGGTCAAGGGCGAGTGGACCGACGAGCTGGTCTACGCCATCCTCGCCGAGGAGTGGTGGTCCCGAGTTGGCGGTCATGGCTGAGTCCTTGGCCTCGCCGCTGGCCGAGGAACTCGGGGCGGACCCGAGCCGGAGCGGGACAACGCTCACCGAGCTGATCGCGTCGCTACGCAACGAGGGTGAGGCCCTGGTCGCCGCCGCCCAACGAGCGGGCCTGGACGCGCAGGTGCCGACCTGTCCCGGCTGGCTGGTGCGCGATCTCGTCCACCACACCGGTGGAACTCACCTCTGGGCAGCTGCCCACGTGAGCCAGCAACGACCCGAGCAGCTCGGTCCTGAGGAGACCCTCGCGCTCACTGAACCCAGACCCGCCGACGATCTGCTCCTGCCCTGGTATCGAGATGCCCACCGAACTGTGATCGACGCCCTCAAACGGGCATCACCCCAGCTCTCCTGCTGGACCTTCCTCCCTGCGCCCTCGCCCTTGGTCTTCTGGGCCCGCCGTCAGGCCCATGAGACGGAGATCCATCGGGCCGATGCCGAGGTGGCGGGCGGCAGCATCAGGCCCGTCCCGACGGGGCTGGCTCTGGACGGGATCGAGGAGATGCTGTTCGGGTTCGCGGCCAGGCCGAGGCGGCTTGCGGTTGAGGGGCCCCGACGGCTCCAATTGAGCGCTAGCGACTCCGCTCGAGAGTGGCTGGTCGAGATCGGGCCATCGGGCGTGAAGGCCCGGCGGGGTGGTGGGACGGCGAGCGACTGCCAGGTGATCGATACCGCCTCCAACCTCTTTTTGCTGCTCTGGAACCGCAGACCGGGTGACGGCCCCGAGGTCAGAGGCGACCGGGACCTGATCGAGCTCTGGCGCCGATCGATCCGAGTGCGCTGGAGCTGACCGAACTCTTAGGAGACGCCCGCGCCGGTCAGACGTGATCAGGCGGCGGGAGCGCCGGAGTCTTGATCCTCATCGAGGTTGGCGAAGTAGGCCGATACCGCATGGTCCAAGAGCTCCGGGGTCAGCCTGGGCTCCACGCCGAAGTAGGAGGCCGCGTGGACCAGATGGTCGAGGATGTCCCGCGGCTCGCAGCCATGGAGCGGTCGATCCGTCTTGCGGTAGTGCTCCTCCACCAGGTAGTTGACTGCCGCGGGATCGTATTCCAGGCCGATGGAGTCGCACACCCGGCGAAAGATGCGTCCGTACTCGATCACCGTGGGATTGGGAACCGCGACCTTGTAGCGGATCCGGCGCAGGAACGCCTCGTCGATCAGCTCCCTGGGCTTGAGGTTGGTGGACAGGATCAGCACCTCGGTGAAGGGAACCATGACGGTGGTGCCGGCCCGGCTGATGTTGATGTAGTCGAACCCAGCCTCGAGGGGGACGATCAGGCGATTGAGCAGCTCCTGGGGGCTCATCTTCTGACGCCCGAAGTCATCGACCAGGAACAACCCGCCATTGGCCTTCAGCTGGAGTGATGCCTCGTAGTAGCCCATCCGGGGATCGAAGCTCAAGTCCAGCTCCTTGCCGCTGAGCTCGCCACCGGCACGGACCACGGGTCGGGAGCAGAGCACCCAACGGGTGTCGTGAGCAGGTAGGTCGGCCGACAGGGGTCGGTGGTGGATGGGGTCAAAGACCCGAATCACCTCGCCCTTGACGTAGAGCGCGTGGGGCACGAAGATCGGGTCCCCGAGCAGGGTGGAGCAGGCCTCGGCGATGCTGCTCTTGCCGTTGCCGGGAGGCCCGAAGAGGAAGATCGACTGACGGGAGCCCAGCGCCGGGCCCAACCGGTTGAGCACGCTGGGAGCTAAGACCAGGTGATCCAATGCCGCCCGTAGCACCTGATGGGTGACCGGGTTGTTACTGCGCCCTTGGTGGCGGGCCACGGCGATGTAGACATCCAGAGGTACCGGAGCTGGCCCGGCGTACTGGTTCAGGTCCATCAACTCCTTGGCCCGCTCTCGACCGGCCTGGCTGATCATGTACTGCAGGCCATCGGCAAAGTCGGCGCCCCTGGCCCCCACGGCGCCGCGGATGCCGGTGGTTTGGACATAGCCCTCGTCGGCCAGGAACTTCAGCGAAGCGGAGACGATGCTCCAGGGCAGGCAGACGTGGCGGGCTGCGTCTCGACCCAGCATGGTCCCGTTGTAGTAGATGACCTTGAGGACCAGGTCGGCGATGAAACCGGCGGGAAGGCCGGCTTCCCTAGGTGTCTGGGGAACCGGAGGAAATCCAATCTGAGCCCTAGGGGGAGCGGCGGCGACGGCCATTGGCGCTGCAGACATTCGGCTATGAACTCAACTCTCTGGCTCGGGAGCCTATCCCGGACTGGATCCTGGGACCGAGTGTTGCATCTCGCTCCCGTAACTCATCCCCCGGCTGTCACGTATTTGCAAGGTCGTGAGAGTCCCGCCACCAACCTGTCACGGATGGGTACCCGAAGCTAGTTCCGGGCAGCTTCGCGGGAGCCTGGCATAATCGCGCCACGGGGCGGGCCCGCCACCTGGCCCCCAAGCAACTGATGCAGGAAATCACAGTAACCCCGCGCGAGCGGGCGTCTAGAGGGGCCGGACACGGTCGAAGCAGATTGCTCCGCCGAGGTTCCAAGCCCGGATTCTGGCGCCGGCACCGCTGGCTCCGCAATAGCGCCACCGCCGGCCTGGTCGCGGTGCTGGTGGCCGCGGCTGGGGTTGGGGCGGGAATGATCGTGATGGCCGCCTTCCAGGTGGGCCTCCCCAGCGTGGCGGCCCTGCCCCACCTGGGACCGCCCAATGACAGCGAGATGCTGGCCAGCGATGGCAGCCTGTTGGCGGTCCTGCATGAGCCCGGGGTCCACCACGTCGGTGTGACCCTTAGCCAGGTCAACCCGCTCCTGGTCAAGGCCACAGTGGCAGTCGAGGACCGCCACTTCTACCAGGACACCGCGTCGACTGATCTCCCCCGGATCGTCGAGTCGGGACTCAACGACCTCCTCCACCATGGGGCCCTCCAGGGCGCCAGCACCATCACTGAACAGCTGGCCAAGATCTCGTTCCTGACGCCCCAGAAGACGATCACCCGGAAGGTCAGAGAGCTGCTCCTGGGTTATGAGATCTCGAAGGTCTTCCGGCCCAACCAGATCCTCCAGATGTACGTGAACCGGATCAACTATGGGAACCAGGCGATCGGGATTGAGGCCGCGGCCAACCTCTACTTCGGCATCCCCGCCAAGCAGCTCGACCTGGCCCAGGCCAGCATGCTGGCCGGGATCCCCGACGCCCCCACCGCCTACAACCCCATCCTCTACACGGGCGTCGTCGGACCGGCCAACCTCGCCAAGGATCGTCAGCAGGTGGTGCTCAACGCAATGGTGAGGAACGGTTACATCACCCAGGCGCAGTCGGAGGCGGCGTTCAAGGTGCCGCTTACGTACTTTCCTTGGGAGGATAGCGAAGTTGACACCCAGCCGGACTTCGTCCAGTACGCGGTCAGCCAACTCCAGGCCCGCTTCGGTGACGCCTACCTCAATCCCGGGGGCTGGACCATCTGGACTTCGCTGAATCCCGCCGACCAGGCCGCCGGCATCGCCGACCTCCAGAATCCTGCCAAGGACGCCCAGCTGCAGCGTGACTTCAATATCGGTGACGCTGACCTGGAGTCCGTCGACCCACGCACCGGGGAGATTCTGGCAATGGTCGGGACCACCGACCCCACGGGCAGGTGGGGCCAGATCAACATGGTCACCTCGCCCCGCCGCACCGGCTCGTCTTTCAAGATGTTCACCTACACCGCCGCCATCGCCTCGGGCAAGTTCACGATGACGACCCCCGTTCTCAACGAGCCGATCGACATCGGCGGCTACTCGCCGGTCAACTACTCGCGCACCTTCACCGGCATCTGCATCGTGAAGATCTGTCTGGGTAACTCGATCAATGTTCCTGCGGTCAAGGTCGAGGACATCACCGGCCTGCAGACCGTGGCCAACACCGCCATCCGCATGGGGGTCACCGGGCTGCTCAACCCCCAGAACACCTACGGCCTGGCGCTGACTCTGGGGGGCACCGCCTACGGGATCACGATGCTCAACATGTCGACCGGAGCCTCGGTCCTGGCCAGCGGGGGGGTCCTCCACCAACCCACCACCATCACCACGATCTACCAGAACAGCAAGCTCACCTATTCGTACAACGTAGCCAACAACTCGCAGCAGGTGATCCCCGCCGACGTCGCCTACATCATGAACATGCTTCTGCAGAGCAACCAGAACCGCCAACCCGAGTTCGGCATCAATAACGGGCTGACCATCCCCAACCGGATCGTGGCGGTCAAAACTGGGACTTCCGACTACGGCACCGGTGACCTCGAGGGCATCGGCGACAACTGGGTCTTCGGCTGGACTCCCACCTTCCTGACCTCGACCTGGGTGGGAAATCCGGACTACGCCACCCTCGCGGCCGTCTCCTCCGGAATCACCGGGGCCGCCCCCCTGTGGCAAACGTACATGGAGCAGGTGCTCCCGAGCCAGCCCAACATCTGGTACACAAAGCCTGCCGACGTGGTTCAGGTAGGCAACGGCTTGAATGCCAACTTCTATCTGCCCAACACTGTCGCCTACGCCAATTCAGACGTGGACTGCCCTGGCGCCTACCAGAAAAACTGGAACGGCAACTGCTAGCAGCGCCCTAAGGCACGCCAGACAGGGACGCGTCGGCGCTGGACCCGTCTCCGGTCTGCTCAGCTAACCCCGACTCCCTCGGCGGCGGGAAGCTGGCTCTGGATCCACTTCTCGATGGTGTCGTCGGACTCCCATGAAGTGATCAGCGAATAGCGCGGGTCCGGCCCGGGATGGTGGACCACATGGAAGAGCCGCTCGGTGTCGATCACCAGCTGCATCCCTGGATGCAGGACGATCCTGGTCTCGGTGGCGGGGTCGTCCTTGACCTCGCGGAGGATGAAGGTTGACTTGCCCGGGCTGTCCGCTAGCTCGAGCCACGCCCGCACCACCCATCCTGATCCCTCGGGATTGAGACGGTTGTTATCGTCGGGATGAAGCTGCCGCAGCGCCTGCTCCTCATCGCTGGGATTGAGCTTGATGACTCGCACCCGGCCGAAGTTGCCGCCGATCGAATCGACGTAGCGGACCAGGCTGGGTGCGATATTTCGGTTGTCGGTCCAAACCCCGAACTTGTCGGGCTTGCCATGCTCCCAGAAGCCGTGGCACTCCATCTCCCCATTGGCAGAGGCCAGGGGGGCAAAGTTGGTGTCGCCGCCGCTCTTCCAGTCCACGTAGTCCAGGCTCTCCCACTCTGCCGCAGGGATTGCCGGTCCGTCGTAGTCCTTGAGGACGACGAAGCCGCGCTCTGCCAGGACGTCCAGCTTTCGGTGCATGCAATTCTCCTCGCACATCTCGGCCAAAGTCGTCGTCGGGCCGTTGCGACCATGCTAGCCGCTCGGATAAAAAGACGTCCAGAGCTCCTACCGGACACCTCGGCGCCGACCGGGCTCAGCCGGGGATGGTGCTCCCGGCTGGGGCCGGCTGGGGTGCCACCACCGCGGCGGCGAGTCGCTCCAGGCCTCCCGAGGTGACGGCGTCCGGGAAGTTGCAGCAGATCTCCCGCACCCCCAGGTCGATGTACTCCTGAAGCTGCTGGGCGCAAGCCTGAGGAGTCCCGACCAGCCGCCGAGCTCGATAGCTGCGGCGTTCCTCCCCGCGGCGGTTGTAACGCTCGACCAACAGGTCGGCGGCCGCTTCGCTCTCGGCCACCAGGCAGTCCAAGACCACCGCCGCCCGCACCGTCTCCGGCCGGCGACCGGTCGCCCGGCAGTGCCCGGCCAGCACCTCCAGCTTGTGGGCGACCCGCGCCGGGGGACCGAAGAGGCTGCAGCCGTCGGCGTGGCGCGCGGCCTGCCAGAGGGTGAGCTGCTCCCCCCCGCCTGCGATCCAGATCGGCGGTCCCGGTACCTGCACCGGCTTGGGATATATGAGGGCGTCGTCGATGACGGTGTAGCGGCCCTCAAAGTTGGTGTGCTGGTGGCTCCAGCAGGCGCGCATCGAGCTCGGCGGACTCCCCACAGGCGAAGATCCGCTCTCTGAGGCTCGACACCGGGATGCCGAATGCCCGCGCCTCATCGGGGTCGGACCCCGCTCCCAGCCCCACCTCCAGACGCCCGGCGCTGGCGACATCCAGGCAGGCCAGCTGATGGGCCAGCTGAGCCGGGTGATGCAAGGGAACCGCCAGGCACATGGTCCCGATCCGCACGCTGGAGGTAACCCAAGCGACCGTGGACAGCAGCAGCAGGGGGTCGAAGACCGGACTGGGCGGTTCTGACTCCGCCGCTTGCAGATGGTCGTATACCCAGACCGCTCCGTACCCGGAACGCTCGGCCCGCCGCGCCACGCTAACCGCGGCCTCCCAGCGGTCGCCCGGGTTCATCGAGGCGGGAAACTCCGCCCGCCAACCCTGGGGAATGAAGCAGCCCAGGCGCAGCGCGTCCGAGGTCACGACCGGGCCGGGGCGGGCGCGACCGGTCGAGGACGCACGCGGCGGGCTGGGCCCCACAGCCCCTCCAGGTCGTAGTAGGCGCGCTCGCCGGGAAGGAACACATGGGCGATCACGGAATCAAAGTCGAGACAGGCCCACGATCCTTCCTCGAGTCCGGCGCGAGAAAGCGGGTGAACTCCCGATCGCGACGCCAGCTCCGACATCTCACCGGCGATCGCTCGCACCTGGCGGTCGGTGTCCCCCTCACAGATCACGAAGAAGTCGGCGATGGTGGTCTTCCCCCGAAGGTCGACGCGGACCACGGCGCGGGCCTTCCGGGACAGCGCCGCGTCAGCCAACAGTCGGCTCAGCTGAAGCGGCGTCACACGTCGAGGTTCATAGGCTGTCCATAAGCATGACAAACCGCAGCGGACATGCGGCCGGGAAGCAGATCTCGTGCCGGGGGACGGACCGCAAGACTATGGTTGTGCCCACTGCCTAGGCTGGGATTATCCAATAGCAGTTCCGCGACCCGGCGTGGGAAGGTCGCGATAGAGCCGGTGCGAGCTGATGTACTCGGCGACTGCCTGAGGCAACATCCCCGGACTGCCAACACCTGCGGCGAGCGCCGCCCGGATCCCGGTGGCGTCGACGGCTGGCGTCGACAGTGATACGACCTCCGCACCATCCAGGGGGAGCCCGTGCTGGCGCAGCACCGTGAGCACGGCCTGGCCAGTCTCAGGGGCCCCCGCCCTCTCGAAAACCAGCAACCTGACCTGCCCCAGGAGTCGGCCCACCGACTGCCAGGTGGGAAGTTCGGCAGCAACATCCGAACCCAAGGCCAGCACCAAGCCCAAGTCGGGATCCTTGCTATGCAGCCACTCCACCGTGTCCACGGTGTAGGTGGGGGTGACCCGTTCCACCTCCCACCGGCATACCGTCACCTGCGGGTCGGCGAGGCTCCGGACCGCCAGCTCCACCATCTCCGCCCGGGCGCCGGCGCTGGCCTGCGGAGATGGTCGGTAGGTCGGAGTCCCCGTGGGGACCACGATCACGGGCCGCTCTGTCACTTGGCGCAGTTCGCGAATGGCGGCGATGTGTCCCATGTGCGGGGGATCGAAGGTGCCCCCGAAGAAGACTGCCGAGCGCCGAGCTCCCGGCAGCTGCTCAGCCCGGATGGTCGTCTCCGGTGGTGATGCTGGCCCGCTCGGGGTCCGGGTCTGGGTAGAAGGTGAAGGCCTCGTCGCCGATCTGGACCTGATCGCCTTCCTTGGCGCCGGCGAGCAGTAGGGCTCGCTCGACCCCGATCTTCACCAGCTGGCGCTGCAGCCGCAGCACCGAAGAGTCATCGTCGAGGTCGGTAACCGCTATCAGTCGCTCCAGCGACTCGCCGACCACCCGGAAACCACCCTCAGCCCTCTCGACCGAGAACTCCCGGCTCAGTCCGCGCGGTCCGCGATAGAGCCGGAACCCTCCCTGCTCACGGGGGGCTAGCGCCTCGGGGACCCCCCCGAGAAGACTCTGGGCGGTCAACAGGAGCTCGTCGCAGCCGGCTCCCGTGGCCGCGGAGATCGCCAGAACCGGGACGGTCTCGGGAAGCGACGCAACCAGACGGGACGCCAATGGCTCGACCGCGCCGGGAACGAGCAGGTCGATCTTGTTCAAGGCCACCAAGGTCGGCTTGCCACCCAGGTCGGCGCTCTGCAAACGCATCTCGGCGTCCACCTGCCGGTAGGCGGTGAGGATGGCGTCCTCGCCCAGACTGGCGTCAACTACATGGATCAGTGCCCGGGTGCGGGCGAGGTGGCGCAGAAAGGAGAGCCCGAGACCGGCGCCCTCATGGGCGCCCTCAATTAGACCGGGGACATCGGCCAGGGTCAGGACCCGACCTTCGTCCAGCTCCGCCACTCCCAAGTTGGGAGTGAGGGTAGTGAAAGGGTAGTCAGCGATCTTCGGGTGGGCCCCGGTGAGCCTGGCCAGCAAGGTCGACTTCCCCGCGTTGGGAAGCCCCACCAGCCCGATATCTGCGATCAGGCGCAGCTCCAAGCGGACCCTGCTGCTGGCGCCGGGCTCTCCCAGTTCCCGGCGTCGCGGCGCCTGGTGGGCGGGGCTGGCGAAGTGAACATTGCCGCGGCCCCCCTTACCTCCCCTCGCCAAAACGGCTGTGGCGTCGGGTCGGTCGAGGTCGGCAAGCAGTTGCCCGGTCTCTAAGTCCCAGGCCAAGGTCCCCGGGGGAACCGCAAGAGTGACCGACCTTCCGTGGGCACCGTGGCGCCGGGACGGGCCTCCACCACCGCCCGCCGCCGCCTTGAAGGAGCGGGACAGCTGGTAGCGCTGTAGGGATGTGAGGTTGCTGTCAGCGACCACGATCACGTCACCGCCGTGGCCTCCGTCGCCCCCGTCGGGGCCGCCCTTGGGGGCGAACTTCTCGCGGTGCATGCTGGCTGAACCGGCACCACCCCGACCTCCGCTCACCGTCAGCACGACCTCGTCCAGAAACATCAGCCAGGGCGGGCTCTCGGCCCCGATTGGGTCAGCCGGGCGGGCTTTCTGCCGCGCTGATCGAGGCTCTGGTTCGGTCGGTGCGGTAGGGGCGGTAGGCAACCACGCCGGCCTGCAGAGCAAAGAGGGTGTGGTCCCGCCCCACACCGACTCCCGGGCCGGCAAGGATCCTGGTCCCACGCTGACGCACTAGGACCGCCCCCGCGCCGACCGTCTCCCCTCCGTAGACCTTCACTCCGAGTCGTTGCGATTGGCTGTCGCGACCGTTGCGACTACTGCCACCGCCCTTCTTATGAGCCATCAGTCTTCTCCGACTTGCCCTCGGTCTGGACCCGCGACCTGGGCTTCTTCTTCTCAGTGGAGGCGGGCCTCGAGGCGGCGGACTTACGGGGCGCCCTGACCGCCGTCGGCTTGGCGGCGGGCGCCTTCTTGGTCTCCGCCGCTGCCGAGACCACTTCGGTCTTGGTAGTAGCGCGGGGTCTGCTGGGCGAACGCGGCGGCTTGGGAGCTTGCGCGGTTGGCTCCGGCGCTGCCTCGGCGCCGTCCTTGCCCTTGGCGGCAGCTCTGCTAGTTCGTTTCTTGGCCGGCTCCGCGGCGGCGTCCTGGTAGGTGCCCAGCCGGACTTCCTCCACTCGCAGCTCGGTCAGCTCGGCCCGGAATCCCCGATGGCGCCGATAGCGCTTCTTGGGCTTGTACTTGAAAACCAGGATCTTGGGACCACGGAAGTGGCTGACCGCCCGCGCCGCGACCGCGACATCGTCGAGGCGCGGTCGGCCGATCTGGGTCTCACCCTCGTCCCCCTCCTCGGCGATGAGCATGCGGACGTCGGAGAGATGGACACGGGATCCCGGCTCCACGTCCAGACGATCCACCACCAGGCGTTCGCCCGGGACGGCCCGGTACTGGCGGCCCCCCACCTGGACGATCGCGTACATCAATACTCCCTCGGAGATGGCTTTTGGGAGCGAACGGCAGACCTTGAAAGCCGCTCGCCAAGGCGACGCCGCGCCTGGAACCCGGGCAGCGAGTTTACCAGAGCTAACTCCGGCCGAGATCGAGTGGTTGGCTAGCTCACCTGGAGTGGGGCGAGGGCGGTGTAATTCTGCTGAATGTAGTTCTGGGTCTGGGAACCGGTGCTGGCGACCAACGTTGCCGAGCAGGTATAGACCCCCTGGGGCACCACCGACAGCACCTCGACCGAGAAGCTGAGTGAGAGGCTCCCCGGCCCCCCCGATCCAGCCCCGGGCAGGTCGAATCCACTCCACACCGGGAGCTCGGATCCGAGGCTCGGGTAGCTGGCACCGCCGGTGCCGGCGTTGCCCGAGGTGGCGCTGGTGCCGGCGAAGTCGAAGTCATCGGGCAGGGTGAGCCCAACCGAGGTGTCCGGGGCCTCGCCGCTGCCGCTGTTGGTCACCACGAGTTGGTAGGTGACCAACTGGCCCGGTGCCACCGTGGCGGGGCTGACGTGGAGTTGAAAGCCCAGCGAAGGGGCCGGCGAGATGGTGAGGTCGAGGGGAGTTCCGGATAGGGTGTTGACGAAGCCGGTGGCGAAGACCTGAGGGGCAACTGGGGCTGTCCCGGGGCTGCCGCTGGCCTCGAGCACGGCGGTGATCAGCACCTGCGACTTCGATCCCGAATTGCCCGGTCCCATCGCCCAGGACCCCCAGGTGAGGGTCGCCTCCTTGCTCCTGGGGTCGATGTCCGCCGATCGTTCGGAGTTGCCGTTGACGGTGGTCGTGGCGGTGGTGAGGTAGGTGAAGCCAGCCGGCACCGCGACCCGGACGGTCACCCCGTCGACGCTGTTGGCGCTGACGTTGGTGACGGTGATGCGCACGTCTACCTCGGTGCCCTGTGGCACCGAGGTGGTGTCCGCGGTGGAACCGTTGGAGACCACCTGGCTGCCCACCCGCAGGCCGCCAAGTCGGTTTGTCCCGCAGGCACTCAGGGCAACCCCAAGTCCAACTACCAGCGTGACGAGCGCGGCCGCGCCGCTGAGCGCCCGCAGACTCAGCGGGGACCTCCGACCCGATTGGAGCTCGCCAACGGCCGGCGGGTGGCGGCTGCCTTACCCAGGGCGACATGGCGGTCGGGCGCGGTCGGCAGCGGGGTGGGATATCCCACCTCGCTCAGGAGCTGCATCGCCATCTGGCAGTCGAGCCCGATCACGGTGTCGGTGCGGCCACCGACGGCGTCCACCAGGGACCCGCCAAGACCCTGGACCGCGTACGAGCCGGCCCGGTCCAATGGCTCGCCACCGGCGATGTACTGGTCCATCTCGTTGTCGCTGAACTCTCGCATCCGCACCGCCGAGCGCGATACCCCGGTCGCTTCCTTCATCGAGCCCGCCGCCAGGGCACAGATCCCGGTTAGCACGACGTGCCGTTGACCGCGGAGCGATCTCAGCATCTCGCGTGCCCTATCCACGGTGTGAGGCTTGCCCAGGGGCCCATCGGGCCCCATCACGATGGTGTCGGCGGCCAGGACGTAGACGTCGTTTTTGGAGATCAGCTTCAGGGCCCCGTGGGCCTTGTTGCGAGCGATGAGCTGCACCGCCAAATCGGCGCAGACGCCGGGCAAGAGTTGCTCCTCGATCTCCGGCCGGACCACGACGAACCTCAGTCCCAGCCTTACCAGAAGTTCGCGGCGGCGCTCCGAGCCGGAGGCAAGGACTAGTTCAACCACGTCCTAATAGAGCCTCCAGTTGCCGTGGCACGGGCAGGTCTGGCTGGGATGCAATCCCGTGCCGACAAGCGCTTCACGGAGTATTGAGTGTAGCAGCGGTTGAGGTGGGGCCCAGGTGTGCCCATAGTCGCGGAGCCCACCTAGCCCCGGCGGCCCAAGCCAGGCCCACCGCGACCAGCATCCCCCACCAGAGACCTAGAGCCAGCGGGAAGGGCGCCGATTGAAGCTGGGGAAGCGCCAAAAACAGGCCCATCCCCACCCCCGCCGCCCAACCGTAGCCTCGGAATGAGAGACCGCCCGGGGGTCCCAGCACCCAGGGCAACGATCCCACCCAAACCACGGCAAGCAGAACACGCGCCACTTCCTCCCCCACCCCACCGGCGCCGAGAACCCCTGACCAAGTCGCCGAGTGGGCTGCCAGAGAGAGCAAGATCAGACCCCAGGACCAGACTCCCGCCAGTGCGAAGGCCAGCCCTCGGCGGGTCCGAGCAGCTCCGAGCAACTGGAGTGCCCAGAGGCAGCCAAGGCTGACAGCGATGCCGCCGAGATCGGCTCCTGATGCCCAGGAGATTCCCACCGGGGCCACCGGGTCGTCCGGCCAGGGCATCGGCGCCAGGGCCAACCCCAAGAGTGTCAGTCCCAGCAGCATCGCCCAGGGTCGGGGCATCGGCACCCCGAGCATGTCGAAAGCCCTGGCCCTTCTCCGCAGCAGCGCTCCTGAGCCGCCAAGCAACGCTGCCATCAGGCCGGCCAGGCCGCCCGGGTAGATCGCCAGCGCGGCACAGACGGCGAAGGCGAAGAGAAGGTGGTTCACAGGTGAAGTCCGAATGCGGTCTGCAGGACCGGGCCCGCCACCAATCCCACCACTAGGGCTCCGAAAGCCGCGGCCAGCCCGACCAGTTCGCTGACCCGCGGCCCGCGCACCGTGGCTCGGATCGCCGCCTCGCGCGCCCCGGCGCCGGACGCCGCCAGTTGGAGGCCGAACCCCAAAAGCAGGATCGCCACCACCACCGGGCCCATGAAGCTGACCCCGACCAGCGCCAGTACTCGGCCAGCGAACCCCCCAAACGGAGGTACGCCGGAAAGACCCAGCCAGGCGAAAAGGTGCGAGCGTGCACCCCTGGGCTCGCTCAGAGCCGCGCCGGCCAGCCAGTGAACCACGATCAGCAGCATCGCCGCGGCCAGGCCCTGGGCGTCGGCGCTAGCGATCCCGACGCACATGAATCCCACGTCCGCCTGAAGCACCCGCCAGTAGCGGACGCTGGGATCGGCCAGGAGTCCGGCGCAGCCCCAGAAGATGGCGGTGGCCAGGCCCAGCGCCACCAGCAGGAGCTGCATCACCTGACCTAGGGCCACAGGTCCCGCAACCATCACTCGAGCCAGGGCAACGATCGCTACAGGGATCAGCCAGATCCGCCAGACGGCGGCTTCGGGTGAGGTCACTCGCGATGCTGCGGACACCCACCCCGAGAGCGGCAGCAGCCCCGCTACACCCCCCAACCCGCCCACCAGCAGCATGCCGGCGAGTGCAGCGGGCGCCGCACCGATCCGAAGCGACGGCAGCACCGCCGCTCCCGCCAACAGAGCGCACAGGATCACAGCCGATTGCCGGCCCAGGCTCCGCAGCGGCAGCACCGGGCCGGTCAGGTGCTGCCAGCGGATCCAGAGCAGCGCGCTCATCAGGGCCAGGAGCAGCGCCATCGGAATCAGGCCGGTTAGGCAGAGGGCCAGACAGGATCCCACCCCGACGGCGATGGCGGCCGCGACGGTGCCGCCCCCCAGCCGGGGCCGACGAGCCACCCCCAGCTCCAGCAGCAGCGCGGCCCAGGCTCCCACTAAGACACCGAGGGGAAGCCGCGCCAGCTCGGCGCCGCCGAGGTCGCCGTCGCTCAGAACCGAGCTGGGACGGCTGGTGGTCAGCGAGTGAACCAGAACCAAGCTGATCCCCACGGCGGTCAGCACCAGCAGCAGGGGCGGGATCAACCGGGCGCGGCGGGCGAGCGCTCCCGAGACTCCGGCCATCACCAGTCCTCCAGCCAACGTCGGGCCCAGCCAGCTGCTCACGACGACGTCTCCCACGGGGTTGACCGAGCCAACGCCACCAGGGCCACCGCCGGCACGCCGCCAGCCAAGAGAGCAATCGCCAGAGCCGAGCTGGGCACGCTGAGGAGCAGGAAAGCGGCCGCGGCCATGCCGGCGCAGAGGCTGCCCAAGGCGAGGTCGGCAGGCCCGCGACCGGTACCGATGCGAATCAGTCCGACCTCAAAGACAAACAGGCAGGCAAACGCCGGGCCCTGGGTCACCACCGTCCCTGCCGCGAGATGTCCGGAGAGAAGACGGGCGGTGAAGAGACCCAGCGCACCCAGGATTGCCCGGAGACTGCGGAGCCCGAAGACCCGGGGGCGATCCGCCACCACCGCGGTTCCGATCAGTGTCCCCGAAAAATCGAGTCGAGTGAACCTTCCGCTCAGCATCACCAGCCCGGCCGCGACCACCCCAACCCCCGCCAGGCAGGCGAAGCCCGCAGGTCCCGCGGAGAGCGACGCCACTCCACCGAGTCCCAGGCCGAGGGCGAGCGAGCTGAGGGCGAGCCCCGCTGGACCGACTGAGAACAGTGCGATCGCCCCGGCCACGAATCCGCCTCCCGCTAGGACTCCGGCCCAGATCACACCTTCACCCACTCGGCCAGCATGTAAGCGGCCACCGCGGCTGCCGCCAGCCACAGCCACACGGGGCGCTCGCCAACTTCGCGATCGGCAAGCCGGACCAGGATCGAGTACCAGCCCCGCACCTCACCCAGCCAACGTGGAGGCTCGGAACTGCCTGTCAGAACCAGCTCCAGCTTGGGAGGCAATGAGACCTCGGGCAGTATCTCGCCACCCCCGGCCTCGCTGACAGCTGAGCTCGCCGCAGTGGCCAGCCGCATTCCCCAGACCGCGGCGCCCACCAGCAGAGCCAGCAGCACCAGGTATCCCACCGGCAGGATCAGCCCTGGGACCAGCAGCACGAGTGGGTCGGGCGCCGATATCAATGTCCCTGCAGTGGTTCCGGGCGGCGCCAGCGCCCCGGCCGCCAGAGTAATCGCCCACCCGGGAAGCAGGGCGGCAGCCAGCAAGCCCAGTGCGGGCAGCCAGAGCGCCCAACCCCACCGAATCGGCACCGGTGCCAGCCGGCGGAGCCCGGGTATGGTCAGCACCAACCCAGCGATGGCGAGGAGGTAGGCCAGCGCCGGGGCGAACGCCGCCCCTAGCCCGGCAGGCAGCGACAGGTCGAGGCCCAGGAGCGCGACCTCACAACCGAGAACCCAGGGCAAGGCCACCAATGACACTGCCGAAAGCTGGCGGACCCAGCCCCCGCCCTCGCGGCCCCCGGCCTGCTGGCGGTGGCCACCCTCGCGCCATCCAAGCAGGGCGCGGGGCAGAAAGGCACAGGAGAGCTCCAAGAAAATTCCCGCGGCCAGCGCGAGCAGAGTCCCATCGGCCGTGTTCTCCCCGAATCCCACTATCACCAGGGCTGTCAGTGAGAGTGGCAGAGCCCAAATTCGCGATACCGGCTCCCGCGAGGCCAGGAGCAGAACAACCGCCAGGCCCGCCACCGCGACCGCCAGAAGGTCCATGCAGGTCCCGAACCATTGCGTCGGCCAGGTGCCTCCTGAGAGCACCTGGATCCGGATCAAAACCAGCAGGGCCGTGGGAATGGCGACGACCGTCAGCCAGTCGGCGACGTCCAAAGATCTGGCCCGCTGGCCGCTCCTGCCCCGGGACACCGATCCCGCCAAAAGGCCACAACCGGCAAGCCGGACCACCGCCGGCAGTAGCAACAGACCGGCCAACGCCGGACTGACCGCGCCGGGAGGGATCGCGTCCAGCTGCAGGGTCGAGGTGCGGTGCAACACCACCACCATCGCGCCCAGCCAGATCAGGCCCACGCCCTGGTCGGTGATCGCGGCCCACACCATCCGGGCGCTAGCGGCCCGAGGTTGTCGGGCGTAGCTGAGGCCGATCCCCCCCAAGGTCGAAAGCTGGAGGCCGATGTAGAGACTGAGGAGGTCACCCGCGAAAGCGGCTCCGACCGCTCCCAGCACCGCCAGCCCCAGCGCGGCCGACGCCAGCGGGCGGCGCTCACGAGTTGTGAAGCTCACCGTCAAGCCCGCCAGCAGCACCATCACCGCCAGCACGGTGGCGCTGAGGTCGACGGACAACGTGATCGGCAGTTGCGGATCTACCAACCACAGCCTGGCTTGCAGCGTGCCCCCCGGTTGCAACACGTGGAGGGCAGCCACCACATCAGCCAGCGCCAACAGGAGCCCTAAGCGCAGCACCCACCGGGCCCAGAAGGCGGACCGACGGGGCCAGGGGCGGCCAAGCCCGGAACACACCAGGGTCGCGCCGGCCAAGATCAGAAGGGCTACGAGTGGCAGGTCGGTGATCGACAGCACTCAGCCGTCCTGGTTCAGCGGTCGATCAATCCGCGTAGGAGGGCTTCACGCTGCTCCACCTCCGCGAGGCGGGTCCGCTCTCGCGCGACAAGATCGCGGGGCGCCTGGTCGGCGAAAGGACTGGCCAGCTTGCGCTCGAGCGTGGCCCGGAACGCCTCGGCCTTGGCCAGCTCCCGGCCGACCGACTCCTTCCATGGCTGGGAGGCGCCAACACTCCTGCCCACCGACAACCTGGTTCTACCGATGACCACCTGCGGTGTTTCCGGCCCGGAGAGGCCGGAGGCTTCCGCCCACTCCACTGGGACCAGCGCGCTGACATACCGGAGGGATTCTGGAAACGCCAGCTCTGGACCCGCTTCCAGGGCCGACAGAGGCATTCGATCGGAGTGTCGGTTCACCTGGATTCCCAGTTCCTGGAGCCACTTCCGCAGATCCGTTATGAACCCCATCGACGCTGACATCGAGAGTTCGGCCTCGGGATCGTCCCACCCCTCCTCCACTTCCGGCCAGGCCGCCAGATCCAGGCTGGCCGGCGCGCCGGCGAACTGCTCGGCCAGGGCGTCGGTCAGGAAGGGCATGATTGGGTGGAGCAGGGTAGCCGTCCGGAGCAGGACGGTGCGGGTGACCCACAGTGCTGCCCCGTCGCCGGCCTCGAGGCGCGCCTTGGTCAGCTCCAGGTACCAGTCAGCGACTTCGTGCCACGCGAAGTCATAAATGGCCACGATCGCCGCATCGAAGTCAAAGGCGGGCAGGGCGCGGCTCGTGACCCCGGTTACCGCATTCAACCGGGAAAGGATCCAACGGTCGGCCAGCTCCAGCTTGCTCGAGTCTGGCTCACTGAGCTCCGGGACCCGGCCCTCCTCTTCTTCTCCGGGGAAGTAGACCCTGTGGAGCAGGCGGGTCATGTTCCAGAGCTTGTTGGCGAAACGCGAGTAGCCCTGGATTTTGCTCTCATCGAAGATGGCATCCTGGGTCCCCGTGGCAACGCTGGCCGCCCAGGCCCTTAGGGCATCGGCTCCGTACCTCTCCACCATCTCCAGGGGATCAACCACGTTACCCCTGCTCTTCGCCATCTTGGCCCCGTCGGTGCCCAGGATCGTGGCGTGAAAGATCACCTGGTGAAAGGGGATGTCGCCCGTGAATCGGAGTCCCATCATCACCATCCGGACCACCCAGTGCTGGAGGATCTCCCGAGCAGTGCTCATTACCGAGGTCGGGTAGAACCGTTCCAGGGCCCGATTCGGCTCCGGCCAGCCGAGGATGGCGAAGGGCCAGAGGGCGCTTGAGAACCAGGTGTCGAGGACGTCGGGATCGTGGGTCAGCTGATCGGAGTCGCACTCAGGGCAGGAGTCAGGCTCATCAACCCAGGCGAAGGTGTGACCGTTGGTGCAGGTGCTAACTGGGATCCGATGGCCCAACCAGAGCTGACGGCTGATGCACCAATCCCGCAGGCCCACCAGCCAGTCCAGGTACTGGCCCCGGAACTGGGAGGGATGGATGGTGATCTTGCCGTCCTCGACGGCCTCCGCCGCGGGGCCAGCCAGCTGGCGCACCCGAACCCACCACTGAGGTGTGACCAGGGGCTCGATGACAGTCCCACATCGATCACAGTGACCGACCTGGTGGACCAGCGGCTCCTCCCGGATCATTGCCCCGGAGCGGCGCAACATAGCGGCCGCCACCTCGCGCGCTTCGGTGACGGTCTTGCGATCTAGCTCGGGCTGGTCGGGGGCGATCATCAAGCCATCCAGTGAGATCACCGTTCGGATCGCCAGGTGGTGGCGCTCGCCGACTTCGTAATCCTCGGCAGAGTGACCGGGGGTAATCTTCAGCACCCCGGATCCCAACTTGGGGTTCACTGCCTCGTCGGTTATCACCGGAATGGCGCGGCCGGAGAGCGGCTCTCTCACCTCTCGTCCCACCAACTCGCGGTAGCGAGGATCACCGGGGGCGACCGCCACCGCCACGTCGGCCAGGATGGTCTCAGGACGGCTGGTAGCGACCTCCAGGGCCCCCCCGTCATCTACCAGCGGATAACGCACGTAATAGAAGGTGTCCCGATGCTCCTGGTAGTCGACCTCCTCGTCGGAGATGGCCGACCGGCAGCGCGGGCACCAGTTCACGATCCTTGGGCCCCGGTAGATCAGCCCTTGGGAGTAGAGCTCGGCGAACACGATCCTGATCACGCGCACGTAGGGCGGGTCCAGGGTGAAGCGCTCGCGACTCCAGTCGCAGGTGGCGCCCAGGCGACCGAGTTGCTCAAGGATCCGTCCCTGGTAGAGGGTGTACCACGCCTCCACCCGGCGGTTGAACGCCGCTCGCCCGATCTCCTCCTTGCTGGTCCCTTCGTCGGCCAGCTGGCGCTCGATCACGTTCTGGGTGGCAATGGCCGCGTGGTCGGTGCCGGGCACCCAGCAGACCTCGTAGCCGCTCATCCGGTAAAAACGGCAAAGAGCGTCCTGAACCAGGGCGTTGAGTGCGTGACCCATGTGCAGCGCGCCCGTGATGTTGGGGGGCGGCTGGACCATGGAGAATGCCGGCTTGGGACTGGACGGGTCGGCGACGCCGAGACCGAGCTCGTCCCAGCGCTGGCGCCAGTGCGCTTCGGCGCTCTCAGGCTTGTAAGCGGCCTCCACCGGTTGCTCGCGGAGCCCGGCCTAGGAGGTGGCCGAAGAGACCGCGCTCAGCTCCTGCGCAACCTGCCTCGCAGCGACGACCAGGTTTCGGAGTGCGGGTTCGACCTCAGCCCAGCCCCGCGTCTTCAGACCGCAGTCAGGATTGGCCCAGAGCCGGTCCGGAGGTATCACCCTAGCCGCTTTCCGGAGCCGTGCCGCCATCTCTTCAACGGACGGCACCAGAGGTGAGTGGATGTCCCAGACCCCGGGACCCACCTCGTTGGTGTACCCGTGATCTGCGAATGCGTGCAGCAGGGACATGCCCGAGCGGGCGGCCTCGATGTAGAGGACGTCGGCGTCGAGCTCGGCGATCGCGTCCATGATGTCCTCGAACTCCGAGTAGCACATGTGGGTGTGGATCTGGGTCTGGGCTCCGGCGCCGGCCGCGGTCAGCCGGAAGCTGTCCACTGACCAGCGCAGGTACTTGGGTTGCTCGGCCCGGTGCAGCGGTAGGCCCTCCCGCAATGCCGGCTCGTCGATCTGGATCACGTTGATCCCGGCCGACTCCAGGTCTGCCACCTCGTCCCGGAGCGCCATCGCGATCTGGGCGCAGGTGGAGCTGCGCTCCTGGTCGTCGCGGACGAAGGACCACTGCAGCATGGTCACCGGGCCGGTGAGCATGCCCTTGACTGGACGCGCCGTCAGGCCCTGGGCGAATAGCGACCAGCGAACGGTGATCGGGCGAGGTCGACTGACGTCGCCGAACACGATCGGAGGCTTGGCGCAGCGTGAACCGTATGACTGCACCCAGCCCTGCTGAGTGGTGGCGAAGCCGTCCAGCTGCTCGGCGAAGTACTCCACCATGTCGTTGCGCTCTGGCTCCCCGTGGACCAGGACATCTAGACCAACTTCCTCCTGGAAGCGGATCACCCGCTTGATCTCGTCCTCCATCAGGCCCTCGTAGCCCAGCTCGTCGAGGTCGCCTCGGCGCAGCCGGGCCCGGGCCTGGCGAAGCTCGTGGGTCTGGGGGAACGAACCGATCGTGGTGGTGGGCAGCTGGGGCAGTGAGGTGCGATTGCGCCAGATCATCCGTCGCGAAGGCCCATCACCCGGACGGGTCAGCTGGTCGGGGGTCAGCTGCTCCATCCGAGCCCGAACCGCTGGGTTGGTCACCCGCGGTGAACTCCGTCGACCGGCGCAGGCATCACGGGCAGCAGCCAGCCGGGACGCGACGTCGGGATCGCCCTGGGCTCCTCGAGCCAGGACGGTCACTTCGGCCACCTTCTCCTCGGCGAATGCCAACCAGGACCGTACTTCCGGGTCGAGATTGGATTCGGGCTCGAGGCTGACAGGGACGTGCAACAGGGAGCACGAAGGGGCGACCAGCACCCGGTCCTGGCCGATTTTCGCGACCGCAGATTGAATCTCTCTCAGAGCCCGGTCAGGGTCTGTGCGCCAGACGTTATGGCCATCCACAACTCCGAGCGACAGCGACATGCCTTCGGGGACGAGTTCTAGGGCCGGGCCGAGGTCGGCGGCGCCGTGCACCAGATCGAGGTGAACCGCCTCGACCGGCAGCGCCAGCGCGGTCTCCAAGTTTGGGCCCATGGCCGCGAAGTACGAAGCCAGCAGCAGCTTGAGCCCCGGAGCCGCCTCAGCCAGCCGCTGATAGACGTGCTCAAAGGTCTCCAGAACCTCGACCGGGATGTCCTGGCTGAGGCAGGGCTCGTCTATCTGGATCCAGACAGCACCGGCCCGGTGCAGCTCGGAGAGCAGTTGGGCGTAGACCGGAACCAGGCGGTCCAGGCACTCCAGGGTCGACCCGCCACCAGCCTTGCTGAGTCTTAGGAAGGTCACCGGCCCGAGCAGCACCGGCCTGGTGATGATCCCCAGCGCCTTGGCCTCCAGGAACTCCCGAACCGGCTTGTGCGAGGCCAGGGTGAACTGTTGGTTGGGCGCCAGTTCCGGAACCAGGTAGTGGTAGTTGGTGTCGAACCACTTGGTCATGTCCAGTGGCGCAATCTCCACCTCACCCCGCCTGCCCCGGGCCATGGCGAACATCAGGTCGAGGCTGGGCTCGCCACCGTCCCAGCCGAAGCGCTCAGGAACTGCCCCGACCGTTAGGGCCGTATCGAGCACGTGGTCGTACAGGGAGAAGTCGTTGCAGGGGATGTGCTCGATCCCCGCCTCCTGCTGGCGGCGCCAGCGATCAGCCTTGAGCTCGGCGGCAGCTTCAAGCAGTTGGTCGGCGGACGACCGGCCGGCCCAGTAACTCTCCACCGCCCGCTTCAGCTCCCGGGAACGACCGATTCGCGGGAATCCGAGGTTGCTAGCAATCGTCATTCAAAAATTCCTCGCGACGCGGATACGCGCTCCCGCACAACGCAAAACGGACTGGCTCCAAGTCTAACTGGACCGCTGGGACCTGGGAATCGAGCGTTCCTTCAGGCTGACGCGGCTTGGGGTTCCTCATCGCGGAAAAGCTCGGGCTCGGTCGCCTCCAGGATAGAACGCTCGGTGATCACGCAGCGCTTGATCTCCGGATGTGACGGGACGTCGAACATGCTGTTGAGCAGCACCGACTCCAGGATGCTCTTCAGGCCGCGAGCGCCGGTGCCCAGGGCCAATGCCTTGCGGGCGATCGCCCGGAGCGCGCCTTCGTCGAAGACCAACTCGACGTCGTCGAGCGAGAAGAACTTTTGGTACTGCTTGACGAAGGCGTTCTTGGGCTCAGTCAGAACCCTGGTGATGTCGTCCTCATCTAGGCAGTCGAGGGTGACCATTATCGGCATCCGGCCCACGAACTCAGGGATTAATCCGTAACGCAAGAGGTCCTGAGCGGACATCTCGTGAAGGATCTTGGAGTTCTCCTTGTTGCGCGACCCCGACTGCTCGCTGCCAAAGCCGATGGTGCGCTTGCTGACGCGCTGCTCGATGATTCGCTCCAGGCCGTCGAATGCTCCTCCACAGAGGAAAAGGATGTTGGCGGTGTTGATCTGTATGAAATCCTGGTGCGGATGCTTGCGACCGCCCTGCGGGGGAACGTTGGCGACAGTGCCCTCGAGAATCTTCAGCAGTGCTTGCTGGACACCTTCACCGGAGACGTCCCGGGTGATCGAGGGATTGTCGGACTTGCGGGAAATCTTGTCGATCTCGTCGATGTAGATGATCCCCCGCTCGGCGCGAGCTATGTCAAAGTCCGCCGCCTGGATGAGGCGAAGCAGGATGTTCTCTACGTCCTCGCCCACATAGCCCGCCTCCGTCAGCGACGTCGCGTCGGCGATCGAAAAAGGGACATCCAGAATCCGGGCCAACGTTTGCGCCAGAAGCGTCTTACCGCAGCCGGTGGGGCCGACCAGCAGAACGTTTGATTTCTGCAGCTCGACATCGGTGGAATCGCGGGCGTTGTTGACCCGCTTGTAGTGGTTGTAGACGGCCACCGAAAGCACCCGCTTGGCCTGATCCTGCCCGACCACATACTGGTTTAGAGAATTCCAGATTGCCTGAGGGTTGGGCACCACACTGCTGCGCGGACGTCGGACCGGGGTTACCCGGGAATCCTCCTCCAGCACCTCCTGGCAGAGCTCGATGCACTGATCGCAGATATAGACGCCAGGTCCGGCGATGAGCTTGCGAACCTGCTCCTGACCCTTGTTGCAGAACGAGCAGCGCGTGTGACGGCGGCGGTCTTCGCGCTCGGTCATGCGGCGTCACCTCCACCTGGCTTGAGCAGTTGCAGCGCCGCGCGGTCGACACAGCTGGGGCAGATCACCGCGGCGGTGGGCTCGCGCCCGGCGGCCACCGCCGCACTGGTCGTCAGGGCTCCGCAGAAGTTGCAGCGTTGGCCCGGCACCCTTATCAAACGCGGCAACCTGGTCCGCCGCGATTTGGAGTTCCGAGTCCCTTGACCTGTCACCTTTTACCTCTGGGTGCGGCCGCCTGCCGGAACCCTATGCCTTTTCCGCAACTGGCGCTGGATCCGGCTCGACCGCCGCGGGCTCGGGACTGGTCGCCAAGGGCTCGCCTTTGGAGGTCACCAGTTCGTTGCCGCGGTGGCCGGTGATGATGTGGTCAATCAATCCGTACTCCCGGGCCTCGTCGGGAGACATGTAGAAGTCGCGATCGGAGTCGCGGGTGATCTGGTCCACCGGCTTGCCGGTGTGGTGGGCCAGGATCTGGTCCAAGATCCGGCGCAGCCGGAGGATCTCCTGGGCCTGGATCTGGATGTCGGAAGCCTGGCCCTGGAATCCCCCAGAGGGCTGGTGCATCATGATCCGGGTGTTGGGCAGGCTGAAGCGCAAGCCCTTGTCACCACCGGCCAGGAGCAGACAGGCGAACGACGCCGCCAGGCCCATGCAGAACGTGCTCACCCTGGGCTTGACGTACTGCATGGTGTCGTAGATCGCCAGCCCAGCCGAGACCGAGCCGCCCGGACTATTGATATATAGGTTGATGTCCCGTTCGGGATCCTCGCTCTCGAGATAGAGCATCTGGGCCATGACCAGATTGGCTATCTGGTCGTCAATGGCAGTCCCGACGAAGATGATCCGGTCCTTCAGCAACCTCGAGTAGATGTCGAAGGCCCGCTCACCCCGGGTGGTGGTCTCGATGACCATCGGAACGAGGGCCATGGTCTCCTCCTGATGGCGCTGGTGACGGGGATCGGCCGCAACCGGCGGCCAAATCGAGTATACCCAGGGCCTCCCGAATTACCCCTCGGCCGACTCCCCGCCCGTCTCCCCCCGTGCCAGGGCGGCAACCCGTCGCCGCGCCTCCCCCAGCAGTAGCTCCCGGCGGAGCGGCTCCCGCGCCCTTCGGCGGACGTCCTTGGAAGCACCGCTGGCGAAGATCCGCCGCAGGTTCTCGTCCAGTTCCTTGTCGGAGACCCGCAGGCCCTCGCGGCGGGCCAGCTCTTCCAGGATCAGCTCCAGCTGCACCCCCTCGATCGCCGGCTGCCTGCGCTCGCCCCGAAGCTGCTCCAGCTGTTTGCCGTCCGACGCCAGGAGCTGCTCGAGCGAGATCCCGGAGCCCGATAGCCGCAGCTCGAGATCGCGGATCTGGCGATCGATCTCCGCCTCGATCATCACCTCCGGCACCTCCACCCGCGAGACCTCGCGGAGCCGGTCGAGAGTCTTAGCCTCCTGGGCTCGCTCGGCCTCCAAGCGGCCTTCCTCAATCAACTGCTCGCGGATGAACTGACGCAGGTCCGCCAGGGTCTCGCCATGGCCAGCGATGGCCGCCAGGTTGTCGTCCAGCGCCGGCAGCTGCTTGGCCTGGATCTGCTTGACCTCAACACTGATCACCACCATCTCGCCTCGCAGCTCAGGCCGGGTGTACTCCTCCGGGAGGGTGACGGTGACCTCGACGGGGATGCCGACCCGCGCCCCCAGCAGCTGGTCGGACATCCCCGGCAGGAGGTCACCCCGCTCGAGGTCAAGGGTCTCGACCTGGCCAGGCGTTCCCACCACGTCGTCTCCGTGTCTCATGGTCAGCTCGGCGGTGAGAACGTCGCCCAGGCGGGCCTCGCGATCACTGGCGTCTTCGAGCTGGGCGTAGCGCTGACGCAGTGCCTCCAGGGTTGCGTCGACTTCCTGGTCGGCGACCTTCGGAGCCTCAACCGGCACTTTGATCTTCTGGTAGTCGCCCAACTCCACCGCGGGCCGGACCACCACGCTGGCCGTGAACCGAAAGGGCTCCCCCCGCTCCAGCACCACCCCGCTGACGTCCGGGTTGGAGACCGGTTCCAGCTCGGTCTGGGTGACGGCCCGCGCCCAGACCTCGGGCAGGAGGTCCTCGATGGCGTGCTGCCTCAGGGCATCCCAGCCAACCGCCCGCTCAACCACCGCCGCCGGGGCCTTGCCGGGCCGGAAGCCGGGCATCCGGTACTGCTGGCCGAGATGGCGCAACGCCAAGGTCAAGGCCCGATCCACGTCGGTGGCGGGAGCCTCAACCGTAAGCCGCGCCTGGGACCCCGCCAGGCGCTCGACGCTTACCTCCAGCTCTTTGGTATCGGTATTGGTTGGGCTCATCCTGCTGCAGGTAAGCGTAACGGTGCGCGGACCGAGGATCGAACTCGGACGGGTTGCCCCACGGGGTTCTAAGCCCCGCGCGTCTACCATTCCGCCATCCGCGCCAAAGGGTTGCGGGGCAGCCGCAGCGGGCGCCGAGTATAGCCAATCTC
This sequence comes from Candidatus Dormiibacterota bacterium, assembly GCA_963701235.1. Classification (GTDB taxonomy): domain Bacteria; phylum Chloroflexota; class Dormibacteria; order Aeolococcales; family Bog-877; genus Bog-877. Next base: position 1,734,394 of record OY969577.1, read on the forward strand.
GAGCGCCTGAACCGTTGTAGGGGGCTTCGGGGACGGAGAGCCAGTGCCGCCGCGCCCGGTCTCGATCTCCTGCCGAGCCCCGACCCCTGATTCTGGCTGAAACGGGCACGGACGATCTGCGTTGGTTACTGTGGGGGCAGGCTCCGCCAGCAGGGAGTTACCGCCGGCCTACCCGAACAAGGGAGGGAGCGCGATGAGCATGGAAAACCCAGAGACCTACCCGCAAGACCCGCCCGTCAGCACCACCACAGCCGAGCCCGCTTACGCAGGCCAGCCGGCCACAGTGCAAAAGACGGAGGTTCGCGAACGCAAGGTCGGGCGCAAGCCCACCGGCCCCAGCGCCCGCGCCCGGCTCCGCGAACTGATCGGGCTCGCCATCTTGGTCGTGGATCTGTTCTTGGCGCTTGACTTCGTATTCCGGGCCGTGGCGGCCAGCCGGGATGGCTTCGTCCAGGTAGTGGACCGGGTCGGCGACGCCTTGGCCAGCCCCTTTGCCGGGATCTTCCACAACAATCACGCGCTCGGTCACACGACGTTCTGGGCGGCACTGATCGCCCTGATCGTGTACACCCTCGCGGCCCTGATCCTGATACGGATCATCCACCTCATCACCAGCCCCATACGGACCCGGGCCACAAGCTCCTGAACACCAACGGCCGGCCGCCGGCACCGCGGCCGTCGACTGGACGTTTAGCGAGTCACAAATCCTCGACAGTTGAGACCGGGGGCGATAGCATGACCGCAAGGGCTGAACGGGACCAGCCGCGTGGGGCCGAATGACCCATCCATGGAGGCGCATTGGTGGAATTGGTCGGATCACCAACCGGGGCGGGGCAAGAGGCCCGGGACACCGTGGCCAAGATCGAACAGAAGGCACTCCAGCTCTCGGCGCTCTTGCGAGAGCTGGACAATCGTCCGGTGATGTTTGAGCCGGGGCTTCGAGACGAGCTCGACGCCGTCCTAGAGCAGCTGGGCTGCCGAATCGCCGCGACTCGGGCCTTGGAGCAGCGTCAGGCTAGCCTGCTCGCGGACTGACCATTATGGCCAGAGGCTAGAATCCAAGTCGCGCTTGCGCCCATAGCTCAGCCCGGATAGAGCACCAGACTACGGATCTGGGTTTGCGGGGGTTCAAATCCCTCTGGGCGCGCTCTCTCTGATGTCTCAGGACTACGTAGTGAAATCAGACTCCTCTTGGGGGCGCTAAGTTGGCTGCGAGTGCTGCCACACCCAAGGATGGAAGTGTCAGGGGATGGCAGATGTCCTCAGTCCCGTCTCTTCTTCGCTGAGCTCCCACAACCTCCGAGCAGCCTCCGGGTCGCGCGCCGCTGCCGAGGGCTGGACACGCTTTCGATCGACAAAGTAGCCACCGCTTTCGGCTGAGACGTCCGGCGAGTCGGCCAGCCACACCATCGTGTCCGCACCCTTGGCGGGAGTCCTGGCAAAGGGTCGCGCCAGGGTCATGGCCAGCGACATCAGCATTCCGTTGTTGCGATTGAAACCGCTAGCCACCAAACCCGGGTGGTAGCAATTTGCGGTCACCCCGGTCCCCTCCAATCGCTGGGCCAGCGCGGTGGTGAATAGGATGTTGGCCAACTTCGTCTGCCCGTAGCGAGTGAAGCCGAAATTCTCGTATCCACCGTCGGCGTTGATGTCGTCAAAAGGTATTTGCGCTCCAGCGTGGGCGTCCGATGTGGTCGTGATGATGCGGGCAGGAGTGCTCGCCTTGATGCGCTCCAGCAGCAAGCTCGTGAGCAGGAAAGGAGCCAGGTGGTTGACCGCCCAGGTGAGTTCCAGGCGGTCCTTGGTGAGTCGCCGCGAGCGATTCATCCCGCCGGCGTTGTTGATCAGGACGTCGACTCGAGGATGCCTGGCCAGGATCTCATCGGCCAGTTGACGGATCGAGCCTTGCGAGCTGAGGTCGGCACGGAGCACATCGACCTCTGCGCCGATCCCACCGACGGCCGTGATTTGAGCGACCGCGGCGGCGGCCCGGGCCTCGCTCCGAGCCACGATGCTGAGATGGGCGCCCTTTCGAGCTAGCTCCCGCGCGGCAGCGAGTCCGATTCCACCGGTGGCGCCGGTGATGATCACCCGCTTGCCAGCGACTCCACTCCATCGCTGCATCGCGGTCTCCTTGGCCAGGGCTCGGTGGTACGGAACCTACGCCGCCAGCTTAGCCCGTGATCGTGCTGGCTTCGCTTGGTTGGCGGTTTGCCTGCGCCGCCATAGACGGAGGCCCATACCCACTCTCACAGTCACACCTCGCCGTACCATTCGGGTCGACACGGGGTCGCTGATGGAGACCTGCATGTGATCTGTCCGAAATGCGGTGGGAGCAACACCCCGGACCGCAACTTCTGTGGCGAGTGCGGGGCACCGCTGGCCCAGGTTTGTGCCTCCTGCGGCGCCAGCAACGCGCCTAACGTCAAGTTTTGCGGGAAGTGCGGGGATTCGTTGTCGGCCTCAAGCGCGCTGGCGGCGCCGGGAAGCTCCGATGCTGAGGTGGTTTCGCCAGCATCGGTGACGGGCGCCTCGGCTGACGTCGTCGAGCTCCGGGTGGTGTCAGTTTTGTTCGCGGACCTGGTGGGATTCACCGCCCTCGCGGAGGGGCGGGACCCGGAGGAGGTCCGCGAGATCCTCAGCCGCTACTTCGACGTCAGCCGGGCGCTGGTCGAGCGCTATGGCGGGGCGGTGGAGAAATTCATCGGGGACGCGGTGATGGCGGTTTGGGGGGCCCCGGTGGCCCAGGAGGACGACGCTGAGCGGGCGGTCCGGGCTGCGCTCGACCTGGTCGAAGCAGTCTCCACCCTCGGCGAAGAAGTCCGAGCTCCTGAGCTCGCTGCCCGAGCGGGGGTACTGACCGGAACCGCCGCCGTCAACCTGGGGGCTAGAGGCCAGGGGATGGTGGCGGGTGACCTGGTCAACACCGCTTCCCGAATCCAGACCCAGAGCCAACCCGGCACCGTGCTTGTCGGGGAGGCCACCAAGCGGGCCAGCGAGGCGGCGGTGGCTTATGAAGACGCCGGTAGCCACGAGTTGAAGGGCAAGGCGGAGCCGGTGCCGCTCTACCGGGCGCTTCGGGTGGTGGCGGGCCGGGGCGGTCTTCTCAAGTCCGAACGCCTGGAGGCGCCGTTCGTGGGCCGCGACCGCGAGCTCAGGCTGGTCAAGGAGGTCTTCCATGCCAGCACCGAGGACAAGCGCGCTCACCTGGTCCAGATGACCGGGATCGCGGGAATCGGCAAGTCCCGGCTGGCCTGGGAGTTCTTCAAGTTCTTGGACGGGGTGCGGTCCGGCTACTTCTGGCACCGCGGCCGCTGTCTGGCCTACGGCCAGGGGGTGACCTACTTTGCCCTCGCCGAGATGGTCCGGGGCAGGGCTGGCATCGTCGAGGCCGAGGACCGGGACTCGGCCGTTACGAAGCTCCAGGCGGCGGTGGATCAGTATGTACCGGAGGCCGAGGACCGGCGCTTCGTATTTCCCCGCCTGGCCCACCTGATCGGTCTGGAGGAGCGGACCGCCCCGGACAAGCAGGACCTCTTCGCCGCCTGGCGCCTCTTCTTCGAGCGCTTGGCCGAGCAGAGCCCGGTGCTGATGGTGTTCGAGGACATGCAGTGGGCTGACCCCTCCCTGCTTGAGTTCATCGCATACCTCATGGAGTGGTCGAGGACGTATCCCCTCTTTGTGGTGAGCCTGGTTCGACCCGATTCGCTGGCGGCGGGACTGGCGGTGACCACCCGCAACGCCACGTTGATCCACCTCGAGCCGCTCTCACCCACCGCCATGGACCGGTTGCTCATCGGGCTGGTTCCGGGCTTGCCCAAGCCGCTGGCCGAGCGCATCCGTGGGCGGGCCGAGGGCATCCCGCTGTACGCGGTCGAGACGGTGAGGATGCTGCTGGACCGGGGCCTTTTGGTCGAGGAGGGGTCGGCCTACCGCCCCACGGGTCAGATCGACACCCTGGAAATCCCCGAGACCCTCCAGGCCCTGATAGCCGCTCGCCTAGACGGGCTGTCGCAAGCAGAGAGGCAGCTGGCCCAGGATGCCTCGGTCCTGGGAAAGACGTTCACTCCTCAGGGATTGGCCGCCATGTCGGGCCGTGATGAGAGTGAGCTCCTACCAATCCTGGCCTCGCTGGTGGCCAAGGAGATCCTGTCGGTCCAGGCCGATCCCCGCTCCCCAGAGCGCGGCCAGTACGGGTTCCTCCAGGATTTGGTGCGCACCATCGCCTACGAGACTCTCTCCAAGCGGGAGCGCCGGGCCAAGCACCTTGGGGTGGCCGCGTACTTCGAGCGGACCTGGAGCCCCGGGGCCGAGGAGATCGCACAAGTCCTCGCTTCCCACTATCTCGAGGCCTGGCGCCTTGATCCTGACGCCACTGACTCCGAGGAGATCAAAGGCAAGGCACGCGCGATGCTGGTGCGCGCGGCGGAGCGGGCCGCCGCCCTTGCCGCCGCCGAGGAGGCGGAGTCGGCATTCGACCGAGCGGCCGAGCTCAGCGACTCGACCCTGGAGCGGGCGAGTCTCACCGAACGCGCCGGAGAGATGGCGGAGAAGCGAGGGCGACCCGAGGACGCAGTTGCTCGCTACGAAGAGGCCACGCGCCTGTTCGAGGAGGCCGGTCAAGACCGAACCGCGGCCAGAGTTCAGGCTCGTCTGGCCGGGGTGGAATGGTTCCGGGGGCACGTGGAGCAGGCAACCGAACGGATGCAGAAGGCATACGCTGGGTTAACGCGGGACCAGCCAGATCGCGACCTCGCGGTGGTGGCTGCTCAGCTGGGAAGGTTCCTGGTGCTTGGCGGCAGCTACCGAGACGGAGGCCTATTGCTCGAGCAGGCGCTCGAGCTGGCCGAGCACTTGGAGCTTCCCGAGGTGTACTCACAGGCGCTCAGCAGCAAGGCGATCATCCTGACGTGGAGCGACCGGCTGGATGAGGCCGGCCTTCTGCTGAGGCGAGCCCTCGAGGTCGCCCTTGAGCATGGTCTGACCGCGGCAGCTCAGCGCGCCCACAACAACCTCAGCGTAGTAGCGGAATCTCAAGACCGCTTCGAGGAGCTGGTAGCGCTCCACGATCAGCAGCTGGAGCTTTACCGCCGGGTCGGAGACCGATTCTCCGAGCTGGTCACCCTCGCCCGATCACTCTGGCCCCTAGTGTCGCTGGGGCGGTGGCACGAGGCGCTGGCCCGAGCCGAGGAGGCGAGAGCGGCGGAGGAGCTGGCATCGATTGAGTTCGCCTCAGCCCATCTCATCGCGCTGACCCCGCTCCACATCCACCAGGGGAACTTGGCGGAGGCCAAGCGCCTCCTGGAGTCGTTGCAGTGGGTAGGCAACTCGGAGGAGTGGCAGATCCGCCAGGCCTATGCCATGGTGAGGGCGACGCTGCTCCGCGCCGAGGGTCGTCCGGCCGAAGCGCTGGCGGCTGCCCAGGATGCGTTGGCCACCCGCGCCAAGCTCGGACTCGGTATGGCGAGCCCGTTCTTCAAGGGGGCGTTGGTGGAGGCGGTGGAGGCGTCCTTCGACCTTGGCGACTTGTCCGGGGCCGAGGCGCTGCTGGCGACGGTGCAAGCCGCGCAGCCGGGCCAGGTCACGCCCTGGTTGAGAGCCCAGGTGGCAAGGCTGGCGGCTCGGGGATCGGCGGCGGCGGGCGAGCAGTCGGCGGTCGAGTCTTGGTTCGAGGCCGCGGAAGCCGGCTTCCGAGCCATCCAAACACCGTTCGATCTGGCCGTCGCCCTCACCGAGCACGCCGAGTGGCTGGCCTCCCGGGGTCGTCAAGAGAACGCCGAGCCGCTACGGGCCGAAGCCCAGGAAATATTCCAGCGCCTGAAGGCGCGACCTTGGATGGATCGCCTGGGTCCCTCGGCGAGCACCGAGAGCGCCTCAGCCTGAGCTAGAGGCGCCTCCACAGCCGTTCACCATTCGCCACCGTGTCTACATATACTGCTGCGATGCCGGACCCTGAGACGACCGAGCTGGTTGGTCCCGACTTCCTCAAGACGGTGCCGCTGTTCGCCGAACTTTCGGGGCGGGATCTGCGAAACCTCGCGCTTGCGACGCACGACCTCACCTACCCAGCCGGCACCGAGTTGACGTCCTTGAAGGACCTCCCGGCAACCTTCTTCATCATCGTTGAAGGACGAGCCAACGTCGTGGCCGACGGCCAGGTCCGACAGACCATGGGTCCCCGCGAATGGTTTGGTGAGCTGGCCCTCATCGGCGGCGGCCCGCGTACCGCGGTGGTCACCGCCGAGACCGAGATCCGCTGCCTGGTCCTGACCCGCTGGGAGTTTCGCGCCTTCCTAAAGGAGCATCCCGACGTCAGCTGGATACTCCTCGAGACCATAGCTAAGCGCCTTAGTTCGGCCTGATCCCCCAGCCCCGCTAGCCGCCCTACCCGGCGACTGGGCGACCGATCAGCCCGCTGCGCGAGCCATGGTGCTGGCCTGATCCAATCGCGCCAGGAAGGGATTCGCACCAATCTCACTGAGGATGGCTTGGGCCTCGTCATCCTCACCCCGCGGGACCGGACCTGACCCGCGCAGGAGCGCTCGATCAAGGGCGCAGAGAGCAAGATCGAGTGGGCAGTCCAGGGCCCGCCAGGCGTCCAAGGCACGTCGATACGCGAGCGCCGCTTCGTCGTTGCGCCCCTCCAGGGCGGCGACCCCCGCCTCGCCGGTGAACCGCGATGCCGCTATCCAGCGACCACGGATTCCCTGCATTCCCGCCAGCGCCCGGCGGGCGCGGGTGGGGTCACCAAGCCAGAGAGCAGCGCGCAACTGCAGAGCCAACGCCCGAGGACTGTTGATGCCGGCCGGATCGGCCACCACCGCGGCGGCGGCTTCGCTGTACCCGCCTTCCAGGTCGCCCCTGGCGAGGGCGGCCGCCGCTTTGGTCACTAGGTAGTAGGAGCGAGTCGTAACGCTTTCGGCCTTGGCGGAATCCGCCTGCGTCTCCAACTCAGCCTCGGCTTGCGCGGGATTGCCGCTGAGGGCGGCCAGGGTCGCCTCGCAGAATGAGAGCTGAACGCGCCGCTCGTGGGCAAGTTCGCGTTGGCCGAGAACTGAGAGCGCGGCCCGGGCGTCACCCCACTGGCCAAGCCAGATCGCGAGTTCGGCTGAGTTGAGCAGGTTCATGGTCTCGAGTCCGCGGTGTCCGGCGCGGCGGCCCAGGTCCGCGGCCTCGAAGCTGAGGGACAGGACCTCGCGCGGGTCGTCGTCCAGGAGGTAGACGGACAGCATCAGATGGGCCTCGCCCTGCTCGAGCAGGGAGCCAGCAGTCTCAGTGAGTGCCAGATGACCACGGGCGAGCATGACCGCCTCCTGATGGCGACCCAGGCTGAAGATGGCGTGGGCCCTGGCGCTGATGGCACGAGCTAGCAGAGAGGGATCATCGAGGCGCTCGGCCAGCGTGCAGGCCTTCTCAGCCCAAGCCAGCGCCGGCTCCCACGCTCCGGAGGCGCTCTGCAGGCCCGATATGGTGGCAGCCATGTCGGCTCGGGTCCTCTCACCTGCGCTCTCGCCAAGCTCGTTGAGCGTGCGCTCCGTCCGCGCAATGGCCGTGGAGAACCGACCGAGCCCGCTGAGAGCCTGAGCCATCCGGGCGGTGCTGACTCCAGCGGCATCGGCTTCACCTGCTTCCACATGGGCGCTGATTGCCGCCTCCAGATGACTGACCGCCGCCACCAAGTCGTTGGCACGGGAGGCGGCCTCGCCGGCCAGATCCAGTAGCACCGCCCGCTGCGATGGGTCCACGCTCAGCGCCAGAGCCTGTTCCAGGTAGGCGAGGGCCTGCTCTGGGGAACCAAGGTCCAAGGCCCTCCGACCGCCCTGTGTCAGCCACTCTCGTGCGCGGGACGCTAGAGCGTCCCGTTCTGGCCCTTCGGGGCTGGAGCGGTGGGCCTCGGTGTAGTGGCTGGCAACCACCCCGACCAGCTCCTCGTCACCAAGCGCCTCGAAATACTGAGCCGCGGCCAGATGCTTGGCCCGGCGATCCGGTCTGGCCAGGGTCCCGTAAGCGACCTCCCGGATCAGTCCCTGTACGAAGCCGTACTGGCCCCGCTCGGGCGAGCGGGGATCGGCGTTGATCACCAGCAATTCCCGGCGCACTAGGTCCCGCAGGGGCGCCACCAGCGCGCCACTGTCACGTCCGGTCACCTCCGCCAGCGCCGCCGCGGTGAAGCTCTGCCCCAGCACGGCGGCGTCCTGAAGCAGGGTCCGTTCCTCGGCCGAGACCGCGTCGAGCCGGGAGGCGATCAGGGCGTGAAGGGTGTCAGGGATCTCCAGGGTCCCGAGCGGTCCGGACACGGTCAGGGCCCCGTCGCGCTCCAGCAGTTGGCCGCGATCCACCAGCATCCGAATCGTTTCCACCGCATAAAGGGGCACACCCTCGGCGCGCTCGAGCACCTGCTGCACGACCGTCTCTGGCAGTCCGGCCACGAAGCCGCGTAGGAGCGCAGCCATGTCGCTGGGTGCCAGCGGCTCCAGGTACAAGGCGCTGAAGGTGCGCTGCCCTGCCCCCCAGCTGGGCCTGCGGTCAAGCAGCTCCGGCCGTGCCTGGGTCAGCACCAGGATGGGCCGGGTTCGTGACCACTCCACGATCGACTCGATGAAGTCGATCAGCCCCGAGTCGGCCCACTGCAGGTCCTCGAAAACCAGGACCGTCGGCCCCCGGTCGGCGATTCGTTCAAAGAATGTGCGCCAGGCGGAGAACAGTTCCTCCCGATCCCAGCCGGGGGCTTCAGCCAGACCCAGCAGATGGGCCAGGCCTTGCTCCACCCAGCGTCGCTCTTCCGGATCCGCGACGAAGTCGTTCAGCGCCCCCTGCAGCTTGGTACGCGACTTGGCCGGGTCGTCCCCGTCGCTGATCCCGGCCCGCATTCGCACCATCTCCCCCAGCGCCCAGAAGGTGATCCCCTCCCCATAGGCAGGAGACCGGCCCCGGTGCCAGTAGACGGTGGAGGCCAAGCCATCTACGTACTTGAGGAACTCCCACGCCAGCCGGCTCTTGCCGATGCCGGCGATTCCGGTGACCGATACCAGCCGCACCCGCTGCTCTCGGGCGGTGGCGTGCAGCAAATCTTTGAGCAGCCGCAGCTCCTCGCCCCGACCGACAAATGGGGGCTCCACCCGCTCGGAGCGGCCGACCCCGCGGCGCTGGGCCACCACTCTCACGGCCTGCCAGACGGGCACCGGCTCCTCCTTGCCCTTGAGCCTGATCGGGCCCAGAGGAGCGAAGGCAACCGCCTGAGTCGCCGCCCGGACCGTCGCCTCCCCCACCAATACGGCGCCGGGTTCGGCCGCGGCCTGGAGCCGGGACGCCGTGTTGACCAGGTCCCCCATCACCATTCCCTGACCGGTCGCCCCGACGGTCACCGCCGCCTCACCGGTCAGCACGCCCGCCCGCGCCTGGAGATTGTCGGCGCCGACCTCGGCGCCCAAGGCAGCCACCGCGGCAACCAGGTCGAGGCCGGCCCGCACCGCCCGCTCGGCGTCGTCCTCAGTGGCGACCGGGGCACCCCAAACCGCCATCACCGCGTCGCCGATGAATTTCTCGACCGTGCCCCCATAGCGTTCGATCAGGGCTCGGCAGACGTCGAAGTAGCGAGATAGGAGATCTCGCACCTCCTCCGGATCCCGGGACTCGGAGAGCGCTGTGAAACCCACCAGGTCCAGGAACAGGACCGAGACCAGCCTGAGCTCGGCCACCACGGATGAGCCGACTTGGGCCGTCGTCGCGGCCGACGAAGGCGCCGTTCCGGCGCCAGCAGTCGCCGCCACGGCATCGGCATTCGGCAGCCTCGCCCCGCACTTGCCGCAGAACTTCTCGGTGTCGTCGTTGGCAAACCCGCAGACGGGACACACCTCAGCCAGTGGCGATCCACACTCTCCGCAGAAGTTGCGCCCCGGCGCGTTCTCCTTGCCACAGCTCGAACAAATCACCTGCTCGTCTCCCAGAGCGCCGGACTGACCCATCCTAACCCGCCGATGTCAGTGCGATCTCCGCCCGACCGCGCACTCAGCCAGCTGGTGTCCGCGTCGGGCTGCTGATTCGAGCAGGAGGCGTGGCGCCACCAGACGGACGCCCGAAGAGGGCAGGTTTGGGCCTGCGTATTGGTGGGCCCACCCAGCGGGGGTTGCGGCGACATGCCGTCCGCTGATGGCATCCCGCCGAGACCAGCAGCAACGGAAGCTAATTTGAGAAGTCGCTGCTGGTTAGGTAATGACGCGCTTTGGTTGAGGTCGATCGACGGCCGCGTGCGTCTGGGCTAGCCAGCTTGGACCTTCGCGGATCAAGATGGAGCGGTGAGCGAGCCACCCGTGCGCTGGAGCCAGGCAACCATCTACCCCGACATGTGGGCTGACCCGGAGGACGACCCCCGCCAAAGCGAAGGGGTGAGTCCGGACGGCGAGCTTGCGACCCTGCAGGACTACCTGAGGCACTACCGCCTGACCCTGGCGATGAAGTGCGAGGGCCTGGATCCGGAGCAACTGGCCCGTCGCTCGGTTCCGCCTTCGACGATGTCGCTGCTGGGCCTGCTTCGCCACCTCGCCGAGGCGGAACGGGACTGGCGCAACTGGATCCGCGAGGGTGAGCCGCTACCCAAGCTGTACGGCGAGGGCGGCGGGGCCTTCGACGTAGCCGTCGCCGAGCAGACCGAGGTCGAGGTCGCCTACTTCACTCTGGCGGACGAGCAGGCCGCGACCGACGCCGCGCTGGCCGAGCACCCGGATCTGAGTCAGCGCCTGGGGAAGCACGGGGTCGCGGTTCGGGAGCTGATGCTGCACAGGATCGAGGAGTATGCCCGTCACTGCGGGCACGCCGACCTGCTACGCGAGTGCATCGACGGAAGAGTAGGCCAGTGACGAGGGCCAAGGTTGGTACGGACCGATCACAAGCACGGCCGTGCGGTCACCGAAGGCTCGGCCAGTAGAGCTTCGCCCAAAATGCCGGCAGTTTGGGCCAGGTACGTCCCTAGACTCTGTCGCCCACACCAGTTCGCACCTAGGTTCATTCTCAGGCGATTCCCAATTTGGGGCTGAGGGGGTCTACACTGGCCAGAGGCGAGCGCGCATGGAATCGGGAGGGATGCCATGGCCTTTGTTGACCCGTTCTATTCGGTGAACGAGGAGGCCAAGCCAGAAGACACGCGTCGTTGGCACGACCAGAGCGACTGCGGTCCAGCTAAAGAGATCGCGAAACGCGATCGTCGTCCTGGGACCGGCGGCTATTCCCGCTGTGAGGACTGCAAGAGCCTCGATCCATAAGGCGATCGGGGATCGCGGCGGTTCTAGGCGTGTAGCAGCGGGATTCCGCGTTGTGCCGAAACGTGTACGCGCCTCTGTGCTCGCGCCTACGCGCTTGTCTGGAAAGATCATGGGGCACGTGCCGTCGTTCGCTCGCAGACCAGCAAGCGCGACTACGACTGGCGACGACTCCAGACCGACGGTTGAGACGGTGTTGAAACCCACGGTGTAGGGCATGGCGCAGTCCCGACTTGTGGCAACAGAGGTTGGCCGATGTTGCAAAGGTGTGGGTTATGTCTTCCCTACCTGGTATTACCCAGCTCGACGCACGCTGCCTACTCGGATTTGGTTCGGTTGTTCCAGCGATAGACGCCGTAAACCAGCGCCAGAGCGAGCAGCACCAGAGCCACGTAACCGAGCGGTTGCAACACAGTCGTGATGTTCGAGATGTGCTTGCCCAGCTCCATACCGGCCAGCACTAAGGCGGTGTCCCACACCGCCGCGCCCACCAGCGTGGCCGGCAGGAACAGGACAAGGCGCATGTGGGCGAATCCAGCTGGGAAACTGGTGTAGCTGCGGATGATGGGGACGCAGCGCCCTACCGCCACCGCCACAACGCCGCGCTTTTCAATCCAGCGCTCGGCGGCTTCCAGGTGACTCTCCCGAAAGTGGAAGCGGCGGCCGAACCCCAGCACCGCGGGGCGGCCAATCCAGGCACCGATGGCGTAGGCGATGCACGCACCGACCAACTCGGCGGCGACAGCGACCACAATCACCAGAGGCAGCGACAGGGTCCCGTTGGCAACCAGAACGCCGGCAAAGGGTAGGACCACCTCGCTGGAGATCGGGATCCCGGTGCACTGGGCCACGGTCAGCAGGAAAAGAGCCAGGTAGCCGAAGCTCATCAGGAACTGCTCGAGCGAGTGGACCAAGGGATGCCTCCAGGTTCAGGGGGACTTCAGGAGTGGATGCTGTCGTAGCGCCAGCTTCGGCGAGCCAGGATAACCGGGCGCCGGTAGGCTGAGCCGCACATGGACGGGTCCAACCTGGCCCCCGCCGCTGACGAGGACACCCTCGGTCGCTGGCTCCGCGAGGCGCCGGTGGTCGACTTGGAGCGCATCGCCTGGGGCAGCAATGCTGTCTTTCAGGTGCACCTGGCGGGCCCGGAGGGCGCCCTGACGGCTGTTTACAAGCCGGCCCGGGGCGAGCGGCCACTCTGGGACTTCCCGGGCGCGACCCTGCACCGCCGGGAGGTCGCCACCACCCTCGTCGACCGCGCACTGGGCTGGAGGTTCACGCCCACCACGGTCCTGCGCACCGAGGCGCCTCTGGGGGTCGGCTCGGTGCAGGAATTCATCCCCGAACCGCCCCCTGGCTTGGAGCTGGATCCGGCCCAGGTGCAGCGCCGTCTTCGGGGCCTGGCAGCTCTCGATGTCCTGATCAACAACGCCGACCGTAAGAGGGAGCATCTGATGATCGACCCCGAGGGCGAGCTCAGAGGCATCGACCATGGGGTGACTTTTCACTCGGATTTCAAGCTCCGAACCACCCTCATCGAACTGGGGGGCAGCCCGGTGCCCGCGGAGTGGCTGGCTGCGATCAGGTCGTTGTTGGAGGACAAGGGCAGGATCGCCCGACTCCGGCGGGGTCTCGCGCGCCTGCTTCGGCCAGAGGAGGTCAGCGCCTTCGAGCGCCGGGCCCGGCAGCTGCTGCGGGAGCGAACTTATCCCGAGCTCCACCAGTGGTATGGGCGACCCTTCGAATGGTGAGCGGGTTCAGGAACTCCCCAGCCGCCAGCGTGCCCGACGCGGATAGCGATTGGGACCACGAGGCGCCGGCACAGACTCCAAGAGGGCGAGGAAGTCGATGCTGGCGCGAAGGGGCGTAGGCCCCAAGCCCCGGTCGCGGAATTCCGCCAAGGCTTGGGCCGATCTGGGGCCGAGGGACTCCGGCAGCCTGGCCAGGGTGCAGTGGGCTCGAAAGGGACCGGGAGCCGTTTGGCAAGCGTCGGCGGCGAGACCCGCTCCGATCGCCGCCGCCAACCGGCTGAGCTCCGCCCGACCCTCCCCCACTCCTGTCCAGAGAACTCTGGGCCGAGATCTCCCAGGAAACGTGCCCATGCCCTCCAGGGAAAGTGCAAACGGCTTGGCCTCGGCGGCGACCCGCCCGGCAAGGGCGTGGATCGGCGCCTCCGCCGCCGCCTCGACCCTACCCAGAAAACGAAGGGTGATGTGGAGCCCATCCGCCCGCACCGGCCTCAGTTCCGGCTCGAGCCCGACCATCTGCCTTAGCAGCGGTGACAGGGCCCGTCGCAGCGAGAAGGGCAACTCGGCCGCCAGGAACAGCCTGGGAGCTGCGGTCAACCGGCGGCCGTCGCCTGCGCTACGACGGGTTCGGACCCAGCCAGAAATCGCTCGAGAACGTCCAGCTGCCTTCGGATCAGCTCCGCGTCCCAACCATGACCAGCTGACTCGATGACCGACAGTTCGGTGTGAGGCCGACCGGCGCAGTAGCTCCTCAGCCGGTCAAGCTCCACAATCCGATCGTCGGCGGCGACCAGGACCACAACCGGCCCCTTCCAGCCGTCCAGCAGCGCTCGGAAGTCGACCCCGAGGCCGTCACGCAGCCACTCCCGGGCGGCGCGGGGGTCGGCCCGAACCTGGTTGGCGAAGTTGAGGTCGGCGGCCCGACGGTCCACCTCAGCCGCCCCCTCCACCGCGACCCGCCGGTAGAAGTCCGCCAGCACCCGCCGACGGCCCAGAAACGAGATCAGTTCGAAGATCGCCGGCGCCGTCGCCACCCGGGACTGGACCCGGAAGGTGCGGGCGACGCTGCTGGGATCGAGCAGCGGAGTGTGCAGGATCAGCCGCTCAGGGCGCTCGGGGGCCATGGCCAGGAGCTCCAGGGCCACCGCTGCCCCCAAGCAGAGCCCACCCAGCTCGTAATGCCTCAGCTGCAGATGGTCCAGGAGTGCCAACAGCTCTGAGGCCAGTGCCCGACTGGTGTGCTGACCTCGAAGTGGGGCTGAGTCACCAAAGCCAGGCAGATCCGGTATCACCAGCGAGCGCCGACGGGCCAGGCGCGGCACCCAGGTCTCGAAGTTCTCGGCCGAGCCGATGAACCCGTGGCAGAGCACGAGGGGCTTGCCTGTTCCCGCGGTGACGTAGCGCATTCGCCCCTGAGGCCGGTCGATCCAGTGCTCCTGCCAGCCGGCCGCCAGCACCTCGGGAAGCGGGCTGACGGGCTCGGCTGCCGTGGTCAGGGCTCGCGCTCCGGGTCTGCCTCCCTGGCGTCTCCCTCATCGGGCCAGGCCGGCAAGGGATGCGAGAGGGGCCGGTCCTGGCGGTACCCGAGGGCATATTCCGCGGCCAGCTGGACCTGTACCTCCCGGGTGCCCTCGTAGATCATGGTGGCCCGGCTGTTGCGCAGGTAGCGGGCCGCTGGGCACTCCTCGCTGAAGCCGGTGGCGCCATGCACCTGCAAGGCGTCGTCAGCCACGTGATTGGCAGCCTCGGAGTTCACCCACTTGGCCAGGGCCGACTCCCGGGAACTGCGCTGCCCCTGGTTCTTGAGCCAGCCGGCCCGCATCCAGAGCAGCCGGGCGATGTCGTAGTCACGCTGCATCCCGGCGATCATCTGCTGCACCAGCTGCAGCCTGCCGATCTCCTGGCCCTGAACCATGCGCGAGTGGGCATAGCCCACGCTGAGGTCGAGGCAGGCGCGGATCGTCCCCGCCGCGCCACTGGCAACGCAGTAGCGTCCGCTGTCGAGGCAGCTCATGGCCACCTTGAAGCCGTCCCCCTCGTCGCCGATGCGATTGGCCTCAGAGACCAGGGCGTCGTCCAGGAAGACGATCGCGGTGTCGGCGGCCCGGAGCCCGTATTTGTCGTGGATGGGCTGAGTTCGCAGCCCATCCCCGGCATCGGCCCGGTCGAGGGCGAAGGCGGTGATCCCGGCGGGACTGGAGTCAGGGCCGACAGTGGCGAAGACCAGGATCAGATCGGCGAAGTCGCCCATCGAAATCCACACCTTCTGGCCCCGGAGGCGATAAAGGTCGCCCTCTTTGGTGGCACTGGTTCGGAGCGCCCTGACATCACTGCCGGCATCCGGCTCGGTCAGGGCGAAGCACCCTTGTTGACGGCCCTCGGCCAGTGGCCGGAGCAGGCGCTGGCGCTGCTCCTCGGTACCCCACTGGTAGATCCCGGTCATGCAGAGGCCGGCATGGACCGAGAGGGCAGTTCGGCAGGAGGCGTCGACGTACTCCAGCTCCTCGCAGGCCAGCCCCAGGGCGATCCAGTCCAGGCCGGCTCCGCCATAGCGCTTGGGCGTGACCACGCCGGGGATGCCCACGCTGGCCAGCTTGGCGAAGAGCTCGGGGTCGGGATCGGCGTCGCGGTCCCGCTTGGGGACCTCCGGAGCCAGCTCGCGGTGGGCGAAGTCGCGGATCATGGTCTCGAACTGATGCAGCTCCGGGCTGAGGCTGAAGTCGAGCATGACTGGGGCGGGTCAGCCGGAGTCGGTGTCGATCTGGGCCCGCTGGAGGTGGCCGGAGTAATCGATGTAGACCGACTTCCACTCAGTGAACTCGTCGAGAGCGGTGGTGCCCGCCGCCCGGTGCCCGTTCCCGGTCCACTTGGTGCCTCCGAAGGGGAGCTGGATCTCGGCACCGATGGTGGGTGCGTTGACATAGACGATGCCGGCCTCGAGCAGGTCGACCGCGTGCAGCGCCCTGTCGATGTCCTTGGTGTAGATAGCGACCGAGAGCCCGTAGTGGGTGCCGTTGGCGATCCGGATGGACTCCTCCAGATCGTCGGCGGGAATGATCACCGCGGTGGGGCCGAAGATCTCCTCCTGGGCGATCCGCATGTCACCGGCCACCTCCCCGAAGATCGTCGGCTGGTAGAAGTTGCCCTCCGCCAGGGCCCCGTCGGTGGCGATGCTGCCGCCGGTTAGGAGCCGGGCTGACTCCTGTCGGCCGACCTCGGTGTAACCGTGGATCCTCTGCAGTTGGGCCTGGTTGATCACCGGCCCGACATCGGTGCTGGGCTCCAGGCCATCCCCCAGGCGGAGCTGTCCGACTCTCCTAACCAACTCATCGCTGAAGGACTGCAGCACCTGCCGATTCACGATCAGCCGCGAGGTGGCCGTGCAGCGCTGGCCGGTGGTCCCGAAGGCACCCCAGAGCGCGCCTTCCAGGGCCAGCTCCAGGTCCGCGTCCGCGCTCACCAGCATTGCGTTCTTGCCACCCAGCTCGAGTGACACCCGCTTACCCATCCGACCGCAGGCGGCCGCGATCTGCTGCCCCACCGCCACCGAGCCGGTGAACGAGATGGCGCGGACTTGGGGGTGATCAACCAGGGCGGCTCCTGCGTCCTCGCCGAACCCAGTCACCAGACCGAGCACCCCATTGGGAAGCCCTGCCTCGACCAGCACCTCGGCCAGCTTGATTGCCAGCAGCGGGGTGTCCTCGGCCGGCTTGAAGACAACGGCGTTACCCGCCAGCAGGGCAGGCATCAGTTTCCAGCAGGGGATCGCCAGGGGGAAGTTCCAGGGAGTGATGCATCCCACCACCCCGATCGGCACCCGCTCGGTGAAGGCGCGCTTGTTGCGCAGTTCGCTTGGCACCACCTCACCGACCGGGTTGCGGCCCTGTCCGGCCATGTACTTGGCCATGTCGATGCCCTCCTGGACATCGCCACGGGCCTCGGTGAGCACCTTGCCCATCTCTCTGGTCATGAGCCGGGCCAGCTCCTCCTTGCGCTCTTCCAGGATCCGCCCCACTCGGGCCAGGACCTCGGCTCGAGCTGGGACCGGCGTCCGGGCCCACTCCGGCTGGGCAGCGACCGCGGCCCGCACCGCCAGGTCGATGTCCCGGCTGCCACCCTTGGCGAAGCGCCCAAGCACATCGCTGCGGCGGGCGGGATTGACCGACTCGAAGGTCTCCCCCTGGTCAGCCGCCTGCCACTGCCCCGCGATCAGGTTTCCGTAGGTCCGGACCTGAGTGGCCTCGGCCGCAGTCATCACCCTCTCCCCGTCTCGAGGACCGCCGACTCCAGAATGTCGAGACCCTCCGCCAGTTCGGCGTCGCTCACCGTCAGCGGTGGGAGCAAGCGAACCACGTTGTCGTCGGTGCCACACGAGAGCACAACCAGCCCCGACTCCAGCGCCATGTGCTTGATCCGGCTGACCCGTTCGCTGTCCGGCCTGCGGTCAGAGTCCAGGAACTCAAGCCCGATCATCGCTCCGCGACCTCTGAGGTCACTGGGCCCGTACCCGGCCTCTTGCCAACTCTCGATCCGGGCCGTCATGGTCTCGCCCAGGCTGACAGCTCGCTCCATCAGCCGGTCGCGCTCGATCACCGCCAGGGTGGCGATGACCGCGGCACAGGAGACGGGATTGCCGCCGAAGGTGCTGCCGTGGGTGCCGCTCTCCCAGCGGTCCATCAGGCGGTGGCTGGAGACGATCGCCCCGATCGGCAGTCCATTGCCCAAAGCTTTGGCCAGGACCAGGATGTCGGGCACCACCTGCTCATGGTCGACCGCCAGCCAGCGGCCGGTGCGGGCCACTCCCGTCTGGACCTCGTCGCAGATCAGCAGGATGCCGTGCTCGTCGCAGATCCGCCGTAAGTTGCCAAGGAACCCGTCCGGGGGCACGACGTAACCGCCCTCACCCTGGATGGGCTCGACCAGGATCGCGGCCACCTCGTTGGCCGGCAGGACCTGATGGAAGAGACGCTCGATCTCCTCCCCGGCCGCGATCGGGCAGGGTTGGTCCGGAGCGTGATCACACACCCTGAAGCAGTACGGGTACGGCGTGACCTGGACGCCGGGAAGCAGCGGCGCGTAGCGCTCTCGGTAAGCAACCTTGCTGGTGGTGACGCTGAGGGCGCCGAAGGTGCGCCCGTGAAAGCCACCCCGGAAGCAGATGATGCCCTGGCGCCCGGTCGACCGGCGCGCCAGCTTGAGCGCACCTTCGACACCCTCCGCCCCCGAGTTGCCGAAGAAGACGACGTCGAGAGGCTCGGGGCAGATGGCTGCCACCCGCTCCGCGGCCTCGATCATGGTCACGTTCTGAGTCACGACGCTGGTGTGCCAATAGCGATCGACCTGACGGTGCACCGCCTCGACCACGTCGGGATGACGGTGACCCAAGGTGGTCACGGCGATTCCGCAGCCGAAATCGAGGTAGCGGCGGCCGTCGACATCGGTCAGATACGAGCCCTGGGCCGAGGCCACCACCAGGTCGGTGTAGCGGGACCACACCCCGGCCACGGACCTTCGATCCCTCTCCCTCCAGCTCTCGGAGAGCCCGGCCGTGATTGGGGGCGGGGTTAGGTCAGACGGGGAAACCTTGGTAACCATGGGAAGCCTCCTTGGGCTCTTCAGCGGATGTTTGGCGGCGACTTGGACCCGGCGGCCAAATCGCCCGACCACAGAACGGTCGGCGAGCTAGCTGGACAAGCCCGCTGCCGGGGGAGGCAACCCGTCCGCGTCCCACCAAGTTCCCAGGGTTTCAGTTCTCATGGACCCCTCACGGTACAGCCTTTGGGAGCCGAGGGACACCATCAGATCAGACCGGGCTGGCGACCGCCAGCATCACCGCGGCCACCACCACAAAGACCGCGAAGGCCCCGACCGACCGTCCATCGCGCTGGCTCACCACTCCGGCCAGACCGTACCAACCCATCAGCAGGGCGACCGGCAGCAGTGGGATCGGCACCCGGAGCACGACCGAGGCGCCGGCCGCGGCCCCGATCACCACCGCCACCACCCCGGCTCGCACCCACGGCTGGGCCCAACCCCGGCGGGTGAGGCTGACCAGCCTCCAGGTTGGGATCAGCACCGCGGTCGCGACGGTCACCGCCCGCACTACCGCGGGCACCGAGGGGCTCATCACCAGGATGAACAGTGGGACGGGAATCGAGATGGTCAGCAGTGCCAGGGCCGTCGTCCCCCAGCGGAAGGAGGACCCTTGATCCTGTCCGACTTCGAGCCAAGGCGTCACCGCGAGTAGCAGTAGCGCCCAGACGGGAAGCAGAACCACCCCGGGCAAGCCCGGTTGCTCGGCCAGCACCACTGACGCGGAGACCAGCCCGGCGAGTGCAACTATCGCCGGGCGCATCCCGCTCAGAAGTCGAAGCCGGGGCCAGGGAAGCTGGGGCCAGTGCGGCAATCCGGAGCGCAGCGCGACCAGATAGCAGGCGGCGGCGGCGACGTCGAGCAGGACCGCCACCGGCACGGGCAGAATCCCCACCCCGGAGAGCGCACAGACGGCTGCCGCCGCCAGGGCAAAGGGGACCACCCGGGGAGGGGAAAGATGGAATTCGGGGTCACGGTCGTCCGCCATCAAACCCAGGCCGGCCCCGGCATCCTGACGGAGACCGGCATGCCCGCCCAGACGCCGGCTCAGGGCTGCCTCTCCACCATCTGGTTATCCACGTTCACCTGTGGATAGTGGGGGAAACTGTGATCTCGGGAGCGGCCACCACTCGCTCGCACCACCCTGAGGAGCAGCTCTGGACGGCGCGGCTGGGTCAGCCGCCGGGCTGGTCCACCCGACCATAACGGTCCTCCAACCGGACCACGTCGTCCAGGTCCGGTGTCGACACCTCGCAAATGTCGGTGTCGACCAGGGCCCGCATCCGGTGCCGCCTACCCACCAGGATGCGCTGGCAATCTCCCGGCCGGAGCTGGTGGGTCTCGACTTCACCGGCCTCGTTCTCGAGCTCCAGCTCCATGGCACCGGAGACGACGTAGATGGACTCATCCTTGCGACGGTGGTACTGCAGGCTGAGCTCATGACCGGCTCCGATGTGGATGATCTTGCCCGCGTAACGGTCGGTGACCGCGAACCAGATCTCATAGCCCCAGGGCTTGTCGACCCGGCGCACCGGTTGGTGCAACTCCGCCGGATCAGCCGCCATGCCCGCTCTCGTCTTGACTGATACCGAGTTCGGACTCGAAGTCGTCGAGCAACTGCTGTACCCGCTCCTTGGTGGTTGACTCGCAGTAGACCCGCAT
Organism: Candidatus Dormiibacterota bacterium; assembly: GCA_963701235.1. GTDB lineage: Bacteria > Chloroflexota > Dormibacteria > Aeolococcales > Bog-877 > Bog-877. Next base: position 1,754,651 of record OY969577.1, read on the forward strand.
CAGCGGCTCGGTCCCCGACATCCGGACCAGCACCCAGGAATCCTCACCGAGCCAGAACTTGTAACCGTCGTCGCTCCGGGTGGCTGTCACCGTCGCTCCCGCCACCTCCAGGGGCGGGTCAGCCCCCATCCGGTGGATCAGTTGCTCGCGGACCGTCGGGTACTGCTCGCGAGTGAAGCGATGATCTCGCCGGGCGTAGGCATGCGGTCCGACCAGCTCCGCCACCCGCTTGCGCAGCTGGCTGAGTGGGGTCTTGGTCATGACCAGCATCTCCGCGAAGAAGAGTCCGCTGAGGATCCCGTCGCGCTCGGGAATGTGGCCGCGGAATCCAAACCCGCCAGACTCCTCGGCCGCGAACAAGGCGTCCACCTCTCGCATCCTGGTTCCCAGATACTTGAAGCCCACCTTCAACTCCTCGACCGGGCAGGCGTAGCGCTCACCGAGGATGTCGAGGCGCTTGGTCATGGTCAATGACCGCAGCACCGGGCCCTGCTGCTGACGGTTCTCGCAGAGGTGCCACATCAAGAGGGTGGCGACCTCCAGTTGATCCACGAAGTCGCCGTTCTCGTCGAAAATGCCAACCCGGTCGGCGTCGCCGTCGTTGGCCATTCCGAAGTCGAATCCCCCTCCCCGCAGGACCCGCTCCGCCTCCTCGACGTGGGGTGGGATCGGCTCTGGGTGCAGGCCGCCGAAGCCAGGGTTGCGATCGGAGTGGAGCTCGGTGACCTTGGTCTCCCCTCCCCCAACCAGGTCGGTGACGTAGCCGGCCCCGGCGCCGTACATGGCGTCGTGAAGGATGTGCAGGCCGGCCCGCTTGATGGCGTCGACATCGATCAGGCGGCCTATCTGGGCCCGGTAGGACGGGCGGGGATCGACCATCACCACCAGGCCCTGGCTGATCGCCTCCTCTATAGGCATGGAACGCACCGAATCCTCTTCCAGCACCAGGGCCAGCTCCTCCTCGAGTCGTGCGGTGACCTCGGGCGAGGCCGACCCCCCGTAATCGGGCTTGTACTTGAGCCCGTTGAACTCGAAGGGGTTGTGGCTGGCGGTGACCACCACGCCGCCCAGCGCCTGTCGATCAACTACGAGCCACGCCGAGGCCTGGGTCGGGCTGGGACGGTCGCTGAGGATCACCTGGCGGGAGTTGGCGGCGAGCACTCGGGCCACCTCCCGGGCGAAGAGCTCCGCCGAGAAGCGGGTGTCGTGACCCACCACCACCGTGCCGTCGGCAGCGGCCGGGGCCAGGTAGCGGGCCACGGCCTGGGTCACCGCCCGCACATTGGCGTAGGTGAAGTCGTCGGCCACCACCGCCCGCCATCCGTCCGTGCCGAAGCTGATCTTGGGTGCTGCCAACGATGGTCTCCTTGGGAGCTCGGCGAGCGCAAGCCAGGGTAATTGAATGGGCAGCCCTCTGGGGCTTCCGGTGCCCCGAAGCCTTCTAGAGCAGCTCCCGGCGACCGCCGGTGCGCAGCTCGGCAACTACCTTGGCCACCTCCTGTACCCGCGTCAGCGGACACACCAAGAGCGCATCCTCGGTGTCGACGACTACCAGCCCCTCCAACCCTAGGACCACCACCAGACGCTTGCCGGCGGCATCCACGTAGTTACCGGCACTCTCGAGCAGCAGCGGTTCGCCGCTGACCACGTTGCCTCGAGAGTCACCTTTGCCGGCCTGGATTGCCGCCTGGTACAGGTCCAGAAAGGAGCCGAGATCGCTCCAGTGCAGCTCGACCGGCAGGACCGCCAGTTGGGGGCTGCGCTCCAGCACTAGCCTCTCGACCACTCCCTGAGGCACCTTGGCCCAGGCCTCGGCAAAGGCGTCGCTGCCCAAGTCCGAGCTGGCTACCGCGTCCGCGACCGAGCCGGCCACCTCGGGGGCGTAGGTTTCCATCTCCTGGAGAAAGAGTTCGGCCCGCCACGCGAAGAGCCCGGTGTTCCAGAACGAGTGACCTCCCGCGAGCAGCTGCTGGGCCTGCTCCGGTCCGGGCTTCTCCACAAATCCTCGGCCGTGCAGCAGTGGCAGCGCCCCCCCCAGCAGGGCCGGGCGGTCGATCTCCGTCCCAGCCTCGACGTAGCCGAAGCCGGGCGCGGCCCAGGTGGGCTTGAGCCCTATCGAGATCAGCACCGGGGACAGCCCGGCCCAGTTGGCGGCGGAGAGAAGGGCCTCTGTGGTCGCCGCGATGTCGGGCATGTAGTGGTCGGCGTGCAGGGAGACCAACACCGCCTGCGGGTGGAGCTCGAGCGCCCTGATAGCGGCCCAGGTCAGCGCCGGCCCGGTCCCGCGGGGCTCCGGCTCCAGTAGCAGACGGTCCGGCTCGAGCTCGGGCAGCTCAGCTAGTACCTGAGCGGCCTGGTCAGCCGCCGTTACCACCAGGAGTTCGCCCCCCAGCCGAGCGGCCCGGTCGTAGGCGTGCCGCAACAATGAGCGGCCGTCGGGCGCGGGAGTGCTCAGGTGCTTGGGCGCACCCGCCCGGGAGCGGGGCCAGAGCCTAGTGCCGGAACCCCCGGCCAGGACCACGGCCACAAGCCCCGGGGGAGCCTCGAGCGCTCCCTCCCCGAGGCCGCCGGGCTGGGTCAGCTGGCCGCCCCCGCGCTGGTTCCCACCCCCACCTCCAAGCCGGCGTCGCGGGCCAAATCCTCGCGGTAGGGGGTCCGCTCCCAGGGCAGGTCGAGGTCGGAGCGGCCGAAGTGGCCGTATGCCGCCACCTGGCGGTAGATCGGGCTTCGTAGCGAGAGCTCCTTGATGATCCCGTTGGGTGACAGGTCAAAGTACTCGTCGACCAGGGCCTCGATCTGGTGTTTTGGAATCGCCTCAGTCCCGAAGGTCTCGACCCCGACCGAGACCGGCTTGGCCACCCCGATGGCATAGGCGAGCTGGACCTCGGCCCGTCGGGCGAGCCCGGCGGCGACCAGATGCTTGGCTACGTAGCGCGCCCCATAGGCGCCGGAGCGGTCGACCTTGGTCGGGTCCTTGCCCGAAAAGGCGCCGCCTCCGTGGCGGCCCAGACCGCCGTACGAGTCGACGATGATCTTGCGACCGGTGAGCCCGGCGTCGCCCTGAGGACCCCCGATGACAAAGCGCCCGGTGGGGTTGACCAGGACCCGGGTGTCGTCGTCGAAGAGGTGGCCCGGCAGAACTGGGGCGATCACGTGCTCCCGGACCCCCGCCTCGATCTCGTCTTGGGAGGCGTCTTCGGAGTGCTGGGCGCTCACCACCACGGTGTCGATGTGGATGGGAACCCCCGCCTCGTCGTACTCGACGGTCACCTGGCTCTTGCCGTCAGGACGGGCCCACTTGAGGGTGCCGTCCTTGCGCATCTCAGCGAGCCGCCGGCTGACCCCATGGGCGTATTGAATCGGGGCCGGCATCAGCTCCGGGGTCTCGTCGCAGGCGAAGCCGAACATCATCCCCTGGTCACCGGCGCCCCCGATGTCGACGCCCCGGGCGATGTCCGGGGATTGGCCCTCGATGCAGACCATCACCCCGCAGGTCTCGAAGTCGAAGCCGTACTTGGCCCGCACGTAGCCGACATCACGGATGGTCTGGCGGACCACCTTCGGCATGTCGACGTAGCAGTCGGTGGAGATCTCCCCTAGCAGGATGGCGGTCCCGGTGGTGAGCGCTGTCTCGCAGGCCACCCGCGCCAGCGGATCCTGGGCCAGGATGGCGTCAAGGATGGCGTCAGATATCTGATCAGCCAGCTTGTCGGGATGCCCCTCGGTGACCGATTCCGAGGTGAAAAGACGCCGATTGTAGCGGTGGGTCACGGGGTACTCCTCCCACCCTCACCGGAAGCCACCCGTTGGTCTGAACGGGCCTTCTCCTGTCCGAGGGTCGCGGTCATCTTAGCCAAGCGGCGCTCTGAGACAGCGGCCTCCGGCTCAGTCGGTGCCCTGCTCCCAAGAGCCCAGATACGCGACTTGTTCTGCAGTCAGCACGTCGATGTCGACCCCCAGGGCGGCCAGCTTGAGCCGGGCCACTTCCTCATCGATCTCCTTGGGGACATCGTGCACCGCGGCCTCCAGCTCACCAGCATGCCGGGCCAGGTAGGCGGCCGAGAGAGCCTGGTTGGCGAAGGACATGTCCATGACCGACGCCGGGTGGCCCTCGGCCGCCGCCAGGTTGAGCAGGCGACCCTCCGCCAGCAGGTAGAGGCGGCGGCCGTTGACGAGGGTGTGTTCGGACACAAGCGGCCGTGCCTCGGCCACCCTGGTGGTGAGTTCGTCGAGCGCGGCCAGGTTGATCTCTGAGTTGAAGTGACCGCTATTCGCCACTAGACAGCCGTCCTTGAGCGCCTCGAAGTGACGCCGGTCCACCACGTTGCAGTCCCCGGTCACGGTGATGACCACGTCGGCTCGGGGGGCGGCTTCCAGCAGGGTCATGACCTGGAATCCCTCCATCACCGCCTCCAGCGCCCGGGTGGGGTCGACCTCGGTGACGATCACCTGGGCGCCCATGCCCCGTGCCCGTGCGGCCAAGCCTCGACCGCACCAGCCGAACCCGCAGACGACGAAGGTGCGGCCGGCGAGGAGAACGTTGGTGGCCCGGATCAGCCCGTCGATGGTCGACTGGCCGGTCCCATAGCGGTTGTCGAAGAGGTGCTTGGTCAAAGCCTCGTTGACGGCGATGACCGGGAAGCGCAGCACCCCGGCCTTGGCCATCGATCGCAACCGGATCACACCGGTGGTGGTCTCCTCCGTACTGCCGACGACGTGCTCGGATTGAGCCTGATCGCGCTGGTGCAGGAGGCTGACCAGGTCGGCGCCGTCGTCCATGGTGATCTGAGGCTTGGTCGCCAGCACCGATTCCAGGTGCGAGTAGTAGACGTCGTGGTCCTCGCCGCGTCTGGCGAAAACTGAGATCCCCTGACTCACCAGGCTGGCCGCCACCGAGTCCTGGGTCGAGAGGGGGTTGCTGGCACAGAGCGCCACCCGGGCGCCGCCCGCCGCCAGGGCCAGAGCCAGATTGGCGGTCTCCGCGGTGATGTGCAGGCACCCACCCACTTGCAGCCCCTGGAACGGTAGTTCGGACGCGAAGCGATCCCGGATCTGGGCAAGGACCGGCATGTCGCGGGCCGCCCACGCCACCCGCTGGTCACCGTGGGCGGCGAGCTTGATGTCGGTGACGTCGTAATCGGCGGCCACTGCCGCACTCGCCTCAGCCAATCCAACCTCCTCGCAAAATCAGACCGTCAGCAACGCTTCCACTCGGTGTGACGCCAGCCGCGACCGGCCCTCCAACGCCTGAAGCTCGATCACAAACCCAAATCCCACCACCAAGCCACCGAGCCTGGTGATCAAATCCAGGGTCGCCAGCGCGGTACCGCCGGTGGCCAGGAGGTCATCCACCACCAGAACCCTGGTGCCCTGGGCGATGGCGTCCTGATGCATCTCCAAGGTCGCTTCCCCGTATTCCAGTTGGTAGCTGGAGCTGATCACGGCCGCGGGCAGCCGTCCTGCCTTCCGAACCGGGATGACACCGACGCCTAGCTCGAAGGCGATCACCGCACCGAAGGTGAATCCTCGGGATTCGATGCTGGCCACCGCACCCACGTCCTCAGCACGGAACAGTTCGGTGAGGCGCAGGCAGGCGGCTCGGAAGGCGGGCCCGCTGGATAACAAGGGTGTGATGTCCCTGAAGAGGATCCCCTCATGCGGGTAGTCGGGGATGTCTCGGATGTAGGGGCGGAGATCCAGGTCACGGTCAGGGACGCCCACCTCCGGCACCCGGGCATCCTACTACAGGGTCCAGACCCGCCCGATCGCGCCCGGTTGGACCGTGGGTGGCTCCTGCTGGATCAGAGATGCTGGCGGTGGACGAACCCTTCGTCGCGGCGGTGCCAGAACTCCACCGCCGGCTCACCCAGTCGCCAGCAGAGGTAGACCGGTTCACCTCCCAGCTCGGACGGGAAGTCGACCAGGCCGGTCCGGGGGTCTCGGAGCAGAATCGCGTGCTCGCGGAGGAACTCCATCTCCCGCTCCAGGCGCCGGCCGGCGCGCAACATCGCCGAGGCCGCAGCCCCTCCTCCGTTGTGGCCCTCTGTATCGCGTACCTGGCGCAGGGCCCCCTCATCAGTGGCCTCACCCAGCCCGGCGAGCAGGGATTGCAGCACCTGGGTCAAGGCTGGCAGCAGCTGGTTGGCTTGGGCCACGGTGTAGAGACGCTCGGGATCCGCCACCGAGAGATTGTCGCTGCGGGAGAAGGCTCCCGGGACGCTATCAGGCGAAGGTGGGCAAAACCTCGCTGGCGAGCAACTCTAGATGGTCCAGGTCGGCGGGATGCAGGTACTGCAAGTAGATCCGGTCGCATCCCAACCGGCCGTACTCGGCGATCCGCTCGCTGATCTGAGCGGGCGTCCCGGCGGCCCCAATCTCACCCAAGCGCTCCAGGTCCTGACCCAAGGTGCCGGCACGCCGGCGCACCTCGGCCGCGTCGCGCCCACAGCAGACGGTCAGAGCGGCTGAGAAGCGGATCAACTCGGGGTCGCGGCCCTGGTCCCGGCAGGCTTGGCGCACCACCTCGAATTGCGCAGCTGCGTCGCTGAGGGAGACGAAGGGGACGTTGAATTCGTCGGCGAAGCGCGCCGCCAGCGCCGGGGTTCGTAGCTTTCCCATTCCCCCCATCAGGATCGGCGGCCCCGGGCGCTGGAAGGGCTTGGGCAGGGCCGGGGACTCTTCGAGCTGGTAGTGCTGGCCCGAGTAGGAGAAGGTGGCTCCCAGCGGTGTCCCCCAGAGCCCGGTGAGGATCGTCAGCTGCTCCTCGAGCCTTTCGAACCGCGATGCCGAGTCGGGGAAGGGGATGCCGTAAGCCCGGTGTTCGGCCGAGTACCACCCCGCCCCGATCCCGAGGTCGAGACGACCCTGGCTCATCTGGTCTACCTCGGCGACCGCGATCGCCAATGGTCCCGGCAGGCGGAAGGTGGCTGATGTCATCAGCGTTCCCAGGCGGATCCGATCGGTCTCGACCGCCAGTCCGGCCAGGGTCACCCAGGAGTCAGTAGGTCCGGGCAGGCCGCCCTCGCGCTCTATGGTCATGAAGTGGTCCGAGCGGAAAAAACCAGCGAATCCAGACGCCTCGGTAGCACGGGCCAACCGGGCCAGCTCCCCATAGGTCGCTCCCTCTTGGGGCTCGGTGAAGATATGCAGCTCGGGCACCAGCGAGTCAGGCTACAAGAGCGAGCGCGGGCGCTGCCTACCGTCGCCCTCGCCCGCGGGGTTCCAGCAGCAGGCGCCAAGGGGTTGGGGCTGCCCAGCGCGACATGTCTGCGGCTTCGACCTTCCGGCGCCCCATGATCGCCCGCCTCTCCCGGCGCGACTTGGGAAGCCGCCGCATAGCGTCCGCGGCCCCCGCGACCGCCGAAGGATGGCGTACCGCCGCCCGGGCGATCCTGAGCGCGAACAACGAGCCCGCGCTGGCCAGGTGACCATCCCGCAGCCAGTCGTCGGGAGCGTTCCTCACCCATACCGAGACCCGGTTGGCGACCACGTGGCGCTCGATCGCAGGGGTGGCGTGAAGTCCACTGCCACCCCGACGGTGACTGGCACCGGCCTCTGGTTCATACCAGGCGCGCCAGCCCCGCCAGCGCGCCCGCCAGTCCAGATCCACGTCCTCCAGGTAGGCGAAGAAGTCCTGGCAGAGCACCTCGCCACTGAGGGCCACATCGTCGAGCATCCGGCGCCGATAAAGGGCCGCCGCGGCCGAGACCCCGAACACCTCCTCGGCGAGTCGGTGGCGGCTGTCGTCGGGCGCGCCCTGGTCGCGGTTTTGCACCCAGCCGCTGCGGAACAGCAGGTGGCCGGTGGAGTCGAGCAGCGATTGATCCCCGCGCCCATGCCGTAAGCGGCCACCGACACTGCCGATATCCGGGGCGGTCTCGGCCCTCGCCACCACCGCGGCGATGAACCCGGGATCGAGTACGACATCCAGGTTGCAGAGCAAAACGTAGGTCGAATCAGTGGCCCGTAGTCCCTGGTTGACTGCAGCGGCGAAGCCCAGATTGGTGGAGTTGCTGATGACTCGCACCTCCGGCTGGGCTTGGAACCACTCCCGCGAGCCGTCCCGAGATCCGTTGTCAACCACCACTATCTCGGTGGGCTGCAACTCCTGGGCTCTGATCGACCCCAGCATGGCCTCGCAGTCCCAGCGTCCGTTCCAGTTGACCGCCACCACCGATACCGCCGGCGGCCCCGAACCCCCTGTCTCGCTCACGGGCTTACCGTCGGGCTGCGGCGCAGCGCGTTGATCAGCAGCAGCCAGCCCAAGCGCAGCAGTATTCCCAATCCCACCAGAGGCGACCAGAGTGCATTTCTACCGCGCAAGTAATGGATTCGGTAAAAGCGCCACATCGAACGATGGAAGGCGACCAGCATGGGCAGCGCCTCTTGGCGCGAGCTCTGCCCTTTGCGATGGACGACTCGCGCCGCGGGCTCGTACCACACGCTGTAACCCAGCTGGTGGATGCGCCAGCAGAGGTCGAGATCTTCGCCGTACATAAAAAACCCGGTGTCAAAGCCGTCTAAGGCGTCCCAGACCGCGCGGCGGATCAGCAGGCAGGCGCCGCTGCCGCTGTCGACCTCGGTCGCCTGGTCCACCGGCAGATGGGTGAGGTTGTAGGCCCCAAATCGGGTGCTGCCGGGCCGCAGCCGGTTCAGACCGGCCAGCCGCCAGAAGGCGATCAGCGGGCTGGGGAAGGTGCGACGACAGGCGGCGTCGAGGCTGCCGTCGGGGCGGTCGATCCGGGAGAGATCGCACCCCGGCGAGGGTCCTCGGTCAGCGCCCCGAACATCACCTGAACCGCTTTCCCAACCAGGACCGCGTCGGGATTAAGGAGCAACAGGGCCTGACCAGCAAGCTCTCTGGCGGCGAGGTTGTTGGCGGCCGCGAAGCCGATGTTTTCCTTCAAGCGGAGCAGCCTTACGGAGGGGAACTGCTCTCCGACCAGATCGGCGGTCCCATCGTCCGACCCGTTGTCGATCACGGTGATCTGGCTCTCGGAGACCCCGGACGCGGAGCAGGAGCGCAGCGCGTCGGCGACCTCTTTGCGCGAGCGGTAGGTGCAGATCACTACGGCGATCTCTGAGAGCTCGACGGACTGGCTCAAGGAGTGCTGGGGTGGCTGGCCGCGAACTCGGCGAAGGCGCCGTCGCGTTCCGCGCCGACATACTGGAGCAGCCCCTCCTCCCATGCCGGCAGTGGCGCCAAACCCAGCTGCCGCCAGTTGAGGTTGTCCAGGACTGAGTAGCGCGGGCGCGGTGCCGGCGCGCCCCACTCTGCCGTGGTCGTGGCTTCCACCGGCGCTGTGATCCCGACTTCCGCAAGGACCGACTCCGCGAATCGCAGCCAGGTGGTTGATCCCGAGCCGGTCAGGTGGTAGAGGCCGAAACTCTCCTGCTCCAAGAGCAGGCTCAGGGCGGGGGCCAGATGACCGGTCCAGGTCGGCGTGCCCTCCTGGTCTGCGACCACCTTGAGCCTCACCCCACCTGCAGCCGCCCGACAGATCGCCAAGGGGAAGTTGGGGCCTCGGCCACCGTACAGCCAGGAGGTGCGTACCAGGTACAGCGGCCCGCCGGCGGCCAGGCATTCAAGCTCACCCGCTCTCTTACTCTCGGCGTAGACGCCCCTTGGCCTGGGTAGATCCGTCTCCACCCAGGGGTGGAGTGGCTCAGGTGGGTCCTGAGTGAAGACAAAGTCGGTGCTCAGGTGGCAGAACGCGACCCCAACTCGGGCGCAGGCCTGGGCCAGGTTCCGGGCTCCGTCGCGATTGACCGCGTAGGCCCGCTTGGGCTCGGCCTCGGCCTGATCGACCTTGGTGTAGGCGGCGCAGTTGACGACTCGCTCTGGGTCAGAACTGGTGACCGCCTCGGCGACCGCCGCCCCGTCGCTGACGTCGAGAGCCCGGCGGTCCAGCGCGGTCACCTCGTGGCCACGGGCCCGCAGGGTTGGCACCAGGTCCCGGCCCAGTTGGCCATGGGCGCCAACGACCAGGATCCTCACAAGTGTGCTCCCTCAGGGCGCGGGTGCCGACCCGGCCAGGGGATGGTAGTTGCGACGGTAGAAATCGAGGAAGTCTCCCGACTTGATCGGCGCCCACCAGTCTCGGTTCTCTTGGTACCACCTGACGGTCTCGGCCATGCCCGCTTCGAAGTCGACCTGCGCGGCCCAGCCGATGGCCCCGGCCTTATGGCTGTCCAGGGCATAGCGGCGGTCATGGCCAGGGCGGTCGACCACGCGCTGGATCAATAGATCGCTGCTCTCGGTGAGGCGCAGCACGGTGGCGGCAACCCGGTTGCCACTGATGGGTTCGTCGCCCCGGCCTAGGTTGTAGGCCTCACCGGCGCTGCCCTTGGCCAGTACCGCGGCAATGCCCCGGGCGTGGTCATCCACATAAAGGTAGTCGCGCACGGCGCCCCCGTCGCCGTAGACCGGGAGCGGCAATTGCTCCAGCGCCTGGGTGATGAAAAGCGGCACGATTTTCTCGGGATACTGGTAAGGACCGTAGGTGTTGGACCCGCGCGTTACCAGCACCGGCAAGTGATAAGTGGCGTGGTAAGCGAAGCAGAGCAGGTCACCGGCGGCCTTGCTCGCCGAGTAGGGTGATCGGGGTCGGATGGGGTCGGTCTCAGTGGAGCGCTGGGGAGCGGGAACGTCGCCATAGACCTCATCGGTGGAGACCTGCAGGAATCTTGCATGTCGTGCCTGGTGGGCCGCTTCTAGCAACTGGTGGGTGCCGAGGACGTCGGTGCGAATGAAACCTTCCGGGTCGAGAATCGAGCGATCCACGTGGGTTTCCGCGGCAAAGTTGACGATGCAGTCGACCTCGGCCGCCAATTGCCCAACCACGGTCGCATCGCAGATGTCGCCCTGCACAAACCGATAGCCGGGATGCGACTCCACCGATTTGAGGTTGGCCTGGTTGCCGGCGTAGGTGAGTTTGTCGAGGACTGTGACTTCGAACCCCGCGCTCTGGCCCAGCAAAAGCCGCACAAACGCCGAGCCGATGAAGCCGGCGCCTCCCGCTACCAACAGCCTGGTCGGGATCCCCGCTCCGACGGAAGGGAGGATCGGCCGGGATGCCACTCAGATGTTCTCGATCGACCAGTCGAAGGCGATCCGCGGGTCGTTCCAGGGGATTCGGCCCTCATCCGGCCGCTGGTGGTCGTAAGGCTCGGTGACGTAGTAGCAGAGCAGCACATCCTGTAGGTCGAGCACCTGGTATCCGTGGGCGACCAAGGGTGGGATGGCGATCATCTTGGGTGCATTCTGGCCGGCCGCAATCGCTTGAACGCGTCCCGACGTGGGCGAGTCCTGGCGCAGGTCCACCAGCACAACGCGCGCGTTGCCGCGGACGATGTCCCAGTAATCCCACTGCCGCTTGTGCCAGTGAAAGGCCTTGATCAGCTCGGGGGGATTGCCGCCGCGCGCATAGGCCAGCGAGCGCGACATCTGTGCGAATCCGTGGTCCGGGAGGAACGGCCGTCCCTGATCGTCGAGGTCGCCACGCTTGAGCTGCTCCAAGAAGTAGCCGCGCTGATCGGCATGGACCTGGAACGACTTGACCATGACGCCTTCGATCGGACCCATGCGCTCGGCCAGGGGCACCCGTCGCATGCCATCCAAGACGGCCTCCATCTCATCGCTGGTCGCTTGCCATGCCATCAGGTATCTGTTGTCAATAACTCATGCCAGACTGGCTCGAGAGTGGTCGCCCAGCATCAGCTTGTGGGCCCGCGGCCGGGTCTGGCTCATCTCGATCACGACATCGCGTCCAATCAGCGAATCCTCGATCTTGCTGACACCGGTGATGCTGGTGTTCTCCAACACTATCGAGTGCTCGATCTCACTGCCCTGTACCAAGACGTGGTGGTAGAGGGCTGTGAAGGGTCCCACGAAGGAGTCGATCACTCTGGTGTGGGCGCCGATGATCACAGGGCCTCGGATGGTGCTCCCGACCACCTCGCTGCCCACCTCCAGGATCACCTTCCCGAGCAGCCTCGAGTCCTCCCCCACCTTGCCCTCGCGGCGCTCCGGCAGCAGGTCGAGCACAACTCGATTGCACTCCAGAAGGTCGTCCATCTTGCCGGTGTCGATCCAGCGACCGGTGACCACGTGGGGGATGACGGTGCGGCCATGATCGATCTCCCACTGGATGGCGTCGGTGATCTCCAGCTCTCCGCGGGAAGAAGGGACGATGGCGTCGACCGCTTCCATGATCGTGGTCTTGAATAGATAGACGCCCACCAAGACCAGGTCCGACCTTGGCGACTCGGGCTTTTCGGTAAGCCGAACCACCCGGTCCCCTTCCAGTTCGGCGACCCCGAAGCGCTCCGGGTGTTCCATCTGCTTGAGCAGGATCAGGGCGTCCGGGCGCTCCTCGCGGAACTGCTCGACCACGCCGGTGATCCCCCCGGGGATGAAGTTGTCCCCCAGGTACATGACGAAGTCGGAGCCACCCAGGAAGTCCCTGGCGGTCTGCACTGCGTGGGCCAGGCCCAGCGGCCTTGTTTGGGGGATGTAGGTGATCCGCGCCCCGAAACGACTACCATCGCCGACCGCTTCGCGGATCTCGTCGGCGGTGTCGCCGACCACGATCCCGATCTCCGTCACCCCCGCCTCGACCAGGGCCTCCAGACCATAGAAGAGGACGGGCTTGTTGGCGATGGGAACCAACTGCTTGGCTCCGGTGTGGGTGATCGGGCGCAACCGGGTGCCCTTTCCCCCGCTCAGGACCAGCCCTTTCACTGCGATCAAGGCTATCAGTCTCTTCGACCGTCTCCCCTGGCCCGCGCCAGCTCAGTAGGCGTGGCGGTGGAAGAGGAGTCGCCAGGGGGTGAGCAGCAGGATCTTGAGGTCGAAGCCCAGCGACCAGTTCTCGACGTAATAGATGTCGTAGAAGACGCGCTCTTCGATGCTGCTGGACTGGCGTAGGTCGTTGACCTGGGCCCAACCGGTGCATCCCGGCGCCACCTGCAGCCGCTCCCGATATCTGGGCACCGTCTCCTCGAACTTCTTGGCGAAGAAGGGACGCTCCGGACGCGGTCCCACCAGACTCATCTCCCCGACCAGGACGTTCCAAAGCTGGGGGAGCTCATCCAGGCTGTAGCGCCTGACGAAGCGGCCCACCGGGGTGCGGCGCTGGTCGTCGACCGCGGTCATCACCGGCCCGGTGTCGCGCTCGGCGTCCTTGACCATCGAGCGCAGCTTCCAGACGTGGAACTCCTCGCCGTCGCGGCCGAGACGCTCTTGGCGGTAGAAGGGCGATCCCGACGAGCTGACCGCGATCGCCAAAGCGCAGAGCGCGACAACCGGGATGGCGACCACCGAGATGATCAGGGTGGCGACGACGTCAAACGTCCGCTTGGCCCAGAGGTTGCTTCCCACCAGGCGATTCGGTCGCAGCCCAACCAAGGGCAGACCGGCGACCTCCTCAGTGCTGGCGGCGCTGGTCATGATCTCCAGGACGTCGGGGACCACCTTGACCTCGGCTCCTGCCGCCAGGCAGTCCATGGCCAGCTTGAGGACCCGGTCGTGACCGACCCCACTCAATGCCAGGAGGACGGTATCCGCCCGCTCCCGGACCACGATCCGGGATAGGCCCCTCTCCAGCCTGAAGTGGGGCACTCCGTTCTGGTCTTTGCCGGGTGGGGAGTCGGTCCCCACTCTGCCCACCACCTGGTACCCGTACTCGGGGAACATCCGCAAGCGGCGTAGCAGGAGGTCGGCTACCGGACCCGAGCCGACCACCAGTACCCGGCTGCCGCCGAAGCCCTTGCGCAGCAGCGCCCCCTGCACGAGCCGAATCAGTGAGCGCTCAGCCAGGAAGAGCAGAAGGGCCGCGATCGCGGCATCCACCAGCACCAGCCGGGAGTAGGGGAAGCCTCGATAAAGGCCCTCCAGGGCCAGCGCCACCACCACGAAAAGCGCGATCGACCCGGCGGACCCCAGCAGCTCGTCGACGAAGGACTGGCCCAGCTGGACTCGATAGCGACCGGTGAAAGCAAAGGTCAGAACCCAGAGCGCCGCCACCACAGGGATGGCCACCGCGTAGTCACTGAAACTGGGCACCTGATTGCCGGGGATCGGAACACCCGAGAGGTAGAAGCGATATTCGAACCCCGCGAGGGCGCCCAAGGAGACCGCCAAGGCGTCCCCGACCACCCGCATGGCGATCACCGGCAGCAGACGCCGGAACCGGTTCCGGGAGACCGCCGTCAGCTGCAGGGGTCGAAGCAACGGCTTGGACTCAGCCACCACCGCGATCCTCCCCCACCGGGTGCAGGCGCCGGCCCAAGCTGGCCCGGACTGTTCGCAGCTCGGACTGGGTCACGCCGCCGGTGATCAGAAGTGCCCCTAGGTATATGACCCCGGCAATGGCGGCCACCAGGAAGATGTTCAGCTGCGCCAAGAGCCCCATCACGCCCGCCATCAGGGCACCTGAGACCAGAATCGGCAGGAGCGGCCTCCCCCAGGGCAGACGGCTCTCAAGCCGCCGCCGCACCATCCAGTAACCGGCTACCAGCAGGAAAACCTCGGTGATCGTCGTAGCCCAACTGCTGCCAAGATATCCGGTCGCTCTGGGAAACAGGGGGATCAGGATGAAGTTGGCGGCCACGTTGACGATGATGCTGAGAATCGAGAGGTAGACGCTGTCCCTCTGCCGATCCATCGCCCCGAGGCCAAATATGAAGGTGCTGTTGACGAACATGAAGACGATCGCCAGGGCCAGGATCTGCAGAGCGGGCGCGGACTGGGGAAAGACCCCGCCGCCCGGTAGTGCTCTGAGGATCGGTGCGGCTCCGAACCACAGCACCACGCTGAAAGGCATGGCCAGGAGTGCCAGCAAGCGAATGGTTGCGGTGTACGCCTGGCGCATGGCGGACACCGCCTGCAGATGCACCACTGATAGGGTCGGAAACACGGCGTTCATGACGGTCTGGGGGATGAAGGCGAGTCCGTCGAGGAACTTGTAGGCCGCGGTGTAATAGCCCACCTCGGTGAGCGGGCGTAGTCCGGCCAGGATCACCACGTCGATCCTGAAATAGACGGTGTTGAGGAAGAAGACCAGGGCGAACGGCAGCCCCATCTTCAACAAGCGCCGGGCCAGGACGGAGTCGAAGTGGATGGTGGGCCGGAAATAGCGACGCGAGATGATGGCGTAGGCGTACACGCAGGTCACCGCGTAGCTCAGCGCGTACACCCAAAGGTAATCGGCGACGCCGAGGTGAGCCCGGGCCACCAGGAGCGTGCCCACCAACAGGATCGCCGCCTCGGAGATGGTCGCCACCGCTTCGTAGCGCATCTCTCCCGCGGCGTAGAAAGAGCTGCGAAGGACATTGGCAAGGCTGGTCGCAACCTGGAGGGCGAAGGCTGGCCAGAGCAGCGCCAGCAGGGCCGGCCCTTCCAGTCCGGCCATGATCGCCAGCGCCGCCAGCGCCAGCACGAAGAGGGGAATCTTGGCGGCCAGAACGGCGGCCAGGTAGGTCTTCATCTTGGCGTTGTCGCGGCTGGCCTCGCGCAGATAAACGATCTGCAGGCCAAGGTCGCCGAGGATGCTCGAAAGGGTGCTGAGAACGACGATCAGGCTGAATTCGCCGTAATGGTCGGCGCCCAGATTCTTCTGTTGGAGCAGGAAGGCGCCCAGCACCAGGAACTTGGAAGCGGAGCGGGCTACGAAGAGAATGGTGGTGTTGCGCACCGCCCGATGGGCCAGGCTCACCCTCGCCTACTCGGGGCGCGACAGTTTGCGCCGCGGCAACTGCAAATGCCGGGTGGCGGGAACCACTGCCACCGTCACCAGCGCCGCCAGCAGCCACCACTCCCCGGCCAGGTCGTTCTTCCAGTAGGGGCTGTCAACCAGGCCGTGGACGATGATGGCGACCCAAGCCACCGCCAGCGCCGCGGCCCAGGGGTGTTCACGGGGGCCGGCCCGAAGCGCCGGCACCAGATAGCGGATGAGCTCGACGAAGAAGCCCAGCAGGGCGACGAAACCGAGCACCCCCAGCTCGACCCAAAAGTCGAGCTCCAGCTGATCCGGGTAGACGTGGGTCTGGGCCGAGGTGTCATGCACCCGGGCTCGGTAGGGGCCGATCTCAGCCTGATAGCCGGCCAGCCCGGAGCCGGTGAAAGGATGAGCCTCGAGCAGGTCCACGGTGGCGTGCCAGAGACGGGCTCGGGCGATCAGCGAGTTGGCGGGGTTGCTGGGGTTGAGCTCGTTGCTGATGCGGTGTCGGATTGGAGGCAGGACCGCGGCCACCACCAGCGCCGCTAGGCAGAGGGCGAGCAGCAGCCGGCGGCGGGGATGCAGGGCGGCCGCCAGCACCGCCATGACCACCAGGGCCAGCCAGGAACCTCGACTCAGGGTCAGGACGTCTCCCAGCCCCAGCACCACCAGCGCCGCCCAGTGGACGTTCCGGAAGCGGACCCCGCCAAAGAGCGCCAGTCCTAGGGCCATGCCCACCAATGGGTCCAGGAAGATGCCGCCGAAGTTGTTGTTGCTCCAGAGCCAGGTGGGGGTCGGGGGGAGAAGTTGAGATTGACCGTGCCGGTGGCCAGCGCCTTGCCTAGGGCCACGAACTGCGACACCGCCACCACCAGGCCGCTTACGTACAGGCCGTAGACGACCCGCTCCCAGTCCCAGCTGGAACGGAGCACGTTGACCGCAACGAAGAAGAGAACTATCGGCTCGATGATGTAGGACTTGGCGATCCCCAGCGCCTCGCGATGGTCGGGGCTGGCGGCAATGCCGATGGCGGTCGCCACCAGGATCACCGCCACCACCACGCTGAAGGGGGTGTCCAGGCGGGGCATCCGGCGCTGCAGCGCGCTCTCGATGATGAACGCCAGCACGGTCAGCGCGAGCACCGCTTCCAGCCCGGTGTAGGGCAACCGCCCGAGCAGTTGGCCTCGCAACACGTAGGCCGATAGGGCCGCGGCGGTGAGGAAGACGCCTATACGACTCCACCGCATCGGCGGGATTATAGGCTGAGGCCGACGGCCCTCCCCCAAACCGGAACTGAAGCCCGTGCTGGCCCCGAACTCAGCTAAGCCGCTGCCTGGACCTCCTAGCGGGCCCCTAGTGCCGGGAGCAGACCCACTTTTTGGCGCACCAGATCCATGGTCCTCGCCGCCACTTCCCGCGCCCGGGCGTCGCCCCGCGCCAGGAGGGCGTCGATCTCGCCGGGGTCGGCCATCAGCTCCTGGTAGCGCTCCTGGATCGGAGCCAGGGCCGCGACGGTGGCGTCGGCGACCCTGGCTTTGAGCTGGCCGTATCCGATCCCGTCGAACTCCGCGGCCAGTTGTTCCCGGGTGGAGCCCGTGAGAGCACGGTAGATCTCCAGCAAATTGGCCACCCCGCCCATGGCTGATGCCACCGCGACCTCACTGCCGCTATCGGTTTTGGCCCGCATGAACTTGGCCCGCACCCGCTCCGGCGGATCCAGCAGCGCGACCAGACCGGCGTCGCCCTCAGCGCTCTTGCTCATCTTGGCGGTGGGATCGTCCAGCGCCATGATCCGGCCACCGGCCCCCGTCAGTGCGATCCGCGGCTCCGGGATGACGAAGGTTTCGCCGAACAGCCGGTTGAAGCGCACCGCGACGTTGCGGGTCAGCTCCAGATGCTGGCGCTGGTCCTCCCCCACCGGGACGAAGTTGCTCTGGTAGAGCAGGATGTCGGCAGCCATCAGCACCGGGTAGTTGAAAATTCCGCTCCCGATCCGCTCAGCACCGCGCCTCTGGGAGCGGTCCTTGAACTGCGTCATCCGCTGCAGCCATCCGATCGGGGTGACGCAGCCGAGAATCCAGGCCAGTTCGCTGTGCTCGTGGAGGTGAGACTGGACCAGCAGAGTGGAAACCTCAGGGTCGATTCCCGAGGCCATGTAGAGCGCCGCCACCTGACGGGTCTTATCGGCCAACTCGCCCGGCTCGTGCGGCTCGGTAAGGGCGTGCAGGTCGACCACGCAGAAGAAATTGCGAAATTGCTCCTGCTCAAGGACCCAGGGTCGCAGCGCCCCCAAGAGGTTTCCCAGGTGGAGATCTCCGGTGGGCTTCATCCCGCTGAACACGACCGGGCGATCCACCATCGGCGAGATTGTACCGGCGGAGTCTGGGCTAGACCTTCTCGGTGACCCGATATTCCAGATGCGAGCCGAAGAGCAGCCGGGTCTGTGCCTCCAGGGCAGGAATCACGCTCAGGATCATGAACACAACCGGGTACATGAGCGTCTGCATGTCCACCAGCCGGCGACGCCACCAACGCCACTCCGGTGGCCTCGGTTGGAGTCGGTTGTCCAGAACCGCCACCGCAACGATGTTGAGCAGGGTGGTGGTCAGAATGATGCTGGCGGCGGTCTCGAGGATGGCGCCCATGTTCGAGAGCGCGTAGTCGTAGTTGAAGAGGGAAGGCAGCGTTCCCGCCACCAGGATCAGCATCGGCACGGTAGCCCAGCTGAGGTGGTTGAAGACCAGCATCTGGAAGCGTTCGACGCGTGTCTTGAGGGGAATCTCAGCGTGTGATGTCATCCGCGAGGCCACGTAAGGGATGTCGGTAACCCCCCACGCCCAGCGTTTGATTTGGTTGTACTGGCTGACTATCGTGGTTCCGTAATCGGCGGCGCGGGGCGCGTCGCCGTACATGGGCAGGAAGGCCGGTAGCACGTGCAGGTTTTCCCCGTACTTGAAGAACGCCTTCCAGAAGAAGCGGGAGTCCTCGGGGATGACGTCGTTGTCCCAATAGCCCACCTCGGTCAGCATTTGCAGTGACATCGAGTAGGCCGAGAACATCACTAGTCGCTTGGGGTGCTGGTGCAGGTAGAGCTGCCACTGCGTGGTCAGGGTGGCGATCGATCGGACCGCAGATGGCACCTTCCAGAGATTGTTGAGGAACATGGGCACCGGCTGCCAAATTGAGGTCAGCCGGCCCTCTGAGCCGCAGAACTGATAGGTGATGTAGGTCAGGTACTGGGGGTGCACCCGGTAGTCGGAATCGAGGTCGGTAACGATCACCTTGGTTGGGTCCAGGTCCAGGCTGTCGCAAGCTCGGCGCAGCACCGGTCCCCCGTAGGACATGGCGGCTGACTTGCCGACCACGATGCCGGGCAGGAGCGGGTCCTTGATGTGCCAGAAAGCCTTGAAACTAGCGCCAAACTTCTCCTGCAGGCGCTCCACGTTGCGGCAGCCCTGGAGGTCCGTCTCCCGGGTGATGATGGCGCAGATCTTGCGGTCGCTGGGGTAGTCGGCGGCCGCCAGCGCCGAGACGGTGGCGTGCAGGGTCTCGTAGTGCTCGGTGTAGGTGGGGATCAGGAAAGCATGAGTGACCTCGGCCGGGTCCGGCCGGTGCGGCGATGACTCCAGCGTTTGCAGTCGCTGCGTCCAGTCAACTGCCTGAGTCGCCTCCAGAAGCCGTATCCCCCGGAGCACGTAACGAAAGGTATGCACCAACTTGACCAGCCAGTAGAGGTCGAGCCCGACCGCAAACACGCCCAGCAGCCAGAGGTACTCGAAGTTGGTGAAGGTGATCACGAATCCGATCGCGAATGGGGTGACGAGGATGAGCCACACCGTGAGTCCGGGTGCCATTTCCCAGAGGCGCTCCTGGATGCGCTGGCGACGGTCCAGCCGGAGCACCCCATCGCGGGTGTCCTGGGGGACGTAGGTCGGCAGGATGCCGACCTGAGGGGGCATCTGATTAGCGGTCTCGACCGGCGCTAGGGAGGTCACCAGATCAGAATCCTAGCCTGCGGGAGGGCTGATGAGACGAAGTGCTCACGGCGGACTGCGCCCGGCCGAGCCTGGGGTATGGTGCCGTCCGTGGGTCGACCGGAAGTTCTCCTGTTCCTAGCCCGGGTCCGCCGGGCGGCATCGCTGCCGTTGGTGAGGGTGGCGGTCACCCTGGTGGCCTTCGGGATCTTCGTCCACTCGGTCGACCTGGCCTCAGCCCTCAGCGCCTTCGCCCATCTGCGCTGGCAGTGGGCCCTGCTGTCGCTGGTCCTCGCCGGCCTCTCGGTGCTGGCCAGCATCATGGAGTGGGGAGCGCTCCTGCGCGGAGCCGGCAAGCTCCTGGGCTGGCGCTACCTGGGCGGCTGGTATATGAAGGGACTCTTCATCAACCAGGTGCTGCCAGCCGGGGTCGGCAGTGATGCCGTCCGTGCCGTGCAGGTGGGCAAAGTCGCAGGTCATGGCCCGGTGATCGCGTCCTTGGTAGGCAGCCGCATGGCCGGAACTCTGGCGATGGGACTCTGGGGACTGGTCGGGGCCGTGGTGACGGTGAACGTCTTTCACGTGCCAGGGCTGATCGGATTTGCCTGTCTCACTGGTGTCATGCTGATCTTCTGGGTACTGGCGCTCGCTGCCGAGCGGGTGTTTGCACCGGTGTTGGGCGCCCAGGTAGGACAGCTCGGGTGGCGGGTCCATCTGCTGCGGGTAGGTCCCTTCTTGCGCTCACTCGCCAACTTCAAGGGACATCCCGGCGCTCTGACCTGCTCGATTGCAGCCGGGGGCCTGGGCTGGGGTCTAAACCTTCTCTCCATGGAGGCTTTCAGCAGGGCGTTGGGCTACACCATCTCTTGGGAGGTCTTCGCACTGGCCCTCCCGATCGCGCTGCTGGTTACCTTGATCCCGATCTCGGCCAACGGAATTGGGATCCGTGAAGGCGTGCTGGTATTCCTGCTGGTCCAGTTCCATGTACCCGTGGGCATAGCCGCGGCCATGAGCATCTTTGTGGACTTCCAACTCCTCCCATTCGCAGCACTCGGAGCCATGCTCCATGTTTTCGAAGCGACGCTTCGCCACACCCAGGCACGGCTACGCCGACTGGGGACACTGGGTCGCGGCTTTGGTCTGGCCGACGCCACCCTGCGCTGGGTGGTGGCCCCCGAGGTCGTCCTGGAGCTGACCAGGCCTTAAGCTCCCGGTCGGCTTAGGAGTCGGCCGCCTCCGCCTCGAGCAGTCGGCGTTTCCGCTTCTCGCCCCAGCGATAGCCTCCCTGGCCTCCTGCCGCTGGGATCACTCGGTGGCAGGGGATCAGCAGGGCCACCTGATTTGTGGCGCAGGCGCGCGCCACCGCCCGGGCGGCAGTGGGTCGGCCGATCTGAGTCGCCAGCTGTCCATACGTCGTGGTTCGACCCCGCGGGATGGCCTGAATCTGGCGCCAGACCAACCACTGGAAAACCGTCCCGTGGACATCAAGTGGAAGCTCCTCCTGGCCGACGCCGCCCATGGCCATGCCCTGAACGACCTCGCGAACCTGGGCAAGACCCGAGTCGTCGCGAGTCAGCCTCGCCGCCGGGAACTCCTGGCGGAGCTGTTCCTCCAACCAGCTGGCGCCATCCCCCATCTTGACCGCGCAGACGCCGCGCTCGGTGACCCCGACCAATAATTGCCCCAGGAAGGATTCGAAGACGCTGTAGCGGATCTCGGCGCCCGCCCCTCCGAGCCGGAACTGACTGGGCGTCATGCCCAGGGTCGCGGGAACCACCTCGTAGAAGGCTCGGCCAGACCCAAAGCCAGCGTCGTATAGGGCCTGGGTAACGGTGGATCCGGTCGCCAGGGCGCTCCGGGCTCTCACGGTACGCAGTGCCCGACTGTACTCGGCGGGGGTGATTCCGAACGCCCTTTTGAATCGTCGCTGTAGCTGGGTAGGAGTGAGACCGACCCGCCTCGCCAGGGCATCTGCACGCCACCCTTCAGGTCTGCGCTGAAGCAGATCACGCGCCTGTTCGAGGGCCGGAAGGGTGGTATCGGACGTATCCGGGCCGCAGCGGCGGCAGGCGCGGAACCCCGCCGAGCGGGCTGACTTAGGAGCGTCGAAGAAGACCACCCGCTCACGGTTGGGGGTCCGGGCTGGGCATCCAGGTCGGCAGAAGACGCGGGTCGAGGTGACACCGAACACGAACTCGGCGGTGCTGTCCCTACCCACGACGGCGGCCCAACGGCTGTCGCTGGCTGGCGTGGCGGTTGTCATGAGCTCGACCATAGCGAGAGGACGACGCGCTCGCCATCCGATTTTGGCGGCTCATTGCGGGGCGGGGTTGACCGCCACGCGACCAAGGCGCGGGAGCTTAGCCTGCCTTGGGAAAAGTACGGCGCCAGAGGATCGCGAAGTGACCCACGGCCGTGGCTGCTAGAACGGCTCCGAAGCCGATGTCTGCCTGCCAGGCCGGCCCTCCAGCCAGGACCAGTAGTGATGAGGTCGCAAGGGCGACGGCGCTGGCCAGCGTGTTGACTTTCCCGAACCGGGTCGCCACCAGCGCTGGTCGCTGCCGAAGCCAGGGATACAAGAGCAGGAACCCCAGCGCCGGCAGACCATAGCGTGCCATTACCAGCACCGCCAGCCAGAGTGGGATGAATCCAACCAGCAGGCAAGCGACCGCAGCCAGCGAAAAGAAAACGGTGTCCATGATCGGGTCGATCGCCCGTCCCAGCACCGTAAGCGGACCCGCCCGTCGAGCGATGAATCCGTCAGCCGCGTCTAGACCAGCGATTGGGGCGGCAATCGTGAGCAGCAGAACCCGGGCCAGTCCCAGCGGTGGCATTGCCGCGAAGAGGACAACGGGAAGCGAAAGGTAGGCACGGATCGCCGTCAGCCCGTTCGGGACGCCGAAGCGATCGACCGGAGATTCGTCGGGGTAGCGGCGCAGCAGCGAGATCCCGGCAAAGAGGCAGACGGTGGTGACGACCCACCAGGCTGCCCCGGCAAGCAGGCCCTGCCATGGTCGACCTCCCAGTGCGCCGGCACTGACGCCAGCTCCTAGGGTAAATGCCAGCCCCAACCCACCCCAGAGCCCGAAGGAAAAGCGCAAAGAATTCGAGCGTCGCCATCGCTCCGCGGCGCCCGCGAAAAGCTGACTAGTGGCGGCGATGGGCCCAATCGTCACCAGGTCGGGTTCCGGCTCCGCATGCGCGTGATCCCACTCTCCGGGCCGTTGCGCCTTGCGTCCCATCCTTCAGAGACTAGGGGCGCCTCGGGTCCTGGGGATGAATGGAGCGCGGCTCGCTACGCTTGACGATCGGCGCGACCGAGCAAACGTGTCGCCTCGCCCCGCCCTCGTAGCTCAGGGGATAGAGCAGCGGTTTCCTAAACCGCGTGTCGGAGGTTCGAGTCCTTCCGGGGGCACCATAAAATGTCTGCTAGTTCGGGTGACGCGTCCCAGAGGGGATTCGGCTGATGCGTCGCACCACTTCGGCTGAGGTGTCCCAGCCATTTCGGCTGACGCTTGACACTCCCCTCCATGAGGGATTTGAGCGTGGCCGAGCAATTCGAGATTGCTAGGAGGACTCCTACCGAAGAGGCTGCGCCATTCCAGCCACCGCCCCGGCGCCTTACCCTCACGGTCGAGGAAGCTGCGACCCGCTTGGGATAAGCAGGGCATCTGCCTACCAGGCCGTGCGACGCGGCCAGGTTCCACACATACGGATTGGAAACCGCATCCTCGTCCCCAGGTCGCAGTTGGAGAAAGATGCTCGACGCTGACTCGTCCACGACCGACCAGTCCAGGACAGGCCCAGCGTAACCTCCACCAGACGCCACACTTATTGGAGGTTGTACCCTAAACTCCAATAAGGAGATTTCATGTCAAAGCTTTTGAAGCGCCGCTGGAGGAGTGACCTCGGCGGCTCGGGGCGTCCTAGACGGGACAGTCGCTCCTGCGAGTACGAAGTCTACGTGCCCGACCCTCTGCTCGGTCGGCAGTTCACGCTCGACGGGGACGTTGCCGCTGACATCGCCGATGCCGAAGCTGCAATCGCCCGATTGAACGCTGCAGCTAACGCGCTGGTTGACACGGAGGCGCTGGCACGCATCCTGCTCCGAGCCGAGGCGGTTGCCTCGTCTCGCATTGAGGGTCTAGTGATCGGGGCGAGACGTCTACTCCACGCCGAGGCCGTCCGCTCCCTCCACGAACAATCCTCGGACGTAACTGCCATCGAGGTGCTCGGCAATATCGACGCCATGATCTATGGCGTCGAGCGGGTTGGCGTTGGTGACGAGATCACGGTGGACCTACTTCTGGAGGTCCACCAGCGCCTTCTCGCCGGGACCCGATTCGATTCATACGGAGGGCGTCTCCGCGAGGTTCAGAACTGGATCGGGGGCAGCGACTACAACCCGTGTTCGGCAGCGTTCGTGCCCCCTCCCCACGAGGATGTACCAGATCTGGTGTCGGACCTCTGTGCGTTCTGCAACACCGACGAACTTCCCGCCGTTGCGCAAGCCGCGATCGCCCACGCGCAGTTCGAGACGATCCACCCGTTCGTGGACGGGAACGGACGAACGGGACGTGCCCTCATCCATCTCGTGCTTCGTCGTCGAGGGCTCTCACCCCGGGTTCTGCCTCCCGTCTCTCTCGTCCTCGTCACATGGGCACGCACCTACATCGACGGGCTCACCCAGTTCCGCTACGTCGGGTCCCCGACCTCAGCAAAGGCGACCGAAGGGCTCAATACCTGGGTCGCTCGCTTCGCTGGTGCTTGCACCCGTGCTGTGGCCGATGCCACCACCTTCGAAGAGCGTGCCGCACGACTGGAGGCGGGTTGGCGTCAACGGCTGGGTACGATTCGTGCGAAGTCAGCAACCGACGTCTTGCTGCGCGGCTTACCAGGCGCCCCGATTCTCACCGTGGACAGCGCAGCAACGCTCATAGGGCGCACCTTCAAACCGGCGGACGGCGCCATCCAACGCTTGGTCAAGGCGGACATACTGCGGCAAATCTCCATCGGTCGGCGCAATCGCGCCTTCGAAGCACCCGACGTCATCGAGGCGTTCACCGCCTTGGAGCGCCAGCTTGCCAACGACACGGGCGACACCCGTACTTCGAAGCCTGCCAGAAGAGTCCCGGAGCGAAGGCGTTAAGGAGATCGCGTCGTTTAGGTTATTGGGCGCTTCGGATCTCAGCACCTCGCCACGGACCGTACACGGTTTACCGGATACGGTGTACCGTCGTCCTTTCACTCCACACAGCATACCAAAACTCAAATGCACTAACAAACGCATTCACGTCTACCGTTTACCGTACATCATTTACCGTCAACGCCCGTACCGAAATTGACCATTGACTACTCCTTCTTGTTTTCTTTCATACTCGACTTGCCATGGAACAAAGCGTAATCGCAGCCCACAAAGTTGGGTCCGGTAAAACTACCGTCGCAGCCAAATAGCGAAGGAGGTTCTTAGCCGTGGCAAGAACCTCCCTACTCTCAGCGAGGGAATTGCAAAGCTCACGACATTTGCTGAATGCCAGCGCTAGCTCGACTGCCAAAGCCGTTTCTACCGCTACAGCCCGAACAACGTCTGCTCATGGCCCAGCAAAGACACGAAGCTACGATGATTGCCGGGTTCAACGCCTGGAAGAAGCACGGACGATTCGTCCGCAAGGGAGAGAAGGCCATCTGGATTCTTGCCCCCATGGTCTACATGGCGTCATACGTTCGACGCACACCGACCTGCTATGGCGCGAGCCGGGCTTCCTTGACAAGTAAAAACGTCTGTGTACCTTGGGACCTTAGGACATAGGGGCACTGGTCCCACCTCACAAGGAGGCATGGCATGACGCCCGCTATTGAGAAGACCCATGTGGAGCGAGTCCAGCTCGGCGTCCGCATGGAGAAGCACATGGTCCAGGTCCTCAAGCGGCTTGCCGAATTCAAGGGGCTCACCCTGGGTGAGCTTCTGGAAAACATCGTCCTCCACTCTTTTGAGCCGGTGCAAGGCCAAGAGGGCCAGGCTAGCGCCAGCCCGTATGGGAAGAAGGCCCTCAAGGCCATCGCGGATCTAAAGCGCGTCTACGGGATGGACTACGAGGTCCATTCTGCTCATCACTTCGAGAAAGACATCGACGAGTCGGCTGAGGGTGAGAGCTGATCGCACTCCCCTCTTCTAGCGGCAACTTCGGGGTTCGGGAATCAAATGGGAATCAAACGCCCATAAATGGTTCCCACAGGACCGCACCAGACGGACTGAGCCGCCTACTCTGAACTACAAAGTGGTACTGGACAGCACCAAACATACGGACGCACGCGGATTCCTACACCGCGTGTCGGAGGTTCGAGTCCTTCCGGGGGCACCAACTTCTGTGCTAGTTCGGGTGACGCGTCCCAGAGGGGCTTCGGCTGATGCGCCGCACCACTTCGGCT
Source organism: Candidatus Dormiibacterota bacterium (assembly GCA_963701235.1). GTDB lineage: Bacteria > Chloroflexota > Dormibacteria > Aeolococcales > Bog-877 > Bog-877. Next base: position 1,780,773 of record OY969577.1, read on the forward strand.
GAGGTGTCCCAGCGACTTCGTTTGATTGGTCACAGTCGCGCAACCGGGCTCGCACGTGACTGATCAACCGGAGTAGATCCGTCAAGCTTCAGCAGGAGGTCCACACAGGTCCACACGGGCACACCGTCAGTCTGCGTCTGAGGCGCGGCCCGCCAGAAACCTCCGCCGGCCTTAACGAGGCCCACCGTGTCTGCTCATGGCGTCGCGAGGCAGACATGCTAGGCGTCGTGACACAAGGTCGCGGACGTCACAGCTCACGAGCTGGCTATTCGAAGCGCGAGCCGCCGCTACGTAGGCGGCATCGTAGGCCGAGATGCCATGCTCCTCGGCGATGATCGCCGCGCTCGCCAATAGCGGGGCCTCGGCGCGAATCAGCCCGCCGTCATCCGCCACGGCTGCCACGCGCTCGCACAACCGGTGAGCGGCCGAGCGATCCCGCCATGAGCGAAGGGCTACGTTGGTCACCTCATAGAAGGCAAGATCGAGTGTTGCGACTGAATCGGCACCAGCGAGCAACCGGATAGCGTCTAAGTGATTCGAGTCATCGGGATCTTCCCGGGCCAGCAGCACGCTGGCATCGACGAACCAGAGCTTCAACCCGAGGGCCGAGTTGCCTTGACCAACGCCGCTACTCCGCCCCCGTGACTGGCGAGAGATCCGTCCATATCGTCGATCTCGGACATTCGCCTAGCACGGCTGATGGCTCGGCGTCGTAGGGTCTCCTCCGCGAGCTCACGCAGCAACCCGCTCCGGGTGGTTCCTCGACGCGCGGCCTCGACATCAAGAGCCCTGAGCAAATCGTCAGGAAGGGACACCATCACCTTGGCCACACAACCAGTATACCCGGTATTGCCACCCACGGCCCACGTGCGGCATGCCAGCGGACCCGCCTCCTTCCCTCGCCCCTTCAGGTCTTGCCGCGAAGGTCGGCGATGACTCGGAACCGTTCTAGTACCACCAGAGTGTCGTCGTCCACGGTGAAGGCGAGGTTGTGCAGCGCACGTCGCATCTCTGGACTGTGCCAAAAGCGCTCGTGAGCCGTTCTCCACTGCGAGACGGTGGTGAACCCTTCTCCCTCCGCGACAGCGTGGGCCAGGTCGACCCGTGCCAATGGCGCGACCCGCACGCTGATCGTCTCGATGACGGCAACGGGCCGCTCATCGGAGTCGACAACCGCCGAGAGGTAGCCGACGGTGGGCAGAGGCTCGCGGCGATGCTCATGCTCCTCGACCAGCCCGGTGGTCGAAGTTTTGGACCCATCTAGAATCGCGGCGACCAGCTGGTCACGGAAGGGGCCGGGGAAGGCGAACTCAGCCTTAGGCAGCGCCTCGGGGTCGATCGGCACTGCGCCCTTGCTCCCTGGCCCTAGCGCTGCTTCCGGCTCGCGATGGTCAAACGCATGACCCAGCGCCACTTGGCGATGCGGCGGTCACGGACGAAGCCGAACTCCTCGAACAGGCTCTCCGGACCGGTGTGCAGATAGGCGCCTTGCTGCGGCCCACGCCCGTCCAGCTGCTCGGGATAGGCCTCTACAACGCCTCCTCCCGCCTGCGTGATCGCGCTCAATGCGCCCGCGAGTCCGGCACGCGCCACGCCTTGTCGCCGGCATCCACTTCCGGTGAAGACGCAGCCGATTCGCCAGTCAGGTAGGTCGACGAGGTCCTTCTGATAGGCCTTAGCGTTCTTGATCGTGGCTACCTCGACCGGCGGGCCGTACTGACACCAACCCACGCACACGTCTCCGCGGTAGACGAGGACCTGATGTACGGACCCGTTCTCGACGTGCGCAAGCTTGGCCTCGTGGTTGCCCGCCGCCGTGCTCTCTTTGCCAATGCCCTCGCGGTGGAATCCGATGCACCAGCAACCACCCCATATGCCGTTGTTGGCCTCCACCAGGGCCGCGAAGTCAGCCCAGGTATCGGGTGCGAGCCGCTTAGTCGTGTACTGGCCCGACCTTGATGGCACAGCCCAATTCTGCCTTAGCCGCGCCGTCACCATCGGACTCGCTGACGCAATCCGTCGACGAGCAGCGGGGGAGCCGCGCCCCGCGTGGCTCACTCATCACGCAGTAGTTGGAGCAACTGGTCTGTAGTCATGGTCGAGGTCGCCCGACCACGTATCCTCTTCACGAGGCGTTGCCCGCGAGTCTGGCACGAGTCGACCTGGACGATCTGTAGGACGCTTCCCTCCTCGATGACGTTTACTTCATCCCCCTCCCTCAGCCGGTGCTTCTCCCCTCAGCGGAGCGGGAATCGTGACTTGACCCTTGCTGTTGATTCGCTTCGCTTCTCCCGACACGTAATACCTGTAGTACGTAATACCCATTTCACCACGGTGAGATCGCTCGCTGATCGGACCGGCCCCGGCCGGGGCTACCGGCTCCGCCCTCGGGTTCGCAACCTCAGCAACTACATCGCGAGGAACCGGCTCGAGAGCGGCTGGTTCAGGCCGCAACTAAAACCCTCGATCGTGAAGAGCCACGAAACCGGTCATAAGGCACGGCCTTGGTATCTCGATGGACAGGAGCGTCCACGGGCTGACACAGTGTGCACATGGTTCACAACGTTGCTCTGGTTCTCGGTGGTGGTGGGGCTGCCGGAAATGCGTGGGAGATCGGTGTCATCGCAGGCTTGGCCGAGGCTGGTCTCGATATGACAGAGGCCGCCGATCTGGTGGTCGGCACCTCGGCCGGGGCCACCGCGGCAGCGCAGGTGCGCAGCGGTATACCGGCGGCCGAACTGTTGGCCTCCGTGCTGTCCCCGCCGGTTCAACCGGTCCGACAGAACGGGGAACGGCCACCGTCCCTGCCGATGGCCACGGTATTCGAACGGATGAGGGCCATAGGCGCCGCCGCCACCTCGGCAGCCGATCTGCAACGTGCGATGGGCGCGTTCGGGTTGGAGAGCGACTCCACACTCGGACCCGGGGCGGAACAGCGGCGCGCAATAGTCGCGGCGAGGTTGCCTCGCCCCGAATGGCCGGACAAGCCGATGATCGTGACGGCCCTCGATGCGCATACCGGCGAGTTGGCCACGTTCGACCGCGATTCCGGCGTCGACCTGGTGGATGCGGTCACCGCAAGCACCGCGCTCCCCGGTCTGGCGCCCACGGTCAACATCAACGGCACCCGCTACATCGACGGTGGCGTGCGCTCCAACGAAAACGCCGACCTTGCCTCAGGCTATGCGAACGTCGTCGTGCTCTCGCCGTTGGGCGGACTGAGCCGGACACCACCGGAACGGGACGGGGACCCGGCAGGCCAGTTCGAGGGCCTGCGCAGACTGCCGGGCGCGGACCTGGCAAGCCAGGTCGAGGCCCTGCGCAAGCAGGGCAGCCACGTCGAGGTGATCACACCGGACGCCGATTCCCGAGCTGCATTGGGCACGAACCTGATGGATCCCGCAACCCGCATCCCCGCCGCCCGCGCCGGATTCGCCCAAGGCAAGCAGGAAGCAACCCGCGTGACGTTCCTCTGACCATTGCAGGCCTACCCCAACGCCACACAGTCATCTTTGCATCGCCCCCATACCGCCAACCGATCCGTCGTCACGGCACTGGTCTCAGACGCGCGAGGTCAGGATCGCGAGCCCGTCGCCGGAAAGGTCGGGCAGTCCTGCGCCGCGCCCGGTGAGGACGATGATGATCGATGCCAGCGGCCCCTTCACCTCCGGACCAGCACCTCTGGTCCAGTTCTCGTCGGTGGCAGTGAGCTGGAGACCGGCCGCCCGCCGCTTGCCCCCGAGCACGAGGTTGCTTCGGATGACGGAGTTGGCCATCAGGACCAGAGCCTCGGGTCGAAAGGTGTGCGCTATCCCGAGTGGCCTGCGGATGTCCTGGCTGTGGATGACCATGTCCCCGACCAGCATTTCGGCCCCTCCCGGCGGATAGGTCGTCCGATCGAGCTGGGCCCTGTACCCAGCCAGCGTCTCGGCAGGAGTCGATCCCAGCTCGGCCTTTACGCCAATCTCATTCATGGCGTTGAAGCGAAATCCGGCAGCCGCAAACTTTCCAACAAAACCGCCCGGGGTCAGCTTGGCCACGGCAGTCATGTGAGCCAGCACTTGGCGCACCGTCCAGCCGGCGCAGAGCGACGGGGTCGACCAGGCAGCTTCGGATAGCTCCTGTAGATCGCCGATCAGAGCTGCTCGCTCAGCGCGGATGAACGGCCACCACTGGCTGCCTGGCAGGTTGCTCCTCCTCGCATGGACCCTCGGTCGAGAGGACGGACTGTACCAGCGACCTGGCGCCACCCGACATCATCGGGACGGCTCTCGCCCTCTTCCCCACGGCAGTCGCCAAGGCCGCATCAACTAGCTATGGCTGGCCCCCACCTCAGGACGATCGTGGGTGCAGCGAAGGCCGCAGACTAAGAGAACGCCCCGTCCGTGACACCGGATAGCTCATCAGCTCACCCACGGAGGACATGAGCTCGCTTCCTCTGCCCCGTAACCTCGTTGCCGCCGCGGAGTTTGACAGCGATGGGCGGCGCCGGGGGTGGCTGACAACCCTGTCCACGAGTGTCAACCTCGTGGAGCGGCACTGGCGTCTCCAGGTCGGCGAGCCATTTCAGCCGGGCGGGCAGATAGCCTGGGTCGCTCCAGCGAGGACCGACTCACGAGATGATCTGGTACTGAAGCTGAGTTGGCAGAACGACGAGGAGCTGGACGAAGCCAATGGCCTGCGCGCATGGGATGGCCAAGGTGCTGTGCGCTTGTACGCGGCCGAGACGTTCGGCGATACATCTGCGCTACTCCTCGAGCGATGCACGCCCGGCACCCCGCTAGCGTCGCGACCGGAGCCTGAACAGGACATCGTCATCGCATCCTTACTGTCCCGGCTCTGGTTGGAGCCACAGCCGGGCCACCCTTTTCGACCGCTGCAGGACATGTGCGATGCGTGGGCGGACGAGTTCGAGCGGAATGCCGTGGCACAACCAGGATCTTTTGACCCAGGCCTGACCAGAGAAGGCGTCCGCTTGCTCCGCAGCCTCCCCAGCACAGCCGAGCGGCAGGTTCTCTTATGCACAGATCTCCATGCTCACAATGTCCTCGCCGCGACTCGGGAGTCGTGGCTCATGATCGACCCCAAGCCTTATGTCGGAGATCCCACTTACGACCCGGTTCAGCATCTTCTCAACTGTGACGAGCGGCTCCGAGCCAATCCCCTCGATCTCATTCGGCGAATGGCAGATCTACTTCACCTCGAGGCCGACCGTCTGGCCCTCTGGACGTTTGCCCGTTGTGCGCAGGAATCCCTCAACTCACCTGAACTGGCGGAGGTGGCCCGAAGGATCGCACCCACTTAGTCGTTAGGCCGGGCGCCTGCCCATCGCAAGCTGATCTCCAGAAATATCACGGGAGGTCCACTTCGGTTCTATGAGAAGGAGCACCTGATGGGGAAGAACGACAAGCACGTCAAGGTCCCGACCCATGGCTTTACCAGCCGAGGCGTAGCGGTCCACGGTCGGGTTATCGACCACCTACCAACCGATACCCCTTACCAACGATTCAACAAGGCGGTCGCGCTCTGGCTGACCAGCCATGTTGGCTCGATGACCTGCTTCTGGGTGTTCCTGCTGATGACGCTTTGCGTGCTGCCGTCGGTGCTCTACGCGATGGGCGTGGTCTCTCTGAAGCGCATCCTGCCGGTGTTCGTCCTCGGGTTTGGGTTCGAGCTGCTAGCGACCTGGCTGCTCTCGACCTGCTTCCAGCTGATCCTGCTGCCCGGCCTCATGGTCGGGCAGAACTTACAGAACGTGGCCAGTGATGCTCGGGCGGCGAAGAGCTTCGAGGACACCGAGAAGATCGTGGATGCGCTCGACGTTCACACCCAGGGCGGCCTCAAGGTGGTGCTCGACGCGATCGAGGCGATCCCGGCCCAGCTGGCCAGCGGGACGAAATGACGGGGAGCGCAATCACATCCCCGAAGCTCTGGCCCCGTAGCGATCAGGAAAGCAGTTCTAGCGAGAGATCGAACTTTGTAGATTCGTCCCTGGTCCCTAAGCGTCACCAATCGCCTGGAACAAACGCCAACCCACCCTGAGGCACGAATGGTGGCCCACCGTTTTCACCGCGGTCGCCTGACCGGTCCACGGATTCATCGTCGCGAGGTAGTTGGCCGGATAACTGGGTGGCGCCGGGCAGGTGGCCGGGGCACTGTTGGCGCCGCAGGGGGTTGCGGCTACCAGTGGCTGGTCGCTGCTGAACGGTCCGATGATGACGTCGACGGCATCATTGACCGAGTCCGTGGAAAAGAGCCGTCCGGTGGGGCCGGACGCCCAGGCCGTATCGTCCACCGCCTGGGTCAGCGACAGAACCGCCAGACGCTGGTGTGGGCCACCGGCGTCGCTGACATAGATCTGCTCGAGGTCACCTTGACTGGTGAGCATGAAGTCTCCAGCAAACCTGGGGCCATCGAACGGAACGACCTCGTTGGAATCCGGATCGGTCAGACCGAGTTTGATGCTCTCTCCGAGGTTTGCGCTGTTGACGTTCGCCACCATTGCGGAGTTCTCGTCATAGAAGAGCGGGTGAACCGTGGCCACCCGGGAGTAGGGATTAAGTGTCACCGAGTACACGGCGGGGTAACTCGGCTGCGGCGCGGCTGCCCCCGTCGCACCGCGAGCCGAGGCGCTGATGAAGACCTGGCCGTCATATGTCGAGATGGCGTCAGTGCCCCCGTAATGGGGCAGCGCTTCGCTGTACGAGTACCTAGTCACCGCATCGACGCTCGGCTTGATGCTGGGCCGAATCGTGTAGAGAGCCGAATTGGCATCTTCGTTGACAGTCGTGATTACTTCGCTCAAGGCAGGGTCAGCAGTGACGCCATCCGCCTTGCCGACCAGGTCCCACTGACCCACCCATTCCCCCGTCAGGGTCATTTCCACAATGGTGCTGTCGCGGTTGCCGTCGGGGCTGGGTTGACCTTGAGGGCCGACTCCGTTCTGGAACCCGACGAAGAGATCAGCCCCGAGCTGACTGATGTCGTCCGGGTCGCTGATGGGCTCCGACCGGGCAGTGGCGGAGCCCACGGGGACGAAGGTGTGATGCAGTGATGCGCCCAGCAAGATGTGAGCAACCTTGAACACCGGAGAGGGGTAGGGACGCACGCTCGCAGCAGAGGACGTTTGGACTGCTGGCGTGGAGATCCTCGAGGAGGAACTCGCAACGGCGCCCAGCAGCACACAGCAGTCCTAAGGCCGCTATTCCTGCCGCTAGCGGAATTTCGAGCGTACGAGTAGCCGCTAAACGCATCGATCTCCTCCCACAAGGCGCCTTGCTCGCTGCTCAAGCCTAGGCGCCGACGATTAAGCGGGGGTGATGTGCTCCGACGCGGTGGTCACCGGGAGGTCGGCGACGACTAGCCGCGTTTCCGGCCCGCGTCCGGGAGTGAGATTGAGGCCGCGTGCGCGGCTGTGAGTCAACTCAGCGGCTTGCGGCCACGGCGGCGACGCGGTCCATGAGCGCATCCGCCCCCCAGGTCTCGGCCATCGCGGCCAGTCCCGGACCCGGTCCGCTCCACCGAATTGCTGACACAGAAGGAACGATCGAACGCTCCACCCGCAGCGTGGCTAGATCGAGGAAGAGACGCGCCAGGTCGCGTCCATCACGAAGCGCGCCCGCCAGTCGCTCCGCCCCGCGCACCGATATGCCCCACGCCGCCGGGTCTTCGGGGATGTCGGCGATGTGACCGAACCGGGCCAGTAGCGCAGCCGCCGAGCGCGCGCCCCATCCGGGCAGGCCTGGAAAGCCGTCAGCCTGGTCTCCGACCAGAGCTAGGAGGTCAGGGATGGAGGCGGGTTCGACCCCGAACTTCTCCACCACTGCGTCATGGTCAACGATGCGGCCACGGCGCCGATCCACCTGGACCACCCGATCGCCGCGCACCGCCTGGGCCAGGTCCTTATCGGCCGTCAGGATGAGGACCTGCTCCACCGCTGGGTCGTCCCCCGCCACGGCGGCCGCCGTGGCCAGCGCATCGTCGGCCTCGAGTTCGGTCATCGGCCAAAGTGCAACTCCCAGCCCGGCCAATGCCTCCTCGAGCGGGCCGAACTGGGCCAGGATGGCCAGGTCCATGCCAACGCTGCTCTTGTAGCCGGGCCACAGCTCGTTGCGAAAGCTCTCGACGACGTGGTCCGTGGCGACCCCCACGTGGGTGGCGCCCTCTTCGAGCAGGGCTAGTGTCCCTTCCACGACGGCCCGGACAGCGGCCTGAGGACGGGCACGCAGCGGCTCAGGGAGACCGTAGTACTGACGGAAGAGCTCGTAGGTGCCGTCGACCAGGTGAACTCGCACTAGAGGGATTCTCGCGGCCCGCCGGTCGCCGCCGCGGCATGCAACCAGATCCGATCTGCCTCTCTTCGCGATGACCTGATTCGTTGTGCCGTGCCGAGGGCGCGAAGGGCTTAGTTCAGCGGCCCCCGGTCAACGCCGCAAGGTCGGCGTCCGTTTGGAGTGGGCCTTCCGTCCCATCCAGATGGACCCCTCCGGAGTTATCTTCCGAAACGCGGGCCGCGATCGCCACAGAACTCTCGACCAGCCGGATGACTTCTTCGACTGCGAGTGTCTCTATGCCTGGCTTCTCAGATAAGAGAGTGGCCTCCAGCGCGGCCAAGGCCGTGTGCTCCCAGAGGTTCCTGTCTCGGATCACGGCGGCCCCCCTCTCGGTTGCCACCAAGCGAACGATTCGGCGGTCGGATGGGTCCCCGACTCGGTCTGCCATGTGCAGGGCGACTAGAGCGTCTGCGATCCCGGTGGCGGCCGCCGGGGTGACCCGCATGGCGCGTGCCAACTCTCCCATCGTCGTCGGAGATTGGTGCACGATATAGAGCGCATGTGCTTGGCGGCCTGAGAGCAGGTCCCGGTCAGGCTTGACGCCGTCAACGGGTGGGGGCTGCAAGAGCGTCTGGATGGCGTCCCGCAGGTGCAGTAGCTCTCGGAGCAGGCTCTCTGCCCGGGTCTGCGGGCTCCCGCGATCCATCCAGGACCCTCCAAGAGCCGAACCATGAGCTCGCGAAGACTGGAGTGAACGGGTCGGCTCGAACAGGCCAGCGGTAGCGGGATGGTAGCACGGCCAGCTCAAACCTCGGCCCGTGCTCGCAGCCAAACACACCACGCCAAACCTCTTTCAGACCGCGAATTTCAGACCGCGAATTTACGAGGCGAGCGAGACGTTGGGCGATCTGTCGGCCCCAGACTTGACCTAGGGCAGGGGCCGGTTGTGGAGGCACCACCATGGGTGGTGGGCTTGATCGTAGCTCGCATCTTGGAGTCGGTCGGCCCGAGCGTCACGGCTCGCACGGTTTGAGCGTGACAAGATCGCTGCGGGGTAGTCACGATCGAATTCGAGTCTGACTATTTTGGTACGCAAGCGGACCGTAGCGGCGCCGCCCCCGAGTCAAGCTCCGCCACTGTGACGACCTTCCAGCAGCCAAATTGGGCGGACCCCCCGGTGACCACGGTGGCCAGTCGGATCCACGGCGCCAGCGCGCTGACGCGTGGCCAACTGCCATGACATTGCGTCTGGGGGTGACCCCAACCTCCGAGGTGAGCCCGACAGCCGGGGCGCCGGGCGTCGACTATCCGGAGCACAGACCCCACATACTGCTGCAGCTCTTTGACCTCTCCGTCGACGCGATGGCGGTGGTCGGCTTCGACGGTTACTTCAAGACCGTTAATCCCGCGTGGTCGATGCTGCTCGGCTTTTCCAGCGAGGAGCTGCTCAGCTGCCCCTACATCGAGTTCGTTCATCCCGACGATCGCAGGGCCGCCGTCGATGCAACGGCTGGCTTGGCCGACGGTAGCGAATTGGTTAAGTTCGAGTGTCGGTATCTCTGCCAGGGCGGGTCGTACAGGTGGCTCTCCTCTAGCTCGATCGCGAATCTCGATGAGGAGTTGATCTACACCGTGGCGCGGGATGTCACCTTGGAACACAACCAGGTTCGGTTGGAGCGAGCGCAGGCTGCGGTGACGACAGTAGTTGCCGCATCCGGGCACTGGGATGGCGCCATAAGCGGGGTTCTCGCAGCCCTCTGCACCGAGCTGCAATGGGTATCGGGCGAGTACTGGAGAGTGGACGATAAAGTTCTCCACGTCGCGCGAACCTGGGCTGGCGCTGCTGGTGGCGGACTATCGACCGGAGACAGCGTGCCCAGCGCGGCGATGCGGAACAACGTTCCCATCGTGCTTGACGGTAGCGCTGAGCTTGCCCGACCCAACCTCCCAGGACCAGAGTTCGCCACCGAATACGGTGCCGTAGGCTGCCCAGTTCCGACACCCGCGGGGGGTCGAGCAGCGCTCAGCTTTTTGACACCGACGCACTACGCTCCCGAGGAGGGACTTCTGGAACTCCTCGGGCGCGTGGCAGAGCGCCTAGGCGAGTTTGCCGACCGGCTCGACCAGGAGCAGTTGGACCCGCTGTGTCTCACTTCTGGACCAGCAACCCTTGAGTACCGCGCCACGCATGACTCTCTCACCTCTCTCGCCAATCGCGAGCTCACTAACGACCGCATTCGCACCGCGATCAACGCCGCCCGCCGGACTCGGACCGAGATCGCGGTCATGATGGTCGATCTCAACGACTTCAAGGCTTTCAATGACACCCACGGCCATGAGTTCGGCGACGACGTCCTCAGAGCAGTGGCTGACCGGCTTCAGGCCACGGTGCGCGAATCCGACGCTGTTGGTCGGATCGGAGGCGACGAGTTCGCCATCTTGGTCGGAGGTCGCATCAACGCTGCCCGAGCAACCGCTTTGGCCGCCAAGATCTGCGGCGCGTTCAAGTCGCCGCTAGCCAACTGCGAGGGCGCAATCGTCGGGCTGAGCCTGGGCGTGGCCATGTACCCCAGACACGGCGACGACCCGGCCCAACTTCTGCGGTGCGCCGATGCGGCGATGTACGCCGCAAAAGGACAGCCGGACTCCTGGAGACTCTACGACGCATCGATGCGTCCTGGGCGAGGGCCTTCGAAGTAACCGGTCCGCGGGAGTATTCAGGCTGTGGCCCAGGCGAAGCGCTAAACCCACCCAGGGGCGCCGAACGCGACCCGAGTCGGACCACCGACCTCCGGAAAGTCTAAGAGGCCTTGCGGCGCTGGGCTGGCTGCCGGGCGCTGCGCGGCGTCGCGGTGGCGGGCGCAGGTTTGCTCGCTCTGGCAGGTGCATTCCCGTTTCGGCGGCTGCCGTTCGTCTGCGCCACAGCCGCTTTGAGCGCCGCCATCAGGTCCACAACATTGTCATCCCGTGCCGGTGCCCGCCTCTCGGGGAGTCGCTTGTTGGCCTGCTTGGCCTCAACCACCTGGAGCAGAGCTTGACGGTATTCGTCCTTGTAGCGACTCGGCTCGAAGGCCGCGGTGAGGTTGTCGATCAGAGTCAGGGCCATGTCGAGCTCACGTTTGCGGATTTCGACGTCGGCCTCGGGGAGACGCAGGGATTCGCTGGAGCGGATCTCATCCGGCCAGTGCAGCGTGTTGAGCACCAAGACGTGCTCGCGGGGTGAGAGGCGACAGAGATGCTCGCGTTCACGAATCGCCAGCTTCCCCACCGCGCTGCGCCCCCTGGTCTCCAGCGCCTTCTTGAGCAGAAAGTAGGGGCGCACGCCCGCGGGTTCCGGTTCCAGGAAGTACGCCTGGTCCAGGTACATGGCGGAATCGATCTCGCTGTCGTCCACCACCTCGGTGATATCGATGGTGTCGGTGCTCGGCAAAGGCAGGTGCTCCAAGTCGGAGTCGGTGACTTCTACGTAGTCGTCCCGGCTCACCTCGAAGCCCCGAACCACATCATTCCAACCGATCTGCTTCTCTTCGTTGGGGCACCAACGGCGGTTCTGAATGGGGCTGCCGCAAGACTGGCAGAGCAGACGGAAGGAGACCCGTTGGTACTCGGTCGCCTTGTACATTCGAACTGGGATCGCCACCAATCCGAAGCTGACGGTACCGCGCCACGTTGCAGTGGGCATCAATGCCTCCTTCGCTCCGCGCGGCCCTTTTCGGCCGCCCGTTCAGATCCCGGCCCCACACCTTCAGATCCGCACGGCCCAATATAACGCCGATTCGGGCTTCCCGGAACCCTACTTCCCCATCGAGCGCCTGAGTTGCGCCAGAGCGAACAAGCCTAGGCTCGGACGGCTGGCTCCTACTCGGCCGGAGCCGACTCCCGAGAAAGGGCGGTCCCGAGAGTCTCCCGAGACGGTCAGGGAGGCGTCGTGGCCCAGCCTTTGCTCAGTCCTTGGCGACCATCACCTCGGTCGCCTTGATCACCGCCATCACCGAGTCTCCCACCGCCAGCTCAAGGTGTTCAGCCGAGTCCCTGGTGATCGCCGCCACCAGCTCCTCTCCTCCAGCCAGGCGGATTACCACAGTTGCCATCACAGCGGCTAGATCCACGCGGGTGGCGGTGCCAGGCAGTTGGTTGCGAGCGCTGATTCTCATGCCTTCACTCTAGCGCCGATAGAAAAATGAGATGGCGCACCAAGCCTCGTTAGAGCAAACGCGTGCCGGCATAAAGCTGCACTCCACCACGGCCAACTCGTGAGGAAGCGTCATGTCAGGTCCCCAAGTGCCCAAGGGGACCGTCAGGAAGACGGTGGGCACCGAGAACTCGACCAACGAGGGCGTGCTCGGCAAGCACCCGGGAAAGCCAGGCACGAGGACAACGATGCCAAATAGGGCTTGAAGGCGTGGTCGGAGGGCTGAGGGGCCGGCTTCTCGCGACCCACGACTGTACGCGGGCGCTGCCATCGCCTGCCCGGGATGGCAGTGCCGGCACGGCCCTGTTTCGATCCTTCACGCGGGCGCGCGCGCTGTCGCGGGCGCGCGCGCTGTAAGGCTTGTTTCGGTGTTGTCCCGGCCTCGTCACGAAGCCCGAACTGACCCCCACCTAAGCTGCAGACGTGTTCAGCGCACTTCCCCTCGCCCGTCGCGGCGCCGATCTGGGCGGGCAGAGACGCGGCCCGGGGCTGGTATGGACGGTCTACGGGCTGTTGGGCCTCGTCCTGATCGCGTTCTACCTCTCCCAGGCATTGGTGCCCCGGGCGGCCGAGACCGTCGTCGACCAATGGCCGCCGGTCGGATTCGAGTTCGTCGCGGCGCTTCTCTGTGTCGGCCTCGGGCTGGCTCGACCCCGCGATCGAACCATCCCCGTGGTCCTGGGTCTGGCGGTGCTGTCCTGGGCTACCGGCGACGCGGTCCTTACCGCCACCCCCCAAGGGCACAGTCCCCAACTGGCCGACGTCTTCTACCTGCTCTTTTACCCAACCGCCTATGTGGGACTAGTTCTGATCCTCCGCCGGGAGGCGGGACGGCTCGTCCCGGCCACCTGGCTCGATGGCATCACTGCCGGGCTGGGTGCCGCGGCTGTCTGCGGCGCCTTTCTCTTTCACCCCATCGCCACTTCGTTAGGACATCAGCCCATGGCGGTCGCCGTCAACCTGGCCTACCCGGTCGGCGATGTACTTCTCCTGGCCCTGGTGATCGGCGCCACCGCTACCTTTCCTGGGCGGCCCAAAGTCCAGTGGTTGGTCCTCGCCACAGCATGCGGCGTGGTCGCGATCGGGGACAGCTTCAACCTGGTGCAGCTGCATCAGAGTTCCCCCTTGGGCGCTGTCGCCAACTCGGTAGCCTGGCCCACCACCATCTTCCTGATCTCCGCTGCCATGCTCATCCGACCTGGCCCCACCAATCTGCTGGCGCCCCAGCGGACGCCGGGATTCCTGCTTCCCGGGCTAGGCACCTTCGCCGGACTGGCCATCCTCTTCTTCGGGACCATGCACCACGTCACCCCCGTGGCGCTGGGACTGGCGAGCGCCACGCTGGTGACAGCCAGCGTCCGGGCGGGTCTTTCCGTACGCCGGTTGCGGACGCTGACGGATGAACGCCAGCGGCAGTCGGTCACCGACCACCTGACGGGACTCGGCAACCGCCGCCACCTCTTCAACGTGCTCGATGCCTACTTCGCTGACCGCCGAGATCCGCGCACTCCCGACGTCTCGCTCGCCTTCCTGTTTGTCGACCTGGACCATTTCAAGGAGATCAACGACTCCTTTGGCCATTCCGCAGGTGACTCCCTGCTGCGACAGCTCGGGCCCCGCCTCAAGGTGGCACTGCGCAGCACTGACGTCCTGGTCCGGGTGGGAGGCGATGAGCTGGGCGTCATTGTCACCGGCGGCGACGCCGACTACGCGGTCAAGGTCGCGGAGCGGATTCTGGACCGGCTCAGCGCACCCTTCCACCTCGACGCTGTCAGCGTGCGCATCAGCGCCAGCATCGGGATCGCGATCGCTCCCCGGGATGCCGAAGAGAGCGTGGGCCTGCTGCGCTGCGCCGATCTGGCCATGTACCGTGCCAAGCTGAGCGGCGTCCCCTTCGAGATGTACGACTCGGAAATCGATGACGAGGGCAACCGGCTGCGCCTGGTCGATGAGCTCCGAGTCGCGGTCGAGGCGGGTGATTTCGCACTCCACTACCAACCACAGCTCAACCTGCGCACCCGGATGGTAACCACGGTCGAGGCGCTGCTCCGCTGGACCCATCCCCGCCTGGGACCTGTTCCCCCTCTGGACTTCTTGCCCCTCGCCGAGGAGGCAGGGTTGATGCGGGCTCTGACCACCATCGTCCTCGACAAGGCCCTAACCCAATGCGCCGCCTGGCGGGCATCGGGGCACGATCTCGCGGTCTCGGTCAACATCTCCATCACCAACCTTCTCGACGCCGAGTTCATCGCACTGGTACAGGAGCAGCTGCTCAGCCATCAGGTTCCAGCGTCCTACCTGATCTTGGAGATCACCGAGACCACCATCGTTCGGGACTTCGAACGCTGCAAGTCGGTGATCGCAGAGCTTCGCGGGCTGGGCCTGGGCATCTCGGTTGACGACTTTGGGGCTGGCTTCACCTCACTCGCTTATCTGGGCAACCTAGCGGTCAGCGAGCTCAAGCTGGACCGGAGCTTCATCACCGGGCTGGGAACCGGCCAGGCAACCGACGCGGCTCTGGTGCGGGCGACCATCGATCTCGGCCACGCCCTAGGCTTGCGGGTGGTGGCGGAGGGGATCGAGGACAACGCCACCCTTACGGTGCTCACCGGAATGGGTTGCGATCTGGCTCAGGGCTACTTCATCGGCCGGCCGGTGCCGGCGGATCAGCTCACCGAGCGACCCGGATTCGGGACCGGCGAGCAAGTTCTGGCAGGCCTGCGAGCCTCCTGAGTCCTAGCCGCTCGGAGCTCCCGACCCCTAGCTGAGGATGGGCAGGCGATCGTGTTGACCTCCTACCCAAGTCCGTCGACCAACGGCATTCCTCGCTGGCGTGCTGGCTGAGCCTAGAGTTGGGAGAGCGTAGGGGATCTGCCGAGGTGCGGGGACGAGCGCCGGCACGTTAGCCGCCCAGGCAGCTTGAGTGGCGAATCTCAGAGGAGGATCGGGATGAGCGGCAACTTCGTACTGCAGATCGACACCATTCGCGAGCAGGCCCGCGTCCATATGGATCAAGGGCCGATCACGTCCGCATACGGCGCCGATCGTGAGCGAGTGGTCAAGGTCCTCAACGAGGTCCTGGCCACTGAGATCGTCTGCGTCCTCCGTTACATGCGCCACTACTACATGGCTGACGGAATCCAGGGGGAGACGGTCAAGGCCGAGTTCCTCGAGAACGCCAACGAGGAGAGAAGCCACGCCGACCGGGCAGCGCGCCGAATCGTGCAATTGGGGGGCGAGCCCGACCTCAATCCGGCGGTCCTGGCCAAGCGCAGCCACACCGAGTACGCCGAGGGCCAGTCCCTGATGGACATGATGGAAGAGGACTTGGTGGCGGAGCGGATCGCAATTGCCAGCTACCAGGAGATCGTTCGTTGGCTGGGAGAAGCAGACCCCACCACCCGCAGGGTGATGGAGGGGCTGCTGGCGGATGAAGAGGAACACGCCGATGAGCTGCGCTCTCTGATGGCGAAGATCTCCAGCAAGTAGCTCGGACCACTGCGCGGCTCTCCGGCACCGGATGCAGCTCGGCTTCGGCGCCGGAGGGCAGGATCTGATCGCGGATACTTGCTCCCAGTGGTGGACGGAGCCTGAATCAGGACGTGAGCGCGAAAGCGGATTCGATGGTGAGCTTTGGCCAGATGACTGCTCCCACTCTCCTGGTCCCGGCCAGTGGGCCGACATACCAGCCCGCCTTCTGGACCGATCGAAGGGACCCGGCTGCCATGAACATGAGGCAGATCGCCACCCCGGAGCAGATCCAGGACCGGGTTCGAGCCATCGCCGAGGAGATCGCGAGAGCACATCGCGAAGTGCCGGTGGCCTTGGTGGTGGTGATGCGGGGTGGATTCGTCTTCGCGGTCGATCTCATCCGCCAGCTCTGGGAATGCGAGGTGGAAGTCCTAGGGATGGAGTTCTTCCAGTCCACCAGCTACCGCGGCGATCGTGCGGTCACCGAGCCGGTGATCAGCGCCCTGGGGAGGGTCAACCTGCCCGAGGAAGGCCCGGTGATCATCGTTGACGACATCGTCGACGCCGGCCGGACCATCCAGGCGATGGTTGACCACCTCAACGCGCCGGGACGAACCCTTGAGATCTGCGCCCTGCTCGACCGGCCCGGGGCCCGGCTGCTGCCGGTGCATCCCCACTACGTCGGCTTCCGCCTGGAAGGACCCGGCTTCGTAGTCGGCTACGGCCTCGACCACGACAGTCGCCACCGCGAGCTCCCCTACCTGGCGCAGTGGCTGATGCCACCGGCAGATCCGGCTCCACAGGCTGGCTGAGCCGACCCCACAGTCCCAGAGACAGCCTCGGCCCTATCCGAAGAGTTCCGCCGCGATCTGCAGCTGTTCTACCGGACCGCCCACCAGTAAGAGGGTGGGGAGCGACGCCCTCCAGAGTTCCGCCTCCTCTCGCACCTTGGCGAGAGGTCCCACCAACGCCACCTGCTCCACCAGCCGGGTCGAGACCGCCGCCACCGCGGCGGCCCTGTCACCCGCGAGGTAGAGATCACGCACCCGCATCGCCTCTTGCTCCAAACCCATGCGGCAGAAGAGGTCGAAGTGGAAGTTCTCTCGGGGACCACCCATTCCTCCGATGTAGAGGGCCAGCAGGGGACGGAACCGGTCGGCGGCCCGCTCGAGGTCGTCGTCCACGGCCAGGAACAGGCTGGCAGCGATCTCAAATCCCGAAGCATCCAGGCTGGGGTCGCGCCGCGCGAATCCCTGCGCCAACGCTCGCCGCTGCCAATCCGAGGCTTTCGGTGCGTGAAAGCCCGCCAGCCAGCCGTCGGCTATCTCGGCGGCCATTGCCGTGTTCTTGGGTCCCTCGGCCGCCAGCCAGATCGGCAGCTCGGCGCGTCGGGGATGAACGGTCAGGATGATCGGCTTGCCGCGGCCCCCGGGCCGGGGCAAGCGATAGCGTTCCCCCCTGAACTCCAGGGGTCCCTGGCGGCGAAGGATGCGGCGGATGATGGCCACGTACTCCCTGGTCGTCTGCAGCTGCTCGTCAAAGCTGGCCCCGTGCCAGCCCTCCACCACCTGAGGCCCCGACGCTCCCAGTCCCAGGACGAATCGCCCCCCACTGAGATGGTCCAGGGTCGCGGCGGCCATCGCGGTGGCAGCCGGGGTCCGGGCGTGGATCTGGGCCACCGCGGTGCCCAGGCGCAATGACCTGGTCCTGCTTCCCCACCAGGCGAGGGGGGTGAGGGCGTCCGACCCGTAGGCTTCCGAGGTCCACATCGAGTCGAAGCCGAGTCCCTCGGCCTGGGCGACCAGTTGAGGGGCATCATCGGGAGGTCCAGCCCCCCAGTAGCCGAGGGCGAGGCCGAGCCTGGTCCTTGCTCTGGGCCGCTCGAAGGGAAGCCAGTCAGACTCCATCTGGATTCCGCCCACCTTAGCGACCAGAGACAGAAAGACGGTGTCAAGTGAAAGGGACGCCGGGCTGAACTGGGGATGGCGCCAGCTAAACTGCGCCGGATGTCCTCCCGGCCAGCTACTTTGACCCAGTCTGCCGCTCGGGAGCGGGCCCAACTCATCGGCAGCATCGACTACCGGGTCGAATTGGATCTCACCGGCGGGGACGAACTCCTGGCCTTCGACGCCCGGGTCGATTTCACCTCGCCGCAGCCGGGGGCGCGAACGTTCCTCGAGGCCGGGGTGGAGAGGGTGGACCAAATCGTCTGGAATGGTCGCCAACTGCCGAACTCCGCCTACGACGGCCGTCGGATCGCGCTCCCCGAGCTGGAGGAGAACAATTCGATCAGGGTCCGCGGCGCGGCTAGCTACGACCACACCGGCTTGGGACTTCATCGAAGCACTGACCCCGTCGACGGGTCCTCCTACATCTACAGCGACTTCGAGCCCTACGAGGCCCATCGGACCTTCCCCTGCTTCGACCAGCCCGACCTCAAGGGCTCATTTCGATTTCGAGTGCAGGTGCCCGGGGACTGGTCGGTGGTCTCGGCCGAGCCGGGCAGGCCCGAGGAGGCTGACCCCAGCGACGGCTCCCGGTGGTGGGATTTTCCGGCGACCATGCCGCTGGCGCCGTACGTGATCGGACTGGCGGCCGGACCCTTCCATATGGTGAAGGGCCGGCGGGGCGCAACCGAGCTGGGTCTCTACTGCGCCAAGTCCCTGGAAGCGTATCTGGACGCGGATGAACTCTTCGAGATCACCGCTCAGGGGTTGGACTACTTCGAGCGACTCTTCCGGATCCCCTACCCCTTCGCCAAGTACGACCAGGTCTTCTGCCCCGAGAAAGTCAACGGCGCGATGGAGTCTCCCGGCTGCGTCACCATCACCGACGAGGTGCTCTGGCGGGGTCGAGCAACCACCCGACAGGGCTCGATCCGGGCCGATCTGATCCTCCATGAGATGGCCCACATGTGGTTCGGGGACCTGGTGACGATGAGGTGGTGGGACGACCTCTGGCTGAACGAGAGCTTCGCCAGCCTGATGTCAAACCTGGCCGTCGACCGGGCCACCAAGTACACCGACGCCTGGGTCTCGTTCCTGACCATCTACAAGGCCCTGGGCCGGAGTGAGGACCAGCTCAAGAGCTCCCATCCAATTGTCACCCGGATTGCCGATGTCGAGGCGGTCCGCGGCAACTTCGATCGCATCACCTACGAGAAGGGAGCCGCGGCGCTTCGCCAGCTGATGGCCTGGGTGGGCGAGGACAACTTCTTCGCCGCCATCAACGCCCACCTCACCCAGCACCGCTCCGCCAATGCCGAGTTTGCCGACCTGGTGGGGGCGCTCCAGGCCACCTCGGGGAAGGACGTCCGGGGGTGGGCTGAGGCCTGGCTGGAGACGGTCGGGATCAACCTCCTGCGCTGCGAGATCGAGAGCCAGGATGGAGGGCAGGGGGAAAGGATCTCGAGGGCGACTGTGGTCCAGAGCGCCACCCGGGCTCAGCCAGTCTTGCGGCCCCATCGGATCCGCCTGGGGCGATTCGACTGGGTCGGCCAGGACCTGGAGCGGGTCGGCGCGGTCGAACTCGACGTTGAAGGCCCGCGGACCGAGGTCGAAGAGTTGGTGGGGAGTCCCCGCCCCGCTCTACTCCTTCCAAACGATGGCGACCTCACCTACGCCAAGATCCGTCTCGACCAGCTCTCTCTGGCCACTGCCGAGCAGCACCTGAGCTCGGTGACTGACGACTTGGCCCGAGCCTTGATCTGGGACCTCAGTTGGGACATGGTCCGCGACCTGGAGCTGCCCGCTCATCGCTTCTCCTGGATGGTGGCCAGGCACATCGCCAACGAGACCGATGCCACCCTGGTCGGGTCGGTTCTCGCCAATTTCCGGAGCGCCACCCGGCGCTACGCGGCGCCTCGCCGCGGGTTCGGCCTGGAGGAGGGCCTGGCCGCGGCCGCCTGGGAGGCTATGACCCGATCTGAGCCTGGCGGCAATGACCAGATGGTCTGGCTCCGAGCCTTCGTAGGCCTGGCCGCCAGTGATTCCCAGGTGCTGATCTGCCGCAGCCTCTTCGATGGCCACGACGTACCTGCCGGTATCTCTGTCGATGCCGAGCTGCGCTGGGCACTGGTGCAATCCCTCGCGGCGCGTGGTAGCGCCGACGAGCCCGAGATCCTGCAGGCGCTGGCGGCCGATCCCAGCTCGATGGGATTGGTGCGTGCGGAGGCGGCCCGAGCCGCCCGCCCCACCGAGGCCGCCAAGGCCGCCGCCTTTGCGCGACTGAGCTCACGGGAAATCACCGTCGAGGAGGCCAGGAACGTCAGCCTTGGGCTGGGCGGGGTGAGGCACGAGGAGCTGCTGACCCCCTACGTTCCCCACTTACCTCAGATGTTCGACGACATCCTCGCCACCCGAGGAGGCGAGTTCACCATCAATCTGGGAACTTGGCTGCCCCCTTCCATTCCGCCATCTCCGGAGCTGGTCGCCTGCTGTCAGGAGAACCTGGCTCGCAGGGACCTCGATCCCATCCTGCAGCGCATCTTCGCCGACCTCCTGGAGGACACCGAGCGCTTCCTGCGCGCCCGTTTGCTCGACGAGGCCGAACTGGCGCTGGAGTGATCGAGGTGCGGCAACCTGCCTGTCGCCAGCAGCCGGCCCCATGCGCCTCAAAAGGCGACCCTGGATCCCAGACCCTGGTCGCGGGCAGCCTCGTAGACCGCCTTCGCCACCGCCGCGTCCTCAACCCCTAGCCCGGTCGACTTGAACACGGTCACCTCGTCGGCGGACAGCCGTCCCGGCTGAACGTGGGCAAGCACTTCTCCGAGCTCGGTCACGGCGCCCGGGTTCATTCCCTGCAGTTCCAGGGCGCCGGCCGGAGGGGGTGCGCTGACAGCACCTCGCCACTCGGTGAAGAGGTGCGCCTCCCTGAGGGTGAACTCGTCGACCTCGCGCCCCATCCCAACGGACACCAGGTGCACCCCCTGGCGCAGCCAGGAGAGCTGAACCACCGGCTCAGGGGAGTTGGTGCAGCACACCACGACGTCGGCTCCTCTCACCGCCTCCTCGGATGACCTGACGACCCTGAACCCCGGGACTTCAGCCGCCAGGGTCTCGGCACGTTGCTGGTTACGTGCCGTCAGGCGCAACTCAGAGAACGCTCGGACCGTGGCAATGAGGCGACAGTGGGCCCGAGCCTGCTCCCCCGATCCCAGCACCGTCAGCACCCGGGCACCGGGCCGGGCCAGCTCCCTCACTGAGAGCGCCGAGACGGCTGCGGTCCGCAGAGCGGTGATGTGGCGGGCGTCAAGAATGCAGAGAGGCCGGCCGTTTTCATCGTCGAAGAGCGCGACGATCCCTTGATGTGATGGCAGCCCCAGGGAGGCGTTGGCGGGGAACACGCTTATGAGCTTGGCCGCCAGCGCCAACCGCGGAAGGTAAGCGGGCATCGCTCCAAGCCAACCTTTGGCGGTGATGGCCGCCACCCGGGCCGGGGACTGGGCGGCCCCCGCGCTATAGCTGACCAGAGCTCGGGCCAAGGGCTCCATCAGCTCCAGGCTATCCAAGAGGGTGACGACCTCACTCCCACTCAGGACCAGGAGATCCTTGCCCCGATCCCGGCGCCCGCCCCTCAAGCCGCTAAACGCCGAAAAACTCGCGGCCGACTTCCACGCCCTCCAGCTCCACCAGGGGGCGATGGCTGCGCTCCCAACGCTCGCGAGTGAGGCGCAGGTGTATTTGCTCGGTGGGAATTCCACGGCGTTCCACAATCGCTGCCCCGTTGTCCGCGTAGCCCAGCGAGCGCGACACCCCAAGGGAGGCGGCGTTGTCGCGGAAGGCGGCGCTGAGGGCGACCTGGGCCCCCAATCCGAAGAACCCAAACTCGAGGATGGCCGCCCGCATCTCCCGTCCCAGTCCCTGCCCCTGATAGGCCCGGCCCAGCCAGGACCCGGTCGTGAAACTGCGGGTCACCACGAAGTTGGTGGAGTTTATCCCCTGGCTACCGATGACCTTGCCCTGATACAGGACCACCGGGTTGAAGCTCCATGCCAACGGCGACCAGGTGGCTAGCTGCAGCAGGTGCCAGCGCACGGTGGCACGTTCCAACTCGGGCGAATGCTGGTCGGTCCAGGGAACGGCGAAGGGCATGGTCTCGGGTGGATGAATCCCGGCACCCGCTAGGCTGGCAAGCTCGTCGAGCATCTCCGGATCGGGGAGGCGCAACTCCAGGCGCGGACTGCGGATCCGAATATCGAGGATGGGCAGATGGCGCATCGGCCGACGCTACAGAGCTGCGCCGCTTCGACGCAAGCCGTCTGGGCCTGGGTTTAGGACTTGACCGACCCTGGAGCGACCGCCGATGGGGCTCGGAGCTCCCGGGCTGCCGGACCCCAAATGTCGGAACAGGCGGCGCATACCTCCTCGGGGATCACCCCAATCCGCATCAAGACAGCAAAAATCTTGCAGCCCAGGCAGAGGGCGAAGACCGACTCCAAGGTGGCCGCCACAACCACGCCCGCGAGCAGGATGTAGGTGACGGTCGTGAGACCGAAGGCGAAATAGGTGATGGTGGCGGTCACCGTCAAGACCGCGCCCATGCCTTGGGCGAAGCGCTTCGGCGGTCCCGGCACAAACTTGGGGCGAGCCAGCCGGGGGGCGATCACGCGGGTTGCCAGCTGGCCGAGTGGGCTCAACGTCGGCCCGCTCGCCACCCGGGCCAGAAAGCCCACGGCCAGGACTGCGCTGAGCCAGGGCAGCTGGGCAGCGATCGCAACCAATGCGATCACGGCTACGCAACCGGCGACGGTGCGGGCCGCCACCTCGTTGACCGGATTAGGAAAGCTGAATAGCCGCTGAGCATCGATCACGGTCGGCCCATCATGTCAAAGTCCACGGGTTTTGTCGAGTTTCCAGTCCGCCTCAGACCAGATCCAGATCGCGGAACTGTCGACCCTACTGAACAGCGCGGCGAGAATGCGGCCGAGAGCGGCGAGCGGGTGCGGCCGAACGGGCCAGCTCGGCCGCCCGGGCGGCTCTCCGAGCCCGCCTCCGGTCTCGGGCCTGCCGGATGAGCAGGAAGGCTGCCCGGGTCAAGAAGACCAGAGCCACGAAAACCCCCACGCCCAGCGCTAGCAGCGCTGAGCTCTCGGTCTGAAGCAGCAGCGCCACCACCACGGCGGTTAGGAACAATGCCGTTCCTACCCAGATGCTCAGCAAGCCGCGCTCGAACACCGACGGTTCGGGTGCCGGCTCGGACGGACCCAGGGGGAGCTCAGCTATCCCCTCGCCATGCCACCATTTCCGCCAGCGCGTCAAGGGACGGTCGGGCTGGGATTCGCTGCTACCGTCCAACCCGCGCTCCGCACCCTCCGGGCCGCCGCGACGCAGATCCGCGCCGTCAAATACCGCCGGCGACAGAGACGCTTGGAGCATGTCCAGCCAGGAACTCGCCTGTTTGCCCCGGTCAGTTAGGTATAGCCGCGAGGCAACTCGCGCCCGCCCCGGGGGGTCGCGGCGGATTAGCTTTCTGCGCAGCAACGTTTGCTTGATTCTGGTCGCCTCCTCCGCGGAGGTCCGCAGTCGTTGCGCCAGCTTGACCTCGAGGATCCCGGCCGCGCTGAACTGGGCGAGGGCGATGGCCTGCTCCAAGGGCAGCTCAAACGGAGCTGCCAGCCGACCGCCGCGGCGACCAGCGACAGCGGTCACGGCACGGTCAGAACTGGAGGCGGCAGCATCGGACGGGCTCGACTGAGATGTCAACTTCAGCCCCATGAACACCATCCCTTCCCAGCACAGGATGGCACAAAACTGCGGGAATCGCACCTTCTTGATTGAATTTCGCGAACCTGTTCCGCAGAGCCTCCGGCCATCCCTCCCGGCGGGCGTGACTCGATCAGCTCTCGACCTCGTCGGTCGAACCTCTTACAATGCTTGCTAGCAAGCAACTATCTCATAGCCAGGATGTCCACCAAACCCGAACCAGCTCGGATCGAGCCCGCTCCCGCCCTGCGCACCCTGATCGGGAAAATCTCCCGCCGCCTGCGGCCCACCCAGGCCGGCGCCGGCCTTACCCCGACCCAGCTCTCCGTCCTCGCCACTGTGGTCCGTCGCGGGCCTATCGGCCTCGCCCCGATGTCGCAGTTGGAGGGCATCAACCCAACCATGCTGTCGCGGATCACCGCCCGGCTCAGCCGTGACGGACTGGTAGCGCGACGGGTCGACCCCCTTGACCGCCGGGCTGCCTTGCTGGTGGCCACCGATCGGGGTAGGAGATTGCAGCGACGCATCCTGGCCGAGCGCAACGACTCCTTGGGCCAGAGATTTCAAGCACTGCCAGCGCTCCAGCGGCAGCGCTTAGTGGACGCGCTACCTGCCCTCGAGGCGCTCGCGGACTCCCTCTTGGATCGGGCTCGTTGAGGACTTGAGCCAAGCCCTCCGGGCGACCCGAGTTACCTTCGCCGCACTGGCGGTTCCCAATTACCGGCGCTACTTCGCCGGCCAGTCCACTTCGTTGGTCGGCACCTGGATGCAGACGACTGCGCAGTCGTGGCTGGTCCTGACCATCACTCACTCAGCCCTGGTCCTCGGGCTGGTGGTGGCATTGCAGTTTCTGCCGCTCCTACTCCTGGGTGCATACGGCGGGGTGATCGCCGATCGCGTGGACAAGCGGCGGTTGATGGTGATCCTGCAATCGCTGATGGGGATCCAAGCGCTGACGCTGGGGATTCTGACCCTAGCGCACGTGGTGCAGCTCTGGGAAATCTCCGTGCTGGCTGTGATTCTCGGCTTAAACAACAGCTTCGAGACCCCTGCTCGGCAGGCCTTCATGATGGAGATGGTCGGCCCCCAAGTCCTGCGCAATGCGGTCAGCCTCAACTCGGTGATGGTCAATGTCGCCCGGGCCATCGGTCCGGCCATCGCGGGGCTGCTGATCGTCTCCGTGGGGATAGGTACCTGCTTCATCCTCAATGCACTCAGCTTCGTTGCCGTGGTGGCTTCGCTGTTGGCGATGAACCGTTCTCAGCTCCGCCCCAGCGTGCCCACCGCCAGAGCCAGGGGACAGCTGCGTGCCGGTCTGCGCTACGTCTCCGGGATACCCGAGCTGGCGGTGCCGTTGTTGATGATGACCTTGGTCGGCACATTTGCCTACGAGTTCCAAGTGGTGCTGCCGGTCGTGGCCAGCCACACTTTTCACGGCGGTGCCCGGGCCTACGGATTCATGACGGCAGCGATGGGAGTGGGAGCAGTCGGAGGTGGTCTGGTTACCGCTGCGCGCGGGCGGGTCGGCCTTCGGGGGGTGTCAATCGCGGCGGCGGTCTTCGCGGTAGTTCTGCTCCTGGCCGCCGCCGCACCTACTCTGACCCTTGAGTACGTGGCCCTGGCGATGGTGGGCTGGGCCAGCATCTCCTTCATCGCCCGAGGAAACACCACCCTGCAGTTGGCCGCCGCTCCCCAGATGAGGGGGCGGGTCATGGCACTCTGGGCGATCGCGTTCCAGGGCACGACGCCGATCGGCGGACCACTGATCGGCTGGATAACCGCGACCGCCGGACCCCGGGTGGGCTTGGCCACCGGAGGATTCAGCGGTGTCCTGGCAGCCGGACTGGGCGCGGCGGCGATGTATCGAATCAGGAGGCGACGCGCGAACGCCCAGCCCTCCCCCACCGACGCAGAGGAGGAGGTCCCCGAGCTGCACACCGACTTGCTGCGCTGAGTCAGCTCTGAGGGTGGTGCGGAGCACCGCGCGGGTCTTCAGGCGAAGAGCGGGAGCAGCCTCAGGAGAGTTGTTCCAGCTGGCATTTGCCAGTCAGGACGCGTAAGGTGGGGGCCATCATGCATTTGCTACGACACCCGTTGATGCTCGTGTTGCTCGCTTTGGTCGCGCTCTTTGTGGTCTTCTTCCTGGTGCTACCAGCTCTCTCATTGATCTTCCATCTGATCCTGGTGGTAGCCATCGTCTGGGTCGTTCTCTCCTTGTTCCGCTTCCATCGCAGCCACCAGCAGAAGCGCTCCGGAATCTGAGCGCCCGCCCGGGAGAGAAGTCTCCTGCAGCGATTCCTTAGGGCCTGGCGGCCAGGTGGTTGTGGTCCTGCAGGAAACGCCTCGCTACTAGCAGCGCCGCGATCCCTTCGCCAACGGCAGACCCCAGCTGCTTGGTTGACCCGGCGCGGACATCGCCGGCGGCGAACGCCCCTGGCAGCGAGGTCTGGAACATGGCATCGGTCTTGATGAATCCCCGGCCATCGAGGTCCACCGTGCCCTTCAGGAACTCCGAGTTGGGGTCGAGTCCGATGAAGACGAAGACCGCTGCCGGGGTCCAGGTGTGCTCCTCGCCTGTCGACCGGTCCCGGGCCACCACCTTTTCCAACTTGCCCTCACCTTTCAGTTCCAGCAACTCCGTGTTGGTGTGAATTGAGAATTGAGGATGGTTGCGGACTTTGTCCTGGAGCAATTTGGAGGCGCTGAGCTCGGGCCCCAGTTGCAGCACCCGGATGCGCTTGGCGAACTGGGTTAGGAACAGCCCCTCCTCGAGGGCTGAGTTGCCGCCTCCGATCACCATCAGCTCATCCGCCGCCTTGTAGAAGGGGCCGTCGCACGTGGCACAGAAGTGCACGCCGGCCCCGATCAGCTCCTCCTCGCCGGGTACCCCCAGGCGCCGATAGGAGGATCCGGTGGCGATGATGGCTGCGTGGCTGGCCAGCTCCTGTCCGGTACCGAGCTGGACCTGCAGATCTTCCCCATCTCCGGCCAGCTGCTTGACCGAGACGGCTGAGAGCATCTCGACCTCATAACGCCTGGCTTGAGCGATGAATCTCTCCGCCAAATCCGCACCGCCCACCCCGTCGGGGAAGCCCGGGTAGTTATCGATCCGCTCGGTGACCCCTGACTGCCCGCCCAGGGCGCTGCGGTCAATCACGATCGCATTCATCCCCTCTCGGGCGGCGTAGATCGCCGCTGCCAGGCCGGCGGGGCCGCCGCCGACAATGGCCAGGTCATAGAACCTTCGCTCCGCCTTGAGGGAGAGTCCCAGCTTCCCGGCCAGTTCCTCGTTAGTGGGTTCGACCAGATAGTCACCTTCCCCGAAGACGACGGTGGGAATGGTGCGCCCACCCGCTTGCAGACGCTCAACCAGGGCGAGTCCCTTGGGATCCTGATCAATGTCGACCCACTTGTAGTCGACGCGATGCTCGGCCAGGAATTGCTTGCTGCGCTTGCAGTCGGGACACCACGGGGCGCCGTAGAGGGTGATCTCAGCCATAAACCTCCCTTTTCACATTGCGATTCTTCCCGCCGCCCCTGATAAGCGCTCACTGTAGTTGAGCTCCGGGCACGACGGCTGCTGCCCTTTAACTCTCGCCGTCTTCTCAGGTTCCTCTCACAAGAATCCAAGCGGCCTGGGTCAGACTGGCAGATAAGTCGGCGCGTAGCCACGCGATGCCCTATTCCGGGTAAGCGCACCCGCCCAAGACACAGGTAGCGGAGCAGATGGACAGTAATCAAGACCCCAACGACTCAACCCCGGAGCCGCCAGCGTTCTCAGTCGGCCCTGACTCTGAACCGACTAGCCCCGCGGGATCCGCCGGTTTCGCACCTTCTGACGCGGGGGACGCAGCCGAGCCTCCAGGGAATGATGGCTGGGCCGGCTCTGCCGCCAGCCCGCCTGGTGGTCCCCGGTGGGGAAGACGCCTGACAGCAGCCGGCGTGGCATTGGTCGTCCTCGTCGGAGTTGGCTTTGCCGGCCACCTGATCGGCAACCCCTCAGGTGTCCAGCAAGCCACGCAGCCGATCCCCAGCCCCGCCGCCCCCTCATCGGGCGTGACGGCCAAGTCAGGAACTCTCAACGTTTCGGCCGTGACCGCCAAGGTTGACCCCGGCGTGGTCGACATCACCGCGGTGGACGGTTACGGGAACGCCACCTCGGACGGCACCGGCATGATCCTCACCTCCAACGGCGAGGTGCTCACCAACAACCACGTCATCGACGGCGCCACCAGCATCACCGCGCAGGTAGATGGTGAGGGCACCAAGTACACGGCCAAGGTGGTCGGGTACGACGTCACCCAGGACGTGGCACTGCTCCAGCTCCAGAACGCCTCCGGGCTCTCGACGATAGACGCTGGCAACTCTTCCAACGTTTCCGTAGGAGAGGCGGTGGTCGCTATCGGTAACGCCCTGGACCTGCCCGGCAAGCCCACCGTGACCAGCGGTGCGATCACGGGTCTCGGTCGTTCCATCACCGCGAGCGACCAGGGGACCGCCAACAGTGAGAACCTGACCGGCCTCCTCCAGATCGACGCCCAACTCTGCCCGGGTAATTCGGGTGGGCCGCTCGCCAACTCCGCAGGGCAGGTCATCGCCATGAACACCGCTGCAGAGAACAGCAATTCTTCCGCGGACTCGTGCTCGACGGTGGCGTTCTCTATCCCCATCAATCAGGCTCTCTCGATCGCCAGCCAGATCCAGCAAGGGAACACCAGCAGCACCATCCACATCGGTCTCCCCGCCTTCCTGGGCGTCGACGTTGAGAGCCCAAGCAGTGCCAACGGCGGATTCGGTGGCAACGGTGGATTTGGCGGATCGGGTGGCTACACCCCACCTGTCTCATCGGGCGCCCTGGTTATCCAAGTGGTCCCCAACACCGCGGCCCAGTCCGCCGGGCTGGTGGCGGGCGACGTGATCACCTCGGCCAACGGTGACACCGTCAACTCACCGGCGGACCTGACCTCAGTGCTATCCAGCGCCCACCCCGGCCAGAGCATCTCTTTGAGCTGGGTCGACTCCTCCGACTCCAGCCACACCGCCAACGTCACTCTCGGTACCGGCCCCGCCGCCTGAGTACCGCCCCTAGCGCCGCCAACCCGCGCCCACCGGCTCGGGATTGGCGTGCACTAGGGCTCGCTCACCCGCCTACTCCTCTCAGGGTCGGGAATCCGGTTCTGCGACTGGCCCGGAGGATGTGGCGGCTACGCTTCCACCAGGGACCAGCTAGATCTCGGGAGCAGGGGATGTCGACAACAGCCAAACCGCCTGCAGGCCGGCGCAACCCTCGCGGGGCACGGTGAGGCCGCGGGTAGTGGTGGTCGGCGCGGGCTTCGCCGGCATCACCCTGGTCAGAGGGCTAAAGCGGGTGGCAGTGGACGTGGTGCTGGTCGACCAACACAACTACCACCTCTTCACCCCACTTCTCTATCAAGTGGCCTCGTCTCAGCTGGATCCCTCCGAGATCGCGCAGCCGATTCGCAAGCTGCTGCGAGGGATTCGCAACTGTGAATTCAAGCTGGCCCACGTGGACGGGATCGATCTCGCCGCCAGATCCATAACCACCGACCAGGGAGCGATCCCATACGACCACCTGGCCATTGCCGCCGGAAGCGTCAGCAACTATTTCGGCAACGACCAGCTGAAGGACCACTCCCTGGCCCTCAAGAATCTCCCCGATGCAATGGCGCTCCACAACTGGGTGCTGCAGCGATTTGAGATGGCCACCTGGGAGTCTGATCCCGAGCGCCGGGCCCAGCTCATCACCTTCACCGTGGTGGGTGGCGGCCCTACTGGCGTGGAATTTGCCGGAGCTCTGCTTGAGCTGATCCACCCGGTACTTCGCAAGGACTTCCGGGGCATCGATATTTCCGCGGCTCAGGTACTTCTGGTTGAGGCCTCAAACCAGATCCTGGGCGCCTTCAAGCCCCGCCTGCGACAAGCCGCCCTACGTTCCCTGGAGAGACGCGGGGTCAAGGTCCTGCTGGAAAGCCCGGTGCGCGCTATAGACAGCCACAGACTGACCCTCAAGGACGGCAGGTCGATCTCGACTTCCTCGGTGATATGGACCGCGGGTGTGTTCGGGGCTCCGGTGGGTAGCTGCCTCCAACTCGGGCTCGACCACATGGGTCGAGTCCCGGTTAGCCCCAGCCTTCAACTTGCCGGACATCCCGAGGTGATGGTCATCGGCGACCTCGCTTCCTTGGAGGATCTGCCGATGCTGGCCCAGGTGGCCATCCAAGAGGGTCGACTGGCCGCAGCCAACATCAGAGCCATGACCGAGGGGCGCCGAGTCGCCCAGTTTCGCTACCGCGATCTGGGGATCATGGCCACCGTCGGGCGGAACTCCGCGGTAGCAGAGATCGGCCCTTTCCAATTCAGTGGCTTCGTAGGTTGGGTGCTCTGGCTGGTGGTCCACCTGGCCAACATCCTGACCTTTCGGGCCAGGCTCTTCACCCTGCTCAACTGGGGCTGGGACTACATCGCCGTGGATCGGCCGATCCGACTCTTGCTGCCGGCTCGTCAGGTCGATGATGCCAGCGATCTCGGAGAACCCGAGGCCTGACCGCAGATTCGAGCGGCTCCTGGCCTCGCCCTCCTCCCACCAGACGCACCCCTGATCACCCAGTGCCGGTTATCCCATTGACCTTGGGGACGGGTCCCGCGGAGACCGTCATCTTTGACTCGCTCCAACTCCTGCCGCCATTGCTGGAACTCCAGAGGTCTTCGTTTCGGCCAGCCTGGGTCAGGGCCACTGCGTTGCCCGACGACAACAGGTCAAACGCGGTCACCTCGGCGGCTGGGATCGTGGTTGTCTGCACCGTCCAGTTGATTCCTCCATCCGAGGTCCGGTAAGCGAGAACGAGGGCACCGGGGGCATGGGGAGCGTCCAGAGCCCATCCGTCGGACGCGTTTGCGAACGAGACAAGTACCCGGCCGGCTGGTAGCGCCAAGGCAGGCAGCGCGGTCCAGGTACCTGAGGTCTTTTCGAATACCCGCAGGGCCTCGGGGCCCCGCTGTCCGGAGGCCACCGCACTGGTCAAGATGGCCCCAGAAGAGGTTGACTGCGGCGGCATGACTGAGACAGTGGCGGAGCTGGCGTAGGCCCCCGACAGTGCGATCGGATCCCAGGTAGTCCCGGAGTCGGCACTGTGCCACATTGCCGCGACTCCTTGGCATTGGCCAGTGATCCAGCCATTGTTCGGCGATGTGAACCAGACCGAGGTCGGCAAGCAGCTACCTGAGGTAAGCGCTGGAAGCGTCAGCGCGGACCAGTTGGTGCCACGGTTGGAGCTGGTCAGCACAACCCCGTTTGCCAGTACCGCGAACAGCCGGGAGGATGTCAGCGCGTACATCGGGTCCGGGCCCTTGGATGCGGCGTTGGGCAGAATCCCGGCCGTCCACTGCGCTCCACCGTCCGCCGTTATTGCGAAGGTGGATGTCCGCAAGTATTGGTAGGGGAGAACAACCACAGCAGCAGTCTCTGGGCTCGTCACCGTCACCGCTACACCACCATCGGTGCCGTTACCTGGGGGGGTTACGTTGATCCAACGGTGGCCACCATCGATGCTGCGTACGAGCTCCCAAAAGGGACTGGTCGGGACTACCGCCCAACCCACTTGCGGAGCCGGGTACTTCAGCGTTTCGATCTGCTCGACCAATCGACCTTTGGTCGTGTTGGGAATGGGTATGACCGCCGGCGCCACCGGTGCGCTGGGCAACTCGAGGATGCCGACGCCTACGCCGAACAGCCCAACCAGCGGCAACAGAATTAGAACCAGCCTCCGGCGGCGGGGGCTGAGTAACCGCGCGGTCACCGAGAGATGATGGACCGAAGTTGCTCGTCGATCAGAGCCGCATATGACGTAATGACGCTGGCATCGCTGAGGGCAGAGTCCTGAGTAAAGCTCACTTCTTGCCCACCTGGCTTGACGAAGTAGAGCACGGTGGGATGGTCAACCATTTGCAGTCGCGGTATCTCGATCGGGAGTGAGAAGGCACCCCAAACCCGCTGTAGTTGGGGAAGCGACCCTGTCAGGTACTGCCAGTTGGGCAGGTGGTTCAGCAGCACCTGGGCGTCGTAGGCCCGTACCACCGACAGGCTGCGGTAGATCGGGTTGGCCACGACGGCGACGAACTCCACGTCCTTCGCGAGCGAGCCCAATTCACGGTCGGCCGTGGCGATTTGCTCACCGATGATCGGGCATTGCAAGTAGCAGACTGGGTCCAGAAACGTCAGCACCACTGCCTTGTCGGCCCACTGCGCTA
Organism: Candidatus Dormiibacterota bacterium; assembly: GCA_963701235.1. Lineage (GTDB taxonomy): Bacteria > Chloroflexota > Dormibacteria > Aeolococcales > Bog-877 > Bog-877. Next base: position 1,812,680 of record OY969577.1, read on the forward strand.
GATCGACTGGCCGACCGTTCTGATTGATCAGGGTGAGGTCGGGCAGACTTTGGTTCTGCAGTTGCGACACCGGTCCACCGGTGTTCAAGGCTTCGATGGTGGCCGACTGGGCCGCGGCCACCGGGAGTCCCAGCATCACTGGTACCAGCGCCACGCCGATCGCCAGCAACCCTCCCAGCGCCGCGTTGCGACGGATGGAGTTCGCGGTTGACGGAACCGCCAGCACCGGTGCTGGCACGGCCTCGGCCCGGGTGGTACCGATCCAAGCGCAAATGAGCATCATCGCCACCAGCGGTGAAAGGTTGGGATCAGTGGCGGTTCGGCTGCCTAAGGCCCCAAAATCCTGACCGATCCACCAGCTGATCGCGAGCCAGATCAAGGTGGCTACGGTCCAGCGTCTGGGCGCGCGGCCGGAGAGGAGTCCCGCCCCCAGCACCGCCAAGACAGCAATGAAGAGGCTGTTTAGAAGGATGGGGTCGGACTCGGCGAAGTGGGCGACCGCCAAGACGGGGCCTGAGAAAAACCCTGGCTGGGGCACGCTCGCCATCGAGAGGAACATGGCACTGAGTCCGCTCCCGGTCCAGAAGCCCTCCCAGGGGATGGCCTGGAGGATTGCTCCGAAGAGAAGCAGCCCACCCACCCCGACCCTGATACCGCGGTAGACCTGACCGGTTTCCCAGATGCGGATGGGAGCTAGGAGCAGGCCGGCGGCCGCTATGTAGACCAGCACAGCTCCGGGCGAGCCCATCAACTCGGTAGCCCCCGAGATCAGGATTCCGCCCATCGCCTCGCCACCCACCCAGACAAACAACCCCCACGCGATCGAGACCCAGAGCGCCGCTTTGCCGAGCGCTGTGTCGCCGCCCGCCAGGATGGCTACGCCCAGGCCGACCTGGATGAACACGGTGGCTACCGCCAGGTCCAAAGGGTGGGCCTGCCAGAAGTAGACCTCCCAGTTCAGGAGGTTGGCCAGCCAATGAGGCTGGCCGATCGCGTTTGCCGCCACGATGTCCTTGGCGAACCCGCCCGGCATCGCCGGCTGGGCCTGGAGTAGGCCATCGACGATCCAGATAATTCCCAGCGCGCGGCGCAGAAATACTCGCGCCGGAATGGCTGGCGGAAGTTTGCCCAAGAGGGCGGCGGTAGCTTTATTGGCGATTCCTTGGCGCTCGTCGATAAAGCGGAGACCGAGCTGGGCACCGAAAAGAACCCAGGTCAGCGCCACGATTATTAGCAGGTCGATGAAGATGTACGGGTAGAACCCTCCTAGGGTCTCAGTCCCGTAGCTCCCCATCCCAGGCATTTCGGTCCCCGGTCCCTAGGCTCTGCGCCTGCTGACGTTCGCCATAATACTACCGGTCTCAGATCGTCGGGGAGCCGGGCCGAGAGCACCGAGTCTGGCGCCTATCATTCACCGCCGAGTCGGGTAGAGACTGCCTTGCGATGCTCTACCAGGATGGTCACATCACAGTGATGACGTCGAGGGAGCATGCGCAGTTTGCAAAGAGCTGACCGATGACAAGCCAATGCATGCCCGGCATGGTGATGCCGGGATGCGCCAGCTCCGCTCCTTCGTCAGGCACGCAGTCGGGACCGCCCGTCATCGAGCTGGCGCTGATCCTAATCATCATTCTCTCCACGTACGTCCTCTTCATTTTCACTTGGCGATACCTGCAGCGAAGGCACATTGCCGGCTACCACGCGCTCCCCGACCTGCTGGACCACTCAGCCCATGCACTGGGCATGATTGCCATGGCCGTGCTCATGATTGGGGCGGTGGCATCCATCGGCCCTCTTCTCGGCTATGTGATCGCCTTCGCACTGCTTGCTGTAGTCTTCCTCATTCGTCTGATTGTGAAGTGGCATTCGTGCGACCGGCGCAGTGAATTCTGGCATGTGTTCGTCAATGGTTCTATGGCTTACATGTTCTCTTTCACCAACGTCGTAGTCGCGACGATTGTCTGCCTGATCATCTACGTTGCTTTCATTAGCGCGACGGCGCGCGACTCCCGCCGCAGCCCGTCCTCAGACAATAGGTCTCCCGAAGACCGCCAGTCCTTGCGCGCATTAGGGAGCAACGGTGACCTGACCATCGCCTTCTCGATGATGCTGATGCTGGTGCTCACCCAGTGGCCGCAGCTGTTCGGCTGACGAGCCCGGACTCGGCCGAGCGCCATTCTCCTCTTGGGCAGAGGGGCGCGCCGCCTATGCCTGGAAGGGCGCAGTATCTGGCCGCTCAGCATCCAGTTACTGGGGCAGGAATCGCGGCCTCGCTCCGCCCTCGTTAGAGTAGATCACCTCGTGATCGCCTCTGACGGCGTCCGCTCCGATCGGATCGGGGCCGGGTCCGCCCTCCGGACCGCGGTCCATTTCCGGTGCCCCTTCGCGCTCTTGGTGCTGAAGGGTCCACCCGGCCAATCCGGGCAGGCGTCGGGCAGCACCCATGCCTGACCCCTCCCCCACTTCCCAAGCTCCACTTGGGCCAACCGCTCCCGATGGGAGCGCGACCGTCGAAGCAGCCAGCCAGACCGCGATTGCGGACGCACCTCTTATGCCACCACTTGAGACGAGGCCGGCGGACTCAGCCCCCATCTTCCGACAGCTCCAGCTCTCGATCCGGGGAATGAGCTGCGGTGCCTGTGCGGCCAAGATAGAGAAGAGCCTCAACCAGCTGCCCCACGTGAAGGCGCAGGTGAACTACGCCTCGGAGCGGGCCAGTGTCTCGCTCTTCTCTGAGGTGCCAGTGGCCACCTTGCTCAAGCAGGTGGAGTCGGCCGGGTACCGAGCCGAGCTCACCGGCACCACCCACAGCGCCGCCGATGACGCCGCTGAGGACGACCGCAGAGTGCACTACCTCGGTCGCCGCCTGCTGGTGGCGGCCCTGCTATTCATGCCCCTTGCTGAGTGGTCGATGGCCTTCTCGCTCCTGCCCTGGCTGCGCTTCCCCCACTGGCAATTTCTCTTTATCGCTATGGGAGCGCCGGTGGTGCTCTGGGCAGCGTGGCCGTTTCACCGGGCCGCCTTCCAGGCGGCGCGACACGGCAGCGCCACCATGGACAGCTTGGTCTCGATGGGGATCATCGCGGCCACCAGCTGGTCGCTCTACGCAATGTTCTTCAGAGACGTCAGCGAGCCGGGGCGCTCAGGCCTCTACGTCCTCCTGCATCAGGCCGGCGGTGCCCTCTACCTCGACGTAGCGGCCGGGGTCACCACCTTCCTCCTCGCGGGACGCTACTTCGAAGCCTTGGCCCGGCGCCGGGCGGGAAGCGCTCTGCGTGCCTTGGCCGCCGTCGCGGCCAAGGATGTGACGATCCTCCAGGGCGACGGCAGTGAGCGCCGGGTGCCGGTCGGTCAGCTCCGGGTCGGTGACCGCTTCATCGTCCGGCCGGGCGAGACCATCGCGACGGACGGACAGGTGGTTCTGGGCAACTCCGCGGTTGACTGCAGCGCCATGACTGGAGAATCCACCCCTCGAGAGATTGGCGAGGGAGACCAGGTGCTGGGTGGGACGGTCCTGCTCTCCGGTCGAATGATCGTTCGAGCCCTCAAGGTTGGTGGCGACACCCAACTGTCCCAGATGCTGGAGTTGGTCGAGCAAGCCCAGCTTCAGAAGGCATCGGTGCAGCGCTTGGCTGACCGGATCTCCTCGGTCTTCGTGCCCACGGTGATGGCCGGAGCGATCATCACCTTCGTCGGTTGGATGTTGGTCGTTGGGTCGGTCGAATCCGCCTTCAGCGCCGCCCTCGCAGTACTCATAATCGCCTGTCCCTGCGCCCTCGGACTGGCCACCCCAGCCGCGCTTCGGGTCGCCTCCGGGCGTGGGGCTCAGTTGGGGATCTTCTTCAAGGGCCACCAAGGACTGGAGACTTCAAAGACGGTAGACACGGTGGTCCTGGACAAGACGGGCACGGTCACCCAGGGACGGATGGAATTGGCCGACATCGCGGTCCTCCCAGGGGTGGAGCCAGGCGAGCTGCTCTACGCCGCCGGCGCTCTCGAGCAAGCCAGCGAGCACGCGGTGGCGACAGCCATCGCGGGCGCGGCGGCCCGCGAGTTCCCGAATCTGACCCAGGCGACCGACTTCGCCAGCCTGCCCGGACTGGGCGCAAGCGGCCTGGTCGATGGTCGCCAGATCTTGGTCGGCAAGCCGGTCTTGCTGTCGCAGAACGGTGTCGCAATCCCCAACGACATGTTGGCACGGTGCACCACCTGGGAGGTGATGAGCAAGACCGCGGTCCTGGTGGCACGGGATGGCAGCACCATCGGAGCGATCGCGCTCGCCGACGCCGTCAAGCCCTCGGCCGCGTCGGCCATTCATGACCTGCAGCGCCTCGGCCTCAAGTGCATCCTCTTGACCGGCGACAATCAGGCAACCGCTCGAGCTGTCGCTGCTGAGGTGGGGATCCGAGAAGTGGTCGCGGGCGCGCTGCCCAGCGACAAGGTCCGGGTCATCAGAGACCTCCAGGCCCACGGACACTGCGTGGCGATGGTCGGGGACGGGGTCAACGACGCTCCAGCCCTGGTGCAGGCTGACCTGGGGTTGGCGATTGGATCCGGCACCGACGTTGCCATCAACGCCGCTGACCTGATCTTGGTCAGAGATGACCTGGGCGTGGTCCCCGATGCCATTCGGCTGGCGCGCAGCACCATGCGGACCATCCGGGGCAACCTGGTCTGGGCTTTCGGCTACAACGTGGTGGCGATCCCCCTGGCCGCATCTGGGCGGCTCGATCCTTTGATCGCCGGCGCGGCGATGGCTCTGTCCTCAGCGTTTGTGGTGTGGAACAGCTCACGACTTCGACACTTCCAGGGTATGCAGCCACAACCAGCTGCGCCCCAAGCCGGAGTCCCGGTGCCAGGAGCGGGCCTGGGCGTTCCGGGCTTCGCGGAGTAGCCCAGCGAGCGCATCCGACGTGTGCGGTTCTGGCATGTCCGGCGGTTCTGGCGCATCGGTCGCCCATCTCCACGGCCACCACCTGAACGCTGGTCGGAGCCCGCGTCGCGAGGGGCCTGGCAGTTCCAGGTGACCCCCCCACCTGTGCCCCAGGGTCCAACGGCGACCGCAGTTCCGGGCCGACGTAGCGCATGGCTGCGCCTCGGTCGCTTCCAGGTGCTGACATCCGCCATCCTCCTGGCGGCCCTGGCTGCGGCCATTGCTCTTGCCCTCAGCCAGGGCACCGTCAGCGCGACCCAGAGGCGAGCCGACTTCACCGCGATGGTGGGAACGCTGCGTTCGGACCTGGGTGGGTGCAACGCCAAGGCGTCAGCCGCCATCTCGGCTTGGCAGCGGGCTAGTCACGGTCAGGAATCCCGAGGGGCGGCGGCGCGCCTGGCCCAGCTCGCCAGCCGCGCATGCGCCGCCTCTCCAGGCAATTCCGTGGGCAAGCTGACTCTGTATTCACTGCCGAGCTCCCTGGATGGGCTGCACCTCGCCTACGCCGTCAGCAGCCTTGGTGTCTGGGCCCAGGAGGACGTCGCCCCGGCAATGACCGCGGAGGCAGACCTGCTACGGCGGTCAAGCGACCCCGGCGGTATCACCAACTACAACCGGCTGGCAGGCTGGGCCGCCAACGATGGCGCCATCGCCAATACCACCCTCCGTCGAGCCGCCCAGAAGCTGGGGATCACCGGCTTCACCGGGATCTCGCTAACCGAACTGGCAGCGGTCTCGTCCTAGTCGGCCAGCCCGCCGGAGACAGCTTGGCCTTCAGCCGCAGGAGCGACCTGGCCAATGCGGTTGTTGCGTAGGCTGAGCGCTCCGTGGTTGATGATCGCCGAGCGCGGCGCTTGCCGGGCCACCTGGGTGTCATGGGTGACCACAACCAGGGTCATTCCTCGCTGCTTCCATAGTGTCAGCATCAAATCAACGATCTCGGTCCGGGTGCCCTCGTCGAGGTTGCCGGTTGGCTCATCCGCGAGTACCACCTTGGGCTCCTTGACCAAGGCCCGGGCGATGGCCACGCGCTGCTGCTCCCCGCCAGATAGTTCCTCGGGAAAGTGATCGGCTCGGTCGGCCAGGCCCACCTCGGACAGAGCCGCCAGCGAGCGCGCCCGGCGCTCGGTGTTGGCGACGGAGAGGGGGACCAGCGCGGCCTCGACGTTCTCGGCGGCGCTGAGGGTCGGCATCAGGTTGTAGTTCTGGAAGACGAATCCGAAGTTCTGCGCCCGGACGTCGACCAGCTTGGACTCGCCGAGCCGGCCCAGGTCCTGGCCACCAAACGAAACGCTGCCTGAGGTAGGTCGGTCGAGTCCTCCGAGCAGGAGCAACAGGGTTGTCTTGCCGTGCCCGGTCGGTCCCTGTACCGAAAGGAACTCACCATCGCGAATGACCAGGTTGACGTCCTTGAGCGCGGCTACCGTGCCCCTGCCCTTGGGGTAGACCTTGGAGACGTTCTTCAACTCATACATGACGTCTCTGCGGGACCTTGGGTGGGGTGATGGTGAGGTTGTTGAAGTCTGGCATCAGATTCCTTTGTTCACTCCACCCGCCGCAGGGCCTCGGCGGGGCGTAACCGGGAGACCCGCCAGCCGCCCAGGACTCCGGCGATCAGCCCCCCGGCAACCGCCAGACCGACCGCCAGGAGCAGCACCTCAGGCTGGATGGGAGCGGTAAGGTGCACGGGTATCGTGCGGGTGGGGTCGATCGCGCCCCCTGCGTGGTGGGCGAAGGGCGAGCCACCTGCGGTGAAGGCTCGGCCACCGCCGCCAAACCTGGCGCCCGGGCCGGTCCCCACGTTGGTCGCCCCCACGGTGGCATCTAGCTTGCCCCCCAGCTTGGAGACAAGCTCCGCTCCACCCAGGCCGAGTACGAGCCCGAGAACGCCGCCGACAAGTCCTTGGACCACCGATTCGCCGACGACCTGGCCCACTATCCGCCGGCTGTGCCAGCCCAGCGCCTTGAGTGTCCCGAAGTCGCGCCCCCGGCGGGACACCGAGGCCAAAGTCAGCAGCGCCGCCAGTACGAAGGCGGCCAGGAGGACCGCCGCTGCCAGCCAGGTACCGAGGGAATTGGCCAAGTTGGCGGCGGTGGTGATCGATCCGGAAACCTGATCCGCGAGATCCTGGGCAGTGGTCACGGTGGCCTTGGGCACCAAATGCTGGATCTCGGTCTGGACGGCGCCAATGTCAGAGGCGCTGGCGGCGCTGACGTAGACGGTGTTGATCTTGCCGCTGTCGCTGGCCACCGTCTGCGCCTCCTTGAGCGGCACGTAGACATCGGCACCCGAGCTGGTTGCCGATGGGGTGACGATTCCGATGACTTTGAATGCGGTGCTACCGATGGTCCAACTGGAACCGACCTTTAGCCCCTTCTGCTTGGCGAAGCTGGCATCGACCAGGGCCACCGCCTTGTCCGACTGCGCGCTGGTGAAGTAGGAGCCAGAGGTGAGCTTGCTCGAGCTCAACGGACCCAATGCCGGGGAGCCGACCTGGATCCCGTCGATGGTGTAGGTGTTGACGCTGAAGGGTGCCACCGATGGGGCCGCCCCACCACCGCCGCCGGAGAAGCCGGGGAAGGTCCCGGTGACGTGGATGGACGTAAGAGTCAGCGCCCCGGCAGCCCCGCTGACGCCTTTTTGCTTGGAGATCGAATTGATGGCGTTGGAAGAGAAAGTGGTCAGCCCCGAGCTCGAGGACAGGTGGTCGCTGTTGAAAGGCGTGCCTGCCTGGGCCCGGGTCGTGGGACTACCACCGAAATGGAAACCGCCACCTGATCCTGGGGTGGCCGGTTCGGTCACCGTGATGTCGGTCCCGACTCCGTAGAGCGAGTGCAGGACCTCTCCCTGGGCGCTCTTGACCCCGGCCGCCGCGGCGGTGACGGTCACGATCAGGCCGACGCCCAAGGCAAGTCCGATCGCCACCACCGCGGCCGAGCGGCTGCGCCGGCGGAGCTCACGGGCTAGAAAACGAAAGTACAACCAAGTCTCCTGAGAGGAGGAGCGCGCTGGCTCCGCTCCATGCAGTAGATACGGCCGAACTGGGAACCGCATGGACGACAACTGAGAACTGACTGAGACGCGGGCTCTCACCGCCCATCGAGCGGGCGAGCTCCAATCGGGATCAGGCCGAGGAAGGAGCCTCGTCCGAAGCTGGGGGCGCTGGTGGCCGCGCGCCTCGGGTCGGGAATAGATGACTGGTTCGGGGAGCGGGATCGGAGTAGCCGTCAGCCTCTTCCTCGAAGGCCCGGTCGGTCCCGGTGAGACGGTCGCTGTGCTGACGCAGATGCTCCTCCCAGGAAGCCACGGTGAAGGACTCGACAAAACGGTCGGGCTCCTGCCCGTCTTGGTAGAGCTCCCAGCGAGTCGCTCCGGTGCGCAGTCGGGACCGACGCACGTTGTTCATGGCATCGAGAAAGCGCTGACGGGGCGCCGGCGCCACCGTGTAGGTGACTGTCACCAGCACCGGTCCGTGGTGGGGGTCGGGATCGAAGACCAAGGTGGGCTCCGGCCAGTAGACCGCGGGAGCTCGATCCATGTTCTTGATATCCCGGTAGGGCCAGAAGCTGATCGATGCAGCTCCCAGAGCCATGAGCACGGCCGCGACCAGGAACGCATTCACGAGACCCACCCGCTGAGCGACCAGGCCCCAGACGAGTGCCCCTGCGGCCTGGCCGCCGAAGAGCACCATCAGGTAGACCGCCAGGCCCCGGGCTCGGACCCAGCCGGGCAGGAAGAGCTGCAAAGTCGCATTGATGTTCGAGAGCACCACGATCCAGGCGGCTCCGGCGAGCAGGAGCACCAGGGCGACCACGGCGGCGTTGCGGACCGCGACGATAGCCACCGTGACCACGGCGTAGGCGAGACTGGCCGTGAGCAGCATTTGATTGGCTGACAAGCTCGCGCGCAAGCGCGGCAGCGCAAATGCTGCCGCTACCGCGCCCACGCCCAGGGCACCCAGCAGCAGGCCGTAGCCGCCCGCCCCCAATCCGAGACGTCGGCTGGCAATCAGTGGTAGCAGCGCCCAGATGACCATCGCCGGTACCACGAAGAGAGCGCTGCGGAGCAGGATCCGCCGCACCACCGGTGAGAAGCGGATGTAGCGGCTCCCGGCCCGCACGGCCGGGATGAACCTCTCGGGTTGCTCAGCCGCGCTTGCCGCCGGGCGCCGCCACCAAACCAGAACTAGCCCCAAGATAAGATAGGAGGCCGCGTTCACCCCGAAGACCGCGCCGACACCGACCCTCGCTATCAGAACGCCGGCCACCGCCGGCCCCACCGCCCGGGCCAGGTTGATGCTGATCGAGCCCAGGGCTGCCGCAGCCGGCAGCTCTGCGCGGGGCACCAGCTCAGGAATCAGCGACTGGTACGCGGGCACGGTGAGCGCTGCGCAGACCCCGAACATCGCGGTGAAGGTCAGTAGCAGGGCCGGGGGCATAGCCCCGGCGATGGTCAGCCAGGTGAGCGCAACCCCCACTGTCACCGCGAAGCACTGCACCGAGATCAGCAGCTTGCGTCGATCGAACGAATCGGCCAGTACCCCGGCCGGGAACGCCAGCAGCACAATCGGCAGCGCCTCCGCGGTCTGCACCAGCGACACCAGGGTCGATGCCCCAGGCCGGCCCACCAGCAGCCACTGGGCTCCCACCGTCTGCATCCAGCCGCCGATGTTGGCGGCGAGGACGGCCAGCCAGAGCCACCTGAACAGGCTGAGCCGGAGAGGCGCCCACGCCTTGGCTGTTGAGCTTAGGTCGCTGATTTGTTCACCATCGATGGGCGACCTGGGTTGCCGCTCTAGCGAGCGGTCGTGATGCTCCGTCGGGAGCGCCAGCACATGATCGAGTGCGAGGAGAACCCGGAGAGCAGCGAGCCAGCGCCAAATAGGGATCCGACTGACAATCCGGAGGCAAAGGAGCCCACGGAGCAGACAGACAGGACTGAGCCGATCGAGCCAATCGACGGTACGGACCCCTTGGACCCGATACTCAGGATCGACTGCTCCGATCCGATCGACCAACGCGATCGGCGGGCGCCCACGCTCGGCATGGTATTCCGCCCAGCTGGGCTGGACAAGGTCGGGAGTGGGTGAGTCAGAGTAGGGATGGAATCCGACCGACCCATCTGGGACCAGGATTGACTTACGAGCGTGAGTGTGGTTTGCCTGTTGCCAGCCTGACCTCCTCCGGGACTCGGATTTTGAGCAGCGCGGCCTAGTGCGCGGCTGGCCTACTTGGCATAGCTGGTCGCACCGAACCAGTCCACTGTCACAACCGGCTCGTCACCCACCACCCAAGCGTCGTGCCCTTGGGCAAGGCGGTGATGTCTCCAGGCCCCGCGACAAACTCGCTTCCATCGTCCATCCGGATCGCCAGCTGCCCGCTCACGTGGTACTGGAAGTGCGGCGCCTCGCAGCTCTCCGTCTTGGCGATCGGCTTGACGTCATTTGACCATCTCCAGCCGGGCTGGAAGTCCAGTCGACCGACCTCGCCGCCGCCGATATTGAGTATCTCGGCCTTTCCGTTGGGGAACTCACGGACCTCGTCTGGTGCCTGGAAGCTGCGGTGCTCAGTACTGAGCATTACGATCTCCTCCTGAACCGACCTTGGCTGGGATGATGTGCTAACTGACTAATAGGTAAGCAGAATGTCAAGAGGAGCACCAGGGAGCACTGTGGCGGCGAGACCCCAGCGGGCTGAAGAAGCCGGGAACTCCGGTACCGCTATGCGGATACTCAGCGCTGCCGAGCGGTTGGTGCAGACCCGCGGGTTCAACGGCTTCAGCTATGCCGACATCGCCACTGAGCTTCATATCACCACAGCGGCGCTCCACTATCACTTCGCCACCAAGGCGGTGCTGGGCGAGGCGCTGATCGCCCACTATTCGCAGAGCTTCTCGGAGACGCTAACCCGGTTGGACAACGATCTCGCCCAGCCGGCTGACAAGCTCGCTGGATACTCGGAAGTGTACCTAGAGGTACTTCGCGCCCAGCGGATGTGCCTGTGTGGCATGTTGGCAGCCGAATACCAGACCCTTCCGGAGCCGATGCAACACGCAGTAGTGCGGTTTTTCGATGCCAACGAGAGCTGGTTGGAGCCTGTACTGGTGCAGGGGCAGAGCGACGGCACATTGAAGCTCTTCGGACCAGCGCGCGACATCGCCCGGATGATCATCGGCGGGCTTGAGGGAGCCATGATGGTGGCCCGGGCGTGCGGTGACATTCGACGGTTCCAGGACGCAGCCACGCGCCTAATCGGTGGTCTCACCGTCGCGAGGGATAAGTAGCTCGCGGATCACAAGGGCTTTGAAAACTGGGAGGTCACGCATGTACGGAACGGTCTTTCGCTACCGTGTCAAGCCGGGAATGGGAGAGCGGCTCCCCGAGCTCTTGAAGGAGTTCGATGCAAATCCGCCGGCAGGGTTTGTCGCGGGTTGGACCTATCGCCTCGACGAGGGATCTGACACCTATATCACGGCCGTTTCGTTCGCCGACAAGGACGCGTACGTCGACAACGCCAACAGCCCCAAGCAGGCCACCTTCTTCGAGCGCTTTCGCGAACTGCTCGCCGGCGACGTCGAATGGAATGACGGAGAAATCGTCGTAGAGCAGAAGGGTTGACGAGTTTCCGCGGTCTGGCCGCAGTAGCTGACTAAGGGTCTGCTACGATCCAGCCTCGCAGGAGGGAGAAGGGTGCCTAAGTACCTGATCGAGCGAACCTACGACGTTGGTGAGGACGAAATGGCCGCGGTAGGCGCCAAGTCCAAGCGCATCGCGGTCGAGCAGTTTCCCGATATCGTGTGGAAGCACAGCCACGTGGTGGCTGATAGCGATGGCACCCTGAAGTCCTTCTGCGTCTACGAGGCTCCAAGCGAGGAGATGGTCAGGCGCCATGCGGAGCTTCTGGGGAACCATGTTGTCGATCACGTATATGAGATAGGCGGCGACGTCACCCCCGACGATTTCCCTCTCTAGCAGGGACGAGCCCCGGCTCACTGGTCGGCCCGACCGCCCCGTTTCAACTTGCCGATCGATTGGGAGGTAGTTGGACAGTGCCGACATCCCGAGTGAACATCAGAGAGATCCAGCGCGGCATCCGCGAGCGCTACGCGGCTGAGCCCGACTCCCCACCGGTCCGGCTCCGGGTGCGCAGTGGCGACAGCGATCTGGGCGATCCCCTGCATTGCGAAGTCGTGCCCGCGAGCGTCCCCGGCGTGAGCTGGCGGTCAGGAGCCCATGAGGCCGTTGGCGGCGAGGGCGATGCCCCCTGCTCTGCCGACTTGCTGCTGGGCGCGCTGGCCGCCTGCCAGGAGATCACGCTCCGAATGGTGGCTGCCAACTTGGGGATTGACCTCAAGGAACTCGAAGTCCAGGTGGACGGCGACTGGGATCCTCGCGGAACCCTCGCCATGGGCCCAGAGTTCGCCATCGGTCTGACGGCCATCCGCTGTCGCACTCGGGTCGTTGTCGATCAAGACGTGGCGGGCGAGCGTGCGGAGCGTCTGCTCCGAAGTGCCGAACGGTACTGCGTAGTTCTGAACACCCTCCGCCAGGGCGTGCCTGTGGAATCGACCTTCAAACTCGATCCTGCCGACTGAGAGGTTTTCGGCCTGCCCAGTCGATCTAAGAGTCGGATGCCAGGTCGGGTTGGCCGCGCACCAGCGATTCAGCATCTGGAACGTGGAAGACCATCTGCTCCGCCACGGCGCACTGGAGCCGGATATGACGCCTAAGCTGGGCATCCTCCTCGGGCACCAGCCTCAGCGCCTCTTTGTAGTAGCGCACGGCCTCCTCCTTGGCCCATCCTCGCCGCGCCTGTTCGGCCGCGGCCACCAGGTAGTGCACCGCCTTCCCCTGATCGCCGGCCTCGCGCCAGTGGTAGGCGAGCATGGCCAGCGAGTCGTGTGCAACGCCTACCTCCTCTAGGAAGCGGGCCACGACCGCGTGTCCCTCCCGCCTCCTGGCTCTGGGCAGGCTGGCGTAGGCGACATCCTTGATCACCATGTGCTTGAACCTGAACTGCTCGTGCCCTCTTATCCGCGACACTGGTTCTCTTCGGATCATGTCTCGCCATTCGAGGAGGTCCAGAGCCTCACCGAGTCGGTCGTCGAGGTCGCCGAGAAGCGCCAACGCGCTACTCCAGAAGACCTTGCCGATAACCGACGCATCCAGGAGGGCCGAGCGCTCGGACGCGGGCAGGGCGTCTAGGCGGGCAGCCACGATGCCCCTGATGCTGGTGGGTAACTCCTGGCCCGAGGCGGCGGTTCGCTCCGACAGTGAGGCTGCCAACTCCTCGATGAAAAGTGGGTTGCCCTCCCCGGTCGCCGCCAGTTGGATGGCTGTTTCCGGCTCCGCTTCCGGCGCTGAGCGTGCCAGGAGTCGTCGCGCAAGCTCCGCAGAATCCTCGACATTGAGGGGCTCGAGCGGCAACGCCAGGTAGGCAGGGAGCAGGGCGCCCCAGTTGGGACGCTCGCCCAGGAAGTCGGGACGGGCGAGCGCGAGCAGCATCAGCGGTGCCTCGCGGATGCGTGAGGCCAAGTGCTCGACCAGATCCAGCAGGCTGGGATCGGCCCACTGCAGGTCCTCAAACAGGAGCACTGTCGGCTGCTGGGCCGTCAGCCCCTCAACGAATCGGCGAGCGGCGAAGAACAGGCTATGTCTGTCGGCCACGCTCTCAGGCGGACCGACGCCGAGCAGTATCGCCACCGGGATGGCTACCTCGTCGACCTCCTGCGGTCCCAGCAACGCCGCGGTCGACCTACGAATCTTGTCTACGGCGGCAGCGGGAGGGTCGCTGTCCAGGATCTCGGCTACCTGCTTGATCTGCTGGGCAAAGGCGCTATAGGCGCCGCTTTCGCCGTACGGTAGAGATCTCCCGCGGATCGTCCGTCCGCCCTTGCTGGCCACGATGGAAGCGAATTCGGTCGCCAGCCGCGTTTTGCCCACACCAGGCAGCCCAAAAACGGTGGCCAGGTGGGCATGACTCCGGCCAAGAACGTGATCGAAGCGTTCGGCGAGTGCTGAAAGCTCCCCTCGACGCCCGACCAAGGCGGCGCTCTTGACTGACCGTTCGCCGGGGGAACGGGTTGCGGAGACGGCGAGCCACGCCGATACCGGCAGTTGCTTGCCCTTCAGCGCCAGCGCATCCACCGTCTGGTATTCGACCGTGAACCGGGTCGCCCGATAGGTCTCCTCCCCCACCAAAACTGAGTTCACGGGAGCCGAACCCTGCAGGCGGGCGGCGGTGTTGACCACGTCTCCGGCCACCATGGCTTCCCCCTCCCAGGTCCTGGCGCCGAGCGCGACGATCGCCTCCCCAGTATTGACGGCGATGCGGACCTGTAGGTCGCGACGAGGATCTGAGGCGTTCATCTCAGCAAGCGCAACCTGGATCCGCAGGGCGGCTCGGACCGCCCGCTCGGGGTCGTCGCCGTGCCCGGTGGGGGCACCAAAAACACCCATAACCGCGTCACCGATGTACTTCTCCACTTGGCCACCGAAAGCCTGGATCGCGTCGCGAAGACAGGCGTAGTAGGGATCGAGCAGGGCTCGAACGTCCTCGGGGTCGAGCCGCTCGGCTCGAGAGGTGAAGCCGACCAGATCCGCGAACAACACCGTCACCACTCGACGCTCCTCGCCCGAGTGTGAGGTCGACGGGACCGGCCGCAGGTCAGCGCCGCAGCTGCCGCAGAACCGGTAGTCGAGCGAGCTGGTATTGCCGCACGACGGACAGGTCAGCAGCAGCGGTCTTCCGCACGAACCGCAGAACTTCTGAGTTGTTTCGTTCTCGCGACCGCAGTGCGGGCAGGTCATCTCTCTGTGGTTGCGTTCCTCCGGAGCCGAGGGTGGTTCGGCCCCCGTTTGGAGAATACGGTCTGCTCTGGCTCGCCGGCACTTAATTGCTGGCCTGCCTGGCGGACTGACGCGGCTAAACGGCCCGGTTGTCCCAGCTCCCGAACCAGAGAAGCGGGCGCCCCACAAACCCACCGGCCACTCGTGAGCTACCTCGTGATGGCTACCATTCTTGGCGCGTGGGGCGATCTGGAGGATCAGGGCAGGTGGTTTGTACGAATTGCGGGGCCGAGGCCGCCTTGGGCCGGAAGTTCTGCGCCAAGTGTGGGTCGCCCCTGACGCGCACCTGTCCCACCTGCGGGTTCGCGATCGACGCGGGCGACACCTTCTGTGGCGAGTGTGGGACGCCTTTAGCCTCGGCCGGGAGCCCCGCCCCAAGCGCGATCCCCCGGCCCGCCTCATCTGCTGGTGCCCCAAGCGCCATGCCCACCCTCGCCCCTGCGGACATGGTGGAGCTGCGGGTGGTATCGGTTCTGTTCGCCGATCTGGTCGGCTTCACAACGCTCTCGGAGTCGCGCGACCCTGAGGAGGTCCGGGAGCTACTCAGCCGCTATTTCGATGTCTGCCGGGAGCTGGTCGAGCGCTACGGGGGAACGGTAGAGAAGTTCATCGGGGACGCGGTTATGGCGGTGTGGGGAGCACCAGTCGCCCAGGAGGACGATGCCGAGCGCGCGGTGCGGGCGGCGCTGGACTTGGTGGAGGCGGTGGCCAACCTGGGAGCGGAGGTCGGGGCTACGGACTTGGCAGCCCGGGCGGGCGTTCTGACCGGGACTGCGGCGGTGAACCTGGGGGCCAGGGGTCAGGGCATGGTGGCGGGCGACCTGGTTAACACGGCCTCGCGCATCCAGGCCCAGAGCCGCCCAGGGAACGTGCTGGTCGGGGAGGCAACCAAGCGGGCCACTGAGGCGGCGGTGGCGTACGAGCAGGCCGGCATGCACGACCTGAAGGGCAAGGCTGAGCCGATCGCGCTCTACCGGGCGCTGCGGGTAGTGGCGGGACGGGGTGGCCTGCTCAAGTCGGAGCGGCTAGAGGCCCCATTCGTCGGCCGTGACCGCGAGCTCAGGCTGGTGAAGGACGTCTTCAACGCCTCCACCGAGGACAAGCGAGCCCACCTGGTGCAGGTGACCGGTATCGCCGGCATCGGCAAGTCGCGACTGGCCTGGGAATTCTTCAAGTACATGGACGGGGTCAAAGGGATCTACCTCTGGCATCGCGGGCGCTGCCTTGCCTACGGGCAGGGGGTGACCTACTTCGCCCTGGCCGAGATGGTGAGGGGCAGGGCCGGGATCCTCGAGGCAGAGGACCGCGACTCGGCCCTGGCCAAGCTTCAGGCCACGGTGGATCAATACGTTCCCGATACTGAGGACCGGCGATTCGTCCTTCCCCGCCTGGCCCACCTGATCGGCCTGGAGGAGCGCACTGCTCCCGACAAGCAGGATCTCTTCGCAGCCTGGCGTCTGTTTTTCGAGCGCCTAGCCGAGCAGAGCCCGGTGCTCATGGCGTTCGAGGACATGCAGTGGGCGGACCCCTCGCTGCTCGAGTTCATCGCCTATCTGATGGAGTGGTCCAGGGCCTACCCATTGTTCGTGTTGAGCCTGGTCCGCCCCGACTCGCCCGCCGCTGGGCTTGCGGCTAGGACCCGCAACGCCACCCTGATCCATCTCGAGCCTCTCTCGCCAGCCGACATGGACAAGCTCCTGATTGGGCTGGTCCCGGGACTTCCCAAATCGCTGGCCGAACGCATCCGGGGCCGCGCCGAGGGCATCCCGCTCTACGCCGTGGAGACGGTCAGGATGCTGCTCGACCGGGGCCTCGTGGTCGAGGAAGGTTCCTCCTACCGTCCCGCCGGAGAGATCGAGACATTGGAGGTTCCCGAGACCCTCCAGGCCCTGCTCGCGGCTCGCCTGGACGGGATGTCTTCCGAGGAGAGGCAGCTGGCCCAGGATGCCTCGGTCCTAGGCAAGACGTTCACCCCCCAAGGACTGGCCGCGGTCTCCGGCCACGACGAGGACGAGCTGCAACCGATCCTTACCTCGCTGGTGGCGAAGGAGGTCCTCTCGGTCCAGGCCGACCCCCGCTCCCCGGAGCGCGGCCAGTACGGATTCCTTCAGGACCTGGTTCGGACCGTGGCCTACGAGACCCTTCCCAAACGGGAGCGGAGGGCCAAGCACCTGGCGGTGGCCAGCTATCTCGACCGGGGCTGGAGCACCGATTCCGAGGAGATCGTGGAGGTGGTGGCCTCCCACTACCTGGAGGCATGGCGGTTAGACCCCGACGCCCTCGACGCCCAGGAGATCAAGGACAAGGCTCGCGCGATGCTGGTGCGGGCGGCCGAGCGAGCGGCGGCGCTCGCCGCTGCGGAGGAGGCGCAGCACGCCTTCGAGAGGGTGGCCGAGCTCAGCGATTCCGAGCTAGAGCGGGCGGCTCTGACTGAGAGGGCCGGAGAAATGGCCGAAAAGCGCGGACGGCCGGACGAGTCCGCCGCCCACTACCAGGAGGCCTCCAGGCTCTTCGAGCTGGGTGGTCAAGCACGCCCGGCGGCCAGAGTCCAGGCTCGCCTGGCCGGAGTGGAATGGGTTCGCGGGCACGTCGAACAAGCCACTGAGCGAATGAGCCGGGCCTACGCCAGCCTGGCCGGTGATCAACCTGACCCCGACCTCGCCGTGGTGGCGGCACAGTTGGGTAGGTTCCTCGCCCTAGGGGGGCGCTACGCGGAAGCGACCCCGGTGCTCGAAGAGGCGCTAGAACTCGCCGAGCACCAGTTATTGCCAGAGGTCTTCTCGCAGGCTCTCAGCAGCAAGGCCATCATCCTGACCTGGAGCGACCGACTCGACGAGGCTGGGATTCTGGTCAGGAGAGCCCTCGAAGTGGCGCTCGAGCATAGCCTCACGGCGGCGGCGCAGCGGGCCTACAACAACTTAGGGGTGGTGTTGGAGTCTCTGGACCGCTTTACCGAGTCGGGGGCCCTTTGCGACCAGCAGCTGGAGCTCTACCGCCGCGTCGGCGACCGGCGTTCTGAGCTGGTCACCCTCACCAGCTTTCTGGCCACCCTCGTCGCGCTCGGGCGTTGGGATCTGGCGATGTCCCGGGCCGAGGAGGCCAAGGGAGCGGAGGAGCTGGCATCGCTGGAATTCGCCGCAGCCCAACTCCTGCCCATGTGCGCTGTCCACGTTCACCGGGGCGAGCTCAGAGAGGCGAGGCTGCTACTCGACTCCATGCGCTGGGCGGAGAGTTCGGAGGACTGGCAGTTCAGGTCGCAGTACTCTCGGGCCAAAGCCGAGATCCTGCGTGCCGACGATCAGATAGCCGAGGCGCTGGCGGCGGCCGAGGAGGCGCTGGCGACTTCGGCCGACCGCCAACATCGGCTGACCAACATGTCGGTGAAGCGGGCCCTGGTACTGGCGGCCGAGACCGCCCTTGACCTCGGCGACCAGGGTCGGGCGCATGAACTCCTGGGTGTGGTAGGAGCCGCCCAGCCGGGGCAGGTCACGCCCTGGCTCCAGGCCCAGGCGGCACGGCTGGAGGCGCGGGCGGCTGCGGCGGATGGGGACCAGGATTCAGTCGAGGCCGGATTCGACACTGCCGAAACCGGGTTTCGCGAGATCGAAACTCCTTTCGACCTCGCGGTCGCCCTGACTGAACATTCGGAGTGGCTGATCGCTCGCGGCCGTCAGGTGACGGCAGGGCCCCTACGGATCGAGGCCCGCGAGATTTTCGAACGCCTGCGGGCTCGGCCCTGGCTGGATCGTATCGGTCCTCTGGTCAGCGAGGAGAGTATGCCGGCGTGAAGTGGGCGGCGAAGGTAAGAACTTCGCTTTAGCGCCGAGCGTCGACCAGTACCCCAGCGCCCCCCGAGCAGATCGGCGCGCCTACCACTCCACCAGTGCCCAGATCTCTGGGCGGATCTCGCCTCCGGCATCCACCGAAGCGAATCGCAGAGCCGACTCCTTAACGTGCTCCAGCGCCTCCTCGCGCCTTCCACTCGCCTCCAGGATGTCGGCGAGATTGCTATGAAGTGCGGCGACGCGGTGCTGGTCGGCCCGATCACTCCCCAGCTGAAGCGCCTCCTGGGCAACTTCGAGCGCCCGGTCGAGGTGGCCTCCCTCAGCCAGAAGCCGAGACAGGTTGTTGAGCGTGGCGACCGAGGCTCCCGGGTCCTGAAGCTGCCGTCCCTCCTCAAGACTTTGGCGGAGCAGGACCTCCGCCCCGACCAGGTCCCCCTGGCGAGCCGCAACGACTCCCAGGACGTTGCGGGCCTGGGCCCGAGCCTCGGCGTCGCCGGATGTGTCCGACTTACTCAACGCCTCTTCCGCCAGAGTTTGCGCCTCGTCCAATTGGCCGCCGCGGTAGGCCACCAAGGCCAGGTCGGCGAGAGCTCGAGCTCGGTGGGAATCGTCAGCCTCAGGAAGTAGGGATAGGACGCTGAGCAAGTGAGTGCGCGCCAGAGCCCAGTCGCCGAGTCGGTGATGGATCTCGGCCAGCTTGTGCTCCACCTCGGCCAGTACGGGATCGTCGGATCCAAGTTGCGCGGCCGCCGCCTCGAACGCGGCCAGCGCTTCGCCGTACCGCCCCATCGCGGTCTGAGCTTCCCCGCTGGCTACCAGGGCGGGCACCTGAGGGTAGCCGAGAGCGAGAGCCCGCTCGAGATGGCTGACCGCCTCGGCATGGGCGTACAGGCTGGTTGCGCGCTCGGCGGCGAGCCACCACCACCGGGCCGCGCTGGCCTCACGCCCGGAGCGTTCCAGGTGGCCAGCGACCTTGGCCGCTCGGAGCGAACCTGGGGACCGTTCATATCGATGAGACAACGCCTCGGCAGCCCGACCGTGAACTAGGCGCCGACGGGCGAGAGTGGTTGAGTCTGCGGCTACCCGCCTAAGTGCCTCATAGGGGAAGTCATATCGGGGAGATCCGTTGGGCTGGTTGGGCGCGATCTCAACCAAGAGGGCGTCACCAAGAGCGACTTCTAGCGCTGCGTCGATCTCGCTCTCACCGCGACCACTCACCGACCGCAGCAGGTCAGCGTCGAAGTCGTCTCCGATGACGGCCCCGGCGGAGAGGATCTGTGCGGTCGGTTCGCCCATCGCGGCCAGTCGGGTTGCGAGTAGCTCGCGGACCGAGGTTGGCGGGGCATCCTGGTGCCATCCCTCAGCGCTGCCTGCAGCGCTGAGGGCCTTGGCGTACTCGACGACCAGCAGAGGAAGTCCGCGAGTCTCTTGCAAGAGCCGCTCAGCGTCAAGCGGGGATCCACCCATTTGAGTGACCAGTTCATCGACCTCGGCGCGATCAAAGGGCGACAGCCTGGTGGTCACCGCCAAGCCAGCAGCGGTCACCTCCGCCAGCGCCTGATTGAGGGCGTGAAGTTGGTCGGCGCCCTCCCCTACCCGTGAGAGGACGACCAGAATCGGCAGGTGGTCCAGTCGCCTGACCAGATAGGCCAACAACTCCACCGACCTGGCGTCGGCCCACTGAACGTCTTCGACCACCATCACACCGCTTGGCACCTTCGTGCGTCTTCCGGTCAGGGCGCGCTCCAGGGCCTCGGTCACCGCGGCGTAGAAACGGACCAATCCCGACTGCGCCCCGAGCCGGCTGATCGCCTCACTTTTGTGCGAGCGTTCGGCGAATTCCGGCACCAGCCGGCTCAGCTCCTGGCGACTGGCTTGGGAGAGGCCCGCGGCAAGATCGGGGGCCCCAGCCCGGGCAGAGCGAAGAAGCTCGGCAATGACGACGTAGGGCAGTTCGGCTTCTCCCGCGTGGCATCTAGAGACAACCAGAGGTGCCCCCGCGGCCCGCACCGACCCCATGAACCTTCCGATCAAGGTGCTCTTGCCAGCGCCCGGTTCGCCGAGCACAGACACAACGTGGCCGGCCGGACCCTCCGCTCTCCAAGTCTGGTTCAGGAGCTGAAGCTGGGCGGCTCTACCCACGAACGGGCTAATCAAGTGGGAAGGAAGATCGGGGGACTCCCCCGTCCGGATTTCTGCCCCGCCTACGTCAGCGCTCGGGAGTGGCGCGACGAGCCGCTCCGTCAGTACGTCTTGATAAAGCTGGGTCGTCGCATGGAGCGGGGCGACTCCCAATTCCCGGTCGAGAAGACCTACGCAGGCCCGGTACTGCTTCAGAGCCGCC
Source organism: Candidatus Dormiibacterota bacterium (assembly GCA_963701235.1). GTDB lineage: Bacteria > Chloroflexota > Dormibacteria > Aeolococcales > Bog-877 > Bog-877. Next base: position 1,833,590 of record OY969577.1, read on the forward strand.
GACCTCTGGCCAGACCAAGCCAGGACGCGGATCAGGGCCTGATGGGCCGGCTCATGGAGTGGATCCAGCGCCAGCCAGCGACGGGCGTGCTCCAGCGCTCGGGCCATCTTCCCCTGCCCTGCGTACGCACCCACCAGCTCCTCCAAGGCGCCCGCCAGGCGGCCCCGGAACCGTTCGGCTGCCAGCGCTTGCCAATCGTCGAATTCAGGGCTGTCGCGGAGACCGAACCCGGAGAGAAACTCGTCGCGGTAGAGCGCGGCGGCCATCTCGAGCGCGGGGATGCCACCCTCGGTCAGCAGCCTGGCGAACTCACTGGTGTCCACCTCTATAGCCGTGGAACGAAGTGACACGGCGGTCCGCGTGACCACCAGCGCGTCGCGGGCCTTAGCGACCGTGACGGAGAGGGTGCGGCGAAGGGCAGAGCGGGCTCGGGTGTCGTCAGCTTCGGGCCAAAGAAGGGATGCCAGACGATCTCGACCCTGGGTGGGACCGGCGACTGCGAGATAGCTGAGAAGCGCCACCGCCTTGCGGGTGTCAAACGAGACCAGTTGCCCCGAACGCAGGACCTGTGGTGGCCCGAGCAATTCCAAACGCAGCGCGCTCGCTGGGCTTTCCGGCATCGGGTGCCGAGAACACTACCAAACCTCCGTCCGGAAAACCGCCATGACACTGGTTTCGTAACGTTTTCAGGACGTAGGGGGCCCACAATCAGCCCGTGGACCAAAGAAGAGCGGTGGCTGCTCCGGGGAGCGGGCACGCGTCGGGGAACTGGAGGAGTCCGTGCTGAGCAATTCCGGGCCGACGCCGGGGCGGAACTCGGGTATGGTCACCCCACCGTCGGGAGCCGGCACCAGGGGCGGTGGCGTCCGCGGTTGGCTGAAGCTCCCCAGACGGTCCTCCCCGACCCAGGAAGGTCCCGGCGGAGCCGTAACGGTCAGCGGGCCTAGCCTGGAGATCAGCGCCGAGGATCCAGCACTCGCCTACTTCCAGAGCTCCAGCGGGGCCGTGGACATCAGCAAGCTAGAGCTCGATTCCCCCGCCGTGAACCAGATGCGTGAGGCGGGAATAGTGATGGCGATTCCACTCATCTCATCGGGGGAGCTGATTGGGCTCCTGAACCTCGGCCCCCGCCTCTCGGAGGCAGGCTACTCGAGTGACGATCGCCAACTGTTGGAATCGCTGGCTGGCTACGCGGCGCCGGCTATGCGGGTGGGACAACTGGTCGATCAACAGGCGATTGAGGCTCGCAACCGGGAACGGCTCGACCAAGAGCTGAAGGTCGCTCAGCTGATCCAGCAGCAATTCCTGCCGAGCAGCCTGCCCGATCTCCCGAGCTGGCATGTGGCGGCCTTCTACCGACCGGCCCGGACCGTGGGCGGGGACTTCTATGACTTCATCACCCTTCCCGACGAGCGGGTGATGCTGGTGGTCGGGGACGTGACCGACAAGGGGGTTCCCGCCGCCCTGGTGATGGCCAGCACCCACTCCTTGCTGCGATCCTCTGCGCCGAGACTGACCTCCCCGGGGAAGGTTCTCGCTCAGGTGAACGACCTCCTTTGCGAGGACATCCCCGCCCACATGTTTGTCACCTGCCTGATCCTGGTTCTGGATCCCTCCACCGGGCTGGTCGAGTACGCCAACGCCGGCCACGACCTGCCCTACGTGCGCACGTCCGACGGGGTGGTCGAGCTGCGTGCCACTGGGATGCCGCTGGGATTGATGCCGGGGATGGCATACGAGGAGAAGCAATGCGAGCTTCGCCCCGGCGATTGCCTGCTGCTTCACAGCGACGGCCTAGCCGAAGCGCACAACCCCGCGCGGGAGATGTTCGGGTTCCCCCGTGTGGCTGACTTGGTCGGTCGGGCCGAGTCGGGTGAGGCGCTGATCGACCTTTGCCTGTCCGAGCTCGATCGCTTCACCGGTCCCCACCACCAGCAGGAGGACGACATCACCCTGGTGACCTTGCAGCGGGCGGGGTCCCCGGTCGCACCGAGTGGGTCAGGATTCGCCGCCGGGGAAGATCATCGTGACGGCCTGCTCACAGAGTTCGAGCTAGCCAGCCGTGAGGGCAACGAACGCGAGGCCTTGTCGCGAGTGGCCGAGGCGGTGACCAACGCGAGGCTCACCGCGGATCAGCTTGAGCGGCTCAAGACGGCGGTAGCCGAGACCACCATGAATGCGATCGAGCACGGTAACCGGGGGCAGGAAGGTGTCCCGGTGCGGATCTCGGTCAGGTTGCTCGACGGTCAGGTGGTGGTCGACGTAACCGACGAAGGCGGTGGAGGGGCGATGGAGGCGGACACTGTCGAACCCGACATCGACCTGAAGCTGGAAGGACTGCAGACTCCCCGCGGTTGGGGCCTCTTCTTGATCCGGAACATGGTCGACGAGATGCAGGAGTCCACCGATGGAGGCCGCCACACGGTCAGATTGAAGATGCGCCCAGAGACCACCTCCGATGTTCCGAGGAGTGATCCATGAATGCCCCATTCAATGCGGAAATCAGGTCACTGCAAAAGGGAATTGTGCTGGATCTGAGCGGGGAAATCGACGGCTCCGCCGCGGATGGACTCCTGGGTGCCTACGGGCAGGCGGTGGCGGCGCACGATCCCGCCACGGTGGTGCTCGACTTCACCAACGTGGACTACATCAACTCCAGCGGAATCGCGCTGATCGTCAGTGTTTTGGCTCGTTCCCGAGCCGACAAGCGGAAGGTCATGGCCTGCGGTCTATCTGACCACTACCGGGAGATTTTTGAGATTACGAGGTTGTCTGACTTTATCGACATCCGTTCGGATTTGGCGAGCGTGGAAACGCAGCTCAGCGATGGAATTGGCTGAACTCAGCGAGAGGAGGTTGTCATTGGAAACGCCACCGGTCACGATGGAGGTCCGGCTCGTGGCCGACCGGACCGCGATCATCGATATCAAAGGCGATGTCACTGCGTCATGTGAGCCCGTCCTAATGTCGGCGTACGAAGCCGCCGGAGGGGCCCAAGCCGCGCGGTTGGTACTGAACTTCAACGAGTTGGGGTACATGAACAGCAGTGGCATCGGGCAGTTGGTGACCCTGCTGGTCCGGGCCAACCGCCAGCACCAGCGCCTTGGTGCTTACGGTCTCAGCGATCACTACCGGCAGATCTTCGAATTGACCAGGCTCGACGAGGCGATTTCGATCTTTGAAGACGAGAGCTCCGCTCTCGCTGCCCCCCAAAGCTGAGGTGAGTGCGCCATGACACAGACCCCGTTGGTACCCGAGAGCCCCGACCCTCCATCCTCACCCCCGGCGGAAACGTCAACCCCGCTGCCTCGCAACGCCAGCAGCTGGGCGACCAAGGTGGACCGCCTCCAGGTGGAGCCCCGCGATGGAGTGAGTGGCGCCAATGTCGCGGGCAGGCGGCTGACCAGTCCGATCCAAGGATTCGGAAAGATGTGGCAAAAGACCTACTCGACCAAGCTCGGGTCGGCGGCGACCCCACAGCAAGTGATCGCGACCTGGAAGGCGCATTTCCCGGAGTTCTGGCCCAAGGGCAACCGATTCGCAGGTGCTCTCGCCGGAATTAGTCCGGGTGATGTCGCCCTCCTTGACCTCACGGTGGGTGGCGTCAAACTCTCCACCGGGGTCTTCGTCCTCTACGCTGACGAAGAGTCCTTTACTCTCATGACGCCCGAGGGTCACATGTTCGCCGGCTGGATCTCCTTCTCCGCTGAGTCTGATAACGAAGGGACCCTGGTCCAAGCTCAGGTCCTGATGCGCGCCAATGACCCGCTCTACGAGCTAGGACTGACCTTCGGAGGACACCGCAAGGAGGACCAGTTCTGGAACCAGACTCTGACCGCGCTGGCGAAGCGCTTCGGCGTCGCCGAGCCTGTGATTGAGACCAAGAACGTCTGCGTAGACGCCAAACGCCAGTGGCGTCACGCCGGCAACGTCCGGCACAACGCCATGGTGCGCACGATGTTCCAAACCATGGCCAAGCCAGTCAGCGGACGGCGGAGAGGGTCTTGAGTCCGGCGTGACCCAGGAGTTTGATGCGGTCGTAGTGGGGAGCGGCCCCAACGGTCTGGCGGCGGCTGTGACCCTCTCAGCTGCTGGGCTGCGCGTGCTGGTGGTGGAAGGAGCTGACAGCGTAGGCGGCGGCTGCCGCACCGAGGAGTTGACCCTGCCCGGCTTTCGGCATGACGTCTGCTCCATTGCCCATCCGTTGGCGGCGGGTTCATCCTTCTTCCGACGCTTCGATCTCCCCGGGCGCGGGGTCAGCCTGCTTCATCCAGAAGTGGTCTTTGCCCAACCACTCGACGGCGGACGAGCGGGGATCGCCTACCACTCGCTGGACCGCACTGCCGCTGGGTTGGGACCTGATCGAGCCACATATCGGAGGATGTTCAGAGGGCTGGTCGAGCACTCGGCGCAGATCACGGACTGGGTATTTTCGGCCCAACGCCGACCGCCGAGCCGTCCCGACGTGTTGTCCGCCTACGCCCTGGCCGGACTCCGCCCCGCCATCTCTGAGGTGCGCCGCTTCAAAACCGCCGAGGCGCGCGGTCTTTTCGCCGGGGTTGCCGCCCATGCCATGCGCCCGCTCGAAACGGCCCCGACCGCTGGCATCGGTTTGCTGCTGACGTTTCTTGCTCATTCGGTAGGTTGGCCGGTGGTCGAGGGCGGCAGCGCGCGCCTGGTCGACGCACTCGTAGCAGCCCTCCAGGCAGGTGGTGGGAAGGTTCAGACCGGATGGTGGGTGAAGTCGCTCCAGGAATTGCCCACGTCCCGAGCAGTCCTGCTCGACGTTTCTCCCCGACAGCTCCTGGCGATAGTCGGCGAAGCGCTGCCATCTGGCTATCGGCGGGCGCTGAGCCGGTACCGGTATGGGTCCGGAATCTGCAAGGTCGACTTCGCTCTCGCCGGACCGGTTCCCTGGACCAATGAGCACTGCCGGAGCGCGGGCACTCTGCACCTCGGCGGCAGCTTCGAGGAGGTCGCCGCCAGCGAGCGTGAGGTCGCGGCCGGCCACCACCCCAAGTCGCCCTACGTTCTGACCGTTCAGCCCGGGGCTGCCGACGGATCCAGGGCACCCCAGGGCAAGGCTACCCTCTGGGCCTACAGCCACGTGCCGGCGGGCTCCGATGTCGACGTCAGCGATCGAATTGAGCGTCAAATCGAGCGCTTTGCCCCAGGTTTCCGCGACCTCATCTTGGCCAAGGCGGTGCGGACCGCCGCGGAGCAGGAACGCTATGACCCCAACTGCGTCGGTGGCGACATCGCCTGCGGGCTCCAGGACCTGCGCCAGTCGTTCGCCCGACCGTTGCCGCGCTGGGATCCTTACCGGACGCCGGCTCGAGGGGTGTACCTATGCTCCGCAGCGACGACGCCCGGCCCGGGAGTGCACGGTCGTTGCGGCGAGCTGGCGGCCCGCGCGGCTCTTCGGCAAATCTTCGGAATCACTGAGCAGCCGGAGTTAGGCGTCAACGGACGTCTTAGTGCAACAGCTAGCGAGACTCCACATGGTACCCCCGACCGCGCGCCCCTTCTAAACTCCCACTAGCACTTGTCGTCACCCGGTCGCCACCTGTGCCTTTCAGCTTCCGGAGCCAGTCGGCCGCAGCCAGAGCGAGACATGAGCAGGCTCCACCGAGGATTGCACGGCGCGGACAAATGCGGAGCTGACTACGTCTAAGTCGACATCATCTCGAACTCGCTGGGCAAAGGCGGCGACGGTTGCCTCGGCATTGTAGCGTGCTCGGTTGAAGCGGCGGTCGACCAGCCGTTGCACCCGCCTGCGCAGGGGATTGAATAGGGCAACGGCGCACAGAGTTGACACCGCGACTCCAATCGGTGACGAGAAAGGTAGGACCCTGGTGGCCAGGGTGACCAGGCCGACGTACACGCCAATAAGCAGCCCAGTGACTATGGCATAAGCGAGTGTCCGGCTAATGAGGCGGTCGATGTCGTAGAGGCGGTACTTGAGGATTCCCATCGCCAGACCAATTGGCAGGCCCAAAAATCCCAAGACGATGAAAGTGGAAAGCAGGAGTGGTCCAATACCCGATGGAGTTGGGCCGCTGGGCAGCACCCCGGAGGCGCCTAGCCCCACAGCGACGACTGTCACTGCGCCACCTGTCATGAGCCACTTCAGTTGCTGGCGGTTGTCACCTCTGGCGCTCCGGTAGCTCGTCACCAAGCGCACGATCCAAGTTAGGGCGAGCGCTAGCGCGATTAGCGAGCACACTTCCGCAGCGTTGCCCAAAACGCCAACAAAGCCGCCCACGTTGTTGGTCGCCATGCCGGTCTTATCGATCTGGACGTGGCGCCCGAGGGCGATGCTAATACCTTCGGCCAGAGCGGTCACGCTCAGAAATCCGCCGGCGATCGCGTATGCCCAAAGCGACCAGTGCCAGCGCGAAGAGGGCAGCTTTCCCGCCGGAAAGAGGAGCATGGGTACGCCCATTAGCAGGAAAAGGGGGGTCCAAAAATCAGTAAGAGATACAGCCAGCCAACCGAGCGGCAGACTGCCTTGATGAGTTCGGTAATCGAGAACCGAATATGCTCGCCCGATAGAGATCAGCAGGAAACACGACGCCATGCCCAGAAGAAGCCAGCCAATCGCGTTTTGAGGCTGGCGCCTTGCCACGAGGAAACCGACGACGGCGAAGGGCAAGGCGAGCGCAATGAACAGTGGGCTGGATGTGCCCCGCTCGTGACTGAACAGCGAGAGCACAATCACCGCCGCTGCCAAGATCACTATCAACAGGGCCACGACGATCGCGGCGGTCGGTGATGCCAAGTGGACGCGGGTGGTCCTCCAGGCTACGGCGGTCTCACCTTGATCCGTCATCGGCCTACCTGGGACGGGGTCGACATTGGTGTTGCGACTCCTGTGCTATCCGCCCCCAATCGTAGGGCCAGGTGGATTCTAGCCTCGAGGATTGCGAGACCACGGGCCATCCGCAGGGAACCGCCACTGTACTGGAAGCAACGCTCGGTGCCCAGATAGAGTCTAGCCCCGAAGCTCCCGCCAAGGAGTCAGCCGATGCAACCATGAGGAACCCGGCTCATGAACGAGCGGGGCACTTCGAGGGAGCGTCGGCCTGATACTCCGCTACTGTGAACCGGCCTCCATGAGGGCCTTCAGATTCTCCGTCGCTGCCTCGAACTGTTTCCTGGCGACTCCAAGCGCCACCCTCTCTCCCACCCTGAAGAATCCCTTGCTCTCGCCTCGTAACGCGGTCGTAAACCTGGTGCCACTGTCGATCGGCTCCAGCGTGTACCCGACTTCGATATAAAAAGGTCCCGCGGTGGTTTTGTTGGCTAGCGTCTCGTTTACAACGTACTCGGTGCACACCGCGTCCGATTCAAAGTTACGGCCTAACAGCTTGCCAACGAAGAGCATCGTGCTCCCAACCCCCAGGGGCCCATCACTCGTCTTTCGCACCTGGGTCAGATGACTATTCCAGTCCGGATACCGGTCAAGGTCGGCTAGAACGGCGAATACATCCTCCGCAGGACGGTTGATCACGTTCACGATCTGAGCTTCGTTCATCGTGGTCTGACTCCTAATTGGACCGGCAACAGCCGACGGCCAGGGGGAGCGTAAGCTCGGAGCGTCCCGACATCGTTACCGCAGAAGGCAATCTGAGTCACGCGGAGAAGCTCGCCCGGGCGATCAAGGAGCCGAGCGGAGGGTCTCCCACGACATAGACCAAGATGGGCCTATCGGCGAGGGCCGGGGTAGGAATTCGGCTGGGCAGGAGGTGGGAGTGACGGCAACCCTGCCTTGGCGTCCGTGACCGCCCGAGCGCCTAGCGCTCCAAGACCTATCTGGCCTCGCTGTGCAGGAACCGCCGCCTGGCCATCAGCGGCGCGTGAGATCGGGTTATCAGCTTCCCGAACCGCTTGGCCGAAGCCAGAGCGAGACATGGGCAGGCTCCACAGAGTCCCGAACGGCTTGAACGAACTCAGAACTGACCACGTCCAGATCAACGTCGTCTCGAACCCGGTGAGCAAACGCAGCAACCGTGGCCGCGGCGTCGTATCGGGCCCGATTGAAGCGGCGATCGACTAGACGTTGGATCCGCCCGCGCAGCGGGTTGAACAGAGCGACCGCAACCAAGGTGGAAGCCGCGACGCCCACGGGCGAGGAGAACGGCAGGATTCTGGTGGCGAGGGTGACAAAGGCTACGTAAACACCGATCAGGAGTCCCGTGACGGTGGCGTAGGCTAGGGTCCGGCTGATCAGCCGGTCGATGTCGTACAGGCGGTAGCGAGCGATCGCCACCCCTACGCTCGCTGCCAGGGCGTTGGTCGCCAAAATGAGCAAAATCGGCGACCACCACGTCGGAACCGCGATCGCGATCGCCACCCCGGGAAGCAACAGCGCGCTCGCGTACGCGAGCCACTTGAGCTGCTGTCGCGGCACCCCGCGGGATCGCCGCAGTCGCGTGATGGCATCGACAGCGGTCCCAAGAAACACAACCAGTGCCACCACATCGAACATAGCGCCAAGCGCAGAGCTCAATCCTCCGAAGCCGACCGCTCTCAAAGGGTTCGGGTAGTTCCCCGCATCTCCTGACAATTGAGGTACGAAGGAAGAATTGATGTCAGCCAGCAGTCCGGCGACCGCCACTGCGACCAACGCGCGCCGGCGCCAACCCCGACCTGGCGAGCCGCTAGGGAAGAGCAATATCAAGATCGCCAGCAAGATCAGCGCGTCGACCAGAAAGTCGCCTGCCGCGATCAGAACAAGAGCCTGGGGCACTGACGGGTGCGGCCCAGGGGAGTAGGCAAAGAAAAGCTGACTGGCCATCCCCACGCCGCCGATGGCCAAAAGCAGCCAGCCGACCGGGTGGCGAGGTCGCGAACTAGCGGTGGCCGCCCCCACTAAGGGAAAGCCAATGAAAACAAAGACCCATACCGCGTCCTGAAACCAGGCCGAATTATGCCCGTAGACCTGGACGATGTAGATCACAACGCCTACCCCGCCCAGAAACTCCGCCAGTCCCAAGCCAAGTGCTAGCGCCGACCACCCTTTTGACGTTTGATCTCCGGGATCGGGCACGTTCGATTTCACCGGCGGGCGCTCGCCCGAGAATGCCGCGCGGCGGAATCGGACAGCCCAGGGTCCGGCAGCCCTGGCACAGCGCTCACCGGTGTTTCCGCGGTCGGGTGGGCATGCACATCTCTCCTTCTGAGCCGACACACTCACTATCGGCACCCGAAGCGCAGTCTAGCCCCCAGAGTTCGCCGGGGCACACCCCGTCCTCGCCAGTTCGATTCCGCCCGAAGCTTGGCCATAGGAAGTCGCTACCCAGACATGGGCCAACCTCTTGGCGGTCGTGCCTACAGGCTTGATCCAGTCGACCGCAACCACAGCGAGACGTGAGCAGGTTCAACTGAGATCTGAACGGCTCGGACCAACTCAGAGCTGACGGCTGACAGATCGACGTCGTCTCGAACGCGCTGGGCGAAGGCCGAGACGGTCGCCTCGGCGTCGTATCTGGCGCTCGTGTTCTTTGTGGCGCCGAGTGATCCCAAGATGCTCAAGACCATCGACGCCATCACCCGATCGCCGGAGGACGGCGGACTCGTGGCCAACAACCTTGTGTACAGGTACAACAGCCTCGCAAGCCCCGATGGGCTTTCGGGGGCGGAGGGGACCTTCAACCTCTGTACCTTCTGGCTCGTCGAAGCCCTAACCCGCGCCGGGAGCGTCGAACGCTTCCGCTTGGACGAGGCCCGGCTCATGTTCGAGAGCATGCTGGGCTATGCCAACCACCTCGGACTTTTCGCCGAGGAGACATCGATGACCGGCGAAGCCCTCGGCAACTTCCCGCAGGCGCTGACACACCTGGCGCTCGTCAGCGCGGCCGTCAATCTCGATCGGGCCCTTGGTGGGCAGCAGCAGAGCCCTTGATTCAGTCTGTGCCCGCACCTAGCGCTGCCGGGCGAGACCTGCCGGCGCAGGCTCGCGGCATGTACCCCAGCTCATTCCCGCGACCCGGCCCCCGACGCCGTCCCAACCACCCGTTGAGAGCTCAGTCGGTCGCCTCGCCGCACGTGCCGTTGGCGATGACGCCGGTCATCGACGACGCGAGGTCGGAGGCGGCCAGTACCGCTAGGTTGGCGATCTCGTGGAGACGCGGCATTTGCTTGAGCAGGGTGCGCTCGGCAATGCGCGACTCGAACGCGTCGCGGGAGATGCCCTCGTTCTTGGCGAGCGCGGTGAGGGCGGCATCGACCCCAGGCGCGTCGGGCGAGCCGGCCGAGCGGATGCAGACCGCCCGCACCCCCTCGGGACCGTAGTCCGTCGCGATCTGACGGCAGAGCGCCTCGATGGCGGCCCCGGCGACAGAGAAACTGCCCTGGTGGGCAAGCGGCCGGCGACAGGAGCTGGCGGTGAGTCCGAGGACGACGCCGGCGTGGCGCGCCGCCATCCGTCGCGCGGCCCCGACGCCGGTGAGGTAGTTAGTGCGCATCCCATCGGCGATACCCCTGACGAAGTCGTCGACGGGGATCTCGTGAAGCGGTCCGCCGAGGATGTAGGCAACGCTGATCGCGTTGAAAGAGATGTCGATGCCTCCGTGTTCCGCGACCACCCGGTCGAGGTGCGCCTCGACCTCGCTCTCGACGAGCGCGTTGACCTGGGCGGCCTGCGCGCTGAGACCGCGCTCGGTGAGTGGGTCGACGACCCGCTCGAGCGGCGACGGCATGCGTCCGGCAACGATGACGTGTGCCCCCTGCTCGGCGAACGCCTTCGCGACCGCGCCCCCGAGGGCGCCGCCGCCTCCGTACACGACCGCGGTCTTGCCGTTCAGCAGCACATCCGACCCTCCCCTCGACCCAGCGCTGGGGGGATGATAGTCGCGTCCTCCTCCCGCGCAACGTGCGGACCCCGGTGCCGCCGACGACAGCCGGGCCGGTCCTCTAGTTGAGATCCGCGGAGCGAGGCGGGGGTAGGACCCGCGACCTTCTCCCTGGCAAGTGTTCCAGCCGGGGCCATCCACAGTCCGCCCTCGACCGAGAGTGGCAGCAGCAGTCCAACCCGGGATCGGCCTGCTCGATCCTGGCCAGCTCGATCTGGCCAGCAGTCGCCCCGCTGCCTCGACGGCCAGCCTCCAGCTCAACCGTCAAAAGTTGGGACTCAATACTCCCTGGCGCCTCGAGTATCTGGGAGTAACCTCAGCTAAGGGAGGTAGCAATGCGCTTCGAGAGCTTCATATCCGGCTCAGTTCAGATCGAGGGCGTGACTTACGAGCACGACTTGATCCTCGACCGGGGCGAGATTCGAAAGCGAAATAAGAAGGCTTCCAAAAAGCATCGGGGCGCCTACGGCCATACGCCACTGACGGCCGAGGAAGACATCCCCTGGCGCTGCCACCGGCTCGTGGTGGGAACCGGAGCCGACGGCCGGTTGCCTGTGACGGACGAAGTACGGAAGGAGGCCCACCGTCGGAAGGTGGAACTCCTGAGCCTTCCGACTAGGGATGCCATCGCCATCCTGAATCGCGCCGGCAAGGGCACCAACGCAATCCTGCACGTGACCTGCTGAAGACTCGGACAGCGATGACTACTTGCTAGGAAGCGTCGTGCCCAGACCGGGCAGAGGAGTACCTCAGACAGGTAGCGGAAATGAGGACAGCCGTGCAGGTTGACAACGAGATCTACAATCGACCCGGCGACATATGGTGGGATGAGCACGAGCCCTTGAGCGCGATCCGCACCGCTATCAACCCGGCTCGTCTCGACTACTTCACTCGGGTGCTCAGAGCGCTCGGCGTAGATCTTGCCGGAAAGGCGGTGGTGGACATTGGGTGCGGTGGCGGGCTGTTTGCCGAGGAGTTGGCTCGCATGGGCGCGCGGGTCATCGGTGTCGATCCCTCGACGTCCTCGCTCGACACCGCGTGCTCCCACGCCGTCGCTGCTCGCCTGAGAATCGACTACCGGATTGGCACTGGCGAGAAGCTGCCGCTGCCGGATGGAATTGTTGATATCGCCTGCTGCGTCGACGTGCTCGAGCACGTCACTGACGTCGATGGAGTCATCAGCGAAACGGCTCGGGTTCTAAGGCCGGGCGGCGGGTACTTCTTCGAAACCATCAACCGCACCCGCATGAGCAGGTTCGTGATGATCAAGCTGCTGCAAGATTGGCGCCTCACGGCGTGGCTGCCATCCAACCTGCATACCTGGGAGCAGTTCATCACCCCGGGTGAACTTCGCTCGGTGATGAGCCGCCACCAACTCGAGGGCGATGACATCGTGGGCTTTGGCCCGGGCGCCAAACCTCCTCAGTTGATCCGCCTGCTCTGGCAGTTGCGTAAAGGGAGGATCTCACCTGCGGAATTCGGTCGCCGGGCGCGGTTCGTCGTGACTGAGGATGTACGGGTCTCATACGCCGGGTACGCGACCAAAGTCGCATGACGGTTCACTTCGCGTCCCCTGGACGTGTAGGACAGCAGGTGTCGAGCGGATAAGGAGGCTGAAATGGTTGTCACGGACGGAGCCGGCGCTGATCTGCACGTGGCTGTTTTGGGTGCTGGCATCATGGGTTCCGCGATGGCGCGCAACTTGGTCGCGGCCGGGCTGAAGACGACAGTGTGGGACCGATCGGCTCCGGCGATGGAGGCGCTTTCCACCGCGGGCGCCGCGCTCGCGTCTTCCCCACAGGAAGCGGTTTCAGACGCGAACGTCGTGGTCACAATGCTGCCGACATCCGATGTCGTGAACTCGGTGGTATTCGACGGGGCAGTCCCCCAGGCCTTCTCTAGAGGAGCCGTGTGGGCTCAAATGGGAACGATCGGCCTGGCGGCCACTGCCGAGATCGTGAGTCGGCTGGCCGAGGAGCGGCCCGATGTCATCTTTGTGGATGCGCCCGTCTCTGGCAGCAAAGGACCCGCCGAGGCGGGGCAGCTGCTAATCCTTGCGTCCGGACCGACAGAAGCGGCCGCCATCTTGAGCCCGGCGTTCTCCGCAATCGGTCGTAAGACCGTCTGGCTTGGTGATGCAGGCCAAGGCAGCCGGATGAAGTTGGTCGTCAACGCTTACATGTCCATTCTCATCGAGGGCGTTGCCGAGGCTCTCGAGCTGGCTGATCGGTTGGGGATCGACCCCGCCAAGCTGGCCGACACCATCGAGGGCGGCCCGCTGGACGCGCCACTCGCAGATGCCAAGCTGCACAAGATGGAGGGTGGCGACTTTGCGCCGGAGTTTCCGCTCGAGTGGGCCCTCAAGGACGTGGACCTCGCGCTCGCGTCAGCGCAAGGTGACACCTTGCCCCTGCTCACTGCCCTGTCTCAGCAATGGCGTGCAGCCGTCGACGCCGGGCATGGCCGGGAGGATGTCAGTGCGGCTCGTCTGCAACTGCGTGGCCTTGAGTAAGCAATCAATAGCGGCACTCCGCAGACAGCGAGGGGTCGACGACGGACGTCCATTGATCAGGTTCTCTGGCTTACATGGGCACCTTGATGCCGCGGTTGACCAACCAGACGTTTGCCGGCCACGAGGTGACGTATCCGACGATCATGCCGATCTGCATGAGGAGCCAGTAGGCCGCCGAGTTGGGCATGAGGTGGTGCGGTGCCGGGATCAGAACGAACGCCATGATCGCCATCCAGCCGAACAGGCCAATCTCGAACGCCGTCAGCGATATGAAATCCGCCTTGGCCGCCGCGATCAGGCCCTCCTTCAGCCCGAGGCCGCGCATGGGCGCGATCGCGAAATATTGGAAGACGATGCCACTGGTCGCCGTGGATCCGCATGCCGTCGCCAGCAGACGCCGCGGCTGTTTGGGACAGCGTGGCCCGGCTCATGGACATCGATGCCGTCGTCATCAGGGCGCCGACACGTCCTCAGCGCCAGTACAGCGCGAGCGCAAACGGGCCGAAGTACAGCGCGGTGATCGGGAAGACGAAATTCATCACGCCCATCCGCTGACGTCGGCGCTGGAAGGCGATGTCGTAGGTAATAATGGCCGCACAACAGAAACAGACTGCTAGATAGAGCCACGCTACTGCCGTCAGCCAGACCGGTGCCATGACCTGACCTTAGCCTCACTCGCTTCAGTGCGGCCTCTTGAGCATGCCGCTCCCCTACCGGGGCTGGCGGGCCGCTTGTCCACTTATCAGGTCCCACTGCAACCAGTGGAGCGGGAGACGGTGGTCGAACCCGCGACCTTCTCCTTGGCAAGTATTTCAGTTCGAGCGCTGTGCGTCTGAGATCCAGCGGCTCGTTTCTCAATCGGAAAGCTAGAGAATATTATGACCATGATCCCCGAGACGAAGAAATGACGGTGACCACGACGGCATCCGCGGGCTCGGTCGGAACCGTCGAGACGCGCTACCTCGACCTGCCGAATCCGGTGGCGCTCGACTGTGGGCGGAAGCTGCATCCGGTGCGCGTTGCTTACGAGACCTATGGCGCGCTCTCCTCTCGGCGCAACAACGCGATCCTGGTCTGCCACGCCCTCAGTGGCGACGCCCATGCCGCCGGTTTCTCGAAGGAGGCGGCGGCCCAGAGCACCCGCGACGGGTTCGTCGCCGAGGACCGCGACGGTAGGGCGGGTAAGGGACTCGGCTGGTGGGACGGGATGATCGGGCCGGGCAAGGCCTTCGACACGGACCGGTGGTTCGTCGTCTCCACGAACCTGCTCGGCGGCTGCCGCGGGACGACGGGGCCATCCTCGCCCGACCCCGCGACGGGACGCCCGTACGGCCCGGACTTCCCGGTGATCACCGTCGCGGACATGGTGAGGACCGAGCGCGCGCTTCTGGATGCGCTGGGGATCGAGCGACTGGCCGCGGTGGCGGGCGGCTCACTCGGGGGGATGCAGGCATTTGAGTGGGCGATCATGTTCCCCGAGAAGGTCGACGCCATCGTCGCGATCGCCAGCACGCACGCGCTGCCCCCGCAGGGCGTGGCGTGGAACGCGATCGCCCGGGAGGCGATCATGCGCGACCCGGCCTGGCAGGAGGGCCGCTACCACGATACAGGCGACACGCCGGAGGCCGGAATGAGCGTGGCCCGTATGATCGGCCACATCACCTACCTCTCGGCCGCAGCGCTGCAGGAGAAGTTCGGCCGGCGGCTGCGTAACGCCGGCGACATCCGCTACACGATCACCGAGCCCGAGTTCGAGGTGGAGAGTTATCTGCGGCACCAGGCGGACTCGTTCGTCAAGCGGTTCGACGCCAACACCTACCTCTACACGTCGCGGGCGCTGAGCTACTTCGACCTCGCGCGAGAGCATGGCGGTGGCTCGCTTGCGCGCGCGCTCGCTGGCATCAAGGCACGGGCGCTGCTGATCGCGTTCAGCTCCGACTGGCTGTATCCGCCGTCCGGATCGCGTGAGGTCGAAGAGACGCTTCGCGGGTTGGGCAAGCCGGTCGAGCTCCACGTGATCGACGCGCCGTACGGCCACGACTGCTTCCTGCTCGAGGAGGCGCGGCAGACGCCGATCATCCGCCGCTTTCTGCAGGAGCTTCGATGACCGACAAGCGGATCCAGGCCGAGGGAGACGAGGCTTCTGTGACCGAGCAGCGAGACCGAGCCGAGGAGCAGCGCGCGTTCGGGTTCGAGACACGCCAGCTCCACGCCGGCCAGCGGCCCGACCCCAACACCGGGGCCCGCGCGGTGCCGATCTTCCAGACGACCAGTTACGTATTCGAGGATCCCGAGTCGGCGGCGGCCTACTTCAACCTGCAGGAGTACGGCAACACCTACTCACGGATCATGAACCCGACAGTCGCCGTCTTCGAGGAAAGGGTGGCGAACCTCGAGGGCGGGGCCGGGGCGGTGGCGTTCGCTAGCGGGATCGCCGCCCAGGCGGCGGCGCTGTTCACGCTGCTGGAGCCCGGCGACCACGTGGTCTCGTCTTCGGCGCTGTACGGCGGCACGGTGAACCAGCTCAAGCACCTGTTGCGCAAGCTGAACGTGGAGCTGACGTGGGTCGATCCCGACGATCTCCTAGCATGGCGCCGAGCTGTGCGGCCCAACACCAAGGCGTTCTTCGGCGAGACGATCGGCAACCCGGCGGACAACGTCCTGGACATCGAGGCCGTGGCGACCATTGCCCACAACCACGAGCTGCCGCTGATCGTGGACAACACATTTGCCACGCCGTACCTGTGCCGCCCAATCGAGTGGGGCGCGGACATCGTCATCCACTCGGCGACCAAGTTCATCGGCGGCCACGGGACGAGCATCGGGGGCGTGGTAGTCGAGTCGGGTGGGTTCGACTGGTCCAACGGACGGTTCCCGGTGGTCGCCGACCCGTCGCCGGCCTACCACGGGCTGCAGTTCCACGAGACGTTCGGGACCTACGGCTACCTGATGAAGCTGCGAGCGGAGACCCTCCGCGACCTCGGGGCGGCGCTCTCGCCGTTCAACGCGTTCCTGTTCCTGCAGGGCCTCGAGACGCTGTCGCTGCGCATGGAGCGCCACGTCGAGAACGCTCGCGCGGTCGCCGCGTTCCTCGAGTCCCACGAGCTGGCCTCGAACGTCACCTACCCCAGCCTGCCGGGCAGCGCATACGAGTCGCTCGTAGCGAAGTACCTGCCACGCGGGGCGGGCGCGGTGTTCTCGTTCGACTGTGCCGGAGGGCTAGCCGGCGGCCAGAACCTGATCCGCACCGTGACGCTGTGGTCGCATCTCGCCAACGTCGGCGACGCGAAGAGCCTGATCATCCAACCCGCGAGCACGACGCACCGTCAGCTCAGCGACGCGGAGCTCGAGGCGGCGGGCGTCCGACCGGGGACGATCAGGCTGTCGGTGGGAACGGAGTCCGTGGACGATCTGATCTGGGATCTCGAAAGAGGCCTCGCCGACGTGCGATGACCGACATGGATCTCGACCGATACCAGGATCCGCTCACGGTGCAGCGACTGCTCCACAACGCGCGCACGATCGCGATCGTCGGCCTGTCCGCGAATCCGCTGCGCGCCAGCAACTTCGTCGGCTTCTACCTCGAGCGCCACGGCTACCGGGTTATCCCGGTCAATCCCCATGAGAGCAAGATCCTCGGAGGGGTGAGCTACCCCAGCCTGTCGGACGTGCCCGAGCCGGTGGACATCGTCAACGTCTTCCGCGCTCCCGACGGGTTGCCGGCGATCGCCCGGGAGGCCGTCGCGATCAAAGCCGGCGCGCTCTGGTGCCAGTTTGGCGTGATCAACGAAGAGGGTGGGCGGATCGCCGGGGAAGGCGGCCTGGACGTCATCATGGATCGCTGCCTGAAGGTCGAGCACGCCCGATACATGGGCCGGATGCACTGGCTGGGGTTCAATACGCAGCGGATTACGTCGGTACGGGGGAAGCTTCAGTGACGCCCGGGCTCGCTATCTGGCCCAACCGGGCTGCAGTCCACTTGTCCGCTGATCGGCTCTACCTGAGATCTGGGGAGCGGGAGACCGGGGTCGAACCCGCGACCTTCTCATTGGCGAGCCTATCGCAGTACAGACAGCGGTAGGGATCGACACCGGTGTTCACTCATCTGTTGCAAACGCGTTAAGTGCAATAGGATCGTGGCTATGAGCAGTCAAGCATGAACACAGACTCTCGATCAGCGTACAGGTAGGTACGTCTGAGTAGTGGGCATGCGAGAGTGATAGAGCGGGACGCTAACTCATCAATCGACGACGAACTCCGAGTAGCCTTCAAGAGTTACGGCAGACGCTACCGGCAAGGCGTGGGAGGTCTGATGGTGGCGTTTTTCGTTCTACTCGGCGTGTCCTTCGGGGTTAAGGCTGTGTTCGGTAACTGGCGATGAGTCCGGTGCAGGCGCGAGGCGGCGATAGGCCGATCGTGGTGATCGGCGGCGGGCTCGCCGGTGGCAACGCCGCGGTGGCGCTCCGCGAAGAGGGTTTCAACGGCCGGCTTGTGATCGTCACCAAGGAGCCGGGGGTCCCATTTGGCCGCCCTCCGCTATCAAAGACGTACCTCCGCTCTGAGGAGGATCTCGCCGGGTGGTATGTCAGGCCCTCGGCGTGGTATGACGAGCAAAATGTGGAGCGGATTCAGTGCGGTGTTGTCGCCGTTGACGTGGCCCACCACCAGGTCGTGCTCGACTCAGGCCAAGAGCTCGAGTATCAGAAGCTCCTGATCGCGACGGGCGGACGGAACCGCCGCCTCGCGGTTCCGGGCGCGCGGCTGCCGGGGGTCCATCAGCTCCGCACGGTCGCCGAATGCGATGCGATCAAGCGCGAGGCGGCTGAAAAGCGGACTGCGGTGGTAGTCGGGATGGGGTTCATCGGCTGCGAGGTGGCTGCTTCCCTGACGCAGCTCGGGGTTCGTGTGACTGCGATATTTCCGGAGCGGGTGCCGCTGGAGAAGGTGCTGGGGGGAGAGGTCGGCGGAGCATTCGCTGCGATCCACAGGGCCAACGGCGTCGAGCTGCGCAGCCAGGATCAGATCGTTGGGTTCGAAGGGACGGAGCACGTGGAGGCGGCCGCGACCGCCAATCACGGCCGCGTGGCCTGCGACTTCGCCGTGGTCGGGATCGGGATCGAGCCCGAGATACCGACCTTCGCGGGGGAGCCAGTCGCGCAATCCAATGGGGTGCTGGTTGACGAGTGCTGCCGAGCCAGCCTGCCCGACGTTTATGCCGCCGGCGACGTCGCGAACCAGCTGCATCCAGTGTTCGGTCGCGTTCGCGTCGAGCACCACAACAACGGCGAAAAGATGGGGCGCGCGGCCGCGCGGTCAATGCTCGGCTCGACCGTCCCCTACGACTATCTCCATACCTTCTGGTCCGATCAATACGAGCACAAGCTGGAGTACGCTGGCCACGCCACGAAATGGGACCAGTTCATCGTCCGCGGGAGCGTGGAGGAGCGCAAGCTGGTCGGGTTCTACCTGCTCGAAGGGCAGATCCGGGCGGCGGTCGGCCTCGACCGCGGCGGCGACCCCGAGCTGGACACCCACTCGGAGATGGCGGCTGCTGCGCGCCTGATAGCTGGACGGGCTCGGCCTGCTCCTGACCGACTTGCCGACGAGCGCGTTGACCTGTGGTCGCTAAGCGTTTGAGAACAACGGGATGTTCGCCCCGCTAGCAGGGGCCAACGGGCTATCGAGCAGCGCCACGATCAGCACCGCTACCTGATCAGGCGTGAGGCCGGGACGGAGCTGTGGGTTGGCCCGACGCAGCATCTGGGTGTCGACGGCGCCAGGGCTGATGCAGATCGCGCTTATCCCGTGGCTTTTCCCCTCGACCGCGATCGCCTCGGTGAGGCCGATCACCCCGTACTTCGAGACGTTGTACGCACTCAGTCCCGGGAACTTCTCGGTGGCGTAAACGCCCGACAGCGACCCGATGTTGACGATCCGCCCTTCGCCTGCGCTCCGCATCGCGTTGAACGCTTCGCGACAACACAAGAATGTGCCGGTCAGGTTGACCCTCAGGGTTTGGTCCCAGGTCTCCAGGGATGTTTCCGCAAACGGCGCCGGCGTCAGCACCCCGGCCGCGCAGACGAGAGCCGCGAGCACGCCCGCTGCGGCGACGGACGCGAACAGGCGCGCGACATCCTCGACGCTGCTCACATCCGTTGGCACCGCTGAGGCCTGTCCGCCCGCGTCGTGGATACGGCCGACGACGGAGTCGAGAGCCTCGCGGTCACGGGCCGCGAGGACGACCCGCGCGCCCGCCGCCGCGATCGCCTCCGCGGTCGCGGCCCCGATGCCATGGCTGGCGCCGGTCACGAGCGCCAGCCGCCCCGCAAGCCAATGCCCCGGCTCACCCACCGATGGCGGCCTCAAGGCCCGCACTGGCCACTCGCATGTAGAGCCGCTCGTGCGCGTCGAGACTCGGCTCCAGATCGAGCTGCTCTTCGGCATGCTTGCGGCAGTCCGTGCGCGAGAGCCCGGCCGTCCTGGCGACCGCCTCTGCTGCCGCGTCGATGTCGTCGGGGGCGACCAGGAAGCCAGTCACCCCGTCGAGGATCACTTCATCGAGTGCTCCCCGCCGGAAGGCGACGACGGGCGTCCCACACGCTTGCGCCTCCGCGGCGACCATCCCGAACGGCTCCTCCCACTTGGCGGGGCACAGAACGACAGCCGCGCGGGCCATCACTTCCCAGAGCTCGGTCCGCGGAACGCCTTCATGAATTGCGACGCCCGGCTCGGCGCGTCGCGGGTCGATCTGTTCCCGTGTGTATTCGGCGTCGTAGCTATCGCCGTAGACATCGATGCCAAGACTTGCGGCCTGGGCGATCTCGATCGCCTCCCCGACTCCCTTCTCCGGACTGAGCCTGCCGGCGAAGAGCGCGCCATCTCCGGCGCTGGGCGACCAGCGGATCACGCCCGTCGGGACGCGCGGGGGCAGGATCTCGTCCACCGGGACGATCTGGCGCCAGGCATTCGCCTGGTGCGCGGATACGACTGCGACCGTCGGGGGTGGTTCGCGCTGAACCACGTGACGCAGCGCGTCGGCCACGGCCGCGTCCGGGGGAAGGTGAAGCGTGTGCAGGATCGGCGCGCGCAGCGCGGTCGCGAGTCTGATCGCGGGCGCGTCGAACGCGTGATTGTGGACCACGTCGTATCGGTTCTCCCGCACCGCGGCGTAGACCCGCGCAAAGGCCTTCTCCGCTACCCCCAGTGCTGGAGGGACTGCACCGTGGGACGCGCGATAGAGCGTGGCTGCTAGAGCGCGGTGGTCGACTCCTGTGTCGATCACCTCGACTCCCGGGACCTCCGATCCGGAGGCGGCGTAAAGATGAACCTCGTGGCCTCGGTCCACCAGTCCACGCGTCAAATCGTAGATGAAAGCCTGCGACCCGCCCCGCTGTGGCTCTCGGATCGCGGCGACGAGCGGGGCGACGATCGCGATCATCATCGGGTGATCACCTTGAACGCGAGGTCGCACGGCGGATTGACCTCCAACGCCTCGTAGGAAACGCGTCGCCGCCGGCGGCGCCGGACCTCCGCGGCCACATCGGGATAGAAGATCTCGGTCAGCTCGGCAGCCTCTTCGTGGCTGGCGAACTCGACGAACATTCCAGCGTCACCGAAGCTCACGTACTGATAGCCATCGGCGACGAGCCAGGGGACCTCGTTCGGCCAGACAATGACGACGCAGCCGCCCGATCTGCAAACCCGTTCCATCTCCGCCAGGCCCGCCTTGCCACCGTGTTCCGGGGCGGGCGTGAGCGCCGAGCACGAGACCACCAGGTCAGAGCAGGCGTCACTCAAGGGCAGGTCGTCAAAGAAGCCACGAGTCACCCGGGCGCGATGGCCGTGGGCCGCTCGTGCAAGCTTCTGACTTAGGATCTCGCGCAGCGGGCCGGCGGGCTCGATCGCCACGACCTCGCGCGCGCGCGAGACGAGTTCCAGCGTCAGCCGGCCTGTGCCCGCGGCCACCTCGACGATCCGGTCGACGCCGCTGGGCAGCCACCCGACGACAGCGGGATGGAGCCGCTCCGCCCTGACCAGTCGGTCATAGAGGTCCGGCTCGAGCCGGTACAACAGCTCCCAGGCCAGGGCAGCGTCGGTTCGCGGGTCACCAGCGCCGCCACCTACAAACCGGCTCGCCTCGTCCGGGGTGAGCACGCCAACATCCGCGGCGGTATAGCGCGTTTGTAGATCACGACCCCGCTCAGGCGAAGTCTCAGAGGTGATCACCAACTTCAGCCCAGTTCTTGTCGGTCTCCCACAACCGAACCGATCGCAATGAGCCCTCGGGGAACTCCGAGCGGACTCGCTCCAAGAACGCCAAGGCGAGGTTCTCGGCGGTCGGGATACGCCCCGCCAGCCAATCAACGTCTGTGTTCAGGTTGCGGTGGTCGACTTCGTCGATGATCCGGCGGCAGACGACGTCCGAGAGCTCCTTCAGGTCAACCACATAGCCCGTGGCCTGATCGATCTCGCCGGCCACAACGACCTCGAGTACGTAGTTGTGCCCGTGCAGATTCGCGCACTTCCCGAACAGCCGCTGATTCTCCTCGTCGGAGACGGCCGGATCGCGCAGTTGGTGCGCCGCATTGAACGATTCACGGCGACCCACCAGCACCCTCGTCGAGCTGGACATCTGCTTCCCGTCGGCGACCACCGTATCCCTATCAGTTGGGTCGTGATACGTCACCTCAACGCTCCTAGCGCTTCGATCTGCTAAACAGGCAAGCCGACCATACCGCGCCAGCTCACGCCAGCCCCAGAATGCCCATCATCCAGCGCGTCTGCGGTACCCAAGCACAGTAGACCCGCTCTTTGCGGACTCCAGGGACGCGGGCGGGGTCACCCTCGACGTCGTGTTGCCGCCTATCCCAGACCGACGCCCTCCAGGCCGGCTCGGCCCTGCGAGTAGAGCATCTCGAGCGGCTCGACTCACGGGCGTGACCTGGTGGTGAGGGTTGGAGCGGGAGACGGGGGTCGAACCCGCGACCTTCTCCTTGGCAAGTATTTGAGTTCGAGCGCTGTGCGTCTGAGATCTAGCGGCTCAACATAGCTTGTCCACTTATATGGTCTTCGCAGCGACTTGGTCCGGCCACCCGGTACGTATCGACGGAATGCCTCGGGTCCAAGAGGGGCGTCGCCCCGGCTACGTCCTGGCGCGTCGGCTGCCGCCGTGCCAGTCCTCCTCGATGCCGACCTGGTCGGCTTCAAGGCCGAAGCTCCGCAGCTGGGGGCGCTCGCGCAGACTGCGCTTCAACTCGGCAAAGCCTGGGAAGCCAGCGAGCCCAACGACGTGGTCCCAGAGCCGGGTTGCGTCGGATTCGTCCGGCAGACGACTGACTATCGGCCCGAAGAACGCTACGCCGTCAGGTGGTTGGAACTGGATGATCGGCGTGCCCACGTCCTTACCGGTGAGGGCGAGGGCCTCGTCGGTCTCCCGCCGCAATTCCGCGTCGAGGGAGGTGTCCTCCAGCGCCTCGCCCATCGTCGATGGCAGACCGATCTGGGCCAGGATCGGTTCGAGGAATGCCTGGCTGCCCGGGTCCCGGCGCGGGTCGGGCTCGGTGTCAAAGACCTGGGTCCCGATCGCCTCGTAGAGCGGCCCGATCTGGTCGCGGCCGTATTCGGCTCGAACCCGGGCCGCCACCCGCAGCAGCTTGAGACCGGCCGTATGCCCAGCCTCGTAGCCGGCCGGGAAGTGGCTGTCGTAGTCGACGGCAGCGTTGATCATCCGCAGGGAGATGAACCGCCAATCCACGGTGTAGTCTCGCTGGGCCGTGACTAGCCGCACCCATTTGCTGGTCATCCAGGCGAACGGGCAGACCGGGTCGAAGTAGAAGTGAATGTCTGCGTCGCTCATGGCCCTTGTCCCCGTCAAGCCGCTGCGCTCGCGTGGCCACGCAGGTAGCGGATGAGGCCCACGACGTCATCGGGCACCAGCCGGCCGATCGCCCCGGAGGAGTAGACGCTGACCACCACCTGCCCGTCGGGGTTGAGCACGAACCCGGTGGACTGGAGGAACCCACCCTCAGGGTCGACGAACGCGCCGGTAGCCGCCGAGATGGCCTTGGCATCAGCGGAGTGCCCGACCGGGAAAGTCAGGCCGTGCTTGGCAATCAACTCGGCGGTGGTCGCCTCGTCGTCGACCGATAGGGCCGCCACCCTGGCGCCAACCTCAGCCAAGCTTTCCGAGGCTCGCTGAAAGGCCCGGAGCTGGGCGTTGCAGTACGGGCACCACGAGCCCCGGTAGACGAGGATCACGCCGAAGCTACCGGCCAGGGCGTCGGGCAGGGAAAGGGTGTCACTACCGGAAAGTGGCACCCGGAGCGCCGGGAAGCGGTCGCCCGGGTGGAGCAGGGTCATGGGAGTCTCCAATTAGGTATGGCGAGCTGCGTCAGCTCGGCTGGGATTGGTGATCCCCTGGGTGCGGGCCGTCCGGCCATTTGACGGCGATCACGTCCACGGCGCGGATGTCAGGGTCCTTGGCCAACAGGTCGGGAGCCACCCGGCCCAACGCGGTGGGAATCTCGCCGCCGAGGTGGGCTTGCCGAGCGTCCTCGGTCTCGAACGAGTCGAAGATGCCGTACTCGGTGTCGCTGATCCTGAAGGCGTACCACGTGAGGGTGCCTGCCTCTTGTGCTGCCAGGGTCCGGCCGGCTTCGAGGAACGCCCCGAGCTCGTCGCCCTTGTCGGGCTTGGCCGCAAGCAGGGCAAGGAGTCCGAGTTTCACGGTCATGCTGGTCTCCTTTGGTGCGGGGAACGGATCACGGCCTCGGCCGGTGTCGCCGCCTTGCGAGGCGATGCTGGGCTCACGTCAGGCATCGGTCACGCTCCATATCTCGCCTGTGGCTTCGCCCGCGAGTCGGGTGAGGAGGGACCGTGCGGAGTCCTCTGGCGTGATCAGGGCACCCTGTTCGTACGAGACCTGGAAGCGGTGGTGCAGGGCGGCGCCGATCTTCTCGGGTGCCTGGCTGCGAATCCACTCCTGCATGGCCGTGTCGACCGAGCCGGGCCGGTAGACGTTGACCGTCACCCCGCTGCCGTCCAGCTCGGCAGCCAGGTTGAAGGCGTGAACTTCGAGCGCTGCCTTTGGTGGCGGCGTAGGCGTTCAGTCCCACCGCGGCCCCGGGGTGGTCGACGATGCCGCTCGACACGTTCACGATGCGGCCCCAGCCCCGGTCGAGCATCGAAGGCAGGAGTGCCAGGGTCAGTCGGACCGGCGCGTTGACGTTGACGGCGAACGCCGAGGACCACGCCAACGACCCGGCGGTGACGGTCGGTCCGACTGGTCCGACTACGGCGGCGTTGTTGACCAGGATGTCGACCGGTCCCAGCTCTTTCGCCGCGGTCACTGCTGCCTCGCCTGTGGCGTTGGGATCGGCGAGGTCAGCTGGGACTACCACCGCGATGCCGCCCGCGGCTCGTACCGTCTCGGCCGCCTCCTCGAGCTGGGCGGTCGAGCGGGCCAGCAGCGCCACCTGTGCACCACCGCCGGCCAACTGCAAGGCCATCGCTCGTCCTATGCCCCGGCCAGCCCCGGTGACCAGGGCAACGCGTCCCGAGAAGCGTGCGCTCATGGAGTGCCCCCGCTCCTGCTCGGCAATCGTGATGGTCATGGCCGGGCTCCTCGGCGTCTCGGGATCACGCGGACCTTGGCTCGGTCCCCTATGAAGTGAGTGTCGCCGGCCGAGCCGGTCTTACCTGGCGCGCTCCCACTTCTTGGGGGGACCGAGCCGGCTGGACCGCTGATCGCCGCGAGCAACCCTTCGAAGTCCTGCACGCACGGATTGCAGGCCGCCAGGTGTGCCGCGATCTCGGGGTAACGCGCCGCCGCGTCTCCGTAGGCGAGCTGGCGCTCCACGTAGCGGTCGAGCAACTCGAAGGCTTCGGCGCAGCCAGCGTCCAGTGGATCGGTCCTCAAGAACCGCTCTAGTGATCCCAAGTTGCTCATGGCTACCTCGTAACGTCCTGATCCAGATACTCGTGAGTGACCAGAAAGGCCCGCAACTTACGTCTGGCGTCGAAAAGCGTCTTGTAGATGGCGTTGCGACTGGAGCCGATCTCGCCCACCAGGGCGTCCAAGGGGACTCCCTGGAGCACTATCGCCACGAAGATCCGGCGCTGACGGTAGGTGAGCTCCTCGTCGACCGCTCGGTGAAGCGCGGCGACTAGGTCGCGCCACTCGGCGACGCGGGCGGGGTCGAGCCCGAAGCGGTCGGGCAGCCGATCCCAGTCCTCGGCGTCCATGGGCGCCGTCGGTCGCCGCCAGAAGTGACGACTGATTTTGGTCGACACCTCGAAGATGACGAACTTGCAGGCCCAGGTGGTGAACCGGCTGGCCCCCCGGAACTCCTCGATCTTGCGGATCACCGCCACGACGGCGTCGTCGGCGGCCTGCTGCGCCAGGTCATCGAGCTCGGGGCCAACGATGGGGAGCTGGCCGCTCCGCCGGCGCACCTCAGCCCGAGCCACCCGCAGCAGCAGGTCGTGAAGCTGGGCTATCGTCTCGTCATGTGCAAGCCCGCTGGTGGCCAAGGCCTGGACCCAAGCGGCGGACTCCGGGTCGAGCGCTGGCGCGGTGTCCGGACGTTCGGGAACCATTCGGTTGGCAGAAGCCACTCCGACGATACTAAAACCTCCTAGCAGTGCTTCCTACGCAGGTGGTCGACACCACGCCTCGAAGCGGGCCTAGCCTCCCGGTCACCTTTCTTGTGCGCCGGATCGCGAGATCTAGGTGATCGGGTACGCGAGCCAGAAATCGGTCCAAGGCGGTAGCGCCGGCTGCAAGACCGAAGCAGTAAGTCGCCAGGACCATTCGCCGAGCTGAAGACCAAACGTGGCGGTGAGCTACTTGGTGGTGAGCCGCTGGGGAGCTGGCGGGTTGAGGGCGTCTACGTAGTGCGTCCAGCGGACCTTGGCCCACACTTTGACTATCTAGGTGTTGTCTACCACTACACCATCCTCGCAGTGGAACCGAGCCAGCACCGCCACCTCCGGAGTCGTCGCGCTCACGGTCACGGCCACACCTGCGGTAGACCACCCTGGCCACGGCGGTGGCCTACCCTTTCGTCGGGCTCATCCCGGCGCTCGGGACGCATTACCTCCAGTTAGCGCATTAGTTTAGGGCTGTGTGGCAGCACCGTAGGTGCTGGAACCGATCTCAAAGGTCGGTCAATTGCGGGTGGAGCGGGAGACGGGGGTCGAACCCGCGACCTTCTCCTTGGCAAGGAGACGCTCTACCACTGAGCCACTCCCGCAGCGACAGCGAGGATACCAGAGGAGATCGAAGGCTCATCCTGGCCGACTCAGCCTTGGGCGACTCTTACCGCCCCCTCGGCAGCCGGTCGGGATTTGCGTTTGGTGAGCCAGCCGGCACCACCCCAGGAGTGTCACGGCCCCGCTTCAAAGCCAGCCAGGCTTCATAGGAGTTCCCGCCCGGAAGCCACGAAGACCAGGGTCTGTTTGGTGGTGCTCCCTCGGTCTTGCCGGTTGACTGGTTACCTTGAGGCACCGTTTGGCCACGACTGTCGAGTCGCGCCTGAAGCCTCCAGATGCGCTTGGCGAACCTCCGATCCCAGCCAACCGCGGCGCTGGCGAGCGCGTCCTGGGCCAGGGCTAAGGCGGCCGGTAGGTCTCGTAGCTGGTGCTCCAGTTCGATGCATAGCGCCTCCGCCGCCTCCGGGTCACGCCAGCGCTCCCAAATCGAGCGCCAGGCAGCTCGCGCTTCCTCCTCCCTCCCCTGCCGCCGCAGCATCCGCGTCCGGCGCAGGGCGGCAGCACGGTCGAGGGGTGGCGGCGACTCTGAGACAGCCCCGCGATACAGCGAGTCGGCTCTCTGTAGGTTGCCCCGATCCTCGGCGTACCTGCCCAGGCTGTACCAGTCAGAGGGCTGGGGCCGCGCCAGCTCCAGATGCTGCTCCAGGTGGTTGATCAGCCGGATCAGGGAGAGGAGATCGAGCAGGTTGTGTCTGAGCACCGGCGCTAGCGGGGCGGGATCTCCGTTGCGAAGGAACTGGCGATAGCGCTCCGGAGCCTCGCTCCCGGGGAGATCGTCGACCCGTGGTCGACCCAGCAGCTCCTCCTCCGCCCGGCGCAGGCTGCACCTGGTCAGACGGTGGCGAAAGAGCCGCCGCACTAGGGGCAGGAGGTCAAGATGTCCCGTCGCTGGCCAGGGGCGCTCCAGGCCGGTCATGACCGCGCGGGTACGCAGCAGGGGCACGTCGAAGCTGCCTCCGTTGTAGGTGACCAGGAGTCCGGCGTCCTTCAGCATCTGAAACGCGGCCTCGACCAGGGGAGCTTCGCGGTCCATATCCTCTAGGAACCATTGCTCAACCCGGATCTCGGTGCCTGAGGCCACCGCCCAGCCGTAGAGAAATGGCACTGTGCCGGAGCCTCGCTGCAGCCCGGTCGTCTCCAGGTCAAAGCAGACGACCGGACCGTCCAACCTGTCGGTCGCAGCCGGTGAAAGGTTCTCGAGTCCGGCCGAAGTCAGCACTTCGCCGTCGACGTCTAGATCAGAAAGCGTGAAGCTTTCCGTACGCATCCAAATCGATCGGGACGGATCCCAACTGAAGCCGAGGCCCTCGAGCCCACGCGGATCCCGGCGGTGAGCAGTCTTCGACGTTATCGGTGGGCCTAACGACAGTTCGCCAACACCGTCTGCGGCCCGCTGCCACGCCCGGCCGCCCTGGAGAGCCTCGATCTTGAGCCGCAGTTGGCTGGTCACCACCCGCACGCCCCTAGCAGCGCCAGCGCCATGGCCTTGGCATGGGGCTCAACTCCGGCGACTGGGCCCACGCATGCCGGACACCCAGTCTCGCAGTCACAGTCGCGCAGAAGACTGGCGGCTGCGAGAAGCAACTTTTGATGCAGATCGAAGAGCCGGGCGCTGAGACCCACCCCACCGGGATGGACGTCGTAGATGAAGACGGAGGGCCCGTCAGCGAGCCTCACGGCGGCACCGGGGACGCTGGCCGTCTGCACCGTCGGCCGGTCCCCGGGCATGTACTCTGCCGCCACCGGCGGCGCGGGCTGGGAGGTGATCGAGCGCAGGGAAGCCTTGACCTGTGAGACCACGCCCAGATCGCGGTGGTCGCACATGGCCAGGAAGCAGGCGACCTGTCCGAGCACATGACCGACTGCCTCCAGACCGACCTCCAAGGTCCCCGCCAGAGGGGTCAGATTGGAGGCGAAGGAGCACCAGTAGGCGGTGGTCTGAAGGTCGCGCTCGGGGATCCGGATCGGTCCCGCGCCCACGGTCTCGTTGGTTAGCAACCGAATCTTTCGGTACATCGCGGCTAGCACGCTCACCCGCACCTCGCCGTGGGCACGCGAGGTGGACCGTCCCTGATCGGCAACTGGACCCGCCATGCACTCCAGCACCTGCAGACCCACCCGCAGGTCGGCGTCGGTGTAGTAGTCGACCGAGACCGGGTGAACATAGGCGCGCCGCTCCTCCCAGTCCAGCCGCTCCACGTGGTACTGCCGTCCTTGGTGCATGTAAATGGCGTCGTCGTGCACCAAAAGCGGCGCCGACCACTCGTCGAGCTCGCCGACCACTCTTGACCCCGACCCAGAATGTCCTCCCGCGCTCCCGGAAAACGGCCCTTGAGGACCCTGGGATGGGTCCTGCGAGTCGATCGCGGTGTCGAGAATCACCACATTGCTGGCAGCCGCGCTTCGCAGATTGATGGCGTCCGCAGGAAAGGCGTCTGCAGCCCAGTGCCAGCTGCCACCGGCTTGGTGGATCAGCCCATCCTCCTGGAGCACCTCCAGCAGCTCGCTCACGTCGGAGGCACCGAATCGCTCGCCAGCCCTCAGTGGCAACTCGAAGATCGCGGCCTGTAGATGGGCTGCCAGAATCAGGAGGTTCTCCGGGTCCACAAATGCGTGCTCGGGGGAGCGCTCGAGAAGAAACTCTGGGTGCTTGGCCACGAACTGATCGAGTGGCCCGCCGCCGGTGATCAGAAGCTGCAATGCCGGCTCGTTGCGGCGTCCCGCCCGGCCCAGGCGCTGCCAGGTGCTGGTGATGGTGCCCGGATACCCGACCAAGACAGCGGCATCGAGGCGACCGATGTCGATGCCCAACTCCAGAGCGCTGGTCGCCACCACGCAGCGGATACCGCCTGAGCGCAGGCCCGACTCGATGGCGCGGCGCTCCAGGGGCAGGTAACCGCCCCGGTAGGCCCGAACCTCCGGGTGGGTACCTTGCCGGACGACGCTGCTCGGTCGCTCCAGCTCGCGGCGGAGGTAGTTGAGCAGGAGCTCGACCTGCAGCCTGGTCTGCCCGAACACGATCGTCTGCGACCCGCTGCGAACCAACTTCGGCACCAGCGACCTCGCCTCCAGGGTGGCGCTGCGGCGGATGCCCAGGCGGGGCTCGATGATCGGCGGAGTGAGCACCACCACACGCCTGGTCGGCGCCGGCGCCCCGTTGCGCTCGACGCACTCGACCTCTCGGCCCAGGAGCCGCTCGGCTAGCTCCTTGGGGTTGGCGATGGTCGCCGAGCAGCAGATGTAGGTTGGCGCGGCACCGTAGAAGGCACAGACACGATCCAGGCGGCGGATCAGATTGGCAACGTGGCTCCCGAACACCCCCCGATAGGTGTGGAGCTCGTCGAGAACCACGTAGCGCAGTCCCTTGAAAAGGCGGACCCACTGGGTATGGTGGGGAAGGACCCCAGCATGGAGCATGTCGGGGTTGGTGAGCACCACCTGGCCCGCCTGGCGGAGGGCGCTCCGGACACCTGGAGGAGTGTCCCCGTCGTAGGTGAAGGTTCGCAGGTCCAACTCCGCCGCATCGGAGAGCTCGCGCAGCTCGGTGAGTTGGTCTTGGGCCAACGCCTTGGTCGGGTACATCAGGATTGCGGTCGACTCAGGGGCCTTGGCGATGGCGTCGAGGACCGGGACCAGGTAACAAAGAGACTTGCCGGAGGCCGTGGGAGTCACCACCGCCAGGCTTCGTCCCGCCATCGCCAGCTCGATAGCCTCCACCTGGTGCGTGTAGAGAGCACCGATCCCATGGCGCTGCAGCCCATCGCGGACCTGGGGATGGATCCTCTCAGGGAGCGGCCCGTACTCAGGCTCTCGAGCCGGGAGCAGCCGGTCCAGGACGATCCGGGGCCGCAGTTTAGGGTCGTCCAGGATCGCGGCCCAAGAGGAATCCGGACGATCCGGCAGGACCGTTGACCGGGCTAGCTCGTTCATCGAACAAACATACCAAACACCTGTTCGACGCACAAGTCAGGGTGGGGTCCTCAGGAGGAGGGGACAGAATGGGACTTGCCGTTACATAGTTGCACCCGCAACTACACGGCACCCGAGCCACCCGGCCAAAGGTCCAAAGCCCGCCGTCCCGACTCGCCTCTTGTTACGGGCCGCGGAATTCGAATACGGTGCCGACCGACGGTTGCACAAAGGCACCGGGAAGGGTCCTCGCCAGCTCGTGCGTTGCTCGCCAACCGGTGCAGTGGGCGGGGACAAGGCGCTGGATTTTCAAGGCGGCCAGGTCGGCGACGGTATCGGGGATGAGGGGTTCGAAGAGTCCACCGGTTAGGTGAAAGCCCCCGATCAGGCCGGCGACCCGATTCTCGCCCGTCAACCGCTGGGCGTTGCGAACAACATTGACGACGCCGGCGTGCGAGCAGCCTGACACGATGACCAGTCCCCTGTCGCGGACGTTCACGACCACGTTCTGGTCGTCCCAGGTCCACGGGTCGGGCTCCCAATCGCCATTGGCGCGCGCGAACTGCACCGGAATGCCTTTCTCGTAGTCAGTAACCCGCTCAACTTGCCCGGATACGAGTAGGTTTCCGTCGATAAGGAGTGAAGGGCCGCGCTCCTCGACCACGATCAGTCCCTCTCGCTCTAGGTCGTTGCGACTGGGTGGAGGCAAGTGCATCTCGGCACCAGTCGGCAACACCAACTTGCGGTCCTTCCAGGCGTCCGGATGAATAATCAGTGGCAACTTCATCCTGCCGTGGCGTCGGAAAAGTCCTTCCAACCCGCCGTGGTGGTCGATGTGGCCATGGGAAATGGCGATGGACCGAAGGTTGGTCACATCGATCTGCAGGACATCCAGGTTGTGCTGCAGTGCGAGCGGAGACAGCCCTCCGTCGTAGAGCACCGAGCTTCGCTCGCCGTTGGTCTCCGTAGTAAGCAGCGCCGAGAAGCCATGCTCAGCCAACAGCGAATCGTGATCCGCCCAGTCGTATGCGAGCTTGATCCTTTGGACCCCTTCCTGGCCGCCCATGAGGACGTCCAAGTACAGATCCATGATGACGGTCACCTCCAGGGCGTCGACTGGACGCAGGTTGACGGTCATCAATCGCTAAAGGCCCAACAGGCGTCCGCAAAAGTCGCGCACGCGGTCGCAGACCACATCTCGTAATGTTAGTGCGCACGGATGATTTCTTGGCCAGCCCTTGACATTGGCTCCCTGGAGGCGCAGCTTTAGCCACTTGTGATCAGCCATCAAGCGTCATCTCGCAGGCCGCGACCCCGCCATCGGATTTGGATCGCTGGACTGGGCGTGGCAGGGGCGGTACTCCTGAGCCTGGGGTCTACCTTGCTGGCTGGCACGGTCGCTGCCGACAGCCTCTTGGGGACGCAGCAGGTGCATGCGACCAGCGGCAGCATCGGACCTCGGACGGCTGCCGAATCGCACTTCACGCCTTTGGACTCAACTCGGGACTTCAGCGGCCCTTGGCCGTCAGCAAGCCCGGGAGCGCAGTCCGCGCGAGAGTCTCCGCCGAGCACGTCCAATGGTGCCAGTAAGATAACCAACACCAGCGATAACGTTGGCGGCGCCTACACCGCGCTGGCCCCTTATCGATTGGTGGACACCCGCCCAGGTAGCGGATACCCAGATGCGGGCGACACCCTCGGGCCGGGCTCCAGCTTGCCTGTCACCGTCACTGGGATCGATACAGTACCCGCTAACGCAACAGCCGTCTCCATCAACGTGACGGTCACCGAGGGCAGCACAGAGAGCTTCCTGTCTGTCTACCCCACGGGTGGGGCGTTGCCGCTGGTGTCAAATCTCAACTGGGGTCCGGGCCAGACTATTCCCAATCTGGTCATCGTTCCGGTCAGCCCGACCACCCCCGGACAAGTCTCGTTCTACAACGCCTTCGGGACGGTCAACATCGTGGTTGATCTAGAAGGGTACTTCGCTCCCGAGTCTGTGGGCAGCACCTTAGGCGGTTACGTTGCGCTCACGCCAGCCAGGATCACCGACACCAGACCGGGTAGCGGTTACCCGAATGCCGGCGCTACCTTGGGTCCGGGAACCAGTTTGTCGATCCAAGTCACCGGCCAGGGACGAGTGACCGCTGTCGGGGATGTCGAAGCCGCCCTTCTCAACGTCACCGTCACCGACACTGACGCAGCCAGCTTCCTGACCGTCTACCCAGAAGCAGGCACGCAACCCAATTCCTCCAACCTCAACTGGATACCCGGTCAAACCGTGCCCAATCGCGTGGTGGTTCCGGTCAACACGACCACCGGACAGATCACGGTCTTCAATGCCTTTGGAAAGGCAGACGTGATCGTCGACGTCGATGGCTATTTCACCAACGACAACGCACCTGCAGGGGCCGGGCTCTACACCGCGATCACTCCCACTCGGCTGGTGGATACCCGTTCGGGCAGCGGGGAGTTCGGCGCAGGCGCGACCCTCGGACCCAGTGGCGTCAATTCCGAGCCACTCGCCTCCCTCGGAAGCCTCGGGTCCAACGTTACGGCGATGGTCACTAACGTCACTACAACGGACACGACGGCGCCAAGTTTCCTCACCGTCTATCCGGGTCCCAGCCTGCCCAACGCCTCGGATCTCAACTGGACAGGGGGGCGAACTGTAGCAAACCTCACCGTTGCTACTGTTGACAGCCAAGGCAACGTCAGTTTTTTCAATGACGCAGGCTCAGTAGATGTCATCGCCGACATCTTTGGGTACTTCAGCTCCACGGCTACCCTAAACGACAACGGTTACGAAACCAGCTACAACTGGTCTGGCTACGAGGAGGACAACGGAACCGGCACCGCCGATGACACCAGCGTCACTGGCACGTTCGCGATTCCGTCGCTATACGAGGGCGACTCCACTTCTGACGCGATGTCAGAATGGGTCGGCATCGATGGCTTCCTTAATGGCAACCTGATTCAAGCGGGAATCTTCGAGCAGCCCATCGACTCGACGACCTTTGGCCTTGAGGCCTGGTGGGAAATCCTTCCCGGGTCTGCAGTCGACGTCACCATGAGCAACTTCCCTAACATGATTCCGGGTGACACCTTCACCGTCACCATCACGAAAGCGACGAGTACGACCTGGACCATCGACATGGATGATGTGAGTCAGACTGAGACCTTCAGTACGACTCAAACATACCCTCCCAGCGGCACCTCCGAGACCAGCGCCGAGTGGATCGTCGAAGCCCCGACTTTGACCTCAGGGGGCCAACCGGCTCCACTGGCGGACTACACGCCAACCACTTTCACCAACCTCAGTGTTGTCGGCTCGGACTCGGAGCAGGCAGAGCTTGCCCTGTTCCAGGGCAGTGATTTTGTATCCGTTCCGTCTGGGATGGCAGAGGGCGGGAGCAGCTTCAACGTCGCTTACGGAGATACAATCCCGTATCCACCGTAGGCCTGCTGGAGGGCTCTCTCTTACCGCCTCAAGTCACGGCGGGATACCGGACGGACCGTGTCGGGGAGCCACCAGCGGAATCGGAGCCGACGCCCGATTCGTTAGATTGTGAGTGTGGACAAGGGTGATCGGGTAGCCGAATTCGAACTCCTCGACGAAACTGGCGCTCCGCAGCGGCTCTCTAAGTTCCTCGCCCTGGGGCCGGTGGTGCTCTTCTTCTACCCCGCCGCAATGAGCAGAGGCTGCACAGTGGAATGCCGTCACTTCCGTGACCTGG
The DNA here is from genome assembly GCA_963701235.1 of Candidatus Dormiibacterota bacterium. GTDB lineage: Bacteria > Chloroflexota > Dormibacteria > Aeolococcales > Bog-877 > Bog-877. The sequence goes on from OY969577.1 coordinate 1,867,876, forward strand.
CGGGAGAGTTCGCCGCATTAGAGGCACAGCCCATCGGGATCAGCGCCGACGGGGTCGCCAAGCAGCAGGAGTTCTCTGAGCGATACTCGCTGGGCTACCCGCTGCTGTCCGATCGCGCCGGCGCGGTGGCCGCTCAGTTCGGCGTCAAGCGTCGCTTCGGGCCGATCCCAGTCAAGCGCTGGACCTTCGTGATCGACGGCGACGGGCGCGTGCTGGAGGTGATCAAAAGCGAGACTCGGATGACGCACCACGCCGACCGAGCGCTCGAGGTATTGCGTCAGCAGGCCCAGGCCCGGACTCTGCCTCGCGACGCCACCTAACGGGGCTGAGTACGGATACTCGTCAACCGCCGGTCATATCCAAAACCGCCTCAGGCGCGACCAGCCAGCGCAGGACGGGGTAGAGGACGTACAAGCTCCCCTGCAGCTTGTCAGCCTGGGAGAGTTTGAGGCTCGCTCGTCTGACGATCACCTCGGCGATGTGCACCACACCACCGAAGGCGGCGAAGGGGATCAACTGCAAGTCGACGAACAGGGCCAACGCCGTGGCCGTTGCCAGCGGTACATGGAAGAGTGCCAGCAGGAACACCAGCACTCCCTCACGAACTCCGAGTCCGTTGACTGAAATCGGGATGAAGGTGACCAGGAGAGCAATCGGCAGGGCCAGCGCGAACACACCCCAGGAAACGTCGTGGCCGAGAGCGTGACTGAAGGCCTGGAGGGCAAGTAGATTCAGCCCCCACCCAATGCTTCCCACCAGAATCGTGAGCGCAAGCGCCCGGGGAGCACCGCGATAGCGCCCCAGTGAGCGCAGAAAAATCGCGAACCGCTCGGTGAGGTGGTGGGTGCGCCAGGACTTCTTTCTGTCCCGCGCCTGGCCTCGAATCCTGGAGAACACGGGCTCGGCGATCAGCGCCAGTGTCCAGGCCACGAGCATCAGTCCGGTAAAGACCGCGAAACCCACGACATCATTGGTGTGGAAACCGCTATTGAGGACCACCGCCCCCGCCAAACCCCAGAAACCCATCCCCAGCATGCCGGCCATCCGACTGCCCACCAGCGAGGCAATCACCGGGCCGTGGCCCACCCTGCGACCCACCTGCATGGCCCGAGCGGCGTCACTGCCGATTCCGGCTGGAACCACCTGGTTGATGAAGAGCCCCTTCACATACCAGTTCCCCAGGTAGTGCCAGCTCACCCGCCCGCAGGCTCCGCGCAGCAGAAAGCCCCACTCGAGGATGCTTGCCAGGACCGTGATCGCGGTCAAAAGCATGGCCAAGAGTGCCCAGGTCCCCTGCAGGTGACCGAACTTGGCCAGAGCGGCTGAGAGGTTGACCGAGTGCACGAAGATGGCGAGGGCCAAAACCGTGACCGCCACCCGGACCGCGGGGTGGACAAGGATGCGCCGCAGGCGGTGGGCGAGTCGAGCGACGGATCCCTTGCTGGCGCCAGTGCTCACGTCGCCCACTTCACTGGCATCGGCAACGATCGGCTCAAGCTGTCACTGGTAAACCGTCCTCTACTGCTCCGTCCTGTGCAGAGAACGGATCCACGGCCGATTAGGGTTCACGCTCGGCCTGGCTGAGTGGCTCTTGGAGCGTACGCGCCTAGCCTGGGAAAAACACAAGTAAGGCTGCCGGTCGGCAGCGCCGGTCGTGGAGCTGAACTCGAGGACCTTCGTAGCGGAGCCCCACGGACGGTCTAAAGGCTTGGCGCTCACCTAACAGCATCCGAGGGCTCGGGGACTAGGAAGCGGCGAAGCGTCTCACCGAATCGACATCGCGAACGAGGATGTGTCGGCTCGAGACTTCAAGCCAGCCCCGCCGTTCCAGCGCATGGAGGGCCGAGTTCACGCTCTGACGCGTGCCACCCACCCGGGCCCCGATCTCGCCCTGGGTCCCGACCAGCTCGAGGTCGCAAGTGCCGGCCCGATCAACCTCCTGCACCAGGAGTTTGGCGACCCGCCGCGAGACATCAAGGAACACCAGATCCGCCGCAGCCCCGGTGAGCCGCCTCAGATCAGAGGCCAGCTGGGAGAGCAGGTGGCGAGCGAGCTCGGGCCGGCGGTCCACCAAGGTGAGCAACTCCGAGGCCGGAAGCTGAACCAACAGGCTGTCCTGGACCGCCTCCACGGTGGCGGAGCGGGGTCCGCCGTCCAGGCAACCCACCTCTCCCAATGAATCCCCAGGGTTGATCACCTGGAGGACCAGCTCGCCGCCCTCGGCCGAGCTGACCAGCACCCGCAGGCGCCCCGAGGCCAGCACCACCAGGGAGTCGGCAGGATCACCCTCGGAGAAGAGGATCTGGCCCCGCCGCACGCGCCGAACTCTGCACGACGCTGCCAGGTCGGCGAGATCGGCGGCGTCGAGGATGGACAGAGTGGGGGTGGCGGCGAGCATCTGTCCGATCCGTTGCGAGTCCGTCGTCTTTCCTCCCTGCCGGCGTCTCGCCCTGCGAACTCTGGCGAGGGCCCTCTCCAATCTCTGAGTTTGGCCCATCCGGGGCACGCGTGGGTGTCTTTCAGCTCCTAGACTCAGAGGCTTGGAGCTGGAGATGGTGGGGAGGTGGATCAACTGAGCGTCGGAGCAGCTTTGGCGAGCGGTGAATCAGGCGCCTCTGCGCCACCCCGATGGCTGACGGCCGCAGCTAGGACCGATTTCTCGGCGAGTTCTGGGAGGTGACTCCGCGCCCGGTTGGCCCGGCTTTGCTGGGGCGTCTTGCGCAGGACGCCTGGCCGGCCGTGGCACCTCGAGCCGCCGAGGAGCTGCTAACCGCCATAACCACCAACGCGCGGCGTCTGCTGGGAGCCGCGGCCTGCTCGATCGCCTTGCTCAGCCCCGACGAGTCGGAGCTGACCTACACCGCCTCGGCGGTCGGGGGAGAGGGCGAAGTCCACGGTCTGAGGCTGCCATCCGACGAGGGAGTGGCGGGCTGGGTGGTGCAGTCCGAGCAGCCGATCGAGGTGAGGGATCTGGGCCGCGACCAGCGCTTCGCGCGAGCGGCGGCGGAGCGAACTGGGTATGTCCCGGACGCGATCCTGGCGGTGCCGATCAGAACGCCGCGACGGCTCCTGGGCGTGCTCTCCGTGCTCGACCGCGACGTGAACCGGCCCGGGGCGGTCCACGATCTGCAGCTGCTGGGCATGGTCGCTGATGTCGCCGCCCTCGCCCTGGAAACCATGGCTGCGTTCGACGACCTGGGCCGGGTGCTGCTCAACGGCCTGGCCCAGGCGACCGACGCCGCCGACGCCGGCCGGGCGCTGAGGGCTGCGGCTCGCAACCTGGGGCCGGCTGACCAAGACGCGGCCCGAGTGGCGGGATTGCTCTCCGACCTTGGTCGGCCCGGCAGCCCCGAGCGGAGGCTCGCCCTCAGCGTGGTGGAGGACGTCCTCGCCTATACCAGGGAGCGAAGATCTCCGGCCCCCTGATCCCCGCCTGGTCGGAGCCCTTCGCCAAAGCAGCCGCGGCGACCGGCCCGGTGCTGGGTTTGCCCATAACTTGGAAATGGGCGGTCGGCGAGGCCACCGGGGCGGGAGTAACCGTTGCGGTAGTGGACAGCGGCGTCGATGCGTCCCATCCTCGAGTCGGCACCGTCGAGGGCGGCGCGGTGATCACCTACGACCCCAGCCTCCCCGCTTCGGTGCGGATCGACGAGCAACCTCACCAGGACCTCTTTGGCCATGGCACTGCCTGCGCCGGGATCGCGAGGCAGCTGGCTCCCGGCTGCGACATCCTCAGCGTTCGAGTACTCGGCAAGAGGCTGACGGGCAAGACCACTTGCATCATTGCCGGGGTACGCTGGGCGCTGGCGCACGGCGCACGCGTGATCAATCTCAGCCTCAGCACCCCCCTGGTTGACCGGGCGCCCTTCTGGCACCAGGTAGCCGACGAGTGCTACTTCAAGCAGGCGCTGCTGGTCTGCGCCGCCAACAACCTCCCCGGGCCCACGTTCCCTGCCCAGTTCGCCTCCGTAATCTCGGTGGCTTGCCACCCCGGCTCTGACCCCCGCGCTCTCGCCTACAACCCCGACCCCCCGGTGGAGTTCGGCGCTCGCGGACTCGACGTCGAGGTGGCCTGGGCCAAGGGAACGGTCATCACCGCCAGTGGCAACAGCTTCGCCGCGGCCCACGTGAGCGGGCTGGTGGCCCTGATCCTGGAAAGGCACCCGGAGTGCACGCCCTTCGATGTCAAGACCATCCTGCGCGGTCTCGCGGCCGAGGAGCAGACGGCCCAGAGTTGACCCCGTCGCGCCACCGAACGTAGCCGCATGGCCGCAACAGAAGAGCGGGGCCACGGACCAAGCTCCGCTGCTCGGTCTGCGACCCCGCCCTCTCGGCGTCAGGAGTGAGTCGGGCGGATTGGGCTAGTGGCCGCTGCGGGTCAGTTGGCCCGGTGAGTCGTCGGCTTCGTCGGAGTCTGGGGAGATGCGGGGGCTCCCGAAGCGGTGCCCTTCAGAATCGTCGGCTTCGTCGTCTTGGGATACGCGCGGGCCTCCAAATCGGTGCCCTTCCGAATCGTCGGCTTCGTCGGTCTCTGCGAAGGCCCTGGGCTCGACGACCTTGTGGCCCTCGGCGTCATCGGCCTCGTCGGCGTCACTGTTGCGGGTCAAGTCGGGATCATTCGGGGTCATGTTTTCTGCTCCTGTCTGGACCTATTCCGCCTTCGCGAGCGGATGCTGGGGCAAAGTATGGTGGCGCCGAATCCTCACAAGGGGTCGGCCAGGCGACGGAGCTAGTGTCAAATTGACGACGGGGCGGAGCTAGCCTGCTAGGGCAGTTCGGTACCCTCTGTCCCAAACCTTCAGCGGGCACGCAGTCGGGCTACCAATTGCTCTAGGGCAATGAGATAGCCATCAGGCCCGAATCCGGTCACCGTCCCCAAGCAGGCTCCGGCCACGAGGTCGACGTGTCGGAACTCCTCCCTGGCCGCCGGGTTGGAAAGGTGGACTTCCACGGCGGGTAGGGCCACCGCGATCAGCGCATCCCGGATCGCCACGCTGGTGTGGGAGTAGGCCGCGGGATTTATGACGATGCCGTCGGCGGAGCCCTGTGCCCCCTGGATCGCGTCCACCAAGGCGCCCTCGGAGTTTGACTGCACTGTCGCCAGCTCGACACCCAATGCCTCTCCGCGCGTGCTGAGAGCCGCGTCGATCTCAGCCAGAGTCGCCGCCCCGTAGATCTCGGGCTCCCGTGAGCCGAGCAGATTCAAGTTGGGACCATGCAGCACCAGGATCCTCATCGGATCACGCTCTCGGGAGGGACCGGATACGGGATCGGGGAGTCAGCTGCGCCGACGGTCGGCCCTGGCTGCTCCTCGAGCACCTCCCAGAGCGGCCCCAGCGCCACCTCAAGATCGATGCCGCTGAGGAGCGCGGCCCCGTCTGCAGTCGGCACCACGAATGCGGGTGTTCCTCCCCGGCTCTTCTTGTCCAATCCGATCGCCCCTAGCAGCCGGTCACTCTGAATCGGTGGCGGCGGCTCCAAGAGTCGCATCCGAGCCAGCGCCGTTTGCAAGCGAGCGGGCAGCTCTGCCGGAGTGAGGCCCAGGCTGACCCCAAGATTCGAGGCGGCGAGGAGCCCGACCGCCACGGCGCGCCCGTGGGAGATCCGGTAGTCGCTGGCAGCCTCCAGCCCATGGGCGTAGGTGTGCCCCAGGTTGAGCGACTGCCGCAGGCCCCGATCCTCCGGGTCCGCTGCGACGTAGGCCGCCTTGACTCGCACCGCTTGCTCGATCATCCAGCTGAGGTGCGCTGGCTGGCCATCCCCCAGAGTCTGGCTGTGCTCCAGAGCGTCGAGCAGCAGTGGCGAGGCAAGGCAGGCGACCTTGACCACCTCTGCCAGCCCGTCGCGAGCCGCCGCGGCCGGGAGGGTATCCAGCAGTTCGAGGGAGCACACAACCGCTCGGGGATGGTGAAAGGCTCCCACTGCGTTCTTGGCCCCTCCGCGGTCGATCGCAACCTTGCCCCCGATCGCGGCGTCCACCATCGCCAGGATGGTGGTCGGCACCGTGATCCAGGGCACACCGCGGGCCCAGGTGGCAGCGGCGAAGCCTACCGAGTCGAGCGTAGCCCCACCCCCAACGGCTATGACCAGGTCGCCCCGGTCAAGGCTCAGCGCCTGGAATCGATCCCAGAGATCGGTCACAGTGGCGATCACCTTGGAGGCCTCGCCACGCCCGACCGTCAGGCTGACCACCTCCCTCCCCGATCCTTGCAGAACTTCCTCAACCCGGGCGCCGGCACTCTCACGCACCGCCTCGTCGGACGCAATTACCACTCTCCCAGCGTGGGTCAGCGTTTTTGCCAACACCTCGTCGAGACCGTCGAGTGCGTCAGACGCCACCACGACCGGGTACGGGCCCGCGGGCCCCTGCACGGTCACAGGAGCCGAGCTCCCGGCAGAGTTTGCCCGATACCGCTCTGCGATCAGCTCGGCCACCTCGGGAACACTTCGCGCTGTGGTGTCGAGCGCGGCTCCATAGACGGCATACGCCGGTGCCCGTGCCGCCATCAGGTCCTGGATCCTCAGTTCGGGATGCCCGGAAACGAGCGGTCGCGAACTGTCGCCCTCAAGCCGAGCCGCGACCTCCGCGGCCGGTGCGCTCAGCACCAAGGTCACCGCCCCCGCGGCGAGACTTGCCAAGCCCGGATGCAGCACCGCTCCCCCGCCGGTGGCGATGACTGTGCCCGACAGCCGCGCGGCCTCTGCCAGAAGCTCGGCCTCCAGCTCGCGGAACCTCGTCTCCCCCGGCGATGAGAAGACCTCAGCGATGGATTTGCCCATCCGCCGCTCAGCGGTCTGGTCCAGGTCTACGAAGGGCATCCCGAGCAGCTGGGCGGCCATCGACCCGGCGGTGGTCTTCCCGGTCGCGCTGAACCCCACCAGCACCAAGTTGACCTGGCCGCCCCCCAGTTCCGGCGCCGGCATCGCCACAACCCTCATTGGCTGAGGCCCGGCATCGGCTGCGAGTCCACCTGGCGAGCCGCCGCCAAGCTGGCATCGAGCCGGTCCCCTCCGAAGCGTTCCAGCAGCGTCGCGGCCAGAACCCAGCCCAGCATCGCCTCCCCCACCACCGCAGCCGCCGGTACGGCGCAGACATCGGAACGGACGTAGGCCGGGTCGGCGGAGGTGCCGGTGGCCAGATCTACCGAAGCGACCGGGGCCCTGGTCGAGGACAGTGGCTTCATAGCCGCCTGCAGCACGATTGGCTCGCCGTTGCTCATGCCGCCCTCCACGCCCCCGGCGTAGTTGGAGCTCCGGCTGAGCTTGCCCCCCGACCCCCGTATCGGGTCCTGGGCCTGACTCCCGGAAAGGGTCGAGACGTGGAACGCGGGCCCAATTTCGACGCCCTTGACAGCGGGTATGGAACAGATCGCCTGAGCCAGGCGACCGTCAAGACGTAGATCCCACTGGGTGTACGAGCCCAGGCCCACGGGCACTCCGGTGGCGAACGCCACGAAGTTCCCGCCCAGCGTCTGGCGATCCTCTTTGGCCAGGTCGATGGCAGCCACCATCTGCTCTGAGGTGGCGGGATCGGGACAGCGAACCGGGTCGGTGTCAGCCTCGGCCGCCAGGTCGAGAAGAGACTTGGCGGTCAGGGTTCCGAGATCGACCGGCAGCACCACCTCGCCGATGGCGGTGACGAAGCAGCCCAACGAGATCCCGAACTCCCGAAGCAGGGGCAAGACGACCGCTGAGGCGGCCACTCGAGCCGCGGTCTCGCGGGCACTGGCCCGCTCGCGCACGATCCGGAAGTCGGAGTGACCGTGCTTGGTGGCGCCGGCCAGGTCGGCGTGCCCGGGCCGGGGAGTGGTGAGTGGGACCGGATCACGGGGTTGGTTGGCGAAATCTAGATTGACGATCCTGATCGCGACCGGCGAGCCGGTGGTGCGGGAGGCGACCACGCCGCTGACGATCTCGGCGTGGTCGTGCTCAATCTTGGTTGAACGGGCGCCGCGGCCGTGGCCTCCGCGACGACGCTCGAGCTGGCGATCGATCTCCTCGACATCGACGGGGACCCCGGCGGGAACTCCTTCCACGATCAAAACCAGCTCCGGTCCGTGCGATTCGCCGGCCGTGAGGAGGCGCAGGCTCACGACCGCCCTGCCACGGCCACATCGGCCGCCTCACGCATCACCTCAAGCGGAGCCCCGACTCCGGTCCAGGCCTCGAATGACAGCCCTCCCTGCTGGACCAGCATCTCCAGCCCCTCCACCACCAGGCATCCCGAGGCCTGGGCCCGCTGCAACAGGGGCGTGCGACGGGGCAGGTACACCATGTCGAAGACCACCAGATCCCGGTTGAGCGGGACCCCGTCCGGGAGCGGTGAGCGCCCAGCGTCACTCGGGCTACCCACGGTGGTGGCGTTCACAAGCAGGTCCGCGCCCACCAGAGCCCTCCTCATAACCGCCTCGCCGTCCCCGAGGAAGTCGACCACCCCCGGGCCAGCCTCCGCGAGGTCCTGGGCGAGATTGCGCCCGGCCACCCGGTTGCGTCCCACGACTCTGACCGCGACGCCCTCAGCGGATAGTGCCGCCACCACCGCCCGGGCGGCGCCTCCGGTGCCGAGTACCACAGCTGAGGCGGGCAGACGGGAGGCAACTCGGCGCAGCGCGCGGATGAACCCCGCTCCGTCGGTCGAGTCCCCGAAGGAACCCGATGGACCGAAGGTAAGCGTGTTGACCGAGGCGCAGGTGCTCGCGGTCGGGCTTAGAGCGTCGGCGAGTCTGGCGGCGGTCTGCTTGTGAGGGGTAGTGATGTTGATGCCACGGAAGCGTCGGGCCAAACCGGGCCAGGCATCTTCGAGCTCACCATCGGCGACCCGCACCAGCAGGTACTTCCAGTCGAGACCGACGGCCGCGAACGCCGCCGCCTGGATCGCCGGGGACACACTGTGGGCCACCGGGTCCCCGACCAGAGCCACCTCGGTCATGCGGAGAGCTCTCGGAGACTGGTGAAGAATCCCGGGAACGAGTCGGCGACGAATTCGCTTCCCGTCACCTCGACGTCCCCCGAGCTCACCAGCCCAGCCAGAGTGAAGGTCATGGCGAGGCGGTGGTCCCTGAGCGCGTCGCAGAGGCCGCCTCGCAGCTGGGTCGGGCCTCGAACCATAAACCCATCCTCCAACTCCTCCGCATCGGCGCCCAGGGCACGCAGGCCAGCCACCAGCCCAGCGATTCGGTCGGATTCCTTGGTACGCAGTTCGGCCGCGCCCCGAACTTCTGTCACACCCTCGGCTGCGGTTGCCAGTAGCCCAATCAGCGGCAGCTCGTCTATAAGCAAAGGCACGTCACCAGCTGCGATCGGCACCGCGGCCAGGGGTCGCTGTCGGACCCGGATGTCCGTGACCGGCTCCGGTCCCAAAGAGTCACTTGCCGGCAAGAACTCGACGCTGGTCCCCATCTGCGCCAGCACCTTGAAGAACCGGGTTCGAGTGGGATTGCCCGAGACCTGCTCCAGGACCACCTCCGAGCCGGGTACCAGGGCCACGGCAGCCGCGAGGACCGACGCCGATGAGGCGTCCCCAGGGATCGAGAGACGAAGCGGACCGAGCCGCCCCGGTTCCAGTCGAATCGATCTCCCCCGCTCGGTGTCTGCCTCCTCGATGCTGGCGCCCATGGCCGCCAGCATCCGTTCGGTGTGATCCCGGGTGGGGACTGGCTCCACCACCGTGGTGGGCGAGCTGGCGCGCAGACCGGCGATGAGCACAGCCGACTTGACCTGAGCGCTGGATGGTGAGGGGACGTACTCGATTCCCGTCAAGCCGCCCCCCCGGATGTCGATTGGCGGCCGACCTCCCGGGGCAGTTGTGACCTCCGCCCCCATCTGGCGCAACGGTACGGCCACCCGCTCCATGGGGCGGCGAAGCAACTGCGGATGGCCGGTAAGCCGCAGGGTCAGTGGGAACCCGGCCGCCAAGCCCGCACCCAGCCGCATGGTGGTGCCGGAGCGCCCACAGTCAATAGCACCAACGGGGGGCCGGGGAACTGCTGAGGCCGACAGACCGGTGATCGTGACCCTGCTCCCGGTCTGGCTCACTTGGCAGCCTAGGGACCCCACCAGGGCCAGGCTGGCGCGGCAGTCACCGGCTGGAGAGAAGTTCGTGATCTCCGAGGTCCCGGGGCTGCAGGCCGCCAGGATCGCAGCCCGATGTGAGATCGATTTGTCGCTGGGCACGTGGCAGCGGCCCGAGAGCCGGCGCTGATGGCGACCGGCGATTGTCGATCCTCCCCGGGTGTTCATGCGATCACTCGGCCCACCGCCTCGGCCACCTTGCGCGCGGCGGTCATCATTTCGGCGAAGGCCTTGGGACTGAGTGACTGGGGGCCGTCGGACAGGGCGTCCTTGGGGTTGGGATGGACCTCGACCAAGAGCCCATCCGCCCCGGCGGCCACCGCAGCCAAACCGATCGCTCTGACGTACTCGTAGCGTCCGGCGGCGTGGCTGGGGTCAACCACGACCGGCAGCGAGCTGACCCGCTTCAAGACCGGGACCGAGGTGATGTCGAGGGTGAACCTGACCATGGGCTCGAAGGTGCGGATGCCACGCTCGCAGAGAGCGACCTGAAGGTTGCCCCCGGCCAGGATGTACTCGGCGGCGTGGAGCCATTCCTCCAGAGTCGATGACATCCCGCGCTTGAGCAGGACCGGTTTGTCCACCCGGGCGCAGGCCTCCAGGAGTCGGTAGTTCTGCATGTTGCGGGCGCCGATCTGGAGCAGGTCGGCGTGGCGCGCCACCACCGCCACATCCTCCGGAGCCATGACCTCGGTGACCACGGCCATACCCAGGTCGTCCGCGACCTCCCGGAGCATGCGCAGACCATCGACACCCAATCCCTGAAAGGCGTAGGGGGAGGTCCTCGGCTTGAAGGCACCGCCGCGCAGCACCCTCACCCCCTGGCTGGCCACTGCCTCCGCGGCAGCCTGCAGCTGGCTGCGGCTCTCAACCGCGCAGGGTCCGGCCATGACCAGGACCCCGGGGCCGCCGATCTGGATGCCGCCGGGCAGGGCGACGATCCGGTCTTCGGGGTGGAACTCACGGCTGGCCAGGGGGTAGTCGCTGAGCACGCGCACAACTCGCTCCACCCCCTCCAGCAGGCCAAGACCCTCGAGCTCGGACTCGGTGCCCTGGCCGCTGACGCCGAGGACGGTCCTTCCAGTGCCGAGGTTGACCTCGGCGGAAAGCCCGAGGGTCTGGATCCTGGTCAGCACCGCCTGCAGCTGCTCCGGACTGGCATGCGCCGACATCACGATCATTGAAGCTTGCCCCCGGCCGAGTGCTGGGTGACTCCTGGCATCAGGACCCGTCCCCCACCAGGGCAAGGAAGCGGGAGATGATCGCCGGCCCCTCCGGGGTGAGGATGGACTCGGGGTGGAATTGGACTCCGAAGCGGGGGAGCTGGCGATGTTCCATGCCCATCACCAACCCATCCTCCGTCTCGGCGGTCACCGCCAAATCCTCCGGAAGCGAGGACCGCTCCACCACCAGGGAGTGGTAGCGCCCGGCCTCCAGCGGCGAGGCCAGGCCCGCGAAGATCCCCTTGCCATCGTGGTAGATCGGGGTGGTCTTGCCATGAACCGGCACCGGGGCTCGGACTACCTTGGCCCCAAAGGCCGTCGCCAGCGCCTGGTGCCCCAGGCAGACCCCGAGCAGGGGGATGTCGTCGGGAAGGGCGCGAACCAGGGCGACGAAGCAGCCGGCATGCTCCGGGCGGCCCGGGCCCGGGGAAAGAATCACAGCGTCCGGGCGGCGGGAAGCCAGCTCAGACGCCGATGTGCTCTGAGAGCCCACCACCTCGACATCACGGCCACTGGACGCCACCACCTGCACCAGGTTGTAGACGAACGAGTCCTGATGATCGACGACCACGATCATGGCATCCCCCCGATCGCGGCCAGGATGGCTGAGGCCTTGGCCTCGGTCTCAGCCAGCTCGGTGGCCGGGTCCGAATCGCTGACGATTCCTGCTCCAGCCTGGACGTGCACCTGACCTCCGGTCACGACCGCGGTCCGGATGGTGATGCAGAACTCCAGGTCGCCGTAGAAGGTGATGTAACCGCAGGCGCCGGCATAGGGACCCCTGGCGGTCGGCTCCTCCCGGGCGATGATCTCCATCGCCCGGCGCTTGGGCGCGCCGGTGACCGTCCCCGCAGGGAAGACAGCGAGCAGGGCGTCCAGCGGGGTGTGACCTTGGGCCAACTCCCCAGCCACGCTGCTCACCAGGTGCATCACCCGGGGGAAGCGCTGCACCTGGAGCAGCTGGGTGGGGGCGACGCTGCCGGGGGTGCAGACCCGCCCCAGGTCGTTGCGGGCCAGGTCCACCAGCATGGCGTGCTCGGCACGTTCCTTGGGGTCGGCGATCAGCTCGCGCTCCAACTGCTGATCCTCGACCTCGTCGATGCCGCGCCGGCGAGTCCCGGCGATGGGGTGGGTGCTGACGCGACGGCCTTGGACCTTGACCAGCGGCTCCGGTGAGGACCCCGCCAGTTCCAGTCCGGGGACCCGGAGGTAGAACATCGCCGGCGAGGGGTTGAGGTGTCGGAGGCGCTGGTAAATATCGAGGCCGCTCTCGCGGGCGGGAGCGGAGAGGCGGCGTGAGAGCGCGGCTTGGTAGATCTCACCGGCGGCGATGTCCTCCTTGACCCGGCGGACTGCGGCCCGGAACATCTCGGTCGACAAGTTGGGTGCCACCGCCAGGGTCTGCCGGACTGTGGCTCGGGGCTCGGGCCGGGGTACGGCGCCCCCACGGATCCGGCTAGCCATCTCCTCCACCGCCGTCACTCCGCGCTCGTAATCGCCGCCTGCTGGGATATGGGCTACCAGGAACAGACGACCGGCGCGGTGGTCGAAGACGGCGACCCGGTCCAGCACCATGAGGGTGATGGGGTCGCAGGGCATCCGACCGCGGCCGATCGGGTGAGCGAACTCGTCGGTGAGGCCTGCCGCCTCGTAGGAGAGCAGCCCCGCCAGGCCTCCGGTCATGGTCGGCAGGTGGCTTAGCTGGGGTGCCCGGAGCTGAGCGGCGAGGTGATTGAGGGAGGATCGTAGCTCAGTACCGGAAGGCCCAAAAACCCCTTCTTTTATGGGCAATTCGCGGCGCACCGAATCCACCCGAACCCCGGCTCCGTCCACCACCACCAGCGCCGCCGGATCCCCGGCCGCGATGGTGTACCCGGTCGAGCGCCCCGACAGCTCGAGCTCCTCGAGGAGCACTCCCGGCCCCTCCCCCGCCAGTGCCTCGAAGACATCGACTGGGAGCAGGTCTTCAATCGGAACCTCGGCCCAGACGGGTACCAGGGGAAAGTTCCCAGCGTTCTTCTCCACCGTCTCTCGATCGGGCCGGATCGCCAGGGATGCCAGCATCATGTCTCCCAAGTCGACAAAAGAAAAAGCCCCGGAGGGTTCCGGGGCTTGGTGCTCGCGCTTCGCTCAGACGGTCAGTCGCGTGCGGACACTTCACCCCCGGCGGGCCAGCTCCACCACCAATAGGACACGCGCGCCTTGACCATAGGCCGCGGATTCTGCCGGAAGTTTCGGCTGTTAGTCAAGTTCGCTCAGTGGACCGGTTTGATAAAGGGGTGGGACTCCGACCGGAGTCAGTCCTACGAGCGGAGCTGCGCCACCCGGATGTGGTTTCCAAAGGGATCGCGCAGGCCGAAGTCGATACCGTAAGGCTGCTCGGTGGGCTCCTGGGTGATTTCCACCCCCTTGGCCGACAGCTCCCGGTAGCTCTCCTGCGCGTCGGGGGTGACGAAGAAGAGGTGGCCTCCGGTCCGGCCCTTGCTGAGCAGATCGCGCACCTGCTCGGCGGTGGCGTCGTCCATCATGGGCGGCCCGGGCCGCTCCAAGAGGATTTGGCGCTCGGAGTCCCCGGGCACGTTGACGGTGAGAAAGCGCATAAATCCCAAGTCGCTGTCGGTGTTGACCTCGAGGCCCAGCTTGCCGACATAGAAGTCGAGGGCCTGCTGCTGGTCGAGCACGTAGATCTGCGAGATTCGGAGCGAGGTCAGCATGTCGATTCGCCTCCTGTGAGCCTTACTGCCGGCGTGGCCGGACGCAGCTGGGACGATAGGACGGCCTGGCGTCTCCGTTCTTCTCCAAAACTGCTCGGTCTTCCCCAGGCCATTGCAAAGCAGGTGGGGACCGATCCGAGGGCAATTCCGGCACTCTCTCTGCGATAGGCACCGGGAGTCTTTCCCACCACTTCGCGAAAGGTCCGGCAGAAGCTGCCCAGGCTGGAGAAGCCCGCCTCCAGGCAAACCTCAGTCACACTCAACTCGCTCCGCCGCAACAGGAACATGGATCGCTCCACTCGCCGTCGCTGCAGGTATCGGTGCGGGCTCTCGCCGAAGCAACGCCGGAACGAGCGGATGAAGTGCGCTTCCGACATCGCCGCGGTCCTGGCCAGGGCTGGTATGGACAGTTCGTTGGGATAGGTCCGGTCCATCTGGTCGCGGGCCCGCAACAGCCGGCGGTTGTTCGCCTCAGCCGCTGCACTCACCCCGACACCATAGCCGCCCCGGTGGCCACGGAAGGAGCAGGGCTGGAGTGCCATCTGGGCCACTCCAACCGGCCCGGACGCCGCCGGGGAGTCTTGCGTTGGTGGCGGCCTCGGCCGTGGCTGGCGCCCCACAGCCGTGCGCCGGCGTGGCCCGAAAGTCACGGAGGCGGACCTATAATCGCCGCCTTGGGGGCGGATCTTTGCACAGTCCGAGCTCGACCAGGGCGGCGGCGGATGCAGAAATGCGTGTGGCTGCGCCTGTCGGGCCAAGCGAGCTGCCGCCCGGCATGGCCCGACAGGAGCACTACCGCCGCAAATATCAGCGCCGGCGACCGCGGTGGCGGGACAGCACCAGCATCTACCGGGAGCTGGTCGCGCGTCATGTCGGCCCTGAGAGCAGGGTTCTGGACGTCGGCTGTGGTCACGCCGACTTCTTAGCGTCCGCCGTCTCGCCCAGCCCCCACATCTACGGGCTCGATCCCGACGCCCAAGCCCTGGCGCGCAACCCCGTTATCAGGCAAGCAGTGGTGGGGACGGTAGAGCACATTCCCCTACCCGACCAGTTTTTCGACCTCGTCTGCATGGCCTGGGTGGCAGAACACTTGGAGCATCCCTACCAAGCCGCCCAGGAGATCCGCCGGGTCCTGCGACCGGGCGGGCGGCTCTTATTCCTCACTCCCAACGCCTGGAACTACAACACCTGGTTGGTGCGCGCGGTTCCTAACCGCTACCACGAATTCTTCACTCGACGGCTCTATGGACGGCAGGAGCGCGACACTTATCCAGTGCGGTACCGCCTGAACACCGAGACCAAGATCGAGCGGGTGATGAGCGCAGTCAACCTCAAGAAGGTGCGCTTCCTTCGCAACGGTGATCCCTCGTACATCAGTTTCAATCCCACTCTCTTCACCGTGGCCTGCGGGATCGAGACCTTGCTGGAACTGCCTGGACTGCGGCGAGCGCGGGTGCACATCGTCGCCCTGTACCAGCGCTAACCGGTCACCCGCCGCGACCTCGCCCCAGCCTAATGGTGAATCCCGCTGAGCCGTAGGCAAGGCGAAGGTTTGACTCCCGGCCAGAGCATGGTCCAGAATCGTCTCCCTAGTGGCTAGGGCATTCGTCGTTGGTTGGCGGTGGGGTTGGCCCGATCAGGGTTCGGCACCGTCGCGCGCGTAGTCACAGCGACCGCAAGCGACCACCGAGCCCTGGGCAATGCCCGGGGCTTTTTTGATGCCAAGGAGAAGACTGTAATGCGATCGGCGCTGACCGCTCCGGCCGGAAGTGCATCTGTCTGATGGAGGATTTTCCCGCGCTTCTTCGTCGACTGATCCAGGGCGGAACCATGACCGCCGTGGAAAGCGCGTCTGCACTGGGAGCGATCTTCGACCAGCAGCTCAGCACCGGCCAGGCGGCAGCCTTGCTGATCGCCTTGGCCACCCGCGGAGAGACCACCGAGGAGGTGGTCGGCGCTGCCACTGCGATGCGCCAGCGGGCGCTGCGGGTGGACCATCAGCTTCCCCTGGTCCTCGACATCGTTGGTACCGGCGGTGATGGGAGCCGCAGCATCAACATCTCGACCGCGGCGGCACTGGTGGTGGCAGGTGCCGGGATTGCGGTCGCCAAGCATGGCAACCGCGCCGCCTCCAGCGCCTGTGGCAGCGCCGACGTCCTCGAGGCGCTCGGAGTCCCCCTCGACCGCGACCCCGTGGAGACGGCGGAGCTGCTCACCAGCGACCGAATCGCCTTCCTATTTGCACCGCTCTATCACCCGGCGATGAAGGCCGTTGCGGCCCTGCGCCGCGAGCTCGGGGTGAGAACGATCTTCAATTTACTCGGTCCCCTTTGCAACCCCGCCGGGGCCCAGCGACGACTGGTCGGAGTCTTCGGCGAAGCGCAACTGGAGCTGGTGGCCGAGGCGATGCAGGGGCTCGGCGTAGAGACTGGTGCCGTGGTCCACTCCGCCAGCGGAATGGATGAGGTCTCGGGCGAAGGCCCCACCTGGGTTGTCCAGTTTGGTCCGGAGGGCGGCAGTCGCTGGGTGCTCGACCCCGAGAAACACGGAGTTCGAGCGTCGCTCGATGACCTCCGAGGTGGAGACGCGGGGACCAACGCCGAGCTGATCCTCGCCATCCTCAGGGGCGAGCCCTCACCCGGGGCCGACGTGGTGGCGCTCAACGCCGCCTTGGCCCTTTTGCTCGCGGGAGCGGCGGCGGATGTTGACGAGGGCATGGCTCTGGCCCGCACCAGCATCCGCTCCGGGGCAGCGCTTGAGGCCCTGGATGCCCTCCGAAGGGGCCCGAGCCGTTTAGGCACCGCCGATGTCTGACGTTCTGGCTCAGATCTATCGGGCTCGACTAGCCCGCCTCGAGGAGGAGATTTCGAGCGACCCCCTAACCGTCCTGGAAGAACGTGCGGCGTCCGGCAGACACACTCGCCGCTCTCTCGCCGAGGCGCTGAAGCATGCTCGCCCGCCCGGTCTGATCGCGGAGATCAAGCACGCGTCGCCGTCCGCGGGAGTGATCACGGACGACTTCGACGTCGCCCAGATCGCGGCCAGCTACCAGCTGGCCGGGGCAGACGCGATCAGCGTGCTCACCGAGGAAGAGCACTTTCAAGGGCGACTCAGTTACTTGGAAATCGTGCGCCAACAGACCAGCGTTCCCCTCCTGCGCAAGGATTTCCTCACCACCCCCTACGAGGTTGTGCAGTCTGCGGCCTACGGTGCGGACGCCATCCTGGCTATCGTCGCTGGCCTTACTGACCCGCAATTGCTGGCGTTGTTTGAGGCGAGTTGGGCGTGGGATATCGAGGTCCTAGTGGAGGTCCACAGCGAGACAGAACTTGAGCGCGCGCTCAAGTTGGGGGCCACGCTGCTGGGGATAAACAATCGGGATCTGCGCACACTCGCCACCGACACCGAGGTCACCCGGCGCCTAATCGGACTGGTTCCCCCTGGGATCTTGGTCGTCAGTGAGAGCGGTTATGAGAGTCCGGCCGAGATCCGAAGCGCCCAGCGCAGCGGGATCTCCGCCTTCCTGGTCGGCGAGGCCTTGATGCGCGCGCACGACAAGGCGGCCTTTGTGAGCGCGGTCAAGGCCAGCGGGGCGGTGCGCGCATAGACATGGAGCAGGCGGACGCCCGAGAGTTGCACGCCCGAGCCGAGTTGGGGCACCCACCTGCAGACCCGCAGCGTCTGCCTCAGCTCGGGGCTAACCCCTCTGAACGGCGGACCCGGGTCAAGATATGCGGCTGCCAGTCCGCCGCTGAGGTAGCCCAGGCGGTGGAGGCTGGGGCCGATGCGGTGGGCCTGATCCTCGCCCCCAGTCCCCGCCAGGTCACTCCCGCACAAGCCGCCGCAGCAGCGGCGGCGGCTCCCCCCCAGGTCACGGTGGTGGGAGTGTTCGTTGACCCCTCCGAGGCTGAACTGGAGCACGCTTTCAGCCTGCTTCCCAGGATGATCCCTCAGTTCTCGGGCTCCGAGCCGCCCAGCCTCTGCCGGTATCTTCGCATCCCCTATCTCAAGGTGATTCCGGTTTACCCTCACGAGCCTGGCCCAGGCGACGCCCTGCGCGCGGAGTTGGAGCGGTTCCCGGAGGCACTGCCGGTGTTTGAGACCGCCTCGGCTCAGCGCGGCGGCTCCGGACGAGCTTTCGACTGGTCCCGGGTGCGTGCACTAACCGCCCTCCGCCCAGCCGTCATCAGCGGTGGTCTTGGTCCGGCCAACGTCGGAGATTGCGTGCGCTCCTTGCGGCCCTACGCCGTCGACGTTCGCTCCGGGGTGGAGTCGGGGACGAGCAAGGATCCCGCGAAGCTGAAGGCATTCATGCAAGCGGTACGGAGTGCCGATGCAGCCACCTGACCAGCGCGGATACTTCGGCGCATTCGGCGGACAGTACGTTCCCGAGGTCCTGCACCAGGCCGTGCAGAACTTGGAAGCGGAGGTCGACCGCGCCTTCGGCGATCCCTCGTTCTGGCAGGAATACCACGCGATATTGCAGAGTTTTGTGGGTCGTCCCAGTCCCCTCTATCACGCTCAGCGCTTCCCTGCCAGCGCCGCCACGGTGCTCTTCAAGCGCGAGGATCTCAACCACACCGGTGCTCACAAGATAAACAACGCAGTGGGCCAAGGGCTGCTAGCAAGACGCATGGGGATGCGGCGCTTGATCGCCGAGACGGGTGCCGGTCAGCACGGGGTGGCGACCGCCACCGTGGGCGCCAAGTTGGGGCTTGCGGTCGAGGTCTTCATGGGCGGGCTGGACATCCAGCGTCAGGCCATGAACGTCGCCACCATGCGGTTGTTGGGCGCCACCATCCATTCGGTCGACAACGGCACCAGAACCCTGAAGGACGCAGTCAACGCCGCCATGCGGGAGTGGGCAACCAGGGCCGACGACACCTTCTACGTGATTGGCAGCGTGGTCGGGCCTCATCCCTACCCCTACTTGGTGCGGGAGTTTCAGAAGGTTATTGGAGTCGAGGCCCGGCGCCAGTGCCTGGAGCAATGGCAGCGGCTGCCCACCGACGTGATCGCTTGCGTGGGCGGAGGCAGCAACGCGATCGGGATTTTCTCCGGTTTCGTCGACGACACCCGGGTGAGGCTTTGGGGCGCCGAGGCCGCCGGCCGAGGTCGGGGCCTGGGCGAGAATGCCGCGGCGTTGACCTACGGCTCGGTCGGGATACTGCACGGCTCCAAGTCCTATCTGCTCCAGGACAGCGACGGTCAGGTAGCCGAAACCCACTCGGTGAGCGCCGGCCTCGACTACCCGGGAGTGGGCCCGGAGCATGGATTGCTCAAGGAGAGTGGCCGGGCGCGCTACCTGGCCGTGACCGACGCTGAGGCGATTGCCGCCTACCACCGCTGCGCCGAGCGCGAGGGCATCGTTCCGGCCCTGGAGAGCTCGCACGCCCTGGCGCTGGTAGATCGGGTGGCAGAGGCGAGTGGACCCGAGGGGCTGCTGATCGTGAACCTCAGCGGACGGGGCGAAAAGGACATCGAACAGCTGGCAGAGCAGGAGCAGGCCGGACCGGTCAGGCGGAGCGAGGGAAATGGCTGAGACCCTGGCAGCGGATCGACTCTCTCGGCATTTGCAGGAGATCCGAGCCAAAGGCCGAACCGCTCTCATTGGCTACTTGGTTGCGGGAGACCCGGACCTAACCACGACCGAGATGGTGATCGCAGCGGTAGCTACTGCTGGACTGGACCTGTTGGAGCTTGGGATTCCCTACAGCGATCCCGTGGCCGACGGGCCGACTATCGCCGCCGCGGGTCAGCGTGCCTTGGCAGCCGGCACAACTGTCGAAGACTGCCTGGGCCTGGTCGAGCGCCTGCACCACCTGGTGCCCACGATTCTCTTCACCTACTTCAATCCCGTCTACCAATTTGGAATCGAGCGATTCGCCCAGAGGGCCGCCCAGTCCGGGGCCTGGGGGGTGATCATCCCGGATATCACCGTGGAGGAGATCGATGAGGTCAATGGACCGCTGCACGCGCACCAGCTCGCGGTACCACTCCTGATCGCACCCACCACCAATCCAGCTCGAGCCGGCCGCATCGCCGCCGCCAGCGACGCCTTCGTCTACGTGGTCTCAAGGCTGGGCGTGACCGGTGAGCGCACCGAACCTGACCTCAACTGGCTCAAGGAGCAGGTCGAGCGGCTGCGCCAGGTCACCGAGAAGCCGCTGGCGGTGGGCTTTGGCATCAGCAGTCCCAAACAGGTTGGCCAGGTTGCAACCTGGGCCGATGGCGTGATCGTGGGCAGTGCATTGGTCGGCTCCTACGCGGGCCATACAGGTGCCGCAGCCGCCCGGCTCGCCGCCGACTACGTCGGCTCGCTGATCAGCGGCATGGCGGGGTAAGCCTGAGCGCCTCGGCGAGGCGCTCAGGCAGGATGGATTAGGTCAACGCACGATCAGTTGGGGAGCTGTCCAGTGAGGGACGAGACCCGCAGCAGCTCGCGGATGTCCGTCCTTCGCGGCGACAGCTTGAGCAGCTGCCGATAAACGGAGATGGCGTCGAGGTCAGCGCCTTGCACCCGCAGCAGACGGGCGACGAATTCCAGCCAGATCGGGGCCGCCTCGGCGTCGCGACGCTCGACCGAGAGGGTGCAGAGTTGCCAGCAGGCGCGATCGCACGGAGGTGCAGTTAGCACCGCCGTGGTGAAACACAGGACCGCCAACTCCAGTCGCTTGGCCTGCCTAACCGCCTCCCCTACGGCACAGACCACGGCCGCCGAATCATCGTCTGGCGAGCTGGAGGCCATCTGCAGGGCCATAGTCGCGGCTTCTTCGAGCTGTCCGGCCTCCAGCATGGTCTTGACGTCAGAACCAGGGTCGGCCGTCGCCGCCAGTGGCGGCCTCTCCTTTGCCGCAGCCATCACCCGACGAGCGTTCCCGCGGGAGGAGAGGGCATCCTGTAGGCTCCGCGCGGCCGCCACAATCTCCTCGACAAGCGGGGTCATCTCCACCTCGCGAGCCGCGAGCTTGCGCTCTTGCTCGGTAGCCCGCCGCGGCGAGAGCCTGACTGTCCAACTGCTGCGCGGCGCTTGCTCCACCGGAACGGACGGCTCGGCCGTGGCCGGCTCGGGTGGAGCGACCATTTCTTCTCTCTCTGGAGCGACCGCCGCCATCGCTACGGCCCGGTCCGGTGCGGGCTCCTCGGCGATTTCGGGAGCCAGCGGCTCATCGAGAGCCTGATCACTGGTCTCTGGTTGCCGAGTAGCAGGATCGAAGCCCCAGAGCGGCGACTCCTCCTCGGTTAGCTCCCTGGGTTCCGGTCTCCGGGACTGCACTGGCGGAGGTGGCACCACGACGGCCGGAGGGATTGTCGTGGTTGGCGGCTCTGGCCTTGGGGTGGCGGGTGGCGGCGGTGGCGGGGTCGCGGCCCGGACCGGCGGGGGTGTGGGCACTGGTGGAGGAGTCGGGGGCGGTGGCGGAGTAGATGGCACGCCGATGGGAACCTCGGGCGGCACTGGCGTTGGTTCGGGTGGGGGTGGCATCGGCACGTCCGGAGGGATCGTGGTGGTTGGTCGTCCTGCCGGCGGGGGTGGTGGCGTCATCGTAGGTTCGGGCGGGGGAGGCGCGACCACATCCGGAGGGATCGTGGTGGTTGGTCGTCCTGCCGGCGGGCGTGGCGGCACCAAGGTAGGTTCGGGCGGGGGAGGCAACGCGGGCGCTGGGGAAGGCGTGGATGGCGCCTCGATGGGAACTTCGGGTGGCGGAGGGATGGTGATCGACGGGGCGGGCGGTGTGCGAGCTGGCGCCATCACCGCCGCCACTTCGAGGACCGGCGGCGACTCAGGAGCGGGGGCGGGGGCGCGAGTGGCGGCGATCCGGGAGGCAGCCGGCCTGATGGGATCGCGGGGATCGCGCGGCATGGCGATTGCCGGCGAGTCGGATCGAGGTAGGTTGGATTCGTGTTCCGTGCTGGTCAAGTTGCCGTTCGGGGAAGGTTGCGGTTTTGGTAGCGCGACCTGCTCGGGCTCAAGCTCGACCTCCAGGAGGTCGAACGGGTGAAGGCCGTCTCCGTCTGGGGGTCGCAGCACCGTCAACTGAGGCGCTGGGACCTCGGGGGCAAAGGCGGGCGGCTTCATGTCCCGGATCTCCTCCTGGGTGGCCAGAAGCAGTAGAAGCTCATACAACGCCCGTCCCATCCGGCGCAGAAGTACTGCGGCTTCGTCGGGGAACCCGGCCGCGGCGACCCGCGCCACCACCGCCTCCGTCACCCTGATCAGGGTTTCCTCGTTCAAATCGTCGAGATTGAGGCTGGCGAGCTCCTGATCGATGACGGCCGGAAGCTCTGGGACCCCACCCGCTAGCTCACGGGCTAGGTGATCCCAGGTTTGCCGGAGATCGACCAGTCCCTGAGTTAGAGCCTGATTTACCGGCGCGACGTTAGATTCCTCTGCCATCCCGTCCCGCAGTGTGGCACCGGTTCGTAGTGAACCGCGTAGCGCAGGCTCAACGAAACCGTGACGCTTGCCCCACCCACTACAACTAGGATTGAACTCGGTGTCCGCCCTTGAGACCGTCGTCACCCCGTCGAAGCGCAGCCCCTGGCTCGCCTCCGTCGAGGAATGGCTTTGGCGCAAGACCTCGTTTCGGATGGTTCCTGACCTGGTGCTGCCCCTCGCTCCCACCGGCGAGCCACGGCAGGCGGGGGCCGGAGCTACCCGAGTCGGCTTCGCCGGGTTCCCTTCGGATTACAGCCTATCGATGCTGCTGGCGCTGATCGACAGCGGCGTGGAATTGGCGGGGATCGCGACCAGCTTGGGGGCGAATCCGGTGATCTCCGGTGAGAACGCGCTTAGCCAGATTGCCGATCACATGGGGGTGCCACTGCTCCGCCTGGCCCGGGTCAATGAGTACGACTCCCTGGCGGCGCTGCGCCGGCTCGAAGCTGATCTCATCCTGGTTGCCAGCTTCGACCAGATCCTGCGGGAGAAGGCCCTGGGTCTGCCCCGCCTGGGCTGGGTCAACGTCCACCCCTCGCTGCTGCCCAAGTACCGGGGCCCAGAGCCGGTCTACTGGGCCATCGTCAACGACGAGAAGGAGACCGGGATCAGCTTCCAGCGACTGCAAACGGCAATCGACGCTGGCCCACTCCTGATCCAGCGCTCCGAGCCGATCCACCCCGATGACGACGCGGGCACGCTGGTACGGCGACTCTGTCAGCTGGGCGCTGCCGCGATGGCCGAGGCGGTTCATCTGGCAGAGGAAGGCGCTGCGGGGACCCCGCTCGACCTCGACCGGGGCTCCTACTACACCTCGGTTGGTCATCGCCGGATCGACCAGGCGGAGTCAGCGGCACTGGCGGAACGCCTGGTCCGAGCCGGCAACCCCAACATGCCGGCCTCCACGGAGTGGGCAGGTCGGCTTTGCTACGTGCTCAAGGTCCGGCTGGCTAGATCCGATGACGGCTCCCCCGGACCCCGGCTTCACTTCGCCGACGGCGATCTGATCCTGGAGGAGACCATGGACCGCTGCGGCTGCCACCACGGTGAGCCCGGAGGCACCTGCCCCCACGACGGCTAGTCGGATCGGCCAGCCCGTGGCGGAGATCGAAGGTTCCGGGAGTTATCCGATCGGAGCGGTACGATCGCCAGGGCAATGCAGGTCAACCGTCTGAGCCGCGCCGACCAGCTGGGTCTGCTGGTTACCAAGATCGACGAAGAAGGGGCGAAGGTCGCCGCGGACAGCGTCGCCCGCGAGGAGGCCCTGCAGCTGATGGTGGACGGGCGGCCTCTGGCGGTGATGCTGCGGACTCCTGGCTCTGACGTGGAGCTGGCCCTGGGCTTGCTTCATGCAGAGGGCGTGGTCCGGCAAGCGGCCGACATTGAGTTCTTGCGCCTGGCCCCCAGTGGCCAGACTCGGCTGGATGGCATTTCCATCCCCGTTCAGCTCGACCCCGCAGCCGAGAACCTGGTGGACGTCCACCTCCGCCTGCCCTTGCCCGATGGCGCCCTGGGCTGGCAGCGGGCACTCCCTTCGTCCAGCGCCTGCGGGATCTGCGGAACCGCCACCTTGGAGGCACTCCAGGCGGTCCAGACCAACGTGGTCGGAGAGTGGGTCTGGCCTGCCGATGAGCTCTTTCGGCTACCCGCCCTGCTGCTGGAGGCGCAGCGAGCATTTCACACCACCGGGGGTCTCCACGCCGCCGGCCTGCTACGCCAGATCGGCCAACGCCTGGAGGTGGCGGAGGATGTGGGCCGGCACAACGCGGTGGACAAGCTGGTGGGAAGGGCCCTGCTGCGGGCGCAACTGCCGCTCACCGACGCCCTGCTAATGGTGAGCGGCCGGGCCGGCTTTGAGATCGTGCAGAAGGCTGCCGCAGCGGGCATTGGGCTCGTCGCATCTATCTCAGCGCCGTCCTCACTGGCGGTCCAGGCCGCGGAGGCCACCGGGGTCACTCTGGTCGGGTTTCTCCGCGGCCGACGTTGCAATGTCTACTCGCATCCTGGGCGGGTTGACTCCAGCGCGGTGCAGCTGGCAGGACAACCTGGCTGAACCAGCCCCGGCGGACCCTCGACTCGGGCTGTTGATTCTGGCCGGCGGTAGCAGTACCCGGATGGGATCGGACAAGCCTGGGCATGCCTTTCCCCGCCCTCAAGATCCACCGCTGATACGACGCGGAGTCGACCGGCTCCTTGAGCTTGCCGGGCCTCCGATCATTGCCGGGCGCCATGACTACGGGACCGGTTGGCGCTTGGTCAGGGACGAGCCGGGCATGGTGGGGCCGGTTGCCGGTCTGATCGCTGGGCTGGCAAACGCCGAGACCGACTGGGTGCTTACCCTCGCGGCCGATCTTCCCTTCCCGTCGCCGCTGCTGGCCACCCGACTGCTGGGGATAGCGCTGCGCGAGCCGCTGGCCCAGGCGGTGGTCCCGGAGCGCGCGGGCCGGCTGGAGCCGCTCTTCGCAGTGTATCGCGGCGACGCGGTGGATGATCTTCGAACCGTGGCGCGACAATTGGCACGCCCGGAGCAGGGGCCATCGCTGCGGCAGACCGTGTCTGGCCTCCGTCTGCGAAGGGTGGGCGAGCCCGAATGGCGGCAGTGGGACCCGGAGGGAGCCTCCTTCGTCAACTGCAATACCCCCGGCGAGTTGGCGGCGGCGGTGAAGCGGGCATTGGCCGAGACGGACCAAGGAGGGAATCATTGAACGAGTGGTTCGACAGATACCTGAAGGGGCTGGGGGCGGCCGATGCGATCCTGCGTCCCGAGGAGGCCAAGCTGGTCCTCGAGCTGGCCGCCGAGGCGGCCCACGTCTCGGGAGCCCGACAATATGCGCCCCTGGCGACCTACCTAGCCGGTCGGGCCGCGGCCGGACAGTCCCGCGAGGGCAGGAGCAAGGTGCTGCAGGGGGCCATCGGTGCTGCCACCCAGGCGGGCACTGCCGGAGGTGACCTGGGGTTGGAGACGGACACCTAGGCAGGTAACCAGCCCGGACTGGCCCGCGATTCCGACCGGCATCGCGATTAGATCCCGCTCAGAGCGGGATCGTCTGCACCACCGTGCCCCGCTCCAAGCTGGTTCCCTTGGCCGGCAGGACCAGGAGGGCGTCGGCGCGAGCCAGCGAGATCGTGGCGCCACTGCTCTGAGTACCGGTCAACCGCACTCCCGGCAGCTTTCCTGCTCGGGCACGCATCTGGGCCCGGTGGAACGTCTCCAATCCCTCCGGCTTCTCGACGTCGTGCAGAAGCTCGGCCGGCTGGGTCAGCGGTTCCGTCCGACTGGCACCCTGCATCGCCAGTAGGAATGGTGCGCCGAAGAGGACAAAGGTGACATTGGCGGAGACCGGGTTTCCGGGCAGTCCCAGAAAGACGCTGCCGCCCAGCTCGCCGAAGGCGATCGGTCGGCCGGGTCGCATAGCCACGCGCCAGAGCCAAAGCTTCCCCAGCCGCTCCACGGTGACGCGCACGTGATCGTGATCCCCGACGCTCACCCCGCCTACGGTGACCAGCACATCACTGGCGCCGGCCGCTTCCTTCAGCGCCGCCTCCACCAGCCGGGGATCGTCGCCAACCCTGAGGCGGAGGGTAGTCTCGCCACCGGCGGATGAGATCAAGGCCTCCAGAGCCGGTCCGGCGGTGTCGTAGATCTGGCCCGGCTCCAGTTGGCTCCCAGGGGGGCGGATCTCGTCTCCGGTGGTGACGACCGCTACCCGGGGCCGCTTCGAGACCTCGATCGTGGCCAGCCCCGACGCCGCGACCGCCGCGAGGTCGGTGGGACGCAGCCGGTGGCCGGCGGCCAGGATCGGGTCCCCCGGGGAGAGGTCCTCCCCCGCTTGCCGGACGGCGTTCCCGGGCGAGGCAGCCTGGAGGATGTTCACCTCGGTCGCGCCCCGGTCGGTCCATTCGTACGGCACCACGGCGTCGGCGCCATCCGGCAAGGGCGCGCCAGTCATCACCTTGGCACAGCTGCCAGCTCCGATCGCGACCGTCCCGGGCGGCGTCCCCGCCGCCATCTCACCTACCACCGGCAACCGCAACGGCGCTCGCCGAACATCCTGGGCGCGGACGGCGTATCCGTCCATGGCACTGGTGTTCCACGACGGCAGCAGCACCTGGGCCACAACATCGGCGGCCAGGACCCGGTTGGCCGCCAGCCCGTCGATCGCAATCTTTTCGGTCGCCAGCCGAGGAACGTGGGCCAGCATCCGCCGTCTGGCCGCGGCCACCGAGAGTGGCGCCTCGTGCCCCGCCCGCGCTTGACGCTCGGCGCGGGCGCTCATCGATCAGTCCGAAGAGGCTCCTCGCTGCGGCCGGTCAGAGGTTGCCGCGCGCCTCCTGCTCGCGCTCGATGGCCTCGAATAGGGCCTGGAAGTTGCCCTTCCCGAATCCGCGACATCCCTTGCGCTGGATCACCTCGAAGAAGAGGGTGGGACGATCCTCGACTGGGCGGGTGAAAATCTGCAGCAGGTAACCGTGCTCATCGCGGTCGACCAGAATGTTCAGCTGCCGCAGTCTCTCCAGGTCCTCATCGATAGGGCCGACGCGGTCGGTCAGGGTCTCGTAGTAGCTGTCCGGTGCGCGCAAGAATTCGGCGCCCTGACGGCGCAGCCAGTCCACGCTTTCGATGATGTTTTCACTGTGCAGGGCGATGTGCTGAACCCCGGGCCCATGGTAGTAATCGAGATACTCCTCGATCTGCGACTTTCGCAGTCCCTCGGCCGGTTCGTTGATGGGAAAGGTCACCCGACCGCCCCGACCACCGCGCACCACCTTGCTGCGCAGTGCCGAGTACTGGGTGGCGATGTCGTTCTCGTCGAATTCCTGAAAGACATCAAAACCGAACACGCGGTTGTACCAGCTGACCCATTCGTCCATGCGCGTGAGCTCGACGTTACACACGCAGTGGTCGACCAGCTGCAGCCCGGCGCCGACACCGCTCTTGAATTCCGGCCGATATCCTGGCAAAAAGCTGCCGACATACTCTGAGCGTTCGACGAATGTGTGCACCGTGTCACCGAAGGTGCGCACCGTCGCCAAGCGCACCGCCCCGTTGGTGTCCTCGACGACGTGGGGCTCGGCGACCGGACGGGCACCGCGCTGAACCGCATCTTGGAAGGCGACAAAGGCGTCGTCGACGGTGAAAGCCAGGGTCCGCACCCCATCGCCGTGCAGGCGAACATGGTCGGCGACCTCACCGTCTGGGGTGAGCGGGGCCGTCATCACCAGGGTCACATCGCCCTGCTTGAGGGCGTAGGAGGCGCGATCCCTAACCCCGGTCTCGGGACCTTGATAGGCGACCACGTCGAAGCCGAAGGCCGAGCGGTAGAAGTGGGCAGCCTGGAGCGCGTTGCCGACGAAGAACTCGATGTGGTCGACACCCTCCAGCGACGTCTCCCGATACTCGGGAGCCCCCGGCCGAGGTTCGATCTCGGCCTTCACTGCTGGGGTCCACCTGCGAATCGCTGCATGACCGCCTCCTGAGACCAGATCGCCGACTCCGTTAGGGTACCGCGCCCGGCCAGGTGCCAGACCGAGCGCAGCTAGGCTGGACGCGATGGACCAGAGTGCCCCGCCCCCCTGGCTCTGCTGCCTGCCCACACCTGATGCCACCACCATCTCCCTCAGCTGCCCCTCAGGGGCCGGGCAGCCCTGGCTGGTGGGTCGGGCCCTCGAGATCCTTCGCCAGGAGGCCAGGGTCCAGTCGGACCCCGACGGGGAGCGCTATGGAGCCGGTCGCCGCCGGGACGCCCCCCTCATCCTGGGCGAGCCCCTGCTCTGGAACGGCGTGCCCCTGATCGCCGAAGCAGTGGAGCTGGATGGGGGATCGGCCGGTGAGATCACCCTGCGACTGCCACCGTGGGTCGAGCTGGCGGATCGAATATCCGAGGAGCAGCTCTGGACTGTGACCGACCGGGTGGCCGCCGAACTTCGGGCTAGCTGCGGGGTGGTGTCGGACGGCCGGACCATTGGGTATCCCGACCTGAGCCAGCCCGAAGTCACCGCCAGGCGCTTGCAGCGCCTTCACCTGGGGGTGCTGCTGCCACCGGCCTGGCTCCCGTTCCTGCGGACGGGATCCAACCCCTATCGGGAGCTGCCTGAGAGCCAACTGCTGCTGGTGCTGGAGTAGCGACCTCAGCTGGGGCCGGCGAGCCCCCTGCTCTGGCGGCGCTTGGCGGCGGTGGCGGAGATCAGCTCCAGTAGGCAGCGATTGGCGTTCTGAGCGGTGAGTTCGGCGGGATCCAGAGCCGGGGCGACCTCAACCACGTCCATGGCCACGACCGGGGTGTGCAGCGCTACCTGGCGGATGGCCCGAAGCAGATCGGCCGGGGCCATCCCGCCCGGTTCCGGGGTTCCGGTGCCCGGGGCAAACCCAGGGTCGAGGACATCGATGTCGACCGAGATGTAGATGAAGTCAGGCCCATCCAGAGCTTCGACGATGGCGCGCCGGACGACTTCGGCGATTCCCAACCGCCAGATCTCGTCCATCAGGTGCCAGCGCATGCCCTCCCCCCTCATCCAGTCGAAGACCTCGCGGGGAGGCCAGTAGCCGCGGAGTCCGATCTGGACGAAGTTGGCGCCCGGAACTGCGCCCGACTCCACCAGCCGGCGCATGGGGGTGCCGTGCGAGAGCGGGTTGCCGAAGCTCTCCGGGGCGGTGTCGGCGTGGGCGTCGAAGTGGACGATCCCCAGACGTCCCCGACCCACGACGTCAGCCACCGCAGTCGCCGAGGGCAATGTCACCGAGTGGTCGCCTCCGATGACGAGGGGGATGATCCCGCGAGAGGCGACCTCCCCCACCCGCTCACGGATCGCCCGGTGAGAGGGCTCAACCAATCCCGGCTCGCAGGCGGCGTCGCCGTAGTCGACCACGCTCACCTCGCGGAGAGGAGCGATCTCCAGGTCCAAGTGCCAGTCGGGCGGTTGGTAGTTCGCGAGCCGCACCGCGCGCGGTCCGAATCGGGCCCCGGGCCGGTAGCTGGTTGAGTCGTCCCAGGGGGCTCCCACCACGGCGAAGTCAGGCCGCCAGCGGTCCAACTCCTCGGGCTCGCTGAGCTGGACCACCTTGGCGAAGGATGTCGGACCCAGGTAGGATGGGCCGTCCATCTGGCGCCGGAGATAGGGAGGGATCGCGGGCCTATCCACCTCAACAGCCTCGGATGAAGGTCGGAGGGGCTCGATGGAGCCAGCGCCAAGCCGATGGGAGTGACATCCGGCCGCCCATTATCGCGGTCGGAGTTGGAAGCGGATCACGTCCGGTCGGGGACCGGCTCCAGACGCTCCACTCGAACTCGGCCCTCGAGCCCCAGGTATACGTCCATGATGCGTTCAAGAACCTGCTCGAACGCGCTGGGGTCCCAGCCGTCAACCAGCTCGCGCATGCGCTCGCGGTGACGCTGGGCGATCTGGGCAACCACCGCCCAACCCTCATCGGTGAGACTGAGTACGATCCGCCGACGATCTGATGGCAGGGGGGTCCGGGTGATCAGCCCGGCCTCAAGCAGAGATCGGCTCAGTACCGAGATGTGGGCACGGCTGGAGGCCAACTGCTCGACCAGCTCCTGCTCGGGGACGCCATCCAGGCCGGCGCCCCCCAGCACCAGTACGGCGTGGTAGCCGAGGGGGGTGAGGCCGGCTTCCGCCGCGGCGGCATCGAGCATGGTCAGCGCCCGGCGGAAGAGGTAACGCAGCTGGCTTCGGAACGCCAGTTGCTCCAGCAGTTCGGGACCAACGCCGGGTGGGTTCGAGGCCGGCGCTGAGGCCGAGGGATCAGGCACCTGACTCAGACGGAGCTCACGACCGGGTGCCCGAGGGACTCTGCGTGCGCGCAGGGTCGGCGCGGCGCTGGGCGGCCTCATGGCGCAGGTCGGAACTGGAGTTGGGTTCCATGCTCTCTTCGCATTCTGTACCACCGGCGAGGCTGGCTGCCGGACGCCTGAGGTATGAGGCGAGTGGAAGCACAGGTCACGCCCAACGGCGGTGTCCCGGCCTGTTAGGCACCGGGGGTTGGCAGCTCCTGAAGCATCTGCTCCAAGTCCGTGTCCGATAGCTGGGCCAGTAGACGGTCGGTATGAGCGTTGGTCTGGTGCTCGATTGACTGCCGTCGTGAGCGACCGGATGGGGACAGCTCGCCGCTCTCCTCCAACCAGCCGCTTCCAACCAAGCTGGACTGTTCGGCCGCGATGTCCTCATCCCGCCAGCGGAAAAATCGGTAGTCAGATGTCCGGTCCGCGTTCCCCTGCCAGGCCCGGGTGACCATCAACAGTCCGAGTGGCTCGAGGCCCTCGACGGAGGCTGCCGTGTAGTGGGCGTGGGCACGGGCCTCGCGCAGGGTCATCGCCGCCCAGAGCAGCTGGCGATGCTCGCCTTCCCCAGGGGCGAGTTCAAACCAAGCCAGAGGTAGCTCTCCTTGGGGACGCGACGACTGCGCCAGGTTTCTGAGACCGCCAGCCCGAGCCCCGGGATTGAGCCGCTGCAGCGCTGTGGCGCCGACCCCCAGGGCTGCCATGAAATAGTCGGTCGGCTCGAGTGCCAGACACCTGGGGCGGAGGTGATCCACCAGGGATGGTGGCAACACGTAGATGACGGTGGCCCAGTCACGATCGGAGACAATCCCAGCCCGGCTCAAGATGTAGTGGGGAAAGCCAGTTGATCCCCGCTCCTGCTGGAACTGGAGCAGCTCCGGTTCACTGCGCTGGGCCAACCACAGGGTGTGGCAGATCCACTCGATGCTGAGGAGGATCCGGACCCCGGCCGCGTCGCGGTCTAAAGCCAGCCGCGGGCCTACTTGCGCTGGTGCATCAGATTGCGTCCGAGATCGACGACATAAAGAAGTTCTCCACCCTGATCGGGGGTGCCTTGACGAAGGCGTCGTCACCGACCTCGCGGGAGAGTGCCAGTTCAGGTGTGCCGATCTCGATGGTGCGGCGCAGAACCCCCACCGGGCTCTCATTGAAGCGGAAGTTGTTGACCGCTCCCACGACCTCGCCGTGCTCAATCAGAAATACCCCGTCCCGGGTGAGCCCAGTGAGGAGGAGAGTGGCCGGGTCCACGTCGCGGATGTACCAGAGCGAGGTCACCAGGAGCGCCCGCTCGGAAGAGGCGATCATCTCCTCGAGGGACGTCGCCGTGCCGCGCATGCGCAGGTTGTCCACATCGGGCCGTACCGGGTGGTCGTGGTCCTGAGCCCATCGCCGGGGGCAGATCAGCTCGCGCTGGACTCCGCCTTCCACCCACACCGCCGGAGGCACTGCCAGGCCATTGTCGAAGACCGAGCTGTACTCGCTGGAGCGAAGGCTGTGGACGAAGCTGGGGACCCTCATCTCAGGATCGTGGGGATCGCTCTCCAGTGCCACCTCGGGCGCATACATCTCCTCCCCCACCCGAGAGCCCGACTTGCCCGCGAAGACGGTCCGGCCCTCGTCGGCTCCCCGAGCATGCATCTCCCAGATCAGCCGCAGGATGAGATCAGCAACGGCCGAGGGCTCGAGGATCACTTGGTAGTGCCCGGCTGGTAGCTCCACCGCCCTCTCGGTCTGGGCCAGTCGCCGGCTGAGGGCCTGGTACATCGCCTGGGGGTCGAGGTCTGACAGCGATCGGGCAGTGCTCCCGGACCAGACGCTGCGCTTGAGGTCCTGGGTCTTCAGGGTCAGGGTCAGCGAGGCGGCGCGCCGGCGTCCCTCAAGACGCACTCCGGTGGAGGTACCGAGCAGCGCTTGGGATGCCGTGGTCTGGGCATAGCCGAAACAGCGCAGCCCCGATTGCCGGGCTTCCTCCAGGAGGGCGCGCACCGATTCCAGGATCGGTTCCAGATCCCCCGGCACCGCCTCGGCTGCCACTGCCGCCCCTTCAGAGTCCTCGGTGGCCGCCTCAGCCGGGGTGAGCAACGGCATCGCGTCGGGCGCCTCCGGACTCTGTTGCGCTGCTGCCCTGGCGTCCCCGGCCAGCTCCACCACCTGCGCCTTCTCGGTGACGTCCGCGGTCTGCACTCCCACCCGGCCCTGCTCCAGCGCCAGCACCCCTGCCGAGGTCGACTCCTCGCGGCCGTTGGTGGTGACCGTGTTGTTGGCGAGGCGGAAGTTGACGACGGTGGAGCGGTCGCCGATCACCGCCGCGGCGCCGGCGCCGAGCCCGGCCGCGACGATCTCCTCCAGCCTCACTGCTTGCCCTCCTGACGGGTGTTGAGGACGCTCACCTGTCGAAACAGCGCCGGCGGGCAGCCGTGAGAGACCGGCGCCACCTGCGAGGGCTCGCCCTTGCCGCAGTTGAAGGCTCCCTGAAGCTGCCAGGAGGAGCGCCCGCCGACCGCCTCCAGCCGGCCCCAGAAGTCGGGCGTGCGGGACTGGTAGGCGACGTCACGAAGCTGACCCGCCAGCTTGCCTTTGTGGACTCGGTAGAAGCGCTGCCCGGTGAACTGAAAGTTATAGCGCTGCTGATCGATCGACCAGGACTTGTCCCCGAGGATGAAGATCCCCTCCCCCACCTCGTTCAGAAGGTCATCACGGGAGCTGTCGCGGCCAGGATCTGGCTGGAGCGAGACGTTGGGCATCCGCTGCAGCGGCAGGTGGGACCAGCTGTCCGAGAACGCACAGCCGTTGGAGCGGGGCAGGTCGAACTTGCGCGCCATCTGACGGTTGAGCTGGTAGCCGACCAGGATCCCGTCTCTGATGATGTCCCAGCGCTGCGCCGCCACACCCTCGTCGTCGAATCCGACCGTGGCCAGGCCGTGGGGCTCGAGCCGGTCCCCGGTGACGTGCATGCGAGGAGAGCCGTAGCGCAGCGTGCCCACCTGGTCCGGAGTGGCAAAGGTCGTCCCGGCGAAGTTGGCCTCGTAGCCCAGGGCTCGGTCGAGCTCGGTGCCGTGGGCGACCGACTCGTGCAGGGTCAGCCAGAGGTTGGAGGGGTCGATGACCAGGTCGTACGGCCCCGGGCTCACCGAAGGCGAGGCCAACTTCTCCTGCAGCCAGCCCACCATCTCCTCCGCCTCCGAAGGGAAGCCATGGGCCTCCACGTACTCCCAGCCTCGGCCCACGGGACGGGCGGTGGAACGCATCGTCTCGATGAGCCCGGATCCCCGCTCGTCCACCAGCCCCGCCTCCAAGACCGGATGCAGACGCACCCGCTGCTGGGTTATCCGGGAGCCCTCGGTACTCGCGAAAAAGCGGTTCTCCTGGACCTGCAGGCAGTAGAACTCGGCGAACTTGGCACCCGCCCGGAGACAGCGCTCGGTGGCATCGAGCATGAACCCAACCTTGCGGTCGGCGGTCACGTCGAAGGGGTTGATCTCCACCTCGGCGATCCACGTCTGCTGGTGGGCGGGCTCGGTCGCCAGCTCAACCTTCTCTTGGAGCAGAGGTCGGAGCAGCCGGGCCATCTCGGCCGCCGCCGCCACCGCTCGCGTCACCCCGGCCGCAGTCAGGTCGGAGGACCCGGCAAACCCCCAGGACCCGTCCACGACCAGCCTCACCCCGAAGCCCTGGGGTTCAGATTCGCTCAGGGAGATGAGGTCCCGCTCGCGGACATGGATTCCCTGGATGCGGTCCCGGTGTATCCGGATGTCGCCGTAGCCGATGCCCCCAGTCTTCGCGATGCTGTCCAGGGCGGCGTCGGCAAGCCGGTCAAGTGGCAGCCGCAGGAAGTCAGGATCGATCTTCGACATCGCGCCTCCGCGGCTGCAAGCCGCAAGTCATAAGGTCCGCCCCGGCGAGAGCACGGGTTGGTCGCCTAGAAACCGAGCGCCGAGCCGCCGTGGAGTCTAGCGGCACCGCGTGCTTGCAGCGGAGGCAGCGGTGCCGTGGGCGCCTGCACCAGCCGATGCAGCCCGCGGGCCGAGGGTAGCGGCCCTCGACCCGCGGTCGGAAGTCGTCCTAGCGCTCGGTCCTCAGTGGCTGCGCAACCGCCGGATCCTGGTTGCGACCGTGATCATCAGGGCGCCAAGAATGATCGCAAGGCCTCCCACAAGTCCCGGTCCGAATAAACCGGCACCGGTAACTGGTGTGGTGATGCTAGCGGCCAGCTGGCCGCCGGCGCGGCTGTTGACGGTCACCTCTTCATTGGCGGCACCACAGCTGGTGGTGAAGGCGTTGTTGTTGCTGTCCCCGTCGTAGCTGGCGACCCAGTCGTAGGTTCCCGCCGCGGACGGCGTCCACGAGGTCGAGAAGGTCGCCGTAGAGGTTCCGTCACTGGTGGTGATCGTGCCGGTCCCACTAGCTACCGGGGTACCGGACGAACAGCTGCTCGCGGAATACAGCGCGAAGGACACATTGCCGGTCGGAGCTGCCAACGTGGTGTCGGCGAAAGTAGCCGTGTCCCCAACGGAGGACACGCCACTCAGGTCGGCCACGGTCGGGTTGGCCAACGTTGTGATGGTGGGTGACGCCGACTCAACTGTCAACTCTTCGTGGGCAGCCCCGCAGACGGTGGTGAAGCCATTGTTGTTGCTGTCGCCACCGTAGCTGGCCACCCAGTCGTAGGTTCCTGCCGACGACGGGGCCCATGAGGTCGAGTAGCTGGCGGTGGAGACCCCTTCACTAGTCCGGATCGTGCCCGTTCCAGTCGCTACCGCGGTCCCGTCGGAGCAGCTGCTCGCGGCGTAGAGCGCGAAAGACACGCTCCCTGTCGGCGCTATCCAACCGCCAGACAGCGTAGCGGTGTCCCCGACCGCCGATGCGGCGCCGATCTGCAAGGAAACTGTCGGACTGGCATCTGTCGTCATCGTCGGATTCCCCTTGGCACAACTTACCTGGAATGGCACCGGGGTGGGATCGGCGATGACCTTGCCTCCCTGCCACTGACCTGCTGTATACGATCCGTTTCCGCCTATGGTGCCAATGTTGAAGTCCGCGTAGTCCGTACTTCCTGACACTAGTTTTTGCGGCTCAGGAAAGGTGAGTCCGGTGGTGCTGTTGGTGACCTCGATCTCTCCGTTGGTGAAGAAGTCCGCCACGGTGACGACGACTACACCGCTGCTGCACTCAGGAGAAACACTGATGATTTCGTGAGCCGAAACCGTTGGTGCGACCAAGGCCGACACCAGTCCAAGGACTCCGACCACGCCGGCTCCCGCCACAAACCTGCCGACCCTGTCGGCAACCCACTTGAACTTCCCGGATCGGTTCACTTTCAACCCCTTTATCCCGATGAGCACGCTTGACGTGCCAAATCCACAGGCGCGAGCACGAAACTTGGTGATGAGAACGGCCATCTAGCCGGGGCGCCGGCGCCCGTGCTGCCACCCAACCGCAAGCACGGCCTCTCTCTGTCCTATCTCCTTCCCACGCTGCTGCCCGGCCGCCTCCCTGTACGAGTCCAATCGCCCGGACAAGCTTTCGCTCTGGCGATTACATCATTCCCGTTACCTGTCTTAGGGATTAAGGAGACGAGGACTTCAAGGAACGTAACCAGTTCGTGACGAAAAAGTCAGCTATGAAAGCAAAGGAGGTCGGCTGCGTCTGATCCGGCGCTGGAAATGGTGACGTCCGCAGGACCCGGGCGCCGTCCTTGCGATGACCAGAAAACCTGTGTGTCAACTGACAGGCAACCGGAAAAGATCGGCGCCCACAGCGCTAAGCCGACGACAAGAAAGAACCCCTGGAATGCGGGCCTTGTGGCCCTGAAGCCAGGGGTTCTCTGACGATGCTTGCCGCTACGAACTCATTGGGGGCGGATCCGGAGCACCTGCCGTCCTGCGACCAACAGGACGGAGCCCAAGAACAGGAAGAGTAGGGCGGCCAAGCCGGGGCCGGAGATGTCCGCTCCCGTGGTTGGGGTGGTGACACTGGCCGCCAACTGGCCGCCAGCGGGGACCGCCGTTACGGTCAGAGGTTCGCTCCCGCAACTGCTCGTCGCCGGCGAATCATTCGTGTCCCCAGCAAAGCTAGCCTGGAACTCGTAGCTCCCAGCTGTCAGCGAAGTGAAGGTTGCCGAGTAGGCACCGTTGCCATCGGTAGCAGGCATGGCCGTCTGTGAAGTCACCAGGCTAGAGCAGGTGCTACCGGAGTACATGGAGATGGTGATCGCACCATTGGCCCCGACGCTGGCAAGGCTCAGCGTGGCGGTGTCGGTCACCGAGGAGCCGGCGGTGGCCGTGCTCGATGAGAGCTGGGTGGTTAGGTTCGGGGTATTCGCACCCAAGGTGCCGCCTCCCGTGACGCTCAGAGGTTCGCTCCCGCAACTGGACGTCGCCGGCGAATCATTCGTGTCCCCAGCAAAGCTAGCCTGGAACTCGTAGCTCCCAGTTGTCAGCGAAGTGAAGGTTGCCGAGTAGGCACCGTTGCCATCGGTAGCAGGCGTGGCCGTCTGTGAAGTCACGAGGCTAGAGCAGGTGCTACCGGAGTACATGGAGATGGTGATCGCGCCGTTCGCTCCGGCGCTGGCAAGGCTCAGCGTGGCGGTGTCGGTCACCGAGGAGCCGGCGGTGGCCGTGCTCGATGAGAGCTGGGTGGTTAGGTTCGGGGTATTCGCACCCGCACCGCCTCCCACGCCTACCGTGACGGGCTCACCGCAGGTTGAGGTGTAGGCGAGGTTGTCGTAGTTTCCAGGGTAAGCCGCAATCCAGTAGTAGGTCCCGGGCGCCAGCGCACTTAAGGTGAGCGAACCGGTGGCCTGGAACTTTGTGCCCGTCCAGGCGATCACGGCGGGACTAGTGGCGCTGACCAGGTCATGGCAGCCGGGGTCGGAATAGAGCCTGAAGACAACGGAGCCATAGTCTCCGCTCCCCCCCTCGGCCGGGGCGGTGGGATAAATGGTCATGTCCGCCGCATCACTGAGGGTGATGCTTGATCCCGTGGTGACCGGCGTGCCTGGCACCGTCACCAAGCTCGCGGGGAACGGGGTGACGGTCAAGATCTCACAGATTGTGGTCGCTATCGGGGTGTCGTTATCGTCACCGATGAAGCGGGCCTGATAGCAGAAGGTCCCCGCCGACTCAGGGATGTAGGGCGGGGTGGTGGCCATGCCGCTGCTGTTCAACGGGACCTGCCACTCGGCAATGGAACTGGTTCCCGGTTCGAGCGGGGAGCCTGACTCTTTGTAAATCGACACGTAGACGTTGAGCCCAGTCACGTCGGGTTCACCAGTGACCGTCACTTGGTCAGTCACCCCGACCGGAGAACCGATGGGGTAATTGAGCACCACGGAAGTCGTGCTCAACTGGGTTGTGATCGCGGGCGTCCCGCTCGCCCCCACCATCGGCGCCATGAATAACGCGGCAGAGGTCCCAAGCCCAAGGGCACCGGCGACAACCATCCCCGTGCCGGCGCGACGTGTCCAGCCACGATGATGCATGATGCGGTTCAATTCAGATCTCCCTCACGTATCCAAAGCGCGATGACAGCGCAGGTGCGAATCACTGCGCCCGGTCCAACCGCCCGTGGGGGCCATCCCGCAGGTCGGAGAATATTCGGCCGGGTGCCGCAACGAGGCGAGAATCCACAGAACCAACTGAGGATCCCCTCTCCGCAATGAGCCCACGAAGTCTCTCGCCTCCTGTCTGACCTCGGTGACCGTTGGGCCGCCGGGACCCTAATCAAACCACTTTGTCACACTTGATTGGGAATTAGCAACGGCGGCTCCTCAACTGCGTAACCGGGCCGTTACAGGATCGTCAGGTCCAAACGCCTTCAAGAGGCGTGAGGATCGCTACTTGGGCCGAACAGTGCCGACGGTGGAGGGGGGCCGCTCTCCGGTCAGCCTGTGGGCCTTTCGGAGCCGGGCGCTGTAGGATCAGCCGCCGTGGCCAAGCCCGCCCGCAGCCAGGCGCCTCCGCTCCGCCGGCTGCGGCTTACGAATGGCCTGGACGTGGTGCTGAGTTCGGACCGGAGCTCGCCCACGGTGGCGGTTGGGATGTACTACCGAGCCGGATTCCGGCTGGAGGAGAAGGGGCGGACCGGATTCGCCCATCTCTTTGAGCACCTGATGTTTCAGGGAACCACCAAGGTGCCCAAGCCTGACTTCGGCAGGCTGATCACGGGGGCGGGCGGGCTTTTGAACGGCTCCACCAGGCATGACTACACCAATTACTTCGAGGTGCTCCCGGCTCCGGCGCTGGAGATGGCCTGCTACATCGAGGCCGACCGGATGCACAACCTCGACATCAATCCGGAGACCCTGCGCAACCAGGTCGACGTGGTCGAGGAGGAGGTCCGAGTCAACGTCCAGAGCCAGCCCTACGGCGGGTTCTCCTGGCTCTGGCTCTCCCAGTACGCCTTTTCGACCTATGCCAACTCCCACAACTTCTACGGCGAGTTCGCCGACCTCGAGTCGGCCACGGTCGCTGAGGCCAAGGCCTTCTACCGAACCTGGTACGGGCCGGGCAACGCCACCTTGGTACTGGTCGGGGACTTCGAGGTAGATCGGGCCGAGGAGATCGTTGACCGCTACTTCAGCCCAGTGCCATCGCGGCCGGCCCCTCCGGCAGCCAAATTCGATGAACCGGTCCCGAAGGCACGCACCGAGCACAACCACCACGATCGACTGGCCCCCAACCCCAGGGTGGCGATCGGCTACCGGACCGCCGCCTTCGGGACTCCGGATCACCTTCCGCTGGCGCTAGCCGCCCGGGTACTGGCCGATGGACGCTCGTCCCGGCTGCAGCGGCGCCTGATCCGCGAGCGCGAGCTCCTGCTGCAAGTCAACGGCGGACCGCACTTTCCCATCGGGGACTCTTTCGAGTTCAAGGGACCGGCACTGTTCACCATCGAGGCCACCCCCCGGCCCGGGGTCGCAACCAAGGTGGCGGTTGCGGCGGTCGACGAGGAGATGGCGCGGCTGGCCGATGAGGGTCCCAGCCCGGACGAGCTGCTCCGGGCCAAGCGTCGCGAGCTGGGCGCCTACCATGCCAGCACCGACAGCCGCCTGGGTCGGATGCGCGAGCTGGGAGTCCTGGCGGCGGTCCACGACAGTCCCGAACTGGTCGACCAGCTGCCCAAGCTGTATCAACAGGTCACCGAGCGGCAGGTCCAGAAGGCGGTTGCGGACTGGCTCAGGCCCGAGCACTCAACCGTGCTCCACTGGCTGCCAAAGGCTGACGGTCCGAAGTCATGAGCCCTAAACAACCGGCGCCCGAGCTCTCCCGGGACGTGCCCCGGCCGGGTCCGGTCCCCCCGGTCCGGGTGGGCCGCCCCAGCCGTTCAGCACTGGTCAATGGGCTGGAGATGATGGTGGTGGCTCGACCGAGCGTGCCCCGGGTGGAGCTTCGGCTCACGGTCCCGTCAGGTGCCGCGATCGGACCCAGCGCCGCCGCCAGCGCGCTGCTGCGGGCGGGGATCCTGCTGGGTACCAAGCGGCTCAACCAGGAGGAAGTCTCAGAGTCGATTCAGCGCCTGGGTGGCTCGCTGACTGTCCGCCAGGACCAGGACCGTCTTCACATTGCGGCCTCCGCCCTCTCCGAGGCTGAAGAGGAGCTCTACCAGTTGGTCTTCGCCTTGGTCGAACAGCCCGCGTTTCCCGGCGACGAACTGGAGACGGAGCGGGTCAAGCTCATTGAGGCCCTTCGAACGGCTCGCGCGACGCCCGAGTTTCCAGCCGCGGAACAACTGCAGCGGACCATCTACGGCAACCATCCCTACGGTCGGCCCGAGCCCGCAGAGCCTGCCATCCGCAAGACCACAAGGCGCCAACTCCTGGCCCTCCACCAAGCCACCTTCCTTCCCAGTGAAGCCCAGATCACGGTGGTCGGCGACGTGATTCCCCGGCGCAG
Source organism: Candidatus Dormiibacterota bacterium (assembly GCA_963701235.1). GTDB lineage: Bacteria > Chloroflexota > Dormibacteria > Aeolococcales > Bog-877 > Bog-877. The sequence goes on from OY969577.1 coordinate 1,908,013, forward strand.
TCTGGCCCGGCTCCGGAGCGCCTTCGGCACCTGGTCGGGACCAAGGCGCCGACTCAAGGTCCCCCGGGTACGGCCTCACCTGCGGTCCGAGGTGACCTTTATCGACCGACCGGGCTCGGTGCAGACGGTGATCTTGGCTGGTGCCAGCGCACCGTCTCCGGGGCACCCCGACCACATTCCCCTCAGCCTCGCCACTGCGGTGCTGGGGGGAAGTTTCAGCTCCCGTCTGATGTCCAACCTGCGCGAGGACAAGGGCTACACCTACGGCGCCAGCTCCAGGTTGGACGGTCACCTAAAAGACAGCCTGCTGGGCGTCGAGATCGAGGTTCGCACCGAGGTCACCGCTGCCTCGTACGTGGAGCTCACCTACGAGCTGGGAAGGCTGGCGAGCGTGGAGGTGCCTCTCGACGAGCTAGAGGCGACCCGCAATTACCTCGCCGGGGTGAGGGTGATCGTTCTCCAGACCCAGGCGGGATTGGCCAGTTCGTTGGCCCAGATCCGCGGTCTGGGCTTGGACTACCACTACCTGGAGTCCTACTCGGACAGGCTCGCGGCGGTGACTCCCACGGAGCTGCGCCGGGTGGTCGCCCGCTACCTGGCTCCCGCCCAGCTGACCACGGTCATGGTCGGCGACGCCGCCAAGGTGGCCGGTTCGGTCTCCAGTCTGGTCAGGACCCGGATCCTGACCCCGAAGCGTGGCAGGGAGACCTGACCGCTGCCATGTCCCGGCGTGGCTGGAAGCCGGTCATGGCTTGCCACCGACGCCCAAGGCCGCTCGCCCCAGCCAGAGGACAGCGACCATCAAGCCCACGGCGCTGACGGTCCCGATCAGGGTGAGGTCGAAGCCACCAGAGATGGGGGTGGCGGAGAGCGCGTAGAAGGCCAGGGCGAGCGCGCATCCCAAGAGGCACATCGTGAGCAGCCGCAGGCCGCGAAAGAGGATGACACGACCCGACTCCCTGGCCGGAGTCGCGTTGTCGATCGACCAGAAGGCGAGCTCCGCTCCTGCCAGCAGGGCCGCGCCCAGGACCGGAGCGAGGATGGCCGGACCACCCAGCGCCAGCGAGGCGCCGTCCGGAATCGCCACCGCCGCAACCGCGGGTACCACCAGCTGGGGCCGCGCCAGCACCATCACCCCAACTAGGGCCGCGATCCCTGCGGCCTCGATTCCCAAGAGCAGGCTGACCGGCTCCCGGGCCGAGCTCAAGGCGGTCACGGCCGGCGCCGAGCCCAGGCACAGCAAGGCCGAGGCGGCGGGGATCAGGCGGCCGAGCGGCGGGCGAATCTTCGGTACTCCCTAACCTGGTCCAGCAGTGCCTCCAGGGCCAGCCCCTCGGGCCATTCCAACACGATCATGCCAGCCCGCTGTAGCGAGCGCCGCCGGGCGACTCGGAGCAGTCTCCAGAGTCTCAGGGCCAAGGGATCGATGCGATCAGATTTGGGCATGAAACGCTCGGGCGCGATGGCCAGCACCACCGCGTCGAAGCCGCGATGGTGCAGGTCCGCCAGCGCCCCCACGCTGCGCGCGTCCAGGAGCGGGCTGAGAGCGACGATGGTTGCTGAGGGAGGCAGTACCCGGGAGGGGATGACGTCGATGTCGCGCCACGCGTAGCTAGCGACCACCTTGGTGTCCAACAGCGCCTCCACCACCAGCTGGAAATGCCGCGGCCCCAAACCGGGTAGGAGCCAGCGCACCACGCCCCCGAACCCGACCACCCCCACCCGGTCGCGTTCCCCAAGGTAGCCGTCGGCCAGTGCCGACGCGGCTCGCACCGCCAGGCTGAGCACCGAGTCCTGATCCAGCTCCAGGTCAGCGAAGCTGTCCACGAAGAGGATCAGGTCGGCGTTGCGCTCCAAGTGAAAGTCGTTGACGTGGGCGATGCCAGTTCGGGCGGTCACCCGCCAGTTGACCCGCCGGACCCGATCGCCTGGCGTGAAGGCTCGGATGTCGGCAAATTCCAGTCCCTCACCGTGACGTCGGGAGATGCGGTTGCCGGCGAAGAGCTGGGTGCGCGCCGGCGGCACCAGTTTGCGAAGCCGCTCAAAGCTGGGGTAGACCCGGAGCCGCGCCGGCTCGCCGAGGCGCTCGCTGTAGCTGACCAGACCGAGCCGGTCCTGAGTCCTGAGCGTCACCGGTCCGATCCGGTAGGAACCCCAGCGGATGGCCCGCAGGCTCCATCTGACCGACTCCGACCGACCCGAAGGGGGCCGGATCCGGAGCCGGGCGCCCTTATCGGCGGCCTGGATCCCAGGGGGCAGCTCGAGGACCAGCTCGAGCCAGCCAATCCCACCCCGGCACAGCACCTCCGAATCCCAGAACAGCTCGTCCCCTTCCGCCGCCCGCTCGCGGTCCAGGCCGCCGCTGAGCTCCACCGCCGGAGGTGCGGCGGTCGCCAGGCCCCAAGCCAGCCAAACCGCAAATGGGACCACCAGGGCAAGGACCACGATCCGATCCAGGGTCACGGCCCCGAAGGCCCCCAGGGCCACGATTGCGGCGTAGCCGGTCAGCCTGGGGGTGGGCCGCCGGGTCATCGCGGGCCGTCTTCCCGGGGGGCGGCGACCGCCCGCGTCGGGGGCGTCGGAACCGCGCCCAGGCACTCTCTGACGATGTCCTCGGCGTTGATCCTCTGAACCCAGAGTTCGGGTCGCAGGATGAGTCGATGGCAGAGGGCAGGCGTCGCCACCCCCTTGACATCCTCGGGAACGACGAAGTCCCGGCCCGAGAGCGCCGCCCGGGCCCGCGAGAGCTTGAGCAGCGCCAACGAGCCCCGGGGACTCGCACCCACCTGCACACCGGGATGCCTGCGGGTGGCTTCGACGATGTCAACGATGTAGTACTGGATGTCGGCGTCCACGTGGACCTCCTCCAGAGCTGCCTGCATCCGCAGCAACAGGGCCAGATCCACCACCTGAGCAAGCTCCGGCTCGTCCGACCGGCGAAGCTGGCGTCGGTCCAGCATCTGTCGCTCCTGTTCCCGGCCCGGGTAGCCGACCCCGATCCGGATCAGAAAGCGGTCCAACTGCGCCTCGGGCAGCGGGTATGTGCCCTCGTACTCGATTGGGTTCTGGGTGGCCAGGACCAGGAAGGGTCTCGGCAGCGGCCGGGTGACCCCCTCCACCGTCACCTGGCGCTCCTGCATCCCCTCCAGCAGCGCCGCCTGGGTCTTGGCGGGCGAGCGGTTGATCTCGTCCGCCAATACGAGATTGGCAAAGATCGGCCCCTCACGCATCTCGAAATCCCCGGCGCGCTGATTGAAGATGGAGGAGCCGGTGATGTCCGAGGGCATGAGGTCGGGGGTGAACTGGATCCGGGCGAAGCCCAGGCCGCAGCCCCTGGCGAAGGATCGCGCCATCAGGGTCTTGGCCAGTCCGGGGAAGTCCTCGATCAGAACGTGGCCGTCGGCGAGGATGGCCAGCAGGACCAGTTCCAAGACCTCCCGCTTGCCCACAACCGCCTTCTCAACCTCGTCGATCAGGCGGTTGGCCGACTCCTGCAACTCGGTCGCGACACTCACCGTCCCAAAGCCTCCAGGGAATCGAGAATAGCCGCCAACTCCTTCTCCCGAGGACCCCTCCGGGGCAAACCCAAGACCTCGGGACGGTCCGGCAGTAGCAGAGCACTCAACTCGGGACCGAGCACTGCGATGGCCCTCTCCGGCTCACGGTTGAGGGAGATGCCCCGCATCATTAGCCTGTCGGCGGCGATCTCCCTCAGCCGGGGGATGACCTGGAGCTCGTATTGGCGTCGGCTGGCCCGGCTGACTCGCACGGCATCGTGGAGCTGCTCCAGCTCCGGCGGGATGGAAGAGCTGTCGATGGGAGCCGCCTTCCGCCGCGCCGGCACGAAGTCGGGGCTGTGGCGGAGCTCTTGGACCAGGGTGAAGATGACCAATGCCCCAACTGCCAGCACATAGGCGCGTCCGACCTGGCTGGCATCGACCCCTCCCCGCGCCAGCACCACCGCTACCGCCAGGGTTCCCGCAACCAGCAGGGCCAGTGCGGGACCGAAGCGCTCGAGGAAGCGGACCTCAGGCCCTCTGGCCATCTCTACCTCTACAAGATTTGAGCCCACGGCCCAGCCCGCCGTAGTGAGCCGAGGATACGGCCCGGATCAGCCCGCCAGCTCGGCGCGGAGACCGGACAGTGCGGTCTCAGCTTCTTGCCTCATCCTCGCGTCCACCGGCTGGATCGAGAACCGAGCGGCCTCGAACAGGTCGGTGAGACGAACCACGGCCCGGCGGCTGGTCTCCAGCCGGCCCAGGGCGCGCTCGAGATACTCCAGAGGAGTCTCGAAAGCCTGGGGCGCCAGCCCTACCGTGGTGAGGACGGCCTGCATGCGCTCGTAGGCAGCGATCACCGCCTGTCGGGGATCTCCCCCCGCCTCCAGTTCACCCAGGCTCTCGTCTAGAGCCTCCGTCAACTCGCCGGACAGCACCGAATGCTCGGCCGCCGAAACGACTTGGCTCCTCCGGGATCGCGCCCTGGACACAATGATGACCACCAGCAAGATCAGACCGACTGCGGCAGCCAACACCGTTGCCTCCGACACGGTCACGGTGGCCACCTGGGTCACCAGATGGCCGCTGAGGCCTGATCGGCGCGGGATGGCGGGCGGAGCAGCGCCTAGCGGTCGGGCGCGCCGTTTGAGCAGGAGTACCAGCAGCAGCGTTAGGCCGACGAGGATCCCGAAGGGGAGCGCGGCCATGGCCAGCAACGTGCGACGGGGGAACCTGACCGAAGGCGAGCCGTCCTTGCCGGCCCGCCGCATCCGGCGCCATGGCGCAAGGACCAGAGCCGCCACCACGATCAACTCGAAGGTGGCGATCGAAACCACCAGCACAACCTGGACCAGTGACCCCATCAGGTTGGCGCCGAGCCCCTGGTTGGGTGCCCCACTCGGTCCCAGCGAGTAGCGTGCCCGTACCGACAGCGCGACCAGAGCCAGCAGGGCCAGGATCGCCAACGCCACCGCCCAGCGATAGCGGCCGCTCCTCGATCCTGAGGCGCCCGGGCTCGCGCTCGTCTCGCCCAGCTCGGTCCTCAATTCATGGTCACCTGTCCAGGCTGCTTGGGATCGATCAAGGCTAGCAGCGGGGATCGCAGCCACCCCCTCCCGGGCGGTTGATCTCTGGGGACTCTAAGCGAGCCCGGAGGCCACCGGCTGATGCACCTCGCCTCCGACGACCTCGGTCGACGACGACGCGGTAGCTGTCCGAGCCAGGCCAACGGCAATCGCGATCAAGAGCAGGTTTCGTAGGGCGACGATCGCGGTCCCCACCGGATCTAGTTTGGCGACCGAGCCAAATAGGTAGGGAAACTCGGCCTGCGTCAGCAGGGCCATCGCCAGGCAGGCGGCCAGAAGCAGGCGACCTCGAGCCCGTCCGGTCTCGGAACCCGCCGCAAGCGCCAGCACCGTCACCAGCGCGAGCAGGTATTGCGGGGACAGGACTGGCGTGGTGGCCAACCCTATCGCAATCGCGAACGCCACCGCGGTGGCCGGACGACGGCCCTCCCGGGCGAAGTGAATCGACCCCCAGATCAGGGCCACCACGCCGATCACGCCCACCAGAGCCGCCACCAGACCGACCTGGGAGCCGGAGACCTGCTGCGAGCCCAGACTGCCCCCGTAGCTGGTGAGCTTGAAGATTGGGCTCAGCAGGTAGCTGATGGTGGCCGGAATGCTTTCGATCTCCACTCCGCGATGGAGGCTGGTGCTGGCGGCCGAGAAGACGTTGCCCCGGGACCAGACCGCAAACACCAAGATCAGGACAGCTGCGGGCACCAAGCCCCACCCCACCGCTCCCAGCCGCCGGCCCAGCCCCTGCCGCCAGGTCTGTCCGTCTCGAGGCCAAATCGCCCAGACCACGATTGGCAGGGCCGCCACCGCGACCGTCTCCTTGACCAGCACCGCCAGGGTGACCAGCGCCACCGCCAGAGCCATCCGTCTGCTCCGCAGGGCCAGCGCCGCGCCCGCCAGCGCCAGGCCCTGCAGGCCGTCCAGGCGAGTGACCACCACCGGACCCATGGCGATCAGCAGCAGCCCGGCTGCGAGTGCGACCGGAAAGGCGATGCCCATGCGCAGGCAGGCACGCTGCAGCAGCCACAGGCACACCGCCAGAAACAGCAGCAGCTCCACGGCGAACCCGAATGAGTAGTGGCTGCCTGCCAGCAATGGTGGTATCGCCAGCAGCAGCGTAAGCGGGGGATACACGAACACCAGCTGGCGGTCCGGTTTAGTGAGGAAATCTGCTCCGTAGGGGATGTGGCCCCGGACCAGCCCCTGCGCAGCGTGCTCCAAGTAGATGGTGTCCGGTATCGCGGATCCCACCAAATCGTGGAGCGAGAAGACGTGCAGCTCGGTGAGCAACACCGGTAACAGGGCCAGCGCCGCCAGGGGCACGATCAAAAGTCGCACTGCCCGGGCCACGGCCGAGTCTCTTGGCACGGCGCCGCGCCTAAGCTGGGACGCCGCGCCGGGCGTGGTGGGAACGGGGGGAAGTGGGCGAAGCAGGATTCGAACCTACGACATCCTCGGTGTAAACGAGGCGCTCTACCACTGAGCTATTCGCCCACGGAGAGACAAGGGTAGCGCCAGTAACGCGCTCCCCTGGGAGTGGCGGAGATGCCACCAGGACTCACGGCGCAGCGTCCGCAGTCCGCACTACCGGCGCTAGCGCCGCTCTTGCCCGGTCCGCGGCGCCTGTTCCCGCAGGCACCGATTTTCGGAAATCATCCAGCGCGATCGCGGCTATCACTCCCACGCAGACCAGGAAGTAGTAGTTGAAGAAAGCCCACTTGGCCAACAGCAGGGCGATGAGCACGAAGGTTGTGCCGCGGTAAAAGGCGTTGGACCAGTTACGGGGCCGTGTCATCGCCAACAGCACCAGCACCAGCACCGACACGAGGGGCCACACCCAAATCGGCAGCCAGTCGCCTATCTCCCTCACCCAAGCCGAGTCAAGGTCTAGCCCATCGGCCCGAGGTGGTAGATGTAGTTGGGTCAACATCGTGTAGGAGACAAAGTGGGCGGGACCCACCCAGAACACGAAGGGTAGGGATATCAAGAGCGCCGGCGCCAGCGCGGCCAAGATCTCGATCCGGGCACGACGGAACCAGAGGAACGGGAACACCAGAAAGGGGAGGCCGGTAGCCACGGTGGCGATGCCCACGCCCAGGACCACCACCGATGTGGCGCGATGGCGATCACGCAACGCCAGCCAGAGCGCGATCGCCGCAATGAAGAAGATCTCTGGCCAAGCCTGACGAAGCATGAATGGCCAAAAGGGCAGGGTGAGGCTGAGCGCCAAGCACCGCCAGGCGAAATCTGTGCCGCCCTTGCGCTTGGCCAAGACTGTGAGCGCGGCGATCACTGCTGCTGCAGCCAGCAGATTGCTGACACGGACATCGCCCACCAAGCGGCCCGGGACTGACAGCAGCAGCACTGCTGGCCAGAATGGGTAGTGCGCGAACGGTAGGTGGGGGGTGGTGGTGGGATAGGCCCCGAGATAGGGGTCTCGGCCATGAAGAAGTTGCAGAGTTGCCCTTTGAGCGAAATCGAAGACGTCGATCGGGGCCTGCCCCCACTTCACGTGCTCAATCAGAACGGTGATGCTCATCAAGGCTGCGAGGGCGCATCCAAAAACTCGAGGTAGGGTCTGCGAGAACAGAACCGCCAGCACCGCTCCGAGGCCGCCAATGATTGGCGCCAGCCAGCCGACCAGCGCGGAGTTGTGGAAGAGGAGCCCGGTGCACAGGGCCCCCAGAAAAACGGCTGCGCTCCAGGTCGCCTTCGTCGCCTGGCGCCCGGAACCGGTGGCGGTGAGCATCAACAGGCAGGCACCGCCCACCACCAGGAGCAGGCTGGTAGGGCGGTACTCCCCACTGGAGCGGGCACAGCCAAACCCGATCAGAACGATCGCGGCCAAGCCGTAGCCTTCACGGGAAGGCCGGGCCAAACGCCATCCGAAGGGGAGTTCCAGCCACACAGGCCATGTCGGGGGAGAGGTGCTCATCACCTCGTGCAACCAGCATCCACGGTGGCGACCGTTTGTGCCCGGTAGCTCGCAGCGCCTCTCGTGGCGGCCTGGAGTGTCATCGAACCGCGGAGCCCGCCGATCTGTCAGCTCGGACGGATGCCCGGCGAATCACCCGCCGAGCCTACTGGCTGGGTCGGAAACGTGTCCCGGGAGCCTGGTGACGGCTTGATTACAGAGCTAGTCCAGGGCACGGCCGCCGGGCTGGTTGACTCGGATCAAAGATCCGTCTTCGGGGGCCGCTGGCGACGCCCGTCCAGTCTCGGCGGAAGCACCGTGATGGGGTGAAGCAGGTACACCTCCTGACCGTTGAGGACGCGCTCGAGCACGGCGGAGGGACTCTCGTTGTCAAGGCAGGAGATGCCGTTCAGCTCAAGCTGGCGGCGTACCTCGGCCGGCACCGTGCGCTCCCCCTCCAGATTCAGCTCTTCCAGGACCTCCAGGACACGGTCCAGCTGTCCAAGGCGCGACCGCCGGTCCGCCCGTTGTGGGCCGCTCTCACCCTCCCAGGTCAAAGCCGGTACCATCCGGCTCCGCGTCGCCCGCCCCCGCTCTTTGATCGTGCCCAAGAATCAGCGTGTAGAAATATGCCCCATGGCGGCCCCCACGTAAATAGGCAGTTTTGACCAGGGCGCGGCGGAGGGACTTTCACCGCGGCGACGCGGTGATGCTGACGGGGAGATCAAGGCCCAACTCGCGGAGATTGCCGGCTTCCCAGCGCAACCCCAGGGCATGGGCTATGAACGGACTGACCAGTTCTGCCAAGGCGACGGGGCGGAGGTCGCCCGAGGCGCCGGCCTCCTTCAAGGAGGTGGCACCACGGCCCTCGATGCCGCAGGGCACGATGAGGTCAAAAGCGTGGAGGTCAGTGGTGCCGTTGAGAGAGAACCCGTGGTAGGTGACCTTACGCCCGCTCAGCTTCACCCCGAGCGCCGCCAACTTGCCCTGCTGGTTCCAAACTCCCGTGTACGGTGGTTCCCGGAAAGCATCCACCCCCAGCATCTGGCAGCTATCGATCAGAGCATCCTCCAGTGCCCGCAGGTAGGCGAAAGCATCTATCCCCAGCTGCTCCAGGTTGACGATCGGGTATCCCACCAGTTGTCCGGGCCCGTGGTAGGTTACAGAGCCACCACGGTCGACCTCGAAGTATTCGGCGCCGCTCGCCCGCAACCCCTCCTCTCCATTGAGAAGGTGCTCCGCCTTGCCACCGCGACCCATGGTGTAGACGGGGGGGTGCTCCAGCAGCAGCAGAACGTCTTCCGCCAGCTCTCCCTGGGCCCTCGCTGCGGCCAGCCTCCGCTGCCAGTCCCAGGCGATTTGGTAAGGCACCGTGCCGCACCACACCACCTTGAGGGGCGGACGCCAGACCCCGGCCATTGCTAAGGCGCCCCGGACCCGCTCGGTACCGCCGCGGCAGCTCCGGCCACCGCCTGTTGGTGGGCGTGATAGGAGCTGCGCACTAATGGACCTGACTCCACGTGTGCGAATCCCAGCGACATCCCGAACTCGCGCAACTCCAAAAACTCCTCAGGCCGCCAGAAGCGGTCGCAGCGGATGTGCTTCAGAGACGGGCGCAGATATTGCCCGATTGTCACCAGCCGGACTCCGTGGGAGCGGAGATCGTCCAGCACCTGCTTTACCTCGTCCATGGTCTCCCCCAGCCCGACCATCAGGCCGGATTTGGTTTGAGAGTCTGGCCCGATCTCGCCGGCGCGACGAAGCACGGTCAGCGACCTCGCATAGAGCGATTTGGGCCTGACCCGGGGAAACAGCCTGGCCACCGTCTCGATGTTGTGGTTGAAGACCTCCGGCTTTGCTGCCATCACCGTCGCGATGCTGGCCTCGGACCCTTGGAAGTCGGGTGTTAACACCTCCACTTGGCAGCCAGGCACGCTCTGATGGATGGCCTCAATTGTCCGGGCGAAGATGGCGGCGCCTCCATCAGGCAGGTCGTCGCGATCGACCGAGGTGATCACGGCGTGTTTCAGGCCCATCTCGGCGACTGCCTCAGCTACCCGCTGCGGCTCGTCCAGATCCAGCCCGGTGGGACGGCCCGAGGTCACCGCGCAGAAGGCGCAGGCCCGCGTGCAGATGTCCCCCAGGATCATGAAGGTGGCGGTGCCGTAGCTCCAACATTCCCCGATGTTGGGGCAGCGGGCTTCTTCGCAAACGGTGTGCAGGCGCTTGCCCCGCATGATCTGGTCCAGTTCCGAATAGCGGCCGCCAACCGGCATCTTTACCGTCAGCCAGCTGGGCCGACGGTCCACCCCTGCGGGCAGCAGCTGCTGCCACATCGGGCGTCCATCGCCGATGGGCCCGCGTCCCGGCACCAGGTCCGGGCGATGATCCGGGACCATCGGCAGGCTGACCTTGGGTCTAAGCGATGTCGGTGAGGGGCTGCAGTCCATCTGGCAATCCTAATCCCGCAGCGAGGAGGGCTCTGATCAGCCCCCGGTGATCTAGAACAGCGCCGTATCGGCGGTTACGGCCTCGAGGGTGCTCTTGACGGCTCCCAGAAAGCGGGCGGCCGTGGCGCCATCGTTGATCCGGTGATCGAAACTGAGACAGAGGTTCATGATCGGCCGGATCGCGATTCCGTCGCCCACCACCACCGGGCGCCGGACCACCGCGTCCATGACCAGGATCCCCGCCTGGGGCTGATTGATGATGGCCTGGGAGGTGACGGTACCCAGGGCTCCTGCGTTGTTGAGGGTGAAGGTGCCGCCCTCGACATCCTCCAGCCGGGCCTTGCCCTGGCGGGCACGCTCGATCAGGCCGCTGGCTGCCTGCGCCAGACCGGCGACGCTGTAGCTATCGGCGTTCCGAACCACCGGCACGATCAGCCCATCGCCGACTGCCACCGCTAGCCCTAGGTTGACCTCGCTGCGCAAGCTGATGGCGTCCTCTTCGAACACCGCGTTCATTGTCGGCACCGCGCGTAGAGCCAGGCACGTCGACTTCATCCCGAAGTGGAGAAAGGTCAGGTCGGTGCCGGTAGCTGCAAGAAACTCGGCACGCCGGGCAGCTCGGGCCGCGGCGACGCCACCCATGTCCACCTCCACCATCGTCCAGGCGTGAGGTGCGGTCATAACGCTGCGCACCATGTGCTCGGCGATCGACCGCCGCATCGGGCTCAAGGGGATCTTGTCTCCCGGGCGTGGGGGTTCCGACGCGGGCCTGGGAGCTGTCGGCTGCTTCCCGGCGGCGGCAGGCGCCTTGGCGGGCGTGGCGGCGCCCGCCTCGAGGAAGAGCAAGACGTCTCGTTTGGTGATCCGCCCCTCAAAGCCGGTTCCTCGCACCTGAGCAAGGTCAACGGAGTGCTCCTGGGCCAGCGACCTCACCGCCGGGCTGATGAAATCGGATGCGCCGTTGTCGCTGGACCGGGACTCAGCTGGCGCCAGCGCAGCCGCTGGTCTCTCGGAGATGGAGCCCACATCTGCGGACGGCGATTCCTCAATCACCGCGGCTGCCACCCCGATCTCTACTTCGGCAACCTTGGGCGGCTCCTCGGACGGCGCCGAGGGCGGGCCGGTGGCAGCCTCGGTCGCAGCCCCTTCCTCTGCCCCTTCCAAAGTGCAGATCGGCTCGCCCACGGAAAGACGCTGCCCTTCAGTCGCCAGAATCTCACCAACCGTTCCGGCCGCCGGGGACGGCACCTCGGCGGTGACCTTGTCGGTGATCACCTCTACCAGGGAGTCGTAGCGCTCCACCTGCTGACCCGGTTGCACCAGCCAGGTGCCGATGGTGCCCTCAGTTACCGACTCTCCCAGTTGCGGCATCGTGACAGTGATGATCGACATCGACTCTTCTTACCTCAACTCGGCCGCCCTCAGTAAGCGGCCAACTCCCTCAGCTTGACGGCGATCTTCTCCGGCCCCAGGCAGTAGACCTCGGCCAGCGATTCTGCGAACGGGATCGCGGGTATCTCAGGTCCGCCGATGCGCATCACCGGGCCGTCCAGGGCATCGAAGCATTCCTCGGCGACCAGGGCGGCGACCTCGGCCCCGACTCCGACCGCGAGGTTGGCCTCGTGAGCAACTAGGACCTTGCCCGTCCGCCGAGCACTCTCCACGATCAGCTCTCGATCGAGGGGCCGGACCGTGCGCAGATCTACAACTTCGACTTCGATGCCTTCGCCGGCCAACGTCTTAGAGGCAGCGACCACCTCATGCACGGTTGCGCCGTAGGTGAAGCAGCTGATATCGCGCCCGGGACGGACGATCTGGCCCCGGCCGATGGGCACCAGGTACTCCTCGTCGGGGACGTCCTGCCGCATCGACCGGTAGAGGCCCTTGTGCTCGAAGAAGCACACTGGGTCGGGGTCGCGGAGGGCTGAGAGCAGCAGGCCCTTCGCGTCGTAGGGGTTGGACGGCAGCACTACCTTCAGGCCCGGGACATGGGCGAAGAGCGCCTCCAGCATCTGGGAGTGATAGAGCGCCCCGTGGACGTGGACCCCACCCCCACAGGGCGCGCGTACCACTAGGGGACAGTTCCAGCCATTGTTCGAGCGGTACCGGATCTTGGCCGCCTCGCTGATCAGCTGGTCCATGGCCGGGGGGATGAAGTCCAGGAATTGGATCTCCGCCACCGGTCGCAGGCCCGCGAGAGCCATGCCGATCGCCACCCCGACGATCGAGGCCTCGGCCAGCGGACTATCGATGACCCGCTCCCCGCCAAACTCCTGGAACAGTCCCGTAGTGGCTCCGAAGACACCTCCTTTGACCCCGACGTCCTCGCCCATCACGATGACCCGGTCGTCCCGTCGCATCTCGTCCCGGAGCGTGGTCTGGACCGCCTCCACGTAGGTGATTTCCGGCACCTCTCAGTCGTCCCCGTAGACGTGGAGGAGGGCGCTGGCGGGATCAGGTACCGGAGCCTGCTCCGCCTCTGCCTGAGCTTCGTCGATCAGGCGCTGGCACTCCTGGCGAATCTGATCGGCGTCACCATCCGCCAGAATCGAGCTTGACTCCAGGTCAGCCCGGAACCGCTCAAGCGGATCGTCCCGGCGCATCGCCTCCAGATCCTCCGGCGCGCGATATCGGCGCTGGTCATCGTCGCTGCTGTGGGATTGCAGCCGAACACATTGCGCCTCGAGGAGGGTGGGGCCACCCCCGCTGCGGGCGCGCTCCACCGCCTCCACCGCCGCCCGGTAGACCGCCAGAACATCGCCGCCATCGACCGACACGCCCGGCATGCCGTATCCGGCAGCTCGATCGGCCACGTGCTCGATCGCCATCTGCAGGGATTGGGGGACGCTGATCGCAAAGGAGTTGTTCTCGACTAGAAATACCACCGGCAAACGGTGGATTGCGGCCCAGTTCATACCTTCATGCCAGTCGCCTTCGCTGGTTCCCCCCTCCCCCACAGTGGCCAGGACGACGCGGTCCTCGCGCCGGTACTTGAAGGCATGGGCCACCCCCACTGCGTGGAGGATCTGGGTCGCCACCGGGCTGCCGCCGCTGACGATGTTGTGCTGGCGGCTGGAGAAGTGGGAGGGCATCTGGCGGGCCCCGCTGTTTGGGTCACCGGCCCTGGCCAGCGCCGCCAGGAGCTGGTCGCGCGGCTCCATGCCCATCACCAGCACCAGGGTGATGTCACGGTAGTAGGGGACGATCCAGTCGTAGTCGCGACGTAGGGCGTAGCCGACCCCGGCCTGGGCCGCCTCATGGCCCTGGCCGGAGATCGCAAAGGGGGCCCGCCCCTGCCGGTTCAGCACCAGCACCCGTTGATCGAGCAGGCGACCGAGCACCATGTCGCGGTACATCTCCCGCAAGCGGTCGCGGGTGAGCCCCGCCGCTCCCACAGGGGCTGACTCAGTCACTGCCATTCTTGCCCGCCTCCGTGAACTCGCGACGATCAGCGCCATCCTAGCGCCGCCGGCTCGGGGCCAGAGAGGCGGAAGCCGCACCGACTGGGCTCAGGCGGCCAGTGAGCGCCGCACCCCTACGAAGCTGCCCACCGAGCCCAAGGCCCCGCCAGCGACGATCAGCGCCAGCACAGTCAGGGCGGCGAATCGCCAGCCTATCCCCAGAGCCAGACTGTGGCCGCCCCCGAATCCGAGCCCGGCCGCGAGCAGGATCAGAGAGGCCACCAGGGCCGAGAGCACCCCGACGATCACCCCCTCGAGGATGAACGGCCAGCGCACGAACCAGTCGGTCGCTCCTACCAGCTTCATGATCTCGATCTCGCGGCGGCGGACGTAGGCAGCGGTCCGGACCGAGATGGTGATGATCACCAGGGCTACCGCACCGACCACCGCCACCACCAAGCCACCGCCAAGCTGGGCGATGAAGATGTAGCGCTCCAATCGGGGGATGACGTCGGCGTTGTAGTCAGTGGGATGAGGCCCGGTGTCCAGGATCGCCGAGGTCCGTACCTCGCGGTTCAATTCGGACACCGCCTTGATGTTCCTGAGATGGAAATTGATGGACGCGGGAAGCGGGTTGCCGGCCCCCGACCTCTCCAGCAAGTTGATGGCCTGACCCAGGCCCAGGCTGCTGCCCGCCTGCTGAGCCGCCTGGTCCTTGTTCTCGAAGGCGGCCCGGGCGACCGAGGTCTGGTGCTCGAGGGTTTGCTCCAAATTCATCTCGCTGGCGAATGAGACGTGGTCGGCCATGAATACCTTGAGGACCGACGCCTGCGACTCCTCAGTCTGGAGCACGCCGTCCAGGGCGTGCACAACCACCACAGCCACCCCCGCACCGAGCAAGGTGAGGGTGATTGTGAGGACGCTGGCAAGAGCGATACCCCGGTTGCGCACGATGTTCTGGAAGGCAACCCGGGTCACGAATTTCAGCGCCGGGATCGGGTTCACAGGATCGCGTCACCATCTCGGAGATAGGCTCCCTCGGCCTCGTCCCGAACGATCCGGCCGTCCTCGATCGCCAGCACCCGGCGTCGGCAAAGGTCGACCACCTCGCGGTTGTGGGTGGCCATCACCACAGTGGCGCCGCGGTGGTTGATCTGCTGCAGCAATTGCACGATCCCCCAGCCGGCATCGGGATCGAGATTGCCGGTGGGCTCATCGGCCAGGAAGATCCGGGGCCGGTGCACCAGCGCCCTGGCGATAGCCACCCGCTGCTGCTCACCTCCCGAAAGCTGGGTGGGGAAGGAGTTGAGCTTGTCCTCCAGCCCGACGATATAGAGGGCCTCACCGACCTTCTCCTTGAGATGGGGACGACCGGGGTCGGTGACCTGGATGGCGAAGGCGACGTTCTGTGCGACGGTCAGATTGGGAAGCAGCTTGAAGTCCTGGAAGACGATGCCCATCTTGCGGCGTAGCCGGGGCAGGTGGCGGTGCTTGAGCCGGGCCAGGTCCTGACCCTCGACTAGGACGTGGCCATGAGTAGCCCGCTCCTCGCGGATCAGGAGTCGGATCACAGTTGACTTCCCGGCGCCGCTGGCCCCGACCACAAAGACGAAGTCGCGCGGCCGCACCGTGAAGGAGGCATCCTGGATCGCCGCCTGACCGCTGGCGTAGACCTTGGTGACCTTCTCGAAGACGATGATCGGCGGCTCGCTCCGGGAGAGCTCGGTGCTCCCGACGGTGGCCGGCTTTGTGAGCTGTCGCGGCGGGCTGGTGGTAATCGACATCAGGGGAGGCTTGGTCCTCGTGCCAGGCGGGCTGGCAGCCGACGGGCGGACCCCCAAGAGGGAGAGTGGTGAAGCCCTTGGCCGTTTTCGATTTTCGCCCGAGTATAACCGCCGCACCGCGATTCGGTAGGTGCGGACGCGAACGTTGCGCCGCTGCGATAGAAAGCGATCGCTACGTAGACGCGCACGTCCGAGGCAGTACGGGTAACCGCGCTGAAGGTCAATGCCTCCCTAGGGCTGTTACGGATCACCGCCCTCCCTCTCGCGTTGGGTCGCTTCCTGACGCAAATAGGCCTCAATGAATGGATCTATATCGCCCTGGAGCACGGCGTCGACGTTGCCCACTTCCACCTGGGTGCGATTGTCCTTGACGAGAGTGTAGGGTTGCAGCACGTATGAACGGATCTGATTGCCCCACTCGGGCGAGATCAGATCCCCCTTCAGGTCGGCGAGATGGTCGAGCCGCTGGGCGCGCTGGTAGTCGAGCAAGCGCGAGCGCAAAACTCGCCAGGCAGTCTCGCGATTCTGCTGTTGGGAGCGCTCGTTCTGGCAGGTCACCACAATGCCGGTGGGTATATGCGTCAGTCGCACCGCTGAGGACGTCTTGTTGACGTGTTGACCACCGGCACCGGAGCTCCGATAAACATCGATGCGGACGTCCTTGGCGTCTACCTCGACCTCAACTTCGTCAGGAATTTCAGGATAAACCTCAACCAACGCGAAGGCGGTGTGGCGTCGGTGGGCGGCGTCAAAAGGGCTGATCCGCACCAGCCGATGCACACCCTTCTCGGCCCGTAGCTGCCCGTAGGCGTGACGTCCACTGAACCTCACGGTCGCGCTCTTGATGCCTGCTTCGTCGCCCTCGGATTGATCGAGCAGCCGCGTCTCCATGTGGTGCGCCTCACCCCATTTGAGGTACATCCGTAGCAGCATCTCGCTCCAGTCCTGCGCGTCGGTTCCCCCAGCCCCTGCGTGCAGCGAGAGCAGCGCCGGGTAGTCTGAGTAAGGGTCCTGGTAAAGGAGGTCCAGCTCCCGCTGGTCGAGCTCTTTCTCAATGGCAGAGAGCTCGGCCACCACCTCCTCCGCGCCGGCGGCGTCCTCTTCCAGCAGCTGGGCCAGCTCGCTCGCGTCTTGGGCTTGGCGCCGCAGAGCCTCGAGCTCCTGGATCTCGCCCTGCAGCCTGCTTAGCTCCTGCGATGCCCTCTGAGCCTGGGACGGGTCATCCCAGGCGCCGGGCCGCCCTAGCTCCTGCTCTAGAATCTCGACGCGAGCTTTCTTGCCCTCGAAGTCAAAGATGCTCCTTGAGCTGAGCCGCCCGCCTGGAGAGGTGCTGGGCGTGGCTGGTCAACTCATTCATGGCGCTTCCTCGAGTTTACCCGGTGCCTTGTCAATGTCGCCCTGAGCCGCCCTGGCGGCCTGGAGATCGCGACCGCCTCGAGGAGCCGCAGTGGACCGATCTCGATTTGCTACGACCCCGTCACCTTAGGCCCTGCAGCACTTGGACATAATTTCCGCATGACCGCTGAGGTCCACAGGTCGACGGTGTTCCGGGACCGCTCCGCGCCGCTCAGAGCCTCCCGACCTAATTGCGCGCCATCTCCGTGAGGAAGGTCGACCCCCGAACTGCCGTTGGAGCCCTGGTCGTTGGGCTGGTTGGCTGGGCGCTCTTGGTGCTCTATTTGCCTATAGCTCTCAATCGCCACGTCCCGCTCGGTGAGGGTACCGATTTCTTCGGTTACCGAGCCGTCGCTTGGGACCTACTGCACCGGTTGAACCCGTACCAGATCGCGGCGTTGCATCGAGGCATGCACGCCGCCGGAGTCGGGGGCAGCTTCCCGCCTTACTACGCCTTCGCCCTTCCCCTCTGGGTAGGGTTTCTGTTTCTCTGGGCGCCAAGCCTGCCGCTCACAGCCGGCTTCATCGTCTGGACCGCGTTGTCTATCGGGCTTGTACTCGCTAGTGCTGTGGTGCTGGCACGCTGGCTGGGATGGAGACGGCCTTGGCTGGTGGGGCTGGTGGTCGTGGCCACACCAGCCGCAATCGTTGGCTACATGGTTGGGCAATTGGACGCCCTCTTGCTCTTCCTGTTAACTCTGGTGCTGGTGGCGGCCTCGAGCAAAAAGTACTTCTGGGCTGGATTGGCCGCCGGTTTCTTCGTAGCGCTCAAGTTTGAGGTCGCTTGGCCTTTGGCCCCCTTCCTCCTGATTGTGCTGTGGAATGATCGTCACGCGTTTAGGCGCGCCTTGGAGGGCGAGCTGGTGGCTGGCATGTTTTGTTTGGTAGTACCCATGCTGTTTGTGCCGTCGTGGCCAACGGCATGGGTGCATAAACTGGTTGGGTTCACGGCCTCGATTCCGAATATTCAGCCCGATCCGGCCGGTCTGGTGGGCCTGGTACGGGTGCTACCCCGCAGTTGGCACATTACGCCGGGACTCCACGATCCCATCACCTGGATTCTGGTCTTGGTTTGCCTGATAGCTTTCTTCCTCCTTGGGCTGAGCCTGCTGAGAGGGCACATCGAGCTCGAGGACCGAGAGCGACTCTGCGTCGGTTTGGGCGTTCCACTTGTGCTTTGGGCACTGTGCAGCCCCTACGGGCACTCAGACGACATCCTGGTCCTGTTGCCGGTAGTCCTGCTGCTGCTGAGCTCGAATTGGAGAGGACTGCGGGACACTTGGGTATGGCTGTTTTGTTTTGTGCTCGCTGCGCTGCCGGGGTATACCATTTTGGCGCTGCTGGTACTGGGCCCACGTGCCAATAGCCTGTCGTTTACCTCGTTGGGGACGTTGTGGGTCGCTTATTTAGTCGCAAGCGAGCTGGTTCGCAGACAAAGTGCGGACCAGAGAGCCCGCGCGGACAAGTCCAGCGAGAACCTGCACAGGACGGGCGGTCTTGAAGGCGGTGCTGTCCACTCACGGCTGAGTTGAGCCGGTGCATACCCGAACAACGGTAGTCAACTAGGCCGTTCTCGCCCCCCAACCCAGCGCCGCCGTATCGGCGCGCCTGGTACCTGTCTCAGCTAGAGGATCCGTGGCACCGCTTGTACTTGCGTCCCGAGCCGCACGGGCAAAGGGCGTTGCGACTGACCGGCGCCGCGCCCGCTCGGGGCGCGAGGTCGCCGCCAGTGACAACTTGATCGACGGATCTGGCAGGCGTCCTGGCCGCCGACCCGCCCCCCGGCACCTGCGATCCGTCGCTGGACAGCTGATCCGGGGTCTCCGCCTCCGGCACCAGGTGGCCCGCCGGCTCAGCCTCTGGATGCAGTGCGACCCCCGTGAGCGGTGCGACTTCTGCCGGAGTCACCTGGATCTCAGCGTGAAAGAGATAGCGGACGATCTCCTGCTTGAGCGACTCCTGGAAGGTGCGAAAGGCGGAGAAGGCCTCTGACTTGAATTCCACCAGGGGGTCGCGTTGCCCCAACGACTGCCAGCGAATGTCGTCCTTGAGGTGCTCCAGGGTGGTCAGATAGTCGGCCCAGCGCTGGTCGATCAGCTGCAGCATCAACTGGGTCTCGGCGATCCGAACCACCTCTGGCGTGTAACGCGCCTCCTTCTCGGCGTAAAGCCGTTCAGACTCCTTGAGCAGGGTCTCGGTGATCTCCTCCGGGCTATCCCCCAGCTGCTCCAATTCGACTTCTTCCGCGGACGGGAAGGGAAAGACATAGCGCAGCCGGTCCCAGAGCCCGTCCAGGTCCCATTGCGCCTGGTGGCGTCCGGGACAGTAGAGCGCGATCAGATCCTGGATCACCTCCTCGGTCCATTCCTGGAGGTTGTCGCGGGTGTCTACCCCTTCTAGAATCCGATCCCTTTCGTCGTAGATGATCTCACGCTGGGTGTTGACGACATCGTCGAATTCGACCACGTAGCGGCGGCTGTCGAAGTTGGCGCCCTCGACCCGAGACTGCGCCGACTCGATCTGCCGGCTCACCAGCCCCGACTCGATCGGCACTTCCTCGTCGATTCCGAAGCGCGACATCAGTCCCCGCATCCGCTCGCCGCCAAAGACTCGCATCAGGTCGTCTTCAAAGGAGAGGAAGAACCGGCTCTCACCGGGGTCCCCCTGGCGGCCGGCTCGACCACGGAGCTGATTGTCAATGCGCCGCGACTCGTGCCTTTCCGTGCCCATGATGTAGAGGCCGCCGAGCTCGGCGACACCCTCCCCGAGGACGATGTCGGTGCCGCGACCCGCCATGTTGGTGGCGATCGTGACCGCTCCCCTTTGCCCGGCCGCGGCCACTATGTCGGCCTCCCGCTCGTGCTGCTTGGCGTTGAGCACCTGATGGTCGACTCCACGTTTCTCAAGCAGTCGGGAGAGGCGCTCGCTCTTATCGATGCTCACCGTGCCTACCAGCACCGGCTGACCCAGGCGGTGTCGCTCCTCGATCTCGTCAGCAATGGCCTTGAACTTGGCCTCCTCGGAACGGTAGATCAGGTCTGCTTCGTCGAGCCGGACCATGGGCCGATTGGTGGGGATGGGGACCGCCTCCAGCCGGTAGATCTTGTGGAACTCCTCGGCCTCAGTGAGCGCGGTACCCGTCATACCCCCCAGCACCTCGAAGGTGCGGAAATAGTTCTGAAAGGTGACTGTGGCCAAGGTTCGCTGCTCCTGCTGAACCTTGACCCCCTCCTTGGCCTCGATCGCCTGGTGCAGCCCGTCAGACCAGCGCCTGCCGGGCATGGTGCGGCCGGTGAACTCGTCCACAATCACGACTTCGCCGTCGCGCAGGATGTATTCGCGGTCCTTGAGATAGAGAGCGTGGGCGCGCAAGGCTTGGTTGATGTGGTGCGCTTCCTGCACGTGCTCAATGTCGTAGATGTTGGCGATCCCGGTCATGCGCTCGATCTTCTCAACACCCTCATCGGTGAGACTTCCTGACTTGGTCTTCTCATCAATGGTGTAATCCACCTCCGGCGTCAGCCGAGGGATGAGGCGAGCGTATTGGTAGTACTTATCCGCTGATTCTTCGCCAACGCCGCTGATGATCAACGGCGTGCGCGCCTCATCGATCAGGATTGAGTCGACCTCGTCGATGATCGCGTAGTAGCGATCTCGTTGCACCTTCTCGTCCTTCGAGCGGGCCAGATTGTCCCGCAGGTAGTCGAATCCCATTTCGTTGTTGGTGGCATACACAACGTCGGCCTCATAGGCCTCGAGGCGCTCGACTGGGCGCAGATGCCGCAAGCGCACGTCGGTGTGCTGCTCGTCGGTGTACTCGGGGTCGTACAGGAGTGATTGCTCGGGAATGATCACTCCTACCTTCATGCCCAGCGCGTGGAACATGGGCGCGTTCCAACCGGCGTCACGACGTGCCAGGAAGTCGTTGACAGTGACGAGGAAGCAGCCACGGCCAGTGAGAGCGTTGAGGTATAGGGGCAGCGCGGCCACCAGGGTCTTGCCCTCGCCGGTCTTCATCTCCGCGATCTTGCCCTGATGGAGAACGATGGCTCCCAGGCACTGCACGTCAAAGGGGCGCATCCCCAACTTGCGCGCCGCCGCCTCACGCGCCACCGCGAAGGCCTCCACCAGAAGGTCATCGAGGGTCTCGCCGTCCTCCAGCCGCCGCCGGAATTCCTCGGTCTTGGCTGCTAGCTCGACCTCAGAGAGCTTCTGCAGCTCAGGCTCGAGGTCGCCGATCTCGGCCACCTCGCTGGCATGTCGTCGGACCTCTCGGCGGGTGGGATCGTAGATCCGGCTCAGCACACTCATGTCGCCAATCGATTATGCCCCGCTCAGCTGATTGGCAATCCCTGGGGTCATCGGCTCCGCGAAATAGGCAGGGCCGGTACCTGCACCCCCAACCTCCATCCAGCAGGTGCGGCCCCCTTCGATCACCAAGAAAAGCACCGCCACCGGGGTTAACCCCACCGCCAGAGCATGGAACGCCCACAGCGGGGGCAGCGTTGCCAGCGCCATCACGCAGAGCCCAGCGCCAAAGCCGGTCAGGCGGACATCAGTGCGCCAGCGCCAGAGCCCTATCCCTAGAGCGGCAAACACCACCACACCCAACTGCCACGGGACCACACCGGCCGGCCAGATCAGAAGGAACAGCACCGTGGCTGCCGCCGACAGTCCCAGGCCGAGACCGTGAACTCTTCGGGCATCGCGGCCGACGGTGAGCATGAAAAGGGGTAGCAATAGAAGGTCATCGTTGGGGTGGGCATAGGGGATCGCCAGCAACCAGATCCCCATTGGGAGCGCCGCCGCCCAGGTTACCCTGCCCACTAGGCTCACGCGCCGCCAGTCGGGGGAGATCATCATCCAGGTCGCGAAGCTCGCCATTGCTGCAACGGCAACGGCGACGAGCAGGAGTGTGGTGGGAGCGGTGATGCCTGTGCCAAGTCCCCAGGAGCGGGGCGCCGCCCCGAGCAGACCCGGGAGCCCGGCGAGATCAGGTTGACGGTTGCCGACCCCCGAGGCGAAGACTCCCACGCTATGCCACCAGGTAGACAGATGCGACCAACTGGCGAGCACGAAGAGGGCCCCGATCAGCAGGAAGCCAGCCGCGAAGCGGACCGCCCGCCGACGGTCAGGCCACAGCGCCAGGAACATAAAAACTGGGACCGGCCAGAGTACGGTGGGCTTTAGCAGGGTGAGCGCCAGTACACAACCCGCGGCCAGACTGCGCTCGTGCCAGGCCAGCAGCATCGATCCTGCCAGAGCCGAGAAGAGAAGAGCGTCGAGTTGACCGGACAGCAGCCCCAGCAGCCCGATCCAAGAGACGAGAACCGCAGCCGCCAGGATACTGGTATGGCGCCACCCTAGATCCCGGGCGAGCAGCGTTATGGTGACCGCCACGACCAGCACGCCCAGCCCGGTGAGGACCCCATAGCTGAGCCAGAACGGAAGCTTGGAGAGCGGCACCAGCACCCAAGCGGTCGCCGGTGGATCCACAAAGGTGTTGATGACCGCATTGAAACCGGCAAGCGCCTGCCCCCAGTTTTCAGCGAGGTGAAGCTGGCTGAGACTGTATGGGTTGCCCCCGCGGGAGATAACCTCGGCGGCCGCGTAGAAGACCCGGTAGTCTCCCGCCAGCCCGGAAGGCCGGGGGGTAATTCGCGGATCAGCGCAAATGCGGCAAGCCCCAGCGAGCAGCCCAGTGATGCGGCCAACACCAGCCGCCGCAGTCGCCGACCCCGATTGCCGAGCAGCTCCTCGAGGCTTCCGACCTCTGGGTCGACGCTCACAGCCGGATCACTCTATGTTCAGCGCGGCCACCGGATCCAGGTTACTGAGTTGACGAGCGGGGATCACCGCGGCCAAGAGCATGGCGAGAACGACTGCCAGCACCACGGCCACGATGACCAAAACTGGGAGCTCGAAGGTGAGGGGAAGCGCAGCGGAGGTGGCGGCGTGTATCTCCGGAACGATCAGACCGATCCCCACAGCCAGCCCCAATAGGCATCCGACTATGCCGGTGGCCAGCGCCTCCCCCATCACCGCCCCGCGCGTCGCGGCCCGACTCAGGCCCACAACCCTGAGCAGTGCCATGTCCCGGGTGCCCTCCCGGGCTCCCAAGACCACGGTGTCGATCGCCGCGAGGATCGCTATTACAACGCCCACCAGGGCGAGCGCCGACAGAGCGGCGATGTCGTGCTGGACACCGAGATCCACCCCCTGGCGAACCGAGGAGACTGTTTCCTCTTCCATCCCATAGCGAAATGCAGCCAGGGCCACCGGTCGCTGGAGATTGCCCTTCCCGCGTAACTGCAGCTGGATCAGATCGAACCCCTCGGCCGCAGTACCGAATGCCTTCTCGGCAGCACCGCTGTCAACCACGATGGATTCCTGCCCGGATGGGCCGGGCAGGCTGTGAGTCACCACGCCCACCACCGTGAAGGCACCAGTTCCAGTCGTGGTGACCACGTTGATCCGCGAGCCAACCCTGGCGTGGAGTGAGTCCGCCAGCTCTAACGGCAGCAGAACGCCCCGGCCCGAGGCCAGTTCGGTCATCGCCTGGTCCCGGTTGCCGTGCACGAATTGGAGGGCCCCACTGATGGCATAAGCCGTGGCCGAGGTGGCTGCCAGCGAGATCGCCACGTGGCCCACCCGCCCTGGTACGAACCGCACCGGGGCGGCGGCCACCACCGTACCGTTGCCGGCCTTCGAGATCGCGGTCAGCACCTGCTGTTCCACCTTCTGACTCTGGACCACCGGACTGACGATCAGGTACTGACCCACAAAGAGGTGGTCGACCCAGACCTGGCCGGCGTTCAGGGCCGCACCCGACAGCCCGACCAGTCCGGTGGCGGTCGCCACGCTCACGAAGAGACTTGCCAACGCCAGGGAGGTCCGACCAGGCTGGGTCCGCCCGCGCGCCGAGATCGCCGCCACCGGGACGCCGAGGAGAGGTCCAACCACTACGCTCAAGCCTCGGATCAGGCCGGGGCCGACCCAGACTATGAAGCCGCAGACCGAGATGTAGGCGCAGGCGGCGCCCAGGCCCACCCCCAGTGACCCCGCGTTGTCGAAAAAGTAGTAGGCAGCTATGGCTCCGAAGATCATCAAGGGAAGACCGAGGGTCAGCCCGTGGCCTCCACGGCGCGCCGTGGGCCGTATGGATTGCAGGGCAGGCACCCGGGCCGCCTGCAGAGCTGGCAGCATCGAGGCGGCCACACCCAATAGCAAGACCAGCAGAAATGCCGCCACCGTCCAGCTGAGGTCGAACTGGACCCGAGGCTCCGGGCTGACCCCCGCAGGGGTCGAGATGGCGATCAACACCTCTGCCACCAGGTAGCCGACCCCAACCCCCGCGCCAGCCCCGAGCGCCGATGCGGCGATCGCCTCCCGCAAAAAGCTGCGGAAGATCAACCCTCTGCTAGCACCGGCCAGACGCAGGAGCCCGACCTCGCGACGGCGGTCGAGCACCACCGAGCTGAAGGTGGCACCGATGACGGCAAACGCCAGTACCAAGCTGAGCGCGGTGATCCCATCGAGAATCGGCTGCAGCTCACCGACGGGGTCGCCTTGGGGCACTGTGCGAGGGTTGCTGATCGTGTATTGGGTGTGGACCGACGCCGAGAGCTCGCGGAGCAACCCCGGCACTGTCGCGCCCGGTCGGAGTCGCACCGCGACATCGGTAACCTGTAGCCCGGCGGCGAACAGGCGGTTAGCCGCGGTCTCGGTGATGTAGACCGCGTCCTCGGTAAACGGGGCCCCCGGGCCGGAGTCGGAGACTACTCCGGCCACCCGGAAGGTGCCGGTTGCCTTGGTCTCCACCAGCGTCAGCTTCTGGCCGATCCCCACCCTGCCCGGTGTCAGGGCGCCATTGCTGAGCGATCTGCCGGGGCTGAGGTTCTGACTGATCGCCACCTGATCGATCGCTCGAGGCATCGACCCCTTCAAGAGCGGCAGTGGGCGAAGAGCCGCACCGGTTGAGCTGACTGCCACCAGCAAGACCTGGCGAAAAGCGTGCGACGGCAACTCCGCCAGGTCGGCCTTCTCCTCCAGTGGGGAGGCCGAGCTCACCAGCTTCAGCTTGGAGATGGACTCGACCTGCGGTTTGCTGAAGCCGGAACTGGCGAAGGGTTGGATATCGTACTGGGCGGACCCCGCCCGCTCCTGGATCGCGGTGGTCGCCTGTCGATGAAGCGCAGCGGCTGTCAGCTGTGTACCCAGGACCGCTCCCCCACCCAAAGCTAGGGCTCCGACACCGAGGGCCAGCCGAGCCAGCGCGGTGCGCCGCCAAAGGAGGGCAATCACCTCCCGCAGGCCACCTCAGAGACCAAGGAGGGCGAGCCGCTCCAGGAGCGGTGAAGTGTCATGGACGGTGCGACGGCCCAACTCGACCACATCCTTGAACTCGCCATCGAGCATGATCACCACCCGCTCGGCATAGGCGGCGGTCCGGACGTCGTGAGTCACCAGCACCATGGTGCGTCCCTCCTGGCGAGTGAGGCGGAGCAGCAGTTCCAAGACCCCCCGGCCGGCGTGGTAGTCCAGGGTGCCGGTGGGCTCATCGGCAAGCAGGATTGAGGGATCCGAGACCAAGGCACGGGCCACCGCCACCCGCTGCTGCTCGCCACCGGAAATCTCATCCGGCCGGTGCCCCTGCATGCCCTTCAAGCCCAGCATCGCCATCAGGTCGTGAGCCCGAGTTCTGGCATCCCGATCGCGTCCCAGGCCGCGGAGAGGCCAGGCACGGTTGCGTTCTAGGCGGTAGGGCAGCATGACGTTCTCCGCCGCCGTCAGGCTGGGGAGGAGATTGAAAAACTGAAAGATGAAGCCGATCCGGCGGCGGCGGAAAGTCGCCCGTTGAGCCTCGCCGAGCGAGTAGATGTCCGTGCCTTCGATCAAAACCTGACCCTGGTCCGGTGCCTCCAGACCCCCCAACATGTGCAGCAGAGTCGACTTGCCACAGCCGCTCGGGCCCATGACCGCGAGGAAGTCGCCGGGATTCACTGTTAGCGAGACGCCGCGCACCACCTCGTGCGGGGTGTTGCTGATGGCAAAGCTCTTGTGGAGCCCTTTGGCTTCCAGAACCGCCCGGCCCTGGGAGACGGGAGTCCCTGGGTCGGCCGGCGCCTCACTCATCGAGGTAGCTGCTAATCACCTGGTCGATTGTGCTGGAGAGCAGTCCCCGGGCGAGCCGGGGCGGCCGGGAGCCGACCCCGGGAGGCGGGGGCTTGGGCTTCGGAGTGGGGGTCGGCGCTGGCGTGGGACTCGGCGCCGAACCTGAGGGGGCCGAGCCACTACCGCCGCTGCCTCCCGACGAAGGCGCCGGCGGCGGGGGTGGGGGTGGCGGCGGCGGTGCGGAGCTGCCCACCTGGGCAAACTCCTGGGCGAACATGTAGACGTCCGAATACGAGCCACCGGCTCCAGTCCAGGGGCCCGTCCAGTACCACGACCCCACCCCGAGCTCGTTGTAGGCACCGAGGATGTTGGCTCGGTGAGGAGACGAGCCCATGAACTGGGCGTTGACATTGGCGGCCGGGTCGGAGTAGCCGCTGTTCCAGCCGACGTTCTCACCGGCCGACGACCAATGGACACCGTCGGCAGACATGATCGCCCAGACGTAGCCGCCGTCGGCACTGCACCCGGGGATGACGTGGGAGAAGTACTGCCGGGTGAGCATGTCGGCGGCTCGGCCGTAGATCGGTGAGGGGCTGCAGCCGTAGTAGGGACTGGACTCGGCGATTGCGGCGAGGGTGCCGTTGTCCGCCAGCGCCCCCTCGCCGTTGCTGGTCCGGTCCTGATTGGTGAGGGAGAAGAGTTCGCCGTCGTAGGGGGTGGAGCCGCCGACAGGTTGGGCCAGGACTGGACTGGCCACGACGCAGCTCAACCCCAAGAGGACCCCCGCGCCGATGATGGCGCCCCAGTGGCCGGGCGCACGGCGACCGTTTCCCGCCCCTCGACGGCGAAAGTCAGCCAAGCCGCCTCTGCAACGGACCTGGGGGCGGAGGGATTGGCAATTTGATCGCCGAGACCTTGTCGGTGCGCCGATCGGGGAAGAGGCGTGAGATCTCGGGAGGCAGGGCCAGGCCCATGTCAAAGAGCCGGTCGAGGATTTGTGGCCTGACTCCGGTCAGCTCCATCTCGTTCTTCAGGTTGCCCTGGGTGTCCAGGCCCTCTGCCTTCATCAGGAAGATGTCCTGCATGGTGATGGTGTCGCCCTCCATTCCCACTACCTCGCTGATGGCGGTAATCCGGCGGCTGCCGTCACGAAGACGGTTGAGCTGAACGATGATGTTGACGGCGCTGGCGATCTGCTGCCTGATGGCCTTGGAGGGAAGCTCCACCCCTGCCATCAGCACCTGGGTCTCCAGTCGGGCCATGCTGTCGCGCGGGGTGTTGGCGTGCACCGTGGTCATCGAGCCGTCGTGGCCGGTGTTCATCGCTTGAAGCATGTCCAGCGCCTCGCCGCCGCGCACCTCTCCTACGACGATCCGGTCCGGTCGCATGCGCAGGGCATTGATGACCAGGTCGCGAATGTTGATCCGACCCTCGCCACGAGCATCAGGCGGTCGAGCCTCGAGCCGGCAAACGTGCTCCTGATGCATTTGGAGCTCAGCCGCATCCTCGATGGTGACGATCCGCTCGTCTGGAGGAATGAACCCTGAGCAGATGTTGAGCAGGGTGGTCTTCCCGGCGCCAGTACCCCCGGAGATGAGGATATTGGCCCGGGCCAGCACACAAGCTTGCAAGAAGGACGCGCCCGCCTCATCGATGGTGCCGAAGTGGATGAGGTCGGTGATCCGCAGCCGCTCCTTGGCGAACTTACGGATGGTGAGGATAGGCCCGTCAATCGCAACCGGGGGCACGACCGCGTTAACGCGAGAGCCATCGAGCAACCGGGCATCGCAGAGCGGCTGGCGAACGTCCACCCGGCGCCCGACCGCGGCCACGATCAGGTCGATCACCTTGAGTAGGTGTTCCGAGTCCCGGAAGCGGACGTCGGTAAGCACGATCCTGCCCTGCGCTTCCACGTAGACCATGTCGGGACCCACCACCATGATCTCCGTGAGGCTGTCGTCCTCAACCAGCACCCGCAGCGGGCCGAGAGCCTGGAGGTATCCCTCCATGCCTTGCAGCCGTTCCTCTTCGGTCGTGACGGGGCTCATTGATTACTCCCTAACGTTAGAACTGAAGGAGGCGGTCGACCGAGTGCCGGCCGTCGCGGGCTCGGCCTCGACTCGGGCGGCGGGGTCCGCCTCCATCTCAAGCTGATCACCCTCTTTGATGCCGTGCCGGCTAAGCGTGCCGGGGGCCAGTTCGAGGGCACTGTGAGCGTGCGGCACTGGCAGGAGTTTGACCCGCCACTCCCGCATCTCGGGCACGCAGCGAACCACCCGCTGCTGCCGATCTAGGTAAGCGATGTCCAACGGTGTGCGCATGAAGAACATGTGGACACTGTTGCATGGCCGCAGCCACAGGCCCTCGTCGGGTCCAAGCTGGTCGCGGCCCATCAGTCCCATCAAGCGGGACCCGAACCTGTCTGCGACGACGACATCGCGCGCCACCACCGCACCGTCCGCCCCGCGTACGACCACCGTCCGCGATCGCTGCCGGCGACTCTCGCTTGAGCTCACTGAACCACTATCCAACATGGAATATCAACTTAATGGCAGGCGGGCCAAGCAGGATCACGAACAGCACCGGGAAGATGCATCCCACCATCGGGAAGAGCATCTTCAGCGCCGCTGACTGCGCCTTGGCCTCCGCCTTCTGGCGGCGGCGGCGGCGGATCTCATCAGACTGGATGCGCAGTACCCGAGCGATGCCTACGCCGAGCTGATCGGATTGCACCAACGCCTGGATGAAGGAGTTCAACTCGTCCACGCCCGAGCGCCGGCCCAGGTCCTCCATGGCTTCGTGGCGCGGGCGCCCGAGACGGATCTCGTTGAGTACAAATGCGAATTCTCGGGAGAGGGCATTGTCGAACTTTTCGACCACCCGGGCTAGGGCGGCGTCGAATCCTAGGCCCGCCTCGACGCTGATGCAGAGGAGATCGAGCGCGTTGGGTAGAGCCAGGGTGATCTCCTTCTGCCGCTTGGTGACCATCCGCTTCAGCTGGTACTGGGGACCGACGTATCCGATTCCGGCCCCGAAGACCAAACCCAGGAAAAAGGGCAAGCCGAGGAGGACCGTCAAGCCCACACCTGCGGCGGCGCAGACCACCGCCAGCACCAGTTGCAATGCGACGAAGCTTCCGGCGTTCATCCCCAGAGGGCGTCCGGCTAGGTCGATCAGCGCCTGAAGCTTCTGGGCCCGGTCGCGCGGTTGCAGCGACGCGACCCGGCGTCCGATCCGGTCGAAGAAGGGCCGCAGGAAGCGCTCGCTGAAGGGCTGGCTCATTTCGATCTCGTCTAGGGTCCGAGGTAGGGTGGGCTCGTCGTAGACGGCCAGCCGCGCGTCTAGGAGGTCAACCCGTGGCTGGCGCCGCATCAAACCCGCAAAGACGAAGAAGACGGCCGCGGCAGCGACCACGCCGACCGTCAGGGCGCCAATGGACATCGCTCAGACCTCGATGT
Organism: Candidatus Dormiibacterota bacterium; assembly: GCA_963701235.1. Taxonomy (GTDB): domain Bacteria; phylum Chloroflexota; class Dormibacteria; order Aeolococcales; family Bog-877; genus Bog-877. The sequence continues at coordinate 1,937,606 of OY969577.1, forward strand.
TAGCGATGCGCTGCATCACGTAAAACGCAAATCCGATGGAGCAGATGCAGAAGAGGAGCACGTAGGGACCTGGGCCCCTGAATGAGAGCAGGGGCGCGATGTAGGTGGGGTTGATCGCCTCCAGGACCAGAAGCAGGAAGATCGGCAATCCGGTGATGATGAAACTCGACATCCTCGCCTGCGATGTCAGGGTCCGGATCTCACCTTTGATCCGCACGCGTTCCCGGATGGTGAAGGCGATATTGTCAAAGATCTCCGCTAGGTTGCCACCCACGACCCTCTGTATCTGGACCGCGGTGACCACCAAGTCGAGGTCCTCTGAATTGATCCGAGCCACCATGTGCTGCAGGGCTGCGTCGGTGGTCACCCCCAGCTGCACCTCGCGGGTGGCACGGGCAAACTCCTCGCACATGGGCGGAGGCGCCGAACGCGCGATGCTAGCCATCGCCTGCGGGAAGCTATAGCCTGCCTTGAGCGCATTGCTGAGCAGGATCAGGGTATCCCCAAGCTGATCGTTGAACCTCCGCAGCCTACGCCGAGCGCGGAATTTCAGTACGAGTGGTGGGGCGAAGAAGCCAACCACCGCCATGATGAGGGCGCCAATAATATTGCGGTAGAGAGCCAGCGCGATCAGGGCCAGCACTACCACGCTGCCGCTACGGATCAGGTACCACTCCGTCGGTCGCAGCTTGAGATCGGCCCGAGCCAGCGCCTCGGCGGTATGGACGCTCCGCGGTCGCTTGTCTACTCCAGCCGCGCGCGTGCTGCCTTCGACCTGGCTCCGGAAGCGCTTAAGAATTTGCCGGAACCGGTCCCTCGGGCTGCTCCCAAACTCTTCAAGATCACCGGGGTCCATCGAAATGGGCAGTCCGGCGCCTGCCTCGGCGAAACGGCGCACCCGATCATCGAGGTCATCGTCGACGCCGCGCGAGCGCCAGACCGACAGGCCGTAGGCAACCGCCGAACCGAGAGCCAAGGCACCGAATGCATCCAGAGCCAGGACTAAAACGTTCATGCGGCCGTCTCTCCTGCAGTGGCCTTGGGCGTGGAGTTGAACATCGATTCGTCCAGCTTCTCGCCTGCGGCGGCCAGGTCTTCAAGGCACTTGGGGACCTGGATCGCCTCGAAATGCCCCATGACCATGCCCTCTTCGTCCAAGCCTTGCTGGCGAAACTGAAAAATGTCCGCGAGCTCCACCCGCTCGCCATCGAAACCACGCACTTCGGAGATGGCGATGATGCGACGGGTGCCATCCCGCAGCCGAGCCTGCTGGACCACAAGGTTGATGGCCGATGCGATCTGTTCGCGGATGGCCCGCGAAGGCAGATCAGTCCCGGCCATCAGGGTCATGGTCTCGAGCCGGGTCAGCGCGTCTGACGGGCTATTGGCGTGGACCGTGGTGAGGGAGCCGTCATGGCCGGTATTCATGGCTTGGAGCATGTCGAGCGCCTCGCCACCGCGACACTCTCCAACCACGATCCGATCCGGTCGCATTCGCAGACTGTTGATGACTAGGTCACGAATCGAGACCTTGCCTCGTCCCTCGATGTTGGCGGGGCGGGACTCCAGGGTCACCACGTGATCCTGGCGCAACTGTAGTTCGGCCGCGTCCTCGATGGTTATGATCCGCTCGTCATCGGGGATCCACGCCGAGAGCACGTTGAGGGTGGTGGTCTTTCCCGAACCAGTGCCGCCGGAGATCAGGACGTTGAGCCTGGCGCGCACACAGGAGCGCACGAAGGTCGCCATGTCGGGGGTCAAAGTGCCGAACTGGATCAGGTCCTCGACTGTGTAGGGGTCCTTCGAGAATCTCCGGATTGTCAGGGTGGGGCCCTGCAGCGCAAGCGGAGGAATGATCACGTTGACCCGGGACCCATCTTTAAGGCGCGCGTCGACCATGGGAGAACTCTCATCTACCCGTCGTCCGATCGAGCTCACAATCCGGTCAATGATCTGCATCAAATGGTCTGGAGAATCGAACTTCGCGGGGTAGCGGTAGATCCGCCCGAGGCGCTCCACGTACACGTCTTCCGGTCCGTTGATCATGATCTCGCTGATATCGGCGTCCTTGAGGATCATCTCCAACGGGCCAAGGCCCAGCACGTCACTGATGAGTTGTTCGACCATGCGCTGCCGGTCAGTGCGGGTGATCGAGATGCTGAGCTCTTCCAGAGCCGAGTTGCAGAGCTCGCCGATCTTGGCCACCAGCCGCTCGCGCGGCGCCTGGGCGACGTCGGTGAACTCCTCCAGCAAGGCTTGCGTAACTCTTGTTTTGATCGCCATGTACTGGGGGTGATGCGCCGCTCGCAGCTCCGGCGCCGTGGTGGGGTTGTCTAGTCGCTGCTGAGCTCGCTCCCTCCAGCCCGGGGACTTGGGCGCAGCAGTGATCGGACCCTGCGGGGGGCGGGCCGCAGCCAGGGCCCCGGCCAAGCGAGAGGAAGGAGCGGCCTCAGGCGGCGGGCTGGCGGGCGCTGACGCCGGCGCCGGGGCCGGGCTCGCCTTCGGCGCCTCGGCTACCGGTGCCGAGGTGGGATCAGGCTCAGGATCCTCCTTGGTCCTAACGCGCTCAAGCAGGGACATGGCTCAGGCTATCCTTGCGTCTTCGGCTAGCGCCTGAGCCCGAAGCGGCGGGGGGTAGAAGTCTTTACCTCCGCCTTTACCTCCGGCTGACTAGCCCCTGCCGGCGTCAGGTTCCGAGCCAGGCCGCGAAAGAGCAGTGAGACATCAGAGTCCGGGTGGGAGATCACCACGGGCACCGCTCGATGGATCGAGCCCCCGACCAGGCGCGGCTCGGATGGGATCTGGAGCTTGACCGGGAAGCGCAAGTTGCGCTCTATGCTGGCGGAGTCGTACACGGCGTGGGCGTCATGCGCGTTGACCGCGACCATGACGCGCGAGCGGTCGACCTTGAGCGACTCCAGCATCTTCAGCATCAGGCGGGTGTCCTTGATCGCGGGTATGGTGAGCTCCCCGACCACGATGACGTGGTCGGCCAACTCAGTTGCTTCGAGAGTAGCCTCCGACAGTTGGCTGCCACTGTCGACGACGACATAGTCAAACTCTCGTCGCAGAACGTCGACGATGGCACGGACGTGCTCGGCACGAACGAGGTCCCCAAACTCAGGACTGAAGGGACCCAGGAGTACCCGGATCCCCTCGGGACCGTCGGCTAGGATGTCGTCGACGAACTCCCAGTCCAAGGCGCTTTCACTGTCAACCAGTTCGGTGATGGTCTTGGCGTGGTCGATGTTGAGCATGACTCCGATGTCCCCGAACTGAAGGTCGAGGTCGACCAGGCAGACACGGCCGCCGGTTTCCAGCCTCAGTGCCGCCGCCAAGTTGATGGCAATGAAGGTCTTGCCACAGCCACCCTTTCCGCTCATGACGAGGCAGATCTGACACCCGCCCGCAGGCTGATCGCCACTCTCAGTATTGACGGGGGGCAGGCGGGGAAGGTAGGCGCCCTTCTTCTCCTCCATCTCGTAGACGCGACGGATGCTGGCCACTAGCTCGTCGCCGGTGAAGGGCTTAATCAGGAACTCGCGAGCACCTGACTGCATAGCACGGCGCAGATAGTCGCGTTCGCCCTGGACCGACATGATCACCACTGGGGAACTGGGCGCTTCGACCGCCAGAGTCTCGGTGGCAGCGATGCCGTCCATGACGGGCATGTTGACGTCCATCAGCACCACGTGCGGCGAGAGCTGGCGAGTCACATCAATGCCCGACCGGCCATCGCTAGCGGACCCGACGACCTCGATGTCCTCCTCGAAGGAGAGCAGCTTCTTGAGGTTCTCTCGGGTACTAGCGATGTCGTCGACCACCACCACGCGGATCATCGTTCTGTCCGCCACAGTGCTGACCGTAAACTTACCGGCGTTTCCCGCGCTTGCGCGTCCCTCAGGAGCTGCCGGGATTGAAGCCGAAGAGGTTCTGCAGCATCTGAGGACTGCCGGAATTGTTGCCGGCCGCCGCTGACGAGCTCTGGGCGCTGGTGGAACCGCAGTACAGAACCGCCTGGTCGGAGGCCAGCTCGTTCTGGGCCTCGATCAATGAGAACTGATCCTGGGCCAGCGTCGATGAGTCCTGGAGCACAAGCGCCTTGGCAGCCTGAACGGCCGAGCCGCTTCCGGAAAGGCTCTGGAGAGCGGTGTTGTCCTTGTTGTACAGTCTATGAGCGCTGTTGTAGGTCGTGGTGGCCGCGGTCACAGCCTGCTGCGCCGATTGCAGGTCCTCTTCGATGACAGGGTTGACGCTGCTGCCGGCCACGCAGGCTTGGGTGTACTCGTCAGCAGGTGTCGAGCTGATGGGCACGTAGCCATGGCCGGAGTCGGCGCTGGACCGAAGTGCGATGGTGTAGATCGCGCCGTCGCGCACCATCTCGCTGACACCGAGCGCCTGGCTGCGGGTCAGCTGAAGCACGATCAGGCCACCCGCTGAGGAACTCGACGCCCCCCCGGTGGTGGTCGAGGGTGCCCCGACACTGATCACTGGCAGGTCTTCGAAGGTGAACTGGGTAGCCCCAGTCGAGTTCACCCCGATGATGTCGATCCGGTCACCCGCCTGCAGATATCCAGCTACCGCCTCCTGGGAGGTGATGGGGATAGAGATGGCGACATCGCCAGCGGGCAGATTGAGGTTTCCGAACGTCGGCGACTGGGTAGCCCGGTTGACGGACACCAGGTCGTGCGTGATGACCGTGTTGGGGGCGATCGGGACGACCGCGTAGTAGTTGGAGGCAGTAGTCACAGACGACTGCGTAGACGAGACTCCCACCGTGGTAGAGCAGGTGGTGTCGACGAGTTCTTGGCAGTCGGTGTAAGCGTTGGCCGGGAGAACTCCCTTGATCCGGGTCTCCTCGAGCATGCCTGCGGTGATGAGGGTGCCGCTGGGGATCGCAATTTTTGCGACCACAACCTGCGTACCATTGCTAGGAAGCGTGGGAGTCGTCGGGACGCTAGCGCGCGTCACGTAGTACATCAGACCGAACGCGGCGATCGCAAGGATCAGCCCTACTGCGATCCAGACCTGATTGACCCGTCCTTTCAAATCGGTCGTCACCGTCCAAAACCTCCGATTGGGTTACCGCAGGCCCCGTGGCCGTTGGGTGGGTAAGACAAGCGCGCGGCGGGTCGCCCCGCCGCGCACCTGAGTGCTACGAAATCAGCCAGAAAGACCGTTGTTGATGTTCGAGAAGACGTCGCTGACGCGGTGTCCCACGAGAGTGAGGATGACGATGACAACGATCGCGATCAGCACCAGGATCAACGCGTACTCAACCATCCCCTGGCCCTCTTCGTCCGAGTCGCGATGCGAGACTACGTCCGCAATACGGTCGCGTAGCCGCACGTACCAAGCTCCGAGCATATCTTCAAAACCTCCTTACCGATTTGTACTCTAGGAATCAACATCCCCAGGCCTACCGATGGCAGGCGGAGTATATGTTGAGGTCCTCTAGAACACGTGTAACCGGCCGGTAACTTTCCTGTCAGGACTCAGGGTTGTATCGGAAGCGTCACTCGGACCTCGGTTCCCCGGCCCACCTGAGACAGGATTTCCAGCTGTCCACGCTCTAGGTCGGCCCGCTCGCGCATTGAGATCAGGCCAAAGTGGGGCTCACGGGCGAGCCTGACCTCCACAGCAGCCAGATCGAACCCCTCACCGTCGTCCTTGATAACTGCACTTACCCGCTGGGGTTGGATGTTGATGAGGACGTCCAGGGTCCGAGCGCGCGCATGTTTGCGCACATTGACTAACGCTTCTTTCACAATCCGGAACAGCGCGCCTTCGGTGGCAGGGGGTAGACGCCGCTCCGTGCCTATAACCGAAAGCCGACCTTCGACGCCTTCGGCGTCGCGAAACTCGTTGACTAAGCGCCGCAGAGTGGGGATCACACCAAGGTCGTCGAGGGTCATCGGGCGAAGGTCGAAGATCAGCTGGCGGGTCTCGTCGAGCACCGCCTTCATCGCCTCCTTGAAGCTCTGCACCTCCGCCTTGGCGCGCTCCGGCTCCCGATCGACCATGCGCTCCAGGATCTCGGCCCGAAGGACCAGGTTCGACATCGACTGAGCCGGGCCGTCGTGCATGTCTCGGGCGATCCGCATCCTCTCTTCGTCAATGGTCTGGAAGACCTGGCGCGAGGCGCTCCGGTAGCGTGCCAGCCCCTCCTCCAAGGTGCCGTCCGGGGGCCGGTGGTCCTCGAGCTGCTCCGCCGCCGCCTTCATCAGTGAGTGCCAGTAGCGCAGCTCCTTAGCCCAGCTCCGGCAATGGGCCAGCCGCAGCCGGGCCAGGGTCATCTCCGATCTCAGGGCGAAGCAACGACCTATTGCGGCCTCCACCTCGGCCGCGCTGTATCGAGCGTGGTCCCGGAGCACGTGGCGCCGAACGATGTCGGCGTCCTCGAGGCGCTCGCCGACCTGGTCCAGGGCGCTGAGGAGGGGCATCACCTCCTCGTCGATGGCGAGGAGCGCGTTCTCGACTCTGAGTACCTCTTCCTCCAGAACCAACTGGAGCTCCCCGAGGGGCGAGGCTACTGAGGACAAAGGGCTGGCGGCCACGCTCCAAGGGTACGTGCTGCCCCTGGGAAATGTTCGTCCGGTGCCAGGGCGGCCTGGTCGCGGGTCGGCCACAGGGGCTCGGCCGACCTTCGCCCCACCTAAACTGGCGCCCGTGATCCCTGGAGGACGGGCATGGATCAGGTCCAGATGAAGGAGCACGGGGCTCGGCGCCAGCTCCTGACCCTACCCAGGTTCCTTGCCCTGAGTGGCCTCTTGGCGGCGATGACGACTGCCCATCCCCAGGTACTGGATCCTGATTTTTGGTGGCATCTCCGCAACGGTCTCACCCTGCTGGCGACCAACGCTCTCATCCACGTCAACCCCTACGCCTTCATGGCCGTGGGACACCACTGGATCATGCAGGAGTGGGTGAGCGAGCTCTGGATGGGGGCGGCCTCCAAGCTCGGCGGCCGGATGGGGATCGTGATCGTCTACGAATTCATCACCCTGGCCCTGCTCCTCCTGATCTGGCTCCGGGCGCGGGAACTCGGCCCGGCTCACGGGCTCACTCTGGGCATCGGGGTGGTGGTAGCGGCAGTGGTGGCCTACCCGATCCTCGGACCTCGCTCCCAGATGGATTCGTACATGCTCACCGCCCTGGTCCTGCTGGTCGCAGAGCGGCAGCTGCGGCGGGGTGGGCATATCGCCTGGATCCTGCCGCCGGTCTTCCTGGTCTGGTCCAACCTCCACGCCGGGTTCATCCTCGGCCTGATCTTGTTGTTGGCAATCCTGGCCGCGGAGGCGGTCTGCATCCTGGGGGGACGGAGATCCCAGAGCGACCGGCGCCAGATCGGGCAGCTGGCCCTGGCAACCGGCTGCTCGCTAGCCGCCTGCTTGATCAATCCCAACGGGGTGGCGATCGTTGCCTACCCTTTCGAGACCCAGTTCAACACCGCCCAACAGTCACTGATTGAGGAGTGGCAAAGCCCCAACTTCCACATCGGGGTACTGGTTCCCCTGCTGGTCTTCATCCTCACCCTGGCAGTCCTGCTGGTGCGTTACCACAAGGTCAGCCTTCGGGATGGGGTGGTGCTGACCCTCTGCCTCTTTCTGACCCTGCAGTCGGTGCGCAACAGCGTCTTCTTGGTGGCCGCCGGGGCTCCGGTCTGGATCAATCTGGCGGAGCGGCTCCGTCAGGACGTGGCCATGCGCTGGCGGCTGCGACTCCGCTCCCGGCAGCCGTTCTTGGCGGTCTTCCTGGAGCTGGGCATGCTCGCCTTCCTGGTGGCGGTACTGACCGTACAGGTCGGGGCTGGGGGCAGCCCTAGCCTGACGTCACCCACCTATGTGGACGCCTTCCCGGTCTGTGCCTCTAGGTGGCTGCAGTCGGGCCCAGGCCACCTGCGCATCTTCAACCAGTACGGCGACGGCGGCTTCCTCGCCTACACCGTGCCCAAGGACAAGGTTTTTATCTTTGGCGACGCCGCCTTGATGGGGGCGCCGCTGCTCGAGCGTTACGCATCGATCATCGACCTCAGTCCCGACTGGCTCTCCCGACTCAACGCCAGTCCCTCCCAGGTGGTGGTGTTCGAGCGGGGGACCGCCTTCCCCGATGCTCTTCAGCGTGAGCCCGGGTGGCGGCTTGTCTACCGGGACCAGCGGGTTGAAGCATTCGAGCGCACCGACCTGCTCGGGAAGCTACGCCTGCCTGCCAATCCCAGCGCTCAGTTCTGGCGCCGCCAGGGTGTTGCCGCCTGCGCGACCGAGGCCAGGCCGCTGTAAGCCTGTCCTTAGGGGCCGACCGGCTCAGGTGGCCCGCTGGGCTCCGCCTTCTGGAACTGGGTAGAGCCGCCAGATGGTGAGCAACAGGGTCAGCAGGATCAGGACGTGGATGCTGGTGCACCAGAGGCAGATGGTTCGCAGTTCCACCAGTTCCACGAAGACCAGATAGAGGGCCGTCAGCAACCCCAGTCCGGCCCACGCGGCGTGAGCCTGGCGGAGCCCGTAGTTGCGGGGACGGCGCAGCTGCCCCAGCGCCAGGGCCAAACTGACCAGGAAGTAGGCCATACCTGGGACCGTGATTGGCACGGATGTTCCGGGGATCACCGAATACTGGCTGCTCAACACCAGCCCACAGTTGATGGTCCCCTTATTGCTGCAGATCAGGGGGGTTCCGGCGTAATGAACCGAGGTCAGATAGGCCGCCACACCGAACCCGATCACCGCCAGCGCGGCAAGCAGCACGGCTCCCCATTGAGTCTGACCAGGGCTGGCCATGGAGCGACTGGCCTGCGCTGGCCCGCCCTCGCCCGCTGGCTGAGGGACCATCCGGCGCCGACCCTGCGCCTTGCTCAGCTGCTCTTCTCCAAAGTCTGCTCCAGGGTCTTGATGTATGACTGGCTGCAGACGCCGCTGGGCTTCTGGCCCGTGATCAGGCAGGTAGCCGCGGTTACGTAGCTGGCTCCGCCAAGCACTTCCTTAGCGACCACCGACTTGGGGTTGCGCAACTGCTGCGCGACCTGATTCCAGCTGAGCCCGCTCATAGCAGCCACGTCGGTGGAGAGGGCTTCGCTGCCAAGCTGCACATACTTGCCGGCGTAGTCGAGGAAGGGATACCCCTGGCTGGAGTCAATCGTGCTGAAGGCGGTCGCCACCGGTCCGCTCACAGTCTGCAGGGACTTGTAGGGTGAACCGTTCTTGTTGATGGAGACGTTGCTCTGGAGTTCGCGCGATGAAAAGGCCACATATTTGCTTGTGAACTTGGCTCCGTAGGCAAAGGTGAAGGTGGGCAGGTTGGGGGGAGAGTCATATACCGAGGAGCGAACGAGGTGGAGATTGGACCAGGTCCCGAAGGGACTCAGGCCGATGATGAGCGACCACCGTTGCAGGGCGCAGTAAGGACAGTATTCGGCCCCCACGAAGGCGATCTCAGGCAGGCCGTTGGAGCTGAGGGCCACCGGCTTGTACGAGGCGGGAATGTTGAGCGGAGAGTTGCTGATGTCCCCAGCTTTCACCGCCTTCAGGGTGGAACTTGGCACACTGGTTATCGATCGCATGAGGGACGCGGGTGCCGGCGTCACGGCCACGTCCTGGTTGAGAGCGCCCGGAAGGGTGGCCACGACGATGACCACGATCACGAACGCGACCACAACCCCGATCACCCCCGAGATCAGGCCCCAGGGACGTCCGGTGGATCGATCGTTGCGGCGGTGGGTCCGTCCCCGGGATGCCTGCCGGGCTCCGCCCGCCCGGCCGCTGACAGTGGCCTCTCGCATCTGGCGGCGGGCGGCCATTGATTTCTTGGACATGCGCTCCTGCGTGACTGGCGGTACCTAGTCTGAATCGTAGATGAGAGGGCTTAGAGATGCCTGGGCGCCAGGATCACAGTGGTGGCGTCACGATACCTGATCTCCCAACCCTGGGCCCGTAGGAACGTTGCCTGCGGTGCCGACCGCGGCAGCACCGCCAGCCGGGTGCCCAGCTTGCCCACGATGGCCATGGACCCCGCGTTGAGCACGGTCAATTCCTGGCATTGGGCCAACGGCGTTCCCGCCATCGGCAGGGGGTCATCAACACAGAGCAGGTGACCACCCGATGGGAACCGCGCGCTGAGGTAGTCGCCGAAGTTGCGGGTCGTGAGCCAGGCACCCGCGACTGGATGCCCCTGGAGCCAGCCTGTGGCTTGGACCGGTAGCTGAGCTGAGGTCCTCGCCTCCACGCCACCATCTCGGCCAGCCAAAGCTAGCCCATAGGCGAGCGCCACCAGGGCGAACACCATCGGGATCGCGGAGGCGGCTCGGAGGTACCGCCCCAGCTTGTGTCGCGATCCGACAGCGGCGCCACCTGCGCGGGCCGGAAGAGCCTCTGACAGATACCAACTGGTCTGGGCCGCCGCTACCACGAGGAACCAGGGCAGGTAGTTGGTCCAGAGAAGCGCCATCGCCGCCGTGACCAGACCCAGATAGGCGTCGGCGCGCCGCAACCGCGATCCGGCCACCCAGTAGGCGAACATCAGCAGCAGCCCAGCCAGCTCCGCCAGACGAGCGCTCCAGGGGTGAAAGTCAATGCTGGACCAGGCCGCCACGAGCGGAGACTCCCCCCGCATGCCGAGGCTGAGGGGCAGGTCGGTGATGGTCCCGATCCCCCGGGGACTGAGCAGCACCGCCGCTCCCGTCAGCGGAATCAGCCACCAACTGGGCGCGGCCGGGCGGCCTGAATGTGCGGCATCCCAGTGTGCGAAGACCAGCCATCCCCAGATCACCAGCACAGCCAAGAACGCGTCCGCCTGCGTATTGGCCCAGACCACCAGCAGCAGGACCAGCAAGGCCGCCCCCCACCTACTGCGGCGGCCAACGGCCGTCAGGACCAAGAGCAGGACCCCGGCCAGGAGAGCCAGCACCTCGGCGGGCAGGTCAGTGAGAACCGGCGCCAGAGCCAGCATTCCCAGGCAACCTGCGACGACCACCGCCAGCGGATGGGCCCGACCGTCAAACCGAATTGCTGCGAGGAGAGCCAGGCCGACGGCAGCTCCGGCCACCGCCCCCGCGGTCTGAAGCCCAGCCAATCCCCCTTCCTTATAGATGAGAAGAAGCAGCAGGTCAGCCAGCCAGCTGCGTAGATCGAGAGGCGCGTGGGAGCGGGCCAAGTACTGGACCATCCCCGTCAGACCATGGCGCCAGATCAGCTCCGCGTTGGCCAGGTGCCAGAAGTCGACACCCGAGGCGGGTGCATGAAGTCCGGCGGCTGCGCCGCCAACCACCAGCACCGCACCGGCCGCGACCCACCAGGGTCGAGTCGCCGCCGCTTGCAGCGCCTGGCGCCGCCACTCGGCTGCGGTGTCGTCTCCACTCAGCCAGCGGCCAGGCCAGGACCGCCGGGGCGACAGTGACTGGTTCATCGGCTACCGCCCTGACGGCGCTCTTGGCCGGTTCGGCGATCCTCGGCGACATCGGGGACGGCTTTGGTGCGCCGCTCTCCTCTGGCCCGTCGATCCGAACCCAGGCGCCGACGCAACCTGACTACATCGGCGAGCATCTGGCCACCGTCACGCAACGAACTCACCCTGGTGCCGATCGAGTTCCTCCACACCACCGGGACCTCGGCTATCGAAATCCCCGACCGTCGCGCCCTGAGAAGAACCTCCGCGTCAAAGCCAAAGCCGGGCGTTTCCAGGGGCGTAAAGCAGCTGATAGCGGCGGCGGCGGTGAACATCTTGAAGCCGCACTGACTGTCGCGAACCCCGGGCAGGAGCAGCCGACGCAGCAGCTGGTTGTAGGCCTTGCCCATCAATTCCCGGTGTCGCGGTTGGTGCAACTCCACCCGCGAGCCTGGCAGCGCCCGGGAGCCGATTGCGATCCCGGCTCCGGCGCCGATCGCCGCCTCCAATTTCAGCATCTCCGGGAGCGGGGTGGAGAGGTCGGCGTCGGTGAACAGTCGCAGCCTTCCAGTTGCCGCCAGCATTCCGGCCCGCACCGCCGCACCCTTGCCTTGATTGCGGTCAAGCACGATCAACTGCAGCTGGGGCCAGGTCAACTTAGCTTGCTCGACCATCTCCGAGGTACCGTCTCGACTGCCGTCGTCGACCACGATCACCTGGTAGACACGCCCTGCCTGGTCCAGCTCGCCCCGAATAAGCGCCAGCGAGGGCGGCAGCCGGGTTTCCTCGTTGAACGCGGGCACGATCAGGCTGAGGTCCAAAGGCAGGTCACTCACGCCTGCGACCTCTTCCTGGGCTCCCTAATCGCCTCCCAGAAGAACGGCGCAGCTCGCAGCATCCGTGGTAGCCGCCAGGGTTGACGGACCAGCCGGAAGGTCCACTCCAGGCCCAGCCGACGCAGGAGCAAGGGCGCCCGCGGCACCTGCCCGGCCAGGTAGTCGAGGGACCCTCCCACGCCGATCCCCACCAGCGCCCCGCTCTGGCCCAGGTGGCGCGAGAGCCACAGATCTTGCTTGGGCACCCCGAAGGCGACCGCGAGCACTTGGGCACCCGACTCCTGTACCCGGGCGCAGATGCCCCGCGCCTCATCGGCGCGGGCAGAACCCTCCCAGGTGCCGCCAATAAGCAGGCCTGGATGGTCGCGCCTCAGGGCCCTCGCGGCGGCCTCGGCAACCCCCGGACCGGCTCCGAGCAGAAATACCGACCAGCCGTGTTGTGCAGCCATCTCCGCCAGCTCCCCTAGGAAGTCCACGCCGGCGATTCGCTCGGGAACCGGGGTACCGAGATGGCGACAAGCCCAGACCACCCCCGCCCCGTCCGCAAGAACGAGGCCGGAATCGCGAATCGCTCGCCTCAGCTCCGGCTGGCGCCGGGCCTGCATCACCATCTCAGGATTGAGAGTCACGATCTGGAGCGGATCAGACGCTTGGGCGATCGCCGCCTCACAGCGGGCGAGCGCCTCTTGGCGGGTGCACCGGTCCACCGGCACCCCCAGAAGTTCGACGCGATCCGGCTGTCGCGAGGTGGGACCGGTGGGGAGGGACGTGGTGGGGAAATCTCCGGCCCGGGGCACCGGCCGAGTATATGAGCGGCCGTCACTACCCCCGAACGCGAGTTGGAGCCGTTACAGCCTGGCCGGTGAAGGCTCAGTCCCGACGGCGGCGCCGTTCGCGTTCCGCCGCCTGCAGCCTGTAGTTTGCAATCTCGAGCTGTCGCTCCAGCTCCGCCAGCTCGTCCGGCCCAGGGTTGGCCGCCTTGGAGATGGCTTCCTCGGCGCCGCGGCGCGCCTCCTCGGCCGTGGTTGGGTCTAGCGCGGCCGCCGGCAGCCCCCGGCTGGCCAGGATCGTCACCCGGTTGGGAAGGACCTCGACATAGCCGCCCTCCAGGAAGAAGAATTCCTCCTTCTGCTCGCGGCGGATCATCAGCTCACCCGGCTTGAGCCAGGTCAGCATCGGAGCATGGCCGGGTAGGACCCCGAACTCTCCGCCGGTGCCTCGGGCCACGACGAAGTCACTCTCTCCTTCGAAGAGCGGCCCCAGGGGCGTAAGAAGTCTCGTTGCAACCGGCAACTCAGCTCGCCTTGGGCTTGCGGCCGCCTGTGGTCTTGGTTGTCGCGGCTGCCTTAGGTTGGGCCGTCCGCCTGCTGGTCGTTGTGGCTTTGGGCTTGGAGGAGGCCGCGGCCTTGGGTCGGGTGAGGGGCTTAGCGCTGGCGGACTTGGAGGAGGACGCGGTCTGTCTGGCCGCCGCCGCCCGCCTTCTCGGCGGGGAGGATTCCTTGGGCTCGGCCAGCTCCGCTTCCGGCTCAGCAACCACCGAGTCGTCCTCGGGCTCGGCCTCTCCCTTCTCCCCTGTACTCTCCTTATCCGCCTTGGCGTCGGGCTCCGCGCCTCGGTTCAGGCGCCGCCCGTTCTCGATCGCCTCGTCGATCGTCCCCACCATCCGGAAGGCCTGCTCGGGAAGGTCGTCGAGGTTGCCGTCGAGGATCTCCTTGAAGCCCCTGACCGTCTCCTTGATAGGCACGTACTTGCCGGCCAGCCCCGTGAACTGTTCCGCCACGAACATCGGTTGGGCCAGGAACTGGCGGACCCGGCGGGCTCGGTTCACGGTGGTGCGGTCCTCGTCGGAGAGCTCCTCCATCCCCAGGATGGCGATGATGTCTTCGAGGTCCTTGTAGCGCTGCAGCACCCGCTGCACCCCGCGCGCGACCTGGTCGTGCTCCACGCCCACCGTCTTGGGATCCAGGATGCGGCTGAAGGAGTCGAGCGGGTCCACCGCCGGGAACAGCCCCAACTCGGCGATCGATCGGCTCAGGGACACGGTCGCGCCCAGATGGGCGAAGGTGGTCTGGATGGCGGGGTCGGTGTAGTCGTCGGCGGGGACGTAGACCGCCTGCACCGAGGTGATTGACCCTCGGTGAGTGGAGGTGATCCGCTCCTGGAGATCACCCATCTCGGTGGCCAGGGTCGGCTGATACCCCACCGCTGAGGGCATCCGTCCCAGCAGAGCTGAGACCTCGCTCCCGGCCAGCATGTAGCGGAAGACGTTGTCGATGAAGAGGAGGACGTCGGCTCCCTCCTCGTCGCGAAACTCCTCGGCCATGGTGAGGCCGGTGAAGGCGATCCGGGCCCTGGCTCCAGGGGGCTCGTTCATCTGGCCGAAGACCAAAGCGGTCTTGTCGATGACCCCTGACTCGTGCATCTCGCGGTAGAGGGCATTGCCCTCCCGGGTACGCTCCCCTACCCCGGCGAAGACCGAATAACCCGCATGTTCCTTGGCGATGTTGCGGATCAGCTCCATGACGATGATGGTCTTGCCAACTCCGGCACCGCCGAAGAGACCGATCTTTGATCCCTTGGCGAAGGTGCAGATCAGGTCGATCACCTTGAGCCCGGTCTCGAGAATCTCCGTGGAGGTCTCCTGGTCGGCGACCGAGGGGGGCTCGCGGTGGATCGGCAGCCAGGTGCCGCCCTTGATCGCGGGCTTGCCGTCGATGGGTTCGCCTATCACGTTGAACATCCGGCCCAGGACCTGGGTGCCCACCGGGACCTGGATGGGTCCCCCGGTGGCGACCACCGGGTCGCCCCGACGTACGCCGTCGGTGGATTCCATGGCGATGCAGCGGGCCACGTCGTTGCCCAGCAGCTGCTGAACCTCCAGCACCAGCCGCTCTCCGTGACGGCGAAGCTCGAGGGCGTCGTTGATGTGGGGCAGGCCCTTGGGTTCGAAGGCCACGTCCACCACTGCCCCGATCACCTGCAGTACCGAGCCCGTGGCCCGGGCCGACTCCGGGGCTGACTCCGGTCCGCTCGCGGGCGCCTTGACCTTTGCCTTTGCCATCACCACCTCCTCAACGCCGGGCCGCCTGGAGCGCCTCGGCGCCGCCGATAATTTCCATCAGTTCCCGGGTGATGCCCGCCTGGCGCACCTTGTTGGCGGTCAGCGACAACTCCCGGATCACGTCCCCGGCGCTGGTCGACGCGTTGCGCATGGCGATCATCCGCGCACCGTGCTCGCTTGCCTGATTCTCCAGCAGCGCCTCATAAACCTGGCTCATCAGGTACTCGGGCATGAAGCGCTCCAGCACATCCCTGGCGTCGGGCTCGTAGATGTAGTCGCCCTCGGTCTGGGGGCCCTCATCCGCATCTGCAGGCAGCACCGGAACCAGCTGCCTGACTAGCGGCACCTGGCTCAGCAGGTTGCGGAAGGCGGCATAGGCCACCACCACCGCCCGCACCTCGCCGTCGAGGTACGCCTTGACCGCGGCCTCCACCGCCGGCCGGACCACCTCCGGTTCGGCGCGGTCGGGTACGGCGACGATGTGATGCACCATCCGCAGCTGCATCCGGGTCGCGAAGCCGACGGCCTTGCGCCCGATCGCGACCACCTCATATCTAGGCCCGAAATCCTTGCGCATCTGGGCATGGGCGGCGCGGATGGTGTTGATGTTGAGGGCGCCGGCCAGGCCGCGATCGCTGGTGATGAGGATGAGCAGACCGCTGCCCTCCTCGGGGGCAACCATGAAGGGGTGGCGAAACTCCTTGCCGACCTTGGCCACGTCCCTGGCCACCTGATCCATGGCCAGGGCATAGGGCCGGGCACCCTCCACCCGGGACTGGGCCCGGCGCAGCTTGGCGGCCGAGACGGTCTGCATGGCGCGGGTCATCTGCTCGATGTTGCGTACCGAGCGGATGTGACGACGGATGTCACGGAGAGTGGCCACCTAGCTCTGCCTAGACCTCGGCCGCCGCTGGGACCGGCTCGTCGATATCGAAGCCCTGGTTGAAACCCTCCAGGGCCTTGCGCAGTTCCTCCTGCATGGAGTCGTCGAGAACCTTCTTCTTCTCGATCTCCTCCCCCAGCTTCTGGAAAGCCTGGCCGGCGTAGCGGCGGAACTGCGACTCCCATTCCGAGACCCTGTCAACCGGGACCTGGTCGAGGTAGCCCCTGGTGCCGGCGAACAAGGTCATCACCTGCAGAGCCAGCGAGACCGGCGCGTACTGGTCCTGCTTCAGAAGCTCGGTCAGCCGCTGGCCTCGGTCGAGCTGATCCCGAGTGGCCTTGTCCAGGTCGCTGGAGAACTGGGCGAAGGCGGCGAGCGCCCGGTACTGGGCCAGGTCCAGCCGTAGTCCGCCCGCCACTGAGCGCAGAGCCCTGGTCATGGCGTCGCCACCGACCCGGCTGACCGAGAGACCAACCGAGATGGCTGGCCGGGTACCGGCGTAGAACAGGTCCCCCTCCAGATAGATCTGGCCATCGGTGATCGAGATGACGTTGGTGGGGATGTAGGCGGAGACGTCATTGGCCTGGGTCTCGATGATCGGCAGCGCCGTCAGCGAGCCGCCGCCCTTCTCGTCGTTGAGCCGGGCGGCGCGCTCCAGCAGCCGCGAGTGCAAATAGAAGACGTCACCCGGGTAGGCCTCCCGACCCGGGGGCCGGCGCAGGGCCAGGGAGATCTCCCGGTAGGCCCAGGCGTGCTTGCTGAGGTCGTCGTAGACGATCAGCGCATCCTCGCCCTGCTCCATGAACCACTCGCCCATGGCGCAGCCGGAGTAGGGCACGAGGTAGTTCAGGGCCGCCGACTCACCTGAGGTGGCGGCCACGATGATGGTGTGGTCGAGAGCTCCGTACTCCTCCAGCACCGCCGCGGTGCGCGCCACCGCGGCGGCGTTCTGGCCAATGGCCACGTAGATGCAGGTGAGCTGCTTGCCCTTCTGGTTGATGATGGCGTCGATGGCGATCGCGGTCTTGCCGATCTGTCGGTCGCCGATGATCAGCTCGCGCTGGCCGCGCCCGATCGGAATCAGGGCGTCGATGGCCTTGATTCCGGTCTGCACCGGGGTGTTGACCGGCTGCCGGTCGACCACACCGGGAGCCTGGCGCTCCACCGGACGA
The DNA here is from genome assembly GCA_963701235.1 of Candidatus Dormiibacterota bacterium. Classification (GTDB taxonomy): domain Bacteria; phylum Chloroflexota; class Dormibacteria; order Aeolococcales; family Bog-877; genus Bog-877. The sequence continues at coordinate 1,954,931 of OY969577.1, forward strand.
CGCTCCTTGGTAGCGATCTCACCTTTGCCGTCGATGGGCTCGCCTAGGGCGTTCACTATCCGCCCCACCAGCTCGCGCCCCACCGGGACCTCGACCACCCGGCCGGTGGTCCGGACCTCATCCCCTTCTCGGAGCTCCTCATAGGGGCCGAGGATGATCGCCCGTACCTGGTCCTCCTCGAGGTTGAGTGCCAGCCCCATGATGTCGTTGGGGAAGGCCAGTAGCTCACCCTCCATCGCCCCTTGCAGGCCGTAGATCTGGGCGATGCCGTCGCCCAAGGTGGTGATGACGCCGGATTCCGCCGACACCACCGGGGCGTCGAAGTCGGTGATCTTGCGCTTGATGATCTGGCCGATTTCGGCGGCACTAATGCTCATGCTTTCCTCATTTAGTTGGTGCTTGGGGCGAGCAACTGCTGGCGCAGTTGTTGCAACCTGGCGGTGAGACTGGCGTCGAAGACTCGGTCCCCAACCCGGACCACCACCCCGCCCAGGATGCCGGGGTCCACGGTGGCCTCGAACCTGACCTCCACCTTCAGTCGGCGCGAGAGCTCAGCCGCCAGCCGCTTCTGCTCAGCCGCGCTCACCGGGATGGCAGTCGTGAGTTGGGCCAGGACCCGGCCCTCCTTCTTGTCAACCAGCTCCCGGAAGGCTTCCTGGATCGCTGGCAGCAGGCTCTGGCGCTGGCTGCTGACCAGCAGCAGCAGGAGGTTGCGGGCCAGCTGGTCGATCTCGGCGTCGCGTTCGAGGATCGCCCGGCAGAGCTCCAGCTTCTGGGCGATCCGCAGGCTGGGCTCAGCCAGCGTCTTGGCCAGGTCACCTTTCTCGAGCAGTTCCCCCAGTAGTTGCAATCGGCGCTGCCAGGCGGAGAAGTCCTTCTCCTGCTCGGCCAGGTCAAAGACCGCCTGAGCATAGTGGCGAGCGGTGCTGGGCACCCGGGGGGCCTCAGGCACTGAGGTCGACCTCCCCTAGAGCCTCATCGATCAGCCGCCGCTGACGCGTGGGATCGAGCTCCTCCTGCAGCACCTTGGTGGTCGCCATCAGCACCAGGTCGGCCACCTGGTTGCGAAGCTGGCTCACCGCCTTCTCCCTTTCCTGGGCCAGCTCGGCGCGGGCCCTGGTGAGCATCGCCTCTTGCTCCTCGCGGCCCTTCTGGCGCAGCTCGTCCCGGAGCTCCTCCCCCAGCTTCTGGGCCCGGTCGAGAATCTCCTGGGCCTGATGCCTCGCCTCGGCCAGGTCGGCGCGCTCCTTCTTCTTGGCCTCCTCCACCTCGCGGCGAGCCTCCTCGGCCTCGGACAGAGATCGCGCGATCAGCTGTTGGCGGGTCCGGAGCGCCCTGTCGATGGGGGGAACACGTACCGCGATAGCAGGTACAGAAGAGCCAGGAAAACCACGACCTCCACGGGGAAGGTGAGGTTCAGCGAGAGCGGGCTGGCGGCGGCAACGGGCACGGACAGAGGCCCTACTTGCCGGCCAGTGCGACGAAGACGAACATCAACGCCAGGTTGATGAAGTACACGGCTTCGGCCAGACCGACGGTAAGGAACGTCCAGGTCAGCAGCCTGGCCTGAGCCTCCGGCTGCCTGGCTATTCCGGCGATCAGCTGAGCGCCGGCCAGGCCGTCACCTATCGCCGCGCCGACCGCGCCCACTCCGGTGCCGATCATGGCGCCGGCGTAGACGGTTGCGTGAGCGGTGTCGAGCGCCATTGAATTCCTCCCAGGTCTAACTATTTGTTCCGGTCCGTCAGCCGGGTGCTGGCTCCGTCGCCAGCTCGGGTTCGTGCTCCATGGTCGCCATGCTGAGGTAGATCACAGTCAGCAGGGCGAAGATGAAAGCCTGAATCACATCGACGAAGATTCCCTCAAAAAGCTTCCAGACCCCGTTCAAGAGCCAGCCCATGTAGATCGGCAAGATGGCGATGATCTGCAGCATCAGAGCCGCGGCGAAGATGTTGCCAAAGAGCCTCAGGGTGAGCGAGATGGGGTAGGAGATCTGGGCGATCACGTTGATCGGCGCCAGGAAGAGATAGGCCAGCTTGGGAAGTCCCGCGGGGTGGAGGTAGTTGATCTTCAGATAGCCACCGAAACCACGCTGACGGATCGAGGTGAGGTGGACCATGAAGATCACGATCACCGCCAGAGCCGCAGTGTCATTGACGTCTGACGTGGCCGAGGTAAGCCGGTCACCCGTCGGGAGCAGCTCCAGCCAATTGCTGACCAGGATGTAGAAGAAGAGGACCGTGCACAGAGGAACTGCCCAGCTGGCGAAGGGGCCGATCATCCGGTTGACGTAGTCGGTCACTGTCTCCCAGACCACCTCTATGAAGGTCTGAAAGAGTCCCGGCACCCCGGAGGTCACTCGGTGGCGGAGATATAGCCCGGCTGCCAGCACGAGCGAAAATGCGACGAGGCTGCTGACCACGGTGTCCAGGTAGAGCGCCATCCCGAAGAGGTGCGCGGTCCAGTGCTGGCCCACCTGGATCTGCGAGAGGACCATGGGACTCACTTAGCGGCGGCCCTGATCCCGACCCTGACCATGGCCCCGACCTGGGCCAGGTGAGTGGCCAGCAGTCCCAGCAGACCCCAGACCCCGACCGGACCCAGGGTCAGAACCAGCAGCGCCAGGACCACGGTGATGGCCGCCAGCCGGGGAAGGCTGGAGCCCAGAAACGCGATCGGCGCCCGACCAAGAGCAAAGGCCGCCAGCCTGAGGTTGGCGACCCCCAGGATGCCACCTGCCAGCGCCAGTCCAGCCCCCTCCAACCCCGCAATCAGATAGGCCGCGACCACCACCACGACCGCGGCCGCAACAGCGGCGATCCAGGCCGACCGTACGGCGCCAGCCAGCTCGTCAGCTTCGAGCAGCATCGTCCCTATCGTCCCCGGAAGGGGGCTAGGCCGCGATACACCGCAAAAGTTCCTCCCACCAATCCCACCGCCAGACCGACGATGGTCAGCAGGGGGAGTGTGCCAAAGTGCTCGTCCAGCAGAACCCCGGCCACGACCCCACTTCCGACCGTGATCGAGAAAACTCCTACCAACGCGAGGGCGTCACCGGGACCCGGCAATCGCCTGGGCCGCCGCGGATCGCCCCCCAAGGACAATTCGGCGCGATCTTATCACGGCCACTAGGCGCCCCCACCCACCCGACCTCGAGAACGCATGCGACCGGCTCTAACTGTGAAATCGGGACCGCTTCGACCCCTCCTTACACTGCCGCGATGGAGGTCGGAATCGACGCCAGTCGGGCCTTTCAGCCGGAGCCCACCGGCATCGGTGTCTACACCACCGAGGTCATCTCCCGGCTGATGGCCGCGCCGCCGGCGCCGCTGCGGCTCTATGTCAACCGACGGACCCCTCCCAGCTCGGCCCCGCCGCTCTCACCCGGCTCTTCGTGGCGCTGTATACCGCTGCCCCGGGCCTGGACTGTCGTCCGGCTCCGGGGTGAGCTGCGCCGGCGACCGCCCCAGCTGCTCTGGGTGCCCGCCTATCGTCTCCCGCCCGGACGTTTACCCCGTTCGGTGGTGACGGTTCACGGAGTCGAGCATCGCTTCGCGCCTCACGCCTATCCAAGCGCGGAGTCGGCCCAGGTGGAGGCCTTCGTGGTCGACACCTTGCGGCGCGCGTCGCGGGTGATCACTCCTTCGGAGACGACCAAGGCCGACCTCGTCAACCTCTTCGCAGCGGATCCCGACAGCATCACCGTGATCCCGCACGGGATCTCGGAGGCTCTGCGACCGCTCACCGAGGAACGGTTCCTGCCTCTGCTACGGGACCTGGGGGTCGAACCGCCCTACTTCCTCACCGTGGGGGCCCACCACCGGCGCAAGAATGTTCCCTTCTTAATCGACCAGTTCGCCCGAGCGTTTCCACCCGACGATCTGTCCGGGGTACAGATGGTGGTGACCAACGCGGGAGGCGAGGTCGGGCGGGGCCTTCTGGAGCAGGCCAACCGACTGGGCCTGGGAGGACGGGTGGTGGCACTCGATCATGTGGCCGGCGAACGCCTGGCCGCGCTTTACAGCGGCGCGACCGGCGCCTGCGTTGCCTCGCTGTACGAGGGGTTCGGGCTCCCAGCTTTGGAGGCCATGGCCTGCGGTGCCCCGGTTCTCGCCAATAGCGTGGGTGGGGTCCAGGAGATCGCTCAGGGTGCCGCGCTGTTGGTCGAGAGCGACGATCCCGAGGGGTGGGTGGAGGCATTCCACCGCCTGCTCTGGGAGCCCGGACTGAGGGCGCATCTGCGCGGCCTCGGGGTGGCGCGGGCGGCCGGGTTCAGCTGGGAGCGGTCTGCCGAGGCCCACAGTGTGTTGCTCGCCAATGAGTTGCGGCTGGCCGCAGAGAAGTCCTAGCGGCGCCGGAGCGGTCAGGCGGTCTTGGGCCAGGCTTGGGCGTCACCTTTCGCCGAGACCGCGACGTGAGCCCCTTCCTTCAACCCGGTCGTGCCCTGGACGCGGACCCGGATGTGGCCGCCCAGGCGCAGCTGGTCGCAGACCACGTCGACGATGCTGTCGTGACCGTAGAACTCCGATCGCACGATCCTTCCGGGGACCCCAGCGGCGCCCTGGTCCGAGGAGAGGACGATCTGCTCGGGGCGCAGCAGAACCACCGCGGGCCCGGTCGGCGCACCAGGTCCGTTTCCAGCCGGACGGAGCGCCAGCGACCCCAGAGCGGTAGTCACCATCGCTCCCTCCACCACCCCATCCACCAGGTTGGCGTCCCCCAGGAAGCGGGCCATCTCCAAGTCGATCGGATCGTGGTAGAGCTGGTGGGGGGTGCCGAACTGGGCCACGACCCCATCTCGTAGCACCGCTACCTGGTCGGCAATCGAGAGCGCCTCCTCCTGGTCGTGGGTGACCAAGATGGTGGTCATCCCTGTCTGGGCGAGGATTGCGCACACCTCCTCACGGACCGCCACCCGCAGGCTGGGATCCAGCGCTGAGAATGGCTCGTCCAGGAGGACCAGCTGGGGGTCGATCGCCAGGGCGCGGGCCAGGGCCACCCGCTGCTGCTGGCCGCCGGAGAGCTGGTGGGGATACCGTCGCTCCATCCGGCCCAGTCCGACCATCTTCAGCAGCGAGGTGACTCGGTCACCCCGCCGCGCCTGGCGAGACAGTCCGAAGCCGACGTTCTGCTCCACCGTCAGGTGGGGGAAGAGCGAGCCGTCCTGAGGGACATACCCGATCCGGCGACCCTCGGGGCGAACGTAGTTGTGGCCATCATCGACGAGCTGGCCAGCCAGGCTGATCTTGCCCCGATCAGCTCGCTCCAGGCCCGCGATCAGCCGCAGCAGAGTGGTTTTGCCACTGCCAGATGGGCCTAGGATCGCCGTCAACGACCCGGCCTCGGCCTCCAGCTCAAGGCCGCGAAGAACCGCGGTCTCGCCGAAGGCCTTGTGCAGGTCGGAGACGCTGACCTCGCTCATCAGTCCGGACCACCGCGGGCGGGTCTGCGGTCGAACCACCGGCTGAGCAGGATGCCCGGAGGAATCGAAATGGCGACCATGGCGGCAGCGTAAGGGGCGGCGGCACCGTAAGACACGTTGCCGGTGAAGGCCCAGAACTGGGTGGCGAGGGTCTCGACCCCGGTGGGAACCAGGATCAAGGTTGCGGTCAGCTCGGTGACCGCGGAGAGGAAGACCAGGCAAAAAGCAGCCGCCAACCCCGGTGCCACCAAGGGCAGCGTCACCCGCAGACGCACGGCCAGCGGCCGACTGCCCAGCGAGCGCGCCACCTCCTCGAGTCCCTCGGGCGCCTGTAAAACCGAGGCTCGAACGCAGACGTACGCCAGGGGGAAGAAGAGGATGGCGTAGGCCGCGATCAGCAGATAGCTGGTCTGATAGATGAAGGCCAGGTAGTGCAGGCAAAAGAAGACCAGAGCCAGCGCGATCACCAGCCCCGGCAAGCCCTGAACGATGTAGGTGCTGCGCTCCAGCAACCGCACCAGCCGGGAGGGAGAGCGCACCGCCAGGAGCGCGACCGGCAGGGCCGCCATGGTCGCGATCACCGCGGCGGCCGCACTGTAGCCGATGGTGTGGGCGGCGGCGTTGGCAACCGACGCGGTTTGCGGCAGCGTCGAGGAGCCCCCCCGCACCATCCAGTAAGCGATGACCCCGATTGGCACCCCCAGGGCTACCGCGATCACCGCGGACAACGAACCCAGCGCCGGCCAGCGCCAGTACCGGAGCTGCACGCGCACCCGAGCCCGACTGGCGTTGTGGCTGGCACCGGCCATTTGGCCCCGATCCCGCAGCGATCCCTCCCCCGCCAAGACCAGCAACCCGATCAAAACCACCACCAGCGAGAGCGCGCACGCAGCGGGAGCGTTGAAGCCCACCTGAAACTCGGTGAAGATCTCGGTGGTGAAGGTCTGGTAGCCCAGGATCTCGAATGCGCCGTACTCCGCCAAAAGTGCCAGGGAGACCAGCAGGCAGCCTGCCAGGATCGTCGGCCGAAGCTGACGCAAAGTGACCCGCCAGAAGGTCCGCACGGAACCCATCCCCAGGGTCCGGGCCGTCTCCTCCTGGCTGGGATCGGCCCCTCGCAGGCTCGCGGCGACCGGGAGATAGACCAAGGGGTACAGCCCAGAGGTCATGACCAGGATCGCGCCACCATAGCCGCTCACTGCCGGCAGGACCGAGGTCCAGCCGAAGGCCACCACGAAGTCGGGGACGGCCAGTGGCAGCACCAGCAGCAGAGCCACAACCCGGCGCCCCGGCAGGTCGGTGCGTTCAACACACCAGGCAGCGGCCGTCCCGATGACAGCGGCCAGGGCAGTGACCACCACCGCCAGGCGCACCATGTTCCAGAGCAGGCTGGCGGTCAGCTGGCGGAACAGGAGGCTCGAGAGCTGGGACCAGCCGACCTGATGAGCCTCCAGCAGCAGGAACGCCAGGGGCAGCAATAGCAACAGCGCCACCAGCCAGCTCACCGCCAGGAGCGCCCGCGGCCGGCGTCGCTGAGCGCTCACCTGTGGGGCGGAGGTCAGCCCCGGCGCTAGCGCTGCCACTTACTTGTCCTCACTCTCAGAGCAACTGAGACTGGTGCAGCAGCGCCACCGCTTCGGCGCCGTCGCCCACGTCGGCGATGGTGAGAGGCGCTGGCTGCAGACTTGCGAAGGGGCGGAGTGATTGCGCGGTCTTCACCCCGGACCCGAGGGGGTACTCGAAACTATCGCTGTGGGCGAGGAGCTGCTCTCCCTGCCGGCTGACCAAATAGGCTAGGAATTTGTCGGCGGCAGCCCGGTGCCGTGAGGAGTTCAGAACTGCCGCGCCAGAAACATCCACCACGTAGCCAGCGTCGTGGGGGGCGAAGTAGGCGATGGCGGAGTGCAACTGCGACTTCCCGACCTCGGCTCGAAGCCGGTACCAGTAGTAGTGGTTGATGATCCCAATCGCTGCCTGGCCGGAGTTCACCATCGAGGTGACGGTCTCGTTGTCGGGATAGACGTGCTGTCCAGCATTGGTCTTGACCGCGTCGAGCCACTGCAGCGCAGCCGTCCGCCCGTAGTGGCGCACGATCGAGGTGATGATCGGCTGGAAGTCGGTCTCGCCGGGCGCGATGGCGAGCAGCCCCTTCCATCTGGGGCCGGCGAGCTCCATAACCGAGGTCGGCAGCTGGCTGGGTCTGAGTAGCCGGGTGTTGTAGACCAGGACGCTGACGCGCGCGGACACTCCTACCCAATCCCCGGCCGGCGAGTTGTACCTGGAGGGAACGTGCTCCAGGGTTGACCTGGGAACCGGAGCCAGGAGGCCCCGACCTTGCAGGTACTCCAGGGCCGGTGAGTTCTCGGTGTAGATAAGGTCGGCGGGAGAGTCGTTGCCCTCCTGCACGATCTGATCGGCAAGCACGTCCTCATCGTTGGACCTGACCTCCACCTGGATCCCGGTCTGCTTCTCGAATCCAGCCACCAGGGAGGCGGTGGTCTCCGCGTGCTGCCCGTTGTAGAGGATTAGGGTGGTCGATTCCTTGACCGCCGTGGAGCCGCAGCCCGCCAGGGTGGCGAGGAGGCTGGCTGCCACCGTGACCTTGGCCACAGTCCGGGCCAACTCTCTGGTCGGTCTTGGCATCGAGCCTCCGATTTGGGGACAAATTTGGAAGGAGCTCTGGCCGGCGCTGGCGGCGCAGCGGGCCCGCCGCGCCTCAGCCAGTATTTAGCCTGGCCTAAACGCTCACTTAGACCGAGCTTATCCCCGGTTCAGGAGCGTGTCAATTCGGGCTGAGCCGAGGACCCTAGTCTCGCCGCGGATCAGCGCAGGTAGAGGAGCCCCTGGCTGCCGAGCGCCTCGATCCTGGCCAGGGCCACCTCGGTGCCCTTGGCAACGCAGTGATTGGGATCCGGGAGGAGCCGGGCCGCAAGCCCAGTGGACTCCGTCAAGCGCTCCCCGATAGCCGCAAGACCCTGGCTTCGCCCGCCGACGGCGACCCCAGATTCGATCGCCGCCTGCTTCCACGCAAGCGGCATCTCATCGATCAGGCTGCGGACCAGATCGGTCACCAGGGCCAAGCCAAGGTCTGAACTCCAGACCGAGGGCGACTCCGCCGGCTCGCCTTCGGGTGACCTGATGGCGCGGTGCCCGAGCAAGCCTTCGTGGCAGACGATTGCCGCCTGGGCCGCGCTAGGCAAGATGAAGAGCAGCGGAAGTGGGGTCCAGGAGGCGATCGGAAGCCCCGCCCCCAGAGCCGCCGCCACCGGCAGGTCCATCATGTGGGCCATCCGGGCCCCCGACGCCATGGCCACATTGAGGAGCGCCCGCCGCGATGCCGTGGAGAGCTCAGCCGAAACCCCCAGCATCAGTTCGTGGCGGGAGAAGAGGAGCCGACCCACCACCCGGAAGATGACTTGGCGCAGCAGCTGCTCCGCCGCTCGGGTGTCCGCCAACCGGTCTACTCCCAGGGGCCAGCTCAGCTCCACCTCTCCGACTCGCTCCGCCGCCAGTTCTAGGGCGGCCGTCCCGAATGCCAGTGCCCGCCCGGTACCAGTCTGGCGAGCCAGCGCGGCTGGCTCCTCCACCACCAGGCCCTCTCCCCTGGCCCACACCTCAACCTGATCGGGCGACATGTCGATGCCGAAGCGCCGGAAGGCCACAGTCCGTCAGCCGTCCTTGACCGCGTCGCGAAGCCTGAGGTTGGCCCCCAGACCGTTGAGCTTGCCCACCAGATCCTCATACCCGCGGTCGAGGTGATGGACGTTGTCGAGCCGGCTGGTTCCCTCGGCGCAGAGGGCGCCGATCACCAGTGCCGCCCCCGAGCGAATGTCGGAGATCTTCAGGTCCGCCCCTCTCAGAGGTGCCCCTCCCTGAATCATGGCGCTGCGACCCCGGAGGCTGATATTGGCGCCCAGGCGGCGCAGCTGCTCGGCGTGCTGGAAGCGGTTCTCGAAGAGTGCCTCGGAGACGACGCTGAGGCCCTTTGCCTGGGTCATCAGGGCAACGTACTGGGCCTGGAGGTCGGTGGCGAATCCTGGGTGGGGCCAAGTGGTCATGTCCGCCGCTAACAGGGTGCCGGTCCGGCACACCCTGAGGGAGGTGCCACCCTCCTCCACCTCGCATCCGGCACGACGGAGCTTGTGCAGAACCTGATCCAGATCGTCGCAGAAGAGCTGTTCTATTAGGATGTCGCCCCCGGTCGCCGCCGCCGCCATGGCGAAGGTGCCGGCCTCGATGTAGTCGGCTCGCACCCGGTGCTCGCTGGTGTGGAGTCGCGCCACGCCTTCGATGACGATCCGGTCTCCCCCCGCTCCCGAGATTCGAGCCCCCATGGCTTTGAGGCAGAGGGCGAGGTCGACGATGTGCGGCTCCCGGGCGGCGTTGGAGATCACGGTTATGCCGTCGGCCCGGGCAGCCGCCATCATCAGGTTCTCGGTCCCGGTCACCGTCGGCAAGTCGAGCTGGATGTGGGCCCCGTGGAGTCGATTGGCCCGCGCCCGGATGCCGAATTCATCCTCCAACACCTCGGCTCCCATGGCGCGCAGTCCCTCCAGGTGCTGCTCGACCCGGCGCATGCCGATGTCGTCCCCACCAGGAAGTGGAAGCGAGGCCTCGCCCCGCGAGGCGAGCAGAGGCCCCAAAACCAGGAGCGACGCCCTCATCTTCCGCCCCAGCTCGCCGTCGGGCTCGCTGCCGCTGATGCCGCCCGGGTCGATCTCCACCTCCCCCTTCGACCGCTCCACTCGGGCGCCCAGCGAACGCAGGAGGCGACACATCGTCTCCACGTCCTCGATGCCAGGAACGTTGCTGAGCCGGAGCGGGCCGTCGGCAAGAATCGCCGCAGCCATAAGCGGCAGTGCCGCATTCTTGCTGCCACTAACCGTCACCCGTCCATGCAACGGATTTCCACCAACGACCTCGAGCCGTTGCGCTGGCAACGGCGCAGCGCCGGCAGCCGCCTCAGACACGCGGTCTGTCCAAGGTGGTGGCCTCGGCGTCCGCATGCTGCTGAAAGGCGAAACCGCCCCGGTGCCAGATGCGCCAGACCAGCAGTCCCAGAGCCACCACCAAAAGTCCTAGCGCCACCGCCAGTATCTTGCGGTGTCCGAAGATCGCCAGTCCGATGCAGCCCAGGATGGCAGTGATCAGATAGAAGGCGACGGCGGTTTCGCGCGCGGTCAGGCCCAACTCCAAGAGGCGATGGTGAAGGTGACGGGCATCGGCGTGAGCTATCCCCACCCCCTCACGACGGCGGCGCCAGATGGCGTAGGCGGTGTCTGTTATGGGCAGCGCCAACGCCAGCACCGGCACGAACAGGGCCAGGGCCACGGTGATCTTGGCCACTCCCAAAATGGTGACGATCCCCACCAGCATCCCCAGCAGCTGAGAGCCCGAGTCCCCCATGAAGATGCGCGCCGGCGCGAAGTTGAAGACCAAAAACCCGAGACAGCAACCGATCAGGGCCGAGGACAGCAGGATCACCCCACCCTGTCTGGGGTCCACCCCCAGACGGTTGACCGCTGCCAGGTAGAGGACGCCACCCACGATGGCCACCACCCCTGCCGCCAGCCCATCGACCCCGTCCAGCAGGTTGATCGAGTTCTGCATCCCCATCAGCCAGATGATGGTGATCGGGATCGCCGCCCAGGCCAGAGGAATAGCGAAAGCGGGCAGGTTGACCGAGTTGATGGTGATGGCAAAGAACCAGGCCACCACCAGAGAGCACACCGCCTGGATCACCAGCTTGGTCCAGTAGGGAAGACCCAGGATGTCGTCGGCAGCCATGAGGACGGCGACGGCCACCGCGATCGCCACCACTTGGGCCCAGTCCTGCACCCCCCGCCCGAAGCAGACCATGGACACCACGAAGCCGACCATGATTGCCAGGCCACCGAGGCGAGCGGTGGGTTGGCTGTGGATGTGACGTCCACCCGGTTCGGCCACCGCACCCAGCCGAAAGCTGAGCCAGCGGGCCAAGGGCACGCAGGCGATGGTCACGACCACCGCCACCACCATGATGGGAAGGGCGCTGAGATAGTGGTTGCTGACGGTGGGCACGGTCAGAACCGCTCAGCCGTACGGCAGTGGGAAGGCCTCACAAAGCACCCTAGCTCGAGCCGCAACCTCACGCTCCACCGACTCGTCCCCGAAGCTGTGGATGGTCCTGGAGATCAGCTCGGCGATCTCGTCCATCTCTTCCAGTCCCATCCCCCGGGTGGTAACCGCCGGGGAGCCGAGCCGGATCCCACTGGGGTTGAACTTGCTGGCCGCATCGAAGGGGATCGAGTTGCGATTGACCGTGATCCGGGCGCGGTCGAAGACCTCCTGAACCTGACGTCCGGTCAGCCCCAGGGGCCTGAGGTCAATCATCATCAGATGGTTGTCGGTGCCGCCGCTGACCAGGCGCAGGCCGTGCTCGATCAGGCCCTCCGCCAGGCGCTTGGCATTGGCGACCACCCGCTGGGCGTAGTCCCGCATCTCCGGCTGGCTCCACGCATGCAAGGCGGCCGCCTTGCCGGCGATGGCGTGTAGCAACGGTCCACCCTGAACCCCCGGGAACACCGCCTTGTCAATCGCCTTGGCGTGCACCTCCGGGACGAGGATGATGCCGCCCCAGGGTCCGCGAAGGGTCTTGTGGGTCGTCAGGGTGACGACGTCGGCGTAGGGCACCGGGCTGGGGTGAGCTCCGCCGGCGACCAGCCCGGCGAAGTGTGCCATGTCGACGAATAGGATCGCGTCCACCTCGTGAGCGATCTCGGCCAGCTTGGGGAAGTCGAAGATCCGGGGATAGGCACTGGCGCCGGCCACCAGGACCTTTGGCCTCACCTCCTGAGCGCGGCGCCTGATCTCCTCGTAGTCAAGTTGTTCAGTCTCTCGGCTGACCCCGTAGAACTCGGCCCGGTAGAGGATGCCGCTGAAGCTGACCGGCGACCCGTGGGTGAGGTGGCCCCCATGACTGAGGTCGAGACCCAGGATCGTGTCCCCGGGCTGGCAGAAGGCCATGTAGGCTGCCATGTTTGCCGAGCTTCCGCAGTGGGGCTGGACGTTGGCGTGCTCGGCGCCGAAGAGATTGCAGGCACGCTCTTGGGCCAGCGCTTCGATCTGATCGACGAACTCGCAGCCGCCGTAGTAGCGCTTGCCCGGCGTCCCCTCGGCGTATTTGTTGGTGAGCCAGGAGCCCACTGCCTCCAACACCGCCGGGCTGGCCACATTCTCGGAGGGGATCAGCTCCAGGGTGTACTGCTGACGGTCCAGCTCCGCCTCCATCAGCGACGCCAACTGGGGATCCTCTCTGTGCAGGGCACTGAGCCGCTGTTCTGCGATCGCCATCTCAGCCCCTCCGAAGCCCTGATTCCTGCTCGGGGACAGGGACCCCCAGCTCGCGGGCACTCAGCCTGCCCTCGCGGATTAGGACCGGCGGATCCCGGGTGAGGTCGAGTATAGATGAGGCTGCGCCGCCAACTCGCGCCCAGTCCGGGTCGGCCAGTGCGCCCGCCAAACCGGGAAGCTGGCTCAGTGCTGAACCGGCGTCGAGCGCTGGCTCAAGACCATGGGGGTTGGCGCTGCTGGTGGCCAACGGCCCACTCCTTCGCAGGAGGCGGAGTGCGGTTGGGTGCGCCGGGATCCGGACCGCGACGGTATCTCCGCCCCTGAGCACGGCTGCGATCGGCTGGGCTTCCACGATCAGGGTCAGTGGACCCGGCCAGAAGCATTCGATCAAGTCCCGAGCCCTAGATGGCCACCTGACAAATGCCGCCATCTCTCCCCACTCTGCCGTCATCAGGATCAGCGGCTGACTGGGCGGTCTCTGCTTGATCTCGGCCAGGCGAGCGATGGCATCCGGCTGGCTGGTGGCGCAGCCAATCCCAAAAACGGTGTCAGTGGGGAAACCGACCACTTCGCCGCCAGCAATCGCGGCGGCGGCCAGTTCGATGCCCTTGGGATCGTCCGCCCAGAGCTCGCCGCTCAACCGAGGGTTACCTCCAAGACCCGCTCTCGACCGGAGAGGTCGCGGTGTGATTTCAGCGCTGCCGAAGGCCAGCTCTCCGATGCTAGCTGCGCCACCGCACCGGAGCGTCGCGGGTCCACCTCCAGCAGGACGGTGGCGTCCGGCGCGGCCAGCTTGGGCAGATCCGCCAGCAGTTCGCGATAGGGCACTAGACCATCCCGCCCCGCATCGAGCGCCAGTTTGGGTTCGAAGTCTCGCACCCCCCGCTCCGCGGCCATCAGCTCAACGCTGGTGACGTAGGGGGGATTGCTGACAATCAGGTTGTAAGGACCGCGCCCCTCGAGTGGCTCACCCCACGAGCCATGGATGACCGTCACCCGGTCGCTCACACCGAGCCGAGCGGCGTTGGTAGATGCCACCTCCACTGCTGTCTGGGAGATGTCCACGGCGTCCATCCTCGCCGAAGGAGCCCGGACCGCTATGGCAATTCCTAAGCAGCCGCTGCCTGTGCCCAGATCAGCACCGACGATCGTCCTCGCCCCTGCCGTCTGGCGCGCGAGTGCCAACTCAACCACTAACTCCGATTCCGGCCGAGGAATCAGCACGCCTTCCCTAACGGAAAAGTGGAGGCCGAAGAATTCGCGTTCTCCGGTGAGATACGCCAGGGGCATGCCACCCGCCCGGCGCCTCAGCACCGAACGAAGATCGGTGAGTTGCAGCTCTGTGAGGGGACGATCGAACTGGAGGTAGAGGTCGAGCCGCGTCAGACCCAGCACGTGCGCCAGTAGAACCTCAGCGTCCAAGCGTGCCGACTGGAGACCCGACCGCTTGAGGTAATCCTCGGATCCACGCAAAATTTCGAGCAACGTCATCGGCACGAGTTGGTGACGACCTCCTGTGACGTCCCGGAGCAGCACTTCCATAGGCCTGAAGAAGCTGTTACTGAAGCGTGACAGCTTGGGCGGCGGGCCTGTGACTGGGCCGGGATACGCTCCAGCCACACCATGAAACTGGGGGATGTGAAGCATCCATTTTGGCTCAACTATGCTCCGGCCGCGAGGGCCAGAGGTAACCCACCTTGGGAATCGATCCGCCTTCGGCCGCCTGCAGAGCGTGGCTCGGCGCATATTCGCGGCAACGGCCGTCTGCCAGGTTGTGCCCTTGCCCCGTCCCGCGCGAGCAAACCAGGGAAAGTGACACCGTGCTGAGCTTCAGAACGCGCCGTGCCGCGAAGGGCCAGCGGGGGCAGTCGACGATTGAGTTCGCCCTGACAGCCCCGATCTTCTTCCTCATCTTCTTCGGGATCATCAACGGAGGCACGCTGCTCTTCTCACGTAACGCACTCCAGCATGCGGCTGATGTCGGAGCGATCCAAATCGCCGCCCTAGGCAACTCCAGCGCAACCGTGGACACCACCAACGCGATTCCGACGATGGAGGCGGCCGGCCTCAACAACGTGTTGCTGACCACCGTGACCGGGATTACGGTTCAGAAGGAAGACTCAACCTCCAGTTCCTCAAGCCAGACGCTCACGCCTGACACCTCCGGCTGCGGTGGCCAACCGTGCGAGATGCAGTACACCCAAGCGGGCGGAGTCTGGACCTGTACCGGCATCTGTACTTGGCCGTCCAACGCTCGGAACACCACCCAGACCTCCGGACTGGCTGGCGATCCTGACTTCGCCCGGCTGGTGATCTACTACACCTTCGCCCTGGTAGGCGGCGTCGCCACCTTTCACATGAGCGCATCCGTGGTCTTCCGCTTGGAGCCGCAAACCCTGTGAGGCGACGTCACCAGCGGGGTCAGGCTCTCATCGAGCTCGCCGTCATCTTCCCCTTGGTTTACTTCGTATTTCTCGGGTCATGGACCGCAGCTGCCCTGATCGCCAACAACGATAGCGTGGCTCAGGCATCAGGCTACGGGGCTCGAATCGGTGCCGAGCTCGGCAACACCTGCAGTGAGGTGGCGGGGACCCTCACCTGTACTCAAGTGTCTGGATCGTGCCAGGAGAACGGCAATGACCCATGCGCGGTAGATGACGAGATCATCTCGGCAATGCAACCGGCCATCACTCAGCTCACCAACTCGAAAGTGAACGAGATACAGATCTACCAGCCGGCTTCCTGTGTGCCCAACCCTGCATTGCCCAGTACTTGCACGTCAAGTGGCTACGGCGTTCCGTCTACAGCCGTCTACACGGATAACTACCTGTACTGCAACGCGACCAGTAGCTGGGTTCTGCAAAACGGGTCGGGTCATCTAGGGTCGGCACCGTGCTACACGACCCCTGGCATTGCCCCCTACTTGCTCGACTATCGCTTTCAGACAATCGGCGCTGAGCAGGCAATTGGGGTTGCCTTGAACTTCAAGTTCACCTCGCCCGGTTTGAGCTGGTTTACCCAGACCGACAGCGCATACACCGTAATTACGTATCCACCGGAGGGCTCATAATCATGTCCGCCAGCTCGACGCGCCAGACTCAATGGCAGCAGACTCAAAAAGGGCAGGTTTTGCTGATCTTTGCCCTCACCTCCCTGGTCCTGTTTGCCATCATGGGCCTGGCGGTCGATGCTGGTATTTCCTACCTCCATGCTGACCAGCAGCAGAAGGCGGCCGCCGCGGCAGCTCTTTCTGGTGTCGGATACCTGCCCGGTGACTACGCCGACGCCTCTAAGGAGGCGACTCTCACCGCGCAGCGCGATGGCTACACAGCCGGTGGCAGCGGCAACTCCGCGGTCACGATCTCAATCACCCAGCCTACCGGGTATACCAACGAGCTGCAGGTGGCGATCACCGCCCCCGCTCCGGTCTACTTCCTTGAACTGCTAGGTTTCGGTCAGCACGAAGTCACCGCCTCCGCGATTGCCGAATACCTACCTCCCATCCAGCTGGGAGCTCCGGGGTCCTCACTGGGTGCCACCATCGCGAATCTGGAAGCCAACACGGGCTACTACTTCCTTCGGAGTGAGGGCTGGGGCAACCCGCGATCAGAGGGAGACCCCTTCACCCCTACTCCGGACGAGGCTGCCAACAACTGCGGACCGACTGGGACGTCGTGCGTCGCGACGGCGAGCCCTGACATACACCAGATCAGTTGCATCGACGGCGACGATCTATGCAACGGCGCCACCGGCACGAGCTGCGGGACCGCAAGCAACGAACTGTGCCTCAACGACGTGGGAGGCCAGAACTACCTTATATACGTCCCCGCTGGCACAACTTCTGGCATCTCGGTCTACAACCCCAGCTTTGATCCAGGCGATGACGGTGGTTGCGGCTCGCAAACCGCAAGCTGTCTCGACACTCTCCACGAAGACGACGGTAGTTTCCCGACTATAAATGGGATCACTGCTGCCGCCACCCCGGTGAACACTGACTTCGACAGCATGGGATACACCGTGTTTGCCGTGCCCGACTTGAACAACCGTGCCGCAGACATCCCGTTGCTGCAGGACATCTTCTGCCCATTCAACGCCTATGACCTCGACACGGGCACTGGCTCCTACTCCTACTATCAGGACGGCGCGAGCGGAAGCACGAAGTCGGGCTGCAATCCGGCCGGGAACACGCCGACCTTAGACACCGTGAGTGGTACCACGCCTCCCGTCTACAACGCCCCTCCAACAGGAGTGGCCTCGAATGGCAACAGCTACACACCGGTGGCGTCAGGAAGTCCCGCGACAAATGGTTGGATCCCGCTCACCTCCTACGCTCCCAGCGGCGCTAGTGCCCACCTCTTCTACCAGAGCTACAACGTTCTCGCGAGTCAGACGTCGTACACGACTCAGGTGAGTGGGTCCTACTACCTCACGGGTGGATCGAGCGGACAGTACTACCGCCTTCGCGTTGATACCCTGGCCTGGAATGGCGCTGTCATCAACTCCGCTGATAGCACCAACAGCCCCGGTGCCAACAGCGCCGCACTGCCCAATGGTTATCCGCTGGGGCACAACGCCTACTCGGTGGAGACGGACACCACCGCGGCTGGTACCCAGTGCGGGTCTTGCACCACTTCGGCGATGGCCGACATGACGATCTACACTCCGATAAACGGTGCAAGGGCCGCCAGCTTCGATGTCCCTCTGTTCTATCTGCCCTCTGAGTACGCGGGCAAGGTGATCAGTGTCTCTGCGTTCGACCCCGGCGACGTAGGAGGGGGAGCCGCCTACATTGGTATCCTCGAGCCAGGGTACACGCCCACCTCCGGTCCTGCCGTGCCCAAGGAGTACGCCAGCTTAGCCTACGACTCCAATGGCACGACACCGGCGGTGAATGACATCGGAACCAGCCTGGGGTCCGGCACGTCCACCCCGATAACCGTCAACGACGGCACCAACCCGAACGGGTATCCGTACGCTACTAACTCGGCGATTGTTCAAACTGCCCAGGCATCGGGCGGGCAGGCGATCTACAACGGCCAATGGGTCCAGTTCAACATCCAGGTTCCCTCCAACTACAATCCGGGAGCGCCTGGCGCCAACACCTATTGGAACCTGTACTACCAGGTTGCGGGGCCGGCGTACGCCGGCGATACGCTCGCCTTCGAGGTGCAGTACCTCGGCAGCCCTGTCCACCTCTGCACCACGCCCAGTTGCCCTTGATCTGACCCCGGCACCGGCGAGCGCCGTCTGAGTCGGGCTGATGCTTGGTGCGCGTACGCTTTCGCTGATTGTGAGCCCACGGTATGCCTGAGTTGCCCGAGGTAGAGGGGCTAGTGCGCTTTCTGGATACGCGCACCAGGGGGCGCCGCATCGAGCGCTTGGAGCTAGGCTCTTTCGCCGCCCTCAAGACCGTCCGGCCCCCACTCACCGAGCTAGCGGGCCGCCAGATTCAGGGCTGGCAGCGGCGAGGCAAATACCTGTGCCTGGATGCGGACAAGCTCTGGATGGTTGTACACCTCGGTCGTGCGGGCTGGATTAGGTGGTATCAGCGGCTTCCCGAGACTCGCATCCGCTCCGGCAGGAGCCCGATCGCGCTCCGCGTGGCCCTTGCAGTGAGCGACCGCAAGAACGCAGCACCCGGGTTCGACCTGACCGAGGCCGGAAGAGAGAAGCGGCTCGCGATCTGGTTGGTGGATGACCCGGCTGAAATCCCTTCCGTCGCCACCTTGGGGCTAGATCCGCTTGACACGGCACTTACCAGCAAGCGTCTGGGAGAGCTGTTGGCCAGGGCGCCAGGGACGATCAAATCGGCTCTCAGTAACCAGTCCATGTTGGCTGGTGTGGGCAATGCCTATTCCGACGAGGTCCTGCATGCCGCACGGCTCTCGCCCTTCAAGTCGGCACGCTCACTCTCTACCAGCGAGTTGAAGGCACTGCACGTGGCCCTAGTGAACACCCTGGGTGCCGCGGTCGACCTGGCCGCGGCCCTCGACGCTGATCAGCTGAAGGATTCCAAGCGCTCCACGATGCAGGTACACGGTCGCGCCGGCGAGCTGTGCCCCACGTGCGGCGACACCGTCCGGGAAGTAGCCTTCGCGAGCAGGTCCCTGCAGTATTGCCCCACCTGTCAGACGGGTGGTAAGCCACTCGCCGACCGCCGCCTGTCGCGCCTGTTGCGGTAGCGGCAGTTTGTCCCTGCACCTCATTGGGATCACTCCCGGCTAGAGGTGGGCTAGCGACTAGGACTGCTCCTCGCGTATGGGACTTGAGAGGCGGTACGGATGTACGACGGCAGCGTGACGCTGACGCAATGGGCACGTGAAGTCAATCGGGACTAGGGACGGAGTCGTCAAAAGCCAGGAAAGATCGCGCGAAGATCATCCAGGCGGGCGTCGGGCGCGTCCAGCTCGAGTGCTGGTGTGTGTTCCGAGTCGAGCCGGCCGTACACGAGCCGGAGTAACGCTTCAGCGGGAATCCGCAGCGCGCCATTCGCGGTTTGCGCAGACCAAGGCTCAAGCCGCACACCATCCGTGACCAGCGCGAATCGCCGCTCCGGTTCGTTGGTCACGACCTGCAACGTCGTTGCCGTCTGGGTGGGTTTTCCGACTCGGGCAGCCATTACCGGCAGGTAGTCGACCAGCAGTTCCACGGCCTCCGGCAGGACGGTGGCTCCGGGGCTGAAGGACACCTCTATGTCCCAGGCATGAATGGCGTGCTCGGAGAGGCGCAACTGGAGCAATCCCTCCAGGTCCAGCTCTCTGCGAAAGGCGCTCACATGGAAGGAGCGAACCTGCCCCGGATCGAGCGCCTCCAGGCGCTCGATCAACGTCTCGTTGGCGGCGACGCTGTCTCGAGCCTGGGCTTCCGGAGTGCGCGCATTCCAGGCGTCCCAAATCGGTGGAAACGCTTCTTGGCCGGGCGGTTCCTCACCGCTCAGTCCGGCGCTCAGCAGCATCCCGAACATCTCCGCCTGACTGCCCAAGTGTGAAAGTACCTGGGCGACATCCCACCCGGTGCAGTAGGAGGCGTGTCGCAGAGCCTCCGCATCGAGGCGGTCGGCTGCCCGCGCGACAACCTGATCGTGGGATTCCCGCAAGGCGGCAATCCAGGGCGAGGGGTCGCTTGCCACAGTCAGTACTTCCATCTGCAGAGGGCGCCGGATACTCTATGAACCGAATGCATGGTTTCCTTTAATTTGCGTCCACACCCAGATCCAGCCTGCACCAAAACGAAAGGACGGGGGAAGGGGTGCTGCTCGCGGGCTCCCGTCATCATAGGGAGGACGGCCGACCGGCGATGAGGTCAAGACTGAGACAGACCGTCGCGACCGGCCCAGCGCTAGAGATCCGGTACCGAGGGAACCTCAGTCGGGTCGATAACCGTCCTGGTCTGCACGCTGTGCACGTAGCGCTGGCCCCGCGACCAGGAGGCCGCGGCAGCGACCAGACAGCAACCGATTGAGAAGTCGAACGCGGTATGCAGTCCAGCTGCGAACGGCGTCGAGATGAGGTGCGGGAAGAAGCTGCGTCCGGTGAGCACGGCCGCGGTGCCCCGCGGGAGCAGGCTCAGGGTATGGGCACCCAATAGATGCTGCATGGGGTTGTAACCCAGGAAAGCAGCGAAGAGAGTCGATACCGGTGGCAAAGACGCGGCCCGCACCGCCGCCGCCCGAGGCACCCCGTGAAGCAGCAGGCCATGCTCCAAACTGGTGGACAGGGTACCCGACAACCCGATTATCACCAAAGTGAAAAAGATGCCGATCGAGAGCACTTGAGCCGAGCTCTGAAAGGTGGCGTTCATACCGCCACCGGCTCCGCGATGCTCGGGGGGCAGGCTGTTCATCACCGCGGCGCGGTTAGGCGAGGCAAAGGCGCCCATTGAAAGGCCGTTCAAGAGCAGCAAGGGAGCGAAGAACCCGTAGGAAAAGCTGATCGGCAATAGCTCCAGGAGGAGGAAGCTCAAAGCCGCCGCCAGCATCCCCCCGGTGGCAAACGGCCGGGCCCCGAATCGATCCGATAGGGCGCCCGACGCCGGGCCGGCCAGGAGGAAGCCCGCGGTCAAAGGCATCATGTAGATCCCCGCCCAGAGCGGGGTCTCGGCGAAGTCGTAGCCGTGCAACGGCAGCCAGATCCCCTGCAGCCAGATCACCAACATGAACATCAGACCGCCCCGTCCCAGCGCCGCCAGAAAACTGGAGACGGTGCCGAAGACAAAGGCGCGGATCCGAAAGAGGCCAAGCCGAAACATGGGAGCCGTCGTCACCCGCTCAATCAGGCAGAAAACGGCCAGCAGCACCACGCCAAGACTCAGCTCCACCAGCACCTGGGGACTGGTCCAAGCCATGGTCTGGCGACCGTAGGGCTCGATCCCGTAGGTCACCCCGATCATCAGAGAGATCAGTCCCACCGCGAAGGTGAGATTGCCCCACCAGTCAATCCTGGTGCGGCGACGGATGCCCAGATCACGAAGCTTGAGGTAGGACCAGATGGTTCCGGCAATGCCCACCGGAACCGAGACCAGGAAGACCAAGCGCCAGTCGATCGCCCCCAGGATTCCTCCCAACACCAGTCCAATGAACGAGCCACTGATCCCCGCGACGTTGTTGATCCCCAGGGCCAGACCACGCTGGTGCGAGGGAAACGCATCGGTCAGGATCGCTGCCGAGTTGGCGATCAGAAAGGCGCCCCCTACACCTTGAACCACCCGCATCAGCACCAACCAGAGTGCCCCTGATTGGCCGGTCATCCAGGTGATCGACAGCAGGATTGAACCCAGGGTGTAAACAACGAATCCCAAGTTGTAGATTCGGACCCTACCGAAGATGTCGCCCAAGCGTCCAAAGCTCACCACCAGGACACTGGAGACAATTAGATAGGAGAGGATCATCCACAACAGGTAGAAACTGTTGCTGGGCAGCAGCGGGTTTAGCCGGATACCCCGAAAGATGTCCGGCATGGCGATGATCATGATGGTGGCGTCGATGGTCACCACCATCACGCCCAGGGTCGTGTTGGATAGGGCCAGCCACTTGTAACCGTCACCTGGGGGTCCGGGGCTCTGCCTCCGCAGTGCCTGCCGTGACCGCATCGCTGCGCCGGGGAGGTTCAGTGCGCTTCCTCCGATGCTGACCTCGGAGCCAGGCTGACTGGCTCCACCAGGGCCTGCCCGTCAGCTCGCGATGGTGCTGCGGATTGCTATCGAGCGCCGCGGGGTACCACCGAGCCTCCAGCGGCTTGCAGCACCCGCCCAACTCGGGCGTGGCGTCTTAGCCAATATAACCGCCGACCCTGAGAGCGGTCCCCGCTCCCCCTCGTTCTCTCGGCCCTGCAACCGTCCCCTCTGCCGTCTCGACTCGCCCTCGTCCTGGGCTTGACAGGCTGCCTGGTACCTGGGTACTATGCCGTATAGCTAATTAGCCAGAAGGCAGAATAAATGGCAAACGATCGATTGAGCATGACCCTGGCAGCCCTGGCGGATCCCACCCGACGCGCGATGCTGGCCAGGCTGGGCCAGGGCGAGGCTACGGTCATGGAGTTAGCGGCGCCGTTCCAACTGAAACTGCCAACCGTCTCCAAGCACCTCAAGGTGCTACAGCGCGCTGGGCTCATCAGCCAGGGACGACGGGCGCAGTGGCGGCCCTGCCACCTGGAGACCGCTCCGCTGCGAGACGTGGCCGAGTGGATCGGAGCGTACAGCCAGTTCTGGACCGAGCAGCAAGGTCGCCTAGAGCAATACCTGCAGCAGCTGCAAATGAAGGAGGAAGACAGTGACCAACACGAGGATGATGATGACCAAGACTGAGAACCGCATGACGGTAGTGCCTGGCACCCAAGAGGTGGTGCTTAACTGGACATTCCAGGCGCCGTGCCAGCTCGTGTTCCAAGCCCACACAGATCCCCAGATGATCGGCAACTGGTGGGGACCACACGAACTCACGACCACGGTGGAGCGGTTGGACGCAAAGTCGGGCGGTGGCTGGCGCTTCATTCAGCGCGATCCCGATGGCAATGTGCACGCGTTTCACGGCGTTTTCCACGAGGTATCACCGCCTGCGCGCATCGTGCGCACCTTCGAGTACGAAGGCGCCCCAGGCAGAGTCATGCTCGAGACGGTGACGTTCGAGGAGCGGGGCGGGCGTACCAAAATCACCACCCACTCCCTGTTTCAAAGCGTATCCGACCGCGACCAGATGGTCGCCACCGGGATGGAGCGCGGCGTCCTCGATTCGATGGAGCGATTGGCGGAACTGATGGCGCGGGGCTGATTGCGGAACCCGGGATCGGTACCATGGATTGGTGCGACGTGGCCTCTTCCTTCCACCATTCGGTGAGGCCGCCGATCCCGGGTTCCTAGCTTCGCTCTCGGCCGAGGCGGAGGCGGTCGGCTGGGATGGGGTGTTCCTGTGGGATCACCTGCGCTTTCCGGGGGTCGACAACATCCTCGACCCCTGGATCGGGCTGGCTGCGATCGCGTCAGCCACCGAGCGGATTCGGCTGGGCCAAATGGTCACACCCCTCCCCCGCCGGAGACCCTGGGTGGTGGCTCGCCAAGCGGCGGCGCTGGACATACTGAGCCGAGGCCGGATGGTCCTCGGTGTTGGATTAGGCGATCCCATGGGCGGCGAGTTCGCGAGTTTCGGCGAGGAGTTGAATCTCCGGACCCGAGCGGCAATGCTCGACGAAGCGTTGGATCTCATCCCCAGATTGCTGAGGGGCGACGAGGTAGATCACACGGGCCCCCATTACCAACTCAGTCGCACCGCGTTCAGGCCGGCGGCGGTGCAGCAACCGCTACCGATCTGGGTGGCGACACGCTGGCCCAACAGAGCCCCGGTTCGGCGGTCAGCCCGATTCCAGGGCGTCTTCGCGATCCAGTTGGAGCGTCCTGAAGAGATGCTGGCCTTGCGCCAACTTTTGGTCGAGTTCGGTCAGAGTTCGGATAAGTTCGAGGTCGTGGTGGCCCAACCCCCGGGGACTGACCCCGGCCCGTGGCAAGAGGCGGGAGCCACCTGGCTGCTCGACTGGTTCTCACCGTATGACATCCGCCGCGACGACTTACGGCGCAGCGTCTCCGCCGGTCCCGGTTAGTTGGCCAACACCAGGTGCCGCAGCTGGACCCAGCCCGGAGGTTGCCCGACGGAACCTCCATCGCGGCCGTCAGCCTTGCCACGTGCTCGAGCGGCGAGGCGTGGGGCGGCCCCTCGCTGACGCGCACCGCTTGGTGGCGACGTGCGTACTCCCCGCCGCCACTTCTAAGTCAGACCGGCGCTATCCCACGGCCGAATACGAGCTTGCCGTCGACCACGGTCGCCACTACCTGGTCGCCGCTCACCACCGTGAGATCGCACCGGTATCCCGGGGCCAGCCGGCCGCACTCCTTCTCCATCCCGGCGGCGTAAGCGACACCTAAGGTGTAGGCGTCCAGGGCACGCGGTTCAGAGAGAGCCAGCCCGGGGTACCAGCCAACGCGTGACCGCCAGCCGACCGCAGCATCCAGGCCCTTGAGGGGGTCGGGCGACTCCACTGGGGCATCGGAGCCAAACGCCAGCGGCACCCCGGCCTCGGCCAGCCTCCCCCATGCGTACGCATTGCCGGCGGTCTTACCCCATACCGAGTCGGCCATCTCCCGGTCCGAGATCGCGTGGATCGGCTGCATCGACGCAATCGCTCCGGCCCTGAGAAATCGGGCAATGTCGCTGGGATCGACGCACTGAGCGTGCTCGATCCGCGGCCGCCAAAGTGGCCACGAGCCGGCGTGAGGTTCGAGGGCAACCAGGGCCCGATGCACGGCCCCGTCGCCGATGGCATGGAGGCAAAGGTTGAGCTCGGCATCTAGGCAACGCTCGATCAAGTCATGCAGGGCTGGGTCAGGGATGCGGGCGACCCCGGTGCCATCAAGCATCTCGGCGGTGCGACTGCCCAGCGAGCCATCCATGAACGCCTTGATCCCCCACACCCGGAGGCGGCCATCGCCCCAACCGGTACGGATGCCCAACTGCTGCGCGGCGGTCAGTTGGTCAACCGGCAGGTTGACCACCACCCGCAGCGGCAGGAGATCTTGCTCGCGCAGGCTTTGCAGCGCGAACAAAGTCTCGCCGGGATCCATGGTGTGGACGGTGCACAAGCCGACCCGGCCGAGGTCGGAGACCACAGACGCCAGCAGGCGTTGATACTCGGCCCGGCCGGGCCGAGGCAGCATTCCCGCGAACAGACGCTGCCAAGCCTCGCGGATGATGCCGCTAGGCGCTCCCTCCGGCTCCCTGTCGATCACCCCATCGACAGGATCGGGAGTTTCCTTGGTGATCCCGGCCAGTCGCAGAGCCGAGCTGCTCACCCAGACCGAGTGCTCATCCTTGCTGGCCAGCAGGACCGACCTGCCTCCACCCGCCTCGTCGAGATCGTGCCGGCTGGGCAGCTGGGGCTGGGGCCAAGAGCTGTAGTTCCAGCCCCGGCCAACAATCCAAGCCTCTGGAGCAGCGGAACGGCTCGCCGCTCGAACGACCTCGAGAACCTCTTGCCGGGAGCCGGTCCGATGGAGGTCGAGTCCCAGCCGCAGCAGCACCAGCTCGTCCAAGTGAATGTGGGCGTCGCCCAGCCCGGGTAGGGCTCGCCCCTCCAACTCGACCACCTTGACATCGCCGATAGCCGAGTCCCTGGCACTCGAACCGACGGCCACTATCCGGCCCGCCCGGTCACTGAGGACGCTGGGTTGGCAGCCGACATAAAGGGTGGAAGAGCTGTCGGAGTACCGGCTCACGTCGGACATTGTCGGCGGGCAGGCAACAGCGCTGGCAGCCCCCGTCCTAGGTACACTCTCGGCCCAATGACATCCCCCAACTTCGAAGTCGGTTCCGGCGATAACCGACTGGTCGGTTGGAAGACGGGCAGCGGTCCGGTTGTGCTTGTTCTACATGGAGGCCCCGGACTCTCGGAGTACACCGAGAGCCTGCTCGCCGAGCTGACCGACCACTACACGGTGGTTCGCTACCAGCAGCGAGGCCTGGCGCCTTCGACAACCGCCGGACCCTTCGACGTCGAGACCCAGGTGGCCGACGTGGTCTCCGTCCTGGATCAGCTCGGCTTGCAGCAGGGGGTGATGATCGGCCATTCCTGGGGCGGTCATTTGCTCATGCATCTGATGGCGGCCCACCAGGACCGTGTCGCCGCCGCTGTGGTGATCGATCCTCTGGGCGCGGTCGGTGATGGTGGCGAAGCTGATCTGGGCCGCGTCTTGGGAGAGCGCACCACTCCCGAGGCTGCCGCACGCGCGGCGGAACTCGATGAGAGGGCACTCCTGGGAGAGGGAACCGCCGCCGATGCGATCGAGGGTCTGGCCCTGTTCTGGCCCGGCTACTTCCCTGATCCGCCCTCGGCCCCACCAATGCCCGCGATGGAGATTTCGCTGCCAGCCTACGGTGAAACCTTCACTTCGATTCGTGAGCACTTCGAGCGCCATAGCCTGGAATCACTGCTGCCCAGGGTCCATGTCCCCACGCTTTTTCTGCTTGGAGAAAAAAGCCCCATCCCAACCGTTCACGGAGTCGCCAGCGCCGCTCTCATGCCCAACGCCGAGGTTAGAGTGCTGCCGGGCTGCGGACACTTCGTTTGGCTGGACCAGCCCGGTTCGGTACGAGCCGGCCTGGACAGTGTCTACGCACGAATCGCCTAGGCAACCGTCAGCTCCGCGGGTATCACCAGGGCTCTCCAACATCGCCCAGCCGAGTGGCAGATGTACCTCCCGGCCGCATCAGATCTGGTCGATCTCAGCCCGGAGCCAATGAAGTATTGCTCGGTGGGCAAGCCGCGCTGCCCTCGCGTTACCCAGCGACCGGCGTGACTACTACGGCGGCGGCTCGAACCTGTGCTCGGGTGGCTCCTCGTGGCTGCCCAAATCAGCTGGCCGCGGAGTATCGGAATTGCGCCGGCGTCTCGAGGAGCGCGGCCAGCTTGTGCAGGGACTGACCCCAGCCAGTCGCGCTCATATCGCGCATCTGCTCGGGGAACGGACCTTGTCGCAGCTCCAGCCTGGTGCCTTCGCCCTCAGGGATGAATTCGATGGTCAGGGTCATCTTGGTGCCGTCTGCGACGCCCGGGAATCCGTCGGCAACTTCGTAGCCGACCAGACGACGGTTCTCAATAACCTCGCTGAAAGTTGCGTTAATCGGTGCCCGCCATTCGGGGTTGTCGTTGTTGACCATGGTGATCCGCCAGTGCCCACCGGCGCGGGCGTCAATGTCCACCGTTGCACGTGGGACGTGGAAGACCAGTGGCGCAAACCATTGGGCGAGCTGGTCGGGATCGGTGAAGGCTTGGTAGACCATCTCTGGGGGCGCGTCGAAGTGTCGTGAGAGGAATACTTCGTAATTGTCATCGGGCATGCTGGCGCTCCTTCTCCTATTGGTTGCCTGGGGACGATTCCCCACTGCGTCGTTTCACTTGCTGGAGGTGGACGTCGAGTCGATCGAAGCGGGCGCTCCAGAGCAGGCGCACCTGAGCCATCCAAGCGTCCGCAGCGTCAAGCGGCGCAGTGTGGAGAGTGCTGGTTATCCATTGGGACCGGCGGGCGCGGGTGATCAGGCCGGCCTGTTCGAGCACCTTCAGGTGACGCGAGATCGCGGGAAGACTGATGTCGAACGGCTCGGCAAGCTCGGAGACGGTTGCGTCTCCCCGTCCCAGGCGCTCCAGGATCCCTCGGCGGGTGGGATCGGCCAAGGCCGAGAAAACGGAGTTGAGGCCAACTTCAGTCACATCCGTATTTAACCATCGCGTTAAATACTAGGGAAGCCGGCCAACCTTGTCAATGGGCGCCAGGAGCCACCCACCGGGGCGGACACTCGGACCGCTGACGGCTAGCTCGAGAGGATGCGCTGCACGGTGCCGACTGCAGCGATGGCAGCGCAGGCGACAGCGAGAACGCTGGCAGCGGCTGCGATTAGCACGACTACCCAGGTAGCTAGGTCTGCCGATAGCGCGCTAGCACAGAGGACCGCAATCACGATCAGGCCAACGGCTGCCAGATAGGAGGTCCACAAGGTTGCGGGCGTGACCCACGTGGTCTCGAGCGTCCCCGAGGCCGGCGTCGAGGCGAAGCACTTCATGGCCAGGTCGGCCAGCGTCACCAGCCATCTGAAGCTATTCAGAGACGGTGGAGGAGATTCAGGGACGCGCGTCAGGCGGTTGGGCATGGACCCCGTTTGGCGGTCAGGCGCGCGCTGGTCAGTCTGCTACTCCCGCTCGGAGTGCGGCCGCGTGCCTGTTGTCAAAGCCTCGGATGTCGACTACCTGGCCAGCCTCCACGCGGAGCACTTGCCAGCGTTCTGCCGCGCCGCCATCGCGCTCAGCCTCGGGCGTGCCAGTCACCTTGAGGCCCACCAGAAGCGCTCCCGCACCCGGAACCACCTCGGTGACCCGAGCTCGAGCACCCCCTTGCCGACGCCGGCTCCACCATTCGACCACCTCTTCGCGACTGCGGCAGTCCGCGTCCTGGCTCTCGGGTGCTCCCCAACGTACGTCTGGCGCCAGCAACTCGCCAAACCCAGCGAGATCTGCTGAGTTCAGGGCCGCCCTTATCCGCCTGCTCAATCGCTCTAGTTCTTGGGACTTCGGTGACACGCGCAATCCATCCGAATCTCCCTGTCGGTATCCCGGCCGCAGTCGTCCTGCCCTTGCGATAGGGGCAAAACTGCTGGACCCAAGCCGGCTACGCAGGGCCGACAGAACGTCCGGTGATACCCGAGGTCACTCCTCACCCTGACCGCCACCGACCCCCGGTAGCCTCGGCACCGACAAGGTGGGTCAGAATGAGGAGTCTTATGCGTGCGTGCGAAAGCGAGACGGACGAACGAACAGGCTCCAGCCACCAACTACCAACAGCATGCCAGCCAGAATCGCCGCGAGTCCGAATGCATAGCCTGCCCAACCGCCGTCGCTGGTCGCACCGGTGGTAGGAATGGCAATCGCCACTACCAACTCGGCAAGGACCGCGGACGCGGGACTGGCCTGGTAATTGACGTCGCCACTGTAGGTCGCGGTGATGTCATGCGTGCCGGTGGTTGAGTAGGAGACGGTGCAGGTGGCGGTGGCCCCACTCAGGACCACGCTGCCACAACCTGGAATCGTGGTACCGCCATCGGCGAAGTCGACCGTGCCTCCTGACGGATTCGGCAACGGGCTCACCGTTGCGGTGTAGGTCACGGACTGGCCTGGATTGGCCGGGTTCACCGACGACTGCACGGTGGTCGTCGTCGCCGGCTGCTGGTAGGTGATGACCACCGAGGGGGAGCTGGCCGTATTCGTCATAGAGACAGTGGTGGCGCTCGCCTCGACGAAGCTCGACCCGCCCCCACCGCTGCTACTGTCGCAGCTGTTGCCACCACCGCCACCGCCACCGAAGTAGCCACCGCCACCGCCACCAGCGCCAAAGCAGGTTTGGCTCAGTCCCTGGCCGCCAAGGCCAGCGCTGCCATTGCCTCCGGTGTGACCGGCTATGCCGCCGCCTGCTCCGCCAGGGGAGCCTAGGGAACAGCCGCCGCCACCGCCGCCAACAATGCCGCCCGATCCGTTGCTGCCGGCATTGCAACTGGTGCTGGAGCCAGAACCGGCGGCACCGCTAGGCCAGCTCACAACCGCGCCACCCCCGCCGCCCGCCACGACCAAGCGAGGATCATTGGCCGAGCCCAGAGTGGGGCAGCTGACGTCGCTGATCGAACAGGTTCGGACGTCGCTGGCACCGCCGCCGCCGCCACCGGCACCGTCAGGACCATTTCCGCCCTGGCCACCACCGTTGAACTGAGCCGACCCTCCCGTCGCGCCGGCAGCCGAGACCCCGGTGCCTCCGACTTCGACGTAAAGAGTGGTTGGGCCGGTCACGTTGGAGAGAGTGGCGGACACGTCGGCGCCCAGGCCCGCGGCGTGATTGGAGGAATTCCCCCCAGCGCCCCCGACCGCGGTCACGGTGATCTGCGTCACCCCGTTGGGAATCGAGATGCATTGCTCGGCGCCGGTGAATCCGAAGGTCGTGGTCACGGTCGTGCCCGACACCCCCACCGTCCCGGTGGGGCATACCGTCGCCAGGACCGCAGGGATACCGACGACCGCTGCGCTCGCAACGGCCAACCCGGCACCGGCAACACCGATCACCGCCAGCCGAGAAGTCGCGCGCAGAAGCTGGCGTCGGATCATTAAGACGTCCCCTCGATACTGCCTACGATCAACTCGCGTCCCCGAGTGACCAGCCATCGCCGGACCCCATGGGGCGGGTGATTAAAACGCTGCCGACTCTACCATCTGCTCGGTGGCCGCTCAACCCTCTTGCCTGGTACCGGCCACATAGCTGTTCTCCGCAAAACTACCGGGGCATTTCCCTGGTGCATAACAAACTTGCCGGGGGCTATCCGTGCGCACTCGGTCGGGACGGTTAGGCCACCCTAAGGGCGTGGCCGTACGGCTCTTGGCGACCGAGTAAGGAGGTCGGAGGGTCGCGCGCTCCTGGTGCGAGTCCTGTCCTCCGACCCGATTGGGCGGGGTTGGGAGGCTCTCAACTCCCTGTGACGTCCGCGGTCCCCTGTTGGGGGGAGCTTCGGTGACGCTCAAGGCCTCAAAACTGGCCTTCTCGGCCAACCTTGCGACTCCCTCTGCAACAACCCTGGTGGAGGCGCCGGGAATCGAACCCGGGTCCGAGAACGCGTCCCGCGAGACCTCTACGTGTGTAGCCCGGAAACTGATCTCACCTGCAGGGCGCCTCCGGACAGGCTCAAAGCAGGCCAGCCCCAGAAAAAGTCCTCAAGAGCGCTGAGACGCCACTCCTGAGCGAGCCCACTGTATTTGCGTCGGGTCCGGGGGCCGCAGGCACTCACCCGGTCGACGTCGGGCCTAAGCCCGAGCTTTTGGCGCTACTGCTTGATTAGATCAGGCAGCGTACGCCAGAGCCGGTTGGCTCTGATTGTTGGCAGTTAATGCCTTTTCCCGGTTTTACGAGCCCGGGGCTCGACACGCCATCTCGCAACCCACGTCCCCGTCGAAGCCACACGCCCCCACGAGCAAGTTGCCAACCAACTATACCCCGCCATCCCAGTTTCGACGCATGCCCCGCTCCATCTGGCGGCGGGCTTCGCGCTCGGCGATCGCCTGGCGCTTGTCGTACTCCCGCTTGCCGCGGCCCAGGGCCAGCTCCACCTTGACTCGGTTGCCGGAGAGGTGAAGGTCCAGGGGGACCAGGGTCACCCCCGGCTGCTTGACCGAACCCGCCAGATGATCGATCTGGCGCCGGTGCAGCAGCAGTCTCCGGGAACGTCCGGGCTCGTGGTTCTGACGATTGCCGAACTCGTAGGGCTGGATGTGGGCGCCATGAAGCCACGCCTGACCGCGTTCGATCCGGACGTAGGCCTCGGTGATCTGAGCCCCGCCCTGGCGGAGTGAGCGCACCTCGGTGCCCCAGAGCTCGATGCCGGCCTCGAGCTGCTCGAGAATGTGGTACTCGTGCCGAGCTCGTTTGTTGCGGGCCAGCAGCCGGGGCCTTTTGACCTCAGGCACTGGATTGGCCCCGAGGTGGACGCTGGCGGCCCCGCAGAAAGGCCGCCGGACTCATCTGGGGACCGCCCGGGGGCTGGATCAGCTCGACCCGGTATGCCCCTTCGATGGTCTGGACCAGGATCCAGTCCGACCCCTGCTGGAGGATCTCGCCTGGCTCGCCGTCGCTGCCGTCGTCACTAGTGGCGGCGGCGGCCCCACGGAGTAGCTTGACCTGCTTTCCCAGCAGTGGAACGGTGACCCCTGGCCAAGGACTGAGCGCCCGCAGGTGCCGGTCGATGATCTCTGCCGTGTAGGTCCAGTCCAGCTGCCCGTCTTGCCGGCTCAAGCGGTGCGAGTAGGTGGCACCCGACTCCAGCTGGGGGATCTCAGCGACTTCGCCTGCCTCCAATCGGTGCAGAACCTGGACCACCACATCGCCGCCCAACTCGGCAAGCTTGGCGGTGAGTGAGGTCGCGGTATCGCTTCCGGCCAGAGCTGTCTCTTCCTGGCCCAGGATCGGGCCACTGTCCAGGCGCTGATCCATCCGGAAAACGGTAACCCCGGTTCGACTGTCGCCTGCCAGGATCGCTGCCACCACCGGCGACGCCCCGCGGTGACGGGGCAGGAGTGATGGATGCACCCCAAGTCCCCCCTGTCGCAGCGAGTCGAGCACCGACGCGGGGATCAACTGTCCGTAGGCTGCAACCACCAGGACGTCTGGTCGACTTCGGGAGGAGACCTCTCGCCAAACCTCGGGGCTCAGCCGCGGTGGTTGATCGACTGGGATCCCCAGCGATTCGGCGGCAGCCTTCACGGGCCGAGGGGCATCCGCACCGCGGCTCCCGGCCCGATCAGGTGCCGTGAGCACCTGAACTAGGTCCTGGTCGGAAGCTGCCAGAGCTCTCAGGACCGGCAGCGAGAACTCAGCAGATCCCGCGTAGGCGACGCGCAAGACCTTCCTCCACTAATGACAGTCAGGCACCGACTCCAGCCCAATGGAGTTGGAGAAGGTGCCAAGTCTCCCAGTCCCGGACCCCTGGTGTTGGCCACGGAGGTCGTGCGCTCCCGTTCAGGCGGGGTCGATGTCGAGGGACCATCCCCGGCCCTGGGGAAGGTGGGCCCGCACCGCCTCAAGCCGGGCGGCGCGAATGGTCAGCTGCCAGCGATACAGGGAGCGAAGCCTGGGTATGAAAGCCGGGCTCGGCCCCAGGACTTCGACCGGACTCCCCTCGAGAAGGGCTCGAAGCCGGATGGCCTCCGCTTCGGCCTGACCCCGGGCCTCCCGATCGTCTGGGTCGCTCCGGGTGACCACCAGGAGCCTTGTGTATGGGGGGAAACGCAGCCGGCGACGCGCCTCCAACTCCTGGCCGGCGAAGCCTTCATAGTCGTGGGCGCCGGCAAACTGGACGGCCGGATGATCGGGGCTGTAGGTCTGGAGGATCACCTGGGCGGGCTCATCGCCACGCCCGGCCCGGCCCGCCACCTGGGTGAGCAGCGAAAAGGTCTTCTCGGCCGCCCGGAAGTCCGGGAAGTGGAGCGCGATGTCAGCGTTGACGATCCCCACCAGCCTGACCCCGGGCAGGTCCCACCCCTTGGCCACCATCTGGGTACCGATCAAGAGGTCGGCATCGCGGCGCACGAAGGCCTCGTAGATCTGGCGGTGAGCGTCGCGGTGCGCGACCGTGTCCCGGTCCATCCGCAAGACCCGGGCCTGGGGCCAGAGCTCCCGCGCCTCGGCCTCGATCCGCTCTGTGCCCGCCCCCAGCGCCCGCAGCAACCGACTACCGCAGACCGGGCACTGCTCGGGCAGCTCCACCTGGTGGTCGCAGTAGTGGCAGGTGCAGAGTCGGCCCCGGGAATGCAGGGTCAGGGAGACCGAGCAGTTGGGACAACCCAGAGCGTCGCCGCAGCTCCGGCAGAGCACCACGCTGGAGGTCCCGCGACGGTTGAGGAACAGGATTCCCTGTCCCCCGCCCGCGAGGGTCTCGGTGACCAGCTCGGCCAGCCGTCGCGAGAAGGGTGAGCGGTTGCCCCAGGCCAGCTCCTCGCGCAGGTCGACCACCTCCACCGGAGGCAAGGCCCGCCCGCCGAAGCGGTGCGGCATCCGCAGCAGCTGCAGACCCTTGGCGCTCAATGCCTGCTGGTAGACCTCGAGTCGCGGAGTGGCGCTCCCGAGGACGACTGGCACCGAGAGGATGCGGCCCAGGTGGCGGGCGACCTCCGCCGCGTGATAGCGAGGCATGGCGTCGTATTGCTTATAGGAGGAGGAGTCCTCCTCATCGACGATCACCACCCCGGGGTTGGCCATGGGCGCGAACACCGCGCTGCGAGATCCCACCACGACCTGGGCTTGGCCCGAGCGGACCCGGCGCCACTCGCGGCCCCGCTCGGCATTGGTCAGCCCCGAGTGGAGCACAGCCACGACGCCGGGAAAGTGGATGGCAAACCGTTTCTCGGTCTGGGGGGTGAGCGAGATCTCTGGGACCAGCACGATCGCGCCCTTGCGCTGAGCCAACGCCGCCTTGATGGCGGCCAGGTAGACCTCGGTCTTGCCCGACCCGGTCACCCCGAAGAGGAGGAACTCCTCCGCCTTGGACCAGGAGAGAGCGTCCCGGATCGGAGCGAAGACTTGTTCTTGTTCCGCGGTGAGGACCAGCGGGGCATTGCTCTCTGGTGCCGGGACCGAGGCCACCACTTCTTTGGCACTGACGCGCCGGCGCGAGCTGGCCTTGCCAGTCCTCAGGGCGGGCGGGATCATGGCGCGAAGCACCTCGGGTAACGGGCAGAGGTAGTAGGTCGCGATCCACTGCGCCAGGCTGATCTGGTGCGGGAGCAGCAACGGATCCTCGTCGCGGATTCGCTCCAGGGGACGCAGACCGTCGACCGGGGACTCCTCGGGCAGCTCTACCACGAAAGCGAACACGCGGCGGCGCCCGAAGGGGACAACCACCCGTTGTCCTAACCGGATCTGACCAGCTATCTCGTCGGGGACCGAGTAGTCGTAGAGCCCCGCCGGCGGACCCGCTCGAAGGTCGGGAGAGACCCGCGCCAGCAGAGGTCGGGCTGGGCTCACCGAGTCGCCGACGGTTTCGGAGACTCCTTCGCCAGCCGTTCCGCCTCATCGAGGATGGCGGCGGCGATGGCGGCCTTGGGCTGCCAGGCGAGTTCACGAGTCCGGCCGTCTCGGGTGAGAAGGGTGGCCTCCGCCATGTCTCCTCCCATCGAGGAGTGCTCTCCCGACACCGGGTTGGCGACGACCATGTCGCAGCCCTTGCGCTCAAGCTTCTCCTTGCCCCGCTCGACTACCTGCTCAGTCTCAGCCGCGAAGCCCACCACGACACAGCCAGGGGGCCGCTCGGCGATCAGCCTGGCCAGGACGTCGACGGTTGGGATCAGCCGGAGCTGCGGCTCCAGAAGCCGGCTCCGGTGCAGCTTGCTGGCAGAGAACTTCTTCACCCGGAAGTCGGCGACTGCCGCGGCCATCAGCAGCAGGCGAGTGGCTTGCAGCGACGCCAGGCAGGCTTGCAGCATCTCCTCTGCAGTTTCGACCCTGGTGATCTCGACCATGGGCAGGTCGATGTCGGCCTCGACGGCCGTCACCAGGCGGACGGTAGCGCCGCGAGATGCTGCCTCCGCCGCCAGCCGCTCGCCCATCTTCCCGCTGCTGCGATTGCCCAGGTAGCGCACCGGATCGATGGGCTCACGGGTACCACCGGAGGTCACCAGAACCTCCCAGCCGCGCAGCCGGCCCTCGGGCCGGAGCAGCCGCAGGGTCGCGGCCAGGATCGCCTCGGGCTCCGCCATCCGGCCCTCGCCGTGACGACCCGAGGCGAGCCGGCCCGAAACCGGCCCCACCACCAAGGCGCCCCTCCCGACCAGGGTGGCGAGGTTCTGCTGGGTTGCGGGATTGCGCCACATCCCGCTCTCCATTGCGGGGGCAAGGATGAAGGGCGCCCGGGTGGCGAGCAGGGTGGAGCTGACCACGTCGTCGGCCAGCCCCAGCGCCAACCGAGCCATCGTGGACGCCGTCGCGGGGACGACCAAATGGCAGTCCGCCCAGGTGGAGAGGTCGATATGGGCCATTCCGTGACCCTCCACCGGTTCCACCAGCACAGCCTCCCTGGCCCTGTCCTTGGCCGGGAAGAGGCGCCAGGAGACGGGATTCCCCGACAGCGCTTGCAGGGTGGTCGGAGAGATGAAGGACGTGGCCGAAGGGGTCATCGCCACTCTCACCTGGGCCCCTTGGCCGCGAAGCGCGGTGATCAGCTCAGGGACCTTGACCACCGCCACCCCGCCACAGACATGGACGGCTACCTTGCGCCCACTCAGCTGTTGTCCAATTAGGTCAGCCATCGTGTCGCCATTGTGGCAGGCGCCTCGGGCCGATCAGCTCGCGCCTGAGGGCGACTCCTTCAAGATGGCGGCCACCTCTCCCGCGGCCCGGTCGACGTCGTCGTTGACCACTCGGTGGTGGTACCACCTGGCCTCGGCCAACTCGCGGTCGGCGTCTCTGGTGCGGATGGCGATCTCCTCTGGAGTCTCGGTCTCGCGCCCCTGCCGTCGCTCCGCCAAGGCGGCCCGCGAGGGCGGCTCCAGGAAGATAAAGATGGCGTGCAGGCCGGCGTCGCGGAGCTGGGCAGCCCCCTGGACGTCGATCTTCAGCAGCACGGTGTCGCCCTGATCGAGCAGTTCCTGCACCAGTGCCCTGGACGTGCCATAGCAGTTGCCGTGCACCCTGGCCGTCTCCAGAAATTGCTTAGCGGCCTCCATGGCACCGAAGGTCTCGGGGCTGACGAAGGTGTAGTCCCGACCATTGATCTCGCCGGGGCGGGGCTGCCTGGTGGTGTAGGCCGGGGGCCGCTTCAGCGAGGGCGACAGCTCCAGAAGCTTCTTGATCACGGTGTCCTTGCCCACCGCGCTGGGGCCTGAGAGGACGATGATCCGACCCGGTCCCGAAGCCCTGGTCATCTGACGGTCTAGGGTAGGGCTTGCCAGGGCCAGCTGGCCCGGCTGCCAGGTGCCGCGCCCACTTGCAGGCGGAGCGCTTCGAGATCGGCGGGGAGCGGACTGACGAATGCCATCTCCCTACCGTCCTGGGGATGGAGCAGATGGAGCATGGCGGCGTGGAGGGCTGGCCTTGGAGCATCCTCCTTGCCCGAGGCGCCGTAGAGTTTGTCGCCGACGACGGGTCGGCCGATGTAGGCGAGGTGAACCCGGATCTGGTGGGTGCGACCGGTGAGCAGCCGCAACCGGAGCGCGGTGTGCTGGGGAAGCCGCTCAAGTACCGAGAACTCGGTTACCGCCTGGCGCCCGGCGGCTCCGACCCCCATGCGCCGGGGCCGTTTGGGATCCCGGCCGAGCGCCGCCTCGATGCGGCCGCGTTCCTCTCGGACTCCGCCTTCGACCAGGGCCCAGTACTCGCGTCCCATGGTCCGGGTCCGAAGCTGGCGGGCCAGGTGCCTGTGAGCCTCCTCCGTGCGGGCCAGTACCAACAGCCCACTGGTGCCCCTATCGAGGCGGTGGACAATCCCGGCACGCTCCCCTCCGCCGGCTAGCGACCAGGGTCCGCCCCAGGCTTGAACCAGTTGGGCCAGGGTCCCCTCTGGATGTCCAGGGCCGGGATGAACGACCATGCCCGCGGGCTTGTCCACCACCGCCAAGAACTCATCCTCATAGAGAACTCGTAAGTCCCCCGCGGGCGCTTCCGGGACCGAGGGGCGCTCCTCCGGCCCCACAGAAACCACGTCGCCGGGACGGACCGGATGCGAGGGTCGTAGCACCAGAAGCCCTCCCACCGAGACCAGTCCGGACCTAACCATCCTCTGGGCGTGAGCCCGGGCACCTCCGAGGTGGGAGGCCAGGAAGAGGTCAAGGCGCAGATCGGCCTCGGAGGGCTGGGCCGGGGGGAGCTGAAGCTCGGCTCCGGGCGCCGACTGCTCAGGCATGGTGGCGGCTAGCCAGGATGATCCGGGCGACCAGGATCGCCACGCCGACGGTGATGCCGGAGTCGGCCACATTGAACACGGGCCAGTGTGGGAGTTGAATGAAGTCCACTACATAGCCCTGGGTGATCCGGTCCAGAGCGTTGGCGACAGCGCCCCCCAGAAGTAGGCCCACTCCCACCTGAACCCACGATGGCTCCAGGGCAAGAAGCCGCCAGCGCCAGAGGATGGCCGCCACCACCAGCACCGCCACTGCCAGAAAAAGCCAGTTAGCGCTGGGCAGGAGGCTGAAGGCAGCGCCGTTGTTGATGGTGTAGTAGATGTGCACCGGCCAAGCCGGCCAGAGCTGCTCCCCCAGACTGAGGGAGTGAGTCACCCAGAGCTTGGTCAGTCGGTCAACCGCGAAGACTGAGATCGCTGCCACCGCAGTCCATAGCGGCCCCGGCTGGGTTCTGGTCAAGACCGACCGAGAAGTCGGACGGGCCGGAGGGCCCTCAGTCGCGCTTGGCCTCTTTGCAGGGGACGCATCGAGTCGCATAGGGGAGCGCGCGCAGCCGCTCGATGGCGATCTCCTTACCGCAGCTCCTGCAGAGCCCGTATTCACCCCGCTCCAGCCGTCCCAGGGCATCGTCGCACTGCTCGAACATTTGCAGCAGATTCTCCCGGATCGCCAGCAGCCGCTCGTGCTCTTCCATCTCACCGGCGTGTTCGGTGGGGTGCTCATGGAATGGAGCTTCTCGGCCGGCACCGTTGGTGGCGACCCCGGTCAGCTGGGCCATCTCATGATCGAGCCGCGATTTCTCTGACTCCACCTGCAGGCGGATCTCAGCCAGGTCGCTTTTACGGGACGTCGCGGCGATCTCGGTCATCCTCTAATTTCCTCAAAAAGCTGGCCCAGGGCGGGGAGCCCGGCAAACCGTGCGCGTCTCCTACTGCTCCCTGGGGGGCGCGTGCATTATGGGCTGTTCCCCGGCGGTCGGGAAGACCCCGACCACGTCAGTCTGCGTCAGGGTCGAGCCGCCGCAGTGCTATCGAGATCGAATGTGTCGGGACCTTGAGCTGAAACCAGTCGCTGTAGCTGCTGGGCAACTTCGAGCCCGGCTCCGCTCGGGACAGCTCCGTGGCAAAGCACTGGGCCCGGATTGCACCCGCCTCCTGCTCGATGGCCAATACCAGCTCCTCGTCGGCGGCGAATCGGACGGCAACCCGCTCGCCCGCCCGAAGTCCCCGCTTGCGGCGAAGGTCCTGGAGCTGGCGGGTGAAAGTCCGCGCCAGTCCCTCCCTGCGCAGCTTCGGGGTCAATTCGAAATCCAGCTCCACGGTTACCTGGCCGCCGGCGTCCCCTGCTGAACTAACCACCTCGTTCACATTGAGCTCATCGGCCAGGACCTGGGCCAGCTCCGGTTCCAGGTCCGCCCCCAAGACGGTTGCCCGGGCCAGGGGCTGACGGATGGGGACGCTCCGCTGCTCCCGGAGCGCGCGAGCGTCCTCGGCTAGCCGACGCACCACCGCCATCTGCCGCAGCAACTCCTGATCGACCGGCCGCCCTCCCGGCGCCGGATAGTCCTCGAGGTGAACCGAGACGGTGACTCCATCCCGCGTGGGAGTCAGGGCGCGGAAGATGGCATCGGCCACGAAGGGGGTGAATGGGGCCAACAGGCGGGTGGTCTGACACAGCACCTCATGCAAGGTGGCACAGCTGGAGGCGATCTCCTGGGGCGTGCCCCGGAAGCGCGGACGGGACCGGCGCAGGTACCAGGTGCTGGTG
The DNA here is from genome assembly GCA_963701235.1 of Candidatus Dormiibacterota bacterium. GTDB lineage: Bacteria > Chloroflexota > Dormibacteria > Aeolococcales > Bog-877 > Bog-877. The sequence goes on from OY969577.1 coordinate 1,993,904, forward strand.
TCGTCCGCCAAGGCGGCGATGGCGCGGCAGGCAGAGTTGGCGTCGTAGCGGTCCAACTGGGCGCCCACCTCGGCGACCGTCTGCTCCAGCCGCGCCAAGATCCAGCGATCGAGTGGATGGCGCTCGGCCAGCGGAGGGGAGGTCGCGGAAGGCTCCCAACCGGCCAGATTGGCGTAGGTGACCAGAAAGCCGTGGGTGTTCCAGAACACGTTGAGGAACCGCAGCGCCGACTCGGCCACTCGCTGCACCGAGATCCGGTACTCGAGGCCCACCGATACCGTGGTGTAGAACCACCACCGCACAGCGTCGCTCCCTGTTTTCGAAATCAAAACGAAGGGGTCGACTACATTTCCTCGGGACTTGGCCATCTTGCGTCCCTGATCGTCGACCACCAGGCTGGGGACCACCACATTCCGATAGGCAGGCTGATCGAAGAGCATCACCGACTCCGCGAGCAGGGTGTAGAACCAACCCCGCGTCTGATCGATGGCCTCGCTGATGTAGTCAGCGGGATGGTCCGCAGCGAATCGCTCCTCGTTTTCGAACGGGTAATGCCATTGGGCGAAGGGCATGGCACCAGAGTCGTACCAGCCGTCGATGACCTCGGGCACCCTCCGCATCTGTCCCCCGCAGTCACAGGCCAGGGTCACCTCGTCGATGAATGGCTTGTGAACGTCGGTGCCGGGCTTGAGGCCCAGCTCGGCGAGACTGCCGACGCATCGCGGCTCACCGCATTCAGGGCAGATCCAGATGGGCAGGGGGGTGCCCCAGTACCGAGCCCGGGACAGGTTCCAGTCCTGGACCGACTCCAGCCAGTTCCCCATGCGCCCGTCGCGGAGATGGGAGGGCACCCAGTGCACGGAGCGGTTGTGGCGAAGCAGCCGTTCCTTGACCGCGGTGGTCTTGATGAACCAGGAGTCCAGGGCGTAGTAGAGAAGCGCCGTCTCGCAGCGCCAGCAGAACGGATAGGAGTGGAGAATCCGTTCCTCTTTGTAGATCAGGCCGCGTTCCCTCAGCTCTTCGGTGATCAGGGGATCGGCGTCTTTGACCCAGATCCCTTGAAAGTCAGTGACAAAGGGGAGGAAGCGCCCGTCCAACCCGACTGTGTGCCGGACCTCGATCCCCGCCTCCTGGCAGAGCCTGAGGTCGTCCTCCCCGTAGGCCCCCGCGGTGTGGACGATTCCGGTTCCCTCGTCAGTGGACACGAAGTCGGCGGCCATCACCACATGAGCCCGAGGTTGTTCCGGGAGGAAGGAGAACAGCGGCTGATAGCGGAGCCCGACCAATTCTTGGCCCGTCATCTCACGCTCCACCTGGTACGGGCCGTCCAGAATCTGGAGGCGCTCCTTGGCCAGGATCAGCTTCTCGTCGCCCTGCTTTACCGCGACGTAGGCGATCTCTGGCCCGACCGCGAGTCCCAGGTTCCCTGGCAGAGTCCAGGGGGTGGTGGTCCAGGCCAGCAGGCTGGTCTGCGGGTCGTCCCTGAGCCGGAAGCGCACGGTGACCCCTGGGTCGGGGGTGTCGTCGTGGTACGCGCCGGGCTGCGCCAGCTCATGACTGCTGAGAGAGGTCTGACAGCGCGGGCAGTAGGGCGCCACCCGGTAACCGCGGAATAGCCATCCCCGATCGTAGATCTGCTTCAGGCTCCACCAGACTGACTCGATGTAGTCGGTGTCGTAGGTGCGGTAGGCACCCTTGAGGTCGATCCAGAAGCCGATGCGGTTGGTCAGGCGCTCCCACTCGTCGATGTACTCCATGACACTGGCGCGGCAGAGGTGGTTGAACTCGGCAACCCCCATCCGCTCGATCTCCTGCTTGGAGCGGATCCCCAGGGTCCGTTCGACCTCAAGCTCGACCGGCAGCCCGTGGGTGTCCCAACCGCCCCGGCGCTCAACCCGCCGGCCCCGCATCTGCTGGTAGCGGAGAAAGCAGTCCTTGAAGGACCGCGCCAGCACGTGATGCACCCCGGGCAGACCATTGGCGGTCGGCGGCCCCTCGTAGAACACGAAGCGCTTGGCGTCTTGGCGCAGCTCCAGGCTGCGCTCGAAGATGCGCTCGCGCTGCCAGAACTGCAGCACGCGCTCCTCCAGCTCGGGAAAGCTGACCGGGTTGGTCACCGGCTCGAATGCCGACATCAGGGCGCGGTGCGATCTCCAGTGAGAGCTCTCCTCCCGTGCCGAACGGGAGCCAGACCCAGGCAGGGTAGCATGGCTGACACAGCATCATCTCGGATCTCAACGGAGTTCTCGTGCCCGCTGACGCGGTCGACCCTCTCGGCGCGCACTGGGGCCCCGAGATCGACCTGTTTTGGGAAGACCTGCAGCCAGGCGCCCACTTTGAGCTGGGGTCGCACCTGGTCAGCCAGGGCGAGATCATCGCCTTCGCCAAAAAGTTCGACCCCCAGCCCTTTCACACCGATCCCGCCAAGGCAGTACAGAGCATCTTCGGGGGACTGATCGCGAGCGGGTGGCACTCTGCTTCCATCTGGATGCGACTCTATTTCGACGCCGTCCTCAGCCACGCGGCCAGCCTCGGCTCACCGGGGGTGAATGAGCTGCGGTGGCTGAACCCGGTTCATCCCGGCGACCAGCTGACTGGGTCGGTCGAGGCGATCTCGGCGCGACTCTCGAAGAGCCGCCCCGAGCGCGGCCTGGTTGAACTCCGGGGCGAGCTCCGAGACCAGACTGGAGAGGTGAAGCTGAGACTGACCGCCTGGGGCCTCTTCGGCCGCCGTTCGCTTCAGGCTTCCGGCTGAGGCTCGGGCGGCCCTTGTTCTCGGAGCTCTTTCGATCCACCGGCGAGTCCGATGCACTGGACGCGAAGTGGGCTTCCAGCCTGGCCGAGGTGGACCGGCAGGAGTGGGATCAGATCAGCCAGCACTGCGGCCTCTATCTCTCGTACCCGTTCTTGTTGGCGATCGAGGAGTCGGAGGCCACCCGCGCTTCCTACCTTCTGCTGCGCGATGGCAAGGGATGTCTGGCAGCTGGGCTGCCGATGTACCAATGGGATGGCTCTCGGGACCCCGGTCTTGATCACTACGAACCGTTCGGCAGCGGGGCCCGCTGGGTGTTGGGAAGAAGGGCCCGCCGGGAGCCCTGGTTGCCAACCCTGCTGGCTGGTTCGCGCGCCGGGTATTCGACCGAGTTCGCGGTAAATCCCGAGTCGAGCTGCAGCAAGCGCTCCGTGGTGGAACGCCTATTGGGGGGAGCGGCCGAGTTGGCCGAGACCGCAGGTTGCGCCAGCCTTGGCGTGATGTGGCTGACATCAGCCGCCGCCCGTGAGACGTATCCCTGTTTACGGCGTCCGGAGTACCTGATCCTGGCGGGTCCCAACTGCGCCATCGAAATCGAATGGGACTCATTCGCGCAATACCTGTCCCACCTCAGCCACTCTCGCCGCCACTCGGCCCTGCGGGAGCAGAGTCGGTTCCGGGAAAGCGGACTTGAGGTAGAGGTGACCGACCTGCGCTCCTGTCTGGACCAGCTCCCGAGTCTGGCGGCCAACCTGCAGGAAAAGTACGGGCACGCTTCGACTGACGTCGAGCTCGCCGCCCAACTGGAGGCGCAGGCCCGGCATCTCAACTCCGAGAGTCGGGTCCTGCTCTGCAGGCGCCGGGGACGCCTGGTGGCCTTCTCTCTCTTCTACCGCTGGCGCGACTGCCTCTATGGGCGTCTGGCAGGCTTCGACTACACAGCCACCGCCGGCAGCGACGCCTACTTCAACCTCGCCTTCTACATCCCCATCCAGCTGGCACTGGACGAGAACCTGAGGCAGATCAAACTGGGGATGGCCAAGCTGGAAGGCCAAGGTGATGCGGGGGGCCTCCATGGACCCGGCCTGGACCCTGGTCTGCCCCCCCGGCCCAGTTCGTGGGCCCTTCAGCCGGGCGGCTCGAGGGTGGGGTAAAGAAGGTGGCGCCGAGTGGTGGGCGCAGCAGTTCCCAGGCCTGGTGAACTGGCGCCAGGACTGGCGCTGGACTGGGGCGGGCCTGGCCGGTAACGACCCCGCCACAATTCGCCCGCAATAGGCGGCAGCGCCCTACTTTGGCGGAGTCGACCCGATACAACCAATCCCATGCGATTCAGTACCCGGCAAGTGGTCTCGCTCATCGGCGGGGCCGTCCTGCTCAGCTACGTGCTCTTAATCGCAGCTCAGATCGACCAACAGTCGGTGCCGGACTTCGGAGCCTTCTACGCTGTCGCGAAGGCGCTGGCGGCGGGCGGTCTCACAGCAGCCCACCATATGTACTCTCTGCAGTTCCAACTGCAGGCGGCGGCGTTTCTCAGCCACGGTCCGACCCGCGCTTACGTTGAACCGTTCGTGGCGCTCCCACCAGCGGCGTGGGTGGTCATCCCCTTCACCACTCTGTCGCTGTGGCCAGCGTTCTTCCTCTGGGACGGGCTCTGCCTGCTGCTTTGCATATTCGGCACATTCTGGCTAGCCCGCCAGGAGAAGGTCGGTGCCGATGCCCTTCCACTGGCCCTGGCGATCCTCGCCTCATATCCCATCTACACTGCACTGGGCGAAGGCCAATATGACCTGCTGTGGCCTCTGTGCCTTGCACTCTTCTCGGCAGCCTGGACCTGCAGCTCTTCTTTTCAGCGATGGACACGCATCGCCGCAGCCGCGGTCATTTTCACCTTCAAGCCCGACCTCCTCCTGCTCCTGGTGGTTCCAGCAGGTGCGGCTTGGCGCCGTCGCACGGTTCAGGTCGCGGCCGCCTGCCTGGTGGCGCTGACAGCGATCACTGTGGCCGTGGTGAGCATTCCCGGGATGCTCCTCCTGCCCAAGATCGAGTCCTACACACTGTTCACCCGCTTCCCGCCGACCCTGGACGAAACCGTGCTGGGCTTCATCTGGCGACTTACCGGACGTAACCACCTAAGCACGGACGTCGCCTTCGTGGCCATGGCCGTGGCGCTGTTCGTGCTCTCCTGGGTCTGGTGGCGCAACCCCCCCAAGAGCCAGCGCGATTGGAAGCTGGCGCTGACCTCCACCATATGTCTCTCCGTAGTGGTCGCTCCGCACGCCCTCAATCACGACTTCATACTTCTGGCCGGTCCCGTGGTCTGGACCGCTGGTGCGCTGCGATCTTCCGGTCGGGACCTCCGGTGGCTGGCATTCTGGATCATCTTGTTCAACGTCACGATCGTGCTGGATGCCACGCCCCGGGTGACCTTACCTGTCCCGCTCGTTCCGATTGTCCTCTTGGCCGCGGCGGTCGCCTCCTGGCGGGCGCGACGCAACCTGGCGGAAGCACCCAGCGTCGCACTGAAGGCGGCGACCGTCGTGCCACCTGCTGCTGCTTAGGGATAGTCCCCAGCCGAAATCGGGATCCGCTGACCACTCCCTCCACTGGACAGCCTCATGATCTTGCGCCCCAAATGACCAGGCGCTCGGGCCAGGCCCGACGGTCGGCACCTCGCGCCGAATGTGACACAGTGGTAGGCGTCCACCGACTCCCTCTTTACCGGGAGGCTGTCTCGGACTTCGACACCGCGCTGGCTTGACACGAACCTCACTTCGTTCGGCCACCGGATCTGGCGGTCCACCAAGACGAGGTGCTGTGGCACGTCGCCAGCCCGGGATGGATCTAATTGGTGCGCAACCGGCTCGCGCTGTGCACGCTCTCGTGATAGGAGCTGTGCCAGATTTGGATGAACCTTTGCCAACATGGAGATTCAGGGCCCCAGCTCGGCGCACATCGAGTTCTCGCCGCCGCGGGGCAAGCTGTCGCTCACGGATCTCCAGGGCAACCGGGTCACTTTATCGAAGTGGAGCAGGCTGGCCAGTGAGCGAAGCTCGCAACTTGTACGCGGCGCAGTGACGTTGCCTGGTGGCAGGCGACCGAGGTCCACAAGGAGTGGCGAATACGCAGTCCGGATACCGCCAACTTTCCATGCGTTTATCGGTTGGATGCCGCGGTTACCAACCAGGAGTGCGACCAGACGGCGGCCAAGCGCGAGTCAGTCGTGACCAAAGGAGCGGCCAACCGATGGCTCAATTCAACGCAAAGCGCGTCACCCAGCCGTAAGTCGTCTCTGGCTGCCGACGCCACCAGGAGTTCTCGCACCGAATGAGCGCGAAACGGAGCATCGGCGACAAGGCCAAGCTTGCGCGTCAAGGCAACCTCGGAGAGCGACCCAATCCGTCGCAGCTCGCGCAGAGCGATGGCTATCCCAACCGCCTCGTTGTCAACGACATGAACCTGTCGACCGACGAGAGCATCCCGCACAGCCTGCCCCTCGGGAGTACCCAGGATCAGGTCGAGAAACCCAGAGGTCTCCAGCACCAGGATCTCAGCCACGACGGCGGTCTGCGTCGATGGCATCGAGCCCTGCTCGAGTCTCCGCATGGCTTGGCGTCGGCTCCGCAGCAACGCTCAGCCTGCGCAGCCAAGATTCGAGGCGGACCGCGTCAAGCCGCTCCGTCAGGGCTGCTTGCAGTACTTGGGAGAGGTTGAGCTCCAACGGCCGAACCGCGGCCACCAGTTCGTCCGGGAGATAGACGTTCACACGAGGCATATACACACACTATACACACCGAAAGCTGCGTGCAGCGCTAACCAAAGATGTGGGTGCAGTCAGGAAGGAAGGAGACAGACCACTTCGTCCAGTTGCACCTACTGCAGTACTTTCGACGACGTGGGGCGGCACCGCAGCCGACACAGCGCGACAAACCTCCAGAGTTCCCCCCAAGCACACGCAAGATCAGGGCAGATGACCCCAACCTGGGGAACTCGCCCCAAGCCTCAGTCGATCCGGCCGAGCCTGTTCGCCAGATCTGCCTGGTATAAGGTCGTGACCTGGGTCGAATCGCGACCCAGGTCAAGGTGCCAAGCGGTTACGTTCCGGACCGAGGGCGTCCTCCCAAGACCTCAGCCGCGGGACGCCGAGGCGCTTACTTCAGCGCGGCTCCCGCAGGAATGCCGGGATGTCCACGTCCTCGTAGAGCTCCGGGTGCTCGCGCTGGGGCACACGGGAACGCTCGGGGAGCGGCTCCTGGAGATCCTCGGGCCGGGTGGCCTTGTACTTCTCGGCCAGCGCTTGGTTCACCTGGGCACCGGCGGCGAAGCCAGTGGCGATCACCGTGATCTTGACGTCCCCGCCCATGCGATCGTCCACCACCGCCCCGAAAATGATGTTGACGTTGGGGTCGGCGCTCTGGCGGATCAGATCGCAGGCCTCGTTGACCTCGTAGAGGGTGAGGTCGGGGCTGGCGGTGATGTTGAGCAGGATCCCGTGAGCCCCGGCTATCGAGGTCTCCAGGAGCTGACTGGCGACGGCATCGCGAGCGGCATCCTGGGCCCGGCTATCTCCACTGCCGTAGCCGATGCCCATCAGCGCCGCGCCCTGGCCCATCATGATCGCCTTCACGTCGGCGAAGTCGAGGTTGATCAAGCCGGGGAAGACGATCAGGTCGCTGATCCCCTGGACGCCCTGGCGAAGCACGTCGTCGGCCTTCTTGAAGGCATCGATCATGGTGGTCTTCTTGTCGGTCACAGCGATCAGGCGATCGTTGGGGATGGTGATCAGGGTGTCGACCCGCCCGGAGAGAGCGTCCACCCCCTTCTCGGCCGCCTCCATCCGCTTCTTGCCCTCAAAGGTGAAGGGCTTGGTGACCACCCCGATCGTGAGGGCGCCACTGGAGCGAGCGATCTCGGCGATGATCGGCGCCGCCCCCGTGCCGGTGCCTCCCCCCATGCCTGAGGTCACGAAGACCATGTCGGCGTCGTGGAGGACACTGGACAGATCCTCGCGTGACTCCTCCGCGGCCATCTCCCCCATCTCGGGGTCCCCACCGCAACCCAGGCCCCGCGTTACCTTGCGGCCGATGTGGATTTTGGTGGGCGCCTCGGAAGTCTCCAGCGCCTGGCGATCTGTGTTGACGGCGATGAAGTCGACGCCGCGGAGCTTGGCTCGAATCATCCGGTTGACGGCATTGCTACCGCCACCGCCGACGCCGATGACCTTGATCCGAGCACTCCCCTGGCTGGTGCGTTCGAGGTCGTCTTGAGGCATGCTGGTCTCCTTACGTCAGAACAGCTCGTGGAGCCAGCGGTTTAGCCGGCCCGCACTGCGGGTGGATCTGATGTTGCCGCGAGCTCCGCGGGCGCCCGAGCGCTGGCCCCAACGGAGCAGTCCTGCCGCCGCTGCGTGCTCGGGCATGCCGAGCTGATCGGAAAGCCCGGCCAGTCCCTCTGGGACCGCCAGCCGGACCGGCATTTCCAAGATCTGATGGACGGCGGCGGCGAAGCCGCGGAGCCGGAACCCGCCGCCAGTGACTACCAGCTTCCCGAGGCCCTGGCCATCCCCCTCTAGCGCCTGGCCCACCAAGCGAGCCATCTCCCGTGCCCGCGGTTCGATGATCTCGGCCAGCCATCTCCGGGGAATCTCTTCGGCACCGACATGGGAGCGGCCGACTAGGGTGACCATCTCCTCGGGGAGCACCTGAGCCGGGTCGCATTGTCCGTGTCGGCACTTGAGGGTCTCGGCCTCATCTTGGTCGCAGCGGAGGCCGGTGGCGAGGTCGGTGGTGACGTTCTGGCCGCCCACTGGGAGCACTAGAACGCGGCAAATTGTTCCATCTCGAAAGATGGCGATATTGGTGGTTCCGGCACCGACGTCGATCACCGCCACCCCCAGCTCCAGCTCCTGGTCCCGGAGCACCCCCTCCGCCGATGCCAGCGGCTGCACCACCACGTCGTCGATCCGCAGCCCGGCGGCGTGGGCACAGTCCACCAGGGAAGCCAGATGAGCATTGGAGGCCAGGACCAGCTCGACATCGACGGCCAGTCGCGAACCCTGCTCGCCCCGGGGATCGCTGAGCCCGGAGCGGGTGTCCACCTGGTACTGGCGAGGAATCAGGTGGACCACCTCCTGGCCCTCGAGTCTGGACACGGTCTTGGAGGCCTCCAGGACCCGATTGAGGTCGCTGGAACTGACCACGCCGCCCCTGGAGTTGACCGATACCACCGCCTCGCTGGCGCGGCTCTCGATGTGCCTGCCGCTCAGGGTCAGGAGGGCCGAGTCGATCTCCACTCCACTGGCTCGCTCGGCGGCGTCGAGCGCCTTGGAGATGGCCAGGGCGGCGGCGTCGGGATCGGTGATCACCCCCTTGTGGACCCCCGCCGAGGGTGCCTCGCCCACCCCTAGGATGCGCAGCCGGGGACCATCGTCATCGGCCACGGCACAGCAAACCTTGGCACTGCCGAGGTCGAGCGCTACCAAGCGGCGGCTGGTCAATGCGACGCCGACCGTGACCGCGGCGGCGCCAGCGCGGCGCCGACCCACTCGGGCATCAGGTGGAACCCCAACTGTGGTAATGAGATTTTTGGCAAGTTGTGGTGGGTTGTCAGACGGAGAAGATGGGGACGCAGAGAGCCCCTCGCGGAGACGGTGGAGCCGTCTGGCAGTGTACCGGCAATGCCAGAGCAGCACAAGCCCCAAACCACATCATGTTGTGGCTAAGACCACCTTCAGACCCCGAGTTTTGCGTTTGGAGCGAAATCCGGCATCCCCCGCTCAGTAGCTGACCGCCGCCTGGGAGCCATCCTCCAGGTAGATCTCTTTGATGCCCGAGGACTTGAGGTTGACCTGCGCCGCCAGCGCGCGCAATTCCTCCAGCTTGGGTCCGATGGACGCGATCTGGGAGCTGGTCAGGGCCAGCCCTAAATCAGCGGTCCAGCCCGCGTTGCTCTTGATGTCCAGGGCTCCGATGGAGGTGATCACGTAGCGGCTTACGCCCACGCCATAGGTGGCGGGGAAGACACGGGCCAGGGCCACCAGTGCCCCGGTCAGGCGGGTGGGTAGCACCACCGACCCCGGTTGGGCGGGAGCGAGAGCCCGCTGGTCAACCAAGAGTGGGAGAGGCGTGGAGGGGAGGAGCGCGATCGCCCCAAGACTCGCTCCGGTGTCAGCCAGCAGGTGCTGGCTGCTGCCGCGCTGATAGATCAAAGCCGGCGGCAAAGGGGTCACCGAGATGATCAGGGTGTCCGGCCAGCGCACCCGCACGGTGGCACTCAGCACCCAAGGCTGGGCCAGCAGGCTGCGGGTCATCGCCGAGCTGTTGAGCAGGAGCGTGCTCTGACCTCGCTCTGCCCCAACCTCGGCCAGCAGCTGCTGCTTGGAGACCACCGACGCCCCCTCCACCTCGACTCGCTGCACCTTGAGCCAGGGGAGGGCGAACAGCACCACCACGGCCAGCGCCACCAGCACCACCCCGATCGCCGTCACCTTGGTGCCCCGTCCAACCTCCTGGAGGGCATCGAAGGCCTGGGGCTTGCGCGGAGCGGACACCCGATGCCGGCCGAGGAAGCTCTGGCGGGCCGCGTACCTGGCGGCCCTGCGCTCCGCCGCCTGCTTGGCCACCTCCTCGATCTGAGAGTCGGCCATCCTTCCCCACATCGGGGTGGCGCTGGAGCTTCCCGGTCTGGGCCGGGCTCGTCTAGGCGGTGCGGGGTCAGTCCGGGAGTTGGTGGGTGGGGTCCAGACCTCGAACTCGTCGGGCACGACCGCGCCGAAGGACCGTCCTCTCGAGGACTGCGCGGGCGTGGGCCGACTCATGGCTGCCCCTCAGCTGGAACGTTGGCGGAAATCGGGACTGCCGACGGGAATGATCTCGAGCTCAAGCTCAACCCCGAACTGCTCTCGTACACGTTGACGCATTACGTCCGTCAATGCAAGCACGTCGGCGGCGCGAGCCCCGCCGAGGTTGCAGATGAAGTTGGCGTGCTGGGGTGAGACCTGGGCGGCGCCCACGGTCGCACCCTTGAGCCCGCAGGCGTCGAGGAGACGGCCGGCGCGCTCCTCGTCGGGGTTCTTGAAGGTGCTGCCCAAGCTCCTCACCCCGGTCGGCTGGGCGGCCTTCCGCTCCGACATGATCCGGCGCACCTCCTGGCGGGCCGTCTCCCGGTCGCCCAAGCTCAGCCGCAGCCGGACCACGGTCACCACCGCTCCCTTGAGCGGTGGGTCCTGGAGGGCGCTGTGGCGATAGCTCATCCGCAGGTCCTGAGCCGACAGCCGAAGTACGTCACCTCCGGGCAGCACCACCTCCACGCTCTCCAGGATCTCCTTGACCTCGGTGCCGAAGGCACCCGCGTTACCGGCGACCGCGGCCCCGGCGGTGCCGGGGATGCCTACCCCGAAGGCCAGCCCCACCAGGCCCAGGTAGGCGGTGTCGAAGGCGGCCCGGGGCATCATGCTGCCTGCTTGAAGGCACACCTGACCGTCGCCCTGGGGCACCACCCTGGTTGCAGGAAACTTCAGCACCAGTCCGCGAATACCGCCATCGAGGATGAGGCAGTTGCTGCCCGCGCCCAGCACCGTGCAGGCGAAGCTCAGCTCCTCGCATAGGTGCAGCAGGTCCGGCAACAGCGCCACCGAGGCGGGCTCCCAGTACCAGTCAGCCGGGCCGCCGACCCCGAACTGGCTATGGCGCGCAAGGGGCTCATCGCGACGAATCTGGCCCAACCTCAGCGGCTCCGCCAGCAGCTGGCGGAGCTGGGCCGGCAGCTCGGGGGAGGTCAAGCGGCGCTCGCCCCGAGGCTGGAGAGAAGTCGGGCGGCGACGCCGTCAAAGCCGCGCACCGAACTGCAGACGACCACCGCGGGCGGTATCAGCCGGGACTTGACCTCCCGGATGGCGGCGTCGGCGGAGTCCACCATCGCCACCTCCACCCCGGACACCAGTGCGGCCACGTCGGCGGAGCTGACGGTGCCCGCCAGATGACGCTCCCGGGCGGGCTCTATCGGCCCCAACACCAGCAGATCGAGACCGTCAAAAGCGTCGTGATACTCGTCAAGCAGGGCTCGGGTGCGCGAGTAGGTGTGAGGGACGTGGACCATGACCAACTGCACGTCCCAACCGAATTGCTGGCGGGCACCGGCGATGGTGGCTCGGATCTTGGTGGGATGGTGGGCGTAATCGTCGACCACCGTGATCCCCGCCACTGAGCCCAGCACCTCGAACCGGCGTGCCACGCCGTGATAGTTGGCCGCGGCGGCAGCCGCAGCCTGGGGGTCAGCGCCGAGGCGTACCGCGGTGGCCAGCGCCGCCAGGGCATTGGCCGCGTTGTGGGCCCCGAAGTTGGGGAGCGCCATCGAGAGCTGACTCCCGTCAGGCATCCTCACCCGCAGGTTCTGGCGGCCGTCCGCCGCCACTGGGGGAGCGGCCAGGCTCCAGTCGCCACGGCCCACCCCGAAGCTTTCGGTCCTGACCGAGGACGAGGCGGCAACTTGGGCGGCCGCGGGATTCTCGGCGTTGTAGATGAGGCGGCCCTCCGGCCCTAGTCCCGAAACCAGCTCGCGGTAGGGAGCCTCGTAGGCGGCGAGGTCGGGATAGAGATCGGGATGGTCCAACTCCAAGTTGAGCAGGGTCACGATCTCAGGCTGCCAGTGCAGGAACTTGGCGCGGGGGTCCTGGGCCGAGGTGGTGTACTCGTCGCCCTCGAAGACGAAGGGGCCGCCCGCCCGCGGGTCCCCCAAGCGCGCGGTGGTGGCAAAGTCCTGGGGAGTGGCGCCCAGGCGGAAACCGGGGTCACAGCCGGCCGCGTCCAGCATGAAAGCGGCCAAGGCCGAGGTGGTGGTCTTGCCGTGCGTGCCACAGACCACGGCCCTTCTCCGCCCCTCGGTCAGCCCCCGGTACGCCTCGGCCTCGCTGAGGATCGCCAGGCCCCGGGCACCGGCCGCGAAAAGCTCGGCGTTGCCGGGCTGGACCTGGTTACCCAGCACCACCAGGTCAGGGACGCCCCAACGGTCAAGGTTGGCGGGGTCGTGGTCGGGCGCAAAGGAGATGCCCGCCGCCCGTAGGATCTCGGTGGTGGGTGGGTAGGCGTCCTCATCGGAACCGGTGACCAGAAAGCCCAGCTCCTGGCAGCAGAGAGCCAGCCCTGAGACCGCGTACCCGCAGATGCCCAGGAAATGCAGGTGGGCGGGAGGGGACGGCCAGCTCGGTGGTCTCACGTCGGCCAAGCTCAGCCCCTCGGCTCGGCCAGCTGGTGCAGGCGTGCGGCGACGTCGAAGGCCGCCCGCGGCCTGGCCATCGAGGCGCTGGCCTGCGCCATCGACCGCCAGAGCTGGGGGTCCTCGATCACCTCTTGCACGGTGCACTCCAGGAGCCTTGGGGTAAGGTCCTGATCGGCGATCACCCGGGCCGCCCCAACCCGTTCGAAGGGTTGCGCGTTGGCGCTCTGATGCTCGCCCGCGTGGGGATAAGGCACCAGCACCATGGGGCGTCCCAGGCAGGCCACCTCGGCCAGCGAGCTGCCGCCCGCCCGCATCACCACCAGGCCGGCGGATGCGAGCCGCTCGGCGATGTCAGAAGCGAAGGGCGACGGCTGATACCGTCCCCCCAGCGGCAGCCCGGCCTCGCCGGCAGCAGCCATCACCTGGTCGTGGTCCGCCGGCCCGGTCAGGTGGACCACGGTCAGTTGGGGCATGGCCCGGAGCAGGCTGGGCAGCGCCTCCAGGAGGACCTCGTTGAGGCGGCGCGCTCCCTGGGAACCACCCATCACCAGTAGGGTCGGAGGAGCCTCCGCAGGCTGAGGCCGACCGGCCACCTCGGCGAAGCTGAGCCGCACCGGGTTGCCGGTGCAGACCACCTGGGCACGAGGTAGAAGCTGGGCAGTTTCGGGAAAGCTGCTGGCCACCAGCTGGACCCGGGGCGCCAGCCAGTGGACCGCCCGACCGGGGAGCAGATTCTGCTCGAGGAGAAGGACTGGTATCGAGCGCCGTCGCGCTGCCAGCGCCACCGGCACGCAGACGTAGCCTCCGGTCGCCAGCACCACCTGGGGGCGGAATCGGCGAAGCAGGCGTGACGCTTCCCGGTAGACCAACGGCAGGCGCAGAGCCAGCCTGGGCGCCGAACTTCTCGGGCTCGAGCCCATGCTGCCCAGGCGCAGCCCGGAGAAGTCGATCCCAGCCTTGGGAACCAGCTCGGACTCAGGGCCGTCGGCTCGACCCACGTAGGTGATGGCGACCTCGGGGTCAGTCTGGCGCAGCGCCTCCGCCACCGCGATGGCCGGGGTCACGTGGCCGCCCGTTCCGCCCCCCGTTATTAGCACGCGCATGGCCCGTCCCCACTCGGCGCTGACGGGCCGAGATATTGAGCAGGATGCCGGTGGCAGCAAGGGAAAGCGCCAGCGACGATCCTCCGTAGCTGATGAAGGTAAGGGGTACCCCGGTGGAGGGGATAGTGTCGGTCACTCCGCCGATGTTGATCAGGGCCTGGCCGACGATCCAGATGGTGATTCCGCCGGCGAGTAGGACGCCCAGGCGATCGGGTGCGTTCCGCGCGGCCCGGATCCCGCGCCAGGCCAGGGCCAGGAAGAGGGCCAGGACCAAGAGCATGCCCACCAGCCCCAGGTCCTCTCCGATGATCGCGAAGATGAAGTCGGTGTGAGCCTCGGGAAGAAGCTGAGAGGGGGAGACGGCGGTGTTGAGACCGGTGCCTAGGAGGCCTCCAACCCCCAGGGAGTAGAGGGCCTGGACGGCCTGGAACCCCGTCCCCAAGGGGTGGGCGAAGGGGTTGAGGTAGCTGAGCAACCGGGCGGTCCGATAGGGCTCGGCCCGCACCAGCAGCAGGGCCCCCAGGAGACAGGCGGCGGCGGCCCCGACCAGGTGGCGGATCCGGACTCCAGCCAGCCAGAGCAGGCCGAGGGCGACGACCGCCAGAACCACAGTGGAGCCGAGGTCCTTCTCCATCACCACCAGAAGGGCCACCACCAGGATCTTCCAGCCGTAGCTGAAGACCCCCTCACGGAGGTCAGTGACCCTGGGTCCCAGGCGGTCGAGCCAGACCGCGCCCGCTACCACCACCATGAACTGGGCCATAACGCTGGGCTGGAGGTCCAGGGGACCCAGCCGGATCCAGCGCCGGGCGCCCTGGACCTCGACCCCGATGTGGGGCAGCAGAACCGCCACCAGCAGGACCATGGTGACAACGGTCAGCAGTGGCGCCAGCCTGACCCAGTGGTGATAGTCGATCTTGGCGAAGATTGCCATCGCCACCAAGCCGCAGACCATGAATAGCAGCTGGCGCTCGAAGAAGTAGGCTGAGTTGCCGTAGTCGGTGTAGGCCAGGGCCTGGCTGGCCGAGTAGACCATGATCAGACCCAGGCCGCAAAGAGCGAGAACTATCAGAAGCAGCCAAACGTCCAGCTCCGGGAGGGGCAGGCGATGGGTTCGGGCTCCGCTCCGGCGGGTCTGACCAACCGGAAGCCAGCGCTCTACGTGCGCTATCACCTGGGACCTCCCACCAGACCCGCGGCCACCGCCCAATAGCCGGCCAGGGCGGCGGCGACTACGGCCACCCCCCAGAACCAGAAGTCAACTGCCCACTCGCTCATGCCTCCCTGCTCGAAGTGGTGATGCAGAGGGCTTGCCCTAAGGAGGCGGCGACCGTGGGTGAGCTTGACGTGACCGATCTGGATGATCACCGATCCGGCCTCAGCCACAAAGACCAGCGCCAGCAGTGGCAGCAGCACCAGCACCCCCACCTCGATGGCAGCGACCGCCAACGACAATCCCAGCGCCAGGGAGCCGGCGTCGCCCATGAAGACTCGGGCCCGGGGCCGATTGAAGATCATGAATGCCAGCAGCGCCCCCACCAGGCAGGCGCAGGTGAGGGCCAGGCCTGGGCGGTGCTCCAACATCGCCAGCACCGCACAGGCACCCAACCCGGGTATCCCGCAGCCCGCCGCGAGGCCGTCCACGCCGTCGGCCAGATTGACGGCGTTGGCGGTGCCCAGGATGGCGAAGCCGGCTAGCGCCAGACCCAAGAGGCCGAGATCGCGGGGCCCGAGCCCGGGGACGGTCTGATGGGTTGCCGATACCGCGTAGAGACCAACGGTCAGCAGCCCGGCGCAGAGCGCCAACAGCAGCAGCTTGGGGCGAAAGCGCACCCCCTCCCCCCTTCTGAGCTTGGTGATGTCGTCGACCAAACCGGCCCCGCAGCCGAGGGCGGCGGCGCCGGCCACCAGCCCCCCGGCCGGGTCGCGCACCACTACCGCCCAGGCCACCAGCACCGCGACCACGAAGACGATGCCCCCGGCGGTGGGGGTGCCGGTCTTGCTCATATGAGAGGCGGGGACATCCGAGCGCTCGACCTGGCGCAACCCCACCCGGCCCAGCCCCGAGATCGCCAGCGGGTAGACAAGCAACGTTCCTGCGAACGTGCCCGCAGCCGCCAGCCAACTCATCCGAGGCATCTTATGGTTGGAGCTTGAAGCGGTCGATCAGCTCCTGGGTCACCTTCTTCACCGTGGGCACGGCGTCGTAGAAGGAGAACCGCAGCGCCGGAGTCACCTGGGGCTCGCGGAGGATGCAGATCATCGAGTACTGGGGATCGCTCGCCGGCAGGAACTCCGCGAAGGAGTCAATAGTGTTGCTGGTGTAGACACCGTTCTGGGCCACCTGGGCGGTACCGGTCTTGCCGGCCAGCTCCCCCTTCCAGGCCGGCCAGATCCGCGCCAGGGAGGCGTCCGCGCCCGGGGAGTCGATCACCTGCACCATCATCTGGGCCAGGGTGGACGCGGTCTGGGCGGAGATCACCCGGTGGGTCTGAGGCACGATGTTGGTGGTGGGCTGACCGCCCCCGCTGATCGAGGTGACCACGTGGGGTTCTACCCAAACGCCACCATTGGCCACGGTGTTGATCGCGGCCAGTATCTCGATCGGGGTTACCACTACGCCCTGCCCGAAAGAGGTGGTGGCCAGCTGCAGCGGGGTCAGCTGGGAGAGTGGCGCCACCGTCTGGTTCTCCTCGCCGGCCAGGTCGATGCCGGTGGGCTTGCCGATCCCGAAGGCCTCCAGGTTGTTGTAGAAGGTCTTGGCACCCTCCAACTCCTCCACGTGCACCGCGCCCACGTTGAGGGAGTTGTTGAGCACGTACTGGTAGGAGATGACCCCGTGGTACTTGTTGTCCCAGTCGTGGATCTCGACCCCCTGGACCATGCCCGCCGCCGGGGTCTCGTCGAAGGTGGCGTCGGGGGTGATGATGTTGTTCTGGAGGGCGCCCGCGAAGGTGACCACCTTCATCACTGAACCGGGCTCGTACAGGTTGGCAATGCCGGCGTCTTGGAACAGGCTGTCGCTCTCGGAGGCGTAGTTGTTGGCGTCGTAGCTGGGATAGTCGGCCCAGGCCACGATCGCGCCGGTGTGGTCGTTCATCACGATCATGGTCCCGGAGGCAGCCATGTCCTTCTGGACCTCGGCGGCCAGATCCTCCTCCACCGTGGTCTGGATCACCGGGTCGATCTCGGTGTTGAGGTTGCGTCCGTTGACGGCCGGGGTCTGGGGATGGTCGCTCAGGACGACGGCGTTGCCCTGGAGGTCGTGGACGACTGACTCCTGGCCGGGCTTGCCGGAGAGAACGCTGTTGTAGTAGCCCTCAAGCCCGTACTGGCCGACCCCGTCGGAGTCGACGAACCCGATCAGGTTGGCAGCCAGGCTGGTGCCCGCGACCGCCCCGGGACCATAGGTACGAACCTGCTTCGGCAGGCTGCCGATACCGGCCAGACCCAAGCGCTGGAGCTTGGCCTCGACGGCCGGGGATTGATTCTTGGCCAAATAGACGAACTGAAGGGGCTGGGCGAAGAGCGTCACCAGACTGCCCGCCGCAATGCCGAGCACCGGCGCCAACTGGTCCGCCTCGCGCAGGCGCGATGACGACGGAATCTCCTGCGGGTCGGCAAAGATGTCGTAGGCGAGAGAGTTCCCAGCCAGGACCTGGCTCTCGTCGTCGAGGATCAGTCCCCGGGTGGCGGGGATGCTCACCGACTGCACCTGCTGGGCGACCGCCGCAGCCGCCAGCTGTGGGCCCTGGCTCACCTCCAGGTCCACCAACCTACCGGCCATGGCCAACAGGGCGACGATCAGGACGGAGGCAAGCACCAGCACCCGGGGGCCGACCGAGGGAGTCCGGGACTGGCTTCGCTCCGAAGCCAGGTCAGCCGGTCGGGGACTGGGCGCGATCCGGGGGCGATAAGAAGATCTGGACGCCACCGGATCAGCCGCCCCGGAGGGCGATGATCACCGGGGTAAGGGGGTCGGGGGTGGTTGGGGAGGGTGGGGTGATCACCGCCCAGGTCGGGGCCGGAGCCAGGCCTAGGTGGCCGGCGGACTGCGCCAGCTGACCGGCGCTCTCCAGCTGTTGGAGCTGTTGAAGTTGGGTCTGCTGGGTGTTGAGCAGCTGCGCTTTGGCGGCGCGCAGAGCCGCGATCTGGTAGGTGAGGGCGGTCGCCTGGGCGGTTTGGGCCGCGTACATGATCCCGACCGCGACCAGCGCCGCCATGGCGGGGAGGAGCAGCCAGGCCACCAGGGACCGGGGCAGGGCCCGGCGCCGCGGGCGCGCGGCCTGCCAATCCTCCTCGTCGAAAGGAAGGAAGCGGCCCTGGAGCCGGATCTCGGCGGCGATGGTGGTCATCTGATTGGTTCTGGAGTAGGAAGTAGTGGTGGGGTGTTGCTGGAACGGGAAGCGATGGTCGCCTGCGCGACCGGGTTTAGGGGCTGGCCGCGGGCAGCCGGACCGCGACCCGCAGCTGGGCGGACCGCGCTCGAGGGTTGCGCTCGACCTCTTCGGGGGAGGGCTTGATGGAGCGTCGCGTTAGCAGAGAGAGAGTGGCCCGATGGGCGCAGGTGCAGACCAATTGTTGGGACGGACAAACACAGTCAGTTGCGAGGACGTTGAGGGAGTGCTTGGTGAGTCTGTGCTCGGACGGTTGGAAGGAGAGCGTCCCAATTCGCCCATCGGGCCGAAGAATTTGAGTGGCAGCGACAAGGCCGCGTTCGAGCTCTCGGAGCTCATCGTTGACGGCAACCCGCAGGGCCAAAAAGACCCTGGTCGCGGGGTGGATGCGCTTAGGCCAGAGCCGTCGCGGCAGGGCCTGGGCGCAGATCTGAGCCAGGTCGGTGGTGGTGCGGATAGGCTTCTGCCGGCGCCGGGCGGTGATGGCGCGGGCAATGGCCCGGGAATGACGCTCCTCGCCCAGCTCAAAGAAGAGGTCAGCAAGGTCGGCCTCGCTGTAGCTGGCGACGATGTCCGCCGCGGTCTGGGTCTGCTCGGACGGCGCCAAGCGCATGTCCAGAGGACCCTCTTTCTGGAAGCTGAAGCCGCGGGCTGGATCGTCGAGCTGGATCGATGAGATACCCAGGTCCATCACCACGATGTCCGCCAGGAGCTGGTGCTCGGCGGCGACCCTTTCCAACTCTGAGAATCGCCCCGCCACCGCAGTGAAGGCATCGCCATAAGCCGCGAATCGCTGCCGCGCTGCGGAGACGGCGGACGGATCTCGATCCAATGCCAAGACCCGCCCGCCTGGGAGGATGCGAGTTACGAAGGCGGCCGACACACCGCCGGCGCCCAGGGTGGCGTCGACCACCACCTGACCGGGGCTGGGGGCCAGCCACTCCAGCAGCTCGGTGAGCATCACCGGTTGGTGGCTACCGGGGAGCCGGCGCGAAATTGCGGCGGCGGGCGCGGGGGCGCGGCGAGCTGCTCTAGGCATGGCACCCAGCATGACGCTCACGATCCGGGCGCCTCGCCATCGGCCAAGCGGTCATGCGAGTGCTGCTGGCTGACCACGGTCCGGCGCATGAGCTCCCAGCGATCCGCGTCAAGAGGAGCCAGCTCGGCGCCGAAGCTCTGCTCGGAGTGGACCTCGACCGCGTTGTTGACGCCCACAAAGACCACGTTGTCACGCAGATCGGCGTGCTCTCGGACCCTGGGCAGGAGCAGGATCCGCCCCTGGCTGTCCCAGGTAATCTCTTGGGAGACGGCGTAGAGGCGACGCAGGAAGTTGCTGTAGTCCGCCTCAGCGGTGAGGTCGTAGCGAAAGTCGGCCGTCATCGCCTCCCACTCGGACTGGGGATACATCAGGAGGTAATGAGCCGGGTGGCCGGTGACCCAGCCGCCCCGAAGTTCTTCCCGGAAACGCGCCGGGATGGCGACCCGCCCGCGCTCGTCGAGGGAGTGGTCAAAGCGCCCGAAGAACGCCATCTGGCCTCCCTGTCCCACCGCTCATCGTGGATGGCTTCTTCCTCTTTCACCACATTTCCCCCGGACGGGAGGCATCCGGGACTGTATCACGGACGACAGGGGAGGTCAATGACTTTGGCCAAGTTGGTTACCGGATCGTATCCCAACTGGTTACGCAAGTGGGGGAATCGTCCCTAATCCGTTGCCGCGGGGTCGCCACGGGAGATTTGAGCGGGGGCGGCGCAGGGGGACGAGCCCCCTGCGGGGAGATGGGAAGGCGGGCGGTAAGCCGAGTTCTGTGGTCCCCCGGGCCTCCCGCGCGGCGGGCTCCCCCCGAGGGCCGATGACCATCCATCTACGGCGGCGGTTACCCGACGCCTCCAGCGACCCACCCGGGTGCTGCTGGGCGAGCCGCCCAGGGGTGTTGCCACCCGCACCCTGCCGGGTCTTGCTCCGGGCGGGGTTTACCTGGCCAGCCGGTCACCCGGCTGCCGGTGGGCTCTTACCCCACCATTTCACCGTTGCCGGCGTTGCCGCCGGCTGTGTCTTTCTGTGGCACTCTCCCTGAGGTTTCCCTCGCCGGGCGTTACCCGGCGCCCTGCTCTGCGGAGCTCGGACTTTCCTCGACCGGGAGCGACCCGGCCGCGGTCATCTGCCCGCCATCCCTGGGCATTGTAGTGCGGCTGTACGGAAATCCCTTATGGATATGGGCTTGTTGCGTGACAAGTGCAGATCACCACGAAGCGGAACGGAAGTTGCGCGAATTGGAAAGGAAGGCCACGCCCGCGCGGACGCGACCGCCGCAGCGCTTCCCTCTGCAGCGAACCGGCTACGCCATCGACGGACAGACTTTGGCGTGGACGCGCAGCGATGAGCGGTCTCGGCGTTCGAAACATCGTCCGCCGCGCACAACAACGCCTTGGCCTGGCGCACCCGCCCGAGTCGGCGCGGGGCGCGAATCAGCAAGCCACTCCAGCTCAGCCCCTGTCCGCCCGTCATCTCCAAAGCGCCAGCCGCGACCACCATCCCACCCACACAGAACAGATCAAGATTCAAGCGACACATCGCCGTTGTACCCCAGCGGCGGTACTCTTGCGACATGCGTCCCCTTCGCTACTCCATCAACGTCACATTGGACGGGTGCTGCGATCATCGTGTAATCCCCCCGGACGAAGACTTGCATCGTCACGCCGCCGAGATCCTTAACCAGGCCGACGCCCTTCTCTTTGGCCGAGTGACTTACGAAATGATGGAATCAGCGTGGCGGCCGCAGGCGCCGACGGGACCGAGACCTGATTGGATGGAACCCTTCGCCCAGAAGATCAACACGGCAAAGAAGTATGTCGTGTCGAGCACCCTGGAGCAGGTCGATTGGAACGCGGAACTCGTGCGCGGGGATCTGCGCAAGGCGGTTGAGCAACTCAAGCGGGAGTCGGGGAAGGGACTGTTGGTGGGAGGGGTGAAGCTCCCACTGGCGTTGACGGAGCTGGGATTGATCGATGAGTACGAGTTCGTGGTGCATCCCAGGCTCGCCGGCCACGGGCCGACGTTGTTCGCGGGGCTATCGAAGCATGTCGACTTACAGCTCGCGAGCCAGCTGGAGTACGGCTCGGGGGCAGTGGCAATGCGGTACGAGCGGAGAAGGTAGCCATCGGGCTTGCTAGCCCAAGCCGGCCACATCATTGCACCGCATCCACGCGTCACAAAGCCGTGGTGTGACCGTAGCTGAGTGCACCAATTGGACGCCAAGCGTGAGCATGCCAGCCGGGGAATCGATGAGATCTATTATTCCCGCCCACTGTCCGGCTTGACCCGCTGGCACGCTGCCACCGCCAGCTCATCCACGCGGTTGTTGCCGGGATTGTCCTGGTGTCCATGCACCCAGACCCAAGCAAGTCGGTCGCCGAGCTGACTGGTCAGCCGGTCCAGCTCCGGAAAAAGATCTACGTTCGCCTTGCGCTTCCAGTGCTCGCTGAGCCAGCCAATGACGTTGCGTGAGTCGGTGTGAAGGCGCAGCCCCTGTTGCGGTGCGCTCTTGCGCAGAAACGCAGCCATCGCCTCGCGGGCTGCAACCAGCTCCATGCGGTTGTTGGTTGTCTGCCGATTCCCGCCGGAGTCCTCCTCGGCGCCGCCGGGCCACTCGATCAGATAGGCCCAACCGCCGGGTCCGGGATTGCCACTGCAGGCACCGTCACTGTAGGCGTTTACCCAGTGCAACCCACCCGTCGCTGTGGGGCTCAAATCAGCAGTATCCGCTCACAGTTTTCGCAGGTAACTATGTGGTCCTGACGTGCTTCCTGGAGCAGCCTCGGCGCCAGCGGCAGGCGACATCCGGTGCAGGTTCCCGCAACCACCTTGGCTACCGCCGGTCTGCGTCTGGCCGCGGTGCGCTCGTAGATGCGCAGGACCGAGGGGGCCAGGCCATCGGCCAGCTGTCGTCTCTCCTCATCCCCCGTGGCCAGTTCTTCCGCCAGCGAGGAAGCGTTGCCGCGGTCGGCCGCCCGCTGCTCCTCAACCTCACGCTCTCGGTTGGCAAGTTCAGAGGTGGTCTCGGTGAGCTCGCGTGCCGTCTGCTCCTGAGCTTCCATCTGCGCGAGCTCGGATTCTTCAAACTCGCCGATCTTGCCTGCCAGCGTCTGCAGCTCATGCTGGCGGCGCTGGAGATCGGCCGGATGGCGGACGCTGCCGTCGTAGATCGCCTTCTCGTGGGTCTTGACCCGATCGCGCAGTTCGGCGACCTCGAGCTCCAACTGCCTCAGCGCCGACGCCTGCTGCTGACTCAGGGTCTCGAGTCCGGCCCGGCGCTGGCGCAGCTGGCGCACGGTCGGATCGGTCTTGGCACGCACTGCCGCCTGTTCTTGTTGGCCGAGCAGCTCGGCATGGCGCAGCTCAAGGGCCTCGATGGCGGCCAAGGTCTCTACCAGTTTCAACGGGGAGCCACCAAGAACAACTGATAGAGATGGCCTTTCTCGACGACTCGGCGGCGCTCCAACCAGGTCCACCCGGCCGCCTCCAACCACTGCGCCAGCCGCTCGCTGCGCTGGGCCGGCTGCAGACAGAGCCAGCTCAACTGTTGGGCCAGCTCGCGGTCTCGCTGCAGCATCCGCGCGATACTGGAACCCCCGAGTCCGGCGATAACCACGCCGCGGCAGGAATGCTCCGCCAGGGGCGCCAACCCCTCCCCTTCCAGAATTTCGACCCCGCTGGTGGCGCCGAGCAGGCGTCGAAGCTCAGCCGAGGGGCCGGGGTGGACCTCGGTGGCATAGACCTGGCGTTGTGGCCACCGGCGCTTGATCTCGGCTGCCAGGCGCCCGTGGCCACTGCCAACGTCTGCCACCGCGCCCTCGTCTGGGCAGAGCTCGAGTATCGCTCTCAGCCGTGGACCCATTCGAGCCCGGCCGCCGGCCGCTGCCGTGGGGGACCAGGCCGGAGCCTCGGCCCTCCGGATCAGCGCCGTGGTCATTGCAAGGAGTCTACGGAGTGGCACCTGGTGGCAAGGACGAGTTCGCTAACCTCCGGACGTGATGGCGCGCCGTGACCTCTAGACAGCCGGACCCGCTGCCTGCCGATGTCATCGCCCCCTACTGGCTGGGGGATGGTGACCGGGGAGTGCTGCTGCTGCACGGCTTCGCCGGGACACCGCCGGAGATGCGGCCGCTGGCGGAGGAGATGGTCAGGCGTGGCTTCGCCGTGTACGCGCCCCTTCTGGCGGGACATGGGACCTCGCCCGAGGAACTGGAGCTGACTGACTACCAGGACTGGCTTAGGTCGGCCGACCAGGCCCTCGACCAGCTCCGTGAGCGCTGCCGCTGGGTGGGTGTGGCGGGCCAGTCGATGGGCGCCACCATCGCCTTGCACCTGGCGGCCACCCGGCCCGAGTTGCGGGCGATAGTTACCCAGGCTGGGTTCGTCAGGCTGCGGGACTGGCGGGTGCGGCTGCTTCCGGTGGTCAGGCACTTGGTGCGCTGGGAGACCCCTTCGGGCGAGGTCGATCTCTACAACCCGGAGGCAGTGCACGAGCTCTACAGCTATGGCCGCCGACCCACCCGCGCCATCGCTGAACTGGCCCGCCTAGGCCACCTGGTGGGGTCAGAGCTGGCCGCCGTCTTCCGGCCGATCCTGGTGCTCCAGGGCGGCCGGGACAGCGTGGTCGACCCGGCTAACGCCGATCGCATCGTCGCTGGGGTCAGTTCCGAGACCCGCGCCTACCGGCTCTTCGTCCGCAGTGGACACGGCCTCAGCGTGGACGTCGACCGCGAGGAGGTCGCTGAGGTCGCTGGCGACTGGCTGGAGCGCTACGTCGGCTAGAACCGTGGCTCATCGGTCAGAGTCGGAGAGGAGCGCGCGGAGCTGAGCAGCCACTTTCTGGTCCAGCACCGGGTTGTCTGGAGGACCGCCAGCCGGGAGCGGCTTGCGGCTTCGAGGCTCAGCTTTCTGGGCGGATCCCTCCGCCGCTCCCCCGCGGTAGGCGCGGCCACAGCCAACGCAGACATACACCGGAGCGCTGCGCCCCCTTCCCAGGTACTGGAGGTGACTCCAGCGGATACGCTGGCCGCAGGTGCAAAGGCGCACGGCTGAGACCTGAGGCAGGGTCTGGAACTCACTTGGGCCCACGGTCAGGGACCGCCTCCAAGAAGGTGCATCGCGCACAGAGCATAGGGCGGGATTGAGCGCCAGGTGCTCTGTGGGGCGAAACGTAAGATGGAGGAGCCGTGCGGGTCGATGAGCTGACCGGGGCCTCCATCGGCCGCTACCGTGTCGGTGGGCGGCTGCAGGTGCTGCCGTACGCCAGCATCCACCGGGGCTCAGTCCTCGCGGATGGTCGGCCGGTGCTGGTCTGGACCTTCCGGGAACCGTACGCCACCGCGGCCGGATTCCTGGAAGCCCTGCAGCAGCTGGCCGGGGACCGCCGTGCCATCCGGGTACCGGGGTTGCTGCAAGTCCTGGAGATCGGGGTTCAGGAGCTGCGCAACCCCTTGGTGTACCTGGTCACCGAGGACGCCGCCGACGGCTTCTTGGTCAGCCGACTTCAGGCCGGCCGTGCCCCTGGGGTGTTCGCGATCACGGGACCGCTGGCCAAGACGGTGGACCAGCTGCACGCGGTGGGGATGCTTCACGGCGACATTCAACCGGCGACGGTCGCGCTTGCTGCCAAGGGACCGGTTCTGGGGGGACACGCCATAAGGACGGTGGTCAGCCGGGTCACGCCAGCAGCCGCCTGGTTGGACATCACCCGTTCCTTCCGCCCGCCCGAGGCCCCCAACAGCGCCGAGCCGATCCGGGCCGGAGACCTCTGGGGTCTGGCAGCCCTGGTCTATTACCTCCTGGTCGGCCGTCCCCCCGCCGCCGATGGCCGGATAGAGGCCCCCAGCGAGTTGCGGCCGCAGATCCCGAGCCGGGTGGATAGGGCGGTGATGCGAGCGCTAGCCCAAGATCCGAAACAACGGTTCGCTACCGCGTCGGAGTTCTTCGCGGCGCTGCGGGGAGTGGCGACCCCACCCGGGTCCCAGGAGACCGCCCGACCCAACCCGGCCCCGCCCAGCGACTCGGGGAGCATCGCCTGGCAGAGTCGGTCGGTTGCCTACCAACCGGTGACCCCCGCCGCTGAGACTAGGCCGGCTTCCGCACCTTCCGAGCGTGGGCCTGCGCCGGCAGGCTCCAGCCCGCAGGCGTCGTCCCGCTGGCCGTCCGACCTGCCGATGACGCCAGCCTCGATCCGGGCGCAGTCGCTCCCCTTTAAAGATGGCGAATCCGAACCCGACCAGGCCAGCGAATCGACCCAGCTGATAGCCATGGAGCCCTACCGCTTCAAGCCCAAGTACCGGCGTCGGGGTGGCTACCTGGTGCTCTGGTTCCTGGCGGTGGTGGTGGTGGTGCTGGCGGTCTTGATCGTCACCCACCGGATGGGTCTCTGACCGTTAGGTCGGCAGGGAGCCACGGCGGCCCCCAGGTCGCGGAGCTGGACAGGCTGCTTCAGAGCCTGCAGCCCTTGGAGGATGACGCGGTCGAGGTCATCGAAGGCAATGCGCTGCGGCCTGCCGCAGTCCTGGCCCTGATCGACCCCAGCCGGAGCGTCCTGCCGCTGCTGCTGTTGCTGCGCAGCTCGGAGCTGCGCAAGCACCCTGGCCAGGTCGGCCTCCCCGGCGGCAGCCCCGCCCCTGAGGACGGGCCGCTCTGGCGGACCGCGCTGCGCGAGGCCCAGGAAGAGCTCGGGGTGCCGCCAGACGCGGTCGATCTCCGGGGAAGGGCGACCCTGGTACCGACATGGAACTCTGGTTTCGTGATCGCGCCCTTCGTCGGACTGCTCCGTCGCCCGATCGAGCCAGTCGCAGCCGCCGGGGAGGTGGCCGCTTTCTTCTGGCTCCCGCTACTGCCGCACGGGATCCTCGCCACCCGGGTCAGCCGCCAGGTCACGGTCGCTGAGGGCAGCTTCCCGGTGAGCGGCTACCTGCACCAGGCGCACTTCGTCTGGGGAGCCACCGGAGCTGTGGTGGAGGATCTGCTGTCGCGGATGGCTCCGCCAGCCAGCTGAGCTCCACCCAGTCTCAGTTGGCGGCGGCGACCTCGGTGTGCAGGGGTGGCGGAGGGGTGAGTCCGAAGCCGACCTGGCGACGCTCGCGGCGAGCCTCGACGGGTGGCATCAGAGCCCGGTCGAGAACATCGTCAACCGAGCGAACGAAGACCACTTCCATTCCGTCCAGGAGCGATGAGTCGATCTCGTAGAGGTCACGACGGTTGCGTTCGGGAAGCAGGAAGATCTTGATCCCCGCTCGATGCGCGGCCAGGAGTTTGTCCTTAACCCCACCGATCGGGAGAATCCGCCCTCGGAGTGTCACCTCACCGGTCATGGCCAGGTCGTGACGGACGGGACGGTCGCTGGCGACCGAGACCAGAGCGGTGGTCAGGGTGATGCCGGCCGATGGGCCGTCCTTGGGGATGGCGCCGGCCGGCACGTGGATGTGGACCCCATGGTCATCGAAGAAGTTCTCCTTGACCCCGTACTCGGACCCGTGGACCCGAACCCAGGAGAGCGCTGCCCGAGCCGACTCCTGCATGACGTCGCCAATCTGGCCGGTCAACTGCAGTTCGGTTCGCCCGGCGATGGCCAGCGCCTCGACGGTGACCAGGTCACCGCCGACGTCAGAGACGACGACGCCGGTGGCGACTCCCACCCGGTCCTCGGCCTCGGCAGCGTCGTGGTCGAAGCGAGCCGGACCGAGGTACTCGATCAGGTCATCGGGACCAACCTTCACCCCCTTCAGGTCAGGGTTCTCCACCAGGCGCCGGGGAACCTTGCGCATGATCTGGGCCAACTGCCGCTCCAGTCCTCGCACCCCAGCCTCGCGGGTGTATTCGCGAATCACGCTGCGCAGGGCCTCGTCGGTGATCTCCAGCTCGGTCGAGTCAAGGGCGTGCTGCTCCATCTGCCGGGGCACCAGGTGCTGCTGGGCGATCCCCAACTTCTCCTCCTCGGTGTAGCCGGTGATGTAGATGATCTCCATGCGGTCGCGCAGTGGCGCCGAGATGGTGTCCATCACGTTGGCAGTGGTGATGAAGAGGACCTGGGAGAGGTCGTAGGCGACTTCCAGGTAGTGATCCGAGAACTCGCGGTTCTGCTCGGGGTCGAGGACCTCGAGCAGAGCAGCCGAGGGGTCACCCCGGAAGTCCAGGCCGACCTTGTCGATCTCATCCAGCATCATCACCGGGTTCTTGGTCCCGGCCTGCTTCATGGCCTGGATCACCCGACCCGGTAGGGCGCCGATGTAGGTGCGGCGGTGTCCCCGGATCTCGGCCTCATCACGGATCCCACCCAAGGAAACCCTGACCAGCTTGCGGCCGAGGGCGCGAGCGATGCTGCGACCCAGCGAGGTCTTGCCCACCCCAGGCGGTCCGACGAAGCAGAGGATCGGCGTCTGCAGGGGATGGGGCTGCGGCCCCACCTCTTCAACTGCGGTGGGTGCTGCGGTGCCATTGCCCGATGCGGGCAGCTCCGCTGACTCCGGCTTCAGTGCGGCTTTGGCGGCGGTCACCGCTTGGCGCTCCAGCGCCCGCTTGCGAACCGCCATCCACTCGAGGATTCGCTCCTTGACCTTGGGCAGACCGTAGTGATCCTCGTCGAGGATGCGGGCGGCCTCCTTGATGTCAACGCGCTCCTGTCCGGCGTCCTTCCAGGGTAGGTCGACCAGCCACTCGACATAGGTGCGCACAATCCCCACCTCGGGGGAGGCGCTGGGGAGCGACTCCAGCCGGTCGAGCTCCTTGAGGGCGCGGGAATGCACCGTCTCCGGCATACCCGCGGCATCGATGCGCTCGCGGAGATCGTCCTCGGCGGTGTTCTCGCCCCCGACCTCCGCCAGCTCCTTGCGGATCGCCTTGAGCTGTTCGCGAAGAATGGCCTCGCGCTGGCCCTGGTTGATGGTCTGGGCCACGTCCTGCTGGATCTTGTTGCGGAGCTGAGCCACTTCCAGTTGTCTGGCCAGCAGCGGCACCAGGCCCCGCAACCGGCGCTCAACGTCCGGCTCCTGCAGCAGTGCGATCCGATCCTGCGGTTCCAGGTCGGGAGCGGTACCACTGAGGTCGGCGACCTTGCCCGGCTCCTTGGCCCGGGCCACCGCGACCGCCAGCTCGGGGGGTACTGCGGCCCCGGCGGCGACGTAGTCTGCGAAGAGTTGGCGAACCGAGCCGGCCAAGGCGTCGATCTCCGTCCCGACCGGCTCCGTGTCCGGCAGCTCGACGAACTTGGCGGTCCAGGTCTCGCCCGCCTCAAGCTCGATCAAGCGGACCCGGCGCACGCCTTCGACCAGGACCTGGGCTCCGGCGTTGCCGCGCCGGAATGCGCCGATCTGAGCCACGGTCGCGACCGGGTAGAGGTCGATCAGCTGCACTTCGTCGAGATCGCTCTCGCGCTGCACCGCCAGTACCACCTTGCCCTCGGCGGCGACGGCTGCCTCCAGGCTGTTGACGGAGCGATCCCGGCCCGCTCCCAGTGGTGCCAGCTGATGGGGAAGGACGACGTTGTCCCGCAGCGGCACCAACGGTAGGGACTCGATTTCAGGGGTGCGGGGGCCGCGCACGCGCACCGTGGGGGCTTCGTCGTTGATCGGCTCGTTGCTGTTGGTTTCGCTCAAGGTGTAACTCCAGGGTCTAGGTCAGGCTATCTGCCACTCCCGAGTCTGCCCGTCCGCCGAAGTGACCAAACCTGGCCTAGGCGGCCAGACTGACCTTCGCCTCCGCGGCGCGCTTGAGGGCGGTGACCTCCGCCACCACGCTCCGGGTGGCCCAGCCCTGGAGGGCCCGGTCCAAAAGGGGCGAAATCAGCGGGTATCCGAAGTCGTACTCCTCGCGATGGGTGAGGACGACTCCGTTTGCCTGAGGCTGGAAGAGGAAGACGGCGTGGAAGTTGCGCAGCCGGCCTTCGAGCATGGTCAGTTCGACCTGGTTCTCTCCGACCGTGTACCGGGCCCTGATGGAGGACTTGAACGGTCCCAAGTGGCCGTTGATCCGAGCCACCAGCTCGCTCTCGCTGCGGGATTCCACCACCATGTCCTGGACCTTGGTGGCCCCGTCTCCGTAGGCGGAGGGGTCGAGTACGGCCGCCTGGACCAGCTCCACTGGGGCCTCGACCAGCACGCTCGCCTCGGCGATCATCATCGGCTCCGCTCCTCCCCAAGTTCCAGGCTGACCTTGATCGCCGCGCCCGGCCAGGGACTGGCCGCAAGAGCGAATGCCTCGCGGTAGCGCTCCAATGGAAAGGTGTGAGTGCACCAGCGACGGAGCTCGCCACCGCGATGGGCGAGGATCTCCAGGGCTTGGTCGAGAAGATGCGGCTGCGCCCCTCCGCCAGCGCTGCCGCCGTAGCCATTGCAGCCGATGATCTCCGCCTCCTTGTAGTAGGCCAGGGTGTTCTCGGTCCGCTCCGGTTTGGCCACCCCCACAACCACGATACGGCCCCTTGGAGCCAGGCACCGCAAAGCCAGCTCGGTGGTGGCCCGGTTGCCGATGGAGTCCAGGATCAGGGCGGCTCCCGAGCCGATCAGCCAGGGACCTCCCCGCCAGGGCCAGACCAGCCGGGCACCGGTGCGGCGAGCTATCTCGGGGATCACCTCCTTGGCCGGGGCCGAGAGCGGCTCCGCTCCCAGATCTGAGATCAAAGTCAGCTGATGGGGCCAGGCGGCGGTGGTCCAGACCGCGGCCCGGGGCCAGCGGGCCCGGGCGGCCAACGTCAGTCCCAACCCGATCGTTCCCGCGCCCAGCACCAGAATCGGACCCAAGGGCTCCTCCGGCACTCGCTCGATCGCGTGCAGGGCGACCGCCAGCGGATCGGCCAGAACGCCGAGTTCGGCCTCGACTCCCGCAGGCAGAGGGTGGCACTGGCTGGAGTGGGCGTGGATGATCTCGGCGAAGCCCCCGGGCAGGCCGCGGATGTTGCCAAGGTGGAGACCGCCACCGCTGCCCCACGGCCCACCGTCCGGCTGGCAGCGGCAGTGGGGGGGAAAGTCGCTGGCACAGGCGGGACAAAGCTCCGCCAGGCCTCGTGCCCGGCATCCCACCCAGGGGTCCAGGGCGACCAGCTGCCCCGGCCTCAGCCCCGACTCGGAGCCCGGGTTCTCGACTTCAGCCACCACCTCGTGACCGGGCACGTGGGGAAAGGACACCACCCCGCTCAGGGGGTTGTCGGCGGCAGCCTGGAGCAGCACCTCCTTGACGTCACTGCCGCAGATGCCGGTGCGCAGGGTTCGAAGACGTACCCAGTTCCTCCCCGGTGAGCTGGGCTCGTTCAGCTCCCGCAGCGAGAGCAGCGACCAGCCAGCCAGGGCACGCCTGGGGCCTAGCCGGGCGGTGAGTGCCGCCAGCGGCAGGCGGTGGGGAGCCGGATCGAAAACTAGGGCCCGCACTTGACTAACGTTAGCGGCACCCCAGACAGCCAACCGGAGTACGAATCGCTTAGTAACCGTCCCGATAACGTAACGGCCAGGTAATATTGGCCCGGGCGCAGATTACAACGGCTGAGATCGGCGTCGAGTAGGGTCGGGACGAAGGGATGGTTTAGGTCCGTTAACGGACCGCTGCTCGGGATGAGGGCTGAAAGTGGAGACTCTACGGCCCCGACACACCGGCTTTTGCTTTGGCGTCCGCGACGCCCTGCAGCTGACGGCGGACGCCATGGAACTGGGCGAGCAGACCGTGGCCCTGGGCCAGGTGGTCCACAACGCCAGGGCGCTGGAGGGGCTGGAGCGCCAGGGTCTGGGCCGGGTCGAGGCACTTCCCGACGCCGGCGGGCCCCAGGTGGTGGTCACCGCCCACGGCGCCACTCCCCAACTGTTCGCTGAGGCAGAGCAGCGCGGGCTGAAAGTAGTGGACACCACCTGCCCATTGGTGCGGCGGGTGCAGGTCCACGCCATCCAGCTGGCCGACGAGGGCTGGCCTGTCGTGGTGGTCGGGTCGGCGAGCCACTCCGAGGTCAAGGCGCTGGTGGGCTGGACCGCCGAGCGCCAGGACTCAGAGGTTGAAGTGATAGCCAGTGAGGCAGAGGCGGACCGGCTGCCGCCGCGGGCGCGCCGCGGCGTGGTCTGTCAGAGCACCTTCCCCAAGCCCCGCTTCGACCAGATCGTGGCCCGGCTGCGGCTGCGCACCGACGACCTCCAAGTGCGCGACACCACCTGCCCGGTGGTCAATCAGCGTCAGCGTGAGGCGGTGACCGGGCTGCTCGACCAGGCCGACGTGGTGTTGGTGGTCGGCGGTCGGGAGTCCGCCAACACCAAAGCCCTGGCCGACACCTGCGCCGAGCGCCGCCCCACCTTCCAGGTGGAGAGCGCCTCCGAGATCGAAGCCAGCTGGTTCCAGGCGGGCCAGCGAGTGGGGATAACCTCGGGCACGTCCACTCCCAGCTGGGTCGTCGATGAAGTCGAGGCGGTCTGCCGTGGTCTCTGATCAAGCCGAGCTGCGCCAGAGCCCTCGTACCAGCGAAGTCGCTACCGCTGCCCTAGCCATCCTGGGTCGGTATCAGGAGGGGATCCAAAGCGGACTGTCTGAGGTCATGGCCACCCTGCCCCGAGAGGTGCTCGACCCGGCCCTATACCACCTTGGTCTGCTTCCCGGAGCGCGGCCCGGCAAGGCCCTACGTCCCACCCTCACCCTGCTGATCAGCGAGGCCCTGGGAGCCGAGGAGGATGCTGCCCTGCCGCTGGCCGTGGCCGTGCAGCTGGTGCACGACTTCTCTCTGCTCCATGACGACATCGTCGACGGCGACCGCTCTCGCCGGGGCCAGCCAGCGCTCTGGGTGAGGGACGGCATGCCCTCGGCGCTCAACACCGGCGACGCCCTGCTGACGGCGGCCTTCTGCGTGATCTCGGCGGCTGATCTCCCTCCTCACACCAGTACCAGGGCGGTCGCTCAGCTCGGGGCCGCCACCCTGGAGATGGTGGGAGGCCAGCAGGCCGACATCAGCGCCACCGGAGCGGTGCCCGCCAGCCTGCCGCAGTACCTGGCCATGGTGGAACGAAAGACCGGAGCCCTGATGGGCGCGGCGTCGGCGCTGGGAGCGATAGCCGCAGGGGCCGCCGACCCCACGGTGGCGGCCAGCGAACGCTTCGGTCGCACCCTGGGGGTGGCTTTCCAGCTTCGCGACGACGTGCTCGGGGTCTTCGGCGACAGCGCCGAAACCGGCAAGCCGGTCGGCAACGACCTCCTCCGAGGCAAGCAGGGGCTGCCGATGGTGTTGGCGTTGACCGGCAACGGCTCCCTAGGACAGGCCGCCAAATCATGGCTGGAGCCCCCGGGAATGCGCCGCCGCGACCTCAATGCGGCGGTGGAGCTGCTGCGCACCGGGGGGGTTGCCGAGCGCTGCCAGGGGCTCACCACTACCTGGACCGAGCGGGCCCTGGTCGCTGCCGCCAAGCTGCCACTTTCTGAGACCGGAACGGTGGATCTGGAGATCCTCGGTCGCTGGCTGGGGGAGCGCTGGAATTGACCCTCGAGCTGGAGCCTCAGAAGGCCCAGGGGCCCGCCACCGGTTCGGCCCAGCGGGCCGAGGTCCAGGTGGCGCTCGATCGTGCGGTTGCCGAGTTGCTGCGGCGGCAGAACCCGGACGGATCTTGGGCCGGGGAACTGGAGAGTAACGCCTCCATCACCGCCGAATACCTTCTCCTCCAGCGCTACCTGGGTAGGGCCGACCCGGCTCGAGAAGCTGCCGTAATCCGCTACCTGCGCGGGGAGCAGCGCCCGGACGGCAGCTACGCGATCGCCCCGGAGGTGGGTGGCGACGTCAGCGTCACCGCCGAGGTCTGGGTGGCAATGCGAGCGGCTGGAGTTCCGGCCGACGACCCCCAGGTGCAGCTGGCGCGGGAATTCGTAGCGGCTCAGGGCGGCATGCGCGCGACCCGGCTCTTCACCAGGATGTGGCTGGCGCTGGGCGGGCTCTGGTCCTGGCAGGAGATTCCTGCCATCCCGCCGGAATGGATCCTGATCCCGCCTCATCAACCCGGGAGCATTTACGACCTGGCCTCCTGGGCTCGGGCGACGACGGTGCCGCTGACCATCCTCCGGACCCTGAAAACGGTTTTCCCATTGGATTCCCCGAGTCAGGACGAGCTGCCGCTCGGTCCCCATCGCAAGACGGCCGGGGCCCCGACTTGGAAGGTTGTCGACCGGGCCCTACGCACCTATGGCCGCCTGCCCTCGGCGGGGGTGCGGGAGCGGGCCTTGGCCAGAGCCGAGCGCTGGATCATCGACCACCAGGAGGCCGATGGTTCCTGGGCGGGGATCCAGCCGCCCTGGGTCTATGGCCTGATGGCCCTCAGCGCGCGCGGCTACCCCCTCGACAACGTGGTGATGAGACGGGGGTTGGAGGCGCTCGAGACCTTTGGCATCGACGACCAACGTGGCTTCCGGCTCCAGGCCTGCATCTCCCCGGTCTGGGACACCGCGCTGGCGATCTGGGCCCTGCTGGACGCGGGACTGCCGCCGGCCCATGAGGCCGTCGCCAAGGCGATCGATTGGCTGGTGGGCCGGGAGGTGTCCAAGGTCGGCGACTGGGTGGTGCGGCGGCCGGGTTCGCCTCCCGGCGGCTGGCCCTTCGAGCTCTACAACGATCAGTACCCGGACACCGACGACACCGCTGTGGTCCTCTCAATGCTGAGCGTCGCCGGGCATGGCCGCCACGAGCAAAGCAAAATTGGGGATGCGATCCGCCGCGCCCTGGCCTGGCTGGTGGTGATGCAGGGTGAGGACGGCGGCTACGGCGCCTTTGACGCCGACAATCACCGGGGCTGGGTCGAGCATCTGCCCATCGCCGACTTCGGCGAGATGCTGGACCGGGCCAGTCCGGACGTCACCGCCCACGTGGTCGAGGCCTTCGCGCGCCTGGGTGGGGACGACCTGGAGCCGAGCAAGCAGCGGGCGCTGGCCTGGCTACGCAGATCAGAGGAAGGCGAGGGCGCCTACTACGGGCGCTGGGGGGTGAACTACGTGTATGGCGATGCCGCAGTGGCCACCGCCCTCGCCACCGCCGCCGAGCCCCGGGACCGAGACGGCCTGGGTCGGATCGGCGATTGGGTCCGGCTCAACCAGCATGCCTCGGGCGGATTCGGCGAGTCAGTTCTCTCCTATCACGATCGCGCCCACATCGGCCGCGGCGAGCCCACCCCCTCCCAGACCGCCTGGGCGCTGCTCTCGCTTCTGGCGGTGGGAGAATCGGCATCCGAGCTCGACCCCGAGGGCAATCTCTCGACCGCGGCGGAGTCGGCGGTCGAGTGGCTGCTGCGGCATCAGGAGGAGTCCGGCGGCTGGAGCGACCAGCAGTTCACCGGGACCGGATTCCCGAGGGCCTTCTACCTGCGCTATCACCTCTACGCAACCGTCTTCCCGACCATGGCGTTGGGCCGCGCTCTCCATCCCGGACGGACCCTGGTAGCTCGGCGCCGGTGAGCCCGGCTGCGCCCTCCGTCCCAGCGGCACAGGAGTTGGCGCCAGCCGATGCTCTGCCGGAGTACTCGCGCCGGCGCCAGGACGAGGCGCGCGGAGTCGAGAACTTTCCCATCGCCGCCTGGTTGTTGCGTCCCGGGCGCAGGGAGGCCAGGGGCGCCATCTACGGGTTCTGCCGGCTGATCGATGATCTCGGGGATGAGCAGCTGGGTGAACCCAGGACGCTGCTGCAGCTGGCGCGCGAGGAGTTGGACAGTTGCTACTCCGGCCATCCTCGGCACCCGGTCTTCCAACGGCTCCAGCCAGTCATCGATCGTTTCCAGCTCCCACCGGACCCCTTTCAGCGCCTGATTCAGGCCAACCTCCAGGATCAGGAGGTGACCCGCTATCAGACCTGGGTTGAGCTGGACCGTTACTGCACGCTCTCGGCCACCCCGGTTGGTGAACTGGTGCTGGCCCTGGAAGGGATCAGCGACCCCGAGCGAGTGGCTTACTCCGACTCCATCTGCACCGGATTGCAGCTCGCCAACATGTGGCAGGACGTGGCCTCGGACCGGGCCAGGGGACGCCGCTACCTGCCGCTGGAGGTGCTGCTCCAGCATGGAGCCACCGACGAGGAGTGGTGGAGCGGCAGCGTCAGCGCGGGGATGATCGCGGCCGAGGCCCACGCCGTGGCCCGAGCCCGAAGGTTGCTGATCGATGGCTGGCCACTGGTGAGCCAGGTACCGGGGTTGATGAGGATGGAGATGGCAACGTTCATCCTCTGCGGCCTGGCCGCCGCCAAGACGGCGCTCGAGGCCGGCACCCAGGTCTTCTCCGAGAAGGCGAGCCTCAGCACTGCCCGCAGGCGGGCCGCGGTCTGGCGCGCCAGCTGGGCCTGGCGGTTGGCGGCGCCGCCGCTCGCAAGTTGAGCGCCGCCGCCAGGGTCGAGACACTGCCGTTCTCCCCTTCCCCCGAGGATCTCAGGGCCGCCCACCGGATCTGCGCCCAGGAAGTCCGTGCAGCCGCCGGTAACTTCTACTACGCCTTCCGGCTGCTGCCAGCTCGCAAACGCGAGGCCCTGAACGCGGTCTACCGCTTCTGTCGGGCGGCCGATGACATCGCCGACGGGGAAGGCAGCGCCGACCAGCGGCGGCGTTTGCTGGAGGAGTTCCGCGCCACCATGGCGGCCACCCTCGAAGGCGCACCCCCAGACCCAACCTGGCTGGTGCTCTGGGACGCGGTAAGAGGTTTTCGGCTGGACCCCAAGAACCTAGACGAGGTGATTGACGGTTGTGCCGCCGACTGCGCACCCCTGGAGATCATCACCAGCGCTGACCTGGAGCACTACTGCTATGGGGTGGCCGGGGTGGTGGGGCTGTTGAGTGCGAAGATCTTCGGCTACTCCGACCCGCGCGTGCCTCAGCTGGCGGTCCGCCTCGGCCAGGCCATGCAGTTGACCAACATCCTCCGCGACCTGAAAGAGGACGCCGAGCGCGACCGCTGCTATCTCCCGGCTGAAGATCTGGTGCGGTTCGGCTGCCGGCCAGCCGATCTTCTGGCGGGGGTCCGCGGCGTCCGGGCGGACAGCTACCGCGAGCTGATGGCGTACGAGGTTGCCCGCGCCCGCGAGCACTTCGCGGTCGGTCGCCGCCTAATCCCCTTGGTAGAGCGTGATGCCCGCGGCTGTCCGGCGGCCCTGTCGGCCCTCTACCTGGCCCTGTTGCGGGAAGTCGAGCGCCGGGGCTTCGATGTCCAGGCCGAGCGGATCTCCCTGGGCACGGCTCGCAAGGTGCGCCTGGCGCTGGGGGCCTGGGTCGGGGCCAGCCTCGGCTCCTGAGGCCGAGGCCGACGGCAGTGGACGCTCTGGTCGTCGGCGGCGGACTGGCCGGGATCAGCTCCGCCCTGGAGTTGGCGGACCGGGGCGCCCGGGTGACCCTGGTGGAGCGGGCCCCGGTGTTAGGCGGGCTCTGCCGTTCCGTGTCCGATCCGGTGGCGGGCCGGGTGGACACCGGACAGCACGTCTACCTGGGTTGCTGTTTCGTCCTGGAGCAGTTCCTGGGGCGAATCGAGGTCGAGCCAGCCTGGCGGCAGCGGCGGTTGGAGCTAGTGGTGGCCAATTCCGGGACCGGGCTCAGCCGCCGCCTGCGGGCAGCCCCCCTACCCGCCCCTCTCCATCTTCTGCCGGTCCTCTTTCGCTGGCCCGGGCTTCCCACCCGGGAGCTGGTCGGGACCAGATCCGTTGCCACCGCCCTCAAATCGCTCACCCCCGCGGACCAGGAGCTGTTGGACACCGTCCCTGCTCGCTCCTGGCTCTACAGCCTGGGACAGAATGACCGTGCCATCGCCCAGCTCTGGGAGCCGTTTGTAGTCTCGGCCTGCAACGTCAGCCTGGAGCGCTGCAGCGCCGGCCTGGCCGCCTATGTCATCCGCGAAGGTCTCCTCGGCGGCGGCGACGCCGGGGCGTTGCGGATTCCCGCCACCGACCTCACCGAGTGGCTGGACCGGCCCAGCCGGCGTCGTTTGGCGGCCAGCGGGGTGGAGGTGAGGCTGCGCTGGCGCGCCGCGGAGCTTCTGCCGGTGGGCACTCGAAGCCACCTGGTGCGCAGTGCCGCCGGCGACGAGATCGAAGCCGAGTGGGTGGTGCTGGCCACCTCCGCCTCCGCCTGCGCCCGCCTGCTCAGTAGCCGTGGAGTAGCCGATGCCCAGCTGGATGCAGCGGCGGCGCTGCCCAACTCGCCCATCGTGAACCTTCACCTCTTTACCGATCGACCGTTCTTGCCCGGTCCTGTGGTGGCGGCGCCAGGATCGGCGCTGCAGTGGCTCTTTGACCGCTCCGCCCTCGGGGAACGGGAGCTGCACATCGATGGTCTGCCGGTCTTCCACTCGGCGATCTCGCTCTCGGCAGCTGACGACCTGATCGGCACCGCCGAGAGCTCCGTCACCGATCGACTGTGGACCCTCTGCAAGGAACTATTCCCGGCGGCCCGGGGAGCCCGGCTGCGCCACAGCCGCGTCACCCGCGAGGCCTCCGCCACATTTGCCGCGTTGCCGGGGTCCGCCTCGGCCAGGCCCGGGCCAGAGACCCCGGTCGAAGGCGTAGTCCTGGCTGGGAACTGGACCGACACCGGCTGGCCCGCCACCATGGAGGGCGCGGTGCGAAGTGGGCGGACGGCGGCCCTCGCCGCCGCCCGCGCTCGCAGCTAGACCGATCGCTGGTAGGCCCGGAATGCCCGGGTCGAGAGCCAGCCGCAGATCACCGCCAGCAGCCCCAGCATGCCCAGATGAACCCCGATGTAGGACCAGTCGGGTGACTGACCCAGGCCGTCGCGCGCCACTTGAACGGCCCAATCCACCGGGTTGTACGTGGAGATCGTCTGAATCCATCCCGGGAGCAGGACCCGTGGCAACAAGGTCACTGAGAGAAATGCCAGCGGCAGCACCAGAAAGCTACTGGCAATGATTGCCTGCTGGCTCCGGATTAGCAGCGCCAGCGCGTTGGAGAAGGAGGCAAAGGCGGTACCGAGCAGCAGCGCCGCCACAATGCACAACACCAGTCCAAGGAAGCTGTGAAACACTGCCCCCGATACCCATCCGAGAGCCAGGATGATCACCGTTTGCAGCGCGGTCAATAGCGCCGAATAGATCAGCTCGCCGCTGATCAGTGCGCCGCGGATGACCGGGGTTGTCAAGAAGCGGTCGAGGATGCCACGTTCAATGTCGAGGACATAGCCCATTCCACTCCAACCGTTGGAGAAGAGAGAGGTCATCATCACCACGCCGGGAGTCAGGAAACTAATGTAATTTTCCGAGGAAAATCCCGGGATTTGCACTACATCCTGAAAAGCATGCCCAAACAGCAGCAACCAAATCACCGGTTGCAGCAAGGTCGAGACGATGTAGTACGGCTGGCGAGCAAACGCCATCAGGTAGCGCCCCGAGACATGGCTGGTGGCCGACAGGGAGGCGGTCATCTTGAGTTCTCCTCGTTGGACGCGAAGGTGCGGCCGGTGTAGCGCAGGTAGACGTCATCAAGGGAGGGCCGCAGAACACTCGCCGTGGAGACCGTCAGGCGCGCCGAATCCAAGGCGGCCAAAACAGCGGGAAGGGCACTTGCACCGCTGTCGACCCGCGCACGCAGGATGCGCCGATCAATCGTGGGATCGTGCAGTATCGTGGTCAGCTGGTGGATTGCTGCCAGCACCTGCTCGGGAGCGATCTGGTCGGCGAGCTGCACCACAACCGCGTCGCCGTGGAGCTCGGACTTGAGCTGTTCAGCGGTTCCCTGAACCACGACACGGCCCTTGTCCATGATCGCCACCTGATCAGAGAGACGGTCAGCCTCCTCCATGTAGTGGGTGGTGAGGAGCACGGTGACCCCCTCCTCGGTCGCGAGGCGTGAAATCTCCCGCCACATCTCGGCGCGCGCCTCGGGATCCAGACCGGTGGTTGGCTCGTCCAGGAAGAGCACCTTGGGCCGGTGGACCAGACCCACTGCCACATTGAGCTTGCGTTCGGTCCCACCCGAGTAGGTCTTGACGATCTTGTCGGCAACCTGGCCGAGGTTGAATCGGTCTATCAGCGAACTGACCCGGGCGGCCAGATCCGCACCCGACATCTCATAGAGGTGGCCCTGGAGCATCAGGTTTTCCCGCCCTGTCGCCTCGGGGTCAACCGTCGACTTTTGAGAGACCACCCCGATAGCGCGGCGGACGCGATTGCCATGACGGAGCACGTCGATCCCGGCGACCCGCGCTTGGCCTGAGTCCGGCCGTGACAGGGTGGTGAGAACCTTGACCGCGGTCGACTTCCCAGCGCCGTTGGGACCGAGCAAAGCAAAGACGGTCCCAGGCACAACCTGAAAGCTCAGTCCGTTGAGCGCCATGGTTCCACCGCGGTAGGCCTTGGTCAGCTCCTGAGCGTAGATCGCGGAGTCCTGGGCGGAGTCGAGGCCCAGCGGTGGAGCATCGAGTGTCGACGTAGCCATGGTCTGTCTCCTCCTGCGAGATCAGATGGTTGATGGAGGAGTCGGTCCGAAGGAGACCTGGCTAACATGCAGTTGGGTCTTGAGTGCCAGGCTTGCGGGCCGACTCGAGGTTCGAAGCCCCTGGGCCGGGTGTGTCTGCATCCGGCTCGGGGGTGCTTGTGGGTTTGGGGGCTATAGGCTCTCCCCCCTGTCGGGCGCGAATTGGCGCCACCCGTCGAGCCCGCCCAGCTCCCCAGAGGCGATCTTCTCCCGCAGCCGTTGCACCCATTCCAGCTCGGCCTGGAGCTGGCTGATCGCGTAGTCAGTCTCGAGGGAGAAAAGCTCGGGGATCTGCTGCTGTGCCATCAGCTGAACTACTGACCGCTGCTTGATCAGCTGCACCTCTAGCCGAGCGCACCTGTCCTCGAGCAGAGTGGAGACGTCCTCGGGAGGCAGCGCTGCAATCATCGACAGTGCCCCTTCGAATCGCGGATATTCCTTGGCCGGGGTGCTCAACATCTCGCCGAGCCAGTCGATCAGCTCGACATGTCCTGCCTCTGTGACTCCGTAGATGGTTCGTTCCGGTCGTCTGCCCTCCCGCTCGGTCTCGCGCACCTCGATAAGACCCGCCTTGGTGAGCGCTTTGACCACGGTGTAAAGCGAACCGTAATTGAGCTTGATGCTCTCCTCCTTACCCCGATGGCGCATCACGGTGGCCATCTCGTAGGGATGCATCGGTCGCTCAAGGAGGCAGACCAAGACCGCCAGAGACAACGGATTGGATCGCGAGTAGCTGGCCATTAGACTCCTACCATCATAATATCCGTGGCCAACTATAAAACAACAGAATAGTCTGGGTCAAAGTTGGTTTGGTCTTATTTTGGTCGGCAAGGCCTCGAGGCGACCACAGAACCTGTAGCCTGCCCGCGATGGAATCTCAGGCCGGCCAGTTGCGCCTGCGACCGATGGGAATATCCGACCTGATCGACGCGGTCTTCAGCATCTACCGCCGCAACTTCGGGCTTCTGGTTCTGGTGGTCGCCGTGGTGCAGGTGCCCTATCAGATCATTAGTTGGCTCCTGGGCCTGGGGATCCGGCCTGAGCCCCGCTTCCTGACCCACTTCCGCGGGCACAAATTGGACAAGGCCCAGCTCCACCAGTTGTTCGCCTGGCTAGGGCCGAGCCTGGGGCTGCGGCTGCTGGTCCTGATCCTGCTGCTGGTGGTGGCCTTCCCGCTGGAGACGGCCGCCTTCACCAAGGTCGTCGCCGATCGCTATCAGGGCCGACGGACCTCTCTAGGGCAGGCCTACGAGTTCGCCACCGGGCGCTGGCTCGCGCTGGTCGGACTGGGCCTGCTCATCCTGGGCCTGATCGTGGGCGGACTGGTAGTGCTGGTACTGGTGGCCGTCCTGCTGGCCGCTCTGCTCCATGGACTGGGTGGGCTGCTCGACTTTCTCATCGTGGTGGCGGCTGTAATATTCGGCTTCGTCGCCTACGTCCGAGTGGTCTTGTCGGCGCCGGTGCTGGTGCTGGAGCACGTCGGCCCCGCCGACGCGCTCCGGCGATCCTGGGACCTCACCCGAGGGGGAGCTTGGCGTGCCTTCGGGGTCCTACTGGTCCTCACCATCATGGTCGGAATCGCGGGATTCCTGGTGGGCTTATTGATCAATGCCGGCGCCTCTGCCGGAGGGGGTCTGACGTCGCCCGGAGGCCATGCCATCGAACTCCTCGGGGCCATCGTGGTCCAGAGTATCCTCGCCCCTTTCGTCGCGGTGGGGCTGGTTTTGCTCTACTTCGACTTCCGCCTGCGCAAAGAGGGGCCCGAGTCAATTCGGCCCGCGCCTGAGCCCACCGCTCCGGCGTAGCCGACGCGAAGTGGTCGCAAATCTGAGGGTCGGGGCGCTAAGGATGTACGACCGCGACCTGCGGGTGAGCTTGGGCGAACCGTCTGAGCGCAGAAATGGCTCAGCCCGAGCAACCTCCCGCGGCGGCCCGAGGAACGGCCCAGCCAGACTACGGCGACGCGGCCGGGCTGGTTGCCGGCCGCTCCCCAGGGTCTCGGTCCTGGCTCATCACCGGTAGCCGCTCGAGCACCAGCAACGCCCGCGAGACCGCCTGCCCCAGCGAAATCAGGGCAAGCCTCTGGCGCCTTTGAAGCTGGCGGAGCTGACGCAGGCTTCCGGGTCTGAGGATGAGCAACTGCAAAATCCTCAGAGGACTCGCTGACGTGGCTCCCGCCTCTATCAGAGCCGCCGCCACCCCCAACTGCATCGTCGGTGTGTCGACCACGGAGCGCAGTGCGGTCAAAGTTGGTCGGTGGGGCCTAGCTGGCTGCGATTGGGCCCAGGCCGCCGTCTCCATATCGACGATATCCACGCCAGCGGCAGCAAGCTCCGCTCGCGCAACGTCGCCGTCCGTTGCCTGGTTGCGGCTGGCGAGACTGGCGCTGTGGCCCACGCCATCCGTGACCAGGCGGTCGTGGATCTCAACATCTAGTTGCCACCACCGGGATTCCTGGTCCAGCACCCTGGAGGCGACCCCAACCGATCCGATGGTCCAACCGCTCGACGTCGCACCCCCCACTCCCGCCACCAGGATCGCCGCGGCGACGGGGGCCCGGCTCGCCGCCCCGGCCGCAGCTGCCATGCCCAAACCGGTCTCCCAGACCTCTATCTTCGGATCGCGCCGCCGACTCCACCTCCGGAACCCGGCGGTGGGCCGCACTACCCAGCCAGGACCGAGCGCCCGGCGAACCGCACGGGCCTCCGAAGCGAGGGCGCAGGCGACCAGCACCGCAGGCTCAGCTCGTGTGACGATCAGGGAGCCAATTCCTCGGGCACAGACGGCCAATCCCGCGAGCAGGACCACGGCCACCACGGCGCTGGGCGCGATGCCCAGGACCACGGCCAGAACCGCGCTCTCCACCATCACCCCAGCCACGAGCAGCGCCGAGATCGCTGTCTCAGTCCGGGACGATTCCCGGGGCCTGCTGAGCCAGAGCGCCAACCAGAGCTGAAGCGCCAACCCCACCACCAGCCAGCCCAAGTAGTTGAGGGCGGAGACGCCGTACCAAACGCCGGCGCCGCGCGGATACGAGTAGATCGATCCCAGCCACCAGCTGGCTCCACGCAGTGCCACCGGATCTACCACCACGTCGATCGCGACCATCGCCAGCGCCGCCAGCACCAGCCGGCGCGCGCCCCTGGCACCCAGCACCCCAGTCAACAC
Source organism: Candidatus Dormiibacterota bacterium (assembly GCA_963701235.1). Taxonomy (GTDB): domain Bacteria; phylum Chloroflexota; class Dormibacteria; order Aeolococcales; family Bog-877; genus Bog-877. Next base: position 2,036,972 of record OY969577.1, read on the forward strand.
GTAGGTGCAGAAGGCCAGCCAGGTGAAGCTGAGGCTGTCGAACAGGGGCACGCCCAGAATCCGCCAGTCGTGGAGCAGACCCGGTCCTCGGTAGGCGTAGGCGCCGAACGGAATTCCCGGTCCGGCTGTCGACGCCCATTCAGCGCCGAAGGCGATCAGCCATCCACCCAGAGCCACCGCCAGCGCCCGGCGCCAGCCGTACCCACGCCAGACCAGCAGCATGACCACGATCCAGGGGACGAACGAGTACCAGCGCGAGAGCAGTGGCAACGCGTCAGGCCGCCCGCGATTGCGTCGCTGGACCCAACTCGCCCACCGCCGCCCGGAGCGCCGCGTCCAGGTCGCCCGAGTCCCAGCCCAGCTCATCGCGGGCCCTGGAGGGGTCCACGTACATGGGATGGGCAGCCATCCGCGCCGAGGTAAGGGATATCACTGGCGGCCGATCCCGGACCCGCCCCCACGCCTCGCTCGAGAGCGCAGCGGCCAGGGCCACGCCCAATGGCACCCGCCACCTCGGGGGCGGCACCCGGGCGATCTCGGCCACCTGGCCGAGGACCTGGCGCAGGGTCAGGTTGCGGTCGCCCAGGATGTAGCTCCGACCCGGCTGACCCCGCTCGAGTGCGAGCAGGTGTCCCCGAGCGACAGCCTCCACCGCCACCAGATTCAGTCCCGTGTCTACGACCGCGGGAATTCGCCCCATAAGGAAGTCGCGGATGGTCTGGCCGGTCGGGGTGGGGCGGTGATCGCCGCTGCCAACCGGTGTGCTCGGTTGCACCACCACCACTTCCAGCCCCGACGAGGCTGGTCCCAACACGAGCCGCTCGGCCGCCCACTTGCTGCGTTTGTAGGGGCCGGCCAATGTCGCCGGGGATGGGGCGCGGTCCAGCTCGGTGCAGACCCTGCCTGAACGCTGGAAAGCGAGAGTGCCGACGGTGCTGCAGTGAACCAGCCGTTTAGCGCCGGTCGCCTGCGCCGCCTTCAGCACGTTGGCCGTGCCGCCTACGTTGACCGCGATCATGCCCGCGAGGTCGGCGGGCCGCAACGAGAGCCGATAGTCGGCGGCGCAGTGGATCAGCGAGTCGCAGCCGCGGGCGGCGGCGACGGTCGACGCCAGGTCGGTGATGTCACCGGGGCAGACGGTGACACCGGGGAATGGATGGAATGAGCCCGGTGCGCGGACCAGGGCCCTCACCTCGTAGCCGGCGGCGAGGAGTGCCCGCAGCACGGCGGCGCCCACGAAGCCGCTGGCCCCGGTGAGCAGCACCCGGCCCCGAGACGCCCGGCTCACGGGACCTCGGCGGCGGGCCGGAGCTGGGCCTCGAGAACATAGCCGCCACCGCGCTTGGTCCGGAGCAACCGGGGATGGCCGGGATCCACCTCCAGCTTGAGGCGCAGCCGGTGCACGCACATGGTGACGGCAGCTGGGGTGGCGGCCGAGTCACCGCCCCAGGCCCCGTCGATGATCTGACGCCGGCTGAGCACCAGCCCGGAGTTGAGCGCAAGGTATTCCAGCAGGTCCGCCTCGCGGGGGCTGAGGAAATGCCGCCTTCCCTCGATCCGTGCGCTACGCCGAGCCGGCTCGACGATCAGGGGGCCGAGCTCTAGCACCCGGCCCGAGGACCGCTTCTCGACCTGCCGCCGTCTCAGGATGGCACGCATGGTGGCCCTCAGCATCGCCGGCGGGTAGGGCTTGGCCAGAACGTAGTCGGCGCCTGCCTCCATCAGGGCGACGGTCTCCTCGGGCCGGGCGGTCAGGACCACTAGTGGTGCGGTTGAGATGCTCCGCACCGCCTCGACACCCCTGGCGCCTCGGAGCAGGTCCCGGTCGGCCACGATCGCCGCCGGCTGATCCCGACGGATGAGCTGCGAGAGCTGGTCCAGGCTGCCCACCACTCGAGCTTCCAGTCCCAGGGTCTGGGAGACGATGTGAGCGGCTACATCGCCGTAATCGGGATCTCCCTCTAGGATGGGAACTAGCACGGGTACATTCTCACGATCACGTGCGCAGAACCCTGGTCACCGGCCCAGCATGAGGTCTTGATCATGATTGCGGACCTCCGCGAGCGGATCCTCAACAGCTTTGGATTCCTTGGTCCCGTCGGCAAGGCGGTCCAGAGCTGGCTCGGGCAGATCGAGGCGGCGGGAGGACCGGGCGCCACCAAGCTCAAGGTCTTCCTAAACGGGACCTGGTTTGGACACCCGCTGCATCCAGCGGTCACCAATGTGGCCCTCGGCGCCTGGAGCGGCTCCGCCCTTCTGGATCTGGCCGACGGGGTTCGCGGCGGCGAGCTGGGCCGCGCCGCCGACCTGCTGGTGGCGCTGGGGTGCGCCGGTGGGGTCGGCGCCGCCGCCAGTGGGCTAGCTGACTGGCAGGATCAGGAGGGCGACCAGCGGGATGTGGGAACCGCTCACGCCATCCTCAATAGCGGCGCTTTGCTGCTCTTCTCCACTTCATTGGCGCTTAGGCTCAAGGGCTCCCGCGGTCCGGCGTTTGGCCTTTCGCTGCTGGGATTGGGGGCGAGCGGGGCCGGTGCCTACCTGGGAGGGCATCTGGTCTTTCGACTGGGAACGTCAGTCAATAGGAATGCCTTCACCTCCGGGCCAGAGGGCTGGCGGGCGGTTGCGGACGAGTCAGAGGTGGCGGAGGGCGCCCAGGTCCGCAAGCAGGTGGGCAACAACCAGGTCCTGCTGACTCGCCTGGATGGAGAGTTCTGCGCCGTCAGCGCCGTCTGCTCGCATGCCGGGGGCCCGCTCGACCAGCTCCCCATCGAGGGCGGACAAGTGCACTGTCCCCGGCACGGGTCGAGCTTCGCGGTGCGCAGCGGCAGGGTCACCCACGGTCCCGCCACCGCCGCCATCACGGCATTCGACGTCCGGATCAGGGAAGGCAAGGTGGAGATCCGGCGCCTGCCCTCGTGACCCACATCGACCACGTGGTACTGGCCACCACCGACCTCGAGCACGGCCAGACCCAGCTCTGGCGCGGATACGGGCTACAAGGCCTGCGCGGTGGCAGCCATCGGGCCTGGGGCACCGCCAACCTGATAGTTCCCCTGGGGAGCCAGTACCTGGAGGTGGTGGCGGTCGAGGATCCAGAGCTGGCAGCGACCACCCCGTTGGGACGGGCAGTCCTGGCGGAGGCGGACCGCGACCGCATCCAGCCCCTGGCGGTCTGCCTCGCCACCCTGGAGCTCGGCCCGGTCGCAGCACGTTTGAAGCGGGAGCCTGAGGTCGGATCTCGGACCCTGCTGGATGGAAGTGAGCTCCGCTGGACAACCGTGGGGTTGGAAGATGCTCTGGGACCAAGACGCCTACCCTTTTCATATCCTGGGAGGATCCGTCCCGGCACCCGGGAGCGATGGCGGCTGCGCACAGCCTCGCGCCGCGCGGGATCGCCAACGTAGAGGTCGGCGGACCAGAGTCGGTCCTGCTCGACCACCTGGGCGAGGAGGTGACCGGTGTCCGTGCCGTCGGTGGTGCGCCAGGAGTGCGTTCCCTGGCGCTTTGGCTTGAGGATGGCTCCGAGGTACAGCTGCCCTGACCCTGGGCCAGGAGCGCCGCGACGCCCAGGAACGCGAGCTTTGCGCCGAGTGTGGCTTTTGGTTTTCTTGGGTGAGTGTCGACAATGCCAGCACTGTGGTGACGAGCATTGGCGCGGCATACACCGGGGCGCTGGAGCACGCCGCGCGTAACACCAGACTGCGCCAAAGGCCGTCAGCCGAGGTGTGGTCACCGCTGGAATATGCGACGCACCTGCGCGATGTCCTGCTTCTTTTTGCCCGAAGAATACAGGCGATTCTGGCCACGACCGAACCCGAGTTGGAGGTCGTCTGCCACGACGATCTGCTTGCCAAGGGCGGGTACAACCGACTCGATCCCCAGGTCGTTGCCGGGCAAATCAATGACGCAGCGCAGCGGCTAGCTGCAATTCCCGAAAAGCTCGCGCCGGCGGACTTTGGGCGCCGTGGTTTCCGGGACGGCGAGCAGCGCACGATCTTGGCGCTGGCGCAGCGCGCGGCGCACGAGTCGCAGCATCATCTGTTAGACATGGCGCGAGGACTGGGGGACTAGGTCGCCAGCGCCGAGGGAATAGGGCGGCTCGGCCACCGTGACCGATCAAACCGCGACATCGTTGGTTAGGACATGCCGGACGTGACGGGCCGGTGGAGACGCGCCGCGAGAGGGGTCCGCTCACCTCGGTGGAGTCACCTCAGCTCATTCGGCCGAGCCTGCGTGTCCGGCAGAGTCATTGCCTCGGCAAGCGGACCGGTGGGTCTCGGCTTGGGCTCGCCATGAGGGCGATCTGATGCGCCGCCGGCTGGGGCTCGTGCTGCTGGCGCTGGGGGTGAGCCTGGCGGTACTGGTACCGCTGTTGCTGGTCACCAGCTCGCAGCGGGGTCAAGCCGCACGTTCGTCAAGTACGGCGCCGGCGGTGACGGCTCCAGGGCCAACCCCAAAGTTGCCATCGGGCAGCGGTCGGGCCAGGGCACTGGCGGCCCTGTTCATGACCCAGCTGGAGTCGCGGGACTACACGGCTCAGTGGCAGGAGTTGGCCCCCGAAGCTCAGGCGCAGTGGCCTTCGGCAGTCAGCCGGGCCGCCATGCTCCTAGCCAAGTTCAGCGGGCCCGGCGCGATCGCGTCCTTCAGGATAGGCAGGACTCGGAGCAGGGTGACCTGGACCAGCCGGGAGAGTCCCACCGTCTCAGTTACAAACGCCTACTCGGTGCGGGTCTCGATCGCTTTCGCCAGGCCGGCAACGTTGCAGCCTGTGGGTGTGGCCAACGACTACCAGGGGCTCACCATCACCTTGGCCCTGACCTCGGTCAGCGCTCCCGGCCAGATTCGGCATGACCACAACTCGCCTTTGGTGATGAAGATCGTGGGCGAGGGACCGGCGTCCTTGGACGCGCCCATCATCGTCCCCAGTCAGCTGGTGGCCCGTTCCAGCAGTGTGCCCATCCTGATGTACCACCTGGTAGGCCCATTTCCCAATCGCGCCGTCTACGCCAACGTCAACAGCTACATCCTTGACTACGACCTGACCGTGACCCCGACAGCGTTCGCGCAGGAGGTCTCGTACCTGGTCCAGAACGGCTACACCAGCATCTCCCTAAACCGGCTCAGCGACGCCCTGCTCTACGGCTTACCGCTGCCGACTCACCCCGTTGTGCTGACATTCGACGACGGCTTCCTCAACGAGTGGCAATACGCCGTCCCGGTTTTGCAGCAGGCCAGGTACACCGCGGTCTTCTTCCCCTGCAGCGGAATCATCGGACAGACCCTCGGCCACGAGTCATACATGACCGCGGCCGAACTGGCCGATCTCGCCAGGTCCGGCTACTGGGTGGAGGACCACACCTACAACGACGGCACCAGTCTCTGGGGCCGCTCCCCGGCCGAGATGGAGCTCCTGGCGGGCGCCAGCGCCCACACCCTGGAGGCGATCACCAAGCAGCCCATCCAGTTCATCGCCTACACCGGCCTTTGGCCCTACAAGACGGGTACCCAGGTGGAAGCGCCCGAGCAGGAACTGTTCTCCGAGTTGCCAGGGCTCGGCTATGTGGCCGGGCTTGAGGACCTCCGGCTGCCCGCCTCGCCCTGGCTGGAGACCAGCTCCACGCTTTGGGAGCTACCCCGGATTCGCGCCTTCGACAACGAATCGCTCCCGGAATTCGCGAGCATCCTCCACTACGGCTGAGGCCCAGCTCCCGACGTTACCGCCCCCTGCATCGGTCGATGAGGCATTCCAAAGAAACGGGCGACGTCCTCGGCGTCCGCCTCCAGTGCTGCCTCCGCTGAGGCATCGAGTGCAGCGAACGGCTGTAACTCCACCTGGGGACCCCGAAGACTCCAGGTGCCGGCTGCTCGCCCCTCCACCAGCGCGAAGGGGCGGAACCGTCCGTTGACGGTTACCACTACCTTGTGGGCGCCCTCGATCTGCGCGCGCGACTTCCAGCCCAGAAGCAGGGGCTCATACTGGCCCAGCAGTCGGGGGCCGGGAATCGCGGCGGCGGCGGGTTGGTCCGCCAGTTCCAGGAGTCCGTCGTCGCGCTCCCGGAGAACGGATCCTAGGCCCGAGAGGCCGGTCCGGGCTTCACCGAGGGATAGGCCCGACCACTGAGCCAGATCACGGTCGCTGGCCGGCCCGTGTCCGGCCAGATAGCGTCGAGCCAGCTCCACCAAGGCACCGTCTCTGGGTCCCGGCTTGGTCTTGGCCAGCCAGTCCTGTACCAGCACCATTGCCTGCTGCCCACCGACCATGGGGCCCCGCACCACCAACCCGCGTTGAGAAGCCAGGAAGAGTACCGCCAGTGCCCCCCGCCCCTGGACCAGTACCCCTGCCACCGCCAGGCGCTCCCCGAGCTGGGGGCGGGTCAAGGGACCTTCCTTGGCCAAGGCCTTGGTGATGACCGCAACCCCCCGCTCCGCCAGGCTGGCTGAGACACCCTGCTGGGGGAGCCAGCGGCTGCTGGCGCTGGCCAAAACGGGTGCGGTCAGTTGTTGTAGCCAGGGGTAATCCTGGGACCGCACCAAATGCAGAGTGCCGCGATTCAGCCACGTGACCACCAGGGAGCGATCGACGGTCAGCGCTCGCTCGACCTCGGCCGAGGTCACCCCGGCGCTCCTGGCCCGCACCGCCAGCATCGCGCCACGCAGATCCTGAGCTTGTACGGCCATCAAGCGCTCGGCGATCTGGATGGGATCGCGGGCCCCAGGGCCGGCCAGCAGCTGCGCGGTCAGCCGGCCCCTGAGCACCTCCGGAGTTGTGGGCTGGGACGTTTCAGCCCTGGAGGACCGTGGCTTGGGGGCGGGAATTAGCTGAGCTCGTAGTCAAGGTAGAGAGTGTGAGCGCCGTCGCGGTCGATCTCGATCCTGGCCTCGCCGCTGATTCCCGAGAGCTCTCCGCCCCCTGACCCGGGAACGATTGGCCACCTCGCCCACGGCGTGGTTCCCTGCATCGTCCCGATGTGCAGTAGCGCGAAGCTGCCGGACTTGCCGTGGAGCCTTCCCACGATCCGTTCCGAGGCGACATAACCGGCACCGCCCGGCTCGGCCCGCACCGAGAGCATCTCCACTTTGCTCTGAGCCTCAAGATCCCCCGAGAAGGTCTTGCTGACCAGCACCCGGGTGTAGATCACACCGTCATCTTGAGCGTACGGCGGCTGCTCCTCGAAGGAGTCCAGCTGAAAGGGAGAGACGGCATAGGGCATCGGGCCCATGCTAGCCAGCCGGGCGATTCAATCGTCCGAGGCGGAGGCGATCGCCGCCAGTTCCAGAGCGCAGCGACGGACCGCCTCGGGCATCTGGATCAGGTCGTAGCCGCCTTCCAGCAGCCACACCGTGGGCCCGGCACCAACCTCCGCGGCCACCTCACGGATCAGGCGAGTGGCGGTGCCGTACGTCTGAGGAGTCAGCCGCAGCTGCGCCAGCGGGTCGCCGGTAAGGGCGTCGAAGCCAGCACTCACCAGGACCAGCTGAGGCCGGTGCCGACGCAGCGCCGGAATCACCTGCTGGCTCAATGCTGCCAGCCAAGTCGTCGGCCCCGTTCCCGGCGGCAGCGGCAGGTTGAGGGTGGCGTCGAGGCCCGCCCCTGCTCCCCTCTCGTCGGCAGCGCCCGAACCCGGGTAGAGAGGCCGTTGGTGCAACGAGCAGTAGAGGACGTCGCCGTCATCGTAGAAGACATTCTGGGTGCCGTTGCCGTGGTGGACATCGATGTCGATCACCGCCAATCGCTCGACACCGTGGCGTTTCTGTGCGTGCCGGACCGCGATCGCCATGTTGTTGAAGAGACAGAAACCCATCGCCAGATCCGGAGTTGCGTGGTGTCCTGGTGGGCGTACCAGGGCAAAGGCCGCCGACGCCGAGCTGCTGATGGCGGTCCCCACCGCGGCCAGGCTGGCCCCGACCGCGCCCAATGCGACCTGGTAGCTGTCGCCCCGGCAGTAGGTGTCACCGTCGATCCAACCCCCGCCCCTGGCCGCCAACGCTTGGATCCGGGCCAGATGGCGAGGTGAGTGCACCAGCAGAATGTCGTCCTCGTCGGCCAGCGGAGCCGTCGCCCAGCGAACCTGGGTTAGCCGGGACTCGCCCCGCAAGCTGGCGGTGATTGCCAGTAGTCGCTCCGGCGACTCCGGATGCCCTGGTTCTCGGTGCCCCAGAAAGAGATTGTCGTAGAGCAGGACCAGCGGTGGGGCCGTCTGCCGGTCAGTCAGACCCGCCAATCACTGGTCCAGCGAGAGCACCATCTGCGGGGGAGCGATGCGGTGATCCGCCTTGGTGGGTTTCACCGCGGTGCCGACTGCGAAGAACTCGATGACGTGGCTGCCCCACCCGTGGTTGCTCTCCCGGATCTGGGCCCCCACAATGCCCTCGGCCGAGACCTCCTCGGCCTCGGTCTGCATCCGCTCCATGGCGAGCTCGCGGGCGTCATAGAGGGCCTGGGTGAAGTTGGGCATCTCCTGGTTCTGGCCCACGCTTCGCATCCATTGCCCCAGCCCCTGATGGGCGACGTGGTAAACGCACGAGCCCATCACCAGCGCCAGCGGCGCGTAGCCGGCCTGAAGCAGGGTCCAAAAGTCCTGCCCCGAGAGGTCCGAGGTGAAGGGCTTGTTCTGGGGTGTCCGCATGGTCCCGGTCTGACTGCGCACCGCGGTCCCCACCGCCATGAACTCGGCCAGGCCTTGACCCCACTCATAGCGATTGATGTCCAACCGAACCCCGACGATGCCATCCGCCCCCAAAGCGTCGGCCTCCTCCTCCATTCGGCTCATGGCCAGCTCGCGGGCTTGATACATGGCCTGGCTCAGGACCTGGAGCTCCTGGTTCTGACGATAGTTGGCGATCTGGACCCCGATGTGATAGATCGAGCTCCCGATCACCAGCCCCACCGGGTCGAAGCCTGCCTCCTTGACCAGCAGGAATTCGGAGATCGAGAGGTCACTGGTGAAGAGGCCCTTGTGGCCTTCGCTGCCGCGCATCTCGCGCAGCCGCCGGACGGCGTCCTCGGGAATGTCTGGTTTAAGGGTTGATTGATCCGACATTGACGGTCCTCCTCGATCTCAGCGGCACCACCAGAGTTGGCTTGGGAGCGACGACGTTGGTTGGCCGGGGCATGACCGCGGTCCCCAGAATCACCCACTCCACGATCCGCCCCAGCACAGCCTCGGAGCCGGTTGCGTACTCGATCACGTTGGAAGTGAAGTTCACCCCCACCACCCCGCTGGCCCCCGCCTGTCCGGCCTCGAGTCCCAGGCGCTGGCGCGCGGCGGTCTGGGCTTGGTGCATGGCTCGGCTGAAGGGGGCGACTTCATTGTTGGTCCAGGCGTTGTAGCCACCGAAGCCGCGCCCGAAGAAGGCCAGCGCCTGCTGGGCGCTGGCGCCCATCACCAGGCGGACGGGGAAGTAGCCGGTGGACAGCAGCTTGGCGAGATCCTGGCCGGTGAGGGTAGAGCTGAAGGGTTCGGCCGGCGGCTGGGCACCGCTGCGACGCACCGCGGTACCGAGAACGGTGAACTCCGACATCCCCTGGGCCCAGTCCCAGTGGGTGACTTTGAGGCGGACGCCGACCACCCCGTCCGCCTTCAGTCCCCGCGCCTCCATCAGCAGCCGCTGGACTGCCCGGGAGCGGGCCTCGATCAGGGAGCGAGTGAGCGCCTGGTTCTCCTCGGGCTGCATGGCGCCGTAGGCGTACATCCCCCCCAGGCCAAGACCCAGCCCTCGGCCCTGACTCCAGCCGGTGTTGATCCAGCCAAGCCGGTACAGCGAGCTGCCCAGGACCTGCGCCACCGGCTCGTAGCCGACGCCCCGGAGCGCCGCCAGCTCGTCGACCGAGAGGTCTGAGGTCCAAACCCCACCCTGCTCTTGCTGGCGGCGGATGCGCTCCTCCGCCTCCAAGGGGATGCCACCAGCCTCCACAAGTTGTCGGCTGCGCTCCGCCCGCTCCAGCCTCAGTGAGGCCTGCTCGGGGGTCTCGCTGGTGCCAGCGCCACGTCTGAGAAAGCGCATCAGCCGAGAAGTCGCTCGAGGGCGACTCGATCCTGGGCGCTGGCGCTGGCCTGGGTCGAAAGCGCTCTGGCCAGCTCCAGCAACCAAGAATCGAGGTTGAGGAGCTCGGTCTTGAGCGCGATCCCCCGGACCACCTTGGTGCACTTGGCCGCCACCGCGCCGCCCGATCGGGCCAGCTCGAAGTGGAGATCCCCGAGCTCAAGGCTGACCCGACTGACCTGGCGGTTGCGGCGGAGCAGCCCCCCGCCCGAGCGCTCCACATGGGTCCGGCCCGGCAGGGCCGCCTCGAACTTGCTGGCCACCACCTCGAGAAATGTGGAAAGGTCGCGAGAGTCGGCCCGGAGCGCAGCTGCCAGGCGATCAAAGTCCTCTTCGGGCCCCCCCACCGGCACCAGTGCGTCCATGAGCTCTACCGCGAATATACCGGCAGTCCATCCGAGTGGGTGGCAGCGTCCTGCCGAGCACCTATCGCCACTCACCGGCTGCGTGGCTTCCACCCTGTCTGGCAGCATGGGCAGGTGATCGGCCCCCGCCCCACGTCTGTCACCGAGCACCGCGGTACCTGGATCCCCGCGCTGGTGGCCGTGCTCCTGCTGGCGGCCCTCCTCGCGGTCAGGCCGCAGCTCCTGGATCTGGCGCCCAAGCACTACCGCGCCGAGGTCCAACTAGGAGTGCTCTTGCTGGCGGTCGTCCTGGGCGGCATCGCCATCCGCACATTCGTCGACCGAGCCTTCCATCGGTTGAGGGGCTCGAGCTTGGCGGGGTGGCGCCCAGTGGTGATGTGGTGCCTCTACGTCATCCTGGGACTGGGGGTGCTCTCGGCCCTCGACATCAACCTGGCCGGCCTGCTGGCGGCGGGGGCGATCCTCGGGGTGATCGTGGGTGTGGCGGCCCAGACCTCGATGGCCAGTGTCTTCGCCGGGATCGTGCTGGTCCTGGCCCGTCCCTTCACCGTTGGCAGTTGGGTGCACCTGCGCACCTATCTCTTCGGCGGCGTCGATTACTCGGGGGTGATCACCCAGCTGGGAGTGGTCTACACCACCTTGGACGTGGGTGGGCGACAGGTGCGGCTGCCCAACGCCGCGGTGCTGGCGTCCGCGCTGACCGTCACCCATGTACCGATTCAGCTTGACATTGAGCTGACCCTGCCGCCGACCGTCCAGCTCAGCCGGCTCCACCAGGAGCTGACCGCTTCGCTGCAGCTCGGCCCCGGGGAGAGCGTGTCGTTGCGCCCGATCCGGCTCAGCACCGAGGGTGATGGCTTGCTCACCTGCCAGCTCCAGATCCGATCCCACCGGGCCTTCGACCTGGCGGCGGTCAGCAGCGCCATCAGCGCCAGCTCGGAGGTCGCGGCCGACACCCCGACGCCGGGCGCCAAGCCCGGCGCTTGAGCCCAGCCCCAGCCACCGGGTCAGCTTGGGCAGAGGGGGGTCCCGAGGAGGTCGGCGACAGCATCTTCCGGATCCCCCTGCCGCTGCCGGGCGACGGGCTCAAGGCGGTCAACGCCTATCTACTCCAGAGCGAAGCAGGTGACCTTCTCATCGACTGCGGCTGGGACAACTCCCAGAGCTGGGAGGTCCTGACCCAGGCCCTGGCTCGACTCGGGAGCGGGATCGGGTCGGTCCGTCTGGTGTTCGCAACCCACGTCCACGGCGATCACCTCGGAGCCGCGGGACGAATCAGAGATGGTGGCCGGGCCCTGGTCACCCTGGGGCTGGACGACCGCGAGAGCGCCGTTCTGCTGGCAACCGACCCCGGTCTGGCCCGGTCTCGAACCAGAGCGCTGCTGCGCCGTCACGGGGCCGATTCGGTGGCTGATGCCATGGACACCGAGGCCTCCAGCCTGTCCCAGCGGGTCTGGCTCGCGCCTCTCCCGGACCTCTTCATCTCGGGGGGTGAGCTCCGGGTGGCCGGCCGCGAACTGGAGGTGGTTCCCACGCCGGGGCATACCCGGGGCCATCTTTGCCTCTGGGACAGCTCCGCCCACATCCTCTTCGCAGGCGACCACGTCCTGCCCCACATCACCCCCTCGATAGGGGTTGAGGTGCCCGACGGCAGCCTGCCGCTGCTCAACTTCCTTCGCTCGCTGGAGCGAGTTCGCGAGCTGCCTGCCAAGCTCGTCCTACCCGCTCATGGCCCCGCGTTCCAGGATCTCGCTGGGCGGGTCGATGAGCTCTTGGAACACCACCGCCGCCGACTGCTCCTCTGTGAAGAGGCGATCGTCGCCGGAGCACGGACCGCCAGCGATGTGGCCAGAGCCCTGCCCTGGACCCGGAGGGGACGGAGATTCGACGACCTCGACACCTTCAACCAAATGCTGGCGGTCGCCGAGTCTGCCGCCCATCTGGAGGTCCTGGCGGAACGCGGCGAGCTCGGCCGAGTGGTGTCAAACTCAGTTGTGACGTTCACGCCGACCCCGGGCGGAGCCCGATCGGCAGCGGAGGGAAATGGTGATGGTGGTCAGTGAGAGCGCGACCGCAGTCTTCCAATCGGTAAATCCGGCATCGGAGCGGGTCATTGCCGAGCGTCCGGTCATGACTGAGAGACAGGTGGAGTCAGCCTTGGAGCGCGCCGAGCGCGCGTTCCAGATAAACCGCCGCCAGCCGGTGGCGTGGCGGTCGGAGCGGATGCTGGCTCTGGCCCACGGACTGCGCAGCGAGCGCGAAGCGCTGGCTCTGCTGGTGACATCTGAGATGGGCAAGCCCCTCGCCGAGGCCCAGGCCGAGGTCGACAAGTGCGCCGTCTCCTGCGAGTACTTCGCCCACCAGGCGGGTGCCTTCCTGGCCGACGAGCCCACCCCTTCCGATTCGCCGCGGAGCTTCGTCGCCTTCCGTCCGCTCGGGGTGATTCTGGCGATCATGCCCTGGAACTACCCCCTCTGGCAGGTTCTGCGCTTCGCCGCTCCCGCTCTGATGGCGGGAAACGCCGTCGTACTCAAGCACGCTCCGAATTGCTTCGGCACCGCACTGGTGCTGGAGCAGTTGGTTCGAGAGGCAGGGTTCCCCGAGGGTTGCCTCGGTGCTCTGATAATCGGCACCGAGCCGGTCCCGGCATTGATCGCCGACGCCAGGGTGCGTGGGGTCACGCTGACTGGCAGCGACGTGGCCGGCAGCAAGGTGGCCGAGATCGCTGGAAGAGAGATCAAGAAGGCGGTCATGGAGCTGGGCGGCTCCGACTTCTTCCTGGTATTGGAGGACGCCGACCTCGAGCAGGCGGCCGAGGTTGGGGTTAGGGCCCGCTTCCAGAATGCCGGCCAGACCTGCATCGCGGCCAAGCGTTTCCTAGTGGCCGACTCGATCGCCGAGGAGTACGAGGAGCGGTTCGTGAGCCTCGCCGCCCAACTCCAGGTCGGCGACCCGCTCGACCCAGCCACCCGCTTGGGACCCCTGGCGCGGCAGGACCTGCGCCAGAAGTTGCACCAGCAGGTCCAGGGCTCGCTAGCCCTTGGGGCCCGGCTCGCGTCAGGCGGAGAGTTGCGTCATGGGATTGGGTTCTTTTACCCGGCCACGGTGGTACTGGGAGCTGCGCCGGGGATGCCCGTTTTCGACGAGGAGACCTTTGGCCCAGTGGCCGCTTTCACGAGATTCAGCACCGAGGAAGAGGGCCTGCGTCTAGCCAATCACAGTCGCTATGGACTCGGCGGCAATATCTGGACCAGTGATGTGGACCACGGGGCCAGGCTCGCGGCTGAGCTCGACACAGGGGGTGTGTTCGTCAACGGAATGACCCACTCAGACGCCCGCGTCCCCTTCGGCGGAGTGAAGCGAAGCGGATTCGGGCGCGAATTACATGCCTTCGGAATCCGCGAGTTCACCAACATCCAGACGGTCTGGCGACCCTAGGACGTGGCAGGATTGCGCCGTGTCACCGCGGCCACCTGCGCGACCGCGGGCGCTTGAGGATGCCTGATGGCTCCGGTGATCGGCAGCCGACGATCACGGTGACCGGGGTGGGTTCGGTCGACGCAGACCCTGACCGGGTAGAAGTGCACCTGGTACTGGCCTCTGAAGATCCTGATCGGCAGAAGGCATTCCAGCACGTCAGCAGCCGCTCGCAGAAGTTGGCCAAACTTCTGGATCCCTTGCAGGTTGCGAGTCACCGCCGGCACACGACCGGGATAGATCTCCATGAGGTCACCTCGGCGGAACGGAAGACGGTCGGCTATCGAGCCCAGGCCGGGATGTCGGTGAGACTCGAATCAGAGGGACCGCTCGAGGTCCTGCTCGCTCGAGCCGTGAAGGAGGTGGGCGCCTCGGTTGGCGGCCTGAATTGGTACCTCAGCAGCGGGCATCCGGCGCACCTGGAGGCACTGCGACGCGCAACTCTTGATGCTCAGGACCGGGCTCAAGCTGTGGCCGAAGCGCTGCGGCTCTCGGTGGCCGAGGTGGTGGAGATCAGGCTGACGAGTAGTCCGACTTCTCGCCCTCGCAACTTCGCCATGACGCGAATGCGAGCTGCGGCTGCCCCCGAGCTTGAGCCGGGTCAGCTTTCCGCCAGCGCGGAGGTCGAGATCACGTTCCGGCTCCAGCACGGCCACAACAGCAAAGGCAATTCCTAGGCGCCCGCGTTTTCTGTAAAACCCCCACCTGACACGACTCAAACCCGCGGCGGCGCAGTGATACGGTGTGGTGATGATCAACGGCGCTCACACCATCATCTACGCGGAGGACGCCGAGCTAGCGCGAGCGTTCTTTCGGGACGTGCTCGAGTTCCCCAACGTTGACATTCATGACGGCTGGCTCATCTTCAAGCTTCCACCGGCCGAACTCGGCATCCACCCAGAGAGCGAGGACAGCGACGGCAATCGTGACCGACACCATGGCCGACATGAGTTGTTCCTCATGTGCAGTGACGTCGAGGCAACCGTTGCCGCCCTGAAGGCAAAGAGAGTGGAGTTCACCACTCCAGTAGAGGATCAGGGCTTCGGTCTGATCACCCGGCTTCGGGTCCCGGGCGCCGGCGAGCTGAGTCTGTATCAACCCAAGCATGCGACCGCGTACGACCTCCCCCGAGTCCGAGAAGAAGGGAACACAACCAGGGTTTGACCGCGGTCGGCACTTTTTAACTGACGCCGCCGGTATCAGCCGAAGTCCCCGGATGAGGGGGCATTCGGCCGATCGAAGGCCCCACCTCCCCAGTGAACCGGCCCGACCGACAGTTTGGCTGAGACGTGAACATTCCCGTGCTCTGCGTCGTATCCCTCATGTGGATCAAATGAGAATCAGCCCGGTCGCGGGGCTGACCTGGGCCAAGATCTTTCCCTACACCCACGGCGTCCGCCGAGGGTGCCGGTCGCAACTCAGCGTCCCCCTGATCAGGTACTCATGTGCATCGGGACCCAGAGGGCGCCACGTCAGTCAGATTCCGCCGAGTTAGGAGTAAAACCTGTGAACTTACTTGGTGGACATTTCGACCTCGCACACCCCTGGCGATCAGCCAGCACCGTTCTGACCCTGATTGCGGGTCTGGCGGCAGCGGGTTACGGAGGCATGGCCTTTACATCGGGCACGAGCTCGGCCGTGGCCATGACAGCAGCGGTAACCACCGCGGCCAAAGTCACCATCAAGACCGCGTCGGTAGCCGGTTTAGGCACCGTACTGGTCGACGGAGCAGGTCACACGCTGTATGTCCTGACCTCTGAGACCAAGGGCAAAATCACCTGCACGATGGCCAACGGCTGCACCAACTATTGGTCTCAGATTGGCTCAAAGAGCGGCCAGAATCACCTGACCCGCGGCGGGGTGCGAGCCGCTCTGATCGGAAGCGAGAAAGGGAGCCCCGGTACCCATGTCCTCACCTATCACGGGCGTCCGCTCTACACATACGTCGGCGATACGGCCCCGGGTCAGGCCACCGGCGAGGGCCTGAAGAGCTTTGGGGGCACTTGGTACGCGGTGTCCGCTTCGGGGAGCCTGGTGAAGAAGGGGTCGAGCAAGGCGTCCCCCAGCTCAGGATCGGGAGGCTACGGCTACTAGTCCGTACGGGCGACGTCGACACCAACTCCTAGCCCTCCCAGCCCCTCGGCAGCGTGCCGGGGGGCCTTCCCTGCCTAGGGTGAGAGACCGGACAACACCCGCGGATTCTTGACGGTCGCCGATTGACCGGGGGCTGGTCTCGACTCGGCTCTAGAGATCTTCGCCCAGGATGGCAGGATCGTAGCCGGGCAGGGCAGTGAGCTCCCGGCGCAGCTGGGGACCGCCAAGGACCGACAAGAGGAGGCGGACCTCGGGCGACTCGAGCCGGTCGCGGGCCACCTGAATCACACACTCCTCCTTAGATAGGGCTACGAACCGGAGCCCGTAGGTGAGGGCGGCGGGCTCGGTGGCGATCCCCACGTCGGCTAGGCCAGAGGACACCGCGCTGGCCACCTGAAGATGTCCACCCGCCTCACTGGCATATCCCGGGAGCTCGGGGCCGCTTATCCCCAGCGCCGCCAGCTCGAGGTCGAGCAGGGCGCGGGCCTGGGCCCCAAGCTCGCGGTTCACCCAGCGCAACCTCTGGTGGGCAGCATCGGCCAACGAATTGACCTCGGGGTTCCGGTCCGGCCCCAGCAGCAGGCCCTCTCTCCACCTCGCAAAGCCAATCGAGGCCAAGGCGGGATTGCGCAGGTGCTGGTCGCGGTCGGCGGTCGGATAGTGGACAGCGGCGGCATGGACCAGCCGATCCCGCAACAATCGGGAGGCCTCGCCGCTGCCGCAGGGCCACCAGTCGAGGTTCCACCCCTCACCAATCCCTGCGACGGGTCCACCCAGAAGGGGAAGCGCGGGGTCGCAGCCGGCAACCAGCAGGGAGCGCCCGGTACCCCACAACTCCGACGTCGAGCCGGCTGTGCCGATACGACCGGTGGCGGTACTGAATCCGGCCTCCGCCGCGTGGTCCCCGACCAAGGGCAGGCCAACCCAGTGGTCCCAGACTCTGACCACGCGAGCACGAACCGCCGCTCCCATGGGGAGCAGCGAAGTCGCCGCTACCTCCTGAGCCCTGGTCGCCGGCGCGAACAGCTGCTCAACCGTTGTGTCGAGCGCCCGAGCCAGTGCCAGCGCCACCGTGAGCGAGGGCGACCAGGTCCCGGCTTCGGCTCCCGCCACGGCTTGGCGGCTCACGCCGCACGTATCGGCCAGCCGCCTCTGTGAGAGTCCGGCGGCGAGGCGGGCCAGGCGCAGGCGTCGGCCGGCTTCCGCAGCGCTCGCCGAGGGCATTCGTCTTTCCGAGCGTGTCTCAGACAAGCGCCGCACCCTCTCCAGTGAACACCGGGGCCGCGGGAGCCTCGAACGACACTCGCGCTGCTGACTGGGGAGGCTCGTCGAAGAAGCAGTGAAAGCGCCCGACCCAGTCACCAACCGACTCTAATTCGACGTCGATCCGGGCTCCGTCGGGCCTCATGCCCACCACTCTGCCATCGAGCAGCCCCGCGGCATTCGACCAGCCGACGGGACGCACCCGGTCGGGATGGATGGCCATCACCTGGTCGCCGCGGCGAAGCCAGCCGCGGTACCCAACCAGCCCGGCCACCACCGCCGTCTTGGGTTGCAGCACCAGCTCGCGTGGCTCCGCCACCTGCAGGAGTGAGCCTCGGTCCAGCACCGCCACCCGATCGGCGAAGGCCTGGGCCTCCGACAGTTGGTGGGTGACCAGCACCGCCCCGGTGCCATTCCCCTCCACCTCGTTGTGCACCAGTTCCAGCATCTCCAGCCCGAGGGAGCGGTCCAAGGAGCTGAACGGCTCGTCAAGGCAGAGCACCTGCACCCCGGCCTGGAGCGTGCGGCAGAGGGCGACTCGCTGCGCCTCGCCCCCGGATAAGCCTTTGGGTCGGGCCCGGAGAAGCTCTCCCAACCCCATGCGCTGGGCAGCCGAGGTGGCAGCGGCCGCCGTCACCCCCGGTGGGTAGCTGATGTTCTCGAGCACGGTGAGGTGAGGGAAGAGACCGGGGTTCTGGCGGAGCAGACCCACTCCGCGCCGGCCTGGCCGCACGTTCTGGCCGGGACTGGCGGACGAGCTGAGGCAGCGCTGGTTCAGGTGAATCTCACCAGCGCTGAGCGGCAGCAGCCCGGCCAGCGCCTCCAAGCAGGTGGTCTTGCCAGCACCGGATGGGCCCAGGACGGCCACTCTCTCCCCTGGCCCGACGTGGAGATCCAGCCGCACTGTGAAGTGGCGGCGCCTTACCTCAAAGTCGGCGGCGAGCACGGCTACTCCACAAATAAGCGAGTATCGGCAGGGGCAGGGCAACCACCAGCAGCACCAGAGCGAAGGGCAGAGCCGAGCTGAGACCGGTCTCCTGGAGTGTCGTCCAGATCTGCATGGGTAGCCCGAAGGGGTGGTAGGCGATGATCAGGACGGCGCCGAAGGCCCCCATCGCCCGGGCCCATGTCACCGCCAACGCCATGGCCATGCCTGGGGCAGCAAGTGGCAACGTGATCCGCCGCCAGGTACGCGCTCGAGGATCTCCCAGGAGCGCCGCCGCCTCCTCCAGCTCGGGATCGACGCTTGCGAAGGCCGCGGCAGCGCCGAGGATGTAATAGGGCACCGACTCGTAGATCTCGGCTATCACCAGGGCAAAGAAGGTGTCCGACGCGGTGAGGTCAAGGTGGCTGAGGAAGGCCCCGATCGGTGTGGCAGGCCCGACCATGAAGATCAGGAGCAGGCCGATCACCAGCGGCGGGGTGAGCAACGGCAGGATCACCCCGATCTCCCAGAGCCGGGGAAAGGGCAGCCTGCCCCGGGCCAGAAGGTAGGCCAGCGGAGTGCCCAGCAGCAGAATCACGGTCAGCGCCACCAGCGAGGCCGCCACCGAAATGATCAGCGGTGAGAAGGCGCCCGGCTGACGGAGCGAGTTGACTACCGCGGCCGGGGTCAGGTGGGCTAGAAGGGCGATCAGTGGGCCCAGCAGCGCCACCCAGATGACCAGTGCGCCCACGAGAGCGGCACCGGTGCTGACCTTGACCCCCGAGCCCCGCGTCGCCGCCGAAACGGGTGGGACGATCAACTCTTCGGGATTAGGGCCCTTATTGACGCTGGCGCCGCCGACTTCTGACCCAGGACCGCGGGTGGCAGAAGGGTGTAGCCCTCCCTGGTCAGGATGTGGCGAGCCTTTGATCCGAGCAGAAACTTCACAAAGGCCGTGCCCGCGGCGGAGTCGCCGCCGACCTTCAGCACCGATGCCTCGAGGTCAAGGAGGGAGCCGTGAACCACCTGGCCGGTCGAGAGCGTCAGCGACGCGATGTCGTAGATCGAGCTGTCCTTGGGATCTCCGAAGTTGATGGTGTCGGGAAGCGAGACGTAGGGAAGGCCGAGCTGGACAGCCTGGGGCAGATAGGCGCTGGCGGCGTCCAGCTCGCCCGCCTGAAGGGTGGGCTCAAGCGCGGTTTCCGAGAAGATCTGTGAGCTGCCGTTCGAGCCCGCCAGGTCAGCACTGGCGGTGGCCGCGCTGACTCCGAGGTACTTCTCGGCCAGATGGACCATCTCGATGAAGCCCTGGCCCTGGGGATCAAGCGCAGGATCGGTGCGACCGAGCCTGAAGCCTGGACTGGCCATCACCGTGAACAGGTCCTTCATCGGCAGCTTGCCCTGGGAGATCTTCTTCAGCTCCGAGGCATGGGGGCCCTTCGGATAGTAGGCCACGACCAAGGGGCTAGCGGCGAACTGGACCGCCCAAGTGGTGAACTTGGGCTCCAACAGGGCGATCGGGGCCGATCCGATGGGAATGAAAACGTTCGGTGTGATCTCCCCAGCCACGATCTCCTGGGCGAGACCGAGGCTGCCCGTCGATTGGTTCTGGTACTCGTCCCCAGTCGCGCTGATGAAAGGGGGGCCCATGTACTTGTCCATCAGCAACTGCAGCGACCCAGCGCTGGCGACATTGGCTAGGCCAGGCAAGGTGCGGGCGCTCACCGCCGCCATCGGCGATGGGTTCATCACGGCTCCGAGCGTCAGCCCCAGCAGCGTTCCCGCCGCCCACAGCCCCGACCTTCTACTCACGATGCGAGCATACCTCGCGTTTCGCTAGTACTGCTTGCGGGCTCAACCTGAGGCCGTCAGGCGGCGTAGACTGCCCCGCAAATTCATCAGCCCCCGCGCTCGGGGCTGCAAGGATCCCGGTATAGACTGCGAACGTGCTGGATCAGCCTCCGGGAGCCGTGCCCCCGCCCGGGTCGGCCAGTGTTGTCCTGGCCACGGACCGCGAGCGCGACCAGTTGGTCGAGCGCCTCAGCGCCGCCTGCGCAGACGGGCGGCTGGGGCTGGCGGAATTCTCGGACCGATTGGAGTTGGCGCTTTCCGCTCGGACAACCGCGGAGATCCAGCGCCTCGAGTCAGACCTTGGACAGCACGGGCCCGCGCCGCTCACAGTCGCGCCTCGTCGCGCTACTTCCTGGTTCGTCGGCATCATGTCCTCAGCTGTGCGCAAGGGGCGTTGGGTGCTCCAGCCCAAGTCGCACGCCTTAGCCGTGATAGGCGAGTGCGTCCTCGATCTGCGCCAGGCCGAGGTAGCAGGAAGCTACAGCCATATCCGCGCAGTGGCGGTGATGGGTGCGGTGCGGGTGATTGTTCCGGAGGGCATTGACGTCGACGTGGACGGGATCGCCATCATGGGTGCGAAGACTCTGCGGATCAGTTCCGCGCGCCCGCTTCCGGGCTCCCCGGTCATCCGTGTCACCGCCCTGGCACTGATGGGAGAGATAAGCGTGGTGACCAAGTCACCCAAAAAAGCTGCGTCGGGGCAGTCCGATCTTAGAAGTGAGCTCGGGGACCTCCACCTCCTGCGGCAACAGATGCGCGACCTTCGGCACCAGCGCCGGGCGCTCCGACACCGACGCCATGGGGAAGACGAGCAAGACGACTGAGGGCGAGTGCCTCGGTCGTGTCCTAATCGGCTGGGTTAAGGCGCAGAGGGACTAATCGGCAGGGAATAACCGCCGTGCGGGTGGCGTACGGCTTGGTCGAGCTTGGCAGCCATGATGAAGTCGTTGCGAGTCAGACCGCCAGCGGCGTGGGTGGTCAGCTCGACCTCCAGGTAGCCCCAGCCCACCCGGAGATCGGGGTGATGGCCCTCCCGCTCCGCCAAGAGCGCGGCGCGCGTGGCCAGTGCGAAAGCGGAGGCGAAATTCGCGAACGGGTAGCGTCGGCGCAGTCGGTCGCCCTCAACGCTCCACTCGGCGTCCAGCTCGGACTTGAGGGTCAGCGCGTCCGCCGCACTGAGAGTCGGCGTCTCGCCGGTGCAAGCCTGACAGCGCTCCCGCCATAGCCGCGCGGGTCCGGGCGTCACCTACGCACCCATAGCGCTGCGCTGGTCGCGGCAGCGCTCCAGAATCCTGGCTGCAATCGCCAGCGCCCCCGCATAGGTCGCCTCCATGCCCTCGAACTGCAGACCCCGCGCACCAAGTGTGCGGGCCTGCGTATAGGGCGTATCGGATGCATAGTGGATGACCCCCACTTCGATCGCCGGACGGGTCAAGTCTACCTGCTCCCGATCAGGGTAGCGCGAGCTGTCGCCGGCCTCAAACACCGCTCCTAGATACGGCCCTACCTCCATCTCCACGACCGTGTATGCATCTCGGTAGTAACGCTCAAGATAACCACGATTTTGCAGGAAAGTTGAGCGAACCGAGACCGCCCGCTGGCGGTCCAGCACCGAGCGTGAGCTCACGAACGGGGATACCCGTGTGAAAGAGAAACAGTTGTTGAGCCAGTAGGTGTTTCCACTCTGCTCGTCGTGGACTACGTCGGAAACCATGACGTCGCCGATGTCCGCATTCAGGGTCGCGGCCTTGCCCAGAATGTAGACCCCGTCGAGGTGCTCGGTTGCCTCCATGACCTGGCGCAGAATGTGGTACGCACCCAGTCCTAGCGGGTACTGGATGTTGAGGATGACATGTGGCGACTCCGCCAGTGCTTCGCCAACCTGAGCCGACGCTTGCAGACGCGGGTCGAGTCGGGAGGGCTGCAGCCGGTCCAGCACGATCAACTGGGCCGCCACGTCGGTTCCCGACTGGGAGGGGATGTGGAATATTCCCTCGTCGCGCTCTTCTCGCGCCCGCTGCTCTCGCTCCTCGGGGTGAGCCTCGAACCAGCGCCGGGCAGCGTAGTAAAGGAAGTTCTCGGCAGAGTGGCGCGAGCCTGGTGCGGCCAGTTCGGTGGCGATCTGGCGCAACTCCTGGTCTCCTGATTCCGCCACCCACTCCGCCACTTGGGACGCCCGCTGGCGGGCCACTCCGGAGAGCAGATTGACCAGGCAGTGAGCGTTGCTGCTGACGAAGTAGAGCGGGCGGTCGAGGAGCTGCTCCTGGCGGAGGACATCCCCCACCGGACGCCACCACTCGCGGGCCGCCCGGGCGTAGCCGACCTGAGAGCCACCCAGAAGCTGGATGCCGAGATCCAGCTCTCGTCTGGCCACCTCGCCGAGGAACTCTCCAAGCCGGGGCCCGAAGAGAGACGCCAACCGATCCCAGTCGTCATCTGAGATGCCCAGCCGAGCCGGAGCGTGGGCCTCCAGATCGTTCGGGTCAAGTTCGGGCTCTCCTTGAAGAAGGGCGTGTGCCTTGTTCCACTCGATCTGGACCGCCACCAGCGTTGGCACCAAGTCGTCCAGATCAGAGCTGCTGGCCAAGGCCACCGCCAGAGTCCTCAGCGTCTGGTTCCACCACCAGCGCCGGCGCCGTCCGGCAGCCACCACGGGCAGCCAGTCGTCCGGTCGCGATCCCCGCCAGTGCAGCAGCTGATCTGGAGATTGGCCCAGGCAGACATGCCCCAGCTCGAGAACCACAGGTGGCAGGCGATGCAGTGCGTACAGCAGTGCGCCGCTGTCCAGGCGCTCCTGTCCCCCCAATGGATGCAGCGAGGATTCCATCTCCAGGTGGGCGCGCTCCAGCACCTGGAGCCTGATCTCTCCCGAGGATCGCAGTACCGACCGGTAGGTGCGGACATAGAGCTCGACCTGTTCCTCGCCCGGGCCGACGGACTCCAAAGCCGCTCGCTCGCTACTCACGGCCGACGCCGCCCGAGCCTCCAGCCAGGCCCGGCCCGAGGACGTCGAGACGAGCCCGAAAGTGTGCTGTTCACCGGGGCAGGCGAGCGGGCTCGGCCCAGCGCACCGGAGTTTCCACTGGCAAGGGGTCGCTGCTGGGCGGTCGGGGTAGCAGCCTGACGGTGAATCCATACTCGCCGGCGGTGGCCAGCACCAGGCTGCCCAGGTACCGGTGGTTGCCATTGGAATGAGGCTCGTCCTCCACCATGGGCGCCACGGTAGGCGCGATCAGCTGTCCATCCCCACCGATTGGACCATGGAGCAATTCCACCTGGACATCGTCGGGAGGCAAGGGCCCCAAATCCACCAGCGCCTCGACCACCTTCTCCTCCCCCTCCGCCCGGGGCTCCCCCGGGACATCCTGGGAGAGCAGCCTGGCCGAGACCGAGGCCTGTCGGAAGTCGCGCCGAATCCGCTCCCACCAGACCGCGCGTTCCCGAGCGACGCCGTGGCGGTCCTGAGGGGTGAACACCGCAGCGTCCACCGCCGGCTGGTACATGTTGCGCACATAGTCGGCCACCATCCGGGACCCAAGTACGAACGGTCCCAGCGTCTCCAGGGAGCGCCTGACCTTGGCCAACCAGCGGCGGGGCGGGGCCCCTGCCTCCCGTCCAAAGAAGGCGGGCACGACTTCCTTTTCCAGGATCTCGAAGAGAGCGTCGGCCTCGAGCTTGTCCCGCTGGACATGGTCCTCCACCTCCTCGAAGGAGGGGATGGCGAAACCGGCCTCGCCGTCATAGGCCTCGTCCCACCAGCCGTCGAGGATCGAGCAGTTGAGGGCTCCGCTGAGGAGTGCCTTCTGGCCGCTGGTGCCGCAGGCCTCCATCGGGCGCCGGGGGGTGTTGAGCCATAGGTCGGAGCCCTGGTAGAGCATCCGCGCCACCCCCATGTCGTAGTCCTCCAGGAAAACGACCGAGGATCGCAGCTCGGGGCTATGGGTGGCCTGGGAAAGCGCCTGAATGATCTCCTTCCCGGGCTGATCGGCGGGATGGGCCTTGCCGGCGATGACCAGCTGGACCGGGCGGAGGGGATTGAGCAGCAGGCGGGCCAGCCGCTCCGGCTGGGAGAAGAGAAGGAGGGCTCGCTTGTACTCGGCCACCCTCCTGGCGAAGCCGATGGTCAGGGCGCCGGGATCAAGCACCTGTCGGGTCCACTCCAGCTCGGCACCATCAAACCCCCGCTCTCTCTCAGCGTGCTCCAAGAGGCCCCTGACACCGTCGATGAGTCGAAGTCGGCCCACCTGCCGCGCCTCCCAAAGCTCCAGGTCGGAGGTCGCCCTGAGCTGGCTCCAGTCGGCATCAGCGTGGACGTCCCAGCGAGGTCCGAGATACCTCTCTAAGAGCTGGCGCATCTCCTTCGATACCCAATGCTTGGCGTGGACCCCGTTGGTGACGGCCCGAATCGGGACCTCCTCGGGAAGTAGGTCAGGCCAGAGCGCGGCGAACATGCGCTGACTGACGCGGCGGTGGAGCTGGGAAACAGCGTTGGCCTGGCCCGAGAGCCGCAGCCCCATCACGGCCATGTTGAAGGGGTCGTCCGGGAATTGCCCGGGAAAGTGGCCCAGCGCCATCAGGGTGTCCAGGGGCACGTCCACCGCCTCGCACCACTTTCGGAAGTACCTTGCCATCAGCTCTCGGGGGAAGTGGTCGATCCCGGCGGGAACCGGGGTATGGGTGGTGAAGATGGTCGCGGCCCGGGCGGCCTGGACCGCCTCAGGGAAGTCCAGAGCCTCGGTCTCGACCAGCTTGCGGATCCGCTCCAGGACCAGAAATCCGGCGTGGCCCTCGTTGCTGTGGAACAGCAGCGGCCTATCCTGGGCTAGCTCCAGGGCGCGAACCCCGCCCATGCCGAGCAGGATCTCCTGGCGGAGCCGGTGCTCGGTGTCACCCCCGTAGAGCCGATCGGTGATCTTGGCCAGGTCGTCGGGGTTGCCGACCCCGGCCGTGTCCAGCAAATAGAGCGGGACCCTACCTACCTGTTGCCGCCAGACCTGAGCTCGCAGCGTCTGCTCCCCGAGCTCGATCTCGACCACCTGCTCGGACACCTGGACCAGACCGAAGTGATCCGGCTCCAGCTCCTGGTAGCTCTCCTGTTGCCAGCCGCTCCGGTCAAGATGCTGGTGAAAGTAGCCCTGGCGGTAGAAGAGGCCGACCCCGACCAGCGGCCAGCCCTCATCGGCGCAGACCCGCAGGTAGTCCCCGGCCAGCACCCCCAGGCCCCCGGAGTACTGAGGGATCTCCTCGGTCACTCCGAACTCGGGCGAGAAATACGCCACTCGGGGCATCGAACCCGGAGCCAGGGGACCGGCCGGGGCGACGGCCCGCTCCACGCTGAACCGCTCGACGGGTCGCACAGAGACAAGGTAACGACAACCCGCCGCCGCCTGCCTTGACTCGAGAGAGGAAGGGACCCACCACCCGAGTCGGCGGAGAATGGTCGGCTAAGATCGGCCGGTGAAGGGAGAGTCAGAGAGTCCGACCACGGGTCCGGACGGCCCCGAGGCCGAGAGCCGAAAGAAAGCCGCCCACGACCAGCAGCCCCCGCCTGCGCTGCTGGAATTCATGACCAGAGGCTGGGAGACGTCGAGCACGGCCGCGACGGCCCCGATCATTGGCGTAGAGAGATATCAAGCGCGCCGCGAGGCCCTGTCACGCCGCTTTCCCGGAATGCTGATCGTAGTGCCGGCCGGGGTGGAGAAGGTGCGGGCCAACGACACCACCTATCTCTTTCGGCCGGGTACCGACTACCTCTATCTGGTCGGCGAGGGGGAGCCCGATGAGGTCCTCGTGATGAAGCCGCTCGAAGGCGGCAGCCACCAGGCCCAGATCTTCACCGAGCCGGACACGGACTTCAGCAACAGCGACTTCTTCACCGACCGCGTGAAAGGCGTTTTCTGGGTGGGTCCGGGTCGGGGGCTAGAGGTCACCCGGCGGCGGCTGGGCCTGGAAGCGACCGGCCTGGCCGAGCTGCCCCAGGCCCTCTCGGCCTTTGATCGGGGCGTGGTCCTGCGCGGCGTCGACCCCAAGGTCGACCTGATGGCCGCGGACCTCGCCGGCCCGGACCAAGAGCTGGCCAGCCAGTTGTCCGAGATGCGCCTGGTCAAGGACGCGCTCGAGGTGGAGCTGCTCGAGGAGGCCTGCGACCTGACCCGGCAGGGGTTTGAGGACGTGGTGCGTGCCCTGCCTCGCTCCCACACCGAGCGTGACCTCGAAGTGGCCTTCTTCGCCAGGGCGCGGGCCGCCGGGAACGACACCGGCTACTCGACCATCGCGGCCGCCGGCAGCCACGCCACCATCCTGCACTGGTCCCGCAACGACGGTGAAATTCACCGGGGTGAGCTGCTGCTACTGGACGCCGGGGTTGAGACCAACCGCTATTACACCGCCGATGTCACCCGCACCATGCCCATCAACGGACGCTTCACTGATGTGCAACGGCGGATCTACCAGCTGGTATACGACGCGCAGCGGGCTGCCTTCGCCGCGGTCAAGCCGGGCAACGAGTTCCTGGCTCCCAATCGAGCAGCGATGCGGGTACTGGCCCAGGGATTGGAGGCGATGGGTCTGCTGCCGGTGAGTGCCGAGGAGTCGCTGGAGCAGGACCAACAGCTCCATCAGCGCTACACCCTGCATTCGGTCAGCCACATGCTGGGACTGGACGTCCACGATTGCGCCCGCGCTCGGGAGGAGACCTACCGCCAAGGAGTGCTGGAGGTGGGGATGGTGCTCACGGTGGAACCCGGGCTCTACTTCCAACCCCACGATCTGACCGTCCCGGAGGAGCTTCGGGGGATCGGCGTCAGGATCGAGGATGACGTCGTGGTGACCGAGGACGGTTACCGCCTGCTCAGTCAGGGCCTGCCATCGGCGCCTGATGAGCTGGAGCGCTGGATGGCTGGGATCTGGTCGAGCGATGCGAGCTGAACCGTACCCGCGGCCGGTGTCAGTCCTCTAGCGCCTCCATCAGACCTTCCTGAACCCAACTCAGCAGGTGAAGGGTGGCCAACGGTGGCCGGCGATGCTCCTGGAGGCTGAACCCGTCCTCCCAGCCATCGCTGGTGATCCCCAATCGTTCCGCCAGCGCCAGTCGCAGCAGGTTGAGCGCCCGCAGCCAGGCCATGGCGCTGTCAGAGGAAAGCAGGATCCGCTGATCCGACTCCAGGGCATCTCTCACCTGGGTTAGGTCCGCAGCCCGGGAGTCGGCCAAGTCGGTACCGACCAGCCGCTGAAACTCCAGCTCGTCATCCTGGTTCTGGTAGGCCCGAGGTCGGGCCCATTGGGAATCCTCCACCAGCGGCTCCAGGCGTTCGACGATCTGGAGGAGCGCCCGCCGCTCGCCCCGGCTCACCCTCAGGTGAACCAGCTCCTGCTGCCGGGTGATGTGGGCCACGCTCAGTCGCGGGCCAGGGTCGCCTGCAGCCCGTGGGCGTGGAGCTGGGCCACCGCCACCTCGGCGCGCTCACGGGGCTCGGTCGCCACCACCGCCTTGCCCTCGTTGTGCACCTGCAGCATCAGCTTGGTGGCGGTTTCAAGGTCGTAGCCGAAGAGCCTGCGAAACACGAATACGACGTAGCTCATGAGCGTGACCGGGTCGTTCCAGACCACCACCTTCCAGGGCCGGTCGCGGCGAACCTGGTTCTTTTGACCGGTTCCGGTCTCCCTGACTGCGAGCTCGTTGGTCGCACTCACCGGGCACTACGGTAGCGCCCTGCAGCGTGGTTGGCATTTCCCGCACTCAGCGCCAGTGTGCGAGCTGCGGCATCCGCTAACCTGACGTGGATGCACGGTGCCCAGCCAGCGCTGGCTGATCACAGGAGGCCTCGCCTCGTCTGGGCTCGTCACCGAGCGCTGGGCTTGGGGCTTGGCCTGGGCTTGGCGGGCGCCTTGGCGGGCTGCGCCGGCGGGCCGATTTCCACCCCCGATAGCAGTGTTGGCTGCTCGCTGACAGTGCTGATCCCCAGCTTCGCCAACCACGTTCTCGGGGCTGTCAGGACGCAGACCGGAGCCGCGGTCCACAACTTCGACCGCAATGTCAACACACTGGCGGTCGCCTGCGGGGAAACGGCCAAGCTGGCGGTGACCGCCACCGAGCCCTCGGCGCATCCCTTCACCTCATGGAGCACGCCCAGCGGTCCCAGCTCCAGTTCCGAGGTCGCTTTCACCGTCACCGGGCCGCTCTCGATCCGGGCCCGTTTCAAGGTGCCGGTGGCCAGGCCGGCGGTCACTCCCACCCCTTCCCAGTCACCCACTCCCAGCCCGTCCGCCACCAGCTCCACGGTGACCCTCGACCGGTGGGCCTCCTACAACTCCGTGAGCCAGACCCTGACCTTGAAGCTGGAGGCCGGCTATCAGGACGTCAACCTGGGCCTCAACTTCGACGGTGAGGACAAGGGGCAGATGGTGGTCACCGTCCCGGTCGGCTGGACCGTGACCGTCGACTTCAGCAACCAGGGCAGCATCAATCACTCGGCCGCGGTCGTCACCGCCAGCGGCACCACTCCGGTGTTCGCCGGTGCTTCCACCCCGGACCCCACGGTGGGGACCGATCCTGGCCAGGCCGCCACCTTCACCTTCACCTCCAGCCAGGTGGGCAGCTACCGGATCGCCTGCCTCATTCCCGGGCACGAGGGGCTGGGGATGTGGGACTCCTTCGTCGTAGCGCCAGGTGGCCTTCCCAACGTCAAGCTCTAAGCAACCCCGGCCTGGCGTGCCTGGCGCCACCATGCGGGCGGCGGTCGTCGAACACTTTGGTGCCAGCCCGCAGTACCGCGAGCTCGCCCGCCCGCTTCCTCATCCTGGGCAGGTTCTGATCAGGGTCGAGGCGGCGGCAATCAACCCGGTCGACATCCGAATTGCCTCGGGCACCTTCTATGGAGGTGCACCGAAGCTTCCCTACATCCCCGGAGGCGAGGGTGCAGGCACTGTTGTTGAGGATGGACGGTCGCTACACGGCAAGCGGGTCCGGTTTGAGGTCTCGGGAGATGAGAGCGGAGGGCTGGCGGAATGGACCGCCGTCAACGAGGAAGCCTGCACCCCTATCCCGGACCAGCTGCCTTCGGCTACTGCCGCGGGGCTGGGTATCGCCGGAGTGGCGGCCTGGATTTCGCTCGTCGACAAGGCCCGCCTCCGCAGTGGCGAGAGGGTCTTGATCCTGGGCGCGACCGGGACTGTGGGACAGATAGCTGTGCAGATTGCGCGGCTGTTAGGCGCCGGCAGAGTGGTGGCCGCCGGACGCGACCCCGGAGCCCTGGCGCGAACCCTGGACCTTGGGGCCGACGCCATCGTCGCCATAGCCGGGCAGAGCGTGGAGGACCTGGCCGCTGAGTTCGAGGCGGCGGCTGGGGGGCGGTTGGAGGTGGTCTTCGACCCCCTGTGGGGCCTCCCCCTGGTGGCGGCGACCGCCGGCTGCGGGCAATCAGCCCGGATCGTCAACCTCGGGCAGAGCGCCGGGCCCGAGGCAACCCTCTCCTCCGCCATCGTCCGGGGGCGGCAACTCTCCATCTTTGGACATGCCAGTTACAGCACCCCCCTCGAGAAAAGGACGGCGGCCTTCCGGGCGCTGGCGGAGCACGTTGCCGCCGGCCGGATCCGAATCGCTGTCGAGGAGCTGCCCCTGTCTGCGATTGCCTCGGCCTGGGCCCGGCAGATGACCTCGCCTCACGTCAAGCTGGTCCTGCTCCCCGGCCACTGAGCGCGCCTGCAGATGTGAGCTTGGCGGACCATAGCGGCACAGCCCGACTTCAGCTGAGGAGAGCTGCGCTTTGAATCCCCCAGAGATCCTCCCGACCCGGGTCCGCGAGGGACTTGCCCCCGGGGTGACCTACCAGATCGAGGGGGAACTGGTTCCGCTGCTGCACTGCAGCCTGGACGGGTCGATGGCCGTCTATTTCGAGCATCACGTGGTGCTCTGGAAGGAACCACAGATGGGCATCAAGCTCAAGGCGGTCCGCGGCGCGGTGCGGCGGGTGGTGGCCGGGCGGCCGCTCTTCCTGACCGAGGCCAAGGGCCGGGGCGACATCGCCTTCTCCAGGGACGCGCCCGGACAGGTGTTCCCGCTCGAACTCCCGCGCGGCGCCGCCATCCTCGCCCGCGAGCACCAGTTCCTGGCGGCGACCGCGTCACTCCGCTACAGTGCCAGCCACCTGCGCGGTCTGAGCAACAACCTCTTCGGCAACAACGGCTTCTGGGTGGACCGCTTCGATGCCCGGGATGGCGACGGTGTGGTCTGGCTCCATGGTTTCGGCAACGTCTTCGAGAAGCAGCTGGGGGCGGGCGAGGAGATCGACGTCGAGCCGGGAGGATGGGTGTATATGGACCCCGAGGTGCGCATGCGTCCCGCGGTCTATGGCCTCCGGACCGGGGTCTTCGCCGGCGTTGGTCAGCTGGTCTTCAATCGCTTTCGGGGCCCGGGCCGGGTGGGACTGCAATCGATGTACCTTCACCTCCCCAGCGGCGACTGAGGCAGAGACCGCCAGCCCAGTCGGCTGCGCTCGAGCCCGGTCTTCTGGCTACCAGGGACCGAAGGTGATGACCTGATCCGAGAGGGTGGTTCCGGTGGCCGCAATTGGCGCAACTCTCCCTCCGGCGATCGACAGCGGCTTCTTGCTGCTGCGCAGTGGATCCACTACTGCGACGGTGCCGAGCCAGGAGTCATCTTGGGCGAGCAGCGGCTGGCCGGGGAAGAAGTCGGTGTTGAGCCAATACCCCTCCCCTTCCTCTTCACTGTTGGTGATGGTGAACGTGAAAACTGACATGACTGCGCCAGAGGGTTCGCGAAAAACATAGCTGGGGTAGGCACTGAGACTAGATTGAGTCGTGAAGCCACCATTCTCGGAGGCAATGCTCTGAAGCCAGGCTGCTTCGCCGCCGTACCACGAGGGGTCGGGCAGTAGAGTCGAGGCCGTTCCCGCCTGGAGGTCGGCGTTGGACGCCGTGACCACCGCTTGGACTGCGGCGTCCGGCGTCATGACCAGCTGCTTCGCCTGGGCCTGGGTCGGGCCGCTCAGAGTCGACTCGGGCTTGCCCATATCGGGACGCAGAGCCAGGTCGGCGCTTGCCTGGGCCATCCAGCGACCGTCGCTGGCCGAGCGTACGAATATCACTAACAAGCTCGAATGGGTGGGCTTGCCGCCACTACTTGTGGTGACACGACAGAGCGCCAGAAATGAGTCGGGCGAGGACTTGACGCTGAGCTTGTAATAGGTGGTGCGCCCGTAGCTGACCTTGGCAACCGGGGCGCCCGTCACGTACTGGCTCGATCCCAGCGTTTCCGCCAGCGCAGGGTTTTCGTTGAGAGCATTCGAACCCTGATTTTCCAGCCATTGCCGAAAGAGCTGACGTTGCTTGCTGGTCGACGGAAACGCGGACGGTTTAGCGGCCACGGTCTTGACGTCGGCGGCGATCCCCATCCCCGCGAAGGTCGCTAGCAGGCTTATAACGTATAAGACTCGATACCACCACGGGGCCACTCGCGGGACGTTCACTGCTGCCACCTTACGCCGGCTCGAAATGGCACGATTCCCACTCGGGCTCGGCCTCTTTGACGCCACCCTGGCCAACCTAACGATCTGTAGGCTCAGCGCGTTTCGCTTCTCACGGTTTGGTCACAACGGTCCCGTCACCCAGCCAACGTGTCCGGTGGATTCGCGCAGTCCGACTGGGCCGGTAGCACCGCATGCCGACTTGATGGTTTGATGCGACGACCTGAATCAGTCTCTGGATGCACCATGACGTGTTAGTGCCAGCGGCTCGTGCAGGTCCATCGTCTTGAACCTTCATGTGGGATCAGCCCAACGGATGCTGCATCATCAGGATCGATCGCTGATCGATCTTGAGCTCAGCCTGTTCGGGGTGTTCGACGGGGTGGGGCAGTTCCGACGCAGCGGCGAGGCCGCGCAACTGGCGCTCGAGACCATCGTCGAGGTCTGCCGAAGCGGGGCCGTGCCCCCTTTGGAGGCCCTGGTAGCGGGATGCGTGCGAGCCGACACCCAGATCGCGCAGGGCGGGTTGGGCGCAACCACCGCGACCCTCGTTTGGATAGTTGGCAGCGACATCCTCTATGTATCGGTAGGCGATTCCCGGCTCTACTACCAGAAGGCCGACGATCCGGCGCCGGTGCAGGTGACCGTCGACGAGGGCGAGGGCAACATCCTCGACAACGCCCTGGGACTGGGGTCCAGCCGCGGTCGCGATCGGGTGGCGCCCCAGCATGGCAAGCTCCGCCTGGAACCCCCGGCAAAACTGCTGTTGGTCACGGACGGCGTCACTGGGGATTTCGCTCCCGACCTCCTCACTGATGTAGAGCTCGGGTTGGCTGTGAGCGGTAGGGATCCCCAGCGGGCCGCAGAGAGACTGGTGGACATTGCCCGCAAGCGCGACGACCGTACGGCTCTGGTGATATTCGCCGACTGAGACGAAAGGCGGTCGAGAGAGCTTTGACGGGACCGCGACACCAACTACCCTTCACCTGGCAGGTGCGGTGCAGCGGTCCGGCCGGATTCGAGGCCCGAGCCGATATGGGAGGTTGACGATGCCCTCGCTGGCGCGACGGGTCGGCCTGGGCCTGAACGCCCAGGGCGAGGTGCGCGATGCGGTTCGCCAGGCGGAGCTGGCGGAGCGCTTCGGAGTGGACTCGATCTGGTTCCATGAGTCCTACTTCGCCCGGGACGCCGTCACCTATGCCACCGCGGTCGCGGCCTCGGTTCCGCGGCTGCAAATCGGCCTCGGGGCGCTTAACCCCAACACCCGCCACCCGGTGTTGCTGGCGATGACGATCAGCGCTCTGGATGATCTGGCTCCGGGACGCATAACCCTGGCCCTGGGTACCGCCCTGCCGCTGCGCCTGGCCCAGATGGGGATCCCCTACCAACCCGATCCCGCCATCGCCAAGGTCGAGCAGACCATGCTCGAGCTGCGGCAGCTGTGGCGGGGTGAGCGCTTGGCTCTGGGAGCCCAGGGCATCCCCGAGCTCGAGCCCATGTTCCCTCCGGTGCACCAGGTGCCGCTCTGGGCGGCTGGTTACCGCAAGGCCTTTCACGAGCTGGCGGGCCGGGTGGCCGACGGCTATCTGGCCAGACCGGCCGAGCCCAAGGAGGCGGTCGCGCTGGCATCCAGGCGGATCAAGGCGGCAGCGAGCGCGGCTGGTCGGGATCCCGGATCGATCGTGATCGGGGGATACTTGCTTTCGCTGATCGACAGCAGCCGCCGCGCTGCCCTCGATCGGGCCAAGCGCGAACCCTTCGCGATCTACATGCTCGCGGTCCAGACCGATGTGGCAATGCGTCGGGCCGGGATGGACCCCAGCCTGCGAGGGCCAATCATGGCCGCCTGGCGAGCCGAGGACTACCACGGCGCGGCCCAGCTGATCCCCGATGAGCTGGTCGATGCCTTCCTGCTCTGCGGCACCCGTGAGGAGGTGGCGGCTGGTGCCGAACGCTTCAACCAGGCGGGCATGGATCTGCCCATCCTGCAGCCGGTTGTCCAGGAGCAGGCGCAGGTCGAAGCGGTACTTGATGCGGCCGTGCTGTATGGCTCGGCAGGGGCGCCAGCCACTGCCTCGGGGTCGCATCAAAGGCGACCGGCCGACTCCAGCCAGGGGATTGGATTCGGGCGCCGGGTTCGGGGCTGGGTCGAGGTCACCCGTCCCTTCGCCCTCACCGCCTCGGTGGTGCCGGTATCGGCCGCTGCTGCCCTGGCGGCTGTTCACCACCAGTTCAGCTGGCCACTCTTCGCCCTGGTTCTGATCGGCGCGGTGCTGCTTCAGATCGGCACCAACGTGACCAATGAGATCTACGACGTGCGCAAGGGTGTCGACGCCATCACCTCCCCGCGGGCGAGCCAGGCCTTGCTCACGGGCAGGGTCCGCGAACGGGAGGCGTTCATCCTGGCCGGCTCGGCCTTCCTGATCGCGGTGCTGATCGGGATGGTTCTGATCGCCGTGCGGGGCTGGCCGCTGGCAGTGATCGGGGTCATCGGTCTCGTCGGAGGCTGGGGCTATACGGCGCCGCCACTGCAGTACAAGTACCGGGCGGCTGGGCTGCCCTTGGTCTTCCTGCTCATGGGTCCGCTGATGGTCCTCGGTGCCTACTTCGCCATCACCGGCCACCTCTCCGGGGAGGCCGGGGCGGTCAGCGTTCCCATCGGTCTCCTGGTCACCGCCATCCTCCACGGCAACGAGTGGCGCGACATCGGCGAGGACGCCCGAGCCGGAATCAGCACGGTGTCGATCCGGGTCGGGCGCAGGTTCGCCTACCGGCTCTACGTGGTGCTGCTGGTGGGAGCCTTCATCGCGCTGGCTGTCACGGTTGCGATCGGGATTCTGCCCCGCCTCAGTCTGCTGGCCCTGCTCTCGCTTCCACTCCTGGTGCGCTCCCTCAACGCCTCCGAGCTGGGCGCCGCCGGGCAGCAGCGGGCCATCGCCAAGATCGATCTCGAGACAGCCCAGCTGCACGCCAGCTTTGGCCTGCTACTCGTGGCCGGAATAGCCACCAGCATCGCTTGGCATCCAGGCAGCTGAGCCTGGCAGGAGTGCGTCTTCCCGATCGGCCCTCCGCAACGGTGCTGGTCGCCAGTGCCGGCTTCGCCTACCTCGCCTTCGCCGCCACCTTCCGCGGCCCGAAGCCGCGGTTCTGGCAGAGGATGACCGCGACCGCGCTTACCCTCGGCGCCAGCTCACTGCTCAACAGCAAAGAGCTGCGCCGCCAACGGCCGCGACCCGCCGACCTGGCCCTGGGCGCCGCCGTCGCGGCCGGGCTCTACTGCGTCTTCGCGGTCGGGGATCGCGCCGCTCGAGCGGTCATGCCCCAGGGCGCGCAGGACATCGGCGACATCTATCAGCTCCGCCAGTTACGGCCCCGGGCGGAACTAGTGCTACGGCTAGGACTCGTCATCGCGCCCGCGGAGGAGCTCTTCTGGCGCGGTCTCGTGCAGCAGGCTTTGACTGAGCGCTACGGGAGGATCAGAGCAGCAGCCCTGGCCGCCGGTCTCTATGGGGGCGCCCACATCTGCACCGGCAATGCCACCCTGGTTGGTGCAGCCACGGTGGCGGGTGGTGGTTGGTCGGGCCTCGCCGCGGCCGGTGTGCCCATGCCCACCCTCATCGTCAGCCATGTGCTCTGGGACATATGGATCTTCTTGGTTCGGCCCACGGGCGCAACCAGCTGACTTCGCTCCGAGATCCCCTGGTCATGGCATCCTCAGGGCGGCCGAACAAGGACGACGGACACTAGCTCCGACGATGGCAACCGCTGTGATTCGGGCGGAGCTGGCGGACATCACCACCCTGAAGGTAGACGCGGTAGTCAACGCCGCCAACCCGAGTCTCCTGGGCGGCGGCGGGGTGGATGGGGCAATCCACCGGGCCGCCGGACCTGAACTAATCGCCGAGTGCCGCCTCCTGGGAGGTTGCGAACCGGGCTACGCCAAGGCGACCAAGGGCTACCGTCTCCCGGCCCAGTGGGTCATCCACACAGTCGGACCCGTGTGGCACGGCGGGGACCACGGAGAGCCGGACCAGCTGAGATCCTGCTACCTGACGGCACTTCAGGTGGCGGACGACCTTGGCGCGCGGACCGTCGCCTTCCCCGCCATCTCGACCGGGATCTTCGGATACCCGTCTGCGCTGGCGGCCAGGGTCGCGATCCAGGCCATCCGGCAATCCCAGGTCGGACGTGTCGAGGAGGTGGTCCTGGTGGCCTTCGACCCAGCAACCCATCGCCTATACACCCGACTCCTCTCCGGCTGAGGCGGCAAAGGCCGGAACCACCGCACCCCGTTTGCTGCTCTCGGCTAAGGCACGAAACCGGGGCGGAGCGGTCTCCGCGGCATCGACCGCTCCACTGGAAGGTGATGGAATCCGCGTGGATCTGGGTTGACTTTCGATATATCGATGAGCTAGTATGAGCGTGTCGGATATATCGATCATTGAGGCTTTCAGACTATGGACTTCCAAACAGACCACGAGCATGGCTCTGGTCCGTGCCACTCCGGTCGCACTGGCCGGCGCGCTCGGAGCAGGTTCGGCCACTTCGGCCCAGGCGAATTCGGACCCCCTTTCGGCGGAGGCTTGCGGGGCCGGATGCGGGGAATGCGCGGCGGCAGGATCCCAAGGGGCAATGTCCGCGCGGCGACTCTGCTCCTACTCGCTGAGCAACCCCGGAATGGGTATCAGATCATGCAGGAGATAACCGAGCGCAGCAAAGGGGTATGGCGGCCCAGCCCGGGATCGGTTTACCCCGCACTCCAGCAGCTTGAGGATGAGGGCATGGTTCGCTCCCAGGAGTCGGACGGGCAGCGCCTTTACACCCTGACCGAGGTTGGCAAGACCTACACCGACGCCCATCGTGCTGAGTTTGGGTCGCCCTGGGAAGATGTTTCGGGGGCGGTTGGGGACGATGTACACGAGTTGCTTTCGCTGACGCAACAGACCCACGCGGCGGTGATTCAAGTGGCGCACGCAGGCGGCCCGGCCCAGGTGGCAAAGGCGGCGCAGTTGATGAAGGAGACGAGGCGTAACCTCTATCGACTTCTGGCGGAGGACGAGGGACCCTCGGAAAGCTCCGGCGGGGGCGACGCTAGCTGAGCTTTGCCGGCGGTGGTGCTCGGCCGGTCAACGGCCGAGCGCCGCTCCCCCACGGCTTGGAGCCGCGCTGCGATAATCGCCGGCCGTGGATGACTACCGGTCGATCAACCTGGCCAACTGGGACGAACGCGCTCCGGCCCACGCCAGGTCGGCTGACTACGCGTTCGCCAGGTTCCGGGAGGACCCGGAATACCTGAGCCAGGTGGTGCGCTTCGACTTACCCCTTCTTGGGGACGTGCGTGGCCTGCGCGGCGTCCACCTCCAGTGCCACATCGGAACCGACACCGTTTCATTGGCTCGTCTTGGCGCACGCATGAACGGCTTGGACTTCTCGCCGGCGGCGCTGGCCGAAGCCAGGCAGCTGGCCTCAGCGACCGCAGCCGACATCGAGTTCGTGCAAGCGGATCTCTACGACGCGGTGGCCGCCCTGGGGTCGGGGAGGTTCGACCTGGTCTATACCGGCAACGGAGCACTTTGCTGGCTTCCCGACATCAGTCGCTGGGCCGCTGTCGTGGCCGAGCTGTTGGCCCCGGGAGGCCGGCTGTTCGTCAGGGAGGGGCATCCGATGCTGTGGGCGCTGGACGAAACCAAGACCGATCGACTGGTGGTCGAGTATGCGTACTTCGAGCAACCAACCCCTTTGGTCTCGACCGAACCTGGCACCTACGTCGAGACCGATGCCACCTTCGTGAACAACACCAGCCACTCCTGGAATCACGGTCTCGGGGAAGTCATCAGCGCGTTGCTGAACCAGGGGATGCGGATCACCGGACTCAGCGAACATGACAGCGTCCCCTGGGATGCCCTTCCCGGTCAGATGGAGCGGTTCGACAACGGGGAATTCCGGCTGATTGACCGGCCGTGGCGTCTCGCTCACAGCTACACGCTGCAGGCGGTCAAGGAACCGCAGCCCGGGGCGGAGGGGCCGAGCCGGAGACCCTAACCGCCCCCGTCGGCGCGTCGGTTTCCAGTGAAAACGCCGGCGTTCTAGCCCCGGGAAACGTGGTCTGATTCATCGCGCTGCCAGCGGTAGAGGACGTCCGGCTCGCCCTCCTGGTTGGTTGTGCCGTCACCGAACTCCAGCGCCCTGAACCCTCGGCGTTCGTAGAAGCTGCGTGCGGCCAGGTTGCGCGCAAAGGCCCACAGACGCAACTCGCCGGCGGACAGCGATTTGGCGAGTGCCAGCAAGGTACTTCCCTGACCGCGGCCCTGACAATCCGGGTCGACGTAGAGGTGATCGACCCAGCTGCGGTCGAGGCTGAGACATAAGAACGCGCTGACAGTCCTATCGATTGTGACCACCCACACTTCGTGGCGGGGCTGAAGTTCGTCAGAGAACCATGCCTTGACCTCCTGGTCATTGTGAGCAAGCCGGAGCCAAGGCATGGCCTTCCGAACCGCGCGGAGGTAGATCTCGGCAATCGCAGTGCCGTCGGGTGTAACTGCCGGTCTGGTCACGTGAGGGGCGCGTGCACTCATTTCGTGCAGAGCCTGCCCGCCTCGAGTCGCGGACTCGTCTTGAGAGCCGGGGGCATCAGCGTCTGGCTCGATGCCCCGGAGCCTGCCGACTCCGTCCGTCTATTGGCAAAGCTTCACCCGGGGCCTTGCCGGGATGTTGCGGCTCTGCCATTGCCTCCACGCCTCGCGGATCGCCGTCCTCGTCGACCGTTAGCTGGATTGACCCGAATCCCGCCAGCTCTAATTCCGGAATGAGCACTCGAGGTTGGTCACCGCCGATCTCGAGAAGCAGGTGTCCGCCAGCGCGGAGCCACTCACGCGACTCGGTCACAGCCCGCCGGACCACCAACAGGCCATCGCTGCCTCCGTCGAGCGCTACCAGCGGTTCAAATGCAGGCACGTCGCGCGGGAGGTAGGGGATCTCGGCGGTCGGAACGTATGGAAGCACGCCCACGATCACATCGACGGTCCCCTTCCATGTTGTCGGAACCGGGTCGAAGAGGTCACCCTCCACAACCTGCACGCCGTTTCGTCGCGCGCACTGGGCCGCGATCGGATCGGACTCCACTCCAACCACCATCGCGCCAGGCCGCCGCGCCATCAGCACCATGGCCACCGCCCCACTACCCGTCCCGAGGTCGATGGCGCGGCCCCGCGAGGGCAGCAGCTCCGCCGCCCGCTCCGCCAGTCGTTCGCTCTGCCAGCGGGGCACAAACACACCGGCGGTTATGGCCACCGAGCAGTCGCAGAACTGGGTCGCTCCGGTGATCCACGCGAGCGGCTCACCGGTGGTCCGCCGCTCGACCAATGCCGCAAGTAGCTCTGCGTCCCCCTTGGCGGCCGCAGCAAGCTCCGCCGCCTCCTCCTCGGCGGCGACGCAGCCAGCGGCGGAAAGACGACTCGTGGCCTCCGATAGGGCGGCGCTCTGCGGTTCCGGCACGGGCCGATTAGATCATGGACTTCCGGTCACGGTCACGCCGAGGCGACCAGGGACGGCGCTTCTTTGGTTGCTAGGATGTCAAGGGCGCGGGCCGTGGCGGAGTCGCTACAAGACGGCGAGGGGGATAACTCGATGGCATCTTCCGATTCCTGGTCTCTGATCCACACCGAGCGCCGGGCCCTGGTTGCAGACCTGGAACCACTCAGCGATGAGCAGTGGGCGACCCAATCGCTGTGCGCCCAATGGTCGGTCCACGACGTCCTGGGCCACATGCTGACGACCGCCAAAATGACCCCGCCGCGGTTCTTCGTGGGACTTGCCTCGGCCGGCTTTCGGTTCAATTCGTTCAACGCGGCCGGCGTGGCCCGTGAAACCGGTGGTTCGCCCCGAGAGACTCTGGCTCACTTCCAAGCCCAGCTCAACGCCACCAGCCATCCTCCAGGCCCGATCACCGCCATGGTCGGGGAAGCAGTACTCCATGGTGAGGACATCCGCCGACCGCTGGGAATCCGGCGTGACTATCCGACCGAGACCCTGGTTACGGTGGCGGACTTCTACAAGGGATCCAATCTCTTGCTGGGAACCAAGACCCGAATCGCAGGGCTGACCCTGCGAGCCTCAGATGCCGACTGGTCGACCGGAGCAGGTCCCGGGGTGACTGGACCGATGATCTCGCTCTTACTCGGAATGACCGGACGAGGCGCCGGACTGGCCGAGCTGTCCGGCGATGGTATAGCCACCCTCAGGTCACGAGTCTAGATCCGGCTCGACCTGCGGGCGCTGCCGATCTCTTGTGGGAGGAACCTTCGGATGAGCTTCATCAGCCGTGGATTCCGAGGCCGGCCTCGCGACCAGGCCGAGTCCGGACGACTGCCGCCAGGGCAGCACCTGGTTCAGGACTTTCCGGTTCTATCTGCCGGTCCGACTCCGCGCACCCCCCTCTCCGAATGGACCTTTTCCATCACGGGTGCGGTAGACCAGCTCAAGAACTGGACCTGGGATGAGTTCAGAGCCTTGCCGACCGAAACCATCACCCGCGACATCCACTGCGTCACCAAGTGGTCCAAATTGGACACACACTGGGAGGGCGTATCGGTGGACACGCTCCTCCAAGACGCGCATCCCACGGCCAGCTATGTGATGGCGTTCAGCGACGGGGACTACAGCACCAACCTCGCGCTTCCGGATCTCACCGGCGGCAAAGCTTGGGTCGCCTTCTCCTTCGCAGGGGAGCCCCTTCCGGCGGAGCATGGCGGCCCCGCCCGGCTGTTGGTCCCCCACCTCTATTTCTGGAAGAGCGCCAAGTGGGTGCGGGGATTGCGGCTGATGGCTGTCGACGCACCTGGGTTCTGGGAGACCTACGGCTACAACATGCATGGCGATCCGTGGCGAGAGCAGCGCTACAGCGGCGACTGACCTGGCGCCTGGGCGAGGTCACCCAAGTCATTGCGGAGACCCCCCAGGTCCGCAGTCTGGTGCTGAGGGTGCCCGGCTGGCCAGGACACCGCGCCGGCCAACACACGGACGTGCGGCTCACCGCGGAAGACGGATACACGGCGGAGCGAAGCTACTCGATCGCCTCCGCCCCGGACGCTGGCGAGCAGTTGACCTTGACCGTCGAACGCCTTGACGACGGAGAAGTCTCCCCCTACCTGACCGAGGAACTCCGCATCGGCGACCAGCTGGAACTCCGGGGACCGATTGGCGGCTACTTCGTCTGGGACCTCGAGATGGAGGGACCACTGCTGTTGATTGCCGGGGGCTCGGGCATCTGCCCTCTCATGGCCATGTTGCGTCGACGCGACAGCGGTCGCAGCAGGGTGCCGACAAGGCTGCTCTATTCGTCACGCTCCATAGAGGACATCATTTATCGCGAGGAGCTCGACCGACTCGGAGCCGCCAATACCGGACTCGCGGTTATCCACACGCTCACCCGGGTGCAGCCGCCTGACTGGACCGGACGTTCCGGTCGGATCGACCAGACAATGCTGCATGACGTGACCTGGTCGCCTTCTGACCATCCTCTGATGTACGTTTGCGGTCCGACGCCACTCGTCGAGCACGTCGCCGACGCTCTGGTGAGTCTGGGCCATGATCCGGAACGTGTCAAGACCGAGAGATTTGGACCCACCGGAGGCTGAGCGCATGGACGACAACCAGATGAGGCTCGACGGCAATGCGATCGCAGGACTACTTGGCGAACTTTTCACCGGTGAGGTCACCGGGGCGCGCGGTGCGTGCGTAGGATGCGGCGCCGTCGGCGCGCTCGGAGCCCAGCACCTATACATGCATCCGCTGGCTCCCGGCGCTGTGCTGCGCTGCCGATGGTGCGAGCACGTGCTGATGGTTCTCGTCCACGCAGAGGGCCGAGTTCGACTTGCCGTGCGTGGAATAGTCTGGCTCGACATTGAAGACAACGCAGAAAGGATTGACTGAGCTGCGGTAATCTCCGACGCTTTCCCAGCCTGCATCGATCTGAATCGATCGCCGCCCTCTCGCATCCATCATGTGCGCATTGAGTCCCCGCGCCGGCTGGCGAATGCCGGCATTCTGGGAAGAGGCGAAGGACCCGCCCTCCTATCCTTGCCTAAGTGAGGTCTGGTGTGGGTTGGCGCGGACTGGGGCTGGGTAGGGCAGTTGGCTGGGGCGATGCGCTGGTACTGTCCGCCACCGTCCTCTGGAGCATCAACGTTGTAGTGGTCAAGCTGGCCCTTGCCGACAGCGGGCCCCTCACGTATTCCGCTATCCGCTACCTCGTCGGAGGCCTGGCTCTTTTGGGCTTGTCCCGTCGCCTGGAGGGCACCCTGGTGCTGCCTCGGGGCAGGGACGCGCTCTTGATCGTGGCCGCGGCGCTAACCGGAGTCCTGATCAACCAGACCAGCTTCACGGTAGCGCTGTCCCTCACCAACCCAGACAACGTGGCGATGATCTCCGGAATCACACCGCTGCTGGTGGCGAGCTGGTTCGTCTGGCGGCGCCGGGAGAGGTTCGGCTTGAGGGTGTGGGTCGGCCTGGTGCTAGGTTTCGCCGGGCTGGTTCTGGTGGTGGGCGCGGGGGACTGGTCGAGCTGGTTGGGCATCCTAATCGCGCTCGGGAATCCTCTCAGCTGGGCTGTGTATTTGCTGCTGCTACCACGTCTTTTGGGTCGCTATGGCCCGCTCACACTGGCGGCGCTTGTCACCATGCTGGGCGCATTGATGTTGGTACCGTTTGGTGCACTGGACGCGGTGAGACATCATCCGCACGTCTCGGGGCATTGGCTCGGCCTGCTCGCGTACAGCACGTTGCTGGCGCTGGTCCTGACTAGCTGGCTGTATATGCTGGGTGTGCGCCGGTTGGGCCCAGCTCGCACGGCGGTCTACGTCTACCTGCAACCCTTCCTAGCGGTGGTCGCAGCCGGGGTCCTGATCGGCGAGCCGATCCTGCCACTCCAGCTCCTGGGCGGCGTCATCATGTTGATAGGGGTTGCCTGGGGTCGACC
This sequence comes from Candidatus Dormiibacterota bacterium, assembly GCA_963701235.1. Taxonomy (GTDB): domain Bacteria; phylum Chloroflexota; class Dormibacteria; order Aeolococcales; family Bog-877; genus Bog-877. Next base: position 2,079,452 of record OY969577.1, read on the forward strand.
CCGGCCAAGACCTAGTCTGGTGCCCCGACATGAAGAGCCCTCCGCGATAGGAGGGCTGCCGAGCGTCACCTAGGCAGGCGTGAATCTTCGCCCTCGCCAGACCGAACCCGCAGTGCCCGCCCCTAGCGGTCGGTATCTTCATCCTGATGACGTCGGCGCCCCTGGAAGATGTCCGCACCCGTTTGGATGCCCCCTCACCAGGTGTGCTGTCGACCCGTCGAGCCGACGGCACCGCCTTAGCCTCGCCGGCCTGCTTTCGGTGGACGGGTCTGGCCTGTGAAATCGTGATTGCCCCAGGCGATTTCAAGCTGAGTCATCTCATGCGCGACCCACGCTGCGGCCTCGTCATAGTCGAGACCAGCGCCCCCTTTCAACGGGGTTGCGGCGAGGGGTGAGGCAATCTTGAAGGAGGGCGATATGACCGAGATCCGCAGCTCTATCGCCAGACCCTATCTCGGGCAGGAGGCCGGCCGTCGCTTCGCCATCGAGCGCGGGTCCCGTCCGGGAGTCCTGGTTCAGTTGTTTCCGGAGCGGTTTTTCAGGTGGACCTCGCGAACCGAAGCACGTGAAATCATCTGATCGAGGGGTGCCATGCGCCCTCCCCAGATGAAGGTTGGAGCAGGAGCCGACGAGGGCTCGGGGGCGTCGGCGCCTGAGGAAATGGGAGCAGCTCTGCTTGAGGCGGGGATGTTGCTCGCCGCCGAGCTTTCCCTCCCGATGCTCCTGCGCCGCCTGGTTGAGATCGCTGTCAGGATCACCCACGCCCGCTACGGAGCTCTAGGCGTAAGTAGGCCCCAGGGCGGGATCCTCGAGTTCATCACTGTCGGACTCAGTGACGACGAACGAGCCGCCATCGGCCCAATCCCCAGTGGACGGGGGATTCTGGAAGCGTTGATCCACGACCCTCATCCGCTCCGTCTAGCCCGGCTTCAGGACGACCCTCGCTCGGTTGGCTTCCCGCCCAACCACCCCTATATGACCTCCTTTCTTGGCGCTCCGGTTCGGGCCGGTAGCCAAGTCTTCGGCAATCTCTACCTGACCGAGAAGGAGAAGGGAGCGGCCTTCGACGCCGCCGACGAGGCCGCGGTTGTAACTCTGGCGAGCCAGGCCGGGGTGGCCATCGCCAACGCCCAGACCTACCGCAACCTGCGCCAGCGTGAGCGCTGGCTCGCTGCCCTCCACGAAATAACCACGGCGCTTCTGGCCGCCGCGCCGCCGAACGAGATGATGACCACGATCGTCCGCAGTGCCAGGGAGATGAGCGACGCCGACCTGGCCGCCATCGCCCTGCCAGTTGCTGACGGATCCAGCACACTCCGTGTGGTCGCAGCCGATGGGGCAGGAGCCGACCGCATCCTGACGGCCCCCGCCAAGGCGACTGGCACCGCGTCCCACAGCGTGCTGGTCAGCGGGCGTCCTTTGATCGTCCGGCCCGCGTCGCGGGATGCTTATGCCAGCTTCGTGGCGGAAGCTGGGCTCCCCATCGGAGCTCGGCTGGTGGTGCCGATGCTGATCCATGGGCGTGCCAGTGGGACCATCTTTCTGACCCGGTCTGGCTCCGATGCGGACTTCAGCTCCGAGGATCTCAGCCTGCTCGAGAGCCTAGCCAGCCAGGCGAGCCTGGTGCTCGAATACGCCAGAGTTCAAGCCCAGTCCCAGCGCTTGGCAGTGATCGAGGAGCGCAACCGGATCGCCCGCGACCTCCATGACGAGCCAGTCCAGGCGCTCATCTACCTAGCCCGACGGCTGGAGTCGATGGCAATGGAGCCCAGCGTCCGGGGACCGGAGGCGAGGCAGCTGGAGCAGACGAGGGAGCTGGCGGTGGCGGTCGTGGAGGGCCTGCGCCAGCTCACCGAAGGCTTGCGCTCCGAGATCCTTGAGCAAGACGGGCTCCCGGCCGCGCTGGAGGACCTCGGCAAGCGCTTCAACTCCAAGACCGGAGTTGAGGTGGAGGTGTCGGTCCGCGGCCCAGTCAGGAGATGGGCTCCCGAGCTCGAGCGCAGCCTCCTCCGCGTAGCGCAGGAGGCGCTGAGCAACGTGGAGCGCCACGCCATGGCGCATCGAGTTCGGCTTGATCTGAGCGCCAAGGCCGGTCGACTGAAGCTCAGGATCACGGACGACGGGGTCGGCTTCGTAAGCAGGGGACGCCACCAGGTTGCGCCTGGGTTGGGGACCATCGGCATGCGTGAGCGCGTGGAGCTCAGCGGAGGTTGGCTCCGAATCTGGTCGCGGCCCGGTCGAGGGACTCTTGTCGTGGCCACATCTCCAGCCGAGCCTCTGCCCTAGGCGGGTGGCAACCACCCGGCCGCAACAGGTGATTCCACCCGAGCGGACCAAGACTGAGGAGGATACCGTCGAGCTCATGACTGGCTCCAGCCCAACCACGATTGTGCTAGCCGAGGATCACGCACTTGTGCGCGAGGGCACCCGGCAGATCCTCTCTGGCCACCCGGACCTGACTGTGATTGGTGAGGCGTCCCGCGGTGAGGAGGCGATTCGACTGGTCTTGGAGCTGGGGCCTCAGGTGGTCCTGATGGACATGCGCATGCCTGGCGTCAACGGCATAGAAGCCACCCGCCAGATCCTGGCCCAAGCGCCGGACACTAAGGTGGTAATCGTCAGCGCTCACGAGGACGAGGACTACGTCCGCGAAGCGTTGGCTGCGGGGGCGGTGGGCTACATCCTCAAGACAGCGCCGGCCCGCGAGCTGGTCGAGGGCGTCCGGGCGGTGGCGGCTGGCGCCCTGGTGCTCAGCCCCAGCCTGTCGCGCCGGTTGGCCCAAGCTCGGGTCGATCCGGCCCGAGCCAGCGACCGGGTCAGTTCCCGCGAGCTCGCCGTCCTACGCGAGATCGCGCTGGGTCACTCCAATAAGGAGATTGCCCGAGACCTCGGCATCAGCTTACGAACCGTGGAGGGTCACCTCCACAATATCTTCGAGAAGCTGCGGGTCAACTCCCGGACCGAGGCGGTCGTCTACGCAGCCAATCACGGGATCGTCTCGATCGAGTCAACTGAGGCACCATGATCCAGAGTTCTAGTTCCCCACGCCATCATGAGGCTGCTAGCGCACATCTCGGCACCGATCACACCTGGGATGTAGGCAATGTTCTCAGGGGGGCTGAGGCCGAGCGGCGCCGGCTCGCGGAGCTGCTAAACGATGAGCCCGTGCAAGCGCTCGCTCACATCTCACGCGCACTGCGGAGCGTTGAGGCCATGCCGGGAACGCCTGCGGTGGTCACCGAGGCGGCCAGAGATGCCGGCCTGCAGGCAGCCGCCGTCAGCGAACAACTGAGGCGGATCGCTCGGCTCCTCCGGCCTTCGATCCTCGATGACATTGGTTTGGGGGCTGCACTTCGCCAGCTGACGTCGGAATCCGCCGCAAAGTCCGGGGTCACGACCGAGAGCGACGTGAGAACCCTATGCCAGGGTCGCCAGGCCGAGGTTGACATCACCCTGTACCGCGTGGCCGAGGCCGCACTGAAAAATGCTGAGGAACATGCGGCTGCCACCGCCATCAGGGTGCGCTTGACTCAGCGCGACGCGCGCCTCATCCTCACTGTCCGGGACAACGGTATCGGTCTCGGAGAGCACCGCGAACTGGGAAGTTCGGGTACCGGCTTCCTCGAGATGGCGGAGCGGATCCGGTCGGTTCATGGCCGGCTCAGAGTGCGCTCAAGGGCCAACGCGGGAACTATCGTGATGGCTTCTGTGCCCAACACGATGATTCCCGCAACGCTGCACAAAGTCTAGTTCGAGGTCAGGCCCGCTTCAGCGGTGCGCTCGCAGCACTCACTGCCGCAGTGTCGTCAACAGGTGCCAAGCCTGCGCGAGGCAGCACCGCAGCGCCTAGGTTCCGTGCGCCCGAGGGTTTAGGGGCTGTCATCCCCAGGACGCTGCCGCTCGGTGCGCTTCGAGGCCGCTGTGAACTGGTAGTGCTCGCGCCAGATCAGGCGAAAGACGGGGATCCAGCGAGGGATGTCACGCAGGCCGGGAATGAAAGGCGTTAGCAGCAGCACGGTGGTGAGGAATCCCATCGTCAGAATGACCAGCAAGTCAGCGTTGGTCGCAGTGTTGTAGGGCGGTATCTGATACCAGAGCGTGTACAGCCACAACCAGGCCTGGCCCGGGTAACGGCCGGTCTCGTTCATCGTTCCCCATTGCGAACCTACCAGGTGCTGCTGTGTCGCTAGGTTGACGATGTAGCTCCCATCGCTCAGGAAGAGCAGGGCTCGGCTGTAGTCGGTCTCATAGAAGCGTCCGCTGGTCATGAGGAGAGCGTCCAGGCCACCGCTGCGGGCGACGCTGAGCAAACTCTGCATCATCGTCCCAACTGGGCCGTACGCTCGCACTGCTACTTGGACTTGGCCGTCAACGAGCCGTGCATGTCCGAGAGCCTTGGCGTAGTTGCTGAGCCAGCTCTGCTGCTGGGTACTACCCGCGTCGCCATAACGGGTCAGAGCAAGCTCCAAGGCGGGCTTGCCCACACTCGCGATGTGAAGGGGGGAAAGTACGTCGACTGCGGCGACGCTCAGGGGCAGGTGCACACCGGCCCAGAGTTGTGGCGCCAGCGGTCCCCAAGTCTGGACCGAGCCGTCACCGCTGTTGTATGGAGGCCCGTAGGAGGCGCTGATAGTGGTGCCCTGGAGTTCGCCGGTGGCGGTGGTCAGGAAGTCGATGGGGTTCTGCAGAGCCCAGCTGCGGATAGTGACGGGAGGCACATCAGGAGAAGAGAGCACAGCTGAGAGAACCAGAACGACCGCGAACATCACGACCAGGGCGATCGCGATCTCCTTGAGCAAGTCGTAAGGAGCTGTGGGCACGCCGCGGTAGTAAGCGGTTTGATCCCACCGCTTGCGACTCATGGACTGATGTCGCTCTCGATCGGTTTGACCACGCCCCGGCGCCGAACCCACACGATGTGGAGCGCAATCAGTGCAGCGATGGCGAGCGGAAATATTACGACGTGGAAGCCGAACATCTGCCCAAAGTTGAGCACGTTGAAGAAAGCTCCCACACCAATCGCGTTGATGGCGTCCTTGGCGTTGACGGCAATCCACTGGGCGTCAAAGTTCTGCTGCACCAGGTAGCCAGTGAAAGCGGTGACCAAGGAGGCCATAAAGATCACGACTCCAATCATCCAGGTGGCCGCCCGGCCGTCGCGCCAGCCGGCGGCGAAAAACTGGCCCCAAAGGTGGAGCACCATGAAGAGGAAGAACATCTGGGTGCTCCAGAAATGGAGGCTGTTGACAAAGTGCCCCTGGGGCGAGACCTGCCACCATTGCGGCCCGAAGAAGGCGAGAGGGACGCCGCTGGCGACCACTAGGATGAAGGCCGCGATGGTCACGGACCCAAACACGTAGACCCAGGACCCGACGTAGGCGGGTTCGCGGTCGGGCAGCAGGTGTTCGGGGGGTAGCTCGCGCAGGACGAGCTGGCGAACTCTCAGAGTCCAGCTGCCCGGCCGCTCCAAAGTTGGCTCCGACTGACCCTGGCGAATCATTGGCTCGGGTTCAGGCTTGGCTGTCATCGTCTCGCTCCTCGTAGGCTCGACGGCGGTGGCGGCGGCCGGGGAACGGCAATATGAGCGCCAGGATGAAGAGCAGGATCATCACTAGGATCAAGACAAGGTTCGGCAGCGATATGAGGATGAAGCCCCAGTGCAGGTACGGTGCTGGCTGGTTCATGAATGACCCCCTCATCTGGACCGAAGGATAAGGGCCCAGTACTCCTCGACCGCCCAGTCAGGCTTCGGGACCTGAGTGCCGGGCACGTGACCAAGAGGATCATATTGGCTCGGGTCCAGCAAAGTCGGCCCGACCGCACCCGTGAAAACACCTAGCGCATCGGGGAGTGCGGCACCAGCACGCGGTGGGGTAGATGGGGCTCCACCGAGCATATTGGAGCGGGAGCGTTCGTTCGGGACCCAATCGTCGAGCTCCCCCATCTGACAGAGCACGTCCGGCCGGGGCGGGGCTCGAGAGCCATACTGCCGCCCGCGAGCAGCCTGGTAAGACCAACGCGAGATCGACTGGGTCGCGACACTCACACAAAGGTTCTCGGCTACGCCCCAAGCCGTGAATCGATCCAAATGGCGGGGCTGCCGCCGATCCACTCTGGCCTTGGGCAGCGCAGTTGGATATGGCAGCAGAACTTACCGGAGCATGAGGCGAGTACTACCGGGTGCGATACCGGCGCCTCCTCGCCAGCTCTGATCACAAGGCCGAGAGCCAGCTGGTGGCGAAGGTGGTAGCTGGCGAGGCCACCGAAACTAGCACCCTAGGTACCAGTTCGACCAGGTGAAAACACCCGGCCACCCAGCGGTGATAGCCCGCTGTCACCAGTACAGATCGCAGCGCAGACTGAGTTTCATGAAGTTTGGCCGCTGAGCGGCTAGCAATCTTGGAGGATCATCATGAGGCGCAGGACTTTCGACCTAATCACTTCTGGAGTCGGCTTGCTGTTGACACTGACTCTGGTGGCGGCGGGGGCATTACTGATGTGGGGCGCAGTCTTCACCAGCAATGAGGTACACAACCAATTGGCCAAGCAAGCAATCTCCTTCCCACCGGCGACGGCCTTTGCCCACGCGAAGGCTGGAACCGAGATCACTCCGGGAATGAAGCCCTACCTTCTCAAGTACGCGGGGCAGGAGGTTCTGACCGGCGCTCAGGCGGAGGCCTACGCGGACCACTTCATCGCGGTTCACCTCTCTGAGATGCCATACCACGGCGTCTACTCGAAAGTCAGCGCGGCGTCAATCGCCAACCCAAACAACGCTGCGCTAGCGGCTGAGGTACAGACCGTCTTCCGCGGCACCACGCTGCGGAGCATGCTTTTGCAGGCTTACGCTTTCGGGACCTTCGGAAGCATTGCCTTCTTGGCCTCAATCATCTCCTTTGTGCTGGCGGGTCTGATGCTGTTGCTATCAGTGTTTGGATTCGCGCACATGCGGCGGGTTCCGTTGGACAAGGAGGTGTTCGCCCCAGCGGCTCGTAGGGGAGCGTTCAACCCGGCTAGCTGAATCGAGTGCAAGAGGGCGGGCCTCGGGTGGGCTCGCCCTCCTTTCTTTGTATAGAGGTCCTCAGACGCGATCGAGAACTAGGTCGCCGAATTTCACTCCCCGCAAAGATGCCGCACCGGGACCTCCTGCTAGGGGACCAAGGCTTGGCGGCGGGTGACATCGCCTTGGGACCTGACCCAGCATCGTCTGGGTCGGGAGGCCGCAGCTAGAGCCAGCCGGTGCCTGAAGGTGGCGGCCTGCGGAGCCCCGCTGTTGTGACCGCGTCGTGATCAGGCGGTCCCTTCTCGGCGCTGGAACGCGGGCGCCAGTTCCGAATCCTTACGATAGGCGGCCATGAGCTTCCACGAGCCCTACCACATCTACGTCGACCGGCGGCAGGGCAAAGGGCTGTTCCTGACCCCCTGCGTACTCTGCTTGGGAGCCGAGCGAGGCTGGGACTACGCCTTCGACGACACGGAGGGCCAGAAATACCACGTGTGCAGTACCTGTGCCCTGGCCGAGCCGCAGCGCCTCCGTGTGCGGGTGCGCATCGCCGCCGACGAGCTGGAGCGAGCCGCGAGGACTCTACGTGAGATCGTGGACCAGCTCATCCCGTTCGAAGCCCCACCAGCCTAGCCGCGACCCAGCGGTACCCCTTGGTCGCCCGAGCGAGGCGGCGTCGATCACGGCTTGCGACGTTGGTCAAGTCCCCTTCGGCCGCCCCCTGGATTGAAGGTCGCCGCGTCGATTGATCCTTCGATTACCGGACCGTGGCTGACGTGGTCGGCCATGGGGCAGCAGGGTAATGGATGGATGTCGAGGGCCCATACATGCTCGGATAGGTTGTCCTATTTCATCGCCGTGACGCAGCGGATGAGCAATCCCGCCAGCGTCAGTATGCCGCTGACACTGTGCCACCTGATCGATGTCAAACCGGCGCCCCTGAGCAGCTCGCTGGCCCGGCCAACCGTCCGGGCACGACCACGATGGCTGGCCAAGAGGCTCGGCAGAAGGAGTGCGGAGAAGAGGTCGGTGAGCACTATATGTCCGCCAGGGGTCATGACTCGAGTGAGCTCGGCTATGCCCGCTCTCTGATCGGCCCAGTGGTCGAATGAAGTACTGCTGACGGTTAAATCGAATGTCCCATCCGCAAAGGGCAAGTCTTCAGCGAATCCGGTCATGAACGTAAGTCGTGGAAGGCCAGCGGCAGCGGTCCTCGCCTCCACGATCATCCTCGGTGCGGGATCAATGCCGACCAGCTGGAATGCGTTGGGATATTGGTCGCCCAGTCGGCGGAGTAAATATCCAGTGCCGCACCCAACGTCGAGAATCCGCAGCGATGCGAGAGCGGTCGCCGCCGCGATCTCTGCGGTGCGATCGGCTATCCGGTGATGAAGGTCACCCCGCCATCCGGTCTCATGGTCCGGCGCGCGGTCATCGAAAGCCTCGACGTCACGATAACAGGCCACAACATCATCCTATTGGGCCTGAGCGGAGCGGCCAGCTAGCGCGCGGCGGCCGTTACGACGTCTACACCGCGTGGGTTCGGAGCCGCGGCGCACCATGTGTACTCGAGTAAGAGTTCGCCGCGTCCTACCGATGTCCGGCGGTACAAGCACAAAGCATCGGTACGGTAGCGAACCAATCGCCCATGCGGAGACTCGTCAGTTGACAACTAATACTTGTGGTCCGGCTGCGTGCCGTCCCAACCTTGAGATCGGTCCGTAATGGCTTGGTGACCACAAAGTGTGTCGTCGTCGGCCACGCTTGGCGCTTATGGGTAGCACGACCCAGTTGCCCGGCCTCCGCCACCCGACGGGTCAGGCTTCCCTCGGTCGGACAGCGCATCAGGACGGAGCGCAACGCGAGAAGGGGAAGCGTGGTTCCCGAGGGCGCGCGCGCACATCCATAGCTGAGCTCCTGGACGGCGAAGTCAAGTATCGGATTTTGGCCGACCAAACCAAAGACGCCATCCTTGTGGCCGACGGCCGAACCCGACGAATCATCGACGTCAATGAGGGGGCACTGAAGCTGACTGGGTACGAGCGGGCCGAACTCATCGGGGCCCGCGTCTCCATGCTCGTCGCCCCTAGGGACCGAGCGGCCCAGCGAAGCCGCATCGCCGCCACCGGCACCGACAAATCACTGGTGTCGCAGGCCCGCTATCGCCGCAAGGACGGTTCGCTCGTCACCGTCGAAATCCAGCAGCGCCGGCTGGCGGACGGGCGGGTTCTGGCAGTGGCCCGGGGCGCGAGCCAGGGGGCATTAGCGGAACATCAGTACACGCGGATGGTGGCGCGCTTTGAGCTTCTGGTGGCCACCGTCGACCGGGATGCCCGGATCTCCCACGCCAATATGGCACTGAGCGCTCTCAGCGGCTGGAGCCTCGAGGAACTCGTCGGTCGGCCCCTCGTCGATCTCTTCCCTACCGCGCATACCCACGGCCAGCAGCCCTCATCGCTCGAATTCTGGGTCAATAAACTCGAGGAACTCAGGACTGTGGAACTCCTCACCCAGTCGGGGCACAGCCACGTGGTGGCGATCAGCGCCACCCTGCTGCAGGACCAGTACGGGGCCACCATCGGAGCCGCGATCTTGGGGCAAGATGCGACCCAGGGCCGGGCTGCCCAAATGGAGCTCGAGCGGGAGCTGCGGGAGCGGGCGGGCGCCGCCGAAGGCATCGCCAGACTCCAGCCGGGCGGTTCAACCGAGGAGACCGCTCTGGCCGTCTGCACAGAACTCCGGGGTCTACGAGGTGTTGACTTCGCGCTGGTAGTGACCTTCAGTGTGGATGGCGAGACGACAGTTCTCGCGTGCGACGCTCCTAGGGAGATCCGCGAGCAGCTATTGGCGTCCACCCCGCCTAGCCGCAGCGCCTACCTCAGGGAACGGGCAGCCAAGGGACCGTGGCTGGAGCGGTGGCGGGAGCGGGTCGAGGATGGCAGCTACGGAACCCCGCTGGCGGCAGCTGGACTCCAGAGCGTCTCCTACGCTCCAATTCGGTACGCGGACAGGACGCTCGGGTTTCTGGCGGTGGGCTCTCTGCGCCGGCGGACCGCCGACAACAAGGATGACTCCCTGCCGGTGATCGCTGAGTTCGGCCCCGCTGCCAGCGCGCTCCTCGGAGTAGAGCTTCATGCCCACCAGCTGGCCGAGGAGCTCCGCGGCCGGCTCCAGGAGATCGTCAAGAGCGGTGCCTTCCATCCGGTCTTCCAACCGATTGTCGAACTCGAGACCGGCAGGGTTGTCGGCTACGAAGCGCTCACCCGGTTCGCGGATGGCGAGCCTCCCGATAGCCGCTTCTCCGCCGCGTGGAGCGTCAGCTCAGGTGTAGAGCTCGAGTTGGCAACCCTGGATCGGACGATCCGCATCGCGGAAGACCTGCCGGCCGGCCGCGGCTGAGCGTGAACAGGTCGCCACGACTCCTGGATCACCTCGACGAGATTCGGGCGGTCTTGAAGCACGCGGACCGCCCGCTGGTGATCGAGGTCACCGAGCATGAGCTCATCTCCAACTACACGGCCGTGCGGGAAGCGCTGCAGCAGTTCAGCCCCGCCCGCATCGCGGTCGATGACGCCGGAGCGGGTTTCAGCAACTTCGCACACATTGTCGATCTCAAGGCCGAGTTCGTGAAGCTGGATATCGGCCTGATTCGAGGCGTCGACACTGACGCGGCGCGCCAGGCCATGATCGTGGCTCTTTGCCATTTCGCCAGCAACACTAAGTGCCAGCTGATTGCCGAAGGGGTGGAGACCCGAGACGAGGCCAGGACCGTCAAGTCGCTCGGCGTTGCGTTCGGCCAGGGCTACTGGTATGGACGCCCGATGGAGGTGGATACCTTTAGCAAGGCGCCAAAGCCCAAAGTCGACCCACCCGGGACTTAAGGCGACCGCCGCGAGCTACCCTTTCAGGCAATGTCCTCGGGGATTTCAGCAGGCTTGAGGCGGGTAGCGGTTGCTCCGCCCACGGTCCCAGCGTCACAGGTGAGCAACGGGCGGCTGACGCTCAAGATGGCGGTGAATGCCTCGGTACGTTGCCGGACAGACTGTAGTCACAGGAAGTCCATTCTTAGGTCGGGCTGAGAGAAAGGAAGCCCGGTCCAAGACGAGAGCACCAGCCTAGTCTCGAGCCCAATTCCTGGAGGCAATTTTGATGGCTAGTTCGCTGCCGCGTCAGGCTCGACCGACCCCAGCCACTGGCGGATCGCGTCGTTGGGCTGGGTTGGGCGTGGGGGTAGGGATCGCCGCGGCTCTGACGCTCTTAGGCGGAATCTCCGCCTCGGCTGCGACCACGGTGAACTTGGGAAGAGCCACACCCTTCGCGATCTTGGCGGGGACGACGGTCACCAACACCGGCAACTCGACAGTCGCTGGGAGCTTAGGCGTCGACCCTGGTTCGGCGGTCACCGGCTTCCCACCAGGGACCGTGAGCGACGGAACCATTCAGGCCGCTGACGCCGTCGCGCTGGGAGCCCAAAACGATCTGACAACCGCGTACGGCCAGGCGGCAGGGGAAGGCCCGCCGACCATGGAGGGCGCAGACCTGGGCGGGGACACCCTGGTTCCGGGGGTGTACCAAACGAGCTCCGACGGAGCGCTGGCTCTGACCGGCGCGCTCACCCTGAACGGAGCTGGTGTGTACATCTTCCAAACGGCATCCAGTCTGACCGCGAACACCGGCAGCACGGTCCTGCTGGAGGGCGGCGCCTCGGCCTGCAACGTGTTCTGGCAGGTGGGTAGCCAGGCAACCCTCAACGGCCCCACCTTCGTCGGGACCGTCATGGCCTACACCACCATCGCGGTGGGCTCGGCGGTTACCGTGTCGGGGCGGCTGTTGGCCCAAACCGCGGCAGTCACCCTGATCGACGACACGATCAACGCCTCAGCCTGCTTCACTGCGGCTGCAGCGCCTACCCCCTCCCCAACCCCGACCCCGGGGACCGGCACACCCACCACGGGCGCCGGTGCCGGAATCGGAGGTGGCGCACTCTTGACCATCGCTGGCTTGGCCCTGCTTGGAGCGGGTGCCGTAGCCGCGACCATCCGGAGGCGTCGGTGGACGTCGCCCCTCTAGGGAGCCTCCGCACCAATCCATCCTCCCACGCCGGAGTCGGCCCTCTGGGCTGACTCCGGCAGCCCGATCGCCACTCTGAGCCAAGCCGGAGTCGCTCAGGGAGCGCTCAGAGTGGACGGCGACGGCACCACTCAGAGCTCGGACTGCGGGAGTACGAAGGCAGCCGGGCACCACGTTTAACGCCTCCGTAATCGCCGAGCGGAGAAACTGTCGTGGCGGGGGACGCGAGGGCGGCTGAGCTGCTTGGTCGGCCCCAGCGGCGGAGGCTGGCTCGCACGACTTGTGCCCGTGCGGAAACCGTGGTGGTGTGGTCCTCTCTTCACTATCACCGGCCGGCTCCGCCTTCTCCTCCGCATCGTCGGTGGCAGCCTGAGCCATTGCTGTGCGGTTCCGCGCCAAAAGCGTTCGCACTTTGGCGTACGGGAAGCATCGGTCTTGACGACGTTAGGGAGCGATGAGCTTATCGGTAAGCAAGTGGATGCTGGCGAGACGGCTGGCCAGATCACTGCTGAGGTGGTGACGGAAAGCGAGCGCTATTGGATCGTAGTAGCTGACGTATGTCTGCCCATCATCTGCCCATACCAGCACTTTCAGAGGCAGGTCGAGTGCGGACAGAGGCGAGGCCACCATCACCGGGGTTCCTGCGGTCGGGTTGCCAAAGATAACCAAGACGGTGTCGCGCAGTTGAAGTCCGACCTGTCGAGCTTCAGCGCTCTGATCGATGACGTCAAACACTTTCACTCCACCGGAGCTCAGCACATCCTTGAGACGAGCTACGGTGTCTGCAACTGATCGAGGACTAGCCTTGGTTACAACGTCCGATTCGCCTCGTGTCCTGTCGTCACTTGCCATGATGTTCCTCCCATCGTCCAAGGGGTTATTGCGGTGGACCGCACGCAGGCCGGCACGATGTGTTCCGCGAGGGCGTCCCGGCCGCCCCGGACAGGGTACGCCGCCGGACAACGCACTTCGATCCTCGACGAGTCGGTGGTTTGGCGGTCTCCAACTCGAGTCTATGCAAACGTGGTGGCGTCGCTGAAGCGTAGACCACCCGTAGCTTGTTGGACGTCGTCCGGTCGCCTGGTATCGAGCGGCTTGCGCTGCCTGGGCCCAATGTGAGTGTGGCGGGACACCATCGTCGACTGTTCAGCTGACCCGGTTATGAGGTCCTACCCAACCACGCCCGTGAGATCTTTGTCCTCCATTTCCCAGGCGTGATCCATTGTGTGATACGCGCTGTGCCGAATCAGGAACCGCAGCGGCCAGGTTCGGGCGACTTTGTGCTCGGAATGGAACGTCCGGATTGCAGCGCAGTAGGCGCTGCGATACGCCTTTAGTCCCTCGTTGTCGGTTACCACCTCGCCTTGCGGAGGGTGGACTCCGACCTTCCCCGCCCACTCCTGCTCATTGCCGAGGGTGTGGCGGACGATTCGGTCCCGATCACGTCCTCCGCCTCGCGCACCCTTCTGCATCTCGGCCGACACGCGCAAACGCACGTCGTCGAAGAATGTCCAGCACCCATTCATCAGGCGGAGGTCGCGCTCTAATTCTGTGCTCGACATATCTCGCTCATCGATGCTGGAAAACGCGAACGAGATGCCCCAGAAGTCGGTTGAACCGGTTCCCTGGTATTGCTCCAGGACCTCGACGTTTGTGATCGCCCTAAACTCGGCGTCCATCCCAGCCAGCGTCGCCACCTTTGCGTAGCGTGGGATGTACGACTGTAACTTTTCAATCGCGGCCTCTCCAGTCTTCGCTCCGCGCTCTAGACCGGGCCAGTCCGGCGCCACCGCAACTACCTGCTTGCCCTTCGGTCCGACTTCCAGCGTCACCCTGAGTTCGTTCGCCACTCCGTGCTCCCAACCCAAGAGTCGCGGACTCTTTCATCTCGAATTGCCTTGATCCATTATGGCGCGGAATTTTGACGCACTGGAGATCAAAACGCTGGGGGAAGAGGGCTTCGCGAACCCCCGGAAGCGTTGCCGCCTTAGGGATTGCCAAGTTCGACTGATCTCGTCCGGCCGCCCCCGCATTTGCCAGTGTCTGAGATTGATCTGGCCGGCGCGACCAGTCGCGTCGGTCCCGTGAGCCACCTGTCCGTGAGGTCGGTAAGGACGCGCCGCGGATTCTCCACGCCCTCAGGCAATCGATTCTGCCGCCGTCTCCGGCTGGCTCAGCGCAGCATGGGAGCCACGGACGGTCCGGCGCAGCGGCACTTCTTTGATCAGCCACGTGATAACAAAGGCGAGAATCCCGAAAGGAACCGCCCACAGAAACACCGGATGCAGAGAGGCGTTGACCGCTTGGATGTACCCCGCATGTACTGGAGGGGGCAGGTTGGCCAGTGCGGCGGGACTGGCCCCAGCTGCCCCGCTAAAGCCAGGGGGTAGGCGCACGCCCGCTAGGTAGCGGGCGAGGTTGCCGGTGAGCACATTGGCAAAGATGGCACCGAAGATCGCGGTCCCAAAGGAGCCCCCGATCGATCGGAAGAAGGTCGCCCCTGACGTGGCAACCCCTAGTTCGCTGTGGGGAACGGCGTTTTGCACAACGATCACCAGGACCTGCATCACGCAGCCCAGGCCCAATCCGAGCACGACCATGTAGAGGGAAATGGTCAAAGTGCTCGTGTTGAGCCCTAGACGGGAGAAGAGGTAAAGGCCAACGATCATGATGGCCGTGCCCGCGATCGGAAAGATCTTGTAGCGCCCCCACCGGCTGATCATGATCCCCGAGCCAATCGACGTGACCAGCAGCCCGCCCATCAGAGGCAATAACTCGAGGCCCGAGCCGGTAGGACTGGCACCACGCACGACCTGCAGGTAGGTCGGCAGGTATGTGATAGCCCCAAACATGGAGAATCCCACGATGAAGCCAACGGCGCTGGTGGCCGAGAACACTCGGTTGCGGAATAGGTGCAGGGGCAGAATCGGCTCGGCGGCGCGCCGCTCCACTAGGACAAAGATGCTTAGCAGAAGGACTCCCAGCACCGCCATGAGGACGATCGGTAGCGAACCCCAGGGATAGGTAGTGCCACCGAGCGTGGTGAGCAGGACCAAGCAGGTGACGCCTCCTGCCAGGACCACCGCGCCGATGTAGTCGATGACGTGCTGCACCCGTCGCAGCGCGCTGGGCAGGAATGCGCTGGTCACGACCAGCGCCACCGCACCTATTGGCAAGTTGATGTAGAAGATCCAGTGCCAGGAAAGGTGCTGGACAAAGAAGCCACCAAGCAACGGTCCGGCCACGCTGGATAGACCAAAGACTGCGCCGAAGATGCCTTGATATTTGCCCCGGTCGCGAGGCGGAACCACGTCGCCGATGATGGCCTGGGCCCCGACAAATAGGCCGCCCGCTCCGAGCCCCTGCAAGGCGCGGAACACGATCAATTCGATCAACGACGAGCTCAGACCTGACAAGGCGGATCCGATCAGGAAGATGACGATGGCGGCCTGGAAAAGAATTTGCGCCCGTACATGTCGCCGAGCTTCCCCCACAGCGGTGTTGACACCGTGGCAAAAAGTAGGTAGCCGGTCACCACCCAGGAGAGGTGTGACAGGCCATGAAGATCGCCTGCGATGGTGGGCAGCGCCGTGGCCACGATGGTCTGGTCCAAGGCCGCAAGGAGCATGCCGAGCATGAGGGCCCCAATGACCAGGAGGACCCGCCGCTGGGTCAAGAGTGGCTCGCCAGGGGGGTGAAGTTGGGGGGCCGCACCGCGTTCGGGATATGGGGTTTCGCTCACCTCATCACGCTGTGCGACTCAGCGTTGGCAACCAGCGGCTTCACTCCGCCGAGCCACGCACAAGGCGAGTTACGACGTCCGAGGGGGGTGAGCTTGAGGTCATTGCCCAACGGGCTCCATATCATGCGAAGGGGGTCCGGTCCACGACCGTGGTTACTGAGAGGGTAATCGCGTCGGGGCTGCCTTCAAGCACCCGCGCCGTCACCGAAAGGGCCTGAACCCGCCCGGCAGGCTTGGAACAGGAAGCGCTGGCTCTTACTCGACCGTGAATAATGTGATATCTTCTCGATATCAGTTTAGCGGGGCCACTCCTCAGGAGGGAATCATGAGCC
Organism: Candidatus Dormiibacterota bacterium; assembly: GCA_963701235.1. GTDB lineage: Bacteria > Chloroflexota > Dormibacteria > Aeolococcales > Bog-877 > Bog-877. The sequence goes on from OY969577.1 coordinate 2,095,599, forward strand.
AGTCTGTCCAGCCGTACCAGGACCCCAAGGCGAATCCGGTCGGCCACTCGGGAACCCGCGTCGTAATCCACGAGCGGCAAGCGTGGTCCCTCAGCGGATGGTTCGGCGTTCTCGTCGTCGCCGCCTGCATCGCAATCTGTTTCCCTCTCGCCCACGGCTCGGTCAAGGGTGTTATCGCCGCGCCGATCGTCGTGGCCGTCATCATCGCGGGCTCACTGGTCATCGTGCAGCCGGGCCAGACCAAGGTCGTGCGTTTCTTCGGCAGCTACGTCGGCACCGTGCGCCGGACCGGTTTGTCCTGGATCCTCCCTCTCGCGGACCGGCGGACCATGAGCACTCGGGTCAGGAACTTCGAGACCAACCACCTGAAAGTGAATGACGCTGACGGCAATCCCGTGGAGATAGCCTCCATCGTCGTCTGGCAAGTTGCCGATACCTCGCGCGCTGTCTACGCCGTCGATGACTACCTCAATTTTGTGCGTGTCCAGGCCGAGTCAGCGCTTCGTCATGTCGCGACCACGCATCCGTACGACGACCCTGTGGACAAGGGCCTATCACTGCGCGGCTCGACCGACATTGTCGCCGGTGAGCTCGCCAAGGAGATGGCCGAGCGCGTCGTCATCGCCGGGGTCGAGATCGTCGAGGTGCGTATCAGCCATCTCGCCTATGCGCCGGAGATCGCCCAGGCCATGCTGCGCCGGCAGCAGGCCAACGCGGTCGTCGCAGCCCGCTCTCGTATCGTCGACGGCGCGGTCGGAATGGTTGAACTAGCGCTCGACCGGCTCCAAGAGCGCGGCATCGTCAAGCTTGACGAGGAACGCAAAGCGGCGATGGTGAGCAATCTGATGGTCGTACTCTGCAGTGACCAACCGGCTTCGCCCATAGTCAACACGGGCTCGCTCTATTAGTGATCCATGGTTGACCGCAAGCAGGTACTGCTACGAATGGATCCGACTGTCCATGATGCCCTGGCTCAGTGGGCGGCTGATGAGTTCCGCAGCCTCAATGCCCAGATCGAGATGCTGCTTCGCCGGGCCCTCGACGGCGCCGGGCGGCTGCCAAAGCAGGTTGGGCCCTTGCCCAAGCGGGGCCGGCCGCCCGCCGCCTGACCCCGAGGCTTGAGACCGAGCCTGGCGAGTAGGCGACCGAGGTGCGAACGCTCCTCCTGAGATAACAGAGATTTCTGTTATCTCAGGAGGTTGTGTTAGGGTAGCCAGCGTGCCTAGTGACGGCGAGATCACGTTCGCCGACCATGCGGGCCGCTTCTATGCCCGCCGCTACGGGATGGCCCCGATCGTGGGCCGCCTGCTGGGATACCTGGCGCTCTGCGATCCACGAGAGCAGAGCATCGCTGAGCTGGCTGACGCCCTGCTGGCAAGCCGAAGCGCCATCGCCGGCGCGGTCAACACGCTGGAGAGCCTCGGGCTCATCCGCCGATCCCGAGCGGCGGGCGAGCGGATGGATCGGGTGTGCATCGACCTCTCGTTGCCCCGGGCGATGGGCTTCGACCTTTCCGAGTACCGGGAGCAGGGTGAGCTGGCCCGTGAGGGTCTTCGTCACCTTGGGGACACCCCGCCTGAACGGCGAGCGATCTTGTTGGAGTGGGCGGCGTTGGCCGATTTCCTGGTGGAGCGGATTCCCGTGCTGGAGCAGGAGTGGAATGAGCGGCGGCAGAAGCTCCGAGCCGCAGGCGAGCTCCCCGAGGCCGCGGAGCCACATCGAGAGGGAGGACCACGATGATCGGGGATACCAGCGCGCCGGGGATCGTGGTCAGGGACCTGTGCAAGTCGTTCGGTAGCCATCTGGTGCTCGACAAGGTGAACCTGGCCGCGGATGAGGGCTCGATCCTGGCGCTGCTGGGTCCAAACGGGGCCGGCAAGACCACTGTCGTGAAAATCCTGTCCACGCTGCTCAAAGCCGACACGGGAACTGCCAGCGTCAACGGCTTCGATGTCGCCGCGCAGGCTGCGGACGTGCGCGAGGCCATCAGTCTCACTGGACAGTTCGCGGCCGTCGACGAAATCCTCAGCGGGCGGGAGAACCTGGTACTGGTCGCCCGTTTGCGGCATCTCAAGGAGCCGGGCACGATCGCGGATGACCTGCTCGATCGTTTCTCGCTGACCGACGCGGCCACGCGGAAGGTATCGACGTATTCCGGTGGCATGCGCCGCCGCCTCGACATCGCGATGAGCCTCATCGGGAACCCGCAGGTCATCTTCCTCGACGAGCCAACGGCCGGGCTCGACCCCCAGGCGCGCATCGAGGTGTGGAAGGCCGTCAAGGAACTCGCCGAGCAGGGCACGACGGTGCTACTCACCACGCAGTATCTGGACGAGGCCGAACAACTGGCCGACCGGATCGCCATCATCAACAAGGGTCGGATCATTGTGAACGGCACCCTCACCGAGCTCAAGCAGCTGCTCCCGCTCGCCAAGGTCGAATACGTCGAGAAGCAGCCGACCCTGGAGGATGTCTTCCTCGCCATCGTCGGTGACGACGGTAGGACGGCGACGCCTGCAAGGACCGCGGCGTCGGCACGGACGAGTACCGAACAGCGATGACCAAGCATTTCTTCGGTGACACCGCCGTTCTGATGGGACGATCGCTGCGCCACATCACCCGTAGCCCGGACACCATCATCACGACCACGATCATGCCGATCGCCTTCATGCTGCTGTTCGTCTACGTGTTCGGCGGTGCCATCAAATCGGGGTCGGAATCATATGTGAACTACCTTCTGCCCGGCATCCTGATCATCACGATTGCTTCCGGCATCGCCTACACCGCGCTCCGGCTCTTCATGGATCTGAGGAGCGGCATCTTCGAGCGATTCCAGTCGATGCCGATCGCACGGTCATCCGCGCTGTGGGCGCACGTCTTGACCTCGCTGGTCGCCAATCTGATCTCGCTCGTGGTCGTCGTGCTCGTCGCCCTCCTCATGGGCTTCCGCTCGGGGGCGGGGCTGCTGGCTTGGCTCGCGGTCGTAGGGATCCTCATCCTGTTGACCCTCGCGTTGACGTGGGTCGCCGTAATCCCCGGTCTCTCCGCGAAGTCCGCGGACGGCGCGAGCGCGTTCGCCTACCCACTGATCTTTCTGCCGTTCATCAGCTCGGCGTTCGTGCCCACCCACACCATGCCCGGCCCGGTGCGCGCCTTCGCCGAAAACCAGCCGGTGACGTCTATTGTCAACGCGATCCGCGACCTGTTCACTCAAAAGCCGGTCGGCGCCGATATCTGGATCGGCCTGGCCTGGTGTGTCGGCATCCTCATAATCGCCTACAGCTTCGCCATGGTCACATACCGCCGCAGGATCTCCTAGTAGAGCATCGCGCGGAGGCGACGCGGTGCTCTTCTCGCGGGCTTGCTGCAGGCATCGGTCGGCTTCCCGCCCCGGCCCGTGGAAATCCTTAGGATGCTTTTGATGACTTCGGTGTCGCTAGAGGACGTGAGTACGCTGCTGGAGGCGCCTTCCCCGGCCGTGCTGACCACCTATAGAGAGGATGGGAGCGCCTTGACCTCCCCCGTTTGGTTTCGCCGGACGGGCCTGGCGTTTGAAGTCGTGATTGCAGGAGACGATGTCAAGCTGCGCCATCTCGAACGCAACCCCACTAGCTCTCTGGTTATCTTCGAGACGATATCCCCATTCCGCGGAGGGGAGCTGCGGGGCGAGGCCAGCCTGACGCACTGCGATGTGGCCGAGATCAGACGGTCGATCGCCACCCGCTATCTCGGGGGCGAGGCGGGAGAGCGCTTCGCAGCCGCACGGATGGCGACACCCGGCGTTCTACTTCAGCTGTTTCGGGAACGACCACGCGTGTGGGACCTTGGCGCCATCCTGCCCAAGCCGAGTTACCTTTCGGTGGTGGAGCTTGAGTCATCTCCGCCGAGCTACTGACCAGTCGCCGGAGTTCAGGGTCTCACCTGCCCGGCATGGTCATCCCACCTTTAGATCCTAACGTGAAGCTCCTGTGGCGTCCTCTGTCGAAGCACGAACCGAGCGAATGGGCCGCAGGGTTTGGAGTACTGCGCCGGACCGGAACTGTCTGCTCGAGACCAGTTGGAACTTGGTGAGCTCTTCGACGGTGGCAAATATCGACGTGCCGTGGCCTAGTGCGATGGGAAAGACGTAGAGTCGGAGCTCGTCAGCGAGACCCAGCTGCACGAGTGATTGGGTGAATCGAAAACCGCCATGAGCAACGATTTCGCCCCCCGGTTCCTCTTTGAGCTTCGTGATCTCCTCGGCAGTGTCGCCCCGTGCGATCCGCGACTCAGCCCAGTCCGCCCGTTCGAGCGTGCGAGAAAACACAACCTTGGGAATGCCGTTCATTGCATCCGCGACCGGATTTGACTGCGTGGGCCAGTATTTTGCCATGTCCTCATAGGTGCAACGGCCCATGATGTGCGTGCCTGCCCGACGGAGAGAATCGATGAATTGCTGATCCTGCTCTGCATCGTCGAGGCTGAAGACGTATCGCTGGAATTCGGAGTCATCGGCGCAGCTGAAGCCGTCCAGAGACACCGCGAATTGCTGAAGAATGACATCGCGCACTGATTGTCTCCTGATGTTCCATGTAGTAGTAGACCGAATGGAGGCCCTGTCCTGCTCTGGCCCATTGGAATCTCAGACTGCGTAACAGGGTAGACCTAAACGAGAGAAAGGATAGCCGGGCACGCCATGAACGCTCTGAAGGAACTCGCGCCAAGGCCCGACCGCCCCCATGACTGCACCGATGGATTCGGGGAAGCCTTCAGGGCAGACCTGAAGCCTACCCCGACCCGCAAGTGCGAACTGGGATGTCCGCCTTCATGCTCTTGATCACGATGTGCAAGTCGGCCTCGATCGGCTTACTTCTGATCTAGCTTCGGGAGACTGGGACTCTCGCTGTGGGTACTTGCGAGAGCTGGAACAATTCGATTGTGGTCACCGATTGATCACCGCCGAGTAGCTTCAGCCCGACAATGGTCCAGAAGGAAAATCCTTGGGGAATTGCCATTTCCTCGCGCCCAGAGGGAAGGCGGGACGCTCCACGGCTCCCTGCAGAAGTCGCGCGATCTCGCTCAGGATGCCCTTGATAGCTTCAGTGCGGAGTTACTCGGCCCAGAACGCTGCCTCGCGCGGCGGAGCGCTTACATCTATATCCGTACGGTCAGTCAGTTCCTCGGGTGGGCTGAAGCTCGCACAGGAATGCAAAAAGTGCAGCCACGTCTTCCGGTAACTTGGTCTCAAGGAAGCCCGAGTCGGATCAGCTCGTCGTCAAGAAGATAAGACTCGCGGAAGCCCAAAAGACGGCAGGACGTCCTTTCCGAATCTCGTCATCGCCGAGATGAGGCGCCCAGACAATGTCAACACATCGATACCACTGACGTGGTACACGCCCGTCTGGGGATCACGAACGTAGGAAGCCACTGCGGGCTGGCCATTCGCTCTGGTCGGCACAATCCGCATCGAGCGTCCGGGGCGGAACAACGTCATGCGGAAGTAGCGTCCCGCGTCCTCGCGGCCCTCGCACTCCCCAGGTATCGGCGGCATGGTGACCGAGACGTCTTCGGTGAGGAGGGCGACGAGCTCGTCCACGTCTCCGGTTTCGAATGCCGCGGTGACCCGGGCGACGATCTCTTGCTCAGCTGCGGAGTTGGGCGCAGGGGGAGGCTCCCGATCTTTGGCGTCGGCGAGGCGATCGTGCAAAGCCACCCGAGCGCGTTTGAGGGTGCTTTCCACTGATGCTTCCGTTGCTTCAATCATCTCGGCCGCTTCGCTGGCTCTGTAGCCGAGGACGTCGCGAAGCACCAGCGCCACCCGCTGCCGAGGTGGAAGCAGCTGAAGGACCGTGATAAATGCCAGCGACACCGACTCCCTCGTCTCGTACCGTGCGTCGGGTCCTGGGCTCTCGTCGGGTAGCCCGTCAAGGAGATCGTCAGGGTACGGCTCGAGCCAGACAACTTCACCCACTCGAGTCGGCTCGGTGAGAGCGGTATTGCGCGAAGAAACCACTTCGGGTCGTCGGCTAGCGGCGCGCAGCATGTTCAGGCAACGGTTCGTAGCGATGCGGTAGAGCCAGGTTCGGATGGAGGCCCGCTCCTCGAAGTTCGCCAGCGCTTGCCATGCGCCAAGAAAGGTCTCCTGGAGGGCGTCCTCGGCGTCCTGCGTCGAACCCAAGATCCGATAGCAGTGCAGCTCTAGCTCTTGTCGTACCCATCGGTCAACTGCGCGAATGCCTGCTGGTCCCCCGACTGGGCGCGACTGAGAAGGTCCATCTTCACTGCTCCATTGTCTCATCGTCTCGTAGTCAGGCTCCGATCCCACTACCTATACGGACACCGTCGAGCCAGGAAACTTGTCACTCCGGACCGACCAATTTTCCTTCGATCTGGTGTCGGTATTAGGAGAGATGCAGTACGGGTCGGGCGAGCGACCGTAGGACGGCTTGCTTGCGCACCCGAACAGCCTGAATCCAATGGAGTAAGACCGTGCCAGAGATTTGTCATCTAGTAGGAATCGCAGCCCCACGACACCGTGTGTACGAAGTGTTCGTTACTAGCGACGGTCTCGCCGAGTTCTGGACACCGGTAGAAGGCGACCGGGAGTTGGGCGCGCAGGGTAGATTTCGAGCGAGACCAAGCCGGTGCGAACGACCGCGTACGGCCTTGGTGGCGGACATGCGGGTCGGAGTAACCGTCATCGCCCACCGAGCCAGCTGAATCGAACATGTCCCAAGCAGAGCAATGACGAAATGAGTCCGCGACTCTCTGGCAAAACTCGACTGTTCCTCGCCGGGAACTTTGTATCGATGCTCGGCACCGGCTTGGTTTGCCGTTCATGATCATCTATCTTCACCAGGCGCGGGGGATCGCGCTACCCATGGTCGGAGCAATGCTGGCTGCAGGCGCGGCGACCGGCTTAATTGTCGTGTTGGTTTGCGGTGCGCTGATGGACTGGGTGGGCGCCCGGTTGGTGCTTGGCATGATCCTGCTTGGTCAGGTCGTCGCTGCGGTCGCGCTCGCCTGGGCTCACAACACGCTGACAGCGTTGCCGGCCGTCCTGATCTACGGGGCGACGTGGGCACCGATGTTCGGCGCGATCTCGACGATGCTCAATGGTCTAACCTCTGAACCCGCGCTGAAGCAGCGCGCCTTCGCGGTGAACTTTGCGACCCAGAACATGGGACTTGGCATCGGCGCCGCGGTCGCCGCGGTCGTCGTCAGAGCCCATCATCCCGGGACCTTCCAGGTGCTCTTCCTTGCCAACGGCCTCTCTTGTCTTCTTTTCGCGGTCCTGCTGCGCACGCTGCCGAGCCTGCGGCGTACAAGGGTAGTCAATGAAACCCGGGTCGGTTACCGCTTTGTCCTTAGCCACCGCGGGCTCCGTCTGATGATTCTGGCCGCGCTGTTGCTCGGCTTCATCGGCCCCGGGTCGTTCGATTCCGGGGTGCCAGCTTTCGCGTCGGTGGCGGCCCACGTCTCGGACCACGTGATCGCGCTGTCCTTCACCATCAACACCGCAGTCATCGTGGCCTTCCAGTTGCTCGTGTTGCGGCTCGTCCGCCGGCACCGGCGAACCTTCGGCCTGGTCGTCGTCGGCTTGATCTTCGCGGTGTCCTGGACACTTCTCGGATTCGCCGAAGTCGTCGACGGCCCAGGCTGGCGGATCGTAATTTTGTTTGCCTTCGCCGGCCTGTTCGGCGTGGGGGAGACCTTTGTGGCTCCTACGAGGAACCCGCTTATCAACGTTCTGGCCGATGACAGGATCCGCGGCCGCGCAAATTCGATCTCATGATTCGCCGCCTCATTGGCGCTGATCGTCAGCCCTGCCATCGTCACCAGCCTGCTCGCGGCGCACCTCGGAGCAGTATGGATCGCGCTGCTATGTCTCAGTTCCCTTGGCGTCGTCGCTATCGCCGCCCGGCTACGCGTGACACTCACCACTGAGCAGGACCGCGCCGTCCATCCGGCGGAGGCCGCTCCGATGCCCGCGCCCTCGGGCGATCCACATCGTGCGATGCCAGAGATAGATCTGAGATGAACCCATTTCTCGCCCCGATCTGGGTTAGGCTGCAATTGAGAGGAGCTTGGTCGACGGCTGTCCCAAGAGGATCTGACGCAGCACACGAGCGATGCGGGTGGCCCTCGCCGTATGGCCTTTCTGCTCGCCCGAGCACTGCGGCGCCTGGCGGACCGGCTCGAGCCCCTTCCCCCGGACGGTTGACTCTCACTCCCTAGAACGCAATCCGTGCAACCCAGCTCAAACGTCACAGTCCGCCGGAGCCTCGCCCCGCCCATAGCTGGTCAGGAGAATTGTCCTGGGACCTCTCGGCGGCGCTCGCCCTCAACGCCGAGATACCACACTTGAGATCGGGCCGTGACCGTTTGGCGACGGTCAAACGCCGAGTTGGCGTCCAGGCTCGACGTATGGGCCGCCGAAACCCGCTCCCCGGCCCTGGTAAGTCGGGTAGCGAGCTCCCGTCAGGCGGGACGTCGCCTAAAGACGTGACGCTTCCCGGCAAGGCGACACGACCATCCCGAGTACGGGCGAAGTCGTCGATCCCGGAGTTCCTAGACGGAGAAGCCCGATATCGCATCCTGGCCGACCAAACTGTGGATGGGATCTTTTTGGCCGATGGGCGGTCCCTTCGAATTATCGATGTCAACGTGGGCGCGCTGCGTCTAACCGGGTATAGGCGCTCGGAGCTGATCGGAGCGCCTATATCCAAGCTCGTCGCCCCGGAGGACAGGGCGGCCCAGCGAAGTCGCTCCGTCGCCACCCCCTCCGAGAAATCTCTGGTGTCGCAAGCGCGCTTTCGCCGCAAGGATGGATCGCCCATCCCCGTGGAGAGCCAGCAGCGTCGGCTTTTGGATGGAAGGGTGCTCGCGGTGGTCCGTGCCTCGAGCCAGGCCGGATTGGCGGAAGGTCAGTGCTGCTTTGAGGCAACCTCGGGCACCCATCGTCGGACGGGCGACCTGCACTTCCGACCCACGTTACTCTGATCCGGAGCAGGCGGCGTCTTGACCAGGGCGATAGCCGCAAATTTCGCTCTGCGTGCTCTGCCGCCGACCTGGCGCTGATCACTGTGACTCTGCGCTTCGCCGCTGTTACTTGGCGACCCGGTTGGCCCACCAGACCTACGCGAAGATCGTGCCGATCGCGCTGGCCGCGACGGCCAGCCCAGATCAGATGGTTCCGGAATCAGGCGGTCTCACGGCGCATGAGAGGCCCAGAGGTGACCCTACCTGTCTCATTCTTAGCCGGCGGGACGTCCGCCTCGACTTGCCGATCACGAAGACGGCGCCGTCTGACTTATCTAACGCGACTCCAGGTAGCCCTACAATTCCTGCCATTGGGGATAGAGGCCCACCTGGAGGGGACAGGATGGCGAGAGCCGAAGAAGAAGAAGTCGAAGTCTCGGAAGCTCAGATCGCGGTTCACTGGCGCGAGGAGGAGCTCTACCCGCCTCCCCCTCGGTTCGTGGGTCAAGCTAACGCCGCCGACCCGGCGATTTTCGACCGCTTCAAGGAGGAGCGCTACCCGGAGTGCTTCAAGGAGTACGCGGACCTCCTCAGTTGGGACACCTACTGGCACACCACGCTCGACACGAGCAACCCACCTTTCTGGAAGTGGTTTGTAGGCGGTCGACTAAACGCAAGCTACAACTGTGTTGACCGCCACCGGGCGAGCAGTCCCAACCGGGCCGCGATCATCTGGGTGCCCGAGCCGGAGTCCGAGGAACCCATTTCGATCACTTACCAGGAGCTGTACCGCCGCGTCAACGAGTTCGCCGCGCTGCTCCGCGACTTTGCAGGGGTGATGACAGGGGACAGGGTCACGCTGCACCTTCCCATGGTTCCTGAGTTGCCAGTAGTCATGCTTGCATGCGCGCGCCTCGGCGTGGTCCATAACCAGGTCTTCGGCGGATTCAGTGGCGCCGCCTGCGGGGAGCGGATCGCGGACTCTGGCAGCCACATCCTAATCACAATCGATGGCTACTACCGGAATGGGGAGTTGCTCGACCACAAGATCAAGGCTGACCAGGCTCTAGAGAGGGCGAGCAAAGAGGGGGCGACGGTGGACAAGGTGCTCGTCTTCCGCCGGCACGAAGGTCAGTACGCGTCGCAAACCCCGATGGTGAAAGGTCGAGACTTCTTCGTCGACGAAATCCTTCCCGCCCATCGTGACGCGGTGGTCGAGCCGATCTCGATGCCTGCTGAGGCACCTCTCTTCCTCATGTACACGAGCGGCACCACGGGGCGCCCCAAAGGCGCCCAGCACAGCACGGGTGGCTACCTGTCCTACGTCGCTGGGACCTCCAAGTACTACCAAGACATCCATCCCGACGACACCTATTGGTGCATGGCCGACATCGGCTGGATCACTGGCCATTCCTATATCGTCTACGGGCCGTTAGCACTTGGCACAACCAGCGTGGTCTATGAGGGTGTGCCCACCTATCCGGATTCCGGTCGGCCCTGGCGCATCGCCGAGCGTCTAGGGGTGAACATCTTTCACACCGCTCCCACCAGTATCCGCATGCTCCGGAAGCTGGGGCCCGATGAGCCTGGCAAGTACAACTATCACTTCAAGCACATGACGACGGTAGGCGAGCCGATCGAGCCAGATGTGTGGCGCTGGTATTACAACGTTGTGGGCAAGGGTGAGGCGGTAATCGTCGACACTTGGTGGCAGACGGAGAATGGAGGGTTCCTAGGAAGCACCCTGCCGGCCCTGCAGCCCATGAAGCCGGGCAGTTGCGGACCCGGGGTTCTGGGAGTCTTTCCGGTGATCTACGACGAGAACGGCGGGGTGGTGGCCGCCGGCAGCGGTAGGGCCGGCAACATCTGCATCCGCAACCCTTGGCCGGGCATCTTCCAGACCATCTGGGGCCAGGATGAACGGTACGTGCAGGTGTACTACGCCAAGTATTGCAAGAACAAAGCCAGCAAAGATTGGCACGACTGGCCCTATTTCGCCGGAGATGGAGCGGTCCAGGCGGCGGATGGTTACTTCCGGATCCTTGGTCGGGTAGACGACGTGATCAACGTGGCGGGCCATCGGCTGGGGACCAAGGAGCTCGAATCGGCGACCATCACCGTCACTGAGGTCGCGGAGGCGGCAGCGGTGCCGGTGTTGGACGACGTGCGCGGGCGGGCAGTCGAGATGTACATCGCGCTCAAGCCCGGAATCAAGCCGAGCAAGGAGATAGAGGACAAGGTTGCCAAGGCGATTGAGATCGAGATCGGCAAGATGGCGCGGCCAAAGAATGTCTGGATAGTTGCCGACATGCCCAAGACCCGCTCAGGCAAGATCATGCGCAGGGTGATAGCCGGGATCTCCAACTTCACCGAAGTTGGAGACATCACCACGCTCGCGAACCCGGAGGTAGTGGAGGACATCCGCCATCACGTGCAGAGCCAAAAGGTGGCCCGAGGCGAAGTTCCGCGCGAGCTTACCGCCCAGGAAGCAGCGGAGATTAAGGCATTCGGCCTGGCCGAGTAGCGAGTGCGAGCGTCCTCCCGTGGCCTCGTGTGACGGGAGGGCGCGATCCCGGAACTTGAGGTTTAAGCCGAAGGCAACATGAGCCAGTCCCATCGGTGTCGGGTGGGAGGCAGGGATGACCCGGCAGTACCTAGCCGGTGAGTTGTCGCTGATGCTGGGACAGCTGGAGGCGACCATCTCCGACCCCGAGGGCGTCCGGGAAGTCGCGAGCCTACGTCACGAGGCAGAGACTCTGCCGGTCTGTGATTTGGGGCGCTTGGCGTCACGCGCTCTAGCGCTGACCGACAAGATTTGCCTTGACTCCCTGGAGAACGGGAGCTGGGCCGCCTTCAACTCCCAGACGTCGCTCTGCTCCGAACTCTGGCAGTTCGGCGTCTGTGCCGGTCTGCTGGCAGACTGACCAAGCCAGGACCAAAGCCTCGTGGAGCAAGAAGGACTTTGCCCGAAATGATTCCCTTTGGGACCGCTCCCTCAGCTGCCCCGGCTGATCCCGTCGAGACTCGGCTGGGTAACCAACCCCCTGTTGGGCCATCGAGACCGGAGTCTGTGGGTTGGCACACTTCCCCACCTCGGACGCGCCTCATAGCTTCGTAGTAGAGGCTGCGCCACGACGCAACATAACTGCCCGGTTTCGGCCGCTTCGCCCTACCCCACCGCGACCCGATGTAGGGCAGCTGGCGATCCCCGAACCCCGCGGGCGTCCCGTGACAGCCCACCCGTCGCCATCGGACCGCACCGCGCGATTCGCGCGGTGCGGTCCGGTAGCTCGCTTGGCATTCTCTAGTACAGAGAATCGATCCCAGGGCGCAGCCCGATACGGATCTTCACGGTGGGATCGGTTCTCTACACTAGAGAACGCTGCGCGCGAATCACGCGGAGCGCTGGCAGCAGGCAGGTCTTTTACCGGGTGCCGGTGGATGCTTGGTATGGATTTGGACTCGACTCGTTCGCAGTTGGTATAGGCAGTAACGGTCGGCAGCTGCCACTTCCTTGCAGCGCACCGCAGCGAATACTCCGATGCTGCGGAGCGCGTCCGACCCGGGACCCTCGTTCGGTGCGGCCGGTGTGCTTCCATGTGAGCTCGAGAGAAACTCTCCGGGGTAGCCTTACCCATTCCCCGTTGTGCCTGTCTCGCACCGACGGCCAGGCGGCCTCAAAAACCGATGAGCCCAAGCTCGTGAGGGTCGACTCCCTTCTGCTGGAACCAACTTTTCTACCTTGACGAGCCCATGTCGCGCTGCGCTACCGGGGTTTGACACCAATCGTGATACCAACCCGACTGGTGCGACCACCCGCACTGCCTTGTGGACGAAACTCAACCTCGGCGAGCAAGCAGCGGCTTACGAAACCGCCGTGGCTGAGATCGGATTCCGCATGGCGCGAAGTGGGCTGACCCCTTAGTAGAGGACATAGCCCAGCGTAGATCAACCACCAGCGCCACCACTAGCATCGCGACTGCAACCCCGCTGCGCCGCCACAGCGCGCTCGGCTACCTGACACCGAACGAATTCGAGGATCTACAATCAGCCCCCCTCCACCAGGCCGCGTTGCCATGACCGTGGTCCACCGAACGGGGTCAAGGCCAAACGACGGAGGGACGGGGATTCGAACCCCGGGGAGCCTTGCGGCCCCAGCGGTTTTCAAGTTCTAGCGCAAGTGTTCGTATGCGGCCGCCCACGTCCGCAGTGAACTCCCACGCGGCCCCTACCGTCCGTGGTAGGCCGTCGAGAGGCGCCTCCGTGCGGCCGGGTTGCCGTCACGGTTGCCGTCATGCCAGACGGCCACCAGAGAGCTGACTCGGTCAGTGGCTAAGTCCGTCCGGTCGGCGGAATACCAGCGCATCGAAGCGGTTGGCCTCCATCGGCTGGCCGATCACGAACAAGAGCGGCCGTATGTCCGCCGGGGGCAGGGCCCCATGCACGTCGTAGACCACGAATGTCTCATCGGCTTCAAGCGTATGTGTCTGCATTGATCGATTCTCCTCACTCACCGCGTGAGAATTTGCTCGAGCTTGTCGAGTTGCTCGTTCCAACCCTCCTCCGCACAGCCAAGCGCTTCTGCTGGCGGCATCGGCTCGAAGTACGACTGGCGCATCGTCATTCGGCATGGGCGCGGCGCAGCCAGTCATCGACCAAAAAAAGCCGTCGCGCTGCAGGCGCGCTGGGCGTCGCTGCCCGTCGCGGCCGCGTCCGATCAAGCCGGCGTTTTCAAGCACCTTCAGGTGCTTGGTGATGGCGGGCTGGGTCAGTGGCGAGCCCTGGGCGAGTTCCAAGACACCCGCCTCGCCCGCACCAAGGCGCTCGAGGATGGCCCGCCGGGTTGGGATCCGCCAGGGCGGCGAAGGCTTTGCTAAGTGCGTCTTGCGGAGGCATTGCCCATAGGCTATATAACCTTTGGGTAATTTGTTAAGCTGGCTCAGGCAGAGCCTCCACCCTTAGATCGGATCCTCGATGAGCCTGCCCTTTGCGCGGTCCGGTAGCTGCCAGTGGGCGCCTAGGGTGAACAGCTCCCAAGATCTGTAGACACCGGTGCCCGTGAGGGAGGTAGCCAGAGAAACGGAGAGCGGCCCATCCTTTGGGTGTTCAAAGCTCAAGGGAGGGGGCCGCCGTGACCAATGGTGGCCTGATCTTCCGCCACCGTGTGCGCTTGTTCGCCAGGGCCGGCGAAATTGGAGTTGCCGGGGCCTGCCGGGAGCTGGGCTGCGACCGGTCCCGGTCTTGCCGCTGGAAGCCCATGGTGGAGTGGCACGGACTGGAGATCCTGATGCCGCGGGAGAGGCGCCGGCCCAGTTGCGCGTTCGAGCGCGAACACAGCGAACTGACGCTCCGTGCAGGACTGATAAGCGCCCGCCACCGGATTGTGCTTCAAGAGCCGGGGCCAGACCGCCTCGCGCTCGGAATCAGTCAGCCGACGCGCAGCGACGCGCTCGGTGCCCGTGCGGGTCCGCAACTCGGCGTTCGGGTGCGCTTGAAGGTTGAGGCACCACGCGGGTGGCACATCGAACCCATTGTTCGAGGCCGCCACCAGCCAACGGGAGCTGTCATCGAGATAGACGACTGGAACCGTCCTACTCCGGCCACTGCGCCTACCGGTCGTTGTCAGCAGCCCGACCGTGACCCCGAGCAGTCTCCCTCCAAGGCGGCCCCCCGTAAGACGGAAGAGGGCACAATTGGATTTGCTGAAAAGGCGAGGGCCCCAGGAAAACCGCAGCGCCATGCGGCGCCCACGGCGGAAGTAGTTCTGCTCTTTTTGCGTCAGGCCCTTGAGGCCCTCCTCACTTCGCTCCATCATTAGTCTCCTGACTATCGCATCACGGCCGCGTGGCATCCTCTCAGTCCCCGCGAATCTCAGTCTGTGCCTCACATTCGAGGCGAGTCGCTGCTTGTGATCGCCAATTCTTCGAGCAGATCCGCGGCGGCCTCGGCCGGGCTCCGGTCAGCTGTCCCTGCTTGTAGCGCCAGGGTGCGCTCTCGGTACTTCGGCTCCCTAAACACCCGCTCCACGGCATCAGAAATCGCCCCTGGCGAGGGGCGGTCTGTGCGCAGGTTGATTCCCGCACCCGACCAACCGACATGGGCGGTGACCTCCTTCTTGTCTTCGCTCGTACCAGCAACCACCATCGGAACACCATGGGCGATTGCCAGCTGCACGGAACCGAATCCACCGTTCGACACCATGACGTCGACATAGGGCAAAAGCGCGGAATACGGCACGAACCTCTCAACAACCGCGTTCGGGGGGGCATCCCCGACGTGGGCTGGATCCGCGCCGCCGGTCGTGGCGACGACGAAGACATCCTTGCCGGCGAGCCCCTCAAGGCATTGAGCGAGTAGATCAGCCGGTTCGGTGGCGATGGTCCCCTGGGTGACGAGGACGACTTGCCTCGACTCGGAAAGCCTCGGCCACCAGCTTGGTGGTGTAAAGTCCGCCGGCTTCGGCGGCACCGGGGCACCAACGAAGTGGACGTGGGAAGGAAGATCCGATCTCGGGTACTCGAACCCGCGAGGACAGAGTTGGATGTGCAAGTACCGGGAATGCCCGAACTCGAGGTCCCGTATCGGCACGGGAGGAAGACCGAGTCCGGCCCGGACCTCTCGCGCCGCCTTCGTGACCGGAGGGAGAAACGTGGCGCGGGCCATGGCGTTCAGAGCGCTGTTGCGTAGATGGCCCACCCAGTCGCTCCGTGGTGCCAATCCCATCCCGTATGGGGCAGCGTCGCGGCTCGGGAAGGCGAGACACGTATCGCCGAGGGTCGCGTCCGGCGGCCCACCCAGTTCGTGCAGCCAGCGGCCGCCGTAGAAGGCGGTATGGGAGACGAACACGTCGGCCGGCTCTTCCACGAGGAGAGCCTTCAGGACGGGTAGGTGCTCGCGGAGAGGTCGCACGAAAATCTCGGCGAGATCGAACTGGTTCTGTTTGAGACCTTTGAGCTCGGCGCGACCGGGGAAGGCGGCGTTGAAGTCCCTGTAGTCCCAGTCGAGCTTCTCCGGCATGGCGAAAAAGCGCGCTTTGGACTGAGCGACTATCTCGGCGAAGCGACGTCCCGTGTACCAGCGCACGTCGTGCCCACGCCTGGTGAGTTCGTCCACGACAGCGCCAGCCGGGATGACGTGCCCAGGGCTAGGATAGGTTGCAACCAGGAACCGGGGCATCCACCCTCCAGTGTCATGATAACCTACTTCTAATCAATAATCTAGGACTATGGTGAGGGCGATGTCAAGGGCCAAGTACCACTCCGAGCGCAGACAGGAGCAGGCGGCGTCCACCCGCCAGGCCATCCTCGACGTGGCACGAGGCCTCTTCGTCGAGCGTGGCTACGCCCAGACCACGGTGGCCGACATCGCAGCCGCGGCCCACGTGGCGGTGCCCACCGTCTACGTGAGCGTAGGCCCGAAGCCAGCCATCCTGGGCGAACTACGCAAGCTGATTCCCGTACTTGCGGGCGTGCCACAAGATGTTCAGAGAGAGCTGGCACCGGTGAAGGACCCGCTCGCGGTGATCTCCGGCTTCGTAACGGTGATCAGGCGACTCATGGAATCCTCGGGCGATCTGATGTCCGCCATCGAGGCTGCGGCACCGTTCGAGCCGGTCGCCGCAGAGGCATGGGAAGAAGGTCTCATCATCCATCGCTCCGGATGGGAGATGGCGGTCAACCGACTGGAAGCCCTCGGTGCGCTCCAGCCGCGACTGCCTCCCGCCAAGGCCGTTGACATCTTGAGTTTCCTGTCACTTCCCGCCACCTGGCGGACGCTCAGCCGGGATCACGGGTGGAGTTACGGCGATATCGAGTCCTGGATTATCGAAACGGCGATGGGCCTGGTCATTGACCCCAGATCTAGGTCCCGGACGAAACTCCGCCCTCCGAGTAAGAGACTTCAGCGCAAGTAGTGACGAGAACACGATTCACATTAACCCTTGCTCTTGGAAGGCAACGGCGATCTGTGCTGACTGAGCCGGTCATCTGGATCAGTTCAAACGGGGTCCCCTCACCTCCTCAAGTTGACCGCAAGTTGGTCGCAACGCTACGAGTTGCCGAGGCACGGTCGCGGGTCTTCTGACCGTCAGCCTGAAGGGTTACTGTCCCGGCGCTGCAGCGCGCTCGGCTACCTGACACCGAACGAATTCGAGGATCTCCAATCAGCCCCCATCCACCGGGCCGCGTTGCCATGACCGTGGTCCACCGAACGGGGTCAAGGCCAACTGGCGGAGGGACGGGGATTCGAACCCCGGGGAGCCTTGCGGCCCCAGCGGTTTTCAAGACCGCCGCAATCAACCGCTCTGCCATCCCTCCACGGTCGTATGTGGGTTCGTCACAGCCTCACCCAATCTCCGAGAGTTCCCCGAAGTATGGGCGCAACCGTTCGGGGATACGCACACTTCCGCGTTCGGTCTGGTATGTCTCAAGGAGGCAGTCCAGAGTCCGGGGCAGCGCCAGAGCGCTGCCGTTGAGCGTGTGCACGAACTCGGGCCTGCTCTGCCCCGCCCGAAAGCGTATCCCGGCGCGCCGGGCCTGGAAATCGCTGAAGACTGAGCACGACGAGACCTCGAGGAACCGTTTCATACCGGGCGCCCAAGCATCGATGTCGTACTTCTTCGATTGAGCGAAGCCCATGTCCCCGGCGCACATCAGCCGCACGCGGTAGTGAATCCCCAGCGCCTGCAGAACCGACTCGGCATCGGCGACCAGCATTTCAAGCTCTTGCAGAGACGACTCGGGCAGGACAAACTTCACCAGTTCTACCTTGGAAAACTGGTGCAACCGAATATATCCCTTGGTGTCCTTACCCGGTGCTCCGGCTTCGCTGCGCCAGCAAGGCGTCCAAGCGACGTGGCGAATCGGGAGCTGGTCGGCGGAAAGGATCTCGTCTCGATAAAGATTGGTTACCGGTACCTCTGCGGTTGGGATCAGGAACCGATCACCCTCGACCACGTGGAACGCATCCTCCTCGAATTTGGGTAGGTTGCCCGTCCCCACCATGCAGTCCCGATTGACAATGAAGGGCGGAGAGACCTCGGTGTAGCCGTGCTCTCGGGTTGCGATGTCCAGCATCAGCAGGGCGAGGGCCCGCTCCAGCCGCGCTCCGTCGCCGCGCAGCAGGGCGAAGCGGGTACCGGCGACCTTGACCGCTCTCTCAAAGTCGAATATTCCCAAGGCCTCGCCTAATTCATAGTGGGGCTTGGGCTGGAAGTCGAACTTTGGGGGCTCGCCCCAAGTGCGCACGACCACGTTGTCATCGTCCGTCGAACCGTTGGGTACCGACTCGTGTGGCAGGTTGGGAACAAGCAGGAGCAGCTGGTCCAGCTGCTCCTGCACCGCCCGGCGTTGCTCGCCCAGCTGCTGGATCCTCCCCTTCAGTCTGCCGAGGTCGGCGCGGACCGATTGCAGCTGATCACCCCTCAGGTCGGCCGAGCGGGTGTTCATCTCAGCCCGTGCCGCCTCCTCCTTTCCCAACAGCTCGCGGTGCCGCTGATCCAAGTCCAGGATCTCCGCGACCGGTGCCGGCTCGCCCTTGCGCAGCGCGCCCTGGCGAACTAGCTCGGGGTTCTCCCGAATGAAGGTGAGCGCGAGCATCGGTACAGGTTAGGTGGAAGGGGTGGGCGCGAGATCGCTGGTGGCCTCGCCCTCGTCGCTCCGCTGAGGTCGCAGGGTAGGGAAGAGGAGAACGTCCCGAATGCTTCTGGCCCCAGTGAGGAGCATGACCAGGCGGTCAACCCCAATTCCAATCCCGCCGGCCGGGGGCATCCCCTGTTCAAGGGCCTCGACAAAATCCTCATCGAAGGGCTGAGCCTCGGGGTCTCCCTCAGCCCGCAGTCGAGCCTGCTCTTCGAGGCGTCGACGCTGCTCTATGGGGTCGTTTAGTTCGGAGAAGGCATTGGCGAGCTCTCGCCCCGCGACCACCAACTCGAAGCGTTCGACAAAGCGTGGGTCAGAGCTCAGTCGGGCCAGGGGCGAGACCTCGACCGGGTAGTCCGTGACGAAGATCGGGCCCCGCAGGTGGGATTCCACCACGTGTTCGTAGACCGCGAACAGAGCTTGGCCCGACGAGGGGTGGTCAGGAAGCTCGACGGCCATGCGCGCAGCCTCTCCCGCCAGCTGCTGTGGGTTATCCCAGAGCGCGTCAAAGTCGACCCCCGTCCCCTCCCTCACCAGCTCCAGCATCGTCCGTGAGGGGAAGGGGGGCTGCAGCGAGATCTCCGAACCTTCAAATCCCAAAGCCCCCTCTGCGACCACAACCTCGGCCGAAGCCACCACCAGGGCCTGGCAGAGCTCCTTCATCGTCTCCAGGTTGCCGTAGGCCTGGTACGCCTCGAGGAGGGTGAACTCGGGATTACGGCGCGGTGAGAGCCCCTCGTTGCGGAAGGTCCGGCCGATCTCGTAAACGCGCTCGAACCCACCAATCAGCAGCCGCTTCAGATAGAGCTCGATGGCGATCCGGAGGAAGAGCTCGGCGTCCAGGGAGTTGTGATGGGTGCGGAAGGGCCGAGCGTTGCCGCCACCCGGCACAGACTGGAGCACCGGTGTCTCCACCTCGAGAAATCCTTGGCCGTCGAGGACCCGTCTCAGGGCTTGGATGATGTGGCTGCGCTGGCGAAAGATCTCCCGTTGCCCGGGGTCCGAAAGCAGGTCCAGATAGCGGCGACGGTAGCGCTGCTCGACATCGGTCAATCCCTTGCCTTTGGCCGCGGGTGGGCGCAGCGACTTGGCCAGCATGGTGAGGCGCTCCAGGCTCAGCGACGGCTCGCCCCGGCGGGTCCGGGTGAGTGTGCCCTCGGCCCCCACGATGTCACCCAGGTCCAGTTGCTCCAGTTGGTCCACCAGGGATCCGGCTGCCAGCTCACGGGTCGCCATCAACTGCAGGGTCCCGCTGTCATCGCTGCAGTCCGCGAAGGCGATCCCGCCCGACGAGCGCATTCCCAGGATCCGGCCCGCCACGCTGGCGCTCTCGCCGAGCTGCCCCGGCTCCGCGGGGACGCGCCGCGACGCCTCGGCGCAGCTCAGGCTGGGGAGGAAGTCCACCCCCCAGGGAGCGATCCCCGCCCGCCGCAGCTGCTCCGCCTTCCGTCGACGCTCGGCGATGATCTCCGCCAGCGCCTTACCGCCTGCTGGCGGTGGCTGGGTCACGCCACCTTGAGGATCTGGACCTGGCGGGCGCCCCCGGGTGTCTCGACGTTGATCTTGTCCCCGGTGCGGCGGCCCAGCAGTGCCTTGCCCACCGGCGACTCCAGTGAGATGCGACCCGACCCGGCATCGGCCTCTGCCGGGCCCACGATGGTGTAGGTCATCTCCCCGAACTCGTCCTTGACCTTGACCGATGAGCCCAGCTGGACCGAGCCGTCGCTGTGGTCGTCGGTCTCGATCAGGCTGGCATTGCGGATCATCTGCTCCAGGGTGAGGATGCGACCCTCAACGAAGCCCTGCTCGTTCTTGGCGTCCTCGTACTCGGCGTTCTCGGTGAGGTCGCCGAATTCCTTGGCGGTCTTGATCCGCTGGGCGATCTCGGTGCGGCGCTGGTTGACCAGGTGGTCGAGCTCCTCGCGCAACTTCTCGAGGCCCTTTTGGGTAAGGAGTACCGGCTTCTCCTGCATGGTTTTCACTTGCTCCTGCCGGCTAGCGCCGGCGTGACTTCCGAAGCCCGCACCTGAATCACACGGCGGCGGGCCGGGGATGCGAAGTCTACCGAACGGCTGCCTCCTCGGCAAGCGGGAATGACGACTCTCCGCTATCCGAACTAAGCCGAAAAGTCGCAACACTCCCGTATCGATTCGGTCACCAATTCGGAATTTGCCCGCTCTTAGTTTCGGTGCTAGGCTAGGTTCAGCTCACCGAGATGCGATCTCTGGGCAATCAACATCGCCCCCCCCTCTCGGGGCGTCCCTTTCGGGGGGCGCCCTTTTTTTGTGGGTCCGGTCACTCGTGGCTGCGGTTGAGCGCATCCAGGATGCGAAGGCCCTCTAGCACAACCAGCGGGTCGACGATGTCCACCCCTCGCACCAGCGGCGCGACCAGCTGAGCCAGACCGCCGGTGGCCACCACCTTGGGGGAACCTTCCATCTCCTCGCGGATCCGAGCGATCATCCCCTCGGCCTGGGCCGCGGCGCCGTGCATGATGCCCGACTGCACCGAGGTAACCGTGGTCCGGCCCAGGGTCTTGGCCGGAGCCACCAGGTCCACCCGGGGTAGGCGCGCCGCCCTGGCGAAGAGAGCGTCCACCGAGAGCTGCAGCCCGGGGGCGATGGCGCCGCCTAGGTAGCTGCCCTGGGCATCGATGGCGTCGAAGACGGTGGCGGTGCCGAAGCTGACCATGATCGCCGGCCCGCCATACTTGTGGTGGACCCCGACCGCGGTGACGATCCGGTCGGCGCCTACATCGCGGGCAGGGTCGTAATGAATCTCGATCCCGGTCCTGGTGCCGGGCCCGACCATCAAGGGGTCCAGACCGAAGTAGCTCTTCGACATCTCCACCAGTGGCTGGCTCAGGCTGGGGACCACCGTGCTGATGGCGACCGCGTCGACCTTGGCCGGCAGCTCTCGCTGTCCCAGGAAGGCGAGCAGCTGGCCACCCAGCTCGTCCGGGGTGGCGTCGCGCCTGGTGGTGAAGCGGCCGTGGGCCCGAAGCTCCTCGCCCACGAACAGGCCCACGGTCATATTGGAGTTGCCGACGTCGATGGCCAGCAGCACGCGACTCTCCCTTAGCGCAGGTGGCCGACTTCCAAGTGGTGCCGACTATATCGGCGCCGCAGCATCGAGCTCTGCCTGCCCTCCCCCGCAGATGAGAACATCAGCCGGTGCCGCAGATCTACCGCTACCAATACGTTCCCCGAGGGCGGCCTCCGTACCCATGGATTCCCGGCTTTTGTTGCGCGCTGCCGGCGGGCTGCTGCCTGTTCTGGGCATTGCTAGTGGCGCTGGCGGCGGTGCTGGCTCTGATCACGCTGCTGCATCACCTGTAAACGCGGCGCGGTTACGACGGCTCCTGCTTCGACGATCATGGGATCGGGAATACCAGAACCGACACGCCAACCGGAGGACCTCTTCAGCTTGACGATTGCGACGCCCATTCCGACCGTTCCGCCGCTGCATCGGCCGGCGGCGCTTCGGATCGGTAGCCTGGAGCTGTCAACTCCGGTCTTCATTGCGCCTATGGTCGGAATCACCGACCGTCCCTTCCGCGCCTTTGCCCGCGAGATGGGGGTGGGACTCACCTGCACAGAGATGACCGCCGCCGCCGCACTGGTGCGAGCACCGGAGGG
Source organism: Candidatus Dormiibacterota bacterium (assembly GCA_963701235.1). Lineage (GTDB taxonomy): Bacteria > Chloroflexota > Dormibacteria > Aeolococcales > Bog-877 > Bog-877. The sequence continues at coordinate 2,117,836 of OY969577.1, forward strand.
AGTGCCCAGCCGGCTGCTGGACCTAGGCCCCGAGGAGCAGCCGGTGGCGACCCAGCTGGTCGGTAACGACCCCAAGATGATGGCCGACGCGGCCCAGATCTGTGTTGAACTCGGGGCCGACCTGGTCGACGTCAACCTAGGATGCCCGGTTCCCAAGGTGGTCCGGTTGGGCTCGGGGGCGGCGCTGGCCCGAGACATCTCCCAGACCGCTGCGGTGCTGAGCGCGATGGTCCAGGCGGTGGATGTCCCGGTCACGGCCAAGATGCGACTGGGCTGGGATCACCAGACCATCAACGCCCCGCAGCTGGCCCGGGCCCTGGAGGAGGTGGGGGTTGCCGCGGTCACCGTCCACGGCCGCACCCGCTGCCAGAAGTACACCGGCTTCGCCGACTGGGACCAGATCGCCAGGGTCAAGGAGTCGGTCGACCAAATCCCGGTCCTGGGTTCGGGGGACGTCAACGACCTGGCACTGATCGAGGGACGGATCCGCGCCGGCGCAGTCGACGGGGTGGTGGTGGCGCGGGGCATGCTGGGCGACTGGAACTTTCTCGAGCAGACGGTCAGCCAACTGCGCTGGGGGGACCCGGGATCCACCCCGGACTTCGAGGACCGGCTCCGGCTGGCCAAGCGCCACTGGGACGCCATGGTCCGGCACCACGGCGAGCAGCGAGGGGTCCGCCTCAGTCGCAAATTCGTGGTCTGGGCGATCAAGGGTTGCCAAGGCGCCGCCCGCCTCCGTGCCCGAGTGGCCGACCTCTTCACCCAGGCCGACCTTGACCAGATCTTCGACGAGATCCTTATAGCCGGCGAGGGACCGGGAGGATGGCACCGACCAAACTTCACCTCCGGGGAGGGCTGAGAACCTGGCTGCCGCAACTCGGCGTCACTTGGTCTGCCCATCGGGCTGCCGCGGCGGGCGCTTCGAAGTCCTGGGTGCCCCGGTCTACGTGGACGACAGCGGGCGCTACCTAAGCCATCAGGACCGCGGAGCCACCTTCCGCTGCGCCGAGTGCCAGGCGGTCGCCATCGACCTGGCCGCGGCCGCCAAGGCGATGGCCCGGGAGACCGGCTACGCACCGCCGCAAACGCTGCGCTGCCCCGCCTGCGGGACGGAGCTGCTCCCCCCCGAGGACCACGACCCCGCAGCGGACCTGGAATGTCCAGCCTGCAGCCACATATTCTCCTGGGAGGAAGGCAGCCCATCGCTGTTGGGCCAGTTCAGTGAGGAAAGGCCAGCGGACGAGCCAGTGGAGCGCGAGTAGGGCCAAGCGCACCGCCGGGTGCCGCGGTTCAATTGCCGGTTAGGCGCGCTCTCCGCGCGGAACCGGGCACTTGGCAGCCTGCGGCGCCGCGTCGGCCGGGACCAGGGCAGCCTCATCCGTCAGGACCTCGGTCGGGCCGGCTGGATTGCTAAAGCCCGGGGTGGTCCCCTCCTCCCGGGGCCGGAGCCGCGCCACAGTGGGGGACGCCTCGCGGGGGATGAACCTACCCCCCGCTCCACCCGCCGCGTAGGTGAGCAGGGCGCGGTCGACATCGTCCGACTCCGCGTCGGCTCCCTCGAATCCCAGATCTCGCTCTGGAATTGCCGCCTCCAACTCGGGCTCGCCCTGGAGCGGAGTCCTATGGGGCTGGGCGTTGGCGGAACGGCCCAGCTCGGGCTCAATCAGCGGGGCCGCCACCTGCAGGGTCACCACCGAGAGCCGGCGGGTTCTGGCCACCTTCTCCACCTTGGCCTTGATCCGGCGCCGGAGGTAGCCGGCGGGCATCTCGTGGAGGAGGTTGCGGGCGTCGGTGGACCAGCCGATCTTGTGGTTGTCGAAGGTCACCTCCTCGCTGACCTCTCCCTCCTGGGCGGCCGCCTCCATCAGGCTCCGGTGATCTACCCTCGAGAACTGATCGGAGTCGCCGCCGCAGACCGGGCAGGCAACCGGCTGAACCCCCCTGGCGGTGTAGCCGCACTCGCGGCAGATGTGGACCTCGAAATCGGTGTCGGCATTCGATTTGACCGGCACCGCAATCCCGATGGCCGCTGATGCCTCGGGCGGCAGGATGTCGCCCAAGGCGGCGCTGACGATGTCCTGGGAGATGATCGAGTGACCACGCTCCATGGCCCAACGCAAAACCGCGGTACGCGAGAGGCCCTGGGCCGAGCAGGGGATGCGCTCGACCACCGAGTTTGCCTCCGGCGTCCAGACCACCGAGGCCGCCCCCCGGACGTCGATGGGTGGCACGTAGGTGCGGGACGAGAGCAGCACGCTGCAGGGCGCCAGTCGGAGCAGATTCTCGGTGTTGCCTCCCAGGTCCATGCCCTGGTCGGAGTGCACCCCGATCCGACCGCAGACCAGGAGCGAGGCGTCCTTCTCCCTGACGTAGCGAAGGACCTGCTCGAAGGCCTTGCCGTCGAGCAGCGTGATGGGCAGGTCGACTCCCTCGGCCTGAGCAACGTCCCGGGCGACCTTCAGGTGGGAGGAGTAGATCATGGCCAGGCCGGTGTCGATGATCTCCTCATGGAGCGCCTCCTGCTCCTTGAAGCGGAAGACCTTGCTGGCCTTCTCCGAGAGCACACCGACGATGCCGTTGAAAAGCACGTAATGCAGGTAGGGGTCGTAGACCGAGACCGCCTCGACCGGGAGCTCCAGCGCCCGCCCCAGCTCCAGCGCGGTGCGGAGACCGGCGAATGACTGCGGCGAACCGTCGACGGCGACCACGATCGGGCCATCCAGCGGCTCTCGGCCCTCGCGGTGACGGACCACCAGGGTGTCGCGGTGGGCGCGCCGGACCACCCGGTCGACACAGGTGCCGATCTGGGTCTCCTTGACCTGGCCCAGGCCACAGGCTCCCATCAGCACCAGGTCGTAGTCGGACTCGTTGATGTCCTTGACCAGGACCTCCCAGTTCTTGCCGTCGAAGGTCTTGGGCGTGAACTGGATCCCCTCCTCAGCGCACCGTTTCTGGGTGGCGTCGAGGTAGGAGTCGGAGATCAGCTGGAGGCCATTGGTGATGAGGCTGTCGTGGATCTTGCGCTGGCGCTCCAGCTCGGCCTCGTCCTGGTACTCCTCGGGGAGGGTGTACTCCATCTGCTTGAAGCGGTAGTCGTGCAGCCGGGCGGCGTAGACGTGGGAGCCGATAATCTCGGCCCCGCTCGACTTGGCCAGCCTGATCGCCACCTCCGAGGCGGCGACCGAGTGATCGGAGTTGTCGAGCGGCAAATAAAGCTTGCGGTACATCTCCCTACCGGCTGGTCGCCCGACGGCCGAGGCTGCCGACGATGCTAACAAGTAGCGGCGTTCTCAGGCGGGAAGTCGCCGGCGCAGCGAGCGGGCCCAGGCACGATGGGTGGTCACCGCTCGCGAAGCCGCCGCCAGAGCTTCGCTGGTGCGGCTGGGACTGGGCGATCCGGGCTGGTCGCGAAGCTTGAGCGAGTGGGCCGGGTCGAAGAGGCGCTCCGCCTCCTCCTCTGAATGGAACCCCAGCCGGTGCCACGACTCCCGCACCACCTGGTCCAGCCCCAACCCCCGGGACTCCGCGTCCCGCACCGCCCGCGCCGCCATTCCGTGGGCCAGGCGGAAGGGCACACCACCCCTAACCAGATGTTCGGCGAGGTCGGTAGCCAGCAGCTCGGGGTTGGCCGCAGCTTCGGTCATGGCCGCGCGATTGAACTCGATCGCGGCCATGAGACCGGCGAGCACGTCCAGGCTCTCCCGGACCGAGTCCACCGCTGCGAAGAGGTGGCCGCGCTCCTCCTGGAGGTCACGGTCATAGGCCAGGGGGAGGCCCTTGAGCAGCGTCAGGATCCCCATCAGCGCTGCTATGGGCCGGCCGCTCCGTCCCCTCACCAGCTCCAGGACATCGGGGTTCTTCTTCTGAGGCATGAGGCTGGACCCGGTCGCCCAGCGGTCGGGCAAGCTGACGAAGGAGAACTCCCGGCTGTTCCAGATCACCAGGTCTTCCGCCAGGCGTGAGAGATGGACCGCCAAGAGGGCACATATAAAGGTGAGTTCGGCCGCGAAGTCACGGTCGGAGACAGCGTCGAGGCTGTTGCCGCTGACCCGGCTGAAACCCATCTCCTTGGCGGGCCGCCTGCGGTCGATACGAAGCGTGTTCCCAGCCAGGGCCCCAGCACCCAGGGGGGAACTGTCGGTGCGACGGTCAGCGTCCCGCAGCCGTTCCTGATCACGATCGAGCATCTCGAAATATGCCAACAGGTAGTGGGCCAGCTGGACGGGCTGGGCTGGCTGCAGGTGGGTGTAACCGGGCACCAGGGTTGTCTGGTGCTGACGGGCCCGGCGGATCAGGACCTGCTGCAGTGTGGCCAGCCGGTCGACCAGGTCGCAGGAGGCGACACGGCACCAGAGCCGAAGGTCGAGCGCTACCTGGTCGTTCCGGCTACGCCCAGTGTGGAGCCGCTGGCCCGGCTCTCCCGCCAGCTCAGTGAGTCGCCGCTCGACCGCCATGTGGATGTCCTCATCGCCGGGCCGGATCGCGAAATTGCCCTGCGACAGCTCCCGGCCCACCTTGGCGAGGCCCCGTTCGATGGCGCGCAGGGCCTTGTTATCAAGGAGACCGGCCCTGGCCAGGGCAGCGGCGTGAGCCTGGGAGCCGGCGACGTCGTACCGGGCCAGGCGGAGGTCGCCCGGGAGAGAACTGGTGAACTGCTCCAGAAGGGGCTCGGTGCCACCGGGCAGGCGCCCCTCCCAGGCCCTGTGAGACCGCCTCGACCGAGGCGGCGACGGCGGTGGGGTTGCCGCGCCTGCCGGAGCCTCAGTCCGCTTGGGCATCGGAGTTGATTCCAGACGGATTCTCACCGGTCGCGATGCCTCGGGGCACCGAGGGTAGCAGCGGGCGGCTCTCCTCCCAGAGGCTTCCCTGGACTGCGGCTTGGGTCCGGAGCGGCAATCCAAAAATGGTCAGGAATCCCTCCGCTGCCTGATGGCGGAAGCTGTCGCCCGCCAGCTCGTATGTAGCCAGGTCGCGCCGATATAGCGAGGTGGGACTGGATCGCCCCAGCAGCGAAACCGCCCCCTGGCGCATCCGCAGCCGGACATCCCCGGTGACGAACCGCTGGGTGGAGGCGACGAAGGCGGCCAGGCTCTGGCGCAAAGCCGAGAACCAGAGGCCGTCGTAGGTCAGTTGGGCCCACTCGTCGGCCACCAGGCGCTTGAATCGCAGGACGTCCCGGGAGAGGGCGAGGGACTCTAGGGCCCGGTGGGCGGTGCCCAGCACCACCGCCGCCGGCGCCTCGTAGACCTCCCTCGACTTGATGCCGACCAGGCGGTCCTCGACGTGGTCGATCCGGCCGACTCCATGCTCTCCGGCGAGGAGGTTGAGCCGGGCCACCAGGAGGGCCGGCTCCATGGCCTCGCCGTGGATGCTGCGGGGAATCCCCTCCTCGAAGCCGATCACCAACTCCAAGCCCTGACCGGGCGCCAAACTAGGCTCGACGGTCCAGGCGAATGCGTCCGCTGGCGGCTGCACCCAGGGGTCCTCGAGGACGCCGGTCTCGACGCTTCGGCCCCAGAGGTTGGCGTCAACGCTGTAGGGGCTCTCGGTGGTAGCGGTGACCTCCAGCCCGTGCTGGTGGGCGTAGGCGATTTCATCGCTGCGGCCCATCCGCCACTCACGTAGCGGCGCGACCACCTCAAGCCTCGGTGCCAGTGCCCCAACCGCGATGTCGAATCTGACCTGGTCGTTGCCCTTGGCGGTACAGCCGTGTGCCACCGCGGCGGCTCCCACCTCGCCGGCCACTTCCACCAGCAACCTGGCGATCAGGGGCCGCCCCAGGGCGGTGGCCAGCGGATAAACCCCCTGGTACAGAGCTCCGGCCTGGAGCGTGGGCCAGACAAAGTTGCTGATGAAGAGCTCCTTGGCATCGACCACGTGGGCGGCGACCGCGCCGGCGGAAAGTGCCCGACGTTGCAGCACCTCAGCGTCGGCCGTCTCCCCTAGATCGGCGGAGAGGGTCACCACCTCGAACCCCCTGGTGTGGGTGAGCCAGTGGACCGCCACGGTGGTGTCCAGCCCTCCCGAGAAGGCCAGAACACAGCGCGGTCGGCTTGGCTCGGTCACGAGCTCGCGCCGCCGCCGTGGATAGCGAGAGGCAGCTTCCGCTGGCTCAGCCCCATCGGGCTCCGAGGTCGTGGGCTTCGCTGAGCCGCCGCGCGACCAGCTTGGCGCCGCCAGCGGTGCGAGCCAGGACAAAGATGGTGTCGTCGCCGGCGACACTCCCGGCGATCGCGGACATGGCAAGGGCGTCGACAGCAGCCGCCACCACTTGGGCGGCGCCGATGTGGGTGTGCAGCACCACCATCCGCCCCACAACTTCGAGGTTGGTCAACTGGCCTGCCAAAGCGGAGGCCAACCGGGTTTCAGTGTCAGTTGCACCAGATGGAGGCAGGTAGCGGGGACCATCGGCCGCTGAGACCCGCGCCACCCGCAGCTGGCGCAGATCTCTACTGATTGTGGCCTGAGTGGCGTTGATGCGACGCCTATGCAGCTCCTGCGCGAGCTGGGCTTGGGTCTGGACCGGGTGACTGCGCAGCACCTCGAGGATCACCGATTGGCGAGATTCTCGCGCCGGCGCGGATGTCACGCGGCCCCTTCGCTGGCCGAGGCCCTGCTCAGTGCGCGCTCAATTCCCGCCACCGCCAGTTCCTCCTCCTTCTCCCCAATCGTGAGAGGCGGGGCAAGACGGATGGTGTTGGCGCCGATGGGATTGACCAGCAGCCCTTCCTCGAGGGCGGCACGCGCCGTCTCCTGGGCCAGCGGTCGATCCAGACCGATCGCCAGCAGCAATCCCCGGCCACGTACCTCGGCGATGGGTAATCCCCGCTCCCCCAAGGCGAGCAGCTGGGAGCGCAGCCGGGCGCCACTTGCCGTGGCGCGGGCTGGCAGCCCCTCTCGAGCCAGGACCCGGAAGACCGCCAGCGCCGCCGCGCAGGCGACGGGGTTTCCGCCGAATGTGCTGCCGTGATCACCGGGGGCAAGGACGTCTGCCCGCGAACCGACCAGCGCCGCCCCCAGCGGAAGCCCGCCGGCGACGCCCTTGGCCACGGTCATGATGTCGGGGGTGATGCCCGCGTGCTGGTGGGCCCACATCGTCCCCGAGCGCCCCATGCCACTCTGGATCTCGTCGACGATTAGCAGGGCCTGATAGCGGTCGCAGAGCGCCCGCAGCTCGCGCAGGTACTCGTCTTCCAGAACGAAGACGCCACTCTCTCCCTGGATCGGCTCCACCAGGACGGCCACGGCGGGCTGTCCTCGGTCGGCAAGCGCCGTCTCCATGGCTCGCAGATCACCCTTGGCAAGCTGGCGAAAGCCGTCGGGAAGGGGTCGGAAGGGATCGCTGTGATGGGCGTTTCCGGTCGCCGCCAGGGTCGCCAGGGTTCGGCCGTGGAAAGCTCCCTCGAGGGTGAGGATGTGGTAGGCGCCGTCGCGATGGAGCTGTCCCCACTTGCGGGCCACCTTGATCGCCGCCTCATTGGCCTCGGCGCCACTGTTGCCGAAGAAGACTCGGGAGGGAAACGCGCTCTCGACCAGGACCGCAGCCAAGTCAACCTGTGGCTCCGTGAAATAAAGATTGCTGGTGTGGATCAGGAGGTGCAGCTGGGCGGTCGCAGCTGCCACCACCTCGGGATGGCAGTGGCCGAGCACGTTGACGGCAATGCCGCCCACCAGGTCCAGCAGCCGGCGACCGTCCTCGGTCTCCACGTAGCAGCCGGATCCCCGCACCAGGGTCACTGGCACTCTGGTGTAGGTGGAGAGCAGGACCTCGTTGGCCTCAGCCGCCAGCATAGGTCCAGCCAGCTCAGCCATCGGTCGCCACCCCGTCGATCATGGTTCCCACTCCAGCCTCGGTCAGAAGCTCGAGCAGGATCGAGTGGGGCTGTCGTCCATCCACGATGTGGACGGTGACCCCAGACCGGGCCGCGGCGCAGGCAGCCTTGAGCTTGGGGATCATCCCGTCCGTTGCCGTACCCTCGCGACAGAGTTCGTCCGCCTGGTCAACGGTGAGCCGGCTCTGCAAGTCGCCCCGTTGGTTCCTTACCCCGGAAACGTCGGTGAGCAGCAGAAGCTTGCCGGCATGCAGCTCCTGAGCTAGTGCGGCCGCCACGGCGTCGGCGTTGACGTTGTAGGAAAGGCCGTCGTAGCCGAGGCCCACCGAGGCGACAACGGGAATCATGCCCCGGTCGGACAGCGCCAGGACAGGCTCGGGGTTGACCTCCTGGACCTCACCGACACGACCAAGGTCCTCGCCGTTGGGCCCGACCTGACGCCGCACCAAGATGCTGGGACCATCCTCGCCAGAGAGCCCCATCGCCCGCCCTCCCAGCCGGTGAATGGCGCCTACCAGGTCGGGGTTGATCTTGCCGGTCAAGACCATCTTGGCCACCTCCATGGTTTTGTCGTCGGTGACCCGGAGCCCGTCTATGAACTGGGTCTCCAATCCGAGGGCGCCGGCCAGAGCAGTGATCTCCCTGCCCCCGCCATGGACCAGGACGGGGCGCATACCCACGAAGCGGAGCAGCACCAGGTCCTGGAGGACGGTGTCGCGGGCGGCTCCCTCCTCCATGGCGGCGCCACCGAGCTTCACCACCAGCAGCTGATCCTGGAAGCGGCGGATGTAGGGCAGCGCCTCCACCAGGATCTCGGCGCGTTTCAGAGCACTGGGCTGGTCGAACCGTGGTGTGTCAGCTTGAGTAGTCAGCGTTGATCCTCACGTATTCCGAGCTGAGATCGCAGCCCAGGGCGGTGGCCTCGGCCTCACCGACGCCCAGGTCCATTTCGATAGCAATGCGCGGCTCTCGCAAAGCTCGAGCCACCTCGTCCACTGGCGTGGTGGTGGCGCGTCCCATCGCGAACAGCTCCATTCCTGCCAGGGTCAGACGGCAGCGGTCGAGCGCCAGATCGGCGCCGCTCCGGCCGACCGCGGCCAGGATCCGGCCCCAGTTGGGGTCGGCCCCATGAATCGCCGTCTTGACCAGTGGCGAGCTGGTCACCGTCCTGGCCGCCAAGCGGGCCTGGTTCTCGTCCAGGGCTCCACTGATGTGAACCGAGAAGGTCTTGGTGACCCCCTCGCCGTCGGCGACAATCTGCTCCGCCAGGTCCATCAGCACAAAATCGAGGGCCGAGGCCAGCAGACCCGCCTCGGCCGTGCCACGCTCCACTTCGGGAGCTCCGGCGGCGCCGTTGGCCAGGACCAGGCAGCAGTCGTTGGTACTGGTGTCGCCGTCAATGCTGATGGAGTTGAAGCTGGTCCGAACCGACTGTGTGAGCAGCTCGGCGAGCAGGTCCGGTGCGACCTTGGCATCGGTGGTGACAAAGGCCAGCAGAGTCGCCATGTCGGGATGGATCATGCCCGCCCCTTTGGCCATCCCACCGACGGTCTGAGGCACGCCAGAGGCAACGAACTGCGAGACCGCCTCCTTCGCTCGGGTGTCGGTGGTCATGATCGCCTCAGCCGCCCGGTGGCCGCTGCCGGGGTCGAGCTGACTCCCGGCCTCGACGATCGCCCCCCGGATCCGATCCATTGGCATGAGCCGGCCGATCAGTCCGGTCGACGCCACCAGGACCTCACCAGGGTCACAGTCAACGGCCTCAGCCGTGATCTGAACCATGCGCAGCGCATCTCCCAGACCCTGGGACCCGGTGCAGGCGTTGGCATTGCCGCTGTTGACCACTACCGCGCGGGCGCGGCCGCGCTTGAGATGGAGCTGGCTGACGACGACCGGCGCCGCTTTCACCCGATTTCTGGTGAATACCCCAGCCGCGGCGGCCGGCTTGTCACTGCAAACGATCGCCACGTCGGGCCTGGTGCCGCCATCGCCCCGGACATCAGCGGAGGTTGCCGCGGCCCGGAAGCCGCGCGCTGCGGTCACCCCAGTGGTTTGTGGTCGGGCGTCTTGGGAAGCCATCACGGCCACTGCCCCGGACCCCCAAGCCCCGCTCGCGAATCCAAGCCGAAGCGCAGATTCATCACCTGGATCGCCTGTGACGAGGCTCCGCGACCGAGGTTGTCGAGGACCGCCGACACCACCAGATGGCGGCCCTGCTGCTGAAGGCTGATCCAGCACATGTTGGTGTGAGAGGCCTGCTTGCTTGGGACGGGATCGTCGGAAACGCCAACGAACGGGTGGCCTTGGTATTGGTCGCGGTAGAGGGCGCGCACCTGTTCCAGGCTGACGCCCTCATGAGGTTTGAGGTAGCACGTCACCTGGATGCCCCTGGTCATGGGTACCAGGTGGGGCACGAAGGTCACCGAGAACGACCCGTCGCCCAGCTCGCTCAGCACCTGCTCCATCTCGGGCTGGTGGCGGTGACCAGCCACTGCATAGGGCTTGACCGACTCGTTGAGCTCGGTGAAGAGGTACTCCGCTGACGCGCTCCGGCCCGCACCGCTGACCCCGGTCTTGCCGTCGATCACCGCCTCGGGCTCTACCAGGTGCTGCGCCGCCAGCGGGCCGCAGGCCAGGATGGCAGCGGTGGAAAAACATCCAGGGAGTGCGAGGACGCGGGCAGCCGGGATGTCCTCAGGGCGCAGCTCCGGCAACGCCAACACCGCCTGAGAAAGTAACTCCGGGCACGGATGAGGACTCCCGTACAAGTCGGCGAAGCTGCTGGCAGAGTTGAGCCGAAAGTCGGCTGAGACGTCAATCACCACCGCTCCGTGGCTGAGCCAATCAGACGCGTGGCGGGCGGCATCGCCGGGTGCGCACGCGCTGATCACCACATCGCACTGGGAAGCGTCGATCGCCTCGACCAACTGCAATTCACAGGCCGACCCTGGATACACTGCGGAATGGGCACGGCCGCTCTGGGAGGACGAAGCCACCGCCACCAAGTCAGCCGCGGGATGCTCGAGCAGAAGATTCACACAGCCGGCACCGGCGTATCCGGTCGCACCGGCGACGGCGACTCGCAAGGACCGTCCATTCCCAGCCACCCGGGCATGATTGCATATTTATGCTTACACACGAGTAGCCCTGGCCGGGGCCGGTTCCAAGCTTGCCGACGCCGTGGCCCCGGGCGGCGGGCTTGCGCGGCGGAAACTGTCCCCGGGTGCCCCCACGCGGTAAATTGCGCCAGCAGACCGCATGAACACACATCCACTCGAGCGCGCCGCCGGGGTGCCGCCTCCTCCTTCGACCGAACGGCCGCCGCCGGTCTCGGAGCGGCATCGGCGGGATCATGAGCCCGTCGATAGGCCTGTCGTGTCCGGACCACCATCCCCAACCTCGATCGCCGATCTCGGCCTGCCGTTCTCGTTCATCTGCGACCTGCTCCTCAAGATCCTTTATTTCAACGGCAATGTCTTGGGCCGCGAGCTGGCAGAGCTTGCCTGCCTTCCCTGGCCTGTCATCAGCAGTGGCATCACCTTCCTGACCAAGGAGAACTTCTGCGGCACCACCGGGGCTCGAGCAGCCTCCAAAGCCCACGAGGATTTCGCTGAGGGACTCGAGTACGTGCTCACAACCTCGGGACGTGAGCGTACTCGGGAGACCCTCGAGCTCAGCCAATATGCAGGCCCGGCGCCGGTACCTCTGGACGATTACCTAAAGAGCGCCACGGCGTTGGTTGCCGCGAGCGCCACCGTCAGCTCCCGAGTGATGAAACGGGCAGTGGGTGACCTAGTCCTACCCGACTCCGTCATCGACGTGGTTGGTTCGGCCCTGCTCGCCCGGCAGGCACTCTTTCTGTACGGCCCGCCAGGCAACGGTAAAAGCTCGATCGGCGCGGCCTGCGCCGCCGTGCTGGGTGAGCCTATCTACATCCCGCATGCCCTTTACGTGCATGGCGAGGTGCTGCGGCTCTTCGACCCGGTCCACCATCGGCCGGTGCCAGGCGCGCCGACCGGCCACGACGCTCGCTGGATCTTGGTCGAACGACCGGTAGTGCATACCGGCGGCGAGCTACGGGCGCAGCAACTGGAACCCGCCTTTGACCGGGTGCTGGGTTTTTACGAGGCTCCGCTCCAGGTCAAGGCCAACGGCGGGATCTTTCACGTCGATGACTTCGGACGCCAGGTGATCTCGCCCCGCGAGATCCTCAACCGCCTGATCGTCCCCCTGGAGAGCGGCATTGACCACCTAAACATCGCCCGTGCCGGTACCACCATCAACATTCCCTACGCCACCATCCTCCTGCTCTCCACCAACCTCGACCCTGACGAGCTAGTCGACGAGGCATTCTTGCGCCGTGTGCGGTACAAGGCGTTGGTTCCGGACCCTGACGAGAAGGACTTCCGCACGATCTTTCGCAAGGTGTGCCATGACCGCAGAATTGCCTACGACGAGGACGCCGTGGACTATTTACTCGCGACTCACTACAAGCCTTTCGCTCGCGCTTTGCGCGGATGCCAACCCCGAGACCTAGTGGGTCAACTGATCATCACTGCTCGGTATCTGGGGCGAGAGCCCAAGTTGAGCCGCGAGCTGATCGACCGGGTTGCGCGTTCCTACTTCGCCGAATTTCATTCCAGCGCAGGGAGGGTAGGCGCCGGTGCGGAGCCCACAGGCGGAGCACTGCCGAGTGGTTCCGTGGGTGCCCAGGGCGGACCGGGCTGAGTGGGTGCGGAGCAGTAGAGGATGACCGCGGTTTCCGCCCCAATCGAGCCGCGCAACCCTACCGCTGGCCTCGCGCTGATCGCCGTAGCAGGTGTTCTGCTCTACGTCTTAATCGACATCCTGCTGGCTTTCCTACGGCCGGGTGTGAACCTCATCCACAACGCCGAGAGCGACTACGGCGTCGGCGCCTACTCCTGGCTGATGGACATCAATTTCCTGCTCCGGTGCGGGCTCTCGCTGGCAGCGGCGCGCGCCATCCTAAGCCAGACTTCTAGCGCCGATCGTCTTCGCCTGGGCACGGGATTCCTGGTGGCTTGGGGGGTGGGATCCGGAATCCTCGCCTTCTTTCCTGACAATCCCCCGGGAACTCCGGTCACCACATCCGGAGTGGTCCATCTCGCCGTCGCGTTCCTGGCCTTCACCTCTGTCGTGATTGGCACTCTCGTGCTCTCGATCAAGTTCCGTCTGCTGCCGCAGTTGCGGCAGGTTGTCCCACTGCTGCTGATCGTTTCCATCGCAGCCGTGGTTGCATTGCTGCTGCTGGGCCACAGCGACTTCCGACCTGGCACACTGGCGGGACTCTACGAGAGGATCTTCTTAGGGCTGGAACTGTTCTGGATTCTGGTGGTGGGGACGCGCATCTTAAACTCGGCATCTCGGCCGCCGCGCTCAGCTGTCCCGGAGCCATAATTCCGCCATGCTTCGGCGGGCACTGATCCGCCCGCCCCGGGTCCGGCAGTTGTGGGCAGCCGATTCCTCCCGGGTCGAGGCATGCCTGGAAGAGCATCCGCTCGACACCGTCTTCCTCCGCAGCGAGATCCGCCAGGGCGCTCTGCGACAAGGTGCGCTCCTGGGCGTCGAGCGCCCTTCCGGCAGACGCATCCGCGGGGTGCTGATGCACGGTCCCCTGGTGGTGCCCTGGGCTCCCGACCCGCGCGACCTGGACCTGCTCGCCAAGGCACTTCGACCGCACCTGGCCTGGATCCAGCTGATGGTCGGCCCCAGCGACCAGGTGGCGAGACTGCAGGAGCAGCTTGGCCAGCGCCTGCCGCCGGTCCGCACCCTGCGTGCGGAACAGCCCCACTACGCGGTTGACCTTGGTTCGGTGGCTCCCGAGCCCAGCGATCCCCCGCCCCTGCGTCGGGCCCGCACCGAAGACCTGGACCTGATGGTCCGCGCCAGTGCCGCCATGCACCTGGAAGAGGTCGGCTTCGATCCGCTGGTGGTCGACCCTTCTGGCTACCGGGAGCGGGTGCTCACCCTGATCCGGCGCGGACGTCTATACGTTTGGATGGAGGGAGGTCGGGTGGTATTCAAGGCGGAGTGCTCCTCGGTGACTCCGGAAGCGGTGCAACTCCAGGGGGTCTGGACCGACCCAACCCTGCGTCGACACGGTCGCGCCACCCTGGCCATGGCCAGGCTCTGCCACCTGCTGCTGGCGGATGTTGAATGGGTGACCCTGTTCGTCAACGATTTCAACCTGACCGCGATTCGCCTCTACGAGCGAACCGGGTTCAAACGGATAGGCACCATGCGCACGGTGCTGTTCTGATCGCTGACCCAGAGAGTCGCCATCCCTTCTGCCGCAATCCTCAACCAACATTTATGTCCGCCACGCGGTGGCAACACTTAGCACGGTACGCTCCATTCCCTAACGTCAGTTGCCATGCATAGGAACGTGCCGCGATTGATCCTGATCTGCGGTTTGCCGGGATCCGGTAAGTCCACCCTAGCTAAGAGCCTCGCCGCAGAGACCCCAGCGCTGCGGCTGTGCGGCGACGAATGGATGGCTCAGCTAGCAATCAACCTTCGTGACGAGGCTGCACGTGACCGCATCGAGAAGCTGTTCTGGAGTCTTGCCCAAGAGCTGCTCAGGCTTGGGCAGAATGTGATCCTGGAGTCCGGCTTTTGGCTGCGGTCGGACCGGGATGAGAAGAGATTGGGTGCCCGCGCCTTGGGAGCCGCGGTGCAACTGTTTTTCCTAGACCTACCGTTTGAGCAATTGTGGGCCCGGTTGGCGGCGCGCAACAAGGCGGAACTGCATGGAGTGGTGCCGGTCACACGTGCGCAGCTGGAAAGATGGGCCTCTCTGTTCCAGCCCCCCGGCCCGGCGGAGCTTGACCTTTTCGACCTGATCGACCCGAGTTCCACTCACCCCATCTGAAGATCCCAGCTCACGAGGTTCGTCCTCCAAACTTTATGCGGGGGGGCTGTGGGCCAGCCGTTGTCGGGCTCGGCGCCGGGCCAGTTCGGGACCACTAACCATCAGGACCACCCCCAAGGTGATCAGGACGGCGGCAATTCCGGCCGGGGGTGTGAGGCCTTGATTGAGGATCAGCCAGCCCAACACGAGGGCGACGACCGGATTGACATAGGCATAGGTGGCCACGGTCGTGGGAGGCAGCATCTTGAGGGCGTAGGTGTAGCAGCTGTACCCGACGATCGATCCTCCAGTGACCAGCCAGGCGAAGGCGATGAGGGCTGGCTGCCCTACCCGGTCCCAGTGAATGTGGGCAGCCTCGCCGCTGGCCAGGCCCAAGAGGAGGAGGGCCAGCCCCCCGACCATCAGCTCCACCGCCGAAACCAGCAGGATGTTCTTCGCCAGGGGCGCCCGTTGAGAGTCGAGCGAGCCGATGCTCCAGAACACCGCCGACCCCAGCAGGGCCGCGGCCAAGATGGGGGTGAGATGCCCGCTGGAGCCGGGATCCACCAGCACCGCGACTCCCGCCAGACCCACCCCCACCCCCAGCCAACCCAGCGGGCCGGGGCTGCGACTCCATCGCATCAGGAGCCCGATCAGGGTCATCCAGAGCGGAACCGTGGCGATCATCAGCGCGGCGATCCCGGAGTGAACCTTGAGCTCCGCGAGGGTGAGGAGACCGTTGCCGCCTAAGAGCAGAAAGAGCCCGACTACTCCTGCACTGACCACCTCACCGCGACTGGGCTTCTGCCAGCGTGGGGGCCAGCTCCACCAGTGGCCTTGGTGACCGGCGACCAGGTAGAGGATGAGGCCGGCGAGCACAAACCGAGCGCCCGACATCAGCAGCGGCGGCAGGTAACGAATCGCGACCTGGATACCGGCGTAGGTCGAGCCCCAGAGCACGTAAACGGCCCCCAAGGCCAGCCAGGAGCGGAGCTTGGGACTGCCGGCGGCCCGCGCTCGCGCGGCATCGATGGTCATGGATTCAGAGCGGCCCTAGGTGGAACGGTTCAGCCGAGCTCAGTACCGCCTCGGAAGGCCGTCAGTACTCATCCTCGGGCCGCTGATCCTCGTCGAGGTCCTCCGGCTCGGCCTCCTCGACCGGCTCCTCGAATTCGGCGAACCCCTCGTCCATCTCCTCCGACGCCGTATCCGGAGTTGCTGTCAACGGGTCTTCCTCTTCGTCCTCGGCGCTGTGGGGCAGCTCGTCCCGAGGTATCACCGGCTCCTTGGCGTAGGGACGGTATGTGATCTCCCTCGCTTTGCGGACTGGGAAGGAGATGGTGCCGGCGAGCTCGGGAGCCTGATAGACCTCGCGGAGGATGATCTGCACCCCGCTGGCATCCACGTGGGTGACCGCGCCCGCGTAGCGGTTGCCGCCCTTGCTGAGACGGAGGATCCGCTGCGAGAGCCGGGGCTCTATCCCGCCCAGATCGATCCCGCGCATGGTCCGCACCGCCACCTGTTCCTCGCCGATCTCGACCTTGATGGGATCGCCGGGGGCGACCTTGGCCGGGTCGATCTCGGAGGCCAGTATCAGGCGGGTAATTGCCGACTTGCCCGGCTCGTCGGTGAAGACGGCTACGTCCACCGACTCCGAGACCGGGGAGACAGGCGCCTTGGCCTGGCGCAGCTCGGAGAGCTTGGCCAGCTGGCGGGTGGCGATCTGGTTGCCGGGATTGAGCTTTTGGGTCTCCGCGTAGGCGGCCTCAGCGGCCTCCAAGCGACCTAACTCCAGCAGCGCTTTGCCCCGGCGGTTGTAGGTCTCCTCGTCGGGACCGAAGCGCTCCAGCAGGTCGTCGTTGACCGCCAGCGCCTCCTCCCAGCGACTGGCGAGCGCCAGGCCGACTGCCTCCTCGGCGGCCTGGAGCTTAGGTTTGGGGACTTCGCCGACTTCAGCCAAGGCTGCCGTTCTCCTCACCAAGACTTGCGAAACTGGGATGGTTGTGACGGGATCGCCGTTCCCGGGACCGAACGTCGCGGTGTCAGGTCCCATGCCAGAGCACGGGTGCCGCTTCGTTCTACACCCTGATGCGTAGCGGGCCGCCATATGATACCGACAGGCCGCACAGATCCGGTCTCCGCGACGGCCTTCTGACCAGCCGAGGTCCCCTCGCTACATGCCCTCCAACAACCACAGACGCCGCAGTACCCAGGTCATGGCCGTCGCCAACCAGAAGGGCGGCGTCGGCAAGACCACCACCGCCGTGAATCTCGCCAGCGCCCTGGCCGAGCGCGGGGTGCGGGTGCTTGCCGTCGACCTCGACCCCCAGGGACATCTCACCGTCAACATGGGGGTGGCCAAGCCCGACGACCTGCGCCTCACCGTCTACGACATGCTCTGCGAGCACCAGGTCTCGGCCGCCGACATCCGGCTGCACTCGCCGGGGGTGGGGGTGGACTTCCTACCCTCCAACGTCGAGCTCGCCGGTGCCGAGCTGCAGCTGGTGACCGAGATTGGCCGGGAGTCGGTCCTGCTGGAGAAGCTCACCCCCATCCTCCGCGATTACGACTACGTGATCATCGACTGCCCGCCCTCGCTGGGACTGCTCTGCATCAATGCGCTGGTAGCCGCCACCGACGTGATCATTCCCCTGCAGTGCGAATACTTCGGTATGAAGGGGATGGAGCAGCTGCAAAAAACCATCGAGCGGGTGCGGCTTAAGTTGAACCCGAAGCTGCGCATCCACGGCATTCTCCCCACCATTCACAAGGGCCGCACGGTGCACGCCAACGAGGTGCTGAACGATGTGCAATCGCATTTTGGCGGCTTGGTCTATCCCTTCCAAGTGAGCGACAGCATCCGCTTCGCCGAGTGCCCGCTGGCAGGACAATCGATCCTGCAGTACGCCAATGAATCCGACGGCGCCGCCGCCTATCGCCAGCTGGCCGAAACGGTCCTGAAGCGAGGAGGGCACTGATTTGGCTTTTAAACGCGCCAGCCTGTCCGGCTCGGAGCAACTGTTCCAGCCCACCCGGGTTCCTTCGCGCCGACACTCCGATGCCGAGGAGGGGAGTCCCCGCCGCGGCGATTCCTCCCTGCCGTTGGACGAGGTCGACGCGCCCCTGGAGCGAAAGCACAGCGGAGGAGTGCTGTTCTCGGAGGTCAGCCCCACCGCCTCCGGTCAGGGTCACCTCTACCGGCTCAACGACGAGGAGGTAGAGGTGTTGCTGAGCGCTCTCCAGCACGCCAAGTTCCCCCACTCCTACCAGCGCCTGCCCAAGCCGGCGATGGAGGACTTCGAGCAGCTGGAGGCTCTGCGCCAGAAGATCTCCGATCAGCGCGAGGCGGGCGGCTGACTTCGGAGGCTCCTCGGCCGCGGCTACAGATCGCAAGGGTCCGGATCAGCGGCACCGCCGAGACCAATTGCTACGTGGTCGCCTGCGCCCGGAGCAAGGAAGCGGTGGTGATCGACCCCGGGGCGGACCCGGCCAAGATCGTTGAGCAGTGCCAGGGGTTGACCGTTCGCTACCTCCTCTGCACCCACGGCCACCGCAACCACGCCACCGCCAAGGAGGAGGTCAAGGCCGCGGTGGGCGGCGAAACCGGGCTGAGCCTGGTCGATGCCAAGGCCTACCTCCGCTCCGCCGAGCACTATCTCAACGACGGGGAGAAACTGCCCTTCGGTGACTTCGAGCTCGAGGTCCTGGCCACGCCAGGGCACAGTGCCGGCAGCCTCTGCTTCAAGGTGGGCAACCATCTGTTCACCGGAGACACCCTGTTTCAGGGCAACATCGGCAAGACCGACCTGCCCGACGTGGACGTTTCCCGCCAGCTGGTGTCTGTACTCTCCCGGCTGCTCACCTTCCCGGAGAACACGGTGATCTACCCCGGGCATGGCGCCACCACGACCGTCGGCCAGGAGCGTCGAGAGAACGTGGCGGTGCAGATGCTGCGTCAGGTCGGCTAGCCGCGGTCCCGAGCCTGACCGACCCCAAGCCCACCCGGTGACGGGCGGAGTCCGGCCGGCGGCGAAAAGTTGGGAGCAGGGCATGCCACGGGGCTGTCGAGCCAGTACGAGTCAGTAGCCGAACTTGAGCGTCATCCTCAGCCTGGCGGCCGCCCTCGGCTACGGCACTTCGGACTTCCTAGCAGGGGTGGCTGGGCGGCGGGGCGCGGCCGCGTCGGTGGCGCTGCTGGAGTCGCCTTTCGGCCTGATGGCGGCTCTGCTGGGACTCTGGCTGATTCCCTGGAAGGGTCCGACGGGGGCCGGCCTCGCCTGGGGCGCGATCAGTGGGTTGGGGAGTGGACTCGGCATTCTCTTTCTATATCGGGGCCTGGCCCGGGGCCAGATGATGGTGGTGGCTCCGGTGGCGGGAATCCTGACCGCGCTGATTCCCGCCGCGGTGGGCCTGGCCCTGGGGAACCGGCCCGGGGTGAGTGCGCTGGTGGGGATGGTGATCGCGCTGCCGGCGGTGGCGCTGGTCTCGCTCCAGAGGCAGGGTGAGGTCGATCGCAGCGGCGGTGTTCCCGAGGCCCTGCTCGCCGGCGTCTGCTTCTCGTTGCTCTTCATCGCCCTCGACCGAGCGGGAACCCACGCCGGCACTTGGCCGCTGGTGCCCGGCCAAGGGGTGGCTACGATCGTGATCACCGCCGCGGCGGTTCGGGGTCGGTCAGTGCGGATGGACTGGCGACGGTTGGCCCCGCTTTCAACCGGGGCTGGGGTGCTGGGCGGGGTCGGCAACATCCTCTTCCTCAGCGCTACCGGCCGGGGCCAGCTGGCCTTGGTGGCCGTGATCGCCTCGCTATATCCGGCGTTCACGGTCTTGCTGGCGCGGGTGCTTCTGGGCGAGCGCATGGATCGGATCCAGCAGCTGGGGTTGGTGGTGGCGGCCTTGGCGGTGATTCTGATCGGCATCTGAGCCGAACCGCCTGGGTTGCGGTCGCCGCCCGTTCCCGCCCGGGGTCTGCCGCAGCCCCCAACTAGACTAGCCGCCATGGTAATCGGCAGCCTGGTGCTCACCCTGCACCTGCCCCAGAGCCGGTCCCTCAAGGCCAAGCGGCAGGTCGTCAGCTCCCTGACCCAGCGGGTGCGCCGGACTTTCAACGTCGCCGTCGCAGAAGTTGAGAGCCTGGACTCCTGGCAGTTGGCGGTGATCGGGGTCGCCTGCGTCAGCAACGACCGCCGCCATGCCGACGAGATCCTTAGCAAGGTCGCCAACTGGGTGGCCGAGGATGGCGGTCGAGGGGAGGCGCTGCTGACTCATCAGGACATCGAGCTGATCCAGGCTTGACCCCGGTCATCGCGACGATCCAGATCGGGATCAACCCGATCTTTCACCTCGGTCCCTTCACGATTCACTGGTACGGGGTTGGCTACGCGGTGGCGATCCTGGTGGGGCTGCAGGTGGCGCTCCCCTACGCCGACCGCCACGGCGTGCCCCGGTCCAAGACGGGCTGGATCGCCTTCTGGACCATCGTTATGGGATTGATCGGGGGACGACTCTTCTACGACCTGCAGTCCGGCGCCGCCTACTACTTCACCCATCCGCTCGAGACCCTCGCGGTCTGGCAGGGTGGTATGGCCTTCTTCGGAGCCATCTTCCTGGCCAGCCTGACCCTGCTCTTCATGGCCTGGCGAGAGCGGGTGAACTTCTGGGTGCTGCTGGACGCCGGCGTGCTCTTCGCCGCGGTCGGTCAACCGATCGGCCGGATCGGCAACATCATCAATGGCGACATCCTGGGCTACCGCTCAAGCCTGCCCTGGGCCACCGCGTACACCAACCCCAACAGCTTCGCCCCCCGGCTCAACGTCCCCTACCAGCCGGTGGCGGCCTACGAGGCGTTGGTGATCCTTTTGGTCTTGGCCTTCCTGATCTGGATGCGCCGTCGCGGCGTGCCCGACGGCTGGGCCGCTATCGCCTACTTCATCCTCTACCCCATCACCCAAATTGGGCTCTTCTTCCTGCGCAATCCGGTCAATGTGCCGGTGATCGCCTTCGGCCTCAAGCAGGCTCAACTGACCGCCATCGGGGTCCTGGTGATCGGGGTGCCGCTGCTGATCCTGGCCTGGTGGTGGACCCACCGCAAGCCCCAAGAGCGGCGACAACAGGTCAGCGAGTCGCCGCCGGCTTGAGCGACCCGGAGCAGCGCCTGGCGACTCCGGGGCTGGAAGCGTTCGAGCGCACGCTGCCGTTTCGGCTCGACCCCTTCCAGGTGGAGGCCATCGCGGCCCTGGAGCCTCATCAGGGGGTACTGGTCAGCGCTCCCACCTCCAGCGGCAAGACGGTAGTCGCGGAGTGGGTGATCTGGCGCTGTCTCGAAGGCGGCGACAGCAGCGAGCGCGTCCTCTACACCTCCCCCCTCAAGGCCCTCTCCAACCAGAAGTTCGGTGACCTCTGCCGGCGCTACGGCGAGGACAGCGTCGGCTTGGTCACCGGCGAGACCTCGATCCGGCCCTTCGCCAAGGTGGTGGTGATGACCACCGAGATCCTTCGCAACCTGGTCTACGACGACCCCCTCTCCCTGGAGCGGGTGTCCTGGGTGATTCTCGATGAGGTCCACTACATCGACGAGTACCCCAGGGGCACGGTCTGGGAGGAGGTTATCGTCCAGGCCCCGGCCCACATCAAGTTCATCGGCCTCTCCGCGACCATCACCAACGTCGACGAGGTGGCGGCCTGGATGACCGAACGCCGGGGCCCGATGGCGGTGGTGCTCCGGCAGGAGCGGCCGGTCGAGCTGCGCACCTGGCTGGGGATGCGCAACCGGCTGCTGCCGCTGCTTGACCGCCAGGGCCGGCTTGACCGCGCCACCTTGGAGCTGGCGCAACAGGACCGCAGTGGCGACCGGCGAATGCCGGGCGGCAGGCTGGCGTTCGCTTCCGAGAACGATCTGCTGCGAATTCTGGACCAGCTGGCCGAGCAGGACATGCTGCCGGCGATCTACTTCATCTTCTCCCGGCGGGGCTGCCGGGAGGCCCTGGCCCGCTGCAGCACTCACCGGGTGGACTTCACCTCGCTGCAGCAGAAGTTCGCCATCGACGAGGTTCTGGCGGAGCGGCTGGCCCAGGTGGAGGATCCCGAGGAGGCCGAGCTCTACAGCCGCAGCCTTTCGATGGACCTGCTCCGACGCGGCATCGCCATGCACCACGCCGGCCTTCTCCCCTATGTCAAGGAGACCATCGAGGAGCTCTTCCAGGGGGGTCTGCTCAAGGTGGTGTTCGCCACCGAGACCCTGGCCCTGGGGCTGAACATGCCCGCCCGCGCCTGCGTCATTTCGACCTTTACCAAGTTCGACGGCCAGGGCTTCGCGCCGCTCCGGAGTGGACAGCTGGCCCAGCTCCTGGGCCGGGCCGGAAGGCGAGGCATTGACCCCATCGGCCACGGGGTCATCCTGCGCGATCCCGAGGTGGACCTGGGGGTGATCTGCGAGACCCTGCTGGGCAACGACATGGCGGTGGAGTCGAAGTTCGCCCCCACCTACAACATGACCCTCAACCTCCTGCGCCGGCACACGCCGTCCCAGGCGGAGGAGCTCTTGGAACAGTCCTTCGGCCAGTACCAGCGGATCCGCGCCCTGGACAATCTGCGGGAGCGCCGCCCCAACCTGCAGTCCCGCTTGGAGGACCTGCGCCGGCGCAGATTTCGCCACCCCAAGGTGCCCTGCACCGAGCGGACCCTGAGCCAATTCCTGGGGGCGCGGCAGGCGCTGGAGCAGGCTAGGGTGGAGTCTCGTCAGCTCCGCCGCCAGCACTTTCGGGACCGCCGGCGGGGACGCTTCGGCGACGGCACCCAGGACCCGGCGGGAAGGTTGGAGCGGCTGCGCCGGACCATCCGGCAGGAGGAACGACGCCTCAGCTCCTCCCCCTGTCCCAACTGCCCGATCCTGCCCGACCACCAGGCCAGCCGGCAGGAGGCCCGGGAGATTGAGATGGAGCTGGAGGGGGCTGAGGCCGCGGCGGCCCAGCGTGAGCACGAGTACCGGACCCAGCTGCGCGCCTACCGGACCGTCCTCACCCAGCTCGGGTATCTGACCGAGGACCATCCCACCCGTCTGGGACTGCTGGCGGCGGCGGTCTACGGCGAGAACACGCTCTTGGTATCCCAGACCGTGGCGGAGGGATGGCTGGACGAGATGTCAGAGCCGGAGTTGTGCGCAACCCTGGTCATGCTCGCGGCCGAGGATCGCAACCCCTCTCGGCCGGGAGGAAGGCGGCGAATGCCGACCGCCCGGCTGGAGCGGGTGGCCAGGCGGCTGCGCCAGGCCCAGCGCGAGCTGTCCGAGCTCGAGTCCGAGTGGGGACTGGCCGAGAGCCGCAGCCCCTCGATGGACCACGTCGAGTACGTCTACAACTGGTCGCGCGGGGTCCCGCTCACCGAGCTGCAACCGCCCCAGGGGGTCGATGCTGGCGATGCCCTGCGGGCGACCAAGGCCTGCTACGCACTGTCGCGCCAGCTGGAGCAGGGTCTCGCCGGCTGGGCGCTGCAAGCCAAGGTTGCTGGCGCGCGTCAGAGCCTGGAGCGAGACCTCGTCCGCCGGCTCTGACCCGGCGGTCAGGTTCCTAGCACTGCCGGAGCCAGGCGCTCGAGCTGGGCCACGGCGCTCTCCAGGTCGCCCAGGGGCTGCAAGAGGACATGATCGGCGCCCGCTGCTAGGTGCTCCTTGACACGGCCGGCGATCTGCTCCTCGTCGCCCCAGGCCACGATGGCGTCGACCAGGCGATCGCTGCCGGCAGCCGCAAGGTCTTCGTCCCCGTAGCCCAGGCGCCTCAGGTTGTTGACGTAGTTGGGCAGGCGTAGATAGGTAGTCGTGTGTCCACGGGCGATGCGCCGCGCCTGCTCGGCGTCGGTGCTGAGAACCACCGCCTGCTCGGGGATCAGAAGGCGATCCGGGCCGATTATTCGGCGCGCCGCGGGTGTGTGTTCGACCGGAACGAAGTAGGGGTGGGCGCCATCGGCGCGATCCCGTGCCAGCGCTAGCATTTTGGGCCCCAGGGCCGCGAGCACCCGGGGCACCGGGACCAGGGTCACCGGCACCTCGCCGGCCACCAGTTCCATCCCGTCCAGGTACTCGGCCATGCGGGTCAGAGGGCGTTCATAGGTTTGACCGCTCCGCTCCACGATGGAAGCGTGACTGACGCCGATGCCGAGAATGAAACGCCCTGGGTAGGCGGCCCCCAGGGTGGCCGCGCCTGCCTGCATGGTCGCCGGATGACGAGCCCAGAGATTGGCAATGCCGGTCCCGGTGACAATCCGTTCCGTGGCCGTCAGCAACACCCCCTGGTGGCTGAACGCCTCCTTGCCGCCGAGCACCTCTCCGGCCCAGAGAGACCCATAGCCGAGCGCCTCGATGCGGCGGGCAGCCGCTCGCTCCTGCTCGATGCTGGCGGGGCGCAGCGACGCCAGCCACACGCCTACCCGTCCCAGGCGCTCCCGGAGGTCAGTCGGAATCACCTAAACAACGATCACATAAACCCGATCACAGCGACGCTGGGCAGGCGAGCCCGGGCTCAGCCTTCCTCCTTGGCCATCGACTCGGGGACTCCGACCACCCGATAAGGCAGCTCGCTGATGTCGAAGTAACGCACCGGCTTGCGCATCCGCTTGGCGATTCCAACCTGGACCTTGAGCCCCAGCGACAGCGGTCCGAAAACCCACATCTCCTCGCAGCGGGCGATCAGGTTGTTCATCGCCTCCCGAACCAGCTCCTTGGGCACGGTGTGGAGCAAGTAGTAGTCGAACATCATGAAAGGTGTTATCGGGACTCGGCCCTCGTCGAGCACGAACTTGGTCAGCTGCTGGCGCCAGAAAAAGGTGCGATTGCTCATCGCCACATAGACCAGCGCCTTGGGCCGCCGCAGCGCCCGCTCAGCCTGCTCCGCCGGACTGGCCCTCGGGGTCGGAGTGAAGATCAGCTCCAGGATGTCGTCGGCGGAGCGCTGGGCGGCCGTCTCGGGCTCGGTTGAAACCTCGCGGTCAGGTGCGGCCGGGACCAAGGCGGTCGGCGACTCCTCATCGGGATTGGGCGCACTCATTGCACCGGTTACGTCCAGGTCGTCAGTCCCACCCAAGATTTGCGAGCGAGTATACCCAAGGCGAGGACGCAAAATTCACGCTATTGCCGAGGATTCCTGCAGTCCCGCGAGTAGTTCCAGGGCGCGCTCCAACAGCTCCCGGTGGGCCGGCGCATTCAGCCAGCGGCTGGCCCCGGACGGGTGCGGCAGAGGCAGCAGCAGCGGACGCCGGGGGTCCCGGAGCGCTTTCCCGGGGTCGACCTCCCTCCTGTCCGAGTCGAAGATTCGCCCCACCGCCAGATCCATCGAGAGTCTGCCCAGGAAGCGCTCCAGGGCCATCTGGCCAACCGCCAGGATCAGCCAGGGCCGCAACAGGGCGAGCTGGTGATCGAGGTGACCGCGGCAAAGTTCTACCTCATCTGGGCTGGGCCGCCTGTCGCCGGATCCGGATCTGGCCGGACCGGGAAAGCACTTGGTGATCGAGGTGATGTAGACGGCGCGACGGGCCGTCTCCTCATCGCCCAGGCGGGCCGCCTCCAGCCAGCGAAACAACTGCCGCCCGGCGCGACCGCTGAAGGGGCGTCCGGCCGCCTCCTCCACCCGCCCCGGCGCCTGGCCCACCAGCATCACGGAGGCCGCAATCGGGGCCGGAAGCACTGGGGCGGCATGCGCCAACAAGCGGGCTTGCTCACAGCGCCGGCAGTCGAGAATCTGGGCGTGAAGCTGACGGAGCCGGGGCTCCAGGGAAGGCTCTGCAGACGCCGCGACGTGAGTGCCAATTCCATCGGAAGCCACGGTCAACGGATGGTATCCTAGGCCCATTCTGGTCGCCCCCTGGCGACTACCCGGATCATCAGGTCTCGAAGATGCCCAACGGCTCCGATCCACGCCGCCGGCCTGATCAGCAGTCGCCCGATCCCGAGGTGACGGTCCCACCGCCTTGGTGGGACCAGTTGTCGGAGGGGCGGCTGCCTGCCGAGGATCTGGCCGGACAGCCTCGCTCGAGGTGGCGTAGCCAGCTGGCGCATCTCGGGCGGCGCCTCATCTCCCCGATTGTGTTCCTGGCGGTCGCTGGCGCGGTGGTGGCCTTCAGCTTCGGATACGTGATCGTGGGGGGAGCCATCGCGGCCGCGGTGGTGGTCGGCGTGGGCTCAGCCTCACTGCTGTACCAGCGGCGCCGAGCCCAGCTTGGCGAGAGCGGCTGGTGGCGGTAGAGGGCAGACGGGGCAGTCCGCGACGCGGTTCCCACGTCGGTAGCCACCGCTTGCCCTGGCCGGGCGCGGTGTCAGCGCTGGGGGGCTGGCTGCGACAGCAATCGCGGCGACCGGGACCTGTCGGCGTGGCAGCCGGGGTCGCGGTAGTGGTCGTGAACCGCTCGGCGTGCCTGGTCGGGGAGATCAGCGCCGAGGTGATGCGCGCCACCTCAGACCAAGGAGCCGAGGCTAGGGCGAAACCCCCGAGACGGCGTGCGCCAGGGCCTAGTACCCGACCGCCATCCACCCCGACGAGGCGCCGCAAGCCCGAGGCGTGAACTAGCTCAGCCCCATTCGCTGGCCTGTTCCGGAAGCTCCGGCAGCGCCTCCACGCTTCTCGCAGCCACCTCCTCCGCGATCGCCCGGGCATAACCACGTTGGGAGGGATTGGGCACCAGGTCGAAGAACTTGAAGCAGCTGGCGAGCTCGACTCCGGCCCGCGCGCCATCCTCGCGGGCCCCTTTCTCAATCCACTCCCGCATATCGCTGGCATCGAACTGGCTGCGGTGCTCGCCCAGGGCGGCCAGCTTGTTCTCGAGATCCAGCGGCTCCAGAGGAATGGCGATGTCGGCGGCGGCGTTGGACATGTCGCCAAGGAAGACGAAACGCACCTTGTGGGGTTCCAGTCCCTCGTCCCGAAGCAGCTCGGGGAATGCCCGAGCGTCTCTGGCACTTGGGAACACGGCGTTGAGGGCGGCGTCGGCGGCCGCGCGGTGGTCGGGATGGTTGATGTAGCCCCTGCCGAACCAACGGTTGGACGGATCCATGGTGATCACCGCCTCCGGCCGCAGCTCGCGGATCACGCGGACCAGATCCCGGCGCACCGCCAGGGTGCTCTCCAGCTGGCCATCGGGGTACGCCAGGCAGCGGACTTCGGAGACACCGACATGTGCAGATGCCAGGCGCTGTTCGGCGAGCCGCACCCGGCTCAGCTCTCCCGGGGGAATGGTGGGATCGTCGCTGCCGGCGTCCCCATCCGTGACCAGACAGACCGCCCCCACGCAGCCTTGGCGCGACCACGCCGAGAGCACCTCAGAGGCCAGGAAGTCGCAGTCGTCGGGGTGGGCCACCACCACGAGGGCCCGCTCGGGCACGTACTCGAAGAGCTCCAGGTGAGCGGGGGTCTCCCCCGGGCTGGGCACACCTGTCTCTTCATTGGGCACCATCTCAACCCGGTATCCTGCCAGTAGTGACCCCCACCACGCCTCGCGGCCCCTTGGTCGCGACCTTTTCCGTCGTCGCCACCGACGGTCACGACTGGGGTGTGGCGGTGGCCTCCAAGTTCCTGGCGGTAGGCAGCGCCGTGCCAGCCGCTCGGGCCGAGGTAGGCGCCCTCGCCACCCAGGCCATGGCCAACACCAGCTACAAGACCCTGGGGATGGAGCTGCTGGAGGCGGGCCGGCCCGCCAGCGAGGTGGTAGAGGCCCTCACCGGGGACGACGATGAGCGGGAGAGTCGGCAGCTGGGAGTCGTGGACCGGAATGGCGGCGCCGCCACCTACACCGGCTCCAAGTGCTTCGAGTGGGCGGGCGGCCGCACCGGCCAGGGCTGTGCCTGTCAGGGCAACATCCTTGCCGGGCCCGAGGTGGTGGATGCCCTCCTCACGGTTTTCGACTCCAGCCAAGGCGAGCTTGCCGACCGGCTGCTGGCCGCCCTCACCGCCGCCGACAAGGCGGGCGGCGACCGGCGGGGCAGGCAGTCAGCGGCGCTGCTGGTGGTCAGGCAGAAGGGGGGCTATCGGGGCCTCGACGACCGCATGGTCGACCTGCGGGTCGACGACCACCCTCAACCGATCCCCGAGCTGACGCGGCTGCTGGGGTTGTGGAAGCTCCATTTCGAGAGGGTTTCCCCTGACTCATTCCTGCCCGTCGACGAGCAGATCGCCTCGCGGATCGGCGGCGCCCTGCAACGCCGTCAGCGACTGGCCAAAGGGGCCAACCGGGACAATCTCTGGGTCGCCTACGACGCCTGGATCGCGGAGGAGAACCTGGAGGAACGCTCCCTCTCCCACGATTCCGTCGATCCCTTGGTACTGGCCAAGCTGGAGGGCTCTCCCCCATTCGGCTGACCAGCTGTCCTACTTTCCTCACTCAGGACAGCGCCGGGAGGGGTCGATCGTGCCGGCTGAGATGGTAGAGGAGGAGCTGCTGGGCCGAGAAGGCAGCCTCTCGGTAGTCGGCGGTCAGCTCCCTGACCTCCTCCGCACGAGGCATCGCCGGCAGTCGGTAGGCGAACTGAACCGCCTTGCGGACCCCGAGATCCTCGGCGACCAGCAATGGGCGGCCCAAAACCCGAGTGAGGTACTGGCCGCACGTCCAGGGCCCCAGCCCGGGTAGCTCCATCAGTCGGGCTCGGACCTCGGCGTCTGGAGCCTGCTCCAGCGCTTCGAGCGAGAGCTCCCCACTTACGAGTGCGATGGCCAGAGCGGTCAAGCAGCGACCCTTGGCTCTGGTCAAGTGAAGCCCGGCCCAGACCTCAGGTGAGGCAGCCGCCATCCGCTCCGGCTCGGGGTAGAGAACAAAATCCTCACCCAACTCAATTCGCCCACCCAGTGCCGTGAGGACCGCGCGCCGGACAGTTAGCGCCAGGCGCAGATTGACCTGCTGGGCCGTGACCATGGCCAGCAGGGCTCCCACAGGATCCAGGTACAGGACGGGGAAGACACCGGGATAGCGGTCGAGCAGAGCGGCGATCACCTCATCGCGCCGCGCCAGGCCCTCCAAGCTTGGCCGCTCGTCGACGAACATCCTCTCGAGCCGCGGCCGGAGCTGCTCCGGGACAGCGCCGGCTACCGACTTCACCTCCAGCCGCAGCTGGCCTGCATCTCCGCGGCGCAGGCACACCGCTCCCGCCTGGCCAGCGATGCGGAAGGGGCGGCGGAAACTCTTTCCATCCCAGCGATCCATCAGATCGTCGCCGTTACGGCTGAAGCGCTCCAGCGAGGCGCCCAGATCCAGCTGGGACGGTGCCTTGAGCAGCCAGGAGTCCGAGGCTCCGTTCATGTGCGGAGTTGCCGGCTCAGACCCTCTGGCTGGACCCGCTAAGTCGGCCCTCCGAGTAACCCCAGCCCAGTTCCGGCGTGGCCGGTCCGCTGGGTCCCTCGGAGCTGCCCGCCCCCACCCCGTAATGAGCGGGATCCAAACGCGCCAAGCGCGCCGGTATGGCGTAGCAGGCGCTGGCGAAGATGGCCCAACCGAAGAAGAGGGGCAGTCCCACGCTCCATATGTCCAAGGCCATATAAAAGTGAAAGTCGTGGGGGTCGATTCCCTGCAGCGCCGCCATCAGCAGTCCCACTACTCCCAGGGTCAGATTGGTGAGGACCAAGCCCTGGGTGAGGATCCGCCCCCGGGCGGCCCGGAATCGGTCCAGCGGCGTAGCCCGCTCTGGCAGTTCGGTCCCAGGGCGCCATGCTCGCCACAGGTACAGCAAGAGGCCCCCCCAAGTCAGTGCGCCCCCGGCGAACACCACCACCCCAAACACGATCATGTCCTGGGCCACTGTTGCGGACTGGCCATAGATACCTGCGTAGACACCCTCATTCAGCAGCAAGCCACCGCCGGTCAGCAGGGCTGCTCCGAAGACCGCGACGGCGGCGGCGACAGAGCGATCGGGCGCGATCCACTGCCGATGGGGCGAGCGATCGTCGAGCGCCGCAAGAGTCTTCCAGAGCAAAGGAGCGCCCATGACCCAGCCGAGCCAAGGCGGAAGGATGGCTGGTATCCAGTCGACCAAAAGGTTGAAGTGGAAGTCGTGGATGTCCCAGATGCGGAGAAGATTCATGGCCGCCCAGATCGCCAGGGTGTAGCAGAGCAAGTAGAAGAACGCCCCCACCACCAGCTGGTACCTGGATTGGGCCAGCCGCTGTAGGCCGCCATCAGGGGGGGTGAGCAGCCCTGCCACCTTCCAGTAGAGCGGACCCAAGAGCACCAGGGTGAGCACAACCGGGGTGAACCAGGGCAGGATGTCGAGCAGCAGATTGAAGTGGAACACCACGGGGTTGATGGCCTTGAGCAGCACCATCAGGGCCCAGACCAGGCCAACAAATGCCAGCCCTAGGAAGCAGGCGCCTACCAGCACCTCGAAACGGCGTTGGACCAGGATCGCCAACTTCACCGGCGCTCATGTTAACCGGCTGACTCACGGTTCCGGCCTCGTGGAGCCCCCCAATCCGACTAACGCCCGCTGGTCGCCTTAGGTCGTGAGCCGATCGAACGTTTTGCGATTAGTGCTGCCGACCGTAATTGGAGAGAGACATTCGGCTAGATGGAGCGGAAGATCACCGCCAGGCCCAGGAAGATCAGCACCAGAGCGACCGCGGCGAGGCAGCCGAAGTCGAAGCTCACCAGAAGCCGGAGCTTGCCGCCGAAATCGCCGACTTGAGGTGAGCGCAGTGGCCGCTGCGGTTCGGGGAGGGGTCCCTGGCGGGCCACCGGCTCGGCCGCCCGGGCTCGTCCCCAAATGCTGCGCAGGCTGATCGCCGCCCCGCCAGCCATCAGCACCCCGACCCCCAAGATCACCAACCCCAAACCGACCCCCCCAGACCTGCTGGCCGCCGCCAGCAGGGTTGGAGCTAGGGCGTCCAGAGTGGCGCCAACGGAGACCGAGTGGACGCGGAAGCGCTAGGGAAGTGAGCGGTATTCGTGCCTAGCCTCGCGGACCCAGCCGGCCAGAGCCGCGACCACGACGACCAGGCCGATCACCACGACCTCGATCTTGGTGATCACGCCGATAAGTGACATCGCTATGCCCAACGCCAGCAAGAACGGCCAGAAGCTGGGTCCGGGCAGGTGAGGGGCGTCTTCGCCGTGGTGGCCCTGCGTCGCCTCCGGGGTGGGGGGCTGGTCATTTGACATGCGCGGAGCTCAGATAGAGGGTGGCCCAGACGAATGCCATCGCCAGCATCACCACCGCGATCGCGGTTAGAAGCAACCCGAAACGCACATTGCCGCGGGCGTCTTTTTGGTCCATCAAGTGTCCCCAGTTCCGGGTTGCGCCACCGGCGGCGGCTTCACTCCGCCGAGTAAACCACGGTCGGCCCTGGAGGTGGTGGCCGAGCCTGCGTCCGCTGCCGCCTGCCAACCCAGGGCCGCCAGCACCACCACTGCGGCCCAGGTGGCGGAGCCCAGCGCCAGGTGCAGGTCCTGGAGAGCTTCGGGAGCCTGGAGAGTCGCCACCAGGCCCCCCGCGGCGATCTGGGCTAAGAGGAGCACCGCCACCAGGTCGGCCACCAGCCGGGCCCCGGAGATGCCCCGCCATCGCCGGGCCGCGTGCATGACGAAGATGGCAATCAGGATGGTCGTGATCAGCACCATCAGCCGGTGTGCATCCTGGATTATCAGCAGCGGTTCGGCCACACCGGGCAGTGAGCTGCAGCCGGGCCAGGATGGACAGGCATACGTCGCACCGCCGTCGACAACCAGCGATCCCGAGATCATTACGAGGAAAGTGGCGCCGACTGCCCGGTAGCCCCACGACGTCAGGCGACGGCCTGTCGCCGGTTTACGGTCCACCAAGCTGGTGACCACCGTGACCCAGACCAGCCCCAGCAGGATCATGGCGGTGAGCAGGTGCAGCGCCACCGTAATCGGCGCGTTGTGGGTGATCACCGTGATCGCCCCCAGGATGATCTGGATGATGATGATTCCCAGCGCCGCCAGGGCAGGAACCAGGACCGGGGGGCGGCGGCGTGCGAAGCGCCAGGCCGCCAGAGCGGTGAGTACCACCATCACCGTGACCAGGCTCACCAGGTAGCGGTGGGACTGCTCCACAACGGAATGAAAATTGTCAACCGGACCTAGCTGTCCGTAGCAGAGGGGCCAGCCCGGGCACCCCATCCCCGACTCGGTGACCCGGACAGTGCTGCCCAGGATCACCAAGAAGTAGGTGAGAACCCCAGTGATTACGGCGAATAAGGGCAGCAGCCAGGCGAAGCGCTCGAGCCTTGCTCCCCCCAGCTTCGCCGTCAAGGAAGAACGGTGCCGGGAGGATTGATTTGGTGGCCGGCCAGGCGCAGGTCGCGCAAGGGTCGATCGCTGCTGACCTCGGGGACATCGTCGAAGTTATAGGGCGGTGGCGGCGAGGTGGTGTACCACTCCAGCGAGTTGCCTTCCCAGGGATCGTTGGGCGCGGTCTTGGGTCCGTGCAAGGAAAGCACGACGTTGTAAAGGAAAACCAGGATGGCCAGAGCGATGATGAAGGATCCCACCGTCGAGGTCAGGTTGAGGGCGCCCCAGCCGCGGTCGACTCCGTAGGTCGCGATTCTTCGGGGCATGCCCAGCACACCCAAGAAGTGCATGGGCATGAAGGTGACGTTGAAGCCGATGATCAAGAGCCAGAAGTGCCATTTGCCCAGGCGCTCATTGAGAAAGCGACCGAAGATCTTGGGCCACCAGTAGTAGAGGCCGGCAAAGACGGCAAATAGTGAACCACCAACCAGCACGTAGTGGATGTGGGAGACCACCCAGTAAGTGCCGTTGAGCTCGTAGTCGATGCCCAAGGAAGCCAGGAAAACCCCGTCCAGACCACCAATCAAGAACATGAGGATGAATCCGACCGCGAAGAGCATGGCGCTGGTGAAGCGGATCGAACCACCCCAGAGCGTGCCCAGCCAGTTGAAGATCTTCACCCCGGTGGGTACCGCGATGATCATGGTGGTGGCCATGAAGAAAATCTGCACCGGCAGGGGCAAACCGACGACGAACATGTGGTGGGCGAAGACCATGAAACCGAGCACGCCGATGGCCGCGATGGAAACCGCCATGGCCCGATAGCCGAAGATGGGTTTGCGAGTGAACACGGGCAGAACCTCGGAAATCACGCCAAAACCGGGCAGCACCATGATGTACACCGCAGGGTGGGAGTAGAACCAGAAGATCAGTTGGTAGAGGACCGCGTTGCCACCTCCAGCGGGATTGAAGAAGTCGGTGCCCAGCTGGCGATCAAGCAGGACCATGGCCAGCGCCGCCGCCAGGAAGGGGGACGCCAGCAGGACCAGCGCCGAGGTCACCTCCATGGCCCAGACGAAGAGGGGGATGCGGAACCAGGTCATCCCCGGCGCCCGCATGCGATGGATGGTGACCAGGAAGTTGACCGCTCCCATGACCGAGGAGATGCCGATGATGTGCAGCCCCAGAATCCAAAGGTCCTGTCCCACCTGGGGCGAGTAGAGCTTCTCGGTCAGGGGCACGTAGCCGGTCCAGCCGTCGGAGGCGGCACCACCGGGCATGAGGAACCCGCTGTACATCACCAAGCCACCCAGCGGGAGCAGCCAGAAGGCAAAGGCATTTATGCGCGGAAACGCCATGTCCTTGGCGCCGATCATGAGCGGGACCATGAAGTTCCCGAACGCGCTCCAGATCGGGATCACGAACAGGAAGATCATGGTGGTGCCGTGAATCGTGAAAAGCTGGTCGTACTGCTGCGCCGTCAGCAGGGTGCCGTTGGGCTGGGCCAGCTGGGTGCGCATCAGCAGCGCCATCAGACCACCGATCAAAAAGAAGATGAAGGTGGTGAAGAAATAGAGGAGCGCGATCTTTTTGTGGTCGGTGGTGGTGATCCACTCCCAGACCTTGTCGTAACTGCGAGGGACTGGGCGGGTGAGAGGCAGTTCAGCGGTGGCCATTTGTCCTCAAAAAAGCCTCAGGAAAGCCGGCTCAGGTAGGTCTGGTACTGGGTCATGGTCACCACCTTTACGGTGATCACCATGGTGTCGTGGCCGACCCCGCAGAACTCGAAGCATTGGCCCTCGTAGGTACCGAGTTGGCTGGCTTCGATGAAGGCGTGGTTGGTGATGCCCGGAATGGCGTCGATTTTGGCGCCCAGCTGTGGCACCCAGAAACCATGGATGACGTCCTTGGAGCTAGTGGTGAGGTCGACCGGCACGTTGACCGGCATCTCCATCGTGCGGATTGAGGTCTTGCCGTTGGGATAGACGAAGGACCAGTAGAACTGCTGGCCGATGACGTGGATCTTGACGGCGTCCCGCCCGGCCGGAGTCGCCGGGTCGGGACCGTTGCGCAGATAGCCGACGTTGACCACGGTGAGCATGAAGAGCGCGAAGAGCAGCACCGAGGGGCCGATCACCCAGGCCCGCTCCAACCGCGAGTTGCCATGGATCTGGGCGGGCATCTCGTCGTCGGAACGGCGCCGGAAGCGGAAGCAGGCGTAGATGATGGCCCCGCCCACCCCCACCAGCACCACGATGGCGCAGGCCATGAAGACGTAGAAGAGCATGTCGATGGTCCGGGCGGGGGGACCGGCGCCGTCGAGGAAGTTGGTGTTCGCGGCCAGGACCGGGGAAATCGCCAGCGCCAGAGCGCCATAGATCCCGAGCGAGGAAGCGGCCAGCAGCTTTCCGCCCGGGCGCCTACCTCTGGTCCTCACCCGCTCCTGCGCACCTCCCCGAACCATCGCTTCGACTGCGGCTGCCCCGGGCCCCGCCGATCGGCGCGTCGAGTATGCCCACCGCCTGAACTCACTGTCAAACCGCGCCCCAAAGGGAGCAGCGGGTGGCGAGGCCTAACATGGACTGGGCAGGGCGGGCGAATTCAGGAGCTGAAGAAGACATGGCCGAGAGCCCATCTCGAGACCCCCTCGGAGTCCGGGCGGAGCTAGGCCCGGGAGGCCCCCGGCTTTCAGTCTGGCCCGGCTCCGAGACCAGGGCCTGGGGGATCCGGATCGGCTTCCCAGCACGGTCAAGATCTGGCTGGAGATGCTGCTCCGGGAGGCGGGTGGCAAGCACGCGGCCCCCGACGACGCGGTGTTCCTCGCCAACTGGAAGGGCGAGGTGGCCAAAGAGGACCAAGAACGGGAACTCCCCTACTTTCCCGCCCGGGTCCTGCTCCAGGACTTCACCGGCGTGCCTGCGGTGGTGGACCTGGCCTCGATGAGATCGGCGATGGCTCGCAGCGGTGGCGATCCGGAGCGGATCGACCCCTTGGTCGACGCCGACCTGATCATCGATCACTCGGTACAGGTGGACGCCTACGGAAGCCAATCAGCCTACGGAGCCAACCTGGAGCGGGAGTACGAACGCAACTACGAGCGCTACAGCCTCTTGCGCTGGGCCCAGCAGGCCTTCCGAGGGTTTCGGGTGGTACCGCCCGGGATGGGTATCTGCCACCAGGTCAACCTCGAGTACCTGGGTCAGGTGGTCCGGGTTCAGGAGCGGGACGGGGCCCAGCTGGCGATCCCCGACAGCCTGGTGGGCACCGACTCCCACACAACCATGATCAACGCCCTGGGAATCCTGGGCTGGGGCGTGGGC
Source organism: Candidatus Dormiibacterota bacterium (assembly GCA_963701235.1). Lineage (GTDB taxonomy): Bacteria > Chloroflexota > Dormibacteria > Aeolococcales > Bog-877 > Bog-877. Next base: position 2,153,070 of record OY969577.1, read on the forward strand.
GGCATCGAGGCCGAGGCTGCCATGCTGGGTCAGCCCCTTCTCCTGACCCCTCCCCTGGTTGTTGGTGTGCGCTTCGCCGGCCGGCTCAACACCGGGGTCACCGCCACCGACCTGGTGCTGCGGGTCACCGAGTGGCTGCGGGGCCACGGGGTGGTGGGTAAGTTCGTCGAGTTCTGTGGCGATGGGCTCGACAGCCTATCGCTGGCTGACCGAGCCACCATCAGCAATATGGCTCCGGAGTACGGGGCCACCGCTTCGCTCTTCCCGGTGGACCAGATCGTGCTCGACTACCTAGCCACCACCGGCCGCCCGACCGAGCTGATTGACCTGGTCGACCGATACACCCGGGAGCAGGGGCTCTTCCGCACCGCCAAGTCCCCGATTCCCATGTTCACCGAGCTGCTGGAGCTGGACCTCGACTCCATCGAGCCCAGCGTCGCCGGGCCCAGGCGCCCCCAGGACCGTGTGCCCCTGGCCCAGATCGGTCACAGCTTCGTCAGCAACTTCCCGCCGCGCACAGAAGTGCCGGCAGCGCCAGATCGGCCCCAACTCGAGGACGGCTCGGTTGTGATCGCGGCGATCACCAGCTGCACCAATACCTCCAACCCCAGTGTCATGGTGGCGGCGGGGCTGCTGGCAAAACGGGCAGTTGAGCGCGGCCTCCACCCTCCCGACTTCGTCAAGACCAGCATGGCGCCCGGCTCCCGGGTGGTCACCGACTACCTGCGTCATTCCGAGCTGCTCCCGGCACTGGAGGCACTCGGCTTCGACGTGGTCGGCTACGGCTGCACCACCTGCATCGGCAACAGCGGTCCGCTTCCGGACCAGGTGGCCCGAGCGGTGGAGGAGCAGGACCTCAAGGTGGCTGCGGTTCTCAGCGGTAACCGGAACTTTGAGGGCCGGATCCATCCCCAGGTCAGAGGGTCCTACCTGGCCTCCCCACCGCTGGTGGTCGCCTTCGCCCTGGCCGGGAGCGTGCGTCGCGACCTAACCAGAGAGCCTGTGGGCATGGACGGTGAGGGCAAGCCCGTCTACCTCAGGGAGCTTTGGCCGACCCCCGCCGAGGTGGATCAGGTGATCGCATCCGCGGTCAAGCCGGAGTTCTTCTCCCGCGAGTACCAGAGGATCTTCGGCGGGGACGACCACTGGCAGGAGATGGCCTCTCCTACCGGGCCCACCTACAGATGGGAGCGCGCCTCAACCTACATCCGCGAGATGCCCCTCTTCGAAGGAATGTCGCCCCAGCCGGCTCCGGTCCCCGACATCGAGAACGCCCGCGTCCTGGCCGTGCTGGGCGACTCGGTCACCACCGACCACATCTCGCCGGCGGGATCGATCGCCCCGACCAGCCCGGCCGGCGAGTACCTGCAATCGCTTGACGTTTCGCCTCGGGAGTTCAACAGCTACGGATCGCGCCGCGGCAACCACGAGGTCATGATCCGTGGCACCTTCGCCAACGTCCGTCTTCGCAACCTGCTCGCTGGTGACCGGGAAGGTGGGTTCACCACCCACCAGCCCGATGGTGAGGCGATGACCATCTACGACGCGTCGCTTCGCTATCGCGAGGAGGGGACGCCCCTGATTGTGATCGGCGGCAAGGAGTACGGCTCGGGCAGCTCCCGAGATTGGGCCGCCAAGGGCACCGCACTGCTGGGGGTGCGCGCGGTGCTGGCAGAGAGCTTCGAGCGAATCCACCGCAGCAACCTGGTGGGGATGGGGGTCCTGCCCGTCCAGTTCCAGGAGGGGGAGTCGGCTAAGAGCCTGGGCTTGAACGGCACCGAGTCGTACTCGATACGCGCTCTCGACTCCTCTCTCAAACCCCGAGCCGGTCTGGTGCTCTTGGTGGCGGACTCAAACGGGCGCATCCGCGAGGTCCCGGTGCTGGCCCGGGTTGACAGCCAGAGCGAGGTCGAGTACCTGCACCACGGCGGGGTTCTGCAGTTGGTGTTGCGCCAGTTCCTCGCCGCCTAGTCGGATGGTGAGCGCGACCCACGTCGGCTCGCCGGTGGAGCGGGTCCTCCACGGCTCTGGAGCGGTGGCATCGCTGCCGGAGGAGCTGCATCTCCGGGAGGCAACCCGGATAGTCATCGTCAGCTCGGCGACCCTGTATCGGGAGACTCCAGTCATCTCGGCTCTGGAGCAGGCACTCCGGCCGCATCACCTCGCCACCTTCACCAAGCTGAGCCAGCACACTCCTGAGAGCGCGGTCCAGGAGCTGGCGACGCTGCTGCGCGAACTGCGGGCTGACGCCGTGGTGAGCGTCGGCGGAGGCAGCGTTATTGATGGCTGCAAGGCGGCCCTCCACGCCAGGGGGGCGGAGTCGGCAGTCCACTTGGCGCTTCCCACCACCTTGTCGGGAGCGGAGTTCACCGCCAGTGCGGGAGTCACGGACACCGCAACTCGGCAGAAGCTCAGCGTGTTTGACCGGAGGGCGGCTCCCAGGGTTGTGATCCTCGACCCCCAACTAACCCTGGCCACTCCGGATCGGCTCTGGCTGGCCAGCGGCATTCGGGCCGTTGATCACGCCGTGGAGACGGTGCTGTCTCCCATTCAAGATGAGCTCTGCACCTACCTGTCGCTTGAGGCTCTGAAGCGCTTGCGGCTGGCGCTGCCCCAGTGCCACCGCGATCCCCAGGATCTCTCTGCCCGTCACCGAGCCCAGGTCGCAGCTTGGTGGGCGGCGCTGGGACTTGCCAGCGTGCCCATGGGTCCTAGTCATTCCCTGGGCAAGTTGCTGGGAGCCCGGTTTGGAATCCCACACGGGATAACCTCCTGCGTCCTCCTTCCGACCGTCCTCGCCCAAATCGCCAGCTCTGAGCCGGCGAGGCTGGAGCCACTCGCCACCGCCTTCGAGGTAGCCGGACCCCCGGAGGTCGCAGACGGTTGCCGAGCATTGATCGAGGGACTCGGCCTGCCCGCCACCCTCTCAGAGGCCGGGCTGGCTAGCGCTGACCTACCCGCCTACCTGGAAACCGTCCCCGCGCCATGGCGCGAGGTCGTGCGCAGCGTGTACTGACGGACCGGCGGGCGCTGCCGGCTAGCGTTCGATGACCACGATCTCCACCGCCGCCCCAGGCCGGGCTGGGGCACCAGCCTGGCCCCGGTCTCCGCGCCAGGTCGCCAGCACTGAACCCACCAAGACCAGCACAAAGCCAAGCCCAATCCCGACCGTGAAGTGCTCATCGAGCAGGGTCACTCCTAGGGCGACAGCTACTGCCGGGTTGATGTAGGTGACCACGGTCGCGCGTACCGGGCCTACCTCACCGATTAGGGCAAAAAAGACCAAGAAGGCGATGGCCGTGCACACCACTCCCAGGGTCAGGACCGCCCCGATCACCGAGAGCGATGGGAGTGCGGAGGGCCGCTGCAGGATGGCAGCGGGCGCATATAGCAGGGTGCAGATTGCCAGTGAGCAGCTGACCACACCCAGGCTGGGAAGGTCGGCCAGGCTACGTGTCAGGATCTGGGGCCCTAGGGCGTAGCAGAAGACCACCACGGCCATCTCGAAGATGGCGAGGGCGGTGATGTGCCCGACATCGAACCCCAACACGGCGGCGACCCCGGCGATGCCCAACAGCAAGCCAGCCAAGCGGGTACGGGTGAGGCGATCCTTGGTACCGCTGGCGCGGACGATCAGGATTCCGACCAGGGGCACCGCTGCCACCAGCAGTCCAGAGAGGGAACTAGAGATCCGGGTTTCGGCCTCTGAAAGCAGAAACCAGGCGATGGCAATCTCGACCAACGAGTAGAGCAGCAGCGGTCGCCAGCGGGTAAGAACCGGACGCACCTGGCCGCGGCCAAGTGCGATCGGCAGCAGCAGCACGGTGCCGATCGCCGTCCGCGCGAAGACTAGGTCCGCCGGAGCCAGGTGGCGGACGGCGACCTTGATGAGCAGGTATGGGATGCCCCAAAGCAGGCACAGAGCCGCGAAGAGAATCCAGCCCCGCCGAGTCATTGCAAAAGTCTCCCGCTGCGGGCAGCGCCGACCCACCACCTAAAACGGCGACCCACTCTGAATTGAAGGTAGCGACTGAACCTACTGGCTGCCATCCGAATCCTGCGCTGCCTTCCGCACAAGCCCGGAAGCACGGCGCTGATTGCTATCGGGTCGGCAACGGATAGAGGTAGCGACCGGCAGGGGTGTACTCCAGGGGCATCCCTACACTGGTGCCGCCGTGGGCAGTAGGAAGCCCGATCAGACCCGGGCGCCGGCCGACCGCCCCTACCCCACCAGCGCTCAGATTTCCCTGCCCACCATAGCTCGAGAGTGGGGGCGAATCGGCTGCATCGGCTTCGGCGGTCCCCCGGCCCACATCTCGCTTCTGCGCCGTCTCTGCGTTGATCAGCGCCACTGGATCGCTGCCGATGAGTTCGAGGATGGGGTGGCGGCGACGAACCTCTTACCCGGTCCGGCCTCGACCCAGTTGGCCATCTTCTGCGCTTGGCGACTCCGGGGAGCTGCCGGCGCCATCATCGGGGGCCTCTGCTTCATTGTCCCCGGATTAGTCGTAATCCTGGCCCTGGCGACCGTTTTCTTGGCGTCCCACCCGCCGCTCTGGATCCTCGGAGCTGCGTCCGGGGCGGGCGCCGCCGTGCCTGCCGTCGCGATTAACGCGGCCTCAGGCCTCGCCCCGGCAAGCTGGAAGCGGATCGGGGCCAAGCCCGGTCAGCGCGGCCGTTGGCTGCTCTACGCTCTGATCGGGGGTGCCGCGGCCGCCACCATCGGGCCCTACCTGGTGCTGATTCTGTTGGCCTGTGGCGTGGCCGAAGTCGTCATTCGTCGGGCGCTTCGGCCGGCCTCTACCGGCCCCAACACCCGGCGGAGCGTAGGGGTCGTATTGATCGGACACGCAGTGGCCGTGGGGGGCATCGGGGCGCTTGCCTGGGTCGCCTTCAAGGTTGGCGCTCTCTCTTACGGCGGAGGGTTCGTGATCGTCCCGCTGATGCAGCACGACGTCGTCACGACCTATCACTGGATGACCGCAAGCCAATTCCTAAGCGCAGTCGCTCTCGGGCAAGTAACTCCGGGCCCGGTGGTCCAGACGGTGGCAGTGGTCGGGTATGCCGCGGCCGGTGTCTTGGGTGGCCTCTTTGCCGCGTTAGTAGCGTTTACTCCTTCCTTTTTATTCGTGCTGTACGGGGGGCCCAGGTTCGATCGGTTGCGCGTCAGCCCCGCCGTTCAGTCATTTCTCACGGGGGCCGGCCCCGCTGTGATCGGAGCGATTGCAGGCTCTGCCATCCCCCTCGGTCTGGCGCTCACCCACCTATGGCAGATAGGGGAGTTGGCCTTGGTCGGGATCTGGCTGCTGGCACTGCGCAAGGGAGTGGTAACCGCCATCGTGGGGGGCGCCTTCATTGGTGTTGCCGCCGCACTCGTGGGCGCGCCGGTCTCTCAGTGACGCCCACGGTGGTGCACTTGGTGGTACTCCTGCTGGCGGGCGTGCTGGCCGGTGTGGTCGGTTCTGCTGGCGGCATCACCTCGCTGATTTCCTACCCAGCATTGTTATTGGTTGGAATCCCTGCACTCCCAGCGACTGTTACCAATTCGGTGGCCCTGGTCGCCTGTTGGCCGGGATCAGCACTCAGTTCCCGCCCAGAACTGCGAGGTCAGCTACCGTGGCTCCGTAGCTGGATTCCGGTTGTCGCAGCCGGCAGCACCGTCGGGGCGGCGCTGCTTCTGTCCACGCCCCCCGGTCTATTCGCTCGCGTGGTGCCGTTCCTGGTTGCGCTCGCAGCGCTGGCACTGCTCTTTCAGCCAAAACTCTCCGACTGGCAGCAAGGCCAGGTCATCCCCGGAAACCAGTTCCTCTTGCCGTTTGGCTTGTTCTCGCTCTCCGCTTACAACGGTTACTTTGGTGCGGGAGCCGGGGTGATGATCCTTGCCCTGTTGCTTGTGCTGGTCAACCAGCAATTCGCCCAGGCAAACGCACTCAAGAACATGCTGGTTGGCGCCGCCAGCGTGGTCGCCGCGGTGGCATTCGTCTTCTTTGGGCCGGTCAAATGGACGGCAGTAGCGCCGCTCTCCATAGGCCTATTTATAGGCAGCACGATCGGTCCCTTGCTGGCGCGCCGGATCCCAGGCAATTGGCTGCGCGTGGTTGTGGCTCTGACCGGACTAGGGCTGGCGGTCCGACTCTGGCTGGCGCCCGGCTAGAGAGGTAGGGGCGCCGCGGTCCTGGGGCGTAACACGCTCCGCCGTGAGAAAACGCGACCGACCGGCGCCAGGGCTCGGCGAGAGTTGTTGTTGCGATTGACTCCGTTCGCGCCGAGGGCAGCGCCTGCCGCGACGGTATCGGCCGCCGTCGTGGCCATTTGGCTCGCCAGTCGCGCCGCCAACGCGCTCATGCAGGAGAACCCCGTGACGATCGCCACCCGTTGGAAAAGACCAGAATTCTCCACCAGCCGGGGCTCCTGGTTGAACCCTCCCGCCGCCAATGCCCAGGCGGTGGTAAAGGCCACCCCGGTGGTGGCGGAGTAGCCGGCCCAAGTCCGATCGCTCTCGGCCACACAGTGGAAGCTATAGGCAAAACAGGCGGCCGGGACCGCGGCGAAGACCAAAACCGCGGAGAGGTCATGAAGGTGGCCCGCCCTGGTGCGGATGACAGGGACGTCGGCCGACCCGGGTGGGTAGCCATTTACGGGGTCAGTGGTGAAGACTCCCGCCCCCAAGAGGCCACAGCCGACGGCGCCCAGTAGCCTCGTCACCCAGGCTGAGCTGTGCCCCGGTTGCAGAGTCCGCCGCACCCCGAATGCGAAAGCGCTGGTCAGAGTGCCGGTGACCAAAAAACTGACCTTCTGGGTCCAGCCCGACTCACCCAGCGAGAGTGCACTGACGGGGTGCCGGCGAGGTAGGTAGCCGTCCCGCCGCGCTCCCTCGATCACGAAGGTGACCACGAACAGAGGACCAGCCAGCTCGCCGCAGCGAAGCAGCAGCCGGGTGAGCGCGCCTTCCCCATTCACCTCACGTCCTGCCAGCCCTCGAATCGACACGATGAAAACTTAGCTCTTTTCCGCGTCCGTGTGCTGTCTACTCTGCTCACTGCGCGGGTGCCGCGAGCTGCTCCTGGAACTTCCCCCAGCATTGCTCGTGGCTGGCTGTTGCGGTAATCCCCGCCAACCCGGACGACCACCCAAACGCCTCTCGCTCTGCCGATGACGCCACCACTCATGCTCTGGGCATGACGCGCACCGGCGCCGCTGCTGGCGACGTCACCAGTCTCAGGAGTGTCCTGACAACTGCTTGGTGGGAAGCGAACGGGCATAGGCGACGCCGCGCATCACCCAGTGCTCGAGCTGGGCGGCGCTCTGCACACCGCCCTCGTCGACGCGCAGCCAGCCCCGCATCACCCGGCCGCGCATCACAGCAGGCTGGACGTGGGGTTCCGCGACGAGCGCGGCGGTGTCGCCGGGGTTCACATGCAGGAGCAGTCCTCCATGACCACTTGCGCTGACGGACATGTTGCCGTTCACGAGGAACGCGAGGCCGCCGAACATCCGCATCTCCGTCACGTTGGGCTCGGCATGGAGCAGCTCGCGGATGCGCTGAGCAAGGGCCTGGTCATACACGGCTCGGGGCGCTCCTCAATCCGGTCGCTGCCACGCGTCCACGGCTGCGCACACGCACCACCACGGGTCAGCTACTTGACGAGTTGGTGCTGGCGTCCGGATGGATCAGCTCCGCGAGACGGTCGAAGCGCTTGCCGCCGACCGCCGAGACGTATTCCAATGCCAACTCCCTCGCTGCCCCGCTCACAGGCTTCCTCCAGCTGATCTGATCCAAGGGGCTTGAAATACCAAACTGGTACCCCCAGCAGGACTCGAACCTGCGCACCCGGCTCCGGAGGCCGGCGCTCTATCCGCTGAGCTATGGGGGCTCCGACGAGCGCCTGAACGGTCCCTCCCGCGAAACGAGTCCCGCTCAGCGCGGATTTAGCCTACTCGTCCTCGTCCCCGATGGTGAACATGAGACCGTCCTGCACGTCGTAGAGGGCGTCCATCCACTCGGCGATCGAGACCTCCTCGGCCCGACGGCGGCCCAGGGGGTGTCCCTCCTTGGCCAGGAAGTTCCGGCACTGGTTGCGCAACGACGTCGGGACCACCGCCTCCTCCGCGATGTTCAACTGCTCGAGTTCGTTCAGCAGACGGTCGATGAAGAGGATCTTGTTGCGCCGAGCGTTCCGCTCCCGGCGCTCGATGTGGTCGGACTCATAGAGGCGGGAGATCTCGTGGGAGGTTTCAGAGATGGTGGGCAAGAGTGTTATCCCTTCGAATCCGTGCGCGCAGGAGGAAGCGCGGCCACTTCCCGCAGCTTGTGTGTATTCCCCAATCCTAGATGGCACCTTGAGATGCGTCAAGATGGGAATCGGTTCCATCCGACTTCGCCAAGCCACAGCCCGGAGTTGCCGACTGGGCGCCCAGCGGAGAGCTAGGCGGAGCCAGCCACCCCTGGGCGGTCCTCGGGAGTCCGCAGCCGGACCAGTTCTCCGGCGGCGATCACGACCGGGCCGGGCGGCGTCTCCAAGATCAACTCGCCCGCCTCGGATACCGTGAGGGCGCGCCCGGCGAGGCGGCCGGACTGGTGCTCGGCGACGACCTCCTCCCCCAGCCAGGCGGCGTGTGTCAGCCAGTCCTCGCGAACCGCGGCGAAGCCGCCCACCTGCCACTGGCGGTATCGGTCAGCCATCCGCTCCAGTACAGCCGCGGCCAGCTCGGTGCGGTCCACCGGAGCTCCCTCCAGGTCGCAGGCGGTCGCGCTCTCGCGGAGATCTTTCGGTACCTCGAGGCCCTCCCATTTCAGATTGCAACCAACGCCCAGGACCACCGGCTGGTCCCCTTCCCGGCCAGTCACCGATTCGGCCAGCACGCCGGCCAGCTTGCGTCCGCCGCAGAGACAGTCGTTGGGCCATTTGAGCTCGGCCTTGGGTCCTCCCACCAGGGCCAGCCCTTCCACCACGGCCAGGCCGCCGACCAGGCTGAGACTGGCCCAGTGCGCGACGCTCCCCGCGGGTCGCAGCAGAATCGAGAACATCAGCGCGCTGCCGGCGGGGGCGGTCCAGCTCCGTCCGGCTCGGCCTCGACCGGCGGATTGCTCGTCGGCGAAGACGACCAGACCTTCCGGAGCCCCGGCCCGCGCCGCCTCCCCGACCAGGTCCTGGGTGCTGGCAACAAGGGCGTAGGCGCGCAGCTCAAAGGCCAGTTGCGAACTGGCGAGGCCGCGCTTGAGCACCCCTACGTCGAGGCCTTGCATCGCCTAGATGAGGTGCGGTCTGAGATGGGGATCACTCTCGTATACTGCCGCGTCGTATGGAGAATTGGGAAAGGGTTGAGCTCTTCAGCTCTTTCTTAAAGCTCAGCGGCGACATCGAGGTGGTGCCACCCCTGCGGCTCACCGACGTGGTCAACCGGATGACGGAATTCTTGGAAATCCAACATCTGACCCTGGAGCCGCTCGCCAGCACATACCCCGTCATCAGCACTGTCGAAGACTCCGCCATGGTGGCCAAGCGGGCGTTACTGATGGTGGTCCCAATCGGCGAGACCGCGGCCGACCAGGGGGGCAGGAGAGCCCTGCTGGAAACCAAGGTGGCGCGCCAGGTAGCACTGACCATCGACACCTTCTCGCTGGTGTGCGAGGTGTTCCTGGAACCACGACTGAGCCTTCGGGAAACACTGGAGCGGAGCGTCGACGACTTTCTTCCGGTGCGCAATCTCAACGCGGTCTGGCTTCCGGCGCTGACCCATGAGCGGGTCACCATCCAGCGCTCCTTCGCCCTGGTCCATCCCCGCCAAATCCTGAGCTTCTCCGAGCGCGGGGAGGCGGCTCCCTAGCCCGACCGGGCTTCCCGGGCCACAGGAGACTCAGGTGGGCTTGCCGAGCCGGCGCGACGCAGCCACGGTGGTGCTTTTGCGCCAGGGCTCGGGACATGACGACCCGAGTGGGCGTCTCGAGGTCCTGCTCCTGGGCAGACCCGCGGCCAGCCGGTTCGCGCCCGGAGCAGAGGTGTTCCCCGGTGGATCGGTCGATCCGTCCGACGCCGCTCCCGGTTGGCGCCAGCTCTTGGCGGGCGGGACGCGTGATGCCGCCGTCGCTCCCCGGATCATGATCGCTGCGGTGCGAGAAACCTTCGAGGAGTGCGGGGTGCTGCTGGCCCGCGACGGCTCGGGCCGGCCCTGCCCGCCTCAGCTCCTGGCGGGACTGGCTGGCCTGCGTCAGCTCATCCATGACGGGCACCCCGAGGAGTTCCGGGCCGGGCTGAGCCGGGCCGGCCTGCGTCCAGCTTGGGAGGATCTCATCTTCTCTGCCCACTGGGTTACGCCTGCGGGTATGCCACGGATATTCGACACCCGCTTCTTTCTGGCCGCCCTCCCTGCCGGCCAGGAGGCTCAGCCCGACGCCGGGGGAGAGCTGGCCTCAATGCGCTGGGTCGGGCCCGCGCTGGCTCTGAAGGAGGCGGAGCAGGGCCGCTGCCTGCTCCTGCCCCCGACCAGATCGGTGTTGGCCCAGCTCACCGCCCAGCCGACAGTGGCCGCGGCGCTGGCTGCGGCGCACGCGACCCGGGTGCGACGGGTGCGTGCCCAGCTGGCGGAGATCACTACCGAGCGTTACCCGGGACTCGATCTCGAGGCCATCCACCCGGGCGACGGGTCGAGGTGATCGGTGGCTGACGCGAGCGAGATCCGCCTGGTGAGAGCGCCCAACCCCGGCCCCCTCACCGGGTCCGGTACCAACACCTGGATCTACGGGAGCGGGGAGACCGTCGTCATCGACCCGGGCCCCGCCGATGAGTCCCATCTGCAGAGGGTGGCGGAGACCGCCGGGCGGCAGGGACGGGTGGTCGCGGTGGCCTGCACTCATCACCACAGCGACCATCTCGACGGCGCCGCCCGGCTTTGCGAGCTGACTGGGGCTCCCCTGGCCGTCCACTTCCGCCGAGCCGACCAAGCGTCTGACCTGCCGCTCCACGATGGCGATCGGCTCTTGGTCGGAGCGTCGGAGCTGGTGGCGATCCACACTCCAGGTCACGCCTCCGACCACCTCTGCTTCTTCGACGAATCAGCTCGGGTGCTCTTCACCGGCGATCATGTGCTGCAGGGAACGACCAGCCTGGTGGTGCCCCCAGACGGTGACATGGCGGCCTACCTCGCCTCCCTCGACCGGGTTCTGCGACTGCACCCGCGGCGGCTCAATCCCGGCCATGGCGAGCCGATCGAGGACGCCGAGGGCGCCATCCGGCAGCTGATCGGCCACCGCCGAGAGCGGGAGGCGCAGATCGTCGACCAGCTGCGGCGAGGGCCCAGCGGCCCCGATCAACTGGTGCCGCTCCTCTATGCCACCTACCCAGCCGCGGTGCTGGGCATGGCCTCAGGTACGGTCCTCGCTCACCTGCTCAAGCTGGAGCAGGAGGGCCGGGTGCGGCGCTTGGGGGTCGCGGATCCTCCCCTTTTCGAGCTGGTGGGCCAACCCAGCTAGAGCATCTGGAACGGCAGGTGGGCCAGGGTCCGGGTCATCACCCCCGACGGACCTTTAGGCACCAGCCGCCCGAGCAGGTCGGCGGTGTGATAGGCGGTGCCGGCAATGTCGAGGTGGACCCACGGCAGGTCGTTGGTGAACTCACGCAGGAACACGGCGGCGTAGATCGAGCCGGCGTCCCCGGTGGTTCCCGCGGTGTTATGCATGTCGGCAATGTCGGTGATGAGGGCGATGTCGTACTCAGGAGTCATGGGAAGCTCCGCGATTCTCTCCCCCGCCAAAGCACCGGCGCGACGTAGCTGCTCTAGGAGTTGAGGGCTGGTGCCCATGGCCGCGGTCACGACACGCCCCATTGCGACCACGGCCGACCCGGTCAGGGTGGCCACGGTGATGAGATGGGAAGCCCCGCGCTTGGCGGCATAGCACAGCCCGTCCGCGAGGACGAGCCGCCCCTCGGCATCGGTGTTGTTGATCTCGATGGTCTTGCCGTTCATGGCCGTGACCACATCCCCCGGCTTGATGGCGCCGCCACCGGGCATGTTCTCGGTGAGGGCGGCGACCGCAATGACCTCGATCGGCGCCTGCATCTTGGCGATCAGGGTCATGGTCTCGATGACGGCGGCGGCCCCGCTCATGTCGGCCTTCATGTCGGACATCCCAGGGTTGGGCTTGAGGGAGATGCCACCGCTATCAAAGGTGATGCCCTTGCCGACCAGCCCCAGCACCTTCTTGGAGTCCGATTTGGCCTTGGGCCGATAGCGCAGATAGACCAGCTTGGGGGGCTGGTGGGATCCTCGGGCGACCGCTGCGAGGGCACCCATTCCCAGCTTCTCCATGTCGCCACGCTCGAGCACCTCTATCTCCAGCTTGCCATCCTTGGCCACCCGCTCGGCCTCGGCCGCCAGCTGGGTTGGGGTGAGCAGATTGCTGGGCTGCCATTGCAGTACCCGAGCCCGGTTGGTCACCTCCCCCATCTCGACCCCCTCGTTGAGGGCGTCCCCTATTCCGGAGGCTGTCCCCAGCCCTACCACCTCCAGCTCCTCGATCTCGCTGGTGTCCTCCCCAGTCTTGAGCTGGCCCACGTGGTAGTTACCGAGGGCGACACCCTCGGCAATCGCCCGACAGACCGCCAGGGTCTCGCCCTGGAGGGGGTCTTGAGCAGCCAGCTCGGCCACCAATCCAGGGTCAACCAGGAGCGCCAAGCGAGGACAGAAACGGCGGACCTGACGCACGGTGAGCTGAAGCGCGTTCCGGAGCCGGTAGCCATCCAGCTCTTGGGGACGTCCTAGTCCCAGGAACACAACTCTGGGGGTGGGGAGCCTACCCAAGGTGGGGACTACGGTCCGCTGGGGGAACTTGCCCGTCGCCTCGTGGCTGGCGCGCATCTGGCTGAGGATGCCGTCCAGCGCCTGGTCGACGGCCACCGCTGCCGGCCCTAACGGTTCGGCCTCGAAGTAAGGGACCACCAAAGCGTCGGCGGCGATAGCAGTGATCTCAGTATCGCTGGGTTTGGCTCGCATGCTCACGCTCTCCTCCAGTTCTCGGCTCGGGATACCGGTCGCTCCCGCCAGCCATTTTTGCCCCTCCGACGGGGACGCTCGGACAGGTCAGTGATGGGGATCGAAGCGGACCTGGCGCAGGTCCGGGATCCATCGTCGCAGAGCGGACTCCAGCTGCGCCCGAACGTCGGGGGTCAGGACCACCACGTAATTGGAGCTGGGGTGAGCCTGAACCACGACCTCCCCAGGTCTGGGCTGGGTGACCAACAGGCTGTCAGTCGCCGGGCCGGAGGCGATCACGCCCCGCACCCGCGCGGTCAATTCGGAGTCAGTCACCTCCAAATCATGGCAAAGCGAGGCCGCACAATGCCCGGGTGGTGTCGACCATGGTCCACGCTCCGGCTCGGGCTCACCCCCTGACGACCCGCGACCTGCTGGAAATGGAGGCGCGGCGTCAGGGCTTCGCGGAGATCGCTGTGACCAACCTGGCTCCGTTCGATGAGGCTGCCGCTCGGGCTCGCCGGTCGCTTGCCGAGGGCCGCATGGATGGAATGCCCTGGTACACCGAGGAGCGGGTCAGGCAGGCCGCCGACCTGGGGAGGCGATTTCCCTGGGGCCGGAGTCTGGTGGCCTTGACGTATCCCTACCGGCCGGCGGCGGCCGCCCTCGTACCTGCCCCGCAACCCGCCACCACGCCGGGGAGGCCCCGGGGCCGGATCGCGTCCTACGCTCTCGGAGAGGACTATCACCTGCGGCTGGACCGGGCCTTGCGCAGCCTGGTGGCGAGCCTGTCGTTGCGCTTTCCGGAGTTGCGGTGGCACCGGTTCGTGGACCACGGTCGCTCTTTGGACCGGGCCATCGCCGAGCGGGCCGGGCTGGGTTTCTGCGGCAAGCACACCCAGCTGATCGCGGCCCAGGGCGGTTCCTACGTGCTCCTGGCCTCCGTGGTTCTGAGTCTGGAGCTGAGCCTCGACCGGCCCTCGCGGAAGAACTGCGGCAGCTGCCGGGCCTGCCTGCCCAGCTGTCCTACCGGCGCCCTGGTGGCTCCGGGTGTCATAGACGCGCCCCGATGCATCAGCTACCTGACTATTGAGCACGAAGGGCCTATCCCCAAGCAGCTGCGGCCCCTGATGGGCGGCTGGGTCTTCGGCTGCGACCTCTGCCAGGAGGCCTGCCCGATCAATGCCCGGCTGGGACCTGAGCCCGTCGATGTCGGACCGTCGTCGAGCCGCACTGGGCCGGTGCCCTTTCCCGACCTTGTCGAGCTGCTATCCCTCTCCGAGCGGGGCTTCCAGGCGCGGTTCCGCTCGACGACCATGCTCCGCAGCGGGCGCGAGCGCCTGGCCCGCAATGCGGCGGTAGCCCTCGGCAACGCCGGCCAGCGCTCCACCGTACCCGCCCTCGCCAGAGCACTGCGCCGGGACCGTTCAGCACAGGTACGGGGAGCGAGCGCCTGGGCGCTGGGCCAATTAGGAGGAGCGCCAGCAATGGCTGCTCTCGCGGCCGCCGGTGAGCGAGAGCTGGATCCTCAGGTAATGGATGAGATCCGCGAGGCAATGGTCGGGCAGACGCGACCAGCCCGGGCGCGCCCTAACGAAGCCGGATCGGGCTCCAGCGACCTGCACTCGGCTGGGAGAATAGAAGAGTGACCCGACGAACCCCCAACCCGGCCGTTCTCGCCGCCATCTTGTCGGCCCACCTGGTCGTGACTGCCCTCACCTGGCGTTCGCTGCGACGCCGAACCGCAGGCCAGGTGCGCGGCAGCAAGAGGCTGTGGCGGATCGCCAGCGCTTCGAACACAGGCTGGTCGATTGCGTACTTTCTGTTCGGACGCAAGCGAGCTGGCCAGCCTGAAGGCATGTGAGATTCGCTGACTGAGTGGGCCGCAGCCTCGGGACCACACCGGGTGCTGCAGCAGTTGGGCCTCAATGGCGTGCCCGCGCGCCTTGCGCCGGTCGAACGTCGCGATCTTGTCGCGCCGCGCTTGATTGAACCTACCAGGCAGAAGTCAGGGTATGGGAGTTGCCCCTAACTGGCTGCGGGCACGATGCCTGTGTTCTGACCAGCGACGATTCTCCATTCGTCGGCCCTTCGCTCGATTACCAGCGTGAGAAGCGAGTTCCGCGTCTGACCGGGTGCCCTTGCGTCGCCCTCAAGTTGAGTATGCACGTGGGCGATGATCACATTTGGGGCTATCTCGCGGGCGTCCTCAACCACGACGCGGAGGGTGGAGTTCTTGTAGGCGCTTGCATGGATGGCGCCGTGATGATGCTGGATCGATTCCCGGCCGCGCATCTGCAACCCGACCACATTCACGAAGTCGGCGTCATCGTGAAACAGCTGGCCCAAGGCCGCCATGTCGTGCCGGTTCCACGCTTCCGCAAAGCCATCGGCAACCTCGCCCGCCAACTGAGCTGCGTCCACGTACCCTCCCCCAGGCAGTCGCTGGTCGTCACTGACTGAGCTCCATCATCATCGATGAGTGGGGATCGCGGGCCGACCTGGGCCCAGCCCCGTGGCTTCGCCGAACTGCCCGCGCCGCGCTTGTGAGGGTCGCTCCCGCCCAGGGCGAGGGCGAGTCCAACCGCGGGAGAGCTGATTCGTGGCGGCTCGATGCCAGCCCCGCGAGCTCATGGGTGAAGTCAGCCGCATGGCGCGCTTTGGGGGGTACTTAGGCATAATCGCGGCGGTGGCTGGCTTCGTCCCGGTTTGCAAAGTAGCCGACATCCCCCAGGGAACCGGGCGGGTGATCGACGCCGACGGCGTCGAGGTGGCAGTTTTCAACGTCGACGGCGTCTTCCATGCGCTCGAGAATTCCTGTGCCAGCGGAGGTTCCATTGGCGAGGGACAGCTGCGTGGCCACATCGTGACGTGCCCCCTCGACGGCGAGACCTACGACGTCCGAAATGGCATCTCCCCCATCTCGGACGCCATCTTCGTCAAGCACTTCGACGCGCGCGTCGACGGCGCCGGCAACGTGCTGGTCCGGCTCGAGCCCACCGAAGACGAGGATGAGGAACTCTGAAGCAGCGCCTGGCAGCTCTCGATGTCGGTTCCAACACCGTGCACCTGCTGGTCGCGACTGTTAGTGAGGAGGGAACCAGCGAGCGCCGCCACGCCGTCCGGCTGTTGGGACTCGGACGGCGGGTGGCGGCCGCCCACGACCTGGGTCCCGAGCTTCTCCATGAAACCGTCGAACTGGTCAGCCGCCTCGTCGAGCAGGCTCGCCAGGATGGCGCCGACCGGGTGGGAGTGGTCGGCACCGAGGCGATCCGCAACGCCGCCGACGGCCCATCCCTGAGGGACCAGATCCGGGAGCGCACCCACGAGCAGCTACGGATCCTAACCGGGGAGGCTGAGGCGCGCCTCAGCTACCTGGGCGGGACCTCCTTCTACGTTCCCGCGGGCGCGCCCGCGACCGTGTTGGACGTGGGCGGCGGCAGCACCGAGGTCGTGCACGGCAGCGGCGGCCGGCCCAGGGATTTAGTTAGCCTCAAACTGGGCTCGGATCAGATCCTCCAGATCATCCGGGCCGACGATCCCCCCAGCGAGCGCCAGCGGGTGGACGCCGAGACCCGGATCTCGATGGTCCTCGAGGAGGCCCCCGCCCCCGCCCTACCGGGGGTGCTGATCGCCACCGGGGGGACTGCCTCCAACCTGCCCGTGTTGCTGGGCATGTGGCGCCCCCTCGCGGATTCCGCGGACACCTTGCAGTGGGAAGGAAACCAAAACGCGTGGACCACCCTCGATCGGGAGACGGTCGAGCGCGCGGCGGGGTTGACCACAGTCCACTCGAGCGCCGAGTTGGCGACGCGAACCGGCCTCAGCCCGGCCCGCGCCCGGCTCATGGCTGGCGGGGTTCTAGTGCTCCGAGGATTGCTTGAGCACTACCAGGCTGAGAAGCTGGTGGTCACAGAGCGGGGGCTGCGCGATGGGGTGCTCTTGCGGCTGGCGGCTACGCCTCCCCAGTCGGCGACCGCCTGAAGCCGCTTCGGGAGCACCCCGGTTGGCGCTGACCTTCCCCTAAGCTGCGCAGGTGCCGGTCTTCGACTTTCACACCCACACGACCATCTCCGACGGTCATGCGGCCCCGATGGAGATGGCCAGGCGGTGTCAGCAGAACGGCTACGCCGCCTACGTCTGCAGCGACCACGTTGACGAAGGCACGGTCGAGCACCGGGTCCCGGAAATTGTCGCCGCTTGTCTTCAGGTGGCTGTTGAGCTGGGCATCTCCGCCATACCCGCCGTTGAGGTCACCCGAGTTCCGCCCGAGCGGCTGGCCAAGGTGGCTGCCAGGGCCCGTTCGCTAGGCGCACAACTGGTAGTGGTTCATGGCGAGACCCTGGGCGACTTCCCACAGCCTGGACTGAACCTGGCGGCCAGCCGCTGCTCCGACGTCGACATCCTGGGCCACCCGGGATTGATCTCGCTCGAGGCGGCCGAGCAGGCTCAGGCCTACCGCATCCATCTCGAGATCAGCGCCGCGGGCCTGCACGGGCTCACCAACGGCCATGTGGTCAAGATGGCGCTCAAGGTTGGTGCTGCTCTGGTGCTCGACTCCGACGCCCACCGACCCGAGAGCCTGCTGACCCCGGAGCGCGCCCAGCAGGTGCTGGAGGGCAGCGGACTGACCCTGGACGAGGTCGCCCGAGCGGCGTCGGAAGCTCCCTTGGCGGTCCTAGCCAGGAGAGGAATCGAGCTGCCGCGGGTGGTTGCCACACCCTGAGGGTCGGCGGTTGGTTACGTCCCTCCCTGGCCCGGCGGTCCTGGTGGACCGGGGGGAACGATGCCTGGAGTGGGCGTTGGGGTGGGTGTCGGGCTCGGGCGGGCTGTCGGGGTCGGCGTCACGCCAGGCAGAGGAGTCAGCGGAGCATTCGGCTGACTGCCCGCCACCGTGACTATGTCCTGGAGAGTCACCACCACCAGAGTCCCCTTGGGTCCGGCGCCGAAGGTCACAATCACCGCGTCCCCGGGGATGAGCAGCCCCAGTGAGGAGGACGACCCCAGGCGGGTGATGGCCGATGTGGCGGTGACGGTCGCGAGAACCGGCTGCTCACCGGCCGGCTGGATGGCGATCTGATTCTCGCCCAGCGAGATTCCGACGATGGTGCCGTCGATGGGGTGACCGACCAGAGCGCTGGCCGAGGGTGAGGAGCTCGGCGAGGTACCTACCGCGGCGTGCCTCCCAGCGGGAACCTTCCCGATCGAGAAGATGGTGACCGAAGCCACCCCCAGTCCGACTCCCAAGACCGAGAGTGCACAGATCGCGAAGAAGATGAGCGCCAGCAGACCATGCCCATGGAAGCCGATGAAATTGTGGCGTTGCTTGAGGTTGCGGCCCGCACGCAGGCGCGGCTTGCCCTTGCGGGCCGCCGTTTTCCGCGTCGGCAGCTGCGTCTCCGCCACTTCGCCTCCTCGCTATCCCCAAAGTCACCAGGCCGAGTCCGCCAGAGGTACCGGGCTGGGCCGGAGTATATGCGACTGCCTGAGATCACCCAGAGGGATCGGTATCATCAACGACCACCCATGGCTTCCGATTACGATCACGCCGCCATCGAGGCCAAGTGGCAGTCCCGCTGGCGCGAATCAGGGCTCAATCAGGTGGACCTGGAGCACGCCCAGCAGCCCTATTACAACCTGATGATGTTCCCCTACCCATCAGCTGAGGGGCTGCATGTCGGCAACATGTTCGCCTTCTCCGGAGCGGACGCTCACGGGCGCTTTCAGCGCATGCAGGGTTTCGACGTCTTCGAGCCGATTGGATTCGATGCCTTCGGGATCCACAGCGAGAACTTCGCGCTAAAGATGGACAAACACCCCACCGAGCTGATCGCTGCCAATGTGGCCAGATTTCGCGGTCAGCTGGAGCGGCTGGGGGCCCAGTTCGACTGGACCAAGACCGTCGATACCACCGATCCCGCCTACTACCGCTGGACCCAGTGGCTGTTCGTCACGCTCTGGAAGGGTGGTTTCGCCTACCGCGATCGCCGCAACGTCAAGTGGTGTCCACAAGACCTGACCGTGCTCGCTGATGAGCAGGTATTGGCGGATGGCACCTGCGAGCGCTGCGGTGCCGTGGTGGTGGAGCGAGAGCTGGAGCAGTGGTTCCTGCGCATCACCGCGTTCAGCGAGCGACTGCTCTCGGGCCTGGATCATTTGGACTGGTCCGAGAGCACCAAACTTCTCCAACGTCACTGGATAGGACGAAGTCAGGGAGCCCTGATCGACTTCCCGGTCGACGGCGCCGAGTCGATTCGGGTCTTCTCGACCAGGCCGGACACCATCTTCGGCGCCACCTTCATGGTGCTGGCACCAGATCACCCCCGCACCCTCGAGCTGACCGCACCGGAGCGGCGCGCCGAGGTGGCCGAGTTCGTGGCCGAGGCAGCTCGGCGCCGCATCGCCGGCCAGCGGGACGATGAGAACTCGACCCGGGGGGTGGCGCTCGGTCGGGACGCCCGGCACCCACTCACCGGGCGGCGTCTACCCCTCTTCAGCGCTGACTACGTCCTTTCCGGATATGGCACCGGGGCGATCATGGCGGTGCCGGCCCACGACCCGCGCGACCACGCCTTCGCACTCGCCAACCAACTCCCGGAGGTGCGAGTGGTCTCGGGCGGAGATGGCGAGGTCAGCCACGCCGGCTCTGGGGTGCTGATCAACAGTAGTCAGTTCGACGGCCTAGCAGCGCCCGATCCGGCCCGCGAGGTGATCACCGCCGCCCTGGTCGAGGAAGGCTTCGGCCAACCCTATGTCAGCTACAAGTTGCGTGACTGGGGCATCTCGCGCCAGCGGTACTGGGGGCCGCCCATCCCGGCGGTGCACTGCCCTCGGGATGGGGTAGTACCAGTCCCAGAGGACCAGCTCCCCGTGCTGCTGCCCTACATCGCCGACTTCCGGCCCCTGGGCACCGGTGAGTCGCCCCTGGCTCGCGACCCGGAATTCCTGAACACGACCTGCCCGCTGTGTGACGGCCCGGCCCAGCGGGATACCGATGTCTCCGACACCTTTTTGGACAGCTCTTGGTATTACCTGCGCTATCCCTCGGCCAACCGAGACGACGTGGCCTTCGACCCCGAGCTAACCAGGAAGTGGTTGCCGGTCGACTACTACGACGGCGGCAACGAGCACGCTGTACTACACCTCCTCTACTCCCGATTTGTTTGCATGGCCCTGAGGCAGCTGGGCTACCTCGAGTTCGATGAACCATTCACCCGCTTTCGGGCCCACGGCATGCTGGTGATGGAAGGCGCCAAGATGTCTAAATCCCGTGGCAATGTGGTGGTGCCGGATGAGTACATCGCGCGTTTCGGGGCCGACGCCTTTCGGCTCTACCTGCTGTATTTGGGCCCTTATCAGGAGAGTGGGAACTTCATTGACACCGGGATCAACGGGCCGTCACGTTTTCTGAACCAAGTCCTGCGGCTGCTCGAGCGAGTAGCCGACGCCAGCGATGGGGTCCCCGAGCCTCGGGAGCTGGTCCGGGCACGCCATCGCTGTATTCGTCAGGTCAGCATCGACACTCCCGAGCTCAAGTACAACACGGCGATCGCGGCGATGATGATCTTCGTCAAGCAGCTGCGCGGGCACGAGGGACCGATCCCCCGGGTTGCCATGGAAACGTTGGCCCTGTTGCTGGCCCCCTACTGTCCCCATCTTGCGGACGAACTGTGGGAGCGACTTGGGGGAACCTACTCGGTTCATCAGCAGCCATGGCCGGTGGCCGACGAGTCGCTGATCACCAACGAGCAGGCGGTGGTGGTGGTCTGTATCAACGGGAGGAAACGCGACCAGATCACAGTCCCCGCCGGCACAGCGTCCGACGAGCTTGAGCGTCAAGCTCTGGCGTTGCCGCGGATTCAGCAGTGGTTGGACGGTTCGACGGTGAAGCGAGTCGTCGTGGTGCCGGATCGGCAGGTCAACTTGGTCGTCTGAGCCCATGCAAAAACACGACCGCCTGGCCTCCGTTTGAGCCGGCCATCGGGACGTTTTTGCCAAAGGGCGTTACTTTCTCTCTACTGACAGTGAAGGGAAAGAATTGAGAGATTATCGCTCGCTATCGCGCCTTGTCCATGGCCGCCATGGCCCCCCGATGAATCTCAAGTAGAAAGCCGCGAACACCAAGACCATGCCAATATTCACCGCCAGCCGTTCCCCGAATCGGTTTCTGAAGAACGCGAAATCTACACCAACTATGACGGCTA
The DNA here is from genome assembly GCA_963701235.1 of Candidatus Dormiibacterota bacterium. Classification (GTDB taxonomy): domain Bacteria; phylum Chloroflexota; class Dormibacteria; order Aeolococcales; family Bog-877; genus Bog-877. The sequence continues at coordinate 2,174,243 of OY969577.1, forward strand.
CCATCGCCACTACGTAAAGCACGCCAACTACCTTTCTGCCCATTTCAGTCAGGACCCCTTTCGCTTCTGTCTGGCTTTGTCATCCTTCTCCACCATCACCACTTCCGCGTTGGGCACACGAATAGCTGCTCTCATCGTCCGCTCGAAGTTCTCTCGCGGCCTCGTCCCGCCTTCCATTTCTGACTTCCTGTGGCTTCCCACCATATCAGCGGAGAGAAGCTCCGTACCGTTCCGAGGACCTCAGCACAACCATCGCGCGATCATCCTAGCCATCCCCTTGCTAGGAAGGCTAGATCGTCGCCGATAGAATGCCCATAACCGGGGTGCTTACCTCCACCCGGGGCCACGGCCAAGCAAAGAGTTAGGCAAGCAGATCACAGGGCAGATCGGAGAGGATAGATCAGCCCGAGATCATCTCGGCCCGTAGCTCAGCTGGTTAGAGCGGGGTTCTTATAAAGCCCAGGTCCTGGGTTCGAGTCCCAGCGGGCCGACCACCTTTTGTGTGCTAGTTCGGGTGAGGCGTCCCAGCGGGGCTTCGGCTGAGGTGTCCCAGCGACTTCGGTTGATTGGGCACAGTCGCGTTCATGAGGTACATGAGCGTGGCTGAACAGCGGTACCAGGCGCCCTGTTAGGCCCCTGTTATCCCTGAAGTCATATAACCGCTCTCAGCCCGGCCTCCCCCATCTCATTGATCTAGTAGGAAGGACACCGCCATGAGCGACGACGTCAGTAACAAGCGCGCCTCACGACGGCGAACCAGAGCAAGCACCGTGGTCTTAGATGATCAAGACTGCAGATGCCGATGAGACGAAATGCGTCTGGTCCGTGGCGACCCCCGTGGGAAAGGAAGCGGCTCTTGGCGGTGGTGGCGGTGGTGGTGGTGGCCGCGGGTGGCCTGGTCGCGGGATTGAAGTTGACGGGGTCCTCGGGATCGCAGTACCGGCTCACGCCGGCCACTCTAGGGACGGTCGAGCAAACCAGTTCGCTCACCGGCACCATCGAACCGGTGAGCCAGGCCGACTTGAACTTCGGGACGTCGGGCATGGTGGCCACGGTTGCAGTCACAGTCGGCCAGACGGTGACGGCAGGGACGGTGGTCGCGACCCTCGACAGCGCGCCCCTCGCCGCCCAGGTTTACCAGGACCAGGCTGCAGTCGATCAGGCGGAGTCCCAGCTCAACAGCGACGAGTCGTCGAGTGGGTCGGGCGTCTCCGCCTACACGCTAGCGGCAGATCGAGCTTCGGTCGCTTTTGCTCAGAGCACGCTCTCGATCGACGAGGCGAACCTTGCCGACGCCCGGCTAATCACCCCGATCAGCGGCACCGTGATCGCGGTCGATATCACCTCCGGGGCGATGGCGACCCAAGGCGCCACTACCGTGGGGTCGCCCTCGCCGGCGTCCGGGACCGACTCCGGTTCCAACTCGTCGAGTGCGGCGGTCGAGGTGGTGAGCCCGGGTGCGTTCGAGGTACACGCCACGGCGAGCGCCACTCAGGTGGCCAAGATGAAAGACGGGGACAAGGTGGCAATCTCCCCCACTGGAGCCACAAGCGTCGACCTGGGTACCGTCACCGAGGTAGGTACTGTCGCCACGGTCACCTCCGGGGTGCCAACTTTCCCGGTAACTGTTGTGGTCACCGGCACTCCCCCGGGACTGTATGAGGGGGCAACCGCGGACTTGACCATCGTGACTCTCAACGTGCGTCACGTCCTAACCGTGCCCTCCAGCGCGGTACACACCGCCGGGCCCCGCAGCTTTGTGTATGCGCTCTCGGGTGGGAAGGAGGTTGCCCGCACGGTGACCGTGGGTGCGATCGGAGGGACGCTCACCCAGATCAAAGCGGGCCTCCGGGTGGGGCAGGAGGTGGTGCTCGCGAATCTGGCGCTGGGCGTCCCCGGCAGCACGCCTTCGGGCCGTTTCGGTCCCGGTGGTCCCGGCGGAACGGTCGTCATCGGTCCGGGGAGTGGTTTCAGCCAAAAGACCATCGTCGGTGGCGGGTGAGGGCGTGCCCTCATCTACGCGGGGATCGCGCTCCGCGGCGACGCTGGCCGTCGATGAAAGCGGCGTACCACCGCCCATTGTTGAGCTGGTCGGCGTTGAGAAGCGCTACCAAATGGGAACGCTCGCGGTCGACGCCTTGCGGGGGATATCGCTGCAGATCTGCGAGGGAGAGTTCGTCGCCATCATTGGACCCTCTGGTTCGGGCAAGTCGACCCTGATGCACATCTTGGGCTGCCTTGATCTCCCGACCTCAGGGACGTACCGGCTGGCTGGTGTGGACGTGAGCGAGATGGACGAGGTCCAGCTCGCCGAGGTCCGCAATCGACGGGTCGGCTTCGTCTTTCAGCAGTTCAACCTTTTGGCCGGCCTCTCTGCGTGGCGAAATGTCGAGCTCCCCCTCGTCTACGCCGGCGTCGATCGTCGTACCCGCAAGGAGCGGGCGCTTCGCTCGCTCGACCGCGTCGACCTCGCCGATCGGGTCGAGCACCGTCCCAACGAGCTCTCTGGCGGACAGCAGCAACGGGTGGCGGTAGCCCGAGCCTTGGTGAACGAGCCGTCGCTGATCCTGGCGGATGAGCCGACCGGCAATCTCGACTCGGCATCCGCGGCCGACACCCTGAAGCTGCTGGGCGAGCTCAACCAGGCGGGGAGGACGGTGGTGCTGATCACGCATGACGCCGAGACCGCCACCGCGGCGGGTCGGGTGGTCCGGATCCGGGACGGAATGATCCAGTCAGACGAGCCGAGCTCCAGGTGAGGGGTTAGGCCCGTGACTCTGTTTGAGACCCTGCGTTCGGGCCTTGAGGCCATCACTGGTCACCGCCTCCGGTCGGCGCTGACTGTCCTCGGAATCCTGATCGGGATCTCGGCAGTGATCCTCACCGTTGGCCTCGGCGAAGGCGCGAGCTCCTCAGTGGACTCGGCCATCGCATCTCTCGGCAGCAACCTGCTAATCGTCACTCCCGGAAGCAGCACCTCATCGGCTGGGATCCAGGGCGGGCTGGGGTCGGCCACCACTCTCACGTATGCCAATGCTCAGGACCTGGCTTCGCATCTCGACTGCCCCGACATCGTCGGTGTGGCACCCACCGCCACGACCGTGGCGACGGTAACCGCCGGGATAAAGAACTGGACTACCTCCGTCGTCGGCACCACCCCGTCATGGCCGGGCGTGCGGAGCCGATCCGTTTTGTTCGGGAGCTTCTTTACTGCAGCCCAGGACAAGGACCAAGCCAACGTGGCCGTTCTCGGGTCCACGACCGCCTCCAAGCTTGGCCTCGGGTTGGACCCAGTCGGGCAGACCATCGATGTCGACGGCGTCTCTCTGACCGTGATCGGTGTGCTTTCGTCGGCCGGGAGCTTGGGCTCGACCGATGAGGACGACATGGTCCTGCTGCCGATCACCCTCGCCCAGAGCCAGATTCTTGGATCCAACTCGGTCCAGACCATCTACCTCAAGGCCGCATCGCAGGGCGCCCTCGGTGCTGCCTATCAGGAGGCCGATGATGAGCTCTTGTCCCTGCACCAGATCAGCAAGGCGGCCAACGCGGACTTCACCATCACCTCGCAGCAGACAATCGCGGCTACGGCTAGCTCGGTGGACAAGACACTCACGGTGCTACTGGCCGGTATCGCCGCGATCTCGCTCCTGGTCGGCGGCATCGGGGTCATGAACATCATGCTGGTGTCGGTCACAGAGCGAGTTCGTGAGATCGGGCTGCGCAAGGCACTCGGTGCCACGCCTGCCGCGATTCGAAGGCAGTTCCTAGTCGAAGCATCGGTGCTGGGTCTGACCGGGGGAATCCTAGGTGCGGGCGTGGGCTTGCTTGGAGCGATCGTCCTGCCTCGCTTCATCTCCAACACCATCGCCATCGAGTGGTGGGCGGTGGTGGGGGCCATCGCGGTGGCTATGGCTATCGGGTTGATTTTTGGTGTATACCCAGCCGCCCGGGCGGCCCGATTGGCCCCCATCGAGGCCCTGCGCAGCGAATAGAGGAGGCCTGCGGTCTGCTAGCTATTCCACACTGACCGCAAACCGCTTCTTGCGAATCAGGGGATCACATATATTCGGTTGGAATTGAGATGGTCACCGTGGCTCAACGAGCATGCTGCTTGAGCCGCCTGGTTAGAGGCCAGGTGGTGGCCTGAGGAGGTACCGAGCATGAAGAGTTCGGAGGCAAGCAACCACGTTGGGTTGCACCTGAGCCCGCGTTGCCAGGTCGGAGGGCCCCAAAAGCGCACCCAAGATCGTGCAGAGGGACCTTTGTCGGGTCCACAGCTGACCACCGCTCCCGCACATGGCGGATCGTGCACCGGGTCTGGTCGGGCATCCGACGGGGCGGCGGTGTTGCCGAAAGCGAGCTTGGCAATCTAATGGACACCGCTCGCCTTCAGCGCCGATTTACCAGCAAGCTCCCTCATGGCTGGCCCCGTCGCACGGTCCGGTTTCGTCTGACCCTACTCTATGGCGGACTCTTCCTCGTGTCGGGTGCAGTACTCCTAACGGTGGTCAACTTTTTGTGGGGAAATGCAACCAGCGGACCTATCACGGTAGCGCCCGAGGCGTCAGGTATCCTTCGGATTCCAAAACTATTGGCGCAGGGATCCCATCCCGCGACCTTTAGTAGCATCACCGTGGGGCAGCGGACGCTGCTCAAAGGACAGCTGCACATAGTCGCATTCCAACAGCACAACACTGATTTGCATCAGCTTCTCCTCTACTCCGGAATCGCTCTTGGGATCACAGCCCTGCTCGCCATCGTTCTCGGCTGGTTTATGGCCGGACGCTTCCTGCGACCCCTTCGTACCATCACCACGACCGCCCGCGACATCTCCGCCACCAACCTCCATCAACGCCTCCGACTCGGAGGACCCGATGATGAGCTCAAGGAGCTTGGCGGCACATTTGACAATCTGCTCGAGCGCCTCGAGCGATCCTTCCTGTCCCAAGGTCAGTTCATTGCCAACGCGTCCCACGAACTGCGTACTCCGGTCGCCACCATGCGGGCTTCGCTCGACGTGGCTCTAGCCAAGCCGGGCCCCGTGCCTGCGCAGACGATCGCCCTCGCAGACAGACTGCGGCCCGATCTCGATCAAGTCGATAGATTGCTCGAAAGCTTCCTGGAGCTTGCGCGCGCGCAACATGGTCCCCGCAGCGATGAAGCCACAGTATCGCTGGACCGGATCGTCTCGCAAGCCCTCACGAGACGGACTCAGATCATCTCCGATTCGGGACTCGAGGTGGACTGTGGCGACTGCTCTGCCGCGCCCGTCAATGGAAGCCAAACCCTGCTCACTCGCATGGTCGAGAACCTTGTCGACAACGCCATTCAGCACAACGTCGAAGGCGGCTGGATCCGCGTTAGCGTTGAAGTGGAGGGTGGAGACGCGCAGCTGGTGGTAGAGAACGGGGGACTGATCCTCGATGCGGCCAACGTGGCGGAGTTGGTGCAACCGTTCCGGAGAATCGGCGCGGTCCGGACAGGCTCTGACGCGGGTACTGGACTGGGACTCTCGATCGTCGCCTCGATCGCCGAGGTCCATGGTGGAACTCTCGTTCTGCACGCGCGCAGAGGCGGCGGTCTCCAGGTCGTGATTGGGTTACCGCTTGCAGTAGCCGCGGTCGGTGCCGCCTCGTCATGAGAGTGCTCGTCGTCGAAGACTCGCATCGCCTCGCCGACGTGATCGTTGAGGGGCTCCGAGACCAGGGCATGGCCGTCGACGTCGCTTACGACGGTCGGGAGGGTGCGCTGCGGCTCGCCACCAACGGCTACGACGTGGTCGTGCTGGACCGTGATCTGCCGGGGATTCATGGCGATTCTCTGTGCCAAATGATCGCCGATGGCGAGAATCCAGCAATGGTGCTGATGTTGACCGCCTCGGCAGCTCCGGGGGACCGAGTCAGTGGACTCACGCTGGGCGCCGACGATTACCTGGCCAAACCCTTCCACTTCCCCGAACTAATCCTCAGAATCCGCACGCTTGCCCGGCGCCAGCCGACCGCCCGGGCTCGGGTCTTCCGGGCTGCTGGTATCGAGCTCGATCCCCTCCGCCATACCGCCGCCCGCAACGGCCGCTCCCTCAACCTCACCGCCAAGGAGTTCGGGGTTCTGGAAGCGCTCATGCGAGCCGACCATGCCGCCCTCAGCGCAGAGACCCTACTCGAACAGGTCTGGGACGAGAACGCCGACCCTTTCACAAACACGGTTCCCGTCACCATCAGCCGGCTCCGGCGGAAACTCGGAGATCCACCGGTCGTCGAAACCATCCCCACCGTCGGCTATCGCATCATCGATTCCAGTGGCCTACCGGCGACCGTCATGGAACCGACCCAGGGAGCGGGTCCTGGGTGATGACCGTCGCGGCGACGCCCTGTAAACTGCCGACGGCAGTGCCCGGCTGCTGAGAATTTCGTCCAACACCGCTGAGGAAGTTGATCAGGTGAAGGTCGTCGGTCTGGGGGGCTCACTGGCCGCACCATCGCGAAGCCTCGCCGCACTGCGGACCGCGCTAGCGGGAGCCCGCGAATCGGGCGCCGAAACCGACCTCTTGGACCTTCGTGAGTTGCAACTGCCGCTTTACGTGCCGACGGATACCTCAGTCCCGCCGAGCGCGCGACGACTCCTGGACGCGGCCAGCACCACCGACGCGATGGTCTGGAGCAGCCCCCTCTACCAAGGCACGGTCAGCGGGGCTTTCAAGAACGCCCTGGACTGGCTGCACCTCTTGAGTGACCACGAGCCCGCTTTCCTCTCCGATCAGGTCATCGGACTGGTCGCCACAGCGGGCGGCATCCACGGCCTGCAGGCGGTGAACACCATGGAATTCTCGGTGCGCGCCCTGCGGGCCTTCGCGGTCCCTTTGGTCGTGACCGTGGGTCCAGCGGCTAAAGCCTTCGACGCGGAGGGAAACCTCACCGACGCCAGCGTGCGGGAATCGCTGGAGAACTTAGGACGCGAGGTAGCACGGATTGCGGGTCGGTTCCATGAGCGCGAAAAGCTCGAAAGCGAATGCGCTAAGGCCTCGGAAAGGTTGGCGCTCGCCGCGGCTTGAGCCTTGTCTTGATCGGCAACCTAGACCGTGACGGTAAACAGGCGTCAGACGGACCGGTCGTGGGTTCTGATCGAGGCGAGAGTCCGCACAAGCGGCTGAGGCTCAGCTTCGGTGTCCCGGTTACTCATCCCCCGCGCAGAGACAGATCGTAGGTGACGTCGGCCACGGCGAAATCGGAGCGGCCCAGCAACGCGGCCTTGATGTGAAAGGCCCGGTGGTTGTGCAGGAGCTGATTCCACCAGTGGCGGGTGATCAGTTCCGGCAGCACCACCGTGCACAGCGCTCCCGGATTTTGCTCGCGGTAGATCGCCAAATAGCGGAGCATCGGCTGGACCACGGTCCGATATGGTGAGACTAGGGTCACCAGCTGCGGTCGGGGCTGCTCTGGGTCCCAACCGAGCTGCTCGCCAACCCAGCGGTCCCAGTCGGCGGCCAGCTGCCTGGCTTCTTCGTCGGGCAGGCCACCCGGGTCGTCGCGCTTGAGCTCACCAGGGGCGGCCTCCGGCTTGCGCGCGGCGTCTCCCGGCTGTCCGGTGGCAACGTGCACCGCCACCACGTCGTCAGCAATGGCTTGAGCGTATTTCATCGCCCGTGCCGCCAGCACATCCAAGCCGGAGACGGGCACGATGGCAAGCCGCCGAGTGGCCTTGCCGATCTCCGGGTCGACAAGCGCGCCTTCTGGGTTGGTGGGAAAGGTCACCGCCACCACGCTCCGACTCTGCAGCGCCCATTTCAGCAAGAGGTTGCGAGGATGGCGCAGGAGGCCCAGCGCACCGGCGCTGGTCACCGTATCGGGCACCATCACCGTGACCACCCGCGGCCGGGCCTCGCGGGAGAGCCGGTCGAGCAGCCGCAAGAACTCGTGCCGACTGCGGCGGCGTCCTAGCGTTTCGACTTCGACTTTGGCTACACCTCCTCCAGCTCTCAACGGCGCGCCCTTGATCAAACTCAAGATCTCTGCGGCAACCGACGGCTCTCCGGTGACGTTGACGGCGACGATGTCGCGGCCTAGGGCTGCGGCGTAAGCCAGAGCCTGGCGCGTGGGCCGGTCTAACCGCCGGACCGGGACCACCGTCTTGTAAAGCTCCACCGCTCCGTCTCCAACTGCGGCGCTCCGGACCCGGCGTCGGATTTCGACGTAGTGCCGTCCCACAAACCAAAAGAGGAGGATCAGCAGCGGGATGATGATCAGGACCACCCAGGCACCCAGGCGGAACTTGACCACCATCACGATCACATCGACCAAGCCGGTGGCCGATGCACCCAGCCCGTTGATGAATACGTGGCGCCGCCAGCGTCCAACGCGACGCTGCAACTGATAGCGCACCAGCGCTGCTTGGGCCAGCGTGAAAGCGGTGAAGACCCCGATGGCGTAGAGGTTGATCAGTCGGTCGGTGTTGGCGTCGAAGGCGACCATCACCGCCACTGCAACACCGGTCAGGAAGAGGATGGCGGACGAGTAAACCAGCCGATCACCGAAGGCGCCGAAACGGTGGGGCAGGCGGTCATCGCGGGCCAGGAAGGCGCATAGGCGTGGGAAACCGTTGAAGCTGGCATTGGCGGCCAGGATCAGCACCAAGGTGGTGCAGAACTGGATGATGTAGAAGAAGAAGTGCCCGGGCCCACTGAACACGTCACTCGCGATCTGCGCCAGGACGGTGGGACTGCCTCCCGACTTGGGCTCGACGCCGAAGACCACGTCCAGGATGGTGACCCCCATGAACAGCACCACCAACAGACATCCCAGGATCACCAAGGTCTTGCCGGCGTTGTTACCGGGCGGGTCCCTGAAACTGCGGACGCTGTCGGATACCGCCTCGATCCCCGTCATCGAGGAGCAGCCCGAGGCGAAGGCGGTCAGCACCAGGAACGGGGTTAGAACGGCCGTGACGTTGGGAATGGGCGGATAGACCCCGACGGGGTGGTGCGCGCCGCCGGTCAGACCCTTTACCAGCCCGAAGATGATCAGTGATGAGATCGCGGCCACAAAGAAGTAGGTCGGCAGCGAGAAGAGGCTTCCCGACTCGCGCAACCCGCGAAGGTTGGCGGCACACAGCAGCAGGACGAGGGCCAGCGCCAGGGGAAGCCGCAGCCCAACTAGGCTAGGGAACGCCGACGTCAGGGCATCGGATCCCGAGGAAATGCTCACGGCCACAGTCAGGACGTAGTCGATCAGCAGTGCCGCGGCCGCGATCATCGCCGGCCACTGGCCCAGGTAGTCCCGGGCCACGGCGTAGGAGCCGCCGTCGGCCTGGCGGGCAATCACGAGCTGCCGGTAGGAGATCACCACCAAGACCATCAGGACGGCGATGGCGATGGCGATCGGCAACTCGAACACCAGCGCACCGACACCAGCCATGGCCAGCACGGTGAGTCCGGCCTCGGGACCGTAGGCCACCGACGACAGGGCATCGGATGCCAGGGTGGGAAGGGCCTTGTAGATCGGGAGTCGTTCGCCTTCGATCGCCGAGGTGGGCAGTCGCGGTCCCAGCAGCAGCCGCTTGATCAAGTATTGGAACCTGGCCACGCCACCCTGGGGTAGATCGGCGTGAGCGGTGGCGACCAGCATGCCGCGGCGCGTGCGGCGAAAGTCGTCCAGGCGCTCGATGACCACGTAGCGGTTGCCGGCTAGCTGGCCCCGCTGGGCGACCTTGCGCTCGAGGTCCCCTCCTAGGTGCGGCGGTCGGGGAAGTCCATCGCGGTTACGCGCGGGCCGGGGTGGGTCGGGAGTTGATCCCTCGTTACTCAAATCTGGGCTGGATTAGCGGCTGGCGGTCGGGCTGACTCTAGCGGGGCGCGCCATTCGGGCGGCGCTGTGGGACAGCCGACATCCTTCTCCGGCCATCCGCAATGGCAGGGCGGGTCTTGGACGAGAGCAGCCCGCAAGCGCCCCCTCCGGACTCAGCGAGCCGCCGGCGAGAGTTCGACCGGTTCCTCCAGCATGAAGTCCGAGGCGGGTCGCTCGGTGAACATCACGATCTGATCGCCAGCCTGGAGCCGGGTCTCGGGAGTCAATTCGTGTCCGTCCCGCACCAGCAGCAGGATCCGTTCCTGCTCTAACTCGGCGATCTCTCCAACCTGTCTCCCTACTGCCGGCCCCACCGGGACAGTGACTCTGATAACCGATGATTCGCTGCCGCTGATAGGCATCTGCAGAAAGTCTCCGTGGCCCGCCAGGCCGGTCTCGATCACTCCCAGAATCAGCTCGGTGGCGGATACGGCCACATCCACCCCCAGTTGATGGAACAACTGGACATTCCGGGGGTTGTTCACTCTCGCGACGGTCCGGGGAACTCGGAATTGGCGTTTGGCCAGTTGACAAGCGACCAGGTTGTCCTCGTCGTCACCAGTGACTGCGGCGACCACGTCGGCCCGCTCTATTCCGCTGGTAGCCAAGAAGGCGGTCTCGTCTCCGTCGCCCACTAGGACCGAGCAGCTCCCCAGCTGTGCGGCCACCAGGGACGCCCTAGCGTGATCCTTCTCGATCAAAGCTACTTCGTAGCCAGCCTCGAGCAGATGGCGGCTCAAGTAGAACCCGACCTTGCCGGCTCCGACCACGATCACGTAGGTGAGCCGGTCAGGCACCGCCGGACGCCCCCGAGGCAGCCACCCCATGCCGGGCTCGGTCGGCCTCCTCCGGGCCCGCGTCGAAGAAGGTGCGGGCGATCGCGGCCCCCATCACAGTGGGACAGTAGGTGTAGAGCCCCGTCTCCCGATAGACCCTCTCCCTGATGGGATCGTAGATCCTGGTCATGACCCTGGGGATGTTGAAGATCTCCTTCGCCACCTGGGCCGACATGATGTTGCGGTTGTCGCCGTTGGTGACCGAGATGAAGCAGTCGGCCTTGTCGGCACCAGCCTGCTCGAGCACCTCCTGGTCGATCCCACTGCCCAGAACCAACTGCCCCGGGAAGTCCTTGCCGAGCCTGTCGAAGGCACCGCGCGAGACGTCGACCACGGCGACGTCGTGGCCGTCGCGAGCAAGCTCCTTTGCCAGCGTCGAGCCCACCCGCCCGCATCCCACGATCACAGCCCGCACGGCCGCGAGTATATCCCCGCCCGGCGAACTGGCCGTTCGCTCCACCGGCACCGTCGGCCTCAGACTGGGTGAAGCGAGGCCTAGCACCCAAGTGCCAACCGGTACTGTGGAGCGCTGGCGAGGCCGCCGCCCTCAGGTTCACTCGACTGGTATAGTCGCGACCCTGAGGCTTCGCAGCGGCGACAATTGCCGACGATGGCCTCCAAGTTCTTCCGGTCGCGTTCATCGGAGGCAACCCCTGTCGGGCGCACCGGCATCCTCTGGCCGAAACGGATCGCCGTGCCCGCGAGGGGAGCCCCGGTTGACAAGGACGCGCTCAGAGCCGCCTGTCGCCTGGCTCGGCCGGCCAAGGCGGACATCTTGGTGATCACTGTCTTGGAGGTGGCCCGACATCTCCCCTTGGCAGCCAGCCTAGGTGACGAACTGGGCCACTCGGAGGAGATGCTGGCGGAGATGGAGGCGGTGGCCGCCGAGCTCGACGCCCAGATCCAGACCACGATCCTTCAAGCTCGCGAGGCGGGCCCGGCGATCGTCGACGAAGCCCGACGCTGGGAGGCCGACCTGATTGTGGTGGGCTTGGGGATCAAGCCCAGATTCGGCGAATTCACCCTGGGAGAAACTGGAGCTCACCTTCTGAGCCACGCACACTGTCGACTGATCCTGCTGCGTCAGGCGATGACCGAAGAGGAGGCCGCAGTCAGCTGACGCACGGGCCATCTGTCTGCACGGTTGACCACTTGAGCCGCGTCAACAGAGGCACCGCCGCGCTGGTATGGTCCGGGCGATCCCATGTATGAGACCGCGCCCTGGACCGTAAGAACTCAAATCCGATGGCGAAAATAATGTGTCGGCGCCAAGACGAGGTTACCCTCCAGGCGCTGCGCCAGGCCCGCGATCAACTCGATCGAGACTATGGAAGCGACATCACGGTCTCGGCTATCGCTGGGCTCGCCGGATACACCGCCAGCCGATTCATTCGCGCCTTCAGACACACCTACGGCGAGACTCCCGGGCGGTACCGTATTCGAAGGCGGATCGAACGCGCCCGTGAACTGCTGCGTGCGTCCGACCTCTCGGTCACCGAAATCTGCTTGCGGGTAGGGTTCAGCAGCCTGGGCAGCTTCAGCAGTAGCTTCACCCGCATCGTCGGTCTTTCTCCCACCCAGTACCGCCAGGAGGCGGCCCGGCGCGGCGGCGCCGCGTCGATCCCGGCCTGCTTTGTTCTGATGTGGCAGAGCGGATTGCCCGCCGTCGACTCGGCCGTCTCGAGCGAGGCGATCGGCTGAGCCGCGCAATTTTGGAGAAGCCAAGGGATCTTGGCAGCGCCTAGGATTTGGCGTAACGGCAGCGGTCTGACTGGAAGGAGTGGGCATGATCACGGACATCTCGATCGTCTCGGTGTGGGTGCTGGACCAGGACGCAGCCAAGGACTTCTACACCCAGCAGCTGGGGTGCGAGGCGACCAACGATGTGACTATGGAAAACGGGATGCGCTGGCTCACGGTTAGACCCCCGGGCAGCTCCGGTCAGGAGCTGGTGCTGATGGACCCAGACCATTCCATGCTTGACGCGGAGACCGCGCAGCAGGTGCGGGCGCTGGTGGCCAAGGGTGCCCTCAGCCCCGGAGTCCTCTCCACCAGCGACTGCCGCGGCGACTACGAGCTGTTGGTTGCCCGGGGAGTGCAGTTCACCCAGCCTCCAACGGAGCGTCCCTACGGAATTGAGGCGGTGCTGCGGGACAACTCCGGGAATTGGTTCAGCTTCACCCAACGTCGCGGGATGGGCTAGGCCCGGGACCCACGGGCGGCATGACTGCCGTCGACCACTGACTCGTTCGTCTCGCGAGGCTGGGCGAGATTGTGGCAGCACGCTGGCCAGACTTGGCTCTCGCGCGTGACTCAGTAGGATTGGCTGATCGGCAGCAGTGGGATGGGGAGACCATATTGAAGAGGCTGTATCCGCTCTGGCTGGGCGAGGCCTGTTGTGACAAGGGACGGGTACTGTCCCCAGGCTTCGGTGACGGTGTTCGCATCCACATTCCGATCGTCGGATACCTCGTCATTACCGACTCCGGGCGGAGGGTCGTGATCGACACCGGCATCCATCGCAGCCACATCGAGGATCCGGATCGCACCTGGCGCGGCACCGACTTCGCCGATTTGCTCCGGCCGGTGATGCGAACCGAGGACACCGTCGACTACAGGCTGGCCGCCTTGGGCCTGCGTGGTGCCGATATCACTGACGTCATTAATACGCACCTTCACTTCGACCACGCCGGCAACAACGACGCCTTTCCCGGCTCCACCTTTTACGTGCAGCGTTCTCAATATGACGCCGCCCTCGACAATCCCTCGTTCCCCAACCAGTACTGGCGGCTGGAGGGGCTCAACTACCACTTGCTGGATGGCGAAACGGACCTGGGTGACGGGATTACGGTGATTCCCACCCCTGGGCATGCACCTGGTCATCAATCGGTTCTGGTCAAACTTGATAGCGGCGAGAACCTGATGCTCTGCGGCGATGCGATCTACGAAGAGGACAACGTCAAACACGACGTCTGGGAGGGGCACGCTGATCCCACTCAGGCCAGACAGAGCGCATTGGAGCTTCTCGACCGGGCCAGGGAGCTGAAGGCGACGCTTTTCTATGGACATGACGCGGACCAGTGGAAGACCGTGCGCAAGTCTCCCAGCTGGTACGAGTAGTCCGAACGCGTCGGGCCACGGCCACGCGCAGCAGCACCGAGATCGGCGGATCAGCTGGGAGAGCGCGGAAAGGTTCGGTTTTTTGGTGGTCAACGGGGCCGAGATAATTTCCGTGCAGCCACACACGGTACTGTGAGTCTGCTGGGAATCTGTTCTCCCGGCAGCATGCGGTCGCTCATCCGTGCGAGGATGGAGGCTGCAGATCGGAGGGCTGGGAAGGGGCCTACCGCAATCAGGATGGACTCCTGGTCCCGCGCCAGGACCTCTCACTGGAGACAAGCATCGTGTCATTGGTCGTCATTCTTTGCGAGGATCGTTTCCGAGACCAGCTGGAGACGCTCGCGTCGAATGTCGGCTACAAGCTATCTGGTGGAGAGCTGAGCGGATCCGACCCCGCGACCCTCGTCCGCTCCCGGCTGCAGTCAGATCCCGATTTGGCCCTGGTGGTGAGTGAGCGCCTGGGAGACAGCTGGGTCGCCGCCCTCGACCTTGAGGGTATCCGCTACTGGCTGGTTGAAATCGGCATCCCCCGCGGGCCCGGTTTCCGGCCTCCGGACCGGCGACCCCATCGACACCTCTTGGGGCTGGACAAGAGCACCCTCGCCTATCTCCGCCAGCTACTTGACGATTGGCGCGACCGGGACCTGCTGCGGGTGGATTGCTTCACCTTCGCCTTCCGAGAGGGCATCCCCCACGAGGCGGACTGGGTGATCGATACCCGCTTCCTCGACAGCCCCTACTGGATAGCCGAGATGCGAGAGCGGCCCGGCACCGACCCCATCGTCCGCGAGTACGTGATGGCCCAGCCCGGCGCCCAGGAGCTGCTGGGTCAGTTCCTGCCGATGATGCTGCGCCTGGTCCCGCTCTATCAGGCGCAGCGCCGCTCGGTGCTCCGGGTGGCGGTGGGCTGCACCGGCGGACTGCACCGCTCCATGGCAATCGCCTCGGAGCTGGTCGAACGCATCGACCAATCTGGCGTCGCTGCCGCGAGATACCTGCCCGAGCCTCCCCTGCACCTGCCCCAGGAACTGGACTGAGAGCTCCCGCTAGCCCCTAGACCTGGGCTCCGCCCAGTGCCGATACAACGGCGCTGCGCACCCCTACCTGGGTGGCGGAGTCGGCTCCTCCATGGGGCAGGACCGAGCGGACTAGGTCCTCGTAGGCGCTGCGAACCTCGGGGTAGCGGAGGAAGAGCAGGTGGGCGTACTCCTGTACCACCGGACGCGGGGGTCGGCGCAGCCGTAGGTGCACCTCGCCGGGGAGGTGGTTGGCCTTGCGACCGTTGCAGCGCTTGCACGCCACCACCTGGTTCTCCCAACTACCCGGATTGCCGCCCCGCGAAACCGGGATCACGTGGTCGATGGTCAGCTCGGCGGGCGCGGCATGGCCCCCGCAGTACTGGCAGCAGTGCTCGTCGCGCAGCAGCAGGTTGCGGCGATTGGGACGCAGCATCCGCCGGGGCACCACGATGTTGCGCAGCAGTCGGACCACAATGACGCCATCCCCAAGCCGGCGCTGGGCCAGCTCTTCAACGACCATCCGCTCCACCGCGTCGTCGAAGAAGGCCACCCGCTCCTTGGTCAGGAGCACCACCAGCCGGCGTCGACTGATGACGTTGAGGGGTTGCAGCGAGGCGTTCAGCAGTAGCACCGGCATGGCGCAATTGTGAACGCATCGCCGCTCCCGGTTCAGCCCCGGCGCAGTCCCAGCATCTGCCGCAACCCGTCGAGGTGACCGAGGAGCCCCGGATTCACCGTCACCACTACCAAGAGCAGCACCACCGCCACCAGCAGCGCCAGTGCCAGATAGCTGGTGACCGAAGGCCCCGACGTGGGAGAGGGCAGCCCACTGGCCACAGCTAGCGATCCCCCACCCAAGCCGACGGCGCGGTCGACCACCGTCCCCGGCCATCGACCGTCACATCGAAGAATCGCCAGTCCCTGCCCTGCCCGCTGAGGGCATGCGGAAAGTTCCGGGCTGCCTCCTCGCGCTGCCAGCTGCTGACGTTGGCCAGCTGCGAGGGATCGACCTGTCGACCGACCAGCTCCAGCCCGGCGACCAGGGAGTGGGATCGCAGCGCCAGCACCGTGCCGCCCCCAAGGCGGGGCAGGGCCCTCAGTAGGGCTTCAATGACGGAGGTCGGAGGTTGGTCGAGGAAGAGCTCACCCGAGGTCAGAGCCTGTTCGACCGCGCTCTCATGACTGGGGTCGACAACAGGCCACCCCGAAGGCACCCACCAGTCGGCGGCGCCAAAACTCAGCACCCGGGTGCTGGCGAATCCCGCCTCGAAGCGATTGGCCAAGGCTGCCAGGGCCGGTTCCGGCCAGGGACCAACCACCAGCAGGCCTGAGCCCTCCTCGACGGCCCCGCGAGCCGCGTCCAGCTCTCCCCGATCCAGCTCTGCCGGCACCCGCGCGGCAACCTGGACCGCCAGGTATGGGCGGTCGCAGAGCGGGGGCACCATGAACTCGAGCCAAACATCGCCCGAGTGACCCTCCCCGCTGGTCGCGTCCTCTGGGAGCCCGAGGACCCGGCGGGCGGTGGCAACAGCCTCGCCCGCTGCCGCGCCGGAGAGCTGCTGGCCCAGCGCCTCCCAGTGCTCGCCGGTGAGCGCCTCGAGGGGCGAGCCCGGTCTGATCCGGAGCACCTCGGCACCCCGCTCGAGAGCTTCGCGGGCGATCACGGGAGCCCCACTGAGGTCAAGGTGCGAGGGTGGGGTTTGGGCCGGGACCGGCTCCTCATCGATGGCGGAGGGTCCGGCCGACGGCGGCGGGGGAACCCCGCTGACCGGCCTGCTCTCGAGCCAGGTGGATGGTGGGGACGCGGCCGGCACCGCTCGGATCGGGGCCAGCTCCGGCAACGACGAGCCCGCCGCCTCAACCAGGGTCATCATCACCCCCGCCACTCGGATGGTGCCGTTCACCTCCAGCAGGGCCCGGCCGCCGGGCGCCAGCCTTCGCCCATTCACCCAAGTCCCACTGACGCCGCCCAGGTCATGGACGTCAATCCCGGTCGGGACCCGGTTCAGTTCGCAGTGGCGGTTGTCCACCGCCTCGTCGGGGTCGAGATGGCTGACGTCGACATCAGGAATCGTCCCCCCGGGCACGCTCCGACCCAGCAGGATGGGGAAACGCTCCAAGGTGACGGTGGCGCCGTCGGCCGCCTGAAGGGCGAGAAGGCCCGAGCTGGTCACTGGGTCCGCAGGCGGGTTCGGCGCCCAGCGCTCATGCGGATACTCCGCGGCTCTCCAATTCGGCAATCAGTGCGGGCAGGACCTTGAGGGCATCCCCGACCACGCCCAGGTCGCACATCTTGAAGATCGGCGCGTCGCGGTCCCGGTTGATGGCGACGATGTGCTTGGCTCCTTTCATCCCCACCGTGTGCTGCATGGCTCCGCTGATTCCGCAGGCAAGGTATAGGTCCGGTTTGACCGTCTTCCCGGTCTGGCCCACCTGACGCGCGTAGGGAACCCAGCCCGCGTCCACCACCGCTCGGCTGGCTCCCACCGCGCCGTGGAGCAGCGCCGCCAGCTTTTCCAGGAGCTCGAAGTTGGCTGGATCCTGGAGCCCACGGCCGCCGCTGACCACCACTCGAGCCTCTTCCAGGCTAGGCCCGCTGGCCGGCGCCACCACCGACTCCAGGCGGCGGGCTCCCCGGGGCGCGCCCTCGGGAAGGGCAACCTCGACCACCTTGGGCGGGCCCCCCGAGGTCGGCTCGGCGGTGATCGATTTGGGCCGCATGAGGACGCAAGGGCTGGGGCCGCTGAGCTCGGTGAGGACGTTCTGGGTGCCCCCAAAAATCGAAGAGGAGGAGGCGAATCCGCCGCCCCGACCCTCGACGTCAGTCGCATTGGCGACCACCGTCAGCCCCAGTTTTGCGCTGGTCCGGGCGCAGATGTCACGTGCGTCATAGGTCGCCCCAAACAGGATCAGGTCCGGGTGGTGCTCCTCCACCAGAGCCGCCAGCGCCGCCGCCGCCGGCTGGGCCACGAATTCTCGATAGGCCTTGTCGGCGCCCAGGTAAACGATCTGGGCCCCAAACCTGCCGGCCGCGTCGACTGCACCCGCAGCCTGAGGGTCCAGGATCACCGCCTCGACGTCCCCGAGCTGGCGAGCTTTGGTCAGCACCTCCTGGGAAACCGGGCTCAGATCCGAGCCGGATAGTTCCGCAAAGACCCAGATCCTGGCCATCCTCAGATCACCTTGAGCTCGGCCAGGTAGTCGGCGATGCGCTGGGCGCCGCTGCCGTCATCCTCGATCACCTCACCGCCCTGCCGCTGCGGCGCCGGCTCGACCGTGGCAATTTGTTGGGCCGAGCCATCTCGGCCTACGCTGGCGGGGTCGATCCCGAGGTCCTCCATGGATGGTTGCTCCAGGGGACGGCTCCGGGAGGCAACGATCCCTTTGAGGGTGGGATATCGCGGCTCGTTGATGCCACCGGTGACGGTCACCACCGCTGGCAGGTCGGCCTCAACCACGTCGTGACCGTCGGGGGTCTGGCGGTGGATCCGCACCTTGCCCCCTGTCACTTCCAAGTGCTTGGCGAAGGTGAGCGAGGGCCAGTCGAGCAGCTCCGCAATGGCGGCCGGGACGATCCCGCTGTAGCCGTCGGTCGACTCGGTGCATGCGATCACCAGGTCGGGCTGGACCCTCTTCACGGCCGCCGCCAGGACCCGGGCGGTGCCCAGAGCATCCGAGCCGCGCAGCCGTTCATCGCTGACCAGAACTCCCTCAGCTGCACCCATCGCCATGGCCTTGCGAATGACATCGACCGCGCTCTCTGGCCCCATCGAGATCGCCACCACCTGGTTCTCACCGGCTCCGGCGATCTCCAGGGCCGCCTCGACCCCGTAGGAGTCGCCGGGGTCCAGCACCAGTTCACCTTGGTCCCGGACCAGCAGATGGGTCTTGGGATCCAGCCTGCCCACGCCGGACGGGTCGGGGATCTGCTTCACCAAGACCGCGATCTTCACCACGCGACCCTCCAACCAGCCCAGCCCATCCCGAAAAGAGCCACGCCATCTTAGCGAGCCGCGAGAACGGTCGATCTCGCCCCAGAAGTGGGTGGGCGCGCTGAACCCGGACGTATAATCGGCCAGCCCTTTCGGGGGTGGCGCAGACCGGCGGCAGCTAGCCGGCCCGCCCGAGGCCCCGTGGTGTAGCTGGCCTAACACGCCACCCTGTCAAGGTGGAGATCGGCGGTTCGAATCCGCTCGGGGTCGCCATCCGCCACTCTCGCCCAGCCGTTTCCTGCCGGGTTACGAGAGGCTAGGATCGAGATGATGTCGATCCATCCAGAGGCGGAGGCCGGCTTCGCGCGCGCCGCCGCCGCTTACGAGCGGGGCCGCCCCGACTATCCGCCCGCCGCAGTTGGCTGGCTGGCCTCCCACCTTGGTCTTGAGCCCGGCAAGGTGGTGGTCGACTTAGGAGCCGGGACGGGAAAGTTGACCCGTCAGCTGGTCCCCTATGGGTTGCGGCTCATCGCCATCGAGCCGGTCGAGGAGATGGCCACCCAGCTGCGGCGGGCAGTGGTCGGCGTGGACGTCCTTTCCGCGACGGCAGCCCAGACGGGGCTCGCCTCCGGGACGGTCGACGCAGTCACCGCCGGCCAGGCCTTCCACTGGTTCGCGGATCAACCGTCACTCCGTGAGATCCATCGCATCCTTCGGCCCGGAGGCCGGCTAGGCCTGGTCTGGAATCGGCGCGACTCACGCTCCCGGCTCTGGGAGGCGGTGGCCGAAATGATCGATCCCTTGAGGACGGGGAGCCCCGATCACTCCACCGGGGAGTGGCGACGGCAGCTAGAGACCAGTTCGCTGTTCGGGCCCCTGGAGTCGCGAGCCTTCACCCACGAGCAGTCGGCTAGCACCGAGCAGCTGGTTGATCGGGTCCTGTCCCTGAGCTTCGTGGCCAACTCTCCCGAGCCAGCGCAGGAGCGGGTGCGTCAACAGGTCCTGGAGCTGGCCGACAGCTACCAGGATCAGCCCGATCAGCGGATCGCCCTTCCTTATCGCACTGAGGTCTTCGCCTGCAGTGCCTGCTGAGGACGCAGACGCTGACTCCACGCTGCAGCCGCTGCCCCGCGCATTCCTGGATCAGCTAGCAAACGAGGAGGAGCTCTTGGTGAGCTCCCGGGACCCTTCCGGCCGGGGAACCGTGCGGATGTGGTTCGCGGTCGTCCCCCCGGGATATGTGTACCTGCTCACTCCCACGATCACCCTCAAGGCAGAGCGCTGGCGGTACGACCCCTGGGTGCGCTTTCAGATCCCCGGCAGCGGAGCAGACCAGGAGGGCCTTGCGGTCGAGGCGACCTGGGAGGAGGCGGAACCCCATCTCGATCTGCTCACCCGCCGCTTCGCCATGGCCGGGGCGGCAACCGGTGAGGCCCTGCACTGGATGATCGAGGACGGAAGCCGTCGGCTGCTCAAAGTCGGGCTCAGGCCGGATGCTAGTTCAGAGGCTGTCGGCAAGATCCAGCCGCAGCACTGAGCCCAGTAACACCTCGGCCCCCAGCGCTACGCCTTCCGGGTCGCTCCATTCCTCCGGGCAGTGACTGCGGCCGTCGCGCGAGGGGATGAAGATCATCCCCATCGGACAGATCTGGGCGAGCAGAGCCGCGTCATGGCTGGCTCCCGAGGGCAGGTCCTGATGAGGCTGGCCGAGCTCTTCGATTGCCTCGACGATCGCGCGCCGCGGGCCAGGAGCGCAGGCGACGGGGTTCCCCTCAGAAATCCACTCGATCTCCACCTCGAGCCGGCGTCGGGCGGCGCAGTCACGGACTCCGACTTCGAGCGCTCGGTGGCGATCATCCAGCCATTTGGACTCGGCGCTGCGGAACTCGACCCAGACGATGGCCGTGCCTGGAACCACGTTGGCGGCGCCCGGGGCGATTTCGAGCCGCCCCACGGTGCCGACACCATCCCCGCCCACCCTGGATTCCCTGGCGAGGCGCTCCACCAGCAGCACCACTTCGGCGGCGGCGGCGAGCGCGTCGCGGCGATCGTCCATGGCGGCCGTGCCGGCGTGGTCCGGTCGGCCCACCAGAGTGATCACACCGCGATGGATCCCGGCGATCGAGGTCACCACCCCGAGTCGGATACCCTCCCGCTCGAGCCGGGCGCCCTGCTCGATGTGGAGCTCGAGATAGCCGAGTAGTCGTCGGGACGGCCAGACCATCTCCGAGAGGCTACCCGGGCGCGCTCCAATTCCCACCAAGGCGACGGCCAGCGTCTCTCCTTTCTCGTCGGTCAGCTGCAGCTGCTGCTCGGCCAGCCGCCCGACCACAGCCGCGCTGCCGACGCAGCTGATCCCAAACCGGTTGGGCTCCTCCCCCAGGAAGTCGACGACCAGCAGCGAGTGCCTCAGCCGCCGACCGGCTTGGCGAAGCAGCCTGGCGACCTCCACGGCGGCCACCACCCCAACCATCCCGTCGAAACGCCCTCCCCCGGCAACGGTGTCGGTGTGCGAGCCGATGACGAGCTCGGGCAGATCGGGGCTCTCGCCGGCCAGCCGGCCCAGCAGGTTTCCGATTGCGTCGGTCTGGACCTCGAGTCCGGCCGCTTCCATGAGATCACGGGTCCAGGCTCGCGAGCGCTGGTACGGCTCCGAGAACACCCGTCGTGTCCAACCGGGCTGATCCAGCTCGCGAAACTCGGCTAGCTCCATGAGCTGGCGCCAGAGGCGGTCCTGGTCGGGCGAAGGCAGAGTGCTCAAAGGACATTCGGGACCGTATCAGTCCGGGCCGAACTTGTGTGGGACCTCTGGCGGATGGGAGGATGTTCGACGTGCCCTCTCGAGACGACGCCGTCGCGCTCCTCCACGAGCACACCAAGACCGACAGCCTTCGCCGGCACGGGGTGGCCCTGGAGGCGGTGATGCGCCAGGCTGCCCGCCGCACCTCTGCTGACGAGGAGCTCTGGGCCATCACTGGGCTTCTTCACGACTTCGACTACGAGGCCCACCCTGACGAGCATCCTTTCTGGGGACGCCCGGTACTCGAGGCGGCGGGCTATCCGCAAGAAGTGGTTCTGGCCATCCAGGGGCACGCGACCTTCAGTGGCGTGCCCCGCGACACCGATATGGCGCGCTGGCTCTTCGCGCTTGACGAGCTCACCGGTTTCGTGATCGCGGTGGCGATGGTCCAACCGGGTCGCCAGGTGAGCGCGGTCAAGAGCTCCTCAGTACAAAAGAAGCTCAAAGACAAGGCCTTCGCCCGGAGCGTGCTTCGGGAGGACATCGCCCTCGGTAGCCAGGAGTTGGGCGTCGAGGTCGAAGAGTTGGTGGAACTGGTGGTGGCTGGTCTAACTCCAATCGCCGCCGATCTTGGCCTCGGGGCGCCCCAATAGCTACGCCTATACTCGAGCGCTGACCTCACGGGGAGGTGGCTGAGTGGCCGAAAGCGCCCGCCTGCTAAGCGGGTGACGGGGGTTAACCTCGTCCGAGGGTTCGAATCCCTCCCTTCCCGCCATTGTCATGTCTCAGGACATCGTTGACAGATGTCGCACGACATCGTTGACAACTTTAGGTCTGCCGCTTGGGGTCCCGAGGGCTTGGTAATCGCGGTCGGGGTCGAGGACGAGTTCGCGCAGAAGAGACCCGTCCTCACGGATCACCCGGACGTGCTTGTTGGCCACCAGGAGGCGGACGGGCACACCGGCGTAGGCCCGCCCGAGGCAGATGTGGCGAAGTCGGCTGAGGTAGCGGAGGGTGACCCGGCCCTGGTTGTCCACCCGGTCGTGGCGGACGCGGTAGTGGACGGGGGCATCTGCTCCCTCGGGCCGGGCCTTGAGGCGGGCGTGGAAGGCAGTGAGTGGAGTTCGGCCGGCCAGGGCTCGGTGGGGCCGGTGCTGGTTGTAATAGGTACGGAAAGTGTCGAGCTGGAGCTGCAGGACCGCCAAGGTCGGTGCTGGGGTCTGCTTGGCCAGGAAACGCTTCAGGGTCTGGTGAAAACGCTCAACTTTGCCGCAGGTTTGGGGGTGGTAGGGGGTGGAGTGCTTGAAGACGATTCCCAGGCGTTCCAGCTCGGTCTCGAGCAGGACCTTGCCACCGCGGGACTTGCCGCTAAAGACGGCACCGTTGTCGGTCAGGAGGGCCGCGGGGTAGCCCTGGCTGGCGCCAGCGAGGTGGAAACTCTCAACCACATCAGCACCCTTCACAGTGCTGAATGCGTCGCAGGCGAGGAGCAGCCGGGAGTGGTCGTCGAGGTAGTTGAGGATCTCCACGCCGTTGCCGTCGGCCAGCTGCCAGTGGGTGAAGTCGCTTTGCCAGAGCTCGTTGGGCAAGCCGGCCTCGAAGCGGACGAACGAGGAGCGAGGACGCTTGTGGGGCTGGGGGGTGATCAGCCCTTCCCGGGAGAGGATGCGCCAGATGGTGGCCACCGAGGGAACGTGGTCGGAGGTCAGGGCCAGGTGGTGGGCGATGGTGGCCCCCCCGGCGTCGTGGCCAGCCTCCCCAAGTTCCCGTCGCAGCTGGACGATGGCGGCGCGAAGGTCCGGGTCGACTTGGCGCGAACACGAGCGGGGGCGGCGCGAGCGCGGCTCCAGGGCCGGATAACCACCCTCGCGAAAGCGTCCGATCAGCTTGTAGAGCCAGTACCTCGAGATCCCGTGCGCCTTGGCGACCTCGCTCGGACTTCGCCCTTCCAGCATCACCGCGTCCACCACATAGCGTTCCAACCCCATAGCGACACTCCCGCTGATCGTGGGTGTCAACTATGTCTTGAGACATGGGTCAACTATGTGGTGAAATCACACACCTCCCTTCCCGCCATTCGCTCAGTGGGTCGTGATCCAGCATGACCTGGCGGGCCAAGGATGACTGTGCTGATGAGTGAGACGAGATGAGCGGGTGACAAACGAAATCGCAGTCGCCCTCGCCGGCGTGCACCGCAACTTTGGATCGGTTCGCGCCGTGGATGGGATCGATCTGGACCTGAAACTGGGCGAGATTGCCGCTCTTCTTGGGCCAAACGGTGCGGGCAAGACCACCACCATCGACATCATCCTTGGTCTTGGCAAGCCTGACCGCGGAACGGTTCGCGTGCTCGACATGAAGCCATCAGCCGCCATCTCGCGAGGACTCGTCGCGGCGGTGATGCAAACCGGTGGACTGCTCAAGGATCTGACGGTTCGGGAAACGGTTCGGCTGACCTCCACGCTCTTCGTGAATCCTCGTCCGGTTGCCGACGTACTCGAAAGGGCAGGCATTGCCGGCATCGCCGATCGCCTCGTGGGTAAATGTTCCGGGGGCGAGACGCAACGACTGCGCTTCGCTTTGGCGCTGCTACCCGATCCGGCACTAATGGTCCTGGACGAACCGACTACGGGAATGGATGTCGAGGGACGGCGCGACTTCTGGACGGCGATCCGTCGAGATGCGGAGCGTGGTCGCACCGTGCTCTTCGCGACGCACTATCTTGAGGAAGCTGACGCCTACGCGGACCGGATCATCGTGCTTCGCCACGGGAAGATCGTTGCTGATGGCACCGCCGCAGAGGTCCGCAATCTCTCGACGGGCAGGTCAGTGCGCGCGACGCTCCCCGGCGCCAATCCAGCCACACTCCGATCCCTGCCCGGTGTCAGCTCCGTCGAAATCCGTGGTGAGCGCGTGATCATCCAGACAAGCGATTCGGACGCCGTCGCCCGAAACCTTCTGACTGCCACAGCGGCCCATGATGTCGAGATCGTTGCCCACAACCTTGAGGACGCATTCCTCACGCTGACCGGGGACGATCGCGTGGTGACCGCCGACACTACTCCGGTTGCGGGAGACACTCAATGAGTTCCAAGGCACCCGATACGCTGGAAGTTCTTAGGGCTCGACCCGTGCCGCCGTTTGGCGGATTCAGCCTCACCTTCCTCTCGATTGAGATCCGGCGCCTGGTTCGCAACCGCCGGACGGTGATCCTCACGGTTGTGGTCCCGATCGTCCTCTTCCTGCTGCTGAAGAACACGAAGCGGATCGCCGGTTCACACGTGCCGGATATCGCGGCCATTACCATGATCGGGATCGCCGTTTATGGGGCGATGCTGGCGGCCACGTCGGGCGGTGCTATGGTCTCAATCGAGCGCGCTCTGGGATGGAGCCGCCAGCTGCGAATCACTCCCCTGACACCTGCCGCCTACATCTCGATCAAGATATTGACGGCCATGTTCCTGGGGTTGACGTCGGTCGCCGTGGTCAATATTTTCGGCGCGATCGACGGAGTGCATATGGCCCCGATCACTTGGGTGCTAACCGGGGTCCTCGCTTGGGCTAGCGCATTGGTCTTCGCTGCTCTTGGCCTCTTTGCGGGCTACTTGCTGCCATCACAAAACGTCATGCAAATCATCAGCCCGGTGCTTGGCGTCTTTGCCTTATTCAGTGGTCTCTTCGTGCCTCTCGGTCTGCTGCCCTCGACGCTGCAAACCATCGCGCCATACATGCCTCCATATGGCGTTGCAGGGATCGCGCGCTTCCCCCTCGTGGGTGGCAATTTCGACTGGACTTGGCTACTCAGCGTGGTACTGTGGACGCTGGCTTTTATGGGCGCAGCGATGCTTTTATTTCGTCGGGATACTCGACCCAGTTAGGACGCGACGGTGGAAAGGACCACCGCCAAGCGACGCCCGGCACCGTTTGGAGCCAGTTCTCAGTCTTCAGGGGATGGCGATCTCGTCCATGTGGGTGAGGTCATCGGCGGTCCTGCGACATCACGCGCCTCGAACGCCACGAAAGTTGGGCAACGGGATCAGCCAGCGACGCTGGGACGGTCGGCGTCGGCGTAGTCCCAGACAGCCGTCAATACCTGGTCGGGTGTCTCCAGTTGAGGTTGGTGACCGGTATTTCTGAGTAACTGAAACCGCGCCATCGGGATGGCCTTGGCATACGCACGGCCGTACTCGGTGTCGGCGATCCGGTCGCTATCGCCCCACAGAACGAGAGTCGTCATCTCGAGGCTGGAGAGACGCTCGCGAAGGGTGGGGTCGCTCATCGCGGTCCCCGCGTAGCTGGCGAGTGCCGCCCGGTTGCCCGCCGCGATTGCCTGAGCCGCCGGCGGCAGAGTCC
The DNA here is from genome assembly GCA_963701235.1 of Candidatus Dormiibacterota bacterium. Lineage (GTDB taxonomy): Bacteria > Chloroflexota > Dormibacteria > Aeolococcales > Bog-877 > Bog-877. The sequence continues at coordinate 2,200,085 of OY969577.1, forward strand.
TCGGGTCGAAGCGAAATCGGTCGGGTTCGTGAAAACTAAGCGCGAACACTTGGTCCATGCTCAGGGAGAAGTAGTGGGCGACTGGGTGACCCGGCACCTGGATGCCGACGGCATCGATGAGGACGGCCCCGCGGATCCGCGGAGAGCCTATGAGCGCCATCTCAGCGGCGATCCAGCCACCCACGGAGTTGCCGACAACGGTGACACCATCCAGTCCCAGCTTCTCGACGAGCGCGACGTATAGCGCCGCGAGCCCCCGAATGGTGTGCAACGACTCCGGTCGGGACGTCCCGCCGAAGCCCAGGGTGGGTGGGATTGAGGACGCGTGCGGGTTTGGTGGCTGCGAGCAATTCGGCGAAGCCGCCGGTCGAGTCGGGCCCGGCGCCGCCGTGCAGCAGCAGAAAGGGCCGGCCCTGCCCATGGTCGTCGGCTCTGACCTCGACCGGGCCGACCTCGTCGAGGTTCAGCGCGTGAGTTGTGGTGAACATGTGTCGCCTTTGAGTGCCCAGGAATCAGACGGGTTGATGGAGCTGGTGATTGCGGGTGGGCTTCACGGGGAGTTGGCGCTTGTTAATCAGAGTGGGAGGAATTTTGCCGTAACTAGGTGGACACGCTCGGGATCGCCGATAGCGTCGATCTCGACGATCCGGCCAGCCGAGACTGTGAATCCCATGATGGCGAGGGGTCGTCCCCGCACCGTGACAACAACTCCAGGCGCCCCGTTCACCAACACGGGGTGAAGTTCAGACCCTGGCAGCGGGCGCGCCTGCTGGGCAACTGCGGCGACACCGCGTAGCACCTGGAAGGCGCCGCCTCGTTTGGCCCCAAAGTCCGCTCGCAGCACAACGTCGGGATGAAGCACGGCCACGAGACCGTCGAAATCGGCTGCACGCGCAGCCGAGAAGAAGGCGTCGACCACCTCTCGTTGGCGTGCGAGATCGGGAACGGGAGACGGTAAATGGGCGCCTTTTACGCGGCGGCGACCCCGGCTGGCAAGTTGCCGCGCCGCCGCGGGGGTTCGATCCACCATCGGGCCGATCTCCTGGAACGAAAACCCGAACACGTCGTGGAGCACGAACGCCAACCGCTCGGCGGGCGCCAGGGTGTCGAGCACGACGAGAAGGGCCAGGCCGACAGAGTCGGCCAACAATGCCTGGTCCTCTGGAGGAAGGTCCCCACCCAGGCTGAGAACGGGGTCCGGCAGGCGCTGGGCGAAGGACTCCTCGCCTCGCGTGGTGCGGGCCCGCAGCATGTTGAGGCAGACGCGGGCGACGACGGTGGTTAACCATCCGCCCAGGTTCTGGATCTCACCCGCGCCAGATCGGCTGAGGCGCAGCCAGGCGTCCTGAACTGCGTCGTCCGCTTCGTTGAGCGAGCCCAGCATCCTGTAGGCGACCGCCCGCAGGTGAGTTCGGTGCTCCTCGAAGCGATCCGCCAACCACTCTTGGTCGTTCATCCCGTCACATTCCTCTGGTCCTAAGTGTCAGAGAGTTGACCCGGCAGCGATGACGGATGTGACACTGAACAGGGACCTGAAGGAGGGCACGGTGCGAGTTTTTGTGGCTGGAGCGAGCGGGGCGATCGGCGCCTGGCTCGTCCCCCAACTCGTCGAACGAGGGCATGAGGTAATCGGGACCTTCCGATCGCCCGGGAATGCTGGGCGCTTGCAGTCGCTCGGGGCGCAGCCGATCGCGCTCGACCTGCTGGACGCCGAAGCCGTCCGCGCCGTCGTGCTGAAGGCCCAACCCGAGGCGATCATCCACCAGGCCACGGCCCTGGCGGATGCGCGCTTCGGCAGGAGACTCGATCGCACCTTTGCGCCCACCAATCGGCTTCGGACCGAGGGCACCGACGCGCTCCTGGCTGCTGCCCGCGAGGCGGGCGTGCGCCGGTTCGTCGCCCAGAGCTTCGCCAACTACCGCTACGCGCGAGAGGGCGGCCCGGTCAAGACCGAGGACGATCCCCTCGACCCGGATCCGCCTTCATCGACCCGTCAGACCAACGCCGCGATGCGCCATCTCGAAGAAGCCGTCACGGCCGCGGGCGGAGTCGCGTTGCGCTATGGCAGCTTCTACGGCGCCCAGAACGACCAGCTGGTCAAGCTGGTGCGCCAACGGTATTTCCCGATCATCGGCGACGGCGGCGGCGTTATCTCCTGGATCCATCTCGACGACGCCGCCGCGGCGACTGTGCTGGCACTCGAACGCCAAGCAGCCGGCATTTACAACATCGTCGATGACGAGCCCGCTCCGATGCGCGATTGGCTTCCCGTGCTGGCGAATGCGGTTGCCGCCAAGCCGCCCCGTCGCGTTCCTTTTTGGATTGCGCGACTCATCGCCGGTGCAGACGGTATGACGATGATGTCCGAAGCACGTGGCGCGTCGAACGTCAAGGCGAAACGGGAGCTCGGGTGGACAGTGCGATATCCCAGCTGGCGACAGGGATTTGTCGGGGCCTACAAAGCGACCGTACCGGCGCAGGGACCCGATCCTGATCCAAGTCAGCGACCTAACCAGGCATAGGCCAAGGATGTACCAGAAGCGCATGGAACAGGAGATCACCATGGACGCACGTCTTGATTACAAGAGCAGCGAGATCCTGCAGAAGTTCGGGAAGTCCCTCAACTCCGCCGGAATGGCTTCTGCGCAGTCGACCCTGCCGACCGCGACCCGGAACCTGGTCTTGATCCGTGCCAGCCAGATCAACGGCTGCGCAGTCTGCACCGACATGCACACTAAGGACGCCGAGCACGAGGGCGAGAACTCCGTGCGCCTCAACCTGGTGGCGGCGTGGCGGGACGCGAAGGTCTTCACCGATGCCGAGCGGGCCGCGCTCGAGCTCACCGAGCAGGGCACCCGCGTCGCCGACGCCGCCGGCGGTGTCACCGACGACGCCTGGGCGGACGCTGCCATGCACTACGACACCGACCAGCTCGCGGCGCTGGTGTGCACCGTCACCGTCATCAACGCGTTCAACCGCTTGAACGTCATCTGCCGGAACCAAGGTGGTGACTACCAGCCCGGACAGTGGGGATAAGCCGACGCGCTGGCGGATATGCCCCTGGGTGGACGATCCCACAACACCAATGGCATTTTCGGAGGGCGGGTTGGCGTGGACAACCACCTCATGAGGTGACCAGTAGCGCTGCTACAAACGCGATGTAACCGGCGATGATCGCCCAGCCCGCTCGGCGGCGGAGTCCTTTGCCTGCGTAGACTAGCCCGAGGGTGAGCAATGTCAACCCCACGTACCACCCAGCGATCAGAAGTTCCGGGCCCGACGGCCTTGCTAGCCCGGTGACAGCCGCCGGAATCAAGAGGCCCGCCGTCACGTTGAGGGTGTTGCTGTTGAGTGAGGTGCTCAGTGCTGCCGCCCCTCTTCCCTTCGCTGCGAGGTAGATCCCAGCCACGGCGTTGGGTAGACTGGTAACCGCGGCCAGGGCGACCCCGCCGACGACTACCGCGGCCACGACGTAGTGCTGTCCCAACGCCGATGCCCCTCGCTCCATGGTCACGCTGGCCAAGACAACCACGATGAGGGCAGCCGCCGCGGCCAACGCGTCGCGTGGCTTTCCCCTCGGAGGCCGGATGGCGACCACTACCTCGAGCGCCTCCTCGTCAACCGCCGAAGCAATCCAGCTCACCCACCTCACCGGCAACGGGAGTCGCTGGAGCTGGACGCGGCGAGCTCCCAGCACGACGATGTACGGGACCAGTACCAGAAGCGCGAGTCCGAGTGCCACCGCGGGATCGAGGAAACCGATGATCGTGGTCAGACAGACGATCGCGACCCACAAGGCGACCGCGCCGCCTAGGGCTACGACCTTGCGGTGAAGGCGGATCCGCCCGGCGACAACGGCGCCGACGCCGAGCAATGCGGCCAGGTTGAATATATTCGAGCCGACGATCACACCGGCACCGATCGCCCGCTGGTGGTGAGCCAGGGCGGTGACCGCGGTTGTGATCTCGGGCGTGTCGGCGGCCAAAGCTGCCACGAGGCCAAGAAGCGCCTCCGACAGTCCGAATCGCTCACCCACCCGCTCCAGCCTTGAAACTAGGACCCAACTGGTTGCGAGGCTTACTGCGGCTCCGCCCGCGAAGGCGAATGCTGCGAGTCCTACTCCCATGCGGACTCAAAACCCATCGTGAACTTCGTGCGGTCGCTTCCCACAAATCTGGCATTTCGCAGTCTGGTGGGAATCAACCCGAATATCCAAGTCGGCTCCATTTCGCGAACGCAAGATGTGCCGACCAGACTTCCCGGCTCTCCGGCGGAATCGTAGCAGCCAGATCTCGGATAGTGGCTGGCTTGGGAGCCGGCGTCAGCCGAGACTCCTGGTGAATCCGCGGGTTTAGTCTGAGGTCATGGCCAGCGACGAGGACCTTTTGATTCCCAGTGACCAGACGACGCCGGAACCCAGCGAGAACCTGGTCGCGCCCCCGGGTAAGTTCCGCATCTACCTGGGTGCGGCTGCGGGGGTGGGCAAGACGGTGGCCATGCTCGACGAGGGGTGGCGCCGGCGGGAACGGGGTCGCGATGTGGTGGTGGGTTTCGTCGAGACCCACGGCCGGCCTCACACCGCCGAGGCCCTCAAGGATCTGGAGGTGGTGCCTCGGAAACGGGTCGAGTATCGCGGCGCCACCTTCGAGGAGATGGACCTCGACGCTGTCCTGGCCCGGCGGCCTCAGCTGGCGCTGATCGACGAACTGGCCCACACCAACGTCCCTAACAGCGGTCGCCACACTAAGCGCTGGGAGGACGTCCTGGAGATCCTCGAGAGCGGCATCAACGTGATCACCACGGTCAACATCCAGCACCTGGAGAGCCTGGCCGAGAGCATCGAGAGCATGACCGGGACCCCTGTCAGGGAGCGGGTGCCCGACTGGGTGGTGCGCCGGGCCGACCAGACCGAGCTGGTCGATTCCTCACCTGAGCAACTGCGGCGCCGGATCGTCCATGGCAACGTCTACCCACCGGAGAAGGTGTCGGCGGCCCTCACCAACTTCTTCACCACCCACAACCTCACCATCCTGCGGGAGCTGGCCCTGCGGTTCGTTGCCGACGAAACCGACGAGGTGCTGCTCCGCGAGGTCGAGGAGGCGGCGTCGGCTCCGGTCGAGACGGGTGAGCACATCCTGGTTGGCTCCTCGGTAGCACCGGGCAGCGATCGAGTCCTGCGCCGAGCCGCGCGGATCGCAGCCCGAGTCAAGGGTGACCTCCACGTGGTGCACGTGATCGCCGCGGAGTCCAGCAGCCCCGAACAAGCTGCCCTGGAGGAATTGCAAACGCTCACCATCTCCCTGGGCGGCGAGTGGTCGACACTTCGTGGCGATGACGTGGCCACCACCCTGATCGCATTTGCCCGAGCCCACAACATCACCCAGCTGGTGGTGGGCTCCGATCGAGATCACCGCTGGGGACTCCGCCGCGGCGGTGTCCTGAAGCATCTCTTGAAGCAGGCCGTCCCGGCCGGATTGGACATCCACATAATCGCGGCCTCGCCGGTTCCCCGGATCAGGGGTCACGCCCCGGAAGGCGGATCCGAAGGTGGCTGAGCACTGGGGCTGGCGCAGGCGCAGATGGTTGACGGGCGCGGTGGCGGCGGCTCTGGCGATCGCGGTGTTGGCCGCGGTGATGGTCCCCGTCCGGGCGCAACTGGGCCCCAGTACCCCCGGCTTGATCCTGATCATCCCGGTGGTCGTTGGAGTCGCGATCGGGGGCTGGTCTGCTGGCGTGCTGGCCATCGCGGTGGGTTTCCTTTGCTACGACTTTCTTTTCATTCGCCCCTACGGGACCCTGGCCGTTTTCGGTTACCGCGACTGGCTGACTTTGGGGGTCTACGCCGTGGTGATGCTGATCGTTGCCCGGGTGGTGTCAGCGCTGCAGCAGGCTAGGGTAGAGGCCCGCCGCCGGTCTGAGAACGCTCGACACCTGCTGGCCGTGACCGACCTACTGATAGGAGACAAACCTCTCCAGGAACTCCTCTCGACCGTGGTCAGCACCGTCCGCTCGGAGTTCCGCCTCAGCTCGGCTGCCCTGCTGCTTCCACGCGGCGAGTACCTCGCTGTCGCCGCCCAGGCCGGCGACCTGCTGCCCGACGAGATCCTCGGTGGCGGCATCCTCGCGGGCGCGCTTTCCACCCCGGTGGCCCTGGCTGGTTTGGCCGGTTTGCGGGCCCTGCCCCTGGCGACTGCTGCGCGGCCGGTGGGTGTGCTGATGCTGGTCGGGCCCGCGCTCTCCGCCACCGACCATCAATTGCTGACCACCTACGCCAACCACGCCGCCCTCGCGGTGGAGCGCGCCCAGCTGCGCGAGGAGGCGCTTCAGAGTCGGGTTCTCGGGGAAGTAGACAACTGGAGGCGAGCCCTGCTGGCCTCGGTCGCCCACGACCTGCGCACCCCGCTGGCTTCGATCAAGGCAGCCCTATCAGATCTGGCTGACTCGTCGGTAGCGCTCTCGGAAGGTGATCGAGTTGAGCTCCTGATCACCGCCGAGGAAGAGACGGATCGCCTTACCCGCATGGTGAAGAACCTCCTTGACATGTATCGAATCGAGGCCGGAATGCGACGCCTGGTCAAGGTGCCAACCGCCCTCCGTGAGCTGGTCGACGAAGCCTTGGAGGGGGTGCAGGGTCTGCTCCAGGACCGCCCCGTAGCTGTCGAGGTCGACAGCCAACTAATGGTCAGCGTCGACCGAGCCTTGGTGGTCCGAGTCCTGGTCAACCTGCTGGAGAATGCCTCTCGCTACACCCCCAACCACACTCCCATCGCAATCAGGGCCCGACATCAGGCCGGACGCGTGCAACTTGAAGTGGTGGACCAGGGACCGGGCCTCAGCCCGGAGCGGCTGGCGACGGCTTTCAGCCCGGTGCCCGAGACCCGGGGGGAATCGCGGTCTCCGGAGCCGAGTGGGGTCGGGCTGGTGATCTGCAAGGCATTCATCGAAGCTACTGGAGGCAGGATCAGCGCGCGTTCTGGTCCTCAAGGAGGCCTGCAGCTGGACATCGTGTTGCCGGCGGCCTAGCCTCCGACCCGTGGCCAGCATCCTGCTGATCGACGATGAGGCGGCGATCCTCCGCGCCCTCGGTATTGGGCTGCGGGCCCGCGGCTACGAACTCTTCACCGCCCGCACCGGAGCCGACGGGCTGGCAGAGGCAGTCCGGCATCGTCCCGAGGTGGTGCTACTCGATCTCCGGCTGCCCGACATGGATGGGGTCGAGGTGTGCCAGCAACTCCGCGGTTGGAGCGACGTTCCCATCCTGATCCTCTCGGCTCACGGGGAGGAGGACCGCAAGGTGGCGGCCTTGGACGCCGGCGCTGATGACTTCATCACCAAGCCCTTTGGCATGGCGGAACTGGAAGCGCGCATTCGGGTAGCGCTACGACATCGGCGCGAGCAGGCTGGCGGACCGGAGCTGATCGTGGGACCACTCGCGATGGACCTGGCCGCGCACACCGCCACCATGGCCGGGCGTCGGATCGCGCTGACCGCCACCGAGTACGAGATGCTGGCGTACTTGGCGCGAAACGTTGGACGAGTGGTGACTCGGGAGCTGCTCCTCTCGCATGTTTGGGGAGGGCGCTACGGTGCCGACGCTCACTACCTGCGCGTCTACGCCAATCGCATCCGCCGCAAGCTCGGAGTCGAGCACGGGGAGTTCCTGGTCACCCATCCTGGCGTCGGCTACGAGCTGAGGCCGCCAGAAGACTGAGCAAAAAAACTACCAATCCCCTCAGCGCCCGCGGCAGGTAGATGGCCGCGGAGCACCCACGCGTCGACCGGACGGTGAGCAGTCGATCGTACGACGATCCGGTATCCGGCCTCTGCTATCCGGCGTCATCGTCGTGGTGGAGCCGACCTGACCGTAGCGGGGACGCATGAAGCAGCTGAGTGGCCGACTCACTCTACCGTTAGCCCCCGGAATTGCTCCTGGCCACCAGCTTTGCCAACGCCTCGTTGAGTTGGAGCACGTTGACGGTCGATGCACCCAGGAAGCCCAGGTACGGCCCCTGCTCCACCTGGTACACCAGCTTGCGCACGGCCGCCGGCGCAAGCCCTCGCGCCTCTGCCACGGCGTTGACCTGGTCCAATGCCGCTGCTGGCGAGATATCCGGGTCAACGCCACTGCCGGAGGTCGTGACCAGATCCTCGGGGGGATTCTTGATACCCTCCTTGGCCAGGGCTTTGATCTCGGTGCGAACGGCGATGACCAGCGCCTTTGAGGTCGGGCCTAGCTGACTGCCACCGGTCAGGAGCGGGTCGTCGATGTCGGGACGCCCCTGGAACCAGCCCGGGCCCTTCCACTGCTGGCCTATCAAGGTCGAGCCGTTGCTGGTGAGGGAGCCGTTGGCCTCGTGGGGGAACCACCACTGGGACAAGCCGGTTATCAGCAGCGGGTAGATGATCCCGCAGATGGCAGTGAAGATGACGATGGCGACGATTGACCGGCGAATTTGCAGCAGCATCAGGAGAGTCTCACGGCCGTCAAGGCTAGGTCGATGAGCTTGATGAAGATGAAGGGCGCGATCAGCCCGCCAACTCCATAAATCAGCAGGTTGCGCCGCAACAGGGCGGTGGCCGTAGAGGGACGGTAGCGGACTCCTCGCAGGGCCAACGGGATCAGGGCCACGATCACCAGCGCGTTGAAGATCACGGCCGAAAGAACGGCGGTGTGAGGGCTATGCAGCTGCAGGATGTTGAGCGCCTTCAGCTGCGGATACGTGCTGACGAACAGGGCCGGAATGATGGCAAAGTACTTGGCCACGTCGTTGGCAATTGAGAATGTGGTCAGCGCGCCGCGGGTGATCAGCAGCTGCTTGCCGATCTCCACGACCTGAATCAGTTTGGTGGGGTTGGAATCGAGGTCGACCATGTTGCCGGCCTCCTTGGCCGCCATGGTGCCGGTGTTCATGGCGACGCCGACGTCGGCCTGGGCCAGCGCCGGGGCGTCGTTGGTCCCGTCTCCGGCCATCGCAACCATGCGGCCGCCTTCCTGCTCCTTGCGGATCAGCGCCATCTTCGCCTCCGGCGTGGCCTCTGCGAGGAAGTCGTCTACCCCGGCCTCGGCGGCGATGGTCGCGGCGGTGAGCGGGTTGTCGCCGGTCACCATCACAGTACGGATGCCCATGCTGCGCAACTCGTCGAACCGGACCCGGATGCCCGACTTGACAACGTCACGAAGCTCCACCACACCCAGCACTTTGGGTCCGTCGGCGACCACCAGTGGCGTTGAGCCGGCACGGGACAGCCGCTCCACGATTGGACCAAGTTCATCGGGAATCGCCCCACCTTGCTCCTTGACCCAGTTCCGCACCGCTTCGCCGGCACCCTTGCGGATATGGCGGCCGTCGATGTCGAGCCCCGACATGCGGGTGGCAGCGCTGAACGGAATGATCTCGTGCCGGGTGCTTAGCTCACGGCCACGGATGCCAAAGAGGTCCTTGGCCAGGACCACGATGGAACGGCCCTCGGGTGTGTCGTCGGCAAGCGACGCCAGCTGAGCCGCATCGGCAAGATCGCGCTCAGCAACGCCTCCGATAGGAGTGAAGGTGGCGGCCATGCGGTTGCCCAGGGTGATGGTGCCGGTCTTGTCCAGGAGCAGAGTGCTGACGTCACCGGCGGCTTCCACCGCCCTACCGCTCATAGCCAGGACGTTTCGCTGCACCAGGCGATCCATTCCGGCAATTCCGATTGCGGAGAGCAAGGCGCCGATGGTAGTGGGGATTAGACACACCAACAGAGCCACCAGGATCACCACCGAAACTTGCCCGTGGGCGAAGCCGGCGAACGGTGCCAGGGCCACGCACACCGGGACGAAGATGATCGTCAGCGCCGCCAGCAGGATGGTGAGGGCCAACTCATTGGGGGTTTTCTGGCGGTTGGCGCCTTCGACCAGTTGAATCATCCGATCGAGGAAAGTGTGCCCGGGTTCGGCTGTAATCCTGACCACGATTCGGTCGGAAAGCACCTTGGTGCCTCCGGTAACCGCCGAGCGGTCACCGCCGCTCTCTCTGATCACCGGCGCCGACTCGCCGGTTATCGCTGACTCGTCGATCGACGCCACTCCTTCGATCACTTCTCCATCGGACGGGATGATGTCTTGGGCTTCGCAGACGACTCGATCGCCCTTGACCAAGGCCGCCGCCAGCACGCGCTCCTCGGTACCGTCGTCACGCAGACGCCGCGCCATCGTGTCAGAGCGCATGCGACGAAGCGTGTCTGCCTGCGCCCGACCACGTCCCTCCGCATTCGCCTCGGCGAAGTTCGCGAAAAGAACCGTGAGAAGCAGCCACACCGTCACCGCCCAGTCGAACACCGACGGATGGAAGATCGACTCGATCCCCGTGACGATGGTCCCGATCAAGACCACGAACATGACTGGGTTCCTGACCTGCACCCGGGGGTCGAGCTTGATCAAGGAGTCGAGCAGGGCGCGGGTCGCGATCTCGCGAGTCATCCAGGGCAGCTGCCGACGACCCCGACCTCCCGTTGGCGTGACTCCCGACGAGCCCGTGCCCACCTCGGGGGGATCCGCCTTCGGCGTTGTGCCCTCAGGCGCGCGGGATCCGTCAGCGGGCAAGGCCATCCCGGTGGTGCTCATCAGAAAAACACTCCGTGGCGGACCAGCGCTTCCGCGATGGGGCCAAGCGCGATCGCCGGCAGGAACGTTAGGCCGCCGACCAGGATGACAGTCCCGATCAAGAGGCCAACGAACACCGGCGAGTCAGAGCGCATGGTTCCGACCGAGTCAGGTACGTACTTCTTGGCTGCTAGGGCACCCCCAAGGGCTAGCACTGGCAGGATGATGCCGAGCCGCCCCAATATCATGGCGGCGGCACCGGTGAGATTCCAGAAAACTGTGTTGCCGTTGAGGCCACCCATCGCCGAGCCGTTGTTATTGGTCTGCGACACGTAGGCGTACAAAATCTCCGAGAACCCGTGCGGGCCGTGGTTGAAGATGGAACTCACTCCAGCTGGTACTGCGACCGCTAGGGCGGTAAAGGCCAGTACGGTGACCGGCATCATCAGCACGCCGATCGAGGCCAGCTTGACCTCGCGTGACTGAATCTTCTTGCCCAAGTATTCGGGAGTTCGTCCCACCATTAATCCCCCGATGAACACCGCCACCACTGCGAACAGGAGGATGGTGTAGAGGCCGCTTCCAACCCCACCGGGCTCGACCTCACCCAGCATCATGCCGGTAAGCAGTCCAGCGTCGCCGATGGGAGTGTAGGAGTCGTTCTGCCCATCTATTGATCCGGTGGACGTGACCGTGGTAGAGATGTCGAAGAGTGCCGACACAGCCGGACCAAATCGAGTCTCTTTGCCTTCCAGGTTGCCCCCGGACTGCTGCTGCGCAGTGAGGCCCGCGGCGGTCAAGGCTGGATTGAGTCCCGTCTCCCCACCCACGCCCAGGGCGATGCAACCCGCGAAGAGCACGATCATAGTGACCAGGAGCGCGACTCCCTGGCGGATGCTGCCCACCATCTTGCCGAAGGTGTAGGTCAGCGCGAAGGGTATACCGAGCAGCAGAATTATGTAGAGAAGATTGGTTAGGCCGGTCGGATTGTCGAACGGCACCGCACTATTGGCACTGAAGAACCCACCTCCATTGGTTCCCAGGTGCTCGATCACCGCCATCGATGCGACGGGCCCGAGCGCAATCGTCTGCGAAACACCATTTAGCAGGTCATGGATGTGGGCAGGGCCGGCCAGTGTCTGGATGGTGCCCTGGGAAACCAAGATGAACGCGAACACGATGCTGATCGGCATCAAAATGTAGAGGGTGCCGCGGACAAGGTCCACCCAGAAATTTCCGACGGTGGGTGACTCCCGACGGACAAAACCGCGCACTAACACTATGGCGATCTGAATACCTACCGCAGCGCTGATGAACTGTTGGACCGCTAGCGCCGCCATCTGAGTGAAGTACGACATCGTCGACTCGCCGGCGTAGTTTTGCCAGTTGGTGTTAGTCATGAAGGAGACGGCGGTGTTCAGGGCCAGGAACGGGGATACTCCAGTGAAATGCTGCGGATTGAGGGGCAGCGATCCCTGCAGCCGCTCGATCGCGTAGACGGCAAGGACACAAACCGCCGAGAACACCACCGTGGAAACTGCGTAGCGCTTCCAGGTCTGCTCGGAGTCAGGGTCGACCCCAAGAGCGCGATAGATCGCCGATTCAGCCCACGCCAGGAACTGGCTCTTACCTCCATAGACATCAGCCATGTAGGAACCCAGAAACCGCCAGGCCAGCCCAAGGCCGACGATAAGAGCCAGTACCGTCAGCCAGAAGCCCATCAGAACCGCTCCGGCCGAATCATTGCGTAGACCAAATAGACAAAGGTCGCGGTAGAGACGATCAGAAGCAGAATGTCAGCGAGGTCCATCAGATCTTTTCGAGGGCGACCACGAACAGATAGAGCACGACCACCCCTATGATCACCAGTGCGACGCTTATGAAGTCGAGCACAATTCGAGGGTAACGCCGCCCTGATCAACGCGACGTCAACAGGGGCGGGGCAGGCGTCAAATACTCGTCAATTCCTCAGCTTTTGTTCATGCAACCTTGCACGTATGCACTCCGGCATGCGTAGGATTCGGACTGTGGTCGCACTGGTTCGGGCCACAATCTCGGACGATTTGGAGAGGCTCGGTATGCCCTATGCAGAGGCCATGGTCACGATTGCCAAGCCCATCGACGAGGTCTTCGGGTTCCTCGCCGACGGTGTCAACGCACCGCGGTGGATGTCCTGGGTTATGCAATCCACGCCGTTAGGCTACGGCGGCGGCGTCGGCGCCACCTACTTGCAGCGAACGGTCAGTTCGCTGCTGGGTCGCAAGCGGGTCGTCTACCGCATCGTGCATTACCACCTCCCGGTAACGCTGGGGGTTGAAGCCACCTCTCTCCCCGGACGACCGACCGCGAGGTTCCACCTCACCCCGACGGAGTCGGGCACCACCGTCACCGTCCGGGCCGAGTTCAGGGACGATAGCCCTGCGGCAGGCCCCGATTCAGTCGGCCGGCGCTGGGCCACTCATCTAGCGGAGAGCCTACCCCGGATCAAGTCGGAGTTGGAGACCGGCGCCGCCGCTGGGATCCCCGCCTAGTGGGGACCGCCGACGCCCCAGAACACCCCGAGCGTAAAAGGTTTCCGGTCTAGCCCCTCCCGCGGGGTCGGGCCTTCGGGCCCGGCCCCATTACCGATCGTCAAGACGGGACATTAGGGACATCCCGATGTTGACGACCGCCGGTCAAGCCGGCGGGCTCAGGGGCGATCTCGGCTCCTGCGTCATCGGGGCGCGCCGTCCCGCGGATCAGGGGCCGCATCTGGAGCTAATGTGCCCAGACCCCGCAGTACAGCGCTAGACTTCGACCCAACTTCGGCGGCACATCCCCGCTGCGGCGATCTAGAGCCCGTATTTGAACTGTTCCACCCAGCGCCCCCAGTCAACTCTCGCCTACGTAGAACGCCATCCGAGCCCAAACACCGGTACGATGCCACGATGAGCCAAGCGCAGCCCGCCCGGACGGGCGAGATTCGCAGCCTGCTCTCACTTCCGGGTCGGATCGCACGGCGGTACCGCGAGACCGCTCAAGAACGGCCCGACGAGGACGTCAACATGCGGGTGCTGACAGCCTTCCTGGCCACCTTCGGGACGGTCCGGCTCATCACCCACGGGATCCGCAATCACTGGCTGCCCCTGGGCAACATCGTGCTCGGCGGCGGCGACAAATCGGGCAAGCAACCCCTGCATATACATCACATGGTGTGGGGCATCCTGGCGCTGACGGGTTGCGGCTACGCTGGCCTGCTTCAAACCAATCTGCTCTGGCGCCAGCGCATGGCACCCCTTTACGGAGCCGGGGTGGCCCTGACCTACGACGAGTTCGCCCTCTGGTTGCACCTTGAGGACGACTACTGGAGCAAGCAAGGCCGTGACAGCGTGGACGCAGTGGTACTGCTCAGTGCCTTGTTTGGAATTGCGGCGGCATCCCCCTTGTTCTGGCAACGCGCTCTGAGCGAGGTGACCAGCACCGCCGTGCCCGGGGCCCCGGGTTCGGCGGCGTCGCAGAATCACCCTCGCCGAGGATCGGCTCATCGCAGCACCGGAGGAGACTCAGATGCCTGACGACTACCTAACCGTCGAGGAGGTGGCCGCCCAACTTGCCGTGCCCCTCGAGATGATCCAGCGCCGAATCGAGTCGGGAGACATTCCCGTGCACTGGGTCGAGATCGGCGGCAAGCTCGAGATGCGCATCAGCGCTGCCGAGATCGGGGTCGGCCAGCCCGGCGAAGCCAGTCCGTTCCCAACCCCGGAGGACTTCTCCACCGAACCGGGCGGGGTCGAGAGTCCCCCGGTCAGCGAGGAGGGTCCCGCCCGAGGCTGGGCCGTGCGGAGCACTGACTACGACGAGATGTGGAGCGCTCCCGCCGACCAGCCAGCAGCCACCCCACCTCAGGCCAACGCGCCCTGGGACTCGGGGGCCGAGAGCGAGTCCGCCACCCCCGCCAACCCGCCCAGGGCCCCCTGGGACCTTAGCCAGGAGAGCGAGCCATCCCCGCCGGAGGAATCATCTCCAGCGGAGCCGGTCTGGCGTCAGGATCCGCAGGCCTGGGAGGACGAGCCCCTAGAGGCGGGAGCGGCGCCAGCTCCGCCCCCTGCTGGACCCACCGAATACAACCCAGCAGGAACCGACTCCTACTTCCCGCTGGAGACCGAGTCAGCAAGCGACTACCCAATCCCTCCCCCGCCGGTCACGCCGGGGCCCTTCGCCAGCCAGGTGAGCTCGGTTGATGAGGAGGACGACGAGGAGACATCGCCGTTCGGCAGTGATGAAGAGGCATCGCCGTTTGGCAGCGACGACGAGGACGAGGAAGACCAGGAGGGGCAGGCAGGGCAGGGCATCGTCGATGACGAGGAGGCCATTTCCATGGTCGAGACCGTCGAGGCCCTGGAGATCGATGAGCCTATGACCAGCGATGTCCTGGGCGGGCCACAGCTGGTGGAGGTGCCCCGGCCCTCGGCGCTGGCTGCAGCGCAGGGCCCGGAGAGCGCCTTGGCGATCAACTCCATCGACGCTCGGGAGCTGGTAGCCGGTCTCTTTGAACGATGGGAGCGGGCCCTGGAGCAGCGCATTCAGGCAGAGCAGAGGCTGCGTTTCGAGGCCGAGTTGGAGCGGCGGCTGCGCCAAGTCCGCGATCTGCGCCAGGAGCTCGACAACACCCGTAAGTCCACCGCGGCTCAACTGGCGGAACGAGAGCAAGAGGTGATGGCACTCCGTAACCGTCTGCGTGAGGAGGGCCCGGCCCCCAAGGGCCGTGGACTCGGAATCTTCCGGCGCCAGTAGCCCGACTCAGATTTGAGGGCTGCCGCCGCGCACCTATAAAGCGCCGGACCCATCCGTCGGGTGTGACGACGCTCCGATCTCACGAGTTCTGGGTAGGAAGATGAGGGTGGATGACCTGCCCACGGGTTCGGCCGAGGGGGCTGGCCGGGCATTGACCCGAGCCCGGCAAATTGAGTAGCGAGCGCGCGTCCGAGGAGATCAAGTCCCGGCTCAACATCGTGGATGTCATCGGGGGCTACGTCCGATTGACGCGGGCGGGGCGGGAATGGAAGGGGCTCTGTCCCTTTCACACCGAGCACACGGCGTCGTTCTACGTCAGTCCGGAGAAGCAGCTCTGGAACTGTCACGGCTGTCACGAGGGCGGCGACCTCTTCCGCTTCATCGAGATGATCGAGCACACCGACTTTCGGGGAGCGCTGGAAGAGCTGGCCCCCAAGGCGGGCGTTGACCTCAGCCAGGACAAGCCTCCCAGTCCGGCCGAGCTTCGTCGCCGGAAGCAGCGCGAGGCGCTACTTCGGCTGAACCAGCTGGCGATCGACTTCTATCACCACGTCCTGGTCAACAGCCCAACCGGGGAACAGGGGCGCAGCTTCCTGGGGTCGCGCGGGGTGACCGAGGCCGAGCGAGAGCGCTTCAAGTTGGGGTACGCACCGTTGGGAACCACCTCTGACAACCTGGTGCGCTTCCTGCGCCACCGGGCGGCCGACCCGGTGGACATCACCGCGTCGGGTCTGGCACGCACTGCAGGAGGCGGGCTCACCGACTTCTTCCGCCATCGGCTGGTCGTTCCCATTCGAGATGAGCAGGGCCGACCGGTCGGCTTCGGGGGCCGGGCACTGGGAGAAGACACCCCCAAGTACCTAAACACCCGGGCCACCCCGCTCTTCGACAAGTCCAGCGTCCTCTTCGGCTTGGACCTGGCCCGGGAGGCTATCCACCGAGAGCGGCGAGCAGTGCTGATGGAGGGCTATTTCGACGTGGTCGGAGCTCACCGGGTGGGGATCGGCACCGCGGTCTCGACCTCCGGTACGGCGCTGACCGACGCCCAGGTCCGGCTTCTCCGCCGCTTCGCTGACGAGGTTGTGCTCTGCTTCGACGGTGACCCCGCCGGCCAGCGGGCGGCCGGGGTGGCGGTTGGGATGGTGGCTCGGGCCGGGATGAGCTGTCGGCTCCTCACTCTGCCCGAAGGGCAAGACCCGGACGATCTGGCGCGGCGCGATCCCGACGCCCTGCGCAACCTGGTGGAGAACGCCCCCCCCGCCTGGGAGGTGCTTGTCGATCAGGCGCTCCGAGATGCCTCGCCTCAGGCGGGAGGCCAGGGCCAGGAGGCGCTGAAAAGGGCCATGCGAGTCCTGGGCCGTATCCCTGAGGCCAGTATCCGGGCTTTATATGCGGAGAGAGTCGGACGCCGACTGGGTGTTGCCGCCTCGCGGATCCTGGAGGATGTCGAGCGCAGTGGTTCGGGACAGCAGACGAAGCCGACGGGAGCAGGTTTGAGCGGCGCAGGCAGTGGGCAGATTGCAATGGGAGCCTCTGCCCATTTGCTGGGGATGCTCTGGCACAGCCCCCAGTCGATTGCGGAGGTTCGAGATCAGTATCAGCTCAGGCGGGATGACTTTCTCGATCCCGGCCACGGCGAGCTCTACCAGGCCATGGCCGAGGTGGCCCCGGAACGACTCAACCCCGCCGACCTTTCCCCGGAGCTTCGCCAGCGTCTCGATGAGCTCCCCAAAGGCAACTTCCCCGAACTCGACCAGGACGCCGGAAGCGCGCGCCGGAAGCGATCCTTGGGAGACTACGTGAGGCGGATCCGGATCGAGAGTTTGGAGAGTGACGCGGCGGGGCTGCGCCGACAGATGGCCCAGCTGAGTCATCACAGGGAAGGCGAGGGGCCCCAGCTGGCCGCGGAGCTTGACCGCAAGCAGCGACAGATTGATGGGCTGCGCCGTGGCAGCGGTATGGAGGCATAGGTTGGTCAAGACCATGAAGGCGCCGGTGGTAGCTGCCGCGCCTCCCCGCACCGAGGACCTGGTCCGGCTGGCTGAGCAGCTGATCCTGAAGGGGAAGGAGCAGGGCTACCTCTCCCCCAATGAGATCCTGGAGCCCTTCCCCGAACTCGACGCCGACCCAGATCAGATGGAGCGGCTCTTCGTCATCTTCAGGGAGATGGGTATCGCCGTCTCCGACGGCGAGAAGGACTTCGACGCGGAGGAGGCTGACGATGACGTCCTCGCCACCGATGCCGATGCCGTCTCGCTCGATGACCCGGTCCGGATGTATCTCAAGGAGATCGGTCGGGTCTCGCTGCTCAAGGCCGAGGACGAGGTCTACCTGGCCAAGCTGATCGAGCAGGGGGACGAGGACGCCAAGCACCGCCTGACCGAGGCCAACCTCAGGCTGGTGGTGTCAATCGCCAAGAAGTACATCGGCCGGGGGATGTCGTTCCTGGACCTGATCCAGGAAGGGAACATGGGTCTGATCCGAGCTGTCGAGAAGTTCGACTACCACAAGGGCTACAAGTTCTCCACCTACGCCACCTGGTGGATCCGCCAGGCCATCACCAGGGCGATCGCCGACCAGGCTCGAACCATCCGGATTCCGGTCCACATGGTTGAGACCATCAACAAGCTGGTCCGGATCTCCCGCCGTCTGCTCCAGGAGCTGGGCCGGGAGCCCTCGGACCCGGAGATCGGCGAGGAGATGGGGATAACCCCAGACCGGGTACGGGAGATCGTCAAGGTGGCCCAGGATCCGGTCTCGCTGGAGACCCCGATCGGTGAGGAGGAGGACTCCCACCTCGGCGACTTCGTTCCCGACAGCGAGGCGGTGGCTCCCTCCGAGGCGGCGTCGCTGACCATGCTCCGGACCGAGGTCGAGGACATCCTCGACACCCTCACGCCGCGGGAGCGTCGGGTGCTGCAGCTGCGCTTTGGGCTGATCGATGGCCACCAGCGCACGCTGGAGGAGGTGGGCAAGCGCTTCGGGGTCACTCGCGAGCGGATCCGGCAGATTGAGGCCAAGGCACTGCGCAAGCTGCGCCATCCCTCTCGGAGCATGAAGCTCAAGGACTACCTGGAGTAGCGCCAGCTCGGTTCGTCGGGAGTGGGCGAGCGCTTGACCTCCCAGGCACAAAGGGCGCCCTAGGTCTGATTCGGCGGTCGGACCTCGCCAGCTGCATCCGGCCGCAGAACCGCTTTTAGCGTGCGTCTGGTATCCATGGCGGCGTAGGCCTCCGCCGCTTGGCTGAGCGGCAGGGACTGGCTGATGATGGACTGGGGCTGGAGCACCCCGCTCTCGATCAGGCGGAACAGCGTCTGGCGGTGGCGGTAGGGCTGGCCAATCACGGTCCGAATGGTCAGGTTACGCAGCCAGGCCTGCCCCGCCGACTGAGGCCAAGGCTCGTCGACCAGGATCCCCACCAGGGCCACGGTGGCTCCGGTGGCGGCCAGCCGCCAGGCGAGCTCCAGCGTCTCGCGATTACCGACCGCTTCGATGACCACGTCGGCCCGTGAGCCGCCGGTCAGCTGGCGCAAGCTGGCGGCCGGGTCTCCCTGACCTGGGTCGATCGGCACGGCGCCGAGTTGCCGGGCTAGCTCCCGCCGCTCGGAGATCGGGTCCACCGCGAAGACTCGGGCAGCCCCAAAGAGTTGGGCGCAGCTGACCGTCAGCAGGCCCACCGGACCGGCGCCAACCACCGCCACCAGGTTTCCCGGCCTTATCCCCGACTGCAGGCAGGCGGTGTAGGCGGTGGCCAGGATGTCCCCGGTGAAGAGTGCTGCGTCGTCCGACATGGTGTCGGGGATCGGGCATAGGGTCATGTCCGCCAGCGGCACCCGGACGTACTCCGTCTGGCCACCCGCAAGACCACCCATCAGATCCCCCATTCCGAACATCGCGTACTGGGAGCAGCGGGGATGCTGTCCCGCCCAGCATTGGGGGCAGCGGCCACAGGCAACGAACATAGCCGCCGCGCACCGCTGGCCCACTCGGAGCCCGAGGACCGCCGGGCCCACCTCCTCCACCACCCCAACGAACTCGTGGCCCAGGACCGTTCCCGGGGTGAGTTGGGGAATCTTGCCGTGGAGGAGGTGAAGATCCGATCCACAGACGGCGGCCCGGGTGACCTGCAGGATGACGTCGCCATCGGCCTGCAAGCGGGGCTTGGGCACGTCGACGACGCGCACATCCCCGGGCCCGAACCAACACAGCGCCTTCACGACCGCACCGGTGCCTCCTGCCGCCGTCGACTTCATGTCGGGGACTCCCGGAAGAGCCGAATCCGGGGCCTGGCCGGCCGCTGGCCGGCCGAGCCGCGGGAGATGACCGAGCTGGCCCAAGCTTTGCAGGCGACCAAACTTTTAGGGATCACCACAACCCAGCCCGGAGCCGGGCGGCGCCGCATCGCTGTCCTAGAAGGGCGGTCAGGCTCCTGTGCTCCAGGTCCTGAGGCGATCTGGCCGTGAGGCCTGGGTAAACTGCGGAGCGCGATCCGGAGTAGCTCAACGGTAGAGCAGGCGGCTGTTAACCGCAAGGTTCACGGTTCGAATCCGTGCTCCGGAGCCATTCGCCGAGTTCACCTCGCGTTGGTCACGGCGTGCGGCTCCCGACCGATCGCCTTGAGCACCCGCATCGCATTCAGGGTGATCATCTCGTTGCCTCCCGACCGTCCCCAGTCCACCACCTCGGCATTCCACGCCTTCTGGCCGCGAGCGGCATCCTTACCCGCTCCGGGTTCCTTCCACCACCATCCTCCCGCGCTCCAGGTGCCGTCCGCCGATTGAAGTCGCTCAAGCACATCCACCGCATCTTCGAGGCGGCAATCGCTGGCATGGCCCAAGCGCACCAAAACGACCAGGCCCTGGAGGATGTCGTAGTGCCAATAGGGCGGGTAGTGGGGGACGAGCCAGTCTGCCTTGATGGGCGCGCCGCCGCTGAGTGAGCGGAAGAGGCGATGAGAGAGGAACAGCTCCGCAGACCGCGCCGCTGCCGCCTGGGCGCGCTCGTCGCCGGTGGCCAACGCGTACTCGTGAAGCCCCCATGCTGGCGCCAGGGACTCGTGGAATGAGGAGCGTCGCCCCGTTGCCCTGATGTCGCAGTTCCATCCCCCGTCCGGCCATTGCCACTTCTGGAGCGAGTCTGCAAGCAGCCTGACCCTGTCATCGTCGGCCAAGCCCAACCGGCAGCAGACCGCCAGGGCGTTGCCCTCCACGGAAGCGCAGCATCGAGCAACGCCGTGCACGACCGGGACTCCCTGGATCCGCTCCGGCCTCGCCAGCCACCCGAGTATCTGCTCGGCCCCAGCAAGTGCCCGCGGCTCTCCCGCGGGGACGCCCAGCTCAACTAGCGAGATGAGGCGCCAGTGGGCGCCGGTCCACTTCCGGTAAGGATGGACCCCGAACCCGAACTGCGCGCCCGGCCAGGCGCGCCACCCTTGCCCGGGCCGGAACGAACCTGGATCTTGACCAGTCAGCAGAGCGGTGACCTTCGGTCCCGAGAGAACGTCATTCTGGTTGTTCTCCGATTTATCGCCGAGCAAATCTCGCCCCGCCAACGCTCGGACAGCCGGTTCTTCCGACGCCAACAGGAACGCCAGCGCCGCCGACCAACCAGCAGCCCCTGGACCGGTTACTCCACTAGTCCCCACAAACAGATCGTGAACCTCGAATCAGGCCCTAGCGGCCAGGGTTTGCACCGCGGGAGAGCGCCGAATCATGCGGTACCAGGCTGGAAGCTGCAGTTGCCCAGGACGGGACTCGTCGCCGCGACGGACCTCGACCAAATTAAATTCGGCGCCCAGGTGAGTGACCAAGTCGACTTCGGTCGCCCCCAAGAAGCCTATCGGTGGCCAGCGGCGCAAGGGCTGGGCAAAGGCGAACATCAGGAGGGTTGCCCCGGGTGCAGTCGCCCGGGCGACTTGATCTCCGTACGCTGAGCGCAGAGCCTCCGGGATGCCGTGGAAGCATCCGATATCCAACACCAAGTCGAATGGCCCCACAACTCCGAGATCAGCGAGTCTGGTGACGTCTCCAGCTACGAATCGGGCGTTCAAACCGCCCGCGTGCGCCCGCTTTCGCGCGCGGGCGATGGCCGCAGGCACGAAATCTACCCCGGTGGCTTCCCAACCATGGCGAGCCAGATAGACGGCGTTGGTTCCGGTACCGCAGCCTAGGTCGAGAGCTCGACCTGGCGCCAGAGCGGATGGCCCTTCGACCACCTCCACCAATTCCGGCGGGCTGATCCCCGTGTCCCAGGGCAGACGTCCGAATCGGTAGCTGATCCCGTAGAAGGCGCGCTGGAGGGCCATTCGCCGATTGTCGCGCACCTCCGATCCCGGGCGGTGGAGCACCAGAGTCAGAGGAGAAGTCTCCGTCCTCCAGGTGCCGGATGGTCCCTGATGCCCTTCGGGATCTGCGAAACGGGGATGTACGGTCCGTGGCCCCCATCACCCAGTGTGCTCCGTGGGCCAGCAGGCCGAACGGAAGCGGGGGGCCGCTCGCTCAGGAATCGAAACGGTCACAATTGGGGCCCATGCGACTCTCCGCCAAGGCCGACTACGCCATCCGGGCAGTCGTGGAACTGGCGGCCGACCAGGGGCGGGGCCCAATCACCGCGGAGCGCCTCAGCGAGATCCAGGACATCCCACTCAAGTTCCTGCATAACATCCTGGCGGAACTCAACCGGGCAGGCATCGTGCACAGCCAGCGCGGTGCCTCAGGTGGATTTCTTCTGGCCCGAGATGCGGAGCTGATCTCGCTGGCGGACATCATCCGGGTGATCGACGGGCCACTGGCCCGGGTGGGAGACTTCCGCCCCGACCAGCTCGCCTACCAAGGCCACACCGCCAGGTTGCGCGACGTCTGGGTGGCGGTCCGAGTCGGCCTTCGCGACGTGCTTGACGAGGTCACCGTCGCCGACATCTGCTCGGGAAACCTGCCCCCAGTGGTGAATCAGCTGCTGGCGCGGCCAGATGCCTGGTTGCCTCGGGTCAAGATCGACCCCAGCCAGGCGCCGCGCGTTGGGGTGCCCGGACGCCGCGCCCGGCCGACCTGATCCAGATCGGCGGTTGGCGGCCTAGGAGCCGGCCGACGCAGGCTCGAAACGGAAGATCCTGGCGGCGAGCAGCAAGACGGCGATCCCCACGCCCAGGAGCACCAGCAGGTCCGGACTGAGGACTTGGCTGAGTTGCTGCGCCTGGGCCATCAGGCCCCGAAGACCGTTGCTGAAGTAGGTCAGCGGCATGACCGTGGCCAGGTCGCGCAGCCAGATAGGCGCGGTCGCGATCGGGTAGAAGATACCGGCCACGAACAGCTGGGGCAGCGTCACCAGGTTCATCAGGACTACCGCCGACTGCTCGCGGCGGGCGAAACCGGCGATCAAGAACCCGCCCGCTAGGAAGCAGAGCGACCCCACCAGCAGCATGAGTAGTACCGGCCCCGGGGAGGGACCAAGGCCGACCCCGTACATCAGATGGCCAACCCCCAGCAAGACGGCGATCTGCACCGCCACCAGCACTAATTGCGCGAGCACGCTGCTGGCCAGAAATGCCCAGACCGGCATTGGGGTCGCCCGAATCCGGCGCAGCGTGCCGCGCTCCCGGTCGCCCACCAGTCGGATACCGGCACCGAGTCCGGCAGTGAGCACCGCGTAGGCGAGGATACCCGGGGTTAGGAAATTGATGTAGTTAGCGTTGGCCAGTGAGCCGGCACTGAGCCCGCCCTTGGGATGGAGCTCGTCAACGCTTGGAATCACGGCCGGAGCGGTACGAAGCAGCTGCTGGTTGAGGCTGTAGAGCGCCCCCTGGGCTGCCGCCGCGAAGGCGGCGTTCTCGGTGATGTTGCCGGCGTTCTCCTCAATCCTGGCGTGCAGCGGCTTCCCAGTGCCACTTATCAGCAGCGCGAAGTCGGCATTGTTGTTGAGCACCTGGGTTCGCGCGGTGGCGGCTGAAACCTCCCGAACGCTGAACGAGCTACGAGGAAGGGCCTGCTTGAGGATGGCCGCGTCAGGAGCGGGTGCCACGATGTCGACCTGACTCCGCTTGCTCTGGAAGAGTCCCCCGAAGATGACGATCAGGAGCAAGGGCACCAGGATGTTGAAGACCACCACCTGGCGGTTCCGGGCCAGCAGCAGCAGATTGGCGCGGGTCAAGGCCATCAGCGGCAGTAATGGAGAGATGGTGCGGAAGGTCGCCAGGGGACTCCGCGACTGAGGTCCGCCAGCGCTCATTGCCCCTCCCCTGCCGAGATATGCCGCCCGGTGCGGGCCAGGAAGACATCCTCGAGGCTCGGCGGTCGCACCGAGACGTCGCGCAGCGCAGCTTCCCCCAACCGTTGATTGAGTGAGGCCAGGATCACCCCAACCTCGCGACCCTGCAGTTCCCACCTACCATGGGAAAACTCGGCACGAAGCACGCCGGGGAGCTGCTCCAACGCGGCCTGGTGGTCGGCCGCGACGCTGATGGTTGCCGACGCGCCCAGCTCGGCAATCAGGGTCTTGGGCGCCCCCTGGGCCACCACCAGACCCACGTCGATGATGTACACCCACTCCGCCAACTGCTCCGCCTCCTCTATGTAGTGGGTGGTAAGGAGGACGGTCCGTCCCTGGCTGTGAAGGTCCTGGATCATGGCCCAGGTCTGGCGACGGCTGAGCGGGTCGAGGCCCGTGGTGGGCTCGTCCAGGATCACCAGCTCTGGGTCATTGCATAGGGTCAGCGCCAGCTGCAGCCGGCGCTTCTGGCCCCCGGAAAGCCGCTCGGTGCGGCGGTCGGCCACCTCCGTCAGGTCCACCAAGGCAAGCAGCGCGAGAGGGTCCGCCTCCCAGCCGTACAGTCGGCCGAAGAGAGTCAGCGTCTCGGCGCAGGTGAGGTCGGCGAAGAGGGCACCCTCCTGGAGCTGTACACCCACCCGACGCCGAGCCTTGTCCGGCTCGTCGCCCAGCACCTGGACCTCGCCGGCATCGGCGTGGCGCAGCCCCTCGATGATCTCCATGGTCGTGGTCTTACCGGCACCGTTGGGGCCGAGCAGGGCCACGATCTGACCGCGGGCGATGTCGAGGTCGATCCCCCGGACCGCTTCCACCGGGCCGTAGTTCTTGCGCAGGCCCCGGACGCGCACCGCCGCACCGGAATCGTCCCGTCGATCTTGGCTGATTGGGCTTCCCCTAGACGGGCCAGGGCTAGCCCCCGGCGACCACGGAAAAAGGGTATCAGCCGTTAGGACGAGTCCTAACAGACCTGTGGCGACCGGCCGAGATGGCGACGACGGTCGGCGGAGCGGCTGGGTTACCGTCCGGAGGGTGAGGACCCTCTGGGGCCGAGTGAAGCGGTGGCTGCCGGTCCGGGTGGTGGCACGCTACCTCAATCGCAGCGGTCCGAATCTGGCCACCTTGGTGGCCTGGAACATGCTCTTCTCCTTCTTTCCCATCATCATCCTGGCAGCCCTCCTGGCCAGCCTGGTTCCCGCTCACGGAGCCGGCATCGGTCGAGACCTCACCGAAGCCATCGCCAAGGCGCTTCCTGGCGGCAACGGCGCCGCCGTGGTCAAGGCTCTCAAGTCCTTCCAACACCACTCGGGGGTGCTGCTGATAGTCGCGGTCGTGGGGCTCCTCTGGAGCGGGTCGTCACTGTTCGGGGCCATGGATCAGGCTTTCGCAAGCCTCAGTGGGACTCCCACCCGCAGCTTCATTCCCCAGAAGCTGATGTCAGTCGGGATGATCGGGCTCTTCGCCTGCCTGCTGGTGCTGGTGGTGCTGAGCTCGAGCCTGTTGGCGGTGATCAAGTCCCTGCCAGCCGTACCCTCGGTTCTCACCCACGGCCCGGCGGGTCTGATCTTCCAGATCATCTTCGCGATCCTCGCCGGCACGCTGCTATTCAGCGCCATCTATTTCCTGGTCCCCAAGGTCGGCCGCCACGCCCGGGCCGTCATCCCGGGCGCCCTCACCGCGGCCATCCTGTTCGAGGCCCTCAGCCTCATCTTTCCGCTCTACTTCAAGCTCGCCCACGGATTCCGCACCTACGGCACATCGTTCAGCCTTTTCTTCCTGATCCTGGCCTACGCCTTCCTCCTGGCCCAAATCACGGTGATCGGATTCGCGGTGGTCATGGAAGGCGAACCTCAGCCAACCGGCGCGGGGTCCGACCACAGCGCGAGCGCGTCCTCAGAACCCGGTGCGGCATCGGAGGGAGCGCCTCCCGAGCGACAGGTGGCAGCGAGAGGCTGAGAGCTCCTACCGCGGCACCCTATCCAGCGGGTCCGTTGGAGCTATCCGGGCTGAGCTTCTGCTGCCCCGGCGGCGTCGGGATCCCAAGGGCCGGCGCGGTAGAGGCGGCCGGGCAACTCGTGGCCGAGAATGCCCTCAAGTTGCTGGGCCACTCGGCATAGGCGGTCGATGTCGACGGCAACGCTCGCGCCCATCCGCTTCAGCATGTAGAGCAGATCCTCACTGCAGACATTGCCGGTGGAACGGGGAGCAAAGGGGCAGCCCCCGATTCCGCCTACCGATCCCTCAAACCGCCTGACCCCGGCCTGGTATCCGGCCACCACATTGGCCAAGCCCATGCCCCGAGTGTCGTGAAGGTGGAGAGAAATCCGGTCGGCCGGGATCTCTTTAGCCAGCAGGTCGATCAGGCGCGAGACCGTCTCGGGGTCGGCGACCCCGATGGTATCGGCCACGCTGATCTCGAAGGCTCCCATCGCGGCCAGCTCGCGCGCCAGCGCCACCACCCGTTCCGGCGCCACCCGACCCTCATACGGGCAGCCGAAGGCAACGCTGAGACTGGCATCCCAGAGGCATTGCGACCTGGTCGCCTCCTTGGCCACCTCTCCTATCTCGGCCATCGTCTCGCTGACCGAGCGGTTGAGGTTGCGCTGGTTGAAGCCATCGGTGGCCCCGACGTTGACCACCACTCGGCGGGCCGAGGCCTCGAGGGCCCGGGCCAGACCCCGGCGGTTCGGTATGAGGACCCGGAGCCGGGAGAGCACGTCCGGCCCCTGGCCGGTCACCAGCTGCCGCATCAGCTCCTCCGCATCGGCCAGCTTGGGGACCCAGGTTGGGGACACGAAGGACGTCGCCTCGACCAGGTCAGCGCCGCTCTCGAGAACGCCCTCCAGCAGCTCCAGCTTGACCTCCGTCGGCAGTTCCACCGGCAGGTTCTGGAGGCCATCGCGGGAGCCTACCTCGGTGAAAAAGATCCGGCCGGCAGCACCGGCCTCAGAACTCATTTCTACTCGAGTCTAGTCCGCCTGCGGAGTTGATCCAGACCGGGGATTGAGGACGAGGTCCGGGGTGCCGAGTCATCGGCCCGGCGCGCCCGGAACGCGGCCACCTTGGTCCGGCTCAGGCAGGTGGCAGAGCAGAAGCGGCGGGAGCCGTTCTTGGAGGTGTCGATGAAGACCCGGTCGCAGTGATTCGAGCCGCAGACCCCGAGGCGGGCCAGCCCGGGTGAGCCGATCACCACCGCCAGGGCGATGACACAGGTTGCGCCCCGGGCGATCGCCCCACCGGCCTCTTTGGCCTGGCTGTGGAAGTGAAGATGCCAGGGCTCACCGTCGTGGCGGGCAAGCTGGGGCGCCGCCTGATAGCGGGCCAGCAATGAGTTCACCAGAGCCGCCGCGTGGTCGGCCCGGCCTGCGCCCATGAGCTCAAAGATCGAGCGCAACTCGGCTGCCAGTTGGATCAGCTCTTCGCTGGTGCGTGCGGTGATGTGAACAGAGCGCCCCGAGATCCTCGTCTCCACCGTCTGGGCCAACTCCCTTCGGGCGTGGGCATCTCGCGGCAGATCCAGGGCCCGTCCCTTGGACCAGCCCGGGGTCAGCTGGTTGATCAGCTCAACCGCCGCCTCCACCCCTCGATCCGCGTAACTCTCAAACTTCATTTTGAATGGTACGAATTCATGATACACTGTTACTATCAACAGCGGAATCACCAGTTACATAAAGGAGGCAGACCATGTCTAATTGGAACCTCTACCTCCTCGTTGAGGACCACCAGCGGGAGCTCCTGGAGACGGCTAATCGAAGCCGCCAAGGGGCCAGCGCCGGTCGGCAGACCGACGGGGTCATGAGGCGACGCGCGGTGGCAGCGATGAAGCTGCTCCGAGCCGGACGCGACCGGGGCTGAGGTCGAAGGGGCGGCCCCGAGAGGGAAGCCCTGGGGGTCGATCAGCGGCGTCCACCGGGACTGCAGCAGATCGACTGGACCTCGCCGCTGCCTTTGAAAACCGGGGCCGGAATGGGGCCGGAGGGGGCCCAAAGGCTGGCCCCAACGACCTGCAGACGACGGCCCACCGGCACGTATTCGCCCGGTAGGGTCTATAACCCTGCAATCATGTGGGAAATGCAAGCCTTGGGCAGCCCGCCTCGAAGCTGCGCTGGCCGCCAGGCCTCGCCGCGGTGCGGTACCCTCCCAGCCTCCCAACCAGCGCAGGAATGCGTGGCTTGACCCCTACATATAATTCGAGCCGGATGGACGACAAGGTGATGGTCGACCTGCTAGAGCGGGTCGGCAACCTCTTCACCTCCAGCCTGGACCTCAAGGTCAACATCGATTTCACCCTGCGGGCTCTCTCGCAGCTGGTTGCCTGCGACGGGGCCACCGTCTTCCTGCTCGACGAGGACGAGACCCGCCTCACCGCTATGGTGACCTTCCCCTACACCGAGCAGGTGAGCAGCGTCGCCTCCTTCGGCTTGGGAGAGGGCATCGTGGGCTGGGCCGTCGCCGAACGCAAGGCCCTGCGAGTGGAAGACGCGACCTTGGACCCTCGCTTCAAGGAGCTCTCTGGACCGCATCCTCCTCGCAGCGTCCTGGTGATGCCGCTGGAGTCGCCCAACCGAGTGGTGGGCGCCCTGACCCTGACTCGCAAGCGGGTCAAGCCCTTCACTGATTTGGAGCAAGCGCTGGTGCGGGTCATCTCAAACCAGGCGGCGATCAGCATCGACAACGCCGCCTTGCACGCTGCAGTCCAGCGGCAATTGCAGGAAATCGCCCTCCAGAAGCACGAACTGGAAGTGGCCAATGCCCAGATCCGCGAGAACAGTCGGCTCAAGAGCGAGTTCCTGGCCAACATGAGTCACGAACTGCGCACGCCGCTGAACGCGATCTTGGGTTTCAGCGAAATCCTGAAGGACAATCTAGCGGGCAAGATGAGCGCGGCTCAGCAGCATGAGTGCCTCGAGAACATTCACTCCAGCGGCCGTCACCTCTTGAACCTGGTCAACGATGTCCTCGACCTGAGCAAGATTGAGGCCGGCAAGCTCGAGCTGCAGTACGAAGAATTCACCTTAGGCGCTTGCATTTCCGAGGTCCTAACAGTGGTTCGTCCACTGGGTGAGCGCGGCGGTGTCACCATCGAAGTTGACATCGAGAACGAGTCCGCGATGGTGCGGGCCGACAAGGGCAAGTTCAAGCAGATCCTCTACAACCTGCTCAGCAACTCCATCAAATTCACGCCCGACGGAGGGCAGGCCACCATCAAAGCCCGGGTCAAAGCGAGAGCGTCGCAGCTGGTGCTGCAAGTCACGGATACCGGGATCGGGATCGATCCCCAGCACCATGATCAGATCTTCAGCGAGTTCTATCAGGTGCAGGCGGCCGATGATCGCCAGTACGAAGGCACCGGATTGGGTCTGGCGTTGGTGCGGAGGCTAGTCGGACTCCACGGCGGAACCATCAAGGTTGACAGTCAGTTGGGACGCGGTACCACCATGACTGTGACCATGCCCCTGCATGGGCTACGTCCCGATGGCCAGATGCGCAATCGAATTCTGGTGATCGAGGACAATCCCAGCAGCTTGGAGCTCTCAACCTTGGTGCTGCGCGGACAAGGCTTCAAGGTGGACACCGCCACCGACGGCCAGCAGGGGCTGCAGAAGGCCAAGTCTCACGCCTACGACCTGATTCTGATGGACATCCAGCTCCCGGGAATTGACGGCCTCACGGTGACCAGGCTACTCAAGGCCGATCCTCGCACCGCCCAAACCCCGATAGTGGCGCTCAGTGCCCGGGCCATGGTCGGCGACGAGAAGGAGGCCATCGAGGCGGGCTGTTCTGGTTACATAACCAAACCCATCGAGGTCAAGAACTTCGTGACCACGGTCACCGAATACCTGGAGGCACAGGGTGCATGAGCGGCGGTAACAAAACCATTCTGCTGGTGGAGGACGATCAGGCCACCCGGGACATCGTCCGGCTCGCCTGTGAGCCGCAGCACTACAACGTGGTGGAGACCGCCACTGGTCTGGAAGGCCTGGAGATGGCCCAGCAGATCTCGCCAGACCTGATCATCCTCGACATCAACCTTCCCGGCATGAGTGGCCTTGATGTCTGCCGCAAGCTGCGCGCCGACGGTTACAAGGTGCCGATCATCATGCTCACGGCCAAGAGCGACACCATCGACGTGGTGGTGGGCCTAGAACTGGGGGCAGACGACTACGTCGCCAAGCCCTTCGAGGTGCGCGAGCTGGTGGCCCGGGTGGGAGCGCATCTGAGGCGCTCGGACGTGGCCCCGACCGACCAGCTCAAGGAGCGCTTCGAATTCCCTGGACTGACCATCGACCTCCGCCGCCGCCAGGTCTATCGCGATGGCGAGGAGATCCAACTCACCCTCACCGAGTTCAACCTGCTGGCGCTGCTGGCCAGCAGGCCGGGACAGGTGATGAGCCGGGCCGAGCTGCTGCGCCGGGTCTGGGGCTACGAGGTCGAGATCGAGACCCGCACCGTCGACGCCCACGTCTACCGGCTGCGGCGGAAGATCGAGCCCTCGGCGGACCGCCCCTCCTATATCCACTCGGTGCCGGGGATCGGATACCGCTTCGCCGGCTAACCCGCTGGCGCCCGGCCGCGCTAGCTCAGTAGATGAAGCCCAAGAAGTAGCCGCTGGTGGGGTTGATGGTCCGGGAGTCCTCAACCCCGAGGCCGTCCACGTTCATCTCCGACTGCACCCATTCACCGTTGGGCAGGACCTTGGTCACAAATCCGACGTGGCCGGCATAGCCGTTATCGAACACGGCGACCGCGCCCACCACCGGAACCTGGCCCTCGGGGGCGCCGTAGGCCTTGGAGTTGACCCACCAATTGACCGCGTTTCCGCTCCAGGGGATGTAGCGCTGGCTGGCGACCCAGTAGGTGCACTCGCCCCAGGGGAACTGGTTGACCGTAGAGGGGGTGGTCGGCACCACCTCGGGAACGCCAACCTTGAGGGGAACGAAGTCAGCCGCGGGCAGTGAGGTAGGCGAGGTGGCGGCCGGCATCAGCAGGAAGCTGTTGGGCGCCAGGATCGTGCCCGAGGTCAGGTCGTTGTAGTTGAGGACCACGCCCGAGCTGACCCGGAATCGGGCCGCGAAGGTGCTGAGGGTCTCCCCGGGCAGAACCCGGACCAGCACCGTGGCCCCCGCCGGCGGCACAAGCAGATCCTGGCCCAGCTGGATGCTGGTGCCCTCTGGAATGCGGTTGGCCCAAGCCAGCTCCTCCGCGGTGGTCTGGTACTTGGCGGCCACACTGGCCAAAGTGGCGCCCGCAGGTGCGCTCACGACCGGAGCAGGCAGCACCTGGATGCTCCCAGGCACCGCGGCGGGTTTGTCGTAGTACTGCCCTGCGAGCGCGGCCGAGGGGTTGGGCCAGACCGACGCTGAGGTAGACACGGTCTCGATGCCGTTCCGAGACGCCGAGATCCAGCCCGCGATCAGAAGGCCACAGGCGACCAGAATCACGGCCAAGTGCGTCAGACGACTATCGGGTCCGGGCAGGAGCTTCTCTCCCCAAGCTGCCTTCGGCGAACACAAGATGTCTCGTGAGCGCCCCAACTCCCTCAAGCAGCGCGCCCGCGCCCCGACCCTAGCAGAGCGCTCGCCGAGGTGTCAAAGCCATGCGACTTCAGCGGAACTCAATTCTGTTCGCCAAGACTGGCGCGCCCCAGTAGAGCATCCACAGCCTCGCGAGCTCTGACTATCCTGGGGCCCCGATGTCATTCAATCTCAACTGCCAGGGCAGGTCGTACCAGGCGGCGCCCGAGGTCGTAGACCGGAGCCGTCATGCCCGTTACGCCCTAGCCGTGGGGGCAGCGAAGGGCTTGGGAGAACACTTCGCTCGCCCCCTGGCATGTTTCGCCGCCGTCTACCTGCTCTGGCCGGTCGTGCCCCAGCTGTTCTCCGATCCCGAGGTCGGTCTCGATGTCGAGCACCTGCTCCACGGAGAACAGGAGTTCTCATTCGAAAGGCCCCTCGCCTTTGAGGAGACGATCACTGCTGAGGGTGTGATCTCCCGGGCGGAGCGACGCCGCGGCATGATCTTCCTCGAGTTCCAGTGTTCCGGTCGGGACGATGCCGGCCAGGTGGCAGCCCGCTCTCGAAGCCTTTTCGTGGTTCGGGAGCGCGGATGAACGTTACCTCGGCGTTGGGTCGCTTCCCCCCAGCCGTGGGTGAGCAGCCCCCAACCGCGCGCCACAAGGTGACCCAGGAGCTGATCTCGGCCTACGCAAACGCGTCCGGGGATCACAACCCGATCCACCTTGACCCGGCCTATGCCAAGCGGGCGGGGCTGCCATCGACGATCGCTCACGGCCTGCTCACCCTGGGTATGGCCTGCGCCGCGGTAGAGAACTGGGCGGCGGAGGCCGCCTGGACCTCCAGGGTGTCGTGCCGCTTCTCGGCTCCGGTCCCGGTTGGAGATGAGCTGACCTGCTCCGCGGTGGTGACCGCAGCGGGGGCGGATTCGGCTGAACTAGACCTGATGGCGGCGATATCCAACGGGGACCGGCCGCTCACCCGCGCCAAGGTGGAGCTGCGGGCACTGTGAGTGGGCGGCGCTGATCCGATGCCGCTCGACTTCGCTCCCACCCCGGAGCAGGAGGAGATCAGAGAGCTAGCTCACCGCTTTGCCGAGCAGGAGATGCGTCCGGTGGCCGCCGAGTACGACGAGCGAGAGGAGACACCATGGCCGGTGATCCGCAAGGCCCATGAGGTTGGCCTCGGAGCGGCGGCTGGATTCCCGGTGAAATATGGGGGCGGCGGCCTCGATCACCTCACCGGACTGATGGTGACCGAGGAGCTGGCCTGGGGCGACGCCGGGATCGCCGTCAGCATCTCGGCCAGCGGTCTGGCCGGTGCGGGGATCCTGGCAATGGGAACCGAGGAGCAGAAGGACCGCTACCTGGGCCTGCTCTGCGAGCCCGAGGAGGTGCGCCTGGGGGCCATGGGGCTGACCGAGCCAGAGTCGGGCTCGGACTCGCTGGCGCTGCGCACCACCGCGGCCCCGGTCGATGGCGGGTACCTGCTGAATGGCACCAAGCAGTTCTGCACCAACGGCGGCATCGCCGATGTCCAGGTGATCTTCGCCACCCTGGACCGGAGCCTGGGCCCGGCCGGGATCGCCGCCTTCGTGGTGGAGAAGGGCAATCCGGGGATGCGCCAGGGTCGCAAGGAGCGCAAGCTCGGTGTAAGGGCCTCCCACACCGCCCAGGTGATCCTGGAGGACTGCTTCGTCGAGGCTGATGCCCGACTGGGCTACAACGCCGCCGGGGAGAGCCAGGGACCCGGGGCGGCGGGGGCGATGGTGATGCTGGAGGTCACCCGCCCCTCGGTCGCAGCCGGCGCGCTGGGGATCGCCCGGGCGGCATTCGAGTTCGCCCGCGACTACTCACTGACCCGGGAGCAATTTGGTAAGCCGATCGCTCACCACCAGGCCATCGCCTTCAAGCTGGCCGACATGGCGACCGAGATCGACGCAGCCAGGCTCCTGACTTGGAGGGCTGGTTGGCTAGCCGCCGAAGGCCGCGGATTCGCCCGGGCCGAGGGCAGCATGGCCAAGCTGATGGCAGGTGACGTCGCGATGCGGGTTACGGTGGACGCGGTCCAGGTGCTGGGTGGCTACGGGTACATCAAGGACTATCCCGTCGAGCGCTGGATGCGTGACGCCAAGATCTATCAGATTTGGGAGGGCACCGCCGAGATCCAACGCTTGGTCATTTCGCGGGCCATCCTTGGAACTCGAATCTAGTTGGGCGTGATCTAGAGAAACATTGCCGTGTGCATGCGTCGTCGCTACCTGGAATGATTGATCACCTAGTGGCTAAGCGGAGGCAGAGGGAGGTAAGACACATGGCAGGCGCGGAGAGCAAGCGTTTTGAGGATCCAGACGAGATGCGGCCGTTTGGCGGCATGGGCCAGGTGGAGATCGTGAACATCGGCGGCGGCACGGTCGGCCGGGCCACGTTCCTTCCCGGCTGGCGCTGGTCGGAGCATGTCAAGCCGATAGTCGGCACCGAGAGCTGCCAGGCGACCCATCTGGGTTACGTCATGTCCGGGCACCAGAAACTGGTGATGGACGATGGCACAGAACTGGAGATCGGACCCGGCGATGTCGTCGCCATACCGGCAGGGCATGACGGCTTCACCGTTGGTGACGAACCATGCGTGATTCTGGACTTTGCCGGGATGGCTACCTACGCCAAGCAAAGCTGAGCGCTGGCAGTCGCCTGACAGAAGCGGAGGCTTGAGCCGTCTGAGCGCGCTTTGAGCCCAGCCCGGACCTGAGGCTCCCCGGGAAGTTTCCCGAAGAGCCTCATCCTGGCTCAGACTACGTGCGCGCTCGCCAACATGCCCTCGCGGACCTGCTCCGGCGATGGCGGCGTCTGGCCGGCGTGCTTCTCGGTCATGTGCGCCTGCACCGCATCCGGTGTCATGTGGGACATCAGATTGTCGACCGCCGCTTCCTTGGTGTCGCCATCAGCTTGCATCTTGTCGCCACAACTACAGCTCATTTCGTAGGTTGCCACAGCACCCTCCTTATCGCGCACAGGCTCAGGGTCATAAGGCCCCGTCGCTATATACGACGAATGGGACGCTATCACTTTCGACAGACCGCCACCGAGAATGATTCCCAGTGTGCCGCCAGGGTCTTGAATGCGCGCGACTGATCGCAAATACTCCATAAAAAAGTGCAGATTCTGGGCAGGATACGGCCCGGCGTCTCTCAGCTGGTGCGGCTAGTCACCACCACTCCCACGCCCAGCCCCACCATCATCGCGGCGCTGACGGTCTGAGCTCGCTGCAGCTGGCTCGGCCTCGTCGCCAACGAGCTCCTGGCGGTCCCGGCGGCCCACGCCCCACGCGCCGCCAGAGATGAGTGCGATTGCCACCCAGACCAGCCCCAAGATCAGGAGCCGAACCGTGACGTGGCCCTGAGCGAGACCGCCCGGCTGACGATGACCAGCACGCTCGGCCCGGGATCGCGATCACCACCAACGCGATCTAGCTGAAGGCGCGCCTCTGGGGCAGGTCCATGGGCGGAGGATAAGCGGGTCAGCCGGCGAGGATCGCGGCCAGGTCGACCGCGTGCTTGGGTGCCTTGATGTCGAACCTGGCGCCGAAATCGCTGAAGACCACTCGGCCAACACGGCCCTGCTCCCAGCGCAGCGGGTAGGGCCTGCCGGTGGTGGCCACGTAGATGGTGCCCGCCTTGGGCTCGGTGACCGAAATCACCGGCTCCCCGTCGATGTTGCCAACCTTCCCTCGCACCGAAGTCTGAGCATCCTTGGTCAGCTGTTTGGCCACCGTCGGAGGCGAGGTCAAGGTTCCGAAGACGGCGGTCAATTCGGTTGCGGTGGCGTTGCTAGCAGAAATGTAGACCCAGCGGTCACCCAATGCTCCTTGCAGCGTCGGACCTCCCACCTGACTCCAGACGGTCTTGCTGCGGAAGTAATCGATCCCATGAAGCTCCTCGGCCTGGAAGGAGAGCGAGGAGCTGACGAAGCTGCCTTCTCCAACGTTCTTGCCCCCGATCTTGAAGGTCACCGACGCCGGAGTGCTGCTGCCCTCTGAGGTGGCCACAATCTCGAAGGTCCGAGCCGAGACCAGCGCCGCCCCGGCCGCGTCGACGATTGCCGGGGCCGACTTGGTGGCGACGCCGTTGGCGGCTGCGGCGCAGGAGCTGAGCAGCAGGGCGGCGGCGAGCGTGGTGGTGCCCAGGATGGCACCCTTCGACAGCCGTCGACTCTGGGCCTGGGTCACGCTCAGTTGGACTTCCTCTCGCGGCGTGCTGCGAGCGCGCCGCGGCCATGCCTGCTCAGGCCGCAAGGGAGTCTTCGCATCGATCGCCCGCTGCTGCCGATGTCCGCATCCTAGTCGAAGCTGCCGGAGTCGGCGGTGCCTGCTCTGCTGGCGTAGACGCCTGGGAGACGCCGAAAATCCACCTAGGAACAGCGCCCAGCTGCCAGTTTGTCGGACGGCTAAACTCGCAAGCAATGACGATGTTCGACCTGTCCGGCAAGGTGGCTCTCGTCACTGGCGCATCTCGGGGACTGGGCCGGGCGGACTGCCTGGCGCTGGCCCAAGCCGGAGCGGACGTGGTTGTTACCGACATCCTGATCGAGTCTGACCCGGAGCTGCTCCAGGTGGCCCAACGTAGCTCCAGTGTTCTGGCCCAGGTGATGGCCTCGGAGAGCGTGGTCTACGCGGAGCAGACCGCCGAGGAGATCCGCGCTCTGGGGAAGCGCTCGCAGGCCTTCCAGATGGATGTAACCGACCGCGACCAGGTCCGATCGGTGGTCGAGCAAGCGGTGGCCCAGTTTGGCGGGATCGACATCCTGGTCAACAACGCCGGCACCCTCGACCATTTGGCCCAGCTCCCCGACCAGTCTTCTGATCTCTGGGAACGCGACCTCCGGGTCAATTTGACCGGCGCCTTCAACTGCACCCAGGCGGCCTGGCCCCACCTCCGCGAGGGTGGCTTCGGACGGGTGATCTTCATGTCTTCAGTGGCTGGGACCCTGGGTGGTTTCGGTCAGGTGAGTTACAGCACCACCAAGGCGGGACTCCTGGGACTGATGCGGTCTGCAGCACTTGAGGGCGCCCGCCATGGCATCACCAGCAACGCCATCGTACCCGGGGTGATCGCCACCGAGGCCTTCAACACGGGGCCCGCCAGCATGCGCGAGCGGATGGTTCTGCGCACGGCGATGCGGGCGCCGGGGCAGCCCGAGGACGTCGCCCACGCGATTTGCTTTTTGGCCAGTCCCGAGGCCGGCTACATCACCGGAGTGGCGCTGCCGGTGGCCGGGGGCATCGATCTCTTCACGTTCTAATCTGAGCCATTGCGCCGAATTCAGCCCAGCTTCGCCGTTCCCCTGCTATAGTTGCGCGCGCCAGACGATGTCCCGGGCGGCGAATCAAGGCACGACCGAGCAGTCCTGGCCAGAACGCGATTTGGAGGATGCTCGGATTGAGCCTCGCCGACGTTACCCTTACCTGCCGCGAGTGCGGCTCGGAGTTCATCTTTACTGCCGGAGAGCAGCAGTTCTACCAGTCCAAGGGGCTGGTTAATCAACCCACTCGGTGCCAGCCGTGCCGGCAGCTGGCCAAGGCCGCGCGCCAGGGCTCGAATGGGTACGCCTCGGCTGGGCCCCGGCCACCGCGCCAGATGTACGACGTGGTCTGCGCCGACTGCGGGAACATGACCCAGGTTCCCTTCCAGCCGAAGTACGACCGACCGGTTTATTGCAGCAACTGCTTCGAGAATCATCGGGCCGCGCGCTAGCTGATCGGCGGCGCTGGCGCTAGCCGTCTCAGGACGGTGATCGCCTCCTCTAGGGCCTGGGCATCGGAGGCGCTGGCGCGGATGACGACTCCACCCGCGGTTTGGGGGTAGGAGCCGAAGCTCACCTCGGGGTGGGAGCTCTCCAACTCGACCAGCGCTGGGAAGAAGCTCGACTCGGGTACACCCTCGAAGCGCAACTCCAGGTAGTGGCGCGCACCGACCCCCTCGAGGTACCGGGGTTCGATCTCCTCATCGAAGACGGCCCGCAGCTCGGCCGGGACCCCGGGCAGGACAAAGAGCCAGCGCGCCGAGCCGTCGCTGGGCAGCGCGATCGCCAGTGGAGGTGCCCCACCGACCGGGTTTCGGAGCACGGTGGCCCCCTGCGGAATCAATGCCATCTTGAGGTTTCCGGGATTGGGCTCCGGGCTCTCCGACCGGCCCTCACGAAAGCGTCTGGCGACCCGATCGCGGATCCCAGCCAAGACGCCCTCGTCAACAACCAGCTCGACCCCGAGCATGCGCGCCACCCCGGCCATGGTCCGGTCGTCGGGAGTCGGCCCCAGGCCGCCGCAGCAGAAGACGCGATCTGCCTCCGCAGCAGCGGCACTGCCGAGCTCGGAGGCGATGGTCTCCACCCTGTCCGGTACCACCACGATCCTGGAGCAGGGGTAAGCGCTGCGGCTCAGGCGATGGGCGAGCCAGGACGAGTTGGTGTCGGACGTGTAGCCCGAGAGGAGTTCATCTCCCACGGCCACAATCCAGCTGTCATCGGACTTACTCACCCTTGCTGCCACTCCCTGCACTCTGAGCCGCGGCCCAAGACCGCTGCGCTGGTGCCCAATCATCCACCGCGACGCGGTCCGGGGGCGCCCTCGGGTCAGTAGGACCGCCCGGGGCTCCTCCGCCGATATAATTCGGCGGCTCCGGTGAGCGCCAAAACGGGCGCCGGGAACCGGGGCCGCCTCAACTCTTTGTGATCACATGCCGCCGCGCGGCCGGAGGTCGACGCCCTCAATGACCCGAACCGTGCTGATCCCGGTCCTTATCGCCGGGTTACTGGCGCTGGGCTACGGCGCAGTCCTTGCCTACTGGGTCATGCAGCGACCATCCGGCAACGAGCGGATGCAGGAGATTGGCCAGGCCATCCGCGAGGGAGCCTCCGCCTATCTCAACCGCCAGTACACCATCATCGCCGCCATCGGCCTGGCCCTGGCCGCGGTCCTAGCTCTGGGTGGATTGATAAGTCCCGCCCTGGGCTGGAAGACCTCGCTCCTCTTCCTCTTTGGGGCAGTGCTATCGGGTAGCGCCGGCTACGTGGGCATGAACGTCTCGGTGCGGAGCAACTACCGAACCGCGGAGGCAGCCCGGAGCGGGCTGGGTCCGGCGCTTCGGGTGGCGTTCAACGGGGGCGCGGTCACCGGCTTCTTCGTGGTTGGGTTCGGCCTTCTCGGGGTCACCATCGCCTTCTGGATCCTGGACCAGCCCTCGGCCATTGTCGGGCTCGCCTTCGGGGCCTCACTGATCTCAGTCTTCGCCCGCCTGGGGGGCGGGATCTACACCAAGGCCGCCGATGTCGGGGCCGACCTGGTCGGCAAGATCGAGGCCGGCATCCCCGAGGACGACCCCCGCAACCCAGCGGTCATCGCCGACAACGTGGGGGACAACGTCGGCGACTGCGCCGGCATGGCAGCCGACCTCTTCGAGACCTATGCCGTGACCGCGGTGGCGGCGATGCTGCTCGGGGGCCTGGTCTTCCACAACTTCGATCTCACCGTCTACCCGCTGCTGCTGGGTGGTATCAGCATCTTGGCCTCGATCCTGGGCACCCTCTTTGTCCGCATCGGCAAGGGTGGCTGGATCATGGGAGCCCTCTACCGGGGACTGATCGCAGCCGGCCTCTTCGCCATCATCGGTTTCCTGATCGTGACCCTGGTGCTACGGGCCAACGGCGGGCTCTCGGCTAAGGTCCTCGGCCACCCGGTACTGAACCTGTTCTGGGCGTCGGTGATCGGAGTCGTCATCACAATCCTGATCGTGGCCATCACCGAGTTCTTCACCGGGGGCCAGTTCAATCCGGTAAAGAGCATCGCGCGGGCCTCTGAGACCGGGCACGCCACCAACATCATCGCCGGGCTGGCGGTGGGACTCGAGGCGGCTGCGCCTCCGGTGTTTGTCATCGGTGTCGGGATCCTCGGCGCCTACGCCCTGGCGGGACTCTACGGAATCGCCATCGCCGCCATGAGCCTGCTCAGCATGGTGGGAATCGTGGTCGCCATCGACGCCTATGGCCCCATCACCGATAACGCCGGCGGCATCGCGGAGATGGCGGATCTTCCCGAGTCAGTCCGGGCCATCACCGACCCCCTGGACGCGGTCGGCAACACCACCAAGGCGGTCACCAAGGGGTATGCGATCGGGTCGGCGGCGCTGGCAGCCCTGGTGCTCTTCGCCGGCTACACCTACACCCTGGGCAGCCGCCATCACTTCACCTTCGGGCTCAACAACCCCAGGGTCATCGTCGGACTGCTCTTCGGGGGCATCCTGCCCGTTCTATTCGCCTCGCTCTCGATGCAGGCGGTGGGCCGGGCGGCGGGTGGCATCGTCGAGGAGGTGAGGCGCCAGTTTCGGGAGATCCCCGGGATCATGGAGGGGACGGCGCGACCGCTGTACGGACGCTGCGTGGCCATCGTCACCCGGGCGGCTCAGCGCGAGATGATCCTGCCCGGACTGATCCCGGTGGTAGCGCCGATCCTGGTTGGTTTCGTGCTCGGTCCCGTCGCTTTGGGCGGCATGCTGATCGGCACCATCGTGGTGGGACTGTTCCTGGCGCTGCAGATGACGTCGGGCGGCGGCGCCTGGGACAACGCCAAGAAGTACATCGAAGAGGGCCACTTCGGCGGCAAGGGGACCCCAACCCATGCCGCCGCCGTCACCGGCGACACGGTCGGCGATCCTTACAAGGACACGGCCGGGCCGGCGATCAATCCCATGATCAAAGTGGTGAACATCATCGCCATCCTGATCGCGCCTCTGATCGCCACCCATTACCTGATCCACTGAGGCGGAGCGGGCACCGACCCCAGCTCCGGTAGCCATTAGATGGAAGACACCGAGCGAGCGGAGTATCTCCAGGAGATTCGCGAGCTGCAGGCCAAGTTGGCTGAGCTCCAGGAGAACGAGTCAGAGCCGACGGTGATCGAGGAGTACGCCACCGAGGTCAAGATCCTGGTGGCGCTGCTGGAAGCGGCCCGAGAGCTCGAGGAGAAGGTCGCCGCCGAACCCGAACTGGGCGAGCGCCTGTTGGCGCGTGGCTTCAGGCCCGACCGCTTCCGCGACATCTACGCGTTCGTCTACGAGCAGGCGCTCGAGATTGACCGCACGG
Organism: Candidatus Dormiibacterota bacterium; assembly: GCA_963701235.1. GTDB lineage: Bacteria > Chloroflexota > Dormibacteria > Aeolococcales > Bog-877 > Bog-877. The sequence continues at coordinate 2,240,341 of OY969577.1, forward strand.
GAGTTGAGTTCGCGCAGGCTATTCGCGGCACCGACTTCGCGGCACTACTGGGTTGACAGTCCACGGGTACGGGTCGGCGGCGACCCGGCTCGGGAAGTGAGGACGAGAGGCCTAGTTCGACCTTGCGCAGCCGGCGCAGATGCCGTGGCCCAACAGCTCCACCCGTTCCAGCTCGAAGCCCAGGGGCTTGGCCGCGGTGTCAACCCACTCCGGCACTTCCGGACAGCTGACGTCGAAGGTGCCACCGCAGCGGTCACAGACCAGGTGCTGGTGGGACTCGCTGCCGGCCATCACCGCCTCGTAGGAGTTGGCGTGGCCAAGCTGGATCTTTCGAGCTAGTCCCAGCTCGACCAGCAAGTCCAGGGTTCGGTAGACGGTGGTCCGCTGGAATCCCGGCAGCTTGCGGTCGATGCTGGTGCAGAGGTCGTCCGCGGTGGCGTGCCCGGGGTGCTCGAGCAGGGCGCCGTAGACCAACCGCCGCTGCGGGGTCAGACGCTTGCCCTGCTCCCTGATCGACTCGAGTCCAGCCACCAGACCAATATACCTGTTGCGCACTATTGCAACAGGCGAACTCGAGGGCAGGACGCCGAACGGCTCAAGGGCCGCCAATCCTGCCCAGCTATGATCGAGGTCAAGTGTCCGCCATCCCCGAGACCAATGTCCTGGCAGCGCTCGAGGATGCGCTCGCCAGGGTCGAGGATCCAGAGCTGCATCGTCCTCTGATGCATCTGGGGATGCTCAAGAACATGCGTGTCGAGGGGGTGACCGCCAAGCTTCGGGTGATCCTGACCACCCCGGCGTGTCCCCTCAAGGACCGCATCCAGTCCGAGATCGACGCGGCCGTGATCGGCGTGGTGCCTGGCATCGAGAGGGTCGAGCTGGAGTGGGATGCGGACGTCAGCCGGACTCGCGGCGTGATCGGACGCCAGGACATCCCAGGAGTCCGGAACACGATCGCAGTTAGTGCCGGCAAGGGCGGAGTTGGCAAGACCACGGTCGCGGTCAACCTGGCCTTCGCTCTGCTGCGAACCGGCGCCCGGGTCGGCCTGCTCGACGCCGATATCTACGGGCCCAACGTCCCCATCATGCTGGGGCTCAGCGAACGGCCCTCGGCGGTCGACGGCCGGATGATCCCGCTGCAGAAGGGAGACCTGGAGGTCGTCTCGATCGGCACCTTGATCGATCCCGACCGCCCGGTGGTCTGGCGCGGCCCGATGCTGGCCGGAGCCCTAAAGCAGTTCCTCTTCGAGGTCAACTGGGGCGAGCTCGACTACCTCGTCTGCGACATGCCACCCGGGACCGGGGACGTGCAGTTGACGCTGGCCCAGTCCATTCCCCTCACCGGCGCGGTGATCGTCACCACGCCCCAGGATGTATCGCTGGCCGATGTCGGTCGAGGGATCGCCATGTTCGAACAACTGCGGGTGCCGATCCTGGGCATCGTCGAGAACATGAGCGGCTTTGCCTGCCCTCACTGCGGCGAGGTGACCGACATTTTCAGCCGCGGCGGTGGCCAGGAACTCGCGGAACGGCGCCACCTACCCTACCTGGGTGCGATCCCTCTCGATCCCGCCGTCCGGCTGGGCGGCGGCGAGGGCCAGCCTCTGGTCCTGGCTCAGCCCGATTCCCCTCAGGCGGTGATATTCGAACAGGTCGCCTCCGCCCTGGCCGGTCAGATCAGTCAGGTCAACTTCCAGGCCGTCGAGGCGCCGGAGATGCCTGCCGGTCCCCGCATCGTCCGGACCTGAGGGCAGGATGGCCGGAAGCTTGCGGGGACCTCTGGTCGCTGTCTGCGGGCCGTCCGCGCCGAGGGATCAGGATTTGTCGGCGGCCCGGGAAGTCGGCGCTCTCCTCGCCGAGCGGGGCGCCACCTTGATCTGTGGGGGCCTAGGCGGAGCCATGGCGGCCGCTGCCGCCGGCGCCCGGGAGAATGGCGGCGTGGTGGTAGGATCCTCCCGGGCGACGACCCGGCCGAGGCCGGACCTGACGTAGAGATCGCACTCGCGACCGGCCTCGGGGAGATGCGTAACTGCCTGATCGCCCGTTCCGCCTCGGCAATGATTGCGATCGGCGGAGGGGTCGGAACACTGAGCGAGATCGCCCCTGGTCCTGGGCAAGCCGGTGGCGGGCATTGACACCTGGCAACTGCAGCCTCCTCGAGGAGCCGCAATTGCGGCCGCCGAAGTTCACCCGGCACAATCCGCCCAGGAAGCGGTGGACTGGGCTCTAGGCCAGGCTCGCGGCGCCGCCAGGTCGGGCGTGGCTGGATGAGCGAGGACTGGGCACCTGGCCCCCTACCTCAGCGGAGAGTCCGCCGGTGAGTGTCGGCGTCTCCGCCTTGCTACTGCTCCTCGTGCTCGGCTTAGGGGTGGTGATGTTGCGGCGATTCATCAGTCAGCGCCGCCGACGGCGCTGAGAACACCTATCTCGCTGGTCTAGGTTCGCAACTCGGGCATCGCCATGGCCGCGGCCTGACGGATCGCTGATCTGGCTTCGGCACTGTTTGTGTAGACCCGCAGCCAGATGGTGCGCATCGGCAGCAGGCGCGCCAAGAGCTCTGGCGCCGCCTCCACCTCGACCCGCCCCGAGATGGGATCGTAGAGCGCGAGGAGCTGACCGTCGGCGGCCGGGTTGTCGGGCCGGGGATCGGTGCTGGCCAGGTCCACCTCCATGGCGACCCCCCGGAACCGCTCAGGCAGCCGGGCTCGGATCGCCGTCTCGATCTGCACCGGATCGCGCAGGCCGGGAGGGGTCTCGGGCTGGCTGAGCTCGCGGTAGGCCTCGAAGGCCAGCCGCCAGGGGAGCCTCCTGGTGGTGACCGCCTCCCAATGGTGTCCCAGCGCCCGCTCCTCCTCGTCTCGGGGCTCGCGCTGGAGTCGCTCCACCTCGGTCATGAGGGACCAATCTGTGAGTAGCAGGTATTGGTCCAAGTGGTCGAGGGGATTGCCAGGTGGCAGCAGCCGCTCGCAGGTTTGCGCAAAAACCGGGCGCAGATGAAGGTCAATCCGGCGCACGGTGCGGTGGAAGTAGACGTGGTTGTACATGTACAGACGCGCCGAGAGGAACATCTCCAGCGCGGGCGCTCCGTGCTGGTGCAGCACCAGACTGCCATCCTTGATAAACATGTAGTGACGCAGCCGGGCCAGGTCGACCGGGCCCACCGCGACTCCGCACATGTAGGCATCGCGGGGGACGTAGTCCATGTTGTCGGTGCTGGCCGGACCGCAGAGCACCGGCTTGAGTGCACGCAGCCACAAGGGAGGCTCGAACCCCGGCAGCTCCCGCGGTGCCATCACCCAGGCCACCCACTCCGGGCGGACCACCTCACCCGGCTCGAAATCCCCCCCGGGGCTGCGGCGGAGAGCGGTGATCAGATCGGCCAGGGGCCCCAGCACCAGCTGACGGCCGATGTCCTCGTGGTCAATTCCGTACTTGGCCAGAACCTGGCTGTCAAAAAAGTGACCGAAGGGTCCGTGACCGACATCATGCAGTAGTCCGGCGATCCTCATGGTCTCGACCACCAGGTTGCGCGATGGCGCATCCGGACAGCTCTGGATCAGGCTTGCGTAGAGATGTTCGGTGAAGCTGCCGGTGAGGTGCATCGCCCCCACCGCATGCTGGAACCGGGAGTGCTCGGCGGTGTGGAACACCCACCAGGCGGACTGGAGCTGGTGAATGCGCCGCTGGCGTTGCAGCCAGGGATGGTCGAGGAGCGACTCCTCCGAACCGGCCCCGTCGCCTCGCTGCTTGGTGATGCTGCAGTACCGGTAGAGGGGATCGGCGAGCAGGTTGACCGCCTCGTACTGACTCTCGGGTGTCTCCATTTCGCTCGTCATGTTAGGCGGGGCCCACCGGACTCGACCGCGCGCGACACAGCCTGGTAACAACTCACTCGCGGCCCGGACTCGCCGCACAAGTATTTGGTATGATCAAACCAAGCATTCGGCCAGCGCCGATGGAGGGATCTGATGTCGAGAATTGGAGTCGTGGCCCCACGGCCGGCGACGCGGCGGCCGGTTGGGCCCCACTACAAGTGGATCGCGCTCTCCAACACCACCCTCGGCATCCTGATGGCGACGATCAACGCCTCGATCGTTCTCATCGCACTTCCCGACATCTTCCGGGGCATCCACCTCAACCCACTCACGCCCGGGAACACGCCGTACTTCCTGTGGTTGCTGATGGGGTACATGGTGGTCACGGCGGTGCTGGTGGTGACCCTGGGACGGATTGGCGACATGTTCGGCCGGGTGCGCATGTACAACCTGGGCTTCCTGGTCTTCACGGCGTTCTCGATCATGCTGTCACTGACCTGGATGAGTGGCTCCGATGCTGCCCTCTACCTGATCGGAATGCGGGTGCTGCAGGGGGTCGGCGCCGCCCTGCTGTGGGCCAACTCTGCCGCCATACTCACCGATGCCTTCCCCTCCAACCAGCGGGGCATGGCACTCGGGACCAACATGGTGGCGGCGATCGCCGGATCGTTTATCGGACTGGTCTTGGGTGGCGTGCTGGGTCCGATTGCATGGCAGTTGGTGTTCCTGGTATCGGTCCCAGTCGGACTCTTCGGCACCGTGTGGGCCTACTTCATGCTCAGGGACACCGGGCTCCGGCAACCCGCCCGAATCGACTGGTGGGGCAACGTCACCTTTGCCATCGGCCTGGTCGCACTGCTGGTCGGCATCACTTACGGCATCCTCCCCTACGGCAAGGCGAGCATGGGTTGGAGCAATCCTCTGGTGCTGGTGGGACTGTTTGGGGGAGTGGCATTCCTAGGTCTCTTCACCTTCATCGAGACGCGAGTGGCGGCGCCGATGTTCCACATCAATTTGTTCAAGATCCGGGCCTTCGCGGCGGGCAATGTGGCGGCGCTCCTGAGCGCCCTGGCGCGAGGAGGACTGATGTTCATCCTGATCATCTGGCTGCAGGGGATCTGGCTACCTCAGCACGGCTACAGCTTCGCCCAGACGCCGCTCTGGGCTGGCATATACATGCTCCCCCTGACCTTTGGATTCCTGATCGCGGGTCCAATCGCCGGCATCCTCTCGGACCGCCACGGCTCACGGATCTACGCCACCGTCGGGGTCTCGGTCTCGGCGTTGGTGTTCGCCCTCTTCCAGATACTTCCGGCCAACTTCAACTACATCTGGTTCGCAGCTCTGCTGGCCCTGTACGGCCTGTCCAGTGGCCTCTTCGCGTCGCCCAACCAGGCTGGAATCATGAACAGCCTGCCCCCCAATCAACGCGGCGCCGGGGCGGGGATGTCGGCGACGTTCCAGAACTCTGCCCAGGTCCTCTCGATCGGGATCTTCTTCACCCTGATCATCGTCGGGCTCTCGGCCAGCCTCCCCCACACGCTCTATCACGGCCTGGTCGTTGAAGGCGTTCCGGCCGCGACCGCCACCCGGATCTCTCACTTGCCTGCGGTGGGCAGCCTCTTCGCGTCCTTCCTGGGCTTCAACCCGATCGCGTCACTGCTTGGTCCAGCCCTGGCCCACCTCAGTCCTGCCCATCAGGCGTATCTCACCGGCCGGGCCTTCTTCCCCCACCTGATCTCGGGCCCCTTCCTGAGCGGGCTCCACGCAGCCTTCGACTTCGCGTTTGCCGCCTGCGCCCTGGCGGCGGTCGCTAGCTGGCTGCGCGGCGGCAAGTACGTGCACCAGGAGGTGCTGCCGGTGGCACCTGATGTTGCGCCCGCCCTTCCCGTGGCCGAACGGCTTGCACCCCAGGTCGCGATGGGTGCAGTCTCGCGCAGCTCCCCGGTTGGGTCCGAGACGACGACCCGCGGCCAGCCCGGTCGGGCGCCGGGACCGTGATGCAAACTCCAGCCCGTCCGCGATCCCGGTTGGTCCGGGCGCTCCCCCCGCCAGGGGAAGGACCATCCGCTGACCTGGAGCGAGCGATCACCGTGATCATGCGCTGGTCCAACAGTCGCGAGGTTGAGGCCGAGACGCTACGCCGGGCCCGCACCGACCTCTCGGTGGGGACTCTCTCTGTTCTGAGCCGGATCGCTGTCTGCGGTCCGGTTCACCCTTCCCAGCTGGCGACTCACTACGGCGTCGACAACTCCACCATCACCCCGAAGTTGCAACGGCTGGAACGAGCCGGCCTAATCTCAAGGGAGTCCGATCCCAGCGATGGGAGGGGAACTCTGGTCCGGATCACGGCCGCCGGCGAAAGACTCCGGCAGCGCATGCACGCTGCTCGGAGGGCGATGCTGGAGGAGCTCCTGGAAGCCTGGCCCAAGACCGAGACCGAGCGGGTGGCGGAAGCCATGACCTGGTTGGCAGAACGCCTGGAACTGCCGCCGGCGCCGGTCCCGCCGGGCTAGCTGGGCCGGGAGAACTGCCTGATCGCGGTCCCCAGCATCAGCACGGCCGCCACCGCCACCAAGGCGAGCTCGAAGTAGACGGGTAGGTGCCAGCTGCCCCAGCTCACCCCGGGGTTGAAGGTGCGGCCGATGACGGGGGGAATCTTGAGGAAGCTGAAGACCTCTTTGCGCAAGGGGTCGACCGCATACGAGAGCGGGTCCAGCTTGCTCAAAACCCCCAGCCAGGCTGGGAGTTTGGTGATCGGGAAGACAGCGCCGGAGAGAAAGAACATCGGCAGCACGAACAGCTGCGTCACCACCTGGAACGACTGCACGTCGGAGATTCGCGCGGCCAGCATCACCCCGAAGGCGGTGAGCGCAAAGGCGGTCAGCATCATCTCCAGCAGCAGCACCAGCAGCATCACCGGGTTGTAAGGAACACCCACCAGTCCTGCCAGCGCCAGCATGATCGCGCCCTGAATGGTGGCGACCGTGGCACCGCCCAGGCACTTGCCCAGCACCAGAGTCCAGCGATGCACCGGGGCCACCAGCATCTCCCGGAGGAAGCCGAACTCGCGGTCCCAGACGATGGAGATGGCGGAAAAGATCGAGGTGAAGAGCACCGTCATGCCCAAGACCCCGGCGAACATAAAGGTGCGGAAATTGAAATGGGCCGCCGTCGGGATGATGGATGAGAGACCGGTGCCGAGGATGAACAGAAACAGCACCGGCTGGGCCAGAGAGGTAAGGATTCGCAGGCGGTTGCGCCTGAAGCGTATGAGCTCGCGCTTCCACACCACCCAGAGGGCGCGGATGTCATCGCTGGTGCGCCCACCAGCGACCCGCACCATCGGCACTTCCAATGTCGCCGCCACCCTACCTTCTCCCCCGCGCCGACCGCATCCAGGGATTGGACCGTAGGCGGTCTCCGCTGGAGGCCTCGGCGTCCCGAATCGTCCGTCCGGTGTAGGTCATGAACACGTCGTCGAGGGTGGGCCTCGCGACCCTAACCGAGCGTATGGCGATGCCGAGTTCGGCGAACAGACGGGGCACGAACTCCTCGCCGAGGGGCACGTGGAAGGTGACCGCACCTTCACTCATGGTGGCCTTGATCTGAAATTGCTCCTGCAACTTCTCGATGGCACGGGCGTCGTCGTCAGTGTGCAGTTCCACCCGGTCCTCGCCGATGCTCCCCTTGAGCGCCTCGGGGGTGTCGATCGCCACCAGCACGCCGTTGTCCATGATGGCGATGCGATCGCAGTACTCGGCCTCGTCCATGTAGTGAGTAGTGAGGAAGATGGTGATCCGCTCGCGGCGCTTGAGTTCACCGATGTATTGCCAGATATGGGAGCGAGTCTGAGGATCGAGACCCACCGTTGGCTCGTCGAGGAACAGAACGGTCGGGGAATGGAGGAGACCGCGGGCGATTTCCAGACGCCGCTTCATGCCGCCGGAGAACGTCTGCACCAGCCCGTCGCGACGCTCCCAGAGGTCCACCATTTCCAGCACCTGCTGCATGCGAGTCGGCACGGTGGCCTTGGGCATTCCGTAAAGCTCGGCGTGAAAGCGGAGATTTTCCGTGGCGGTGAGGTAGTCGTCGAGGGTGGTGTCCTGGAAGACCAAGCCGATGTGTCGCCGCACCAGGGCCTGATCGGTGACCACGTCGAACCCGGCCACCCTGCCGCTGCCCGAGCTGGGAAGCACCAGGGTGCAGAGCATCGAGATGGTGGTGGACTTGCCGGCTCCGTTGGGGCCCAGGAAACCGAAGATCTCACCCGGGTCGACCGCGAAGCTGACACCCCGCACCGCCTGGATCTCCTTGTAGGACTTCTTCAGGTCGGTGGCGACGATCGCCGGCTCGGTCGCCCTCTCCTTGGTCGCGGGCGGGCGAATCTCGATCTGAGTCACGGCTTCAGCTTGCCACAATCCAGTCTGTCGTCGGATTCGCGGGCCAGTGGCAGCCGCCTCAAGTCCCAACCGCAGGTTGGCACTCCGCGCTGGGACGAACTTCGCCCCGCTTATCCCCGCAGCCCGGCCAGGAGCTTGGTGCCGTCGGGGCTGCCCCAGCCGGTACAGGGGTCCCAGCCGGGGCCTGCTTTGTAAGCGCCATTGTTGCCGTTGGTGATGTCTCGGGTTACCCCTTCGGCCTCCAGCGTCTGGTAGAGGATGGGGTTGAGGTAGCCCGGGCTGCGGCCCAGCGCCTGGGCACATCGGACCAGCAGAGCCGCCCACAGCGGCGCCACCGCACTCGTGCCTCCAAAGACCGTCGACTGACCGTCGACCAGCACCTGGTAGCCGCTCTCGGGATCAGCGTCGCCGGAGACATCTGGGACCCCGCGCCCCGACTTGTGCCCGGGATCAGCCGAGGGTGGCACGTGGGCTCCAGCCTGCCACGATGGCAGGGCGAACTCGGCGCTGACGCCGCCGCCCGTGGCACCACCTGCGGGTCCTTCGTTCCAAACCACCTCGGCGCTGATGAGGTTGCCGCTCGAGGTGAGGCGAGTCCCGCCGCAGGCCAGCACATGCGGGCTTGAGGCCGGGAAGTCGACGTTGGCCTGGCCGTTCTGGAGGCCGTCGTCGGAGCCGTTGTCGCCGGCGGCGACGCAGATCGTCACTCCCACCAGGGCGCCATCCTGCAACGCCTGATCGAAGGCGAGCATGGTCGCCGGAGGCCAGTTCGCCTCGGCGCTGCCCCAGCTGATGGAGATGGCGGTGGGGCGATTGACGTCGTCGTGGAGCGCCGCGTTGATGGCGTCGAGGAATCCCTGGTCGGTGTTGGGGGCGAAGTAGACCGCCAGGCGAACCCCGGGTGCGGTTGACCCCGCCACCTCTATGTCCAGCATCACCTCTCCATCCGGTCCATCCACGACACCGGTGGGCTGGTTCTCAGCTCCGTCGACCGAGACGGCCAGCACCTCGGGTGGGGGCAACTGCAGTTGCCGGAAGTAGGCGGTGATGTCCGCGGTTCGGAACCCGCCCCCCAGTTCGATCAGGCCGATGCACTCTCCGGCCCCGGTGGTGCCGGCCGGAAAGGAGTAAAGCTCCGCAAGCTGGGGCGGCGGGTAGCCCGCGGTCGTCGAACTAGCGGCGGGGCGGACCCCGGTGGCAGCAGACCGAACCCGGAAATGAGGCGCAGCCACGGGTCTGGTGTCGAGACCGAGCACCGCCACCACCAGCCCAGCAAGATCGCTGGGGAGCGATATCGGACCCGTCACGGACCGGTACTCGCGGCCAGCAAACATACGGCGGCGCAGCTCAACGCCGAAGAGATCGCTCAGACGTCCCAGGGAACCCTGGACCGTGGCGGTGCGGCGGCCGGCCGCGACCGCCAACAGTTGCAGCCCGGCGCTTTGGCACCAATTCTGGAGCGACGCCACGTCGGCTGGATCGGCGCCCCGAACGGTGGCCAGCTGCTCCCGCGAAAGATGGGCTCGAAGCTCGGGCCGGATCCGGCCGATGTCCTCGGGGATTGGCGTCGTGGCGTCGCCGCGGGGTCGCAGCACCAGGGTGACAGTCGCTTCCTCGCCGGTGTCGACCGGCCCGATGTCGCTCCAGCCGGAAACCACTGAACCAGGGTCCGGCTCTGGGGCGGGGGCACCTCCCGGGGCGGGCGGCGGGCCTGAGTCAGCGGGTGCCATGTCCCCAAGTATCCTCGCCGCTGCAGGCCTCCCGGACCCCGGAACGGGCCGCCATCTCCGTGCCCGGGCGACCCGCCTCCGGGGTCCAGTTAGCGCTCCAGCGCCAGCCCCCGGGTGATCTGGACCAGCCCAACAAAACTGCGGAAGACGGAGAGAGCGTCATCTCCTTCAACCACCACCTCGAGCTCGGTGGCGGCTCGAACCCCGCGAACTTGCAGGGCCACCTCGGCCAGGTCGGCATTGCGAAGTCTTACCCCGAGCCGGAAGGGTGCCGTCAGGTGGGGTGGCGAGATCTCCCCGAGCCGGCGCAGGCTCTTAATCGCGGCGTCATGTATCAGCCGGCGAGCTATCGTGGGATGGAGGCTCTGAGCCGCCAGACGAGTGACTGACGGCTTCACAACCGCCATCTCGGCACCGCCCAGGACGGCCTCGGCCTGGGCGGCTGTGTGCTGATCGCCGGTGATCAGGGTCACAGGGACTTGGTAGTGACTGGCCACCAGGGCGTTGATCCCGCTCTCCCCGACCAGGTGACCGTTGAGGGTGACGCCGTGAATTGCGGCTGGGTTGTAGGTGTGAGAGAGGGCCGAGGCGGGGCCGTCTATGGCGCCGTGATAGCCGATGAAGAAGACGGCGTCGAAGCTCGAATCCAGCCCCTCCATCATGTAAAGAGGCTTGTGCCGCCCGGAGCAGTACTCGGCCTCAGCGTGGAGCTGGTCCGGGGTCAGGTTCTGCATCGCGCCGTGGGAGTCGTTGACCAGAAACTCCTGGACACCCGCCTCGACGGCACCGTCGATGGCGGCGTTGACCTCCTCCAGCAGCAGCCGCCTTCCCAGCTCGAACTCGGGCCCCGGGGTGACTTGCTGCCAATCGACGATCCCCGCAACCCCCTCCATGTCGCAGGAGATGAAAACTTTCAATTTGGTGCCTCCTATGGTCAACCGTTCGGCGCCAGCGGCCAGAAACGGGCCCGGCGCTCGACCTTCAGGTGATCTTCTCCAACTCCGCCCAGTCCCCGGCGCTGGGGGACCATGACGCCGCCTCGACGTTGGCCTCCACCTGCTCCGCGCTGGTGGCGCCGGCGATGACCGAGCCCACCTGGGGACGGCCCAGCAGAGACCCAATCGCCACCTGGAGGAGCGAGATCCCACGCTGCTTGGCAAACCCCTCCAGGCGTTCCAGGACGTCAAAACGCTGCTCGTCCTCCAGCATCTGGGCGAAGCCGGGCCGGGAAGCCCGGGACCCGGGTGGCGGTGCCTCACCACGGTGGTATTTGCCGGTCAGCAAGCCGTTGGCCAGTGGAGAGTAGGGCAGCAGACCCAGCCCCAAGTGGTCCAGGGCCGGGAGCAACTCTCGTTCGGGCTCGCGGTCGAGGAGGCTGTACTGGTTCTGGGCCGACACGAAAGCGGTGAGTCCCAGCGAGCGAGCGGTCCAGTCGGCCTCCACCACCTGCCAGGCGTCGAAGTTGGAGCAGCCGATCCATCGCACCATGCCTTGCTGCACCAGCTGATGCATCGCGCCAAGAGTCTCGGCGATCGGTGTGGCGGGATCGGGCTGGTGCATCTGATAGAGGTCGATCACGTCGACATCTAGCCGTCTGAGGCTGGACTCGACGGCGTCGCGAATGTAGGCCGGGGTACCGCGCCGCTGCTCGGGGTCCTCACCGCCACGTGGCATCCCGAACTTGGTGGCGATGATCGCCTCCCCGCGCCGCTCCCGCAGAGCTCGACCCAGGAGCCGCTCGCTCTCGCCGGAGCCGTAGATGTCAGCGGTGTCAAAGAGGTTGATGCCCCGGTCGAGGGCGGTGTCCACGGTCGGTCCCACGGCGGCGTCGTCCATGCGCCTGCCGAAGTTGTTGGTGCCGAGACCGACCACCGAAACCAGCGGCCCCCCGCGTCCCAGCTCCCGCCGCTCGAGGTCAGCCGTGTTGGCCACTTGGGCACTCGCTCCTCTTGAGTCTTCCAACTACGCCGTCCGCATGGTGTCAGATCCATGCGGCCGCTTGCCGAGTTCGGGCATGGCCCAGGGCCGGGGGTTGCTGCGGCACGGCCGTTTACCTGATTCGGCTCTATCCTGAGAGGCTGCGAGCGTTGAAAGGGTCGGGGGCTTGTCAGCCCGCCGGAGGCATGGGCAGTCCGGGTTGGCCGCGGATGTCACCGGTAGCGTCAGCTACAGATGGAGTCAGACGTAATGGAAGTGAAGGAGTTAGGGCACCTCGTGCTCTACGTGCACGACATCAACCGCTCGGCGGATTTCTATGGCAAGGTGCTGGGATGGAAGCGGATCTCACCGGAGGGTCTGCCCGTCGCTGCGTTCTCGAGCGGGCGCACCCATCACGAGCTGCTGCTGATCGAAGTGGGCCCGAACGCCCAGGAAATCCCCCAGGGTCGTCGGGTTGGCCTCTACCACTTCGGCCTCAAGGTGGCCGACTCCGACGAGGAGCTCAAGGCCGTGTTAGATCACATCCGGGAGGCGGGGGTGACCGTGGTGGGAACAGCAGACCACACGGTCACCCACAGCATCTACATCGCCGATCCGGACGGCAATGAGATCGAGCTCTACTCCGACGTCGCCGGCGTCGACTGGCGCAACGATCCCGACCTGATTCTGACACCGACTCGGTCCCTGGCCCTCTGAGGAAAATCAGGGAATTCGACAAGGGGCTGGGAGAAGTAAATCGGAGCCCACTTCGTGGGCTGGGAGGGCTGGAGCGATGACGAGACAAATCCTCGCGACGACGGTCGGCGTGGTAATGCTGGCAGCCGCGGGAGTCACTGGGTCGGTAACCACCACGGTGGTGGCCAAATCTCCCTCAACCATCTCCGGCTGTGCACCGGCGCAACTCCATGTCTTCCGATCTGGCCGACTAACCGTTGCGACGGACAGTCCCGCCTACACTCCCTGGTTTGAGCACAATCAACCCAAGAATGGTGAGGGATACGAGAGCGCAGTCGCGTACGCCATCGCAGCCAAACTGGGCTTCAAAAAGAGCCAGGTGCATTGGACCATCGAGTCGTTCGACAGCTCGTACGCCCCGGGACCCAAGTCCTTTGATTTCGACATCAATGAAATCACGGTAACCGCCGCGCGAGCCACGGCCGTCACCTTCAGCGAAGGCTACTACAACGACCGCGAAGCGCTGATCACCGTCAAGGGTCAGGAGATGGTGAGTGATCACTCGCCGACCCAGCTTGAGCAATACAAGTACGGTGACCAGGTAGGCACCACCAGCCTCACCTACATCGAGGACCACATCCTGCCGACCCAGACCCCCTCCGTCTACAGCAACCTCAACGACGTCGCATCAGCACTCTCCAACCACACCATCCAAGGGTTTGTCACCGACGCTCCCACCGCCCAATACATGGCGGCCTCGGGAGAGGTCAAGCACGGAGTCGTGGTTGGGCAGTTCCCCAGCGACGACGAGGTCTACGGTCTGCTCTTCGCCAAAGGCAATCCTCTGGTTGGCTGTGTCAACAAGGCGATCAGCAGACTCAAGTCCAATGGCACCTTGAGCCGGCTGCAGAACCGCTGGCTGGGGATCTACAACAAAATCCCCACCATCCAGCCCTAGGCAAGCCGACCGGTCTCCCCTTGCTCTCCGACCGCGACGGACTGGAGGCGGGGCCGCTCGTGGTCGCGGGCGGTCCACCCACCACCAGCCTAGGCGGGGGGCGGAGTCGAGCGCAGGGCGGCAAGCGGGCCGTCGCAATCTCGACGGTGAGCACCATCGTCATCCTGGGGGTGCTGTTTGGGGGTTTCTTCTTCGCTCCCGGCAGCGGCGTGGTGCGGCAAACTTTCTTCAATCTCAAGGACGCCCGCACCGCCTTCTTCGGCGACCCCCGGATCGGGATATTCTCGGAGGGCTCGGCCCTACTTCTCAACATCGCGATGTTTCTCAGTGCCGAGATCCTGATCCTGATTCTGGCGATGGTTATCGCGATGGTCCGACAGCTCCGGGGACCGGTGTCCTTTCCCTTCCGAATGCTGGCCATCGCCTACACGGATTTCTTCCGCGGCGTGCCCCTGATCCTGGTCATCTACGCCATCGGCTTTGGGGTCCCGGCGCTGTACCTGGCGGGAATCTCCTACGCGTCGGTGTTTGTCTACGGCGAGGCCGCCCTGGTCCTCTCCTACTCGGCCTATGTCTCCGAGGTCTATCGAGCCGGGATCGAGTCGGTCCACCCGAGCCAGGTCGCCGCCGCCCGCTCGCTCGGGCTCTCGCAGTGGCAGTCGATGCGCTCAGTGGTGATACCTCAGGCGGTGCGGCGGGTGATACCTCCCCTCCTCAACGACTTCATCAGCCTCCAGAAGGACACGGCTCTGGTGTCGGTACTGGGGGTGATCGAGGTCAACCGGGCGGCAGGGATCGTCAGCTCCACTGACTTCAACTACACCGGCTACACCGTCGCCGCTCTCCTCTTCCTGCTGCTGACGGTGCCGCTGGCACGCTTCACCGATTACCTCATCGCCCGCGATCGCCGACGGCGCCAGGCCGGCATCGCGCGCTGATGACGGACACCCTGGCACCCCTCGACCCCAGCCTGGCGCTGCAGCTGGACGGCATCCACAAATCCTTCGATCACACCCAGGTCCTCAAGGGGATCGACCTGGCGGTGGCACCCCATGAGGTGATCTGCCTCATCGGCGCCTCCGGGTCCGGCAAGTCGACCCTGCTGCGCTGCATCAACCTCTTGGAGGAGATTGATCAGGGCCGAATCGTTTTCTTCGGTGAGGACATCACTGGCGGCACGGTCGACGTGAACCTGGTGCGGCGACAGATCGGGATCGTCTTCCAGTCCTTCAACCTCTTCCCGCACATGACCGTGCTCCACAACCTGACGTTGGCCCCCATCCGGGTCTTGCACAAACCGCGCCAGCAGGCGGAGGCGGAGGCAGACTCACTTCTACGGCAACTCGGCCTGCTCGATAAGCGCCGGGAGTACCCCGACCGGCTGTCAGGGGGTCAGCAGCAGCGAGCGGCGATAGCTCGAGCCTTGGCGATGCAGCCTCGACTGATGCTCCTCGACGAGGTCACCTCAGCGCTCGACCCAGAGCTGGTGGCGGAGGTGCTCAACGTGATCCGTTCCCTCGCCCAGGCGGGCATGACCATGGTCATCGCCACCCACGAGATGGGGTTCGCCCGAGACATCGCCAATCGGGTCTGCTTTCTGGACGACGGCGTGATTCTGGAGCAGGGCACTCCGGAGCAGATCTTTCACCAGCCCACGCAGGAACGTACTCAGCGCTTCCTGCAGAGCATCATCGACGCCGGCAGGCTCTGAAAACCTTGCTTTGGACAATGCACAATTCCCCACATCGTTGAGCAGCAAATCTCCGCCGGCCAGCTGGCTGGCGCCGCTGCCTACAACACCAGGAGGGCCCGATGAGGTTCGTACCGGAGTTCCACCCGCGCACCAAAGCGGTCCTGGAAGGCACCGCGAAGAAGCCCGGCAAGGTCACCGACCAACTCGACCGCAGCACCCCCATCAACCGTGTCAACTCGTTCCTGGCGGTGAAGATCACCCAGGGCGTGGGGTCGATGTGGTGCGCCTACATCTTCGCGATCATCGCCCTGGTCGGGCTGCCAGCAGCCCTCCATCCCGGCGGGGAGGGAATCATCGCCTGGATCGCCCAGACGTTCCTCCAGTTGGTGCTGTTGAGCATCATCATCGTCGGTACCAATATTCAATCGGCGGCCTCAGACGTTCGCGCGGCACACACCTACGAAGACGCTGAGGCAGTACTACACGAGGCGGTGCAGATACAGCTGCACCTGCAAGCTCAGGACGAGGCGCTAACCGCGATGATAGCCGCTCACAAAGCACAGGAGGATTCGCTCAATGCGATCATGGCCGCTCACAATGCTCCAGCTTGAGTCGCTGACCCGTTGCCAAAACCGGGGTAACTCCATCGCCCGGATCGCGCTCGCGCCTGATGCGGGCGCGCAAGCGGGGAGGGTATAGCGGTGTCGGGTCGTGCAGTACTGGTGACGGGCGCCTCGCGGGGAATCGGGCGGGCGACAGCGCAGGCCTTCGCCGCGGGGGGCGACCGGGTCGCCGTCAACTACCGGGACTCCGAGGCGTTGGCCGAAGAAGTGGTGCGTTCCCTGCCGGGATCCGGGCATGTGGCACTAAGGGCGGATGTGGCGGTCCCTGACCAGGCCCGTGGACTGGTGGAGTCCAGCGTCAAAGCCCTGGGCAGCATTGACGTG
This sequence comes from Candidatus Dormiibacterota bacterium, assembly GCA_963701235.1. GTDB lineage: Bacteria > Chloroflexota > Dormibacteria > Aeolococcales > Bog-877 > Bog-877. The sequence continues at coordinate 2,256,500 of OY969577.1, forward strand.
CTGGTCAACAACGCCGGGATCAGCGTGCCCCATGACATCACCGAGGGCAACTTTCAGGCCTGGCATGAGGCCTGGGAGCGGACCCTAGCGGTGAACCTCAACGGCACCGCCTACGTCACTTACTGGACAGTGCAGCAGATGCTCGGCCGTGGCGGTCGGATCATCAACATCAGCTCGCGCGGGGCCTTCCGCGGAGAACCTGACCAACCCGGGTACGCTGCCAGCAAGGCCGGTATGAACGCTTTTGGCCAGTCCCTGGCGCGAGCCCTGGCTCCCCACGGGATCGGAGTGATGACCATCGCCCCGGGATGGGTGGCGACGGACATGTCCAACGAGGAGTTGAAGCGGCCCAGAGGACAAGAGATCTTGACTCAGAGTCCCTTTGGCAGGGTGGCCCGACCCGAGGAGGTGGCCGCAGCCGCCGTCTTCTTCGCGTCACCCGATGCCGAGTTCACCAGCGGCGCGGTGCTTGACGTCAACGGCGCCTCCTATCTGCGCACCTGACCGGCGGGGCGGCAGGCTGCAACGACCCCTGCGCGCTTAGACTGACCCGCGCTCATGAGTGGGGGACTCCACCGGACCGGCGGTGAGCAGGGCTGGGGCAGTAGCTTGCCTCTCCTGCGCCCCAGGGACCAAGTCTGAAATGACCAACCTCAGCCAGAGCTGGGCCCGGGAGCACGGCGGGCTGTCCACCAATCCTGCGGGTCGGATCCGCTGGCAGACCATCGTTGTGGGCACCGCCCTGCTGGCGGTGGCGCTGCGTCTGGCTACCCTGCTGCTGGCAGGTCATCTCACCGGGGTCTTCGAGTACGACGACGGTGTCTACTTCGGATCCGCGGTCCTGCTGATCCACGGCCACCTGCCCTACCGCGACTTCGTGCTCATCCAGCCGCCTGGGCTGATCCTGCTGCTCACGCCGTTCGCCCTCCTGTCCAACTGGGTGGGGACCAGTCACGCCTTGGAATTGGCCAGGCTGGCTGTGCCGCTCGTGGCCGGGGCCAACGTCGTGCTGCTGGGGCTTGTGCTAAGGCGAAAGCCGCCGGTAGTGGTCCTGGTGGCCTGCCTGTTTCTGGCCGTCTTCCCCGACGACATCCTTGCCTCCACCGCACTGCTGTTAGAGCCGTTTCTGATCTTCTTCTGCCTGCTTGGAGTGCTGGCCATCTTCGATGGCGACCGGTTGAGCGACTCGGGTTGGCGGATCTTCTGGGCCGGGGTAGCGCTGGGATTCGCAGCCGACATCAAGCTCTGGGCCGCCTTTCCCGCCGTGGTGCTCTTTCTACTTTGCCTTCCCCGACCGGTCAGATCCCTCACCCTGGTTGGAGGCGCGGCACTGGGCTGGCTCCTGCCCACGCTGCCCTTCCTGGTCGCCGCCCCGGTCGCCTTCTGGCACCAGGTGGTGGTGGACCAGGCAGGACGCAGCGGAGCGTCAGCGCTGTCCCCACTGATCAGGCTCGAATTCCTTACCGGGGTCTGGCCTGGGCTGGGAGTGCCCGCAGGGCATCTCTACGAACTACTGGCGGCGGCCGTCGCCCTTGCTGTTGCCCTGGTAGTTCTGGCCGCTTTCGCGACTTTCCTGGGGGCTCCCGAGAGCGCTTCCTCGAGTCCCAGATGGGGAATCAGCCAGCTCGAGTTCTTCGCCCTGGGCACTCCCTTGGTCACCGGGGTGGCCCTCCTGATTCCTGCTGACTTCTTCTACCACTACGCGGCCTTCTTCGGCGCCTTCCTCGCCTTGGTCCTGGGATTGACGGCGGGCCGCCTGGCCCGCCTGCACCCCGAAGCGGTCCTGGCTTTGGTGGCGGTGGTCGGAGGACTGGGGGTGATCCATGCGCTGGCTATCCCCGTCCTTCTACAACGGACCCCCACCCTGGGTTCCGAGATCGCCGCGGTGATCCCAGCCGGGAGCTGCGTGGTTGCGGATGACTCCGAGGAGCCCCTTACCGCGAACCGATTCGTGTCCTCCTCCGCTAACTGCCCCCTTCTGGTCGACGCCCTCGGCACCACCATCGCGATCTCCGGGAGCCAGGACCCCGCCAGTGTCCAGGCTCAGAAGGCCGCGGGTGCGTGGCTCTCGTACTTCCGGCGCGCGGACTACGTCATCCTGACCCCACTCAGCCCCACCCGGATTCCATGGGACGGCCGGCTGGAGAGATACCTGGAACTGAACTTTCGAGCCGTCGCCAATACACCGGTTCTGATCCTGCGAAGGCTCCCGACCCAGGCCGACCAACCACAGTTTCACCTCCTGGGCGGCTGACACCGGCCCCGTGGTCCGGGCCTAGGAGGGGCTTCTCGGGGCTAGTCGATCCGTTCGATGAGCATCCGACGATTGCCCCCGATGGCCGTTGCTGACCAGGCGCCGGACGAAGGCCGGGGCCAGCAGTGGAACTGAGCCGGCTTCTGTTCGGCAAACCCCTGCGGACGTCGCAGTCGCGCCAGCAGGAGATCAGCCCGGTCGAGGGGCTCTCGGCGCTGTCCCTCGATGCCCTCACTTCGGTCGCCTACGGGCCGCAGGCGCTGCTGGTGGCCCTTGGCGCCGGCGGGCTTGCCGCCCTACGAGTGGCCCCCTGGATCTCGTTGGCGATCGTGGCTTTGCTGGTGCTTCTGGTCAGCTCTTACATCCAGGTGATCGGGGCCTACCCCGGTGGAGGCGGCGCCTACGCTGTGGCCCGGGCCAACCTGGGGACCCCGCTCACCCTGCTGGCCGGTGCCTCCCTGGTGGTCGACTACACCCTTACCGTGGCGGTCTCAATCGCCGCGGGAGTGGGGTCTTTGGTGTCGGCATTCACCTCACTGGCCCCCTACACCGAGGTGATCTGCCTGGCGATCCTGGCACTGATCACCCTGCTCAACCTGCGGGGTCTGGGGGAGAGTGACCGCGCCTTCCTGCTCCCCACCACGGCCTTCATCTTCGGGATTCTGGTGATGATCGCGATCGGCCTGGTCCACCCTCTGGCTCCCCACCTCCACCAGCCCGGCTCCGTTCAGGTGGCCACCCATGCCCTGGAGGCGATCGGGATTCTCCTCGTCCTCAAGGCATTCTCGGCCGGCTGCAGCGCCCTGACCGGAGTGGAGGCCATCGCCAACGGCGTCCCCCTCTTCCGCGAGCCACGCCAGCAGCGGGCCCGGACCACCGAGATCATGCTGGGAGTTCTGCTGGCGGTGATGCTGCTCGGACTGGCGGTGCTGGTGCAGCGCTTCCACGTCGATCCCCGAACCAACGACGCGGTACTGAATCAGATCATCGGCTACGCCATCGGTCGTGGTTGGGGCTTCGACGCCCTCTCCATCATCGTGACCATCGTGCTGGCGCTGGCGGCCAATACTTCCTTCGGGAGTTTGCCGGTGTTGGCGAGCCGCCTGGCTGAAGACAATCGACTCCCGCACGCCTTTGCCATCCGGGGCGACCGCCTGGTGTTCAACTACGGCATCTGGGCCCTGGCAGCGCTCTCCGCCATCATGCTGCTGGTCACCAGCGGCAACACCGATTCCCTGATTCCCCTTTTTGCGATCGGGGTGTTCACCGGGTTCACGCTGGCCCAGTCCGGCATGGTGCGTCACTGGTGGCAAGAGCGCTCTCCCGGTTGGCGCCGGCGCGCCACCCTCAATGGCGCCGGGGCGATCACCACCGGCGTGGCCACGGTGATCTTCGTCCTGACCAAATTCGTTGAAGGTGCTTGGATCGTGGTGGTGGCGATTCCGCTTTTGATCCTGCTGTTCATGCGCGTGCACCGGTACTACACTCTGGTAGCTCGGGAGATGCGACTGGACAAAAAACCAGGCAAGCCGAAGGCCTGCGACGTCACCGTCGTGGTCCCCATCAACAATGTCTCGCGACTCACCCAGGACGTGTTAGGTGAGGCGCTCTCGATCGGCGATCATGTGGTTGCTGTGACCGTGGTATTCGAGGACGATGAGGAACGCGGACGTGAGATTCAGCGGGAATGGGCGCAGTGGGATCCCGGAGTCGAGCTGGTGGTCCTGCGCAGCGAGTACCACTCGGCGGTAAGACCACTGGTGACATACATCAACTCCCTAAAACCCAGTCCATCAAACAAGGTGGTGGTGCTTATCCCGGTAGTTCTACCCAGAAAGTGGTGGCACAGCATTTACCACAACCACCTCGACTATTCCCTGACGTCGGCACTGAAGCACCGCCATGATGTGGTGGTAGCCAGAATGCCACTGCTGTTGAAGCGCGATTGAGTGCCACAGGGAGTTGCCACAGCTTTGTCTCAAGGAGTACGACTCTGCGAGGACGACCTCGATCCTAACCCCCTCGTACAGTTCCAACGCTGGTTCGCAGAGGCGGCGGACCTTCCTCTGGCGGAAGCCGCAGCTCTCGCCACCGCCAGCACCGACGCCCGGCCGTCGGTACGGATGGTCCTGGTCAAGGGATGGGATGCGAATGGCTTTGTCTTCTACAGCAACTACGAGAGTCGCAAGGGCGGCGAGCTGACCGCCAACCCCCACGCCGCGCTTCTCTTCCACTGGCAATCGCTCGGGCGCCAGGTGCGCATCGAAGGCTCGGTGCAACCTATCGCGGCCCAGGAGTCAGACGGGTACTTCGCTGCCCGCCCCCGGGCCAGCCAAATAAGTGCCGCAGCGTCGGCGCAGAGCCGCGTGGTCGCCGATCGGCAGGAGCTGGATGATCGAGTCGTAGAGCTCAAGCGCGCACTCGGGCATGAACCCGTGCTCCGCCCGCCTTGGTGGGGAGGCTACCGGCTGGATCCGATCAACTTTGAGTTCTGGCAGCACCGCCAAGACCGTCTCCACGACCGGATTCGTTATCTAAGATCGGCATCCGGTTGGCATCGGGAGCGGCTGCAGCTGTAGTCGGTGGCCGACGGCCAGTTGGGGTAGCGCTGGCGATCGCGATGGAGCTGTAACAAGTCCGTCAGAGTCGCAAGCTCGTTGGCGATCACAATCGATCACAGCTAGTGAAGATGGAATCGATCGTCCACGCATCCCGACTCCCGCCGCTCGCCACCACCGCGACGGTCCAGACAAGCACGCCTTGGACGCTGATCGTCTCCTTTCTCGGTTTGGCAATTCTCACCGAGGGCAGCGTCGACCTACCCCCCGGACCGACCCACGAGTGGCTGTTTGTGCTGGGCAGTCTGGGGCTGATCCTGGTCCTGGGAACACTTCTGCTCCCCTGGCAGCGGTACCGGCGCTCCATAACAGTGTTTCCCTCTCTGGGCTTTACGCTGGCGGCAACGCTGCTGGTGCTCTCGCTGGGCGGGACGAGCGCTGGCCTGCTGCCGCTGCTAATCGCACCCGTCTTGTGGACAGCCCTATACGGGGGAAGGCGTCAGACCACTCTGGTAATCGCCGCCGTCACCGTGGCCGCGGCGGTCATCGCCTTGGGCGAGCACGACGGGACCACGTTGCTGATTCGTCGGGTGGTGCTGCTGGGGGTCATGGGCGTGCTCATCGCTGTCGGGACCCTAGGCCTCCGAGCGGCCTTGGGCCGAGCGGTGGCGGCCCGAGAGGAACTCCTGCGTCAGGCCAACGCACTGAGCGAGGCTGCCAAACGCCTCAACTCCCTGCACCGGTCTAATGCCGTGATCACCGCGGCCTGCCGTTTGGTGGCGGTGATGATGTCGCCGCCTGGGGTGGAGACTCAGCGATGTGCTTACTTGACCGTGGAGGGGAGTACGGTCCACGTCCAGGCCCAGTTCGACACCGCCTTCGTTTCCGTACCCAAGGTCTCCCAGCTCGCGAAAAATGCCCAACTCAGCAGGGTAATGCGGACTCGACGGGCAGAAAAGGGGCCCATCGGCGAGTCAGGAATGAGCCCGACTGTGGAGGCGGCTCTGCTCAAGACCGGGATAGCTCACGGCGCCTGGATACCGATCGCCCCAAATGGTGTGATCCATGGAGTGCTGTCGATCACCACCCGCGGGAGCGTCATCTCAGAGGACCTCTTTGAGCGGGCCATAGCACTGGGTCACATTGTGGAACTGGCACTGGCTAACGCGCTGCTGGTGGAACAGAGCGAACGCGACGCCACCACGGACGCCCTGACCGGATTGGTCAACCGACGTGGCTTTGACCAAGGGGTGGACCGACTTCGAGCCCGTCGTCGCTTCGCCATCCTGAGTCTCGACGTCGATGGCCTGAAGCGGGTCAACGACCAGTACGGCCACGCGGCCGGAGACGCCCTTCTCCACGGCGTTGCCCAGGCGGTGACCAGCGTGATGCGCAAGGGGGATCTCTTCGCCCGAATTGGGGGAGACGAATTCGCCGGGTTTCTGGCCGACTGCGCCGAGGACGGCGCCCGCGTCTCAGCCCACCGGATCCTAGAGGCACTCGAGCGCACGACGATCGCGGGTGCGCCGCCCCGGGTGAGCATCGGGATCGCGTGCGGCGACCAGGCGAGCGAGCTTTCCCAACTCCTAGCCCAGTCAGACGCCGCGATGTATACCGCCAAACATAGAGGCGGGAGATCCTTTGCGTTTGCGACAGGAGAGGTGTTGCCGGGCGCCGACCGCCTCCCACAGGCGGTCGGCGGCTAGATCGATTCGAGATCGAAGCGGCAGCTGCTCCTCGGGGCGTGGATGTCCAGCCTGAGCGAGCGGGCGACCCGGGATCGGCTCGGAAGCTCGGGACCGCGACCACGACTGGCCTGCGGCGGCGTATTGCGGAGCAGGCACGGCACTGCTAATGTTCCCCCCGACGCTCCGGGAGGGGAGGATCCGGGCGGCGTCGGGCAGCGCGGGTGCGTTGCACTTAGGGGTCTGGGAGAGCCCAGGCGTGAGGGCGTTTTGGGCGCATCCCGGGCCCCAGCGCTCCCTGGCCCGCCGGCGGTTTCGCCCGCGAGGTCCCGGTGCGAGGGCCCAATATTCCCGTCCAGGAAAGACCGTGCCTTGTTGAGGAGATTTCGAGCAGTTGTCGATCTCAGCACCGGACGTTGATCCCACCACGGGACAGCCGGTGGGTCTGCTGATCGCCGCCTCAGCCGCCCCATTTCCCGGCCGCGTCACTCTCTCCGGGACCTCGGTAGCGCTGGCGCCCCTGGACCCCAGGCTGCACGCGGATTCCCTCTGGGAGGGCCTGCGCGGGCCAGCCAACGACAAGCTCTGGCGCTATCTTTTGGATGGGCCTTTTGCTGATCGCCCCAGCTTCGATCGCGCCATGGAATGGAGGGCTCGCTCAGAGAGCCAAGTGTTTTTCGCGATTCTGCACGCCGAAAGTGGACGGGCTCTGGGCTGCGCCGCGCTCATGCGAATCGACCCGCCCAACCGCAGCATCGAGGTGGGCAACATCCTCTACAGCCCGGAACTGCAGCGCAGCCGGGGCGCCACCGAGGCCATGTATCTGCTCGCGCGTCACATCTTCGAGGTGCTGGGCTACCGCCGCTACGAGTGGAAATGCGACTCCCTCAACGCTCCTTCGCGGCGGGCCGCGCTGCGGCTGGGATTCACCTACGAGGGGACCTTTCGCCAGCACATGATCAACAAGGGCCGCAACCGCGATACCGTGTGGTTCTCGATCTTGGATGGTGAGTGGCCCGCGCGCAGAGCCCGGCTGGAGCGCTGGCTCGACCCCGCCAACTTCGACTCCCAGGGTCGGCAGAAGACGGCTCTTTCAGAGCTCGAGGTTGGCCGCGAATCGTCGCGAGCCTGATCGTCGGGAGCTGATAGACGGACCGCAGCGCCTGGCTGCGATTCGACTCAGCTGAGGTTCTCCCGCCGGTAGAGCCATATCGAGAGCGGGACGAATATCAGCAGTAGCGCCAGTGACCAGAATGCGGTCGCCAACTCCGGGTGCTGCAGCGGCCAGACCTGGACCGAAGCCGAGGGGTTGGGATTGCCGAAGAGCTCCCGACAGCTGGCGGTGACGGTGCTGACCGGGTTCCACTCCGCCACCACGCGCAGCCAGATCGGCATGTTCTGCAGCGCCACAAAGGCGTTGGAAACAAAGATCAGCGGGAAGAAGACCGTGAAGGCCATCGCCTGAGCTGACTCCGGGTTGTGCAGCCACATGCCGGCGGCGGCGCCCGCCCAACTCATTCCATAGGCAAACAGCAGTGCCAGCCCGAATCCGGCCGCAACATCGGCCGCGCCCGTGTGCACCCGCCAGCCCACGAACAGCCCCACCGCGGCGACCACTGCCAGCCCAAGTACGGCTGTGAGCAGGTCGGCGGTGAGTCGCCCTGCCAGCACTGCAGCCCGCGACATGGGCAGGGCGCGGAAGCGGTCGATGATCCCCGACTGAATATCAGTCGCCATTCCCACCGCGACCCCGGGTGCCGCACCGGCGACGGTGATCGCGAAGATTCCCGCCACCAGGTATTCGTGGTAGTTGCCGCCTCCAGGAAGACGGATGGCGCTCCCGAAAACGTAGGTGAAGAGCACCACGAACATGATCGGCTGGATGGTCACGTCTGCTAGTTGGGCCGGGTCTCTGACCACATGAACCAGGCTCCGACGGGTCAGGACCAGCACGTCGCGCAGGAACCAGATCACCCGCGCGAGCGCCGACTCCTGAGCCGCCGGACGCTCGACCAGTACCTCCGCCGCGCTCATGCCGCCGTCTCCTCCAACTCCGCCCGATGTCCTGTCAGGCTCATGAACACGTCGTCCAGCGCGGGCCGGTGCACCGAGATGTCGTCGACCACGACCCCTCCCGCATCCAGCGCCCGCACCACCTTGGTGACCAGGCCCTCCTCGTCGGTGAACGGCATAGTCAAACGGTGCTGGCGCTCGTCGACGCTGACAGCGGCGGCGGCGAGTGATCGCAACAGCCCGGCCGCGGCGGCGAGATCCGCGCGCTCCGGCAGCGTTACCTCCAAGACGGTGCCCCCCACCTGGGACTTCAATTCGTCGGACGTGCCCCATGCGATCACCTTGCCCGCATCTACCACGGCGATCTCATGGGCGAGCTGATCGGCTTCCTCGAGATATTGGGTGGTCAACAGGAGGGTGGTCCCCGCCTCGCCCAGCTCCCGGATCAGCTGCCACATGCCCACCCGCGCCCTCGGGTCTAGGCCGGTGGTGGGCTCGTCCAGGAAGAGGACCTCTGGTTGGGTGACCAAACTGGCGGCCAGGTCCAGCTTGCGCCGCATGCCTCCGGAGTAGGTCTTGGTGGGACGGTCGGCGGCGCCGGTCAGCTCGAATTTTTCAAGCAGTTCGCCGGCCCGCCACTTGGCATGGCGAGGTGGTAGACGCGAGAGCTCGCCGACCATCACCAAGTTCTGCCGACCGGTCAGGTACTCGTCGATGCTGGCTGATTGGCCGGTGATGCCGATGTGGCGGCGGACCTCAGCCGGGTGCGCTGACACGTCAAAGCCGGCCACGAAGGCGCGCCCGGCGGTGGGCCGGGCCAGCGTGGCCAGGATCCGGATCAGGGTGGTCTTACCAGCCCCATTGGGCCCCAGGACCGCCACCACGCTGCCCTGCTCAACGCGCAGGTCAAGACCGTCGACTGCCCTGGTCTTGCCGTAGAGCTTGACCAACCCCTCTACCAGAATCGGAGGCCGAAGAACCACAGCCAACCCCTTGGTTTCACGCCCTACTACTTACCGGCCGGATGGTAACCAACTTGCTTGCCGGCCGCGCCCGAGCTTAGAGATGAGGTCCTGGCCGCGATCCGGGATCTTCTCGACGTCGGCTCCCGGTCACCCGACATCGCCGCAGGAGCAGTCCCGCCGACTGCCAGCACCAAGTAGCGCTCCCGAGTTCCTCCCAGCGGACGCCCCCCGGCCGGATGGGATACTCACCGCTCCCATGCCCGACTTCCACTCCGTCGCCGAAGCGGCCGTCGACGACCTGCTCGAGCTTGGCCCCGAGGAGGCGACGGCCCTGGGCGATCACCGGTTCGACGATCGGGTTTCGGACCACAGCCTGGCCGGCGCCGACGCCGCGGTGCGACGGCTGCGGTCGCGCCAACAAGAGCTGGAGGGTGTGGCCGGGCAGCTGGATCCCGAGGAACAGGTGGATGCGGCGGTCCTGGCCAACCAGCTGGCGCTCCAGCTCTTCAGCTACGAGCAGATACGGGCTCCCAGTTGGAATCCTTTGGTCTACAACCCCGGCGATGGCCTCTTCCCACTGCTGACCCAAGAGACCCAGCCCCTGGAGGTCCGCCTGCGCGGGCTCTGCGGTCGCCTGGAGGCGATCCCGCACACGGTGGAGCTGGCCTTTCGCCAGCTGGAGAATCCGCCCCGGATCCATCTGGAGACCGCGTTGCAGCAGCACCCAGGAGTGGTGCGGCTGATTCGGGTCGAGGTCGACCGCCTCCTCTCCCGAGCCACCGATCTTTTCCTCCGAGGGCGGGTGAGTCGAGCCCAAGAGCGGGCCCTCACCGCCTGGAAGCGCTTTGGTCGCCACCTCGAGGAAACCAAGGAGACCGCCGACGGCGAATTCAGGCTCGGCGAGCAGCGCTTCGCCGAGAAGCTCCGGCTCTATCTGCACTCGCCGCTCAATCCCGAGGAGGTGGTGCAGCGGGCCAATGCCCGCCTCGACGCCCTGACCGAGGAGCTGGCCGATGCGTGCCAGGAACTGGTTGGGGGTGGAGGTTCGCAGACCGAGACCATCCGCCGAGCCCTGGACCAGGTGGCCGAGACTCGACCGGACAACGAGACCGTGCTGGGCGACGCCGGCGTGGCCGTCTCCAATCTGACCGCGACGGTTGCGGCCTCCGGTCTATTCACTGTACCCGACGATCCCTGCGACATCGAGGTTGTCCCGGAGTTCATGCGCGGCACCGCCTCTGCCTACTGCATGCCGGCCGGACCCTTCGAGGAGGGTGCTCACTCCAAAGTCATGATCTCGCCCACCCCCGACGAGTGGCCCCCGGAGCGGGCCCAGTCCTTCTACAAGGAGATCAACTCCGCCATGCTGCTGATGCTGATGGCCCACGAGGCCATGCCCGGGCACATGCTCCAGCTGGCGGTGGCACGCCGCTACAAAGGACCGACAAGGGTCCGTGCCGCCTTCGCCAACGGGCCTTTCGTGGAGGGCTGGGCCTGCCACGCAGAGCGGATCGTGGGTGAGCTGGGTCTGGGTGGCCTGCCAGTCCGAACCCAGCGAATCAAGATCCACATCCGCACCGCCATCAACGCCATCCTCGACTCCGCGGTACACGTCGGTGGGATCGAGGAAGAGGAGGCGATGACGCTGATGACCGAGCGCGGATTCCAAGAACCGGCCGAGGCCCAGGGCAAGTGGCGCCGAGCCTGTCTGTCCTCGGCCCAGCTCTCCACCTACTTTGTGGGTTACACCGAGCTCCAAGACCTCTTCGACCGGCTGGCGCCGATCTCGTCCTACGACGAGGTGCTGGCCCATGGCTCGCCGCCTCCGTCGCTGTTGGCGAAGCTGCTCCAAGGCGGCGGAGTCGCGACCGTAGAAGGGTAGGCCGCGCCACCGGCCGAGTCCCGTCGACTCGGTGGCCTCAGGGCACAGTCGAGGTAGTCAGTCGGCCCGGCCGCGCCGGGTCAAGAATCCCCGGCGCCTGGCGCCGACGACCACACCGACCCCTCCCAGGCCAAGCAGGGCAAGGGCCGCCGGCAGGATTGGGCCGCCGCCCGCCACCGGATCCGCTGCAGCACGGGTCAGAGCTGCGGCGCCGGGGAACGCTGGCCCGCCGACCACCGGAGCGAAGCAGAGGATGGGCAGGTGCCGCGTGCCGGTGGTGGGACTCGGCGTCGCTGCCGCGGGGGCGCTGGTAACCACTGGAACCGGTGAATCAGCAGTCGCCACTCCGGGCGGAGTGTCGATCGGGGTCGGCACGGCTGTGGCCGGGCCGCCGGAGGAGCCCCCGATATCGCCAATGCCAGCGCCACAGCAGAAACTTGGCGATGGATCAGGGGTAGTAGTGCTGGTCCCCGCCGGTGGCAACGTCCCCTTGGAAGGGGTGGTCGCCGACGTGGGCGACGCAGTCACCGTCGGCGTGGCGGCTGAGCCCGCGACCGAACCGGCCCCCGATCGACCGGAGCTGGCCTCGGCCGACGGGCTGCTAGAGGGAGCGGGCTGGTTAGGTGGCACCGAAATCGGGCCAGGGTCCAACGGAAGCAACGGGAGGGGACTGCACGCGGGTGAGGGCGCCGGGGTCGGCGACGGGTTGGGAGTCGGAGTGGGAGTCGGAGTTGCAGTGGCCGCCACCTGGGCGATCACCAGACCTGAGGGCTGAGCACCTGCGGGGAGAGCTACTGGGCTGGCCAGGGTCGAACTGGTGAGGTCCACCGCTACCACCTCGGGGGTGTTGGTCGAGGTCGTGCCGTCCAGGTAGGCGGTGCCGCCATCAGGGGTGATCGCAACTCCGCCCGGGGCGAACCCGAGCGGCAGACCGCTGGGAGCCGCCGGGCTCGACGATGGGGCGTCAAAGTAAGCCATGCCCAGGACGTAGAGCGACTCGCCTGCGCCGTCGGGCAGGTAGATGGCGCTCCCGTCGGGAGTTACAGCCAGGTTGGGCGGCTGGCCCTGGGTTGGGAGGGCGACGCCCGCTCCGACGACACCTGCAGCCAGGCCGATCGCTGTGACAGTTGGCCCGGTACTAGCGTCCGTGAATACGTAGAGGGAATGGCCATCAGGCGAGGCGACCATGGCTCCGGGTGCAGCCAGGGGGATGGTTGTGGCGTTCACGGTATTGCTGGCGGTGGCGATCACGCTGATATCGGAAGGCTGGCTTCCCCCGTCCACGAACAAGGTGGCACCATCGGGGGACAGCGCCAGATTCACGGGCGCAGCAATTGCGATCGGCGAACCAACCAGCGAGTTAGAGCTGGTGTCGACCTCGACCACCTGATTTGCTCCGGTCTCCGCGACATAGAGGTCGCTGCCCTTTGGCGTGACGACCATCTGCCCTGGGGCGGTGGTCGAGCCAAGGTCGAGTGGGACGCCCACGTAGCTGTCCGAGGCGGTGCTGATGGTGCCGAGCATGCCGTCCTTGAAGGCAACGTACACGCGGGAGCCATCAGGACTGACAGCCAGGCTCGCGACCCCGCCCGCGGTCGGGGGAGGGATGGCCGCGGCGGTGGTAGAACCGGGGGCGATGACAAACACGGTGCCGCTCGAGCCGTCGCCAACCAGTACTTGGTAGCCGGAGTCGGTGGCAGCTCGGGCTGCCAATGCGCTCCCAGCCACGGTACCAAGAACCGCGATCGCTCCCGCGGCGCCGATGCGAACGACGAGCCGACGCAAGTCTGCCAGCCGCACCGTGCCGAAGAAGCGTGACGTCGTGGGTCGGGGGCTTGGTCGTCTGCTAGCTTCCATATCGGACCTAGAGACGCGAGAGGTCCTGGTTTGGTTCCATCCCTGGAACCCGCAGCACCCCACGGCTGGTGAATGAGCGAGCTAGGCCGAAGTCAACTGCTCAGCCAAGGGCTTGGTCTAGCGGCGGATCGCCACTCGGCGGATTGAACATCTCGTTCACCAGAAACCTGGTGCGCGGCAACAACATCTCGGGCGGATACATGCGCTCTACGACCGCCAGGACCTCCTTCGGAGTGGAGAGCCCAAGGATCGCCGCGAGGCGTGTTACGTCCTCGCGATCCTGCTCCGGTCGGGCTGCCAGAAGCTTCATGCCTAGGAGGTGCTCCGCCGAAGCTGCGGTGACTCTGAGTCCAGGGACATCCAGTACCGGTAGCGCCCGTGGGTTGGCACCCGGGACGTAACTCTTAGCCGCATCGTTGAGCCATCCCCGAGGTAGGCCCAGTTCTTCAACCATCTCGGCTGCCACTTGATAGATGGCACCCGTTGGGGCGAAGACCGCATCGATGTCCTTGGTGAAGCGCGCCGAATGGTAGGCCAGCACCATAGCCGCGCCGCCCACCAGGTACACCTCGCCCACCAGCCCGCGAGCGGCAAGGCGCCCGCCCAAGACAGTGAGCGCTTTGACGGCAGACTCGCGATCGAAGAAGGGGTCCGCATCGGCCATTACAGACGCTCCAGAGCCCCGGCGGTGAGAAAAATTCCCCGCCTTGCGAACGACGGTGGGCTCTCTCGCAGACTGGTGGGGATCCAGGCCGGACTCTCAGCGACGAACCACCAGGGTCGAGCAACCCGTGTCGAGTCCTCGGTCCATCCTGGCACAGCGATTTGTCGACGCAGAGCAAGATGCTCCGCAAGAGCTGCGATCACTGAGTCGACCCGGGAATCGCCGGTGCGGGCCGGAACGTCCGCGATAGCGAGAGCAGTCTCCGAGGCACTCCCGAGGTTCTCATCGTCGATTACCTCGGCCGCCAACCGCCAGGCCGCCAGGCTGCCCTGGGAGGCAAGCGCCACCGCCATAACCGGGGCGAGGGCGGCCAATGAGGGCCACCGCCGAGACGCCGGGAGACACGCGCGGATCAGCCGGTTGTAAGTGGCCACGTTCGGGGCGAGCGATCCGGACTCGTATCGGCTCAGCGTCGCCGAGGATGTCCCAGCTCGGCGGGCAACCTCGCGTTGCGAGAGGTCGGCCCTCCGCCTGACAAACCGTAGTTGAGATGCCGCATCAATCATGCTATCAAATATGATAGCACTGGGCCTAATCTCTGGTCTAAACGACCTCTGGAGCGGCTCCAGTGTTCAGGCGCGGGCTTCGGCCGCCTGATCGAGAGTTGCCTAGGATGTGCAGATAGGGGCAGGCTGGGCAGGGCCTCCTTCGGGATGTTCGGCGTCGATGGTGACAGCGACGCGCGGCCGCTCGGCTTCACTCATATGCAGTCACCTTGGAGGCGCGCTCCAGCGCGCAGGGCTGGTAGCCTCGCTCGCCCGCCAGCGCGCCTGCCAGCAGCTGGAACGGAACCACACTTACCGCTGGTGACAGCATTCGCTGCACCTGACCCGTACCCAGCCGGTAGGCCGAACTGGGACCCGATCCCTCCATGCTGATGACCAGGACCGCAGTTCCGTCTTCGCTCAGCTGCTGGGCCAGGCGCTGGTCGTGCTCCGATGTCACGGCCTCGGTGGCGACGATGGCAACCGCTGTCTGGGGGCCCGCTAGCTCCAGCGGGCCGTGCCGGAACTGAGCGGTTTGCAGGGACTCGGCGGGGAACCGGGCAGCCTCCTTGAGTAGCAGCGAACCCATCTCGGTAGCCGCCCGGTCCGAGCCCCGACCTAAGAGTGCCAAGACCGAGTGGTCGCCCAACCAGGACCTCAGCTCCGCGGTCAGCTGGGGATGGCTGGACAGGAGCGCCTCGGCGGCACTAGACGCCTGATCGGTCGATTTGCGGGTGCTCTCGACCGCACTCTCAACTGTTTCGCCGGCCAGAACCAGGGTCAAGGCCGACAGGACGACCAGTGCGTTACCGAAGGTCAGCGTCGAGGGGCCGAGTTCATCGCCAGCGCGCGTGTCGAATGCTAGGTCGGCGTCCGCGGCCAGCCGATTGTCCAGCCCGTTGGTTACGGAGACAACCAGCGGACCCGTCGGTTGCGATCGCAGGGTGCGAACCAGCCGAACCACCTCGGCGCTCTCGCCGGACTGACTCACCGCGACCAGGAGGGTGTTGGGCAGCAGGGTCGGTCGGCGAAAGTCGACCAGCTCGGCGGCGTCCGCCATCGACACCTGGAGGCCCCTACCGGCCAGCTCGGTCACGGGCGCGTGGCACACCGCGTAGGAGCCACCCATTCCGGTACAGACGATCGGTCCGGAGCCAGCGCGCTCTGCCAGTTGCTTCAGGACCCCGAGCTGGTCGCCCAGACCAATGGCCGCCCGACGCAAGGCCTGGGGCTGGCCCTTGAGCTCAGCCAGGTAGCGGTCAGAAAAGGTGCCTATCAAATCGCTGGCACTATACCGTCGACCATCTGACCTCCAGGAAGCTCGACGAGTTGTCCCGGCGCCGTCTACCTCACCTCTCGCGGAGCCTTTGCGTGTTGATTGTGACCCTGGAACATCCGTACGGCGTGGTGGTACGGTAGCGGGGGCGATGAGGGAATTCCATCCGGCCGTAGAGACCTGGTTTCAACGCCGGTTTGTGGAGGGGCCAACTCCGGCGCAGGCTTCCGGCTGGCCCCACATAGCTGCCGGCGAGCACACCCTGATCGCGGCTCCCACCGGCTCGGGTAAGACCCTGGCTGGATTCCTCATCGCCATCGACGGCTTGTACCGAGCCGCGGAGCGGGGCGAGGATCTCACCGGCACCCAGGTCGTCTACGTCTCCCCGCTCAAGGCGCTGGCGGTCGACATCCACCAGAACCTGGAGATACCGCTCCGTGAAATTGCCGCGATCTCGGGAGAAATGGGGATCGAGCCGCCCCGCCTCACCACCCAGGTGCGCACCGGCGACACCCCAGCCTCGGCACGGGTCGCCATGCTCAAGCAACCGCCAAACCTCCTGGTGACCACCCCGGAATCCCTTTACCTGCTACTGACCGCCGAGCGCTCACGACAGATGCTGCGCGGGGTTCGCACGGTCATCGTCGACGAGATTCATGCCCTGGCCCGGGACAAGCGCGGTGCCCACCTGACCCTGACCCTGGAACGGCTGGAGCACGTCTGCGCCGGGAGCCCGCAGCGGATCGGGCTCTCCGCCACCCAACACCCGATCGAGACCATTGCCCGCCTTCTGGTCGGAGCCGGGCCGGAACGGGATGGCCCCGAGGGGACGCCCCACTGTGCCGTGGTGGACGTGGGGCACCAGCGACAGCTGGATCTCAGCATTGAGCTGCCGGAAGAGGAACTCAGCGCGGTCGCCTCCCAGGAGCAGATGGCCGACATGATCGAGCGGATCGCCGGCCACGTGGTCACGCACCACACCACCCTGATCTTCGTCAATACCCGGCGGATGTCCGAACGAGTTGCTCACCAGCTGGCGGAGCGCCTCGGCGATAGCGCCGTCGCCGCCCACCACGGCAGTCTTTCCAAGGAGCGCCGCGCCACCGTCGAGAACAAGCTGCGTGCAGGCGAGCTGAAAGCATTGGTGGCCACCGCGTCCCTGGAGCTCGGCATCGACATCGGACCGGTGGATCTGGTCTGCCAGCTGGCCTCGCCCCGGAGTCTGGCCACCTTCCTGCAGCGGGTAGGGCGTTCGGGACACTCCCGAGGCGGCACGCCCAAGGCCTATCTCTATCCCACCACCAGAGACGAGCTGGTTGAATGCTGCGCACTCCTGGCCGGGGTGCGGGCCGGCCGCCTGGACGCGGTCCGCCCGCCCATCGCGCCGCTGGACATCCTGGCCCAACAGATCGTCGCCGAGTGCGCGGCGGAGAGTTGGGCCGAGGACGACCTGTTCGGCCTGGTGCGAAAAGCCGCGCCCTTCTCAGAGCTGCCTCGGGCTCAGTTCGACGAGATCGTCGAGCTGCTCGCGGACGGCGTCCCCACCGGGCGCGGGCGGCCGGGAGCCTATCTGCACCGGGACCGCGTCAACCACCAGCTCCGGGGTCGGCGAGGTGCCCGACTGGCGGCGCTGACGTCGGGCGGCGCCATACCCGAGAGCGGGGACTACCGGGTTCTAGCGGCCCCCGATGACTCCCTGGTCGGTACCGTCAATGAGGACTGGGCCATCGAGTCCATGGCGGGCGACATCTTCCTGCTGGGCAGCACCTCTTGGCGCATCACCCAAGTGGCCAATGGCACAGTGCGGGTGGTGGACGCCCAGGGAGCGCCGCCGTCGGTGCCGTTCTGGTTGGGGGAGGCTCCGGGCCGCACCAGAGAACTCTCGGAGGAAGTGTCCGACCTTCGTTCCCGCATTGAGGGAATGCTGGAGGAGGGCAACGCCGACGGAGCGGTTGCGTTCGTGCAGAGCCAGTGTGGGGTCGATAACGAAGCGGCGGCGCTGACCGTCCAGTACCTGGCCGCGGGACGCAGTGCCCTGGGGCATCTGCCCACCAGAAACCACATCATTCTCGAGCGTTTCTTCGATGAGTCGGGAGGCATGCAGGTGGTGGTGCATGCTCCCTTCGGAGCGCGACTCAATCGTGCCTTGGGCTTGTCGCTGCGCAAGCGCTTCTGCGCAACTTTCGATTTCGAGCTTCAGGCAGCCGCCAGCGATGACGCGGTGCTGCTGTCGCTAGGCCCGCAGCACAGCTTCCCCCTCGCCGATGTGCCACGGTTTCTGTCATCCCGATCGGTCGAAGACGTTCTGACCAAGGCGGCGCTGCTGGCGCCGATGTTTGCCGTGCGTTGGCGCTGGAACCTCAACCGATCACTGCTGGTGCTTCGATTCAAGGGGGGACGCCGGAATCCCCCGCCGATTCAGCGAATGGAGGCGGACGACATCATGGCGGCCGTGTTTCCGGCGTTGGTGGCGTGTCAGAACGAAAACCCAACCGGTCCCATCCAGATTCCTGACCATCCCCTGGTGCGGCAGACCATGTTCGACTGTCTGCACGAGGTCATGGACGTAGATGGGCTACGCGAGTTGGTGGAATCCATTGAGGGTGGCAAGGTCCGAGTAACCTGCCGCGACACCAGCGAACCATCGGTTCTGGCCCACGAAATCATCAACGGTCACCCCTACACATTTCTCGATGACGCGCCCTTAGAGGAGCGGCGCAGCCGCGCGGTCTCACTCCGACGTGGACTGCCGGTGGACCCGCACGACCTGGCGGCGCTCGATCCTGAGTCCATCGCACGGGTGCGCGAGGAGGCAGCAGCGGATCCTCGGGACCCCGACGAGCTCCACGACCTGCTGCTGTCCTTGGTGGTGAGCCGGCCCGAGCCCTCCTGGCAAGAGTGGTTCGCCACTCTGGTGGAAGCGGGCCGCGCCACCAGCGTGCTCAGTCCCGCTGGACCCCTGTGGTGCGCAGTCGAGCAACGGGAGCGGGTCGGATTGCTTCTGCCCGGAGTCAGCTTCCGGCCAGATGCTCGACCCCCCGAGGAGTCGTTCGAGCATGAGGTGGTGGACCAAGATTCGATCGCCGCCGACGTCCTCCGTGGTCACCTCGACCTGGTCGGCCCCGTGACCACCGAGGAGATCGTTGGCCGGACGACACTGGACGCGGTCCTGGTCCGGATCGCCCTGGCTCGCCTGGAGGGCGAGGGTTTCGCGATCCGGGGCAGCTTCGATCCCTCGATAGCGGGCGAGCAATGGTGCTCCCGCCGCCTCCTGGTGCGCATCCACGGCTACACCCAACAGCGACTTCGGCGCGAGATTGAGCCGGTCTCGGCGCAGGACTTCATGCGCTTTCTCCTGCAATGGCAGCGGGTGGCCCCGGAGACCCAGCGTCAGGGGCGCGCCGGGGTGGCAGCCACGGTCGCGCAACTGCAGGGATTCGAGATCCCTGTGGCCAGCTGGGAACGAGAAATCCTGGCCCGGCGGGTGAAGGCATATCAACCCGGCTGGCTGGATGAGCTCTGCCTCTCCGGAGAGGTGGCCTGGGCCCGGCTACGGGTGCGGGACGGCGGCGAGGGAGAGTCCGCCAGCCGCGGCAGCGGCTATCCCTCGCGAGTCACACCCATCACCATGGTGATGCGCGCCGACCTGCCCTGGTTGCTGCAGTCGGTGCGGGGCGATGAAGCTCCCGTGAGACCCGCGGGAGGAGTGAGCGGCGAGGTCGTCGCCGCCCTCCGGGAGCACGGTGCCCTCTTCAGCAGCGACATCGCCCACCTGACCCGTCGCCTACCGTCCGAGGTCGAGGCGGGGCTCTGGGATGGTGTGGCCCGAGGGCTGGTGACCGCCGACGGATTCTCCGCGGCCAGGACCCTCCTCCTGGGTTCCCGCCGCAGTGGCGATCATCTGCGCAGGCGCGGCATGCGGCGGGGCGCAACTGGCTTGCTTGGTGGCGAGGGACGCTGGGTCCTGGTACCGGACTTGGGGACGGTGGCCGATCGCGAGGAGCTGGCCGAGGCGGTCGCGGAGCAGCTCCTGGTGCGCTGGGGAGTGGTCTTCCACGACCTGCTGGCACGGGAGAACTTCAGCGTGCCGTGGCGAGATGTGATCTGGGCCCTGCGGCGAATGGAGGCCCGCGGCACCGCGCGCGGTGGCCGCTTCGTCAGCGGCTTCTCCGGGGAGCAGTACGCCCTTCCCGAAGCGATCGACCTGCTGCGGTCGGTGCGCCGGCGCGACTTGCCGGGCGAGATCGTCCGGCTGTCGGCAGCAGATCCACTCAATCTCGTCGGGTTCATCACACCCGGCGCCCGAGTTCCCGCCATTCACGCCAATTCGATCGTCCTTCGTGACGGCCTGGCGCTGGTCGGCGGTGAGCAGCACCCGACGCTGCCGGTGCAACGGGCGGAAGTGGGGCGATAGCCAATCGTCGCCTCGCAGGCTATCCCCTTCAGATAGTGCCCTACGTGCTACCCTACATTGATGAAGAAAACCAGCGTCTACCTGAGCGCCGACGAGGTCGCTCGACTCGCAAGCTTGGCTCGACGGGAGCAGACGTCCCAGGCAGAGGTTATCCGCCGCGCCATCAAGATCTACGAGCCCCAGCGGCCTGGGGACCGGAACTTGACACTCATCGGTATCGCCGAGGGCCCTGGAGATTCGGTAGCTGAACTGTCCGAGGACGAACTTCTCGCCGGTTTCGGCTCTTGACCCTCGTTCTCGACACGGTGCCGCTGGTTGCCGTTGCCGACCGGCGAGATCCGATGATGCCTCGGATCGAGGCGTTGTTGCGGGAGGAACCCGGGGAGCTCGTCATCCCGTCGGCCGTCTGCGCTGAGGTCGACTACCTTCTCGGACGCCGGCTTGGCCGTGCTGCCCGGTTGGCCTTTCTGGACGACTTGGCGGCCGGCCGATTCACTGTGGCCTGCCTGGAAGCGGAGGAATATGGTGTGGTCGCCTCTCTGGAGCGACGCTACGACGATCTCAACGTGGGCTTGGCGGACCTCAGTGTGGTCGTCGTGGCCGACCGCTTCGCGACGCACCGGATCCTAACCTTCGACGAGCGACATTTCCGCGCTCTGCTGCCACTCAGCGGTGGTCGGTTCACTCTCCTTCCCTCGGATTCGGCAACAGCTTGACTGGCTTGCGGCCAAGTGTGTCGCACTGCGTCGAGGCAGCACGTGCTCGCAGAGGGAGGCGCCCCATTAGCTCCGCGCAGGATCGGTCAGACGGTGTTTGATTGCTCGTAGACCGACAGGTTTGTCCTCGATCGCCACGAGAGGCTGGGTTCCGCGCTTTAGCGGTGCCAGCAAGCGTCTCGCCTGGTTGGCGACGACGGTATTTCTTGACCTCAATCGGCAATGGCCGGAACTCGACGACATCATTGCAGAGGGCGCTTGGCTCCGCCCAGGAAGGTGGCGACGAAGTCGGGACTGGCAATCAGATCGGCCGGCTTGCCCTCCATCTGGCACCGGCCACCGGTCATGACGTAGGTCCGATCCGAGATCGCTAACACCGCTCGCGCCCGCTGCTCCACTACCAGCACCGAGGACCCAGTTCGGCTCAGTGCGCGGATGTGCTCGTCGAGCAGCGCCTGCGCTAGGGCAGGCGCTAAGTTCGCGGTGGGCTCGTCGAGGATGAAGATCCGGGGCTGCAGCATGAGGACGCGGCCCATGGCCAGCATCTTGCGCTCGCCGCCGGAGAGCCGGCCTGCCCTCTGAGACTGCATGCGAGCCAGCTGGGGAAACACGTCGAGGACGTGGTCGATGCGATCCGGGACCTCCCGGCTCGGCAGGAGGTAGCCGCCCATCTCCAGGTTCTCACGCACTGTCAGCGGAGCGAAGACGTCGTCCACCTGGGGGACATAGCCGACCCCGGCACGGGCGGCGGCGTCCGGGGTCCATCCGGTCACCTCGGATTGGTCCAGGAATACCTTGCCGGAGAGCACCTGGATCACGCCCACCAGCGCCTTGAGCAATGTGCTCTTCCCTGATCCGTTGGGCCCCACAACCGATACCACCTGGCCGGGGTCGACCCGAATCGAGAGCTCCTGGACGATGGGTCGACCACCGTAGCCAGCCGATAGCAATTCGGTCGCCAGCGCTGCCCCGATTGGTCGGGGCGCGCCCGGCCTGGTCTCAGCCGACAAGGTAGGCCTCGACCACCTCGGCCTGGCCCCTTAGTTGGGACATCGATCCTTCGGCCAGGACCCGTCCCTCGGCCATCACGATCACCGGGTCGCAGAACTCATCCATGAATGCCAACTCGTGCTCCACCAGGAGGATGGTCATGCCCTGAGCGCAGAGGGACTGCAGGCTGAGGCCGATCTTCCGAGCCAAGGTGGGGTGAATGCCGGCCATGGGTTCGTCCAGGAGCAGCAGCCGGGGCCTGGTCATCAAGGCGCGCATGATCTCGACCAGGCGGCGCTGTCCCCCGGAGAGGTCACCTGCGTAGGTGTCGGCATGGTCGATGAGGCCGAACTGCTCCATCAGATCTTTGGCCTCAGCTATTGCCGCCAACTCAGCCTTGCCCCAATAGCCACGGCCGCGCAGGGAGCCCCAGAAGTTATCGCCCGGCTGGTCCAGTACCGCCGCGAGCAGGTTCTCGACCACGGTGAGCCGCTTGAACTCGCTTGCCAGCTGGAAGGTACGCACCAACCCGGATCGGGCCCGCAGGTAGGCAGGCCTGCCGGTCACGTCCCGCCCCTGGTACAGAATCCTGCCCTCGCTGGCCCTGACGGTGCCGGCCAGGGCGGAGAGGAGAGTCGACTTACCCGCTCCATTGGGGCCTATCAATCCCGTGAGCCGTCCCCGGGCGAGGCTGATGCTCACATCGGCGACCGCCTGCAGGCCGCCGAAATTGACCCCGACCCGCTCAGTCGAGAGAATCGGCCCTCGGTGATCGCCAGTCCTGGCCTCAGGGGACCTGTGGCCAGGACTGGAACCAACGGACGGTCGACCGCCGGTGCCTTCCAGCCCCGCCGCCTGGGCCTTGGCGTAGATTCGCCGCCGCTGCTCCGGGACGATACCCTGAGGACGGAACCAGAGGAATGCCACGATGAGCAACCCGATGGCCACCCACTGAAAGGCCGGGATCATCCCGGGGGGCCCCAGGGACGACGGGATGAACCGGGTTGCCTCCTCGAAGCCGAGTGGTACCAGCAGAGCGCCCAAGATCGCGCCCTTGTGGTTGCCCAGCCCCCCGATGATCACCGCCGCGAACAGCACGATGGTTTCGGCGTAGCCCCAGGCACCAGGGGACCACAGGGTGATGAAGCCGACCAAGACTCCGCCCGAGAGGCCGGCGGCCATGCCGCCCAACACCAGCATGGCGGTGCGCATGGTCAGCAGATCTTTGCCAAGAGCGTTGGCGACCAGACTGTTGTCGCGCATGGCCCGAAGGCTGCGACCGTAAGGGGATTCGGTGATGCGGCGGAAGAGGAAGTAGGTGGCCACCGCGAGTAGGGCTGCCACAACGCCGTATCCCCACTCGTAGGTCTGACTCTGCGGATTGATCAGGTTATGCAGTGGCTGCGGTACCACCGAAAGCCCGGCCGCGCCGTTGAAGAGGGGTACGAAGTTGTTCACCAAGAGGTTGGCCATCACCGCAGTGACCAATAGTCCGATGGCTGCAACCTGACCGGTGAGTCGCCGACCGACCAAAAGGATGAACGGTAGTGCCACCAGTCCCCCGGCAAGCGCGGCCCCAATCCAGGGAATCGGGAATGGCAGCCCCAGCCCTCCGATGTAGGTTTGGAACCCGCCGTTGGCGCTGTCAGGCGGAAGCGCCAGTACCGCCGCCGTGTAAGCCCCGGCGGCCTGAAAGATGATGTATCCGAAATTGCTGATTCCGGACACCCCGAACTGCATCGAGAGACCAAGACAAGCGATCGCATCTACGCCGCCATAGACCAGGAGGTTGGCCAGGTAGAAGAGCGTGGACTGACTCATAGGGCGCGCAGCTGAGCGCTCGCCGGAGATCGGCCGCCCCCGCCCCGCGCCGACACGGAACGAATGAGCACCGCGTCAGCCGATCGCCCCGAGGTTGAAGAGCCCCCGCGGTCGCACCGCCAGGATCACGAGGAGGATGACGAAGGCCGTCACGTACTTGTAGTCCGAGGTGATGAACACCGCACTAACCTCGGTCGCGATCCCAATGACCAGCGCCCCCAACATCGCTCCGTAGGGCTGACCAGGTCCTCCGAGAAACACGGCAGCGAGGATGAGGACCAGGAAGAGGTCAGCGCTGGTGGCCCCAAAACTCCCTGAATTGATGGCAAAAACCGTGCCAGCGACGCCGCACAGACCGCCGGTTATGAGGCAGGCCAGGGTCACAATCCGATCGGTACGGATGCCGCAGTTCCGGGCCAGCGTACGGTCGGCTGCGGTTGCGCGCATGGCCTTGCCGAAACGGGTGTAGCGCAGTAGCAGATGAAGCCCGACCATGAATAAGACGCTGAGGCCGATGATCACCAGTTGCACCACGGTCAGAATTAGGCCACCGAAGGTAAAGGTTGCACCCTGGCTCATGGTGTAGGAGACGTTGGCGGGTCCCTCCACCGCCTGAACGGTGAATTCAATGATGAGCAGGATTCCGAGGGAGACGATGACTACGGCGGTGGGCGGGGTGCCGCGGCGTTGGAAAGGCGCGTAGATGTATTTGTTGATCACCAGTGAGATGACCGCGCCGGCAACCGCCGCCACCACCATCGCCAGCCACACCGATTGACCCGCCTGATTGATCAGGTAGGCAACGTAGGCAGACGCGACCATCACCGAGGCGTAGGCCAGATTGAGCACATTGGTGACCCCGAACTGCACGGTGAAGCCCACCGCGGAGATGGCCAGTACCGAGGCGGTGACGATCCCGAATCCGATCGAGGCTAAGAAAAGGCTCATGAGGACAAGGGGATTCCTACCAGGCAGGGAACCGGGTGGGGCGACCTGCGTCCCACCCGGTCGGCTTCATGTTGGAGCTTGGGCTACTGGACCGCTCGGTAGTGGGCGGTGGTGATCCCGCCAGCCACGATGACCGCACCGCTTGTCTTGTACGCATCGATCTGGAAAATTCCCGGCGAGTCATGGAAGCTGTCAAAGCTGGTCGGACCACCGGGGCCGATGTAGCGGATGGCCTTACCCTTGGCTAGCTCAGCCTTACCCTGGGCAAAGCTGTACACCGTCACCGCCCCCTTCACCCCATCACCGATCTTGAGAATGTCGGCCTTGTAGATGCTGGGATTGGTGCTCTTGGCCATGATCATGGCCAGCGCTGCCAGGTTCATACCATCGAAGAGATGGACGGCTCCAGGCCCAGAGAGCAGGGTGGCGAGGCTGCCCGAGTCATCACTGGTGACCTCGGAAGCCACAGCGTGCATGGCGTCGTAGAACGGCGTGTATTCGGGGCCCGAGCTGGCTGTGACCAAGTTGTCCGCCACGTAGTCCTTGGCGAGCGTCGACTTTCCGATCGCCGCTCCCACCGACGAGAACCAGGAGGGGTCGATGGTGGCCGAGGTACCGATCACCGGAATCATCTTCCCGCCATTGAGCTGCTTCACCTCGGAGAGGAAGGTGGCGTCAGCCGCACCCAGTGCTTCGGTGAGGATCACATCGGGATGGCTCTGAACGACCGTCTCCGCCTCGGTGCGGAAGGTGTTGGCACTGAGGTCCAGGGTGACGTTGGCGGAGAGCTTCAGTCCGGCCTTTCTGATGGCCGCGATCGCGGGGTTGACGAAGGTCTGGGAGCCGATGTCGTTGCCAAACGCCAGCGCGATCTTCTTGTAGTGCTTGGTGTATTTGGCGATGGCGACCATGGCGTAGGACTCGGCCAGGTCGGGGGGAACCAGCCGGAAGAAGTAAGGATAGTGAACGTGGTCAAATTCCGACTGACCGGTCATGCAGAACATCACCATCTTCTTGGAGTTGATGATGGGAACCACTGAAGCCGCCTCATCCGAGGTGCAGCCGATGACCATCGCCAGGTTGGGTTCGGTCGCGAACATCTGGTTGGTTGCCGGAACCGCGTCCGCCGGGTCGCCCCGGGTGTCGAAGGTTGCGCAGCTCAGCTGTTGGCCGAGCACTCCACCATCTGCGTTCATGACCTTGGTCGCCGCCAGACAGGAGGCGTCGTAGTAACCACCGAGGGCCGCGTCCGGACCGGTGAAGGGCGCGAGGTCGGCGATCACCAGAGGTCCGCTGGAGGCGGCTACCGGGGCCGAGGCCAGGGCAGCGCTGCTGACGGCAGCCGCCACCCCAAGCGCCAGGGCCACGGCGGCGGCGGACAACCGGCGCACCTTATCCGGAGGGACACGTTCCACCCCGGCGCTATCGTGCGCGCTGGCCGACCGATGGCTGTTAGGTCGCTGTCGGATCCACCGCATGGAAGCCCTCCTCCCTATGAAGCCGCTGCCTGCGCTAGAGGCTCCGGCTCGACGACGCAACCGGAAGCCAACTCCGTGAAACCTGTTCCGGGTTCTCGTCCACCACCCGGTTGCGGATGGTGCCGACCCCCTCGACCGTGACCTCGACCACGTCTCCGGCTACCAGCCACAGGGGCGGCTGGTGACCTATTCCCACCCCCCCAGGGGTTCCGGTGGCGATGACATCCCCAGGCTGAAGGGTGGTGAAGGCCGAGAAGAACTCGATGGCGTGGGGAATGTCAACCAGCATCTGCGAGGTCCGGGCCGACTGCCTGACCTCGCCGTTCACCGTGGTGGTGAGCAGGACATCGGCCACGTCGACTTCGTCGACGGTGACTATTTCCGGTCCCAGCGGCATAGTGCCGTCAAAGTTCTTTCCGGGGGTCCACTGGGTACCCGCCCTTTGCCAGTCCCGGGCTGAGGCATCGTTGCAGACGACGAATCCAGCTATCGCCTCGAGAGCGCGCTCAGGAGGGATGTAGCGGCCGCCGCGGCCAATCACGATCCCCAGCTCGCCCTCGTAGTCAAAACGTTCTGTGAGTGCGGGACGGACAAGGTCGGCATAGGGCCCGGTCACGCTGGGGGCGCCCCGGACGAAGCACTCGGGCCAGGTAGGCACGTCGCGGCCAGTCTCCCGGGCGTGCTCGCTGTAGTTGACGCCTAGACAGAGGATGCGGGCAGGTGCCGGAGCAGCCGGCTGGAAATCCGACTCCTCAACCTGACGGCCGTCGCGCGCCTGCAACGCTCGCAAGGAATCCCAAGCCGGGAGCCCGGACCGGAATGCGCCGGAGAGGGTACCAAGCTCCACGTTTCCGGTCTCGCCGGCCGCATCGACGTACCCTGAACGACCACGGACGTGCAGCCTGGGTCCGGAAGCAGTCCTGATTGTCGCCAGCCTCATATGGCGGTAACCCCTTACTCAACTTACGGTCACATCCGCCGATCACATCCGCATGGGGGGTGGTGTCTGGCCGCCCCACCACCGCAGCGCAGCGAAACGTGGACCGTACTCCTGTGGCGACCCTCCGTCAAGTGGCGGCCGGCACGGATGTTGTGGCTCAGCGATTCTGACCGCCCCTAAAAGTTCGGCGATTCTGTCCGACCATGAGGGACAAGAGCGCCCTGCGGTTGGTGTCCCGAGATCGCTGGGCGGTCGACCTGGCAAGACGTTCAACCGCGGACACACCTCCCCGCAACAGCTGCTGCTAGACCGAGCCTTACCGTGGCGGACATCCCACGTCTGAGTGCCATCGCCGGCGGGGCGGCTTGGGCGACACCTTGAGGCGGACAATTCTGTGGTGGCTGGGACACTCACGGATCTATTGCGGCAAGGCCCCGACGACCACGCCGCGGTGGTGGTGCCCGAGGGTCCGACGCTTAGTCACGGGCGCCTGCGCCAGCTGGTGACCGAGGGTGCGGAAGCCCTGGCATCGCTGGGTGTGGGGGCTCACGATCGGGTGGCGATGGCACTTCCGAACGGCGCCGAAGCCATAGTCCTCTTCTTGGCAGCAGCCTTCGGAGCCACCGCCTGCCCCCTCAATCCCGCCTACAAGGAGGACGAGTTCCGCTTCTACCTGAAGGACACTCAAGCCCGGGTCCTGCTCCTGCCTCCTGGGCAGGGCGCCGCGGCCAGGCGCGCACTTCCCCAGGGCACGACGGTGATCGAGGCCGAGATCGACGCCAGGGGCAGCCTGCGCCTCGAAGGCCAAAAACCCCGCCTCGGAGCCCGCCCGGTGCGGCCCTCTAGAGCGGAGGACGTGGCGCTGGTCCTGCATACCAGCGGCACCACCGGCCGGCCCAAGCGGGTGCCACTCCGACAGCGCCACCTGGCTGCGTCCGTGAGCAACATCACCACCCATTACCGGCTCGATGAGGAGGACGTCTCCCTCTGCGTCATGCCCCTGTTCCATGTCCATGGCCTGGTCGCATCGGCGCTCTCGGCGCTTGCTGCCGGGGGCACAGTCATCGCACCCCGCAAATTCAGCCCGCTGCAGTTCTGGCCCCTGGTGAGGGCACACCAGCCCACTTGGTTCAGCGCCTCCCCTACCCCTCACCGCATCTTCCTGAAGCGCCGCGGCTCCGGCAAACAATCCGGGACAGAGCGGTTGCGGTTCGTCCGCTCCTGCAGCTCGGCGCTCACCCCCAGCCAGATGGAGGAGATGGAATCGTGCTTTGGCGTCCCCGTGCTGGACGCCTACGGCATGACCGAGGCCAGCCACCAGATGACCTCGAACCCGCTTCCACCCGGGCGGCGGCAGCCAGGCTCGGTGGGACCCGGCACCGGGGTGGAGATCGCGACCATGGCCGAGGACGGGGAACTGCTACCGCCCGGCTCTGCCGGGGAGGTGGTCATCCGAGGCCCCAACGTCATCGATGGCTATGAGTCCAACCCGGCGGCCAATGCCGCCGCATTCACCGGGGGTTGGTTCCGGACGGGTGACCTCGGGGTACAGGACCAGAACGGCTACCTCACCCTCTCAGGGCGGCTCAAGGAGTTGATCAATCGGGGCGGCGAGAAGATCGCACCAGCCGAGGTCGACGCCGTCCTCGAGTCCCATCCCGCAGTCGCGGAGGCGGTCTGCTTCGCCCAGCCTGATCCCGACTGGGGAGAGGTGGTGGCAGCGGCCGTGGTCCTTAGGGCAGCGGCGGAGCGACAGGAGTTGCTCGCCCACTGCCGCCGCCACCTGGCCGAGTTCAAGGTGCCGAGCCAGCTCTACATCGTGGATTCGATCCCCAGAACCGCCACCGGCAAAGTCCAGCGTCGGTTAGTGGCCGACACTTTCGTGCGGAGTTGAGCCGGTGAAGTTCGTGGTCCTCGGGGCGGGGGCCATCGGCGGCCTCCTGGGTGCCCACCTGGCCCGTGCGGGAGAGGACGTCACCCTGATCGCCCGGGGCTCGCACCTAGCGGCGATGCGGGCCGACGGGCTGCGGGTCACCGGCCTGGGAGGTAGTTTCACCGTCCATCCCGAGTGCACCGACGACCTGGCCGCAATCCGATCAGCCGACGTGGTCTTCGTCACCGTGAAGGCCCACAGCCTTCCCCCTCTAGCTGAGCGGTTGGGAGGGGAGCTGGGAGAGCAGGCCAGTTTGGTCGGAGCTCAAAACGGGGTCCCCTGGTGGTTCTTCGAGGACTTCGGAGGCTCGCTGGAGGGGACCCGTCTGGAGTCGGTGGACCCGGGCGGCCTGATCGCCTGCAACATCGGCCTGGAGCGGGTCATCGCCAGCGTCGTCTACCCCGCGGTCAGGATGGTTGACTTCGGGGTCCTGGAGCACGTCGAAGGCACTCGAATCAGTCTGGGAGAGCCAAACGGCCTTACCTCGGTTAGGACAGCCGAGGTGTCGGCGGCACTGAGAAGGGCCGGCTTCAAGGCTCCGGTCCAGAAGAGGATCCGGGCCGAAATCTGGCTCAAGCTGCTGGGCAACGCCAGCCTCAACCCCATCTCGGCGCTCTCCGGCGCCACCCTCATCGACATCACCTCCTCCTCGAGAGGGCTAGCGTTGGTCCGGACGATGATGGAGGAGGTCGAGGAGATAGGTCGGAGGCTCGGAATCGAGACCGCTTTGGACATCGATCGCCGTGTTGCCGCGGCCTCCCGCGTCGGTGCCCACAAGACCTCCATGCTCCAGGATCTGGAGGCGGGCCGCCGACTCGAGCTGGGGGCGACCCTGGGGGCTGTGGTCGAGATCGCCGAGCTGCTCAAGGTCCCAGTCCCCCACCTGGAAGCTGTCCTGGCCTGTGCCACCCTCCTCGATCAGCGACTGGCTAGACCGTTCCCGCCAGAACCGCCATCAGCCTGATCACCTCGTAAGCAACCCGGAAGTCTTCGGCCCGATAGGCAAGTGTCGCCCCGTCCACCCGCCTCACCCCGGGGATGAGCAGGCCGGGCTCGCACATGGCCTCGCGGTGAAAGGCCACCTCCAATTCCACCGCGCCCTCGAACCTCAGACTCTGCACCTGATCGCGCTGCTCTAGCGCCTTGGGCACGGCCTCCTCGATCAGGCGGCAGGCCTCATCGGGATGGAGCGACTCGGCGGCTCGGGCTCCCAGGGCCGCCTTGACGATGACGGTGGTGACTCCCTGTATCACCTCCTTGGCCTCCTTGGAGACGGTGTCGTCGCCAGCCACGAGCACGACCGGGATCCCCAGGTGCCCGGCCAGGGCCGCATTGAGACCGGTCTCCCCGAGGGACCTGCCCTGGCAGCGGACGTCGGCGATGGCGACTCCGGAGATGGTGTGGGACAGCACCGAGGTCTGGGTTCCCACCTTGCCGTGGTAGCCGATGAAAATCGCCGCCGAGCTGCCCTTCAGGCCGGTCACCATGCCCAGCGGTCGCGGCCTTCCTCGCACCAGCTTGGCCCTCTGATCCAGCACCTCGGGGATGAGATTGGTGAAGGGTCCGTGGGAGTCCGCCACCACTACCTCGGCGTCGGGCTGGTGGAAGAGTGCCCCTCGCACGGCGGCGTTGGCCTCTCTGGTCATCAGGTGACGTCCCCGTTCGTAGTCGGAGGTGCCTGGGGAAACGTCGTCAGGAACCGCCACCCCGGCGATCCCCTCCATGTCCACTGAGATCAAGACCCGCAAGTCTCCCCTCCTGCTCTTCGGCTACCGGTCGCTTCCAGGATATGCCCGCAACCTAGCCGCGGTCAGGTTTCGCGGGGCTCGTCCGAAAGCTCCCGGGGTCATCGAGGACCGGGTCCGCCGACTTTGCCAGGGCTGGGAACAGAGTTCGACTGCGGCGGCTATTCCGGCTTGACGGCAGCGCTCATGTGAGGTCGCCCACGCTACCCGGCCAGAGTTGCGAGGCTAGGTCTTAGGCCTCGTAAACGGTCGGTCCGGTCCGCTCGACCCAAGGTCAGCGCCGACCCCCGACGATTAACTCCTGCAGACGGACCTCGCCCAGAGTGACTCCATGGGGAAAGCGCCGCAACTCGGCGATCGCGTGGTCGACGTCTGGATAGTGGTCATGACCGATCGGCGCCAAGACAGCGATCGGCGCGCCGTGCTTGGTGATGGTGAACCGATTTCCTGGCTCGACCTCCCGGAGCAGCGTCATGAGGTGAGCCTTGGCCTAATCGGTTCCTACTTCCATCCGACTAGCCTCACCTTGTCGTGGCCAGTCTTGCTGCCCCTAGGCTCTGTTGAGCCTAGGGGCTTGGAACCAAATCGACTCAGAAGGGTGGCCGGAGTCCAGCGAACATTGGGAAGTGGCGGACGTTAAGGGTAGCCAGCTCCAGTCCCTCGCTCAGTGCCGTGGCCGCGACCAGATAATCACCCAGGCCGATCCCTGAATGTGAGCGTCGGTGGGCTTGCATCAGCTCGGCGGCTCCCCAGGCAACCCTCTCATCGACCGGCCACACCTGGAGACTGGCCAAGAGCCGGGTCACCTGTCTGCGCTCCTGAATTCGCGTTCCGCCGGCCACCTCAGCGACGCTCACGACGCTGGCGCTGAGCCTCCCCTGCTCGCGTCTGGCCTGCAATAGCCAGTCCCTCGCCTCCGCTACCCCGCGGAGGTGGGCAATCAGGACATCGCTGTCGACCAGAATCACTGTCCCCGAACCCGATCCAAATGACGGCCACGCGCATCCCGACCTCGCCACCATCGCGACCCGCCGGCAAGGACTGCAAAGGATTCGGAGATGGCGCGGAGATCGGACTCGAGGTCAGGGGCCACGTCTCCCAGGCCCTGGTCGATCAAACGGCGCACCAGCTCGGCCCGGGAGACGCCCGCCCTCTCAGACAGCTGACGCAGGGTGGCCGCCTGGCTCTCCTCCAGGTAGATATTGGTACGCTTCATATACACCAGATTATACATCACACCGGTGCGGGTTTACCCCGATGCCACGGGGTCAGACCGGGTCTGGGTGGGCATCGCTGAATCGGTCTCGGCCACCACGCTCGGGCCTTTTGACAGGGCCTCCTCCAGCGGGTCAAGTGAGAGCCCCTCCTCCAAGTCCTTGGAGATCAGGGAGGCGTAGTGGTCAAGGGTCGTGCTGGGGCGGGCGTGCCCGAGGGCCTTGGACACGAGGAGGAGCGGCACCCCAGCACGCAGCCACCTGGCGCAGGCGGCATGGCGGAGTTGGTGGGGGCTGGTCTTGGGGATTCCCGCGCGCTGAGAGCAATCGTCTAGGAGCTCACGGAAGCGCCGTCGACTCAGTCGGCCCTGGCGTGATCGAAAAAGTGGTGCCTGCAGCCCCTCCTCGAGCCGCTGGGCGATCTCCGCCTCCAACTCCTGGCGCAGAGAGGACGGCAGGGGGATCCACCGCTCGCCGGTCTTGCCCCTGAGCTGGAGCTGCCCGTCCTTGACGGAACCGAGGTCACAACGGAGCAGCTCGCCCGGCCGCGCCCCGGTGGCCAGCATCAGGGAGACCAGCAGCCTGGTCCGTCGGCTCGAAGCCGCCGAGATCAATCGCATCTGGTCCTCCAAGGAGAGGGCCGGCTGGGGATGGTGAGGCGGCAGCGGCTGCAAGCGGATCGCCTTGTCCAGCCCTGGTTCACACCAGCCGCAGCCCTCCAGGAAACGCAGGAATTGGCGGATCAGCAGGAGGCGGTGGTGACGGGTGGTCGGCGCCAGATAAGCGATCGAGGCTTGGTACGAGTAGAGATGAGGAAAGCGAAGCTCTGAGCAGCACTCGACCCCTTCGCGCTCGCAGTGACGGAGCAGGGAGCGCAGTACCCCTCGGTACTCGCTCTTGCTGCTGTCCTGGTTGGCCGCACTGCTGAACAGCTCGATGGCGAAGAGCAGGCTCCTGTCATCTCGTTCCAGCTCCGCTTCCCCCACAAGGCGGATGTCCCGTGGACGGAGTCCGTGGGGTAGGCCGTCGTCAATTTGCCATCCCTACCGGCTCCCGAGGATGCCCCATACCCGCCCAGCTCGTTCCGACTATCGGGAGCAACTCTGGGAGAACCAACCACGGCACCGTTCCATAGAATCACCCACTGGCCCATCAACTCTCGGACAGGAGGGCGAAGCCATGACGCCGACGAAAGCCGCAACCAAGACCAAGTCGATATCGGGGAAGCGCACCGGCCCCATCGGCAGAGCATCCCAGGGATTCAGCGCCGACGAAAAAGCCGCGATGCGCGAGCGTGCCCGCGAACTGAAAGCGGAAGCGGCCAAGGCGGACGGGGAGGCTGAAGCACTGGCGGCGATCGCCAAGATGGAGGAACCGGCTCGCTCCATGGCCAAGAAGCTCCACGCCCTCATCAAAGCCACCGCGCCAGCACTGGCGGCGAAAACCTGGTACGGAATGCCCTCCTACAGCAAGGACGGCAGTGTCGTCTGTTTTTCAAGAACGCGGGGAAGTTCAATACGCGGTATTCGACGCTGGGCTTCAGCGACAAGGCGAAGCTGGACGCAGGCACCATGTGGCCGACCGAATTCGCTCTGACCAAGTTCACTCCCGCCGACGAGGCCAAGATCGCCGCATTGGTGAAGAAAGCAGCGCGCTGAAACGGCCCCAGGGAGGGGACTGCCGCTGCCAATGATCGTTCCGATACCAAGGTGAGTAGCTCCCAGCTCGGCAACGTAGAATCTAGGCGGGCATCGGGATCAGCGAATGACGCGGAACCGGATGTGGGTGGCCTCAGGCGTGTCGATCACTTGCACTATCTCCAACTCGATACGCGATGGCAGCACGTCGAACAGACGCCGACCACTCCCAAATAGCACAGGTATCTGGTGTAGTTGCAACTCGTCAAGTACACCAGCCTCGAGTGCCCGTTGCGCCGTGTACGCGCCGTGCACCAACACGTTCCGGTCGCCTGCAGCCGCTTTCGCCTGTGCCATCGCGCTGGCAATCCCATCGGCAACATAGGTGACCAACGGATAGTTTGCGACGGACGGGCCGGGCGGCCGGTGACTGGGTACGAAGATCGGGACCCCGTGATGATCACCCTTCCAGTGATCGACCTGCTCCACGGTGCGGCGTCCTGCTAGGACCGCTCCGGTGGCGTTGACTTCGTCAATAAAATGCTGGCCCATCCCCGGTTGCTGGATGGATTTCAGGTCCGACGTGTCGGGACCGTTAGGACCGAACCCGTACCAATCATGCAGCCGCATGAATTGGTCTCCGCCGGGGTTGGCCGGCTCGTCATTGGGACCTGCGATGTACCCGTCGAGGGACATCGACATGTCGAGCACCGATATAGACATTGGACACTATCTCCAGTTCCGGTTCTCCAGAAGTTTGGTCTAGCGAGACGATCGAGCACCCTCATCACGGGGCCAGGTGGTGCCCTCCACCCGGCCACCACTATCTTGGGACTGATGAGACGGCTGCTTGATCAGGCGACGCTGCCCCTTCTGGCTCGCGGGTGCGGGGTGCTGGGCACGGGCGGAGGAGGCGACCCGTCGGTAGGTCTGATGATGGTGCTGCAGGCTGTCGGGGACTACGGGCCGGTCCCACTGATCGGCCTCGACGAGCTGGACGACGAGGCCTTGATCATGCCCTGCGGATCAGTCGGGGCTCCCACGGTCGGCATCGAGAAGATCGACAACGGCGACGAGGGCGGCCGCCTGCGCGACCGGCTGGAGGCCATCTGGCAGCGTCCAGTCGCAGCGCTGATGCCCTCCGAGATTGGCGGTTCCAATGGTTTGATACCGGTGGTCTGGGCGACTCGGCTCAGGCTCCCTGTGGTGGACGCCGACTGCATCGGCCGGGCTTTCCCAGAGCTTCAGCAGTCAACTCTGGAGCTGGCCGGCATCTCCCCGACACCGGGAGTCATGACCGACGAGCGCGGCAACCTGGTGGAATTCCACGCTCAGGACGGCTTCTGGCTGGAGCGGCTGGGGCGGGCGGCCACGGTGGTTTTCGGGGGCTCATCGGCCTCCACTGAGTACACCCTCACCGCCGGCCAGGCCAGATCCGCCGTGGTTCTGGACTCGGTGTCCTTGGCGATCCGGATCGGGAGTTTGATCGGCCAGGCGGCCGAGGACCCGGTGGCGACGCTGATCGAGGCGCTGCCGGCGTTCAAGCTGATCGTGGGCAAGGTGGTCGATGTCGAGCGCCGGACCACCCAGGGATTCGTCCGAGGCTCGGCGCTGGTGGAGGGGCTAGGCCCGGACCGCGACCGTGTCATTCGCATTGAGATCCAAAACGAGAACCTGGTCGCATTGGAGGGAGCTCGCGTGCTCTGCTCGGTCCCAGACCTGATCACGGTGTTGGACTCGGAGACGGCCGACTCGGTCCCTACCGAGCGCCTTCGTTACGGTCAGCGGGTCACCGTGATCGGCTTCGCCTGCGCCCCCGCCTGGCGCACCGCCCCGGGACTGGCCCTGGCCGGACCACGCCCCTTCGGGTACGACTTCGACTACCGGCCCGTGGAAGAGCTGGCCCGTGCCCGCGATTGACCTCCGCCTGGGCATCGATGTCGGCGGCACCAACACTGACGCTGTGGTGATGGACCGGGACGACCAGCTCCTGGCCAAGGCCAAGGTGCCCGGGACGCCTGATGTAACCGGTGGCATCGACGCCGCCATCGCCGCCGTGCTCCAGGCGCCTGGAGTTGAACCTCAACGAATAACCCACGCCATGCTCGGCACCACCCACGCTACCAACGCCATCCTCGAGCGCCGACAGTTGGGCCGAGTCGCGGTCGTCCGGATCGGCAGCCCGGCGACCCACGCCGTGCGCCCGCTCTTCGGCTGGCCCGAGGATCTAAGGCAGGTGGTCTCGGTGGGCGAGACCATCGTCGGCGGGGGGATCGAGTTTGACGGCCGCGACATCGCCCCCTTCGATGGTCCGGCGCTGGCTCGGTTCCTGGGCGAGGTTGGCTCCAAGGCCGACGCGGTTGCCATCACCTGCGTCTTCTCGCCGGTCTCGCCCCGACATGAGCTGGAGGCTGAGGAGGTGGTCAGGCGCGAGCTTGGTCCGATCCAGGTTTCGCTGAGCCACCTGGTCGGCTCGTTGGGTCTGCTCGAGCGCGAGAACGCCACCGTTCTAAATGCTGCCCTGATCGGGGTCGCCCGGGCGGTGACCGAGGCGGTGCGGACCTCGCTGCGGTCACGGGGATTGGACCCGGTCACGTTCTTCGCTCAGAACGACGGCACCCTGATGGCCCTGGACTACGCCGCCCAGTACCCGGTGCTGACCATCGGCAGCGGGCCTGCCAACAGCATCAGGGGGGCGGGGTTCCTGACCGGGTCAAAAGACGCGGTCGTGCTCGACGTCGGGGGGACCTCCAGCGATGTGGGCGTCCTGGTGGGCGGGTTTCCCCGCCAGTCATCGCAGGGGGTCGAGGTGGGCGGGGTCCGGACCAACTTCCGCATGCCCGACCTAGTCACGCTCGCGATCGGGGGCGGCACCGTCGTCCACCAGAAGGGGGACGACCTGGATCTGGGCCCGCAGAGCGTCGGCTACCGGATCCAGCAGCAGGCGCTGGCCTTCGGCGGCACCACAACGACCCTCACCGACGCCGCGGTCTCTGCCGGCAGAGCCGATCTCGGCACCCATCCCATACCAGCCTCATTCCAGCCGCTGGCAGGCCGGGCGCTGGCCTTGTCGGATCAGCGCCTGGCGGATGCCATCGATCGAGTCAAGACCTCGAGGGCCGATTGCCTTCTGATCGCTGTTGGTGGCGGTAGCGTGCTGTTACCGGAGAGCCTGCCAGGCGTCAGCGAGATCCATCGGCCGGAGCACTTCGACGTGGCCAATGCCATCGGAGCGACCATAGCCAAGGTCAGCGGCCAGGTGGATCGCATCGCCCAGATTGGCCCGGGCGGCAGGGAGGAGGCACTCCGCAAGGCCTCAGAGGAGGCGCGGGAGCAGGCGATACTGGCCGGTGCCGATCCGGGCAAAGTCGAGATCGTCGAGATCGAGGAGATCCCGATGGCGTACATGACCAACCCCGCGCTGCGGGTTAGGATCAAGGCGGTCGGCGACCTCGGGACTAGCGCCACATGACACAAGTCGGGGGAGGGAAGCCAAAGATGGCTAGGGTAGGGATCTCGATCCGGGCGCTAATTGCCGGCGCCGTCTCGCTGCTGGTTGTGGCCTTGGCCCTAGCCGGCTATGGCGGCAGCGCCACACCGGCGCGCACGGTTGCCAAGAGCACGAGCATCGCGACGGCGACCTTCGCCATGCAGCCCAATAACTTCCCCACCTACATATTCCCTCTGGTCAGCGCCCAGTTCTTCACCCTGGTCAACGAGGACCAGTTCGAGTGGATCATCTACCGTCCCCTCTACTGGTTCGGCCAGAACGGCACCACCGCCTACAGCGCCAGTGAGAGCCTGGCCGACTACCCCAAGTTCTCGGTGAACTCGGCCGGGGACACGGTGGCCACGGTCACCCTCAAGCACTGGGTCTGGTCGGACGGCCAGCCGGTGACGTCGCGCGACATCGAGTTCTGGATGAACCTCTTGATGGCCAACAAGGCGGACTGGGGCGTCTATGTCCCGGGGGCCTGGCCCGACATCATCTCCTCGCTGACCTACCCCAACTCCAGCTCGTTCAGCATCACCTTCAACGCCAAGTACAACACCGACTGGCTCTTCGAGAACGAGATGAGCCAGATCTTCCCCCTTCCCCAGCACGTCTGGGACAAGACCTCGGCCTCGGGCCCGGTCGGCGACTACGACCTCACCAGCGCCGGGGCCCAGGCGGTCTACGGCTTCCTCAACAACGAGTCTCACGACGTCGCCAGCTACGGCAGCAACCCGCTCTGGAAGATCGCCGACGGTCCCTGGATGCTCAAGGCCTACTCCCCCGCCACCGGCTACACCGTGCTCAGTAAAAATCCCCGCTACCCCGGGCCCAGCACCGGCAAGGTCCAGACCTTCGAGGAAGAGCCCTTCACCAGCGACGCCGCCGAGTTCGACGCCTTGCGCACCGGCTCCCTGGACGTGGGCTACCTACCCCCCTCTGACACCTCCCAGATCTCATATCTCAAGGCCCACGGCTACTCGGTCAGCCCCTGGTGGGAGTGGAACTTCAACTACATCAGCATCAACTTCGACAACCCCACGGTCGGGCCGATATTCAAGCAGCTCTACTTCCGCCAGGCCCTGCAGTCCCTGGTCGACCAGACCAGCTACGTCAAAAACATCTACAAGGGCTACGCCAAGCCCACCTACGGGCCGGTCCCGACCACGGTCCAAAACAGCTTCGTCTCCCCCGAGGCCAGGACCAACCCCTATCCCTACAGCCTCTCCCACGCCAAGGAGCTGCTCAGTTCCCATGGCTGGGCCGTCCACAGCAACTCGGCCAGCACCTGCCAGAAGCAGGGCAACGGCTCCGGGGAGTGCGGCGCCGGCATTAGCCGCGGGCAGCACCTCTCCTTCAAGCTGCTCTTCGCCACCGGCTCGGTGGCGACCGCCGACGAGATGGCGGCGTTGCGCTCCAGCGCCTCCCAGGCGGGGATTGACCTGACCGTGGTTCAGCAACCCTTCGGCACCGTCACCACCACCATCTACTCCTGCGATGCCGCAACCGGGGCCGGCTGCCAGTGGGAGATGGGAGCCGACTCGGGCTGGGAGTACTACGCCTACCCCAGTGGCGAGCAGCTCTTCAAGAACGGCGGCTCGGGCAACAGCGGCGCCTACAGCAATGCCCAGGCCGACAAGCTGATCAAGGCGACCCTGACCCAGCCTGGCCTCTCGCCCATGTACACCTACGAGAACTACCTGCAGAAGCAGCTGCCGGTTATCTACCTGCCCACCCCCGCCTACCAGATCACCGTCTACAAGACCAATCTCAAGGGGGTACTGCCTCAGGATCCCTCGCTCAATCTCTACCCGGAGCGCTGGAGCTAGGCCGTACAAGGTTTTCTGTATGAGGACGACGGTAAATCTGGACCCGGATGTGGCGGCAGCGGTGGCCGAGCTGCGCCGGCAGCACACTTTGGGTTTGAGCCAGGCGATCAACCAACTAGTCCGAAAGGGGTTGCGGGCCCAGCCGGCCTCCGCCAGATTCCATCAGCGCACCGCCCATCTGGGACTGCGGTTGGATGTCACCCAGGTGCCAGGAGCCCTGGAGCTGCTGGAGGCTAGACCGAGTGGCGCATCCACACGTTGGGCTCCCAGTACTCACCAGAGTCGGCATCGCGATCCACCCTCAAGGTGGTGAGTCCACCGGGGAACCAGTACTCCCCGCTCTTGGGAAAGGCCATCTCGGTCCACCCCTCCCACTCGGCGACGCTGCCGCGGATCTTCAGTGACTTGGGTTCAGGCTTCAGGACGGCGGCCCCGAGCTTCTCGTGGACCCGCATCCAGGGGTCGAATAGGGACCCGTCAGGCCGCCTCCAGGTCGCGTACTCCTCGATCGCCACAAGGGGATAACGGTCCTTCCAGCTGGGCCGGACGGGAGCGATCAGGGCGCCTAGGCCATGACGCTGGGCCAGCTCGCGCCTGGCCGAGACGGCCAGGGCGCTGAGACCGCGGCCCTGGAGATCCCGGGGGATCATGATGACGAGGGCGCAGAGGACATTGGCGCCCCCCTCATCGAAACCGCGGGCGATGGCGCCGTCGATCCCGGACGGGAGGTCCTCCAGGCTGCCGTCCCAGCGCAGCGGCAGCGACCGCGCCCGGGCCAGGATCTCGTCGTCATCCTCAATCAGGTGAAATTGGAACTCGGGGCGCTCTGGAACCAGCCGGCCCCAGTAGCGGCTCAGAACCTCGCCGTGATTGTTGTACTCGGGGATGACATCTTGTGTCCGCTCCCATCCAGGCTCGGTCAGGTCGGGCCGCTCGTCCACGGTCACCACCTTCATCCCGCCCGTGATGATGACGCAGAGCTCGCTGGCATGGCTGTACCACGAGAGCCCAGCGGGACCACCCCGCGCGCCCATCCGACCCAAAGTCTGGACTGTGGTGTACGGTATGTGTATGGCTCGCACCAACCTTGACCTGGACGAGAAGGCCTGCGCCGCGGTAATGAGGCGCTACGACCTGCCCAGTAAACGCGCCGCGGTCAACTTCGCTCTCCGCCAGCTGGCGGCCGAAATCTCGGTAGAAGAGGCGCGAGCGCTGAGGGGGTCGGGCTGGGAGGGCGACCTGCCTGATCTCCGCCAGAGCCGGCTCAGCCCAACTTGATCCTCATCGACACCTCGGCCTGGGTGGAGTTCCTCCGCGGCACCGGGTCCAGGGCCTGTGCCGATGTGGACCGGCTGCTCGAATCCGAGATTGCCATCACCGACCCGGTGCTCATGGAGGTGCTGGCCGGGGCTCGTAATCCCGAGCATCTGGTCCAGCTTCGCGCCCTACTGGGCATCGCCAGCATGCGCCACTGTCGCGCCGAGGACTATGAGACGGCAGCCTCTATGTATCGACACTGCCGGCAGAGCGGTGAGACCGTGCGCCGCCTCATTGACTGCCTGATCGCCGCCGTCGCGATCCGGGAGCAACTACCAGTTCTGCAGCAGGACTCGGACTTCGAGATCATCGCCCGCCACACCGCCTTGTCACTCCATGGGTACTAGCTTCGGGTGCGGGAGCGCTATTGCAGGCCTCAAGCCGACCGGCTGGGTCGCGTGGTGGCCGGCCTCGCGGATGACTGCAACACCCTTTTTCCTGGTGG
The DNA here is from genome assembly GCA_963701235.1 of Candidatus Dormiibacterota bacterium. Taxonomy (GTDB): domain Bacteria; phylum Chloroflexota; class Dormibacteria; order Aeolococcales; family Bog-877; genus Bog-877. The sequence continues at coordinate 2,297,119 of OY969577.1, forward strand.
ACAGTAGAGGGGTGAAAGTGGAGGCAGACGTGGTCACGGTTAGAGAGGCAGCGCTCCTGGTCGGCCGCAACCGGGAGACGGTGCGGCGCTGGGTGCGGGGCGGCGAACTGAGCTCGGAACGCCGGGGCCGGCAGCACCTGATCTCGAGATCAGAACTGGAGGCGGTCGCCGCACGAAGAGGACGCCCTTTGCCCCTTTCTCTTGCCGGTTGGGCGAAAGAGACACGGGCAGCGCTCGAGGCAACCCGGGCTAGAAGCCTGCCCTCAGCGGCGGACCTTATCCTGGAGGACCGGGACCGGGACGCCTGAGCCCTTGCCGGTGGCAGACCCCAGCCCAGGTGGTTGACTGGGTGGCGCCGTTCGTCAAGAGGGGACTTGTCGCTGTTGACGAGCGCCGACGGGCTCCTGGGCGATCCCGGTTCCTGCGTCAGCGAGGCGTGCTGCTCTGTGCGCAGTCTGATCGCCCCTCGGACAGGCCTTTTCGGTCTCCGCCCGCACTGACGGCGACAAATGGTTGAAGTCCCGCCTGCTCTGCCAGATGGGTCGAGACGTCTGGGTATACCCACCCGGCGAGGATCGTCGCGGCGCTCTGGCTGCCTAGCCCCGCAGATCGGCCATGAAGGCTCGGTAATCGCGCTCGCCGGACTCGCGCCACATCTGCTGGAACGCCGGAGGCAGGTGCCCCAGGGTGGCCGCCACCTCCTCGGGTGTCATCTGCTCAAAGAGCAGCCCCACCATGAGCCCGAGTCGGTCTCCCTGGAAGTGTTGCGCCGCCCACCCTGGCATCTGGCCCCATTCCTCCTGGGCGACGGTCACCGCCGCCAGCGGCAGAATCTCTCGCTCCTCCTCGACCAAATGAGCGTCCAACTCGATGCTCAACCGCCGAAGGGCCACGACCAAGGCCTGACCGCGTGCCACGCAGGGATCCGCCTGGTAGGCGGCGATCGCCTTCTCCGCGGCTGACGTCACCTCATCCACTGCCTGGTGCTGGTTCTCCATCCGGTCGAGCAGCGCCTGGTGCTCGGGCGCCCTGACTCGCAACAGGGGCCACAGCAATTCGTCCTCGGCGCCGTGATGGGCTCTAAGGAAGGCGAGCACATTCGCATAGAGCGAGCCGAGTCGGTTCGCCCGCTCCCGGTCGCCGGGCGACGTGGCGTCGATCAGGCTCGGCGCCTCACCGAAGGCGGTCCGGAACATCCCATGGGGAAAGCGCATGTCCGAGGTGTCGCAGTGACGGATCGAGGTGACGTCGGTCATTGGGGAGCTCCCTAGGTCAGATTGCCGTAGTTGGGAGAGAGCATCCGCGGCGGGGGGTGCGCAAGGCATCCCCTGATCTGGCCAACTTCGGTTATCGAGGGATGGTCCGGTCGGGCCATCCCCAATTCAGCTGAGACCCAGGCGGACCGCCGCCGCTGCCGCCGCGGTCCGGGTAGGCACCTCCAGCTTGTGCAGCACCGAGGCCACGTGGCGGTGGACCGTGTGCGGGCTAAGCCGCAGTTCCCGCGCGATCGCCGGATTGCTGAGCCCTTGAACCAAGAGGCGGAGGACCTCGGTCTCGCGCCGGGTCAGCCGGGTGCTGTCCCTGCCGAACTCCGACTGCGCCAGCAACCGACGGGCCGCCTCGAGGGCGTGACCAGCCTCCTCAGCCCGGCCAGCCGTGCGCAGGACCGCGGCCTCGTGAAGACGAGCCTGGGCGGCGTCAAAAGCCGCTGCCACAGTCGGCGAAAAGGCGCGCCGCCTCGCGGTCGGCGGCCACCGCCGTCTCGGTGTCGCCGCTCAGGCCGCGGGCCGCGGCTGTGGCCAGCGCCAGCCAGGCGCGGGCTGGGCTGGTGGCGATTTGCTCGGCCAGGGGGCGAAGCTCATCGAGGCAGCGCTGGGCTAGAGCTGATTCGCCACCGGCCGCGGCCGCCCGCACCGTCAGCTGCAGGGAGAGGACGCGTCGGGTGTCGTGCTCGGAGCTGGTCATGGTGTCGATCTCCCGGGCCAGAGTCAGGGCCCTGGTCGTCTGGCCCTGGTCGAGGGCCAGCTCGGCACGCAGCCGCATGGCCTCGACGGAGTCACCGCCGTCGAGGAGGAGTTTGCTCGCCGCCTGGCGATTCCCCCGGCGCCGCTCCAGGTCTGCCAGCTTCACCAGGACGTTGCCCCGAATCTGCCGGTGGCCCAGCCGCCACCTGCCCGAGTTGAACATCGCCAAGGCGTCGCGGAGCTTGGCCTCACCCTCGTGGGTGCGCCCCAGCACCCCCAGGATCCAGCCGTAGCTGGCCAGGCAGTTGGCTTTGAGAAAGCCGTTGGGACGGTTGCCGTTAGACCCCAGCCCGATCCGACACCACTCCTCGGCGCGGGCGTAGTCCTGGGCCAGTTCACAGGCGGCCAGGGTGACGCAGAAGCAGTCACCGATCACCAGCGGTGCGGTGGTGTCGCCGCCGGTGACCCCGGCCATGGTCTCGTCCAGCAGGGCCATGCCCGCATTGACCTGGCCGAGGAGGACCAGGGCCAGCCCGTGGGCGGCGTGGGCGGAGAGCTCCAGGTCCCGGCTGCCCAGGTGATCGGCGATGACCTCGGCCTCCAGGGCCGCCGCCTCCAGCCGGCGCGAGTCGCCGCTGAACGAGGCGCGGGCGAGCAGCAGCCACCCCTGTTCAGGACACTCCGGGAGGTCCTCGAGCAGCCGCTCGGCGCGGCCGAACCAGCCACTGGCCACTGCCCGGTCGCCATGGGTCAGCGCCTCCTCGACCCCGGTCCAGCAGGCGCACCAGGCGGCGCGCCGGACCATGCCGGTATCCAAAAGGCGCCGGTAGGCCAGCTTCATCTCGTCGATGGCGGCGTTGGTGTCGGAGCCGCACCAGAGCGCAACTGCGAGAAGGACGTGGGCCTCCCCAGCGTCGGCGAGCGTCAGGCTGCGGCGGGCAAACTCCGCGGCAGCCTGCCAGTCGCCCTCCATGAGGGCCCGCTCTCCGAGGTCAATTTCCGCTTGTCCCGGCAGGGCGGGGGGCGGCAGAGTCTCCCGCACCTATCGAAACGACTTGCGAACTGGCGTGGTCCTGGGCCCCAGGTCCGCAGCGTGGAGCATCACCATTCGAGTCCCCGCGGAGGTAGTGGTCGTCGGGTGGCGTAGCTCGCTCATGGGAGCCCCTTAGCCATGGCGCGGTCAGTTTGGCAGACAGCGGCTCGGCTCGCCACCCGCCCGAGCAAGTAGCTGGCGGCGTGAACCGGTGCCGCTGGAGCGACTCCAGACGCCGCGCCTCAATTACCTAGGACTCCTCACGCATCTCCCCCGTGGCTTCGCGAGGGTCGGCACACCGCCGGCACAGTACCGTCGGATGCACCCGTCGAGGTCCGATCGGGAGCATGTCTGCGAGCTTGTTGGCTCGAGCTAGCCAGCGGTCGCGGCGGCCGCGGGTCCTCGCGGGCCAGGATTGGCCTGAGCGGCTCCCCACCCTCAGCTGAGATCCTCGACGGTCTTCCAGAGCTGGGCGATGGAGTGCTTGGGGTCACGAGCGAGCAGGATCGGCACACCATTCTCAGCCGGCATGCAGTAGGCGCAGCGGGAGCGCCCGAGCACTCTGACTGAGGCAAAGCTTTGCCAGACCTGGGTCAGCGGCACCCCTACGGTGATCACCGAGCGCCCAGTGCAGTGCCCGGGGCCCCAGAAATAGAAGCTGTTGTCGCCGCTGATGGCCGGGGGTAGATGCTCGCCGCGCCCCAGAAAGTCCAGGGCCGCCGCCTCACCGTAGTTGGCAGCGAAGATGCAGGTGGACAGACGCTCCTGGCGGGGCAGCTCCCTGATCGCCCCCGCGACCCGGTGACTGAGCGAGACCCAGCCGAAGCGGTCGGCCAGCCACTGAGGCAACGGCGCGCCGCGATGCTGTTCCATCTGGGCTCCGGCGTCAGTGCCGAGGAAGCCGTAGGCGCTGGCGAAGGTGGCCGGGGGCAGGATGGGCATGGCGATGGGGGCCAGCAGGGCCCCGCTCAGCGCCATCAGGCCGAGGCAGAGGGTCCCCGGCCAGCGGGCTCCCAGGCGGCGGAGCTTGGGCGCCAGCCAAACCCCACCGGCGGCGAAGAGGAAGGGGTAGGCGGGAGCCAGATAGTAGGACTTGGAGGGAGTGAGGCAGAACCACACGAAGAGCACGGCGAAGGCAAGGCCCAGCGCCCGAAGCCGGGGCCCGGCTCCGCCCCGCAGCAGCCAGACCTCCCCGCCCAGCCAGAGCGGGAGGGTGAGCGGGTTCATGACGTAGACCTGCTGGCCGACGAAGCTTAGGGGGGAGAGGCTGACCAGCGTCCCCAGATAGTTGTGCCAGTACGTGAGCGTGGGCCAGCCGTTCTGAAACTCCCAGACCAGGTACGGGGCCAGCCCGGCCCCGGCGATCCCCAGGGCCAGCCAGGGCCACCTGGTCTTGAACTCGGCCCGGGCCGGCGTCGCCAGCAGCCCCAGGGCCAGCGCGGCGAGGAAGAAAAGGATGGTGACCTTGGTGAGCATGCCCAGCCCGGCCACGGCCCCGATCAGGAGCCACAGCCGCGGCGTCGAACGGCGAAGCAGACGCACCAGGAGGTAGGCGATCAAGGTCCACCAGAGCTCGTCGAGCGAGTCCATCGAGAAGATCGACCCAGTGGCGAGGAAGGTCAGGCAGACCAGGCTGGCGCTGGCGGCCAGCGCCTGCGCCAGCTTTGAGCCCCCCAATTCCCGGGCGGTCAGCCCGGTGACCAGGATCAGCAGCGAGCTGGCCAGGGCGGGGATGACATGGAGGGTAAGCAAGGAGTCTCCGGCGAGCAGCCCCAACCCCCAGGCCAGGAAGGCCATCAGGAGCGGGAAGTCGACATAGCCCAGGGCCAGGTGGTGTCCGGCGGCGATGTAGTAGAGCTCGTCGCGGAAGTAGCCGTAGTTGGAGGCCACCAGCATGTGGCCGGCAAAGCCCAGGCCGGCCAGGCCTATCAGCATCAGCGAGCCGGAGGAGATCCGGTCGGCAAGACCGGCCAGAAGACGCCTGGGGTTGACGGTGGTGGCGAATGGGAGATCAGTCATGTCCCCAGTCTTGCCCCCCGCTCAGCGCCTGTCGACCGCCCGACGGATGATTTTTTCCCCGCCCCCGGAATGACCCGGTCTCCTCCTCCAGGCGGATGTGCCTCGAGCGGGTCCCGGGCTACCATCGCGCCGTGACCGAAGCGCTCAGGAGGTGGCGCGCCCGCGGCGCCCCGGGGATGGACCTGGCCCTGGCCCTCCTGGTGGCCGCCGCGGCTCTGCTCCTGCTCTGGCTGCCTCCGGCGCCGCGTTCGGGGACGGGCCCGCTCTCGGTCGCCCTGCTGCTGGCGGCGTCGCTACCTCTGGCCTGGCGCCGCCGCTACCCCTTCCCGGTGTTCCTGGTGGTGGGCGGGGCCGCCCTGACCCACGTCGGCTTCGGCTACCAGAACGACTTCCCGGTCACCTTCGCCGTGCTGGTGGGGCTCTTCACCGTCGCTCAGTACTCTCCCCGTCGGCTGGCCTGGCTGGCGGCGGCCCTGGTGGCGGTGCTGCTGCCGGTCAACTTCGGGCTCACCTGGTCCCACCAGCACCAGGTGGTCCTCTCCGACATCCCCTTCAACTACGGGCTCTTCGTCAGTGCCTGGGTGCTTGGCGACGACCTCCGCCAGCGCGGGCTGCGCTTCCAGGACCTGCAGGAGAGGGTCCTGCGCCGGGAGCGGGAAGAGGCCGACCGGCTGAGCCGGGCCGCCGACCAGGAGCGGCTTCGGATCTCCCGCGAGCTGCACGACGTGATCGCCCACAGCATCACCCTGATGGTGGTGCAGGCGGGTGGGGCGAGACGCATCGTCGAGTCCCAGCCAGGCGCAGCCGAGCAGGCGCTGCGGGAGATCGAGCGGGTGGGACGGGAGGCCCTGAGCGACATCCGAAGGCTGCTGGGACTGGCCCGCACTGCCCCCGGGGACGGCGTGGCGCCGCCCCAGCCCCGGCTGGCCGACCTGGAGCCCTTGCTGGAGCGCTGCCGGGGCGCCGGCATCGAGGTCAGCCTGCGCATCTCGGGCGAGCCGCGGCAGCTCAGGGATGGCATCGAGCTGTCCGCCTACCGGATCGTCCAGGAGGCGCTCACCAACGCCATCAAACACAGCCGGGCCAGCTCGGTGGAGGTTGAGCTCGAGTACCTGGCCCGAGAGCTCAGGGTCCAGGTCCTGGACGACGGCCTGGCCCGCCCCGCCCCGGACGGCGGCGGTCAGGGCCTGGTCGGGATCCGCGAGCGAGCCGCCACCTTCGGCGGCTCGGCGGAGGCCGGTCCCCGCCCCGACGGCGGCTGGCTGGTCTCCGCCCGGCTGCCCCTCACTGGTGAGCTGTGATCCGGGTCCTGATCGCGGACGACCAGCCCCTGATGCGGGCCGGCCTGCGCCTGATCTTCGAGCCGGAGCGGGACATCGAGGTGGTCGCCGACGCCGGCAACGGCCGGGAGGCGGTCAGGCTCTGCCTGACCCTCCGCCCCGACGTCGCCATCTTGGACATCCGGATGCCGATCATGGACGGCATCGAGGCGACCTCCCAGGTGGCTGGCCGGGAGAGCACCCGGGTGCTGGTGCTGACCACCTTCGACGACGACGACTACGTCTACCGGGCCCTGCGGGCCGGTGCCAGCGGCTTTCTGCTCAAGGACGCCCCTCCCGAGCAGATCGTGGCCGGGGTCAGGACGGTGGCCGCCGGAGAGGCCCTGCTGGCTCCCGCCATCACCAGGAGCCTGATCGCCCAGTACACCGCCCGGACAAGGCCCGATCCCGGTCGAGAGCCGCCCTGGGCGGAGCTGACCGAGCGGGAGCTGGTGGTGCTGCGGCTGATGGCTCTGGGGCTGGCCAACTCCGAGATCGCCGAGCGCCTCCACCTCGGCGCCTCCACGGTCAAGACCCACGTCGGCCACATCCTCATGAAGCTGGACCTTCGGGATCGGGTCCAGGCGGTGGTCCTGGCCTACCAGGCGGGGCTGCTCCAGGATGGGGACCAGGAGGACGCCAGCTCGAGCCCGGGCTGAGCTGGGCGCGATCCGGCTCAGGCGCTGGAGGGGGCGGCCCTGGGGGCCCTCGAGATGGCCCGGAAGACGACCCAGCTGAAGCAGAAGACGGCGACGGCGAAGCTGGCCGCCATGATCATGGAGCTGAGGTCGTGGTGGTAGCTGAGGAAGGAGGCTCCGTTGAAGCCGGCCGCCAGCACCGCCAGCAGCCCCAGGACCGAGATCGCCCGCAGCCCCTGGCCGGGGGCCCGGAAGGCGGCCAGGACCAGGCGCAGAGCGGCCAGGAAGATGAGGAGTCCCAGGCCCGCATGGGCGGCGAGCAGGTTCCCGTGGGAGAGCCCCCAGAGCACGCTCTGGAAGGCTCTCAGGAAGTAGTCGGAGCCGCTGCTGCCGGGGTGCCGGCGAGGCAGGGCCACGTAGAGATTGAGCAGCATCCCCAGCAGGTACTGGACAAGGCAGAGAAGGACCAGGACCATGCCCAGCCGGCGCAGCCCGGTGATCCGGCTCAGAGCCCGATCCGGGTCGGTCATCCGCTACAATCCCCTCAACTTGAAAGTATCTTAGAGAATAAGATACAGGAGGCGGCTGGCCATGTCAAAAGCGGCGGCAGCGGCGGCTGCGGAGGCCCTGGTCGTGACGGTGGACCAGCGCCTGCGCCGGCTCACCACCCTGATCGACGGACTGGACCAGCGGGCGGCCCTTGGGCTGGGGGTCAACCGCACCGACCTGCGCCTGCTCGACCTGCTGGCGCAGACCGGCCCCCAGAGCCTGGCCCAGCTGGGCCGGTCCCAGGGGCTGAGCAGCGGCGGCATGACCGTCGCCATCGACCGCCTCAGCCAGCTGGGCTACGTCCGCCGCCGCCCCCACGCCTCGGACCGCCGCACCCTCCTGGTCGAGCTCACCCCCCGGCTCTGGGAGCGGGCGGAGCCCATCTTCGGGGCCCTGCAGCGAAGGGTGCAAGAGCTGCTCCGCGGCTACTCCCCAGAGCAGCTCTTGGAGCTGGACCGGTTCCTGGGCTCTTGGGAGCAGGCGATCCGGGAATCGGGGACCCCCTAGGGCTGCCCCGGGCCTCCGTACCCCGGGCCACCCCTTCCGGCCGGCCCCGATCCATACCCCGGCTGAATTCGCCGCGGCCGGTCCATCCGGGGCGAGTCTCGCGGCTAACCGGGCCCCTTCACCCAAGAGCTGGCCGCTTTCGGCCGCCCCTCTCCCCCCTGAGTTTGCCGCGAGTGGCCCATCTCCCGGCTGAGCTTGCGGCGGGTGGGCCCGTTGGCCCATCCCCCCTGAGTTTGCCGCGGGTGGCGCAGCCACTCGCGGCAAGCGCGAGGTTGGGGCGGGTGGGCCGTGGCGGGAGGCAGGGAGCGGAGGTGGGGTGTTTACGAAGTGGGGTTGGGAGGCGAGAGGGAGGCTCCCTTGGTGGCTGACGCCCCCAGGGGGGAGATTAGACATCCACGCAGGACCGCGCGAGTTTAAGAAGCAGTTCTTCTCTACGCGCGCGACACGCGGTTTAGGAATCCGCGTGCATCCGTCCATCTGGTGCTCTCCAGTAGTTTCGTAGTTCAGAGTAGGCGGTTCAGTCCGCCTGGTGTGGTCCTGTGGGAACCAGTTATGGGCGTTTGATTCCCAAGCAGCTCGGTAGGTCGCGAGGGCAACAGCGGCCTCGGCTTCCAATCCAGTGTCGGATGCTTGATCATCTTCGGGTGATCCCAGCGGGTGAGCTAGACCTCGCCTACCGCTCCACCCACGAGAGGACGCAGGTCGGCCGACGGCGAACGTATGATCGATGTATGTCGATCGCCGTCACCCGCCAAAATCAACCATCTCCACGACCTCGACCTTTGGTCTCGACCACCCAACCCCTTGGGCCAGTTCGCGTGGCGCTAGTTCCAGGTCAGAGCCAGTCGTGGAGGAGTGATCGATGACTGCTCCCACGCTTGAGGAGCCGAGGACCAAGTCTCAGGACTCATCGACCGACCGCTACCGTAGGTTCCGGCCACGCCTCGTACTGGGCTACCAGCAAGACCTCCAGTCTCTCATCAAAGAACTGAGTGCGATGGGGACGGTGGAATCCTACGCGATTCTTGATGGTGCAATTACAAACCTAGACGAGCGCCAGAGGACACTCGAATCCTACGGGCTGAGTGCACCTGACCTTGCTCCGACAATTCGCTACGGTGCCACTCTGCGCGTCCTGCGTGACCTCGTCAGCCAAGGCTGGACGATACGAGAAGACGATGAGGGAGTCATTCTTGATGCACCCGGGCGCGCGGCTATCCGGCTTGACGACCCCGAAACGGCCAAGCAGTCAATCCGACGGTCCTTCGCCTTTGCGCGCGAGGCACAACTCCGAGAGTTGCCAACCCTTCAATTCATCGAATCGGCAGAACGGAAGGGGGTGGCTCGTGTATTCACCAGTGGAAGCGAACTGGCCAACCGGCTGACAGCCGAGGGTCCAGCGGCCATAACACCCGAACTTGAGGTGATTTCTCCCGGAGCCCGCGACGAGGCGACCGGACTGCTCCTCCAGGACGTTTGGCGCTACGCGAGGCACTTCTGGTCGATCCCCTACCAGAGCACTCCGGGACGCAATCTCTTTTACCTGATCCGCGACGCCGCCCTTCCTGAGCGACCATTGATCGGGATAGCTGCACTTGGTAATCCTGTCCTCGGTTTATCGAAGCGGGACGATCACTTTGGCTGGTCGGCCAATGGCCTAGAACGGCGTCTACCAGACCTCAGTGCTCGAAAGCGCCGAGAAGTCGCCGCCCACCTGGTTCGGGTTCTACGCGACGCAATCGAGTCAACATTTTGTGCTGATCTTGGGTTACCGCCCGACCCCTTAGGTGAGGCGACCAAGACGGTTGCACTCCTTGAGGAGATCGAGCGTCGGAGCGCTGCGACCCGTCTCGCCAGGATCGATGCGGCCGGTGACGAGCGCGACTCGGACTACTTTCTGATACGCGAGGCACAAAATGTCGCCGACCACGGCGACATCGACTCGGTGGACTGGGAGCAGGTAGCGTGTACTGCGCTGTACCGACGGAAGCGAGCTGGAACTCTCGGCGATTTATACAGGGCGCTGGCGACCTTGAGCCACCTCGACTTTACTGACAGGGGTGGCGACTTGCCGCGGGCGCTGGCCGTGGCAGACGGGCGCCGGGCGATCGAGACTGCGCTACGTCGAATTAAGCAAGATGCTCTTGCCTCGAACGTTATGGAGTTGATCACCTGCGGTGCGGTGCCTCCGTACAACGGGGTACTCGGAGGCAAGCTGGTCGCGCTTCTGATGATGAGCCGTCAAGTAGTAGCCGATGTTGAAGAGCGATACAACGGTCGGGTGAGCATAATCGCCTCTGCCATGGCAGGCCGCCCCATCAAGCGCCCAGCCAAGCTGGCGTTGGTGACGACTTCGAGTCTCTACGAAGCATATGGCTCAAGCCAGTACAACCGTCTCAAAGTGGACACCGCTGGTGGTCCGCTGGCATATCGCAAGGTGGCCAGAACTGAGAGTTTCGGGACGGTGCAATTCGCGCCCGACACGGTTCAAGCCCTCAACGACGTCGCACGCCATTCAGGCTCGAACAGGCGCGACATAAACAATCTTTTTGGTGAAGGCACGAGTCCTAAGCTCCGATTGCTCCGAGCGGGCCTTGAAGCGCTCGGGCTTGATTCCAGTAGCTTCCTACGCCACAACTCACGCCGAATCATCTACGGCGTGTCGCTCTGCGCCAACACCGATGATGTCGTTTTGCGAATGAGTAGCCGCCCACAGTACCTGCTCCCTCCGGGAGCTGAAGGTACCACAGTGCTTATCGACTACTGGCGTGATCGCTGGCTTGCTAATAGGATCACTCGTCCTGATGTACTGGAGGGGCTACGCGGTGAGGAGTTTGAAGAGTTTCGCCTAAGTCGCGAGACTGAGCGGCTGACCATGGGTAGCGGGGGCAGCGGACGCCGAGCTGGGCGAGTAGGTAAGGGTGTTGATCTGACCATGACCGTCCAGCCCGAAGAGGATGGGACTCACACATTCATCGAGCGGCTCTACCGAAGCGCGAACAGCTATGCCGACCGGCTTAGTCCCGAGGAGTTGGAGTCAATCCACGTTGACCTCGGAGTTGACGAATATATCGTCGCGCAGAGCGGGGCCGGCCGGCAGATCATCGTCACTGGCAATCCGGGAGATGGCAAGACCCATCTGATCGAGCGAATTCGGGCTCAGCTCGAAGCGCATGGCGCACGGGTGATTACGGATGCCAATGCTTGTTCAGACGAGGAGATCTTGGACCAGTGGAGTGCCAGCAGAAAAGATGGCAAACCCTTCGTGCTTGCGATCAACGAATGGCCGCTCTATGTTCTCCAACGCCTCGCCGCGCCGAGAGAGTTCACGCCGGTGACCGAGGCGCTTCGGCAGGTGACCTCGGCGCGATTCTTCGTGGAAGACCATCGCCCCGAGGACGTCAAAGACAATGTCGTCGTTATCGATCTCAGTCTTCGAAATCTACTCACAGTGAACGTCGTGGAGCGGGTTGTCGAGCGGCTCACTCAGGACCGCTTCTTCACAGCTATGAGCGCTGCTGATCCCGCGATCGCCAATCGAAACGCTCTGCGCGAGAAGCAGGTTAGCGAGAGGCTTGTTAAGCTGCTGGCGCTTGTCTCTACTAGGACCGGCCACGTCACGATGCGGCAACTTGTGGGCTTCGTCGCTTACCTGATTACAGGCGGTCAATCCGCGACCAGTCGGGTACGAGCTGGCCAGGATGCGCTCGGATTCTCGTATTCGAACTTCGCCTTTGATGGCGGAGAGGGTGCGCTTTTTGGTGCGGTGCGCGCCGTCTTCGACCCAGCCGAAGTGACCCATCCGGATTGGGACAGCCGACTTTGGTTAGGCGATACTGACCCTCGCGACTGGCTTGGCAAGCCACCGCCGGGTCCGATGACCCTGAATGAGGCAGAGCGTGACAGCGCCTATCGTGCGATCAAGCGTCGATTTTTCTTTGAGCACGCCAATGGGTTGGATCTACTCGAACTAGTCCCACGGGACGAGCACGAGTTTCAAGAGACGCTTCAATCGGGTCAGCGCGCCTCCGCGTCCGTGGTCCGTGAGTTGGTGCTGGCGCTCAACCGCTTCTTCGAGCCGGATTGCCCGGACTCCGAAATGGATCATGTTCAGCTGTGGCAGAGCCACCGCTACGATGTCCGCGCGCCGTCGACATTCGTCTCATTCCAAGCCTTGTCCTATCAGAATCTTCGGATCGAACCTCTGAAGACAGCCCCGTGGGTTGAAGCATGGCTGCCCGCCGAGCAGCTCGACCGGCGGAGCTTTGCTCTCGTGGCGAACTGGGAGACCAAAGACATTGCCGTAATCGAGATTGATCGCGAGTTGTTCTTGACATTGATCGAGGCTGAGCGAGGGCTCGGCAGGTCAAGCTGGTCTCGGACCGCGACACGACGGATTACCCGGTTTATTGACCGGATTCACGGCTCCGTCGAAAGGGAGGCCCCCATCGCGGACATCCGCATTCGTAACGTCGAGACCGACCTTGACGAAAGATTCGCGATCCAGCGTAACCCGGCGAGGTACCAGCTTTGGTCCCACTAGATACTAAGGAGCTCTTGGACTCTGTCTACGACGAGGAATTTGGATTCATGCTTACCAATTTCTCCATCAAACCGGTTCATGTTGCCAACGGCCTCGCGCGCTCACTGACCAGCCGCACGTATGACACGACCGCCATAACTCGGCTGGTGCGCCGCTATGTTCGTCTGCAGAAGCTCGGCGTCGATGAGGAGCGCTACCCGAACGATGTGGTTATGGCAGACTACGCGGCAGCGTTCGCCAGTGACAGAGGGCACAAGCCGGATTCTCTCAAGGTAACGCGGCTCCGGTCGCTCGCTTTCGATGTTCTCGCGGCCGACGGCGCCGTCTTTACGGACCAGCAGTCCTTTACGCTTTCCAATGAGCGCTTCGTGACGAGCGACCCTTCTGACAACCGGATGGGTTTGTTCCTTTCCCGGTTGCTGACTGCTGAACCGACCGCCGATACCGCAGCCGCGACCTACTTGCGCGAGTTGCTCCAGTCGGAGACCGATCCGTGGACTACTATTGCTCTTCCGATGCTGGAATTCGGCGAGGTCCGGCCGGAGACGCCCAGCACCGAAGTCACTGGGCGAATCGCCAAGAGTGACCACCTCTTCGAGGCGTCGAACCAACACCTGATCTCACCGACCATGCGTAACCTCCGCGATGCCTATGACCGCCTGGCTCGGTTCGAGCGTAATTCGGGATCAAAACTTAATTCGCTGCGGCGGCTGATGCTCTTCGGCTGCTTTGTCCTTCACGTGCACGCTGTGTCGCGATGGTCAGAGCGTGATCCGGCGGCGCCACAACCACCGATTCTATTCGATCTGTTCGATGGCACCGTCATCTCCGTCGGCGATGCGAGTCGCGCGACGCTACGGGCAGCAGGTGATGCGATCGAGGGTGTGATCCGATCGCGTTTCCACGAGTATGTCATCGGAGAATACGGCAACACGGCTAACCAGATCGAAGTTGCACTCGAAGCAGCCGAGATGAGCGACCGCATTCGGACGGCTTACCGGATGTACTTGGAAGGTGGCACAGATCCCGCCGACGCTCTCGCGCGAGCCATGGCCGAGGAAGCCCTCGATAGCAGACGTGAGACACCGATTGGAGCGCTTGTAGAACTCGGTCGTCGGGCTGGATTTCTTGCTCCATGGTCGAATCAGGGACGTGGTGGCAAGCTGCGCAAGCGCTACACGGCGACAGCTGAGTTTCTTGAGACTCTCGTCGCGGCCACGGTCGAGCCCGACTATCCAGTGGAGTTCCCCGAGTTCCTAGAGCGACTTCGCGACTACTTCGGCGTAGTTGTAGGTCGACCGGAGGATGATTCGGTCATTCGTCACACTAACCTTCGGGACGAGGAGTGCTGGCCGGCGGTTGTTTCGATCAACGAAGAGGACCTGCGGCGCAACGTCGAAAAGTTCCGCGACCTTCTTGTTGAGTCCGGTTATGCCAAGGCATATGCCGACGGACGGACCATGGTCACGACCCGGCCGGAGGGTAACCTGTGAGCGTGGACGTGGGAAGTACGCAGGCAGAAGTTCTGGCCGACTTGATCGCAGAGGGCCTTCGTCGACGCAAAGGTGCGGTTGGAGTGCTGGTGCGGGATGTGCCAGCGCCAGACCCGAATCGGCTTCTGGGTGCCCTGCTCGCACTTCGTAACGAAGGAATGGAACTGCGTGTAGCGTACCTGCGAGAAGGTGGCGAGGCAGCGGCAAAGGCGGTGGGCTTCGACACGGAGTTGATCTCGACTGAGGTCGAGCAAGCGGAGCGCTGGCGCAACGATCGTGAACTCAAGGCGCTGATCGTCGTTATCGCCCACGGTGATGAGGCTAAGCTGTCCTCCCTGGAGGACTTCAGCGCGATCACGTCGCGTGAGCTGAAGAACATCCTGGTGCGTCGAGCCCTCGGTGGCGAGGCTGGGCAGAGTGAGGTCCAGTCGCGGTGGTGGCGACAACTGGACAATGACGACAGTATTGGACTGGCGCCACTAATCGACTATTACACGGCGTTGGAGGGCAAGACAGGGCACGAGTTCCTGGATGCTAGTAGTCGCGAGATTTATCATCTAGGACTGCTTCCCGACCCTGAGTTCTTTAACGATCCGAGCGAAGGGGCGGTCCGGCGGCGCCTGGAGCGAAACCGGGAGTTGGCCAGTCGGCTGCAGATGTTCAACGCCCAGGACCGGCGCCGGATCATGGAAGTGCTCAAGGACGAGACCGACCTCGATGTACGAAAGGAACTCCAGGAGGCACTGAGCCAGCTCGACCGCACTCGTATTGAGGGCGGGGATGGCCGGCCAGTGCCATTCCAGTCGGCCGATCGCCTGGTGCGTGCAAGGGCCAAGAAGACCACTCCAGACAGCCCCAAGCGAAACCCGACAGAAAAAGCGTCGAAAATCGCCGCTGAGGCCCTGGTTGATCGGGACCGGGCCGAAGACGTGGAAACGCTCGTCGATCGACTACAGGAAGAACTTGACTCGCCCCTGGACGAAGGGCAGCTGCGCCCCAAGCCTATCCGAATAAGGCTTCCCGATGGCACCACCGAAGCGGTGGCTACTGCCAGGTTGGATCTGCTCAACATGCTGAGAAAGGTTATCGGTGAGGACACATACGGTGCCCTAATCAAGCTCGAAGCTCCAGATTTAGAGGGTGCACTGCGCAGATTCGATGTCGACCAACACCTCGTTGCGCGCTGGGAGGGAGAACGCATCGGCGAGTTGCTCCAACATCTCGCAATTGACGATGCCGGGGCGATTCTCCAGGAACGCTTCACTGCCTACCGCGAGGCACGCGCAGAGGTGCTGCCACTCCGCAGAACCTTGGCGGTCGAGCCACTCGTGGTCGCGGCGTATCCACCGACGCGACAAGCTCTACTCACCTTCATTAGGGCTTATGAGGATCTCAACCGAACGCTGCGGGAGAACTACGAGACGCTCAATCAGCGCTTTGGGCAAGATGCCAACGAGATGCTAGGCCATCTTCTCCTTCTTGAGATAGTGGTGATTGACATCGGAGAGCAGACTTACGCCATTGCGGCGCCGACGCATCCGCTCTATTTGTGGCACTACGCGCGGTACGCCGAGATTGTTGATGCCCAGCGTGACCGACTCAATGAGCGCGACCGGGTGCTGGTCACCCAGGCGGCGGAACAACTGCCTTTCTTTCTAACGTCAATCTTCGTCCCCACAACAGCAACAAGCGCCGCGATCAGTCTCGCTTATCTTGGGCGTCTTGGGCCGCTGGCTTACTTCGGTCCCGAGATGGAAGGCGGGGTGAGTGATGACGGCCTAGCGAGCGTCCGCTCACTGATAGAAGCGCAGTTGTCCTTGGAGTCTCACTCGCAGCGCGGCTACCGGCTGGGTCTGATTGATCCTCCCGATGCTGGTGCCTATCTCAGCATGCTCGCAGATCTAGCCGAAGAGGGAAAGTTGAGCGGCGCTCACCTGACGGTATACCGGCACCCGAAGCCGAAGGTCGGCGTCGAGCTTCGACTCGATGAGGACGAGGAGGACCGGATCGCCCGAGTTTTTCGTGCGATCACCCCGCACCGTCTCTTCACCTTTGAGGTACGCGACCTTCCGAGCCAACAGCTCGAGCCGCCCGATGAGGACCTTCACCATCTCGTCGTCAGCTTCGATCAGAGCACGGGCCACATGAATCCTGCGCGTGCGGCTCTGCATCCGATCCAGCCCCTAGCGGTACCACGGCGAATCGCGTACCGGGAGTTTCACAGGACCGTAGAACTTGAGCCGGCTTCTGGTGGGCCATTTGAGGACTATGACAAGCTCGTGCGGAAGTTGGCGCCCGTTGGTACATCCTACCTCGCTGTCCATCAACAAGATCAGCTACGTGAGCAACTCCACGGCATCGCAAGCCGTGTGCCATGGATGGCAGTGGCCGATCGTCAGGTGGACCGCGATTTGCGCATCGGTACGCTCCGGATCATGACCGCGCGTGACGGTGAGCGCGACGTTGCGGGCTTCGCACGGTCGACAGTTCCGTTCCGCCGTCCCCTGCGCGATGTGGTGCGCGAATACAACGCATACATCAGCAATGAGGACCTAGACGATCTGTTGGAGCAGTTGAGCGATCTGCTGGACGCGGGCATCCTCAATCTTCGTCCAGATGCGTCCGGAAGGACCAACTTCAATCGGATCAAGGGCCTACTCGGAACGTTGATCGCTGCGCGCTGGTTTCGCAAGAGTGGTGACGATTCTACCCGCCTCCTGATAAGCCTGGATGGGGCCGATGCACGGCGATGGCTCCATCTAAGTGACGATCCGCTGCGGGCCGACCTTGTCGGCTTCACCTGGACAAACGACCACTGCACCGTAAGCGTCATCGAGGTAAAGGCGGTCCAGGCGAGGGGAGTTGAATATGCAGTCGTCGAAGGTGTAGCTACTGGCCCAGCGATTGAGCAAATGCTCTCGACGAGGCGGCTACTCGAACAGGTCTTCTTGGGAGACCGAGCCGATGAACTGATCACCACCCCGGCGCGTCGAGAGGTTTTACGCGAGCACCTTTACCGAGAATTGACCAAGGGCGCCTACTCCCCGGATGAGCGCAAGCTGTGGGCTGACCGCCTGCAGCGTCTGCTCGACGGGTCGGTCAAGACCAATCTGCGCTGTCACCTCATTGACGTCAGGCTGGGTGTCGACTCGACCTCCTTGCGCGACGTGAAGGTAGCCGCACATGACGAGGGGCTCGTGGTTCCGGTTGAGGTGACTGAGCTAAACGAGCGCCAGATCGAAGTCCTGATTCCCTCGGAACCACCAGAGGAAGAGGACGAAATCGACATAAAAGACGACTCGGAGCCGCCTATGGAGGAGGAGCAACTGGGGCCAGATGACGAAGGTCCAGAGTCACCGCCACCTCAACCATCTGGTGAAAGCACGGAACGACCGAGTCCAGAGGTGGTGGTGAGCGCCGAGCAATCCGTCGCGACAGCCGGAGCTGCGGAGCGACCGCGAGCCCTGCTAGGTACCGCGCCAGGCGAATATGGGAAGCTCCGCGAGATTTGGTTCGACCCGCAGCAGCCCGACGATCGCTTGCCCAATCCTCACTTATTGATTACGGGCGAGACTGGTAGTGGAAAGACACAGGTCACCAAGGCGTTGCTCAGCGAACTCCGGCCGTTCGGCATTCCCGCATTAATCCTCGACTTCAAGGACGACTACTCCGACCCGGAGTACGCCGAGACGGAGAGCTTTAGCGTTTACGACCCGAGTGTGCAGAGCCTCCCATTCAACCCCCTGGCACCGTCGGTAGATCCAAGGAGCGGTCGCGTCAACCCTACCCACCACCTTCATCAGCTCACAGATATCATCAAGCGTGTTTATCGACTGGGCGACCAGCAGGCGTATCGCCTGCGTGAGGCGATAAAGTCGGTCTACGAAGAGGCTGGGCTTCCTTCCCGATCATTTGCCCCTGAGGTCGGCCAGGCGTACCCGCCCTTTGAGGCTGTGGAGAAGGCTCTATCAGAAGACAAGGAGAACCAGGCCCTGCTTGGTCGGCTGTCGCCGATCTTCGACTTGGAGCTTTTCAGTTCGGGTGCTCAGGTCACGGACTTCGCAGCGATCGCGGAACAGAGTACTGTCATTCGGCTCGCGCAGCTCCCTGGCGACGAAGTAAAGAACTCCGTTGCAGAGTTCTTTTTGATGGCAATGTACAACTATCTTATCCGCCAGCCGCAGTCTCATCACCTAGCTCAGCTCGCAGTGCTAGACGAGGCATGGCGTCTTGTCGAATCCCCGTTCTTGGAGCCGTTGATGCGTGAGGGCCGCGCCTTCGGTCTAGGGGTACTCATCGCTTCTCAGTTTCCAACGGACCTTCCTTCAGCTGTCGCCGGCTCGACGGCGACCAAGCTGTATTTCAGCCAGACAAACGTTGAACAGGTCCGCGACATTCAGCGCACGATCCTAGGGAAGACAAATGGAGCTGACGCAGACCACCTTGCGAGCATCATGCGCGGGCTACCACCGCTCACCTGCGTTCTCTACAGCAAACAGTTTCCGCGATTTGTGCGCGTCACAATCAACCCTTATTTCGGGCGACAGCACTGAGGCCGACGGCGGACCCAGAGCGAGCTGGTGCCGCGGGTGCCGCTCCTGAGTTGCCCGTCTCTTCGACGTTGGCCACGTCCCTGAGAGGAGATACCCTCCCAGGGACGAAGTGGCGCTAAGCCGCTGGTGCGGCCGCGGCGCTCTTGGAGAGCGCCTGAAGCAGGTTGGCGATGATCTCGACGGTCCGTCGAGTGGTTCCATCAGTGGCCTGCCACTGACGGCTCTGGAGCCGACCCTCGACGTAGACGAGGCGGCCTTTGCCAAGGCAGCTGGCCGCGAAGTCAGCGAGTTGTCCCCAGAGGACCACATTGTGGAACTCTGCATGGCTCTTGCCGTTGGTCGCGAGACGGACGTTCGCGACGTGCTTGCCTGAGCCGGTCTCCCCAAGTTCGGGGGCGGCGACGAGGCGTCCGATGAAGGTTACCTGGTTCACTGAGTCTCCCCGAGACTGGCGCTCCTCCGTGGTGAGGGCCTTCGTCGTGCCATTGGTCTTGTTGCTGCGCATCTCTGCACCTCCTGTTGAGTGGATCGATGCCTCGGTGATAAACGGGCCAGGCGCCGAGCGGAACAGGCCCGAGCGAAGCGAGCACGCCTTGGGCCTTGAAGCGGATGGGAGCCGGTCTGCTACCGGATGGCGGTCGAAGACGATCCACATGACGTCCAAGGAGGGGCTGCGCAGCTCTGACCAGGGCAGCACGAGACAGATCGCGGGGCGGCAAGTCTGGGCTGGGCTCCAGGGAAACCCTCGCGAGGAAGTCTATGGAGCTGGATGAGCGGGCGCTGGCGGTGCATCGGAGTCCTGCCAGAACTGTACCGTCAGGGACGTAGCGAGCATCACGGCTATTAGAGCATTGTCACGCGAGAAAACTCCTGCCTGCCCTACAGCGTGTGCCGTAGCGTGCCGAGCAAAGTGATCGGGAATGGGGTCGCCCTGCGCTGGCCGCCATTGAGCAAATCCTAAGAACAGCGGTCGCAGCACGAGATTCTCAACCGCGACTCGAAGGGGGAGGTCATCGTAGGGCTCGGACGCGCGCTGTGCCGCTTCTTTGCGACCTTTGTCGCCAAGAATGGCCAGTACGATGCTGTCGAGGATGTTACCGGCGTGGGATTGGGCGGGCGCTTCTAGACCGGGTTGACGTAAGGCGCTAATCGCGCTCCGGCACTGATCCGCCCAGTCGTGCGCAATGTGGGTAAGAAGAGCCTCGCAATCGTCAAGGGCCTCCTCAAAGTGCTCTGACAGGATTCGCTGGCGTTCTTCCTTCGTCTTGGCCTTGACGAGACTATGAACAATGGCGGCTCGTGGCACCCATGCCAGGGGCAAGCCTTCCTCAAGAGCCAGTCGGGCAACCTCCTCCAGCTCATCACCCTCTCGCAGGTTCTCAGGTAGCCAATTGTCGAGGTCACCAGTAAGCACCCCCCAGTCGATCCCCTGGAGAACCGAAGAAAGTTGCTCGGTTAGTGCCGAATAGTTGAGGGTCCTTGCGATTGAGGCGAACGTATCGCGTTGAATCTGGCTTGCTACCGAGAACGCTGCGTTGTTGAGGATGAGTTCGTTCGCGCGAGTGATCGCCGAGAAGTCGAGAGACTTGGAGAGTTGCTCCAACCAAGTGTTGTCGATTCGAGCTATTGGAGCCAGGCTTGCCGCTGTTGTAATCGCGCGAGTAGCGTCTTGAAGGGCCCCAAAGTTGACCGATGAAAACACTGTCTTCGCAAGATTGGCATGTATTGCGCTGATATCGGCCATGGCACTCTGCGCAGCGCTGAGAGCGCTGAAATCGAAGCTAGCTAATAAGCGTTGTTGCTGGCTGAAAGCGTCGAGCGCGGCCTCTAATGGGTTAGTCGGCTCGTCGTCGTCAGAGGGAACGTATTCAAACCCGCCGTCGGTTGGTTCCGTGTCGTCCTTTGGCCGGGTCATTCGTTGAGTATGAGCCGATTCCAAAGCGTTCGGAAGACCGCGAGAAGCAGCGAGGGAGGGGCGACTCAGGCCGCCTCCTCCTGCTCTCCGGCCTCGAAGGGCCGGAGGATGGCTGATGCAGCCTTCTGGATGCGGTCGCACGATCCCTTGATCCCGGCGATGGCTTGGTCACCACCACCGGCCCAGGTCGCGACGTACCCGAAGGAGTAGTCGCCCGTGTCGAGCCCGAGTGCCTGGCAGACAACGTAGGCAGTGGACTCAGCTTCCAACTCGGCAAGCGCTCGGTTGTCGCACTCCTCGTGGAGTAGCGCATGTCCGATCTCGTGAGCGAGGGTCTTCACCCTCTGTGCGGGTGAGTTGGAGACCTCGACCCTGATGCGATGGAGCGCATGAGTGCAATCTCCGTTGACAGTGCCGGGAAGCTCTGCATCCTCGACAGTGAAGCCGATGGAGTGGGCGAACTCAGCGAGTCTGGAGAAGAGTCCAGCAGGATCGTCGCCTATGAGCCTCTGGCAGACGGTTGGAAGGTCTGTGCCATCCGTGGAGGCGATATCGAACACCGGGACCCACTTGAAACCTCGGATCACTCGCTCGTTCTCTTCGGATGTCTCGTCGTCTGACGCCTTGTAGACCATGGGGGCAAGAATCCAGATGGCCTTCTCTCCCTTGCGGACGAATCGTCCGTGCTTCTTCCAGGCGTTGAACCCGGCAATCATCGTGGCTTCGTGTCGCTGCTGGGCGATGAGCATGACGTTGTTCGGGCTGTAGCGGTAGAAGCGGCTTTGGCAGTCGAGGTAGCGCTGCCATTCATCGGATGTCGTGAGCTTTGCAATTCCCTCGCTGAGAGTAGCGAGGAGTTCGGAACGGTCGGTTGTGGTGGTCATTTTCTGGCCCTCCTTTGTAGGTGCTGATGCGATGCACCCGACAAGCCAGGGCAAGTCCGAGCGGAATGGCCCCGACGGGCATCGCCCGGAGTGCACTTCAGGGCTTGCAGCTCATAGGACGTAGCTCTGCCAGGGTGACAACAGAGCAGAGGCCCCACACGGAGGAGCCAACGAGTCCACCACTCCGTTCCGAGGTCACCTCCTCGCATCGAATGGGATGCTGCTCACGTCCCGAACGGCAGTGACGGAGACTCCCTGTCCTTGCCTACCGCGCCCGACGCCAGCTCTCGGACAGATAGACGCCACGAGTCACCGGCAACGCGAGGAAGAGGAGGAGATCAGATCAGGAGAAGGTCTTGTGGATCCCAAGCCTCGGTCGTGTTCGGACTTAACTGATTAGCCGAAGATCACCGCGAGTTAGTGGGTCTCTGACTCGAAGGTGTTCGTTGCGATCCGCGTATCATCCGAGACATGAGCGACTCCGACACAGTGCCTCCCGTTTCCGACAACCCCATTCGAGTTTCATCGACGTCACGCCAGACCGCGGACATCGATCCAATAATCCTGCGGACCACAACAACGACGCGGTGGATCTTTCGCCCCGTTCTCTTGGCCAACCCTGGAAACCCCGAAGCGCCGATGGACGGCTGCTTCATCTTTCAGCGTAAGCGCCAGAACGATGAGTGGACAGATTTCAATGAACTGCCCCTATCGAGGTTGAGGGCAGAAGAATGGGTCAAGATCGATATAAGGGCGGCGGAGCTGCTGAAGCTGTTCGAGGGCTTGGAGACGTACTACGAACTGGTTCATCAGCACGGACTGGAACAAGGCATCCGAGAGTTCATTCCGGCACCACGGAGTGGAGCGCTGCGAGCGCTTGCGCTCCACGAGGGTCGCTTCCAACAAGCCCTCGAAGATGACGAGGAGTTGGCGACCGCACTCTTGGAAGGTCTCATCGCCTGGATCGCCGGGAATGAGAGGGCCGTCGCCGCTGCCCGTCTGGACGGGATCTCCCTCGATCAGCTCCAGCAGTTCGATGCGGTGCTTGGTCTGGCTCGGCTGCAACGGTTTTGTCAAGAGCTAGATGACAACCAAGGCAACGCGGACGAGGGCTATTGGCAGCGTACGCTCCGAACGAACGGCTGGGCCGTTGCTCAGGTATATGCGGTGCCGATCATGCTAGTGCAAGAACAGGTTTACGTCGGAGGTAAGCTCTTCACGAACCAGATGGGTAACACCGAGGACTTCTTGTACCAGAACGAGATCGCGGGCAACGTGGTACTCGTCGAGATCAAGACGCCAGTCACACCGCTACTCGGTGCGACATACCGAAACAATGTGGTGAATGTCTCGGAAGAGCTATCTGGCGGCCTCGTGCAGATACTCCATGCGCGACAGAGTCTCACGGTGAATTACGCAGCGCTATTCGCAGAGGATTTAGCGTCCCAGCGACCGTTGAGCCCGAGAGGACTTTTGATTGTGGGGTCCGCGTCGGAACTAAACACTCATGCCCGGAGGGAGAGCTTCGAGTTGTTCCGAAGTAACCAGCGCGAAATCGATATCGTCACTTTCGATGAGCTGCGGCGGAAGATCGGCTTGATGATCCAGCTTCTGGAAAACGTCGCGAAATAGGCAACCGCGCCAGCGACGTTCTCACAAACGAGCGTTTCTGACACGCGATGGAGCCGCCCCTAATAAGTGTGGAAGCGAGTCCAGACAGCATTCTCACAAACCGTCCACAATTCCGCTGGCCAGGGTCGCTCCTCTCCAGGAGTTCTGAGAACGTAGCGTTGGAGTACGGACCGTGGCTGGGATGCCCGCTATCTTGCGTCGCCTCAATGGCCCAACAGCCCCCTCCCCTTGCTCCTTCCTGAGACTCGCCGCAACTGACGGGATGGGGCGGCCTTGACCGGTCCATCCGGGCGCCCGGTGGGCCCTTCCGATCAGTCCCGGCGTCCTCCGTCCACGTAGAGCACCTGCCCGCTAACGTAGGACGCATCGGACGAGCAGAGGAAGGCAATCACCGCGGCGATATCTTCTGGATGCCCTACGCGACCAAGCGGAATTCGCCCCGCCGCTTCCTTCAGGAACTCCTCGAGCGGCAGGGCAAGCCTCTCGGCCACCGCCCTCGACATGGGGGTATCCACGTGCCCGGGCGCCACACAGTTCACATTTATCTGGAAGGGTCCGAGCTCCAAGGCAAGCGTTCGGGTCAGCCCGTGGAGGCCCGCCTTGGAGGTCGCGTAGCCGGCCTGCCAGCGGTGGCCCCTGGCGGACGCCGATGAGAGGAAGACGATCTTCCCGCTGCGGTTGGCCATCATGTTCCGGGCCACCGCTCGGGCGCAGAGAAAGGCGCCTGTTGTATTGACTCGTATTACGGCGTCCCACTCGTCAGAAGATGTTTCAGCGAGAGCCGCATCGCGAGCTATACCGGCATTGCTGACTAGAACACTGATCTTCCCGAACCTTGCCAACGTGGACTTTACAAGGGAGGTAACGCTCGAATCGTCCTGCACGTCGCACCTAACCGCCATCGATCGCGCCCCTAGTTGCTGTATGCTAGCGGCCACCTCGGTGCCAGAGATCGTGTCAACATCGGCGACGACGACACTGGCGCCCTCGCTCGCGAATCGAAGTGCTGCCGCCTGCCCGATCCCTCGTCCCCCACCAGTAACTATCACGACTTGCCCGTCAAACCTGCCCAATCCGCTGCCCCTCTGCTGCTGGGTTGCCAAGATCCTCGCCAGTGTGTCGAGCGCCGTACCGCGAAACCAGAGAGTCCCGCAACAGGCATGACGCCTAGCGGCACCACGCTAGCTTGTCGCAGCTTCCAAGGTTACAGAGCCACCGGCACCCGTCCTAGACGGCACGGCGCAGCCACTTGCCCCCACCAGTTTCCACCGTCACCTTACCGCCCCTCGCGATTTCCCTGCCCCGCACGAAAGTCTGCACCACTCGTGCGGAAACTTCGCGGCCATCGAAGGGACTCCACTGCGCGACTGAGTAAGACGCGGATCTATCGACTGTCATACTGCCGCCCAACTCCAAGATACAGAAGTCAGCGTCCCTCCCAGGCTCCAGGCTTCCCTTCCTGTTCAATCCGAAGAACCGCGCCGGCCTCCAGGTAACATAGCTCAGTATCTCCGCTAGATCCACACCTCGCCTCTGGGACTCAGTGACGAGCACACTGACCAGAGTTTCTAGCCCGGGCACACCCGGAGAGGCCTCCATCATCGGACGCTCCTTGGCCGGACTTGGCCAGGGAGCATGGTCGCTTGAAATTGTCGCCACGCACCCGCTCTGAAGTTGGGACCACAGGCCCTCCCTCGCGGCAACGTCACGCAGAGGCGGGTTGACCTTAGCTCGAGGACCGAGCCTCGCCACATCGTCTTCATCCGTTAGTACCAGATAATGCACGCACAACTCTCCGGAAACTCCCGCCCCCATCTCTGAGAAGGCCCTGATCAGCTCAAACCCGTGGGGATGACTGACGTGCGCTATATGTACCCTTGCCCCAGTAGTCAACGCCAGTTCCAGAGCTTCCGCTATCGCCACGGTCTCAGTGACGAGAGGACGACTACGGCCGTGTGCGTCGATGGCTGTGACTACCTGCTCGCGTCGGAACCAGTCCAGGAGCTCCTGGTTTTCCGCGTGAATAATGATGGGAACGCCGGTCGGAGCCAGGTGATCGAACATCCGATACAGTAGTGGCAGGCTAAGGCGTGGAAGCCGAGTGGGATCACCCTCCTGCATGGATACCTTGAAGCCGCACGCTCCGAGCTCGACCAGGGCGTCGACCTCCGAAAGATCCCCATCCATTCCGATGGTGGCGTACAAGCCGACATCGACGATCGACTGAGCCTCGACCTCCCTGCCCTTCGCAAGCAAGCGAGCTCCAGATCTCACTGGCTCCGATGAATCGAAGGGCATATCGATCATGGTCGTTACCCCTCCGACCGCCGCGCCAAGAGACGCCCGACGAATGCCCTCGTGGCTCGAGCTCTGGGCATGTACATGGGAGTCGACTAGGCCAGCCACTACATATTTACCCGAGCAGTCCAGGATAGTCGTTCCGAGTTCGTGGGATGGCGCCGTGGCTGAGACCCCCTGGACTCGGTCACCATCGACTAGGAGAAAGCCGTCTCGCAGGACATGGTCGCGCAGGACGATGTCACCTATCACGAGAAGACGCTGACTCTGAATCATCGTCAGTTAGCCGCAGTGAATTGGAGCCCGACTGCCTTGAGGGTCGACCCAATATCACTCCTTAGCGCTTCGTCGAGGCCCAACGATGGCTCGCGGACTCCGGCCCAAGAGATGATCCCCCGGAGGCGGAGTAGCTCCTTCCGAACAGCCAGGCCAACCACAGGTTGCGCTTCGAGGACGAGGAGCGGGAGATAGCGATAATATGTGCGTGCGGCTTGGTCGGTTTGCATTGCACTCCAAGCCTCGGTGATTTCCACCAAAGCTTCAGGGTAGGCGAATCCCGTCATGGTCCCGCGTGCACCGTGCCTTAACTCATCTAGGAGATACATCCCTCCCGTCCCCCCAATGACAGTGACACCTTGTGGAAGTAACGGAAGCAGCTTGCTGATGCGGTACGGGCTGGGCAGGCCCTCCACCTTGATGGTTTTGATCTGCGGGACGTCGCAAGCTACCTGAGCCATCTGCTGTGGGCTTAATGTGACTCCCGTGGCCGGGGGAAAGTCCTGGAGGACGACGGGCAGACCTATGCTCGCGCCGACAGCTGCGAAGTGAGCAGTCAATCCCGGACCTGCGCCTAGAAATGTTGGAGGTGCCAGCATCACCGCGGCTGCTCCGGCCCTCTCAGCTGACACCGCGGCAGATATCGCTACCCTGGTAGCCTCAGCGCTCACGCCAACGACCACGGGTACCACTTGGTCGGCCTCTTCAATGACCGTGGAGACTATGGAACTCTTCTCGATCTCGGATAATTTCGCCGACTCGCTAGCAACTCCTAAAGCCGTAAGGCCAGACACGCCTGCGGCTCGGGTCGCCCGAACCAGTCGACGCAGACTAACTGCATCCACGTTTCCTAGATCGTCGAATGGAGTGGCAACCACGGAATAGACTCCCGAAAGCCCGGTCATCCGAGCGTCCGCGCCTTAGTCTTCAATAGACGCCTCGTCGATGAGTGCCCGTAGCGCCTCCCAATCGGCGCCGGCAACCTCTACCTGCCCTGCTGCGACGTTCTCAACAACCTGAGCTCGAGATGTGGCGCCACTGATTACCGACGCCACTTCAGAATGTCGAAGCAATCCTGCGATCGCCAGGGCAACCAGCGAGAGTCGTCGCTCCGTAGCAAAACCTCTGATCGCGTCCACCATCCGCAACCGATGTGCGTCCAGAGCGCGAGGAGGTGCATCTATACGTGCCAATCTCGATCCCGCTGGCGGCTTCTCTCCACTTCGGTACTTGCCCGTCAATAGTCCCCGGGCGAGTGGATAGTAGGGCAGGAGGCCTATTCCATAGTGATTCAACGCCGGGAGCAGCCTAACTTCAATACCCCTCGAGAGCAAATTGAACTCGTTCTGCGCTGAGATCGGCGCGACCATTCCGCCATCCTGGGCCGTCCACCACATGTCGGCTATCTGCCATGCCGCGAAGTTAGAGCACCCGAACCATCGGATCTTCCCTCGGCGAACCAACTCCCCAAGAAACCCGAGTGTCTCCGCGATAGGAGTCGAGGGATCGGGCTGGTGAATCTGGTAGAGGTCAATCGTGTCCACCATTAGCCGTCGAAGGCTCCCATCGACCGCCTGCTCGATGTACTCCGGTCTCCCCCGTGGCTCATCCGGATCATGACCTGGCATCGGCCAACCAAATTTGGTCGCGATCACAACACCGGCGCGTCGCGCTTGTAGAACCTCGCCGAGCACACGCTCACTCTCGCCGCCGCCGTACACGTCGGCGGTGTCAAAGAGGGTAACACCTAGCTCGAGCGCGGCCAGGACCACACTTTGAGAGGCCTCTTTCGAGATCCTTGCCCCGAAGTTGTTGCATCCTAGACCCAACTCCGACACAGCAGGTCCGGAAGCACCTAGCCGCCGCACCTTCATGGGATCGATTCCGCTCGCAGGGACCTATCAATCATCAGGCATAGAGGGACTCGAGCGCTCAACGCCCCGCCAATACTCACGACTCACTCAACGTCTGGTCAATGCCGTCGATTAGACGGTCTACCTCCCCCACGGTGTTGTAATGCACGAGTCCAATCCTCAGCACGCCACCCTTATCCCCTAGGCCCATGCGCTCAATGAGCATCCGGGCGTAGAAGTCGCCCGCCGAGACGAAGATGCCCATCGAGGCCAGTTGCACAGCCAGCTCCTGGGGTACGCGATCCTTGACCGTAATCGCCACCGTAGGGGTTCGATGGGCGAGATCACTTCGCTCACTAAAGCCGTGGACCACGATCCCGGGTATCTGCCGGAGCCGACTCAAAAGGTGCGCACAAAGGGTGCTTTCGTAAGCCTCGATCGCGCGCATCGCGGTACACAACCGCGCCCGACGATCTGCAACCACGCCCTGCTGCGGCTCGCGGGATACCTCAACTCCAATCAGTTCAAGATACCTTCCAGCGGCGAGCGCCCCAGCAATTCCCTCATAGTTCTGGCTGCCAATCTCAATCTTGTCTGGAGCTGGCCGTACCTTGTACGCCGGAAGCAGTTCCAGTAGCGCGCCTCGCATCCACAGAATCCCAAGGTGCGGCCCGTAGAACTTATGCGCCGAACACACAAGGGCATCGCACCCCAGCGATTCGACATCAATCAACCCGTGCGGGGCATAGTGCACCGCATCCACGTAGGCGATCGCCCCGACGCGATGGGCGAGATCGCAGATCTTCTGAACTGGATTGACCGTTCCGATCGCATTGGACGCATAGCCGATCGCCACGACCTTGGTCCGCGCCGATAGCTGACTCGCTAGATCCGACATGTCGAGGCTGCACCCTTCCCCCGAAACGTCGACGACTCTTACGTCGGCGCCTCGCTCCGCGAGTGCCTGCCAAGGTGAGACGTTCGCCTCGTGATCGAGCCGTGAAACGATGACCCGGTCCCCGGGCTGCAGAGTTGCGCCCACCGACCGGCTCACCTGGAAGGTAAGTGCTGTCATATTTTGTCCAAAGCGTATCTCGTCCGGTGAAGGCGCCTTGAGAAAGTCTGCGTAGAATTGCCGCGCCTCTGCCACCATTGCGTCTGTGCGCTGACTCGTGAGACTTGGCCACCCGCCAAGGCCGTTAGACGTCGCCATGTAATCGGACATTGCTGCGATCACCGAAGACGGTACTTGCGTACCTCCCGGCCCATCTAGAAACACTACCTCTTCTGTATCACTGAGTAGTCTGAGCGCTGGAAACTGATCGCGGATCATTTCTGGGGCAAACGGTCGCGGGAGTGGGCGGCCCTTCGGCTGAACCGTGCCCACTGTGTGGACAAGATCGTCGTCAGTCTTCTGCAAACCTGACTTCACAGTGGACTCCTCAAAGACACTGTCGAATCCGTTCTATAGCCTCCGAGAGTGTCGACTCAGACTGCATAAACGACAGTCGGAGGTAGTCGCGCCAGCGTTCACCGAATCCTGTGCCTGGATAGACAAGCACCCGCGCGTCGCGGAGGAGTCTAACCGCTAACTCAGGTCCACTGAACCCCTTGCTCGACGCGTCTACAAACAAGTAGTATGCCCCCGATGGCTCGGTGAAGCTAAACCCAAGCTCCCGAAACCCGTCCATGAGAACACGCCTGCGTCGGTCGTAGGTCGCAAGATACTCGCGAAGGAACCCTAAAGAACCGGTCAAGGCAGCCACTGCCGCCATCTGCGAGATTACGGGCGCGGCCGCGCTGACCGCCGCCTTTAGCCGCCTAATTTTTGCGAGTCGTGAAGCCGGCCCGGCGATATACCCTACTCGCCAACCCGTCATACAGAAGGTCTTCGAGAATCCATTGAGTGTTAGGGTACGTTCGCGCATCCCAGGGAGGCTCGCGACGCTGAGGCAGTGCGCCCCGTTATATAGCAGCTTCTCGTAGATCTCGTCCGCGATCACCGTGAGGTCGTGTTCTTTGGCAATCGTTGCGATTGCCCGGATACTCTCGGCACGGATCACAGCGCCAGTGGGATTACTTGGTGATATCAGCAGTAAGGCCTTGGATCTTGGTGTTACCGCAGCTGCCACGTCGGCAGGTTGGAGCTCGAATCCGCGTTCTGCGCTGGTGGGAATCAGCTTCATTGCAGCCCCGGAAACTGCGATAGCTAAGTCGTAAGACGTGTAGCGCGGATCCGGGACCATAATCTCGTCCCCCGGCCCCACCAAACTCTGGACGGCCAGATAGAGACCTTCCTGGCCGCCAGTCGTCACGACCACTTCGGTATGCGGATCAACCTCGATACCGTTTTCATTTGCAAGTTTGGCCGAGATTGCGCGGCGTAGATCGAGCATGCCGGCTGGATCCGCTCCATCGAGTGTGACAGCGTCAACGGCCGCCTTGGCAGCTCTACGAATGTGGGCGGGCGTTGGCAGGTCGGGATCACCGCGACCAAGCGCAATTACGCCGGTCATGCCATCTGCGATCTCGTTTAGATCATACCTGGCTCGTACAGCGGGATCCTCAAAATGGCGGCGTACCCGGAACGACACGGCAGCTGGTACGGACTTCATCATTACGGCTACGTTCGGATCACAGCCGCTCGAGCGAGTCTCGCACCCGCTGTAGAGACGAACTCAACATCGCTACCGGCTGACATAGTGTGATCTGTACGCCTCCCCTACCAACCGTTCGGGTTGCGTCATCGACGAGCACCCTCGCCTGTTTCCGCAGAAAAGTGATCAGAGAACGACTGTCTCTAGCTGGCAAGCATCGCCCAACGCACGTCCAACCAGCATGGACCTGTTCTAACCTAAGAAGGGAACCGTCAAGCACCCGCATTGCGACACTTCTGCGCGCCGCAACCTCAGCTCGGGCAACCGACGTCCACTCGCTACACTCGCGGAGCGCCGCAAGCGCGGCGTATTGAGACAAAGCAGGAGCACAAATACTGAGACCTTGCTTGAGGTTAGTAACCGGTGCAACGAGTTGCGCCGGCCCAACAATGTACCCGATCTTCCATGGGTCTAGACCCCAGGCAACGAACCCACCGACCCGGACTGCGCGGAGCCGGAGGGCTGAGCACGACGCTGCGCTTATCTGGCCAACTGAGCCAGCGGTTAATTCTATTCCATCCTCAAGCACTAGGACCACAGCGTCCATGTCCGACGCAGTGGCTGCGAGCTCCTGAAGCGCCTGAAGACCCCACACCGGCCCGGACGAACCCGAATTGTTAATTATGAGCAATACGGGGGGATTCGGCTCTGGGGCGTCCGAGGTCCGCCAACCACAACCTGGCTCGAGACTTGAGTGGTGTGGTATCCGCCTTAGGGTGCCTCCAGCTAGCGCAACAGCTACCTCCGCCGTATCAGGCACGTCTCCGATCGCTATCACGAAGTCGCCTTTGGCTACGAGCGTTTCGACCGCCAGAAACAGGGATTCTGTCTGGCCACCAGACACCATCGCGAGCTCGTCGGGGAGAAGCGGGGCTTGGTCCAGGTCCTCTAGGTGGGCGACAATGGCCTCTCGCAGCGCATCTAAGCCGGCCCGTGGCGTGTAGTGTTGTGCGAGACCACTGTCGATCGCTAGCCTAGCGGCAGAGCGCACCGCACCAGGAATCTCAAGTTTGGGCGACTCACCGGTAAGGTTGTCAATAATCGCACCCATTCGTCTACCCACATGTTGGGATGGGCGCAGCCAACCCTCTTTCACCACTCCCTCTTGGGTCGACCGTTACCCGCCTCTGCCTCACAGGCCACGCGTGCGTTGATTGACTGCCCTCCCCTCGCTGGCGCTGCACACGGCGATCCCTACGTTGCATACGCGTCTGGTGCTTCCAGTTTTGGGCCAGGGAAGATCGCATCTAGTCCCTCGAGATCTACTGAACTCAGAGTCACCTCCAAAGCCTTAACGCAATCCCGGAGTTGTCCAACGGTCCGGGGTCCTATGACGGGCGCAGTGACCCCGCTCTGGTGCAGCAGCCAGCTCAGAGCGACAGCGCCGGGGGAATGTCCCATAAGACCGCAGAACGCCTCAAACGCTTCGATCTTGCCACGGTGAATTGCGAGTTTGCCCTTAAGGCCGGGATCCGACGATCGTCCCGACCCTTGTCGGTGAAGTATCCCGCTCAGAAGCCCGCCTTCAAGCGGGCTCCACGGAAGAACACCTAGGCCGAGATACCTGCACGCTGGAAGTACTTCCAGCTCGACATCGCGCGATAATAGACTGTAATGGGGCTGGTGACTCACCAATCTCGCAGGACCATTCGCACGCGCGGAGCTATCTGCCACCGCTAGGTCCCAGGCGGCGAAATTCGAAGCCCCCACGTAGATCACCTTACCCTGGGATACCAGAACACTCATCGCATCCCAGATCTCCTCCCAGGGCGTCTCACGATCAACGTGGTGCATTTGATAAAGGTCGATGCGATCCGTTTGGAGGCGGCGTAGCGACGCCTCGCATGCCGAGCGAATATGGCGCGCCGACAATCTGCCGTCGTTTGGAAGCTCGCTCATCGACGCGAAGACCTTTGTAGCCAGCACGACCTTGTCACGGCGGCCATGATCAGACCGCAGCCACTTCCCTATGAACTCTTCGGATCGGCCCTTCAATTCGCCAGCCGCATCCCGACCGTAGCTGTTCGCGGTGTCGAAGCAATTGATCCCGGCGGCCACTGCTTCGTCCATGATCTCGAACGCGTCAGGCTCAGGCGTCTGAGGCCCGAAGTTCATCGTCCCGAGCACTAACCTGCTTACGCGAAGGCCTGAGCGGCCAAGATGTACGGTTGCGCTGAGGTTCATTGGTACCCGAAACAGGCTCTAGGCACCTGGTTCGTCACGCGGATCCCTCGTCCGTCGGCCGATTGGCAGTTGACAATCACGTTACAAGCCGCGGCGCGGTTGGTCGAGGTGGACAACGTCCACCACCGCGATCTTTTCCAAACCCTGTGGCATCAGTTTGATCGCGTGCTCACGCGTCTCATCATGTTTTGGACTTGCAACGAATGCCTCTTCGGCCTCCTTGGAAATCCAACTGTTGATCGCATAGTACTCACCAGGTGATCCCTTTACCCTGAGCAAGGTGCTGCTCACGAAGCCATCATTTGTACGCATCCCTGGGTTAAGCACATCGCGCCGAAGTTCCAGATATGCGGATTCAACCTCCGCTGGGCAGACGAAACGGAAAATGGTCGCGTGATCTTCTCTCACGAGCAACTTGCTTGACTCTGCAGGAGGGGACCCCTGGCGCAAGATTCCTCGGCCCCAGTTCTCCCGGGGTACCTCATCAAGAATTGTTGTGACGTCAGAAACGGAACAAGCAGTCACGTCGGCGACAACGACCGCCACCTCGCGTATGAGCCGCGTCTTCGTCTCATCGTCACTGCCGGACGGAAGCTCGATGTTCACTACTGGCATTGGTTCTCCTTCACCGAATCCGAGACTTATACTCGGATGCCAAGACGGTACCTAGTGACGTGCTTCCACCCCGCCCATCAAAGCCGGCGGCTCATCTTGACTAAAGCAGGGTGTGAAGCTTCGGCCCAGCCCTTAGAGTCAGAGCCAGCGGCCATATACGAGATACTATACGCTAGTCGGTGGAGATCCTGTCAAGAGGCCGCAAGGCATTTGCCGAACCCCGCCGGGGACCGATAGTCGCTCGCCTCAGGCAGAATCGCCAGAGCGGAAGCTCAAGTGGGGATTGAGATGCCCGGATCGTCTTACGATTGGAGCGGGGACGTGCCGTCCGTTGAGAGCATCGTCCAGCAGGCTCGTCTACTGGGTATTCCCATCACTGGCCCCGAGGCCGCGCAGCTGCGCCCCTCTCTGGCGACATTCTTCCAGGGAGGGCGCCTAATTGCCTCCCGGTCACAACCAGGTGCGCCCATTGACTTCCCGCCACGACTACCACAGATCCCAGATGCCTCCCCGGCAGACGTCTTGCAAGCCACCCGAGAAGTCCGCGGACGCAAGCAGGGTCAGGAAAGCATGACTCTGCTCCCCGGAACACACCCAGGGTCTCTATCGATTTCCGAGCTCGCATCCCACTACCGAGCACGACTACTTTCCCCCGTCACCGTCACGGCCAATCTGCTTGACTCAATACATGACCACGAATCGCATTTCAACGCGTGGATCACGATTCTCGATGGCCAGGCCCTCGCCGAGGCGAAGGCTTCAGAGCTGAGGCTGCTACGAGGCCATCCGCGTAGTCCGATCGAGGGAATCCCGGTCGTACTCAAGGATAACATTGACCTCGCGGGA
Source organism: Candidatus Dormiibacterota bacterium (assembly GCA_963701235.1). Lineage (GTDB taxonomy): Bacteria > Chloroflexota > Dormibacteria > Aeolococcales > Bog-877 > Bog-877. The sequence continues at coordinate 2,330,897 of OY969577.1, forward strand.
GTCATCACGACGTGCGGGTCAGTCATTATGCGAAAGCGCAAGGCGCGTAAAGATGCGCAAATCGCGAGCGCCCTCCGGAAGGCGGGGGCCGTCATATTGGGTAAAGCCAATCTTCTAGAATTTGCGTACGGTGTGCCTAACCCACACTTCGGTCAGACGAACAACCCTTGGAACTTGGAGAGGACGGCCGGGGGCTCAAGCGGTGGCTGCGCTGCCGCGGTTGCTGCCGGAGACGCGTTTGGTGGATTCGGGACTGATACGGGGGGCTCGGTTCGTATCCCGGCCGCCTATTGTGGGATCGTCGGCCTCAAACCAACCTATAAGCTTCTCGATACTACGGGTGTCTTCCCGCTATCCCACACCGCGGATCATCTAGGACTATTGGGGCGTTCTGTTCAGGACGTCTCGATCCTGCTCTCCAGCGTCTTAAAGCACGACTACGCCCTGCCCCGCGGGCAGCATGATTTGAAGGGACTTCGCATCGGTATCTTGAACACGGGATCCGAGACTGATACTGCATTGAGCGTAGAACGGATCTGGCACAGAGCGCTAGCAGTTTTACGTGGCGCAGGAGCCACCTTAGAGGAGGTTGCTTTAGCGACTCTACCTTCAGCTCCGACCGTGCTCCAGCAAATCGTGGTCCCAGAAGCAACTCGCATCCACTACCGATGGCTCCAGAGCCGCGCCCGCGACTACGCCGACGGAACTCGTATGCAGCTCCTCCTTGGACTCTTCGGGCCAGGTTTCCTCTACCTATCGGCCAACGACGCCATGTACCGGATCCAGCATGCTTGGCGTCAACTCCTCGTGAACTTTGACGCTCTCGTGAATCTCACAGTCCCATGCATCGCTCCCTACCACGAACCCGAGTTTGGCAGCCAGGAGGCAGCGAGCGAGGCGAACAACACCGCCTCACAAAACCTCTCGGGGCTACCCGCCCTGACGATTCCGTGCGGAACGGACGACCAGCATATGCCTGTCGGAATGCAAATAACCACCGGGTGGTATCAGGAGGCAAAACTCCTCTGTATCGCCCAAGCTGCGGAGAAGGTCCTTAACTTTGAGACTCTTCTAGGAGCCTGACCACACCAACACGGAGGGCCCATGGCATCTTCGATCCACGACCACCACCTGACTCTGCGGGGCGCGCAGATCTTCGACTCTACCACGGGCTCCGTCAGACATGGATCACTCACAATCGAGCGCGGGCGTATAATCCCATCACCGGAATCGCCCCAACACACTGACGTGGTCGACTGTACAGGACTCACGCTTTTACCGGGCTTTATCGACTGCCACGTGCACGTTACTATCCGGCACAAAGACGTAGTACGGGAACTGTCAGAGCCCTTTGGTCTAGACTACTACGTCGCTGCAGACAACCTCCGCCGTCTGCTCGAGGCGGGGGTCACCACCGTGCGTGACGCGGGCGGGGCCGACCGCGCGGTCAAAGAGGCTGTTGACATTGGGCTCATCTCTGGTCCGCGAATGATCATCGCCATTTCGATGCTGAGTCAGACCGGTGGCCACGCGGACATGCGGACCCCATCCGGCTACGAGCTTCGCCCTGCGCTGCCGCACCCCGCAAGACCAGACGGAATCGTCGATGGCCCCGAAGCGATGCGAGCAAAGGTGCGAGAGCTCATCCGCGCGGGGGCTGACGTCATCAAGGTTGCTAGCTCCGGCGGGGTCCTGTCGCCCGGCGATGACCCGAGGCACCCCAATTTTCAAACCGACGAACTCGAAATGGCGGTCACGGAAGCTGGTCAATGCGGACGACCGGTGATGGCTCATGCGCTTGCGACGGACGGCATCCGAAACGCCGTTAGGGCCGGGGTGCGCTCCATAGAACACGGCGTGTTTCTTGACCAAGCCACAGCTGACCAGATGTGTCAGCGGGGCGTGTGGCTTGTGCCGACTCTCCTCGCCACTGTGAGCCTCGAGGAGTCGCGAGCGGCTAGTCGCCAAGGCCCGGCGACCGATCTAGACCGTAAGTTGGTGTACGTTTCTCGAGCGCATCGTACGGCCTTTCAACTGGCTGTCCGAGCCGGCGTTCCCGTGGCCATGGGGACGGACGCAGTTTCTATCCCTATGGGCTCAAATCTACGCGAGCTACAACTGATGCAAGAGTACGGAGGGCTCAGTCCTTCAGAAGTCCTCCAGGCAGCGACTCTGTCTGGCGCTAACCTCCTCGGACTGCAGGACGAGGTAGGCTCGCTGGACTTCGGGAAGGCGGCAGACGTGGTCGGCGTCGTTGGCGACCCATTTGACTTCCACGACATCACCACGCGGATCGTCTTTGTCATCAAGGGCGGCGATGTGGTCGCCGGTAGCCTTCCGGCCGATGCTCCCGAGCCAGATCGAGGGTCCGGAGATCGGGCGGCCTACCGGTGAGTCGTTTGGGACGGCAGAAGGCTTCTCTCAGCAATAGTCCTGTTGGAACAGCACACAGTCTTACTTCGCACGATCCCTCAACCGGTGAGCTAATCGCCGCATATCCGTGCTGGACCCCATACCAACTGAATGCAGCCCTCGACTTAGCGCATATGGCGCAAGTGTCATGGGGGACGACGGCCCTTCGCTTACGCTCAGCCATGCTGGTGCGCATCGCGTCCGAGCTGCGAAACGCAATGCCTCGCCTCGCACAGCTCACGGCGCACGAGGTCGGCAAACCGATTCGGGACGGTATGTCCGAGGTTGCCAAGTGCGCCGATGCCTTCGACTACTTTGCACATCACGGTCCGCGATCTCTCTCGAGCCAATCTATCCGTAAGACGGGCACGCACACGTCCGTTAACTTCGGACCCTGCGGAGTTATCTTATGCGTTGTCCCGCCCTTCTATCCGTACTGGCAGGTGGTGCGGACCTGTGCGCCGGCACTTCTCGCTGGGAACGCGGTCGTAGTCAAGCACGGACCCGGCACAACCGGCTGTACTCTCGCCCTGCAAGATTCGTTCCGGTCGGCCGGTCTGCCGCCGGGCCTGTTCCAAGCGCTCATGGTCGCCGAGGACTCTGTGCCAGCCCTAATAGCGGATGCACGCATTAGGCGTGTGGCGGTTACCGGCCGGACCAGAACAGGCGCGACGCTCACATCGCTAGCCGGTCAGCACCTCAAGCCCTGCATTCCTCAACTCAGCGGAGTTGATTCCTTTATCGTACTGGACGATGCGGCGCTAACACCTACGGTGGAGGCAGCTGTACGTGCTCGGTTCCACAACTCCGGCCAGAGTTGCGCCGCCGCGAAACGCTTCTTGGTTCACAAGAGTCTTTATGACAAGTTCGTCGGTCGCCTAGGCGAAGCGGTAACCCAACTACGTGTCGGTGACCCCTGCGACTCTCGCACCGATGTAGGTCCACTAGCCTCTAGCTCGCTTAGGGAAGCGGTCCACTCGCAGGTTGAAAGGTCTGTGGCGCTCGGGGCGATGACTAGGTGCGGCGGAGCTCCTATCGCCGGGCCCGGCTTCTTTTACGCACCAACTATACTCAGCGAAGTTTCGGCCGACATGCCTGTATTTAGGGAGGAGGTACTCGGCCCAGTGGCTAGTGTGATGCCTATCGATAGCGTCGAGATGGCAGTCGCAATCACCAATGATTCGCCCTATGGGCTATGTGCCAGCGTGTGGACTGCGAGCAGACCTCGCGCATTGCGAATTGCTCACGCGCTAGAGGTCGGGAGCGTATTCATCAACCAACGTGCCGGAACAGACCCCGCCATCCCGTTCGGCGGCATCAAGAATAGCGGATATGGACGTGACCTCGGTCTGCTGGGGCTGAAACACCTAGTGACGGCAAAGGTGATCTCCACACTCTCGTGACGAGCGATCGCGCGAGTCGCCGGTCGTCGAGCCCGCAGCACCCGACTCGGGCGGGTATCCGGATGGCTACGGTCGACACACCATGGGGCCAGCGGACATCATGCTTTTGTGCAAAGCGGAGCCTAGCGGTCGCCTCCACCGCGGCACTTCGGAGGGATGATCGTGACCACAACGCAGGGTCGCCGTCCCTGTCGAAGGTCCGGCGCCTAACCCGTCGCTCAGTCTGAGATCGGCTCGCGGAAGGTCTCCAGGGCCGTATTGGTGATTCGGATCACGTGGTTTTGCATGCCTAGAGCTGCGGCATCTAGGTCTCGCCGGACGATTGCTTCGGTGATTGCGGCGTGTGGCTGATGAGATTCGCTATCGGAGTTCGCGATTGGGGCATCGCGCCGCCGCAAAGCGAGAGTCAAAACCAAGCTGTTCTCTACCAACTGTCGAAGCATCGGATTGCCAGAAGCCGCGGCCACGAGGCTGTGAAATCTGAAATCCCATCCTCTAAAGGCATCCTCATTTGATGGAAGCTCGCAGGACAATGATTTGTCCGCGGCGAGCCTTATCCGCTGGATCTGGGATGGGGTTGCACGCTCGGCCGCGAGGCGCGCAGCGAGCAACTCTAGCGCTGTTCTGACTTCGTAGGCGTGCTGAATGTGGTCCCTAGAGGGGCTGACGACCCGTACCCGGTTACGACCGTCAGGTTGAACCAATCCAATGGAGCTGAGTCTAAGTAGAGCTTCGCGCACGGGCGTCTTGCTGACCGCCAGTTGCTCAGCTAGGCGGACCTCGGATACCCGCGCACCCGGTAGGAGTCGCTTGGCTACAATAGCGTCACGCAGCGACTCATACACGATAGTGGTAAGGCTGTCAGGCTTCGCGGAGATCGGGCGCAACGGTAGGTCGGTGCCCTCCCCAACGCTAGACGATCCGGACCGATCGAGAAGCAGTGGACGGGCGTCACTTGGCAATGCTGTCTACCGAGACCAGGGGCTAGGTCGATCTGCAGGGCTCACGGCAGCAGCCCAATCGCCATTCCACAATAGGAGTGCATACTACCATCAGTTCGACTTGGGTTGGGAGCCATCCGGCAAGAGCGCCAGAGCCTCGAGTGTGAGCCATGCGGTCGATCCTCCCTCCTCCGTACCGCACGACTCGCCTGCTGCGCTGCCCCGGTACCCGTCGGATTTGTCGCCCGGCACGGCACCTCGCTGCGAACACTCGCATCAGACGCATCGCACTTTCGCTCCGTATGAGCCGTGCTCAAGCTGGCTCTAGTACGAGTCCGTACGGCTACCTTTAGCCATCACCACGATCGCCGACATCGAACCCCGCCATGCCCGCCAAGATCCCACCGTCTACCGGAATGCAGGCACCCGTAATATAGCCCGATGCGGGGGACGCAAGGAAACTCACCAGCCTCGCCACATCGGCCCCAGTGCCTCCGCGCCCCAAGGGTATTTGACGCTCCATCCATCGGCGCCTAACGCGGTCCGCCCACACCGCTTCTGTCTGCTTGGTACGGAGGAATCCAGGCATCACACAATTGACCAGTATGTTGTATTGCGCCCACTCGATAGCCAGTTGGCGTGTTAGTTGTCCTATCGCTGCCTTGGACAATGCATACATCGTGATTCCTGCCAGACCGGTCACAGTGGTAAGAGACCCGATATTGATGATCCTTCCGGCTCCCAGCTTTATCATCTCGCGCGCTACCAGCTGGGAGAGCACAAACGGTGCTCTGAGGTTGAGGTCGAGGATCTCGTCATAATCTGCAGTTCCCACGTCAAGCGTGTCCATACGGTGAACCCGTCCGGCACAGTTCACGAGAATGTCTAATCGGCCGAACTGAGCGAGAACTTGCGGTACAAGCGACTCGAGGTCGCGACGGTCGGTAAGGTTGGCGGGAAATGATGCGACCGACGTCCCCCGACTGGCCATTGCCGACTCAAGTACTTGGAGTGAGTCGGTCGATCTGCCGTTGAGGGCAATCGCAGCTCCAGCGCCACCGAGGCACTCCGCGATCGCTCCGCCTATTGTGCCGCTCGCACCCGTGATCAACGCGACTCGACCGTCTAACCGGAGGGCAGCATCTGCCCTGGCGGCGGCATCCCCCAGCTCAGCTTGGCGGCTCACTGCAGCCTTCCTGTGCCTTCGCGCCAGCGGCAGGCGTCAAGAGGGAACGGTATCTCAACCTGCCGGCCGGCAGGCGCAGCCCACACGGGCCGAATCGGTCGGAATCTCGAGTACAGTCGCCATCCTTGACAATTTGTACCGTCTGTACCTGAACACACTGGGAGCTCACCACGGTACTCTCCCGTTCTGGTCGAAAAAGCCTCCGGACACCGAGTCGCCGCGGTCAACCGAATAATCGACGACCACAGCGGCAGCATAGTCCGCTGGGTACTCCCCCCGGAAGCCGTTGAACTCGGTTGAGGTTGAGCCTGGATCAACAGCCACAACCGTGACACCCGTGCCAGTGAGTTCGGCGGCAAGGTAGGCAGTTGTAGCGTTCAAGGCAGCCTTGGATATCCCATAGGCAATCGCATCCGAGCGCCGCCCGCCATCAGGAAGAGTCCGATGAATCTCGCCCAGAGAGCCAAAACCACTAGACACATTCGTAATCCGCGACGGTGATCCCGCTATCAGACAAGGCAGGAGCTCTCTAGTGAGAGCATACGCTCCCATGAAGTTGACTTCGCAGACCCTCCGTAGCGATTCGACAGACCTTTGTTGGTCTCTCGGGACTGTAACCCCCGCGCAGTTAACGAGAAGCTGCAGCTTTCCGCCAACGGAGTCGACGTGCCGCCTTGCCCCAACTATACTGTCACGCTGTCTGACATCCAGCTCAACAAATTCAACATCGAATCCCTTGGCACTCAGGATCTGTGCCGCCTGTAGGCCCCGGCTGGTTTCCAGTGAGGCGATTGTCGTCCGCCAACCGCGGACGCCCAGTGCGTCCGCGATCGAGAACCCGATGCCTCTATCCCCGCCTGAGATGAATGCCAACCTGCTCACGGTACAACTCGCCACTCGGGGGCCCTGATGCGCTGCAACGCTCCTAAACCCATCTTCGGTCCTGATGCGTAGTCGCAGCGCCTTCGACTGACGCGGCGACTACGCGAGGTCGGGTTGAGCGTGCTCCTACGATACGTACCAGTCCTGCGGATAGATATTAAGGTTCGGATCCTGCGGAAGCACCCCGTGCAGGTGTGGGGCGATCACCGCGGTCTCATAGTAGTAACCCGGCTCCCACTGCATCGGAAGCTCCTTCGATACATAGTTCTCATACGGAGCGAAGTTTGACACGGAGAAGTCCGTCGAGAGTCCGTCAAGCAACCTGTTTATGGTTGCATTGTTGAAGTTGCCGATATCCGACGGCCCTTCAGCAACCCAGAAGTTCGCAGTTGGAAGATACTCCGGCGAATACGTCGCCGTTCCGCCGAACAAGCCCTCATTCGCAATATCCCAGTTGCAGTCCTGACCGTTGCTCTGGCACGGTCCCAGTGAGGCATGCATCTCATTGATTGGCTCTTCAAGAGCCGTTATGTGCACGCCCGCGCTGCCGGCATCGGAAACCAGTACTTGCACCTCTGCACTGAACGGCGCTGACCCCGACGCATACTCCATCGTAAAGTTGAGCGCGCTCCCCTTTCCTACTCCGCGTCCGCACTCGTCAGGTCCACTCCCGGGCCGTGCACACGTGTCTATCCCTTCTGGACTTACAGTCCAGCCATGAGATCTCAGAATCGCTTCAGCGGTCGAGACGCTGTAGGGGTACGGATTATGACTCTGGGCCTTTGTCAAGTAGGGACTCGGTGGGATGATCGGGACGACACCGTACGTCGGAAACGCAGTCCCGTGGTAGATCTTTTTGGAGATTCCGTTCTGATCGACGAGATGCTGTAGCGCTTGACGGAAGTACAGCTGGGAAAAGATGGGGCCAGACTTTGGGTTCGAGAAATTTAGGAAGAACCCATTAAAACCCCAGTCTGCCCAATTCACAATGTGGTAGCCGCGGGAGGTGAAATATGAGGCTTGACTGGAATCCTCTGACGGGAGATATCCGTAGTCTACTTCCCCTGCACGCAGAGCGTCGTATTCTGCGGTCTCCGAGGTGAAGGGAAGTTCCTCAAATTCGGCGATCCGTGCCTTACCAGGACCGCTGAAGTTCGGATTTGGTGTGAAGGCTGCGAATCCAGTAGACGCCGAGTACTGGTAGATGTGCCAGGGCCCGTCCACTACTTTCCAGAGGGGATTGGTCGGGTAGGTGGTAAGGTCTTCCGACTGGCCGTTTATAAAATTATAGACCGCAACTGCACCAGCCGTCGTTTGATCATAGTTTCCGACGGGGCCGGTGCTAGACGTGCGATCCCACGATTGCTGAGGTATCGGGATGATCTGGCACAGTTCTTGGTAGAGTGCCCAGGTGTGGCTCAGTGCCGTTTTGAACGTCAGGCTGAACACATACGGCGTATTCGTCGGAAAGCTCATCGATGCAATGTCGTCGGGAATGCTCCCCGGCACGTAGCCCACCCACTCGCCCTTCTCTGCGAAGAGAAGATTCATCCAAAACTCAACATCGCGATTAGTCACCGGCTGTCCGTTGGACCAGCGGTAGTGATTGAGTGTGATCGTCACGGTCCTCCCATCGTGGGAATAGACGGGTGGCCGCCCGATACTCTGCTTGTAATTGATTAGGAACTTACCATCGTTGCCGAACCAGTAGAGCGGGCGATAGAGTAGATTCTCGCCTTGAAAAAGGTCGGTGTTGTTTGAGGTGGGCCCACTTAGGAACGGAGAGATGTAGTTGAGGTACGTCCCTGGAGGGAGCGCAAAGGTGACAATTCTTTTAGCGCTGGTTACCGCTGGAGTCGCAGCACAGCCTGCAACCCCTAGTATCGCAACGACGGCAAAAACGGCGACGACAATCGACCGGCGGACACTCACCTCGTACCTCCCTGACTTTGAGTGATCTGACGCTGAGTCGATTCCGGGGGGGTTACAAACCTCGGCACGAGCTCCCTCCTCACTTCCGAAGGAACTGGCCAGCCGCTCCGGTCCTCTCGGGCGGGTCAGATGCTCTCCGGCGAACGGTGTACCGTATACTGTACCTCGTTAGGGTCTTTGTCAAGGCCTCCGCGGTACGGGAACGGTTATCGAGAACAACCTGGGCGTTTCAGGGCCAGACGAGATGATCACCAAGCAGCAAGCTCAGCTTCGGTCCGATCTCGAGTCCGCCATTGAGGGTGAGGTTGGCTTTGGTCTCGGGGATCGGGCGCTGTATGCGACTGATGCCTCGAACTATCGCCAGGTCCCCCTCGGAGTGGTGGTTCCTCGCACAGTCGATGACCTGGTACGCACTGTAGAGGTGTGCCGGGATCATGACGTCGCCTTGCTGCCCAGGGGGGCGGGTACCAGCCTGGCGGGTCAGACCTGCAATACCGCCCTTGTCGTCGATTGCTCGCAGTACCTGCGGTGCATTATCGAACTCGATCCTGAACGTAGGTCCGCCCGAGTCGAACCTGGTGTGATCCTAGATTCACTGCGACGGGCTGCAGAGGTTCATCATCTAACGTTCGGTCCAGATCCTGCGACCCATGCCTGGTGCACGCTCGGCGGCATGATCGGGAACAACTCCTGCGGCGTCCATTCGGTTATGGCCGGAAAGACGGCCGACAGCGTAGAGGAGTTGGAGATCCTCACTTACGATGGTCTAAGGCTCCGCGTCGGTCCAACCTCGGAGAGCGAGATTGACAGGATCGTGGCCAGCGGGGGTCGGTTAGGCGAGATATATCTGGGGCTGCGGAACATTCGCGATCGCTACGCACCACTCATTCGAGAGAGGTATCCACAGATTCCGCGGCGCGTGTCTGGGTACAACCTGGACTCGCTACTGCCCGAAATGGATTCAACGTGGCGCGCGCCCTCGTTGGGTCGGAGGGCACATGTGTAACGACTCTCCAGGCATCCGTGCGTCTGGTGCCAAGCCCACCCCACAGGGCGCTACTCGTCCTTGGATACCCCGACGTCGCACACGCTGCTGATGCCGTGCCTCAGATAGTCTCAGCCGGGTGCATCGGACTGGAAGGATTGGATCAGGGGCTAGTAGATGACATTAGGCGGATCGGTTTGAGAGGAATTGACCTTGGGCTGCTTCCACCCGGAGGCGGATGGCTTCTGGCTGAATTCGGAGGCGATTCACCCGAAGAGGCATCTGGTGAAGCCCGCGCACTCGCACGAGGCCTAACACGTGGCCGACGCTCCCATCCGTCCATCAATCTCGTCACGACAGCCGCCGAGCAGGTCAAACTCTGGTCGATTCGCGAAGCAGCTCTGCCCGCCACAGCACGGCCGTCTGACGACCTCCGGACCTGGGACGGCTGGGAAGATACCTCAGTACCGATCAATGTGCTCGGACGATACGTACGCGACTTCCGGGCACTGACTGAGCAATTTGGCTATCAGTGCAGGCTTTACGGGCACTTCGGGGACGGATGCATACACACCCGGATCAATTTTGACTTCAGGAACCCCGCCGGAGTAGCTCGGTACCGTCGGTTCGTTGAGACAGCGAGTGACCTGGTGATCGCCTTTGGGGGTTCGCTCTCGGGCGAGCATGGGGATGGCCAGAGTCGGGGCGAGCTTCTCACCCGCATGTTCGGGCCAGAACTCGTGATGGCATTTCGCGAGTTCAAATCCGTCTGGGATCCGAAGAACCGAATGAATCCCGGAAAGCTCGTAGACGCGAGGCCCCTGGACACCGATCTCCGTCTGGGTCCGACGTACCAACCGCAGGTCCGGCAAACGCGCTTCCAGTTTCCGGCGGACAAGGAGGCCTTGGTTTCAGCGACTGAGCGCTGCGTCGGCGTCGGGAAGTGTCGTAGCTTGTCAGGCGGCGTGATGTGCCCGAGCTTCCGGGCTACCCTCCGAGAGGAGCACTCGACGCGAGGTAGAGCGAGGCTCTTGTTCGAGATGTCACGAGGCGAGACTCTTCAGCGGGGTTGGCGTGAGACTCCGGTTCGAGAGTCCTTGGATCTCTGCCTCTCGTGCAAAGGATGCCGCAGCGACTGCCCGGTAGGTGTCGATATAGCCACCTACAAGGCTGAGTTCCTACATCACTACTATGCGCGTCGGCTCCGTCCACCGGTTGCCTACGCGACAGCGGCCGTTCCGTGGCTGGCGGCGGCCGCGAGTGCTAGCCCAACCTTCGCCAACACGCTCGCCTCCACCCCCGGAATCGCCAGGATCGCCAAAGCCATCGCTGGCATCTCCGCGGAGCGGCCATTACCAAAGGTGGCCTCCGCGCCGTTCACCCGCTGGCTCTCGGACGAACCCAAGCACCCGACCACGACGGGAAAGGAAGTTGTACTCTTCCCCGACACCTTCACAAACCGCTTCAGTCCGGAGATCGCCATCTCAGCGGTCCGAGTACTGCGAGCGGCGGGCTTCCGAGTGACCATTCCGACCGCGTGGGTATGTTGTGGCCGACCGCTCTACGATCAGGGCATGCTCCTCTTGGCGCGGCGGCTACTTCGCCGCATACTGCGAGTACTTACGCCCTCCATCGATGCTGGCGTCCCCCTCGTCGTGCTCGAACCTTCGTGCGCTGCGGTGTTTCGCGACGAAATGCCTAATATGCTCCGGGGTGACGCACGCGCCGAGCAGCTCGCGCACAGCACCTTCACACTAGCTGAGTTTCTTGTACAGGCGAGAGCCGTGATAAATCCTGGTCTAGCCGGTTCAAGGGCATTGGTTCAAACACACTGTCATCAACATGCTGTGATGGGCTTCGAGGATGACCTCACTGTTCTAGCCCGCCTTGGGCTAGATGCTCGCGTCCTCGATCAAGGGTGCTGCGGCCTAGCCGGGGCGTTTGGGTTTGAGCGAGGTCGCAAGTACCGGCTATCGATGGCAATTGGCGAACTCGGCGTTCTCCCGACAATTCGCTCCGCTTCCGCTGACACGCTAATCCTCGCTGACGGATTCAGCTGCAGGGAGCAAATTCGCCATGGAACTGGTAGAAAAGCCCTACACCTTGCCCAAATCCTCGATATGCAACCAGCCCAGCCTCTCGGCTCAGATGGCTCACGCCGCACCGGTGCCGAGCAATTGGTCAAGTCCCCACCCGATCTGTTCGTCGGATCCTCAGACTCATGACAGGCCCGCGCAGTGCGCTGAGTGTGTCGCTGTTGTTGAGAGTTAGGTAGGCGCCCAGATAAATGCGAGCGTTTTTGTAATGAACAGGGCGATGCTCTACCCCGTTACTTGGATGTGACGATGCTCGAGAGTCGGTCTCCACAGCTGCCATCTCGAGTCATGGCCCGCTTCCCAGAGACACGACGGCGCGAGGTGGCGATGGCCGTGAGCCGTGGGAGGATTGCGCAGCATCGCTGGCAAGGTTTGCCGGCGACGGCTCGCGCACAGGCTCTGGTCGAGTGTGCGGAGTTGCTCTCCCAAGCGTCGCCAGAGCTGCTCGAGCTCGGAATCGCCGAAGTGGGTAAGCCGCGGCGCGAGATGGCGGCTGAGCTCGCACGCGGTATCGGGATCCTACGCTACCACGCGCAGTCGACCTTAGACCCGAACGGGCAGACATACCCGTCGCCCGCCGAACCGTCACTACTACTCAGCTGGTACCGGCCCCGCGGAGTGGTTGGTCTGATCACACCATGGAACTTTCCCGTCGCGATTCCACTCTGGAAAGCAGGCCCGGCTCTCGCCTATGGCAACGCTGTGGTCCTCAAGCCAGCCCCGTCCGCTACAGCCGTGGCTTTACGTCTCGCGACCCTTTTCGAAACTGCCCTACCACCCAGCCTCTTCCAAGTTATCCCCGGTCATGCTGCGACTGGGCACGCTCTGGTCGGAGCCGCCGACGCTATATCCTTTACTGGATCGCGAGCAGTTGGGCGTCTCGTCATCGCGGCCGCCTCCGCTCGAGGAGTGCCCGTGCAGGCGGAGATGGGTGGCCAGAATCCTGCAATCGTGCTCCCAGATGCTGATGTTGAACGGGTGGCCAAAGTCGTCGCTTCGGCTGCTATGAGCTACGCAGGACAGAAATGCACAGCTACCTCACGAATCATCGTTGTCGGCGATCCAGCGCCGTTTAGCGACGCTCTCGTCGCCGCGGTGCAAGGTCTGTCACCGGGCGACCCTTCCGACGAAGATGTTGTGGTGGGTCCTGTCATCGACGAGCGCGCGCGTCAGACTGTACTCCGCGCTGCGGAGGCTGCGAGAGTGGTCGGTGGGCAGATCCTTACCGGCGGTGTGGCCCCAGATCGTGATGGATACTTCGTCGAAGCCACGCTCGTAGGCGGCATCGGTGCCGATCACGACCTCGCCCAGGAGGAGGTATTTGGACCCTTCGCACTACTTCTGTCTGCGCCTACCGAGGACGATGCCCTCAGAATTGCCAACCTAAGTCGATACGGCTTGGTCGCATCGCTCTTCACTCGAGACATTAGTGCAACTCTACGAATGGTGCCACAACTTCGAACCGGGATGGTTAGAGTGAACGGACCCACTACCGGCGTCGATCTCTACGCGCCCTTCGGAGGCACAAAGGACTCGAGCTATGGGCCTAGGGAGCAGGGAAAGGCCGCCCGGGAGTTCTACACGGAAACGCAGACGGTCACAATCGCCACGGCGGACGGGTAGGCCGTGACCGAGAGTGGTATTGGCATCTGGCGGTTGGCCCATCGGGACCAGATCTATCTGGCTCGTGGGCCGGTGGACACTGGACCCGCCTCACTCATCCCTGGGAGCGTCAGTGAAGTGCTCGCTACCGGCCAAGATGGATTGCAAGCAGCGCTAGCGGCGAAGTCCGTGGGGCCGGTACCAAGAGGGGCGCGGATTCTCGCCCCTCTCGACCAGCAGGAGATCTGGGCGGCCGGGGTGACTTTCTCCCGTAGCCGCGATGCCCGCAGAGAGGAGTCCCGCGAAGCTTCCATCTACGACCTCGTGTATAGCGCCGAACGCCCAGAGCTCTTTATGAAAGCCCTACCAGGACGCTGCCAGGGTCCGGCAGAGCGAATAGCGGTTCGCGCAGACTCAACTTGGGACGTTCCGGAGCCCGAGATTGTCGTCGTGGCTACGGCGAAGGGGCGCATCGTTGCCTACACGCTCGGGAACGATGTCTCTTCCAGGTCAATCGAAGGAGAGAACCCTCTGTACCTTCCTCAGGCGAAGATATACCACCATTCCTGTGCGATTGGTCCCTGTCTTGTGCCCCTGTCCGAAGCCCCTGCGCTAAACGAGATCGAGATTCACCTGACAGTCCACCGAGACGGGATTGTAGTCGTGGAGGGAACGGCCAAGCTGTCGGAAATACGCAGGCGCCCGGAAGACTTGGTTGCATGGCTGTTCCGAGCGCAGGAGTTTCCCCTGGGCGTCGCCTTGATGACGGGGACCTCACTCGCGCCTGGGCCGGAGTTCACCTTGAGCGCGGATGATGTTGTGGAAATCTCGGCCACCGGCCTCGGAACCCTGCATAACATCGTTGAGACCACCGGGACCAGTTAGCTAGCCCGCGTCGAGGGGCTCCCCGTTGCGAGCTGTCCCTACGCGCCTTGGCCGGCGTCATCACCACCCATTTCCTCTGATCACTGTGACGCTCCACGTGCCCAGCCAATTCCCGCCGTTGAAGGGGAGGAGCAGGACCGCCCTAGCCTCACCCGACGCAACAGAAGGGATCCGGCGGGCCTTGAGCTATGACCCCGCCAATCAGGAGGGAGTGTCGGTCCGCGGCCGGCCTACCACGCGTGCGCTCGAATGAGAAGTGGCCTTGTCCGCAGATGAACAGGTATACGCTGCGACGCGCTCCATAAGTTCAACCGACCGCCCCCCGATAATGACAGAACGCACACGTGTAACGGAGGCGGTTCCATGACCGCAATCTGGCAAAAGTCTACGGCGGGCTGGTCAGTGGTCCAGCCAGCTGGATTCTCCGTTGAGGCAGTTCTCCACGACCTGATCGAAGACGCGCCCCAGCTGTTGCCCTTGGCCGGATCTCCGAGTCTGGTTGTGCTAGGGCGAGAAGTTCATCTCGGGTCGGGATACGCCGATCTCCTGGCTATCGCGCCGACCGGCGATCTCGCGATCATCGAGTTGAAGCTCGCCTCAAATGCGGAGTCGCGCCGGGCAGTCGTAGCTCAGGTCCTCTCCTACGCCGCCTTCCTCGACCACATGACATACGACGACCTCTAGCAGAGGGTGCTGGCGGACCATTTAAGAAAACGGGGCCTTACGTCGCTGGCTGCGGCTGGCCTGGCCGCTGGGCAGCCGCCCTTCGATGAGGCTCGCTTTCGCGAATCTCTAACAAAAAACCTGGCTGACGGTCGCTTCCGTCTGGTGCTTGTCCTCGATGCGATACCTCCCGAACTCCCTCGCTTAGTAAGTTACCTAGAGGGAATCGCAGAGAACCTACTCATCGATCTGATCGCTGTTTCAGGATATGAAGTCGGTGGGGAGCAAGTGCTCGTACCGCAGAGGGTGGAGCCAGAACGACGTCCAGTTGAGATCGCCGCCAAGAGCGCCGCAGCGAGCTCGACTATTGACGAACCCGGGGCCAATGCATTCGAGAGAGTCCTGGAAGGCGCGGCAGATTTGCCTGGGCGGGCAGCCGCGCAACGGCTTGTCGCGTGGGCAAGAGGTCTTGAGCAGCGACATCTCGCCACACTCATGTCTGTCCAGGGACAACAGATGGCCACTCTTCGCATCTACATACCTGGAGATATGAGCCTTGCGTGCCTCTACCGAGACAAGACGGGAGTACACCTTGAGGTCTTCCGCTCGGTATTCACCCGCAGAGCGCCCTTAGCTCCAAACGCTCTTGATCGGGCTATGTCCCCCAAAATGATCGGGCAGGGCACGAACGTGGAGCCGAGCGACCAAATCCTAGAAGTGATCGCCCGGGGTACGAGGAGGCAGCACAGCCACTGGGTTCATCTAGGGCTACGCAGCCCCAGGTTTGACCGGATCGGACCGAATTGGTGCTCGTCGGCCTGAGGGTCGATATCGAGTTGTCTGGCCAATAGCCGCTAGAGGCATACGGGCGGTATACAGGCACCCACAGACGTGCCGTTAGAGGACTTAGTCCGCGGAATCTTACGCTGTGCATCGCCTCTAACGCCGCCCGCGAGGTCGCGGGCTTCCGCCCGCCGAGCCACCCCCTTGCCGTCCGTTACCCTGGGAATACCCGTGCGGCGATGAGTTCCCCGATCGCTAGAGCAGCGGTCGCAGCGGGCGACGGCGCGTTCAAGACGTAGACGGCTAACTCGGTAGTCAGCAGGACAAAGTCGTCGATTAGGGTACCGTCGGGGGCTACGGCTTGAGCCCTGACGCCGGAGGCGCCAGGGTGCAGGTCATGCGCTCCGACTCCTGGGAGATAGGGGGCCAATGATCGCGCGTAGGCCCGGACGGACAGGTCACGCCATATTTCGCGCAGACCGGTGCGCGCGTGCTTCCTCCCCAAATTGAAGAACTCACGCCCACGCATCATCGATACAAGCTGGCTCAGGCTCACATCCCTCCGTCTGTAGCCCTCCCGGTGGAGTGCCAGTACGGCATTTGGGCCGGCGGCCACGTCTCCGGACAGGTTGGGGGTGAGGTGAACACCCAGGAAGGGGAGGTTGGGATCGGGCACTGGATATACGAGGCATTTGACTCGCTCAGCAGCTTGCTGACCCAGAGTGAAGTAGGCTCCACGAAAAGGAAAGATCTTGAGGCTAGCCTTGTGCCCCGCCATTGTCGCGATCAAATCGGATTGGAGCCCGGCACAGCTGACTAACCTTCGAGCGCGTACCTCACCCTCAGCGACCCGCAAGACCACTCCGTCCGACCCCTCTCGAACACCTGTCACCTGGGTACCAAGTCGAAATTCCACCCCGCGCTCCTTGAGTTGACGCTGCAGTGCCTGCGCGACAGCTCGGAAATCGACAATGGCGGACTCCGGGACCCACAATCCGGCGATGCCCCCTCCGTCTGCGACATGATTTCTGATGTCAGCACTTCCGACGCGCTCGAGTCCAGAGAGCCCATTCGCAAGGCCCCTGGCCATCAGGGCCTCGAGCCTGGGAAGCTCTTGGCCGGACACGGCCACGACAAGCTTGCCGAGCCGCCTTACCTCTACGTTGTGATCTAGGGCAAATCCAATCATTTGCTCTCTGCCGATCCGGCAGAGGTGGGCTCGCAGGCTGCCGGGCGCATAATACAGGCCGGAGTGGAGGACGCCGCTGTTGTGGCCGCTCTGGTGTACGGCAACGTCTGCCTCCTTGTCGACGACGACGATGTCAAGCCCTGGTTTCCGATCGGTGAGCCGAAGCGCCGCGGCCAAACCGACCAGTCCCGCACCAACAACAATGACGTCGTGGCGGCGGAGAGTCACACTAGAGCCGGTGGTCGTTCGTGTGACCGGTCGAGTGCCCGACTTCTCGACGAGAAAAGGCTAAGCTGGCGTTGATCACATCAGGGGAAGAAATGTCTGAAACGGAAGTCAACTACCACCCCCATCTGGCTGATTATGCTTGGACCTTTGGAGGGGCTAAACCGGTTCTCGCTATTAGACCCGGCACGATGATGAGGATTTGGACCGACGACGCCTTCTGCGGGAGGATACAGCAGCGAGGCCCGAGGAAGCCGGAGGCGGTTCAGCCGGTCCTCTTCAATCCCCAAAGCGGACCGTTTTACGTCGCCGGTGCCGAGCCTGGCGACACACTCGCCCTTCACTTCCTGAGCATTGAGCCTGCGCGCGATTGGGGTGTATCAACGACCGCGGCTTACTTCGGAGCTCTGACGTCGACCACTGAGACCGTCACCCTACAACCTCCACTACCAGAGCTGGTGTGGACATATGATGTTGATTTGAGTCGACGCTTGGTGCAGTTCGCCGCACTAGATAGCGAGTGCACCTTCGAATGGCCCCTCGATCCAATGCTGGGGACCGTGGGGGTAGCGCCGGCATTATCCGAAGTGCGGTCCTCGCTTGTGCCAGGCCCGTTCGGCGGTAATCTTGATGTTCCAGCCATGAGGGCGGGCACCACGTGTTATTTGGGCGTGAACGTCCCAGGGGCGCTCTTCTCGGTCGGAGATGGTCACTATCGGCAAGGCGAGGGCGAGACGTGCGGCACGGCTGTGGAAGGCGCGATGGAGAGTGTAGTCATGGTCGAACTCATCAAGAATGTACTCACGCCGTGGCCACGGCTAGAAGACGACGCCAACATTATGAGTGTAGGCTGCGCGCGGCCGTTGGACGATGCCTTCAGGATCGCGCAAGCAGACCTTGTGCATTGGATGTCTGCCGAGCTCGGGCTCAGCGTAATGGACGCCTACCAGGTAATTAGCCAAACGTGTGAGACTTCCGTGGCTAGCGTAGTGAACCCAACATACACAATCGTCGCGAAGGTGCCCAAGGCGTGGGTCCCGTCAGTTAAGCCTTACGGTGGCATACGCTCGCACCTGGTGGACCGGTGCCGCAGCCGGCAAGGCTGACCCAGCGTCCGGGCGATTGGCTCGGTCGCGCCACACCGTACCCAGCCCGAGGTGGTTGCCAGACGCTCCGCTAAGGAACTGAGCTAAGCGTAGTGGAATTGTCAGGCGGGTAGGAGCGGCCCTCCGAAGGCCAGATCGATCTTTCGCCAATCGAAGACCTTGCCGCGGGCGATCGTGACCTCGACGTCGCGCATCGCAGACAGGTCAGAAGTCGGGTCCCCTTTTACCAGAATGATGTCGGCCACCTTGCCTGACGCAATGCGCCCCGCATCAGACCACCCCCAAAGGTCGGCATTGCCTTGGGTGGCGTGTTGTAGTACCTCCAGAGCACTCACGCCCAAGCTGTGGATGATCTCGAATTCGTCCGCGATCGCACTGACAGGGATCATTGATCCAGAGTCGGTGCCGATACCCCAAGGGACCCCCAGTTCGAGCACCATTTGGAACATTTCTAACTTTGTGGCGAAGGCGCGTTTGGCCCAAGCTTCCATCTCGGGCCAGCTCCCGCTCGTCGCGATAGCGCGTGTAATCGCAAAAGTGGGGATCAGGAAGGTACCTTGGTCAATCATCATGCGGGCTAGCTCCGAAGTAAGGTGGGTCCCATGCTCGACCGACTTCACTCCTGCCCGCACCGCATTCCGAATAGCTGGCTCCGGATGGACGTGGGCCGCAGCCACTGTTCCCGCAGCCGACGCCTCCTCGACGATGGCTCGAACCTCATCGAATGTGAACTGGGTCCAGGTCTCGTTATCGCGGGCAAAGATTGCCTCGCCGCTGCCGACGATCTTGAGAAAATCCGCACCGGCCTTGATTTGCTCTCGCGCCGCCTTGCGTACTTCGGCGTCACCATCGGCCTCTCTCGTGTAGGGCCAGGCGTGCCCACCCGTGATCGCAATGAACTGTCCAGCGCAAACCATCTTCGGACCAGGGATCAGTCCGGCCTCAATGGAGTTGCGCAGATCGATATCCACATGCTTAAAGCCCCCGATGTCCCTGCATCGCGTGATGCCAGCTCGGAGCGCACGCACCGCTTGGCGTGCGCCCCTCAGCGCCACCGTTGCACGCGACGTAGTTCCGGTCTCGTGATCCTTCAAAACCAATGTCAGGTGGGAGTGGAGATCGACCAACCCAGGCATTACCGTGCAGCCGCGCGCGTCGACGCGCTCCGTGTCAAGGGCGTCGGTGCTCACCTGGCCAACCGCGCTGATTCGATCACCCTCAAGCGCCACGTCGCCGAATACCCGGGTGCCGTCTGGCAGGAGGACCTGTCCCCCTTCGACTATTATCATTTCCTTACCTCCACGCCCGCGGTCGGTATGACCTTGCAAGCCGTCGAAAGAGAAGTCAAGTCGCTGAGCCTCTGGTCCCGACTGCGCCTGCCAGCGCTCTCGCGTAGAGATCTGGCCTATGGTCCTGCAGCAGGTTGGCGCCAAAAAAATCTCTGGCACGTGACATCTGAACGTCTTGGTGCACATCGGCGCGGATAGAAATGAGACCCGGCTCGTCGAGGGTGGCGACCGCAGCGCAGCCAGTTGGTCCGACTATCTGACTACCGCCATAGTAATCAGTGTGTGTACTGTACGCACCCTTCTCACAATGATTAGACACGGCGATCCACACCTGGTTAAAGAAGGCGTTCGCCTGAATGCATAAATCCATTCGCGAACCATAGAAGTCACCGGTGCGTGTGTGACCCACCATGGGCCACGCCGTGGACATGAGAATCAATTCGGCTCCCTGGACGGCGAGGCTCCTCACCACCTCGGGAAAGCAAATGTCGTAGCAGATCAAGGAGCCGACCAATCCAATGGGAGTGTCGAATACAGGGAGATCATCCCCCTGATCAAAGTAGGGGTACTCGCCGCGATTGTGCGTCTTCCGGTACCTCCCAATCACCCCTTGACTGTCGAGCAACGCGACTGAGTTGTAGATGACGTTGCCGTGCTGCGTCGCCTCCGCCATCCCGATTTGGACGAGAAGAGGGCTCCCCTCGAGCTCGGCCTGGATGAGTTCGGTGGTGGGACCAGGGATTGGCTCTGCCTGCTCGACGTAGAAGAGGCGCTGTTCCGTACGCCCGGGCGAGTCCTCAGGAAAGCTGAAATCTGCGTACCCTTGTAGGCAGGTCTCAGGCAGTACCAGAACATCCGCGCGAGCTGTCTTTGCGGCACGGATACCGTCCAGGATCACCGGGAGGTTCAGATCGCGGCCGTGCCTAACGGCCATATTGAAGACAGATATGCCAATCTCGCCCACCGCGCTCCTCCTGCCCCTGAGCAAGCGTCAAGTCTCGTCGAGGCTAGGCTGGTCTACCCACGCTTGTCAAGGAGGTGCGTACCTGCCCTAGTTGATGATCCGGGCCCAGTACGGCCTATGCCTTCTCCACACGACGGAAGCGGACATGTTCAGGCCAAAAATGACTGCCTCAGAGGCATCGAACCGGAGCAGGGTTGGAAAGGGCTCGCACCCCCTACTACTCTCGTGCCGGCTTAATCGTCAGGGTCTGGGTTTCGGTATAGAACATGCGCGCCGCCTTTCCCTGCTCCCGCGGCCCAAAACTTGAGGCCTTGACACCCCCAAAGGGCGTGTAGAAGTCCACTCCCGTGGTCGGAGCATTCACTCTGATCATTCCTGCATCGAGCCGAGAGGAAACGTCGATCGCATAGTCCAGATCCTCGGTAAAAACGGACGCCGCGAGCCCATACTTCACGTCGTTGGCGATATGGACTGCTTCGTCAACATTGCTCGCAGAGAATATCAGCGCAAACGGGCCAAAGATTTCCTCTTGAGCCAGTGGATGGTGGGGCTCAATACCACAAACAAGTGTCGGCTCAACGTAGAAGCCCTCTTCTTCGAGCGCTGAGCCGCCGCACAGTACCCGGCCTCCAGCAGCGCGGGCAGTGGAGGCCGCGAGCAGAACGGACTCAAGAGCTCCCCGGCTTATGACCGGACCTACCACGGTATCCTGATCTGCGGGGTCACCGATTGTGAGATGCGCGACCTTGGCGAGGAGGGCATCTGTGAAGCCGCGATCGTCCCCGACGATGATGATCCGTGATGTGGCGGTGCACTTTTGGCCCGCATAACCCATCGCGGCGCCTGTAATCGCAGCCGCCGCACGGTCAACATCAGCATCCGGGAGTACGATTGCGGGGTTCTGGCCGCCCATCTCGGCTTGGACAGGGATCCCGCGGCTGGCTGCTCGTGCCATGACCGAATGGCCGGCCGCGACTGAACCTGTGAACGAGATTATGTCAGCGGTGTCCAGAAGGCTCTCGGCAGTGCTGGTGCCTCCAGTAATGACGGTGAAGAGTCCCGGCGGTAGGTGATTGTCAAGGAGCGCTGCCAAGCGTAAGGCCACTCCCGTCGCTGCTGGAGCCGGCTTGCAGATTGCCGCGTTACCGTAGGCAAGAGCAGGAGCCGCCTTCCACAGCGCGATCGCAACGGGGAAGTTCCAGGGCGTGATCAGTCCAGCCACGCCTCGGGGGCGGCTACGCACGAATACCAACGAAGGTTGGTCCGGAGCTGGGTACACCTCCCCGATGGCATCCAACGACGCATCGGCGTAGTAGTGCAGAATCGATACACCACGTGCGACCTCAGCAGCCATCTCACCACGGGGCTTGCCGACCTCCGCGATTCCTAGCGCGGTGATTTCTGGCGCGGCCGCACTTAGTTCCGCAGCACACGCATGCAGCAGCCTGGCTCGCTCTGGTGCAGGCGTGCTCGACCAGGCGATCTGGGACCCTCTCGCCTCTGAAACCACTCGATCCACGGCCTCGCGCCCGAGATCTGGGAATGATGCCACCACCCGCTTGGGACTCTGTGGCGACCGGCTCTCCATTAGGCCAAAGGCTCCGGATGTGAGCTGGCCTCGCGCCAAGCTGTCACCTCAAGCGTCGCTGTGGCGGGTCGCCGAGCATCGGGCAGACTGCAAGCCCATACGGCACAGCTGGTAGGGTACCCCGCTTCAACACGCGGTTCCTGACTCCACGCCAAGGCATAGGCTACGCCTCGTGGCTCACCCGCCCACCATCTCGCGCTTCAACCACGAGAGACCTCTGACCCAGAGCTACGCTAAGTGGCCTGGTCAGCTCAACGACCCCCCTGACCATACCCGGATCCACAGCGTTCGCGGGTCGCCTGCCGCGGATCTCGCGAGCCATGGCCCTGACCCCGCTTGAGCTGCGCTAAGCGCCCCCTCCAACTGGTTCTGGACTAGGACCCGCCTCTGCTCCATTGAGTTGAAAAAGGTCTTATCCCTCATAGCTTGACGTGACCGCTGAACACTTAGGGGGGTCAGCTGGACTACAGCACGCCACTCATCTTGACAACTCTAAGGATGCCGGTATAGCATCAAAGCACCGACTATGGAGGTGGTCTCAGTCTGCTCCTCGGAGCCCCAAGTTCGCGACTTTAGCGCTCCGACCGATGACTAGAGTGACTTTGATGTATGGCGTATCCGGTAAGATGCTCCGGCGCCTCGCAGCAGTCGCTGCGGTCGGCGCCGTCACACTGTCGGTACTCGCCAGCTCCGCTGTCGACGCGAAGAGTAGCAGCGGGAAGGTCGTTACATGGGCCGAAGCGCCGGCGACACCGCCGACCTACATCTTCCCACTGCTCAGTTCTCCCTACTCTAGCACTGAGAATCTGGCTGACTTCTACACGCTAATGTTTCTACCGCTTTATTGGTTCGGAAACAATGGGGAGCCTGTCCTCAACAAATCGCTAAGCGTTGCCGAGCCTCCCGTGTTCTCCGCCAATGACAGTGTCGTTACGATCACGCTCAAGCACTGGCGATGGAGCAACGGGCAACCAGTCACGGCGCGCGATGTCATATTTTGGATGAACCTTTTGAGCGTCGCGGCAGATCCGAACGCGCCAGCTATCGGCAGCAGCAGCGCGCCGGGCCCGAGCTGGGGATCCGCTGTTCCAGGCGGCTTTCCAGAAAATGTGGTGAGTTACACCCAGACCGGGACCTACACCCTCCAGATGAAACTGAACGCCTCGTATAACCCAACCTGGTTCCTGTACAACGAACTAAGCCAAGCCTATCCCTTGCCCACCGCGGCTTGGGACAAGCTGTCGAGCACCGGTACCATCGGCAACTACGACACTGAGGCAGAACCTCGAACCACGGTCCCGAATACGTCGCCTAGCTGGTACATCCCATCTAACCCTGGAACCGCGTCTACGGGTGCTCTGGGCGTTGCCCAATTTCTGAACTTGCAGTCCGAGGAGACGGCGACCTACGCGACTAACCCATTGTGGCAGGTGGTGGACGGTCCGTTCCACTTGACCCAGTTCACTTCGGACGGATTTGTCAAGATGGTGCCCAACAAGAGCTATTCGGGGTCACCTAAGCCAACCATCAGCGCGTTCGAGGAATTGCCATTCACATCGGATGCGGCCGAGTTCAATGCTCTTCGCAGCGGTTCGCTGACAATTGGTTACATTCCGACGCAGGATCTGCCGGAGAAGAGCGCAGTTGAGAGGTCGGGAGGGTATAAGTTTGACCCGTGGTACGCCTTCGGCTTCAACTATGCGCCCATGAACTTCACCAACCCTACGGTGGGTCCGATCCTCAAGCAGCTCTACTTCCGTCAGGCATTTCAGTCCCTAATCAATCAATCAGAGTACGTCAAGAAGTTTGCGAGCGGGTACGCGTTTACCACTGTGGGGCCCGTTCCAGAATATCCGGCGAGGAATCCTGACGAGAGTGCGCTCGAGGCTAGAGGCCCCATTTATCCCTACAACCCAACGAAGGCCGTCAAGCTACTCAAGGACAATGGGTGGACGGTGGTTCCCCGCGGTGCGAGCTATTGCTCGAGGCCCGGCACGGGCAGTGGGCAGTGCGGAGCGGGCGTGAGGGCCCACCAAGTAGCGACGATTACCCTCCTATACGCAAGCGGCTCAACGGAACTGACCGACGAGATGGACGCTTTGCAATCCACGCTAGGTTCAGTAGCTGGTATCACGCTGAAGCTGTCCGAGGAACCATTCGCCGACGTGATCTCGACGTCATTTGCCGGCTGCACGTTTGCAACTCCGTGCACCGATTGGGACATCGTGGACTGGGGCCAGGCTTGGGCCTATGCGCCCGACTACTTCCCGACGGGAGAAGAATTGTTTCAGACCGGTGCATCGAGCAACGTGGGTGACTATTCAAACTCCACCAATGACGCCAATATCCGGGCCACGAACACGGCTCCAACGCAGGCGAAGGAACTGAAGGCTCTGGACACTTATCAGAATTACGCGGCAGAGAAGCTACCGGTCTTCTGGTTCCCGGGCGTCCCGAACGAACTCACTATGTACAAGAGCAATCTCAAGGGGCTTGTACCACAGGGGATCTTTGACGAGATCTATCCGCAGTACTACTCCTTCGCCTCCTAAAGAGAATCTAAGCGCCAGCGACGGCGTGCTGAGTCTACGTTCGCTTCATGCTCGAAGGAGTCACGACTTACTCAGGGCCAGCAGGCCACCTTCGTCTGAACGCCCGCTCTCGGAGGGCACTGCACTCAGGGGCGAGCCCTAGTTCGGCTGCCGTGTACGGTGGACTAGCCGTACGGTCGCTGGCCTTGTCAAACCATGCCAAGCCTGAGTGATACCCGGGGTGCGATCTAGCGGATGCGGAGCGAGGCAACCGGCCCCCGGCAGACGTCGGTCATCAATTGGCAAGCCAAGGGCCCCCCGGCGCTGAATCGATCACGCGCCAGTCATAGACCTTTCCCCGGGCAATGGTGACTTGGACCTTGCGCACGTCGGAGAGGTGAGTCGTGGGGTCACCCGCGACCAGGACCAGGTCAGCTGTCAGCCCGACTTCCAACCTACCCACGTCCGACCAGTTCCACAGCTCAGCGTTCCCCTGAGTCGCCTTTTGCAGCACCTCTACAGGGCTGAACCCGAGGCCATGGGCGATCTCCATCTCGTCGGCGATCCCGGAGACCGGGAGGAAGGAACCCGCGTCCGTTCCGATGCCCCAGCGCACTCCCCGCTCAACTGCGCTCAGGAACGTCTTGATCTTGGTGTCGTAGACCTGCTGGGCTCTGGGGGCAAGCTCGGGCCAGCGGCCGTCGGTGGCGATCGCGCGGTAGACGGCGAATGTAGGGACCAGGAAGATCCCTTGGTCCACCATCGCGCTGGCCAGCTCTGGAGTGAGGTGGGTGCCGTGCTCGATCGATCGGACTCCGGCCCTGACCGCATTGCTGATTGCGCGCTCCGGGTGCACGTGGGCGGCAGCAACGGTCCCGGCGGCTTCCGCTTCTTCAACGATTGCCTTCACCTCGGCGAAGCTAAACTGCACCGCGCCCTCGGACTCGTCGGCCCGGCCAACCCCGCCGCTCCCCATCAGCTTGATGAAGTCTGCTCCGGCTTGGATCTGCTCCCGAACCGCTTTACGGACCTCGGCTTCGCCGTCCGCCTCGCGGATGTAGGGCCAAGCGTGGCCGCCGGTGATGGCGATGAACTTGCCAGCGCAGACCATCTTGGGCCCAGGTATGAGACCGGCCTCAATGGCGTTCCGCAAATCCAGATCGACGTGCCGGTAGCCACCAATATCACGACAGCGGGTGATCCCTGCACGGAGTGCTCGCACGGCCTGGCGGGCTGCGGCCAGAGCGATTTTGGCACGAGAAACCTTGTGCGATTTATCGACATCCGGAACCAGAGTGAGGTGGGAGTGCATGTCGATGAGGCCGGGGATCACCGTGCAGCCTCGAGCATCCAAGCGGTCGACATCGCCGGCAACATCCCTAATGTTGCCAACGGCGGCGATTCGTCCTTGGTCAACGCTAAGGTCACCGATCACGCAGGTTCCGTCCGGAAGAAGCAAACGCCCTCCCTCGATCACCAACATGGTTTTTTCCTCACCTGTGACCCTCATTGCTTTCGTTAGTCCTCAGGACCCGTCACGCCAGACAGCGGTGTCGTCGCAGCCCTTCGAGACATAATTCCCCACAGCATAGACTGGTGCTTAATCGTACTCGGTCCATCGGCTCACGCCGCAGCGTATCTACCGAGACGCGTTCAGAGAGGAGATTCGGGCGGTCGGGTCTGTCGGACCGCGCAGCAGAGGACTCTTGAAACTGTCGGAGGTGCGTGGACTCTGCCTGGGTGCGGGTGCTGCGCCCTTCCTGAAGCATTAGCTTGGTACCGGAACCAGGCACGGGGTCTCAGCCTGGTAGCCCAGGGAGCGTGCGGCTAGGCTATCTCGCTGGCCATGTGAGTGATCGGGGCTGGGGACGGGAATTCGCACCCCGGGAAGCCCAACGGTCCAAGAGATGAACCCGAACGCTCCTCCCTCACCCGCCGCAACTCGTAGTATCTGGGCCCGATCTGGACCATCCGGCAAAATTGGCGGTGGACCGTCGATCGCGCTGCCCTCCCGCTGAATCCCCCCTGCCGGCCCACGTCACGGAATGTGGTGGGTGGGCGCGTGAACTCGGTTGGCGATCTCCAGACCGGGCCATGTTCCCTGCGGATCCCAATCTTGACGATCGCTGGTCTTGATATGATACAATCAAATCATGAATGATGAACCACCGTCCGCACCACAGCGAGGTACTGGCCAGGCGTTCGTGCAGCACTGGGATTGGGTCGCCGAGAAAGGGCTGATGCCGCGGGCCACGGCCCTGGCCTACCGTGCTGCCGCCTCTCAGATCCTCAAGATCGACAGCGGCTGGGAGAGCATCGACGTCCGTGAAGTTGACGTCGAAGCTCTGTTCGCTCGGTTTAGAAATCTGTCCGACCTCTCCCCAACTAGCCTCGCTACCTATGAATCGAGGTTCCGCTCGGGCCTGACTTCCTACCTCAGCTATCTAGAGAATCCGGCCTCATATCAGCCGCGATCTCGAAAGACCGTGCAGCGAGACGACCGATCGCGGCTTAAGACCAAGGGCGGAGACGTACAAGTCGAGCCGCCCGGAGGACGTGGCCAGCAACCAGCCGGACCTGCGCCGGCCAGTGGTGCGAGGTTGGTCGTCTATCCATTCCCCGTGCGCCCTGATCTCTTCGCTGAGCTCAAGCTGCCAGCGGATCTATCGGTCGACGAAGCCCGGCGTCTGGGAAAGTTTCTGGAGGCAGTCGCCTTGAACGACGCCCAAGGCAGTGAAGATTAGCCGCGCGGATGACGGGCCACCACAGCGTCGAAGACAGTGGCGGTTCTACCGGACGGCCAGCGGGAATAAGCCAGTCCTCGACTTCCTCACGGACAGGCGCCTACCTGACGAGGATGCGGCGGCCATCGCTGCTGGAATGACCGAGGTGAGGCACATGGGCCGGGAGCACCGGGACGTCAACCATCTGAGGGGCGACATCTGGCAGATCGAGATCGACGGCCGTAGCGCGACCTACCGGTTGCTCTTCGCGGAAGAGGGACGCTACCAGCAAATCCTGCTGGCACTCGAGATGGTCAACAAGAAGTGGCAGAAGGCAAAGGGCCGGCACATCGACCTAGCTGAGCAACGACTCGCCGATTGGCGAGAGCGTGGAGCTAGACAGAAGGTCGCTCGATCCCCCGGCGGACCTTCGTCCAGATGAGGCCCAAAGCGCGGTGGTCATATCGTGTGGGATATGATATGCTCTTTTGGTCATGGTCAAGACAGACGATCTCGACGCCTTCATCGCCAAGCGCACGGCGATGAATCCCGACTTCCCCGATCTGGTGAAGGCAGAACTGGAAACGCGCAGACTGGTGCTCGAGCTGGCTTCGGAGCGAGAGCGACAGGGCCTAAGCCAGGAGCGGGTGGCCGCCGCGCTGGGGACCAAGCAACCCAACGTGGCTCGCCTCGAGCGTGGCGGGGTCGACCCCAAGCACAGCAGCCTAGTCAGGTATGCGAGCCTACTTGGTAGGCGCATCGCGCTAGAGCCACTCCCACCCGAAGCAAGCCCGCGGGCCCGACGTCGGCCTTCGCGGAGCGTTCGAGAGACCGTTACGTAGCTAGCGGCTGGACACTGCAGGGATCTGCACGTTGGGCGAGCGCCCCGGAAGCTCCTTGTACTGATCCCCTTCACCCGCCGCAACTGACAGGATGGGGCGGCTGGGAGGCTTCTTTTTTTTATGCCACGGAATGCCTGAGGCAGTCTCCGGGCCTTGGGTGGTCGGCAGTAACACCAAGGACTAGGGCGACGGGCATGTTCGGAGCCTAGGCAAGAGTAGACGAGGCGCAGCCTGCACCTGGGCTGCATCCTGCGCATGGGCCTACGTTGACGGGGCCGGGTTACACGTTGACCCGACTCATGTCGGCGTAGCGATCACCTTTGGCCGCTCCGATTGGTACCGACTCGTCTAACGCCTTCAGAGTTGCCGCATCGAGGTCCAGTTCCACGGCGGCGACGTTTTCCTCCAGGTGTCGGCGCAACTTCGTACCGGGAATAGGGACTATTTCCTTTCCCTGGTGGAGGAGCCAGGCTAGAGCCAGCTGGGCAATAGTGGCGCCCCTTGGTGCCGGCAATCTCTCGCACTCGTTCGGCCAGCTTCAGGTTGTGCTGCCGGTTCTCCTCCGAGAACCGCGGCAGCCGATCCGCGCGTGAGTCGCCTTCGCCGAAGTGTTCCAGCGAGGAGGGGTTGACTGAGAGCAGGCCTCTGCCTAGCGGGCTGTACGCAACGAATCCGACCCCAAGCTCTCTGATGGTGGGGAGCAATTCCGTCTCGGGATCGCGGCTAAAAAGTGAGTACTCAGTTTGCAGAGCTGTGATGGGATGGACAGCGTGGGCGCGGCGGAGAGTAGCGGCACCTGCTTCGGATAGTCCGAGGTAGCGAACTTTGCCCTGATCCACCAATGCCGACATAGCGCCCACTGTCTCTTCGATGGGCACCTTGGTATCTACCCTGTGTTGGTAGTACAGGTCGATATGGTCTACCCGGAGTCTGGCTAGTGATGCCTCGCACGCCTCGCGCACATATTCGGGGCGCCCGTTCGTTCCTACCCACGATCCATCCTCGCGCCGCTGGGTGCCGAACTTTGTGGACACCGCGACCTCATCGCGACGTCCAGCTATAGCGCTACCCACAAGCCGCTCATTTTGGAATGGACCATACACGTCTGCGGTATCTAGGAAGTCGATCCCCAACTCCAGCGCCCGGTGAATGGTTGCGATCGACTCGTTGTCGTCGGTGGCGCCGTAGAACTCGGACATTCCAAAGCACCCCAGTCCTAGTTCGGTGACCACCAGCCCCTGACTGCCCAACCTCCTCTGTTTCATATCTGCCTCCCTAGCGCCCGCGGTCTGTCCTACGCCCGATTATCTCTCCGCATACCAACTCGTATACACTATGGGTTCGACGAAGGAGACTCATCACTTCACGGGAGGTAGCCGGTGAGTGGGCGTGTGGAAGTCGGACCAGTCACGGCGGAGCGAGGCAGCAGGGCGTTCGGGACACTGCCGATCGCCATTAGTGGAAATGGCGGGGAGATCGGGATCGGGGTGCATATCCTGGCGGGCGCTAAGCCAGGGCCCAAAGTTGTTGTGATGAGCGGTTCTCACGGGTACGAGTTGAATCCGATCGCGACCTCCAAGAGGCTCGTCGAAGAGATCGACCCCGCTACTGTCACCGGCGATCTGATCATCATCCCCCTACAGAATCCAATTGCCTTTGAGATGGGCGCTCGCGGTACCTGGATTGACGGAGTTTGGGGAGATTCGGGCAACATGAACCGCCTCTGGCCGGGTCGGCGGAACGGCTGGCTAACAGAGCGATTCACGCACGCCATCTCAACCCACGCCTTGCCGGGCGCTACCGTCCTAATTGACCTCCACGGACCGACCACGGACCTCCAACTCTCGTATGGGTATCTCGGCAGCGGAAGTCCCGGGGAGCTCGACTACGACCTCAACCGGGTGTTCGGCCAGGAGATGCTGGTCTGGAACAGCCCCGAGGCCCTCAAGGAAAAGAATCAAGCCACAACCACCTCCAAAGCTTCAGCTAGGTTGGCAGGCGTATGTGCCATCTCCTGTGAGCTCGGTGATTTCTATGGACTCCAGCAGGACCGGTCTTCTGGGGGCCCAGCCCTGCACCGGTACGGGCCTGAGATTGGGTTCACCGGCGTCACCAATGTGATGAAGCACCTGGGGATGCTCGAGGGAGAACTGGTGAAGCCACGGCGTCAGATCTCAGTCACACCAGAGCTCAATCTGCGGCCTAACCACGGGGGACTCATGATCACCCACGTGGGGATCGAGGACCTGGGGACCGTGGTACCCAAAGGTACGCCCCTGGGGACGCTGGTTAGCGCGTCTTCATTTGCCGTGCTTGACGAAATCACTGCTCCGTTTGATGAGAGCCTGCTCATCGCCACTCAGTTTCATCAGCCGTTCACCAAGGTGCATCCTGGCGAGTTCAACTATATAGTCGCAGACAACAAACTTACCGAAGAAGTCCCATAGGGCCGGCCTGTAGCACTCGGCCTTTCCGCGGGTCCCATGATCGTATGCGGGTGCCCCCTCGGTCTTGGACTTCGGCCTTCCTCTACCCGCGGTAGTCCCTTTCTACTCCGCGGCTTGACGGGTGCGCAACGACCGGTCCATCAGCTCCGTGAAGGGCGCATTGGGCCAGAAGTTGTCGACAAAGGGACCTAGGTCACCCTCGACCAAAACGGCCGCGAGGTCGCTCAAAATCTTGGTCGCTGTCCTCAATAGTCCACTACCGAAGGTGACTCGTTTCACTCCCATTAGAGTAAGCTCGTCGAACTGGGGGACACCCGGACGAATCAGTACATTAACGGGCGCGGACACCGCTTTGACAAATGCGGCGATATCCTCGCGCTCCGTCATGCCTGGAGCGTAAACTCCGTCGGCTCCAGCTGCGACGTAGGCCGTGGCCCGTTCTAGCGCCGCAGCCAGCTTCTCGCTCTGATCCATCTGGGTGAGATAACTGTCGGTCACAGCATTGATGAAGATGGGCATCTGCCTTTCCTCCGCTGCCGCTCGCACAGCTCGAAGTCTTTCGATCTGCAGACTCAGAGGGAACAGACCGGCCGTCTCCCCTGACATTGCATCCTCGAAATTGCAGCCAGCGATGCCTATCGCCACAAACGCCTCTACGTTCGCGTAGACCTCGTCCGGGTTGCGACCATAACCAGCCTCGATGTCGGCGCTCACCGGGATGGGCACTGACTCGACTATGCGTCGAACAGCATCGACCATGTCCGAGAGCGGAATGTACTGGCCATCGGGGAGGCCATAAGTCGCGGCGATACCCTGGCTGCCGGTCCCAATTGCCGGAAACCCCGCCTGCTGAAAAACCAATCCACTAACTGAGTCCCAGACCGTGGGTAGAATCACCGGCTCAGAGCTGAAATGAAGCTGACGAAGCGTCGCGATGGCCTCACGTTGCCGCGAGAGCTGCGGCTCTGTCACTCAAGCACGGATACTGTGATCAATTCCACGCCGGGGGAGCACTCCACTCGACCTCCTCAGTCAGATTCCAGTCGGCTACGATGTAACCTATCTCGCCAGGGTTCACTTTTGAGTAGGGTCGTCGGTGGGTAGCGGCGAGGATGAGGGTCGGCGCGAAGGGAGCTTCCAGCCTGTCCATCGCTTCGAATGTGTAAGGACTCACGACCGAGCCTAACAGTGTCCCCTTAGGTACGATGCGCCCGACGGCTGTGTGGTCGAATTCGCTTACTAGGAGCCCTCCATTATCTGGCCTCAGGTTTAACTCCGGTTGGACGATGACGCGGCGTGAGGGTCCTTCCGGTTTACCAGGCAGCATCCCGAGGAGCTTCATCACATTGCGTACGCCCCGAACGCCGATCTCAGGAACACCTATGACGGGCTCGCCGGCTTGGTCCTGCCGTTCGTCCTCAAGACCAAAGAAGGGTCCGATCTCGCAGGAATAGGACGAGATTCCGACGGTGCGAAGCCAGGATGAGCTGGTTCCAGTTGATTGCCTCTTCTCGTCCAACTCCTCTGCGGTTTGTCGAATAAGGATCGTATGACCGAACGCCAAGGTGAGCTCGTAATCCCGCTCACCCGGGCTTCCCGGAGCCACGTAGCCATATGCCAGGGCGCGAGTGGGTCCGCTCGCGTGCATGTCGATCACTGCATCGGCTCGCGTCCCGATTAGGCGGGAGAGTGCATAGCAGAAGCGCTCCGTGAGCCAGCCGTTCGGCCTTCCCGGCCAGAGGCGATTCATGTTGCCACTGTCGCCCCAAAGAGCGTCCACCCATGTATTGCGCGACCCCATCTCGAAGGCGGCCGGGTTAGCAACCGGAACCAAGACCAGCTCTCCGGACATCTCACCGAGGTCGGTATGTTGGTACAGCTCCATCAACACGCTTATTTGGTCAATCTCGTAGCCGTGGGCAGTCGACATGACGACGACTCGAGGTCCCGCGGCATGACCAGACAGAACGTGGACCGGAATGCGAAACTCGCCCCCATCCCCCATGGTCGCGATGCGAAGCCCAAATGAGCCCCGGGTCCCCCTTGCCACTCGCACCGAGTCCGGCGCCACCACCGTTTGCAACTCTGGCATTTCGAACTCCCCTCCGCGATCGCCATTCTGGGTGGTCTCGATCAGACCCGTTCAAGTATACCGACCGGTACACAGGGGAAACAAGAAGGCTCCGAGCCCTACGGTGCTTCTACGGTGCTAGACCTCTACCTTCGAAGCTCATCGCCCTGGCGACGGCCAAGCGCGGTTCCGAGCTATGTACCATCTGGCTACAGGGCATGCATTGATGTATGCTGAATCGCGCACCGAGGCACTGTGGTGACCGGACCGCCGGGATCGGCCTGGAGCTCCACCGAGCGACCAGCCTGGGTTGGAGGAACTGAACGTGACATGGCACGGAATTTTGGCTGGGGTCACGACACCTTTTGATCTCGATGGCAAGTTCGATAGCGTCGGGCACCGCCGCAACATCGAACATATGATCCAGGGCGGTGTACACGGCCTGATCGCGTTAGCGGTCATGGGGGAAGGACCGAGTTTGTCGCGTGCAGAGGCCGTGGAGGTCGCCGCGGCCACCGTCGAAGTGGTCTCCGGACGCGTCCCCGTACTGGGCTCGGTAGGTGGGCCGAACGAGCGACTGACCACGCAGCTGATAGCTGACCTGGAGGATGTAGGCGTCGATGGTCTGATGGTGATCCCACCATGGTTCTACCCACTCACGAGAGATGAGCTGGTCGCTCACCTCTGCCGCATAAGCGCTCGGACCTCGCTACCGCTGATGTTCTACAACTCAACCTATTCGAACGTCCCTCTCGTAGCGGAGACCCTTGAGCGTCTCGTAGGCGAGGTCCCAAACTTCGTCGCGCTGAAGGAGGGCAATCAGCTCCAAGCCTCGGAGGTGATACGCCGCTTCGGCGAACGCCTCGCGGTCTTCACAGCGCGAGACATCTACATCCAAGAGTTGATCGCCGTAGGCGGTGCGGGCGCCACTTCGTTTACAGCCACCCTGGTCCCGGAGTTCGTGGTCTCACTCTATGACGCCGCCAAGGGCGGCGACTGGGCCACTGCAAGACATCTTCAAGACCAACTGAATCCGCTGACTTGGCTCTTGGTCAAGCGCAGTTTTCCTGCTGCCATTAAGGCAGCTCTAGATCTGCTCAGCCTCGCCGGTGGAGCTCCGAGACCGCCCTTGATGCCCTTTTCCGACGCCGACTTGCCCGCCCTGCGATCTGCACTACAGACCTTGGGCGCCTTCTCGACGAGTCGAGCGGTCGGATTGCCGGTCTAGTAGGAGAGCGCTAGTGGCACCTCAGAGTGTGGAAGTTGGCCCGGTCGTCGCCGCGCGCGGTACCAGCTCATTTGGCTTTATTCCGGTGGCAACTGGAGCCGATGGCGGCGAGCTCGGGATCGCCGTCCATGTAATGGCTGGAATTCGACCTGGTCCTCGCATTGTGGTGATGTCGACGTCTCATGGGAATGAGATCCGCCAAATTGCGGCTCTACAGCGCCTAGCACAGGAAATCTCATGCGAGGAGCTGACGGGTGATTTAGTCCTGGTCCCCGTGCAAAACCCCGTCGCATTTGAAATGGGCGTTCGCAGCACATGGATGGACAGCATGTGGGGGGACAACGGGAACATGAACCGTCTGTGGCCTGGTCGCGCCAACGGGTGGATCACTGAACGCTTCACGCACACGATCACCTCGCAGATTCTGCCAGGAAGCACCCTGGTGATGGATCTCCACGGCTCCACGACAGAAATGCACGCAAGCTACGGCTATCTCGGTGCCGGTGGCGCTGGGGACTTGGATTACGATGTAGCTCGAGTTTTCGGCCAAGCCATCCTCGCCTGGAACAGTACGGCGGAACTAGAAGAGAAGAAGCAGACGACTGGCACTGCTATGGCCGCCGCTCGCATTGCGGGGTATGCGGCGTACGGAGGCGAGATCGGGGAGTTCTTTGGACTCCCCGCCGAGCGCAACGACAGTAACCCCAACGCACTTCGCCAACTACCCCACGAGATTGGATTTACGGGCGTCACTAATGTCATGAAACACTTGGGTATGTTGGAGGGCGACGTGGTTGGGCCTCGGCGCCAGGTCAGCGTGACACCTGAACTCAACCTACGACCGAGCCATGGAGGGTTGCTTGAGAGCAACCTTACTGCTCGCGACGTCGGCACGGTGGTTCCCAAGGACACACTCTTAGGTTCAGTAATTAGCCCTTACTCCTTCAAGGTGCTGGAGGAGATCAGAGCTCCATTCGAAGCAAGCTTTATCTTGGGCGTTCACCATCAAGCGCTCACCAAAGTGCTCCCGGGTGAGTACGGCTATATTGTGGCCGACGATGCTCGGACCGAAGTACTCAGATAGGCCTCCGACGAGCTTCGCCACTTACCTTAGTTTGACGCGCAGTTCGAATTAGGGGCTGAGGATGGGCCAAGCCAGGGATTTGCGGTTCATCTTTGACGCTCGGGTGCCGATGCGCGACGGGGTTGAGCTATCGGCAGATGTTTACCTCCCGGAGGATGAAGCGAGACTCCCAGCCATCCTGACCCGCACCCCGTACGACAACGCGAACCCCGATGAAGTCCGAACAGCCCAATACTTTGCTAGGCATGGTTTTGCCTTCGTCAGCGGCGATGTGCGAGGGCGCGGTGATTCTGACGGCCGCTTTGACCCTTTTAGGGGTGAAGGCCCGGATGGCTATGACACCGTCGAATGGATAGCCCGTCAGCCTTGGTGTAATGGCCGAATCGGGATGATGGGCGCCTCCTATGCGTGCTCGACCCAGTGGTGGGCAGCGCTCGAGCAGCCACCACACTTGGTCACTCTCGTAAGCACCGCCGTTTCGGGACGGCTCGTGCAGTCTCCCTACTTCAGGGGCAAAATTCACGCTCAGTTCCTCATGTGGCTGCAGAGAGTGGGTGGCAGGACGATGCAGCCGGGTGTACCTGGGACCGAGGATGGCCCAGCGATCGACTGGCGGCGCGTTCTGGATCACCGGCCCATTCGTGAAGCTGTCCGGGAGATGGGACGAGCTAGTCCAGCCTGGGGGGAGTGGCTCGACCACGCGAGCGACGCTGCGTACTGGGAGAGCGAGTCTCACTTCAGGGACTACACTAAGGTCGATCTACCGGTGTTGCATATCACCGGGTGGTATGACGGGTCTCTCGTGGGCGAGCTGGAATTGTTCACCGGCATGGTTCGCGATTCACCAGCTCACGATCGCCAGCATCTAATCATCGGACCCTGGGATCACCGCGGCACTCGTCGACCTGAGTCAACGCTCCGCTACTTGGACTTTGGCCCCGAGGCGGTCGTGGACATCGACGACATTCATCGCCGATGGTTTGACCGCTGGCTGAAAGGGATTGAGGATGACTCTTTCACGCCCGCCGTCCATGTCAGTCTCTTCACGATGGGGCGAAATGCTTGGCGTCAGGTTGCGAAGTGGCCTGTATCCGATCCGATCCCCCGTATCCTGTATTTTCATAGCACCGGGGTCGCCAACTCGTCCAGTGGCGACGGCCAATTACGTAGTGAGGTCCCTCTCGATGAGCCTGTCGACACCTACGTCTATGATCCGGCCGATCCCACCCCATCAGCTCCATCTCTCGAGGAGTTCGTTGTGGCGCCTGGTCCCTTAGATCACCTAGATCGGTGTTTTGTCGAGTCGCGTCACGACGTACTTGTGTATACAAGTGACGCCCTATCCGAAGAGATCGAGGTGACCGGTACCCCCATCGTACGGTTATG
Source organism: Candidatus Dormiibacterota bacterium (assembly GCA_963701235.1). GTDB lineage: Bacteria > Chloroflexota > Dormibacteria > Aeolococcales > Bog-877 > Bog-877. The sequence continues at coordinate 2,367,340 of OY969577.1, forward strand.
GGCATCGACAGACGCAGTCGATACCGACTTTGCGGCGACCCTGTGCGATGTCGACACTACGGGCCGATCGACAATCGTCTCTGAGTGCCTCGTGCGGTCTGCGTACAGAAAGGGGGGCGGGATTTGCGAACCAGTTTCTCCTATCCAAGTAGTTGCCTACGAACTCCAGCTCAATCCAACCTCTCTTGTCTTTGAGATCGGTCATCGGATACGGGTGGCCGTCATGTCGGCTGAATTTCCGTCGTATAACCGCAATCCGAATACAGGCGCAGCGATCGGAGATGACGCAAAGTTACGTCCCGCTACCCAACGTATACACCACACCGCAACCTTCGCCTCTCACATAGAACTCCCGACCATGAGGCCCTAACCCTCGGAGTCACGCGGAGTGGCGACTGGCTCCGATAAGTTCGCCGAGCGGCGTCGATCTTGGGCTACCGGCGTGTATACTGAGATCGATTCACGTTTGACACCCAGCCAGGCGGCTCGGAGCCTCTGGTAACAGGGAGGAGCCCGCTGGCCACCACGAGCAATAGCCTCGGGAGCAGGCTCGATACTGCTGTGCGGAGTCGCGGTCAAGAGACCTATGAACGGCTGCGTCGCGCCATCGTCCTCGGGGAGATCCGGCCGAACGAACGCTTGGTCGAGATGGATTTGGCAGAAGCACTGAGCGTCAGCCGAACGCCGATTCGCGAAAGCCTTCAGCGACTAGCCGCTGATGGCCTCGTAGAATCCTCAAAGCGCGGGTGGGTCGTTCGCGAACTATCCCTGGATGCGATTCGCGAGATCTATGAGTTGCGAGAAGCGCTCGAGGGCTTTGCCGCGCGGCTGACCGCCATGCGAGCCAACGAGAGTCAGATCCGAAAGCTTGAACAGTTGATTGCTCGGCGCAGCACCAACCCGCCGCACCCATCCGAGAGACAGTGGTTAGTGACAAATAACGACGCCTTGCATCAGGCTGTGTTTAGGGCATGCGGGAATGACCGGCTCCTACGTGAGATCATTCGTACCAGCGAGTATTACTTCAACATGCGTGTCGCATCTCTCTACACTGACGAGGAGATAGCTGGTAGCGCAAAGCAGCACGCAGATCTCGTTGAAGCCATCGTTCAGCATGACGGGGACCGGGCGGAGCAGGTAATGCGCCTCCACATACGTGGGGCGCTTGACGTCATTCAGCGACACGCAACGTGACTCCTGATGAGGACTGGCACCAGATCTCTGCCACGACCTTCGACTGCCGCATCCCGCATCAGCATAAGGATTCAACCAGCGTGAGGATGGAGGCCAATCAGCAAATGAAGGTGGTGACACGCGAGTGGAAGGGCATCATCCCGGTGGTCCCAACTCCATTCGACCGCGATGGAAGCATCGATTTAGACGGATACCGGCGCAACATCGACCAACTGATCCGAGCCGGGGTCCACGGGATCATTGCATTGGGTACCGCTGGCGAAGGTCCCAGCCTATCTATTGAGGAGTCCGTCACGGTGACGGTCGCCGCCATCGAGTCCGCCGATGGTCGGGTTCCCGTCTTGGCTGGCATCGGTGGCCCAAACGAAGCCTCAGTCTCGGACTTGGTGCGCCGACTCGCGCCGCTCGCGCTAGATGGCTTCCTTGCAGTCACCCCGTACCTTTACCCGCTAACCCGGACCGAGCTAGTTGCGTACTTCAGGCGCCTCGCGAGCCAGACGCCCCTTCCCCTCATGATCTACAACTCTACCTACACCGGAACGCCGCTAGTTCCGGAAATGCTTGAGCAACTTGCGGGAGAGATCCAAAGCTTTATCGCGCTCAAAGAGGGCAACCAGAGCCAGGCTTCTGATGTCATCGGCCGCCTGCGAGGCCGAGTTTCCGTCTTCAGCTCGCGCGACCTACACATCCATGAGTTGCTAGCGTCCGGCGGCGCCGGAGCCATAGCCTTCACCGCTAACATTGTCCCGGAGTTGTTGGTCGCACTCTTCGAAGCGGCGCATGACGGCCAGCTAGACGCAGCGAGAGTAATTCAGGACCGCCTCAACCCACTCGTCTGGGCAGTCGTTTCGCGCAGCTTCCCAGCTGGTATCAAGGCGGCGATGGACTTGGCTGGGTACACAGGTGGGTTCGTCCGCCCGCCACTTACGGACTTCTCGCCAACCGAGAAGGAGTCCCTTAGCACCGTGCTGGCGGCTGTGGATCGTCAGCCAAGCCTTGCGATGCCGAGCTAACACTCGCGTCGCAGGGAGGATCTAAGGGCGCCTAACCTCAGACCACCGTAGGTTGGACCGCCTCAATCGCGCCTAACATCGTCACCCGTTCCTCGTCCGTGAGGCTGAGTTCGATGCGCCGGCACGGCCCAGCCGGTAGGCCGATCTCGTTCATGGCGGCCTTTATAAAGAGCGGGTAGCTGCGCGTGACGAGTATCCGAACCAACGCCACGACCCTTTCGTGCAAGTCCTGAGCTTCTCTAGCCCGACCCTCGCTCCAAGCATTATCAAGCGCCACGAGGAGAGTCGGAGCCACATTCGCGGCGAATGATATGACCCCGGCGGCACCCGCTGAGAGGGACTCGAGCAAGTACGAGTCTCGTGCCGTGAACACGTCGAACCCTGTTTTCTCTACACTGGCCAAATCGGCTTGGAGCTGGCTCTGCTCTCCTTCTTTAATCGACAGAATGTTCTCGATCGAGGCGAGCTCAGCTACGGTACTGGGTGGGATGTTCACGCCAGAATAGCCCGGACAGTTATAGAGCATGACTGGGAGCGTTGTCCGCCCGGCCACGTCGCGGAAGTAGGCCGAGACTTCATCAAGACTGTATGCGCTCGCATACGGAGTAATCACAAATAGCCCGTCGCCGCCAATACTCTCCACAAAACCCACGAGTCCGCGGGTCTCGAGCAGAGAGCCGCGTCCGATTCCACAATAAACGGGTACTTGGTGGTCCGCAGCCTCAACGACCGCTCGAAGTACTGCCCTGTGCTCATCTACGGAAAGTGTCTCCGTTTCGGCAGTGACAGCACAGGCGGTGAACCCGGTCACACCGCTCTTCACCAGATATCGGGTTAACTCGCGCAGCCCTACTAAGTCGACGCTCAGGTCCTTGTTCATGGGAGTTACTGGGGCGACTACTACTCCGCGCATCAAGCAACCTCTGTTCGGTCGAGCGCTGCCCAAGCGGGTCCGGCGCCCGGCGAGCTCGAGTGGATCTGTGCAGAACCCAAGGTTGAGACTAACAACAGGTGCTCATTATGGTCGAGTCGATCGTCACCGGGGCTTGGCCTCCGTGGGTGCTTGAGCCTCCTGACTCTGAGCACCTCTTCGGTGCAGATAGTGCTCCTTCCAAAGCGCGAGAAGACGGGCCAACTCCTCCACCGGGTCGGCGTGATCGTCCACTCTCAAATCAACCATCCGGTCGTCGAGGCCTCCATAGCTTCCGTTGCGTCTCGCCACGAAGAGCGCCGCGGACTGCCGGCCACGTCGGTCGCCGCCCTTGCGGTCGCCCTCACAGAGAGAAAAAAAGAGCCGATCCACAAGCTGGCCCGCCGCCGACTCGAAGGCTCCGAGCATAGCGTCGACCACCTGTGGTCCCGCGAGTATGTTCCCCTGACACGCGCACGCCTTCCCAACACGGCCCCCGGCCCAGTCAGAGCATCGCGATCCCGTATAGGTAGCTGCGCCGCCACGACTATCAACCACTCCGAGCTGGCGGTGGTCGCGCCCCGGGTCGGCTTCGGTTAGCCGGCGTACCACCTCACCTGCGGAACAGCCACTGCTGAGCAGGGCCAGGCCCTTCTCTCGGTAAGTCGTGTTTGCGAGCGCTTGAGTCGCGAGGGCACCCACCTCCGCACGAGCGTCGGGTACTGCACTTCCCACTGCGAGGAACTTCGACGCCACAGCGACACCCCAGTCGGTGCCATCGGCTGCGACGATTGAGAATGTCGCGATCGACCTTCCACCCAGAGAGGGCCCAGACTGTGCCGCGTGCGAACCGGTGGAGGATGCTTGTCCCACACCAGTACGTGCCTGATCGCCAACCACGGCTGCGTACGCCGTCTTAGCGATGGGTGGACACCAAGTTAGGCGTCCTCATTTGCTCCACGAGTAGTACTCCGGATAGATCTCTGTGAAGACTCCCTGAGGTATCGCGCCCTTCAGGTTCTTCTTGATCACGCTGATAAGCGCCGGAGTATTGGGCAGCCACGCCACCGGGAGCTGTTTTGCTAGGTAATCTTCATACTTATACAAAGCTTTGTATTCAGCGGTAGATGTAGGTGCCGTGGTGGTGGCAGATATGTTCTTACCATTCTCTGCACTGCAGTAGTCCCCGGCATTGCTGCCACTGCCGCATCCGAAGACCTCCTCGCCGGTCGGGTAGTACGTGTAGGACCAGCCGTCGTAGAAGCCCATGGACCATGTGCTGCAGGGGGCAGAGGGCGAACACCCAAACATATCTCCGGCCAGCACTCCAAAAGTGACAGCTGATGGAAGAATGTTAATCCCCGCCTTCTGCTTCATGATCGACTGCAGGCTGGAGAACATGTCCACGTACTGCGAGAGACCGCTCGGGTACAGTAGCTTGAAGGTGGCGTCTGCGTGAGCGCCCACTCCGGCACCACACTCGTCCGAACCCGTCCCTGGCTTGGAGCAGTAGCTGACGCCGCCGGGCACTACCTTCCATCCGTGCTCCTTGAGAAGCGTCACCGCCGAGGATGGGCTGTAAGCATAGTAGGGCGTCCTGGAGGCAACCAGCGGACTGTCCCACTTAGAGAGAGGGGTACTTGGGATCGGGCCGTTGCTCAGGCCCGCGTAGCCTTTCTGAAAGTCCTTGATTTCTTGAGGCTGATTGATTAGGTGCTGAACAGCCTGTCTGAAATAGAGCTGCTTCAAGATGGGGCCAGTCGTGGGATTCGTGTAGTTGTAGTTTATGTAGTCGGCATCCTCGTTGTACCACGCCGACAGAACATATCCCTTCTTTTCAAGCGAAGGCAGCTCACTAAGGTCGTTGAGTGGGATAGACCCATAGTCAAGGGAGCCTGAAAGCACCGAGTTAAACTCTGAGACGTCGCTCGTGAACGGCAGCTCTTCGAATGCCGAGATCTTCGGCTTCGGTGAACCCGAGTAATCTGCATTCGGAACCAGTTTGACGAAGCCATTCGCTGTGAACTCCTTGAGCTTGAAAGGTCCGTCCACAACCTGCCAAAGAGGGTTTGTGTCATAGGTGCTGACGTTCTGAGACTCCATATTTAAGAACTGGGCGACTCCCAGAGCTCCGGTGGTGGCGGTTCCAGGATCCGCGGGCACATAGCCAGTTCCGGTAAGCGTAGTGCGAGCTTGGGCGGTGGTGTCGTAATCACCAATCGCGCCGGAGGCGCTCAGCTTATCCCAGGTACCCTGCGGTATCGGGTGAATCTGGCTCAATTCGTTGTAGAGGTACCAGCTTGGATCGTAGCTGGAGTTGAGCTTGAGTGTCAGTGAATAGGTCCCTGTTTGCTGATAAGAAGCAATGTTGTATGGGAAGTACTCTGGCACTGCTGTGCCCCAACCCGGGCCGGGCGCGCTACTCGAGCCGATCGCCGGAGCGTTGGGGTCTGAAGCCGCGCTTACCAGGTTCATCCAGAACACCACGTCACGAGCCGTCACCGGGGTACCGTTCGACCACATGAAATGCTTTAGGTTGATGGTGACTAGCGTGTTGTTGTCCGAGAAGATGGGGGGCTTGGCAAGGCTCAGACCATAGTTGACGTCGGGACTTCCCTTATCGCTGCCGAACCAGTAAAGGGGCAGCCATATGATCGTGCTGAGTTGTAGGGAGTTCGATGTCACCGAGTAGGTTCCACTGGTCATGGGAAAGATGTAATTGGGTGCGGCGGCGGGGAACTCGGCCCAGGTCACGACAGATCCCAGCTTCGATGTTTTAGCCGCCGCCTGAGTAGTGGAGGCGGCCACCGACCCAAGCAGAGCGGCGATGGCGACCAGCCCTATCGTCCTGCCAAACAAGTGGTTAGCCATCCCTGGCAGTGACGGCATCCTCCGCCCTCCATTGAACCGGACTAGCCCGGCTAGCTATCGAACTGCGCTGTGGTGTACGCCGTTGAGCATACCCTTACGTATACAGCCGGCCATGCTAGCACAATCTGGTGGGTTTGCCCTCCGAAACCGCCCATGCCGCGGCGTGCGCTCCTCGTCCGACCCCAACCGCCGCTGCCCCGGATGAGACCAACAGGAGCCAGCCCGGAGGGTCGAATCGTGGGTCCGACATCGAGGGCTACGGCAAGCCCGTCGAAATGAGGGAGGCAGGTGACGCGATTGGCACCGCAGCGGACCGACCCCAGGTTTGGTCGGCCACTGCGGCCGAGTCGCTCCCCTCACCCGCCGCAACTCCCGATATGAGGGGTCTGGCCCTGGGCTGGGCTGCGACCGCCGGCCCTAAGCGAACTCCTGGGCGGCGCTCAGGAAGGCTTCTGATTGGGGGTCGAGGTGGGGGAGCCCCGAGACCTGGGCAAAGGCTCGATCCGCCGAGGCCAGGGCATGGCCGCGCCGCAGCGCCGTGGCGGCGAGGACCGCGTCGAAGGGCGAGAGCTGAGGCGTGGCCTCGAAGAGGTCCAAGCCCTTTACCAGCTCGGCCTCCTCGACAAAGATCAGCGGCGCCAGTCCTCTGGCCAGATCCCTGGCTCGAGCCGCGGCCTCGGCTGGCGCTAGGCGCCGGGACCGCACATGGCAGAACTCCTGGATCACCTCGATGGTGGTGCTGGCCCTAACCTCCCCATCCCGAACCAGCTTCAGCAGTGCTCGCGAGGGATCCCTTAGCCGGTGCTCCTCCCCCAGGGCATAGACCAGGATGGTGGTGTCGAGGAGGATCACCCCCGGCCCCGGATCTGGTCCAGCTCCTGGCGAAGTGGCCCCGGCTCGGGCACCGCCATCGGCTCCGCATCCAGGATGGCCTGCAGGGCCGAGCGCCGCTCCTCGGCATCCTGGGGGATCTGCTGGTCGATCGCCTCGCGCACCAGCACCGCCACCGCCACCCCGCGCCGGGAGGCCTCGCGCTCCAGGCGGTCCCAGCGGGCGTCATCGATCAGGACCTGCAACCGCCGGTCAAACATGCTCATACATTAGCATGTCCGGTCTCGAGCTCCGGAAGGGGTTCGCCGTACCTTCCTCTATCAGGGGCGGGCTGGAACCCTGGGCTCAGAACCTGCCAAAAAGTCCGACCCTCACCGACGAACATGGTCGGCCGGCGCGCCCAGGCTGAGGACGCTGTGTCGGCGCTCAGGCTTGAACTTACTCTAAATTTTTTAGAGTAAGACGCAACCAGAGCGGGCCTCGATGCCCCGGCACGGGTATCTGCGCCCTTTGCCCTGCCCGCTTACCACCCGCTCCCTTCCGACTCCCCCCCTCTGCACCCGCCGCAACTACCCATATGAGGGGTCGGGGCGGGGTGGACGGGGGCGGGATCGTTTTCGCGGAGGGCACCCGCTTCTGGCCGGCAGGTCCTCTCCCTCGGCAGCGGGGACAGGTCTCCCCGGAATCAACTCCCAGCAGCGGCCGCGAAGCAGACGATGTGGTACAGAGGGGGGGTGAGAGTGGGCGTCATCTTCCCCCAGACCGATCTCCAGGTCCAGGCCGCCTCGGTCCGGGCCTATGCCCGCGGCGTCGAGGCACTCGGCTACACCCATGTGGTGGCCTTCGACCACGTGCTGGGCGCCGATCCCAAGGTCCATCAGAACTGGCGGGGCCCCTACGACGTCGACAACACCTTTCACGAGCCGCTGGTGCTCTATGGCTACCTGGCGGCGCTGACTTCGCTGGAACTGGTGACGGGCATCCTGATCCTGCCCCAGCGCCAGACCGCTCTGGTGGCGAAGCAGGCGGCCGAGGTGGATCTGCTCTGCGGGGGCAGGCTGCGCCTCGGGATCGGACTGGGCTGGAACGCGGCCGAGTATGAGGCGCTGGGGAGGAAGTTCACCGACCGCGGTCGGCGGGTGGAGGAGCAGGTCCAGGTCCTGCGCAGTCTCTGGACCCAGAGGAGCATCACCCACCAAGGCCCGACCGAGACCCTGACCGGAGTCGGGATCGCACCTCTACCCGTGCAACGGCCGATTCCCATTTGGTTCGGGGCCACCTCCGAGGTAGCCCTGCGTCGGGCCGGCCGCCTGGGCGATGGTTGGTTCCCCTCTTCGCCCCCCGGTCAAGGCCTGGAGCATCTGAAGGATGTGGTTGAGGAGAGCGCCCGTGAGGCTGGTCGAGATCCGGCCAGGCTGGGCATGGAGGGCAGCGTCACCGTCGGCGACTCGGGGGTTCAGGGGCTGGTGGACCAGGTCGGACTATGGGAAGAAGCCGGCGCGACCCACGTGTCAATCAGCACGATGGGGGCCGGTCTGCACACCGCCGCGGACCATCTGGAGGTGCTGTCGAACTGCGCAGACGCGCTTCATCTCGTCCGCGCCTAAACCACCAAGCAGCCGCATCCCTGAGCTTCAGCTGAGATCTTCCGCCGGCACCCTCCCCCTGACCGTCCCAACTACCTAGATCCCGCCCCTCGACTGCCCAGGCGAGAGGCTCGGCCCCAGAGGGCCTGGCTCGGAGGACGAGCACCAAGGTCACCAGCTCCGCCTAGGCTCAGCAAAATCTGACCGCGATGCTGACCATATGACCAGACAAATGACCGCCACCGAATTCAGGGCCAAGGCTGTTTCGCTGCTGGACGAGGTAGCCAGCGGGGATGAGATCGAGATCACCAAGCATGGCCGCACCGTGGCCCGCCTGATCGGAGGGCGAGGAGCACGGGCCGTCCGCGGCCGCCTGGCCGGCGTCTCCGAGAGCCAGACTGACGACGAAGGCCGCTTCTCCACCGGGCTTCCCTGGGATCTGCCCTGACCACCCTGATCCTGACCTCGTCAGCTACTACTAGGTCTTCGCGCCACCACGGTACGTCGGATACGGTCCGTCGACTGCAAGTACCACGGCCGAATGGGGACGCCCCAACCCTAGGCCGATGTGTTCAGCCGGAAAGGGCCACTGGGAATAGTGATCGACAAGATAGAGGACGTCACCGTATCCATCGATCCCACGAGCAAATGCAACCAGGCCGTCGAGCTTGCTCCTCTGCGCAGCGTCTCTCCCACGACGATGGCGGTCAACAAACTCATCTCGGGGGATAGCTTTCCATGGATCGAAACTGGTACTAGTGCCCTTGCTCGATGCCGGGGCGCTCGGGTTGGAGGAAGGCACTTATCCCCTCAGTTTCCGACTATTCAGGCGGCCTGCACTCATGCTCGGTCGCCCCTGTTGCAATGTCACCGTCTCCTGGTTCCAAGTACCCGGTAACGGATGCTCGGCGGCTAACCGCACCACCAAGAGCGGCTATTTCCTGCTCCGAAAGAAGCATGGCTCCCGCCTCGATGTCGTCGAGGAACGGCGCAATGTTCCGTCCCCCAGGAATCACGATGACCTTCGTCGACTGCGCAAGCTCCCAAGCCAGAGCCACACGCTGCGGCGATACGCCGTGGTCATTTGCGATGGCTGCAAGCACGGGATGACGATCTCCGATTCGGCGGGCTCCGTTGCGTCCTCCGAGCGGGCCATATGCGATGAACGCAATGTCTAAGCTGGTGCATAATCCGAGCTCCTGAGAAGACGACCAAAAGTCCGGTGAGAATTCATTCTGGACGCTGGAGATCTCTACAATCTGGCGCGCTTCCGCGATTTGTTCAACAGATACGTTAGAAATACCCACCAGCCGCACCATCCCCGCCTGCCGCAGATCCCGAAGCGCGCCGATCGACTCAGCAAACGGGACCTCAGGGTCAGGTCGGTGGAACTGATAGAGATCGATGACATCCACCCCGAGGGCCCGCAGGCTACGTTCGCACGCGGCTCGCAAGACAGCTGGACGACCGTCGACCCGCCAGCTCCCATCTCCCGGACGGTAATGGCCTCCCTTCGTAGCTACCATGATTTGTCCGCGGTCTCCTGACCATTCCTCCAGCGCTCGGCGGACCAGCCGTTCGTTGTGGCCGACCTCGTCCCGGTTCATGCAATAGGAGTCAGCGGTATCGATGAGCGTGGTACCTGAGTCGAATACCGCCCGTAGCATTGCCAGGCCCTCTGGCTCAGGGGGCCTGCCCTCCACGGACAGCTGCAGCGCGCCATACCCAACTGCGGTGACTTCCCGATCACCGATCCGGCGCGATCCCGGCATCGTCGGCCCCCGAACCTAGCGGACGCTTCTAGCTAGACAGAGTCCAATCCTCAGGGTAGATGTTCAGGATTGGGTCCTGGGGCACAGCGCCATGCAGGCCATCTTTAATCACGGAGATCTGGGAGTAAAATGAGGGCTGCCAGAGCGCCGGTAGCTGGCGCGCAATGTAGTTCTCGTAGGTGTAGAGCGGCTGCGACCCTGGCTCAACCTCGGTCGCGGCGATCTCAGCATTTGCGACCGGATTGTTGTACCCACCCGCATCAGATTCCGAGCCGGCCGCAAAAATGTCCTCCCCACTCGGGTAATAATCAGGCGCAAATGTCCAAGAATATCCCAACGAGCCTGTGTTATGGATGTCCCAGTTGCAACCCAGTCCGGTAGTAGGCTCGCAAGGTGTAGCCGTGGAATACACGGTGTTGAACGGGGCGGTGGACAGGTTGACGACAATACCTGCCTGCGCCCACGACGATTTCATCTCCTGCATTTCGGCACTGAACTCGACCGATCCATTCGGATACTCCAGGTTGAAGATCAGCGACGCCCCCTTTGAAATGCCGTTACCGCACTCGCCAGTTCCCGACCCAGGCTTTGCACATGTACTCGCGCCACTAGTCCTAACAGTCCAACCATGGCTGCTCAAGAGCGTCCGCGCCGCGCTCACACTGTATGGATACGGGTTCTGTCGCTCGGCGGAACTCACATATGAAGTCTTAGGAAGTACCGGGACGGGCCCGTAGGTAGGATAGCCAGTGCCGTGCAGCAAATCTTTGATTATGGCCGCCTGATTGATCAAACGCTGCATAGCCTGTCGTATGTAGAGTTGGCTGAAAATTGGACCTGTCTTAGGGTTTGTAAAGTTTATGTCGATGTAGTTCACAGACCAGGCCTCCCACGGTACGATCTTGTAGCCATGGGACGTGAAATATGACTTCTGAGACAGGTCTTGAATTGGAAGATACCCGTAATCTAGTTGCCCCGCGCGGAGCGCGTCGAACTCAGCGGCCGTGGATGTGAAGGGCACCTCTTCAAACTTCGCCAGATGCGGCTTCTGCGGGCCACTGTAGTTCGGATTTGGCACCAGGGTTGTGGCGGTAGTGCTGGGGCTATACTTGGAGAGCACCCACGGACCATCGACAACCTTCCACAGGGGGTTGGTCCCGTAACCAGCCACGTCCTCAGCTTGAGTTTGGATGAAGTTGTAGACGGCGTTGGCCCCGGCGGTCGTAAGGTCGTAGTCTCCCACAGGGCCAGTCGTGGAAGTCTTATCCCACAGGTGTTGGGGCATGGGAGTGATCTGGCTAAGTTCGTTGTAGATTAGCCATGTCGGATTGTAGGTCTTTGTGAACGTCAGGCTGAAGGTGTAAGGCGTGCTGCTCGGAAAGCTCATGCTCGCTACATTGTCGGGGATGCCCCCAGGTACGTAGCCTTGCCAGTTGTCAGGGTTAGCCTTGAAGAGGTCCATCCAGAACTCAACATCTCGAGAGGTTACAGGCTGACCATCGGACCAGATGTAATGCTTCAGAGTTATGGTCACCGTCTTCCCATCGTTAGACAGGACTGGCGCGTTCGCGAGGCTAAGGGGCTTGTCGAGCACAGGCGTCCCGTTTATGCCGAACCAGTAAAGGGGGCGGTACATTTGATTCTGAAATTGGTAGAGGTTGACGTCACTGCTGTGCTCAAAGGACGTCATTGGAAAGATGTACGTCGGCCCGATCCCAGGCGGAAGAGCCCACGTCGCAACGCCATGGTAGCCACCATTCGATGAAGCACTGGTCGGAGCCCCGCCTGCCATCAGAAAGATGATCGGCAACAAAACACTCGCCGCGCCCAACGCCAGACGACGACGCCTACCCATCCTCGTGCCTCCCTTACTCAACGACCAAGGTCGAACCGGTTGTCCTGAAATCCTGTTCGGGCCGACGGCGTACTGCGCGGGTCACGGGCGAGCCTCCGGCGCGGCCTCCAGACCGGGGTTCGGTCGGCGCGAGACAAATCCGTTGACAAAGTCCGCCTCGAGGCGGACTGGGTCGCGTTGGAGAGGATCCCCATACCCTCCGCCTCCACCGGTACGAGTCGTGACAGTGTCGCCCCGTGCCAGCGGAGCCCCGTTTACCTTGAGGAACCGCCTCTCATCGTGCCGGCCCTCGTTCACGACGACCTCCGGGGGGACTGCATCGCGCCCGCCTAGCAGCCCCCACGCTGGCGTGACGGAGCGCTCGAACCACAGAGTCAACCATGCAGACTCCGTTTCGAGGATGTAAATGCGCTCGACTCCTGCTCCTCCTCTCCATTGTCCGGGTCCGCCAGAGTCCGGGCGGATCGCATAGCGCTTGAGAAAAATTGGATATTTCGTCTCAAGGACCTCGGTTGGGATGTCCTTTAAGGCACCGTTGGTAATGTCGGTGAGCGCCTCCTCACCGTCCGACCCGGCCCAGGCACCCCATCCCCCGACCGTAGGCTCATAGAGTAGAAAGTCATCGTTGCTGCGCTCATCCCTCCCGCCGATTCCGATAACCATGGAGTCACCGTAGTGAGCGGCCGCGCTCTGAGCAGGAATCGCGGGTGAGAGTGCCTTCACCACTAGGTCGATGACCAAACCAAGAGAGGTGAAGTACCACTCGCATGGGGCCGGCTCGACAGCGGCAAGAAGCGAGCCTGATCGAACTCGGACTTCCAGGGGTCGGAACGAACCTCCATCGACAGGGCGGTCAGGGTTAATCAGGACCTTATATGCCACGCGGGCGGCGCTGACCGCCTGAGGCTCGCCACAGTTCGCGGGGCCCTTTGCCATGTCATCGGTGCCAGTCAGGTCGACCAAAATGTGCTCCCCTGACACCTCAACTCGGACCCGCACCCAGATAGGTTCTACCCCGATCCCATCGTTGTCGATCGCGCCTTCCGCGGTATACACGCCGTCCGGTATCGAGGCGATCGCTGCCCTTTCGAGGCTTTCTGTCTGTCGGAAGATTTCATCACGCGCGGCCAGAAGGTCGTCCTGGCCGAACCGGCGAAACAACTCGGCAAGCCGCAATTGCCCGGTGCGCACGCACGAAATCTGCGCGTACAAGTCACCACGGGCTGGATACGAGAACCGACTGTTCCGAGACAAGAGATCGACAACATCATCCCGGTCCACCGAGCCGTCGACAACCTTGGTCGGTCCCAAACGGAGTCCTTCTTGAAAAATGTCCGTAGAATCGGTCGGGGAGCCAGCATCCTTAGCGCCGACGTCGAGCCAATGCGCACGACACGCGGCGAACCCTATCAAATCGTTCTCCGCAAACACTGGACCGTAAACGGTCATGTCGTGAAGATGGGTGCCCGCCAGGTATGCGTCGTTCAGAATCCAAATGTCTCCCCGGTGCCAACCTGTCTTTCCGTACATCTCCTCGGTGAGCTGCGTCACCACCTCTAGGTTCCCAAGAAAGATTGGCAGGCCTGATGACTGGCCAAGGACCTGGTGCTCGTGATCAAGGAGCGCCACCGCGCAGTCCTTCATCTCATAGATAACCGGGGTGTAGGCCGACCGGATTAGAGTTACATTCATTTCGTCCGCGGCCGCATTCAGCGAGCAACGGATAATCTCGGTCGTTACTGGATCCAGGGTCGCGATCCTAAGCATCTATGCGGCTTCCCCGCTCGCTTCGCGACGTACCACCAAGCACCCGAATTCGTCGATGGAGAACGACCACCGTGGGGGCACCACTGTCGTCGCGGTGTCTTCCGCGACGAGTGCTGGACCGCTCAGGACTGCGCCGATCGACAACTGCGTTCGCTGGACCACTGGCGCAGCCACCCCTTTGCCTTCAAAAATCATGGGGCGAGTGGTTGCTTCGGAGAAATGCCCATTGGCGGGCGGTCTGGCCAATGGAGCCCGATCGACGTGCGCTAGGACCGCAGTGCGAAGCATCACGATCTCTATCGGCGCACCCGCGTTGGAATGGCCATATCGGCGTTGATAGGCATCGTGAAAACGCTGCGACAGAGCCTCGACGAAGCCTGGGCCAACGGGCTCACTGGAGTCGACCAAAGGAATGGTTAGCGTGTACTCCTGCGCTCTGTATCTTACGTCCACGCTGTGGCGAAAAGTGAGTCGGTCGTTGAGCGGGGCTTGCCTTTCCAGGGCCTCGCGCCCCTCTCGCTCCATCGTCTTCAATCGGCTGGCCATGTGCCCGAGGTCGGCTCTGGTAAGCAGGGAGTAGTAGGCACTAGAGAAGTCGTGTCGGAGGTCTGTCTGTAGCATACCCCATGCCGAAAAGGCACCCGGGTGGGGCGGAATGACCACCCTATCGATACCTAACTCATCAGCAAAGAAGCAGGCGTGCATGGGGCCGGCACCCCCATACGCCAAAATGGTGTAGTCGCGAGCCTCGATGCCTCGTTCGACAGTTATGTGTCGGATGGCTTGCGCCATTTTGGCGTTGATCACGGAGCAGATTCCTTCGGCCATCTCATCGTGACCTAGGCCTAGCTCATCTGCAAGTTTGGCAACGGCACTTTCAGCGCTCGAGCGACTCAGGCTTACGGTGCCCCCTGCGAACGAATCCGGGCTGATGCGGCCCAAGAGGAGGTTGGCGTCTGTGACGGTCGGCTCAACACCGCCGCGGCCGTAGCAGGCGGGACCGGGATCAGCTCCTGCGCTGCGAGGCCCGACCCGGAGGCCGCCAGCCTCCGTGTAAGCCACAGATCCACCACCCGCGGCGATCGTATGGATCTTAGCCACTGCCATGAGAAGTGGGAGTCCCTCCAGTTCTGCGTTAACATCAACATCGGGACTTCCGCCTACGATGAGACTCACATCGAAACTGGTTCCCCCCATGTCAACGCAAATTAGGTTGGGCGCTCCTATCTGTTGTGCTAGTGCGGCGCCTCCCATCGTTCCCCCGACTGGCCCGGAGAGCAGCGTCTGCAGGCTATGCAGGCGAGCTTCCTCGGCCGTGATAATGCCGCCATTCGACTGCATGACGTGAAGGGGTGCGTCAACGCTGTGCTCCGCCAGCCGTGTCTGAAGCCCAGCTAGATAGCGCCGGACAGTCGGTGCGATGTAGGCATCCAACACGGCAGACGACGTACGCTCATACTCGCGCCACTCCCGGGCCACCTCGTGCGATAGTGTGATCGGGAATGCCACTCCTAATTCCTCGCGGAGGACATCCCGCGCACGCAATTCGTGCTCGGGGTTGAGGTAACTGAAAAGGAACGCGACAGCAATCGAACCGAACCCGCCCTCGCGCGCCCGCAGACCGGCAGCACGGACCGCACTTAGGTCCAACGGTGACCGCTCGTCCCCACGGAAGTTCAAGCGCCCTGGGATTTCGACCACATCGCGGCGCGGCACAAGCGGCAGAGGCTTGTGATAGTGGATATCGTAAAGCCGGTCGCGGTTCCCACGCGCGATAAAGTAGGCGTCGCCCACCCCTTCCGTCGCGAGCAGAAGCACGCGCTCGCCGCGGCGCTGAAGGACGGCGTTTAGTCCTTGGGTCGTCCCGTGAACCAAGAACTCCGTCGTCGACTCTTCCCTGCGGATGGAATCTAGGCCCGCAAGAACGCCGTCAGCGAGGTCATGTGGGGTTGACGGCACCTTCCCCGCAGTGACAGCACCCGTCTCCGTGTCGATCGCCAGGACATCCGTGAAGGTGCCGCCGATATCAACGGAAACGCGGCAGTTGGCCACGGCGACAAACCCCTCCCTTCGAACCGAGCGGCTGATCCTGGGAACGTTACCAGAGGTGATATGGTAGGTAGGCGGTGGTCACCTTGTCAACTGTCAACACTTGACGGTATTGTGGTCCGGCGAATCTGACCGACGATGGCGAACCGGACCGTTTTGAATTGGGCTGAGTGGGGGTGTTGGTGCTGAACCAACTGGAGGCGGGAGTGCTGAGCCTAGACCTCGGCGGGCCCGCCACTGAGCCCAGAGTGCAGCGCCACCTCAGGTGCCTGCGGGCACCATACCGGCATGGGGTAGCCAGCGCTCTGGCCGCTGGCAACCGGGCCACCCGACCGGTGATCGGGGAGTGGTCGCCTGGGATCATGCGCTCTGGCGCGGAAAGTCGCGCAAACCACCAGGGCTAGCGGGTGGGTTCGTTGGACCGCATCCGCAGCCGACACGTACCCGACGCGCCCCCTCGGCGGGGCTCATTGGCAGTGGCTCCTCGATGGCTCCGGTGCCTTGCTATCAATGCTTCCACGAAGGTAGTGTTGTCGCCTCGAGCGGCACCGACCTTCGCACGTGCCGACAACACCCTGGGTTGTCGGGCCGTCGACCCGAGCTGAAAGGTCTCCTTGATAGCGTACCTTGCGCGACGTATCGTACAAGCGCTGATCGTGGTGCTTGGAGTCACGATCATTGTGTTCCTGCTGCTCCACCTCCTCCCGGGAGGCCCAGCACGTGCCATCCTAGGCGAACGCGCGAACAAGGTCGCGATCGCGGCGTTCAACCGGGAATACGGGCTAGACAAGCCCATCCCTGTTCAGTACTGGTTCTGGTTGGACCACCTCCTCCACGGCGACCTAGGCTTCTCTCTAGCCCTCAACCAAAGCGTCGACTCCCTCCTCCTCATCTTCCTGCCTAGGACCGCCCTTCTTGTGGGTACCGCCACGCTCCTAGCGATCGTAATCGGAGCCGGTCTTGGTGTCCTACAAGCGGTTCGGCGGAACGATCCCGACGACTACGTGCTGACGAGCCTCGCATTTGTTTTCTATGCCATGCCTCCCTTCTTCCTAGGCCTCATCCTCATCATCGTGTTCAGTGTCATCCTCGGCTGGCTCCCCCCCACCGGCCCCAGCGGCAGCGCCCCATTTTTCAGCCAGTTCACCAATCTCGTTCTGCCGATGGCCACGCTTGCACTACCATTCATCGCATTCTTCAGCCGCTACATGCGCTCTGCGATGCTAGAGAACCTCATCCAGGACTACGTTCGCACAGCGCATTCTAAAGGGGTACCGTCAGGGAGGATCCTGTTTCGTCACGTTTTCCGCAACGCGTTGCTTCCACTCATCACGCTGGTCGGATTCACGATCCCATGGATCGTCGGGGGAGCACTCATTGTCGAGGCGCTCTTTAACTACCCCGGGATCGGCCTTCTATTCTGGAACGCCTGTGAGCAGCAGGACTATCCAGTCATGCTCGGAGTCACGCTAATCGTTGGTCTGGCTACCGTCCTCGGCTCTTTGACAGCAGACATCCTATACGCAGTGATTGACCCCCGCATCCGGTACACCTGATGCGGCGCGCAATCGTTCTTCGCCGCGGCAGACTGGGCTATCCGTGTTAGTCACAGCCCCATCCCCGAATGAGCAGGAGCGAGCCGCCGAAGCGGGGCAGCCGCAGGGATCGGCCGGTCCATTCCGGTCCATCCTCGAGGTCTTTGTCGAAAACAAACTCGCGGTGGCCGGAGTCGGAATCGTGGTGTTTATGACTTTGTTCTGTTTTGTTGGTCCCCTCATCTACCACACTAATCAGACAGCGGTCAATATCGGCATTGTAGGCCAGCCACCGAGCCTACGCCATTTGCTGGGAACCGACAACGTCGGTTATGACGAGCTGGGAAGGCTGATGCTGGGCGGTCAAACGTCTCTAGAGGTTGGGTTCGCCGCAGCTCTTCTTGCAACGACTTTCGGTGTAGTGTACGGAGCGATTGCGGCCTTCGCTGGCGGTTGGATTGACAGTGTGATGATGCGCATCGTGGATGCGCTATTTGCCATCCCGGTCCTGTTCCTGCTGCTCTTCCTCGCTTCAATCATTACGCCAACCGTACCCATCCTGATTCTTGTTATTGGACTGATTTCGTGGTTGATTCCGGCGCGTCTTCTGCGTGCAGAGGCACTGAGCCTTCGGACGCGAGACTACATTCTCGCTGTCCGAGCGATGGGCGGAGGCCCGACGCGGATCGTTCTGCGCCACATGATTCCGAACGCGTTCGGTGTGGTCGTGGTAAATGCCACCTTCCAGGTGGCGGACGCGATTCTCGCGGTCGCATCCCTTAGCTACCTCGGACTCGGCGTTCCCCCACCAGCGACCAACTGGGGCCAGATGTTGTCGGACGGCACTCAGTACACGTTCGCGGGGTTTTGGTGGCTGATCTGGCCTACAGGTACCTGCATCGTGTTGATCGTGGTGGCGTTCAACTTCATGGGAGACGCCGTGCGCGACGCACTCGAGGTACGGCTGCAGCATCGCTGAGAACCCCGCTTCCCGCCCGCTCCAGGCGAGACCGGCAGGCCCGGTCGATCCGGACCTGCAGCCTTCGGTCCAACATGCGGATAGATTAGCGTGTCGGGTTTGGCGCCTCGAGTGTGACCAAATCGTTGTGTTTCACAGCGACGAGGAGGTCTTCGTCGAAGCGTCCGCGGACCGAGCTGGCTAGCGGCTCAGCTGGGCAGAACCCCCACCCCTAGAAGAGGGTCGCCAGCCTTGACCGCCAGGGTAGTCACGCAGAACACGATCTCGCCGGACGCGGCCGCGTGGAGGTCACGAATCGGCTCGCCGAAGACGTCACGGAGCTGCCCCACCGGCTGGCCCTTCTCGACCTGGTCTCCGACCTTGACGGACGGGTGGTACGTCGCCGAAGTGTCCGTCCGCATCCAGAGCATGTCGGCAAGCTCGCGGGGGGCGGGTGCTGCCGGCCCCTGCGCCGGGATCATGCCGAGGTGAGCCATGACGTTCTGCAGACCCCGCAGATGAAGCCCGACCAACTCCTCGTCACAAACGCCCTGCTGGCCCACTTCGGCAATGATGGCTGGCACACCCCGCAAGACTGCAGTACCTACCGCCATCTCCGCGCTCTGGTGGGGATCCGCCGCCATGGTGCGCTCTAGTCCATAGGCCGTAGCCATGGCGTGAGACGCCTCGCGCACCCGGGCATCGGAGGCGTTTGCCCAGAGCGCGAACGGAACGATGGCCTCGTTCATGTCGCCACAATGCGCGTCCACATAGGCGTCGGACCCCAGGATCAGCTCAGCCAGTAGGAAGGCCGCCGCCTGGGCCGACGGCAGGCCGTTAGGGTCGCCGGGAAACGAGCGGTTGAGGTTGCGCCCGTCACGCGGGTTCACATAGATGGAGCGCTCATAGAAGCCTGGAGTGTTCACAACAAGCACCGTGAGTAGAGTTCCGCGCATCGTCGTCGGGTCGACTTTTCGACTGAGCCGGGTGACCGCCTCGATGGGCACATATTCGGCAGCGTGCATGCCCGCGGTGACGGCCAGCGTAGGCCCTGGCTCACTGCCGCGGTTGACCACGACCGGGATCTCCCAAGCCGGCTCCACTCCGGGAACAGCCACCCAACCTTGGGCGCGCTCGCCGGGGTCCGCAGTGAGGTTAGCAACGCTGGTTCGTGGCATCCCGTTCCTACCGCGCTCCCGACCGGGGGCGACCCCCGGTCAGCTCCATCTCCACAATTCCGGGTAGATGTTCAGATTCGGGTCTTGCGGAAGCACTCCAGTAAGGTCCTTCTTGATGACCGAAATCTGATTATCTCCATTCGGAATCCACAGCACCGGCAACTGTTTCGCTACGTACTGGTCGTAGTGCTTGAGCGCCGACACCCCTGCCACTCCGTCCGATTGGTGGATCAGTGAAGTCGTCTCGTTGCTGGTATACCCGCCGCCGTAGGGAGACCCGTTGGTGAACAGGATATCGCCGGTGGGATAAAAGGTAGGTGAGTAGGTGATCGTGTAGTTGTATCCGAAGGCGAGTATCTCCCAAGAGCAGCCGCCTGAGTTCTGAGACGAGCAAACACTCCATTGACCAGCAACTTGGCCGAACGGTGCCTGACGAAGGTTAATTGCGATTCCGGCCTGGCTGAACGAAGTCTGAAGCGCCTCCATCTCCTCGGCCAGCGCCGGTACGCCGGATGAGTAAAGAAGCTGAAAGCGCAGCGCTGTCCCTTGCTTGATCCCCGCACCACACTCGTTCGGGCTGCTCCCTGCGTGGCTGCAAATGCTTGTCCCGTGCCGGTGGACCGTCCAACCATGCGACTTGAGCAGCTGCACCGCAGCCGCAGCGCTGTAGGGGTATGGATTCTTGTCTTGGCTGGGGCTTGAGAACTGGCTGGGAGGCTCGGCGGGGACAGGCCCATATGTCGGGTATCCGTACCCCTTGAGTACGTCACGTATTAACTGAGTCTGATTGATGAGGTGTTGCATCGCCTGCCGGATGTAGAGCTGCTTAATAATTGGGCCGGTATGCGGATTGGCGAAGCTCAGTGGGAGATACCCTATGCCCCAGTCCGGCCACGCCGTGATCTCGTACCCGTGACTCTTGAGGTAACTAGATTGCCCCGCGTCGGCGGTAGGCAGGTATCCGTAGTCGAGGCTTCCGGAGCGCAAGGCGTTGAATTCCGCCGCATCGCTGGTGAAGGGTACTTCCTCGAATTTCGCGATCGTAGGCTTTCCCGGGCCATCGTAAGCTCGGTTGGGCTGAAATATTGAGTAGCTGGTGCTTGGATCGTAGCCCGTCAGGCGCCACGGTCCATCCACGACCTTCCAGAGAGGATTTGTCGTATAGGTGTCAAGGTCGCTCGACTGACCGTTCAGGAATGAGTAGACCGCCTCGGCTCCACTTGACGTGAGGTCATAGTTGCCAACCGGGGAAGTCGCTGCCTCGCGGTCCCAGACCTGTTGCGGAATAGGGATGATCTGCGTGAGATTGTTGTATAGGATCCAGCTCGGACTGTAGCCATGGTTGAAGGTGATGCGGATGGTGGTGGCCGACGGATAGGCGATGGAGGTGACGTCGTCAGGGAAGAACCCCGGACTGTACCCCCACCAGTTAGCCTTTTCTGCCATCAGTTCGTTCATCCAGAACTCAACGTCGCGGCTTGTGATCGGTTGTCCATCCGACCACATCCGCGGCTTCAGTCGGATGGAAACCACCTGGTCGCCGTCTGAGAATACCGGAGGATAGGCGAGGCTCTCCGCCTTGTTAAGCGCAACCTTGCCGTCGTCACCAACCCAGTAGAGTGGGCGGTACATTAGATACTCCCAGCCGTAAACCGCGGTGTTGGTGGCCACCGACGGTGGGATGAGCGGGAAAATGTAGTTCGGGGTCTGTCCAGCCGGCAGCGCCCAGGTGACGGGCGCCGAGGTATTACTGGACCCTTTACTTGAGGCTTGCACTCCCGTCGCGACAGTCGCCAGGATGAGCGTAGCGAGAACGATTGCAACTGGCGCGCTGCTGCGCCCCGTGATTTTGGTGACCACTCCCGCCTCCAAAGACCCCTCTCGGCACATCTGGCATTGACCTGCTCGAGGAATCGGAGCATCCCTTGGATTTGGGGGCTCGCCTGGCAGTTGTTCCTTGGCCCGCCACTCCGGGCCGAGGTGCGGCGTACGCTACTCCGGCCCAAAGCAAAATGTCAACTGTCGACAGAATTTGGCTTCAACTCCGGGAGTTTGCGCCCCAGATCGCGCCCCAACTCCCACCCGCCGCAAACGCCCTATATCCGGAGGCTGACCGGGGAGGGGAGCTCGAAGGGACCTGGGGATAGGAGGGTTCAAGGCGAGCCAGCCCAGATCCGCCACCTCCGACGGACCACGTCCCTGCCCTAGAGCTGCAGATCTAGTTAGAACCGGGCCCAGGGACGCCGCCGAGCGCCGCTTGCCGCCCTGGCCGAGCCGGCGTCTCCTGCCCCCCTGAGACGATCCTTCTGCGTCAGAGGCCCCAGTTCCCGAAGGGACCGTGGCTCCAAATAATTCGGCCGGGAGTGAGCGCCGCTCAAGGTCGGGGCCCGGCGGTCCACCTACGTCTCTCATTCGGGCTGACTGCGCCGGTTCGCCGAGCTGCCCTGCCTGGTTCCCCGCCTCGAGGATTGCGTGGGCTCCGGCGCTCGCCGGTACCACGCGGTGGCAGCGGCCGAGCTGCCGCCGGTCCTGCCTACCGAAGCCGTGGCTGCTCTGGCACAGCGATCCCTCGCCCGATCTCCTAGGCACCGCCGCTGACCAGCGCTCGCCTTCGGCCGTTAGTCTGTGCTCTGGTGGGCACCCTTCGGTGCGTCCTTCACGGCCGAGGCGGGGCCGGCGTTATGTCCGGTGCAGCTGCGTCCTGACTGGCGTCGGTCGTGGGTATAGAGAAGAACGGTGCATGGCTGCGGGACATGACCAGCCAGGCGACCGGGAAAATACCAACAAACATGACCAAGAAGGGAATCAAGGTTCCCAGCGGCGTCGTGGGAATCGCCGCAATGGCTATGTACACCAGAGCAGCTCCGCCGATGAACGGCAGTATCCCCGCCAGAATCAGGGTCCCTACGTGGGACGTCAGCACGCGGCGGTAATACCAGATGCAGGCGACGGCTCCCGCAACATAGATGACGATGTACAGGAACCCAGCCGTGCCACTGATCAATCCAATCGCCTTCCCCGCAGAGGTGTTGCTCAAGTAGATGATCAGCAGGACCACTGGAATCAGGCCCGACAACATAAGGGCGTAGCTGGGAGTCCGATGGCGGCTGAGATGGGCGAACCACTTTGGCAGCAACGCGTCGCGCGAGAGCCCATAGGTCATGCGACTAAAGTTGTTTAGCTGGGACTGGGTTACCGCGACTACCGACGACAGCACCGCCAGCGATACCAGGATCGCGAACGGCCGGGGCCAGAGAACGCCAGCCGCGTAGGCGATGATATTGGCTGAGTGGGCAACCAGCACTTTCACCGGGGCCACCGCGTCGATGGCCATGATCATGAAGGTGAACCAGACAATACAGAACAAAACCGAGATAATGCTGGCCCGGCCCGGATTGACTTTAGTGTTGGTCCCTTCTTCAGCCAGGTAGACTGACGCCTCCCATCCACCAAACGAGAAGACTCCAAGGACCGCGCCATTGAGGATGCCGCTGTAGCTCGGCGCTTTGGTCGGCAACAGCCAGGCCAGGTTGGGGACTCTGGTACCTGGGTGATGTGTGAACTCAGCCACCAACAGGGCGATCCCGAAGGACAGCATGAGTGCATACTCCAGCCAAACGATTATCGACTGAAATCGGATCGCGCGCCGTATACCTTGAATAGCGATATACATGACGATTCCAGTCGCGGCCGCCGAGCAGAGCCATTCTAGGGGCGCGTTGGTGGTGAGGTTGGAGTTTATGATTCCGAGTAGGTACGGCCCAAACAGCGTGATATTGCTTATGTTTGAGGTCAGGGCCATGAGTATGACCGCGAAGCCGACAATCAACCCAGCTAGTGGACGAATGGAGCGCGCGAGCCATTGCGCTTGGGCCGCGGCTGACGGCTGCCATCTATTGAGTAAATTGTAGGCAATGGCGATAAACAGCATCAAGATGCCGACCATGATGATTACGAACGGCGCGGCAAGGCCCGACACGCTGAGGATGGCTCCCAGGGTCAGAGCGATCGCAGTCGATGGAGCTACATTGGTGATTCCGGCGACGACGTCGCCAAAGAGGGTGACCTGATTGGTCGCCAGCTGGGTCGGGGCCGAGTCCTGAGTGCTGGGAGGATTATTCATAAGGATCTCCTGTGCGGGTGGGCAGCGTTCGCGACTACCTGAGGCCTAAGCCACGCCCTATCTCGGGACTGTCGGGCGGCGGGCGAGGTGTGAGCCAAACGGTCCCGCTTGCCCTCGAAACGTTTGTCATGAATAGCGAGGCGTCGTGGGATGGCTGTTGGGTCCGGCCGTACGGGCACAGCTGGTATCTGTAAAAGAAGCATTGACGGCAAAATCGTGGGCCGCCACCGATCGGGTGTAGGACACATCGGGTCGACAACCTGCAAAGTGTGTCTCCAGGAAGAGAGGGCCCCCGCCCGACCGCTACCTCACCGCCCAGGCTCCCCTCGCGACGGGAACCAGCCCTGGACTGCGCGCTTCTACTGTGAAGGAGTCATGACCCACCTCCTTCCCCGATGGCGCGATCCACGGAATATACGCGCGGTCGTCGGCGAATGTCAATGGATCGTGTCCAGCGTGGCCACCACAAGGCTGTAGACGGGCTCAGACACGACGGCGGCTACTCGACGCTCCTCCGCTAGAGGACAATCCTTGGAGCCGAGCCTCTTGTGAATCCCGCAAATGCGACCTCCCTCTTGAGGAACTTCACCCTTCCCAGGCCACCGCACGTACGGGGGAACCACTGGAACCAGGCACAGGTAACGGTAAGGCTGAGAATCTGACTCGTTTGCCAACGATGGCGTCGAGGTTTGTCAGCCCTTCGATGATATAGACGTTCTCCCTCAGGCAGATGGTGTGAGCGGGCCAGTGGGGTGGCGGGGTCGCCTTCTCGTACCACTGCTTGACGAATATGGCGTCATAGAGATGCTCGAACGAGTACGCTTCTACGCCCACAGCCTTGATCCGGCGATCTACCAGCCACTGCGCTCCGTCCGGCGTCATGTAGGTCTGTTCCCGAGGGTAGTCCTCCACTCCCTTCGCCGCCCGTTCGGCAGAATAAATTAGCACGATGTCGCCCGCCTCGACCGAGGGCTCAGCCCGCTCGAAGTCATCACCCGTGATCCCTCGGCCGTTGGCAAACGCGCAGTCAATGACGACAGCCTCACCAACAAGTCGGTTAATGTCGACCTGGTCCACTGTCGGAGCCCCAGGAACGATGTGGATGGGGGCGTCGAGATGAGTTCCCAGATGGTCGTTCAAGGTCCATTTGCAAACCATCCCATTCTCACTGTCCCAATTCCGAAGGTAAGACAGCTCGATGCCGGAGTATGGCGATCCCGGTTCGGCAAACTTGCCCGCCAGAGCTATGACCGCCTCATTAGTCAGCGGCCTCGTCAGATCGATTAGTTTAGGAGACCATGCCATCTGTATCCTCCTTCGCAATTTAAGTAAGTCGGATTCATGCCGGAGCGCAGAGGGTCGTTACAGCAGAGAAAGGGCTGCGATCTCGCCTCCTAGAGCATGACATCGCCGCCGTTAGGCCCCAGGGTCTGGCCGACGTAGTAGGCCGCCTGGTCCGAGGCTAAGAAGATAGCTGTAGGGACCACATCCGCGACCTCCCCGAAGCGTCCTATCGGGAGTTCAGCAAGCTTCGACTGCTTCCACTCTGCGCTCTCGCTCGCGAGCATTTCGGTTTGAATGGGTCCAGGAGCAATTGCGTTGACGAGAACGTTCCGGTCGGACACCTCACGCGCCAGCGCCTTAGTGAGTCCGATTACCCCCGCCTTGCTGGCACTGTAGTGAACCATCGAGCGACCGCCGATCTGCCCGAGTTGCGATGCCATGTTGATGATACGCCCACTTCGTTGAGATAGCATTCCGGGCAGCACGAATCGGGTGCAAAGGAACGTGCCGCGCAGATTGACTGCGATTACCCGGTCCCAGTCAGCGACCGGCATGTCCGCCACTGCGCCCTCACTTACGATTCCCGCATTGTTCACGAGGATGTCAATCGTCCCGAACTCCTGAACAACTCTCTGGACAGCTGAGCGCACTTCATCCTCAATGCTTACGTCTGTTCTGAGATATAGGCTTCGCCGACCCGTCGCAGATATACCTTCCAGGGAAGACGCACCCTCGGACTCCGACTTGACGTCGAAGATGGCTACGTCCGCACCTTCCCGAGCAAAGCCCTCGGCAATTCCCCGCCCAATTCCGGCTGCTCCTCCCGTCACGACTGCTATCTTTCCGTCGAGACACCCCATCTCAGTGTGCCGCAACAGGGGAGACGCTCACGTTGTGACACCTCTTTCGCGCTCAAGCGCTATTAGGTCGACCTCGATCAGGATCCCCCGCAGAGAGCACCCGACGGTTGTTCTCGCGGGATAAGGCGGTTGGAAGTACTGCTCATAGATAGCGTTGAGTTCCGCAAAGTGCTGGAGATCGGCCAGGTAGACGTTCACTTTGACTACCCTGTCCAGACCGCTTCCGCCTACCTCAAGTACCACCGCTACGTTACGAAACACTTGGTGGGCCTGGGCCGCGAATCCGTCCGGTATGACCCCCGAACTATGGTCCAGCGGGCGTTGACCCGAGACGAACACAAATCCTGCCGCGGCGGTCGCTAGGGAATAGGGAGGCGCCGGCGGCGGTACCCCCTGCATCAGAATCGGCCGAAAGGCCGACCCGTTCCCACTCTCGGGTAGAGAGGCTTGCCGTCCTCTCCGACCCATCAGCGGACGGCCTCCACCGGCACTTCACGTCCCAAGGCGAGGCTGACTACATGTCGAGCGACAATCTCCGAGGCGTCAAAGACCGGCACCTTGACGTCCAACTCCCCCAGAGCGCGAACCGCCGAAAACTCAGTGCAGGCCAAGATCACCGCTGTCGCCCCCTGGCCAACGACATCTTCTGCCCCGGCCAGCAAATCTCGCCTGGCAACCTGACTGCCCGGTCCCAGACGCTTAACCCCCTCAGGACCGTAGATTGCCCGCACTACCCGCGCCTGCCCCGTGGGTGTGGGCACCACGGATCGGATCCCGCGCGCCTCCAGGGGAATCCGATAGATATTGGCATCTAGGGTGCCCGTACTCGCTAGGATTCCCACCCGCTTGACGCCCGCCACCGACACGGCATCCGCGACCACCGAAGGCCAATCCACGAGTGGGATGGCGACCTCCGCCCGGATGTCCTCAGCAAACGCATGAGCTGTATTGCACGCCATAACCAGAAAGCGCGCACCGGCCAGCTCCAGCCCCTTGGCCATAGCCACCAGCGACGGCCTGGGATCCGGTCCCTCCGACCGCAGAAATGCGCTCCGGTCCGGCACCTGAGGGTTGCAGTCGACCAGAACGTGAAGGTGATCCTGATCCCGTTCTGCTGGCGTTGCCGCGATGATCCTCGCAAGAAAATCGACGGTGGCGGCTGGTCCCATCCCCCCAAGCACCCCGACGGTTTGTCCATTCACTAGCTGTACTCTACTTCGGGCATTCGTCACGTAACTTTCTTCCTTCCTAGTAGCCAGCCTGCTTGTCCAGCTGGTTGCGGAGCGCCGAACCCTGCTGAAATCGGGTCAGGTTGTCGTCGAAGATCTCCACGATCCGCCGGTTCTCGCTGGGAACGGTGCTGATCGAATGAGGGGTCAGCAGCACCTGAGACATGTCCCAAAGTGGACTGGCCGGGTCTAGCGGCTCCTTCGCCGTCACGTCCAGGGCGGCGCCGCCGAGTCGGCCACTTCGGAGCGCCGCGATCAGGGCCGGCTCATCGATGGCGCTGCCCCGGCCCACATTGATCAGCACTGCTCCCGCGGCCAGTCGGGCGAGACGGGTGGCGTCGAAGAGGTGGCTCGTGGCCGGGGTATCGGGAAGGCACAGCACAACGAAGTCCACCTGGGGCAGATAGTCGTCGAGCACGTCGACGGTTAGGTACTTGGAGGCGCGTGGGTCGTCCTTTGGCCGGGGGCGTCTGACAAAACCCACGGTCTCCATTCCCAGCGCTTCGCACTTTTCGGCGATCGCTCCCCCGACCCGGCCCCGGCCGACGATCGCGGCCTTGGTGCCCGCCAGCTCGCCGAGTGCCAACCGCTCCCATCTGTGTTCTCGCTGGCGCTGCTGGAGCAACGGTCCCAGTTTGCGGAACCAGAGCATGGCCAGAACTACAAACTCGGCGATGGGACCGGCGTGGACGCCACTGGCGGTGGTGATGACCGGGTCGGGTTTGCGCGCAAGTCCGACCCGCTCGACCAGAGTGCCCACCCCGGCACTGGTGGCCTGGATCCAGCGTAGACGGGGTCTCTCGGCCAGCTGGGGCCAGAGTCGGGCGGGTCCGAAATCGAAGAGAACATCAGCGCTGGCGAGGAGCTCCTCCCAACGCTGCCGCTCGGCGTCGGTCAGGGCCGCGAAGTCGGGGTAGCGATGCTCAGCCGGATAGCGGGCCGGGAGCAGTAAGTCCGCGGGGTACGTGAACTGATATTCGGGATGGGCTCGCCGCAGCCCCTCCACCAGGTCGAGCTCCAGGGGCGTAGTGAAGACAACGTGAGTCATAGACCCTCCAGCCCGAATCGGGCCGTGCTGGTTTCGTCATACCCAGGATAGCTTCCCTAGTCCCTCCATCTCTCACCGGAGCCTGGGGAGGACAGGCTGTTTCGGTTGATCGGCTATTTGGCCTGTCAAGTGTGAAGTTCTAGAGTGGTTATCCGCCCCGTACACTGGCACAGCGCTTCTCCTGCTGCGGCCGCCGCTACATGACTTGTAGGTGCTGGCCAAGCGGTAGCGATCGCAGACGCAGTCACAGATTAGTGAGCCCTGGAGGCGGTGTAGCTGATTGAGGTACGTGGCCAGGTAGCGTTTCTCACGGGAGCGGCGGAGGGCTTGGGCCACGAAGTCGCCCGAGAGCTGGCGGCTGCTGGGATGCGACTCGCTCTCTTCGACGTTCAAGCTGACAAGCTGAACGCGCTCTCACGTGAGCTGACCGACGCTGGCGCAGATGTTTTCCCGATCGTCGTGGACCTGGCCGAGGCGGGACCTACCCAGGACGCGGTGGAACGCGCCCTCGGCCACTACGGCACCCCACGCACGCTGATCCACAACGCAGCCGTACTGCGAGAGCGCGAATTTTCAGACATCACCTTTCCGGCGTGGCGCCGTGAAATGGACATCATCGTCCAGGCAGCGTTTATCCTCTCGAAGGCGGTGTGGGCAGGAATGGTGGACAACCACAGTGGAAGCATCCTCTACGTGTCCTCAGGGTCGTCCTTGTCTGGGTTCCTCAAGGAGGCGGCCTACACCCCCGCGAAGCATGCGCAGGAGGGGTTGATGAGGGTTCTGGCGCTCGCCGGCATGGAGTCCAATATCGCTGTCAACACCATCAACCCTGGAGCACCCATCGATACCCCCATGTCCGCATCCCACTACACCGAGGAGATGAAGATCGGGATGGTCCATCCCTCTAGGCTCGCGCCAGCCTTCGCCTTCATAGCCGGCATCGATGCTGGCTTCGCGACAGGAGAGCGCTTCAACGCGTTTCAATTGTCCGAGGCCATGCGTTTGGCGGCAAAGACGCCACCCACCGACTGATAGGCCACCAAGACCCGAGCGCGTAGCCTAGCGCTCTCCTCTGCCTCTTCTCCCGAACTCGATCCCAAGTCCGTGGTCGCGCTGCCCAGCTTGGGGGTGAGGGGCTCGCGCACGGCAGTGGCCGAGGTAGGAATCGGGGCGTGCCGCACCCGCCGCCACAGGTATTGCGCGCGCGCCTAAGCTCGGGTTTCGAGAGAGAATCTCGGAGGGAGCCCGAAGAACCGCTAAAGGTAACTCCTGATCGCGTCTGTGACCAGGTATTGGTCGTCGACCAGGGGAATTAGCCGGAACTTGTCAAAACTGGTGCACGGGTGGGAAACATGCATACCGACCAGGTCGCCCACTCGCACTGAGCTCGACGACGCGACCCGGACGTGGGCATGCTGG
The DNA here is from genome assembly GCA_963701235.1 of Candidatus Dormiibacterota bacterium. Lineage (GTDB taxonomy): Bacteria > Chloroflexota > Dormibacteria > Aeolococcales > Bog-877 > Bog-877. Next base: position 2,396,822 of record OY969577.1, read on the forward strand.
TCATTGAGAGCCCGCACTTCTAACTCGCGTTCGGACAAGATCTCAGGGCCTGCACTACCCCACTTTGCGAACGGCACCGGAAGTCCCTGATCATGGGCGGCGTCGCGCTTGCCAAAGCCAAGGATGGCGAGGTTCGGCTCCGGACGTGAAAGCACCAGGGCCCAAAGTTCCAGTGCTTGGCGCAGGTGGGCACTGTTGTCGCCGCGAAGCTCCAAGCCTGGTGCCCTCCCCTGAAGTACCAGATCGTGGGTAACGTATGAACCCGAACGCAAGACCACCCGCACCGGTCTTGAGAGGCTCCAGGCTGGGCCGAGTCTTACGACGACTCGATCAAAGTACTGGCTCCCGCCGGCGGTGACCAGGATCTCGTCGAGGTGAGTGAAGTACGCCCCGCTGTCTAGCTGGTTCACCAAGTCCCTGACGCGGTCCAGGAGGTCATCGACAAGGGCAAGCGCAGCTGGTTCAGGTTGATTCGGAAACACGTTTTCGTAGGTCTCCACGCCCGTTAAGGAGAGGTGTTGGGTCTGTCCGATGCGGTCCGCGACCTCCATCGCTGCCTCAAGCGACCGACAGCCACACCGCCCACCGACGGCTCCGAGCTCAATGAGGACCTTGAGCTTGCCATTAAAACCAAGCTCTGATACGGAACGCTCTATAAGCTCGACGGCAGCTACCGAGTCAACGAGACAGAAAAACTCGAAGGCGGGGTCTTCCGTCAATTCGGCCGCGATCCACCGAATCGCACCCACCTCGACCAGCTCATTCGCGAGCAGAATCCGACTTGCTCCCAGTCGACGAAACAGTCGAGCTTGGTGGAGCGTGGCCACCGTCAGACCCCACGCCCCGGCAGCTAGTTGGCGTTGCGCAATCTGGGGCGAAACCGGAGTCTTGGTGTGAGGCGCCAGACTCACGCCGTGTTGGGCACAGTACTTCGCCATGACGTCGATGTTGGCCTGAAGAGCCGACTCCTTCAGGAGCAGAAGGGGCGGACTCAACGCGCCGTCCAGCGCGCTCCATCCGGCCTCCCCGACCTCTTGGACACGGAATTGGCGGCCCAAGGCGGGAAAGCCTTTGAACCTCCAGTCGACAGGCTCGGCCATGACCTCAGTCAAATCGAGGCTGGTCACTGCGCCGTCGCTCAAGAAGTGCACTCGGCGTTGGTCGAAGCAACTGAACAGCTGATGTGCGGCAAAATGTACGGAGCGGCGAGAAGCGGGCATAGCGCTTGGTTCAACCACGCCCTCCTACCATGTAGCGGCCGCCTCGGGTGCAACGGTTTCTCCGCGGACCCAGTGTCGAGTGTAAGCGACGAGATAGTCCCGCAGCCAGCTGCCCTGATTCCACTCGGTGGCAGGCGCCTGCCACCCGACCGAGCCCGAGAGACGGATCTCGTGATATCCACGAGACGTTTTGCAGGTACCTACGAACCGGCGACCGGAGTCGGCCACGAACGACCCTGGCAATGACAGACAATATGGTCACCCGATGAGGCTTTGCTCCGCTCGGGGAGGGTCAGTTTGTGGAGGGTACTATGGAGACGGCTGAGCTGCCCAAATGGGTCCACACTGTCGGCGCGACGCCGGCCAGTGGGCGCTAGATGACTGCTGAGGGAGCGCCACTGCCGGGCACGGTCTGCCTGACCTTTGACTTCGACACCGTGGCCGCGTGGATGCACATGTTCGACCCCGCCACTCCGGGAGTGCTCTCCAGAGGTGAATTCGGAGGCCGGGTCGGGATCTGGCGGGTGCTGGACCTGCTCGAGCGGTACTCAATCCCGGCGACATTCTTTACCCCTGGATACACGGCCGAAACCTATCCCGAGGCAATGCAAGCGATAGCTGCCCGGGGCCATGAGATCGGACATCATGGGTACCTGCACGAGAGTCCCACACAATTTCTCGGCGATCCGATCGCGGAGCGGGCGATGTACGAGCGGGGTCTCGAGGCACTCGACCGCGTGGTCGGGATCCGTCCCACCGGGTACCGGTCGCCAGGGTGGGATCTGACCTGGGAGAGTGTCAGTATCCTGCTGGAACTGGGGTTTGAATACGATTCGAGCATGGCGGGTGACGACTACCGCCTCTACTTTGCGCGTCAGGGCGACGTCCCTGCTCTGACCGGTGGCTACCGCTTCGGCGCCGAGACACGTCTGGTAGAGGTGCCTGTCAGCTGGAGTTGGGACGACTTCCCCCAGTTCGAGTTTGTTAACTCACCGCGGTTCTCGGCTAACACGCTAGCGAATCCCGGCAAGGTGTTTGAGATCTGGTCTTCCGATATTGACTTCATGGTGCATAGGATCCCTGACGGAGTCTTTGACTTGACCATGCACCCTCAGTCGATCGGGCGAGGACATCGGTTGATGCTGCTGGAAAGATTTATCGAGCACTGTCTTACCTACCCAAGTCTCCGCTTCGCCCGCGTGCGCGACGTGGTCGAGTCATTTCGGAGCGGTCACAGCAGCCACACCGACAACCCGACTGGATGACAGCGTGACGTCGGGCCCAGCCCGGGCGCCGTACCCGCTTGCCCGCCCTAGAGCTAGGGCCCTGGGAGTCCGGGTGGGTCGGCTCACCCCAGGGTCGAACAACGCGATCACTGACGTGCCCGACGTCCGGGTCGGACATGTGGGGATCTTCGAGGACCTGGCAGACGGCCGCGCCATCCGAACCGGGGTGACAGTCGTGCTTCCGCACGGCGATAACCTCTTCCTGGAAAAGGTTGTTGCCTGCGCCCATGTCGTTAACGGGTTCGGAAAGCCTGCCGGCCTGAGTCAGGTCAACGAGCTGGGTGTCCTGGAAACGCCGGTGGCATTGACCAATACGCTCTCCGTTGGGGCGGCCATGGAAGGTTTGGTGCTCGATGCATTGGCTCGCAACCCCGAGATTGGCCGGAGCACCGATACGGTCAACCCGCTGGTCTTCGAATGCAACGATGGCGGCCTCAACGATATCCGCGGCCTCCACGTTCGACCGGATCATGTGCGCCAGGCCATCGAGGTGGCAACAGTGGGGCCGGTGCAAGAAGGGGCGGTCGGGGCTGGGACCGGTATGACCTGCTATGGCTGGAAGGGTGGGATCGGTACATCGTCTCGTCTAGTCGAGTTGGGGGAGGCCAGTGCAATCGTTGGTGTGCTAGTTCTTGCCAATTTCGGGGAGCAGCGGGATCTCGTGGTTGCGGGAGTGCCGGTTGGTCAGCGAATCACTCCACCCCGTCAGGCCCGAGAGGGGCCGACGGCAGGCTCATGCATCGTTGTTCTGGCTACCGATGCCCCACTTGACCACCGACAGCTTCAGCGGCTTTCTCGACACGCGCAGACGGGGTTGGCTCGCACGGGCACGTATGGACGGCACAAGAGTGGCGAGTTCGTGGTGGCGTTTTCGACAGCTCGGCGCCTATCCCACTGGTCCAGCGACGCGGTGTCGTCGGCTGCCACGGTGCGCGAGGACGCCCTCACGATGGATCGTTTCTTTGAGTGCGCCGTCGAGGCGACGGATGAGGCCGTGATCAATGCTCTGTTCGTCGCCGACACCACCTACGGGACCGAGGGAAGCGTACGGGAAGGTCTGCCGACCGCAGAGGTGTGCGAGCTAGTTCGAAGGAGTCAGTAAGGAGTGTCCGGGCCGACGTTGACTGACTAGAAGTCAGCTCACGGCGCCGCGAAGGCGGCGTCAGCGGCGTGCGCCAGCGGTTCAGGCAGTGTGTTCTTGTACACCCGGCCGCGAAGGACGACCAGGCGGATGTTGTTTGCCTCGCTAAAAAGGTCAGGGTCGTCGAGTGGATTGCCCTCCACCACCACCAGGTCGGCGGACAGTCCCGCTCTCAGTGAGCCCGTCTCGGAGTCGAGACGAAGAATATGAGCGTTGGCACTGGTGGCTGCGGTAATCGCCTCGAGGGGATTCGTCACCTGCGACCTAACCGACAGCTCTCGACCACGCCCTGTTTGGGGCGCTCCGGTCAGGTCCGATCCCGATCCCACGGTGATTCCCGCCGCGATAGCCAGTCTGACGGAGCGAGCCATCGCCGGGAAGGCGGCCTCGGCGCGGACAGCCAAGTCATCGCGAAGCGCCGCCCGTCGGGTCGGATCCTGGAACGCCTCCACCACCGCCAGAGTAGCGACCAAGCTGGCGCCCTTGGCGGACATGGCGTCGATGGCATCCTGGTCGAGGAAAGTACCGTGCTCGAAGCACTCGAGGCCAGCCTCCAGCCCCAGGTGCACGGCCTCGGAGTGGTGTGCATGGCCAGTCACGTAGGTGTGGCGCGCCTTGGCGACCTCCACCAGCGCCCGCAGCTCATCAAGTGCGAACTGGGAGTCGTCGAGTCGGTCGAAGCTAGAGGAAAACCCTCCGCTGATCGCGGCTTTAAGTTGAGTTGCCCCATCTCGCAGAGAGCTCCGACCCGCAAGCCGAACCGCCGTCACACCGTCGGCGAGCACGGCGGGCTGAACTAGACCGGGGATGTTGCCCTCCCATGCTCCGTGGGCGAACGAGGGCCTCCAGTCGCCATGTCCGCCGCTCTCGCTGATCAACGGACCGGAGGGCAGGATCCGGGGCCCGGCTAGCAAGCCCCGGTTCACCGCCTCGACCGCGCCACCGTCAATCCCACCAAGGTCGCGGATCGTGGTGAAACCCTCCGAGAGGGCCAGCTTCAGGTTCTCAAAGATCTGTGCCGCGACGACCGCGACGGGCGTACCCGGATCGGGCGGGAGGTTCACCAAGCCCATGTGGGTATGAGCATCGATCAGTCCCGGCAGGACGGAAAAGTTGTTCAGTCCCAGCACAGGGCCATCGGCCGAGCCCGAGGCTGCTGGGCCCCGTTCGACACGCTCGATCCGGCCTCCGGCAAGGCTCAGCTGGCCAGCAAAGGGATCGCCGCCGCTGCCGTCGAAGATGCGCTCGCTACTGAGTGTTATCAAGGATCACCTATTGCCACGAGTCCTCGGCCGCCAGCCGGCGGCAGAGCTTGCACGCAACCCAACGCTAACGGCGGAACTCTCAACCGGCGAGGGTCCAGTCCTCCGGATAAATGTTCAGGTTCGGGTCCTGAGGTACGGTCCCACGAAGCTTGTTGCTGATCACGGAAAGCTGGTACGGGTAGTTCGGCTGTGCGATCCAAGGCACATATTTCGTCACGTAGTCCTCTTCTGCCTTGTATGGCGCCGCCCCGGGGACCGTATTGGTAGCCGCGATTAGGTGATCGAGAGTGGCGCTGCTGTAGCCTCCGGCGTTAAGGACTCCCCCGGTCCCCAGCCACACTGCGATGGTCGGGAGATACTGCGGGGAGAAGGTGCCGGAGAAGCCGGGCGGGCTGAAGTCCGCGATCTGCCAGCTGCAGCCGGTGCCGGTCTGTGGGTCGCAGGGCACCGTCTCTGAGAAAATCGTATCGGCTGGCTCTTCCTTGAGGGTGAGATGAATGCCGGCCAAGGACCAGTTGGACTGAATCACCGCCAGCTCCGCGTTGAACTCTGGTGACCCGGTAGCGCCTAGTTCCGTGAAGTTCAGATGTGCACCCTTGGCAATGCCGGCGCCACATTCATCAGCCTGCGACCCAGGCTTGATGCAGGTGTCGACGCCCGATACGTGGACCGACCATCCGTGGCTAGTCAGCAGTTGCCGCGCGGCCTTGGGGCTGTAGGGATAGGGATTGTGACTTTCATACGCTGTCAGATAGCTGCTCTTTGGCGTCAGGGGAACCGGACCGTACGACGGGTAGGCGACACCGTGGTAGATGTCGCTGACGATCTCGGGCTGGTTCACAAGGTGTTGCATCGCCTGGCGCACGTAGAGCTGTTTGAAAATGGCCCCGACACTGGGATTTGAGTAGTTGAGCCAGAATGAGTTGAAGCCCCAATCAGGCCACGCCGCCAGGGAATACCCATGCGTCGTCAGATATTTGCGCTGCCCGATATCCGATGCCGGCAGGTAGCCGTAGTCAAGCTGACCCGAGCGCAGCGCGTTGTACTCTGAGGTCGAACTCGCGAACGGGACCTCTTCGAGCTTGGCCAGCTTGGGCCGGTTGGGCCCGGAATAACTCGGGTTGGGGACCAGCACGTCATAGCCCGTGGTGGCGTCGAAGGACGACAGCCTCCAGGGACCATCGACCACCTTCCACAGCGGGTTCCCCGTCCAACTGGCGGGGTCGGCCGACTCCGCGTTGAGATAGTTGTAGACAGCCGTAGCACCGGCCGTAGTCAGGTCGTAGTCCCCGACGGCGCCACCGGCCGAGGTCCGATCCCAGACGTGTTGCGGGATCGGGAAGATCTCACTGAGATTGTTGTAGAGCAGGCTGAGTGGGCTGTACGCCTGATTGAAGGTCAAGCTGAAGGTATAGGGGGTGCTCGCCGGGAAGCTCATCGACACGATGTTGGATGGGATATCCCCCGGTACGTACCCGTAGTAGTCCCCGGGTTCGGCTTTGTAGATGTCCAGCCAGAATTCGATATCACGATTGGTGACTGGGAGACCATCGGACCAGCGGTAGTGCTTGAGAGTGATGGTGACCGTCCGGCCCCCATTCGAGTACACCGGAGGCTCACCGATGCTGAGCTTGTAGTTGACATAGAACTCGCCGTTGTTTCCGAACCAGTAGAGTGGCCGCCACATCAGATTCTGGAACTGGAATAGTTCGGTGTCATTGGCATAGGCGCCGCTGGTGAAGGGGAAGATGTAGCGCGAGGTCTGAGTGGGAGCCAGGGCGAAGGTCGCGGTGCCGTGATAGCCCGAGGAGCTGGCGCTGGCGCTGACGGCCGACCCGCCACTCGCGATCAGGACCGTGGCGGCTATCACACCCAGGCCGATCCTGGACCTCAGCCGAGCGGTCCTCCCGCTCTCCATCTTGCCCGCCGAGCCCTCAGACTTAACCTGCACGATCCGCCCTCCCGTTGGATCGGTCAGAACCCTCAGCCGCTGGTTGAGACCGACCTCCTGGCAATGGCCAGGTATTTGTCAACAGTCGACAGTGTATCGCGCATCGGCCCCAACCCCGCTACCATCTTGGGGTGGTTTCATCCGACGCCGAGGGCAGGGCACCCTTTCAGGGATTCGAGACCTGGTACCGGGTCGTGGGCGATCTTGCCGGCCATGGGGCCGAGGGACCGGCCCCGGTGGTGATCCTGCATGGCGGCCCCGGGGGCACCCACGACTACCTCCTGCCCATGGCTGACTTGGCCAGCCGGGGACGGGCTGTGATCTTCTACGACCAACTGGGCAACGGCAACTCGACCCACCTTCCCGACCGGGGAGTCGAGTTCTGGACGGTGCAGCTGTTCGCGGAGGAGCTGACCAATCTGCTCCAGCACCTTGGCATCGCCGGGCGTTACCACGTCCTAGGCCAGTCCTGGGGCGGGTTTTTGGCCCAGGAGCACGCCATCACCCAGCCGGCCGGGCTGCAATCGCTGGTGATCTCCAACTCCGCCGCCTCCTTCCCCGCCTTTGTCCGGGAAGCCGACCGCCTTCGCCAGGAGCTGCCCAAAGAGGTCGAGGCCACCCTACGCCGCCATGAGGAGGCCGGGACCACCAGTGACCCCGAGTACAGAGCGGCCTGCCAGGTCTTCTACGAGCGCCACCTCTGCCGGCTCGACCCCTGGCCCGATGGCGTCAAGCAAGGACTTGACCAAATCGACGTCGATCCGACCGTCTACCACGCCATGAACGGACCCTCCGAGTTCCACGTGATCGGATCCATCAAGGATTGGTCGTCTGAGTCACGGCTCGGCGAGATTCGAATCCCCACCCTGGTGGTTTCGGGACGCTTTGATGAGGCCACCCCGGCGCTGCAGACCACACTGCTCGACGGCATCTCGGGCAGTCGCCAGCGAATCTTTGAAAATTCCTCCCACATGCCCTTCTGGGAAGAACGTGGGCTTTACATGGCCGTGATCGACGAATGGCTAACTAGCCATGACTGAAGCAGCGATCGGCCCAAGCTGGAGCCACCTCTACTCACCCCGGTGAAGCAGCGCGATCATCGGGGGATAGCGGCGCCCGCCAGCGCCGGCCGCGCTGCGATTCTGCCCAGCCGTCCTAGGCTTTATGATGCCTTCAGGCTACGATCTCGCAGTTCGACAAGTGCTTGCATAGACCCTGGCGATTCCGCTAGCACCGAGTAGTTGCCGCCCAAAGGCCCGGCGCGACGTCAATTTGGAGGTCTCTCTTATGCCTAAACGGTTCAACTCGCAGTTCTTCGCGACCAAGGACTTGCCCGTGGAGGGACCTCCACGTGAGCTTGTCGGCTACGGTGAGCACCCTCCAAAGATCCTATGGCCAGGCGGAGCCAGGGTCGCGGTGCAACTGGTGGTCAATTACGAAGAGGGCTCGGAGAAGACCTACGCCATGGGGGACGACGTCAACGAGGATCTCTACGAACTGCCTTACAAGGTGGAAGGACAGCGGGATCTCGCCATCGAGTCTGCTTACGAATACGGTTCGCGAGCAGGAATCTGGCGGTTGTTTCGGGTCTTCGGGACCGCGGGCATCCCCGTCACTTGCGTGGCGGCCGCCGTGGCCTTGGAGCGAAACCCTGCCGTCGCCCGCAAGCTCGCCGAGCGAGGTGACGAAGTGGCTGGCCACGGCTACCGGTGGAGCAACCACTTCGAGATGAATCGCGATGAGGAGCGCGAAGCGATCGCACGCGCGGTCAGCTCGATCGCAAACACCACCGGCAAGCGTCCGGTCGGGTGGTACTGCCGGGAGATGAGCACTAACACCCGAGAGCTGGTCGTGGAGGAGGGCGGTTTTGTATACGACTTCGACTGCTACAACGACGATCTGCCCTACTGGACCATGGTCAAAGGCAAGCCACATCTCGTGACTCCCTACTCCCTGGTGGTGAACGACGCCCGCTTCGTCGTCGCTCAGGGATACGGCAGCCCCGAACACTTCTTTGAGTACGCCAAGGCCGAACTTGACCGCCTGCTCCACGACGGAGACGACGTCAGCCGGATGATGTCCATTGGGCTTCACCCACGTTTCACCGGACATCCGGCTCGGGCGGACGCCCTGGCGCGCTTCATTGACTACGGACAAGGTCAAGAGGGGGTCTGGTTTGCGCGCCGAATCGACATTGCCAATTCATTCCGCGAGCAGTTCCCGGCGGAGCGGGCTCTTGGCATAGCCGGAGCCAAAGCCTAACCCAAATGAAGCGAGTCATCGTAACCGGCGGTAGCGGCAAGATAGGTGGCTTCGTCCTAAGCGAGCTCCTCGACCACGGCTATGAGCTTCTAAACCTGGACCTCAGACCTGCCGGCGAGTCGCGCTGCCGGACGCTGCTCACCGACTTGACCGATGCGGGCCAAGCCTTCAGTGCGCTTACGGCCTACACCGGACTGGATGAGCTTCAGCCCTCGCTGAAGGCGCAGCCGGCCGATGCCATTGTGCACCTGGCTGCGATCCCGAGAATCCTGCTGGTACCCGACACTGAGGTCTTCCGAATCAACACCGTCGCCACCTACAACGTCCTCGAGATCGCCTCCAAGCTGGGCATCCCAAAGGTGGTGTTTGCGTCCAGCGAGGCTGCCTACGGCATCGACTTCGCCGACTCCCACCGCGACCCGGCGTACTTCCCGATCGATGAGGAGCATCCCGTCATACCGATGGATGCTTACGGCCTGTCCAAGGTCTGCAATGAGCGAACGGCGCAAGCCTTTCAGCTACGTACCGGAAAGGACGTTTACGGATTAAGGATCGGGGACGTCATGGCGGCACGCGACTACGACAAGTTTCCCGAATGGACCACGAGGCCGGAGATCCGCGAGCGCGAGGCCTGGGCTTATGTGGATGCCCGCGATGTGGCTCAGGTGGTACGCCTCGCGGTGGAAACCGACGGCCTGGGGTTTGAAGTCTTCAACGTGGCGGCTGGCGAGAGTGCCTCCGTCGAGCCGATACGCAGCTTGGTGCAACGCTTTTACCCGAATGTTCCCATTCGCGAGCCTCTGGAGGAGTTCGGTTCCCTGCTTTCCAACCGCAAGGCGGTCAGCCTACTCGGCTTCAAGCAGGCGTACCGTTGGCGCGAGCAGCCGGCATCTGGACCGTAGTGGGATCCCAGATGGTGCCAAACTTGGACCCGGGCTACACGCCGGTGACCGCTCAGGTGGTCCAGGTAGGTGGTTCTCGAGTCTCGCAGCTGGTGGGCCTGAAGCCCCTTCACGCTGGCGCCTATGTCTGCGGTCCGGCAGTGACTTGTGCCTGCGTACCGGCCGACAATCTGGCCTTGCACGCTGCGCTGGCCCGGGCCGAGACCGGCAATGTCTTGGTTTGCGATGGCGGCAACGACCTGAGCACTGGACTGTTTGGCGAATTGATGGGGACGGACGCGCTCAACCGCGGCGTGGTTGGCCTAGTCGTAGCTGGAGCCGTGCGCGACATCGGTGAGCTGGAGCTGATGGGCTTTCCCGTCTTCGGTCTCGGGACAGCGCCGGCTCGGAGCTCCAAGTCGCGCCTCATCTCGGTGGGCGAGCCGGTATCCGTCAGCGGTGTCGACGTTTCCCCTGGCGACCAGATCGTGGCGGACCGCGACGCCGTGGTTGTGGTTGCCCGAGCCAACTGGCCAACGGTCCTCGCCGAAGCAACGGAGCTGGCGGCCGCCGAGGAGCAGCTTCTGGAGCGTCTGAGGGCCGGTGAGCGGCTGGCTGACGTCCTCTCCATTGATCTGCATCCTGACGGCATCTAATGCCCGTAAATTCCTGTTCGACTTTGTTTGATAGTGGCGTCGGAGTCGCCCTCGCGGCTAGAACCTGACACCACGCTCCGTTCACGTGACGGGACCAGCCGGGTCATGGGTGATTGCAAGGTTCACCCTAGTGTGATTGAGTTACGCAAGGTTATCTAGAAGACACATGTGTCGAGTTCTCCCCCACCAAACAAACCTTGCGTTCCTAGGTCGAAGGTATACTGCTAGCGATGCAGATTGCGGACGCCAGAGCTCGCTGCGCGCAGTTTGAGCACTTGAACATCTTCATCACGATGACTGACGAGACAGGACCCGGGGAAGTGGTCGCTGTCAAGGACATGATCGATGTCAAGGGCACTCCCACAACTGCAGGAAGTACGGTTCTGCCGATGGATCCTAAAGCCGACGACGCACCCCTAATCCATGTCCTCCGCGACTCAGGCTGCGTGATGATAGGGAAGACAAACATGGACGAGTGGGCCCTCGGCTCAACGTCCAACAATCCCCACTATGGAATTGTCCGGAATCCTAGGGACTTGAGCAGAATCGCAGGTGGCTCTTCTGGTGGGTCGGCCGCAGCCGTCGCCGTTGGCCTATGTGACTGGTCAATAGGCACCGACACAGGGGGCTCCGTCAGGATTCCGGCCGCGCTCTGTGGAGTGGTGGGTTTCAAGCCAACTCTGGGCACGATCGACACCACAGGAGTGCTCCCACTCAGCTTCTCCCTGGACACCGTGGGATCGCTCGCCTCTGACGTGAGGACAGCCACCCGTGGGCTGGCGCTGATGGCGGGGAAGGACGGTTGGGACGCAGCTAGTGCCCCCGCTCTCGGCGATCTCCGGCTCGCCGTGCCCCGAGGTTGGGTCACGGACCTTGACGAGACAGTCGGCTCAAGCTGGACGAGGATCGCTTCTCAACTGCAACTGCCAGAGATCCCGTTCCCTCCACTGGCGGAACTAGCCAAGGGTTGCCTCGACCTCATGGGAGCCGAAGCCGCCGCCTACCATCGCCGCTGGATAGTCGGCTGCCCAGAGCGTTACGGCGCCCACGCCTTGGCACGACTGCGCGGTATGTACGCCGTCACTGGTGCCGACTACGTCGATGCCGTAGGTGGCCGCGATCTTGTAAGAGCGGCAGTGGAGCAGGCGATGGACGCTTACGACGCTTTGCTGGTTCCCACCACCGCCGCGGTCGCACCTTTGATCCAAGACCGGATCGATTCCGAGCCTTTGACCAGATTTACCCGGGCCTTCAACTACACAGGACAACCAGTCTTCAGCCTGCCGATAATGACAACCGGCCTCCCGGTCGGTATTCAAGTGGTGGGACGGATCGGCAAAGACGCCGAACTGGCAGCGATTGCCTTGGCACTGGAGCAGGCTTGGTCAGGCGGTCAGACTACAAACTGAGGCTGCCCTCTCACGCTGGCTAAGCGAGGAGTGCAGCGGCGAAACGCTCGATCCGGTCCAGGCCCTCGCGGAGCGTCTCCATCGCAGATGCGTACGACAGTCGAATGTGATCATCAGCCCCGAAGGCCGCTCCTGGCACCACCGCGACCCGGGCTTGGTCAAGAAGTTCACTTGCGAGGCCGGTAGACCCACCGGGCGTCCCGCGCTGAGCCAACCGGGCTTCCAGGGTCGAGACTCTGGGGAAGATGTAGAACGCTCCCGAGGGTTCTACATCTACCTCGATCCCCGGGATCTCGGCTAGCCGGCTCATCAGGTAGCGTCGACGCCGGTCGAACTCTTGGCGCATGGTCTCAAGCGGGTGTTGATCAGCGGTCAACGCTGCCGTGGCGGCGGCCTGGCCGATCGATGAAGGCGCGTTTGTGCACTGACCCTGAAACGCTCCGATTGCCTCAGCAATTCGAGGTTCCGCCGCGGAGTACCCAAGGCGCCAGCCCGTCATGGCGTAGGCCTTCGAGAAGCCGTTCACGGTGACAACGTGCCGGGCCAGCTCGGGATCAAGCGATCCGACGCTAACGAATTCGGTCTCACCGTAGACCAGCTTCTCGTAGATTTCATCGCTGATTATGGTCAGGTCTCGTTCGACCACAACCTGTCCCAGAGCCTCGAGTTCTGCCCTGCAGTAGACGTATCCCGTGGGGTTGCTGGGACTGTTGAGAATGATCATCTTGGTCCGGGCAGTGAGGGCAGCACTTACAGCGTCACCCAGTGGCCCGGCCCCGGGACTCGTCGGCCTCACGAGGACAGGCACGCCCCCAGCCAGTCGCACGATCTCTGGGTAGCTCACCCAGTACGGGGAGAGGATGACAACTTCGTCGCCCGGGTCCACCAGCACCATCACCGCAGTGAACACTGCCTGCTTGGCGCCGTTAGACACCACGATCTGCTCGGCCGTGTAGCGGAGACGGTTCTCGCGCTCCAATTTGTCAGAGATCGCTTGGCGCAGTTCGCGAGTTCCTGGATTCAGGGTGTACTTGGTGAACCCGGATCGTATTGCCTCAATGCCCGCCTCGCTGGCCGCGTCGGGGGTCGCAAAGTCGGGCTCGCCGATGCTCAGGTTGATCAGATCAACGCCAGCCAGCTTCAGAGCTCTGGCCTTGGCGTCTATCGCGAGTGTTGGGGACGGCACTAGTTCACGAGATCGAGCGCTGAGCGTCCTAGCCACGGTCCACATCCTGGACCAGAAGTGTCCGCCCTCCGTCGATCACATGGAGACGACCATTCATGAACCGAGCTTCGTCGCTGGCCAAATAGACCAGCAGGTGCGCTACATCAGATGGTTGGCCTCCTTGGCCGGTCGGGTTGTTCTGAGCCGCCACATCGACCCCATGCCGTCCTAATGAATTCACCGGATCGAGAGACTGGGCTGACTCGATCACCCCAGGGGCGACGGCGTTCGCGGTTATCCCATGACGGCCAAACTCGATCGCCAAGGTGATGACCATGCCGACAATACCTCCCTTCGAGGCCGTATAGGCGACGTGTTCTGGCCAGGCCTGCACCGTCCCAGCGACGGACGAGACGGCCAGCAAACGCCCGTGCCCGGCTCGCACCATGTGGGGCAGAGCGGCTCGGAAGCAACGCCAGGTACCGGCGAGATTGAGGTTGACCGTCTCGTTCCATGCCTCATCATTAAGCTCAAGGTAGGGAACGGTACGCGCAATTCCAGCGTTGGCGACCATGATGTCGATCCGTCCAAAGGCCTGGACCGCCGCCTCTACATAGGCGTCAACCGAAGCTGACTCGCGGACGTCCACGACCTGCGCCAGAGCCCGTCGTCCATAACCTTCGACCTCATGCTGGACCGGTTCAACCTCATGTCCGTCCGGCGGGTACCACCCCAGGACAACGTCCGCTCCCGCCTCAGCCATCACGCGAGCGGTTGCGGCACCGATTCCCGAGGCCGCCCCGGTCACCAGCGCCACCCGATTCTTCAGGCTGAACACCACCCTACCGCCTTCGGTCACGAGGGCTCAACACGGCAGTCCAGCCGCGATCGCTCGACGTCATAAGGCTGCGCCGCTCTTTGGACTCCTCACAGCATGGTATCTCCGCCGTTGGGACTCAGGGTCTGGCCAACGTAGTAGCTGGAGTCGTAGGAGGCGAGGAAGACGGCCGTAGGCGCAACCTCGTATGCCTGTCCGAACCGGCCCAGTGCCAGCTCCGAGAGTTTCTGATCACGCCACTCCGCAGTCTCGAGTTTCATCATGTCGGTCAGGATCGGCCCGGGGGCAATGGCGTTGACTTGGACTCCCTTGGTGGAGACCTCGCGGGCGAGGGCCTTGGTGAAGGCGATCACGCCGCCCTTGCTGGCGCTGTAATGGACCATCTCGGTTCCCCCGATCTGACCAAGGTTCGAGGCGATGCTGATGATCTTCCCGTGGCCCTGGGCCAGCATGTGGGGAATGACGAATCGGGTACAGAGAAAGACCCCTCGGAGGTTGACCGCCATGACCCGGTCCCACTCCTCGACCGGCATCTCAGCGAGAAACACCTGGCCAAAAATGCCAGCGTTGTTGACAAGAATGTCGATCTGCCCGAATTGCGCCAGCACCCGCTCCACCAGGGCCTCGACCTGGCCTTGGTCCGAGACGTCCGTCTGAAAGTAGCTCGCCTGCCCACCATCGGCCGGCATGTCCGCCAAGATCTCTGAGGACTCCGACTCTGGTCTCAGGTCGACCACTGCCACCTGGGCGCCCTCTTTTACAAAAGCCTGCGCTATTGCGGCGCCGATCCCGCGCGCCCCGCCAGTTACGATCGCTCGCTTGCCTTCGAGCCTTGCCATCGAGATAACCTCCTTATCCGGTCACCCACCCAACCGCGAGTCCCGGAGATTGCCACCGCTCCAATTCAGGCGGTGCCCAAGCCCAACTAGCGGGGTGAAGACTCCCAGGTGCTGACGATCTCCGGCGACGCAACCACGTCGAACCTGTGCCTCATCAGCAGCAGTGATGCCTCGTGTTGTTCCCGGTCGTCGCTGGCAACGCAGTCCTCGGCGACCACGACGTAGTAATCATTGAACATCGCGTCGCGGGCGGTCGACTCCACACAGCCCTCGGTCGTGCACCCGGTCATCACCAGCGTCTGGATCCCGTTGCTTCGAAGCAACAGGTCGAGGTTCGTCCCCCAGAAGCCACTGGATCGATATTTGCGCACCAGCAGCTCCCCCTCGATGGGTGCCAGCTCTGGAATGACTGCCTGCCCCTCAGTCCCGTCGACGGTGTACCAGAGCGGCTGCAGGGGCCCTCGGGCCTCAAGATGCATGCGCATGTTGAACCTGATCTGGGCCGGGGATTCGCTGCGTCGGCCGGGGAGCACGGTCATCTGAATGAAGATCACGGTGGCCGCGGTCGCCCTGGCGGCACGGAGCAACCGCGACAGCCTGGGGACCATCTCGGGATACATTGAGATGTCAATTCCCTGTTGGTCGAAGGCGCCCCCGGGGAGGCAGAAGTCTCGCTGCATGTCGACCACTACGAGAGCGGTGTGGCTGGGCTGGATCAGCTCTTCCAGGGTCGTGTACACCTGACGACCCTCGACCTCGAGCATCGCTAGCGAGCCTCCAGGTCAGGCCAAGGGGGCGTCCAAGACGCCGCCCTCCTCAGCTCGGACAATTGGCCCCTCTTCTGCCAACACTGACCCGAACGAGGCCAGTTTTTCCGAGGTCGGGGTGGTGATCGTCTACATGCTCTGCAACGTCGCCCTGATCCGGTTCTTCTATCGCCACAAGAGCTTCAACCCCTTCCTGCACGTGGTATTCCCGATCCTGGGAATCGGGGGTCTGATCTACCCGCTCTGGGAGACCGTCGCCCCAGGCCAGGCTTACCCGTACAATCTCGTCCCCTATATCGTCTTGGTCTACATTGTTTGGGGACTGGGTACGTACCTCTATGTGCGTCGAGCTCCGGCAGACATCCAAGGCCGAGGCTGGTCGCCTGCTCCCCTGTCAATTGTAAACAGTCTGCAGGCCATCTGGGACCGCCTCGGGGATCGCGCTTACCGAGGAGAGTCGCCCATCCGGTACTCATGGGTGAGCTCGTCGAGCCGGCGTTTCAGGTCGTCGTCGAGGACGAGCTCGGCTGCCGCAAGGCTGGAGGCCAGCTGGTCGGGATGGCTCGCGCCCACGATCGGGGCAGTGATCGCCTTGTTGGCCAGCACCCAAGCGACGGACAGCGTGACCAGGCTCACGCCCGCCTCTTGGGCAAGAGGGAGCAGCTGGTCGACGGTGTCGAACTCGCGGGGGTGCCAATAGCGATCCTTGTAAAGATCGGCGGCGTTGCCGAGGGTGAAGCGAGTGCCGTCTTGCGGTGGGGCATGGCGAAGATGCTTTCCCGATAGAAGCCCACCGGCAATCGGGTTATAGGGGATGACACCGACGCCCTCCTCTTCGCAAAACGGGAGCATCTCGCGCTCGGTCTGGCGGAACAGCAGGTTGTATCGGGGCTGGACGGAGACGAACCGCGCCAGCCCCAGCGTCTCACTTCGTCCGATGGCTCTCACCAGCTGGTAGGTGAGGAAGTTCGAGCAGCCGATGTAGCGCACCTTCCCCTGGTGTACGAGGTCGTCGAGCGCACCAAGCGACTCCTCGATCGGAGTCATTGCATCGAACCCATGGAGCTGGTAGAGGTCGATGTAGTCCGTTTGCAATCGGCGCAAGGAGGCGTCGATGGCATCGAAGATATGCCTCCGGGAGGCCCCGAGGTCGAAGGGCGCGGGCCCGGTCCGCCCGAAGCACTTCGTGGCCACGATAAAGCGGTCTCGTTTCCCGTGCAGCCAGCGACCGAGGATCTCCTCGGTCGCGCCTTGGGTTGTGAGATTGCCACCGAGGGGATATGCGTCGGCTGTGTCGAGGAAGTCGATGCCACCCTCGGCGGCGCGGTCGAGGATGCTAACCGACGTCGGCTCGTCGCATTGCAGTCCGAACGTCATGGTCCCGAGGCAGAGCTTCGAGACCTGAAGTCCAGTTCGTCCCAGTCTTGAGTGATCCATGAGTGGAAAGGTAACGTCCCAAGCTTAAATACCGCAAGATCAGAGGTACAGAGTGGACCTGTGATCTTGCGTCAGGCACCTATCGGCGCTGGAAGGCTATCGCAACTTTCTGGGGACACTCCACGTCACGATCGCGTTCAATCGAGGGGCCTTGCGCTGGCAATCTCAGCTGCCGGCGCGAGCGCAGATGACACCGGCCGTCGCCACCTGCTGGGCGGTGCCTGGCGGGCGCTGACTACCGCGCAGATCCAGGCGCCGCAACTTCGCCGATGCCGCGGCCATGTCGTCGGAACAGGGTTGTCCGGGCCAGGCGAGGCTTCAGTTTCGGGCAGGGACGGGTCGGCTGAGCGACACCGCCACGTCGATGATCATGTCCTCTTGGCCTCCGACATATCCTTCCTGGCCGACGCGCTCGAGGATCTTGTGCAGGGGAACTCCGTAGCGTGTCGAGGCTCGCTCAGCGTGGAGCAGAAAGCTTGAGTAGACACCGAAGTAGCCCTGGACAATTGCGCCCCGATCCATGAATGGGACTCGGCTCACCATCGGGCGGACAACCTCTTCTGCTGCCGCCAAGATCGCGTCGAGGTCGATTCCGGTTGGCACGCCAATTCGATCGAGCACCGCCACCAGGACCTCGGTTGGCGAATTACCTGCTCCGGCTCCGAGTCCGATCAGGCATCCGTCCAGCTGGAGGGCACCGGCTTCGTGGGCCACGATCGAGTTCGCCACTCCCAGACCCAGGTTCTGGTGGCCATGGAACCCAACCTGCACGGTCTGACCCAGCTCGGCAAACAGCGCAGCGACCCGATCGCGCACCTCCTCCAGAGTCAGGGCTCCCGCCGAGTCCACTATGTATACGCATTGCGCGCCGGCATCGGCCATGATTCTCGCCTGCTTGGCCAGGCCGTCAGGGTCGAGCCGATGGCTCAACATTAGGAATCCGACCGTTTCTAGCCCCAGTGCCTGCGCCACGCCAAAGTGCTCTTCCGATATGTCGGCCTCGGTGCAATGGGTCGCGATTCGGACTACCGAGGCTCCTGCATCATGAGCCTGCCTCAGATCATCCACCGTCCCGATCCCAGGGATCAGCAGGCAGGCCACTCTGGCACTCCTGGCCGCCTCCACCGCGGAGCGGATCAGGGTGATCTCCTCCACCTCGCTGAATCCGAAGTTGAAGGATGACCCGCCGATTCCGTCTCCGTGACTTACCTCGATCACCTGCACACCGCTCTGGTCTAACGCCTGAACTATGTCGACAACTTGCTCGACGCTGAACCGATGCGACATGGCATGGCTTCCGTCCCGAAGAGTGGAGTCCGTGATCCGGACGGCTCGGGATCCGGTTTCAGGCGTCATGCGGTCACCTCCGAGCCCAATTCCATCGCCATCAATTCACCGACTCGCGTCGCGGCGGAGGTCATGATGTCCAAGTTCCCGGCGTACCGCGGCAGGTAGTCGCCTGAACCTTCGACCTCGATCAGGATGGTGACTCTGGCTGATCCACCCCACCTTTCCTCCGCTTCGTCGAACTGCGGCTCTGCGTGCAGCCGGTAACCCGGCACGAACTCCTGAACCCTACGACTCATAGCAGTTACCGCTTCGCTTATCGCCCCACGGTCCGAATCTGGAGGGATGGCACAGAAGACGGTTGCGCGCATTAGCATCGGAGGTTCGACTGGATTGAGGATGATGATCGCCTTACCCCGCTTGGCACCGCCCACTACCTCGAGGCCCCGGGCAGTTGTGCGGGTGAACTCATCGATGTTGGCTCTGGTTCCCGGACCGGCGGACTTCGAAGCGATCGAGGAAACGATCTCGGCGTATCCGACCTCGCAGACGCTACTTACGGCGGCCACCATCGGGATTGTCGCCTGCCCTCCGCACGACGTCATGTTCACGTTCGGAGCAGCGCGGACAAGGTCGACCGTCACGGTCGGTACCGCGAATGGACCGACTGCCGCCGGGGTCAGATCAACAGCCCGTATGCCGGCTGCCGCGTAAAGCGGGGCGTTGACCTTGTGAACTTCGGCTGAGGTGGCCTCGAACACGATGCGCGGCAAAGGATCACTTGCCAATAGTTGCGCTACGCCCCCCGCCATGGTCTGGACTCCCTGGGAGCGGGCCAGTCGGAGTCCGTCCGACTGCGGATCAACGCCGACCATCCAGCGAACCTCGATGACATCGCTTCGCCGGAGCTTGAAGAGCAAATCAGTGCCGATATTGCCCGAGCCAACTATCGCTGCGGCAACTTTAGCCATCGCTCTCCTTTACACCTTGGGCAACAACGCATCAAGTGATGGCATTGCACACTCCTAAGATCGGGCGGGCCGGTCCAGGGCGACTCTGGAACCAGGATAACTCGCGCCGAAGATGCGTCGTAAGCGGTTGAGATCAGCCGGTGCCGGTGCCGCTGCAGGCTTCCGCACTCCGGCTCTCCCGCCCCTCTGCCCAGCGCAACTTCCTCGATGGGACCACAGCGGCCGATCGAGCCAAACTGCCGACTCCAACCCGGCCCCAGGCGACCCGGCCTTGTGCACACGCCCACCTGCACCATCCGCTCGGCGGCTTGGCCGGCGATCTCGGCGGACAGGTGAAGTCGGCGGCGTGATGGAGGAGCTCAACGCGGCGGCCACGACTGCCACCACGATCATGAGGTCAATGGTGGTCACGCCGCGACGCTCATCCGGCGGGTAGGAGTGCTCTGAACCTCAATCGCCGGCTCGCTGCCCGCCTCGCTCACCGCGACGGGTGACCGTAACGGCGGTGCACCGCCGCTGAGAGCTCGCACCCCGAAGATGACGCAGACCGTCGTGCCGGATAGGGCGCCGGTACGATAATGACGCACAGCAGGTCGAGGGTGGCTCAGTCAAGCTGAGATGGACCGCGAGGAGGATCGCCTCAAGTTGGTGCCACCATCGGACTTGACGACGGGCAAGACCACGTGAGGTAGGCGCTGACCTGATGAATGTGTCTTACGACTTCTCGGGCCGGGTCGGCATCGTCACGGGAGCCGCCCGTGGGGTCGGCCGGACCATGGTCATAGCCTTGGTGGCAACCGGAATGAAGGTGGTCGCGGCTGACCGCGACAGCGAGGGTCTGATGGAGACGTGCCAGGCGCTGGGCGACTCGAGCTTGGCGGTGCCCGCGGACGTCAGGACCACCGAGGGAGCGGGCCAGATCACAGGCGCTGCGAAAGAGCATTTTGGTCGCCTGGACGTCTGCGTCAACAACGCCGCGGTCGCCCCCCACACGGCTCTCCTCGAGGAACGGGTCGAGGTCTGGGACACGGTGTATGCCGTCAATTGCAGGGGAACGTTCTTGATGACTCAGGCAGCTGCCCGGATCATGATCGCCCAGGGTGAGGGTGGCCGGATCGTCAATTTCTCCTCTGGCGTGAGCAGCCGAGGGTCCGCCGGGGCGGCGGCCTATGCCAGCAGTCGGGCCGCGACCGAGAGCTTCACGCGGGTTGCCGCGATCGAGCTCGCTCCCCACAACATCCTGGTGAACTGTGTTAGTCCCGGGCTGATAGACACCCAGCCCAAACCGTGGCCTCAGTCGATGAGAGAAAGCCTGGAACGGCGGATCCCCGCGCTGCCTTTGGCGAGGCCGGGCTCAGCGGAAGAGGTCGCCAACCTGGTGCTCTGGCTGTGCTCGGAGGGCTCTACCTACGTCACCGGCTCCGTTTACGCTGTGGATGGTGGGGTCGGGGTGGGCTCGCGACCGACAGGAGTGGTAGTCGACGACGACGTGCGCTACGACTGGGTTACCGGGAGAGTTCGCCCGTGACCTACTCATACCGACGCTGAGGTGAGTATCAGCCCGGGATCCCCGGCTTGGGGGTGGGCTCGGGACGAGGCTGCGATGCGCACCCTGTCGGAAGAGGCGGTGGTCACCGCCCTGGCCGGCGGCGCTGAGTACGCGGATGCCAGGATCGTCGAGATTGAGGAAGAAAGGATCTATGCGATCTCTGGGCGCGAGTTGGATTGGCGCACCGAGCACAGCCTGGGTATCGGTGTGCGGGTGATCCGGGAGGGCTGCTGGGGGTTCGGAAGTCGAGTCCTAGAGTCACCCAACCCAGGTCTTGCAGCAGCCTTAGCCGCCCTACGGATGAGTGGAACCGAAGATCGTCGCGGCACCGCCGCACTGCTGCCACAACCAGCCAACCTGGGCCGGTATGCGACCGCTGTGACGATAGATCCCTTCGAAGTTTCAGCAGCCAGCAAAGAGACTCTCCTGGGCAACATGCTGGCCGCCGCGGCCCGTGAACCACGCGTCGTCAATGCCGTGGCCGGCATCAATGCCAAACGCCAGAGACGCTACTTTTCCAGCAGTGAAGGGTCCTGGCAAGTCCAGCACCTCATGGAGTGCGGCGGGGTCTTCCAAGTTTGGGCTTCTGCCGATGCAGAGGTTCAACGTCGCTCCTACCCTAATTCGTTCCACGGGAACACGGCCGCGCTGGGATGGGAGTACATCGATTCACTTCGTCTGGACACCGAGGCCGACCGGGTCGTCGACGAAGCTTGTGCGCTCCTGAAGGCACCCTCGTGTCCGGGAGGGACAGCAGACCTGATCATCGGACCAGCGATGACCGCGCTCCAGGTTCACGAGTCCTGCAGTCATGCGCTCGAGCTCGATCGAATTTTCGGTGACGAGGCGGGCTTCGCTGGGACATCATTTATCGGAGCGGATGCCATAGGCAGGCTGCGCTATGGATCACCCGCCGTCAGCTTTGTCGCCGATGCCACGGTGCCCGGTGTTCGCGGCGCTTTCGGCTTCGATGACGAAGGTCAGCCTGCTCACCGCTCCGTGCTGGTCGAGCACGGGGTGGTCTCCGATTTTCTTTCCTCGCGCGAGACGGCCGCTCGAATCGGCCGCAAGAGCACCGCCACGATGCGAGCAGACGGATGGGGATACCAGCCTCTTTGCTTTGCGACTCACGTCAGCTTGGTTCCCGGCACTGGGGATCTGCCTGAGTTACTTGACCGCCTCGGGGATGGCTACTACCTGGATATGGATCGCAGCTGGAGCATCGACGATCGCCGTCTCAACTTCCAGTTCGGGACCGAGGTAGCCTACGAGGTCAAGGGTGGTCGCAAGGGCCGCCTCCTCAAGAACGGCTCTTACGGTGGGATCACACCTCAGTTCTGGGGAAGTGTGGAGCAGGTCGCTGGCGAGAGCGAATTCCTAGTCTTCGGACTTCCTTGTGGCAAAGGCGAACCGAAGCAGTGGGGATTTGTTTCTCATGGCGTGGCTCCGATCCTGGCGCGGAACGTGAGGATGGGCGTCGCGGGATGAGCACTGACTCCAGTGAGATCAGGGGAGCAGACCAGCTCCTCAGCGCTCTTCATGAAGCTCTAGCTGCGGCCAATAGTGACTTCTGCGACGCCTTCATCACCGTCCGCAAGGGTGAGTACATTCGCTTCGCGGGAGGCCGGGTCCACCAGCCACAGGCGATCGAAGAATGTCAGTTGATGGTGCGCGCGGTGGCGGGCTCGGGTGCGGCGCGAGTCGGCACTACCCAAGTGGAGTCAGGCGGCTGGGCGGGCAAGGAGGCCGGTCGGAGAGCACGCCTAATTTCGCAGCTGGGTAGTTCGCCTCACCCGATCGCCCCGGTCGGGAACGTCGGTCCGCGACCTTACCTCTGGCATGAGGACGCGGTGGCCTGGGGAGCGGCCGAGAAGCGAGAGCTGGCGACCTCCGCGATCCGCGCTGCTGAGGACGCCGGGGCTACCACCAACGGCATGTTGTCCACGGTCCTGGTGGAAATGGCTGCCGCCAACTCCGCTGGTGTCAACCTCTACACCGATGGGACCGAGGCGAGTTGTAGTGTTCTGATGCGGCACGGCCATGGCTCCGGCTACCGCAGCGACCTGGCGCGCTCGGCGATTCCGCTTAGGCCGTCCGAGCTGATTGACGGGGCGTTGGGAGATGCTGAGCGAAGCCGCGAGCCGCACGAACTAGCGCCAGGATCGTACGACGTGATTCTTGGGCCACTCGCCGTCGGTGACATCCTTACGTTCTTTGGTGCTCTGGGCTTCACTGGAGACGACGTCGCGGCTGAGCGCGGGCCGGTGGTGCGGCGCCCGGGTGAGGCGGTAGCGGCGCCCGCCATCACCGTGAGCGATGACGCTCTCCGCCCGGTGGGACTGCCCATACCATTCGATATGGAAGGTGTCGCCAAGAAGGGGATACCGCTGATTGAGCGCGGCCATGTCGGCGAGGCAGTTTTTGACCTGGCAAGTGCCGCTGCGGTGGGGCGGGATTCTACCGGGCACGCCCACATCGCTCGAGAGCACGCCCCCCAGCCGACGCCTGCGAACCTCATCATGGAGCCCGGCGGTCTCACTCAGGAGGAGCTGGTCGCGGGGGTGGAACACGGCGTCTTCATATCTCGCTTCCACTACACAAGGCTGGTCGACCCGGAGACAACCTCCTTTACCGGGGTCACCCGGGACGCCGCGTTTCTAATCCAATCAGGGCGCCTAGGGCCGGCAGTGACTCAGAGTCGCTTTACCGAAGAGATCTTCGCCCTCCTCTCCCGCGTTGATGGTGTTGGCAATCAGCTGATCTCACAGCCGATCATGAATGTCTGGAACGGCTGCAGCTCGGCTCCGGCTCTTCGAGTCCGGGGCTTCCGACTAGGCTTCCACTGACAGGTGGTTGGCCGCGATTAGCGACCCCGCCGTCGCACCTCAAAGGCGTCGCGCAGCGCATCCCCGACAAAGTTGAAGGACACCACGGTCAGAACAATCGCAATCCCGGCAGGGTAGATCAACCACCAATAGCCATCGAAGAAGTAATTCAGGCCGCTGGACAGCTGGCTACCCCAGTTCGTCGCGGGTGGAGGTACCCCCAGCCCGAGATAGCTCAGTACCGCCACGAAGAGGATCGCATCCGCCACCTGGAAGGTCGCGTTCACGACGATTGTTCCCACCGTGTTTGGGATAATGTGCCTGACTAAAATCCTTACGCGGCCACCGCCCATGACACGGACCGCTTGCACGTAGTCTCGCATCCGTAAGCTCAGCGTCTCCCCTCGGACAAGCCGAGCGGGGACCAGCCACGATACGAACCCGATGACGATGATGAGCTCTGGGATGGATGTGGTAAAGATCGCTCCCAGCAGAATGAGAGCGAAGAGGAAGGGCACCGCCAAGAACGCGTCAACCAATCGCATCATGAGCGAGTCCACTACGCCGCCTGCAAGTCCCGCTACAGCGCCCCATACTACGCCGACCAGCACCGCGATGAACGCAGCGCTGAATCCAATTTCGAGCGAGCTCTGGCCGCCCAACATCAGCCGTCCCACCACGTCGTACCCAACTTGATCAGTCCCCAGCGGGTGGGCCAGGGTCGGCGCGTGGTTCGCAATCACAGGGTTGTTGTAGAACTGTTGGGTGCGATAGATCAACGGACCGACAAAACTGAACAAGACGACGAAGGCGATCATGCCGAGACCAACGATGGCCATGCGATTCTCTAGGAACACCGCCGTCATGGTTCGCCAGATCGACCCGACGCTATACCCCTCACCGCCCTCTGGGGGAGAGGGGTCCAAGTGAGCCGCTGCGCCTGGGCTGCGCTCGAGTTGAGCTCCCTCTAGCACCTGCGGCTTACTCTCGCCAATCGGGTACCCTCGCCATCGAGCTGCAGCTCATACGTAGCGGATCCGCGGGTCCGCAACCGCGTACAGAACGTCCGCGATCAGATTCCCCATCACCGTCGCGAACGCAACAACGACAGTCACACCGAGCAACACCGGGAAGTCATCACCCAGAGCGGCCTGATAGAAGAGCAGGCCCATTCCAGGATAGTTGAAGACCTCTTCGATAACCACCGCCCCACCCATGATCCCACCCAGCGACAGCCCTATCAGGGTGATGACCGGAATTAACGCGTTTCGCAACACGTGGTAGAAAAGAATGCGGCGGCTTGACACGCCCTTGGCTCGAGCGGTCTGCACATATTCTTGGATCATCTGTTCCAGCATTGAGCTGCGCATGTACCGGCTAAAGAGGGCGACATTGATAAGGGCTAAGCTCGCAATGGGCAGCACCATACCGTTCAACTGACTGAAGACGCTGCTTTGGTTCTGGGGTGCCTCAGGTGGGAACCAGGAAAGCGTTGCGCTGAATCCGATGATTAATAGCAAGCCCAGCCAAAAGGATGGCATCGAGTAAAAGATAAAGGAGAACCCGGTCAATATGTAGTCATCCGGTTTGTTCCTCCGCACCGCCTGAAACATTCCGAGCGGAACCCCGAGCAGAATAGAGACACCCAGAGAGACACCGACCAAGAACAACGTCTTTGGAATCCGCTCTGCAAGCAGCGCGGAGACGGACTGATCGAGTTTGTAGGAAAAACCTAGATTCCCGTGAATCAAGTGATCGAGCCAGACGAAATACTGCACCACGAGTGGCTTGTTGAGACCCAACTGACGGGTGAGCTGCCTCACATCAAATGTCGTAGCCTTCGTTCCCAGGATCGCCCTGACTGGGTTCCCAGGTAGGAGGTGGAGGAGTATGAACGTCATGATCGTCACTACGAGCATGACGAAGATGGATTGGAGAATCCTACGGACGATGTAGCTGATCAAGGAACGGCCGTCACAAGTGACCCTTTATGGCCGGACGCGTCCAGCGCCATTGCCAAGCGGGTACAGAGCACGCCGTCACGCCGCCCAGGAATGCGCGATCGTCGGCTTGGTGCGCTTGCCGATGGGGCGAAGACCTCAGCGTCTCGCCAAGATGCAGCATGGCCCGCCTCCCGAAAGCTCGGGTCCCCGACCGCCGACCTCAGCCCGCGGTGCCGTCGGTCGGGGATGAGCGAGCTAGTGCTTGGTGTAAGACCAATCCTGGGGGAAGATCGCCAGGAGTGGATTCGCTGGGAGCATGCCCTTAAGGTCATTCTTTACTTCGAGTAGTTCGAAGTCACCGTTGGGAATCCAGAGCATTGGCAAATTCTTGGCAACGTAGGTCTCCCAGGGGATGAGGTTTCCGCCAGGCGCTTCCGCTGCATTGTCCAGCGAGACCTCGGTCTGACTGCAGTAGCTTCCGTAGTTCAGCGCACCATTGCACTCAAAATAGCCGCCACCGGCGGGGTAGTACGGGAGAGTGTAGACAGCGCCTCCCCAATCGATTATCTGCCACGAACACGCCGCTTGGGTACTTGTGCAGGGAATGGCTAGTTGAAATGGAAAGACGTTGGTCGTGAGGTTGATTTGAACCCCGACCTTGCTGGCGTCGGACTTGTATTCGGCCATCTCGGTCTCCTCGAACGTGCTGGCCGACTGGTAGATCAGATTGAAGGACAAGGTTGCGCCCTTGGCGATCCCAGACCCACACTGGTTGGCCGCCGTACCAGGACTCTGACAACTGTCTACCCCGCCTGGGACGACTGACCAGCCGTGGTCCCGGAGCAAGGTCTTGGCTGCGGATAGGCTGAAGGCGTAGGGGTACTTGGCTGCACTCTCAATGGGAGCAGTCACCTGGGGTGCACCGTTGACCACCGGGCCATAGTCTGGCTGGCCGTAGCCCGCCAGTGCGGTCTGGATCCAGACCGGCTGGTCGATCAGTCGTTCAAGCGCCTGACGGACGTAGAGCTGGCTGAAGATCGGCCCAACGACGGGATTGTGAAAGTTGATGGCGAGGGAGTTAAAGCCGTAAACGGGCCACTGCCCAAAGGTGAATCCGCGAGATTGCATCTCGGTGCGAGTGTCGGCATCAGCCGCCGGCAAGTTTCCGACATCCAGCGTGCCCGCGCGAAGGGCGTCGAGCTCGGAGACCTCACTATCGAAGGGAAGGAAAATAATCTTGGACAAGTGGGCCTTGTCGGGACCGCTGTAGCTGGGGTTGGGGATCATGACGACGCGGCCGCTGAGTTGATACTGCTGCAGCTTCCAGGGACCGTCAACCACCTTCCACAACGGGTTGGTGGCGTAGGTCGACAAATCCTTGGACTGACTGTCAAGGAAAGTGAACACGGCTTGAGCGCCTGCCGTGGTCTCGTCATAATTGCCGATCGGACCGGTAGCACTCTCGCGGTCCCACGCTTGCTGGGGCATGGGCGTGATCTGCGCCAGCTCATTATCCGTGTAGAACTGTGGTGAGTACGCCTTGTTGAGGAACAAGGTCAGCTCGTAAGTTCCATTCACTTGTATCTTGGTCACGTTGTCGGGGAATAAGCCTGGGACGTAGACCGCCCAATTGTTTTTTTCAGCCTCCAAGATATTCATCCAGAAGGTCACGTCTCGGGCCGTCACTGGTGTCCCATCTGACCAGACGTAGTGCTTTAGCTTGATCACCACTTGGGTGTCGCCATCTTTGTACACAGGCGGGTAGGCGAGGCTGATTTTGTAGTTGATTGCTGGCGATATCCCGCTGCCAAACTGATATAGCGGTGGAACCAGCAGATACTCGAACTGACTTTGATACTGCACGGTAAAGTCGGTCCCTGGGTACAGAGGGAAGATCCACAGCGGAGGGCCGTCGACCGACTCCGCAAATGTGGCTGTTCCCCCGCCTTTGGACGTGCCCCCAGCACCGCTAGCTGTAGTAGTCCCTGCATATCCGACAACCGCCGCGGCGAGCAGTCCCACCGTCAGCACCCTGCGCCACCTGAGGGCGACAGCGAGCCTACCGACCACCGTGCGCGCGAGACGTCCTCTCACCACCTCGCCTCCCTATGTCTTCGGTATGCCACCTCGGCCACCTGTAGCCTCCCCTAGGGCTAGCTAGGCACGGGCGCCTCCCGAAGCCCGTCAACGTCTTCTCCCGAGACACTTCAATGGGCGACGAAAAGCTGTGAGCTTTGGGCCGACCTTCTCAGCCCATATTGTCGACAGTTGGCAGAAATTGTCAAGGGGTCCCAGCGGAGGTCTTCAATTTTCAGGAGCTGGCCGAACGGATGCCCAGGCGTGGGTTCGGTGTGACATTTCGACTGCGTTGATGACCTCTTGCACGGCGGCCCCTTGGGCAAAGTCACCGGTGTTCACCTCTCCCCCTGCTTCTATCTCGTCGACGAAGCTCTTGATCAGATTGCCGTAGCAGGTCGCCTCCCACCCGTCGCCTGGTTGGTAGCCAGGCGGGAAGTACTCGGCTGGGATCTCCATCCTCTTGAACTCGACGGCGTCGGCCGTCGCTCCCCAGAGGCGCTGCCATTCCCCACCCTCGTCTACGATCCTGCAGATGAGCGCACCCCGATCGCCGTACAGTCGAGCTTCAACCCCTGGGTAGTTACCTACGGTCACGTAGCTGGATTGAATGTTGGCCAAAGCGCCATTGGACAGCTTTCCCAGGAAGGCGTCACCGTCATCGATGTTGATTGCCTCTCGACTCTTATCGAGATTGGTGCGCCGCCGCTCGGGCACGAAGTTCCGAAGCACTCCAACAACTTCGCGCATCGTTGCCCCGGTCAGCATGAGACCAATATCGATTATGGGTGCTCCATAACCTTCCAAGCTCGACACCGAGATCTCTTCCTCACGAGGCGACCAGCCGCCGACTTGGTCGTCGCCCGGAGCAGTGAGGATGCGCTTGTCCGCAGGATTGTCTGGGTCTAGCCACTGGCTATTCTGCTCGTACCCGTTGAAGATGAATGGCTTCCCGGTAAACCCGTCGGCGACGAGAG
The DNA here is from genome assembly GCA_963701235.1 of Candidatus Dormiibacterota bacterium. GTDB lineage: Bacteria > Chloroflexota > Dormibacteria > Aeolococcales > Bog-877 > Bog-877. The sequence continues at coordinate 2,425,567 of OY969577.1, forward strand.
ATGTTAGATAAAACACAGCGGGAGCGTATCGGAACGTCAGGCCCACCTTGGTCTTCAAACCCCGCTCTTTGGCAATCCTAACAGCACGCCAAACATCGTCCGCGTGATGAGCTACCGGCTTCTCGCACAGGCAGTGCCTTCCCGATTCTAGGACTGCAAAGACGAGGGGCTCGTGCTCATCGCGAGTGCAGATATCGATGATGTCGATATCGTCGCGGGCAAGTACCTCGCGGTAATCATCGCTCACCTCTGCAGCACCAAACTCGGCCGCTCGGCGCTGTGCAAGTGAGCGATCTAGGTCACATACAACGGCAAGCTCTACTCCTGGGCATCGCTGCCACCCAGGAAGGTGTGCCCTCGCCGACCACCGCCCGGCTCCGATCACCGCTACCCTAAGGTCCGCCAACGCACTCCTCCCACCTCATGGCCACGTTAGCAGTGGTCGTCGGACTCCCAACTGCTGTACACCGATACTCACCCAAATTTGTGGTCTTGGATACCGAGGATGCTGACCAGGTTTGCGTCCGGGTCAAGTTCCGGCACAAGTGAGTTGCTCCGTCCCGACATCAGGATGGTGAGTCCGACCCCCTGACCGGCGATGCGGCTGGATCCGTGGACAACTACGCCGATGAGACTTGATCCCTCTCGGTAGCCGGTGTTGAAGGCCGCATCCCAGTCTGAGATTGCCACCATGTCCCCAAGCCGCAGTCGGAGGAGTTGAGGCTCGCGCTCCAAAGCCAGCTTGAGAGTCTGAATCGAAATCGAGGTGGTGGCGCTGACCCTCCCGCTGCCGATCCCTACCAACCTTCCTGGGATCGACTGGGCAACCCGCACGATCAGCTTTCCCTCAGATGCACGCGGCGACCACGACTGCCACAGTCGTGGACTAAGGCTATGCAATGAAACCGCGGGAATACCGTCGACAGCGAGGCCGCGTCCCACGGCCTCGACAACCACTTGATCTCCGGGAGCGAGCAGCTCCAGGGCTGGTTGGGGCAGGTCGATCACGACCTGCTGGAAGCCACCGAAGCGCTCGTGCTTTCCTGTTACCAGCCCTACGGCTCCCGCTGCGTTACCCGAATGCACCCGCACGCGGTTGCCCACGCAGGAATATGTGTTCAGTGCCCGGTTGGCTGCGACAAGTGGGTTTGCAATGCTGGCTCCCGGCTGCACTTGGTCAGCGGCCCAACCGAACGCAGACATCCCAACCTTGACGTTGTACCGCACTCCGCCGCAGCCTATAGGGACAAACGCTCTGCCTTCGCTGTCAACTTCATAGACCGACTTCTCAAGCTCAGGACTGGTCACCTCTCCGAGCAGCAGGGTCTGCACGAGCTCCCCACCCGCGCTCCTCATACGGGGATCTCCAGAAGCTCTCTCAGGTTGCGCTCCGGTACTCTGCTGAGCTCCAGGCACTCATTCGGCGCTGTGAGGATCGTGACAATACCCACCCCGTGGCCAGGGGTTGGGCCCATCGCATGGACCAAGACGCCCACAGCTGTCCACCCCGGTTGGTAGCCGCGCGCGTAACGGTGGTCCTGATCTGCCATCCCGACCACGTCGCCAATCCTAAGGCCGGACAGGCCCAGCCTTGAGACCGTTGCGGAGTCGTGCAGCATGACGTCGCAGTTGGCCCACTCCGCGCTCATGCCGAGGCCTGCTCCCATCAGCTCCGCGGGCAGTGTCGCGACCACCGGCACTCGCAGGCGGCCGTCCAAGGCTGGCTCACACCCGAGGCGAGAGAGCAGTTCCGGCCCGCAGTTGCGCACTGCGACCTGCGGATACTCGGTTAGGAGTAACCCTTGACCCCACGCCCGGACAACCAGTCCGTCTCCCGGCGCGATCCGCATCAAGTCGCCGCTCGGAAAATCGATGAGCACGTAGGCGTGCTTGCCACTGACCGTGCCTACCGCCCCCTTCGCCTCGCCCGAGGTCATGGTGACCCGGTTGCCAACGCATGCCAGCACCTGTAGAGCGAGATGCTCGCTCTCGACCAGCCCCTCCGCGGATACTCCCGGTTCTCCGTGATCGCAGGCAAAGGCGAAGACCGAGTCCCCGACCCGTATGTTGCTCGTAACTCCAGCCATTCCGGGGAGCATGGTCGGCTGATCGTCGTAGCCGACGGAGTAGTTCCCAGACTGCCCGGGGTGACTTACCCGACCTCGGACGCCCACCTGAACCAGCTGAGCTAAGTTGGCGGCGAGTTCGCTCATCGGGCGACCTCATACATGACTTGACTATGCTCAGCCCGGTATTTGCTCAGTCCCATCGTCGAGCGGCAGCGATACCCAGCCCCGACGTCGATATGAGATCTCAACGGCATTGATCACCTGCTGCACTGCCACCGCATCACCAAAGTCTCCGCCCGGCGGCAGATTCGGATCCTCGATTTCAGAGATGAAGTTGGCGACTAAATTGGAGTAGAAGGATGTCTCCCACGGCTCGCTGGCGTTGCCCGAGCGAGGATAGAGGCGGTCCGGAATCTCGAGCGGCTTGAACTCAACCGCATCCTTGCGGGCTCCCCAGAGCCGCTCGCACACGCCCTCCTCCGTCACCAGCCGACAGACCAGCGCCCCCTCAGTGCCGTAGATGCGAGCTTCCAACCCTGGGTAGTTGCCAATCGTGACGTAGCTGCTCTGGATGGTGCACATGACGCCGTTACTGAATCGGCCAATGAAGCAGTCAGCATCATCTATCGGTAGTCGCACGGGAAGGGTGCTGCCTGGAACCATGCGCTCGGGGATGAGGTTGCTGAGCATGCCGACCACCTCCTCGAGCTCCGAGCCGACGAACCAGCGCGCCAGGTCGATGATGGGTGCGCCGTAGCCTTCCAGAGACCCTACTTGGATCTCAGGGTTGTCGCTGGGGTCCCCTTCTCCGACCCGAATCGGGGTCATGGGGTCGAGGAACTGTGAGTTCTGCTCAAAACCATTGAAGACCAAAGGACGGCCCACGAAGCCTTCTTCGATTAGTTCCCGAACGCGCATCATTGCGGGACTGAAGCGAAAGGTGAACCCAACCTTGGTTCGCAGCCGCCTCTCTCGGGCTGCCCGATACGCCCGCAACGTCTCCCGAAAATCTCGGTGAACTGGCTTCTCACAGAGAACGTGCTTGCCGGTCTCGATGGCCGACATTGCCGCCTCAAAGTGCGCCGGGCCCCAGGTGACCACATCGACAGCGTCGACCTCGGCGCTGCGGACTAGGTCGGTCGCCGAGGCAAAGATCCTGACGCCGCCCAGTGCGTCGGACGTTGAGCGCGACCGGGTTTGATCGAGATCAAAGATTCCAACGATCTCCGCCCTCGGGTCCCGACGCCAGGCGGGGAGGTGCGCACGCCTGCTCCATCGACCAACCCCAAGGACGGCCACCCTGACAGGCGCCATCGCCTCCCTCCGTCGCTGTCTGTTGCAACGTCGCTGCTTAGTTAACCCAGGACTGGCCGGCCGCACGCCGCCGTGGCCCGAACCACCGGCGGAGTCGTCAACTGTCGACGACGATCATAGTCGTCCGGAGTTTCCATCTCGCCGCAACTACCTGGCAGGCGGCGCGAGCTAGAGGACGATGCCAGAAGGCGGACCCCTGCGCTCCCCGGCGAGACCAGACTGGTGATGGCACCAGGAGTGCTACAACATTCAGATGACTAGGATTTGGCATCCGCGAGTTGCACCAGCACACCAGTCGCTACCTTGCGCTGGTGAAGGCGGGTGGTCGGGTCGAGGTGACCGAGCGGGGCCGTTTGATCGCGCTACTGGTCGGGCCTCCGCCGACCAGCACGGTCCGAGAGCGACTCCTGGAGCGGAGCAGCCTGCTCCCCGCCAGCCAGCCATTCACGCTCCGTGGGCGTCGGGCCCTGCCCGACGGTGGGACGGCGGCGACCAAGGCCCTGGAGGAGCTGCACTCTGAGCGCCACCGGTGATCCAACTCGACTCGTCGGCGCTAGTGGGCTGTAGGTCCCGCCGTGGCAGTTCCAGTTCCAGCTCATCCCGCGGGAATCGGAACTCCTTTACTCAGCAGGGGAGCGTCGACCTTGACCGTGTCCGGGTAGAGGATGCCGGTGCCGGTGTTGAATACCACGACTTCGTCGGTTGCTTTTAGCCAGCCCGACTGGCGGAGTCTCGCCGCAGCGGCAAAGCAGGCGGCCCCCTCGGGGCATATGAAGCTGCCCTCCAGGTTGGCCAGGCGTGCCTGCGCCCCAAGGATCTCCTCGTCCGCGACCGCTACCGCGCAGCCCCCCGTCTTGTACAGGGCCCGCAGGATCAGGAAGTCCCCCAGCGCTTTCGGGACCGTGATCCCGAAAGCGATCGTGCTGGCGTCCTGCCAGGGCTCAGAGATTTCAGCCCTCCGCTCCCACGCCTTGACGATCGGGGCACACCCACTGGCCTGCACTGCAACCAGCCGGGGCAGCTTGGGGCCGAGCCAGCCAAGCTGCTGGCACTCCTCTAGCGCCTTGGATATTCCGATCAGCCCGACTCCACCACCGGTTGGATAGAGGATCACGTCCGGCACCCGCCAACCCAACTGCTCGAAGAGCTCGAGCCCCATGGTTTTCTTGCCTTCCAGCCGGTATGGCTCTTTCAGCGTGGAGATGTCGGTGTACCCCTGTTCGTCGACCGCCCGGGCCACTAGGGCACCGGCGTCCCCGATCAGGCCGTCCACCAAAAAGAGGCGCGCGCCGGAAATAGCGCATTCGACTCGAGGGGTGGGCGGAGCGGCGACCGGCATGACGATGAGCATCTCGAGGCCGGCCCTGGCGGCGTACAGCGCCCAGGCGGCGCCGGCGTTGCCGTTGGTCGGCATCGCCAACCGCTCGGCGCCGAGCTGCCTGGCCCGGGAGATGCCCACGGTGGCGCCTCTCGCTTTGAAGCTCCCAGTCGGAAGTAGGCCCTCATCCTTCATGTAGAGCAAGGGCAGATCGAGATGCTGAGCCATGCGCGGTAACCGGAGCAGCGGCGTGATTGGCTCACCAAGGCTGACCACACCCTCAGGCGAGCTCACCGGTAGAAGTTCGTGGTAGCGCCAGAGTCCACTCTCTCGAGCGGACAGCTGCTCCAAGTTGAAAGAACCGGTCAGTCGCTCCAGGTCGTAGCGCGCGAAGAGTGGTGCCCCACAGGTGCAGAGGCCGTGGAGGGAGTCCGCGTCGTATACCTTGGCGCATCTGCTGCATTCCAGATGGTCGAGGTAGCTGAAGCGCAAGAGCGGGCTGCCTCCGTGGTTCTCATCGGACCCCTGCATTCTGGATCAGTCGCGCTGCTGAAGCGGAAACCCGCCGCCGAGTTGTCTTGTCCGAATTATTTGAGCTGGAGCGCGACAAACCACTTAGTGGTGTGCGAGCCACGATCCGGCGCCGGCCTCAGCTCAGAAGCGCCGAGCAGGGCAGTCTCGCCCTCAGCACTATCCATGTCGGGCGTGGCCGCGACGTGGTCAGCGGCCTACTCCTCGGCCCGTTCGGCGAACCCGCTCCGGTAGGCGGCGACGCCCAGCTCTGCCAGCCGCAGCAGCTCCTCCACCGGCTGGGGATGGTCGTCTACCCGAAGGTCGAGGAGGCGGTCGTCCCTGCCCTCGATCCCGCCGCCACGGCGCGCAACCACGATTGCCGCCGACTGACGGCCTCTGGCATCGCCGCCGCGCATGTCGCCGGCACGAAGTGCTCGCGCCAGGCGCCGGGCAAGCTCGCCGCCCTCCGACTCGAACGACGCGACCATGGCGGAGAGGACTTCGGGACCGGTGAGGATGTTGCCGGCCACAACCAGGCCAGTTCCCAGGTGGTGTCCGGCCCAGGGCCGACAGGCGCTGCCGGTGAAGGCGGCCACCTGGCGATGGCGATCGACTACCGCCAGCTGACGACCCTGGGGAGCGTCATCGCCGGCGACCAGGGCCTGCACCACCTCGGGGGCCGACAGTCCGTCCCGCAACATCTGCAGTCCCTCAGCCTTCCAGGCGACGTTGACTGTGGCCTGGGTCGCTATCGCCCCGACCTTGGCGCTGACCGCCGCTACGATGCCGCCCACGGCCAGGACCCGGGAGGCCACCGCCACTCCCCAGTCCACCCCGTCGGTGGCGGCGATCGTGAAGGTGCTGGTGATCACATGCGACGCCCTCGCCGAACTGGTCAGGTCAGTCAGCAGCTGCCGTCACCGACCCGCTTCCCGGTCCCAACTGGACTCGAACTCAAAGCCGGAGGGCGGAAACGGGGCCAGCTCGCTCAGCGCCGGGGCGGGGAGCGTCTCGCGCAGGATCTCCACCGCAGGCGCAAGCAAGCTCAGCCGAGCCATGATCGTGGACTGTCGCTGGGCGAGCTCTGCCAAGACCTGCCGGTGACCGCTGGTCACCCCACCGTCCGACTCACCCACTCGGAAGGCCAGCCCCATCAGGCGCGCGTTCAGGCCCGAAGGATGGCGGTGGTAATCAGCGGGCCCAATCACGTCGCGGGAAACTAGCTCTGTCTCGGCCGCCTGGAGCTCGGCTCGGAGCGATTTCAAGTCGGGCGGCAGGGGATGGCTGGAGTCGCTCTCAAGCAGGCTGACCATCGAGCGGATCCGGCCGACGACGGAGTGGGCGCTCGACAGCCGGTCCCTGACCTGGAGGAGAAAGCGGACCTGTTCAGAGACCTCTGCCTGGCGGTGGGCATCGGCAGTCGACAGCTCCACCTGGAGCGCTCCCGCGGCCAGCACCTGCTCTCCGACCACCTCGATCCTGAAGGCCCCCGCATCAACCAGCGGTCCCCACAGGTAATTGCCGAACATGAACCAAAAGCGCTCCGGCTCCAGTGCCGCCGCTGGCGGATAGCGCAGGTCCCAGCAGGCCCAGTGAACGCCGGCACCGTGGCCTGGGCTAGTCGAGCCGGCGTCCTCGGGCGTCAGAGTGCGCACCACGATGCCGTCCTCGTCCAGGATCCGGATCGTCACCGGGCCGGGAACCTCACTTGGGAGGTGGTATTCCACGACCACATGGTTGGGCAGCCGGAAACCGGCGTCGATGGGGCTGAAGCTGAGGCCATCAAGGGCGTGGACTGAGCGAAGGCCCTTGGCCTTAACGAAGTCACCCACCGAGATGTAGACGTGGTCAGTATCGCCCGTGGGCTCAACATGAACCGCCAGATCAGCCATCCGGGTGATGGTGGCTCGGGGAGCCACCGAGGACTGACGCGGCGCCCCGGCTGGAGCTGCGAGCCCCCGCCTCCAGGCCATCGCCTGGAGGCCCTCCAGGATCCAGATCGATCGGCCGTGCGTGGCTGCAACCAGGTCGTCGCCAGCAATGGTGAGGTCGTACACCGGGCTGGCTGGCAGGTTGAGCTGCAAGCTCTGCCAGGGAGCCCCCTTGCCCTCCGAGACCATCACTCCCTCGTCGGTTGCCAGGTACACCACCCCACGGTTGAGGGGATCGCAGCGGATCGCCCGGCACACCGTTAGCGGGTTCAGCCCAGCCGTGCATTCCGCCCAGTTAGCACCCCCGTCCTGGGACACGAACACGGTCGCGGCCTCATCGTCGCTGCGTTCCCGGGTACCGGTTAGGTAGACAAGCTTTGAGTCGTTGGCGTCTACCTCAATGCCGGTAATTCGGGTCCACTCCGGCAGCCCCTGCACCGTGACTCGAGTCCAGGTCGATCCGCCGTCACGGGTAACTTGGACCAGGCCATCGTCACTGCCGGTCCAAAGCGTGAGCTCGTCGGACGGATCCTCCGCCAGGACCACGATGCAGCCGTAATACTCGGCGGTGTAGTTCTCGGGCGTGATCGGCCCTCCGGACTGACCCAGGGTCGATGGATCGCCGCGAGTCAGATCTGGGCTGATGGTCGCCCAGGTCTGGCCGCCGTCGCCGGTCCGAAACACCACCTGTGCGGCGCAAAAGATGGTCATGGGGTCGCGGCTCGAGACGATCAACGGTGTGCTCCAGTTGAACCGGTAGCGCACCTGGGAGGCATCCGAGCCGATACGGTCCTCCGGCCATACGGAGACATCGGCGAGCCGGCCCGTGTCGACTTCGAATCTGGTTTCGGTCCCGTCGTAGCCCACCGCGTACACCACCGCTGGCAGAGAACGTGTTACCCCGATCCCGCCCGATTCGCAGCCGCCAACCGGGAAGCAGTCATCGGCCGCCACCAGTCCGGTGACGGTGCGGCTGGGAAGTGAGAGGGTCGTACTGTCCTGCTGTGCCCCGTACAGCCGGTACGGCCTCTGTGCGTCAGCGACGACGTTGTAGAAGGCGGCTATGGGCTGGTTCATCCGAGACGACCAGGTCTCGCCGCCGTCAATCGAGACAACTGCGCCGCCATCGTTGCCCAGAATCATGCGCTGGGGATCTGAAGGTGAGATCCAGAGCACGTGCTGGTCTCCGTGATCCAAAGATAAGGTGCTGAAGGATTCGCCTCCATCGGTGGAACGCCAAGGCTTCATGTTCATGACGAAGACCGTGTTGGGATCAGTCGGATGAGCTATCACGTGCATGTAGTAGAAAGGTCGCTGAGACAGGTCAGGCTGAGCGCTGATCAAGTCCCAAGTGTCGCCCCAGTCATCGCTCCGGTAGAGCCCTGTTTGCCCCGCCTCTACCAGGGCCCATACGCGACCCTTGGATCCCGGAGCGACCGCCACTCCAATCTTTCCCTTGAGTCCGCGGGGGAATCCGGGGTTGTTACCCAGATCTCGCCAGCTGTTCCCGTTGTCGAAGCTGGCAAAAAGGCTGCTTCCCGGTCCACCACTGATCAAGGTCGAGGGCGAGCGGCGAACCTGCCACATCGAGGCGAAGAGGATTCGAGCGTTGCCGGGATCCATGGCGATGTCGACAGCCCCGGTATCGGCGTCGTGCTTCAGCACCGCTTCCCAGGAGCTGCCCCCATTCAGGGACCGGTAGACGCCGCGTTCCGCACTCGGCCCATAGAGATGGCCGAGAGCGGCGCAGAAAACTACATCAGGATCGGCTGGATTGACTACGACGCATCCGATGTGATGGGAGTTGCCAAGCCCGCTATTCCGCCAGGTTCGGCCCGCGTCCTCAGTACGGTAGACCCCGTCGCCGCGGGATACGTCTGCGCGAACGCAGGCTTCACCGGTGCCGGCGTACACGACGTTGGCGTCGGACGCGGCCACGGCGAGGCTGCCGATGGAGGGGCGCTTGATGAAGCCGTCACTAACGCAACGCCAGGCCCAACCGGCGTCAGTTGTCTTCCATACGCCACCGGCCGCGGCTCCGAAGTAGAACTCGTCAGGCTTTCCCGGGTGCCCGGCGACAGAGGCGACACGCCCCCCCCGGTGGGGCCCAACCAGGCGCCAGCCGCTAGCTGGCTGGTCACCACATTCGAGGACAGACGCCTCGCTCACCCCCATAGTCGTGACCGTTTCCCAGGGCGAACGGGCATCGGCCCACCGTGGCGACTTTTGATAGACGTCACGCCTGCCACCTACCGGCACCGGGTCACGTTGAGTTGTGCAAGTGTAGATTGCGGGAACATCGCAGCCAATGTGGCGGGCACTCGGAATCAGTCAGGCCGACTGCGCCTGGTGGCGCCGATACTCTGCCCCGGCGAAGGTGATGCTGGCTAGGAAGGCAACCAGACACGCACCCACCAGCAGACGCTCCAGAGACCCATTGCCATGGTCGGGATCGACGCGGAATACGAGCTCGATCCAATTGGGCCATAGCTGGGTGACCAGCGCTGACAGCGCAGTTAGTGTGGCGAGGCCAGCCTCCACCCAAAAGCGGGTTCTGAAGTGGCTACTCACTCACGGTCACCGGCGGGGGGCACCCGCTGGGTCGCCAGAGCTCGGCGCTTCAGCATCATTTGAGAGTCCAGGTCTCGGGGTAGATGTTCAAGTCCGGATCCTGAGGCTCCCAACCCTGGAGCTTAGGACTCACGACCGAGACCTGCTGATAGTAGGTCGGCTCCCAGATCACTGGGAGAAGCTTGGCCATATACACTCCGTTGGAAGCTATCTCGGCCGGCGATCCTTGCGTTTCGGTCGCGTTGATCTTGTTATTCAGGACATTATTTGTGTAACCGTCCTGCGCGTTTAGGGCGCCATTATTCGCGAACCAAAGCGAGCCTGTCGGCACATACTCGGGCGCGTAGGTTGGTGAGAAGCCAGGCGAGGCGTAGTTGGTGATTTCCTCTTGACAGCCCGCTGGGAACGCCGGCGTGCAGGCGCCGAGGTTGCCAAAGACTTGAGAAACTGCCTCTGGCTTGAGAGCCACATGGATCCCCGCAAGAGACCAGGAGGACTGCATCGCCTCGACCTGGGCCGTGAAGGGCGCCGAGCCGGTATCGACAGTCTCGGTGAAGTCCAGTTTGGCCCCTCGCGATATGTCGGCACCGCACTCGTCTGAGGATGTGCCTGGCCGCGTGCACGAATCGACACCCCCGGGCTGGACTGACCAGCCGTGACTCGAGAGCAGATGCTTGGCAGCGCTTAGGCTGTACGGGTAAGGATTCTCCGCCGCGGCCTTGGTCAGGTAAGGGGTGTGAGGCTTGGCCGGAACCGGACCGTAGGTGGGGTAGGCGGTGCCATGCCACACCTCGGAGACGAGCGCAGGCTGGTTCACCAAGCGCTGGAGGGCCTGGCGGATGTAGAGCTGCTTGAATATTGAACCCACCGTCGGGTTGCTGAAGTTGAGGACTAGGTAGTTGAAGCCAAACCCCGCCCAGTCAGCAACCTTGTAGCCCCGCGAGGTGAAGTAGCGCTCCTGGCCGAGGTCTTGAGCCGGTATGTAACCATAGTCCACCTGGCCTGAGCGGAGGGCATCGTACTCTGCGGAGTCACTGGTGAAAGGCAGCTCTTCGAATTTGGCTATCTTTGGCTTATCGGGCCCTGAGTACGCGGCGTTGGGAACGAAGGCTGCGTATCCGGTTGCCGCGGAATAGCCAGAAAGCCGCCAAGGCCCGTCGACCACCTTCCAGAACGGGTTAGACGTGTAGGTGCTTAGCTGGGTAGCGTCGTTGTTCAGAAGTGTGTAGACCGCGCGCGCGCCGGAGGCGGTCGTGTCGTAGTTCCCCACCGCCGCTGTCGCGGACGTACGGTCCCACACATGCTGGGGAATGGGGAAGATCAGGCTGAGCTGGTTGTAAAGCAGCCAGAGATGGCTGTACGCCTTGTTGAATGTAAGGCTGAACTGATAAGGCGTGCTAGACGGAAAGCTCATCGAGGTAATGTTGTCCGGGATCGTTCCCGCCACGTAGCCGTAGAAGTTGGCCTTCTCGTACACCAACAGGTTCATCCAAAACTCGACGTCGCGGTTTGTCACCGGCTGGCCATCAGACCACCTGTAATGGTTCATGGTGATCGTCACCGTTCGCCCCCCATTGGAGTACACCGGGGTCTTCCCGATGCTCAGCCCGTAATTCACGGTGGGCGTCGAGCGGCCGAACCAGTAAAGGGGCCGATAGAGGAGTTCTTCGAACTGGAAGATGTTCTGGTTACTGGAAAGAGCCAGCGGCAAGAATGGCGAGATGTAGTTGGGAGCGGACTCCGGCGCCAGGGCAAAGGTCACGGTGCCACGGGGCACTGTGGAAGCTGCAACGGATTGAGAGCTAAGGAGTTGGCCGAACAGTGACGCGAGCACCACCGCGGAGCAGGCCAGGGTCAGCCCTGGCCGGAGATGTTTTCTTGACCTGTTCATGCCGATCCTGACCCTCCTCTGGCCGGCCGCCCTCGGCACTCTGCCGAACTTGCGGCGAAGCGCCCTGTACCCGAGATTTGTCAATTGTAGACAATCAACACTCCGACAGGCTAGTAGAGCTTCCGGCGAGGGTCTGTCCAAGGCGGGTGCGAGTTCGGACCACCCTGAAAGACTGCTGTCGCGCAGGGGCCGCCGGGCCGGCGTCTTACTTCCCAGGGTTCTCACGAGCGCTCGATTGCCGACTCTTCCAAAATCGGTCAGCTGAAGCTATCGACCGTGGTGAACTCCGACACTCGCCGCCGCGAGAGGCGTCCGACTGGACGCAGTGGCCGAACAAGAGCCACCAACGCCGCGATCGCCCGCCGCTTGGGTAGATGTAGAGCGGCGCGCAGCGGTTCTTCCTCGCGGGTTAGCAACGGCCTGCCTCACATTAGAAGGTACAAATAGGATTGACCGGCGAACCTGTCCCACCGGGTATCAACAGAGGCGCCGCGGTGAAGAGGAACGTAAAACGGCCAAGTGCGGGACAGAGGTCGGCAAGCCCGTCCAACTTGACGCTGTCGAGCAAGACCAAGCCCATCGCAGCCAATCCAATCTGATGCAGGGGGAAAGGGAGCCGCGGGTACGGCGATGGCAGCTGCTCGATGCAGTCGCCTGTGAAAACCGAGATCTCGCGATCGCGCAACCATGCTAGACACTCGGGGCCGAGACCAGCCCTGGCCGAAGAATGCACCGGCCCTCCTTGCTCCAGAGCACGGTCGTAGCCGGAGTGGACGACTACAACGTCGCCTGATCGCACCTCAGTACCAGCCAGCGCTTCAGACGCACTTAGATCAGCCTCGGTAATCCGGTCGCTTGGGTCGAGCCAGGCCACCCTGCGGGCAGCACACACGTCCAGCAGAACGCCCCGAGCGAAGATGCCTTCTCGCTGCACCACGATGCTCGCCCACTGGAGGCCAGTCGCCAGGACCTGCTCACTCACCCGTCGGCCGTTGTAGAGCTGTTGAGCGAACGACTCGTGGCCCACAGCGTCCAGATGAGTCGTGGCCATGCCGTGGATCGTGATGTCCAGGCTGTCGCCGCAGGAAATCGCATCTTCGCCGTAGTAGTGCATGCGGTGGCGCGCAGGGGCAGGGTTTTCTGCTCCCCCAAGAGTGTCGATCATCCGACTGATTGAAATGGATCTCCCAACTTTCACCTCACGTGCGGCCTCGATCCGGGTCTGCTCGGTGATGAAATTGAGCGTCCCGCGCTCATCGTCTATTCCCCAGCGACCGCGGTTTGATAGCTCGTTGAAGAGTCCTAGGACACGATCCTCATCCCAGCCTGAGATCTTTGATTTATGCGTAGTCGTTGGCCAACCTCCCCTACACAGGTAGTCGGGTTACCGCCGCGACCTGAACGGCCACGGGAAAGCAATGCTGGCGAGCCTGGATCATCGGTCGGGAGCCGAATGCCTGGCGCAGGGACCGCCCCCCATCTCACTCGGGTTGTATGCTGGCTCGAGCACGGTCTTGATGCCTTGTCCGGCTATGAGATCATCAAGCGCTGTTTGCACCTTGACTAGGGGCCGGCACGAGGTGACCAGTGGGTCGATTCTTAGCCTTCCCTGAAGGTAGAGGTCGGCGAGGAGTGGGAAGTGGACGGACGGACGAGAGCTCCCGTAGTAGGAGCCGATGACGCGCTGCTCTGATTCGGTCAGCCTGTAAGGCTCGAATTCGGCAGTGTCCTCCACCGCAGGCAAGCCCACTAGAACTGCGCTACCACTGACTCCCAGCATTTTGATCGCATCCCTAGCGGTCTCGGGCAGTCCGATGCAATCAAACACATAGTCGGCACCGCCGGCGGTGAGCTCTCGGATCTCCTGAACGGCGTCAGAGCTCCTGGCGAGGAGGGTTTTGGTGGCACCGAATTCCTGGGCCAAAGTGAGCTTGTCGGCCAGTGGGTCCACAGCAATGATCTGACTGGCGGCCGCCAGCCGTGCGCCCTGCACGGCATTCAGCCCTACGGCCCCACAGCCGATGACGACCACAGTGGCGCCTGGTTCGACGCGAGCGGTCCACAGCACCGCGCCGATACCCGTCGTGACGCAGCATCCGATCAGTGCCGCACTCGTCAGGGGGACTTCCGAGGGCACCCGGATCGCACCGCTCTCCGGTACCACGGCCTCCTCCGCAAACGAGGACACTCCTGAATAATGAAAGATTGGCTCACCCCGCAGGCGCAAGCGAGAGGTGCCGTCGTAGAGCACTCCGAGGGGTGCAACCACGGTCGCCACCAACTCGCACTGCTGGGGGCGACCGAGTGCACAGCGCGGACACCTTCCGCATGCGGGTTGCCATGAGAGAACGACGTGATCGCCTGGCGAAACGCTGGTGACGCCCGCGCCCGTCTCCAAAACGACGCCAGCACCCTCATGGCCCATTACGAGAGGCACGCGGCGAGGCCAATCCCCCACGCGGGAATGCAGATCACTACGGCACACCCCCGCCGCCGCCACGCGCACCCTGACTTCACCCGCCCGAGGGCCCTCTAGGTCTACGTCTTCTAATCTAAGCGGTTGTTCGGGGCCAGAAAAGACGATCGCACGCAAAACGCCCCCTCCCTGATCAATCGAGATCCGGCAGCTGCCCTATCAGCACGCCCCACCGGATTGGCATGTAGGGTCATTATCCTCGGCTGCGGTTGGGGTCTCCGCGCGGGCAGAACGCTACGTTCAGTGCTGTCAGTACGACCGCGGCAACCTTAAGACGTGGTGGGCGAGGAAGGCCAGGATAAGGTTGCTGGAAACCGGGGCGACCTGGTAGAGGCGGGTTTCACGGAACTTCCGTTCCACGTCAAATTCGGCTGCAAAACCATAGCCACCAAACGTCTGGACAGCGGCGTTGGCGGCTTCCCAGGACGCCTCTGAGGCCAGCAGCTTGGCCATGTTGGCATCCACCCCGCAATCCAAGCCGCGATCAAAACGATCGGCGGCTCGGACGCGCATCAGATCAGCGGCCCGTACGCTCGCGAAAGATCTGGCCAGAGGGAAGGCTACCCCTTGATTGGCCCCGATCGGTCTCCCAAACACCACACGATCACGGGCGTATTCGCTGGCGCGGTCCACAAACCAGTAGCCGTCGCCGATGCATTCCGCCGCAATCAGGATTCGTTCCGCATTCATCCCGTCGAGGATATACCTGAAGCCGTGGCCCTCCGCACCAATTAGAGCGGAGGTGGGAATCCGGAGTCGGTCGAAGAAGACCTCGTTGGTTTCATGATTGAGCATGGTACGAATCGGCCGCGCTGTCATCCCCCGTGCCAGAGCCTGCTGCAGATCGACGAGAAACACGGAGAGGCCGTCGCGCCGCTCCTGCGCTACGTCAGACGGAGCGGTTCGCGCTAGCAGCATCATCAGATCTGAATGCTGAACCCGCGACGTCCAGATCTTCTGACCGGTCACCACGTATTCGTCACCCTCGAGGGTGGCCGTGGTGGTGAGCTTTAGTGTGTCCGACCCAGCGGAGGGTTCGGTAACGGCGAATGATTGCAGTCGGATCTCGCCACGCGCCAACCTCGGCAAGTAACGTTCCTTCTGCTCTTGGCTTCCATGACGCAGTAACGTTCCCATGGTGTACATCTGAGCATGACATGCAGAAGCGTTCCCCCCGGAGCGGTGGATCTCCTCCAAGATCACCGACGCTTCCATCAGAGTACCGCCGGCGCCACCGAACTCTTCAGGGATCAAGATGGAGAGGTATCCGCTCTCGGTCAGCGCCTGGACAAACTCCTCAGGATAGCTACGGGACTGATCCAGACCCTGCCAATAAGTGCCTGGAAACCGTTGGCATAGACTCCTGACGGCCGAGCGTAGGTCGGTGTGCTCAGCTTCGTCCGCTCCGCTGGAGTTAGCCGACATGCAGTTGCTCCTAGGTGTCCCTGGGGGTGCCCCGGACGACGGTCCCGATCCTTGCGCCGTAGTCGGAGAGCGGAAGTAATTCGCGAGTCAGAGTGACCTATCCTGGCAGGCCCCGCTCCTGATACAACGAAGCTGCTTTTCCGGTTGAGTCGACAGGGCCGAGTGATGAGTGCCACTTCGACAGCGATCAGATCAATAGTATGCCCGAGTGCGGGAAGAATCTGGACCCACCAGTAGACCGATGGAGCTCTCGTTGAGCGAGCCAGCCGATACCCCCCGCCGACATTGACGGGGGGTACCGTGGCGGATACGGGGCTAGATCTCGACCTTCAGGTCGTTGGTGTTTGAGCTAAGACGCAGATAGAGATCAGCTCCAGCTCCAGTATTGGGGGTACAGATTGAGATTGGGATCTTGGGGCAGAGCGCCGTGTAGCTTGGGGCTGATCACCGAGAGCTGATACGGGTAGTTCGGTTGGAACAGTAGGGGAAGTTCCTTGCTCACATATGCCGCGAGCTTCTCGATCGCGGATGAGGAGGAGCTGAACTCACTGGCTGCGATCAGTGAGTCCATTTCGTTGCTGCTGTAGCCTTCATTGTTCTGGGCCCCGGCGGTGCCCCAAAGTTGAGCTCCATTCGGCAGGTATTCCGGGGAGTACGAGCCGGTCTCTCCTGTCTCGCCGATATTGATAATGTCCCACGAGCAGCCGGCGTCACCGTTGACGCATGGCGCCAAGCTGGAATAGAGCTGGCCAGCGGTCGCCTGGAGCAGGGTCACGTGGATGCCGGCCTCCGACCAGCTTGACTGCACGTCCTCAACCTCGGCCAGGAATGGCGCTGACCCGTTGGCCACCTTCTCCA
Source organism: Candidatus Dormiibacterota bacterium (assembly GCA_963701235.1). Taxonomy (GTDB): domain Bacteria; phylum Chloroflexota; class Dormibacteria; order Aeolococcales; family Bog-877; genus Bog-877. Next base: position 2,441,933 of record OY969577.1, read on the forward strand.
CAAAGTCCAACTTTGCACCCAGAGCGATCCCCGCGCCGCATTGGTTGCTCTCTGTCCCCGGACGTGCACATGTGTCAACCCCTTCTGGCCGAACGGTCCAACCGTGCTCGGACAGCAACTTTTTCGCTCCAGCGACGCTGTAGGGGTAGGGATTGCTGAGCGCCTTATTGGAGGCGAAGGGATTGGGAATGCCGGGAATAGGTCCGTAGATGGGGAAGGCCACGCCATGGTAGACATCTTTCACAATCTGGGGCTGATTGACCAACTTCTGGACCGCCTGGCGGATATAGAGCTGTTTGAAAATGGGTCCCACGGTGGGGTTTGTGAAATTCAGGGCGAAAACGTTAATTCCAAAAACCGGCCATTTCGAAATCGTGTAGCCGCGCGATTTGAAGTAGGTCTCCTGGGACAGGTCCTCGGTCGGGAGATAGCCATAGTCGACCTCGCCCGCCCGGAGCGCGTCGAACTCGGCCGCCGCGCTTGTGAAAGGCAGCTCGATGAATTTGGAGATCTTGGGTTTTCCCGGCCCGGTGTAGTGGGGGTTGGGAACAAAGGCGTTGTACCCGGTGGTGGGACTGAAGGCTGACACGAGCCATGGGCCGTCCACCAACTTCCAGAGGGGGTTTGTGGCGTATGTCGACTCGTTCTCGGACTGAGCGTTGAGGAAGTTGTAGACCTCTTTGGCACCGGCGGTGGTGGTGTCATAATTGCCCACCGGTCCCGTAACCGACGTACGGTCCCAGCTCTGCTGAGGAATGGGCCAGATCTGGCTCAACTGATCGTAGAGCAGCCACTGGTGGCTGTACGCTTTGTTAAAGGTCAGGCTGAACTGATATGGCGTGGAGGAAGGGAAGGACATCGATGTGATGTCGTCGGGGATGCTCCCAACCGTATAGGCGAGATAGTTCTCGCGCTCCGCGAAGAAGAGATTCATCCACAGTTCGACATCGCGATTGGTGACGGGTTGACCGTCTGACCATCTAAACGTCTTCTTTAGTGTGATGTTGACCGTACGCCCACCATTTGAATAGGTTGGGCGCTCGCCTACACTCTCCTTCCAGTTGATACCTACGTTACCGTTGTCACCGTACCAATAGAGCGGGCGCCACAGAAAGGGCCACATCTGAAAGAGGTTGACATTCTCAGTGTCGGGCCCGGTTGCGAACGGGAAGATGTAGGTGGAGACCACCCCGGGAGGAAGGGCAAAGGTTACCGTGCCGCCAGACTTGGCCGCGGCACTGGCCGGGGAGGCCGCGCCGAGATAGGTCGCGAGAAGAACCAAGGTCGCGACACCCAGCGCCAGACGGGAGAACCACCTAATTCGCACCTGCCCGCCCTCCCTTCGATGAGCTAGAACCTTCAACGGTTGGGCCACCTCATAGCATCATGCCACCGGTTTTGTCAACAGTCAACAGTTTCTGGCTCCCTCGTATACTCGCCAGGGTGACGAGACCTAGGGTCCCAGTGCGGAGGGCGAGCGATGCTTGATCTGTTGATCCAAGGTGGCCTGGTGGTCACGCCCGCCGGAGCGGAGCATCTATCCATCGGCATTAGCGATGGCAAGATAGCCCTGCTGGCTCAGGGAACCGTCGCTGAGCCGGCGGCCCGAACCTTGGTGGCGGACGGGCTCGTGATCGTACCAGGGGGGATAGATCCGCACATCCACTGCGACATGGAGGTGGCCGATCCAGGCGGCGGTGAGCCTAGCTACACCGGGGGGGCAGAGACTGTCAGTGCGGCAGCTCTCCATGGTGGCACTACCTGCCTGATCGACTTCGCCTGGAACACTCCTGAGGAAACTATCAGCGAGACTCTGGAGGCGCGCAAGGCACAGTGGCTGGGTAGCAGCTACACGGATTTCTCCTTTCACGTCGTCCTTAGTGGCGAGATCGAGCCCAGCAAACTGGACCAAGTCCCAGATGTGATAACGGCAGGGTTTCCCAGCTTCAAGATCTTCACCAGCGATGTCATTCCCGGCGAGCCCCCGACCAAGGTTCCCTTTGGGAGCATCTGGGAGATGCTCAAAGTCACGGCAAGGCACAACGGCCTGTTAGCCATCCACGCCGAGGACGACGACCTGGTGATGCATATGTACCGGGAGAACATCCGCCAGGGCCGTGTCGGATTTGAACACATGTCCGAGGTGCACAGCTCACTCTCCGAAGAACTGTCGTTCCGGCGTGTGATCGGACTGGCCAAGAGTGTTCCCGGTTCAATTCTCTACATGATGCACGTGAGTGCCGCTAGTGGAGTGGCAGCGATCGCCGAGGGGAGGGCTCAGGGCGTGGCCGTGTTTGGGGAAACGCTGCATCAGTATGCGCTCCATACCGAGGACGATTACCAAGAGCCGGATGGCATGAAGTACCACACCTACCCGTCGCTCAAAAGTGCGGCAGACACTCAGGCGCTTTGGCAGGGCGTGGCTCATGGTGAGATCGCTACCTTTGCGACCGACGAACTGTGCACGTCCTATGCGGTAAAGACGGGTGGCCGACGGATTGACGATGTCACCGGCGGTAATACCGGAGTCCAGCCCCGGATGGCCATAGTCTTTACCGAGGTGGTGCAACGGCGTGGCCTCGGCCTGGTGCGATTCACCGAGGTCACTTCCACCAACGCGGCCAAGATTATGGGGCTGTATCCCCAGAAAGGCGTCATCGCAGTGGGGAGCGATGCGGATCTGGCTCTGATCGACCCGAAAGCCGAGCGGGTGATCACCTCCGCCGACCTCCACGAGTCCGACTACACGCCCTGGGAAGGTTGGCGCGTCGGCGCCTGGCCAGTGACAACGCTGTTGGGAGGCCAGGTTGTAGTAGAAGGCGGCCGCTTCACCGCTCCGGAGCGACCTGGTCGACTTCTTCATCGTGAGCTTCGTCCTGAGGTCCGGCTTGGGGTGCTGTGACCCAGCTGGCAACCCTTCCGGTCGGGATGGGTGGGGTTCCTGACGTTCCCGCCCCCGGCGACCGGCGGAGACGATCGGTCGAATGCCCTGCCGCGTGACTGCGGCCTTGGGACAGAATCATCGGCTTTGGCTAGCAGAGCCTTGATTCTTCTCAGCTCCCGCATCGTTGGGCTCAGCGGCTCTCCTGAGGAACCCTGCGCGCGGGTGGACAACTAGGTTGGCACTTGCGCGTCACACGGCAAACCGCCGTCGCGGCTTCGGTCGCGGCGATGGCCTGATCTTAGCGGCAACGATTCTTTGGAGCGTCAACATCGTTGCCGTCAAGGTCGCACTTGCCAACAGTGGGCCCCTGACCTATTCGACCCTGCGTTTCCTCTTGGGTGGCTTGTGCCTCTGGTGGCTCGCGGGTCGGGTTGAAGGTCCGATCCGCTGGCCCAGCTCCCGTGAATGGTGGTTGATAGCAGCGGCGGCGGCGACCGGAATCGCGGTGAGTCAGGCCGCCTTCACCGGGGCATTAGCCCTCACGAATGCCGACTTCGTCGCCATGTTTTTGGGAGCGACTCCACTCTTGGTGACCGCCTGGTTGGCATTGCATGCCGCGCAGAAATTTGCGGCCAAGGTGTGGGCCGGGCTCGCGGTGGGCTTGGTCGGGGTAGCGCTGGTCGTGCTCACGGCCGGCGTGGGTCACTTGAGCTGGCTGGGAGTTGTGTTAGCGGTGGGCGGCCCGGTCGTCAGCGCGATTTACTTGCTTCTATTACCAGGCCTGTTGGGCAGCTACCGACCCCTCTCCCTGGCCGCGATCATCACGCTAGTTGGGGCCGCCATGCTTGTCCCGTTCGGACTGGCCGAGGGCATCAACCACCATCCCCATGTCACGTGGGCATGGTTGGGTCTGCTCGGATTCAGCGTGGTTGCCGCGGTGGTTGCGGTCAATTGGCTCTACCTGGCAGCAATGCGCACCCTGGGAGCAGCTCGGACGGCCTCATACACTTACCTTGAGCCGTTCATTACTGTCGCTGCGGCAGGGCTGCTGATCAGCGAACGGGTACTTCCGCTTCAGATCCTAGGTGGGGTGGTGATCCTGATTGGCCTAGCCGTTGGTACGCCCGGTCCACTGGGTATTGCGGGACCCGAAAGCGGAGGCGGCGCAGTCCCTGAGGTCGCGGCTTCATCGGGCGGCGGCTACACGGACCCAGTACCCGAGCGCTGACCGGCCACACTCCTCTTTGAGGGTGTGGCCGCGGAGCCGAGGGCGGCACCGAACCGATTACGGGCGCTAACGTTTGCCGTATGAGCAGAGCCGAGATCGGGAGCCGCCGGCTTGGTGGACAGGGGCTGGTGGTGTCCGCCCTGGGGCTGGGCTGCATGGGAATGTCGGAGTTCTACGGCGCGACTGACGATCAGGAGTCGATCGCCACCATAAGGCGGGCCCTGGACCTAGGCATCCGATTCCTCGACACAGCGGACATCTACGGTCCTTTTAAGAATGAGCGTCTGGTCGGTGAAGCCATCGCCGGGGAGCGGTCCGAGGTGGTGCTGGCTACCAAGTTCGGGCAGGAGCGACGGGCAGACGGCACCTTTGTCGGGATCAACGGCAGACCGGAGTACGTGCTCCGCGCCTGTGAGAGCTCCCTGGATCGGCTCCAGACGGACTACATCGACCTCTACTACCAGCATCGGGTTGATCCGGAGGTCCCGATCGAGGAGACGGTTGGGGCTATGTCCCAACTGGTGCAGCAGGGCAAGGTGCGCTTCCTGGGTCTGTCGGAGGCGGCCCCGAGCACGATCAAGCGAGCCCATATGGTTCACCCCATCAGCGCCCTCCAGACCGAGTACTCCCTTTTCAGCCGAGAACCAGAGATGGAGATCCTGCCAACGGTCCGCGATCTGGGGATCGGCTTCGTCGCCTACAGCCCCCTAGGCCGGGGCCTACTCAGCGGTCGGCTGACATCCCCTGACCAACTAGGCGCCGACGATTTCCGAGTCACGGGCTATCCCCGCTTTATGGGCGAGAACGCTGAACACAACGTGGTCCTAGCATCTCGGCTTCGGGAAGTTGCAGACGAGACGGGTGCCACGCCTGCGCAGGTGGCGTTGGCCTGGGTCTTGGCGCAAGGTCCAGACGTGGTCCCGATCCCCGGAACTAAGCGACGCGATTACCTGGTCGAGAACGCTGGGTCGGCTCGATTGGAGCTGGACACGGAGACCCTGCTCCGCCTCAACGACCTGATTCCCGCCGGTTCGGCCCGCGGAGAGCGGTTCACGGACATGAGCTCGGTGAATCGCTGAACAGGCAGGCCGTAGCCCCACCTATGGATCAGATCGCCGTCGAGCTCTGACCCGGGCAGGTAGTCCACCGGGCGCCGACCAGACTTGACACGGGAGCGCGGTTGGATGCACGCTCTCCGCGGCTGGCATCGATACCGGGAGCGTTTGCGTGATCGAGGTACCTGTAGCCCCATGACTTGCCCAGAGCCGTTGTGGCACCCTCGCGCGGGGCTTCTCGGAGGAAGCCCTTGCCGTGGCCAGCTGGCATCCAGAGTTAGGGAGTGCGCTCATGTCATTTAGCTGGGGCTACGTATGGCGGCAATGGAGGGCCACCCTGCAGGTCGAACCGCTCTTCCTCGACCCTGCAGGCAATCTGACTCATGCCGGTATCTCTACCAGTTCGGAGTCCCGCGTCTTGGTCGAAGGTGATGGTGCGTCCATCGGGCAGTCCCCAGCGACTTGCGCCCCGAGCCGCGGAGCTCACGGCAGATCTGGCCCGACGAAGCCAAGGAACCCAGCTCATTAGCGATGGGGGCCCGTTCCCTTCTCGAGCCACCTCGGTCGCGGTGATAGCGTGCTGTCCATACACGCAGGTTTTTGGCGAAGGGATTGAACTAGGCAGTGGACGAGAAGTGACACTTACCCAGTCGATGGTCCAGTTGCTCAGTACGGGCTCCGCGCATCGACTTGGCGGAACCATCGCGCGTTGGAGCAGATAGCCGAGTGACGAGAAGCGAAGGCATGGCCAAGACGCTTCAGGGACTCAAACGAGAGTACCAAAGCCGCACGGCTGGATCGCAGAAGCTCCACGAACGGCTGATTCGCGTGCTGCCCGGTGGAGAGACTCGATCGGTCACCCACTTTGACCCCTACCCACTTGCTATCCAAGCCGCCACCGGCATAACGATCCTTGATGTCGATGGAAACAAGTACATCGACATCCTGAACAACTACACCTCGCTGGTCCACGGCCATGGTTACGGACCGGTGGTCGAAGCCATCGCTAGGGCCACGGCGTCGGGCATCGCGTACTCGGGCCCACACACCTATCTCCTCGAGTTGGGCGAACTCTTGGTAGCCAGGTACCCGGCGGTGGAACTCGTCCGGTTCACCAATTCTGGCACTGAGGCAGCCTTGTTGGCTCTCCGGGTCGCCCGGAAGCATACAGGGCGTCAAGGAGTCGTCATTTTCGATGGTGGGTACCACGGCGCCGTCCCTGCGTTCATGGACGGAGACCCACACGTCGTACGACTTCCCTACAACGAGATCGACGCAACTCGGCAAGCGGTCGGGTCTGATACCGCGGCCGTCTTCGTTGAGCCGTTCCTTGGCAGTGGTGGCGTTATCTCCGCCGAAGAGGGATTTTTAGAAACCGTCCGCTCCATCACAGCTGCCACCGGTACACTCATGGTCCTCGATGAAGTGCAATCACTGAGGAACCACTATTCTGGCATCCACGGAGCGCTAGAAATTGTCCCCGACTTAGTTCTTATGGGCAAGATCATCGGCGGTGGAACTCCTGTTGGCGCAGTAGGCGGGCGCGCAGCAGTCCTTCAAATCACTGCCGCCTCGACTCACGGTGGCTTGCAACATTCTGGAACGTTCAATGGAAACCCTCTGACCATGGCGGCAGGCCTGGCTGCATTGCGGGGCCTGGATCACGATGCCATCGAACTTCTCAACACCAGATCCGTGACGCTAGAATCTGCGCTCGAAGAAGTCATTGCGAGCTCTGGCGTTGCCGGTTACGTTACCAGGGCGGGTTCAATTCTCCAGGTCCACCCCGGGGCGGTTCAGAGAGCCGAACGAGCGGCCAATGAGGATGACGCCGACAAGGTTGCCGCACTTCACCTTGCTCTGCTCTTGGAAGGAGTGTACGCCGCCCCTCGAGGGATGCTCAACCTGTCAACTGCCATGACCGCAGATGAGCTGCAGACAGTGGTCGCAGCGTACTCGCGGGCCATGACTCGTGTCAGCGACAGCTGGAGCGACATGTCATGACGCCCGAGCCCCTCGCTGGCCGTACAGCGATAGTCACCGGAGCCGGATCCGGTATCGGCGCGGCCATCGCAGTGCTGTTAGCCAGAGAGGGAGCAAACCTTATCCTGGTGGATCGCCAGCCCGCAGGTCTTGCGGCCACAGCGGAGCAGGTCTCAGTCGACGGGGGGAACTGCCGGACCGTCGATGCAGACGTGAGCCTCCCTCATAGCGCCGACCAGGCAATCTCCGAGGCCACGCAATGGTTCAAGGGGCTCCATATCCTGGTCAACAACGCTGGTATCGCGTTCACAGGCACGGTGGTTGAGACACTGCCCAGTGATTGGGACCTGGTTTTTGGGTCCAATGTTCGCTCGGCATACCTCTTCGCGCGGGCGGCCATCCCTCACTTGCGGCAATCGGGGGGAGGCACCATCGTGACGGTGGCGTCGGAAGCCGGCCTGGTCGGCTTCACCCGCTACGCTGCATATTCGGCGTCGAAGGCCGCCCTAATCAACCTCACCCGGTCGATGGCGCTCGATCACGCCGCCGATGGGATTAGAGTCAATTGCGTTTGTCCTGGGTCAATCGATACTCCCCTACTACGAGCGTTCTACGATGCTCAGGATGACCCGGTCGCAGCTCGGCTTCAGGACGAGGTGGACCATCCTCTGGGAATCGGCCGCGTCGAAGACGTCGCCGAGGCGGTCCTCTACTTGGTGTCGGATCGCTCCTCATATGTAACGGGCCACGCCTTGGTCGTCGACGGCGGCTACACAGCCCGGTGACCCCCAGGCATGACTAACTGGCGCGTGTGGGCGCTCCTTGCCGGAAGGTCGGAAATGGACCAGTCGATGGCCACGTACGCCGAGGGGATGGGACGGGCGTTGATCATCCCCCACACGATGTTTCTGCTCAAGGGTCCGACCACGGTCGTCGTTGATACCAGCTTTGAATCGCCTGAAGCGGTCCGTGGTGCGTACCCACAGCGCATCTGGCGAGAACCCGGCGAAGAACCTCTAGAGTTGCTAAGGCAGCTGGCCGTCACGGCCGACCAAGTGTCCCTCGTTGTCTGTACGCACCTGCATTACGATCATTGCGGAACCAATCGTAGGTTCGCGCGGGCACGGATCGTAGCTCAGCGCGTCGAGCTTGCCTACGCGCTGGATCCGGTGGCACACCTCATGCGAAAGGAGTATTTTGCTCCAACTGGCGGCTTTACACCCCCTTATGAACCGCACCGGCTCGAGCTGCTCGATGGCGACACTGACTTGGGGGAGGGCCTGACCGTGCTTCACCTTCCTGGCCACACCCCTGGTTCCCAAGGCCTTATGGTCGACACCACCCGGGGAAGACTCGGTTTAGCGGGCGATCAGATCATGGTACGCGAGAACTATGATCAGGGCGTTCCGGTTGGCCTTCACACAGACCTGGATGCATGGTACGTGTCTCTGGAGAAGCTCAGGCATCATGCCTCGTGGGTCGCGCCCAGCCATGATCTCAGATTATTCTCACGCGGCAGTCGAATTCAAGAGCTAACCTGAGAAATACTCCAACAGTATGAACAGCTCGGTACGACGTTTCAGCCCAGACCCTTCGTCTGCTCGTCAATCAAAAGAAACACGCGTGCTGAGTGAGGAGCTAGAGTTACCGTAACGCTTGTGGCCATTTGTCCGAGGGCTGCACGAGTCCCCCGGCTTGGCTCCACGATCCAACGCGACACTGTCGAAGGCGCCAAGACGTCTGGGGAAATGCGCAACGGACCGTGGTACACCGCGTCCCCAGCGTTCCACGCCCCCAGTACCAGCGACCCATCCTCCCCTCGGTAGAGAAACGTCCAGACTCTGCCGTAGTCAGCCCGCACGTACGACTTTGCGCCGAGCGAAGCCACCACGTCCACCACGTCATCGGCTGAGCACCGGACCAACCGACCCTCGCATGCTGCCGCGGCTACGGCGTCCTTGACTGTCGCGCTCACGACCCCTCCAGGGGTTTGATTCGCAATGTCCGTCACCGCAACAACGCGTCCAGCCTGTGAAATCGCGGCTGCGAGAGACTCCAGCACGTCAGATGTCTCGATTGGTAGGCTCGCGTGAACCAGTATCCGAGGTCGCGTACCGCTCGACACGCCGGGAATCCACAGCCGAAAGTCCACGTCCGCTTCGACCAATCTTTGGAACGTCCGCCACCACCCAGCTGAAGCCTTGGGCTCTTCAAACATCGCCCAGTGGTCTGCTAGAGTGCTCCAATCCTGTGCCGACTTGAAGTAGATCGCTTGATGGTCGGCGAGGCTGTATATAAGGCCAACATCGCACAGCTGCTCGTCTCTCTGTCCGATCCCGGCGTACGACGCGACCACTCTTCGAAAGGCTTCGTATCTGTTTGGTCGAATCTTGCCGGTCGCGTTCACGGGCGAGTAGTTCCAGTCGTCTCGCTCAACAAAAGAGTAAAAATTGAGACCCCGGATACCGGCGGCCTGCGCGGCCATTGGCACGTATTCGCTATGGTCCTCAGAGATATACCCGAACTCGTCATCTAATCCAATCCAGCCGGCCTGGATGTCCGCTGCCCAAGCAAACTCAAATTGCGCTCGCTGAAGTCGAATCCACCAGTTGGCTACCAGGGCCTGGTCGCCGGGCATGTCCCTCGGCGTGAATAGGCACATTCCCACGGCGTCTAGTTCTCGCCCGATTCTAGACCAGTCGGCGTATGCCAGCAACTGCTTGAAATTGGTGTTGATTCCGACGTCAATACCCTGCGCGCGATAGAGGTCACGGCACAAGCGGGTATATTGTGTGATTTGGTGGTTTATGAATAGGAAGCTCTCGTACAGGTAACCGATCGAGTCGGTGCCGTATCGAGGCGAGGTCACATCTTCCCAGCGACTAAGGGTCGCTCCCAGGGCTGCATTGGCATCTGCGCAAGTCCCATATTTCGTCTTCAACCAGGCGCTAAAGGCTGAGGCGTAGTAGGCGTCGTCGTATGGCACGCACACGTCACCATCGACGTCCGCCTGGCTAGCGGGCGTGCTGTAGGGATACAGGATCTCATTGTCGATACTAAGAAGGGCAACCGGACCCCCTCGTGTTGTCTGGGCGGGGACGAGTACGCGACAGACCTCCTCCACATACTCAGCGGTCCTAGCCAGGAAGGCAGGATGCAGTCGGTCCAATCTCATCACATCGCGTGCGGGTCCCCGTGTCTCCCACTCATCATCCATGATCGGCCCTGGCCGGGCCCACACCAACAGGTCCTTCTGGGCACACAACTCCAGGAGACCTTTCAGATTGCGGGACGAATTCGTCGTCCCATCGAAGTCGAATGCCCCTCTGGACAGTTCATGAAAGTCCCAGCAGATAAAGATCGAGACGATCTCGATCCCAGCATTCTTGATGGCGTCTAGGGTGCGCGGCCACCAGATTGAGTTCTGGCGGAAGGCGTCGAACTGAGCTGCTACAAGGGGCCTCTCCTGTCCTTCTACCCTGAACCCCTTGGTGTCCAGCTCTACTCGCATACTCCCCCTCCGCTTATCTCCGTTTTGGGCTGTCTTCCGGCCGAGCCTACCCGTCCGCATCGCAGTGAAAGTACATCATCGAGTGCACACGTGAGCTGCTCTTAGCGGGCTGTCGCTATAGGAAGTCGGTCTAGGTCGCCCGCCGCTACCACCTCGGGATCGCCTAACGGGCTGACGAGCAGTACCGAGATCTTTGAGACGTCGCGAATGGTCGCAAAGAACCCAACTCTGGCTGGATTGGCTAGTGCCGATAGAATTGGGGATAGATTTCCGCGAAGATACCCTGAGGCACGAGACCTCCCAGGCCACTCTTGTACATCGTGAATTGATATGGCCCATTTGGAAGCCAGACCACCGGCAAATCCGTGGCTGCGTAGTTCTCGTAGTTGTAAATGGCCTTGATCTCCGCGTTGTACGTGGAAGCGGTGTTTGTTGCTGTAATGTCGGTATCCATTTTCGCTGAGATGTAGTCGCCGGCGTTGCTAATTGAGTTCGAGTAGAAAAACTCCTCTCCGGTAGGGAGGTAGTCGGTGTAGTAGGTCCACCCGGTACCCCAGTCTGCCAACTCCCAGTTGTTGCAGGGAGCCGAGAAGGTGCACGATGAGAAGCTGGTGCTAACCACGTCAGCGAGCGGCGCGGCCGACAGGTCCAGTGAGATGCCGGCCTTTGCCTTCATCGTCGATTCCATCGCACTCATCTCATTTGTCAGTGCCAACGTGCCCGCCGCGTAGAGTACCTTGAAAGTAGCCTTCTGGCCGGCTGCGATCCCTGCCCCGCAGTCGCCGGTTGCCGTGCCCGGCCGTGAGCAGTAGCTAACTCCTCCTGGGACGACAGTCCAGCCGCTGGACTTGAGGAGGCTGACCGCCTTTGCTGGGTCGTAGGGGTAGACAACTCCCTTTTTGACCAGGGGACTCTCAAATACGTTCCCTGGTGGGTAACTTGGGACCGGACCGTTAGCTACGGTGCCTATCCCATGCTGGAAATCGCGGATGTATTCTGGCTGGTTGATCAAAGACTGAAAAGCTTGGCGAAAGTACAACTGTTTGAAGATGGCTCCGACCGTCTGGTTGGTGAAGTTATACAGCATATAGTCAAAAGTGTATTCATTCCAGGAGTTGAATTTGTACCCCTCATTTCGCTCGAGCGACGCCCTCTGGTTAAGGTCCACCACCGGGAGATATCCGATCGTGAGGCTTCCACTCCTAAGAGCGTTGAACTCAGCGGCGTCGCTGGTGAACGGTATCTCCTCGAACGCACTGATGGTGGGCTTCGGCGAGCCAGAATAGAGGGTATTAGGCACCAATTTCACGAAGCCGGACGTCGTAAACTGAGCCAACCGGAAGGGACCATCAACCACTTTCCACAGTGGGTCCGACTCGTAGGTGCTGAGGTCTTCGGAGTTGGAGTTAAGGAACTGCGCAACTCCGAGCGCCCCTGTGGTCGCCGACCCCGGACTGGCTGGAACATACCAGCTAGGTGTGGTGTTAGGAAGTGTAGTCCTCGCTGCAGCCGAGGCATCGTAATTCCCTACCGACGAACTAGCTGAGAGCCTGTCCCAAGTCTGCTGCGGTACAGGAACTATCTGACTTAGCTCGTTGTACAGGTACCAGGTGGGATTGTAGGACGCGTTCAGGTCAAGGACCACCGTGTAGGCACCACTCGCCGAGTACTTCACGATGTTCTCCGGGAAGCCTCCGGGGACCGCTGACCCCCACGCCGGACCTGGTTCGCTGTTGGAGCCAATCGCCACTCGGTTTGGGTCGGTAACCGCGCTGACCATATTCAGCCAGAAGACGACATCTCGGGCCGTCACGGGCTGACCGTCTGACCAGTGCCAGTGCTTTAGCGTAATAGTCACGACGGTGTTGTTGTCGCTAAAGGTAGGGGCATGCGCGATGCTGAGCGCTTCATTGAGAAGCGGCTTACCCGTATCACCGAACCAGTACAGGTACGGCCAGAGTTGCTCGGACAGCTCCTGAAAATCAGGAGGCTGAAGCTGTGGCATCATCGGGAAAATGTAGGTCGGTGGGTAGCTTGGCGCCTCCGCAAATGTTACGACCGGGCCAGCTTTGGAGGCTCGCGCCGTCAGTTGGCTCAACCCGACTGCTGCAAGCGCTAGTGGCAGAACTAGCGCGAGGGCGATTAGGCTGAGACGGCGCACCCCTTGTGTACCGCTTGCGGATTGCATCATCTGCTGCCCACTCCTGAGTACCTAAATCAAGGATCCGACCCAGCCTTAGTCCCGTCCGACCTCGCAAGGGCCCCACCGCCGGGTATTGGGAGCGCTTTCGGTTACGTTGCCAGCGACCGAGGGTACTCCTCGAGTGCCTGAGGTGTCAAGGGTTAAACTCACTTCGCCAATCGAGTGGCTTCAGATCGACTACGCTCGCAGGCTCCGGGCCGGCCTGAGGCCGATGGGAAGTCGTTCCGCGATCGGAGCCCCCTCTCCTTGCCCCCCGAGCGGGCGACTCAACTCTTGACAGGATCCGAAGACCTCGTGCTAAACTCTGGCAACGTTGCCGGGATCGCTGGCACGGTCACGCGGAGACTGGTTCTGTCCGCGCCGGACGTCGTTAAAGCGCGAGGACGCTGGAAGCACGGCACCAAGTTGGCACTGAAGCTACCGATAACTTACGTCAACTCTTGCGCTGGACCTCCTATCTTGACAGGGGACCGGGGGTCGGCAGCCGTAGACTCCTGTTCCGTTGCGTGACCGACAGCAACCCGGTGGCGCTTGATACTGCAACCCGTAATGCGCGCGGCAAGTCGATAACGCAACTCCGCGAAACAGCACGAAAGATCCGCGTTGAATCGATTCGAGCGGTCGCGCACGCTTCCGGCGGCCACCTTGGCGGCCCCTTGTCCGCGGCGGAGATTCTCGCGGTGCTGTACTTCCGCGAAATGAATATCCGCCCCAGCGAGCCGACCTGGCCTGAGCGTGATCGTTTTGTCCTCTCAAAAGGGCACTCCTCGATCGCGCTCTACGCCGCGCTAGCTCTGCGCGGATACTTTCCCCTGAGCGAACTGGCGACCTACGATGCACTCAACTCGCGCCTTCAAGGTCACCCCGACATGACCAAGCTTCCCGGAGTGGACATGTCGACTGGCTCACTGGGCGTCGGTATCTCGGCCGCCGTTGGATTGGCACTTGGAGCGAGGCGTCTGGGGTGGTCCAGTCGCGTTTACGTGCTCGTCGGCGACGGCGAGTGTCAGGAAGGAGAGGTCTGGGAGGCCGCCGATGTGGCTCACCGCTACGGGCTCGGTAATCTCCTCGCCATCGTGGACGCCAATGGCCTAGGTCAGTTTGGCCCTCCCGGGAAGACGCCGGGAGAGCGCGCCAGTCCCTGGGAGGATCGAGCTCTGCCTCGGCGGTGGGCGGCCAGCGGCTGGCGCGTTCTTGATGCGAACGGACACGAGCCCGCATCGCTGCTCTCCCGCCTGCGTGAGGCAAGGCGCGATACGCAGGGTCCCACGGTGATCATCGCCCGCACAATCAAGGGGAAGGGTGTCTCCTTCATGGAAAACCGTTGGTATTGGCATTCCCGGGTTCCCACAGCTGAAGAGCTTCGACAAGCACTACTTGAGCTCGGGGAGCCGGCATGAGTGCGCTGGCTGAATCCCGCGACTACGCCATGCTCGGCGCCCCACTACGCGACGTATTTGGATCTGCCGTCGTCGACCTAGCTTCCGAAGATCCGAGGATCGTCCTTCTGGATGCCGACGTCGGAAATTCGACGCGCGCAGACCTATTTGACGAAGCCCATCCCGACCGCTATCTCCCCATGGGAGTCGCAGAACAGAACATGATGGGCGTGGCCGCCGGGCTCGCGGCGGTCGGGTTTGTGCCGTTCGCAACCACCTTTGCCGTGTTCGCAGCCAAGCGAGCTCTCGATCAGATCCGCGTCCTGATTGCGCAGCCGAGGTTGCCCGTCAAGATCGCGGTCGGTTATACGGGACTCCTCACCGGGATGACCGGGCGCACTCACCAGGTGGTCGAGGACATCACTATCATGCGGGCGATGCCGAACATGGTCGTAATAGATCCCACCGATGCGGTCGAAATGCGGCAGGCGCTACGAGCAGCCGTTGACCATGATGGCCCCGTATACCTGCGCGTGTATCGAGAACGAACCGTGAATGTGTTTGAGCCGACCTACCAGTTCAGTCTCGGAGTGGCACCGACTCTTCGCTACGGTGCGGATGTTTCACTCATCAGTTCAGGACCACAGACGGGACGGGTGTTGCTAGCAGCCGAGCTACTGGCCAGTGAAGGTATTGATGCTCGCGTGGTCCATGTACCGACGATCAAGCCGCTAGATCAGTCTGCAATCGTCGACGCGGCCTCCGCCACTGGTTTGGTCGTCACAATCGA
Organism: Candidatus Dormiibacterota bacterium; assembly: GCA_963701235.1. Taxonomy (GTDB): domain Bacteria; phylum Chloroflexota; class Dormibacteria; order Aeolococcales; family Bog-877; genus Bog-877. The sequence continues at coordinate 2,456,966 of OY969577.1, forward strand.
GGAGCACTCCGTGATCGGAGGACTTGGCGGCGCGGTAGCCGAAGTTCTCAGCGAGCATCTTCCCACTCGAGTCATCAGGCTCGGACTTCAAGACGTGTTTGGTGAATCAGGCCCGAATGACGCCTTGCTCGAAAAGTATGGATTGTCTCCCGAGCGTGTGGCTACTCAAGTGGCTGCGATTGTGGTGAGGAACCGACGGTGAGGCTTGCGACGGGTTGCGGAAGCCGGCAATCTCATATATGGAGGGGTTGACCCATGACGTCCGATCCACAGCGGACCGTCGGAATCGCGTTCCAAGACAGCGCATCCCGCCTGGAATTGCCGGGGCGGCAGTGGGGACTCCTATTGGGCCCGGGCAATGTCGGGGCTGCCAACATGGCCCTAGGATTCTCCATCTTCCCCGCTGGTTCAGCGCCGCCTGGGCACGTCCATCCAGCCGAGGAGGAGATGATATTTGTGGTCTCCGGTCGAGGCCGCCTAACTACAGACGCTACGGTCGTGGACTTGACCCCCGGAGTTGCAGTCTACATACCTCCTGGGCTCGCCCACGCAACTTCCGCCGATGAGGGCGAACCACTTCACCTGCTTACGGCGTTTTCCCCTCCTGTGGTTCCAGGCTCTTACGAGGTAGCCGACTCCAGCGATTAATTTCCACGGATCGGCTGCCACGGAGGTACCGCTCGTGGCCCTCAGTCACGAGCAAGCGTTTGAGCGAGGTTTGAGGATTGGTCGGACCTCACAACGGGCCCCGTGCTCCCGCGAACCTTGAGTTGCACGGCGCATATCTCCCGCATCGGCTCTACGCCGGAGCCGCGAATTGCGCGAAGTAGCATTTGTACTGAGCGGTCGGCCAGCGCCTCGGTGTCATAAGCTATGCTGGTCAGGTCGAGGATGCGCGAGGCAGCGAGCTCGATGTCGTCGAAACCAGCTACGGAAATGTCTTCCGGTATGGACATTCCCGCGGCCAAGATTGCGTCCATAGCCCCGACGGCCACGTTGTCATTGACCCCGACCACCGCCGTGGGCGGCTGACCACTCTCCAACCAGAGGCGCATTGCCTCGTGTCCATGGACGGTGTCAAAGCCTCCCTCAGAGACGAGGGGCTGCGCGTCGTGGACCGACTCCATTTCCAGGAGCCATCCTTCTAAGCGCTCGACCGCATTGGCTGCGTACTTCGGGCCAGCGATGAAACCGGTGCGGCGGTGCCCCAGTTTCAGTAGATGGCGAGCCAGCTGCCGCGCTGCATCGCGATTGTCGGCCACGGCGTAATGCGCATATGTACTCTTCGGTCGCCGATTTACAAACACGATCGGTGTGCGCTCATCGACCAGTTCGGCTAAGACGTCCTCATCCTTCCCCACCGACGCGTGAATCAGGCCGTCGACACCGTGGGCGATCAATCTCTCTAGGTGTCGTCGACTCTCCACCGGACTGTCCTCTGTATTGCAGATGAGCAGTGCGTACCCGTGGCGGGAGGCCGCCCGTTCTATGGCACGAGCGAGTTGTGGGTAGAAAGGGTTACCGATGTCACTCACAAGTAGCGCTAGCGTATTCGACTTGCCCGAGACGAGGGCCCGAGCGATCGTCGACGGCCGGTATCGGAGAACCTTGATACTCTCCAACACCATTTGCCGCGAATCATCGCTAACATCAGCATGCCGCCGCACCACGCGAGACACGGTAGAGATCGAGACGCCAGCGTGCTGCGCCACATCGGCAAGGGTGGGCGCACGTCCGGCTCGGTTTCGTCGGCGAGTCAAACCGGTGGGACTCCCAGCTAGGCATAGACGTTCGGCCTCCAGTCTATGCCATTCAGTAGGTCTAAGGATCGAAGTGGTCCACTGTTCGGGACTCACCCAGCAGCGTCCGTTAGCCGCGCCAGCTGGTACCAGCACGACCCTCGAACGGTCCGGAGTGAAACCTGGCGGCAGAGCCTCACCGTCGCCGATGGAACCTCCTTATGGAGCTGATCGGTAGTCGCGCCGTATAGCGCCTAGTGTCGGCTCTAGCGGGAGAGCTAGGAGGGTGTTTCCGCTTCTGCCCGAGACGGTCGTCGCTGTGAAGAGCGCGTTCAGGGCGGCCTCCTCTGTCGCCTCGATGGCGGCCAAGAAGAGTAAGTCCAGCCCACTATCCCCCGGTGTCAGGCTACCTGAGACTAAGGCCCCATGTGTCAGGATTCCCGTCGGGGTCTCTCTGGGTACCTTGCAGGCGGTTGAGAACGCGATGGCAAACTCTCCGCTGCCATCGGCTCCAATCGAGCCCGTCCGTACTAGCCCAAGACAGGCACGCTGGGCTAGGCGCTCACACTGCCGGGAGTCTATGGGGGCAGACGTCGCTACAACCACAATGCAGGAGCCCCGGCCCCTGGCACGCGGCGAAGGGGGCACAAGTTGCCTGCCGATCGGGTATCCACCGATCATCAAATCGCGGGGATCGCCGTAATTCGTCAACACCAAGCATCCCACCGTCCAGTCATTCCTGCCAAACCGCACTAGGCGCGAGGAGGTGCCGATTCCCCCCTTCCAACCAAAGCACTGCATTCCCGTACCGGCGCCCACCGTGCCCTCCATCACCGGCCCGCCACGGGCGCTCTCAAGCGCTTGGATGACATGCTCACGTGTCACGTGCATGCCTCGTATGTCGTTCAAATAGCTGTCGTCACACTCAGCCACAACTGGTAGCAGGACGTCGTCAACTCCGATCCCTGCATCTTTGGAGCTCAGGTAACGTACCAGCGCGTCGTGAACAACCCCGACGCTGTGGGAGTTAGTCAGCGCGATAGGTGATCCAAGAAGTCCCCATTCAGAAATCACGCTCCGCGATGTCAGCTCACCGTAACCACTGAGGGCGTGACTGCCGGCGAACAGTCGGGCCCTGAAGAGGTTGCCCTGATGTGGAACTACGACGGTGACACCGGTGCGCGCTAGACGATCAGTGACTATTGGGTGCTGCATGCCACTCCACACAGTCATGTGGCCGACCGTGACTCCGTCAACATCCGAGATCGCGTTCAGCGGACCAGGTTTGAGTCTGCCAATCTCGATGCTGTGGTCGCGTAGCCGCGGGCGCTGTGGTCCCGGGCCAGAGGGCATATCGCTCCCGACGGAGGTCATCCCGGCAGTCCCATCGCTGATCGAACCGACGCCGGAACTGGAGCGTCTAACAGCGCGAGAAACGTTCGCCACACGTTGAGGTAGCCTTGGAGGTTGGTCGGCGGGCCGTACATAATGGCCTGCTCCACCGCCTCAGTGGTGGCTCTCGAGCGATCCAGCTTTGACCTGAACTCAGGGTGTCCGCGGACGAGCTCAAGCCCGGTCGCGTTGGCGGACGGATAGCCGTCTGACTCTCGCCACTGAGCCAAAACGCCCTCGGGGGAGGACAAGACGTCTATGAAGCTGATCGCCGCCTCGGGAGATCGGGATGCCGCGCCGACCATAGCCCCGTCGATATAAGCAATGGTGCCCTCGCTGGGTACGGCTACCTCCAAGCGCCTACCTGAGGCCCGCACGACATTATCAAGGAGCGACGTTGTGTGGACTTCTGCCAAGGCTGCACCTCCCTGGAACGCAAGCACCAGTTCAGACAGTACGCGCCAGACACCTCCCACGGTCGGCAGCATCTGCGTGAGCTTACTGCCAACCTCTACCAGTTCAGCATCGGTCAGGTTGTAGACCCTCTCCGGGCCTATGCCCATACCCAGCGCAAGCTCGGCGATTACTTCACTTCCTTGGCTGTTGAGCCACAATGACCGAGGAGGGGCGGATGATAGAGCTTGCCACGACCCGGGCCGGCTGACTAGGTCGGGATCGTAGATGATGCCCCTGAGTCCCCAGTAGCACGGGAAGGCCATTACCGTCCCCGGACCACTGGCCCAGGACTTGGCGCACCACCTTGCAACGGTCGGAATCAGGTGGGACCAGCCCTCTATCCCGGTGGGGTCCAACGGTGCAATCAGGCCGGACTGCATGTAGCGTGCCGGCCACAAGCCATCGGCAAGTATGACGTCGAAGTGATCCGGGGCGGCCCGGACTCGAGCGAAGGCCTCCTCATTCTGGTCAAAGAAGTTCCAGTCGACCGTCAGTCCTGTCGCTGAACGGAACAGCCTCTCCACCCCGCGTATCGCGTAGTCCGGCCACGTGAGCACCCTTAGTGCGGCCGTGGTCATGCAAGTGCAACGCCTCGCTGCCCCAGCTTGAGGATGGCTATTGGATCGGACATTAGAAAGTCTGCGGCTCGACTGCTGTGTAGTCCTTCTCTAAATACTTTGGCTCAGCGCCACGCATGAGTGGCTCATCTCTGTGGTCGAGGGCGCGGATCCGCTGTGGAGCTAACCGCAGCAACAGCCATTCAAATCCCCCGTAGTGGTCGACGTATTTCCGAGCGAGAGCTGCGCCGACGTATCGCGTGGCGATCCTTAGGATTCCCTCAGCACCCACATCTGGCCCTACCGTGCCCGTTCCGGACACCTCTATGACACGACCCGGGAAGGTCTCCTCCTCGGCGATGCACAGAGTCACGCGGGGATCGTCGCGAATCTGCCTCTCCTTGCCGTGTCCGGCAACTAGACTGACGATAAAATCTGCTCCGTCGAATTCGAACCAGACCGGTGACAACATTACCGTGCCATTCTTGCGGTACGTCGCTAGAGTGGCGAGCCACGGTTGCTCAAGCATCTCGCCAAGTTGGGGAAGTTCGACCTTACGCACTCACCACACCTCCCAATCTTTTGCGGACAACGGATTCGCAGTAGCTCAGTCCGCTTCGCTAAGCACCGGAAAGCTTGTGAGCAGTTCACTCCCCGAATCTGTCACAAGAACAACATCCTCGATGCGAATCCCTCCGAGTCCTGGAAGGAAGACGCCAGGCTCCACGGCAACGACCATTCCCTCCAAGAGTCGCTCGCCGCTCTGGGGCCCAAGAGTTGGTGCCTCCCAGACTCCGGTACCGATTCCATGCCCTGTGATGTGTTGATAGCAGAACTGTGAATAGCCCGCCTCGGAGATGAATTCGCGCGCCACGGCATCGATATCGCGCGCCACTGTTCCTGGCCGAATCCCAGCTATCGCGGCCTGTTGAGCCCCGAGAACGACGTGGTACGCGGCCAGATAGGCGGTCGGCGGTGTACCAACATAACAACTGCGTGCGAACTCGACGTTGTAGCCGTCGCGCTGGCAGCCCATGTCAATCAGGACCCAGTCGCCAAGCTCCATCCGCCGATCAGACGTGAGTTCCCGCATTAGACCAAGTTCTGGACCGCTACTCACCACTGTCGAGAAGCAAAATCCGTCGGCCCCCATGTCGCGCATTACGTGCTCACCCGCTGCAGCCGCCTCGCACTCGCGGACCCCTTGCCGACAGTGTTCCAGTATCGCTCTCATCCCGGCCTCCGAGATCGCCGCGACCCGCCGCATCACTTCAACCTCCGATGGGGTCTTGCGGAGTCGTGCGTCGGCGAGCGGGTCGGCCAGCCGTGTCCGGTCTGAACCGACAGCCTCCTCAACTTCGTGATAGAGGGAAATCGGCGTCTGTGGCGGAAGGCCGATCGGTTTCCGGGTGCTCTGCGCGACCTCGCGCAGAGCGTCGCCTATCCGGGAGATGGGTTCGGCCCGAACCCCAACGCTCCGATAATAAGGTACGTACGCTTCCATTGTGAGGAGTAGCGGTGGTGAATCACTGTCCTCGACGATGATGATCTCCGCCAGGCGGCCTTCGACAATAACGCGGTATAGGAACGCAGCTGGCTGAGCTAGATACGCCACGTCTTCTGCCCGGCTAGACACGGCGGCACCGAGACCGAGGGCTTGCAGGGCTCTGCGGGCCCGGATGGCGTTTTCTTCGACTACCGCATGCCCCACGAGAGGAATCTACTACTCGGACTGTGCTGAGGCTCTGCTGCTCTCCGCTGCATTGGCAGCTGACTGTGCCCGCGTGGCTAAGAACTCTTTGAACTTCTCAGTTCCGGTGTCAACCAGATCAGGTATTGGAGGGTCTCCGTCCTCCGCGATTGTGATGACGTAGTCAGAGTACGGCGAGCCCTCGGATAGCTTGCAGGGGATTTCGAGACGAATCGCCGGGTTGATGTATCGAAAGGATCCCACGTCGACGTTGGGTTCTACGTAACAGAAGTGTGGAACTAGCTCGGGGTCCTGCCGCCTCAGGTGTTCGAGGAGCGGACATTTCGTGACACGCACAACAGCACGCTTCTCGCTCGATTCTACGATCGTGTTGTCGTAGCCGAAGAATTGCATGCTCTCTGAGTATGCCTTTGCGACGTCAGCGGCCGAATCAGCCTCCCGGTCCCGATCGGTAACTGACAGCATCGCCTCGCCCCACTTATACCCCATGTACTCTGAGGCTCGCGCCGCGAGCTGTCTCCCTTCCTCGCCCTTCTCCTCAATCAGCTGCTTGAACATTGCTGACCACGCCAACACAAAGAGGTAGTAGTTGTATTCGATCGCGTAGCGCATATCCTCCAATGGGGTGAGCCGGCCGTGCATAAGAGGCCAGCGCTTCCCCTGAAGGGCGCCTTTCGCAGCGTGCTCGGAATCTACCATGTCGCTCCTTTATCGTCCGAATAATTCGGGCTCGAGCAAGTCAATCGGATCACACACGATAGTGCCAGCTGACAGGCAGTCTTGGCTGTCGAACAGGGATAGGGATGGCCTCGACCCGGCGGCCAGGGACTTCCTCCCCGTCAGATTTAGTGGGTGGGCCCATAGCGGGGTCATCTAGAGTTGGCACTGGGAAAGTAACGGCATCAAATCTGTCCAGTCGTGAGTTTCGCTGTTCGTCCACTGCATGAGTTCGTCTACCCTGAATCTCGCACGGTGCACGGTGTGCGATGGAACTTGGTATCACCCGCCAACAGCGCGCTCTTCGGTCTGGCCTCGGATGGTCAGGCACGAGTCGTCGGAACTTCGCGGAGGCGACTGTCATCGTATTTAGTTACGATTCGCCCCCGCCCTACGGAGCTCAGGCTACACAGGTTCGCCTCCGCCTGTCAAGGTTTCCGGTAACGCTACCGGGCGTCCAGCAGAAGACACGGCCTGCTGGTACCCGCCCCGGACCGGGACGCCGCTGGATATTGCGTATCCGTACACTCCGGGCCAAGGACTTGGCGAATGGCCCCCAAGGCATTCCGAGGATCACGCGAGTCCTTGCGTGCGCAGATCAGAGCCGGCTCGCGGCCCACTACCCCTTCAGTGCGGCGACAGCCTGAAGGAGCCGATCGACATCGGAGTGATCGTTGTAGTGCACAAGACCAGCCCTGACCGCACAGCCTTCGTCGCTGATGCCCAAGGCCCGCGTCACCTCCCAGGCGTAGTTGTCGCCACTCCAGACGTTGATCTTGCGCTCGGCCAGCTTCACCGCCACCTCCCAGGGGTCGTGGTCAGCGACCGTGAAGTAGGCGGTGGGGGCACGCCGCTGGGCTCGTCCGTACACGGTGATGTGATCCATCTCCTCCAATCCTCCCAGGAGGACCGAGAAGAGCTCCGCCTCGAAGCCCTCAACAGCGGTCATCGAGCTGACCAGCTGGCGTCGTCTGCTCTGGTCCGCGCGTGAGGCCAAGCCGGCGAGGTGGTCGACCGCGGCACTGACTCCCGCATAGTCAGCGAAAGGTGGGGTCCCGGTTTCAAAGCGGTCGGGTACGTAGTCCGGCGCCGGAACCAATTTGTCCGGCTCGATCGTCTCCAGCAGCGCCGGGTCGGCGATCACGGCACCGATATGTGGACCACACCATTTGTATGCACTGGTGGTGTAGAAGTCAGCACCCATATCCCGAATATTGACCGGACCATGAACCGTCGCGTGGACGCCGTCAACATAGGCGAGAGCCCCCGCCGCATGGACGATCTCGGTGATCGCGGCCACATCGGGTCGAGTGCCCAACACGTTACTGGCGGCAGTGAAGGCCACCAGCTTGGTGCGCTCTCCTACGAGCTCGCGGTACTGCTGGGTCGGCAATTCGCCGGTGGTCGTATCTATCTCGGCCCAGCGGACTGTGGCACCGGCTCGCGCTGCCGCTTGGATCCAAGGTCGGACGTTGGCGTCGTGATCCAGCCGGGAGACTACGACCTCGTCGCCGGCGTTCCAATCCTTGGCCATCGCGAAGGCCAACCGGTACGTCAAGGTGGTCATGTTGGGACCCAGAATCACCCCAGCCGGATCTCCTCCCACGAGATCGGCCACCGCCTGGCGGCATTCAGAGACGATCTGATCGGCCCGCCGACTGGAAGGGAAGGCTCCATCGGTATTGCTTAGACCGGAGCGATACGCCTTGGCGATCGCCTCAATCACCGACTCAGGCACTTGAGTGCCAGCCGCTCCATCCAGGTAGGCATAACCGTCCGCCAGAGCCGGAAACAGGCCCCGCACTCTGCTGGGATCGTAGGCTTCAACCAACGCATTCTCGGTGGCCACGCCCTAGGGTCCCATCCTCGAAGCGAGCCAGGCACGGTGCCTCACCAAGGCTCGGTCGCGACCCGCCCGGTCGAACCTTCTCAACTCCGGCCTCGGGAGAATTCGATCCCAGCGATTTTGCGGTAGCTGCGGGCCAACGTCCATCCTGCGCGTCTCACAGGTAGCCCGCGCCCGAGCCACCGTCGATCGTCAACAGAGAACCAGTGATGAAGCTGGCCCCCTCCTGAGCCAAGTAGGCAATGGCATCCGCCACTTCTTCAGCACGAGCGAAGCGCCCCATAGGAGACGGTGTCCAACGGGCGGGGTCGTCCGAACTGGTCTCAGGCGCGTCCAACGGCCCCATGTGGCGCATCCCCGGAAGCGTGTCACCGGGACAGATGACATTTACGCGGATCCCATCGGCTGCGAGATCAACCGCGAGCATCCGACCGAGCATGTTCACAGCTGCCTTGGTCACCGAATAGGCGCCAAACGGCACGTCTCCACGAATGCCGGAGTCCGAGGAGACCACCACCACCGCTGCCTGGTCGCTTCGCTTGAGGAATGGGCGTGCCGCTTGGACGTACGTTAGGTACCCAATGACGTTGACCGCAAACAGCCTTTCCAGCTCCTCCGGAGGGGTTGCGATCAGGGGGGCGACCAAGCCTACCCCGGCGTTCGCCACCAACACGTCCAGTCTCCCGAACCGTTGGACAGAGGTACTCACTGCCGAATCCGCGGCGCCCTGATCGCGCACGTCCGCCGCGACAAAGTGGGCCTGAAACCCCTCGGCCTGCAGCTTCTCCTCGGCATCCCGCCCACGGTCGGCATCTCGCCCGGTGATCAGCAAGCCGAAGCCATCGCCACCCAGGCGTCGGGCGGTGGCCAGGCCGATCCCCGAGGTACCTCCCGTGATCAGGGCCGCGCGGGAGACCTCAAGTGTCATGCGGCATCAAGTGAGCGCAACCGGCAAGGAGAATTCGACTTGGGCTCGAGGACGCCGCCACGCTCGCCGCTGAGTTACATCTCGCTGCCAGGAGCGCCATGGCCAGTGCACCGGAGGCCAGCCTGGTTCTCACTGTACGAACCCCTCAAAACGACTCCCGTCTGCGTCGTCCCTCTTCGACGCTCCCCTCATCGGTGCGGAGACGGTGCAACCCTTCGTCACGATGGCGAACTAGTGCGGCCGACCCTATCGAAGATTGTAGATTGTATACAATCTACAGCCTTGGTCATCTGAGCCTCGCTGCCTCCACCAGGTTCGCCCATCTGCGGTCTACGATGGGGCCGAGCGCAGGTAGGAAGGACAGCACAGACGGGAAGTTCCCGCCTGGGGGTCCGACAGCAAAAGGGGATACGAGTTCATGAGCCTCGCGGACCAGTACTTCAGGCCACCGGGGGAGGGCAACGCCCCCACCGCTAAGGGCCACTTCCTCGATCTAGCCCAGGATGTCGAACCGGTGGTGTTCCAGCCCGGACTGGAGTTTCGCCCCGCTGTGGGCCAGGCGACCATGGTCAACTCCGTGCACTTCGCACCCCACACCGTGGCCCCGAGACACGCCCACGACGAAGAGCAGATCACCGTGGTGGTGGAGGGCGAGTTGGAGTTCGATTTGGACGGTGAAGTCCGGCTGCTCAGTCCAGGCATGGTGGCGGTGATCCCAGCCAACGTACCCCACGGCGCCCGCACCGGGGAGCAACCGTGCCACGAATACGACGTCTTCAATCCGCCCCGGCAGGCGCTCTTGGACCTAAGGGGTCGGAGCCTTCCCGGAGAGAAGAGCTAGTCACTTGGACCTCCAGCTGGGCGGTCGGCGGGCCGTCGTCACCGGGGGCTCGAAAGGCCTGGGCGCGGAGATCGCCAGGGAGTTGCTCAGAGAGGGGGCGCAGGTGGCCATTTGTGCCCGCCACCAAGACGAGTTGGAGGCTACCGCCCAGGAGTTGAGGGCAGGGGGCGGCAAGGTGGTGGCCAGGGTGGCCGACATGACCAGAAGTGCCGATGTCGAGCAATTCTTCGCCGAGAGTGTTGCTGAGCTAGGTGGTCTCGACATCCTGGTCAACAATGCCGGGCGGGCCCACCCGGGGACCTTCGCCACCCTCACCGACCAGGACTTCCAGGAGGACCTCGAGGTAAAGCTCTTTTCTCAGATCCGCTGCAGCCGAGCTGCACTTCCCCACCTGCGGCAGGCCGGGGGCGGGGCCATCATCAACATCAACGCCATCTACGGGCGCCAACCCGACCCCAACTTCTTCGCTACCACGGTGGATCGGGCCGCCTGCCTGGCCTTCACCAAGGCACTGGCGATGGAGGTGGCCAAGGACCGGGTTCTCGTCAACAGCATCAACATCGGCTTCGTCCGCACTCCCCAGTGGGACAACATCCATCAGCGGCGGGCCCCCGAACTGAGCCGCGAGGAGTTCCTGAGGCAGACCGCCGCATCCGAGGTTCCGCTGGGGCGATTCGGCGAGGCCGACGAGGTGTCCGGGCTGGTCGCATTCCTGGCCAGCCCTAGGGCTAGCTACATCACCGGAGCGTCCATCGACGTCAGCGGTGGTATGGGGAGGTACATATGACGGCTGCCGGCGACATCGTCTACTTCGGCGGTGATTTCGTGGATATAGCCGAGGCCAGAGTCCCGATCACAACCCACGCCTTCAACTACGGGACCGGTTGCTTCGAGGGGATCCGGGCCTACTGGAGCAAGGAGCACGAGCAGCTCTACGTGATCAGGCTGGAGCAGCACGCGCAGCGGCTCCTGCGCTCAGCCCAGATCCTCCACCTGGAGGCCGACGCCGCGCTCACCACCAGCAGGCTCACCGAGATCGTCCTCGAGCTGCTGGCCCGGAACGACTATCAGGAAGACGCCTACATCCGCCCCATCCTCTACAAGGCCGGCCACACCATCACGGTCAAGCTGGCCGGTATCCCCACCGACTTCTGCTGCTACACCCTCCCTCTGGGCGACTACCTGGACATCCGCAAGGGACTTCACCTCATGACCTCGAGCTGGCGTCGCATCGACGACAACGCCATCCCGGCTCGGGCCAAGCCCATCGGCGCTTACCTCAACGCCGCCCTGGCCGCCGACGAGGCCAGGGTCCGCGGCTACGACGAGGCCCTCATGCTGACCGGCGACGGCCACGTCTCCGAGGCCTCCTCGGCCAACATCTTCATGGTCCAGGATGGAGTCGTGATCACCCCGCCGGTCACCGAGGACCTGCTCGTGGGGGTGACCCGAGACTGCATCATCTCCATGGTGGGCAAGCTCGGCCGGGATCTGGAGGTGCGCCGGGTCGACCGCAGCGAGCTGCTCAGCGCCGACGAGGCCTTCCTCTGTGGGACCGGGGTCCAGATCGCCCCCATCACCAGCATCGACGACCGGGAGGTCGGGCCAGGGCGCCTGGGCCCGGTAACCAAAGAGCTCCAGGACTGGTATCTGCAGATCGTGCGCGGTCAGGTGGACGACTTCCCCAGCTGGCGGACAGTGGTGGAGCCGATCTCGCTGCCGGCCGCAGAAGGAGCGGGAAGATAGGTGGAGGAGCACTCCAGCACCCCGGTCCAACACCTGGTTCTGTTCCGCTGGCCGGGCGATCCCGAGCCCCAGCTCGAGGCGGAGATGCGCCGCCAGATCTCGGAGTGGATAGGTGTGATCCCCGGATTGCTTCGGCTTCGCTTTGGTCGCGACGTCGGAGGCCGGGCCGATGGATTTCAGTTCGGCCTGCTCACCGAGTTCAGCGATGCACCGGCACTCAGCGCCTACCTGGCACATCCCGTGCACCAAAGCTTTCTCAACTGGGTAAGAGAGCGCCCCTTCGACGTGATCCGCTTCGACTATCCCCTCACCCCAGAGACGAGCCTTTTCGAGCCTAGGGGCGGATGACGCCCTAGTCCTATCGTGACACCTCGACTGGCTGCCGAGTACCCCTTCGTCTGCTCCGGTTCCCACCCGTCGACCTCAGCTGCGCCCGGTGGTGGGAGCGATCGCCAAGGCGCGCCAGTGAGCCAACGACCGTGCCGCTACCTCCCCTTGCTATCCCAAAAACGCTGCTCTGGAAACTGATCTCGGAAGGTGGTCGCGATATCGACTCTTCGAGCGATCCAGACGTCGCCTTGCCCTTGCGCATACTCGATGAGCCTTGCAAGCGCATCAGCCCGGCTAGGTTGCCCGGCCAACCGAGGATGCAGCCCAATACTCATCATCCGGTTTACCCCGTCTCCATCCTTACGGAGACGGTCGAGATGTGCCTTGGCGTACTCAAAAAACTGCTCTGGGCTGCCGTAACCCTGCGCCACTACAAAGCGGGCGTCATTCAGAACCAGCGAGTAGGGCACTACCAGATGCGCCTTTCCCAGAACTGAAGTCCAATACGGTAGGTCGTCGTTGTAGGCGTCGAAATCGTAGAGAAAACCGCCTTCCTCGACGACGAGCTCGCGGGTATTGACACCCATCTCGCGACAGTACCAGCCCACAGGCCGGCTACCGGTCGTAGCTCGAATCGACTCCACCGCCCGCTTGATCGCCTCTCTCTCTTCATCTCGAGTCATTTCGAAATGATTGCTCCAGCGGTACCCGTGGCCCGCGACCTCGTCGCCACGCGCCATCAACTTACCTGCTACGGCTGGATTCCGCTCAAGCGCAACCGCTGACGCAGCACAGGTAATATTGATCCGAGCGGCGTCGAAGATTCGGAACAGCCGCCAGACGCCAGTCCTCGAGCCATACTCAAAGGTAGACTCTGCAGCTAGGTCCCTCTGCGAGAACTGCTTGGGCCTCACCTCATACTGTGTCTCGTTCACCCCATCACCCATGGGAAACGACTTCTCCGAGCCCTCCTCATAATTGAGGACGATCTGCAGCGCGACCCGGGCTCGACCTGGCCACTCGATCTGCGGTGGATGCTCCCCGTACCCGATCAGGTCGCGCGCCGGCCCGGGGACGGGCATGTCGACCCTAGCGAAAAACGGGGAGTCTAAAACGCCTTGCACCTAAAGCTCCTCATGTAGGCCGTATACACTGATCCTGCAATTTTACGGTCGCGGTGGAGGTGGCAATTCACCGCGACCGCAGCCGCTGCGTCCCCGACTATCCTCGATAAGCCTGCGCCGCAACACTCGGCAATGGTGGGCTCCAATCACTTCAACGACATGGCTATTCAGAGGAGGATCATCAATTGGGAAGGCTAGAGGGGAAGACGGCAATCGTCACGGGTGGTGCAAAGGGGATCGGCCGTGCCATCGTCGAGGCGTACGTCGCTGAGGGGGCCCGGGTAGCCAGCGTGGACGTTCAATACTCGGCTGCGTCGGACAGCACGCCCCCGGCGCGCGATGATCAAAACGGTGCGGTACTCCATCTCCAAGTTGACGTCGCCGACCCCGCCCAGGCGGCCAACATGGCAGATGTCGTCCAGAAGGAGTTTGGCCGCATCGACGTACTCGTAAACAACGCCGGCGTTCATGGTCAAGTCTTTGTCGAAGACATGGCGGTAGAAGAGTGGGACCGGGTCATGGCCGTAAATCTTCGAGGTGTGTTCCTTTGTACGCGGTTTGTGCTGACCTACATGCTCCGGCAGGGGTCTGGACGGATCATCAATATCGCGTCCAACCTGGGACAGATTGGGGGCATGGAAATGGCCCACTACAGCGCGGCCAAGGGCGGTGTGATTGCCTTCACCAAGTCTCTCGCTCGCGAGGTTTGTGAGAGAGGCGTGCTGGTGAACGCGATCGCCCCTGGGCCGATCCGAACCGACGTAATCGACCTTGAGACACCGGAGTGGCGGGCGAGGAAGCTCGCCGAGGTCCCGTTGCGACGGCTCGGCGAGACGTCCGAAGTCACTCCCGTGGCGGTCTTCCTAGCCTCAGACGACTCCACCTTCTTTGTCGGCCAGACCCTAAGTCCAAACGGCGGTGACACCATGCTCTAGGATGCCGAGCGCTCGCCGACGGCTTGTCTTGCTCACATGCGAGCAGACCCGGTATTCCAAGGCCCAATTGAGGAGCCGAAGAGGCCGCCTGACTCCCATCGCGACGTAGAATATGATCGTGAACTTGCAGCCGCTGCCCCTCCACCGGACAGCTCAGTCCAGGGCCGATGAGCTCTACGAATCGCTTCGTCGTTCGATAGTTGACGGAGATCTAGCCCCCAACGAGCGCCTGGTTGAGGAGGCTATAGCGGCGACTTCTCGCATGAGCCGGACTCCAGTTCGTGAAGCCCTGCGGCGCCTGGAGATGGACGGGCTGGTTCGGGCCACCAGCCGAGGAGTCGTAGTAGCGGAATTCTCGGCTCAACAGCTTGCGGACTTGTGTGTGGTGAGGGAGAGCCTGGAAGGCCTGGCAGCGCGACTCGCTGCTGACGGCCGGTCCGATGCTGACGTATCGGTGCTCCGTACGCTCGACTCGTCAACCAGAGCTGCGGTCGCATCCGGCGATGTTCCATTACTGGTGAGTCTCAACCACCGCTTCCATGAAACTATATGGCAGGCCACGCGAAACCCATACCTGCACCGCCACCTTTCGCTGCTGCGTAGTCAAATCGAGCGCCTTCAAAACACTACCCTCCGAGAACCGGATCGACAGAGGGAGTCGGTGCGGGATCACGAGCGTATCCTCGCTGCCATCGCGGCCAGAGAACCAGAGGCAGCCGAGCGCCGGGCAATGGAACATGCCCATCACGCGATGGTGGATCGACTCACGGACCAGAGGACAACCTCCGAGAGTTCGCTGCGAGGGAGCGTCAGAGTGCCGTCTTCGATCAACCCAGCGGCGAGGGCGAAGAGGTCAACTCGTGCGCCCGTCCAGTTGACCGCGGCGTCAAGCTCCGAGGCCGCAGTCGGCTTGGAGGCGCCGCCGCGACGGACTAGGCATCCCTGAATCACCGGCGCCTCTGCCCTATCCTCTAGTTAGTGATCAAAAACGTGTCGCCTTAATGTCGGGTGCGCCGGACCGGTTAGTGGTGTCGCACGTGCGTCTTCCGAGCGCAATCGAGTGAGGCCATGAGAGTCTTCATTTCCTGCGATATGGAAGGGGTGGCGGGTATCGTCGACTGGCAGCAGGTGACTGCCGGACCCGAGTTCGCGCTGGGTCGCAGACTAATGCTTGAAGAGGTGAACGCCGCAATCGACGGCGCGGTCGAAGGGGGCGCGACGAGTGTTGTGGTCAGCGACGCACACGGGGAGAAGCAGAACTTTGCCCCAGACGAACTCCACGGCGAAGGGGAGTATTGTTCCGGACGTTTGAAGCCCCTGACCATGATGGAGGGACTCGACTCCAGTTTCGACGCCATTTTCTTTGTCGGCTACCACGGAGCGGCGGCCGGTCCGGCCTCAGTCCTTTCGCACACCTACAACCCGGCAGCGGTGCAGAGGGTTACTCTAAATGACACACTCGTAGGTGAGAGTGGAGTCAACGCGCTGGTCGCGCTTCACTACGGGGTCCCGATAGCTCTCATCAGCGGTGACCAGCACGCTATCGAACAGACCAAGGCGATCACGCCCGATGCTGAGATGATCGTGGTTAAGCACTCGCTGAGCCGCCTGGCGGCCGTCAACATGCACCCGGCCAAAGCTCGACGCCTCATCCGGGCCGGGGCCCTACGCGCGCTCGAGCGGCTAACGCAGATCCGGCTCCCAAGCGTCAATCCTCCTTACAGTCTTCATGTCCATCTCCGCAATGCTGATCTGGCCGACCTGGCAACGCACATCCGCGGGGTACAACGGACGGATACCCTAGATGTGACGATCGAAGGCCAAGACCCGCTAGTGATCCACCGAAGCTTCTTGGCCGTGGTGACCATCACTCGCGGGCTTGCCCAGGAAGTCTGAGCCGCGCGGTCTAGAGCAATGGCGGCAATCCCATCGGTCCAAAACAGGGGAGCCTGCGGACTCGCTTCAACTCTCCCGCGAAATCTCAGGGCTCAGAGCGAGCACACTGACTGGGCCGTATTTGAAGCTCTGGCCGCGGCAGCCCCGAGTTCGTCTGAAATGATTAATGGGGTTGCAAAGAGGGCTCGATAGGCATGCCAAAAGTGACGGAATCACTGACGAGTCGCCATATCGCGCGTCGGGCCGCGGCTCTGTCGGAATCGGCCACGTTGGGCCTCTCACAGCGAGTCAGGGAGTTGACGGAGCAGGGCATCGATGTCGTCCATCTTGGCTCTGGCCAGCCAGACTTTCCTACACCAGAGAATGTTATCAGCGCAGCCGCGGCAGCCTGCCATGATCCAGCGAACCACCGCTACTCCGCAACGGCGGGCCTAATCGGACTGCGGACGACTATCGCGAGGATGGCAACCGAGGACACCCAGGTCCCCGTCGACCCAGCCCAGGTGGTGGTTACCAACGGGACCAAGCAAGCCCTAGCCCACGTCTTCCAAGCCCTCATCGACCCGGGCGATGAGGTTTTACTCCCCCAACCTGCTTGGGTTACTTACCCTGACCAGATCAGCCTGGCTGGCGGCACGCCTGTCCCGATCATGGGCGACCCTGAGAATGGGTTCCGCGTCACGACGGCTCTCCTCGACGATGCTTTCACGAACCGCACGACGATGCTTGTCCTGAACTCACCGGTCAATCCGACCGGAACCGTGTATCTCGAGAGCGAACTACGAGAGATAGGGCAGTGGGCGCTAGAGCGAGATATATGGGTCGCGATCGACGAGATCTATTCACGACTCGTCTACCCCCCTAACGTATTCCACTCACTCGTCGAAGTCGTACCCCAACTCGCGGCTCAGTGCCTGACCTTCGATGGTGTATCCAAGAGCTTTGCGATGACCGGATGGCGCGTAGGCTGGTTGATTGCCCCACCCAAGATCGCTCAAGTCATCTCCGATCTTCAATCGCAGGTGTGCGGAAATGTGGACAACGTTGCCCAGAGGGCAGCGGAGGCAGCACTTCTAGGTCCGCGAGATCAGCTCTCGATCATGCTGGCCGAGTTCGACAGGCGCCGGCAGCTCTTACACGGCGGCCTAACAGCCATTCCGGATGTGAGCTGCTGTGAGCCCCAAGGTGCGTTCTATACGTTCCCGGACTTCCGACGCAGACTGCTTCGCCCGATTCTCGGACACCAGGTGAAGTCCACCTTGGAGTTGGCCCAGCTCCTGCTGGATGAGGCACGTGTCGCGGTCGTGCCAGGCGAGGCGTTCGGTGCTCCAGGATTCCTTCGAATTTCGTTTGCCTCCAGTCGCGAGCGCCTCGCGGAGGGTCTCCGGCGCATTGCAGCCGCGCTCTCCGAGTAGTGTCCGTCTGGAGACGGGGTTGGCCGCGCTGAGATCCCCTCAGCCGAACATTTGGCGACCCCCGTCGACACTGAGTGTTTGGCCGGTGATGTAGGATGCGTCATCCGACAGCAGGAAGCGCACGGCGTGGGCAATATCCTCTGCTACCCCTAACCTGCGCAACGGAATTCCCTCAAGCAACGCCTGCTGCCCCGAGGGGCCCATCGCCTCCCATTGCCGCTCAGTCGTTGGATTAGAGCGCACAAACCCGGGGCTGACGCAGTTAACCCGGATCCCGACTGGACCCAAATCGTGGGCGGCTTGGCGGGTCAGGCCGATGATCGCTGCCTTAGCCGCCGCGTACGCCTGGACGCCAGTGAGGCTGTATGACCGGCCAGCCCCCGACGCTATGTTCACGATACTGCCCAGACCCTGCTCCTTCATGCTGGGTACTACTAGTCGGATAAAGCGGAAAGCGGCGTGCGAGTTGATGCGAAAGATGTGATCCCAGTCGCTTTCTGAAACTTCCTCAATCGGCCTCCGGACCTGCCCACTGACCCCACCCGCATTGTTGACGAGAAGCGTCACCGGGCCGAAGGCGCCCTGGATGTCAGCGATGAATTCGCCAACAGCCAGTGGGTCGGAGACATCAACGACCTGACCACGGAAACTACCCTGAGCGATCCTGTCGAGGACCGACTGGGTGGTCGCCAACCCCTCCTCGGCGATGTCACATGTGGCCACCGCCGCTCCGCATCTGGCGAGTTCCACGCAGATAGCTCGTCCGATACCCATGCCGCCCCCCGTCACGATCGCGGTGCGGCCTGAGAGGTCGCCAAACGGCTTTGCTAGCTCCTCATCAGATCGCACTCCCGAACGCATCCAATCTTGGCTTCTGGTCACGCGGTTCTCCTCGCTTGGCGAGCCGGGCACCCTAGCCGGGGCAACGACTGATCCGAAGGCCGCGACCGGTCCACCAAGAGATCGGATGCTGCCAAGACTCGAATCCAAGTTGGTTCCTACCCCCATTCACTAGCGCCCGGTCGGGTTGTCCCATGTCACCTGCAGTAGGCGGAGGACGTTGCCGCCAACCGCCTTTGAGATATCGTCGTCCGAGTAGCCGTGGCTAACGAGCCAGCGGACTATGTTCGGGAAGCTCTCGGCAGGACTCTCAATGCCGTCCACCCACTCCACCGGCTCGAAGTGCTCCGATGTGGCTATAGGTAAAGGCCCGAACCAGTTGACGACCGCTTTATGGAAGCCCACGTGGTCACCGAAGGTGGTGTCCGGCCCAAACGCGACATGATCGATCCCCATCAGCTGGACGCAATACTCAAAGTGTTCCATGATGCTGTCCAGCGAGTGCCTCCTGCGGGTCCGCGTGATGGTGGTGTTGGGGGCTGCTTCTATGCCGATCAGCCCGCCACGATCGGCTAGGGCAAGGAGCACCTCGTCGGGCTTGAGGCGCTGCGTTGGCCAAAGAGCTCGCGCTCCAGCGTGCGAGATACAAACCGGAGTCTTGCTTTCGCGAATGGCATCAAGCGACGTGCGGTCGCCGACGTGCGCCAGATCGATCAGGATGCCGAGTTGGTTCATCCGCTCAACCGCGCGTCGCCCAAATGCAGTGAGTCCGCCGTCCACTGCTTCACCCAACCCACTCCCGACGTGGTTGGCGCCGTTGTAGGTGAGCCCGATGGCGCGGACCCCGAGTCCGTATAGGATGTCGAGCCGGTCAAGCTCATTCTCGATGGGGGCAGCTGATTCCAAGCCGACGGTGAGGCCCACTTGGCCCGCTCCGCGAGCTAACTCAAGGTCGCTGAGGTTCCGGACAACTCTGACAAAATCCTGGTGGGCCAGGTCGCACAGCCTCATGCCTATGTCGTAGACAGTCTCGTCCCACTTCCATCCATTCAGACTTGTGATCAACCCCTCCCCGTCACCAAGATTGTCGATAACCAGATCGAGTCCCGACCGGCTCAGCCCCTCGAAGCCAGTGAAGTCTCGACCGTGACGTCGGTAGTCGAATAGCTCACTCTCGATCCTAAGTGGCATCACGGACGGGTGATCATGCAGCGAGATGATCGGGCCCCTCGCCAGCAGCTCATCGACTCGGCGCGCCTCGCTCTCGGAGACGGCCACGGGAGCAGATGGAACGCGATCCACTTCAGCGCAAAGCTCGTATTCCTTGTAGTCGCGACCCGGGGTTAGGTACTGGTACGACTTATAGCCGTGGTAGTTGGTAGGCCTCAAGCCACTGCTCCTCCTGCTTAGCGCCGAGGCGGTCTCAGGCCCTCGGACCGATGCAAGCCCGCTGCCGCAGCTGCTCCAGTTGCTCGACATTTGCGAGATCCAGTGGTCTGGAGCCGGATTCGATCTCATGAACCATTTTCACTAGGGCCCGGGTCAACGGCAACTCCAGACCGCACTCCTCTCCCATCGCAATCACCACCCCGAGCTGCGAATCTACCTCCGTCTCGACGTGCCGGACCGCCAGGTCGCGCCAAACGCCACTCCGGCTCATGGCGTTTCGGCGCCGGTGAGCGACCAGCTTTGCCATGGTCGCCGCCACTAGGTCGCTGTCGCGCGCTTCCCGTGGGTAGAAAACCTCGGGTCGCACGTTGTCAAACGGCTCGAGGAGCACTCCGCGAGCCTCGGCTACGTCGTAAATTTCGCAGGCCAATTCAACCATGAGCTCCGGGAAACACTCGATGACGTCGGCCATGGTGTCAGGCGTGATTCCCGTTGCGAACAGCATGTTCGCGTAGCCCAGTTTGCACCAGAGAAAGCCCCAGATGTTATCGGTGAGTAGAATCGGCGCAAACGAATCCAATTGACTCGCAAAGCGGGTTAGCCGCGGCGAGGGTCGGCCCTCTAGTTCCCCGACGGCTACGGCGAACGTCTCGGGTGCGACGTAGTGCACCAGTCCGTCCTCAAGCACCTCTGCGGAGAAGTTGACGAACGCACCAACAGTGCGTTCGGGTCCAACCAGGGACGCGATGGTCTTCTCGCACAGGCCATTTTGCAGAGACACGACGTACGCTTCGGGATCCAAGCGTGGGGCGCACCACTCAACGCTGGCTTGGGTGTCCTGAGCCTTTACCGCCAGCAGAACGATGCCCAGAGGCGAGTCCACATCCTTGGGCTCGCGGATGTCGACCGTCGTGCGAGTGGTGGTGCCCCCCTTTTGGAGGCTAAGACCCGACTCCGCGATTGCCGAGACGCGGTCAGGATCCTTCTCAACGAACTGGACTGCGTGTCCGGTACCGACCAGGTGACCACCGATCGCGCTGCCAATCGCGCCGCAGCCAACCACCGTGAACCTCATGGCTGCGCCCGTCTTCCTGAGCGACCCGGAGCCGAGCGGACGGGAGCGATCAAGACGGGCCATGGCCCGGTGGTAAGAGCCAACCTCACCAGACCCGTCAGCGAGGTGCTAGTCGGCAGGAGCGTCTCCCAACTCCACCATGGTGCGTCGTTTCAGAACCGGGTCAGTCATCCCCTCCTCCCAATACGCGTACTCAGTACCTGCTTTGGTCGAGGCGGCGGCCACCTCTCCCGTCGGGCTCACGGCCACCACGTTGACGATGACCGGTACCCCGGCGATCCCACCCAAGGAGTGCAGGTCCTCAAGGCCGGCGATACAAGCCTCGGCGGGACTCGCTCCCCGCCGCATCATCTCGACCACCAACCTGGCTGTGCTGGCTCGGATTGTTAGCTCACCCCACCCGGTGCAGGTGGCTGCCCCGTAGCGGTCGTCACAGTAGTTGCCCGCGCCGATTATGGGTGAGTCACCAAGGCGACCGGGATGCTTCCAGGCTGCGCCACTGGTACTCACGGCGCTCGCGAGGTGACCTTCTTTGTCGCGCGCAATGAAGTTCACCGTACCGCCGGAGGGCGCCGGGCGCTGGACTCTCTGATAGCGGACTCCTAGCTCGGAAGCACTGGAGACTTCGCCCTTCAGGCCTGCCTCCCAGGTCGACTTGGACTCCGGAGTCAGCAGGTCCTCTGCTTGCAAGCCCATCTCCGCGGCTAGATCGCCGGCACCGCTACCCACCACCAGTACGTGAGGCAGCCGCTCCATCACGTAGCGGGCCACACTGATCGCGTGACGGTAGTCCCGCAGTCCTCCAACCGCGCCCGCTCGGCGGCTGGTCCCCTCCATGATCGACGCGTCGAGCTCAACAATCCCGTCGACGTTGGGGAGGCCGCTGAAGCCGACGGTGTGGTCGTTGGGGTTGTCCTCAACAACCTTGGCGGCAACCTCGACGGCATCGAGCGCACTGCCACCATTCATGAGGACATTGATGGCCGCGGGGATTCCGACGATACCGTTCGCGCTCGCGGCTACCAGCAATAGACAACCTCCCTGACCGTGGTTCTCTCTCCGTGTTGCAGCAATCTGATCGCGTCCTTCTGAACCACTGGTCCGAGATGGCAGTGGGGCAGGCGCGCCGGCTCGACTGTCGTTGATTCCAGGTTGACTCGGCGGGCGCGCCCTGGGAAGGCTTGCGTCCCCTAGGCGACTCCTGGCGCTCGGGGGACGGCTCGGTCGCCGAGTCGAGGGCGGCCCCTCACTTGCTCAGGCTCCAATCCTGCGGATAGATGTTCAAGTTGGGGTCTTGGGGCAGGACACCGTGGAGCTTGGGGCTGATCACCGAGAGCTGGTAATAGCCGGTGGGCATCCAGATCACAGGGAGATCCCTAGCCAGGTAGTCCTCGTAGGCGAAGAGGAGAGAGCTCTGCGGTTGCCTCTGGGTGGCCTGGATATTGCTGTCGTTGGTGGCATTGCTGTAGCCACCGCCATCGAACCCTGCACCGGTCTCGAAGATCTGGTCGCCTGTCGGGTAGTAGTCGGGTGAAAACGTCCATGCGTAGTTGCCCAGCGAGGGGCTCTTGATATCCCAGCTGCAGCCGGCGGGGGTGCTGCTGGAGCAGGTCTCGTAGTTACCGATCAGCGTGCTCTGCGGGGCGCTGGTCAGAGTCAGATGGATTCCGACCAGCGAGAGCGACGACTGAAACGCCTCCATCTCCACCATCTCGACGACCGAGCCCGCATCGTACTGAAGTACGAACGACATGGCCGCGCCCTTGGCTATTCCGGCTCCGCATTGAGTAGAGCCTGTGCCCGGGGAGGCGCAGTAGCTGGTTCCGTTGGGGACCAGATGCCAGCCGTGACTCTGCAAGAGGGTCTTGGCTGCGGCCACCGAGTAGGGGTAGTGATTCTCGGCCTCGTAGGAGGTGGTGTAGGGGCTGCTGGGTCGAAGTGGGATCGGGCCGTAGGTTGGGTAGCCATAGCCGTGCAGCACTTGCCTTATGTACTGCTGCTGGTTGACCAGATGTTGGACCGCCTGCCGAAAGTAGAGCTGCGTGAATATCGGTCCGGCGGTGGGATTGGTGTAGTTGTAGGCGGTGAAGTTGATCCCCCAGGGAGTCCATGGGGCGAAGGTGTACCCGCGCGAGGTGAAGTAGCTCTTCTGGGCAAGATCTTCCTCGGGGAGGTAGCCGTAGTCGACGGTTCCCGAGCGCAGGGCGTCGAACTCGGCCGCGTCGTTAGTGAAGGGAATCTCTTCGAAGGTATGGATCTTGGGCTTGCCCGGTCCGGTGTAGCTGCTGTTGGCGTAGAGCACCGTGTACCCGGTCGAAGGCGCGTAGGCGTGCAGTAGCCAGGGCCCGTCGACAACGTGCCAGAGGGGATTGCTGCCGTAGGTGGTGAGGGTGCTGGCCTGGGCCGCCAGGTAGTTGTAGACCTGCACAGCAGTGGTGGGTGACTGGTCGTAGTTACCGATCGGGGCCGAGCTGGAGGTCTTGTCCCAGGCGTGCTGGGGAAGAGGAATAATTTGACTGAATTCGTCGTAGAGAATCCAGTTGGGGCTGTAGGGTCGGTTGAAGGTGAGCACGAACTTGTAGGGACTGGGGAAGCTCATGCTGCTGATGATGTCGGGGAAGTCGCCAGGAACGTAGGCGCCCCAACTGGTCTTGTTGGCGATCAGTTCGTTGAGCCAGAACTCCACGTCCCTGGTGGTGACCGGCTGGCCGTCGGACCAGGTGTCGTGCTTGAGGGTGACCGTCACTTGCTGGTCGCCGTTGGAGAACACCGGTTTGTTGGCGAGACTGAGCGCGTAGTTGACGGTCGGGCTGCCATTGATCCCGTACCAGTAGAGCGGCCGGTACATGAGGTATTGGAACTGGTAGATGTTGGCGTTGGTGAGATTGGCCCCGGTGGCC
Source organism: Candidatus Dormiibacterota bacterium (assembly GCA_963701235.1). GTDB lineage: Bacteria > Chloroflexota > Dormibacteria > Aeolococcales > Bog-877 > Bog-877. The sequence continues at coordinate 2,480,803 of OY969577.1, forward strand.
AGTGGGAAAATGTAGTTAGGGGTGATGTCCTGGGGCAGAGCGAAGGTGACAGTTCCGGTCGGTCCCGAATGTCCTGCCGGCCGAGCGACGGCGGCACCGCAGGCGGTGGTCACCAGGGCCAGCATGGCTGCGGCCAGGAGCAGAGGACTGGTCTTGAGCGGACCAGGGACAGCGCCTAACTTCACTCGACCCCTCCTCGGCAGCTAGGGGACGCTCAGCGCCGCCAGCCGCCCCATTGGATACGGTTGGATACTAAGAGCGGAGAGCCTGGGTGTCAACCGAGGCTGGTCGGTTGCTCACCACTGGAGAAAGGCCTGCTCCCTCTCCACCTGCGAAGGCGGATCGGCGGTCGAACAAGGCACGCAGCCCTTGGTGCGCTTGGACCCTCGTCGGCGCGCGGACGTCTTAGGAGAAGATCGAGAGGGGCATGCACATAGCTACGTTCCACACCCCCGCATCTACGACCTCCAGGATCCGCAGGTTGCCAGCGAGGCTGCAGAGCATGTAGGCATCCGCCGGCGCGAGGTCGTGCTCCGACCCTAACCAGGAGATCATGGCCCTGGTCGCCAGCTTGGCCCCCTCCATAAGATCCGGTGCCAGCCCCATGGTGCAGTACTCGCCCCGTGACTCCACCCCCGAAGGCGCAACTCCCGGGGTAGAGAACGCGGGTGCTGCCGATGCCTGCTTGAGCAAGGTGAGTCGCAAGCTGGCTTGGAGCGGGGACTCCAGCGCGCTCACACAGACCTCGCCGTCACCCTGGACCGCGTGCGGATCGCCGCAGGAGAACAGTGCGCCAGTCAGAAAGACGGGCAGGTAAAGACGCGAGCCCGCGACCAAGTAGCGGTTATCGATGTTGCCCCCGCCGCCTTGAGGCGGGAAGGGTGAGAGGCGAACGCCGCCACCGGGGTTGACACCCATGGTGCCGAGGAAGGGTCGGTAGGGAATCGTGATTTCTGCCGAGAATTCAACACCGACGGGAGAGCTGAGCCGGAACGTCCGCACATATCCCGCGGGAAAGTCTTCCGCGAGAAGCCCGAAGCCAGGCAGGATCGCCGTCCAACCCCAAGTGCCGCGGACCAGGTCCAGCACCTCGACGCACAGGGTGTCGCCTGGCATTGCCCCGACCACCGAAACCGGTCCGCTCAGGTTGTACATGGTGTCGAAATCGATCTGGACGTCCTCGAATTGGTCGCCCGGTTTGACCTGGCCATCGCCGGCGACTTTGATGTCGTAGTGGATCACATCCCCGGACTCCACCTCGAGGATCGGGGCGAGGCTCTCATCCCAGTCGTGGTGGATCAGGGTGGGGTCGATCACGTGTTCGCGGCTCACGGCCTCATCCCGCTGCCAGCGAGCCCGGCTCGATTGGTGAGGTGGTGGACTCGTCGATCCGAGCCAGGAACTCTCGGAGCCGGCTGATGTACGCAGTCCGCTCTTCGACGAAGGCAGTGTGTGAGCTGCTCTCGAAGATGGCGAGCTCGGCACCGTCGATGGCAGCGGACAGCATCTGCATTTGCTCGGGGGTGGCCTCGTCGAAGCGGCCTCCGGTGACCAGGGTCGGAACCCGGATCTCGCCCAGCCGATCCACCAGTTCGAGGCTGGCCAGCTCACCCGTAACCGGACCGAATTCGCTCGGCCCCCACATCGCCAGGTAGACATCGCCACCCATGCCAGCGAAGGTTCGCTCGATAGAGGTCGGCCAGGGCGAGAGACGACAGAGGTGACGGCGATAGAACTCGGCCGCCGCGCCCTGGTACTCGGGGCAGCCGAAGAACCCGCCCTGCTCGTGAGTGGCCAGCACCTCCTGCACCGCGGCGGGCAGCGCAGCCCTCAACTTCTGAGCATCCTCCACCCACCGTGACGCACTCACCAGGGCGCTGCTGAGGATCAGACCCTTGAGCCCGGGAGCGTGGTCGAGGGTGTAGACGAGGGCCAGCGTCCCGCCCCAGGAATTGCCGAAGAGCACCACCTCGTCAAGCCCCAGTCCTTCCCTAACTGAGACCAATTCGTCGATGAACCGCTGCATGGTCCAGGTGCGCTCCTCCGAAGGCGCCGGGGAGCGACCGCATCCCAGCTGGTCATAGAAGATGACCGGGCGCTCGTCGCTGAGGTCCGCCAGTGACTCCAGGTAATCGTGGGGCATGCCGGGGCCGCCGTGGAGACACAGCAGTGGCGTCTTTGCGCGCCCCAACCCCGCGATCGAGTACCACACCCGACCGTCGGGCACCTGCAGATATCCCTCACTCGTGTGAGGATTCCCAACTTCCCGGCCCGGCCGCCGGTCCCGCCCGCCCCTGCTCAAACCTCGGACGACAGTGAGATGGCCGAGAGCTTGCGCCGCTGCCGCCACCAGAGCGTCCAGAGAATCCCCAGCACCGTCCACGCCAAGGAGAACCAGACGATGCTGCTGCCGGTGGCGAAGGGCAGCGATATCTCGGTGGCGAAGAACCCCTTGTAGAGGATGTAGCCATCGATAGCGATGCCCAGCAGGGGCACGATCCCGTTGGTCAGCCAGTTGAACTCCGCGCGCCGAAAGCGAGCGTGATAGATGATGTTGGCGGCGTTGACGAAGATGTAGAGGATGAGGACAAAGAAGACGAAGATCTCGCCGATGTAGCCATAGGCGAGTGCCACCCCTCCCTGCCACCAGCTAACCGCGAAGAGGGCGACGGTGCCGACCACCAGGGTTGCCACCTCGGCCCGCCAGGGAGTGCGAAAGCGCGGGTGCAGTCCCGCGAAGAACTTCCAGACAAAGCCCTCTCGAGCCACCGCGTAGGTGAGCCGGCTGGCCGCATACAGGGAGGCGCCGAAGCTGGCCAGGGCGGCCGTGAACCCGGTGATCGGAACCAGCACCGCCCAGCCCCCGATGTATTTCTGAGCGATGGGAAGCACTGGCGTCAGCTGGCCGGCGGAGACGTAGTGCTCGACCGTCGAAACCGGGACCGAGATGGCGAATCCGTAGGAGACCAGAGTCCAGTATCCGCCCGCGATCAGGGTCATCAGGATGGTGGCCAGGGGGATCAGCCGCCGGGGGGTGTGCGACTCCTCAGCCACCGGGGCTATCCCGTCCACCCCGGCAATCGAGAGGAAGGCGAAGATTGCCGCCAGGCTGAGGCCGGCAAAGCCGGCCGTCGCCGCACCCGGGTTGAAGGGCTTGCTGCTGAAATGACCGAGGGCGCCGCCCTGGACCACGATGACGATGGCCAGGGCGGCCACAAAGGTCGCTTCCACCACCATCAGCACCGAGATCACGGTGGCGGAGAGCTTGATGTTGTTGTGCTGGAGGTAGCCGATGATGAGGATCGAGATCACCCCACCGCCAATCCCGGTCCAGGTGGTGGCGCTGAGATGGAAGTAGGAGAGCAGCGCATTAAAGAAGGTACCGAAGGCGGCTGGGTAGAGTGCCGCCACCACCACATAGGTGGTGATCATCATCCAGCCCAGCCATAGACCCACCGCCGGATAGGTGCTCTCCCAGAGCCAGGTGTAGCCGCTCCCGGCCGAGGGACGGCGGTTGTTCATGACAGCGAAGCTGACCGCGGTGGGGAGCACGGCCACGGTGATGAGGATGAAGAGGAAGGGCATCACCGGGCCCCCGGAGTCCGACTCCATGAAGCCCATGTTTAGGTAGATGACCGGCGCCAAAGAGAAGTAGGCCAGACCGATGAAGATCAGCCGGCGCAGATTGAGGCTGTTGGGTTTCAGCCCCAGAGATGGGCTCGAGGTTCCACTCGCCGGCGCTGCATCGGCCACCTGCAACCCTCCCATGCCCCGGTCGTCGTCCCAGCGACCGGGTCTCCCCACGGCGGCGCAACCGGGCCCCAATCTAGAAGCTGGGCGCGGGAATTGTCAACAGTCGGCAGCTGGGCGGCCGGTGCAGCCGGCGCCGGCCACCGCAACTTAGCCCTTGCCGCGACTCGCCCGGGGCGAGCCGCCATGCGCTCTCACATATAAGAGGGATCGGAGGCACATCCGGCACTGACACGTGGTCGGTAGCAGCGGCTCACGAGCCACTGTTGGGACCGGTCCTCCAGGCTCAGCCGCTGCCGCTCGACGAGGCCCCGGCGGCCAGCCGATCGATTCCTCGAGGAAGATCAGGGCCCGGGTCGCGCTGGGGCTACACTGGCCCCGCGGAGTCGGTTGTTGGGAGACGGGTATCTTGACTCGGGGCGTTGCCGGCGTTGTCCTCTGTTTGGTGGGAATCGTCTGGATCGGTCAGGGTGCCAACCTGATAGGCGGTTCCTTCATGACCGGACAGGGACTGTGGCTTGGCATCGGCTGCGTCTGCCTGGTGGTCGGCGTGGCCCTACTAGGCTGGGCGTGGCGCAATCGGAGAACCAGCCCTACCTGAGCCGCTAGCCAGAGGCAGTGCCAGGTGTCGCCGGCCGCCGCGGTAACCCGCTCATATCAAACTTGGAGCAGGGACCGCGGTCACCTGATAATGGTCGCTAGTTCTTCCCACTGCGAGCCGTCCCCGGCCCAGACGCCGACGGGCGCGGCTCCATTGCCTGAGGTATCGCCACTTTGAAGTACACCCATCTGGGACGCTCCGGTCTGCTCGTCAGCCAACTCTGCTTAGGAACCATGAACTTCGGCACCCTGGCCTCCGAGCAGGAGGCCCACCGCATCATGGATCGCGCCCTGGAGCTGGGGATCAACTTCTTTGACACCGCCAACGCCTATGGTCGCTCGATCCATTTTGGCTTGACCGAGGAGATCATTGGCCGGTGGTTTGCCCGGGGCGGTGAGCGCCGCGAGAAGGTGGTGCTGGCGACCAAGCTCTACGCCAGCAGCAGCGACTGGCCCAACGCCGGGAAACTCTCGGCGCGCAACATCCGTCAGGCCTGCGAGGCCTCACTGACCCGGCTCCAGACCGATCACCTCGACCTCTACCAGATGCACCACATCGACCGCGAGACTCCGTTCGAAGAAATCTGGGAGGCCTTCGAGGTCCTGCGGCAGCAGGGGAAGGTGATCTACACGGGCTCCTCCAACTTCGCGGGCTGGCACATCGCCAAGGCTCAGGAGCTGGCTCGGCAGCGCAACTACATGGGCCTGATCAGCGAGCAGTCGCTCTACAACCTGCTCACCCGCGAGGTCGAACTGGAGGTCCTGCCCGCCTGCCGGGACTATGGCCTGGGGCTGATCCCTTGGAGTCCATTGGCATCAGGGATTCTTGGAGGCGCCCTGCAGAAGCAGCAAGAGGGTCGGCGCTCCGAACAGCACAACCAGGACCGGGTGCAAAAGTTGCGACCCCAGCTCCAGGCTTATGAGGCATTCTGCCGCGATCGGGAGGACGAACCCGCCCTCGTCGCGCTGGGATGGCTGCTGCATCAGGAAGGTGTGGCGGCCCCGATCATCGGACCGCGCACCATCGAGCAACTGGACTCTGCCAACGAGGCAACTGCTACCCGACTCAACAAGAGCGATTTGGAGCAGCTGGACCAGATCTTCCCCGGACCCGGCGGACCAGCACCTGAAGCCTACGCCTGGTAGGTAGGGAGATTGTTTTGAGTGATTTGGACGCGGGCAAGCGCATATTTCGGCTGCAGATACCGGGAGGCGGTG